>NZ_JBBVGT010000002.1:0-2235716 GCF_042159835.1 Albibacterium profundi | reverse complement strand
GGACATGATAATTTAGAATCTTAAGGAGTGTTTTCATCAAAAAAGATTAGATTTAATTATGGGAACACCGAAGAAAAAGAGTACGGAATCATTTGTCAAGGACATTCGCAGGCAGACGCGCAGGATGTTTACAGCCGAGCAGAAGATTTTGATCGTGATGGAGGGGCTTAGAGCAGAGATTTCCGTTGCAGAACTTTGCAGAAAGCACAGCATAGCCCAATCCCAGTTCTACGCTTGGAACAAAGAGTTTATGGAAGCAGGAAAGAAGCGTTTGAACGGCGATGTGGTTAGAGAAGCCACGAGTGATGAAGTATCGGAACTCAAGAAAGAGAACGCCCGCTTGAAAGAGATGGTAGCCGATCTGGTATTGCGTTACGATATCGTAAAAAAAAGTTTGGACATGCTGGATTAATCCATAAATACCGAAAATATATGAGATTATCAGCAGCAGAAAAATACGAGATCATACAAACGGTTACCACCAGTGCAATTGGTGTAAAGCGTACCCTTGAAAGCTTCGGCATCCAAAGGAGTACATTCTACAAATGGTATCAGAACTATCTCAAGAACGGTTATGACGGCTTGAAACAAGGTTGCAGAGCATCTAGAAGACAATGGAACAGCATTCCCGAAGAACAAAAAGACCTGGTGGTTGAAATTGCTCTGGAACACACCGAGTTATCTTCCCGGGAACTGGCGCACAAGATCACGGATGAACAGGGCGTTTTTATTTCAGAATCCAGTGTTTACAGGATTTTGAAGCAAAGGGATCTAATCCCAGCTCCGAATCATATTCTTATCTCGGCAGCTAATGAGTTCAAGGACAAAACCCAATTCGTGCACCAGATGTGGCAGACCGACTTTACCTATTTCAAGATTGTGGGTTGGGGATGGTATTATCTGAGCACGGTTCTGGATGATTACAGCCGCTATATCATCCACTGGGAGCTTTGCGATTCAATGAATGCAGAAGATGTGAAGAGAACGGTAAATACAGCCATTGAAAAAGCAAAATTAAAGTCGAAAGCAAAACCGAAATTGCTGTCCGATAACGGCCCTTGTTATATCTCCAGCGAGTTAAAAACATATCTAAAAGAGGATATGAAGATGAAACAGGTTCACGGCAGACCAATGCATCCCCAAACACAGGGGAAAATTGAACGATATCACAGAACGATGAAAAACGTAGTGAAATTAAACCATTTTTACCATCCCCAAGAGCTTGTCGAAGCCCTGGGAAACTTTGTGGACAACTATAACAACAGGCGTTATCACGAATCGCTGCAAAACTTAACACCTGCAGATGTCTATTGTGGACGTTCTGAAAGAATTTTGGAAAAAAGAAAACAGGTGAAAATCGATTCTTTGAACAAAAGAAGAAAATTGTATAATCAACAAAAATTAATAAATTTATAACTTGAAACTCTCCTTAAGGTTTGAACCTAATATGTCTAATTTAGTTTGAAGACGTACAATTTTATATCGATCACCCTACTTTGTCAAATCGGGTTTACGACTAACCATTTTCAATAATATAAACCCGATCACACCCGATAAGAGTGAGGCAGCAAGAATGGCAAATTTGGCAACTGCAACAGTATCAGGATCCGCAAACGAAAGCAATGCAATAAAAATTGACATCGTAAAACCGATACCAGCCAACAGGCCAACACCTATAATATGGGTCCAGTTAGCACCTTCGGGCAACTGACATATTTTGAACCTAACAGAGAGCCATGACAGTAGAAATATTCCAATAGGTTTACCGACGAGCAAACCGAGTACGATCCCCATTCCGAGACTTGAAAAAAGACCTTCAACCATGCCATCTTCAAAATGAATATTGGTGTTCGCTAATGCAAAAAGAGGAATGATGAGAAAATTGACAGGTTTGACTAATGTGTGTTCGAGCTTTTCTAGTGGAGATTCCTTCGCATCCGGTGTAGTAGGCAGGGTCAATGCTGTTAGAACACCTGCTATCGTCGCGTGTATACCTGAGTGATGAACAAAATACCAAATAAATACTCCAGGAATCAGATAAAAGGCTATATTCTTCACACCGAAGCGATTAAACAGAACCAATAGAAGCAATATTGCGCCAGCATAGGCCAGATAAATAAAATTGAGTTCTGCAGAGTAAAACAACGCGATAACCAAAATTGCCAACAGGTCATCCACAATGGCTAATGCCGCTAAAAATATCTTCAGCGAAGTAGGGACACTTTTTCCAAGCATCGTGATAACAGCTAACGCAAATGCTATATCCGTGGCCATCGGTATCCCCCATCCGCTTGCTGTCGCCGTACCGTTATTTAAAAGCATGTAGATCCCGGCAGGTATCAAAGCTCCACCAATGGCACATATAATCGGCAATGCAGCCTTTTTGGGCGAGGCCAGCTCTCCTTCCACAAGCTCACGTTTAATTTCAAGACCCACCAAAAGGAAGAAGATCGCCATCAAGCCATCATTGATCCATAAAGCAACAGAATATTTCAGATGGATAGAATCAGTGTTAAACCCGATCTGATGTTCCAACAGATTATTGAAGCCCGCTCCCAGAGGAGAATTAGCAATAATCAAGGAAATAATAACGCAGAAGAAAAGGATAATCCCCCCTGCAGACTCATGCTTCAAAAAATTCGGAAATGCTCTTAAGTTGATAGATTGTTTCATCTAACAAAGATATTAAAATCGAAATATTTACCATTAAAATCGTATTATATCTGCGATTTACCACACCTTTAATCAACAGAAAAACACTTCCCTACAACATAGTTGCACTTCAAGTCAATATATTAACACAGTATTTTTCAAAATCCCTTTGTAGTGGTATTACAATCTTAATTAGTTGAATTAACTAATCCAGATTCTTTTATTTGTTATTATAAATTATCGTAATCATACTTGGACTCACCTTTTTTGCCATAGTGCACTTTCGTTTCTTCGACTTTCTTGTCATTTGAAATTATCGTGTAGGTATTACTAAACAATAACTCTCCGTTTACGTATTCCATCTCATATACATATTCCTTCCCTTCATGTCTCAGAATGATCTGGTCAGAATCCGGATAATAGGTACCGTCCTGGTACGTATAGCCATTACAAGCCCGATATTTTCGAAACGTGACCGAATTATCGTCTCTGATCTGGAAATCTTGTAAATTAACTGCAATTACATTTCGTCAAGAACACAATCCAAACCATCAGTAGCCATATGCAAGAGCAAGCCAATGGCAACAACCCGCGTCCGTTTGAAAAACAACAAAATAAAGTAAAAAGCAATAGCAAACCAACTATGCAACGGGTGGAAGTTTATACTACATCTGCTGGGGTCAAAGATTGGTGTTGCCAAAAGGTGGTCTAAATCGACTAGCATAGTAAGCAACATAATCACAAAGCATCGTTTCCAATTGTCCCTAAACAGGAAATATGAAAGGATACCCGGGAAAATAAGGTGCAAAAAATAATGGATAAATTGTTGCATAATCATATCATTTCAACGTCCAATTCCAAGCTCACTCGCCGACGCGGCGTTAATATATGACTATTAGAGGTAAAACAGAAGTACGGACCTCGTAGTATATACAAAACAGCCAATGAGTATTCAGCAACATTGACTTAGAATTTGGCTATCCGTCCCTGCTTTACCAAATACTAAATGATACCGACCAAATACCCATTGGAGGTTTCGAACGCTTATTGCAATCGCTACGTTTGCTGACGTGTTTCTTACCACACACAATTATTTTCAACCTTTTATACGACAAAAATATATTATCCATGAAAAAAATAAGTCGGTACAGATTCCTAGCAGGAATAATAATCTCTCTTTCATTGCTTTCCTGCTCGGAAAAGAAAGAAGAAGAACCCAAAACAGAAATTTACGCCACCGCTCATGTTACGATCGGGAATGGGATTGATTTTGACTTTAAAGGAGATAAGGCAATCGGTATCAGCGCCTCGGGGACAAAATTAGGAATTGGATTTTTAGACAGTAAAAAAGGTCACTATCTCTATTTAGCGGTACAAGCTCCGAATGGATTGGAAGAGAGGACATACTCCCTACAGATAAAGGACGCTGTAAAAGACGGCGTTACGGCCTATGTAACGTTGAATCCCGATGACGAACTCGCCCCGACCAGTTTTGATACCAAAATAGATTTGGACAGTGACCTATGGAACGATGGAACGGGCAGTATAACCATAACTTCTTTAAAAGGCAATTGGGTAGAGGGCACATTCTCCGCTGTAGCCCCTAGTCAAGCTGGGGACGAAGCCCGCATAACAAATGGGAAGTTCAAAGCAAAAGTAAACTATGAATTCTGATAACACACAAAAAATGAAATCTTAATCCTAAAAAATGAAAACACAAGTTTCCACATACTTCAAATACGCAGGAATGTTGCTTTGCAGCATACTCCTGCTATTTGCCTGAAGCATTAATTGCTACAATTAGTCATAAAATTTATTATGTTTGTTTTTACCAATGCTATTTAAAAAAGCCTAAACATTATGAAATTTTATCTTTCAGTACTTCTTATTTTAAGTTCTTCAGTTCTTCCGTTCTCTTCCTATGCACAAAGTGAAAACCTATTTAATGGTAAAGACTTGACAGGCTGGTATATTGATATTCCGGAAATGGATAATGATGCAAGTTTAAAAAGCTCCTTTCTGGTAAGGGAAGGTTTGTTAGTAAGCATGGGAAATCCTCAAGGGCACCTCATATCCAATGATTCATATAAAGATTACCGATTAGAAATTGAATACCGATTTGCAGGAGAACCAGGAAACTGTGGAGTTCTTGTACACGCCTCTACCCCACGAGCCCTTTATGGAATGTTCCCAAAATCTATAGAGGTACAAATGATGCATGAAAATGCAGGAGATTTTTGGTGTATTGTAGAAGACATTAAGGTTCCAAACATGGAAAAACGTCGTGGCAAGAAAGAGGAATGGGGAATTACAGAAGGGAAAAAACGCAGAATACTAAATCTTACAGATAATTCTGAAAAACCACTTGGTGAATGGAACTCTATGAAAATTGAATGCCTGGATAATCGAGTAAAAGTATGGGTAAATGGAGACTTGGTGAATGAGGGTTATGATTGTACAGCTAATAAAGGACAAATTGCACTGCAAGCAGAAGGCGCTGAAGTTGAATTTCGTAAAGTGCTGTTAACCCCGATAACTCAACTCTCAAAGTAAGGCCTTTACCTTTTGCAAACACAAGCATAGTATTTCCTCAATTTGACTACAACAACCCTTATTTTGGCTACACTGATTATCCATTTCTAAGGGATCTTTGTCTTATTAAATTATAAATAAGATGCAAAAGGAAAACAACAAAATAGCACTCGTTACAGGTGCTAACAAAGGTATAGGCTACCAAATTGCAAAGGCATTAGTCGAAAATGGATATCGGGTTTATCTAGGCTCACGGAGCCTTGAGAACGGCGAGAAAGCCGCATTAGAAATTGGCGGAAATATACACGCTATTGCACTCGATATCACCGATCCTATCTCCGTGAAAAACGCCGTAGAGAAAGTACAGCAAGAGACCGGACACTTAGATTTACTGGTGAATAATGCCGCTATTTCAAATGTCGGACCCAGCAATAGAACCATGGAAGAAGTATTAACTGCACAGATGCCATCCGTGGTACCCATTGAAGATCTTCGTGCGGTATGGGAAACCAATGTATTCAGCACGTTGGCGGTTACACAGGCATTTTTACCATTCTTAAGAAAATCTCAAAGGGCGCGCATTGTCAATGTTTCCAGTGCTTTAGGGTCGCTAACGTTGAACTCAGATCTGGAAAACCCATTCCGTAATGGGTTTGATGCGGCATACGGAGCTTCTAAAACTGCACTCAATGGTATCATGCTGTCTTTAGCCATAGAACTAGAAAAGGAGAATATCAATGTTACAATGGTGAGTCCCGGTTTTACAGCTACCGAGCTCAATAATTTTCAAGGGACTGATACGGTAGAGTTTGGCTCTTTAGAACCGATAAAGGTTGCACTTTCTGAAGATATCCCAACAGGAAGTTTTAGGGGACCGGCAGATATCTCAGGTGCAAATAGTCATCTTCCGTGGTAATCTATTTACGGTAAATAAAACCTGTGGACGATGCCACGGGTTTTATTTTTTTACTTAATTTTAAGGCAATGAAGAAACCAGAGGATAAGATATTCACAATCCATTCTATTACGGAAATTCATAAAGCATTTGGATTACCCAAACCCAAACACCCATTAATCAGTTTGATTAATTTCAACGAATGCAAATTTTTCAATCCTGATAATGCTCCGGTTTACGATGTATTAGATTTCTACAAAATTGCCTTTTCAACTCAAAGTATAGGGCGCTTAAAATACGGGCAAGGATATTATGATTTTGATGAAGGAACTATGTTATTTACCGCTCCTCATCAGCTGATTGGTGGAGTAGACTATGAAGGCGAAATAAAAGGGTATATCCTATTTATTCATCCCGATTTTTTTCAAGGCTATCCGCTGGCTAAAACCATCAAAGACTATGGTTTCTTTTCCTATTCCGTCAAAGAAGCACTCCATCTTTCGGACAGTGAAAAAGAAACACTTCTATCGGTATACAGTATTATCGAAAAAGAACTGAACAACTCGATAGACGAATTCAGCCAAGATGTTCTGATCGCTCAACTGGAACTGCTAGTGAGTTATGCCAACCGATTCTACAAACGGCAATTTGTCACGCGTAAAAAAGTGAATAATGATATCCTGGCAAAAACCGAAGCATTAATAGATACCTATTTTTCACAGACTCTATCTTTAGAAAAAGGGATCCTTTCTGTTCATTATCTTGCCGAGCAACTGCATCTAACACCTGGTTATCTAAGTGATATGCTCCGCTCATTAACTGGTCTTAATGCACGACAGTACATTCATCTCAAATTGATAGACAAGGCCAAAGAAAGACTGTCTACCACTACCCTTTCAGTTAGCGAAATCGCTTATGAATTGGGTTTTGAGCATTCACAATCCTTCAATAAATTATTCAAAAAGAAAACCAACAAAAGTCCGTTAGAATTCAGAGCCGAATATAATTGATATTATTAGCCACCCATTCTTTCATGCCTCCAGCATAATTTCTTACCGAATCGAAACCGTACTTTTTCAAGATTGAATACGCTATAGTTGAACGATCACCTGCCTGACAGTGAATCACAATATCTTTAGATTTATCTAACTTATCCAAGTTAGATATTAATGTTCCCACGAATGCATGTGTAGCACCTTCAATATGTCCCGCAACGAATTCTTTCTCATTACGAACATCTACGACCTGTACATTGTCTTCTTGAATAATTGCTTCAAATTGTTCCAGCTCGATCACGTCAGCTGTTTGCAATTCAATGCCTAAATCAGTTACCGAATCAATAAAACCAAAGATATTATCCAATCCAATACGCATCAATTTTCGTGTGATATCTTCCATAACAGATTCCTCTGCAATAAGCACAAATGAAACATCATAACTAAGCACCCATCCCATCCAGTTAGCAAAAGAATTGTTTCCTTGAATATTTAGCGAATGAGGTAAATAACCTTTCGCAAATTCAACTTTATTACGTGTATCTATCACCAACATACCTTCATGATACACTTTCAAAAATTCTTCTTTTGTCATTTTTTTATGTTGAGGCACAGCAGTCAATAAAGGTCTTTCTACTTTATTTAACTTCTTCATCATCGCAAAATATGTTGGTGCTTCTGGCTGACCATCTAATAAATCTTTCGTAAAAGATTCTTCATTATCACCATATTGCAGCGCCCAGTTTCTGATTTTTTCATAACCAACTGTTGTACTTGGTACAGCACCTAAAGCTTTACCACAAGCCGAACCTGCTCCGTGACCTGGCCAAACTTGTACGTGATCTGCTAAACTCATAAAGCGTTTGATCGACTCAAACAGTTGCTTAGCACCTTTCTCTTGTGTTCCTGTCATACCAGCTGCTTTTTCTAACAAATCTGGTCTACCCACATCACCAACGAACACAAAATCACCTGTGAATAACATAATTGGTTCTGACGTAGCTGGATGGTCTGTCAACAAAAAGCTAATACTTTCAGGGGTGTGACCTGGAGTGTGCAATACTTCCAATGTCAAATTACCTAAAGTAATCACATCTCCGTGTTTCAATCCTGTGTGTGCAAACTCATATTGCCAATCTGCTCCCCCTTCGTCTGAAAGCAATAATTCAGCTCCTGTTAATGCTACCAACTCCCGCGCTCCACTTAAGAAGTCTGCGTGAATATGTGTTTCGGTTACTTTAGTGATTTTTAAATTATTTTGAGCAGCGATTTCTAAGTAAGTATCTACATCGCGTTTTGGGTCAATAACGATAGCTTCGCCTTTTGCTTGACATCCAATGATATAACTTGCTTGTGCTAATGTCTTGTCGTATACGTGTTGAAAAAACATAATATTTAAATTTTAATTGTTTACTATCTAATTACTTATTGATACAAATTTCGTAAATGTGCGTGTGCCTATCAGCAACCTTTGTTACACAAGGGACGCAGTGTTAAAACCAGATTTCTTTGAAAAGAATATAAACACCCATCAGTAGGACAAACACGCCAAATACAGGTTTCAACTTATCACTATTGATGAATCTAGTTAGGTAAGAACCCATAAAAATCCCTACGATAGCCAACGAAGTCAGCGTCAATAAAAACGTCCAATCTAATGTTGCGTTTCCCAATTCTCCCGTAAATCCTAGTAATGATTTCGCGGCAATAATGACTAGAGAAGTTCCTACAGCCTCCTTCATTGGTAACTTAGAAAATAATACCAAAGCAGGGATAATTAAGAAACCACCACCGGCACCTACAAATCCTGTCAATACACCAACGAACGAACCTTCTAACAAGATCATCGGATAATTAAACTTTTGTGATTGTACCTCCAGTGTAGTATCAGACTTTTTATCTCTAAGCATCGTATAAGCCGCCACGACCATCAGTACTGCAAAAAGGATCATCAGAAAGACATCTTTCGTCACTTCGAATCCAGCCAGTGTAAACAAACGATCTGGAATAGCAGGCAAGATATACTTTCGTGTCAAGAAGACCGCAAAGATAGATGGTAAACCAAAAACGATAGCTGTCTTTATATTAACTAATCCCTTTTTGAAATAAGTAATTGATCCTATAACACTAGTCGTACCTACAATAAATAGAGAGTAAGCTGTTGCGGTGACCGGCAATACCGCAAATAGATAGACCAAAACCGGTACGGTAAGAATACTTCCTCCACCACCAATCAACCCTAGTAATACTCCAATCAAAATGGATGCTATATATCCAATTATTTCCATGACTTTTTAATTTGTTGATACAAAGGTCAGGAAGCGGGAGAAAGCCTACAGTTACATTAGTTACACAGTGACGAAAAATTATTGCAACAAAAAAGCGAGAATTTCTTCTCGCTTTTCTATAATATATATCCTTCTTTTAATGAGGAAGCTTGTCCTTTAACAAACCATAAATCCATGTTCCCATCAATGCACTACCTAGCACCACTAACATCGGTAAATAACCTGCACCTGTTAAGACAAAAATAGGGCCTGGACATGCTCCTGCTAAAGCCCAGCCTAATCCAAATATCGTACCGCCCACTAAATAGCGTGTGATCGATTTATCCTTATCTGGAATTACAATTGCATTATTATCTATATCCTTTACTTTCTTTCTTTTAATAATTTGAACCAAAATCACACCAGTCGCCAATGCAGTCCCCATTAAACCAAACATGTGAAAGGATTGAAAATTAAACATCTCGTAGATTCTGAACCAAGAAGCAGCTTCAGACTTAAACATCAGTATCCCGAAGAATACACCTAACAGTAAAAAAAATATATTTCTCATGTGTTTGATTAGAATAAAAGTGGAAAAATAAGATGAATCATAATAATACCTCCAACAAAGAATCCGATTGTAGCTATCAACGACTCTAATTGCAAATTACTAATCCCCGATATCGAGTGACCTGATGTACAACCACCAGCATAACGAGCACCAAAACCTACAAGAAGACCACCTACAATTAAAAGCACTAACACTTTAGGTTCACTAAAAACTTCATTACCAAAAAACTCAGTAGGGATGTAATCTTTACCTGCACTTTGAATACCCATTGCTTCGAGCTGAGTAATAGTTTTAGGATTCAAATCTGGAGACTGACCAGCTCCCAAATAATTTGAAGCTATAAAACCACCAATCATAGCACCAACTACCATCAGGAGGTTCCATTTTTGACTACGCCAGTCGAATTTGAAGAATGACGCCGTTTTACCCGCTCCGCACATAGTGCATATCGTGCGCAAATTTGACGACATTCCAAAATTCTTACCTAAATAAAGCAATATAAACATCGTGATTGCTATAAGTGGCCCACTTAAATACCAAGGCCATGGTGACAAAATCATTTCCATAATCAATTAATTTTATACAAATGTCCTGAAGTATTTTTATCCTATCGGTTACATTTGTTACATAAGAAAAGGTTTTACATTTTCTGTAAAACCTTCTATTTATTTGACAAGTATCTCAATACTATTTCGGTTGAGCTTGATTCGCCCTTTCGTTTCTAAGGCCTTGAGCAATCGAGAAATCACCACACGGGATGTATTTAATTCTTTTGCTATATCTTGATGTGTTTTATATACGATCGTACTATTTTCAATTTTGCTCTTTTCGAAAAGGTAATTCAACAGACGGTCATTCATATCCATAAACGCTATAGTATCTACAGCATTTAGTAATTCATTGAAGCGGCTATTATAACTTTCAAAAACAAAAGCCATCCAACTTTTATATTTCCCTATCCACTCCGACATCTTCTGAACAGGAATCATCAAGACAACTCCTGGCACTTCACCTATAGCACGTATCTCACTCTGTTTCTCACCCAAACAGCAAGTCATAGACATCGCACAGGTATCTCCACGCTCTAAGTAATAAAGTAATAGTTCGCCACTATCATAATCTTCACGCATCACTTTAACTGCACCAGACAACAAGAGTGGCATCATCTTAATATACTGATTATAATCAATCAACACATCACCCCCCTTAAACTCAACAGCTTTTGATACTTGAACTATTTCAGCTAATAATTCTTCTTCAAAAATACCACCATAGGTTTTGTACAATAATTCCTCCATAGCATTTATAACTTGTGTCTAACAAATATAAATATACCAGACTTTAGCTTGTGTAACATATGTTTAGTTTATTTTATATGCACCACAACGGTTTGCGGCTTGACGATGTGGCGGATTTATTTAAATTAGTTGTCAAGTTCTGTTACCCACAGGCTTTTTTCACAATTTCATACATTTCAGTTTCTTTTTGAGTTCCGATTAAGTATTTCTTACCGTTCAGAAGTTCAATTGCTAATCCTTTATTTCCCTTAATATTATATACGGTTCCGTATTTTGTCCTAAGTCTGATTCCCCACCCGCCTACGAAGCCATAATTTATAACTTCTGCTTTTTTCATGTCAGTCCATTTCGTTGTCTTTTTCACAAAAGGGAAAAAACTCATTTCAATTTTATCATTGTCAATATTGGTTTTCAGTTTCATTACTTTAAAAAGTCCGAGCAATGAAAATATAAAAATTGTGAATATTATTAGTCCAATGTCAGGCATTGGTTTATCGCCAAAAGGTTCTCCGAGAATAATCTGTTTATAAATTCCAATAGTCGGCAAAAGCCCGATTGGCAGTAAAATCAGCCATAACCACCATTGAGTGAATTTTTGTTCTTCTTTAAATTCAATTTTCATTTTCAGTTAGGTTTTCCTTAGCCCGCATTTGTTATAGCCGATGCTAGCGGGTCGTTGTTCTTTCTTCGTCCATATTATTTTATTCTCTTGACTTAGTCGTTAAGTGAATTAATACCTTGTTCTTTCAATTTTTCAAGGTGTTCTTGCATTGTTTTAACTTGTTCGGCAGAGTGTCCTTGCCAAACTGTAACTTCCCCCACAACCTTAAAAGGTTCTGTCGAGCGAAAAGACTGTGTCGGATTGCCAGGAAATTTCTTGTCGGTCAAGTCGGGGTCATTTTCAATTTTTCCTGTTGGCTCTACCAAAAATATTCTTTCTTGTCCGTCACCAAAAGCAAGTTCTGCTCCCCAAATCGCAGCATCTAAAGTTCCTGTCAAGAAAATGTATTTTGCGTTCTTCCGTTGTCCATAATTAGAATTATAGCCAACTTCAATTAGGTCGCCAATCTTCAAATCTGCTTTTGTCCCGTGAAAATAAGTCTGTGTAAAAGGTGTTGCACCTTGTCCGATTACTTTATGCTCTTTTTTGTTATCGTCCATTCTTTAATTATTATATTTTTCCCTTACTGTTAGAATAAGTTCGATGATGTCAAGCGATAAATGTTTGTCTTGAAATTTCCTACGAAGAACTGAACTTTAAATTTACCACTATCCTGTCCTACGAAGCACGAAACCCCTAATTGCGTATAGGTGATGTTAGCGGGTCGTTGATCTCTTTCGTTCGTTTCGGTCATTATTATTTTACAGGTTTTTTGTCAAGGAACTTTTCAATCATTGGAACTACAAGGTCGCTTTCTTTAAGTTATTAAATTCCCTTAACTTACTGTCTGATCAAATGTAGCAAATCCACTAATGTGGCGTTCATATGGAGCAAATTATCAACAAAATTGCAAAGGATTTCTAGTTAGAGTTAAGTTAGATGAATTTATAGATGAATTAAGCAAAATAGAATCGAAAAATTCGCATATATCAAAGTTGGTTTACGGAAATGTATCCTACTACGACTTTAATAAGGAAAATAATATACAAAAAGTAAAATATCCGGGATTTAGAAAGCACGAATCATTTAAAGATGAAAGTGAGTTTAGATTAATTTGTTATGATAAGGAGTCAACATTTAATGACAATAACTATTTAAAGCTTTCGAGCTGGTTCTATGAGGGTATTAGGATTTCTGCTCACCCTGAGTTCTCTTTAACAGAATACCATGACTTTAGAGTAGATTTGGAATCAAAGTTCGATGTAAGTCTCGAATTGTCTGAATTGTATATTTGGTACAAACTTAAAGAGACGCTCAAGAATCGGATAAGTTAAAAAATCATGATTGCTAAATTAATGTATAAGTAAACAGAAACTTTGAAAGATTTCGTTTCTCTTCTCTAAAGTGTCCGATTCAGACTGCTGTAATAACTATATATTTTGATCGTCATCCGTCAGGTAAGATTCAATACCATCATAATTATTTTCACTTTATGTAACCTTCTAACGAATGAAGTCCTGAAGTTTCAGTGTCATTTTGTCTTAACCGTTTCACCCATTTATACACTTCAAACCACAATACGGATATTGCAGCGATACTAGCGGCTATACCTAATTCCCCTGCATTCAATCCGCTTAAGTGGAAGAATTTACCTAAAGGCTCAATATACAATATGGCAAAAAGCATAATTATGACTGAGCCACTAACCACTGCAAATAATATGTTTTTGTTCTTGAAACTTTCAAACAGACTGTAATGGAACGAGCGGTTCGTCAGACTCAATAAAATATTGGCAAAAATCAAAGTTGTAAAAACCATTGCCCTTGTTTTTTCTTCGCTGCCACCATTCTGAACAGTCCATTGATATGCAAACAATACACCGGCGGTAATCACCAATCCCTGGACAATACTGATAGCCAACTCTTTCCAGTTCAAGAAAGTGTCTGCCATTCTTCTTGGCTTCTGCAACATGGTATCCTTCTCCATTGGTTCGTTTTCATATACGATGGAACAAGTGGGACCCATTACCAGCTCTAAAAAAATCACGTGAACAGGTGTAAATATCTGCGGAAATATCCAGCCCAGAAACAAGGGCAGAGAAACCGTAAGGATAATCGGGATATGAATGGAAATGATATACTGAATGGCTTTTTTGATATTGGCATAAATCCTTCTTCCAGATGCAATTCCGATAATGAGCCTGTCCAAATCATCATTGGTAATCACTAAAGCTGCTGCCGCTTTTGCTATTTCCGTTCCTTTACTTCCCATTGCAACACCGATATGAGCGGTTTTCAAAGCCGGGCCATCGTTTACGCCATCGCCCAGCATCGCCACCACTTCTCCTTTTTTTTTCAGTGCGTTCACTACGGCGAGTTTGGCATCAGGGAACATTCTGGTGAACAATACCTTTTCTTCGACTTCCTGTAGGAGCTGTTCTTCCGAATATTCCATAATTTCTTTTCCCTCTACGGCTTCGGCTGTATTTACAATTCCCGCCTGTGCCGCAATGCTTTTTGTAGTATCCGTATTATCGCCCGTAATCACTTTTACTTTTATACCGGCATCATAAATATGCTGAAAAACATCCTGAATACCTTTTTTCGGTGGGTCGTAAAACACCACCAAACCCAGAAAGTCAAACCTGAACTGCTGCTGTTCACGGGGAAGATCGTCACCCTCAAAATTGGATTTTGCTACCCCTAAAACCCGAAATCCTTGTTGCCCAAAACTTTTAATAAGTTTCCGTACATCGCTTTTCTCACTTTCTAAAAGCATGGAAACATCGAGGATAGCTTCAGGCGCTCCTTTCGCCGCAATAATCCGATGCCTTTCTTTATTCTCAAAAAGGTGTGTCATCATTGGTGGCTTCCCATCCAGCGGATATTCGTGAAACATCCGGTAGTCTTTTCTTGCATCATTTTTTTGTGTTTGTTCATACACCTTGTGAAGCGTTTTTTCCATCGGGTCAAAGGGAACAGGTTCGCTGCTCCACATTGCATAATCAATCAGCTTGGAGAGTGTAGTATCACCAAAATCTTTCTCATCGAAAATTTTATCCGACTGATAATCGTAAAGGTGTTTCAGGTGCATCGTGTTTTCGGTAATGGTTCCGGTTTTATCGGTGCAGATAACCGTTGTGCTGCCCAGGGTTTCCACAATGCTGCTTCGTTTGACAATAATACCCTCACGCATCAGCTTCCATGCACCCAATGCCATAAACGTAGTAAATGCTACCGGGATTTCTTCAGGCAAAACGGACATAGCCATCGTAAGTCCGACCAACAGACTTTCGATAACATTATCAGTTTGTATGTAGCTGAATATCCAAACCATTAGAAAGACGATAATGCCCGCCACCGCCATCCATTTTACAAACTTGGTAATCTGGATTTGCAATGGAGAACGCTCTTCTTTGATGTCCTGAATGGATCGACCGATTTTGCCTAACTGTGTTTCTGCACCAATTTTTTCTACTTCAAAAACTGCCAGTCCCGATACTGCTAAGGTTCCACTGTATACTTTATTATCTTCAATTTCACTGCTTTTGAATACCGATAAACTCTCGCCGGTCAAAGAGGCTTCATTAACGGAAAAATCGTTGCTGTGCACAATCTTTCCGTCTGCGTTAATCATTTTTCCTTCTTCGGTAATACTGAGGTCGCCAATCGCAATTTCGTTTGTGGGGATTTCAACAACCTGTGCATTACGGATAACCTTACTCAAAGGTTCATTCAGTTTTTCTAAAGCTTCCAGCGCTTTTTTGCTCCGGGTATCCTGATATAATGAAATAGCCGAAACGGCAATGATTGCAACAAACATAAACAAGGCTTCTCCATAATCACCTGTGATGAGATAGATGGCTGAAATAGCAAAGAGCAATATCAGCATTGGTTCTTTCAGGATATTAAGAAGTAATTCCAGCCCGGTATTTTTATGGGCAGTGTCTATACGGTTGTAACCGTACTTCTTTTGTGAAGCGGCTACTTCGTTATCGTTGAGACCTTTCAGATGGTCGGGTATATTATAGGACATAAAATAATCAGTATAAATTTAAATTTACCAATTTTTCTATTCGTTTGATGCTATTCGGCTTATTTAGAAGACTTTTAAAGGCGACTATTCATAATTAAAATGTTTTAATAATGCCCAACCCGAATTGCATCGATTGATAAACGGGTAAAATTATTAAAGATTGATTGTTATTTTTGGATATAAACCATTTGGAAAAGGTAGTTTTTGGTCTTGATCGTAATCATCATCGAGTGGATGATTTTCCAAATGGTTATTGTAATGGGAACCTAAAAAGCCAACAACAAATATTCCAGTTTTTTTTCTTTATGCTCGATGAAATGTTCTACCAATATGGGAAACTTCAACAACTGGGAAAGCTCTGTCGTTGAGATCAGGTATACTGATAAAAAAAATATGGCGAACATTTTTTTCATTGATACTAAGTTAGTTAAAAATCGTGATTATAACCCACGCCCGTCGTAATTACCATTTCTTTGATTTTCTGTTCTGTATCCATTCCATTTTGATTTTAAAGGATACCATATTTAAGAATAATAGCTAACTGTCCGGCATGATAGCTTGTATGAGAAATTATTCTCCCAAAGGCTTCAGCTTTAGTTTTTGTTCCAAATTCTTTAGTAGTAATCAATGTTTCCCAATCATCATTAGTTTGTTCTTCTACTATCGCTTTTAATTTTTCAAAAGATTCTGCAACGTAAGATTTTAAAGATATTAAGTCTGTCCACTCTCCCGTGTCTTTTTGTGCGATAATTGTTTTAGCTGTTACTTTTACTGTTTTATCACTGAAAACATTCTTTGCAAAAAGTAGTTCCACATCTCCAATATGTCGAATAAGAAATCCAACTGAGTTTTGGGCAGGCAGTAATTTTTTTTGTAAATCACTTTCTGATATATTATCTAAAAGATTGGTAAACCTTGTTCGGGCTTCAATCCACAGGTCAAGCAAGATCTTTGTATTGTTCATTTGAAATGTTACTTATATCTAAAGTTATCGTATAGGCGTTATTAATTTATAAAACGCTCAATCCTCCGTCTACAACAACTGTGGTTCCGGTTACGAACTGGCTATCATCGCTCGCTAAAAACAAAACTGCTTTCGTGATCTCATCTGCCGTAGCGTAGCGACCTAAAGGAATTGATTTTTCCAGTTCTTTCTTAGCTTCTGCAGCCGCTCCCGGAGCAAAACCCTCTTCCAAAGAACGCATCATTCTGTTATCAACGGGTGAGGGATGTACTGAATTTACCCGTATTTTTCTAGGTGCTGCCTCAACCGCTGTCGCCCTCATTACCCCTACTACGGCATGCTTACTTGTTATATAAGCACTTACGTTCGGACTACCATTCAAACCTGCAACCGATGAAGTTATAATCATACTTGCGCCGTCGTTCATTTGCGGTAAAACATACTTAGCACCCAACCAAACTCCTTTTACGTTTACAGCGATTACCTTATCAAATATGTCTTCTGGATAATCCTCAATAGGTTTCACTACACCTTCGATACCCGCATTATTAAAGAAGATGTCAATTTTCCCATAAGCCTTTACTGCTTCATCCACATATTTCTGAACATCACTAGATTTACTGACATCGGCAACGCAGTATTGGACATTCTCGCTGCCCAGTTCCTCTACCGTCTTTTTTAGGTCATCTTCGTTTAAATCCACCAAAAACACCTTGGCTCCTTCTTCTAAAAAACCTTTGGCAGTATGCTTGCCAATACTACCAGCACCACCGGTTATTAATGCAATTTTACTTTCTAATCTTTTCATATTAAATAATTTTATGTTAAATATTCAGTTTAACTTATTCTACCAAAATACTCATTTAGGTTTACGCTAGTGTTGATTTTGTACATGCAAACGTAACCTTGGTCACTTTTATATGACTTGGAAAACATGTTACCATTAGAGAGGAATCATAACTCCTATCTTTTATTTCCAATTCCTTAACAATATTATTTTCATCAAAATTTATCCTTTAATAAACGCTAATAAGGTAACATAAGTTACGTAGCGATGTTAGCTAATCTATTTAAAATAACCATAATAAGTTAATAGATGATTTTCAATTTCCTTAATTGCTTCTTTACTAGAGTTTGGATCTAGCTTGTCAATCTTCGCTTTCAGGGGCAATAGGTAGTTATGTAACTGGTCGTGTGACTCGCCTGTCATGGTACACTTTTCTAACAAGACGTTAAACTCTTTGTCTAGACGTTCTTTTAACATTACATAATCAGGAGTTTCTTTACTTTTCTCTTTTTTGACCATGGCAAGCATATTATCAATGCCTTCATTAGTTTCTATGTTCGCTATCCATTTCTCCCCATTATCCAATTTCACTTGATCTTCTAAAGGTATCAATCCTGCTTTATGGTCTTCAGTTACCAGATGAGAAACATCGGATTCAGTATGTTCAGTATCGACTTTTGACTGATTGCCAGTACATCCCATCATGAATAAGCCAAATACTATTGTGGGAATTAAAAACATTCTTTTCATTATCATAAATTTTAGTTTTATTATAAACATATCAAAAAACATATAAAGTAATCCAACCTTAACTAATCATTTTTCATTCAGATGCCTCTCGTTCTTTTCGTATTCTTGAAAATAAAATGCCAAAGAAATGTAATGCCAAAAAAGGAATCACATAGTAAAGCGAAAGTGAATGAATGGCCTCCAAACCGGCTTTCCAGTTCGCTGGCCCCATTTCAATTAAAAGTCCAGTTGCTAAAGAAACACCTAGAAAAAAATAGAAGAAAACATATACCCAAGATTGAAATTTCTTCCTTCTTGAATTTCCAGAACAAAAGGGGCTATCAAAGCTAGCTCCTTTTATTAGTACTAAAATCATTTTGAAAACAAACAGTCCAGTCAAAATATAACCAGCATAAATATGGGTATTCCACATTGGTCTTCTGATATCCTTAGCAATTTTCACAGCATCATCGTAAGTAATCTGAATACCTAAAGCTGAAAGATCGCGACTCAAAATACCGGCCATTATATCTTTATTCATCCAATTTAATCGCAGGAAAACTGTCAATAAAATGAATAGGATGACAAACCCTATGCACCAATGCAAAATGCGGTGTAAAATATAATTCCTATTCATAGCTATATTTATTGAACTCAAATATAACATGAAAAGACCTCTATACAAGTGCGTTATATCACTTATTGCAGTGAATTATATTACTTATTGTATTTATCACTAAACTGACGTCTCCCCTAAAAATCGGAGTATTTAAAATTAGAGAAAAACGGATTGAATTACTAATTTTAAACAGGAGGAACACAGATGAAAAAATCGAAGTTTACCGAATCCCAGATCGCCTTTGCGATCAAGCAGGCCGAGACCGGCACCCGTGTGGAGGAAGTCTGCAGGAAAATGGGGATCAGCGAGGCCACATTTTACAATTGGAAGAAAAAATACGGTGGCTTGGGAGTCGCAGAATTGCGTCGGTTACGCCAACTGGAAGAGGAAAATGCACAGCTGAAGAAGCTGGTCGCTGATCTGAGCCTGGACAAGCAGATGCTGCAGGATGTGTTAAAAAAAAAGTACTGAAACCCGCCCAGCGCAGAAAGATGGTCAAAGATCTTGTATCGGATTACCGTGTCTCATTACGCCGGGCGTGCCAAGTATCCCTACTGAGCACTTCGGTCTGGTATTATAAAAACGTTCGCAGCAATGATGGCCCGCTTCGCCAGCGAATACGGAGCATTGCCGAGACCCGTGTGCGTTATGGTATTGAACGCATCGTGGTCCTATTGAAACGGGAAGGTTGGAAGGATAACCATAAACGTGTTTACCGCATTTATAAGGAAGAGGGGCTAAACCTGCGTGTGAAGCGCCCCCGGCGTTGCCGAGCTGCCTCGCACCGCTCGGAAAAACCGGCTTTCTCCAGTTTACACGATTGCTGGAGCATGGATTTCGTGGCTGATGCGCTGTTTGACGGCCGGAAGATCCGCTGCTTAACTGTAGTGGATAATTATAGCCGTAAATGTATGGCTATCCAGACCGGGCAAGGGCTTAAGGGAAAAGATGTGGTAGCTGTACTGGAAGGGCTCAGGTTGTTCCAGGGGGCAAAGCCAAAGAGGATCCAGGTGGATAATGAATCGGAGTTCATTTCAAAGGATGTCGATAGATGGGCTTATGAACACCGGGTTGAATTAATTTTTTCCAGACCGGGGAAACCCACAGATAATCCGTATATTGAGTCCTTCAATGGGAGTTTCCGTGATGAGTGCCTGAACGCACATTGGTTTCTGTCATTGGAAGATGCGAAAGAGAAAATCGAAGTCTGGAGGGAGGAATATAACACCTTCCGACCCCATAGCTGTCTGGGGGATCTGTCGACCGAAATGTACATCGAAAAGCAGGTCAAAACAGCGGAACTTTCTATTTTAGAAGACTCCTAAATATGGGGAGAGGTCAAGTCCAAGTCTGAGTATTTTTCATAATCACCCAATGCTCTCGAACCGAAAACAACTATTTTGTTTACACTCTCTATCTTTGAAATAGTTGATATAAATAAAACAACCGTTTCCGACAACGGACTAATATGTTCTAAATTTTTGAGCACTCTATTTTTTAGGAGTAAATTACACGGTCGTAAACTGTCACTTTAATGGATGGAACAAACTGCATTGATATCCCTGTCCCTAATCCAGTGCTTACCGTAAAGGTTTTGTTGTTAGTCGGTCTTCCCGATTTGTCATAAACTTTTCCCGTTAAACCGTCTAAGGCTTTAACTCCATTTTCATGGTAGGCACTCTTTGTTAATCCATCTAAGGCTTTAACCCCATTGTCATGATATGCACTTTTAGTTAGTCCGTCAAATGCTTTAACTCCATTTACATGGTAAGCACTTTTTGTCAATCCATCAAAAGCCTTTACTCCATTAGGATGGTATGCAGAACCAGTTAGACCGTCCCATTTTTTTACACCATTACTGTGATAAGTTGTATTCATTGTCTTGGTTTTAATTGCTGGTAACGGTTCAGCAGCTCGGCGAAGTGGCGGAAATCGAAGTCGAATAGTTCAGTTTTTCACAAAAGTTCAATTGAAGAACTACTGTTGAATTTAGTACTGAACCCGCCATTTTACCAAACTGCTCGTTATATGCCGTATTTTATTGATTCGATTCATTTAGATGTAGTTTATAATTTCAATCCCACTTTTTTTCATAAGCTGACTTGCGTTAAAGTCATAACAAATGCCATTATGCAGTTTATAATTGAAAATCATAGAATCATTTATCATCTCACTATTGAAACTATAATTGGTAACTAGCTTTCTGCTTTCTGTCAACTTGGCAAGTTCAATATCATGCGTTGCCATAATCCCTGAAGTCTTGAGCTTACTTAATTGATTTATCAGTGAAAAACCTCCTTTATGTCTATCTTCCGAGTTTGTACCTTTAAACATCTCGTCTAAAAGGAAATAGATATTTTGATTATTTTCAATCAGTTTCAGCATCTTTTCTATTCTATTTAATTCTGCATAAAATGAAGAAATTCCATTTTGTAAATTATCTTGAGTGCGCATACTTGTAAATAACTTTAGGTTTGAAACCTGCCCATTTTTGGCACAACAAGGTGCTCCAGCTAAGGCTAATACAATATTGACGCCCACAGTTCTCAAAAATGTACTTTTTCCTGCCATATTTGAGCCGGTTATTATAATAACATCGCCGTATTTGTCTGATTGAAAATCATTACAAATTCGGTTATTCGAATTTATTAATGGATGCCCTAACGATTCAAAATGTACATAGCAATTTTTTTCTGTTATCTTGGGAAAAGTATATAATGGATTTGAATAACAAAAACCTGCAAAACTATTAATTACCTCGAACTCACTAATTGCGTTAATCCATAATTTTAAAAACGCTTTGTTCTTTATTTTCCATTTTTCTGTTGCGATTATCAGATAAATATCAATTAGAAAGAAACTGTTTAAAAGTGGATAGAAGTAATTTCCACCGATTGCTATTTTTCTTATTGGTCTTTGGTGCGAGAACTCCAAAAGATTGCATATTCTCTTAGTTTCATTGTATGCCGAATATTTGCCTTTTGTTAGGTTTGATTGCAATTCTTGTAGCTTTTTTGAGCTGAACTCTTCATTTTCAATAATATTAATAAGAGCCAGATATCCCCTCAAAGTTTTAAGATTTTTGGTTGAAGTTTCTACAATATATTCGGCTTGAGGCTTGACTTTCCTTAAAACAACATAAATGGCTATTATAACTAAAATCATGAAGGATAAACAAATAACACCGATTTTTGAATCAAGGTTAACATAAAAAAGGTACGTGCTAAGGAAAAAAAGAGCTGGTAAAACTATTGCAACTACTTTATAAACTAGCTGATGTTTTAGCAAAGCCACTGGTGTTTCTACCCATTCTATCAGTTTATTATAATCACTTTGTTTGTTTTGAAAGTGCATACCTGTCGCCTGAAAATGCTGCCTCCAATCGAATTTTAGAGATAGCTCCTTTATAGCCTTCTGTCTTTCGTTTATTTCAGAGTCAGGTGCAGATTCAGATAGCCACTTTGATAAAAGTGTCATTCCAGACTCTGTAGTCGTTCTATTTATTAATTGAAAAATGGAATGTTGACCAAAAATATCTAAATCAGTTGTATATGGGTGACTTTGATTTGTAAACTGAACTCCCGTATCAAACTCTTCAAGTTCACATTTATCTCTTTTAATTTCTGATTCATTTATTCCTTTTAGGAAGGATGTATGTTGTATTAAGTAAGCTATCTTGTTGTGGCGTTTTAAAACAATGCCAAAGCATGTTATCGAAATTGGCGCAAAAATCAATGCGGCTTTAACTAAATTGAAATGAAACAAGGTCACTATAATTGTAACTGAAAGTACCAAGATGACTAATCTAAGTAATGATATTCTGTTCGATAGCTTCCGTAATCGGAAAGCTTCGATTTCGTATTTGTCGGCGTTTTCTTGGTAGGCGTTCATTTATTAATTCTCGGCTTTCTTGATATTGGTAGAATCTCTGTAATATGGCATATAACGTTCCACGTATTGGCGATGGGCGGGATTTTTAGCACTGAACTTTAATCGAAGAACAGAAGTTGAATTTTGCACTTTCGTTGATACGAAGCGGTTCAGTCCGCCTATTGCCAATACGATGTTATAGCCAGTGCCTTTGGTTATCGTCATTGTTTTGTTGTCTTAAATGATTTTATCAAAAAGTATGTTAGCGGAATGAATATCAGTCCCAATGTCAATGGTAAAAACCAAACACCAAGCCCGCTTGTTTGTCCGTTTACATTTCTGATAGTCTGCAACGCAATTAGTCCAAAAATAACAACGATAATGAACTTTAAATATCTAAGAAGCCTTGTCGCATTTGTGTATTGTCTTAATGCGTTGTCTGCGGTTATGTTGGTCGGATAATTAAAGACGTGTGGAAATTTGTTTAAGATTGTCAGCCCGATAAAAAGAACTGTCGCAATTAACGGTAAAGTCAAAATGTTGCCTTTTCCGCCAAAGCCGTCCGCTTGTCCTGCACCGTTGTAATGAATTGGAATTGTGTCGGGTAAGTTTGAGTAGTTTGAGATTGTTAAAACCCAAATTGCAAGAATTGATGTCCAACCAAGAATTTCAAGTGTCTTGTCATATGTCGTAAGTTCTAATTTTATTTTCGGTCTTTCGTTCATATCGTTCAATGTTTGCACGGTCGTTCGTGGCATTGGCTATAACGTAGCCGGCGCTTGGCGCACGTGCTGGCGCAATTGCGCCAAGCGCGTGTTAGAGGACAGTCCCGTAGGGCTGGACTCCGTCAAGCGCCGGCTACGTTGAGCGGGAAGCCCGAAGGGATTTCCGCTCAACGGTCAAGTGTATGAGCAGTAGCGGGTTTTGTACGCTTACTGTTCAGTTTAGCACAAAGATAGCTAAAAGGCAAAAACTTTGGTTTTGGCACTTTCCCCGCTATTGCTTATACACATTGTTAGGTGCTGGCATTTTTACACGAATTTTATTGGATATTTCGTCTTTATCTGTCCTTTTGCAATCTTTTTAAGTTTGGATTCCATCAGCCTTCTGATCAATGGTTTTAGATAGTCAAGATACAAAATTCCTTCTGTGTGGTCGTATTCGTGCTGTATCATTCTTGCGGTCGTTCCGCTAAATGTCTTTGTTTGAAAGTCAAAATCTTTGTTGTAATATTCTATACTAATCGTCCAAGGTCTTTTTACTTTTTGCGATAAATTTGGGATACTTAAACAGCCTTCTTCGTCTTCCCAAAGCTCTGCGGAACGTTCAATGATTTTTGCGTTGATAAAAGTTTCCATTATTCCTTTGTCGTCTTTGTCAAAATAGATTTCCCTGTCCGCTTCGTCAAGATTTTCAAAAGTTGTTTTACTGTCCACTACAAAAAGTCTTATCGGAAGTCCGATTTGTGGCGAAGCCAATCCGCAACCATTGGCGTTTTTCATTGTTTCCCACATATCGGCTATTAGCTTGTCCAACTCGGGATAATTCTTTTCGATGTCGTTGCACTTTTGTTTTAAAATGCTGTGTCCGTATGCTAAAATAGGTCGTTTCATTCCTTTGCTTTTTATCGCAAAGTTCCAAAGAATGAACAAGGTTGGCAATGAACCTATGTTAAGTAATCTGTCTGCGAATACGGCTCAAGCCCTGTGGCGTTATTCCGATGTAGGAAGCCACGTATTTTAGCGGAATGAATTTTAAAATGTCGGGCTGTTCGCTGAACAGTCTTAAATAACGCTCTTTCGCATTGTATTTAAGCAAGGACAGTTCACGTTTGCTTTTAGCCAAAAACAATTTTTCGGAAGCGAAGCGTCCTAAATAATTCCCAACTTTGGTCTGGGCATACACTTTTTGCAAATCGTCAAAGGAAATTTGCCAAACAACGGCTTCCGTCAATGCCTGTAATTCGTATTCGGACGGTGTTTGCGTGAGAAAAGAGTCGTAAGCACAGGTAAATTCTTTGTCGAAACTGAAATTAAAAGTCAGTTCGTTTTCATCATCGGGAATGTAAAACCGAACGATGCCCGTTTCAACGAATGAAAGGTAATTTTCCGTTTCGCCCTGCCGTGTGATGATTTGGTTTTTGGCAAACACCTTTCTGTCAAAATGTGAAGCTATAAATTCCCATTCCGATTCTTGTAGCTTTACGATTCTTTCATAGTATTCTCTTATGTGTCCCATTTTTGACGGTTTTTGTCCTGCTTGCACCTAACGGCCGGCAGGTTTGCGTTCGGGCGGGATTAGAAGCACAAACGTTCAACCTTGCACCAAAGTTAATAAAAAGCACTGATGTTCAATTTACCACGTCCGCCCGCCTGACGCAAACCTGATGTTATGTGTTCGGGCATTTAGTCAAGCGTTTTCGTCATTTTATAGTTAGTCAGATTTACTCCTTTTCTGTTTACAATTTGTTCTGTCAAAACTTTGAAGTTATTCTTTTCAAAAAACGGTCTTGCGGTTTTGCTAACGTCAGAAGTCAAAACGGTTTGTTTTAGTCGTCTTGCTTCGGTTTCAATGCCGTCAAGTAGTCGCTGTGCAATTCCTTGTCGTTGGTGGTCTTTGTGAACATATAAAAAGTCAAAGTAATTTCCGTTGTCAAGTGTCGCAAAGCCAACGATTTTGTCTGCGTGTTGAGCAACTAAAACAAATTGCTTTGTCAAAATTTCGTCCCAACGTTGTTTGTTTTCAACGCTCGAAATCCACACTTCAATTTGTTGTTTGTCGTAGTCAGCGGTGCAAATTGTCGTTATTGTGTCCACAAATAATTTTTGCAGTTCAGTCAAGTCGTTTGTCTGCCCTTGTCTAAGTATGAAATGTTGTTTATTCAATTTGTCAATGCTTTTATTGCTTCCGATTGAGAACCGACAAAGTTGATTTGTTTTCCTTTATTGCTTTCAAAAATGAAATCGTTTAAACTCTTACTCTTAAATTTTGAAAAATCTCCAACAATTATCAATGGCATTTGATATTGTGTGAATTTTTGAAGTATATCTCCTGCAATTTTAGTTTTTAGGTCAAAAAAGTCGGGGGTAATGTTCTTTTCGTAAATAATGATTTTATCAAACCCTTGATAATATAGATTACCCAATAAATCTAATCCGTCTTCGGTAGTTCGTAGAATAATTTCGTCCGTAATAATTTCGGCAACTTTTATGTCGTTGATTTTGTAAGTTTCAATTTTCATATACTATGGCTCTGTCGTTTTGCGGGGTGTCCTTGCCTGACACATAACGTTCCGCGGCTATGCGCCGGGCGGGGCTTTTACCCGGAATTGTTCTTTTGAAAACGAAACCGTTCTCGTATCCGTAATTTGTCAACCGAAGACGGGTTTCCCGCCTGGCGCATAGCCGCTGTTGTGGCACGTTTTTTTGCTAATTACTTCTTTATTGCCGAAATCATAATAAATATTGGTCTTCTCATTTCATCCTTCATTTCTGGATATTTTTTTAGAATTTCCTCCGAAGGTTTTGGTTCGGATATTTCTCGAATATCAAAATTTGATTGAATTACTGTATTTATTATAGTTTCCAAAGTCCGGTGATATTTAGTCACTTTGTGTCCGAGAAATTGGGATTTTCTTTTGCTCTCATCTTGATAATTATCAATCGGCCAATGCAGTCGATTTTCACTTTCGTCTGTAAACCAATCCTGTTCGGCTCTTGAGGTAAACACAGGATGTTCCATTGAGAATACAAAACTTCCTCCTTTTTTCAAGGTTTGATTGATTTTTCTAAAAACCGTTTTCAGTTCTTTTAGGTAATGGAATGCAAGGGAACTAAAAACAACATCAAATCTTTCAGGTTCAAAGTTAATATCTTCGATTGCCATTTGCTTATAGTCGATTGCCAAGTCTTTGGAATTTTCTTTAGCCTTGTCAATCATTTTTTGTGATAAGTCAATCCCAATTACATTTTCAGCTCCTTGTTGTTTAGCATAAATACAATGCCAACCATATCCGCAACCAAGATCGAGTACATTTTTCCCTTGAAATTCAGGTAACATTTTTCTTAAAATATACCATTCTCCTGCCGAATTTAAACCGTCAATTGAACGTGGCATTTTTCCATAACTCTCAAAAAAGTTATTATCGTCATATTTGTTTTGTTTCATCTTAATTTTCTCTGTTCCGATGTTTGTTTCAAATGTGCCACAACGTTTAGTATATGAAAAGTAGGCGATTACAAAGCACCAAACTTTCGGTTAAGTACAAAGTCTGACACGAGCCAAAACCCTTGATTTTATTACTATATCGCCTATTTTTTATATACATTGTTGTGAGCAGTTTTTTTTAATTCTTTTATAAATAAATAGCTTTCAGGAAATTCATTCTGATTAATTCTAGTAAAGCCTTTTTTTTCAAGTATCTTAACTGAAGCAATATTTTTTTTAATACACCACGCTTTAACTTCTTTAATGCTATTAATAGTTTTTAATTTTTCCAATACCATATCTAGTGTTTCTTTTCCATAGCCATTATTCCATTCACTTTTTTCGAATGAAAATCCAATTTCACATCGGTTAGGAAATGATTTGTCGCATTCCAAAAGTAAAGTTCCGATTAATTCTTTATTTTCCTTTTTTATTATAGCCTTGCGAATTTTTATGATATTATTTTTCTCAATTGTTTGGTCGAAAATCATTTTAGATGCATCTGCAATTTTATTCATAGGTTTTGAGCCACGGAATTTCATTGATTCTTTATCCGAATAAATTTTGAATAATTTTTCTATATCACCTTCATTAAGATTTCTGGTTTTAAGTCTTTTGGAATTTAACTCAACATTTTTTAGCATTCTATTTTCTGTTAAAATCGGTAAAGTTGGTTTAAATTGCTCACAACGTAGCCGGCGCTTGACGGAGTGGGGGCTTTTTAGTACAAAAACTTGATACGAAGCACCCGGTTCAAATTTAGCAAAAATTTCCGTACGAAGAACGTCTGCCCCCATTACGCCAAACCGCTGTTAGCGGATGCCCTTTTAATAGTTTTTAATGCCTATTTCATAATCAAATCAATTACTTTTTCAGGGTTAGCATTATTGTTAATCCAAATAGCCTCTATTGTTGTGGCTCCCTCAATTGATATTCCGTTTGTTTTTAATCTTTTGTAAACTTCGGAATAATCAACCTCCAATGCTTTGAAAGCATCATTAATTGGTGCTTTTACTATTTTATTGATAATGATTGTGTCCACTGGAGGATATATACTTTCTCCAACAATAAGTGTAACCGATATAGCCAATACACCTAATAAAGCAGGAATAAAAACACCTCTTTTGAAATGAATTTTTAATGCTTTCCAATTGAGTATGATGTGAAAAACAGCACAAACAACAAAAAAAACACCCAAATACTCGTGAACAACTTCTGTATAGCCATCAAATAAATGGAAAAACATCAATAAACCCGATAGGCCCACGACAAGAAAAACCAAGGATATAAAAGGGGTAACATAATTTCTGTTCAGTTTCATAATACCAGACTTTTTTTAGTTGAATTTTGAAAACCTTTTTTCAATATCAGTTAACCATTTTACTCTTTTTTCCTGACTGACTGACTTTACCATATTATAGCTAATCCATTTAAGATTTTTGTAACCCATAGTTTTGAATACACTTTTTATCATTGCTTTCTTGATTAAGTTGCCAATGAGTAGGGAATACATTATTCTGGGTTTGTTCATCGTAGTGATGATGGTTACACCTTTCAGGTTTTTTAATAGAGGTATTAATCCAAAACCTCTGGGATGGTGGTCATAGACAACTCCAGGAGTGAGTACCCTATCAACAAATCCTTTGGTCATTGCAGGCATCAAATCCCACCAAATCGGGAAAATAAAAAACAGGTGGTCTGCTTTTTTCAGACGTTCATTATAGTCTATTACTTGTGGATCAACAGGCTTGTGTTCCACAAAGGCTTTCAAATCTGCCTTTGACATTACTGGATTAAATCCATCATTATCAAGATGCATCAGATCAACTTCGTGATTTGCACCTTTAAGCCCCTTGGTCACAGCTTTTAAAATTGCGTTACCAAAGCTACCCTCATACGGATGGTTAAATACTATTACTACTTTCATTTTTTACTTTGCTTAATTTTATACTGCAAAGTTGAGAAGTAACAAATAGTTGGACGATAACAATTGTAAAGAAATCGCAAAGCGATTCACAAATACAAAAAATAATCAAAAAACCGGTGAGTAAATGAACTTATCGTCTGTTTCGTATTCTGCTTAACGAAACAGAAGTAATGCCTAAATAGGATGCGATATAATGTTGTGGAATACGCTGGATAATATGGGGATATTCTTCAATAAGCTCTTTGTAACGTTGCTGGGGATTATTTTTAAGATAGGAATAAAAAGTTTTTTGAGATTGCAAGAGCCGTTTGAATAAATGCTCCTGCATTTCTTCTTTAATTTCAGGCAAATTTTCTAAAATATTTTGAAAGTCTTGTTGTGAAATCGTCTGTAAAATACAAGGTTCTATACTTTCAATGCTATATAAGCTGGGTAGGTTTGTCCTAAAACTTTCGATAGAAGAAACGCTGTCGCCTTCAAAAAAGAACTGAGTGGTTATTTCTTTGCCTTCATTATTTACCCAAGTTCGCAAACATCCTTTTTCAATAAAGAACATTGTTCTTGAAATTTTCCCTTCCTGTAAAAGCGTTGTTTTAGCAGCAACTTCCTTTCGTACAAAATACGGACTGAATTTCTCCCAGTCGTTCAATTTTACAGTCGTCTGTTTGTTCATAGCACTGTTTTTTTTAGGGTTTCCGCTAACGTAGCCGGCGCTTGGCGCACGTGCTGGCGCAATTGCGCCAAGCGCGTGTTAGAGGACAGTCCCGTAGGGCTGGACTCCGTCAAGCGCCGGCTACGTTGAGCGGGAAGCCCGAAGGGATTTCCGCTCAACGTTCCGCGGCTATGCGCCGGGCGGGGCTTTTACCCCAAATTGTTCTTTTGAAAACGTTCATTTCTCGTATCCTTAATTTATCAACCGAAGACGGATTTCCCGCCTGGCGCATAGCCGCTGTTGTGCATAGTTTTTTAATCCGCTTTTAGTTTTTTATTTACTCTGTAAGTTTTAATCAAATAATAAATTATTGGTGCAAAAAGTAAAATTGGTAATGTTGGAAATAAAAATCGGTCAAGTCCATTTAATTTGTCTTGTGCTGCTAATATCGAAAATAGAGTAAGTACAAAACAAGTAAATCCAATTATCAAATTTATTATTCTCAACATTTTTGTTGCTATCCGATAATTTATTTCAGCATCTTCAGGTTTTAAATCTGTCGGATAATTGAAAATCCAAGGATACTGATTGAGTTTAAATATGGCAATTCCAATTATTCCGCATATTATGGGACTTGCCCATAGTAAATCTTTTTCTCCAAATCCATTTTCATCTTTTGATGGCCAATTAAAATAAATCGGCAATTTGTCAGGAAGCTGATTGTAAAAATATCCAATTAAAATTGCGGATACTAAAATCAAAATAAAAGTCAGAATTTCAATTGTTATATCAAATTTAGTTTTCTTTATTTTTATTTTTGGTCGACTCATTTTCTAAAATTATGCACAACGTAGCCGGCGCTTGGCGCACGTGCTGGCGCAATTGCGCCAAGCGCGTGTTAGAGGACAGTCCCGTAGGGCTGGACTCCGTCAAGCGCCGGCTACGTTGAGCGGGAAGCCCGAAGGGATTTCCGCTCAACGGTTGATGGTATGGTGTCGTGCGGGATTACGAAGCGAAAACCTATCAGTTTACACCGACTTTTTTTACGAGCCTCGAACCTTCGAAGACCTCTGAAACCCGCATGCACTATACCATGTGTTAGCTGCCTGGCGTTCTTTGAATTTATTTTACTTTACAATATTTTCGAACTAAATCTATTAAATATTTGTCAGCAATTTTTTTCATGGCCACCATTTTAGGATTTGCATATCCATTTGTGATAGCAGTTTGTCCGTTCACTTCCTTGGTCTTTGCTAATAAATCCCCAGATTTATTGTCAATTATTGCAACAGAACCTTTAGCTCTCCCCATACCAGTTTTTCCAATTATGCATTTTACTATATAATCAGCACTATCTTGCTTAAATGTAATTTGAAAACCCTCTGAAATGAGCTTATCAACTATTGGTTGTTCATATCCATTGTCAGTTTTTTCAACATAAATTCTCTGAGCAAAAACAGAAGTGATTCCTAATACAAGGAATAATGTTAAAATAAATAGTCTCTTTTTCATTTTCTCTTATTTTAATTTATTAGTCATTAGTTTCTTTCGCTGGCAGCTAACGTAGCCGGCGCTTGGCGCAGTGGCGGATTTCGGAGCACAAAACTGTCAATACACCACAAAAGTTGATGCGAGGTAGAATGTTCAATTAACCACGTCACCCGCCATTGAGCCAAACGCCTGTTGTGTGCTGCCTTTCTGTCCATCGTCATTTTAATTTGATTTGAATTGAGTTGTCTGGCAGGAATAATTTCTCCATTACGCTTGCAATTCTTGACATACAATTTGAAGCTGAAATGTTTATATGAATAAACAGCAAGTCGTCACTCAATTCTTTTACCTTGTCCCAAACCTTACCGTCAAAAGTTTTATATCGACTGGTCAAATCAACGTTTGAATCTATCAATTCCTTTAGAGAACTCCATTTCAAAATAGTTTCATCTCGTCTAAACATATCAAGTTGATTATCCAAAATGTATTCAAAATCATATTCGGGTTTTTCTTTTAGGAATTTCAAAAACTTGATAAATACGTCTTGCCAAGAATTTACTTTGATAATGTCGTCAAAAATATGAAGCTCTATTGGCTTATTGCCTTCGGCAATGTCTCCTGCGTCTGAATCTAAAGGAGAAAATAATGTGCTTTCAACAGTTTGAGTATTCCAATTTGCTTTATCCTTGTATTGGTCAGGCAATGGGAAAGTGTCAAGAAACCAATTTATCATATTTGTTTGGTGTTCCTTGATACTTTGCTCATTCCAAACATTTCTCTTGATAACATCAAGTCTATAATTGAGAGATGAAGTGTTAAGTTTCCTTTTCTTTTCTTCGAATGATTTATTGCCAATTTCACTATTGAATTCAGTAAGAATTATATTTCCTATATTGTGCAGATAATTCTTGTGAATTTCTTCGAATTGTTCGCCTAATTCCACTTTCCAACTATCATCTAATTTTTGAGGCATTATGTGCTCAATTGTGATTTTAGGATTTCTAAAATCCACAGACACTTTAGAGTTATGTTCTTCAATCTTCCCTAGGATAAGTTTTGAATACTGTTTCAGGCTTTCATAAAAATTCATTGACACAAGTGCCGCACTCATTTCTGTATTATTTGGTAATCTTAACCTATAAAACATATTTGTTAAGAGTTCAAGCATTGAAGTATTGCCTTTGGCAATGCCTTCTATCTTTTTACTTAATAGGACAATATTTTTGTTCTCGCCTTGAGTTAAACCTAATATTCTGCGTCTTATTAAATAGGTTCGGATTGCTTTGAGAGTTGATATTAAGAGTTCGTCACTAAGTCTTACGCCATCAATTGTATATTGATGATATTCCAATAATCCCAATACAAAAGGTTTAAATGCTTCCGCCTTTATGTCGTGGAAGATGTTTCTTATTAATTCCTTTATCTCTTTGTCTTTGTAATTGTCATTTGAAATTGTGTCGTTATTAATTTCAGTAATAATCCACTTGTAACATTTTACATAGCGTACAATGTCATTGATAAAAGCATTATGGTTTTCGAATCCTGTATCGACAAAGTCCTTAAATTGCTGATATAATTCTTTTGTATTGTTGTTACTTACAACTTTTAGGGAACTTACAGTTTTATACTGTAAATAATCTCTGAAAAACTTTGAGGAGTTGTCAAATAGGACTTCTTCAATTTTTGGATGCCATATTTTTTCATAAATATCTGATTGGTTTTTGCTTTCCATATTCAGGAGAACAAAATTTCTAACAAGGTCTGATAAAGTCAGAGGCTTTCCTAATGAGTTAAGTGTTTCAAATATTATTTGAGGGTCTTCCCCCTTGAATGGTCTTTCGTCAAGAAAAATTACAGCAACATTCATTCGCTGTATAGCAATGATGTAATGCTCAAAATCAACTTCAGGGTTAAGTCTTTTCTTTTCGTTAATGAATTTTTTCAGCAATTCATAAGCATTGCCTATCACACCTGGCTTTGGTTGTGTTTTATTTACAAGTGCTTTGTAAGCATCCCAATCTTTTGTTACTTGTTTAAGTTTGATTTTATCTTGAAAAGATGATGAGTTGTTAGTTAGATAGTTCTGATTTATGAAATCTTGTTTGACAGGGTCGGTTTCTGTATCTCTTAACGCAATCAAAAAAATGAGAGTTGTTGTTAGCCTTTGTTGCCCATCAACGACCACTGATTTGTTAGCAAACCCTGCTTTCTCTTCTTTGATTACAACTGTTCCGAAAAAGTGTTCTAGTTTATCGTGTTGTTTGGAATCTAGATGTGATTCGATTATTCTTGAAACGTCACTAAAGTATCTTTCGATTTCAGGTTTCCCCCAAGCGTAAGCTCTTTGAAAAGGTGGAATAAAAAATGATGTCGCATTTTTCGCTAAAACGTCATTAATCGAATGGCTCTCTGTCTTCATAAATTATTTTTCTGTTTACTGTCGTTCTTTAAGGTTGCACACAACGTAGCCGGCGCTTGGCGCACGTGCTGGCGCAATTGCGCCAAGCGCGTGTTAGAGGACAGTCCCGTAGGGCTGGACTCCGTCAAGCGCCGGCTACGTTGAGCGGGAAGCCCGAAGGGATTTCCGCTCAACGTTTCGGGGCTTTGCGATGGTGGGGCAATCGAAGCACAAATCTTCAATTTTGCACAAAGGTTGAACCGAAGAACTACCGTTGAACTTTGCAGTTTCGCCCCACTATTGCAAAACCCTTGTTAGCTGACGTATTTTTTTGTTTTTATTAGTTTATTTTCAGCATTATTAAAATCAAAGTTTGCCCAATCTTCGGTATGAGCCTCAATGTTTTGTTTTACAAAATCGTCGTAATTTTTTAGTCCAACTCCGATAAAATTTACATTTAAGTTTTTTGCAGTTTTCATATCCCAGATTCCGTCTCCAATTGAAATGATATTTTCGAATTTTTCGACATTATAATATTGCTTTGCCTTTTCAATAGCGTCTGTTACAATTTGTTCTCTTTCATAAAACTGATTGGAAGAAGCAACTAAATTTTTGTCGTACCAAATTTTTGCTTGTTCTAATTTTAAAATTGCAGGTTGTAACAGTGAACCTGTTGCAAATGTCAAAGCATATTTTTTTTCGGTTCTTAAATAATCAACAAATTTTTCGGCTCCAATAATTTCTTTAACCGGTTCTAAAGTTTCCATTATTTCGGTCATTCGTTTTTCAAAATTTTCAATCAACTTCCAATCAAATTTGTCCGTAAAATTATTTTCGTAGTTAACCTTCAAAATATAGCTGTCAGTATGATGTTGATAATCTTTCCAATTTTGATTAATCTCGGTTATTCCGATTTCTTTCATTGAATTGACATACGCAAGTTGATGTTGATATTCACTTTTTGTTAGAGTGTCGTCAATGTCAAAAACTATTAAATTCATTTTGTGTGAGTGTTTTGGTAATATGTCAGCTAACGTAGCCGGCGCTTGGCGCACGTGCTGGCGCAATTGCGCCAAGCGCGTGTTAGAGGACAGTCCCGTAGGGCTGGACTCCGTCAAGCGCCGGCTACGTTGAGCGGGAAGCCCGAAGGGATTTCCGCTCAACGTTTAGTATATGCAAAGTAGGCGATTGCGGGCTTCAAACTTATCAAACCGAGATGAAGTTGAAGCGAGCTACAACCGTTGAATTTACTGCTATTTCGCCTATTTTGTATATACATTGTTAGCGGTTCGGGCTTTTTTTCTTCGGTCAGCAACATTTCTCGTCTTGTTGAATTGGTGGACATTTCTCGCTCCCATAACTGCAATAAACACAGCAGTCTCCTTGTTGTGGTTTCAATACAGTTTTGCAGTTTTCGCACTCGTAAAAGTATTGGCAAGCATCTGTCGGCATTGTTTCTTCTTTTTTGTGTCCGCAGTTGGGGCAAGTGATTGTTGATTGCAATTTTATTTCCATTTTATTTTTCCTTTTTGTCTCTTACTGAATATCCTGTTCCGTTAATTGCTATTTCGATTTCGGCTATGTTAGTTTTTGAGTTGTCAAATTCAACGATTGCGTTTCCATTCTCGTATGAAGCAGTTGATTTGATTATTCCTGAAAGTTTGTTCACTTCGTGGTTTACGTGTTCTTCGCATCCTGCACAAGTCATTCCGCTGATAGTAAACTCAACGGTCTGTAAATTTGATTTGTCAACTACTATTACTTATTTTTCTGTCTTAGGGTAGAAAATATGTGCATAGTAAGGAAAGGCAAGCATTACAATTGCGAATGCTGTAACAATTCCTAAAAACTTTTTACTCTGAATGAATTTTGGCTTTTCATCAGTTTCACAATCACAGTCTATTTCCTTTTTCGGTTTTAGTTTTTGATACCAAGCAAAACCAAGAACCAAAATTGTCAAACCAATTAAATACGGTCGGAAAGGTTCAAGCCACGAAAAAGAGGCAGCAAGTCCGCTTGTTCCTGCAATTAGTGCCAAAACTGGTGTAATACAGCATAGAGAAGCAGCGAATGCCGTTAAAATTCCTGCTCCGATTAGTTTATTGTCCTTTTTCATATTGTCTCCAAAATTTTGTTTTCGTCAAGTATTATGAAAAACGGTTCAAGCAAGTTTTTGTATTCGTTTGTCAGCGAATAGAAAATGGTCTGTGCTTGCCTTTCTGTTTCAATGAGTTTTCGGTCTTTGAGTTTTCGCAGGTGTTGAGAAACTGCCGAAATGGTCATTCCAAGAACATCACTCAGGTCGCAAACGCAAAGTTGTTTCTCTTCATAAAGCAGGAACAGGATTTTCAGTCTGACGTTGTTACCCGCCAATTCAAGTCCGTTCGATAAGTAGTCAAACGAGCCGTTGAGTTCTGCAACTCGGTCTTTACAACGGTTGATTTGTTTAATGTCCGCTTGTTGTCTTATGCAAGAATTGTTTTCCATAAACACAAAGATAGTCAACTTGTTTATTTAAGCAAATGCTAAAATACAATATTTTAAAAATAACCCGATTTGTTTCTCGGGTCGTTTTATTGCCTGACCGCTAACGTAGCCGGCGCTTGGCGCACGTGCTGGCGCAATTGCGCCAAGCGCGTGTTAGAGGACAGTCCCGTAGGGCTGGACTCCGTCAAGCGCCGGCTACGTTGAGCGGGAAGCCCGAAGGGATTTCCGCTCAACAACACAATTAGCGAAACTCCGTTTCGCTAAACCATTCCTATATTCGCATTGCGTAATGTCACCTATAAAATTAGTAATATTTTTGTGAATCAGAACGATAACTATTTTATATTTCTTGGATAACGAAACAAATCACTTCGTCCCTTCGTTATTAAAGTATGGATAACGAAGCTTTGATATCAGTGATGACTGAGCGTATGGCTTTGCAGCGCTATTCGCCGAACACTATTAAGGCTTACAAGCAATATGCGCAGGTTTTCCTACAAGCGATGTCAGATTATACCAGTTTGAAGAAAATACCAGTGTCAGAAATCGAAGATTTTATCAATCGTATGGTTACTGACAATAAGATCAGTGTTTCCTATCAACGTTCGCTGGTAGGAGTGATAAAGAAGCTTTACGAATTAACGCTGGACGAGAAAATAAAATTGGATTATCTCTATCCTAAGCGCAATCTTTCCAGCTTGCCGAAGTTCTTCTCTAAGGATGAGATCAAACGTGTATTCGACGCTACCGATAATCTCAAACATAAGGCAATGCTCATGACGATCTATAGCTGTGGATTAAGATTAAGCGAATTACTAAATTTAAAGATTACTGATATTCGGTCAGCGGATAAGCTACTTCAGATCAATAAGAGCAAGGGCAACAAAGATAGAGTTGTATCGCTACCCGATAGATTACTTGAAATTTTGCGGGAGTATTACAGGCAGTATAAACCCTCTACGTATCTTTTTGAAGGAGCAAATGGCGGTCGATACAGTGAACGTAGCGTCCAACTGGTACTCAAGAAAGCTTTGGCAAAAGGAAAAATCAACGCTTCTGGATCAGTCCATACTCTGCGGCATTCTTATGCTACACATTTGATTCAATCGGGCGTCGATATCCGTATCGTACAAAAGCTTCTAGGTCATGAGTCAATAAAGACAACTCAAATTTATACCCATATTGCGGATATTGACAGTAAGAAAACCCCAAGTCCTTTGGATTTTTTATAAATTCTTAGAAATCTATTTCGCACTAGAATGGCAAACAGCGGTCTCAATCTATTCATGAACAGATTATTTCCCTAACTTAATCTAACCTTGCTTAATTTAATATCTGTCCACAAAGAAGTAATTTTCTGTCCGCAATATGTCCGAAAAAAGAAAAAGCCACTGAAAATCAGTGGCTTTTGTCGGGGTGGCAGGACGCATCCCCTTTATTCTAAATCACTTATTGTCAATTAATTATCGAATCAATCCAAACCGAGGTCACCCTTTGGTTCTCAACCTGTTTAGATATCTAAAGATAAGCATATCTAAGCTAAATGCCAGTATTTCTCTATAAATTACTCGGATTATTTTATTACCTCTTGCTTTGCAATAAACTGATCCCTGCCTGTCCTTTTCATTGCATTTTGAGATTTCAGACTATCGATAGACCAGTCACCCTCGCAGTAATAGATTTCTATTGTGTAGAAAGGGAAATTATTTAGTTTCAAACGGCTTTATAAGGCTTAAAATATAGTATATTAGCATATTTACAAATTTCTACTTTTTGAAAAATACTACAACATATTTAGATTATAACGCAACTACACCTGTTGACCCGCGAGTTATTGAGTCGGTCAATTTATACTTTAATGAATTCTACGGAAACGCGTCGAGTTTACATTCATTAGGAAATAAATCTAAAACAGCTGTAGATACGGCGAAGTCTAGTGTTGCTACACTGTTAGATACAGAATCAGATAATATCTATTTTACGTCTGGAGCTACTGAGAGTATCAACTTCGCTCTGAAAGGACTCGCTCTGCATCCGAATAATTCAAAAAAACATATAATAACCTGTCATACCGAGCATAAAGCTGTTTTAGAAACTTGCAAATATCTCCGTAGTGTCGGCTACGAAATTGAGTTTCTTCCAGTAAATAAAGACGGTTCGATAAATTTGAATTTACTCAAATCTTCCATAAAAGCCAATACTTTACTAGTATGTCTCATGTGGGTCAATAACGAAACGGGCGTAATCCATCCTGTTAAAGAGATAGGGAAAATAACAAGAGATGCAGGTATTTATTTTGTTTGCGATGGTACACAAGGGGTAGGAAAACTACCAATTAACGTAATGGAGGCTGAAATTGACATCCTTTGCTTTTCCGGTCATAAAATGTATGCCCCAAAAGGTATCGGGGGAATATATATAAATCGAAGTATAACCAAAGAAAACAAAATACTGCCATTAATTCATGGTGGTGGTCAAGAAGACGGCTTACGAAATGGCACCTATAATGTGCCATTGATTGCAGGGCTGGGAAAGGCCTGTGAAATTGCCCGAGAAGAAGTGAGCGAGAATGAAGAATATATTAAGCAGCTTCAAGATTTCATAGAAGATGAATTACTGCAAATTAAAGGAGCATACATCCATGGTAAATCTACTCCCAGAATTTACAATACAATCAACGTCTGTATACCAGGATTAGATACCGAAATTTTCATTGGAATGAATAATGACATAGCTGTTAGCAATGGTTCGGCGTGTAGCTCCGCCTTGGTACAACCATCCCATGTTTTGTTAGCAATGGACATTAACGCTGATGATGCGCAAAGTAGTTTACGTATCTCTATGGGTAAAAATAGCACGAAAGAAGATCTTGAATTATTGATACAACGATTAAAAAACTTTATACTGATTAGTTAACTTTATCGATTCTAAACCAATTAAACCAAGCCTCTTATGTTAAAATCTTTATTTCATGCACTATATAATTGTAGTACGGAGTCCGAAATTGATGAATTGATTACAAAAGAATCAAACCTTTCTAACCCGACCAATTGGCATCCAATTGGTCACAATGAATCCAACTTTAGCATCATCGAGAATCAGCAATCCAACCCTATCGCAGCTTTAGTTGAGAAAGTCACTAATTCTATCGATGCTATCTTGATGAAGAAATGTCTTGAAAAAGGCATAAACCCTAAAGATAAGATGGCTCCCAAATCTATGGAAGAGGCAATTGATTTATTCTTTCCTGACAATAAAAATTGGGATTTAAATACATTCAGAAGGAATCAGGCTGAAAATATACAAATAATTGCGGACGGACCAACTAAACAGAGTTCGATAATTATCTATGATAATGGAGAAGGCCAACATCCACAAGACTTCGAAAATACTTTTCTTTCTTTAATGAGGGGAAATAAAAATGAAATCCATTTTGTCCAAGGAAAATACAATATGGGTGGTAGCGGAGCAATTGTTTTTTGCGGCACTAAAGGCTACCAATTAATTGGATCCAAAAAATTTGATGGATCTGGTAATTTCGGGTTTACATTAATTAGAGAACACCCTCTATCAAAAATTGAATTAGAAACAAAAAAGAACACCTGGTATGAATATTTAAAGATTGACGATCAGATTCCTGAATTCCATATTTCTGAGCTAGAGCTAAAGCTCTTAAATAGAACATTTAAAACAGGTACGATTATCAAAATGTATTCTTATCAGATGAAAGGCATTTCAGGATTTGCTCAGGATTTAAACCAAAGTCTAAATGAATTTCTTTTTAAGCCTGTGCTACCTGTATTTACTATTGACACCAAAGAACGCTACCCTAACAATAAGGTCTTAGAGACGACTGTATACGGGCTACAAAGACGGTTGGAGGAAGAAAAGGATTATGTCGAAGATTGGTTTTCTGAGGAATATGAAAATAATCTTTTCGGGAAAATGAAAGTTACGTGTTATGTCTTTAAAGCTAAACAGGAAGGAAAGACGGTTAAAGAAACCAAGGCTGACATACAACGTAGATACTTCAAGAATAACATGTCAGTTCTATTCTCAATGAACGGACAAGTTCATGGACACTACACTTCAGAATTTATTACAAGAAGCTTAAAGCTCAATCTACTAAAAAACTATTTGCTCATCAATGTAGAATGCACAAAGATGAAGTATGAATTTAGGAAAGATCTTTTTATGGCTTCGCGAGATCGTCTAAAAAATGGAGCAAAAGCAGAAGAACTAAGAGATTATTTAAGGAAAAAATTAGCCAAATCTAAACTTGACGATATTAATAAGAGAAGGAAAGATTCTATTGGTCTAGAAAGCGAGGACACTTCCGATCTTATTAAAAGCTTTGCTAAAAACCTATCGAAAGACAGCGAGCTTTTTAAATTGATACAAAATACTCTCAAGCTAGAGGAAAAGAGGATAGAAAAACCTGACAAAAAAGAAACTAAGGGCAGACCGGAGAAAGAACAAAAACCATTTAAACCAGAACGCTTTCCAAGCTTCTTTAAATTACAATACAAAGCCAACAACCCGATTCCGGTGCCAATCGGGGGAGAAAAAACCCTGCGATTCGAAACGGACGTTGAAGATCATTATTTTGATCGAACTGATGAGCCAGGAGATTTGCAAATTAGTATTTTGAAAGTCAAGCGTACAGACAATAGAGGAGGTGATCAGCAAGGAAGTGAAAAAGAACCAGGAGAACTATTAAATATTATTAAATCAAGTCCGGATCGAGGCACCATTAAAATCACCTTCAACCCCGATGTAGAATTAAGGCAAGGTGACGAAGTTGAAATCGAGGCTTCTTTAAAGGGTGCTGGCGACGAGACTTTTCAGGAAATTGTATTTTTAAAAATTGTTGATCCAGAACAAAAAAAAGAAACAGCACCAAAAGAAGATGAAGACTATAGTAATATTGGGTTACCTGAACTAGTAAAAGTCTCTCGAGATCAATGGGACGAAGTTGAATCCCATGGTATCTCTATGAACCATGACACCGTAATGAGCCCCGTTGCCTCCGGCGATGTGTTAGAAAAAATTTATGTGAACATTGACAGTAAGGTATTTCTTAATCATCGGAAAAAGTTAACGAATGGAGACCAAATAATCGTAGCTCAAAAAAGATACATCGCAGCTGTATACTTCCATTCATTGTTTTTATATATGATCACTAAAAAGAAGAATTACAGACTTTCTTTATCAATCGAAAATAATGACGAAGAGATAACTATCGATGATTACATCCGTGATGTATTCGATAGTTACTACTCCGATTTTTTACTGAATTTTGGCATGGAACAGTTAATAGGAAGTTTGGAAGATTGATACTAAAAAGAGATAGTTATTAATCTTGCCATGGTCTGTTGCCTTTGATTCGGCAACAAAATAAGCAATGATGGAAAATGGCCCAACGATCCCCGTTTTGGCTATCGCTTTAGCTGCAAGCTTTGGAAAAATTAAACCAAAATCAATTTTGGACGGATTGGTGGAATCGTGACGATATCGAATTTCGATTAAATCAAAATCAAGACCTTATACCTAAATTTGACAAGGTACTTAAAATAACAAACATTGTTAAGTTCGTTATTTAGTAAAAGTTTTTGGCTATTGACAACTATAAAGTGACATCAAAATTTGATGCTATTTCAATATCTCTTCTAGTTTTTTTGACGGCAATACCTAAGTGCTCTAATAGCAATATTGTAGCAAAACGTTGTCGAGCTTTTTCTGTTATTATAGTACCTGTTTCATCATCCCAAAAAATCTGTTTCCAAACCTTATTACTTAAATTAAAGTCCGCTTTCGAAAAATACTCAAAAAATTCCGCTTTCTTTGAACTATCCATAGCAACTTTTAAAGTGTCAAAAAAAATATTTTGACCAATTGGCCTAAATAGTAAACTTGTCTTTTTTGATTTCCTATTTATTGGGTTGCCTTCAAAAAAATGTTTAAGTTCGGGAATATTTCCGATTATTTCCGAGATAATTCTTTTTACTCGTAACGTATCTTTTTTGATTTGTTCATCAGAGACTCGAGTCGTTGTAAATGAATTTTTGTTATGTCCATTAACTTTTCTTCCAACCACTGCCTTATCCGTTAGTAACCTTTCGACAATATCGTAAAGAACTAAAATATTAGTAAAATGGGAAGTATTTTCAGGGCTGATAGAGCGGTTTTTAATTACTAGTATCTTATCCTTTAAAATATCAAAGCCATCTACTAAGTCCCTTGTAATAATCGCGCAATTATTATCTTCACTTAAAGCTATTATTTCACTCTGACTAACTGGTTTTGCATATTTATTTAAAGTTGAAAAAAGTCTTCTTGTACGTATTTTGCCTTCTGCCGTTGTTTTATGTGCAACAAAAATTACTGCTATTTCTTCGCTTCCTAGTTTTTTATCTTGCCTTACAGCTTCTCTGATTGATATTGCCCTGTGTTGGCCATCAATAGCAAATATATCTTCAGTTCCTTCTAAGTTTAATATTCCAAATGTTCGAGATAAATATTCTAAATCAGACTCATTGAGATCTTCATATTCTTGATTTGCTTTTATGCTGACATCTTGCCATGAAGGATTACCCTCATAAATGCCTAATATTAAACTATTAAAAAAATGCTGTGGCTGTTTTTTTAAGTATTCGACAATTTTTTGAGTTCTACTTTTTTCTAAATCACGCTGTATCCAATCACCTAATTTTAATTCTGCCTTATTCTCGTAATAAGAATCAATTTCTTTTGGTAACATAACCCTACTTGCTATTTCGCTAAATTTCAAAAGAGTTACATAGTAATACCAGTCACCCATTTTACCTCTTAAGCATGGCAGAGAAATTGATTCACTTATTTTCTTTTTTAAGCTCATGAGTAAATGTGTTTGTATTCCTCTGAAATTTTCAATTCTGGTATAGATGTGTTTACGTATGGCATATACATATTTAAAAGCTTTTCTTCTATGTCTTTAACAAGATCTGCATTTAACTCCGCATAAAAAAAATATATGTGACCATAATAGTCATTTAGCATTTCCTGAACCTTTATTCTTGGTTTCTGATTTCCAATTCCAACATTGTTTTTCTCATCTACATAATTTTTATATCTTGCTCGTAATGTTGCTGATGACGCTTTACCGATATAAAAAAGATATCTTGTTTCAAATATAAAATCTACAACCGGCGGTTCTACTACAAAACAATACACTCCTTTTTTATTAGGAATTGAAGTTGCATTCCCATCTTCAAACAAAATTTTCTCCCACTTTATTTTATGTTTGATATGTTTACTCGAATCATTCCAAAATCCAGGATATAATAGAAACTTTCTAATATGTTCTTTTATTTCTTGCCTTCTTCCACGTTTGGCATTCCAAGAAATATCATGCATGTTTTAAATCAAATTTATATAAAACAACTTGCACATCCCTCTCCTTCGGCATCTTCAAGAATATCTAAAAGGTAAGGTGATTGTGCTTTTGATTTTTTTCGTTCTGTACGTTTAATGTATTCTTCTTTTATACCCTCTATTCTTTCAGGCTTAATTAAATCAGCTAGTGACTCGTCTTGTATCCAAGTATAACCATCTTTCTCGTATTCCATTGCCTGAGCAAACAAACTGGGATGCTGTTCATAAAGCCATACCCACTCTATCTTTTGCTGGTAAAAGCAGAAAAAACAGCCGGAACGACTACGAGCATACGTAGCCTTTTTGCCGTTAATCTCAAATTCGATTGGTTTATAATAAGCTGGAACACCGACTCCCGATTCCTCCAATATATTGAAAATATCATCACGAACCAATACCTCTTCATTATTAACTAACGGGAAATCAACTTCTTTGGATAGAGGATAATCAGTTGTCTGTAAGAATTGAAACACGGCATGATTATATTCTTTAATTCCTAAGTCTAAAAGATTATTTAACTTTTGTGTCTGACTGAAGTTAACAGATATTTGTTCATTTATTATTTCAAAAATCCGCTCCTTTTTCTCACCTAGATCTAATAATTCATAATACTTTAAAATGTTACCGATATTGCTATTAGAAAGAAACTTGGACGTAACATCTTCACTGAAAATATTTTTCCTGAATGGGAAAACAGATTGGATATTGGACTTTTTAGATATATATCCCTCTCTATCTTCATCTCCACGAATACCAACATAAGATATAACTAGATCATCTCCAACAAACTTCTCAAAAGGTTCTAATTTCAATTTTTTGGTACACCATCTCGACATCGAACCCGGTAAAAAACCGTTATACATTTTAACAAAATGATCGAATGGGTTTAATGTTTCGTCTGAGATCACGGGTAACCGTATGATCTCCTTTCCTAAAAAGTTTTCCAAATGTTCAATCAAATCATAAGTATCCCGAAGCTCTTTGCCAGTATCTGATGTATAATATTCAATGTCTAATTCAGGATAGTTCTGCTTCATGTATATAGCTAAAGCAGCGCTGTCCTTACCTCCAGATATTCCTAATACATGTCTGATTCTCCCCATCACAATAAATCTTTTAATACAGCCGTCAATGCAGCTAAATCAATACTTTTATCCTTTGACAATAACTCTCTTATTTTCTTTTCGAGACTTTGAACCTCTTCATTCTTACCCTTAGGCAATCGAATCACAGTATTTTTCATTCCCTCAGCAAAAGAATTGATCTTAATATCGAGAGCTATTTCTTTATTCTCATCAAATTTAGTTTTTGAAATCTTGTTTAAACTGTCCAAAGCCAAAATCATATCGGCAAATTTATCATAAAGCAAGAGTTCATCCTCGTCATTGAATTTTTCTAGCGACTTCCCTGTTAAAGATTGCGCCAATGAACTTAACCATGCTTTCTTATCCTCTATTTGAGAATCAATTCGTTGCACGAATGATTTCTGAGCATTCAATAATAAATGGCGATGTAGCCCTTTGTATCTATTTTGGAAATTTACTTTATATTCTTCGAATGAGGTTGGTTCACCCCAATATCTTTCTTGTAAAAAAGAGTCAAAGCGATTAACTAATTCATCGAAACAATTGCGAATTTCTTTAATAGAATCTTGTAATTGAGTGATGAAATTTTGCAATTCCGCCCTATCCTTTTGTATTTTAGCGACAGAGTAACCTAACGCAGTGGGAAAATCTTCAAAGAAAGACTGTTCAGGATCCTTAGAATTAGCTATCGCTTCACGAATGGCGATACTTTCTTTAGATAAGCGTTTAGTAGTTTTTGAATATTGAGGCAACGCCCTATAAAATACTAAGAAGGGCTTGATTGTTTCAATAAATGTTTGTGCATTCCCGCCGTTATTTGCCTCGACATTTAAGAACTTGCGGTAACTATTAAAGATATCCAACTTAACTCCCTCTAGAGCAAACGATTTTATCTCAAAATCCTTAGGTACCTTTGCGATAAGTTCTAATATATCTTCATTAATCGTCGGCGTATAAATATTTTCATTAAACAAGGCATATTCATCTCTTTTAATAAACAGGAAAGTTGGAACCCAAAAATCTATGAAGCCTTGTTTGAGCTTAAAAGGCTTATTACTCAGTGTGTCGATAAATTCGGAGACATTCCTTTTGGAGAGTTTGGCACTGTTTAAAAATTCCATAGAAGCTTCCCACAAATCATAGAATCCATTTTCATTATGAGGTTCAATTAAACTGGACGAATTGTCATCGCATAATTTGATACCATTATTTTCTAATAACGATAAGTATATTGTTTTTTCAGGAGGAAACTTATCTTTCGGAAAACCAAGATGAGGCACATCCCAATCATTAGCCAGCGCTCTAAAGTAATTTCGCTTTGCGGTATGGATAGAGGAAGAAATTTTATGCTTATTTACGAGTTCGTTATTAAAATATGGAGTTTTATCATATACCTTCTGACAAATTTCAGAAAGAAAAGCATTGAATTCCCTTTGCGACTTTAGCACCTTCTGTTCCCCTTTGAAAACCCAAATTACAGATGCCTTATCTCCGAAGAAACTGTTTAATATTTTATGATTTAATAAATTTCTTTGATGCAGGACAATATTTTTAAGCTCCGTAACTGCAACTTGATCATCCGAATTTTCTTCTATAACCTTTCTTGTTTTCTCAATTTCAAATAGCAGTTCTTTAATGTCCTTGGAGTTTAAATAATAACAATATAAGATTGCCTCTTCATTCTTCTCTGAAAACTTTTTGATATCAGAAAGAATATTCCTTTCATTAAAAACTAAATTAATATACCCATCAACGTCTCCTTCTGGTTTCGTAGGGATAGGCTCCGACGATATCTTGTATTCAAATAAACGAGGTGTCCCGGTTTCAAACATTGCTCGTTTAGCAAGTACAGGAAGCAACGAATAATTCTTATTAAGTAGTGTTACAACATCCGTAATATCATCAATCTTATTGCCCGCCTCATATAATGCAGTTGGAATATCTAAATCAGTTCCTTCAAAAAGAATATATCTGTTACTGTAGTTTCGGTACAGAATGACTTTCTTGAGTTCTAAATCTTCAATTAATTTATCTGCACTTTTTATTCCTAAACTTTTTTCAGCATACGTTATCAAAAAATCACGAGTTATGTACGAGCCTGTTTGAGCGTTAATTGATAACAAACCAACCGTTTTAACTAATCTTTCATAGTCTGAAAGATTTCCATCAAATAAGGATCCTATTCTTTCTATTGAAGTCCTTATTCCTTTCCATGCACCAAAATCCGGGTTGTATCTTGAATTAAGAAAAGAAAAATAATTATAGGTCAGAAAATCATATACTTCTGCTATCGAATAAAAATTATCATTCAATATACTATGTTGATATAAACCTGTGTGATCTGTTGATTCTAAAAAGGAAAACAATGAACGTTCATTCTGTCCATATTTCTGTAGTGACAAAGTTAATATATATGCAGAAACAGCATCTAACGGGTATAATCTTCTAGCTATTCTTTTAATGTAATCTTCATTTACTTTAAAAGCCTTTGATCTAGTTAAGAGGTTGACTAACTCATCTATAGTCCTCTCATTTCTTTTAGTTGACTCCTTTTCTTCTATATATTCCGAAGCAAGCATCAGTAATTGCTCGACCGGCTCATTAAAGGTGATTTCCTTAAAGCGTCCTTTAACTTTGGCCCACTCCTGTCTTTGTGAGGACTCTAGATGTATAGCGTACGCGTCGAAATTCTGATGTACGGTTGTTAATAAAACAATATTATTGTCTGAGTTATTGACAAACTCTGCTAATTGCTGAATAAAATATAGCTCTTTCTCTGGTTCGTTATGAGAAGCATATTCTAAAAACTTCCCGAACTCGTCTACAACAATAAAAAGAAGAGGATTTTTTTCACCTAACTCATAATAATGATTATAAATTTCAGAGAAAATATTTTCGGTAATGTTTCTATTACTTTTGATTTCAAAAAAATCAGCGAATGACTCCTTTAAAGATTTGTAATCACCGATTATTTTAATAAACTCGACTTTCGGATTGGTTAGCATATTCAAACCGAAATACGATTTATTTTCTTTCAGTGTTTGCTCAAATGCCCATAAAAAAGAACTTTTACCCGTTCCATAGGACCCAATTATATTAAATGACCTTATGCCCGTCTTAAAATCACTACTTATCTGATTGCTTATTCGAATGGCATTGGGGGTAGGAATATATTTTAATTCCCGACCCGTATCACGAATGATATTAGTCGATACATTGAACTTATTTGCCATAGTAATTATTTAACACGTCAAATTTATCCGGTTTCGATGTAAATTGTAGCTCCTTAACACCTGCGTGATCACTCAAAGTAATACCGTACTTCCGATATTCCGAGTTATCTGCCAAAGATTCCAATTTTTCCATTAACGCATTTTTCGTTATCGCAAAAACAGACCCTGCTTGATTTTTGTCTTGAAACAAGGTATTCAAGCTGATCGAATTTTGAAAATTATCATCATTCAGAATTGTATATAAAACAATCTCCTCCGGCAAACTATTACGATCTTCATTAGGTATAGAATATAAAGAGTTTGCCTTTTTCTCCTCCTGTATAAGATTTAAGTCCGTCAATAATCCAGAAAATGTATCTTCCTTATCTTTCACTTGCCCTGTTGTCCTAATATACATTTTGATCAACACATCGAAGTCCGTAGCAGCAGTTTTCTTATTAAATTGGGTAAAGCCGATTTCACTCGCTTTTCTTTCTACAAACAACAAGAAATTATCTTTTGTAAACTCTACTTTTTCTTTACGCAAATCATTAAAGACCAAGCCATATATAGACGCAAGTCCCTGATCTATTAAATGATAATGGAGCAGCCACAATGTTGCTTCATCTTCTAGATAAGGATCCTTCCCTTCCGGAGAAAAAATATAATTAGCAATCTCGGTAGTATTCCCATTCTTGTCGACCAACCCAAATGCTTTCATCCAAAAATAGATTGCGGACACCATATTCTTTCCTACACCTAATAAAACGACCGACTCACTATCCGTGAATTTATAACCCGCCTTCACAAAATCGTAACCTTTCTTTAGCCATAGTTGTCTACAATGAAAAGTGTCGTGGCCAGAGAAGGTAAATTTGGTTAATGAACTAGTCAATATCTCAGACATTATGTATCTTGATTCTTTTCTACAAAGTAACAAAATATAACTATAATAGAATTGGATTTTGTAAAATTTACCTTTTATCTACAATTCATGACCCTATTGTCTTGCTGATGAAGGGATGCTTCACATCATCCCTTCATCAGCAAATGAGAAATAACTGTCTTTAGTAACGATAACATGATCTAACACCCGTATATCCAAATAATTTCCAGCTGTTACTATTTTCTTCGTTAGCTCAACATCCTGTGGACTGGGTTTTAGATTTCCAGAGGGATGGTTGTGACTAAGCACGATTGAACTGGCGCATGCTTTCAAGGCTACTGCAAAAATCAATTTCGGATCAGCGACGGTTCCTGCAATTCCACCTGATGATACCTGAAATATTCCGATTACTTTATTGGCTCTATTCAGTAATATAATTTTGAACTGCTCAAGCATTTGGATTTTACCCAAATCCCAATTGTTATAAAGAACATCGAATGCATCCTTAGAACTTGATATTTGCGGTCGCTCACTTGCTTTAAATTTTGGTTGATAAGTTAAATTGATTTCGGATACCTGATGCAATGAGATTTGATTTTTTGAAATAGCCATAATCTTGAGATTTAAGAGTTAAAAATTAATTATGACATTTTCACAGTCTCAACTTTGCACTAAAGGCAATATGGAGATTTTAAAAATGCGGAGGCTCCCTAAAGGGATACCCATTTTTCAAATACGATATTGGTGACAGCGAATCTATGTGCAAAGTTGAAGGCTAACTTTATGGCAATAGTTAATACATCACTCAAAATGTACCTGATTATTAGAATCGTCACTCAATTCCTGTTGCTAATAAATCGAATAATCCCTAGATTTCATCTTTGAATACTTTCAAAATGTACATCTATTAATAAACCACTTCTTTATGAAAAGAAATCGTACTCATTTAATAAAAGCTTTTATATCTATTGGAGTAATTTTTTCACTTGGTACGCTGGTACTATATTTGACGAAAACGACAAGATTAACTAAAGACCTCCCAATTGATACGGATGTTTTCGCAAGCTATGGAACATTCGTGGGAGGAATACTGGGTGCAGTGTTTTCGTTAGCAGGGGTAATTATGCTGATAAAAACTCTAGAATCACAGGAAGATTCAATCGAAAAGCAACAACGTAATTTTGATAAGCAACTATTTGAGACAAAATTCTTCAACCTTCTGAATATTCACAGAGAAAATAGACTTCAAATAAACATAAAAGACAGACAAGGTGGAAAGATATTCCTGTCAATGCATCGCGAGTTTGGCTTCTGTAAAGAAGCAATAGAAACAGTTAGTACGGTTACAATTGGCCCTGAGTTCAAATTATCTAAATTAGATATTATAAACATTTCTTATTTATGTTTTTTCTACGGCGCAGTTGGAGAGTCGTCAGTTCAAATTCTGAAAGAAAGGTTACAGAAACACGAACCCTATTTGAAAACGATATTTGATACATTCAAGACCTGCCAAAAAAATATTATTAAAGAAAATGGGTTCGATTATAAACCGTTTGAAGGCCACCAATCACGTCTAAGTCATTATTTTAGACATCTATTTCAGACGATTAGATTCGTGGATAGTCAATCCGAGAACTTATTTACCTACCAAGAAAAATATGACTATATCAAAATATTGAGAGCTCAATTATCCAACCAAGAACAAGCGTTTCTCTTTTATAACTCACTTTCTGACTTAGGAGGACCTTGGGAGAAATCAAACACGCTAGAGGCGCATCAAGGACTTATTACCAAATATAACCTAATTTCTAATATACCAACTGGATTTACATATGGCATTAATGTAAAAGAATTCTATCCCAACGTTAAATATGATGGTGATAAAATCTCTGAAGCACGAAAACAACTTATCGAACTTTATGAAACACACAATTGAAGCTATTCGAGCATACAAATATGGATCTTCAAACTAACTAATATTCTTATTCTTTTGATTCGATATAATGGAGGCGATACATTGGTTCACTTCACCTACTCCCCCACCCCTCATCACTCAACACAAAATTAGCCGTCCGCACATTCTCTTCTTCCAGATCCACACGAGTCAACCCTGCAAATGGCGTTTCATTTTCGAATGACGTCCGATATTCCACGATGGCGCTTTTTCCGTCATCCGCAGTCTGAATGTTCACGATCTCCACTATTTCTTCATCAGCTATCTTAACCTGTTGTATTTTCGGATCATTCCCTTCAGACTCTACAAGGTACGGCTGTGCCTTTTCGGTAAACGTTATCAGTGGTCCCCCTACCTCGGAAAGCTTTTGAGAAGTTTGAATCGACACCAAACCCTCTTCTTCCAGATCTAAATCCAATAACCTTTTCGCATCCTCTGGGTCGCCAATATAAATATCTTCTATTAATGGCTTGGGATATGAATCCTGCTCCTGAAGCAACGTCATGGCCGTTTCTTTGCTAAGCTTTTCTGAAGAGTCACAAGAAACAAAAAATAGGGATAATAGACAAAGGGTAAAAACAACTTTCATAATTATGGTTTATGGATTCTCCTTTATATTTAACGTGCTTTTCCGGAAAGTGATATAACAAACTGCATAAAAAAGGAGAGCACGAAAGCTCTCCTCAAATTAAACTCATACCTTTTTACCGCGAGATTTCTTCGGCTTAGCTTTTCCTTCATCCGCTTCGGCCTTTTGGGTCTTTTTATTTTTAGGCGTTTGACCCGTATCCTTTCCATGATGACTATCCTGCTTCTGTAAGCTTTCACGTTTGACTACCTGACGCTTCTGATCATAAATATTCAGGTTTTTGTATTGAGGAACGGCTTCAATAAAATATTTGGATTCTTTACCATTTTGACTCATCGTAACCTGTTGCGCATTCCCTTTTTGAAGTGAATTGATGAGCGCTTTCATCTGGTCATCGCTACCGAGTTCTTTGATCGGATACATTCCTAGGGTTTTGTTCAGGTCATACCCATATTGATCGCTGAACTGCTTAATCTTAAAATTACCGAACTGATCGGTGTTCTCAAAATCCAATTTCAGCCATGCATTGTATTTCTCACCGTCCCTATTCACCAAATTTTTATAAACGGATCGTCCTTCCAGTAAATTGAACGCCTCCTTGGCTGTGACACCATTTCCCTTATTCACGAAGAAAGTATGATCACGACTGAATCCTGCTTCCGAGTTCAGCAGCTTTGCGTCATAACGGTTAAAAAAGTACATACCGGTCGTATCTGATTTTTTGAAATGGAGCTGGTAATCCATTTTATTATTATAATGAGGGATTTCAATTTCTAATTGAAATTCTTTTTGTTGATCTGCGATATTCTTTTTTAACTCCTCTCTTAATTTGTCACCGAAACCGAAATACTTTAAATTGGTTTCTAAAAATTCTAGGTTTTGTGTGTTCATATATTTGATTATTAATAGTTTCTGATATACTTCATGTACATTGATCTTCAGGATATTTCGCTCTTTCAGACCATAATCCTTGGGTAAACTGTCTATTAGCTCATTTGACTGATCTTGCATTTTCGATATCGGACCTTTTGATTTTTAGATACAGATGTCTCCCTCCTTTCTTTTCGTAGATTTCAATGAAAAGCGCTTGGTCTTTTGCAATGGCAAACTTTTCCAGTGCGAAGACAAACTGTCCTCTTGTATTCCCCTCAATCGTTCTGTCGAATACACCGTAAGAAGACACCGGGGTTAATTTTCTTTCTTGGGTCACTGTTCGTTTTGCAACGTTCAGATCACGGATGAAAAAACGGATGAAGTCAATATCAAAATTGATGTTCGACTGATTAATCAACCTTACTTTATAAAAAAGCGTATTATCGGAAACAGTAATATCACCTACTTTCGCCTTGACCTTTCCGTTCTTGTCTTTACTGATTCGATGAAACATCGGATTGCGAAAAACCATCTTGGCTATCTCGTCTATATCTTCTTTGGTAATCCCTTTTGAAATAAAAGCTGAATCCGAAGTATGTCTGAGCTCTAATGACCAAGGGTTAAAGCAAGCGGGCGTCCTTGCAAACACGTCACCAAACAATCCCAAAAACACTGGAATCAAATAGATTATAATTTTCATATTGTAGTAGATTAATTTTAAAGATTATTGTCGCGCAATAAAAGTTCATAGCCAGCTTTTACTTTTACCCGTATCTGCTTTACCTTTTTACCAAATAGCCCTTTCGCAGCCTGAACACCGGCATTTGCCGCTTGGTCAGATAGCGAATTGTCCATGGTTAAAAGCTGAACGCTTTGCATTGCATCGTTGACTCCCGTTTTCGTAGCGTCCCGAGTAATCGCACCCGGAATGTACAGACCCTCCAAACCGTCGAGATCATAGGCAGATAAGGATACCGTCAGAATTGAATTTTTATAGCGGAGTGAAGGAATATCAATATTCAACCGTTCATCACGAATTGAAGCAACCCCGTAAATGAAGTCATTCTTCGGAATCAATACATCGTTGACAACGATCGCATCAAGTAACCTGAGCTTAATCACAGAACCTGAGACAATATCAGCAGTTTCATGAATTACGGCATGAATTGTATTTCCAGCACGGTGATCGTTCATGTTAGACTGGTACGCATCGATATCCGTGGAATCAGCAACACGAACCTGAGGCATTTGTTTAGCATCGGCATTGTGAAACGCCTGCTGCTCTGTCTGCTCAGCTGAGACGCCCGGATTTTGTATTTTCAAGATTTTGTCCAAGATCACGTTCAATTGTGCCATTTCTTTATCCTCGCCCTCCGTATCCTGAAAACTCATCATCAGGTTCTCAAGGCGTTCAACATCGGCACCCATATCCCCAGCCGACGCATTTTTAGTAATTGATGCACCAGCGGAAGAAACATCAGTTTCATCTACAGCCTGTCGATCCAATTCTTCGTTGATCGCCTGAAGCTTTTTATTGATCAGTATTTCGTTGGGGTCTTCTTCTTGTCCAGAGTCTCGAAAGGCTAGAGAATTAAATACATCCTCCTTCTTTGCTTTCAACTGTTCTTCTTTCTTCCTTTCTAATGCCTCGTATAGACTGAACTTGTCTTTGTCCTCCTGTCCGTTGAATTTCGCTTCTGGCAATTCGGTACTCAATGATGAACGGTCTTTATGATTCGAAAAATCTCCCGTACCTGTCCCTCCTCCCATTGCCCAAAAACCCATCGTGACAAAAGGAATCACGAGCAAAGGGAGTACTAATAGAAACCTGCGTCTGCGTTTGGTTTCTTCTGATTGTTGTGTTTTCATAAAATAAATTTTAAAGGATTAAAAAATTGATTGAAAAATGAGCATCAAGCTCACCGCACTAAAAAAAAGACTCACCAACAGAAGCAACAGTTGCTTCTGGAACCTCGAATAATGAGCGGTCTTTTTGTTCAAGTAAGAAGCAGCTCGTATCTGTATATTTAAGATTCGCGTCGCTATCCGTTTTGCTGTCTGATCGTGCTCTGCGCTTGTCTCACCGCTGCTGTGTTTTTTCCTGAAAAGCATGTTAATTCGGTTCTAGAGAGTGATCACTGTTATCTATTATTCGCCACTGTTCGATTAAAAAACCATGTGGGTTATTGTCTGATCTGCTCACGCTTCTCAGGAAACCTTCCGTTACCAGAACCCGGTTTTTTGCGATGTTGATCTCGTCAATTCTTGTGTAGCATAGCATCGAAACATGTATGGGTATTGATCGATATCAAGCATGATACTATCAATCTTTATACTTTGACTAATATTGGCCGCGATCAAATCCGCATAATATCCTTTCTCTTTTAGATTGTCGTATTGTGATTTTGCTGATCCATCTGCGAGATAAAGTGCATTTCGAATATTGGTTTCAATGACCTGATCATCAGGGTCGAGCGAAAAGAAGTACTGGTGAAAAGTCTCTACATGGTCGCGAGCTTCTACCTGTATGTTGTCTTTTCGACTCGCAGCAAAGGCTTCCATCACCTTCCCGTTTGCAAGTATGTAAATCCGATCCTGCGCTGTCTGTATCGCTTCATAGCTCTTGGTCAGAGCAAAAGCCGAAATACATAGACAGACAATAATGACCACAATGGTAAATGCTTTCACATGTTTGAAAGCTGTGTCTATATTCTTGAGTTGTTGAAACATAGGTTTAATGTTTAATTGTTTTTCCCTGAAATCCGATCTTCTTGGAATTTTGATTGCAAAGATTCGTTACTATCGAAATAGCCTGATGACTGACCGAAGGACGCCATACCCTGTTGCATGCTGCCTTTTTGGTTTCCGAGCGCATCGGCCATCATGCCCCCGGCTGCGCTCCCCGTGGACATGATCGTATTCGATGAACTTATGATAACCGAGTTTACTTTATGAAGCAGTCCATTCCCACCACCTGCGTGAACGACATAATTGGCAATATTCGGCACCGTGAAATATCCAGCAATACCGATAACCATAAAGATCAGGTAAGCAGTATCGGTAGAACTGAAAAATGTGTCACCAGCCCCCTCTACCTGTGAGATGTCCAACTTCAACATGTTCTCCTGAATCTTACCCAAGATTGAACTGAAAATATTGGCTATGGGTAGCCAAAGAAACACATTGATGTACCTGGCCAACCACACGGTCAATGTATGTTGGAACCCATCAAAGACTGCAAAGCCAAATACGAGTGGACCCAGTATCGCCAAGACGATCAGGTAAAAAGTCCGTATGGTATTGATACAGAGAGCAGCAGCTTGGTACAAAACCTGTAGCACTTCGCTCATCCATTGTTTGATCGAGTTTCGAAAGTTGTAAGATTGCTTATCCATCCAGAACTTCATGTCATTGCTGATGCTCTCAAAGAGGTTTTCTCCGTCACCAAGTGCTTCTTCCGGATGGGTATATTTATACCACTTGTCTCGGTCGCCCGATCCGGTTTCGCCAACATACATATCCCAGGATCTTGTGTTTTTAACAGCTTCCTCTTTCCGTTCCAACAAGACCGATATGGCTTTATTCGAATCGCTCACCATTCCCGAGGTCGCATCCACGACCGGCTGGAGCACACCGTTCATTACAGATATCACCGAAGGGAAAAGCAGGATCGCCAATCCTAAAGCAAACGGACGCAACAAAGGGTAAAAATCTAAGGGTTCGGCAGATGCTATCTGTCGCCAGACCCTCGAAGCGATGTACCACAACGCGGCAAAACCTGCGATCCCTCTAGCCACACCAATCAACTTACTGGCAAGCGGCAACATGTCATTGTATACCTGATTCAGGACGCCTTGCAGTCCGGAAATTTCACCAGCCAAACCTTGTGCGAACAGATTAAAAGGCAATAGCAATCCAATGACCATCAGACTGATGATCATAATCTTTGAATTATTCATAATTTATTGTTTTGGGTTCAATTCAAACAATCGTCGCGAAGATTCGACATCACGAGATTCTCTGCTTCGCTGAATCGCCAGAATCATCGTATTGCGATTGAAGGATCGAAGAAACTGGAACTTATCCTGGGTTTCTGCAAATATCCGATCGATGGCTTTCAGCCGTTCGGCATCCGTCATGCTTAATTTGGAAGAAGTAATAACATTCGCCAATGCATCTAAACTTTTCAGGCTTCTTTTAAACAAGCCGGAATAAACCTTCCCCATATAATCGAGCTCTTCGACAGAAAATGATCCACTAGACTTAAACCGTCGAAATGCACTTCGATATTCTTGTACGATACTTTTTTGATACCGTATGATATCTGCTACCCGCCGGTGATTTTTAACAACCGGGCTTACAGACGATAGACCATTTATAAATGCATCGTGAATATTAAAGTTTCCTTCTGATATGTTTTTGATAGCCGTATAGCCTTTGCTGACAACTTCATATCCTTTTTTCATATCAGAAAGAATGTTCTTCAACTGCCTGAGTTTTTCATAATTCAGCAGTAATTGTTGGACTTCTGCCGTTTGGGCATTTGCAGTGGTAGCAAGCCCGGTCAGTATCAACATAATATAGATTCCTTTCATCTTCGATTCTTTAAATTTTCATAAACATTCCTCAGAACGTGGATATCTCGCTTTTCCTGATCTTCATTCATTCTCAGCGTCTTGACCTTACGAATAAAGGATCGAGAAAACTGAAATCTCTCTTCCATTCTCTGATGAATCTCCAGGATTCTTTCCAAACGCTCTGAATCACGCATCTCCAACTTCCCCTCAGAAATAACCAGAAGCAATTGGTCAAGATCGGACCTGCAGCTTTCCAAAACTTGATCACGGACCTCTTTAACATAAGCCTGGTCTTTCTCCCTCATCATTTCGGATGTCAATGACTTGAAAGCGACTTGAATCGCAATTTCCCAATAAACGATTTTTTTGATTTCAGACATATTTGAAATTTTAGGGTTAACTAATGATAAAGAAGTAAAGAAAACGTCATGAAGATGGAACTCGCCATTCCTGAAATCTTTAATCAAATTGATACCTCTGCTAGCAATATGGTAACCGTCCTTTGCGTATCCCGCATATAACTTCATGGCCGCCAACTGCTCAAGGAGGTATTCCTTCTGCGTTGATTTCTGCTTAAAGAATTCGTTCCATGTCTGTGCTTGGCCCTGGTAAAACAAAATCATCAAAGCGATACTTGCAATCCATCTCATATCAATCCACTTCAATACCATACAGTTCCTGAACTTGCTTTACTTCCGTCAAGCTTTTTGACCGCTGCAGACTCATCAGAATATTATTCGAATTGAACTGACGGAGATCCGTAAAGTTCGTTTCGATCCGATCTGCAGCAGCGTTAATAAGCTCCAATCGTTTAGCATCGCTCATTTGTGTCTTGAAGGAGTTTACAACCAGCAATATTTGATCTAGGTTCTTAGCACTGTCCTTTAAAATACCAGTATAGACACTTTTCATGTAGTCCAAGTCGCTGCTGGTGAAATTTTTGTCTTGACTGGCCAAGTCCCAAGCTTTCTTATATTCCTCAACAAGCATCACCTGCTTTCTTGTGATGTCCTTTATTCGTTGATAGTAAGTGATTGCAGCCTTCACCTTCCACAAATCCGTATAATATTTACTGTAAAGCTCCTTTTGCTTTTCCGTCCACTTTGCTATCTCACCTAGTTTGACCTTAGATAATTGGTTTTCCATTACTTTTTGCGCGTTCTGCAACCAGATGGTCTCATTCTGCATTCGCTGAATTTTTAAATCCACGGCTTTGATCACTTTTTTAACCCCTGCTTTGATTACCTCCATGATCGCCAGTTGTGCATTTGCTTTTTGTGATGGCAAGGAAACCATCAGCACGATCATACTCGCAGGCATATAAATCATTAATTTCTTCATATTGAATATTTATTTACTATTCGTTTTTCAGTTCATTTGCTAAGACAGCTATTCCCTTTTCCATACTCCCATATTTTTCGGCATACTGTTGAACCTTTATCTTCTCACTTTCTTCCGTTGTATAGGCTAAGTATTCCTCCGGGCTGACTTCCGTTCTGTAGACCTTACTCAATTGTCCTCCGAGGCTGATAAACACCTCTTTGTACCGACGTTTTGGATCATTCGATTTATTGACAGAAAGAACCTGTACTTTTTCCTTTTCGGTTAAGCCCAACAACTCTTGTATCATGTCGAATTTGTTTTGGTACTTACTCTGATCCAACAGGATTTTACAATCGGAATTATTGATAATGGTCTCTTTGACAATTGGGGAACTGATGACATCTTCTACCTCTTGTGTAACGATAATCGCCTCACCAAAGAATTTACGAACCGTTTTAAAAAGGTATTTGATATATTCGGCCATCCCGTCTTTAGCGATCGCTTTCCACGCTTCCTCAATTAGGATCATCTTACGAACCCCTTTCAGTTTCCGCATTTTACTGATAAACGTTTCCATAATAATCAGCGTCACAACGGGAAAAAGTATCGGATGATCTTTGATATTATCCAATTCGAATACGATAAACCGCTCATTCAATAATTCAAGATTCTCTGTTGCATTGAGCAGATAGCCAAACTCACCATCCTTATAGAATGGTCTCAAAACATAGAGCAGATTGTCCAGATCAAAATGTCTTTCCTTTACATTATCGGTTTTAAGCTGCTCGGCAAAATCTGACCTGAGATAATCGTAGAAAGTATTAAAGCAAGGATACAGATCGGGTTCCCTATCCAACTTTTCATAGTAGCCTTGCAGCGCATTGGATAGAGCCACATATTCTGGCCTTTCCAGCACCTCATCCTCTTTTTTCCACAATGCAAGAATCAGGCTCTTCAGACTTTCCTTTTTTTCTGTATCCAACGTATCGCCGGGACTGATGTAAAAGGGATTGAAACGGATAGGGTTCCTTTCATCATAGGTAAAGTAATAACCTCCAACAAGATCGCATAAGCCTTTATAGCTGTGTCCCACGTCCACCAATAAAACGTGCGCACCCTGCTCATAATAGCTTCGTAACATGTGGTTGGTAAAGAAAGACTTTCCTGACCCAGAGGGACCCAAAATAAACTTATTCCGGTTGGTGCAAATCCCCTTCTTCATGGGTTCATCTGAAATATCGACGTGCACTGGTCTACCAGTCAACCGGTCACCCAATCTGATACCTATCGGACTGATCGATGTCCTATAGCCTGTCTCCATATTCAGAAAACAGCATGCTTGTTCGAGGAACGTATCAAAGGTATCGTTCATTGGAAACTCCGCTGCATTGCCCGGTATACCTGCCCACCAAATCTGAGGGGCACCATCCGTTTCCTGTTTCGGAGTCGCGTCCATCTGTGCCAGAGCGGATGAAATCATCGTCTTTAATGGCTTTCTATCCGCAGGGTTGTCACTCCAAGCCAAAACATTGAAATGCGACTTGACCGGTAAGCGTTGCCGACTGACCGCTTCGTTCAGAAAATCCTGAGTGGCGTCTCGGCCAACTACGTTCTCTCTTGAATAGGCGGATAGGGACTGTAACCTCAACCGTTTCGATTCCAACCTTTTTAAGGTTTTAGACTGATCATCGATAAAAATGTATTGATTAAAAATGTGGTTGCAGTTGAGCAGTTGCCCCAATGGTGACACGAAACCAACACTGCACTTTGTTCGGTCAGTACTGTATCTGTCATAATTGATTCGTGAGCCACAGATCGAAGGCAGATTCTCAACATCAGCGAGACTGAACAATTGACAACGTTTGTCGCCGACTCGAATCTCTCCCTTTAAATGAATATCTGTTATCGAAGATTGCTCGTCTTCATTTTTGAGAAAACAATATCGTTCCAATAGCCCATTTTTCTTTTCACTTCCTACCAACTGATTCGTGGTTAATTGATTGATCTTGATGACACCGCTATCCAGCAATATTCTTTGAAATTGATTTGCTTTATCGATGAAATCATTAACCAAATCTGGTTTCAGGATTTCTGTAGGAACTACGGATCGTCGAAACAGACTAGAAATAGCCGATGTTGCCTGACGCCTACCCTTTGCTTTTTTAGTAAGAAACACATAGCATTTATGGTTTAGAAAAGGTCGTTCATTGAAGAATCGTTCACTGCTTCTAGAAAGGAAACTCATGGAACCATTAACCGATATCTGATCGAAAACCGGCTTATACGAATCTTTAACGAACCAATCCTGCTTATGAAAGCAACTGTATTTGGGTAGGACACGAATAGCTTTCACCCATGCCTGATTCATTGCTTCATATTCATTGTTAGAAAGTGAAAATATCTCTGGAAGTTCAATTTCATATGCAATAGTAATATCACCAGCGACTGAGATCAACATATCAGTTTCAGTCTTATAAATGGGCATTATTTTCTCCATATCAATCGGTCTCGCCATCGTCCCTCCTTTCTTCAATTTCTTTCAGATTAGCATTCCGATAAGGGAAAAACCGTCGCGATCGGAACCGCACATATTCAGGTATGTTTTTTCTTGCCATCCTCTTCAGCAATCCATATTCGCCATATTGAAGACTTAACCGAAATACTGTTGTGAACAAACCTGTCCCTAGCCCGCCTATTGTAAGAATGCAGATATATAAGTTGACCCCCATAATGTACAGAATGGCAAAAAGTATCATTAGCACAACGAGTCCGATCCCTAAATAAGCAATGTACTGAGCCTTGAAACCTTTAAATTCGATCGGTTTATTAATTCCTTTGTTTATTTTATATATGCTCGCCATACCTACACACCAAAGAATGACTGTAAAACCGTTGCCACGATAACCAGAAATACACAGCTTCCAAACCAAGCGGCAGCAACCTTACCGGTATCATGATCCCCGCTGTTCCATTTTTGGAACACCTTAACCGCTCCAATCAACCCGGTTACTGCACCAATCGCATACATCAGATCGGTGCCTGTAGAGAAATACCCCTTAACTTTATTGGCGGCTTCGCTTATCCCAGCATTTCCGTCCTGTGCGAACAAAAAACCGGCAGTAAATACTAAAAGAATTGTTGTAATAATTGTGAATACTTTTTTATTAGTCATTTTGAATGAATTTAGACTTGTTTTCATAATGATCAGATTAGTTGTTCTCTTTGGTTGGCTCTAGTGATGGGAATTCGAGTTCATCGGAATTTAGGCTATTCCCATCTTGGTCTGATGCCACCTCTCCCATTACTTCCTTGCTATAGGAAGACTGGTCTCCTTTTGGTTTTCCATTTTTTAGCCGCTGGAAAATGGAGAATAATTCAATCCGATAATAAAGTAGAATAACGACAGAGTAGTAACCAGCGATGAGGATCGCCAAGGCTTGCAGATACTGCAGCCACGAAATTGTTGTTAACATAACCTTCAGTTTACTGAACAGCTCCATTGCTGAACTGAAGGCAAATGTGGAAATTGTGCAGATTAGTACTTCACACCTCTCCCATGAGGTAGGTATTAATTAAATTACTTTGATCTTTATTGACAATAATCTTCATCTACTTTCATTTATCAATTAAAATTCATACATTTGTACTAACAATCCCCTGCAAGCCTCTGATTCAAGCGCAACTTGTGGGGCTTTTTTTTGTCAAAAATTTTCCCGTGCGATATAATAAGCCTGTATTAACAATAGACGAACAAATTGATTTACTTCGAGCTAGAGGTCTCAAAATTAAAGATAGTGATCGAGCAAAAAAATATTTAACTACTGTCGGCTATTTTCGATTGACGGGATACATGTTTCATCTTCAAGCTAACGACGGTAGTCATGCCTTTCTGAGAGATACAGAGTTTGACGAGATAATTACTCTTTATCAATTTGACAAGTCCTTACGAAATTTATTATCGGAATATATTGAGCGTATTGAGGTAGCGATGCGATCATTACTTTCTAACGAATTTTCCTATAAATATGGATTCTTTTGGTATGCAGATCATAATCTATATGCTGATAAAAATGTGCATGAGATAATCATAAAACATATAGGAGAAAGCTTTTCAAAAGCATCTGAATTGTATTTAAGGAGCTTTCAACGGAAATATACATCCGAATCTTACCCGCCATCCAACATGGCTATGGAAATTCTCACTTTCGGGAAAATAGCTAGGCTTTATGCTGGTTTGAACAATGACACTGAAAAACAAAATATCGCGATGTCTTTTGTACTGCCGAGTCACATTCTATCTTCGTGGATCACTTATATTGCTAATGTGCGAAATATTTGTGCACATCATTCCAGATTGTGGAATAAAAAAGTAACAGTTGACAGATTTAAAATTCCTGCGAGAGAAAAATATAAATTTCAAGGCTCCATTCCTGACGATTTTAACACAACGGTTTATGGCATTATATCAATAATAAACAGACTTTTAAGTTCCATAAACCCGGGAAATACTTTTATCTCAAAGATAGAAACTCTAATAAATTCGTTTCCTGAGATTGATGTAATCGATATGGGTTTCCCCGACGACTGGGAAAATAATGCCACTTGGAAATATCCTGATGGATAACGTTCAAATATCTTATATCGTAATAGAAATACTCACTAAAACCTTATCCTCTTCAACTCCGGTTTCTTCAACTCATTCTTACTGTCCATCTTTCTAATCAGAGATGCCTTTAACTTATCCAAAAAAACAGTACGCTCCTTTTTCCGATTCGAGATGTCAGTGAACTTGTGATAATAGTATTTCAGATCAACCTGGACGATATTCTGAAAATAGGAAATCACACTCTTGATCTGAATGTCGCCATTGTTGAATGATCCGCTCTCTACCAATGCATACAAAAGCTCCACAAGGTCGGACTGGTTACCTGTCCACTTGATCGGCACATCGGTCTTCAGCGTTGAATCCTGGTTAATGACTTTACTTTTTAAAACCAGAAACTCCTGAAATTGCTCATTCGCTATCAGCTTGGATATCTTATAGTCGTGACTCGTTGAAAAGCTCTCATCACCATGAAAATCATCCAATTCTGCAAAAGCATCAAAATTCTCCCGTGTGAAATAACAACGATCAAGGTGCGTGGAACCAGATCGGTAGTATTGGTAAAAAGCTTGGTTTTGTTCGAAAAAGTTGTTTAAATCCGCAAGTTGCGTTCTTATAAAATCGTTAAGAATCGCTTCGGTACCAACCGGTTTTTTGATTTCATAGTTGTAGATATTAACGTAATAAATATACTTACTGTAAAATCTGGGTTTGATGCATTTAAAGAATTCGATCTCCTCTTCCATCGTTCCAAAGAAATACCCATTCAGGTATTTCTTTAAAATCGCCATCGCTTTTTTACTAAGAGCAATCGCTTCTTTTAATCGTTGACACTCGGCGGTTGCTTTTAGTGAAACGGCATATAATTCTGTTTCAAGCGCATAATACAAACGGTCAGAAAATTGTTTCATAGGGACATCATAAATTAAAGCTTCAGGAAAATTTGATGAAGCCAGTGTTATAGAATATGAAACCCAAAACTGGCGAAAATGCAATCAGTTGTAAATACTTTTTAAGGAGTATTCACATACCTAAAAAGTAGTATTTGTAGTTAAAAAGACGCATAAAACACTGTTTAAGCCCTTTGTTCCATTTTATGGACCAATTCGACACGATTACAAACACCGGTTTTATCATATACATTCCGCACGTGTGTCTTAACAGTAGATTCGGAAATATAGAGCTTTTCAGCGATCGTTTGGTACTTGTTTCCTTCACGTAGTAATTGAACAATTTCTATCTCCCGATTGGTAAGGTTATAATTCTGACTATTCTCATCAAATACCGAAGATTTATCTTCATTCAAACTCAGTTCCAATAATTGTTGATACTCCAAACGAGCGGTCTTCACGGACTTTGACAGAAACATAAATGTGATAACAATGAGCCCACCGTTGGTGCAAAGCACTTCAACGCGTTGTCCCCAATCGAAATAAGCGATCAAAGGCATGGCTGCCCAGGGAATCACGGCTGCATACATAGCCAAAACCTCTATGAAACTTTCTTCATTCCGATCTTTGAACTTAATTCGTATCGCTTTCAGGATTTGCCATAGAATGACAAACGAATAAAAGAACGGGATGACAACCCCATTCTTGATCGCAAAATCCAAATTATTGTCCACAGAGTAAACGATTACGAAAAAGATAAAAAAAGGTAGTAGAAAGAATAATAGAACGCCGTATATAGCATGAAACCTCAACGAGTCCAGCTCAAAGGCTTTGTAAAAGTAATAGGGGAAATACGAGGCCATAAGAAAACCACAACCGTAAGCAATGCTATTCTGTGCTACGATCGGCAGAGCAATTTCGGGGTCTGGGAACAATCCACCTGTAATGTTGTACACAATGAGGATTATCAACAGGATCAGATAATACAGCCGTTGTTTTTCTTGAGGACGAGATAAATAATATATCAACTGATAAAAGAACATCACAGATTCGAGAACAACGAAAATGAATGTTATCAGGAGCATTTCTGTACCAAATACTTCCATATCGCACCGATTGACTTATTTCCTGTTCAAGAAGTAAAGATTATAAGAAAGGTTCAACTCGTTGTAGACATCAAATCCGAATTTTTTATACCAAGGGATATTCGTTAGCGTAGACGTCTCAAGATAGACAGGTCGTTTCATCTTCTGGCTTTCCAAAATAAGCTCGTTCATTAAACGCGATCCGATTCCCAGTCCCTGTTTGTCAGGTCGAACGCCAATAAACCACAAGTAATACATCTCCACTTGCGGCTGCATTTTTTTTATGCTTGATTCCCTTTTTAATGCTTTCCCGATATTAGCAATACCAATGCAGTTCAAAACCAATTTAACATCGAGCATAATCATAGAAAGATTCGTCTTTTTTCTTTCTGGATACAGAACAAGAGCGGCAGCGTCGCGATCGTCCGAAAGGTAAACATCACCAAACCGCTTACAGACCTCAAAGGAGTAATCCATCAAGGCACGGATACGCTCTTCATTGTTTTTAGGGGAGCCGGCGATATAATTTACGCTTTGATTGTTTTTAAAGGATTCAGTAAGAATATCAAGGATCAGAGCTTTATCATCATAATCTGCTTTCTTCATGGTAAATTTCTTTTAACGACAGGAAACAAGCTAAAAATTAAACAAAATTATTATTGATTAAATTCAGGCACTTATATTGTAAACGAACAGCAATTTGAAATATTGTCACTCACAGCTTCATATTTCTCATCTTCGGAATCTTTGGCTGCTTTGCCACGTCAGCGCTAGCCTCTGACTTGTCCTGCTTCACACCTAACTCCGCGGCAACGAGTTCTTGGATGTCTTGCTTGATCTGATAATAATTCATCTTAACAATCCCCGAATCGACACTCCGCACCTTTGGGATAGGTTGATAAGCAGATTCCTCTTTTTGCAATGCACCGTGATCATTTTGAATATGGTTGTGAAACATCTTGAGTTTTATCTGCTCGTCTGGGTTGTCAGCAACCATCCCTACAAATTCACCGGACGAGAGGGACGATATTTTCGATGCAGGTATCGCAAAGTCCAACTGGGTAGATTTACTGACAGATGTATCAGAACTATTAATCGAAATACTTTTTCGTTGCTGCTGGATTTTCCCAAAGCGCTCCGAGAGATGCTTAGCTGTATCACCCGTAACTTGTCCGGATATGACATTCCCGATGATGTTCAGGATCACTTCCGCCTGTTCCCTACCGTAGTCCTTTTTTAGCTGACTATAATCCTGCACCGCGAGGGTCGTTGCCACCTGATTCGATCGTGCCGTGGCAATTAAACTATCCATGTTATTAAAGTAAATTGTGGGGAATTCGTCGAAGATCAAACTGGATTTACGTTTATCTTTTTGGTTCACAAGCTTAATCATCCGTGAAATATAAAGGCTTAGAACAGCTCCATAAACCTGTTGTTTTTGCGGATTGTTCCCAATACAAATAACCTTCGGATCATCGGGTTTATTTAGGTCAAGCGTAAAGTCATTGCCCGATAGAACATAATATAACGCAGGTGACGATAGCTTAGCCATACTTATCTTGGCACTTGCTACCTGGCCTTCCAGTTGATCAAATGCCTCATTTTTCCATGCCGACACAAATGGATTGATCAAGACCTCTATCTCCGGTTCTCTATCCAGTACGGGAAACAAATATTGATAGTCCAACTGCATCAACTCGATTACATGGGGCAAAGTGCAATAAACCCCACCGCGGTACTTTTTAAGATACCAGATAATCGCCGTTAGAAAATTGATGGGTGATTCAACAAAGAAATCACCCTGCTTTTTTATCCATTCGCGGTTCAAGCCCAACATAATCGTTCTCGCTGCCTCCGTTGCATCTGTAATATCATTCATACCCTGTGGATCAAGAGGGTTACAACGGTGCGTGCGATTCAGATCGTCAAAATTGATCACATAAAACTTCGAACGGTTTTTATCCTTTAACAGCGTGTTGTAAGCTATCCGACTGAGATCATCGTATTTAAAATCATAGATGAACATCGAAAAGCCCTTTTTAATATGTTGGGTAATGATATGCCGAATCGCAAAGTAAGATTTCCCAGAGCCGGGAGTCCCCAAAACCAAGAGCCCACGAAATGGGTTGATAATATTGATCCAGCTATCGCGGGACATTCCTTCATAGAAGTATTTGGCAGGTAAGTTTATGGAGTATTCATTGCTGATTTTCCTTTCCTCCTGCGGGAAAGTCTCATTCTCGTTGTTGAAGATGTCATTCATCAAATTCATTTTCAACAACCTGGTCAGCCGTGTACCACTGCTTAAAACCAAAAGATACCCAATAGCACAAAAGCCTACGTACAGAGCGACCAATACCAATAAATCCAAATCCAACTCAAAGGCCAAAACACTGCCATAGTATAATCCAAATCCTAAAAACGCGTATAGAATCAATGGTCTCACATTTGCCTTTTCATCTTTCCGACCTCTAACACCTAAAAGGGAAACCAGAAGCAATCCCAAAGCCCAGGTCTTGACCAAAAGAATTGACTCAAAAATCTTGATCATGGATATTTTCCCGATGAGCTGATCCGTTACCCCTGAGTAAAATCCAATCTGATGAAAGACCCGATAACAGGATACATAAAAGTGGAGTACCAAAATCGCAATAGAAAGAAGCCTTGTAAAATCCGCTACTTTCCGTAACCCTTGTTCATTTTCACCAGTTCTCATAGTTCTCTAATTTTGAATCTTCCGTCTTCTTTTCTTTCTTTTCCGTTTCAGCTCGTTGTTCTCAAGGTTATCATCAAACTCAGGTTTCAGCAGTTCTTCTAATAGATTCCCTTTCCCCAAGTAAAATCGTCCTACTGTTCCATTTGTAATCGGTGACAGGTATTGAGAACGTTCGTTCGATCCACTTAGTCTGTAAGCCTTGCCAGCCGTCTGCGATGACAGGAACCATTGGCTTAATGCATTTGCACTATATGCCTTCCCGAGATCACTACCATTGAAAACACATTTTGTATTGTGGTCAACAAACGTTACCCCATACAAACGACCTTCGCCATTTCTTCGAAACAGGACATCAATACCATACGTAGACAATGCTCGTTCAAACCTTTCAGAGGTTATTTTATTTTTCATCACCCGATCAATGGCAGCCTTTAACTGATCCGCATTGGGTTTCCTGGCAATTTTTTTTGAGGCAAACTTTAGTTCCAATTTCTGCAAGGTTGGCGACGAGTAAATGCTACTTGCCTTTATCGGAATCCCAACCTTTTTGCCATGCTCATCCATTGCCCAATACCGAAGTCCTTTTTTAGCATACATCACTGAATCTCTTGAACCGCGGTCAGCGAATACATTATAACAGGAAAGCACGGCGTTAAACTCCGGGAGACTGGTAAAACGATAGGATTGTATCACGCCATGCACAACATTTGAGATCGCCCGCTTGGTATCATCCTTTCCATAAAAGACTTTTGATAATGCCAGAGCTTTAGATTTATACAATTCCCTATGCTGTTGGGCCGGAACCAACCCGTATCGCTTTTCAATCAGTTTCCGTGCTTCTTCGGATTTCGTTTTGCCTAAATTGTGCAAGCTGATTCGCTCGCCAGAATGCCTGATGTTCGTCGTCACGATATGGATATGTGGATGACCGGCATCTTTATGCAGGTAGACCAGAAACGGTTGGTCTCCGAAACCGATCCCTTCCATGTAGTCACGGGCGATTGCATTTAACTGCGTTTCATCCACCCGCTCATTCACAGCGAAATTCAATGAAATGTGGACAGCGTTGGTCTTTGCTCGTTTGTTCCTTTTTGTCAGGTTCTGAAAACGTCCTAGCTTATCATGGAAGTTCAACCGTTGAACCTCCTTCTTAAATCCACTTTGCCATATCAATTCCGCCTTCCCCTGATCCACTTTGTTTTCGTTGTAACTGAGGGCTGCCCGAATACTTTTACCGCTTATTATTTTTGCGACCATGTCTCTGATAAAAAATCCATTCTCTCCTTGGTCTCTCTTATCATCGGCTCCACTTGATCCCTCAAGACAACCATCACACCCTCCCATACTTCGGCATCGGGCATCCCCATTACACTGTTGAGCTTATGCACCGCCTGGTTAAAGTTATTCCCGATATAATTGATCTCCCTTCGGATCCGTATCAGTTCCTCCTGTGAATCATCGATCGATCTGTTCCGATAGGTGAAGGTCAGCGTTTTGCCGAACAATAGCTCGCGCATATATTCGGTCATATTCTGCGACGTCGATTTGCGAAACCCTTTCTCGATAATTTTATACTCGTTTGAGTTAAACCGTATGGTTACCCGTCTAATTCTGTTTTCCATTGTTTCATTTTTTCAGATCAAAAAATCCGACTTCGGAGGTATTCTTTAACAAATAGCCTGACTTTGGAAGCAGCTCTAAATTTCCGTTTGTCTGACAAACGTACATCTTGCTGATTGCAGAAAACGACGCAATCTACCCTCAAAGATCCTTCGATTTCAAGGGATCATCAGCTTCGATTTGCTTCGGAGATATGGTCGGTTTTTTTGCCTTCGCCACATCCAGTCCAATGCCTTTGCTCGCCAGTTCTTAACCGGTACTCCTTTCGTCCCTGTCCAGTGCCGGGCCGAGTATTCTTTGAAAAAAGTTTCGGCGTCCTTGTGCCCGAAACCTTTTTGATCAAAGAAAATGGTTACTTGTACAAAACAAGGAATATCAGTATTATTGCTCCAAGCCACATCGTGAAATCCTAATACATATCTTCCTTGTTGCACTTCTTGGCTTCCATCATGGCGTGAATATCTTCATAGTCATAGTAGATGGACCCGCCGATTTTGGTATAGGGCAAAGTCCCGGTATCCCGGAGTGTTTGAAGGAAGCCGTGGGAAATTCCAAGTAGTTTTTTAACCTCAGTAGACTTTAACCATTTTTTGCCGGGCTGCCCTTTGCTTTCTTTGATGATCTGCTTTATTTCATTCAGCATTTCATCTTTGAAGTTTTCTAAATCGCCAATGGTTAGCAATTGATCTTTTGTTGGAAGAAGAGACCGTACTCCTTTCTTTTGTTGAGATACTAGTGTCATAATTCATTGTTTTTGAATTACAAAAGAAGAAAGGAAGCGTATTGTAAATTCACACCTTGTTGGTGAGGTGTGTGTTTTTAATGATTTTGGAACCCGCATTCTTTTGAAAACAGCAAAGGTCTCACGTTCACTTCACCAGTAAAGAGCTTTCACGGCATAAATTCTCCCTCGTGCCTCAGTGCGATTTATTCCATGTTCTCTTGACAGGTTCATTCACTTAGGAGAGGGGAGCTTTATCAAAAGGAATCCGAGGTTTTGCGCGTTTTTATCTCGCTGCCGCAGCTTAGGGATAAGTTTTCTTGATTATTAAAGGAGGGATTATTTAGCATAATCTACTTTTGTATATAACGTTTTGGTTTTCAGGCAATCCTGCTAAAAAGGCGTCGTCAACTGACAACGCCTTTCTCAACCACTAAACTAAAACTAAAATCGTGGAACCAATCTAGTAAGACAGGGTCAACCCAACACCCCAGCCCATATCACTATCATAATGGCTGGAGAGAGAAGTATTTTTGGTCAATATATATTTAAGTCCTCCCATATATTCTTTGTCTGTGTTGACCGAAAATGCGCCTCTCAACCGTGGAGCTAACGGAATGTCTTCTCTACGTAACTGTAAACGAACAATGCCATCCGTGAAAACTTCCGCCTGAAAATCTATAAGCATGGGTAACGTGTAAACAAATCCCGCGCTTAGAGCAGTTCTCTCATTTTTAGAGCTTTTCTGGCCAAAGACGTTTTTTTCAATCTCATGACTTCCGAACTCTCTATATCTCCAACCGAATCCCACAAAAGGCATAAACCATTGCATCTTTCCAATGTATCTTCCAATACGCGCTTCAGTTTCGTATCCATGTTTGTCATTATAACCTAGTCTCCATTCTGCCCCAAAACTCCATCTCGCATTTTGTAACATAGCCTGTCCATCATTACCGTTCGTTGCGAAATCATTTTCTGCCATAAAGTGTAGTTGGTTACTTTCTCTTTGGAGCTTTTTATACGCATATTGTTTATCGGGGAGCTCAGGGTTTTTATAATCTCCGACTTCGAATACACGGTTCATGCCTGCCATCATATGATATAGAATGTGGCAATGAAAGAACCAATCTCCTTCGGTATTCGCAGCAAATTCTATGGTGTCTTTTTCCATAGGCATGATATCAATTACATTTTTCAGCGGTGATTGAACCCCATGACTATTTAGGACCCTAAAATCAAATCCGTGAAGGTGCATAGGATGGCGCATCATGGAATTATTAATAAGCGTTATTCGAAGGATCTCGCCCTTTTTTACCGGGATTTTATCTACCTCTGAAAGCACCTTATTGTCCAAGCTCCATACGTATCTATTCATGTTGCCTGTTAATGTGAAAGTGATTTCTTTAACGGGCTGGTCTTTGGGTAATTCAGTATTATAGGGTGATTTGAGCATGTCGTAATTTAAAGTTACTATGTCAGTATCTCCCATATCATGACTAGAATGATCCATTGCCTCATCCATTTGCATCTTATTGTCCGCTTGATCGCCGGTAATTTCTGGATACATGACGGTATTCATGTCCATTTTCTGAAGGCTCATGTTCATTCCCATATCTTTCATATCACCGTTCATTTTCATCATGTCGTTCATCATTTTCATCCCTTCGAAGTACCTAAGCTTAGGTAGTGGCGGATGAGCTTGTTTAACACCTTCCCCAATAAATATTGAGGTCGATTTTGTACGATCTTCTGGCGTTACCAAAAGTTCGTAGGAAGCATCTTTTTCTGGGATAGTTACGACGATATCATACGTTTCTGAAACACCTATGATCAATCTATCGACTTCAACAGGTTCGACATCATTACCATCATTGGCAACCACCATGAATTTCCCTCCTGCGTAATTCACCCAAAAATAAGACGAGGCCCCTCCGTTGGATATTCTTAATCTTACTTTATCACCTGCTTTGAACTGAGAAAGTTGTTGTCCGTCTGCACCATTGATTAAAAATTTATCATAATACACATCACTTACATCCATGGCAAGCATACGTTTCCATTCATTTATTACTTTAGTTTTGAAATGCCCCTCTTTTATAGCATCAAAATAGCTTTGCGTGGATCCTTTTTTTATAGCGAACCAGTCATTGGCGTTATGCAGCATCCTATGGACATTATCAGGGTTTAAGTTCGTCCACTCACTTAGAATCAAAGGTACGGTCGGGAGGTCATCAATACCTTTTCTAAACGTTGGATCATCCTGACGCTTTTCCATTATAAATGAACCATACATGCCTATCTGTTCTTGTAAGCCTGAATGGGAATGGTACCAATGAGTTCCGGTCTGAATTATCGGGAAACTATAAGTATATGTTGAATGAGGTTTGATTGGCTTCTGTGTAAGCCAGGGTACACCATCCTCCTTGTTGGGTAACATCACACCGTGCCAGTGCAACGAAGTTTCTTCATCCATCATGTTATGCACAACGATGACAGCGGTATCCCCCTCTGTGAAAGTAAGTGTAGGCATTGGAATTTGTCCATTAACGGCAATGGCTCTTATCGGTTTACCCCCATAATTTACGACAGTATCTTTTACATAAAGATCATACTTTACCACCTTGCCACCTTTTAGATTTTTTTTGGGAAGAAGGGGAATGACCTCTTGATTTTTTGCTTCCATATCCATTTTTCCATGGGCATTGTGCTTCTCCCCGTCATCTTTTGGCACAAGTTTCATACCGCATTTCGGACAATTTCCCGGTTTATTCGAAATAACTTCTGGGTGCATTGGGCACGTATAAGACTGCTGATTTTTGCTTTCCTCGATCCTGTGTGAGTGTGCCCTCTTTTCACCGTTTGAAACTTCTGGTAAATGCCCTGTCTGAGCATTCACGCCCAGGTGTACCAACATTAATGCTATTAGTAATATGTTCCTTTTCATTTGAAAAAATTATTAATCCTTAATAAACGCTTTAACGGAATTTATGTTTCATTGACTTCTTCTACATAAATTAGAAGACTCCCTAATTATATCGTGTATTCTACTGATCATTATTTGGGTTTGGTAGTTTCCATTTGATATATAGTTTAAATATTCTATTTCTTATTCAGTTTTAGTAAAGTTGCATTGAACGCAACGACGATGGTACTGACGCTCATCAAAACTGCCCCCATAGCCGGACTCAACACAAAATTGGGATACAATACTCCAGCTGCCAATGGAATAGCGACTATATTGTAACCGACTGCCCAAATGAGGTTTTGTATCATTTTTCGATAGGTCCGCTTTCCAAAATCTATCAATTTTACAACATCCCTTGGATCACTGTTTACCAGTATAATATCTGCTGTCTCAGCGGCCACATCCGTTCCGGAGCCAACCGCAATTCCGACATCAGCCCGGGCCAACGCCGGGGCGTCGTTTACGCCATCACCCGTCATAGCAACAATTTCACCCTTCGATTGATACTCTTGTATTTTTTCCTGTTTGTTATGTGGTAAAACATTTGCTAAAAATCCATCCATCCCCAATTTATTAGAAACCGATGCGGCTATTTTCTCATTGTCCCCTGTTAAAAGAAATGATTTTATTCCCATTGCTTTAAGTCCATTTATTGCCTCCTGAGATCCTTCTCTTATTTTATCCGCAAGGGTGATAATACCGACTACCTTGCCTTCAATGAATACATAGTTTATAGTTTCTGTATCCTGATCGATTTCAGAAGGGGTGGCAGGTTTATCAAGGTTGTTTTCCGTAAAATAATTTGGTCCAGCAGCGACAATTTCTTTACCGTTTACCTTTCCTTTTACACCAATTCCCTGCATGTATTGGAAATCATCAGATTTCCATAACTGAAGCCCTTTTCCTTTAAGAAGTTTTATCATGCCCTTTGCAATGTGGTGCTCGGAATTTTGCTGAACAGCTGCGGCATACTGGATAATCTCATCTTCGGAAAAACTGTCCAGTACAATGACTCTTTGTACCTCGTGTGAACCCTCCGTTAAGGTACCGGTTTTATCAAAAATGACAGTCGTTAAACTCCGTGTAACCTCAAACGCTGTCCGATTCCGAATAAGCAACCCATTGGTTGCGGAGAGGGTAGTTGAAATAGCGACTACCAAAGGAATGGCTACTCCTAATGCATGAGGACACGCCGTAACCATAACAGTAACCATTCTTTCCAATGCAAATGCTAAATCCCCACTTGTATTATACCAGTATCCAAATGTCGCGACACCGACTCCGATCGCAATGAAAGTAAGCCATTTGGCAACCTTATCGGCTAGGTTTTGCGTGTTCGATTTTGCAGCTTGAGCATCTTGCACAAGATTGATAACTTTGTTCAGATAACTATCCTTACCGACTCCGGTTGCTCTTATTTTCAATGATCCATCGCCGTTTATGGCTCCGGCTATAACCTTTGATTTTGTTTCCTTTTTTACCGGAACGCTTTCCCCTGTAAGCATACTTTCGTTCACATAGGAAAGTCCTTCAATTACATCTCCATCTGCTGGGATTTTCTCTCCAGGCTTGATAATGACAATATCGTTGTTAGTCAATTCCTCCAGTTTAATCTTAAAAGCTTCACCGTCTCTTTCTACCGTTACTTCATTTGGCAAAAGTGCTACCAAGGTCTGAAGGGCCTTGGACGCAGCCATTTGGGAACGCATTTCCAGCCAGTGTCCGAGCAACATAATAACGATCAGCGTTGCCAATTCCCAAAAGAAATCCATTCCTTGAAGCCCAAAAACCACTGCGGTGGAATAAAAATAGGCTACAGAAATAGCTATGGCTACCAAGGTCATCATCCCAATGGCTTTTGCTCTGATTTCCCCCACCATTCCTTTTAAAAAGGGCATTCCTCCGTACAGGTAAATTAAAGTCCCAAGGGCAAGCAGCACATATTTGTCTCCGGTAAATTCCAAACTGTACCCTAACCAGTTCTGGATCATGTGTGAAAGTGCAAGAATAGGTACGGTTATAATCAAACTGATCCAAAATCTTTTCAGGAAATCATGCGTATGATGACCTTCATGTTTATCATGTTGGTGTGCTGAATGCAGGTGTTCCCCATGTTCATGATGGTTGTGATTGTGACCACTAGTTTTCCCAAAAGGAACTAAAGCCATTCCGCATAATGGGCATTTCCCCGGCTCATTTTTGAGTACTTGGGGGTGCATTGGACATGTGTATTTTTTCATAAAAAAAGATTTAAGATTTTTTAAATTTATTAGCTATAGTGAAGAATAATGTATTTTTTACAAGGTAACATTTTCAATGTGGTTTAAAAAGCTTCATATAGAGCAACCCTTTAACGCTCTTATTGCTTTTGATATGGAACTTAACAATTCTAATTTTTCAAGATTAAAAACTATTCTATTTCCTCAATACTGTAGAGTTCTGGGATTTCAGCATCCCATCCGTATGTTTTCTTTATTCCTTTTTGAAGGGCTTCCGCACTTTCTTTTTCGCCGTGTACAATAAAGATTCGCTCGGGTTTATAGTTTAATTTGCTCATCCAATCCATAAGTTCTGCATGGTCTGCATGTGCCGAGAGTCCTTTAATTTCAGCTACCTCCATATTAAAAGGCACCCATTTTCCGTATACTTTTAATTCCTTATCCCCTTCCAATAATTTTCTTCCACGGGTACCTTCAGCCTGATAACCTATAAACAGCAAGGTATTCTTGGGGTTCTGCGTTTGTGATTCCAGATAGTTGAGCATTCTTCCACCTGTAAGCATTCCACTTCCTGCAATTACTATTTTAGGTTTATTGTCAGTTCGTAATTCCATAGTTTCACGATAACTGCTTACCACTGTAAAATACGAACACATTTCATCACATTCATTGTCTTTTAATCGATGCCAATCCCTTGTGCGATGGAACAGCTCCAATACATTGGCTCCCATTGGGCTGTCCATTATCATTTGTACTTTTGGTATTTTGTTCTCCTTGAGCAATCTCCAAAAAACAAGCATCATCAGTTGGGCACGTTCAACAGAAAAACTTGGGATAAATAAGCTGCCGCCTCTATTGATGGTGTCGTTGACTAATTTTTCAATCTGTGGAATGGCTTCCACTTCATCAGGATGAAACCTTCCTCCGTAGGTCGATTCTATGAAAAGAACATCGGCCTTTTTCGGTTTCAAGGGTGGGTACAATAGTAAATCATTTGTTCTTCCAATATCTCCCGAAAAAACAAAGCGTTTTCCGTGTACATCTAGCTCTATGAAGGTAGCACCCAAAATATGTCCATTATACTTAAATCGGGCTCTGATACCATCAAACAATGGAATCCATTGTGATTGAGGAATATCCTTAAAATGTGAAATGGTTTTTTCTACATCCTTTAAATCGTAAAGTGGTAATGCGGGACTGTGTTTGGAATAACCTTCCTTATTGGCACGCTCGGCTTCCTGTTCCTGTATTTTTGCACTGTCGTTCAGTATGATTTTGGCAATATCCAATGTTGGATTGGTGCCATAGATATGCCCATTATACCCTTGTTTTACCAATCGAGGGAGATAACCTGTATGGTCTAAATGGCCGTGGGTAAGCAGTACCACATCTATTTTTGAAACTTCTACAGGCAGATACTCCCAGTTTTTAAGGCGCAATTCTTTCAACCCTTGAAAAAGACCGCAGTCTATTAGAATTTTACGATCTCCCGTGTCCACTAAATATTTTGAGCCGGTTACGGTACTTGCCGCACCCAAAAAATGGATATTTATTTTATTGTTTTTCATTTGTCCGGTATTTTATAGTGTCCACCACCAGAAAGGTGTGTAAGCAATTCTCCAATTTTCATCTTTTTTGTATTTAAATTAATAATTGTTTATTTGTGACTTCATATATGAGTGGCGCATAATTCTTCTGAATCTTCGAGAATATTTTTATGTCTTGCTTTCGGTATCCCTATTTTCTCTAATAAACCTGGGTTTCCGTAAACTTCTTTGCAAAGCACAATACCTTCATCCAATAACTTTGTTTTTTCAGCTTTTGTGAGTGTTGTTAAAGCGGTTAACGGATGTAGCCCGGATTTATCTATTCTATCCTTTAAACCATTTCCTCTTGGGTAATCCCAACCTGTCAATAATAATCCAACACAATTTCCATATTGTATGGCATCACTTGTAAATCGGGTATTGGTGTACAAACCTCCTTTATGAAATTTAGCCTCGTGGCCTTTTAATTGTAGCCATTGTTTTTCTACATCCAAAAATCTTGAATGGATATATAGGGGAATCTTCACATTGCAAAAACGTCCCTGGTCACCGTGGTATTTACATTCTATCATATAATGATCATTATCCTTTTGTGCTACCACATCTACTTCGTGTTGTACACAATTACCTTTTACAATCACACCAACTTTTGCATCAAACCCTTCGTGGGCCAATAATTTACCTACCAATTTTTCAAACGGAAAGCCGGATGGCCCCAATTCCATCAAGGCTTTTTTGAGCTTGTACTTTGAAGCACTAACCCTTGATTTATCCTTCAGCATCTTGAACGCCATTTGATAAATTTTTTTGGTGGAAATACCATCATATAATTGGTTTTCCACTTGCGCTACTATATGTTGAATCAATTCTTCACTTGCTTGGGAACGCCTTAAGGAATTAATAAGCTTGTCTACATTAAAAGCTACCACGTCGCCAGAATACTTCACTATGTTGATTGGGTGTTTCATTTTTTTATATGTATTGTCATTACTGGTAATGCTGAATGAATTGGTTATGACCTCGGCAAGGATTTTTTAAAATAAGCTTAGAAATCCTAAAGGACTGATGTTTTAACCAAATACTTCACGCTATTGTAATTTTGCCGTTCAAATAAACACTTTGGACCGCATTGATTAATTCTATCCCTTCAGCGAATGGTTTTTGAAATGCCTTTCTTCCCATAATCAATCCAGTTCCTCCTGCTCGTTTATTGATTACGGCCGTTGTAACTGCTTCAACTAAATCAGACTCACCTTTGGATCCGCCTCCTGAATTGATCAATCCTATTTTGCCCATATAGCAATTGGCCGCCTGCAATCTGCATAAGTCAATAGGATGGTCTGTGGTAAGCGCTTTATACATAGCATCGTCATACTTTCCAAATCCTATTTCTCTAAATCCAAAATTGTTGGTCGGAAGTTTTTGTTTGATTATATCAGCCTGAATGGTCACACCCAAATGATTGGCTTGTCCCGTTAAATCTGCAGACGTGTGATAATCTTCCGTTTCGGTTTTAAAAGCATCATTACGGGTATAGCACCATAAAATGGTTGCCATTCCCAAACTATGTGCTTCTTCGAAGGCTTCGGCTATTTCTTTAAGCTGTCTGTTACTTTCTTTTGAACCAAAATAAATGGTAGCACCCACGGCAACAGCTCCCATATCCCAAGCCGATTTAACCTTTCCAAATAGTGTTTGGTCATAGGAATTTGGATAGGTAAGCAGTTCATTGTGATTAATTTTTACAATAAATGGGATTTTGTGGGCATATTTTCGGGCGTTCAATCCCAGTACGCCAAACGTAGATGCCACAGCATTGCAACCAGCTTCAATGGCTAGTTTTATTATATTCTCGGGGTCAAAATAGTCACGGTTTTTATAGAACGAAAAAGCGGCACTATGCTCAATACCTTGATCGATAGGCAGGATGCTTAAGTAGCCTGTGCTCCCCAGATTCCCGTGTTTGTACAACTGGGAAAGACTTCGCAGTACTTGTGGATTTCTATTGCTATTTCCAAATACCTGGTCAAGACCATCCTTACCGGGGGTTTGTAATTCATCCTTCGTTATTTTTTCACAAACGTGATCCAAATAGAAGGATGCCTTTTTCCCTAATAGCTCTGCAATATTTTCGTTTATTTTCATTTTTTTAACTTTACTTAATTCATAAACTTCTATTTGTTTTGGAAAAGGACGTTGCCGCATCGGTTTCAATTCCGGAAAGTGCATAACTAGAGCAACCCGTTGCTCTCAAAATCCTTTTGCTCAAGAACTTAACTGCTTCTTGTTTTTATGTGCCATTCCAAGTTGATTTTATTTATAGCTAACAGTAAAATAACCACCGTTCGCTTGTTTAAATACCTGCTTCTGCAATAAACCCGAAAGCGTTAAATATTCCGTTACGTCATAATTAATTGTTCTTACCTGTATGCCCATTAGATAAGCTTTAATGGAAATTTTTTCTGTAATCTTCAGGTTGTTATTTTCTTTAATGAGCACACGATTGGTGACATCTACATTGTTTTTTGACCCAAGGAAATTGAGAATGCCTGTTTCCACATACATCGTCAAACTCATACTGCGTATCATTTCATCAGCCGCTAAAGCATAAAGTTTTTTAAAATCCCCGGATTTCACGGACACCCTGACCTTCCTCTTTTTGGGATTGATTGCAAAGACCGATAAAAGCACGTCAGCGTCTTCGGGACGACACTCATAATTGGTCGTGTAGGTTGACTCTAACTTCTGTGCTTCGTCATAAAGTTCAGTTTTGATGTTTATAAAGAAAGTCCCGCCCCTTCGGGCCATTTTTCCGGCAGTAAATATTTGCTTCCCTGTAAGTTTTCCCTTTTTGTCAAAACTTTCTCTTGTTATCTTTTTGCCTTCTATTTGCTCAATCAACATTGCGTTGTCCTGAGCTTTCAATGTCGCAAAAGGAAATAGGAACAGAGTGAAAAATAATATGCTATAAATTGATTTATTCATATCTCGTTTTTTTTCTTTAAGCCAGATTGATAGGCTTAGTTAACTTTTCTTTCCTGATAAGGCTTGTTGCACCAAAATCAATTCACTTATATTTTCTTTATCTACCATGCCAACCAGTACGCCTTTATCCTGTACTGGATAAACCTTATAACCCTTTGTTGTCATGTTTGAGAAAACGTCCTGCAGGCTCATCTCCGGTGAAAGTATTGTGAAGTCCGTCCGCATGCTGTTCCTTACAGGAGACGATTTTCCGAAAGCAGACAACCCCTGTATCAGTTCTTTCCGCGAAAGCACGCCCTGAACTTTGCCATCTGTAGCGACAAGAAAATCCTGCTCCTTCCCGTCGAGCAGTATCTGAACTGCTTTTTCAAGGCTGTCGTTTGGAAGCAGGGTAGTAAACCGTGTCATCAACACTTTTCGAACATCATAGCCTTCCAGTATGCTGTGTGTAGCTTCATAAGTAGCTTCGCTACTGGCTCCTAGGTATATAAACAATCCGATAAAAACAAGCCAGAAATTAAAGAAAAAGCCCAGGAAAACTAACAAAATTGCTAGAAATTGACCTACTTCGGCAGCAATTCGTGTGGCCTTGGATCTATCCATTTTGAAAGCAAGAAGCGCTCGCAATACCCTGCCACCGTCCATTGGAAAAGCCGGTATAAGGTTAAATACTGCCAAAATGATATTTGCTACAAAGAGATTGAAAACAAAAGACTCGGTTTGCATGTGATCCACGTTTTTTAGCACAGTCCAATCAGGCATCGTAGCAGAAAGCTGCATATATATCCACAGAGCAGCAGCAATAACGATATTAACGGCGGGACCTGCAAATGCCACCATCAATTCCTGTTTTGGTTTTCTCGGCATGCTTTCAAGAGTAGCGACACCACCAATAGGGTAAACCGTAACATCTTTAGTCTGAATATTGTACCGCTTAGCTGTAAGAGCGTGTCCAAATTCATGAAATATCACACAAACAAACAAAGCAAGGATAAAAACTACTCCCCATATTGCTTCCGAAAAGCCATGACCCATTTGTGTGTGCATCAGGAATACCCAAGCCAGAAGTATCACAAACGTCCAATGAATAAACACCTTTATGCCTAAAATATTTCCGAGATACAAAGCCCATTTCTTTTTCATACTATTCCGTTTTAATTATATGATTGCTTATTTCTTTTGTTTTCCGACTAATAAAAACTTTGCTTTATGCCAAGGCTCGCGTTCGTCTTTATAATTGACTTTTCAGCATTAGGTTCTATTCCAGTCAATGCACGGATAGCATCTATGGTTTCGGGGATAACGATGGCCTGATTGTCCACTATGTAAGCATAAAACAATTCATCGCCCTGTACTTTCAGCATATCTTTCCATACAGCTACTTCATACATATCGCCATACGGACGACCCATTTCAAGCATCAGTTCTTTCACCGTATTGTTGGCTGGCAGCCCATCGTTGTAATTAATCATAGCTATTCTGGTGGAATTGGCGAATGCCTGCAATACTTCATCTTTTGCCGCCTGCCGGGAAAGCTGCACATTCCAGTAATGAAGGTGGCTTAGGGTTTGCGGCACTTTAATAGCGGTAGTAATTACATCCAAAGAAGGATCAATCGTTTGTGCATCCGGCCCCTGGTGGCTGGGTATATCTTTTTCAGGAACGAGGGTATTCATTATACCATTTAAATGACTTTCCCATGGGTCGGTTGCTCTTCGAAGCAATGTGCCTCTTGCTTTCTTTAGCAGTCCGGCATTTTTTAATGCCGTAAGCGTACGCACAATAGAAGTTGTATTGCAAGATACAACGCGAGTGCTTTCACGTCCGATGGCAGTTTCATAATTGTTTTCCGCGCTAAAAGAGTGCCCCGTGGTTTCATGTTTTTCTCCTCCGTGTACAATAAATTTTATACCCATTAGCCTATATTTTGGAAGGTTTTGGGACGCTATCTTTTTTGGTGTACAATCAATTACAATATCGGCTGCCTGCAACATATCATCCAAACTGCCTACTACCGGAAACCCGACTTCCTTCATTTGATTACTGACTGCTTGGTCAAAACCGTAAACAAGGTAACTTTTACTTACTGCCATTTTGATGCGCCAATCTGTAACAACATCACACACACCGATTAATTCCATGTCATCCTGAAGGCTGACAGCATCTGCTACCCGTTTGCCTATTACGCCATACCCATTGATGGCTACTTTGATCTTTTTCATAACTACAATTTGGTTTTTGAACTGATATTATAAATAGCTGCAATACACGAACCCACCAGCCAACCGATAATAAAAATTTCAACAATACCCATACATACTTCCCAAAAAGAAACATCCGTCAGGATAATTGACGTTGTGTCTATACCATGAAGAATACCGTTGAAAAATGAAACTGTGCCACTATGACCCACGGTGGCCATTACCAAAATACAACCAACATAAAGCAGTGTTGCAGTAAGCCCTGTTGCAAGGCCGAACCTTTTAACATTAATGGTGTCCATGTTTTTTTTCTGATTTAGTAGTTTCTGAATTTTGTTGCTTGTGATCGTGACTGCCATGAACCATCGGCATTAATAAATGGCAGGCAAACATGAATACAATGAAAATAAACATTGAAACTTGTGAGCTCAGCCCTAATGCGGGAGCTAAAAAAATCAATAATAGTGGAAGGATACATCCAATAATCATCCATAGGTGTTTCATGATTTTTAGTTTAGAGTTAGAATTTCTCTTTTCTGTTTATTAATATAAAGATATTGAATCATTTACAGTGAGCTATTACATTTTTTCTTGCTTTTGCTATAACTTTTACTGATTTACTTTCTTTAAAATGTTTTTTTCTGAAGTTCTACTTAATCATATCTGGTCCATTATTTGTTTTACCTCTTTTGCCAATACATTACTCAAATCAATAGCATTTGAAGGGTGTGGAATGGTGTTACAGGTTACTATGTTGTTCACTCCGGTATCCATTAATTCCTGATAGGCATTACCCGAAAAAACAGCGTGTATGCCTATACATATCGGTGGTTTCATTCCAGCAATTTTCAAATGTTCCACAGTTTCAATCATTGTGCGTGCAGTTGAGATTATGTCATCCACTAAAACAGGGGTATGATCTTTGTATCTACCCACCTCGGGGACAGAAACCTCCACTTCACGGTCTCCATGACGCACCTTTTGCAGTACCGTAAATGGTGCTCCCGCATTCTTCGCAACTTCTGAAACCCATTGCTCGCTTTCAGAATCTGGACCTATAAGGACAGGGTTTTCGATGTTTTCAATTATCCATTCTGAAATAGCATCTGCTGCACGGACGACTTTATTTGGAATGTCATAAACTTCTTCCAAAGAACTTATTCGATGCAAGTGGGGATCAACTGTGATAATGCTATCGGCAAAACCAGAAACTAATTTTCCAAAAAAACCAGAGGTTACTCCTTCACCCTCATTAAAAACTTTGTCCTGTCGCATATATGCGAGGTATGGAACTACCAAACAGGTACATTTCGCACCTAGCGACTTTGCCGTATGGCTTAAAAAGTAAAGTGGCAACAATTTTTCATCAGGTTCATGTAAAGTACAGATTAGTACCACACGTTTGTCTTTAACATCAGATAAGATACGGGTATAGGTTTCTCCGTCTGGAAATTTGCGAAACGTCACATTGCCAATTTCCGCATTCATTTTTTTTGCCAAAAGCGCTGTGAGTTCTTCATTTCCCGGAAGACTAAATAATATCGTGTTCATAGTATGTTCTTTAAATTAAGGTTATAATATTGTCGTGATGGTTTTTATATTCCAAAGCATAATTAAGCTCGCCTTTGGATTCTGCATAAATAGTATATAGTAGCTGGCCCTTTTCAATATTTTCTCCCAGACGGACATTTAAATGAATCCCTGCGGATTTAGATTGAGGTGCACCCGAAAGTTTGGCGAGTTTTGCAATTTTTCTGTTATCAATTACTTGCAGAACTCCCGGCTTTTCGGCTCTAACTTCATTTTTATAGTGTGCTAAAACAGGTTGTGAGAAGCGACCTTGGGCTTTGCAGATGGAAATAAATTTTTTATAAGCTTTACCCGATTCTAACACTTGCTTCGCTGTTTGGTATCCGGTTCCCGAATCGACTTTTCCCGAAAGCTCCAATAGTTCTCCAGCTAAAAGCAATGATCTTTCTGTCAAGTCTTTAGGGGCATCGGCTTCATTTTTCAGCACTTTCAAGATATCAATGGCTTCAAGCGCTGGGCCAATTCCCCTCCCCACAGGTTGGGAACCGTCTGTAATTATTACTTTTACATTCAATCCCACTTCTTTGCCTATTGCTTCCATATGATCCTGTAATTCCTGCGCCATTTTTGTACTTCTCATTTTTGCAGTTTCACCTACAGGAATATCTATAACAACGTGCGTGGAACCCGCCGCTGCTTTTTTTGAGAGTACCGAAGCAATTAGCTGTCCCTCGCTATCTATATCGAGGGCTTTTTCGATTTTTATCAGCAGATCATCTGCCGGGCTTAACTGGGCTGTTCCACCCCAAACGATACACCCCCCTTCCTTATGAACCACTTCTTTTATTTTTTCAGGGGAAAGCGTTACATTGGTAAATACTTCCATGGTATCTGCAGTACCGGCAGGCGAGGTAATGGCACGGGAAGACGTTTTGGGCATTGTAAGGCCAAAGGCAGTAACAATGGCAACTACCAACGGTGTTGTTCTATTGCCTGGTAACCCTCCGATGCAATGCTTATCAACAACAATCTCCTTGTTCCAGTGCAATTGCATACCAGAAGCAATCATGGCTTTTGTAAGATAGGTGATTTCATCAAGATCCATTCTATTTCCGGCACAGGCGGTGATAAATGCTGTGAGGTCGATATTGGAATAATTGCCCTGAACTATATCCGTAATGATTTCATTGTACGCCAAGTAATCCAGTTTCTGATTGTAGATTTTTGCCCGTACGTGGCTTAAAGATTTAATAGGTTCCAAATGTGAAACATACAAAGTTTCATTTGGGGAAACATTCAGTTTTTTTGCTGCGGCGTCCGATAACCCAATTTCATCAGTCAATAGAAGATTGGATGAAATTACATTAAGACTTGCTACGATTGAGTCCGTTGCAGTGGATATTCTAATTCGGGTAAGTGCCTCAAAGCCTTCTGAAGCACAAACGTGGCAGTTTTCATGCATATATACTACATTCTCGTTTTGAGTGTAGATTCCGAGATGTTTGTATTTTAAAATATTCGATTGGTTTTCCACTTTTCTTGTTATTAAAATTTATGTTCTGAACCTATTTCCGAAGGAACCGTCTGTACTATTAACACTCTAAACTTATTCATTATCCGTTAACGAATTAAAGTAATCAATCAACAACTTCTTGTCGTCCATACTCAAACGAGCACCCTCATGCATCCACAAATAAGAGGTTAATGGCATTTTATTTTGTTCAATTTGCTTGATAATTTGCGTGAACTTTGAATTAAGCTTCCGAGGCCCGTAAGAGGGCAATTCATCAAAATTCAACTTTTCCTTTCCATCTTTTACATGCTTATCCATTAGCCATGCCATGGGTTGAATCTCACTGTACCATGGGTAATTCGTATTGTTGCTGTGACAGTCATAACAGGAAGCAGCCAAAATTGCATCGACCTGTTTACCCACTTTAAAAGTATCAACAAAAGCCTTTCCCGCAGGAGAGGCTTTTGTATTCTTTTGAGGTCTTACTAACTGAATTAACAATAAAACAGCTAGCAAAACCATAAAGACTAGTTTTGATTTAGAAATTGCATTTTTTTTTCTGATGCCTTCCATAACGAACTAATTGAATGAATAATGATTATCGACTATACAGACAACAGCTTGGCAGATCATCATAAGCTGCTTTAGAAGCTTTGTCCAATTCTGTATCATGGCCAACACTAGCAATAGCTTTACTTATCTTTTCCTTGGAAGTTGCTTTGGAATCGAAATCCAAATGGATGACTTTAGCATCCACGTCCCAGTTTGCTGAAATCACACCCTTAACACCTTTCGCTGCCTTTTCAATCCGACTTTTGCACATTTCGCAGTTTCCGGAGACTTTTAGCATATCGTGTGTTTTATCGCCGCTGTCTTCCACATTACCATGTTGATGTCCAGTTTGTACCGTCGATCCATCATTGTTCATCATGCTAACTTTGCCTTCGAGCTGGGCACTCGCATCTACCGTAAAAGCACCATTCGTTACAATCTCTTCGCCATTTTCCAGCCCTGACATGATGACGTATTGGTCACCCAATGAGGGTCCTAATATAATTTCCCGAAGTCTAAAGGCAGGTGTTGATGTATTTGGCTGCTTTACATATACTATTGAACGCTTCCCTGTCCATAATACCGCTGACTTGGGAATTACCATCTCCTTACTGTACCCTTTTAAAGGCGCAGTAATTTTTGCTGTTGCATACATTTCCGGTTTAAGATTGCGGTCTCGATTGTCTGCTTCAACTCGAATCTTTGCGGTTCTCGAACTCGCATCAATCATCGGATTTATAAACGCGATCCTTCCTTTATACACTTTCCCGGGTATGCTCTGTAAAGTATATTCCAGCTGATCCCCAACCTTTAAAAACGGCAAGTCTGTTTCGTAAGCATCAAAAATTGCCCATAGCTTTGAAAGGTTTGAAATGGTGTACAATACACTACCTTGATTGATATAATCGCCTTGGTTCACATTCTTTGCTATGACCACACCGCTTGTGTTTGCATGGATATTTACATACGGAGAAACGCTGCCGGATTGAAGAATTTTATTTATTTGCTCCTCTGACACCTTCCATAAACGCAGCTTTTCTTTAGCTGCATCCAACAATAACGGTTGTAGGTCCTGCAATTTTGCTGCTTCCAATAATTCCTGCTGCGCTGTCAATAGATCAGGAGAATAGATCTTGGCTATCAATTGACCTTCCTTAACGGACTCTCCGGTAAAGGTTACATAGAGATTCTCTATGCGGCCATTGACATGAGAAGTTTGGGATTGCTGCAAACGTTCATCTACTTGAATCGTACCGTATAATTGTACATCCTTTATAGCGTCCTGATGCCCCACTATTGAAGTTTGAATATTACCTAAAGCAATCGCTTCTTTGGACATCTGAATCGCATCATCATCAACCATATCATCACCACCACCCCCCGATGATCTCAATGGAATTAAGTCCATCCCACATATCGGGCATTTACCCGGTTTGTCCATTTTTATTTGTGGATGCATCGAGCAGGTCCAAACCGTACTGGCTTCCTCTGTTTGGGCGGTTTCGCTTTCAAGATCATGATTATGGGAACCACCTCCCCCAAAAATCCCCCAGCCCAACAGTAGTCCGGCGAGCAGGATAGCGCTGTATTTTACAACATTGTTTCTAAATATATTTTTCAGTTTATTCATTACTAAGATTTTTGGATAGTTCGTAATTGTTTTCTGCTAATAATTTCTTTATTGACACGACCATTGTGTTATAATTGGCAAGAGCTTCTGCTTTTCTAAGTTGATAGTCTAATAGTTGACGCTGCACTTGAATGACATTGCTCAGGTCGCTTTTGCCGGTTATGAACTCTTTTACGATTAAACTATAAGTAGTTTGAGCAAGTGTTGTCTGCTTTTCATACAGTTTCAAAACCCGTTCTGCATCATCCAATTGACTTTTGAAACCATAATACTCGCTTTTCAGGGTATTGAAAGTGTTTTTAAAATTTTCCTCACTTGACCTCCGCCACAATTCACTTTCTTTTTGCTGGGCATTGTATTTTTTACGAAACAGCGGCAGGCTCACTGAGACCATCGGCATAATCATATCTTTCCCATTCATACCCTCCATGGCCAGCATCGTATTATTGGTTTTCCCAACAAGCATATATTGAGCACCGATACCGATCATGGGATAGCTCATTTTTTTATCCATCTCGGCTTTTGCTTTAAAAGCCAAACCTTCTTCTGAAATCATCTCAAGCATGGGGTTGTTTTTCTCAATAATTGCCAAGGCTTCCTCTTCATTATATAAAAACGCCAATTTGTTAATCTCTTTACCTAACATAACCTCTTCATTGGCTTCCCTATTTAACAATGCATTGAATTTTGCTTTTTCGGCTTTGATTTGAGAATGGAGGCTTGCCATGTTATTTTCAATTTCAGCAATTTCCAGTTGAATTCGGAGAACCTCTGACATGCCCGATTGTGAACCACCTGCCATGCCGCCCATGCTCCCTCCAGATGAGGTAGACATACTTGAGCTAGCAGCTGGAGTTGTCGTTGAGCCACTTCCCATACTCATACCACCCATGCCAGATGAGGCAGTGGAGGCAGAAGGTGCGGAAGGAGCATTGCTGCTAACGGTCGGAACCGGGGTAGGTCGAGCAGTACTGGATGGGGAAGAAAATTTCCTCAAGGCCAATTGCTCCAACTGATCTAATATTTTTTTATTTTCTTCATTATTGTGTAGCTGCTCGTTCAGTTTTTGCATCGTATACCATTGCGTGCTGACCTGTAGAATCAAGTTATTCACTGCTTCCCGATATTGCTGATCTTGCATATTAGCCATATGGGTTGCTTCTGTCCGAGCAGCTTTTCTTGTACCAAACCAAGGAAACATCTGCATCAAACTGACATTCCCAATGGAGCGGCCACCAACAATTTCCATGGGCATGGTGTATGCTTCCAAAGATAGTTCGGGATCCTGAAAAGCTCCCGCTTGCGGAATTTTTTCAAGGAAAGCCTCATGCACTAGGCTCTGCGACTTTACGCCGGGATTGTTTTCTATCGCGACCTGTATGTAATGTGATAGTGAATCCTTCCTATGCTCTTGAGCGAAAGCATTCGAAAAGAAACCTAACCCTACAACTAGGATCGTTACTATATATCTGTTATTCGTTTTCATCAGTTATTTGATTTTTATTTTTAGACCTGTTTTCCTTTCTAAGGGCCGATTCTCTCCACCAACATTGGAATACCGGCACTACAAACATGGTCATGGATTGAATTAACATCCCTCCAAAAGTTGGGATCGCCATCGGCACCATAATTTCCGCTCCTTTGCCTGTTGAGGTGAGTACGGGCAACAATGCTATCAAGGCAGTCGCAGTGGTCATCGCAGCAGGCCTCACGCGCTTTAACCCCGCATAGATAACAGCCTCCCTGATCTCGTCTTTTGTTCTTGGGTTGCGGGCAACAAACGTATCATGTATATATGTACCCATTAGTACGCCGTCACTTGTAGCCAACCCAAAGAGGGCTATAAAGCCTACCCAAACGGCTATACTGAGGTTAATGCTGTGCATCTGGAACAAGTCCCTCATATTCGTCCCACCCACAGAGAAGTCCATGAACCATGGCTGTCCGTAGAGCCATAATAAAATAAACCCTCCAGCAAGTGCCACAAATACGCCAGAGAAATGGATTAAAGAAGCAGTAATCGTCCGGAATTGGAAATATAGGATGAGCAAAATGGCCAATAAGCTCATCGGTACAATCAGCAGCAAGCGTTTTGCTGCGCGTTCTTGCTGTTCATAATTACCAGCAAAAACGTATGTTACACCGTCTGGTAAAGTCAGTTCCCCCGAAGCTATTTTTTCCTGTAATATGTTATCAGCTTCACGCACGACCTCTACCTCGGCCTTGCCACTTATTTTATCAAATATCACGTAGCCTAATAAGAACGTGTTTTCACTTTGAATCATTTGCGCCCCTTTGGCGTATTCAATGTCGACCACATCACCCAAAGGTATTTGTACACCTGTCGCCGTAGGGATGATTATTTTTCGTAAGGCGTCAGGGTCATCCCTTAATTCGCGCGGATAGCGTAGGCGTACGGGGAACCGTTCTCTACCTTCTACCGTATTGGTCAATGACATCCCGCCAATTCCCGCACTGATCACTTCTTGGAGTTCTGCTACGGTAATTCCATACCTCGCCATTTTATCCCTGTTCAAATGAATTTCAATATAAGGTGCGCCTACTGCACGGTCGTAAAAGACCGTAGATGGCATGATCGATGGTATGTCTTTCAAGGCAGTTTCCAATGCTTTTCCGCCCGCTTCTATCGATTCAAGGTCAGGCCCGGATACTTTTAAACCCATGGGAGCTCTCATACCGGTAGAAAGCATGACCAGCCTTGCTTCAATGGGTTGCAGTTTTGGTGCGGAAGTCAGGCCCGGCAAATGCGAAACATTGACAATCTCCTGCCAAATGTCGTCCGCCGTTTTTATCTCGGGACGCCATTGGCGGAAGAACTTGCCGCCTTTATCTATGATAAGGCTATCTCGTGGAATTTGTCTGAATCCTTGATCTATATGGTAGGTATCTCCGTTAATCAGTTCAAAATGCCCGTCACTATTGGTTTTAAACCGCTCTCTATGACCGTCTTCGTCCAAAATATACTCAGGTATATAATTGATGGTATTTTCAAACATTTGGGTAGGTGCCGGGTCAAGGGCAGAGTTTACACGTCCCCATTTACCTACGATGAGCTCTACTTCCGGAATGTTCTGAATACGTTTGTCCAATGTCCGGATGAATTGCAGGTTTTGTTCGATACCGGTATGTGGCATACTGGTAGGCATCAACAAGAAGGAACCTTCATTTAAACTGGGCATAAACTCTTCGCCAAGACCCGGGAACGTTTCGGTGGATTTCTGCCAAAAAGCTGTTTCCTTGAACGATTTCCATCCGATCGTCTCGAAACCTTTGGCTACAAACCCAAAGCTTCTTTCGGTTCCCATCCAAGCCAACAATCCGAATACCAGGGTTATGATAGGTATGGCCATAAACTTCCATCGATGGGAAAGCGACCAGCGCAAAACCTGCTCGTAATAGATCACCAGTGCCCACAACATCCCTAGGATGGCTCCAATTGCCAAAAACACAAATACAAAGTTAAGCGTCGTACTGGCTTGCGTACCCAGCGGCAGCCATTCCACCGTCAGGTAATACATGGCCACAAAAAGCGTAATTGCTACATTGATATAGTTGGCAAATTTCTCTCCTTTCCAATTCGGTGTAAACAGATTATTTATTCCGATCAGGGTCAAAGCAAAGGCTATAAAAACGCCCGAGTATATCCAAAGTCCAATACCTGCTGCCACTAAGAAATAGTTGGCAAACTGGCGCAGCTTCTTACCGTTCAATCGAATCGAATAAACGTAGTAGGCCAGTGTTGGCAATACGATGATTCCTAAGAGAAAAGCTGAAGTTAATGCAAAAGTCTTGGTATACGCCAGTGGTTTGAACAGCTTACCTTCTTGGGCTTCCATCATAAAGACAGGCAAAAAGCTGATGATGGTGGTGAGCATAGCTGTAGAGAGTGCGCCCGAAACCTCCGATACGGCTCTAGAAATTAAGTTTACGAAGGCCTTTCCACGGCTTTCAACACCCCGGGCCCTTTCTTCATCCATATAGCGCAAAATGCTTTCTATAAATACGATCCCGACATCCACCATGACACCGATTGCGATTGCGATACCTGAAAGGGCAACGATATTTGCCTCAACACCCATCTGCCGCATAATGATAAATGTGGCTAACACCCCGATTGGTAGGATACTCGATATCAGTATCGATGCGCGCAGATTAATTACCAATACGATCACCACAATTATACAGATCAGGATTTCGTGCGAGAGCGCATTTTCCAACGTTCCGATCGTTTCCTGAATCAATCCCGACCGGTCATAGAAGGGAACAACTGTTACCTTGGAAACAGTACCGTCCGCTAATGTCTTTTGAGGAAGACCTGCTTCCATTTGTTTAATCTTTGCCTTAACGTTATTGATAACCTCCATCGGGTTTGCCCCATATCTAGCAACCACAACACCACCTACCGCCTCGACACCTTCCTTATCCAAGCCTCCACGTCTTGTGGCAGGCCCTAGGTTTACAAATCCTACATCTTTTATTTTGACAGGCACATTGTTCCGTACGGTTACCACCGCATCTTCCAGATCTTGGACGTTCTTAATATAGCCAAGTCCGCGCACCAGGTATTCTGCCTTATTTATTTCGATTGTTTCAGCACCGATATCGAGGTTGCTATTTTGAATGGCCGACATGATATCCATTACGGTCACATTATAGGCACGCATAGCGTCGGGATTGATATCCACCTGGTATTCTTTAACAAACCCGCCAATGGAAGCTACCTCCGCAACTCCTTCTGAAGCTGCTAAGTTATACTTAGCGTAAAAATCCTGTACTGTACGTAATTCATCGGGATCCCAACCACCGGTCGGTTCACCAGTTTCAGGATTGCGTCCTTCCAAGGTGTACCAATAAACCTGTCCCAGCGCCGTAGCATCTGGACCCAATGAGGGTATGACCCCTGTTGGGAGCGTACCAGCAGGCAGTGAATTGAGCTTTTCTAATATTCTGGAACGGCTCCAATAAAATTCGACATCTTCCTCGAAAATGATATAAAGGAATGACATACCGAACATAGAGCTGCTTCGGATTGTTTTTACTCCCGGAATTCCCAAAAGGGATGTTGTTAAGGGATAAGTGATCTGTTCTTGGATATCTTTGGGAGATCTTCCCATCCATTCTGTCGCTACAATCTGCTGGTTATCACCAATGTCTGGAATAGCGTCTACCGGAACAGGATCACTTGGCAACAGGTTTTGATGCCAATTAAAGGGTGCAGAAATCAGCCCCCACATGATTACTACAATCAATAGTAGAATGGTGATTAGTCTATTATTGAGAAAGTAGTTGATTATTTTATTAAGCATACATATACAGTTTTGACATTTTAATTTTAGCATACAGATTATCATTGGAGCGAAAACCTGTATGCTAAAAAATCATTGATTTACTTTAACTCTTCTTGAACTTCGCCACAGCTGAGCATCTCCGCTCCATAGTACGGATTTTTGATTTCCTTACTGTCACTTATCCAATAGGCGCCTTTGTTGTTATCGTACATCGGGCAAAAGACTTTATATAAAGGCTTTTCGGTGCCAAAGGTCTTTGCTATATCGTAAAAATCCTTGCTTAGTGTAACCAAATGCTCACGCTGATGAGCGATATTCCCTAAGTTGTCTGAGATATGTTCAGCATGCTCCTGGATATCGGCAGCAATATCCTCGTATGTAGTTTTGTCTTCCGCACTGAACCCATCTGACTTGATTTTAGGAAGGGCCTCCAACATGCCTTTAGCGGCATTGGCAGCTTCTTTATCATTATCTGACGACAGAGCAAATGTTAAATGTTGGTAGTGAGCATACAATTCAGAAAAATTGCCCTGCTCATGGGATGTAGCATCATTGGCAGCAGGCGCCGTTTCAGTTGAATGATCTGCATGCGTGGTGCTTTCCGATTTCTTTTCTGCGTTTCCGTTACATGCTGTTAAAGCCAGCACTGAAGAGGCGATTAGGCCTAAAAATAAATGTTTCATTGTCATGATTTTTGTTAATTGTTAAAACTGTGTTATGTAATTTGTATATGTTGCTTTATTATTTACCGTTGTTAATCGTTTCTGTGACACTTCCGCACGTCAGCATCTTGTTGCCGTAATAAGGGTTCTTGATTGCGGATTCTTTACTTAGCCAGTTTGCGCCTTTTCCATTGTTGAACATCGAACAATGTTGGTAAAATACTGGTACAGCTTGATTTGATTCCTTCGCCAGTTCGTACATACTTTTAGAAAGTAAGGCAAAGGCTTGTCTTTGTTGTGAAACGTTTTTGGATTTGGTAATTGTTCCTGCGCTATTAGTTAGGTCATTCGTGACCTTCATCCATGCGTTATGTTCTTCTGAGGAAAGCTTCCCCATGTCCACGGCTTTAATCGAAACGACCATACTTGCCGCTTTCGAAGCCGCCATACTGGCATCGCTGCTTACAAGAGCATCTTTAATTGAAAAATAGTTGTCGAAAAGTGCTGTAAGTTGAGAGACGTTTTGAGCCGATTCATTTGCAAGGTTGACTTTGGCAAAACCGCTTGTATATGATAGTAATACAGTGATTACCATCAATATTCTTGATATTGATTTCATTCGTAGTTAAAAAAATAATAAAATAGGGGATTTCCGAAAACTGGTTTAGCTTTCGACAAGACACACTTTTGGCTAGGAAGCCAATTAAGCTATTTTAGGCGGTTGCCAGATGGAATGAAACCCTGAAGAATAATAGGGTTGATTGTGTAATGGGAATGATCTTTCGCTCTCAAAAAGAAAGGCCTTTTGAGAATCTTTAATATCGTGCATCCAAAATGTAGGAAAGGAGCTGTGACACGATTTCTGGCCGCAATTTCCTGAACAGTCAGTACTTGCATCGTCGTTGCAACAATCTTTTTCGCAAGAACCTTCAGCATGATGGCCATCTGAAGAATCATTGGAACAAGATTTTTCTTTTTTGACGACTTCAGTGGTATGAGATGAGCACGCGGAGGCTTCTGCTGGAATTAGAAAAAATCCCAGTAAACATAAACTCAAGAATATCTTTAGCATTTTAGACATATATCCCAGTTATGGTAAACCTCATCTTGGTGCAAACTTAAACTATTTTTTCTAAAAAGCATTGTTTTTTTGTGGAAAAAGTTACAAAGGGTACAACAATTATATTATTATACCCTTTGCGATTGGATTTCTTACGAACTTTCGGTATATCAAGAATTGATGGGTTCTATTTTAAAACCCGCCTGTTCCACGATGTCGATAACCTGCTGTTCAGTTGCACCATCGGAGGTAACGGTTAGCACCTTATCCTTGCTGCCTGTATCAACTTTCCAATGAGAAATCTCATTAGCTTTGTCCAAGTGAGGTTTTACAGATGCGATACAACCGCCGCAATTGATGTTTGTCTTGAATTTTAATTCTCTATTTTCCATTTTGTTAAACTTTATGTTTTATTAGATCATGTAAATTTCGGTATTATCTCGTTCAGTATTGTTGTGTAATTTCTTGTTTGATTTGTGAGATTTACTGATTTACTCTTTCAATTTTAACCGCAAGCTGTTGCTGATTACACTCACACTACTCAACGCCATTGCCGCACCTGCAATCATCGGGTTTAGCAAGAAACCGTTGATCGGATAGAGAATACCTGCGGCAATAGGGATACCTATAAGATTATAGATAAACGCCCAGAACAGGTTTTGCTTAATGGTGGCTACAGTTTGTTTTGACAATTTTATTGCCTGTGGTATTTTGGTCAAGTCCGATGAGATGATGGTCATTTTGGCTACATCCATCGCAATATCGCTTCCTTTACCCATCGCAATACTTACATCAGCGGTTGCGAGGGCCGTACTATCATTGATACCGTCACCAACCATTGCTACAACTTTGCCCTGCTGTTGTAGTTCTTTTACAAAGTCTGCTTTGTGCTGTGGCAATACCTCTGCCTTGTAATGTCTTATACCTGTTTGTCCTGCAATAGCTTTAGCGGTTGCTTCATTATCTCCGGTCAGCATATAGAGTTCGATCCCCATATCCTGCATTTCTTTGATTGCTTGTACGGAAGTTTCTTTAATCTTGTCCGATATGGCTAATACCGAAAGAGCCTGTTTGCTGTCTGAAAACCAAATAACCGTTTTTGACTGTTTTCCCCATTCATCTGCTTGTTTTAAAAGTTCGTCAGCAATGGTAATATTGTTGTCAGCTAACAACTTCTTATTACCAACATAGTACGTTTGATTATTATGGTTAGCTTTTGCACCTTTACCTGTAATACTATCAAACATCGATATCGAAGTAGCTGCCACGTCGTCAAGCTGCTTAACAATTGCTTCAGCTAATGGATGCTCAGATTGCTTCTCGATACTCAAAAGGATGTTTTTTGTTGCATCATAATTATTCAGCCATTGGATTCCTGTTACCTGCGGCCTACCTTCTGTAATAGTACCCGTTTTATCCAATACGATTGCATTTACTTTTTTGGCCAATTCAAGACTTTCGGCATCTTTAATCAAAATACCGTTTTCAGCACCTTTACCAACGCCTACCATAATAGCTGTAGGAGTAGCCAAGCCCAAAGCACAAGGACAAGCGATAACCAATACGGTAACGGCTGCCAATAATCCTTGAACTACACCATTCTCACCTCCTAAAATCAGCCATAGGATAAACGTTAGGATAGCAATACCAATTACTACCGGAACAAAGATCCCCGCAATTTTATCTACCAATTTCTGTACAGGCGCTTTACTACCTTGGGCATCCTGTACCATTTTTATGATTTGGGCAAGCATGGTTTCTTTACCTACTTTCACCGCCCTGAATTGGAAACTCCCTTTCTGGTTTATGGTTCCCGCAAATACCTTTTCGTTTTCGTTTTTCAGGATGGAAACAGGTTCGCCACTCAACATACTCTCATCAACATAGGAGCTACCGGAAGTTACCATACCATCAACCGCGATTTTTTCTCCGGGTTTTACAAGGATTGTATCGCCTGCGTTTACGTCTTCAATGGCTTTTTGTTTTTCAGTACCGTCTGCCTCTATTACCAGAACCGTTTTCGGCTGTAAGCCCATCAGTTTTTTAATGGCTGATGAAGTATTTCCTTTGGCTTTTTCCTCCAACAACTTTCCTAACAGGATAAATGCGATAATTACGGCTGCAGCTTCAAAGTATACGTGAGCTTCTAACCCCCTTTGTTCCCAAAAACTGGCAAACAACATATTGAATACACTAAATATATAGGCGATACCTGTACTCAAGGCTACTAATGTATCCATATTGGCGGAACGGTGTTTTGCCTGTTTCCATGCATTGATGAAAAAGTCTCTCCCTAACCATAGTACAACAGGCGTAGAGAACAACCACATAATTTCATTGCCATAAGGCATATTCATAAAGAACATACCAATTATCACCACTGGGAGTGACAGCACAAGAGCCCAAATAGTTTTATTTTTTAACATTCGGTATTTCTGAGCGTGGATCGTTTCCAGGGTTTCCTGCTGTTTACTTTCGTCTTCTACCAGTAAATCATACCCAACACCCTGAACGGCTTTTTGCAGTTTGAAGACATCGGTCAAATTTGGTAGATATTCAACAGTAAGATTGCCCGTAGCAAAGTTCACTGAGGCATTAACGACTCCCGGCTCATGTTTTACAATACTTTCTGCATTGCCTGCACAAGAAGCACAGGTCATACCCAATACCGGAAAGGTATCTTTTTTCGTATTTTGATTATTTATAGCCATATTTCGTTTGTGTTATTTTACACTACAAAATTGGGCATTATAATCATGGTGGCTATTGTGTAATTTTGGGATTGATTTGTAAGATTTACGGATTAGGAGGCGCTAAAATCTAATATATTTACTTAACTTCATCCAGCGGCTTTCTTTTATCTTCTCCGATCTGTTTGAAATGGCTTGGAGACAGTCCGGTTACCTTTTTGAACTGGTTGCTTAAATAGGCTACGCTTGAATAATTCAAGCGGAAAGCAATTTCACTCAAAGACAATTCATCATACACCAGTAATTCTTTTACCTTTTCAATCTTTTGGGCTATAAAGTATTTTTCGATGGTAGTGCCTTCTATATCTGAAAACAAATTGGACAAGTAATTATAATCGTGATGTAGTTGACTACTCAATACATCCGAAAGGTTGGTTTTGGCATCGTTGTCTTGATGATGAACCAGCTCGATAATAATATTTTTTATCTTTTCAATAATGCGGCATTTTTTGTCATCAATTATCTGAAAACCTAACGGATCCAAGGCTTCCTCCAGAACTTCTTTTTCGTTGAAAGTTAATTCTTTTGCAAGGGTAATTTCACCTAGTTTTATATTTTTAACAGCCAAACCGAGCTTATCTAGTTCGTTCTGAACGACCATGATACAACGGTTACAAACCATATTTTTAATAAATAACGTCGTCATATGTTAATTATAATACATACACAAAACTACAATTATTATGTAGGAACAAAGGAACTGAATAGCTTTTGTACAAAAATGTAGTATGTAGAAGAATTAATTTTTATATGACTAAATAAAACATCCCCTTAAGTTTGGCTGCTTGGGGGATATTTTATTTCCAATACTTAAGAAGACGATCCTCATTTTTGCTATATACGTCAGTTAATAAACCTCACATACATAATGACATATAGCATTTTTACGTCTTTATCAAGAATCTAAGCCGCGGTTGCCATTTCTTCGCATGCCTGGGCACACTTTCTACAAGCGTCAGCACATTCACGGCAATGTTCCATACCCATTTGAGCGTGCTTTTCACATTCGTCTGCGCACGCATTACAGACATCGGCGCAAACACGGCAGATATGAGAACTGAAACTGCTTCCCAGACTCATCAAATCTGCTGCGGATTTACAAATAGACGCACATTCCAGATCCAACTGGATACATCTTCTCAAGTCCTGAACCTTTTCTTCCTTTAAACATTCTGTAGCGCAATGGCTGCAAGCTATTGCACATGCGTAGCATGCGTCAATGCAATTCTGATACTGTTGATGTGACATAATCGTTGTTTTTAATAGTTAAAAATTTAGTTAATTGACATTATCTTGTTATTGTTCTAAAGCCAATTTTGAATTTTGACATTACTTATGACCTCTTGCCAATAACCAATCTTGTAATTTTGAAATTTCCTTTTCCTGTGCCTCTATGATCTTCACTGCCATTTGCTTCATACTTTTATCAGATGAGCGGTCCTCCATTTGGTTAGGATTGATCTTCTGAAGGGAATCCTGCATTATCTGATTATGCTTAGCTCGGCCAGTTGTATCACTCTTTTTGTGTCGGTGCTGTGCGCTTGCTGCCAAGTTAGCCGGTATGTATATAATATATATACCCTATTTTTATAATCAAGAATACGTTCATAGCTATATTTTTTTAAAGCCTCATTATCAGCACGATTCGATTTGTGTAATCGAAAAAGACAACTACGACTATCCACTTGATGTTTTTTATCTTTAACAATCCTAAACTACTAAAGTTTACAATTTCTATATTAGACCATAAAAAAGCTATAAAGCGCGGCAAGGAAGAGCTATTCTATTATCCATCATTAATTGAGAGATAGATAACTTTTGCTGGACAGCACTTTTGGCATTAGACATTAGAAAAATGAATGACTTTTAGAGTATCGGCTGAGCATATATCTTCGACTGTTTAATTAATACAAAATGATGAATATATTAGTGTTTATTAAATGGGGGATTTTTGTTTTACACTTGCACCAAATGCTGCAAGTGGGGGTCATTCTTGATACCCTCCAATTCCATTTCGATAACATTACAATGTCTTGTTTTATCTGGCGATAATTACTATCAATCTGATGTTTCATCTTATCCTCGCCCTGCTCATCCATAAAGGATAGAATTTTCGGTATATTCTGATAGGCTTTGGTTTCCCTGACTATTTTGTCATTATCCACTACAATTTCAGCATGAAATATTTTCTGTTCGGTCAGTCCGATTTATTCCATGGTCTCTTGACAGGTTCATTCATTTAGGAGAGGGGAGCTTTAACAAAAGGAATCCGAGGTTTTGCGTTTAAGTAAAGATAACGTCAATGAATTCATTACTTGTCGAGTGCAACGACCTAATATATTTTTTTTAATACCTTTAGTGGAATTAAAGTAATACTTAAAAATGTATAAGACGAGTTTTAAAATAACCAAAATGGATTGTGCAAGTGAGGAACAATTAATCCGCATGAAATTGCAACATTTGGATACGGTAAAATCCCTTGATTTTGATATTCCTAACAGAAAACTAGACGCCTATCACGACGGTTCTCATGAGCCGATTCTCTCGGCTCTGGAAGCCTTGAACTTAAATACAACGCTAATTTTAACCGAAGCGAGTAATACCATTTTGGAGGAGGAAACAGGTGGCAACCAACGGAAGCTGCTATGGACAGTGTTAGTCATTAACTTCGTGTTTTTTGGATTAGAAATGCTATTTGGTATCTTTTCCAAGTCGATGGGACTTGTAGCGGACAGTCTGGACATGTTGGCAGACAGCATTGTTTATGCGTTGGCCTTATTTGCTGTGGGCGGTACGATCGCAAGAAAGAACTCTATAGCAAAATTTGCAGGGTATTTTCAGATTGTTTTAGCGCTTGTCGGTTTTATTGAAGTGATCAGGCGGTTTATCGGCGTCGAAAGTATGCCTGATTTTCAGACCATGATTATTGTCAGTTCTTTGGCATTGATTGCAAACGTAATTTGTTTGTACTTACTGCAAAAAAACAAAAGTAAAGAAGCTCATATGCAAGCGTCTATGATTTTCACCTCGAACGACGTGATTATTAATTCAGGTGTTATTGTTGCCGGCCTTTTGGTTAATTGGCTCAATTCGGGTTACCCCGATTTAATCGTTGGAGCGATTGTGTTTATCATCGTTGCCAGAGGAGCGTACCGGATTTTAAAGTTAGCTAACTAAGTCTTTTCAAAGTTATTAAATCCGAATTATTTTTCAGGAGAATCAATTTTGGCAACCTTAAGTGAAATTATTTTTTTCACTTAAGGTTGTTTCTCTTTTCCGTACCTCATAAAAGAAAACAGACAAATCCGTATCGTCAACGTACTCTTTCCGGTGTGTTCCATTCGGTTGATATCACCAAAGCAAATGTATATAATCTCCACTATTTGCAAGATGTCAAGCACCAACTATCTGAATATGCGCTTTTTTAGATAAGGGGTATTTATACGTTGAGCAGCAATGGATCTTTTTGATTCGGTCAATATTGTCTTGGAGACTCCAATAAGAATGAACCAAAAAGGCTATAAAAGCAACCTTATATTTTCAGGAAATCACGGAAAAGAATTAAAATATTGCTCTCTCAACTATGCTATCAGTTCACGATCAGGAGAATTATGCCAAAACCTTTAGCGGGTTCAAAACAAGAATACTGGTGAAAATAACGGCCATGACTTTGATCCAGTTTATGAACAAGTTATCTTCGACAGGAACAAAAACAACATCAAAATTCAAATCATTTAATTTCACTCAACGGGTTAAAATTATATATTGTTATACAATGTTCCGGATCATCTTACCAGTTTAATAGTGGATACAATTTTACCGGATTGATAAATCTGAATAACGATGTCTGCCGTTTTGATTGCACCACCACTGTCGAGACCTCCCATGGCAATCCCAGCATCAGCTAATGCCAGCACAGGTGCATCATTTTTCCCATCACTTACAAATGCGATTCGTTTTCCCTCGTCCAGTAGCCATTGAACTTTTCTGACTTTGTCTTCGGGCAATAAATCACCAAAGGCTTTATTAATATTCAACGCACGGGCGACTTTATCAACAACGCTTCCTTTATCACCGCTCAACATCATTGTTTGAATATTTAACTTATGTAAATCACAATAGTCTTTTTTATTTCATCAGCTTACTGACTCTCAATCCAATTTTTAGCCTCTTCTTTTTGGTCTATATTAAAATACTTAATTTCGGCGTTGGTAAAAAGCTTCATAAATTGGGTTATCCAATTCTGCCATTTTTTGTCGCCCACCATAGCAATCTTTTCATAGTCCTTGGCGTGGGCCGTGTCCATTTTCAAGTCTTCCAACAATCCTGGGTCCCATCCTGTAAAATCTTTCATCTCAAAATACCAACGGACTTTCATTCCTTTGTCCAGTATAGTGTGGATAAGTGGATGGATTTTTTCTATATCTTCTTTTCTCAATTTGCCTGAAGCGTTTGTTGCAACAATATTTTTTTCTTTTAACTCGATTATTTGTAACATTTTATATAGTTTTAAATTATTATTACCCTTCCAAATCATAAAACCATTCTTCTGCCTTTATGATGCCTTCTGATAAAGCTTCTTTTGCTGAAATATCCTTTTTTTCGATAAGCTCTTTAGCAATGGCCAGGGCTTTTTCACGGACAATAGGATTCAAGGCGTCCAAGTCAGTTTTAAAATCTTCAAACATCCAGTCCATAGCCTCATTTTAAGGGTTAAAAAGTTCTTTTTCAGGGTCTATTTCATCCTTTGACTTTTTGTCCAAGAAATAATCCAACATAATGCCCACCACAATAGCTCCCACGAACGCTGCATATATTTGCCATTCATATTGAATTATCAAAGAAAGGCTAATGAGTATCGCCAAAATTGGCAATATCGGCACTCTCCAAATAGCTAATGGGACTTTAAAAGGTCTTTCTTTATAGGGTGCTTTGAAACGCAATACGATAAGGGCAATATTCACGGCAACAAAAACAAGCAACGCGCCTAAAGAGGACATTCCTGCTACTATTTTAATATCTCCCAACAATAAAAATCCAGCAACTGCGGCCACAACCACAAGGGTAGTAACCCACGGAACCTTCTGTGCATTGGTTTTGGTCATAAATTTCGGAAGTTCACGCAGGTCTGCCATTCCAAAAAGTAACCTACTAATTGAAATAATTCCACTAAAGGCAGCATTTGCAGTAGCAAAAAGTGCTGCGATAGCCAACGCAACAGGCAACCAACCGTTGAGACTGGATGCCGCAAGTGAAAGTGGTGAATCCACTTTGGCCAGTTCGGAAGGGTCAGCAATGTTTAGTACCGTAAAAGAAATGAGTAGATAGATAATAGTTGTAAACACCATTGTTAATAAAAAAGCACGAGGAATGGTTTTTCCTGGATTTTTAACCTCCGAACCCAAAGCCGCCATATGTTCAAAACCAGTATAAACAAAAAACAAAGTTGCGGTTGCCGCTAAAGTACCCGAAACGGATTCCACTTTAAAAAATTCTGCCTTTGGAGGACCGGTTTCTGAAAGTCCGACCGCAATGAGAATGAAGAGACCTAACAATTGGATACTGACCATTACAATATTTGCCGTAGATGATTTTTTGATACCCGTAATGCTTATCAATGCAAGAACCAACAACACTCCATAACTAACTAGTCGGGGAGGCACGTTAAAAAACGTATTGAAATACCCCGAAAAGGCAAGTAGCACCGCTGCAATGGTGGCCGAACTGTGAAACGCAATCGTCCAACCCGTAAGAAAGGACGGAATGTCAATTTTCGGAAATGCTTTGCGTACAAAAATAAATTCCGCGCCTGCATTGGGATAGGTAGAGGACAACTCTGCATACGACATTGCAGAGACGCTGGCAGCAATTGCTGCAAAAATGAAACTCAACCATAGGTCTGTACCTGCCTGTCCAGCAGCTGCGCCGATTACAGTATATATTCCTGCGCCAACAATAGTACCTACGCCATAAAAAGTGAGTCGAAGGATGCCTAATGATTTCTTTAGTTCCGCCATATTTTATTTAGTAAACTGATGGTTTTCGTACAAACGGTACAATGAAAGTGCTTATGTAAATTTGTACGGTATTTACCTTTGGTGTTTTCCTCAAAAACCGCATATTTTGTCATTCCGACCCCATTATTAATCTGATGAATCAAACCTTTATCCTCGAAAATCTTGAGATCGCGATAAAAGGTCGTTCTGTTTGCAGTTTATTGGTTTCGCTTTTTTCAATAAACGCCTTTTTTAAATCTGAAAAAGACACGGCACTTTGCTTCCATTCCGGGAACTTGTATCGCTTCGACCTCATTTGAGTAGGCCGAACCCCTCGGTTTAAAAGTATTTTTTGCATCTTTGTCATTTTAACATTGATTAAATTTATTTTTATAAGCTAAAAGCCTTAATGCATTGAAAACCACAAGTAATGTTGAACCTTCGTGGATGATCACCGCAATACCGATATTGGCAAACCCAAAAATGGTTGATGGTATAAGCAGGGCAACAATGCCGAGACTGACCCAAAGGTTTTGCTTGATAATGGCCTTTGCCTTCCTACTTAAGCCTATGGCAAAGGGTAGGGTTTCCAGTTTATCGGCCATTAGGGCAATGTCAGCTGTTTCCAACGCCACATCACTGCCGGCAGCACCCATCGCTATGCCTACGGTACTGTTTGCCATTGCGGGTGCATCGTTGACACCGTCGCCTACCATTGCGACTTTGGATTCCTGTTCTTTTAATTTTTTTATAGCATCTACCTTTTCTTCCGGTAACAGGCTTCCCCAAGCATCGGTCAAACCAATTTCTTTAGCGACGGCATCGGCAACCTTTTGATTGTCCCCAGTTAGCATTATCATCCGTTTGATGCCGATTTCCTTTAACTTTTTCAATGTCTCCTTGGCAGTTTCCCGTGGAGTGTCCATCAAGGCGATGATACCAATATATTCATTGTTCTTTCTTATGAGCATTGTGGTATTTCCTCCCCCTTCAAGCTCCTTCACTTTGGTAGATATTTCATCGGATGGTTTTGAATCATCGAGATCTTCGTACAAATCAAGATTTCCAATATAGATTTTATCCTTGCCCAAGGAAGCTTTGATGCCTTTTCCATGAACAGCTTCCAAGTCAGACGCATCAGTAATTTTGGCACCGCCCAAACGCTCTTTTCCATCTCTTACGACGGCTTTGGCCAAAGGATGATCGCTCAAATTTTCAACGGCAACGGCTATCTTTAACAGCTCATTTTCTTCCATATTCCCCAATGGTACTACTTCTGTAAGTTTAGGCTTTCCTTCGGTAAGCGTACCTGTTTTATCAAAAGCCAAAGCTGTTATGACCCCTAGATCCTCAAGCGGTCGCCCACCTTTGATAAGTACCCCACCGCGAGCCGCTCGCGCCACCCCGCTTAATACAGCACTCGGTGTTGAAATTGCAAGAGCACAGGGGCTAGCTGCTACCAATACGGCCATTGCACGGTAAAAGCTGGCGCTAAACGGTTCATCAATGACCAGAAAGGCAAAGAGCAGGATACCAACCAGTACAAGTACGGATGGGACAAAGTATTTTTCGAACTTATCGGTCAACAGCTGGGTAGGAGATTTCTGGGTCTGTGCCTCGTTGACCAGTTTGACAAGTCGGGACAAGGTAGAGTCCTTGGCTTCTCTGATTACCTTTATTTCCAAAGTATTATTACCGTTGATAGTTCCAGAGAACACACGGTTTTCATCCTTGATATCATCGTCTGCCGAATAATCTCTACTGGTATCTTCCACAGGAATTTTATCCACGGGCACACTTTCTCCGGTGATAGGTGCTTGGTTAACGCTGCTTTGTCCATTGACTACGACTCCATCAGCAGATATTTTACTGTTCGGCTTGACCACAATGATATCGCCTTTTCTCAACTCTTCAATCCCGACCTCTACGGTCTTGCCGTCTTTTTTAAGCAAGGCTGTTTTTGCTGCAAGGTCCGCGAGCGCCGCAATGCTTTTTCTTGCTCTGTTCATTGCGTAATGTTCCAAGGCGTGCCCAAGACTAAACAGGAACAGCAAGAGTGCACCTTCTGCCCATTCTCCCAGAATGGCGGCACCAATGGCAGCGACCAGCATCAAGAAGTCAATTTCAAAACCGCCTTTGGCGACGGTCTGTACTGCTTCCTTGGCCGTAAAGAAACCACCGAAAAAGTAAGCGCCAATATATAAAGTAAGACTAACCCAATCTGGGATGGATTCCACATAGGAAAGCCCGAAACCTATTCCGAGAAGTACCCCGCAGATAATGGAAAAAATAAGCTCTGAATTTTTACCGAAAACACCACTGTGGGCGTGCTCTTCTCCTTCCTCGTGAGTCTCGTCCTTTTTGTGCTCATGCCCCTCTGGGGAAATTTCCACTTTTGTATCTTCCTTCTGTGAACGTTCCTGTTTTTTTCTGGATGAATTGGTGTAATTATTTTCGTTTGAAGAACTCCGCTGAATTCGAAGGTCTCCTTTTTCAATTTGGTTACTTATTTCATCGAAATTTGTTTGCTTTTTATCAAACTCAAGCCGTACCATTCCAGAGGCCGAAACAGAAGCCTCCAAAACCCCATTGATTGCCAAAAGGTTTTTCTCGATGGAACGAGCCTGTCTTGTGTGTCTGATTCCTTTAACTTCAATGAGCAAATGTCCGTATTTTTCGGTAATCTCGGCACCAGTCCGTTCGGCTAACGATTGAATGCGGTCTATAGAAATGATATCAGGGTCATAATGAAAACAGAGCAGTGGCACGCCATCTCCGTGCGCATCGGCAACGTGTACTTTTTCAATGCCTTCTTTAGCCTGTAGTTCTTGAATGAGCCTTTCAACACAAGTATCTTTTTCGTTTGGAACTTGCGGAAGGATAACCGGGATTTTTAATTGTAGTTTTTTCATTCTTTGCAATTTTTTATCCATTCTTTGGCATTGTTTTTTTCTTCTGGCTTATAAAATTCTATATGAGCTTCAGAGAAAGAAACCAATGTCTCAGTAAATTGTTCTTGTCGTTTACCGCTTCCCACTAAAGCGGTACGCTTTAAATGCGTTTCATTCGCAGTATTTAACACAAATTGCCCCTGCATTTCTCACAAATGCCCTTTACCACCAAGTTAATATCCTCCGTGATATAACCATCAGGTAAATTGATATGAGGAATTTTGTACTCGGTTAAACACACAGTTTCCTTACAATTTGTGCAATGAAAGTGCAAATGGAGGTCGTTATCGACCTCACACTTACAACTCTCTTCGCAAAGGGCATATTTTATAATTCCCGTCCCATCCTCGATTTGATGCACAACTCCTTTCTCTTCAAACACTTTCATAGTCCTAAATAGGGTGCTTCTTTCACTGACCTTAAAAGCCTTTTCTAAATCGCCAAGGCTGATGGCCACATTCATCTCTGCTAGCCGCTTATAAGTCATAAGACGTATAGCCGTAGGGCGTATACCTATGCTTTTAAAAAATTGAACTATTTTCTCCATTTGTTAAGAAAGAAATTTACAGATCGTATCGCTTCAAGGATTCACCCGTTTTGATTTGAAAGGCGTCCTCGATGTTAGACAAATAAATAATGCCATCTCCCGGCACTTCTGTTTTACCATGAGCTAAAATGATTTCAACGGCTGTTTGAGCCTCTTCATTTTGGCAAACTAATTCAACTTTAACCACAGGACTGTCCGTTACATGAAAATCAAGGGAAGGTCTAGCTCCTTTTGCCTTAAATGCCCCAGTTCCTTCAGCTTGTGAAAGGGTCATGCTTTTAAACCCATTATCGGTCAATGCTTCAATGATTTCCTGTATTCTGAGTGGTTTTACAAATGCTTTTATTTCTTTCATGTTTTAATATTTTAATATTTTGATCCGAGCCGATCTTTTAATTTTAACTATCAAACTAGGAAAATTAAAATACAGTGAATCAAATCCTTGATTATTATTAGATTAATGTCCGTGCTCCAGTTCCCCTTTTACCATTTCTGAAGACAGGTTATAAGCCCCGTTTATCACAACTTTGGCATCCTTTGAAATTTCGGCAGGAAGGTTGACTTCAACAAAGCCCAAATCAGCAATCCCGACCGTTACAGGTATCATTTTAAATTTCATCTTGTCCGATTCCATTTCTTTATCTTCATCCAAAATAAAAATAAAAGATTGCTCGCCTTCCTTTATAATGGCAGCTTCCGGTACAGCAAGACCATTTTTCTCGCCCTGCACTATTCGCCCTTCCACGTACATACCTGGCAATAGGTTTTTATCCTTGTTTTCTATATCTGCCAAAACTTCCAAAGCTTTTGGGTCGGTGTTGAAAGTTTTGCCTATAGATCGAACAGTTGCTTTAAGCAGTTCATCTGGGTGCGAGGCCGTGGAGAAATATATCTGTTGCCCTTTCTTAAGTTGATTTATATCCTTCTCATATACTTTGAAGTTGACATAAATTTTTGAATTATCGCTTATTGAGAACATTTTGGATTGTGTACCCACATAATCTCCCAAACTTATCATTACTTCATTAACGTAACCACTTATTGGCGTGGTAATGGGGACGGCCGAATATATTTGGCCGTCCGCCACTTTGTCCGGGTTAATTCCCAACAATCTCAATTGGGACCGCAAACCATTGACGGCGGATGTTGTGGAACGAAATCTTGACTGTGCCATCTGAAATTCCTTGCCAGAAGAAACGCCTTTGTCATAAAGGGTCTTCTTGCGTTCAAAATCCTGTTTCAAAAAGACCAGTTCGTCATTTTTTTCCTGATAATCCTGTTGCATCGCAATGATATCTGGGTGCTCTATATATGCCAAAACCTGACCTTTGCTTACGTTATCTCCAGGGATTACTTTTATGGAACTCACATTTCCACCAACAAAAGGGCTTATGTTCGCCTTGTCCTGCGGGAAAAGTTCCAGCGTTCCTGTTACCTTAATGTTGTTTCCTAAATTGCGTTCCTCCAGAGGTTTCATTTCCAAACCAATGGTTTGGGCCTGTTGCTTGGTGAGTTCCACAACGCCTTCTTCCTCGCTGTGACCTCCTTCTTCTTCATTGTGGCCTTCCTCGCCGTGTGCATCTTCTCCAACTTCATTGGTTTTTGAAACACCTTCAGTTTCGTTATGCCCAGCTTCTGATTTTGGAGCGTCGTTACAACTCATAAACATAAGTGTAAATAGTACGGTACTTACTAATAATATATTCTTCATTTTTCTTTTATTAAGATTAGAGATTACCCAATTGATATTGCACCTCAATAGACTGTTGGTTATATTGATTGATATATTGTAAATGGTTTTGTTTAATCCTGATAGCACTGTTGAGAATTGTGATGTAATTGACATAACCTATTTCACCTTCTTTAGATGCTAATTGCGCTGTTGTAATTTGTTGCTCCGCCAACAATAGTGCGCCTTCTTGGTAATATTGCAAAGTCTTCTTTGTTTTTTCAAGTGATTTTATCAATTGCGAAACGCGACTTTCTACTACCGCTTTCTGCTCCAAATATTGATTCTCTGCTACCATGGCGTCTGCCTTGGCTGCCTTAACTCTTGACTTCTGCGGGAAAAACCATAACGGGATACTAATTCCTGCCTGATAGCTGTTAAACCCTGAAACTTCATCCACCACCTGTCTTCCATACGAGAAATTGAATTTTGGCAGGAATTGCGATTTTTCAACACCCACGTTTGCTTTACTTACTTCTACGTTTTGCAACGCATATTGTAACATTGGGTTATTGGTTACCGAAGTTGAATCCAATGTTGCCATAAAGTCCAATGGCTCGTAAGCACCATCTACCGTCTCGATATTTTCATCGATTCCCAAATATTGTTTTAAGGAACGTTTGGCAATTTCAATATCATCATAGGCTTGTTGTCTTAAAACTTGAATCTGTTGAAATTCGGAAGAAGCTGAAATAAATTCCAATTTGCCGGTTTCTCCGGTATCATACCGAAGTTGGGCAGCGGTCTTAAAATTAGCATAAATACTGTCCAATTGATCTGCAAAATGCAACTGTGCCTTGTAATAATTAATTTGGTCATACGCCTGCATTACATTGCGCACCAACTGTTGTTCATTGGCCACATAAAGCTTTTCTCCCAAGACAATACGCTCTTTGTAAAACTTCGATTTGGAAAAGCCGGAAAGAAAATCAATATTTCCCTGTTGCACACCAACGGTTGTCTGTATTCCGGGTAGATTATTGCCATATTCTTCCTTGCCAGTGAATACTTCCGTACTACCAAGGTCAAAACTGGTGCCTTTCATCGCCTTTTCCCGTTCAATAAGAGCTTGGCTTTCCTTAAGCGTCGGATAATTCTGTTTTGCCATAGCAATGGCCTCATCAACGGTTAAGGTCTTTGGGATTGTACCACCTTGATCGGTATCTTGGGCAAAGACAGTTCCAGAAGCCATCAAACCTCCAACCATCAATAATACCGTTATAATGTTGGTTGATCTGTTGACATAGCTTACACCTCTATCAGTATTGTTCCGTTCCTTTCTCGATTCCACCCAATAATAAAGAATAGGAATAACCACCAAAGTCAAAAATGTTGCCGTAAGCATTCCTCCAATAACTACTGTTGCCAATGGTCGCTGTACTTCTGCACCACCAGAGGTGGAAACCGCCATTGGGATAAAGCCCATAATTGTTGTAATGGCAGTCAATAAAATGGGGCGTAAACGTTCGTGCGTAGCTTCGTATATACGTTTTTTTAAATCTGTCATTCCACTTTCTTTTAATTCATTGAATTTGTTTATGAGTATCAGACCGTTTAAAACCGCTACTCCAAAGAGTACGATAAACCCGACCCCTGCCGAAATACTGAAAGGCATTCCACGGATCAACAAAACGAAAACCCCGCCTATTGCCGACAAAGGCACTGCCATATAAATCATCAAAGCCTGTGAAAATGAATTTAAAGCGAAATAAAGCAGGATAAATATTGTTAGCAGAACGATGGGCACCACTATCATCAATCGGTCTGATGCACGTTGCAGGTTTTCAAATGATCCTCCATAAGTGACGTAATAACCTGGTGGCAGTTCCACTTCCGTTTCCAGTTTTTGCTGAATTTCCTCGACCATCGATTTAACATCGCGTCCACGAACATTTACACCCACAGATATACGACGCATAGTGTTGTCCCTTGAAATTTGCATTGGCCCGGATTTATAACTGATATCCGCGACTTCCTTTAGAGGCACTTGAGCACCGTTCGGCAGGTCTATATAAAGATTTTTTAAGCTATTGATGTCTTGTCTAAAGTCCTCTGCCAACCTGATGACCACATCAAAACGCTTTTCGCCTTCAAAAATCACACCTGCCTTTTCGCCTGCAAAGGCGGCACTTACATAATCATTCAATTTATCCACGGTTACACCGTATTGTGCCATTTTTGCGCGGTTATACACCACTGTCATTTGTGGCAAACCGCTTGTAGCCTCTACGTTAAGGTCTGCTGCACCCGGCACTTCACGTATTACCGCTGCGATTTCCTGTACCTTGTCTGCCAGCACGCCCAAATCTTCTCCATACAATTTGATGGCCACGTCCTCACGAACTCCAGTAAGCAATTCATTAAAACGAAGTTCCACGGGTTGGGTAAACACGAAATTTACACCCGGAACAACTGAGATTTTTTCTTGTATTTTTTCAATGAGTTCTTCTTTGCTGTCGGCGGAAGTCCATTTACTCTTGTCCTTTTCAAGAATAATGTAACTATCGGCAATGTCCATTGGCATAGGGTCTGTTGGTATTTCTGCCACCCCAATTCTTGAAACTACCGTTTTTACTTCCGGAAACTCATTGATTAAATTCTGAAGTTTCTCTGAAGCTTCAATCGATTCTGTAAGACTGCTCCCCGGTTTTATTAATGCTTGAAAGGCAATATCGCCTTCATCAAATTTTGGGACAAATTCTGCTCCCATATTGCTAAAAATAATTCCTGCAATCAAGAATAGCGCAACCGCGCCGATAATAACTCCTGCTTTAAAACGAAGTGCAAAATTCAATATGGGCAGATAGGCACGATTCAAAACCCCCATAATTTTATTACTGATTCTGTCGATCTTATTTTCAAATTTAGCAAACCAACTATTTTGATTTTTGGCAGGTTTTAAAAATAATGACGACATCACTGGCACGTAGGTAAGACAAAGGATTATTGCTCCTAAAACCGCAAAACCAAAGGTGAACGCCATTGGTCGGAACATTTTCCCTTCCACACCAGTTAAAAACAGAATAGGTGTAAAAACAATAAGAACAATTAGTTGACCGAAGAAGGCAGAATTCATCATTTTACTTGAAGAATCATAGGCTATTTCATCCATCTCGGATTGTCCCATAATTGCATTGGATTTCTTCATCCGTTGATAAATGTGAAAAACCGTTCCCTCCACTATAATTACCGCGCCGTCAACAATAATTCCAAAATCAATTGCACCCAAGGACATTAAATTTGCCCAAATACCAAATTGCTTCATCAAAATAAATGCGAACAATAAGCACAAGGGGATTATCGAAGCTGCTATCAAACCGCCCCGGAAGCTACCTAAAAGGAGTACCAAAACGAATATTACAATGAGTGCCCCTTCAATTAGATTTGTTTTAACGGTACTTGTGGTTCTCTCAATCAGTTCACTTTGGCTTAAGAATGTATCGATATATACGCCTTCAGGCAAGGATTTTTGTATTTCCTTTATACGCGTTTCGACATTTTCTATTACCTTAGCCGGGCTTTCGCCTTTTAGCATCAGAATCTGTCCGCCAACAGTTTCATGACCATCTTGGGTAAATGCACCGTAGCGCACTTGGCTTCCGTAACCCACTTTTTCGGCAACATCGCGAATCAAGACAGGGCTTCCGTTTTGAGTGGTTACCACCGTGTTCTCCAAATCTTCAATACTTCGTGCCAAGCCTTCGCCACGGATAAAATTGGCTTGGTGGTTTTTTTCAATATAGGCACCGCCCGTATTGGCATTATTCACTTCAAGGGCTTCAAAAACCTGATTCATCGTGATGCCAAAGCTTTTTAACTTACCTGGATTTATGGCAACCTCATATTGCTTTACATAACCCCCAAAAGCATTTACTTCTACAACTCCAGGAACTAATGCCATTTGGCGTTTTACGATCCAATCTTGGATGGTGCGTAGCTCCGTTGCATCATATTTTTCTTCATAACCTTCCTTTACTTTAAGGGTGTACTGATAGATTTCCCCCAAACCTGTTGTAATTGGAGCCATAAAAGGTGTGCCGAAACCTTCGGGAATTTCTTCAGCAACTTCAGTTAATTTTTCTTGTACTAATTGTCGTGGTAGATAGGTTCCAGTCTCATCCTTAAAAACAATAGTAACTACAGACAGACCAAAACGAGACACCGAACGCAGTTCGACCACGTCAGGCAGATTCGCCATGGCCAACTCCACCGGAAAAGTTACAAATTGTTCTATATCTTCTGTCCCCAAGTTTGGGGCCACGGTAATAACTTGTACTTGGTTGTTCGTAATATCAGGTACGGAGCCCAAATTTATAGTGGACATAGACCAGATACCGGTACCCACTAGTGCCACTATGAACAAGCCAATAATAAATTTATTATTTATGGAAAATGAAATGATTTTATTAATCATAGAAAAAATATTAATTCAGTTGAAGATTTACGATGCAAATAGGTGCAACGCATTTATTACGCAATGCTTATCTTGAGAAGCATCCCGTTAGGATATAGCTATCCGTAAAACTGAATTATACTTGAGGGGGTTGGAAGAGAGATTCCAGATATCTGGGATAGAAGTTAACTGTATATAAATTGAACGGCTCTTTATCTTCAAACTTTAATAGATTGACCGGATCCGTATTGTTGTTGGCAACAAATAACATCAAAGGATGACAACATTGATGATTCGAATGAACCGGTATATTCTCTTTATCCGAATTATTATGATGTCCTTCATTTTTTGCATCATTATCGATGTAATCTTCAACTACATATTCAAGGAAAGAGTCACCGTAAATTTTATGGTCTTGGTAATGGGAAATAATGCTTGAAATTGCTTTAACTGGCCCACAAAAGTCCATATCAATGCTAATTCCCTGAAAAAAGAATAGAAACGACATCAATATGGAAGCAATTGTTTTCATAAATTTTTACAAATATACGAATTAATCGATGCACAGGTTGTGCAAAAACTGTTGCTGCTCTCTATTAACTAATCTTAGTTAACATTAAATAGTGATACCCGATATTGGGTTACTTTATTCTTGATAGAGAACAAATAATACTTTTCTCTCAACCATAAACTTACACGGACCAGTAATATTAATACCGGTACTTCTACCAAAGGACCGATAACGCCAACAAAGGCCTGCGGTGAATGGATACCAAATACTGCGATCGAGACCGCCATGGTAAGTTCGAAATTATTGCCCGTGGCAGTAAAGGCAATGGATGCATTTTTAAAGGCACCTGAAGTGACCTGTTGATAAAAACGCTGATAAGGAACATCAGTACAAAAAAAATAACCAGCGGTATGGCCACTTTGACAACTATTATGTGTTCCATAAAGGTGCCGATACGTTTTTGTGCGCATCCAAATATGTGAAGGTCAATTTGATATGGCCAATAAAGTAGATTCCCCTAAGTGATTCTACTTAGGGGAATCTTTCCATGTTCAGAAACTTCATTTTTATATCATTTAAACAAATAGTAGGAACTAAATCACTTTTGAGAAATCTAGGCCGCAGCTGACATTTCTTCGCAGGCCTGCGCACACTTTCTACACGCTTGGGCACAATCTCGGCAGTGATTCATGCCCATTTCAGCATGCTTTTCGCATTCGTCTGCACAAGTCTGACAGATATCCGCGCAAACCCGGCAGATATTACCGCTGAAGTTGCTTCCCAAGCTCATTATATCAGCCGAGGATTTACAAATAGATGCACATTCCAAGTCTAACTGGATACATCTTCTCAATTCCCGGACGTTTTCTTCCTTTAAACATTCTGAAGCACAATGGCTGCAGGCAACCGCACATGCATAGCACGCGTCGATGCAGTTCTGGTATTGTTGGTGTGACATGATTTGTAGTTTTAAGTTATTATTTAATTCATTGATGTTCTAAAGCCATAAATCTTAACAGTCTTAAAGTCATAAAGTTTACAATCCCTTAATAAAAGAAATTATGCATAAAATGTAAAAGAGGCGAACCAAAATTACAAATCATCCGGTTTGAAGCCAATCCGTTTTCTTGGTGGACTAGGGTGGTCCTGTTTTTCCAGCAACTCATCCAAGTACTTAAACACAATCTCCATGTTTTTATCTTGGTTATTCAGTTTGGACTTGATTTTTTCAACTTCTAACCGAATCTCAATATTATCGGCAAGCATTTGACGTATATGAGTGAATACTCGGATTATCTGAATGTTGACTTGAATTGCTCGCGAACTATTGAGCACGCTTGACAACATTGCTACGCCCTGTTCTGTAAATACCATAGGCGCATATTTTATATTTCCGCCTTGCTTCAAGGTGCCATTTTGGCTCCTTGAATATCGGGATTCTTCAGGAGTCAATTCGAACATGAAATCTTCTGGAAAACGCTCTATATTACGTCTTACTTGTCGTTTGAGCTGTTTGGTTTCAACTTCATAAAGTGCCGCCAAATCTGAATCAAACATTACTTTTTGATTCCTGATATAGTAAATCTTGCTGATGACAATTTCATCTGGTATTCTTAATTCTTTGTTTTCCATAACTTAAAAATAATTAACCTTTCAAAGCTCTTAATTTACTCTCTTCATTCTCCTCTAAACGATTCCTAAGATTCGCCATATCCTGACTAACCTTCTGCTCAACTACCTTTGCGTAAATCTGGGTTGTCCTGATGGTGGTGTGCCCTAACATCTTACTCACCGTCTCAATGGGAACTCCATTGGAAAGGGTAACCGAGGTGGCGAAGGTGTGTCTCGCCAGGTGAAACGTTAAATGCTTCTTGATGCCGCATAGATCGGCCACTTCTTTTAGATAGCTGTTCAGCTTTTGGTTTGAAATCACTGGAAACATTGTGCCGTGTGCAATTGCCCGAGGATTGTCTTTGTATTTTTCAATGATCGCTGCTGCCTTTGGAAGGATAGGGACATTAACTGACGTGTCGGTTTTTTCACGCATCGTTTTGATCCAACGATTACCATCGGTTCCCAAGAGAATATTATCTGGGGTCAACTGCATTACGTCGATGTAGGCGATCCCGGTGTAGCAGCTGAAAACAAAAAGATCTTTCGCATATTGAATGCGCTGTACCGAGAACTCTTTTTTCTCAATTTTAGACAGTTCATCGCTGGTTAAAAAGTCGCGCTCTACTTTTTGCATCTTTAGTTTGTAAAGTTCGAAGGGATTCTTTTCGATCCAGCCGAGTTTTACACCTAGGCGCACCATTTTACGAAACCGCTCCAGATGTTTCATGACGCCGTTGTTCGCCATTCCCTTGTGGTGATCGGTTGGTTCATAGGTCCGCAAAAAATACTCGAATTGAGTGATAAATTTATAATCCAGTTCGGAGAGATAGATATCGGGCTTCTTGAACTGTTGTAACACAAATTCCTTTAGGTACTTTGCTGTTGTGAAATAATTTTTAAGCGTTCCAAAGGCGAGGACTTCTTTCATGTGTAAATTATGATACTCTATCAATGAGTGAAGTGTGTTTTCCTGTTCCACTTCTCCCAAATACATATTCTTAATTGCCTCAGGGGTGATTAACTTCTTGGCCATAACCATCTCCTGATAATAACCCGATAGAATGCCTCTTACTTGCTCCAGAAATCCATTGAGGATTTTAAGATCGGTATTTTTCGTTTTTGCAATGCCTCTTGACGGATTCCAATCAGAAAGTTTTACTCTTTTCTTGAGGGACATCTCAATTCTGGCTCCGTTGACTGTAATTCTTACATAAATCGGAGCGCTTCCGTTTTTTTCTTTGTTCATTCGAAGAATGAAATGAACACCGAATGTGTTTGCTGTTCTCATACACTACTTTTTTAAAGATTAACATAAACTGATATGAACTATTCTGTCCAAACAGGTCACCAGAAAGCCAAAAAAGTAATTCATCTTGATCTATTTGAGTCTAAATATTATTGATACAATAATCTGTATATCAAATACTTAAACTCTTTCCGGTGACCAAATTTAAAAAAATAAATGAGGTCACCTAATAGTTCTCAGAAGGTATGGATTGAAACGAATTAATATGAACTGTTTAAAAGCAAAAAAGCCCCTAAATCGTATGATTTAGAGGCTTTTGGATCCAGATGAACTGGTTTCCGTCGGGGTGGCAGGATTCGAACCTACGACCTCCACATCCCAAATGTGGCGCGATACCGGGCTACGCTACACCCCGAACTCCCTTGCGGGTGTGCAAATGTAAGAACTAAATTTGAATTCACAAATTAAAAAATTGAAAAAATAACTTTATTGAAATTATCTGTATTTTGCAGAAATAAACAGCTCTAAGCCATTTAAACGCTATTATCACTTATGTTAAACTTTCTCCTACCCTTACTATTTGTGCTACAGTCTTTTGCTGTAAACACCAACGCTCAACACCAAACTAAAACACCAGAAATCACTGTCCTCACGCAAAAAGAAGGGGTCAGCATTCGCGGACTCTCGGTCGTGGATAATCAAACGGCCTGGATCAGCGCTAGTGAAGGGTGGACGGCTGTTTCATCGAATGGTGGGAAGGATTGGCGATGGCAACAAGTTCCAGGGCATGAGGAAGCCGACTTTCGTAGTATTTACGCTTTTTCAAAAGACAAGGCGATTATCATGAGTGCGGGCTCGCCGCTCGTGATACTGATGACTGAGGACGGTGGTAAGACATGGCAGAAAAAGCACCAGAACACACATCCTGATATTTTCTTGGATGGTATGGACTTCTGGGATGAAAAACATGGCATGGCTTACGGTGACCCCATCAACGGTTTTATGCAGATTCTGTCTACAAAGGACGGCGGCGAAACATGGCAAGATTTGAGTAAGAATTCAAAAGGGCTCCTTCAAGAGGGCGAAGCCGGTTTTGCGGCTAGCGGAACAGGAATCCGTGTACTTGACAATGGAGTTGCTTTTATCGGCACCGGCGGCAGCAGATCGCAACTCTTAATGACAACAAACTATGGCAAAAGCTGGAAGGCTTACCCCTGCCCTATTATTCAAGGAACATCGAGCACGGGTATTTTTTCTATCGATTTCCACAATAAAAAACAGGGTGTAGTCGTGGGCGGCAACTATCTCAATGACAGGCAAACAGAGAACGCTGTATTTCTGACCGACGACGGTGGTAGAAGCTGGCAAAAACCAGAAAGTGGCACCCTTGGGTACCGCTCTTCGGTCGAATATCTAGACGAGAAAACATTGATCGCGACGGGAACCTCCGGGGTCGACTGGTCGGTCGATGGCGGCCTGAACTGGAAATCGGTTTCTAAAGAAAGTTTCCATGTAGCGCGCAAAGCACGCAAGGGAACTTGGGTTCTACTTGCGGGTGCAGATGGCCGTATCGCTGAACTGATCATTAAATAGAAAAAGGCGGCGAACTCAATCACCACCTTTCTATATGCTCGATTACCAATTAGTAACTTGGATTTTGTTCTAATACGTTATTTGATAAACTAACTTGTGCACCTGGTATCGGTAACAGGTATTTATCTCTGCTGCTTACGTTCGGTAGTTCAATAGCTCGATCGGTTCTTACTAGGTCGTAGAACAGGAACCCTTCGCTAAACAGCTCTCTTCTGCGCTCTTCTAACACTTCAGTCAGATAGGCTTCATCACTTGCTACGCTCCCTGTTGGTAAGGCCGGTAAACCTCGCTTGGTGCGAACGGCATTGAGGTAGCTCAAGCCTTGCGTGCGACCGTATCCTTCAGCTGCTATCAGGTACAGTTCAGAAACGCGACTGATGATCAAAGGTTGTACATCCCAATACTTACTAACGATGGTATTCGAAGATCCATCGCTGTTCTCTATGGTTTGGATGTTGATTTCACCACGGACGTCATTATCAGCGTAAAGCTCGTCTACCGCATAATCCGATGGTTGAACGGAGTACGATCCTGCCCAAGCGGTTCCATATGGCCAGAATAAGGCTGACATTCTCAAATTGCTTTCGGTTTTTAAGTTGGCGAAGGCAAAGATGATCTCACTAGAGGCATCGGTGTCCCTGAAAATGCGACCGTAATCGGCGTCAATAGCTCCTACAGACGCGATAACGCTCTCGGCTAAGGCAGCTGCTTCTTGTTTTTTACCTTGAGCCAAAAGAATGCGTGCTTTAAAGGCTTTGGCTGCTTCTTGTGATACTTTCTTGGTACCGGTACTGCTGAACGGCTTCGTGTTAGCAACGGCAAAGTCGATATCGGTATTGATCTGTGCCCATACTTCCTCAGCGGTGTTTCTCGGTATGTTGTCTGTCGTGTTAGTCAGGATCAAAGGAACTCCACCAAAATTGGTTACCAATTGATAATAAAGGAAGGCTCTTAAATAGCTCGCCTCTGCTTTTACCGCGCTTAGGTCTGCTTCGCCAGCCAGACGGTCTGCTGCATCAATAATAATATTGGCATTATAGATACTTGCATAGGCATGATTCCAAATGCTGGATGAAAAGCCTAAGCGGTCGTCTACATTATTTCCGGTAATAACCACTCCAAAAGCTCCATTGCTTCCGGAAAGGGCTGTCCATGTATAGTTACCACCACGGGTATCGTTCAGGACATAGTTGTTTCGAGCGGGCATCGACTCGCGGTACAAGCCGTTCAGAAAGAAATCGATATTCGATGCGCTGATCTGATCGGGTGAAACCGCACTTTCAGGTTGCTGGTCTAATTCTTTCGAGCAAGCAAACAGGGTCATCATCATGATGAGTGCGAATACTTGTTTTATTTTATTGTTACGTAACATCTGTCTTAATCTTAAAAGTTAACATTCAATCCAACCATAAAGCTTCTTGGCTGTGGAGTCACCAAATTGTCGACACCATAACTTCTTGCATCTGTATTCATCGAAGCTTCCGGGTCATAACCGCTGTAATCTGTGAAAGTCAGCAGGTTTACGCCGGTTGCAAATACACGCACGTTGTTTAAGCCGATTTGCTGTGTCCATGTATTCGGTAAGCGGTAGCCTAGGGTTAAGCTCTTCACGCGGAAGAACGAAGCGTCTTCTACATAGTAGCTGCTGTTTTTCAGGTTGTAACCGGCTTTTGTAGCACGAGGTACGGTGTTACTGGTACCCGGACCGGTCCAACGATTGTAATAGCTATCTGCTAGTGCATTGTAATCACGTGCACCCAGGTGGTCCAGACCACTTCTCCAAGCTGCTGCTATATCGTTTCCAACCGAGAAGGTGGTAAATAAAGCGATATCAAATGCACCCATGGTAAAGGTATTGGTTAAACCACCACTGAATGTCGGCAAGGCACTTCCGATAACTTGTCTATCTTCGGAGTTGATAATTCCGTTGTTATCTAAGTCAGCAAAGTTCACATCTCCCGGACGTACCCCTTGGTCTTGAAGCGATTGTGGAATTTCATCCAAGTGCTGGTAAATTCCCTGATGTACATAGCCGTACATGGTTCCTAAAGGCTCACCAACAATGATGGCGTTCCAACTTCCTACGGTTATCGGATCGTCACCAATCAGGCTGGTTACTTCGTTGCGGATCAATGAGATATTGAAGTTGGTATTCCATTGGAATCCTTCGCGATTGATGTTGGTACTGTTGATGGAGAACTCATGTCCTCGGTTCCGCATGGATCCGATATTGGATGTACGTGAAGTAAATCCACTGGTCGCCAATACAGGTACATTGTATAATAAGTTATCGGATACTTTATCGAAGTAGTCATAACTGAAGGAGATTCTTCCACCTAGGAAGGACAGATCCAAACCGATGTTCTTCTGCTCGGAGGTCTCCCACATAAGGTCCATATTACCGATATTGGTCACGCTCAACCCCGTCAGCGCATTGTAGTTATAACCGCCGGCTGCTAATGGCATGTAGGCGTAATTTCCGATACCGTCTTGGTTACCTGTTTTACCCCAGCTTAAACGCAACTTACCGAAGTTTAACCAATCTGGATAATTGATAAATTCTTCTTCGGAGAATACCCATCCCAAGGAAACTGCCGGGAAGGTTGCATAGCGATTGTCTTCAGCAAATTTGGAAGAACCGTCGTAACGAGCGGTAGCACTTAATAGGTAACGATTTTTGTAACCTAAGCTTAGACGGCCGATATAGGATTCCATCGAGTAGTAGGATGCATCTTCATCTCCTACTTGGATGGTAGCGGAGGTGATATGTTTGAAATCATCTGAAGGAAATTCAGTTCCTGTTGCCTTATTGAAATTATAGGTATCCTCATAGAATGAATGACCTGCCATCACCTCTACATCCAAATCGTTCCATCTGTTTTTGAAGGTCAAGGTATTATCAAAAGTACCTGAGTAGCGGTAATTACGAACATCGTTTACATAGCCTCTTGGATTATACGGATGCTCAAATCCTTGTCTTCTGTGTCCATGCCCCAAGCGCAGCTCGGTATTATAGCTGGTACGGAAGGTCAAGTACTTTAAGAAATTAATGTTGGCATATACATTCACCAAACCTTGGAAGTTTTTATCTTCAGTATGGTCTTGCTCCAAAATGATTAAAGCATTGTGCCTCAAGATATCCTTACCTCCTACCGAATATGAGCCGTCGGGCAATAACGGACGGTCGTACGGTCGCTGCTCCAATGAACGCTGGAACAAGGCCGTACCTTGATCACCGTTAGGAATCGACGTACTCTTGGTATAGTTACCGTTCAGGTTGACACCAAAGTTGAATACCTTATTGGGTTTGTAATCCACATTACTTCTTACCGAATAGCGACGTAGGGAACTTTGCTTGATCATCCCTTCTTGGTACTGATAACCACCGGAAGTAAAGTAGGTTACATGATCATTTCCACCGCTGAACGATAGGTCGGTCTGCGTCGTGGTAGCCTGATCGCGGATAATCATATCCTGCCAGTTGACATTATAAGGATCATCTGGCACGACGCCTAAGACCTTATCGATATCAATGTAGCCTGTCGACCCCGGCGTATAACCCATATCGCTGTTGAAATTCTCGGTCGCCTCGCTCTGCATGGCGATATATTCGGTCGGATTCAGCAAGTCGAGCGTCTTTGGCATCACACTAATTCCTGACTGCTGATTGAAGCTTACTTTCGGTACGCCTTTCTTCCCCTGCTTGGTGGTGATCATAATCACCCCGTTAGTTCCGCGCGACCCGTAGATGGCAGTTGCCGCAGCATCTTTCAGGACGTCGATTGTCTCGATATCCGCTGGGTTGATCATGGAAAGTGGATCCTGGCGGTACTCTCCTGAGAAGTTATAGCTGGCCGTTGCTTTCGACAAAGGAATCCCGTCGATTACATACAATGGCTCATTATCTCCGTTAATCGAACTCACACCGCGGATGCTCACTCGGGAGTTTCCACCCGGCGTACCGTTGGATGTGGTTAAGTTTACACCGGCAACCTGTCCTTGTAGCAACTGGTTGGCACTGGCAACGTTCCGATCCGGAATATTTTCTGGCTTCACGCTTGAGACAGCTGTGGTTAGGTTCCGACGAACATTCTGCCCGTAACCTACAATCACCACTTCGTTCAACTCATCAATCCCATCTTCAAGAACGAAGTCGGCCGTCGCCGTCTCTCCTTCTGAAACAACGATCCCCGAACGAACCTGAGTCTTGAACGAAATATAGCTAACCTCAAGATCATAGGTACCTGGCGATAACTGGAGTTGGTAGTTACCGTCATTGTCGGTTGCAACCGTCTGGTTCGTACCAACGACCTTGACACTGGCTCCGATCAACGGCATACCTGAGGCATCCGTTACCGTACCCGAAAGGATTCCAGTTTGAATTATAATTGATAACTCATGATCATACTCCATGGGGTGGGCGGCAGTCCATACACTGGCACTGGCCATCTGCGACCAGGACATCGCAACACCACAGAGAATCATGGTAGCATGCTTTGTTCCTCGCATCAACAGTAAGTTTTTCTTCATTTCTAATGTAATTAGTCTTTTAGTACTTGCGGGCAAAGCTAGCTTGCTATCAATAATTCAGGATGTCTTTAGTGTTAATTAATTGTAAATAACAGCAATGTTATATAACCGGCAATGAACGCATATTTAATATTAAATTAACGTCGTTTCCACGCATTTATTACGTACACGATGAGCAAAAACTGCGATTCAACAGATTTTTTTGTCTCGATCGCGATTTCGGAACGTCCGTGCCAACCGTGGGCGATCAGATTGATAAACTACAAACTAGTCGTTGCAATTGAACAGTGGTTAAACAGTGGTCAAACAGTGGTCAAACAGTCCTCACACAGTGGTAAACAGACTGTTTTACGACTGTCTGAGGACTGTCAAAAGACTGTTTATACAGAGCAAATACTTCCAAATATTGTCGTTATTGATTATGTTCGTCTGAATTTTTAAAAAGGAGGTAGAATGGCCAAAAATGAAGATGGCATCCTGGGTCCTTTAAAAGGAAAAGTAGGACCCGTAGTTGGAAGTAGCTGGCGGGGTATCGCCTATGTAAAGAGTGCACCGAATCGGAAAAAACCACCCACCGAGAGGGAGCTCGAAAATCGACACATGTTTTCATTTACACAGAAGTGGCTTAATCCCATTAAGGATTACTTAACACAGGGTTTTAAGAATTACTCGCGGACGAATTATGGCGTCAATGCGGCAAAATCTTTTTTGTATGAAAACGCGCTGATCAAGGATGGTATGAATTCGAAAGTCGTTCCTTCGAAGATGCAGATCAGCTATGGGGACTTGCCCTTACCGAAGGATATTGCGATGGAATGGAAGGGTCGGAATGATGGTCACGGTGAGCTCATCATAACTTGGGGCGCTACAGAAGGTGTTGAAAGAATAGATTATCATCTGGAAGATCAGGTGATGGTGGTGGCTTATGCGCCGACAGGCGGAGATGTAATGGGAGTTATTCACGGTGACTTTCGGGCGACCGGCAAGCATACTATTAATATTGTGGCCGATGTGCATGAGCATGAGTATCATGTGTGGGTGGCCTTTGTGGCGGCCGACCGTGAGCGGCAATCGCATAGCCTCTATCTGGGGCCGATCGTAGAGATCGAACAGAACGATTTATTACAGAAAGTCGTTAGCGAGGAAATTACTCTTGAGGAAGCTTCTCTCGAAGAGGCTTAAAAAGAAAGAAGTAGCAGCTTAAACGCTTGCTACTTCTTGTTTTTGTTGTTTCTCTACCATGATGTTATGTGCTTCTTCAGCGATCACTGGCTCATAACGGAGACCCGGATCCAGGTAATGCATTTGAAGAACACGAGAGTATTTAAAGTTGAAGCCAGCCAGCAAAAAGGTAGCGAACAGAATCAGTCCCATATACAACCACATATTTTCAGATCCTCCTGAAAGCACGTAGGTTCCGATACCAACGGCAACAAACTCTGCTACGTTAAGTGCATAGCTAACAAACATAGACACATAGAAATAACCCGGATGGCGCTCGAAATATAAATCGCAGTACGGGCAACGCTTATGCATCTTCTGTTTAAAAAAGCCCGGCGAGAACATTTTCCCTTTACGACAACGCGGACATTTAGCGTGTACAATTGCATGCCACTGCCCTACCTCGGGTTCTATTATTTTATATTCATTTTCCATAGTCGTTTAATGTAATCAATTTCTTTCTCTTACTGAAGCTAAACCTTGTGCAAAGATCGGGAATCTTTTTGTATTCCTTTTTACACTTTTTTTGACAGAAATTGTAATTTTCCTACATTTGTACCGAACACCTATAAAACCCATAGGAATTATGATAGATATAGCAGTTACTCCACAGTCCGCTCGGTAGTCCCGAGACCCTATCTATTTTTTTTACTCTACGCTATTCTATATACTCCTATGTCTGTAATTACACAAAACTGGAAACGAACCTTTGGCATTATCTGGGCCGGACAGTTTATGTCGCTCATGAGCAGTTCGCTCGTGAATTTTGCTATTGTTATTTGGTTAAGCATTGAAACTGGCTCTGCCGAAGTACTGGCCTATGCCGCCATTGCAGCCATGCTACCTCAATCAATTATCGGTTTGTTCGCCGGTGTTTATATCGATCGCTGGGATCGAAAGAAAACGATGATTTTTGCGGATGCTTTTATCGCCCTCTGCACCTTGGTGATCGCCTCACTTTTTCATTTCGATGTTTTTGAATTCTGGTACATCTATGTTTTATTGGCCCTCCGCTCGGTCGGTTCCGCATTTCATATGCCCGCTATGCAAGCATCTACGCCCATGCTCGCTCCGAAATCTGAATTGCTGCGAGTTGCCGGAATCAATCAGGTGATCCAGTCATCTTCGAATATTGCCGGTCCAGCGCTGGGTGCGCTGGCGATCGGCTTAATGGATATCGGATACGTCATGCTGATTGATATTGCAGGTGCTCTTTTCGCCATCGTGTCTTTGCTGTTTGTCAAGATACCGAACCCGGAGAAAAGCGAACAAACCGATAAAGGCTTGAAGCAAGTAATCATTGAAGTGAAGGCCGGAGTGCGAAGCATTACCGCGCATCGGGGCCTTTCGCTACTCTTTCTTTTCTCTATTCTGGTTACCTTTTGCATTATGCCGGTAGCGGTTCTGTTTCCGCTGTTAACCTTAAATCACTTTGAAGGCAATGCCTTTCAAATGAGTATTGTAGAAGCCATTTGGGGCGTGGGTATGCTTTTGGGTGGAGCGGTACTAGGTGCCTTCAATCTGAAAAGCAATCAGGTAACGCTTATCAACTGGACGTACATTGTCTTGGGCTTGGCTTTCTCCATCTCAGGTTTGTTGCCGAGCTGGGCATTCTGGATTTTTGTGGCGCTAACAGCATTTTCAGGTGTTGCCGCTTCGGTATATAATTCGTGTTTTACGACTATTATCCAACGAAAAATTGATCCCGCTGCATTGGGACGGGTGTTTTCCATGTTTTTCAGTCTGTCTATCCTCCCCTCGCTTATTGGCCTGATGGGCACCGGCTTCCTAGCCGACACCATTGGGATCAACTATACCTTTGTGATCTTGGGTCTGGCGATTATCCTGATTGGAATTATCGCTTTCATGATCCCTGAAATGACGCGATTGGGCTTGCAGAACGACGCCGAACCTCTGGTTACGGAAGAAGATATTATTCAAGAGGGTTAATTTTACCATTGGATTCATGCATACGTTTGTTATCTTAGGCCTACTATTGTCCTGATCGGATAACAAACAAACCTTTATGAAAAAACAATCTTCTTTTTACAACATCATTATAGCGATGTTAATCTGCGTCTTGCCTCTATATTCATGTGGTCAAAAAAATACCACAGAGGAAACAGCTGACACGGGGGAAACAATGGATTCAGAAAAGCCTTTGGTGGTTTTTGTAATCGGTGATCATGAATACAGCAGCGAAGCAACCCTACCGCTGGTTGCAGAGGAACTGGAAAAAAACTATGGCTTTCGTACCATCGTATTAACATCGGAACCAGATCATACTTCGGAAGAGAATATTCCAGGATTGGAAGCGCTGGAGGAAGCTGATTTAGCAGTGTTTTACCTGCGCTGGCGCAGGCTACCGGAAGATCAAATCAAATACATTGACGACTATTTACAATCAGGTCGTCCCCTTCTTGGCTTCCGTACCAGTACGCATGCATTCAATTATCCAAAGGGACATCCGCTAGAAGAATGGAATGCTTTCGGTGAGTTCGCTTTGGGCGGACCCGGCGGTTGGGGTGTAGGTGGCCACACGCATTATGGGCACTTATCGTCGACCGACGTGTCGGTTGTCGCCGAGCAATCGGAACACCCAATTTTGAAAGGACTGGATCGGGAATTTCACGTTCGCTCTTGGTTATACCATGTGGTACCGAATTATCCACTATCGGATGCGACTTCCCTGCTAATGGGTACGGCAGTTGATCCTGATAAAGAGGCGGTTCCGAATCCGGTGGCGTGGACCTGGAAGACCGCAGCTGGAGGAAAGGTATTTACGACGACATTGGGACATCCGGAAGATTTCGATAATGAAAATATGCAGCACTTGGTAATCAACGCCGTTCATTGGGCAGTCGACCTGCCGACGCCGGATCAGTGGGCAGGAAAGTTTGAGATGAACGTACCATACAGACAGCCCTGATCGTTTAGCATAGAGATTAAACAATTAATTTAAGCCGAAACACATATTTAAACATGGAACTGTCAATACACAATTGGATGCGAGCCGAAACGATCGAAACCACCATTCGGCGGGTCGCGTCCCTAGGCTTTCACAAATTAGAAATTCAGGGTACGCCCGAACTTTATAACACGAAGGAGGTTAGAAAACTATTAAAAGAACACGGCTTGGGATGCTGGGGATCGGTCACCTTGATGCTCGAAGAACGCAATCTACTAGCCAAAGATGAAGGGCAACGGGCGCGATCGGTTCAGTACGTTAAAGACGTTGTAACCATGGTCAAGGAATTAGATGGCCATATGGTATCGGTAGTCCCTGGCACGGTCGGTAAAATCGTCCCAGACGGTCGTCCAGAGGAAGAATGGCAATGGGCAGTGGAGTCCCTTAAGCAAGTATACGAACATGCGGAAGCATCGGGAATTCTACTAGGTATTGAGCCGATCAATCGCTTTGAAACCTATTTCATTAATCGTGGAGATCAGGCATTGGCCTTAGCTGAGGCGGTAGGATCGCATTGCGGTGTATGTCTTGATACCTTTCACATGAATATTGAGGAAGATAATCTCTTTGAAGCCATCAAGCGAGCAAAAGGTAAGTTGGTTGGCTTTCACGTAGCGGATAACAATCGCATGGCACCGGGGATGGGTACCTTAGACTGGCCAAAGATCATGGCGACACTCGACGAGATTGGTTACGACGAGGTGCTGTCGGTTGAGTTTTGCGCACCCCTAGATCGTACACCGGCGAACCCTTATCCGAATTCGATCGACGAGCATCCTGAAGGTTTATCGCCCGAGCAAAAGAAATTCTTAGAAGATCACGGCAGCTCATCGGTAACGGAGGAGTTCTATACCATGCTCACCCAAAAATCATACAACACCTTATCCCCCTTTATTTAAGCATTAGCCCCTATAAACATGAAAATAACAAATGTAGAAGCATTTTGGTTACGCTGTCCCATTCCGAAAGAAAAGCAGCATTTCTCGGATTACGGGCTTCAGACAAGCTTTGATATGACCTTGGTGGTGGTGACTACCGAAGATGGCTTGCAGGGTTTTGGGGAAGCGAAAGCGGCGGTAGGTTCGTCGGGTGTTTGCGCATCGATTGTCAATTGTGTAGAAAATGAACTAAAGCCTATCTTAATGGGTAAAGACGCCGCTAATATCAGCCGGCTCTGGGAGGAAATGTACAATGGCTCGCGCGATCATTATGCGCTTTCCAGAGGCAGGAAATTTCCGATTTTGGGGAGACGGGGACTGACCGTCTCTGCGATGAGCGGTGTGGATACGGCACTGTGGGATCTGAAAGGGAAAGCCTTGAATACGCCGGTGTTAAACCTGCTTGGCGGCGCCTGTCGCGATCAGATGCCGGCCTATGCCAGTGGCGGTTGGGCAGACGCAGAGCAGATAGGTTCCCAGCTAAATGGCTATGTAGCCAAAGGTTTTGGTGGCGTAAAGATGCGTGTGGGTGTCATGGATGAGACGGTTGCCACCAGTGTGAAACGGGTTCAAGCGGCACGAGAGGCTCTGGGGCCGGATATTAAGTTAATGGCGGATGCGCACGGCACGTTCAGTGTTCCGGAAGCAAAGCAGTTCTGCCGAGGTGTAGAAGATTGTGACCTCTATTGGTTTGAAGAGCCGATTAGTCCGGATAACCGTCATGGTACCGCAGAAGTGCGAGCGTCTACGTCCATCCCCATTGCGGCGGGTGAAAGTGAATATACCAGTTTCGATATACGCGATCTGCTGGAAGTACGGGCTTTGGATGTGATCCAGCCCGATGCGGCCATTATAGGTGGTATTTCTGAGGCGATGCGTGTGGGTCATTTAGCCAATGTTCATCAACTGGAACTGGCTCCACATTGTTGGGGATCAGCCTTTTCGTTTATGGCCGGATTGCAGGTAGCTTTTGCGTCGCCTGCGGCAACAATCATCGAGTTTTCATTGGGTGGCAATCCGATGATGTATGATTTGGTAAACGAACAGATTCAGGTGCACGATGGTATTGTCGGAGCACCTACCGCACCCGGCCTGGGTTTAACACCTAACTGGGACTTTGTACAGGAATTCAAACAAAACAAATAAAATATGGCAAGAGCATTAAAAATAAACCACGTAACCGTCATCGTAGACAACCTGGAAAAAGCAGGAGAGTTCTACCAACATGAATTAGGCCTGGAACCAATTCCTGCCTTTCGTTTTGATTATCCGGTGATGTTTTTCAAATTCAATGAGGACCAACAATTGCATATTTCTGAATGGGAGGACACCCCATCCTTTCGGGGACATATCTGCGTGCAAATTGACGATTTCAATGGCTTTTTCTTTCGGATGAAAGAACTGGATGTAATTGATGTGCAACCTTGGGGAAAAGTAAGGCAACTGCCGGATGGTGCCATGCAGATGTTTGTACGGGATCCGGGGGGCAACCTGGTAGAAGTTTCTTCGCAACCAGGCAGTGAGGTAGATCCTCGTATCTTTGAAGATGAACTCTATGAAGAAGGTTTGTATGTGTCCAACCGAAATGACTTTAGAGGTTACCGTTCGGATGATGCAACGCTTTATCATAAATAGAAAGAAAAAATCATGAAGAAAAACGTTCTGCTGCTGGAGCCGATAACCGAGGAAGCGCAAGATATGTTAGCGGAGCATGTGCATGTGCTGACCGAACGAGGTGAGCAAGCTGTGCATGCGATTATCACCCGTGGCAAAGAGCAAATAGACAAGGCGCTGATCGACGCTTGCCCCGACCTACAGGCCGTTGCGCGCTGCGGAGTAGGGCTGGATAATGTGGATGTGGAAACTGCCAAAGCAAAGAACATTCAAGTGATTAACACACCGGGTGCGAATGCGGCCACCATGGCCGAACATACACTTTCCTTAATGCTAATGCTGGCAAGAAACATGTACCGGTCGGCCGCCGAAGTAAAGGATGGCAACTGGACCTGGCGCAGCCAGTATAGCGGTGATGAGTTAGCCGGCAAAACCCTTGGTATCTTGGGCATGGGTGATATTGGGGAACGGGTAGCGCGACTCGGTGAGGCATTCGGCATGAAGGTGCTGTATTGGAACCGATCGAAAAAAGATATCCCCTATTCGTATAAACCTTTGCAAGAAGTCTTACAGGAGGCGGATGTGCTCAGCCTCCACTTACCTTTAAGTGATAGCACGGAAGGGATTCTTGGGGCGGATGAACTCGCTTTGCTGAAGCCTTCTGCCCTGCTGATCAACACCGCACGTGGTGCACTCATTGATCATGATGCATTATTTGAGGCATTAACGAATAAAAAGATTGCAGGCTTTGCCGCTGATGTATTGCCGCAAGAACCACCGGTAGGCGACTGGCCCATTATCCAACTGCCGAATGTGCTGATTACGCCGCATTCGGGCAGTCTGACGGCGTCGACTTTCCAACAAATGTGTAAGATCGTTGTACAGAAAGTCATCGACGCACTGAAGTAGTGCCGGTTACAACTTACAGCAGATTAAATCTTACAGCGGATAAAGTTTGAGTAGCTCATCCGACGAGTAGAAGCCTTCTTTATCTTTCGTTGCTTCTCGTACTTCCTTTACGGTCGCCGGTTTAATCGCCGACGCAGAGTTACCAAAGCTATTGCGCACATAGGTGGCAACCGCTGCTACCTCTTCATCATTTAGGAGTCCGCCAAAAGGAGTCATCGGAACCTGTCCCGGAAAATCATCTCCATTGACTGTAATCGGCCCCAACATCCCATTGAGGATAACTCGGATCATCCGTTCTTGACTTCCTGTGACCCATCGGGTTTCAGACAAAGGCGGAAAACCAGATAGTGGCAATCCTTTACCATCGGGTTGATGACAGGTGACACAATAGCCTTCTCTCAGGTAGATTGCCTCCCCTTTCCTAAATAGTTCCTGCTCTTCCTTGCTTAGGTTAGCCGGCAAGTTCTTCGCTTCCTCTTTGGCTTTATTCTTATTTTCCGCTTCAGCGAGAGCTCTTCGGTCGTCAATAGACATCAGATTGAGGTGCGCATCCGCCGTCTCATAGGCTATTTGCATCCAATCGTCAATTGGCATCTCGCTCGCTTTTTCCAGTATTGCCAAGCCCTGTTCTTTCGGCAACCAAGAAGCGGTTACAATAGCTTCGAGGCGAACACGACCGTGTGGATCTGCGGCGGCCTGCATCAAGAGCTCTTGCTGATTTTCCACTTGATGACCCGTATAGCGCAGAACGCGAACGGCTGCTGCCCTAGCATGGTAATCTTCCGCCTTAAGTAAACGAGAAAGCAATTGCTGGTCGACTTGATTCGCTCCCCAAGTTACCCACAGCGCTTCGAGCAAATGGTGTTCATAGCGCTCATCATTCTTATCCAATTTCTCTACCCAATCTTTTACTGCTTCCACAACATCGGCAGTTTCCCGCCCCCGAAGCTCGTTCCGCGTACGGTAGCGTGTCCGATATTCCGGTAGTTTTAGATTATCAAGCAAGTCAGGAATACTAGCGCCGTCGATTTTGGCAGGTTCCACCAAAGGTCGCGATGGGTAGGTAATCCGGTAAATGCGCCCATGCGTGTGATCACGAAGCGGATCACGGGCATTATGCTGCATGTGACCGATCAGCACATTGTGCCAATCCACAATATAAAGCGAGCCATCGGGTGCAAATTCCAAGTCGACCGGCCGAAAATTATTATCCGACGAGACCAACAGGTCCTGTCGATGATGACTCTCGTAGCCTGTCCCCGCATCGGTGAGCGTATGTTGTTTGGTTCCTAAGAATCCAATGGTATTATTGATTAGAAAATCCCCTTGCATTTCATCCGGGAAATGGCGACTGGAAACAAATTCCAATCCGGAGGTTGGTCGCACTCGGTGATCCGGGTCAATCAGGTTTCTGGATGTCTTTGTATTCACACCATAGCGCGGCTTCACACTTGCCGGCATCATCCAACGTACATCCGGACTGGAGGTTTCTGCATAGAAATTTTGCCCCCAATCGTCAAAAGCGATGCCCCATGGATTAGGTGAATAGGGCTGCGAGGTTCGTTCTAATTTCCGTCGCTTCGGGTCGTAACGGTAAAAACCGCCCTGCGTAGCTCTCACCGGTCCGTAAGAGGTCTCCACGTTGGTATGCAAGAAAATCCCTTCACCCATAAAGATTGCTCCCGATGGAGATGATGTAAATGCATGGATATTATGATGCGTATCATGATCATCAAAACCACTCAATAAGATTTCCCGTTCATCGGCCTTACCATCGCCGTCTGTATCCTTTAAGAGAATCAAATTGGTCCCCTGCGACACGTACACTCCTTCTTCGGTGACTTCAAATCCAAGCGGAAGATGCAAGCCGTCAGCAAAGATGGTTTGCTTGTCCGCTTTACCATCACCATCCGTATCCTCCAAAATCAGGAGCTTATCATCCGGTTTCGGGTCGCCCGGTTTATAGTGCGGATAGCTCGGCATGGCCGCCACCCAGAGTCGCCCACTATTATCAAAGGTCAGCTGAAAAGGTTTCGCCAAGTCGGGAAACTCCTGCTCAGATGCAAATAATTCTATTTCAAAACCCGGAGCGGTATGAAGGGTGCTTAGCGCCTCTTCATCTGACAGATACTTTACTTCCTTCTTGTAATTCGTTTCCACTTCAGGAAGATCTCTAGTCTTACGGTCTGCCGCTTCTAAGTCGATCGTCTCCCCTTTTAAAGCCAACTGGATTGCAGAATCACGCACCGCGGTCATCTGTCTGATCTTTTCGATTTCAGCGGGATAGTTATCGGGTCCAAAAGGGTCATAGCGCCTACCATAGGCATGTACTCCATTCGGAATTTTAAAATCGTTATGCCACATCCAGTCCTTTTCCAATACAGCGGCGCGAACCGCTTCTGGGTCGGCATCCGACTCATGCGATTTCTCTCCGAAGCTAAGATCTGCCAATAGAGGAGCTAAACGAGCATAACCTTCAGCGTTCAATTGCGAACCATCGATCGTCAGCTGCGAACTTTCTTCAAACCAGTCTTTGGTTGGTTCGAAGAGATCGACAAAGAATACCTGATTACTATCGGCTACCGCTTCCATAGCTTCCGTATACAAAGCAAGGTTCTCGTTTTCCTTTCCCCCATCCGGCAAATCGTATTCATCCGACAGGTCTTCAAAAGCAATAGGTGACACCAAGACCAGTTGCGGTGGGTGCTGGCCATTATATTTTTGCTGAAGAGTATGCTTTACAAAAGCATCCAGTTCCTTCCTATAGTTTTCTAAGCCTTCCGGGCCTCGAAACGACTCATTAAATCCGAAAAAAGCTAAGATGACATCCGCTTTGAGTCGGCTTAACCATTGATCTTCCGTTTCAAAGAAACCTTGACTGTCCGAGTGATTATCAAGATCCTCCGGCTGAAACTTTTCAGCTCCAGGAAATGCCCATGGTGAATTCCGACTTGAATGTGGCCTGAATCCCGGCGTGTTTCCACCGTCGCCCATATTCCGGACAAAAAGGTTTGAATCTGGATAGCGCAAATGCAGTTCCGTCTCAAAATATCCAAAGTTCATCATTCTCGACGCCAGGTTATTACCGATCAGCACAATGTGCGTGTCTTTCTTCACATCGGCCGTCGGTCGCTGCGAACGATTGCATTGACTGAACGTAAAAGCAAATAAAATAGTGAATAGACTAAAAAAAATGATGTTTCCGGACGGATGAATTTTCATATACAGCGATTCAATTTAGGTTTGAAAACCAAACTTACGAATTTTATCGCTTTAAAAAATCCAGAAAACTACCGCTTTTTCTTTTTCATCTTATTCAGCCAAATCAGCACGCCGGTAACTGGTAATGACGTGGCGATTAAGCAGGAAATAAAATAAAGTAGCTTGGTAAAGGGTCCATAGATGTTACCGATATGTAAGGCCTTTATAGAGGCTGATGCCCGCTCATTAAACGGCCTCTCTCGAAAAATATCTTTATCCAGAACCTGACCACTATATTGATCCAAAGTCAATTTATCACCCGCCGAAGGAGCAAAGAAACCAAACCGATTTTTACTAATGGCCACCGTTCCCAAACTATCTGTTGCAAAATTAATGGTGATATCTCCTTCATAAGGGAGGATCTGATTGGTAGCTAAAATAATCTGTTCGATATTCATCGGCTCCTGTCCATCTGCAGGCATCATAGAAATCAGTGGGGTTTGCTCTTCCCTGGGAGCGTCTGGCGATTGATAGGTTCCCCAGGTTTTTTGCCAACCCGCCCGGTACCAGTCGAACGACCAAAACGGACCCGTCACAGCCATCAAAAAGAGAATGATACAGCTATAGAAGCCCAAGGTATTGTGCAAGTCGTGGTTTACCCGCTTCCAATTGGCATTCCATCGGATCTTCAACCCTTTTTTCCAAGATCGCATTTTGTTCGGGAACCAGATCACGATCCCGGTAATAACACCTAACAGGAACAGCAGGGTTGCTGTTCCTGAAATCCAAGATCCTAATTTTCGGTTTTCAACTCCGTCAATAAGAGGCTTTTCTATTTCATTGAGCAATAGCCAACGATGTAGACCAAACATCTTTTTCATGAACTCCGCTGTTTTGGTTTCGACCTCACTCGGATCACCAATCACCTTCGCCGTATAAGGGTTGACGGCCAGCTGATTCGGCCTTGGTCTTCTTCCCGAACGACTTGCCGGAGCATCTTTCTCGGCCTTCGTATACAGGAACGAGGTGGTGGCGTCCTTCGCATGCGGTACTTTTATACCGACAATTTCGCCATCAACCTGCGCCTCAACCATACCCAGCATGACATCGGGATTTATCTTATCTCCTTCTATCTGAACCTTGTGGTATTCGGGCATCGCCAGAGCTCTGATCTCCGTATTGTACGTATAAATTGTACCGGTCAGACAGACTATAAAAACGACGATTCCAGAGATCAGTCCTCCCCATAAATGGATCTGGTTTAAAGCCTTCCTAAGCTTCATCCATGTTGTTTTCTTTTGACTTCGTTTACTCATCCGTAGTTTCTAGTAAAATATTAATAAACGCCAATATAGCGGTTACCAGGCTTATTAATTAATTTTGCCCCAACAGACATTTCACCTGTTACTTTATTGAAGACAAGAATATTTCCGTCGGCACCCGTTGGCGCTACAGCGATAAATACTTCATCACCTACTTGAGCAATGTTCTGGATCTGACGGAAATCTAGTTTACCTTCATTCGGGATGGTATATTTTTGTGCGGTTTTCTTGTTTAGGTCGATACGCGCAATATAACCCCCTTCTTCTTCTCCACTTAATGAATAAACCACGAAGGCAATTCCGTCACCAACATATTTCCAAGTGTCGATATAAGTATCCTGCAGACCCAATGCCTCGTCTAAACTAAACACGTAATCATCATAATCATTGGTTTCCGAATTGATGCGTAATATCTTCGATCCACCCGTGCCGATTAGCTCGCCCGAGGTAGCTTGATAGACATGTCCGTCACTGCCTACATATTGCATGGTACTGCGGTAACCATTGGTATTACCTCTGGTTTTATCAGATGTAATGAGTGTCGGATTGCTTAAAGAAGGGTAATCCAAAACCAGCGTTTTCGCCCAGCTTTTTTGAGCCTGACGATCCACTTCGAAAACAGGTAAACCTTGATCGATGGTAAATGACGTCGTATTATAGCGATTAACGCCTACTCCGATATATACTTTGTCGCCTGCCTTATTAACAACCGGCACATCCATTCTAAAAATGTAATAACCTGCTGCACGCTCTTCTTCCGTCAAAGCCAATTCAAATGAAGCTGTTTCCGTAATTTTAGGATCATTTAAGTCCAAAGAAATCACATTGATATCTGAAATGGTTTCTTTATACACGAAATTAGGAGCTGTACCTATATAAACAGGATCTTGAGCTGATGCACGAACAGCAACCCCTACCCCTTCGGTAGCTTTGAGCCATCTGGGAGCGGCGCTAACGTAATCGGCAGTTTCAACTTCAGGTCCTTCAATTACAAAGTTTTTACCTCCATTGACCTTATATTTATTAAACACACCACCATCGGCTCCTGTATATTGGATATTGTATAAATAATTCCCATCGGCGGAAGCTTGCAAGCGTGCTGTGCGGGATGATTTTATATGTTGTCCTTGATCAAATACATTGATGGAAAATTCAGGATCTTTAGCTTGCTGAGCTATCACACTGAATACTTGCGTTCCACCATTACCATCTCCGGGCTCGGTGTCCATCAGAGCTCCTGAAACCGTAATCCAGCGACCATCGGGATTCGGTTCAGGATTGGTTCCGATAGGATCATCTTTCGTGCAGCCGGCAAAGGATAGAGCCGAAAGCGTAAGACCCATAAGCGCGAATTTAACTATGTTGTTTTTCATTGTTATGTAGTTTGATTATTAAGTATTAAAATTTATTAATTGAGTAATTAAGCTTTAAAAAGACTGCTCTTCCTGGCTTTTGCACTCCAAAATTGTCATAGACTTCTGCATTGAACATATTTTTCACATCGACACTGGCAATGATCCGTCGTGATGGAAAAATATAGCTAAAACCGACATTCTGTGCCAGCTGCGTTGGGGTGACAAACCATTCGGACTCCGGCCATACAGTACGAAAAGGAGCTACGAAACCAAGGCTATAGAACATGTTTAATTGGGAGTTTTTCTGAATGAGATCATCCAAACGGTATTGTACATTTCCGTTCATCGTAAAAAAAGGCTCGTTTGGAATCTGCTTATTATAGTAAGTCATCCGTTGCCCGGTCGCTGGATCAAACTCTTGTTTGAACAGGGAGTTGAACTTCGAGAAATTAAACATCACCGTCAGGTTGTTTTTGTAGATATAATTTAACTCCCCTTCGAAGCCGAGCGATTGCGCTAATCCTAGATTCACATATTGTGTTAATTCAATTTCTTGGTTATTGAGCAGCTCATTCGCTCGCGGCATAATCCGATCCTTCACATTTCTCCAAAACACATTGGTCCCCAATGAGATTCTATGATCATCAAAATGAAAGCTTCCCAGTCGGAATCCTAGATTGATATTATCTGATATTTCTGGAGTTATACCTGGGTTGGCAAGCACATTATCTTCAGGGCTACCGAAAGTTTCACGGTCGACCGGCATCCGGACAGCACGCTCCGCAGAGGCCATCAAGATAACAGTTGGTCTAATCCGGTACGACGCTGCCAAACCATAACCATCATGAGTTCGGTTATCCTTGGTCTCGTTTTTCTGGACAGTCGTTTGCCCATTGTCCGACGAAGCGATGTAGGTAGTGCGGACGGTGGACTGCTGATATAGCTTATAGAATACGTTGGTGACTAGTCGGTTATCAAAGGTTTGTGCTTCGTAGTTGAAGGATAATACATTTTTGGCAAGATCATTACTGCTATCAAAACCAAGATCATTTCCTGGTTTAAGCAGATCGTAATCTTTCCGGTCGACCGTATAAAAGACGTGGTTCAATGACAATCGATGACCGGAAATGATATTGTAGCTTAAATTTGAACGAACATTCGCCACTTGACGATCTATATCCGCCATCACCGGATCACCTTGCTGTCCTCCATCTAGTTTTCGAATGGGATTGCCATTCATATCTAGTCGGATCTTCCCATCCCAATTGTATGCCCAAGCCACAGTATCTAAAACATGGGTATTGCGAAAACTATAGACTCCATTGACCGCAAGATCGAGGCCTGGAGTAATCAGATCTTTTTTATTGTAAGTCAAGCTAAGTACATTGGCTTGAGCTTCTACAGTTCTACCCATGTACGGAGTTCCCATCGTTTGACCGTGCTGAATTTCATTGTAGGAATCAGAAATATGATAGCCCAATAGAAAATCATCCGCCCATTTCACATCCGTATAACCAAATTCAAAACGGCCGGCTAGAGATCGATAACCATCAAAAAAACGCTTGGTTCGGTAGTTCCGTTGAACAACCCCATTGGGTTCAATGTACTTGGAGAATTTCCCCCAAATCTCATAGTCGTTATCCGTATTCAACAAGCTCCCGGCAATTCGGGTAGTGAAGCCACTTTTAGCATGTCTGTATAAAGCACTGATATCCGATTGAGTGGTATTAAAGGAACCGTAGGAAACGGAAGCCGATAAACTATTCGTGGTGTTTTTCCCCTTTTTAAGAACAATATTGATAGCGCCACCCAGTAGGTCACCTGTTAAATGCGAAGGAAGCACACCCTTGTACACTTCAATCCGTTCGATCATGGACGGCGGAATATTACTGAGATTAAAAGATGAACCGTAGGTAGACATCTCGATGCCGTCGATAAAGATGCCGACTGAGCGACCGGTCATTCCGTTTAAGTTATATTCTACTTCAGAACCGAGACCCCCGCTTTGCCGAACACGTACGCCCACGGTCCGGTCAAGCAATTCATTCGTCTGAATATTCCGTGCTGCGACTTCCTTGGTTTCGATTACGTTAACCGCAAAACCCTGAGTCTCAATCTCTCTTTTAACCGTATTACGAGTGACACGAACCTCATTTAGTTTAATATCGCCTCTGGGGTCAACAGAAATAGGCAACTCATAGGTCGGTTTATTCACCTCTAGTGGCGTCCGTTTTGATATAATTTCAATTGAAGATACGATGATGGTATGCTTACCATAAGGCACCCCCTCCAATGTGTAAAAACCTTCGTCATCAGAGGATGAAATAAGTTGGGATCCTTCAACCTGTATAGTCGCCGTACTAACGGGTGTTCCATCGGTTAATTGAACCCTACCGCTAATCGTAGCGCTTTGCGCAAAAAGCACTGTACAAAGCAGTAAAAGTATATTTGTAAGCCAGAACTGTTTCATTAATTCGATATTAATATCTATCTTCGAGCACGCCTTAGAATAAGTCTAAATAAACTGCTGCAAATCTAGAATTATTCTAAATAAGAAAATGACGCAAGTGGAAAAAAAAGCTACGCAATCGGAAATATCAGGTCGTATGACGAGTATACAGACAAGTACCTTGGAACTAGGTACTTGTCTGTACTCGACTGTATTGGAAGGCAATCAGCGATTTCGCTTTGTTTCGCCGATCAACGGTTATCTGAACTTTCTATTGCATGAAGCGTCTTCTCATTGCACGCTGAATATCAATCAACACGATTATTTGATTCAAGAAGGCGAGAACATCTTTATCCAGGTGAAGAAAGGAGTTCCATTTGAATTGGAAAGCTATCATTCGGATAATACGCTCCTGCTCATGGTTGTCAACTGCAAAGCACTGATGACATTAGAGGAAGAACACACTTGCCATACAGGTCAGCTAGACCATGGATTAGTCACCCAATCGGATAATAGGGTTTCACTAACGCTCAAGCAAGTGATCGAACTGAATGAGGAGAAGTCCTGCCTGGCTCAGATCAAGCTACAATCTCTTCTCTTGGAACTTCTTATCTATCAGATCGAAGGTTTGCAAGTGGACAGTGACGTAAAAAAAATATCCTTAAGTAAAAACCACTTTGAAAAGATTCAGATGGTTAAAAGGCTCATCGACAGCGATCTTTCTAAAAATTATACGATTTCCGACTTGGCAAAGGCCGTGGGAACGAATAATCAGTATTTGAAAAAATACTTTAAGCAACAATACGGAAAAACTGTGATGAGCTATATGACGGAAATGAAAATGGAACATGCCAAGAAGTTGATTCTGATGGGTAAATACCGTATTGCCGACATAGCCAGAATATGTGGATACAAATATTCGACGCATTTTACGACCGCTTTTAAAAAGTATTTCGGTTTCGTTCCTAACTCCTTAAGGTACCTTCTCGTATTAGCGAGCAATGGAACCTTCCTCAGCCTACTTTAATATGTAAATCGTATTAAATGGATTTGTGGTTACGATTTCATTGATGGTACTACCGATAAATAAGGATGCAATATTACCCGAACCTTTGGCGGACATCACGATAACATCTGCGTCGAAACGTCTGCTTTCTTTTTCGATAATTCCAACGACGCCCTGACCGTCCTCATAGTAGGCATTAAACTCATAATTTGCGGATAGTTTGTACTTCTTCACTGCCTCAGCGTATTGTTTTTTAATATGCTTCTGTGTCTGCTCGATCGCCTTTTTATCATCGATAAAAGGAAAGAATAAGGAAGGTATGGTAAAGGCTTTAACGATTTTTACCTGCGCCGATGGTATCCTTTTTAGGATATCGGCCAACTTTTTGGCCACTAATTGAAAAGGGGCGCTGAAGTCGGTCGGCACCAGGATACGACCCCAATTCAGGGAAGCATTTGCAGGTACCAAAAGTAAATTTCCTTTATAGATACGAATTAGTTTTTGGGACATGCTGGCCGTGCCGTATTCTTCCTGTTTGAAGCCTAAGACAATGGTATCAATGTTATGTTTTTCCGCCCAGGTATTCAGACTATATTCCGTACTTGAGCCTTCCAAGATCGTTAAGTCGTATACGTTTTCATCTGGGAAGACTTTCGATATTTTCGCGCGTAAATTCTTTTCAATAATTGCTTTGATGTCCTTGTCGCCCAGCAATTTTTGAATCACTTCATCAACTTCATAGATTTTAATATTATGTATGAAATGTATCTGAGAAAGATCGGTCTGCTCGTTCAGCGAGTACGCATAGCGGATGATACTTTCATCCATCTCCATAAGGTCTAATGCAACAAGTATATTTTTCATGTTTATTTACTTTCAGCTTGTTCAACTAATTCCATAGTAGATTCGGACGCTTTTTCTTCTTCGAGAACCTTTTTCAGCATTGCTTTGTAAGTTTCTTTATCTTTCAATTTCGCCCGTCTTTTACTGATGTTAAAGTCTTCTCGAATTCCGATGTACAAAGAGATACACATAGCGACCAGCAAAATAGCGAAAGGAAGCCCAGAGATCGTTACCGCTGCCTGAAGCGTTCCTAATCCACCACCGGATAGCAAAGCTGCTGCGATACACCCTGCAAGAGATGCCCAGATAATTCGTTGAAGAGCAGGTGTTTTTTTATCGCCACCCGAGGTAATACCATCAACAACCAATGCTCCTGAGTCAGCCGATGTGATAATGAAACTACAGATTAGAATCATTCCCAGAACTTTCAATACGATAGCGAGCGGGAATTTCTCAAAGAACACAAAAAGCGCCGTTGAAATATTCTCGTTGACCGCAGCAACTAAGGAGAAATCTCCCCCTACCAGACCAAGCATGGTTGTACCTCCAAAAGCTGAGAACCATAAAAATGTAACCATCGCTGGCAAAAAGAGTACGCCTAGAACAAACTCTTTAATTGTTCTACCGCGCGACACCCTTGCGATAAATGTCCCCACGAATGGAGACCAAGATGCCCACCACCCCCAATACATCAATGTAACCCCATTATGCCAAGTGCTGTCGTCATAGGAACCTGACCATGTTGCCAAATCGACGAAATTAGTCAAGTAACTACCTACATTCTGGATGAATCCCTTCATAATAAATGCTGTGGGTCCTAACACTAGAACCATAAAGAAGATGATAATCGCAACGCCAACATTCATTTGGCTTAAAATTTTGACACCTCTATTAACCCCCGAAACAACAGAGATTGTAGCAATTGCCGTGACTGAAAAGATAATAAGATACTGGAACAACAAACTATGCGGTATTCCAAATACATGTGTAAAGCCGGCATTGATCTGCCCTACTCCGAAACCAAGTGTAGTCGCCAGACCAAATAGTGTTGCAACCACAGCTACCACGTCAATCACATTACCGATCCATCCATAAATACGTTCGCCTAGAAGTGGGTAGAAGGCAGACCGGATGGTCAATGGCATTTTTCTGTTATATGTAAAATAAGCTAGGGCCAAACCGATAACAGAGTAAATAGCCCATCCGTGGATACCATGATGTAGAAATGAGAAGTTGATGGCTTCCTGAGCGATGATGGTCGGATCGGCATCTGCAGAAAGTCGAGGTGGATTCAAGAAATCGCGTACCGGATCTGCAATACTGAACAATACTAAACCATTCCCGATACCTGCGCTGAATAGCATAGCGAACCAAGCTGTCGACTTAAACTCTGGTCGCGCTTCTGGTCCACCAAGCCGTATAGATCCATATTTACCGAAGGCCATGTAGATACAAAAAATGATAAAAGCATTTACCGAAAGCGTATAGATCCATCCGCCCTTTTGGGAAACGATATTCTGTACGTTCTCCAAGCTGCGTTGCGACTGCTCACTAAAAATAAGAGCAAACACGACGCTCAGGACAATCGTGATTAAGGCCGGATAGAATACTGGTTTGTGAATGACTAGTTTGGGAATCTTGCTTAAAAATGAATTACTCGACTTGTTTTCAGACATAAACATTTGTGTGTTTTTCAAGATCGATCAAAACGAATATCCATGTCTAACGCAGCTTTTGCGAGAGATTTAGGATTTGGTCACGAATTATCGTGTAAAATGTTCGGATCGAACTAATGGCGCGACTGCTCCTCCTCGAAACGGACTCTGGCAGTCGAAATTTAAAAATGCAAAGATACGCCTTTTAATGTCATAAGCAAAACTTCTGAATCACGATAAGTCAGAGGTACCTAAACTCACAATCTTTCCGGTCTTAACGGATTCATCGCAAGCAAAAGCGATTCGCAGGCTGTTGATAGCATCTTCCGTTGGCGATGTTAAATCGATATCCTCGCGAATTGCTTTTAAAAAGAATCGTTGTTCGCGATTGCAAAGCTCTTGATGGTCGGGTTCATCTTCTAAGTCAATCCACTGATCTTCCTTGACAAAGGCATTTTTATCATCGATATCGGCATGGTGAAAACGTAAAGATTCAGTTTGAGTATGCGATTCAACTGAATCAGACTTACCAGTACCTCCGGCTTCCTTGGCGACTATAGACACGGAGCCTTTAGGACCAATAACATCTTTGACAAAGAAGGCCGTTTCGCTAATCATCGGTCCCCACCCTGCTTCGTACCAACCTACGGATCCGTCTTCAAAACGAATTTGAAGTTGACCATAGTTATAATTATCAGCCGGGATGTCATCCGTTAATCGAGCACCAATGGCGCTTACCTGCACGGGTTTCGATCTGGTCATTTGGCACATGACATCAATGTAATGCACTCCACAATCAACAATGGGACTCAAACTCTTCATAAGGTTGCGATGGACATCCCACATGACACCGTGACTTTGTTGATTAAGGTTCATCCGCATAACCAATGGCTTTCCAAGATCATGACTTAAGTCGATAAATCGTTCCCACGATGGATGGTAACGCAGGATATAACCGACGACTAGTTTTTTATTATATTTCTTAGCTGCTTGAGCTACGCGAATAGAGCCTTCTACTGTATCTGCCAATGGTTTCTCGACAAAAACATGGCAACCATTTTCAAAGGCTTGAATAGCATAGGGTTCGTGCGTATCGGGATAGGTTGAGATACACACCGCATCCGGCTTGGTTTTTTGCAAAGCTTCTTCGTAATCGTTGAAGAGCTCGTAGCCTCCGCCCAGTTCTTCATTTACCTTATGCTTGCTGTCTCCTCTGGAAACCAGACCACAGACTTCAAAACCATCTAATAAATGATAGGCTTTGGCATGCGATGCACCCATATTACCACAACCGACAACTAAAACTCGAATAGGATTCATTTTTATTACAGATTTAATGCTAAAATAAGAATGATTTAGTTAATGACGATTTATTGTCTTTCAAACTTGATCCAATCGAGATTGAAAAAGTTTTGATCGCCTCCCTTGAATACGAAATAGAGATCATGCTGTCCTTTGGTAGCGTTTACCGACGCGGTGAACTCCTTCCAGCCGATCGCGGCCCAGTCGCCCGACGCTGCCGGCACTTCCAAGGAACTAATAAGTTTCCCATCGATCCCGTCGATTCGCAACTCAATCGTACCTCCTGCCCCGTTGGGCTGAATATTGTAGATTAGGGACTTCACCTGACTGAGATCGATTGCATCAAACTTCATGTACTTACCATCGACAATTCCCAAGGCATAAGACAGGAATTCGGTCGTGATGGTACCAATGCGAACATTTCCTTCATCGAAGTCCTCGACCTGCACTAAGGGGTTTCTCAATAGCAGATAATCGCGACTCTGTAATTCTCCAATATCATTCGCTCCTTGATCTTTATAGCTGGCATTCAGCAAATACACCCCTTCATTACCCTTGCCTTCATGAGCTTTTAGTGGAATAACATCTTGCAATGGCAAACTGGACGGCTCATTCGAAAGCGACAAAATATAATCGACCATCTCCTGAGCTTCTTCGACTGACACGGTAGGGTGAGGTGTCATTGCTCGTTCTCCCCAATTACCGCTTCCGCCGTCGATAATCTTGCGTGCTAACTGCTTTTTAGCATTTGCTTGGTCGGCATAACGGTCAGCAATAGCTAGGTAGGTTGGGCCAACCGACTCTTGATCTAACGAGTGGCATGATTTGCAGTCCAGTGCTGCGATCATTTGCTTACCTCGTATGTGCTGCAGACTACTGATATCTTGATTTCCAGTGAGAATGGTAGCGACATCCCTACCTTGTGGTATATATCCGAAAGCGATTTGCAATCTTGAAGGATCGATATCCTCCTCTGGATCGGATACTTGAATATCGTAATCTAAGTCGACTCCATCCCAGTAGAAACTCCGATTTGATTGTGTGGCGATAGATATAGCCGGCGGTGTATTACCTACAAACACTTCCCTCGTCGTCTCCCCGACGGCGCCATCTTTATCGACAACTTTTAAGATTATTTCATAGGTGCCATTATTCTCAAAAGTATAGCTTACTCCTTCGCCAGTAAGTTTCTCATCATTAATAATCCATTCGTAATGAAGCTGACCTTGCCCGTCTAGGTCGGCCGACTCTCCCGCTGAGAGTTGAACCATCATGGGCGCAGCACCATATTGTTGATCCATTTCGATGACAGCTTTCGGCGCCCGGTTTCCTTCGACATATTGTATACGCGTTATTCGCGCATTGGTGTTTTTGGAAAACCAATTGGTCCCGTACTCCAATATATACAGGGAGCCATCGTCCGCAAACTGCAAGTCGACCGGCGCGTCAAAGTTTATGTGATCTAGAAACGGTTCCATGCGCAGATATTCGCCATTTTCATCCAAGGTCACCGCGATAATCCAGCCAGGAATCCATTCGTAAATCAGCAGCTTTCCATCATAATATTCGGATAGCGCATAGGGTGCATCATTAAATTCAGATCGATAATAAACGGGACCTGCCATGGCACTCGCTCCTCCGGTCCCCACCAAAGGAAATTCAGGTGACACCCCTTTTCCATACCAGATCATGGCAGGCTGTGCTGGCGGTAGTTCGCGAGCGCCGGTGTTGTTGGGCGACTCATTGATTGGCTTTGCTGGATCTTTTCCCGGACCTGGTATTTTGGTCCCGTAATCATACATCGGGAAGATCTCATTGTCGCCAAGAAAATAAGGCCAGCCATAAAATCCGGGTTCACGAACTTGGTTGATTTCATCAAAGCTCATCAGTTCACCCGTACGTCCTTTCACTTTCGTATCAGGTCCTACTTCACCAAAATAGAAATAGCCATTTTTTGGGTCAAGGCTAAAGCGAAAAGGATTCCGCACACCCATCACATAGATTTCTGGGCGCCCTTCCGAACCGTCCTTGGGAAATAAGTTTCCGTCCGGGATGGCATATCCACCTTCATCCAGCGGTTTAATCCGCAAAATCTTTCCCCTTAAATCGTCGGTATTAGCGGCAGTAGCCTGATCGTCCGAATGATGCCGGCCGGGTCGCTCGTCGACTGGAGTATAACCTTCTGTTTCTTCTGCATTGGTGTTGTCTCCAACCGACAGGTACAAAAGACCATCTTGATCAAATGCCACGTATCCAGCTGAATGACAGCAGTATATCCGTTGCGTAGGTATCTCTAATACCTTGGATTCGGTATTCAGGGCCAAGCTGTCGCCATGCAACTCGTAGCGGGCCAAGCGGTTGACTGCTTCTTCGCCTGCAACAGCATAATATAGATAGATCCAATGGTTTTCTTTGAAGTCTGGATCCGCAGCCACACCCAGTAAACCATCTTCAATTCCGCTAAAAACATTGATATTAGCAATAGTTTTCGTTTCCCCACTGGCTTCTTCATAGAGTTTAAGACCGCCCTTGCGTTCGACAAATAACACATCTTTATTGGGAAGAATAGCCATCTGCAGCGGCTCGTCTAGCCCTTCAACTAAGACCTCACGTGTATAGCGACTGCTATCGGGTACCGCTAGGCTTGTTGCTTTACTGAAATCGGGAACTTTGTTCTTACCGATCGTATAGCTGAGTGCAGCCATCAGTTCTTCCTCGGTATAATTAGAATCCAATACGGCTAACCGACCTCGGTCTTGTTCAAACATGGTGGTAGAGTCTTGTTCACGCCAACGCTGCAGCCAAGGCCAGCCATGATTCGACAAGATGGTATCACGAATAGCAACAATGCCTCCGCCACCGGCTTCTAAATAGCGTTTTAAACGAGGAATAGCACGATGATCCAATTGGTTAAGTTCACTGACCGTTAAAAGAATAGCGCTGATATTTTGAAGGGAGTCTTCAGCAAACAACAGCGGATCTGGGCTTTGAATCAGCGACCAGCCTTTGGAACTAACCGACGTCTGGATGTCTTCAACAAGCCTTTCATCCGACTGGCTCGAAAAATGAAGGATCTGTACTTGTTTCCGAGAGGGCGTACAGCTAAAAATAAATACACAAAAAAGTAGCGATAGGGTCAGGTGACTTTTCTTCATAAGGCTATTTTATGGTAAAAATACGATATAGCTTGACAATTTAGATTAAAAGGAGCGGAATTACAGTCGCTTTAATGGTAAAAAAAAGAGGGTCTTCGTGATGAAGACCCTCTCAGCGGAGAGAGCGGGATTCGAACCCGCGGTACCGTTTCCAGTACGACAGTTTAGCAAACTGTTCCTTTCGGCCACTCAGGCACCTCTCCGTTTAAGGAATGCAAATATAGCAAATCAAACTACTTTGCAAAAATATTTTAAAGAATCGCCAGCCTTTAATTTCCTGTCGGCTGACTTTCAGTTTTTTTATCTTTTTTAATATCGTAATCTACCCGAACATGATAGATGCTCATCAGCATGTTTTTAAAGATTTCGCGAATTTTTTCCACCTCTTGGAGGGTAATATCACTGTTCTTAAGCTGCTCTTGCTCTAATTTATAATCAATGATTTTATCAACTAGATTGCTGATGCTTTTCGCATCTGGTTCTTTGATGCTTTTGGATGCGGCTTCTACGGAATCCGCTAACATCAATACAGCGGTTTCTTTAGAAAAAGGTATCGGTCCGGGATAGTGGAATAAATCTTCATCCACAAATTTCTCAGGGAAGGTTTTGATATAAGATTGATAAAAATAATCTACACGGGTTGTTCCATGGTGTGTTTTGATAAAGTCGATAATCTCTTCTGGCAAATTGGCCTTTCGAGCCATCTCGATCCCCTTCGAGACATGGGAAATAATGATTTGTGCACTCTGCTCGAAGGTAAGTCCGTCATGCGGGTTATATCCTTTGGTTTGGTTCTCAATGAAATACTGTGGGTTCAATGTTTTACCGATATCGTGATACAGTGCGCCGGCACGGATAAGTAGAGAATTTCCGCCGATCTGATAAATAGCTGCCTCTGCAAGGTTCGCAACTTGTAGGGAGTGCTGGAAAGTACCGGGTGCCTTATAGGACATTTCTCTGAGCAACTTCGAGTTGGTATTGGTTAATTCCATCAAGGTTACATCCGATGTGATGCCAAAGAAACGTTCGAACGCATAAATGAGCGGATAAGCAAGAAGTGTTAGTATCACACTGACAATGAAAGGCACAAAATCTAACCAGCGAACGTCATCGACATTTCCGTTGCGTATAAGAACCATCCCGAGGTACGCCACCACATAGGTAGCTAGAATAAACAACGCAGATAGAAGGAATTGTTCTCGTTTGATTAGGGTTTTGATGCTATAGATTGCAACCATACCGGCAGTCAACTGCAAGAATACAAATTCAAAGCTGTTTGGCACAAAATACGCTGCCACCAACACCATTAATAAATGAATATTCAGTGCCATCCGCGTGTCAAACAGGATACGGATGATGATAGGCACGATGCAAAACGGTATGAGGTATAAGTTTGGCAACTTGATACTAACTGCCCAGGACAACAGTACCAGCATACTGGTGATGACCAAAAGAATTAAGCCGAGCAGTCGGTTATCATTATAGATATCCTTCCGGAATAGAAACAGGAAGGCCATTAACAAGAAGACGATCATGCCGACAATGAGCACTTGTCCGAGGATAACGACTTTGATATCCCCTCCTATTCGGGCTTCTTCTTCGTAAGCATTTCGTAAGGATTCAATCTTCTGATAGGCTTCATTGTCAATAGTAGCTCCTTCAGCAATGATCAACTCTCCCTTTTGCACCATGCCTCGGGTTGTTGATATGTTTGCCAAAGCATCCGCTTCCAGCTTATTGGTCAGTTGCTCGTTATACACGAAGTTATTTTGAATATGGTCAAGAACTATCCGCTTAAGCCATTCTTTATGTTCAATACGATTGCTTTTCTTGATGATTTCATCAGCGTAAGCAAACGCAGTCTCCTGAGTAAACACATCGACAGTATTCTTTACAGTCGAGATCTTGTCACGAAGAAGTGTGAAGTTATAATGGTTGTCATCAATCTGAAATTTCTTAGTTGGTGACATGACCCCATCAGCATATATTTTGGTTAATATGTCTGTGGCAACTTCGTAGTAGAACTGTTCATCGTCGGGATCAAACGTGGTATTTGCCCATTTGGTGGTCAGATCTGCTTGCATTCTTGAGATCTGATCGGGCCCGACTTTCGACTGGAATTCATAAATGGGGTTGATGGATTGTAGAATCTGATCACGGTCGGCCGCCAACTCTTCTGCCGTTTTTAAGATGGCAAAATTATAGGGTGATACAAGGTCTTCGTTTAACCAGACTTTACCCTTTTCGAATTCAAAACGAAAGCGCGGATGCTTTGGTAGAAAAATAGCAATGATTGCGACGCAAAAAAACATCAGCGCATACCTGAATAACTGAGGGTTTTGTTCCAGGAACTTATTTTTGTTGGTTTTCTTTTTACTCACAATAATCGTATTTCATCCAAAATTAAGATTTCTAAAGAGAATCTACCATTTCTAAGGAAAATTATAGCAAGTTTTGCTAACTTGCGTTGAACCAATTCGTGACTTATGGACAATCAGGTTTTTATCGTTTCAGCGGTTAGAACGCCTATCGGTAGCTTCGGAGGAAAATTAGCTTCCCTGAGCGCTACGGAACTGGCAGGTAAGACAATAGCAGCAGCAATAAAGCGTGCAGGACTGGAAGCAGCTGTGGTGGATGAAGTGTTTTTAGGCAATGTGCTCTCTGCCAATTTGGGACAGGCTCCTGCTACGCAGGCAGCAAAACTGGGCGGCCTAGGTGATCTGCCGGCAACGACGGTTAACAAGGTTTGTGCTTCAGGCATGAAAGCGATTATGCTGGGGGCGCAAAGTATTGAACTTGGTATTAATCAGGTGGTGGTTGCTGGAGGCGCAGAAAGCATGAGTAATGTACCCTATTACCTGGACAAGGCGCGAACGGGATACCGTTTGGGGCATGGGCAGGTAACCGATGGACTGGTTAAGGATGGTTTATGGGATGTATACAATGATTATCATATGGGCTCGGCAGCCGAGCTTTGTGCAACGGAGTGCAACTTTTCGCGTGAAGAGCAAGATGCCTATGCAATAGAATCATATAAACGTTCGCAAAAGGCAAATAAAGAAGGTCGCTTTAAAAAGGAGATTGTTCCGATTGAGATTACCGGAAGAAAAGGCGATGTGACGATGGTGGATGAGGATGAAGAAATCAATGCGGTGAATTTTGATAAAATACCGCAACTGCGACCGGTTTTTAAAAAAGATGGTACGGTGACTGCAGCCAATGCGTCTACGTTAAACGACGGCGCAGCGATTTTAATTCTGATGAGCAAAGCGAAGGTGGAAGAACTTGGGCTGAAACCTATCGCTAAAATATTGGGCTATGCAGATGCACAGCAAGCGCCTGAATGGTTTACAACGGCACCGTCTAAAGCGATACCCCGCGCTATTCAAGCGGCAAAAATAAAGGAGAGCGATGTGGATTTCTACGAAATCAATGAAGCTTTCTCTGTGGTGTCTTTAGCCAATAACAAAGAATTAGGACTGGACAGCCAGAAGGTCAATGTCTACGGCGGTGCGGTCTCAATGGGTCATCCCCTAGGTGCATCGGGAGCTAGGATTGTGACAACGCTGCTTAGCGTACTCGACGAAGAAGCTGGTAAAATTGGTGTCGCAGGCATCTGTAATGGTGGCGGTGGTGCAAGTGCCATGGTGGTCGAAAAACTATAAAAAATAAGCATATCAACTTTATTACATTATAAAAAGCAATTACATTATTTGTATTTTGCGCATTATTTTCTTTTAAAACAGATAAAAACAACCCCAATATGAAGAGATATTTCCTCGTTTTATTTTTGATAGGTGCAACGTGCTTAGCAAATGCACAAAGTGAAATCACATTAGAAGATATATACAAAAAGGGTACATTTAGAACCAAGAGTGTGCAAGGCTTGCGATCCATGAATGATGGTAAGACCTATGTTTCGATCGAAATAGATACTGCCACCCAAGACCGCTTTGTGGCACGCAACAATTACAAGGACGGTGAGATTGCTGAACGCTTATTTTCTCAAGCGGATTTGGTTTATGAGGACATTAAGCTTCCGATTGGGACGGATTTCAGTGCTAACGAAGAGAAAATATTAATTGCACATGAGAGAGAGGCCATTTACCGTCGCTCAAGCAAAGCATACTACTATGTATTCGACATTAAAAGCAAGAAAATAACGCCTGTTTCCACAAAGGAAGGAAAGCAGATGTATGCTACATTCTCACCAGATGCCAGTAAGGTAGCCTTCGTGAGGGATAACAATCTGTTTGTAACCGATTTGGCGACTGGTGCGGAAACACAAATTACAACTGACGGGAAATACAATGAGATTATCAATGGGGGCGCCGACTGGGTATATGAGGAGGAATTCGCTTTTGCGAAAGCTTTTTTCTGGAGTCCGGACGGAAATAAAATAGCATTCTACCGCTTTGACGAACGTGAAGTTCGTGAATTCTCCATGATGATGTACGAAGATCTTTATCCGACGGTGTACAAGTTTAAGTACCCTAAGCCGGGCGAGAAAAACTCAGTAGTGAGCATCCATATCTATGATCTTGAGAAGAAGACGACAAAAACGGCTGATGTAGGTACGGAAACCGATCAATACATTCCTCGCGTTAAGTGGACGCAGGATCCAAATTTACTTTGTGTATTTCGAATGAATAGACACCAAAACAACTTGGATTATTTATTCGTAGATGCGGAAACAGGCTCATCGAAAGTGGCGTTAACGGAAACCGACAAATACTATATCGATATCAATGATGATTTAACTTTCCTAGAAGATGGGAAACATTTCTTCTTGACAAGTGAGCGCGACGGCTACAACCATGTTTATCTATATAATATGGACGGTGAACTGGTACGTCAGATAACAGATGGCGACTGGGAGGTTACAAGACTGTATGGTGTAAATCAAAAAACGAATACCCTGTATTACCAGTCGACCGAAAGTTCTCCGCTTGAACGTGATATTTATTCGATCAACCTATCGGGTAAAAAGAAAACGAAATTAAGTACTCAAAAAGGAACCAACTCAGCAACTTTCAGCGAGGACTTTAGCTATTATATCCTAAACCATTCGAGTGTAGAAACACCTCCTTATATTACCTTAAACAATGCAAAAGGAGAAGTTGAACGTGTATTGGAAGACAATGCTGAAGCCTTGAAAGTGAATGAGCAATATGGTATCACGCCTCGTGAATTCTTTTCGTTTACCACATCAGAGGGTGTGGAACTGAATGGCTATATGATTAAACCTGCAGACTTTGATCCGAATAAGAAGTATCCTGTACTGATGTATGTATATGGCGGACCGGGCAGCCAAAATGTTGCAAATTCATGGAACCATAACTACTGGTTCGACTTTCTGGCGCAACATGACTACTTGGTTGTTTGTGTAGACAACCGTGGTACGGGTTTCCGCGGTGCTGAATTTAAAAAGATGACCTATTTGCAATTGGGTAAATACGAGATCATCGATCAGATTGAAGCAGCGAAATGGTTAGGTAAGCAAAGCTATGTAGATGAGGACCGTATTGGTCTATGGGGATGGAGCTATGGTGGTTATATGGCCTCGTTAGCAATCACCAAAGGTGCAGATGTCTTCAAGTCGACAATTGCCGTTGCCCCTGTTACAAACTGGCGTTTTTATGATACTATTTACACGGAACGTTATTTAAGAACTCCACAAGAAAATCCGGAAGGTTATGACAACAATTCGCCTATCAATTTTGCTGATAAATTGAAAGGAAATTTCCTATTGGTTCATGGAACTGCTGATGATAATGTACACTTTCAAAACAGTGTTATGTTTTCTGAAGCCTTGATTCAAGCGAATGTTCCGTTTGAACAAGCTTACTACCCAAATAAAAATCATGGAATTTATGGCGGAAATACGTCGATTCATCTATTCAATAAAATCACCAAGTTCGTTTTTGAAAAATTGTAAATCAAATAAGCCAAAACAGCAGATTATAAAAATTACTCCTTTGATTTTCGGATAATTATTGCATTTTTGGCATTTAGAGACCAGCAAAAAACAGAGATAAACATAAAAATAAACTACTTACTTTTATATGAAACCTTCGGATCAAGATGAAATTTTAAGCACGCACCTGATTAAGAATGGTGTTGACACGAAAACGGTGCTGAAGCACCCGGTGGGGTTGTTTGTTCTTTTCTTTACGGAAATGTGGGAGCGGTTCAGCTACTACGGCATGAGAGCCTTATTGGTTCTCTTTTTGGTTAGTACCATATCGGAAGAAGGATGGGGATGGACAAATCAAGAAGCCTTGAGGCTCTATGGTATTTACACTGGATTGGTTTATTTAACGCCACTCATCGGAGGTTTGATAGCCGATAAGATTACCGGTTACCGAAAAGCGGTGTTTTGGGGTGCTTTGATTATGACCTTAGGACACGCGTCCATGGCCTTGGAAGGCTTTACAGATTCTTTTTTCTACGCGGGATTAGGCCTTTTGATTTTAGGTAACGGATTATTTAAACCGAATATTTCATCGATTGTGGGTCAGCTATACCCGGATAACAGTGACCGAAAAGATGCTGGTTATACGATATTCTATATGGGTATTAACGCAGGTGCGTTTTTAGGAATGGGACTTTGTGGATACATCGGTGAAAATATAGGATGGCACTGGGGCTTTGGCCTAGCGGGTGTTTTCATGTTCTTCGGCATGTTGCAGTTCTATTTTGGACGTAAGATATTCGGAAAACTGGGTGAAGATCCGCGCGAAGCAAAGAAACGCGAACACGAAACACACTCAGGTGCAACGACGGACGAGGAGGAAGATGAAAAGACACCTGCGAATGTTAGACGCGATCGTCTGATCGTGATAGGTGTGCTGATTTTCTTCTCCATTTTCTTTTGGTTGGCATTTGAACAAGCCGGGGGGTCTATGACCATCTTTGCGAACGATTATACCAATAGGATGCTTGACGGGCAGGCTGCATTGACGTTTAAATGGGTCGATTCCCTACTGACTATCATCCCTCTTATTTTATTAAGCTGGGTATTGATCAGTTTGGCGAAAAAGATATTTGCGGTATATCCGGCATCGATCTTTTTTACGGCTTTGAGCTTTGTGATTATTTGGGGAATTGCATTTTGGAAAATAGATCGTGAATTTTCACGGGTAGACACCGAAGTGGCCGCATCATGGTTTCAGATTTTGAACTCCTTCTTTATTATCACATTGGCAACGGTCTTCGCTAAAATGTGGGAAACGAAATTCAATCCGAGTGGACCGGTTAAATTTGCGATTGGCTTAATCTTGTTGGGAATCGGGTTTGGAGCTTTGGCTTATGGAGCAAGTGAAATCCCATCAGGGGCAACAACAGCTTCAGTGAGCATGATCTGGTTGATTTTGGCTTACTTCTTCCATACGACTGGTGAATTATGTCTATCTCCGGTTGGCCTGTCTTATATGAGTAAACTATCACCGAAAAACCTGATCGGATTGATTATGGGCTTCTGGTTTTTATCAAGCGCCATAGCTAACTTCATGGGTGGCTTTATTGGAAGTTATATCGATCAAATTGCTCAGACATACTCGATCAGTACGTTCTTCTTGATGTTCTTCATTGTTTCAGTGGTTGCAGGCGTATTGCTAATGGCTTTGTCTCCATGGTTGAAGAAACTGATGCACGGTATACATTGAAAACATTTATTTTATAAAATAATGACGATAAAAATCGCCGTTCTTTATATCTTTAAAAGATAGCGAGAATGGCGATTTAAATTTATACAGGTGAGTGACAGCTTAGTAATTATTCCTACGTATAACGAAAAAGAAAACATTGAAAAGATTATCCGGAAAGTATTTTCACTTCCCGACCCCTTTGATATTCTGATCGTAGATGATGGTTCACCCGATGGTACTGCTGCTATCGTAAAGTCACTACAAGAGGAATTCCCCAACATGCTCTATATTGAAGAGCGAAAAAGCAAATTAGGCTTAGGGACTGCTTATATTCATGGTTTTAAATGGGCACTAAAAAGGGATTATGAATATATTTTTGAGATGGACGCCGATTTCTCACATAATCCAGACGACCTGTTACGTTTGCGTGATAGCTGCCAGCATGAAGCGGATATGGCTATCGGATCCCGGTACATTAAGGGAGTGAATGTAGTCAACTGGCCCATGAACCGTGTATTGATGTCTTACTTTGCTTCGGCTTATGTTCGTTTGATTACTCGCATTAAGATCAAGGACGCCACCGCAGGATTCGTATGTTACCGACGAAAGGTTCTGGAAACGATATCTTTAGATAAAATACGCTTCGTAGGTTATGCATTTCAGATTGAAATGAAATTTACGGCGATACAATACGGCTTTAATGTAGTAGAAATTCCCATCATTTTTACGGATCGGACGGCCGGTGTTTCGAAAATGAGTACACGTATTTTCCGTGAGGCTTTCTTGGGTGTGATTCACATGAAGATGAATAGTCTTTTTAGAAATTACAAGTCTTAGATCCGTAGAATTTTCTTTATCTTAAAACCTTATCTTTGTTTGACCGATACCAGAGGAAATGAATGAGCATCTAGACCCTAATCCGGAAAGATTAACGCAGCCAGAGAAGGATATTGAGAAGGTTTTACGACCTCAGTTTTTTGAGGATTTTAGAGGCCAATTTAAAATTCTTGAGAACTTGAAGATTTTTGTTGAGGCCGCCAAATTAAGAGGCGAAGCGCTCGACCATGTTCTTCTACACGGGCCGCCAGGTCTCGGAAAGACAACCCTATCTCATATCATCGCGAATGAAATGGGTACGGGAATTAAGATTACTTCCGGGCCTGTATTGGACAAGCCAGGTGATTTGGCCGGGCTCCTTACGAATTTAAACGATGGCGACATTCTTTTTATTGATGAGATACACCGCTTGAGTCCGGTTGTGGAAGAGTACCTCTACTCCGCAATGGAAGACTTTAAGATCGACATCATGTTGGAAACGGGTCCCAATGCCCGATCGGTACAAATCTCCTTGAGTCCGTTTACACTGATTGGCGCGACTACCCGATCAGGATTATTAACTGCTCCCCTACGTGCTCGCTTTGGAATAAATTCACGATTGCAATATTACGATGCCAAACTCTTAACCGATATCGTATTACGATCAGCTCATATATTGAAGACGCCGATTAATGATGAAGGTGCCTACGAAATAGCCCGCCGTAGTCGCGGCACTCCCAGAATTGCCAATGCTCTATTGCGTAGAACAAGGGATTTTGCCCAAATCAAAGGGAATGGTGAAATCGACACCAAGATTGCGAAATATGCGCTTGATGCATTAAACGTAGATGAATACGGTCTGGACGAAATGGACAATCGGATTCTGATGACCATTATTGACAAATTCAAAGGTGGACCAGTCGGCTTAAAAACGATTGCTACTGCGGTTGGTGAAGATGAAGGTACTATTGAGGAAGTTTATGAGCCTTTTCTCATACAAGAAGGCTTCTTAATGCGGACCAGTCGCGGCCGAGAATGCACCGATCTGGCATACACACATTTGGGTAAAACAAATATAAAAGGCAATACGCTCTTCTAAAAACTGGCAAAAGCTTTGCTTATATTTCTCCAAATAAAAACAAACGACTATTTATGAACATAGAGGTTAGGCAGCTTACAATTAAAGATTATACGGATCTGAAGAAATCGATGATTGAAGCATATAAGGGAGATGCTGGCGGTGTGTGGACCCGAACAAATATCAGCGACCTAATAAATATTTTCCCAGAAGGACAGCTTTGTGTTGAGGTGGATGGAAAAGTTGTAGCTTGCGCCCTCGCTATCATCACAAACTCGAAAGATGTCAATTCCGGTCATACCTATGAGGAGATTACGGATAATGGGAAATTCACCACACATACACCGGATGGGGATATTTTTTACGGGATTGAAGTATTTGTACACCCTGACTACCGGTCGCTTCGCTTAGGGCGGCGACTCTATGATGCACGAAAGGAATTGTGTGAGGAATGGAACCTGAAGAGCATTATTGCCGGAGGACGTATTCCGAAGTACCATGAACATGCAGATAAATTGACGCCTCGCCAATATATTCAGAAAGTAAAGCAAAAAGAGATTTATGATCCGGCATTGACGTTTCAACTGTCGAACGACTTTCACGTAAAGAAAATATTAAAAAAATACCTTCCTGAGGATGAACAATCAATGGAGTATGCAACCTTACTCGAATGGAATAACATCTATTACGAAGAAGATTCCAAGGCCAGCTCTCCCTCAAAACAGACCATTCGCTTAGGTTTGGTACAATGGCAGATGCGTACGTTCAGTAATATCGACCATTTTTATGATCAGGTCGAATTTTTTGTTGACGCAGTAAGTGGATACAACGCCGACTTTGCTGTATTTCCGGAATTCTTCAATACGCCGCTGATGGGTCCTTTCAATGATTTACCAGAAACGGAGGCCATGCGCAAATTGGCAGAAATGACTGATGAGATCAGGGAGAAGATTCAACAATTCGCGGTATCATACAACGTAAATATCATTTCGGGCTCCATGCCCCTGGTTGAAAATAACAAGCTATATAATGCCTCATACCTGTGTCATCGAAATGGAAGTTACGATGAATATCGCAAAGTACACATTACGCCGAATGAACTTAAGTACTACGGGATGTATGGCGGCGATAAGGTAAAAGTCATTGATACAGACTGTGGCAAAGTTGGAATCCTGATCTGCTATGATGTTGAATTTCCGGAGCTCAGCCGTATCTTGGCAGAGCAGGGAATGCAGATCCTGTTTGTCCCATTTTTAACGGATACTCAGAATGGTTATACCCGTGTACGTAATTGTGCACAAGCCCGCGCAATAGAAAACGAGTGCTATGTCGCGATCGCCGGATCGGTAGGAAACCTGCCGAAGGTAAACAACATGGACATACAATATGCGCAATCAGCTGTCTTTACTCCGTCTGATTTTGCGTTTCCTACCAATGGTGTGAAGGCTGAAGCCACGGCCAATACGGAGATGCTTGTACTGGCCGATGTCGACCTGTATCTGCTAAAGGAATTGCACGAATATGGAACGGTAAAAACAATGAAAGATAGACGACGAGATCTATATTCGGTTAATCTGTTGAAATAAACACTGACATGTAATACGCGTCTGGGTCCATCAAATACGTCGTTCTAGATCTAAGAACTTAAAGTATATTTCTCCGTCTCTAAGGAGCTCGACAATAATTTGATCGCGCGTACTTCGATGCATTAACTGGTTGATGTCTTCTAGGGAATATTTATCCATGTTTTTTAAATTAATCGATAAAAGTTCATCGCCCACTTGCATGCCGGCTCTTGACGCTGGAGAGTTCATTTCGATACGACCGACAAAAAAGCGTCTTTCGCCCTGGTTTATCGTAACATAGAGTTCCATACCCGTCATATTGTGTTCAAATGGATCGTTGAACTTTCGGTTTCTTTTTAAATAGATTTCCTCGTTGGCATAATCAATAAAGAGGTGAAATCGCTTCAGCAACTCTCCTCCGATTGAACCATTACGATCTCCTAATAATTGTTTGAGCAACTCAAACTCAGGTGATGGGTATGCGGTGACAACGTCTTCCAACTCATACTCAGCGATCTCAACTTTGCTAAGTCTTCCGATCAGGCCATGAATCGGACCATTAAGTCCAATACCGAGATTGGCTTCGATGGTACGGTCGGGAACTAAATCTCGATTTTCTTCCTTTTGTTCTAAGGAAACAGCATGGCCTGCTCCTGAGTCGAGTAATAAAAGCAGATTCTTTTCGTGGCCTTCATTGGATAAAGTAACATCTAGAAAGGGCTTGTTATTGATTATCTTGAGCGGAATCCGACGACCTCGTTTCTTTACCTTAGCGTCCGGGGGATAGAGGGTTATTCGCTCTCGGTTATAATTGATTTTTACCGAAAAACTCCGAAAGACGTCAGAACCAATAATTCCGTGAATAGGCATTCCGACATAGGACGATAATTGAAAAGGGTCGTTTCTGAGCAATACAAGTGACAGCCCGTTTGTTTTGGCATCACCGATTGATGGAAACATATGATTGATAACATAGGCCTCTATTTCGTCCCCGATTCCTCGTCCTCTGATTTTAAAAAGAGCCAAATCGCTTGCATACAATGAGTCGACCATTGCTGAATCGGTAATGATAATGGGTCCGACACCAGAATCCAAGATGAAATTATAAGGGCCTTCTCCATTGAGTGTGACAGGAATAATCATGAGATTATGGACGAGATCAAAAGACAATTTTTGTTTCAATTGACCCTCTGGCAATAAAAAAGGTTGTGCATGAGCGCTCTGCAGTATAATGAGATGCACAAGCCACACAATAAAAAGATGGACACCAAGGCGTAGAGTCATTGGGTTTTAAATTGGCTTCTTGTATTTATTAAACGATTTTTTCGTTGTTTAGTTTATTGGCGCTTGGGATTTAATTAAAATTAATATCTAATCCTTACCTTTGCGCCATGATTACAGTTTCTAATTTATCCCTTCGTTTCGGCAAACGTATACTTTTTGAAGAAGTTAACCTGAAGTTCACTCAGGGTAACTGTTATGGCATTATTGGAGCAAACGGTGCCGGCAAATCGACCTTCCTTAAAATTCTTTCAGGAGAAGTAGATCCCACCAGCGGTTCCGTAAGTTTCACCCCGGGCGAACGTATGGCAGTTCTAAAACAGGATCACTATCAATTTGATGAGTTTTCTGTGATTGAGACAGTTATGATGGGACATGAAGAGCTCTACAAAATCATGAAAGAGAAGGACGCCATCTATGCTAAAGAAGATTTCACGGACGCAGATGGTGAACGCGCAGGTGAACTGGAAAATCTGTTTGCAGAAATGGACGGATGGAACGCGGAAAGTGATGCCGCAATGCTGTTGAGCAATCTCGGCATTACCGAAGATTTACACTTCAAGTTATTGAAAGAACTGGATGGTAATCAAAAAGTACGCGTGCTATTAGCACAAGCCCTCTTTGGAAAGCCAGATATCTTATTACTGGATGAGCCGACCAACGACTTGGATATCGAAACCATCTCATGGTTGGAAGATTTCTTAGCGGGTTATGAGGCTATTGTTTTGGTGGTTTCTCACGACCGTCACTTTTTAGATTCAGTATGTACCCATGTGGTTGATATTGACTTTGGAAAAATGACCATTTATACGGGTAACTATTCGTTCTGGTACGAATCGAGCCAATTGGCTTTAAAGCAACGCGCAGATCAGAACAAAAAAATGGAAGATAAAGTAAAAGAGTTACAAGACTTTATCCGACGTTTTAGTGCCAATGCATCTAAATCCAAACAGGCAACCAGTCGGAAAAAGGCCTTAGATAAAATTAATCTTGAAGAGATTAAGCCGTCCAACAGAAAGTATCCAGCAATCATGTTCAATAATATGGAACGTGAAGCGGGTGACCAAATCCTTTCAATAGAGAACCTAGGTAAGGCTGGCGACGAGACCAAGCTGTTTGATCAGATTAATCTCATGGTCAATAAAGGTGACAAAATAGCAGTATTATCTAGAAACAGCTTAGCGACTACGGCTTTCTATGATATCCTTACCGGTAGAGACACCGACTATACGGGCTCTTTCAAATGGGGGGTGACGATCAAGATTGCTGATATGCCAATGGATAATGCGGAATATTTTGAAGGCAAGAACGACAATTTGATTGAATGGTTGAGAGAATACTCAGACACGGATCAAGATGACCAGTTTATTCGTAGCTTTTTAGGTCGCATGCTGTTTTCTGGTGAGGAAGTATTAAAGAAATGTTCAGTACTATCGGGAGGTGAGAAAATGAGATGCATGTTCTCTAGAATGATGCTGCAGCAAGCAAACCTACTTCTATTGGATGAACCTACGAACCACTTGGATTTGGAATCCATCACTGCATTGAACAATGGTCTGACCGACTTTAAAGGAACATTGCTCTTTACTTCTCGTGACCACGAACTGACCCAAACGGTAGCAAATAGAATTATTGAGATCACACCTAAGGGTTTGATCGATAAACTTATGTCATATGATGAGTACATCAATGACGCAGGAGTTAAGGAGCAGCAAGCTGAACTATACAGAGATTAGAGCATAAAAAAGCCTGACCTATCGAGATGATAAGTCAGGCTACTTGCTAACCTAATTATAATAAAAATCTATTATAATTGTTTTTCTAACTTTTCAGCTAGAACTGATTTCGGAACTGCTCCAATTTGTTTATCAACGACCTCCCCGCCTTTGAAAAACAACAGCGCCGGAATATTTCTAATTCCAAATTTCACTGAGATGTCTGGATTATTATCTACGTCCACTTTCCCAATAACAGCTTTTCCATCGTACTCTTGAGCTAACTCTTCTACAATAGGACCAACCATTCTACATGGTCCACACCATTCTGCCCAAAAGTCAACCAATACTGGTTTATCTGATTTTAAAACAACTTCATCAAAGTTGCTGTCGGTGATTTCAATTGCCATATTCTTAAATTTTATGATTAATATTTTGTTGAAAACATTTTCTAAACACGAAGTTACAAACTTAAGTAGTCAAATACCTTACCAAAGCTATTAAATACTGTTAATCTGACATTAGTTTAACCAAAACTTGGATATATTCATTCCCTTTAAATTATCGATAAACTCGTTGTCAGGGTTTACTCGTATATTTTTAGAGGGCATATCCAACTTGATTTCGTCATCAAAATCCATTATTTTGAATCGTAATTCACAGTTTTTCTGACCTTCCTTCTCGGCATTTCGCTCCACAATTTCCTTTAAGCCTGACATGAATGCCGGAGAAATCTCATTTAATGACAGTTGAATCGTTACACGCTTTGCAAGCTTGTCACGCAGCTCATCTAACAGATGAATATTTAATATTTTCACTTCCCAGTTGCCTTCCTGTCTAAACCTTAGCTTAAATGCCACTCGAAGTTGGAGGAAATAGCCCTCATTTAAAAAACCTTTAAACTTGATATACTCCTCGCCAAATACAGCGATTTCGTAGGAATCGGTATAATCCTCAAATACGAAAATTCCAAATGGACGTCCGTTCTTGGTCACTCGATGGTTAACGGACGAAACGAGCCCTCCAATGAGCATTTCTTTGTTCGTTAACCTTTTAAACTTGGCCATAAGCTCTGGATCTTGATCCGGCGATTTTATCTGATCGATCAACTGAAGATCTTTGACCGTATTTTTGCAGAAATACTCCATCTCAACCCGGTAGTTATCGAGAGGGTGTCCGGTTAAGAAAATACCGATGACATCCTTTTCATGTCGCAATCGGAGGATCAAATCCCACTCGGGACATTCGGCAAGGGTTGGCTCTGGTATATCGGCATCGCTAGTCCCACCAAAAAGAGACATAGCAGCACTACTGGCATTGTTCTGATAATCCACCGTGTATTTTACCAGTCGGTCGATACCGGTTTGCACCGTACCAGGGATCACATGGAAATATTGCGCGCGATTAAGGTGAAAACAATCGAATGCACCGCTGTAAACCAGATTCTCATACACTTTCTTGTTGACCGTTCGAGAGTTCATTCGTCTGGCAAAATCGTAGATGTTTTCATAAAGGCCATTCTCCTTACGTTCGGCGATAATGCTCTCGACCGCCTTGTCTCCCACCCCTTTTACACCTGATAGTCCAAATCTCACCTCCCCGTTGTTATTAACCGAGAATCGCAAATCAGATTCGTTTACGTCGGGACCAAGTACCATAATACCCATTTTCCGACATTCTTCCATAAAGAAGGATATCTTTTCGATGTTGTGCTGGTTATTAAGGACCGCAGCCATATACTCTGAAGGGTAATGTGCTTTTAAGTAAGCAGTCTGATAAGCAACAAAGGCATAGCAAGTAGAGTGAGATTTATTAAAAGCGTATGATGCAAATGCCTCCCAGTCAGTCCATATTTTTGCTAAAACTTTTTCTTTATGGCCTTTCTTTTTAGCATTTTCGATGAACTGTGGCTTTAACTTATCCAGTGTTTTTCGGTCTTTCTTTCCCATTGCTTTTCGCAGTACGTCGGCGTCACCTTTCGAGAAATCAGCTAACTTTTGGGATAAAAGCATCACCTGCTCCTGATAAACCGTGATACCATAGGTATCAGCCAGGTATTCTTCCATGTCCGGGAGGTCGTAGCTCACATCTTCTCGCCCATGCTTTCTGTTAATATAGCTAGGAATGTATTCCATTGGGCCGGGACGATACAAGGCGTTCATGGCAATCAGGTCTTCGAACTTATCGGGCTTGAGCTCTTTCAGGTATTTCTGCATCCCATCACTCTCAAACTGAAATGTTCCATTGGTGTCGCCACGCTGATATAATTCGAAAGTCTTCAAATCATCAAGGGGGATTTCATCAATCGCAATATCAATCTTGTGGTTCTGTTTGATCAGCTCTAACGCTCCCTTTATAATGGTGAGCGTTTTTAATCCCAAGAAGTCCATTTTTATTACACCGGCATCCTCAATAACACGCCCATCATACTGTGTAATTAAAAGATTTGAATCTTTAGAAGTAGAAACGGGAATGATGTTCGTCAGATCTTCCGGGGCGATAATAATCCCAGCGGCGTGGATGCCTACATTTCGAACCGAACCCTCCAAGATCAATGCTTCTTTTAGGACCTTGCCGTTTACCTCATTAGGCTTGGAATGAAAATCCCGTAACTTTTGAATGTTTTCAAAATCTTGCCCATAGTTTTTCTTCACATCATCTAACGGAGATAAAACAACATTATTTAGATTCGTTCCCGGTCTGTCCGGAACAAGCTTAGCAAGAAAATTAGATTCAGAAAGCGGTAAATCGAGCACCCGAGCGACATCTTTGATACTACTCTTGGCAGCCATAGAACCATAGGTAATAATCTGGGCAACCTGATTTTTTCCGTACTTATCCACCACATAATCAATTACCTTTTGTCTTCCTTCATCATCAAAATCCGTATCGATATCGGGCATAGACTTCCGGTCCGGATTGAGAAAGCGCTCAAATAGCAGATTGTATTTTATCGGGTCAATATTCGTAATTCCAATGCAGTAGGCTACCACGGATCCGGCGGCAGACCCTCTACCAGGCCCGATAAAGACACCTAGATCACGACCGGCAGCGATGAAGTCGGCTACGATAAGAAAGTAGCCTGCGAAACCCATAGTCTTGATGGTGAACAGCTCAAAATCGATACGCTCCTGAACTTCGGGCGTAATATCCCTATAGCGTTCTTTCGCTCCAATATAAGTAAGGTGTTTTAAATACTCCCATTGGTTTTCCTTATCAGCATCTGGTCCGCTATGCTTTTTAAATTCCTCAGGAATTGGGAAATTTGGAAGCATGATGTCCCTTTTGAGTTGAAGTGTTTCGACTTTATCGACAATCTCATTGGTATTATCCACCGCTTCGGGGATGTCATGAAAAAGACTTGCCATTTCGGATTGAGTCTTAAAGAAAAACTGATCGTTCGGAAAGCCGAAACGATAACCCTTTCCTCCCTCTTCATCCGTAGCAATCGGCGTGCTTTGTAAATCGCCCGTATTTACACATAGTAAAATATCGTGTGCGTTTGCATCTTCCTGATCAATATAATGCGAGTCATTTGAACAGATCATTTTAACCTGATACTTTTTTGCAAACTTCAACAAGACGGCATTCACTTTTTCCTGCTCAGGAAGGTTATGCCTTTGCAGCTCAATGTAAAAATCTTCCCCAAAAAGATCTAACCACCATTTGAATTCTTCTTCGGCTTCCTCTTCAGACTTGTTTAAAATATATTGCGGAACGACGGCTCCTAAGCAACAGGTCGTCGCTATTAAGCCTTCATGGTACTTGAGGATAAGCTCTTTATCGATGCGGGGCCATTTACTGTATACCCCTTCAATATAGCCTAGGGAACAAAGCTTCACCAAATTACGATAACCTTGTGGGTTTTTCGCAAGCATAAGCTGGTGATATCGTTTATCTTTCTTTTCTTTTGTAAACTGTTTAACATGGCGGTCTTCAACCACATAGAACTCACATCCAACGATGGGTTTGACGTTATGCTTCGCAGCCTCCGCTACGAATTTAAAAACCCCAAACATGTTGCCATGGTCTGTAATTGCCATCGCCTTCATTCCATCGTTTGATGCCTTTTTAAACATGCGGCCGATTTCAGCGGCACCATCTAAAAGTGAAAATTGTGTGTGAACGTGTAAGTGTGAAAAACTCGGCATATTTCTGGAATATCTTTAAAATTCCAAATATAACGAATTTACAATCCAACCGGGGTCTTACCTTTCGGATATTTCACAGTATAGCTAAATCTCAGCTTTTTTGTTTCACCCGGCTTCAAATTGACATTCCATGTAAGCTCACCCTCTTCTTGATTGTTGATTGCCCCCGAAGTCTCATTTAATGTTATCTCGATATCCTGCTCGTTAGACAGCGGGTATTGATCTTTCACTTCTATATCAACGGCTTGCTGCCGTGAATTTCTAACCGATATTTCATAGGTATACTCACGCGCTTGTGTACTACCGAGGAAAGAGCGGCTGCCCTCTTCGTTGATCCGTTCGCGCTTCGTAACAATTCGTTCATCTTTACCTAAGCTCAATGTCAGGGTATCATTGGTGGAGTGAGGATCGATATAGGAAGTACCGGCATAATTATTCTCAACAATCAAATTAGCATTGCCAGGGAGTAAATTCAGTTCGTTCCAATCGGTCACCTTTCCTATTAAATAGGCGCTAGAACTGTATTTGGGTACCGTGGTGTATGAATACGCGGTATTGAGCGTATAGCTCTGCAACTGTATCGCCTGTGCTTGACCGTTTGAATATACATCGTAGGGCACGTCGATTACAAAACTCGTATTTAGTTGGTTATCCTGAACAACGGCCATGTCCTGAGGCGCAGGCGCCGCTTCTTGGAATCTCTCGGCACTTGCATTTGTGCCACGGGCCATTATTTTCTGGGGCCTGGCTACAACGACTGGACTTCTATAACTCAAACGCCATGGATTGAGCTCCGGAACATTATTATTTTGTTGTGGGTTCCCTCCTGCAAAGGTTAATGGCACTTGCTTCCAATCAATTCCAGTAGTTTGAACTACATTAGCTTTATAAAGCAACTGCACTGGACTTTGTATATCATCTACTCTCACTTCATAAAATGGAGTCCATGAAACGTTGTTCGTAAAATACTGGATATCAAAGTTCACATTCGCAGCCTGGGGCGTGCTGACACGCAATACCAATTGTCCCGCATTTTGATTATCCCCTCCAGACTCATCCATCTGTTGTTTAAGCTTATCCACAATCGCTTTTTGTTCCTCTTCCTGGGATTTTAAATGAACAATACGATCTGATATTTCTTTATACTGCGTCCGATAATACTTGATCATATTCGTGATTTCCGTTGGCGTCACACCGTTCTGCCCTCCTACATCTTTATTAGCTTCAAGTAAGGCAAGCGTACTTTCCTCCGCTTTTCTTTGGTTCACCAAATCATGATAGATCTTATTTTCTTGATCATACTTTTTTTTGTTTTCCAGGTACAAAGAGCTTTTGTTCGTGTTTTTATTTAAATAGTCGCGTTCAAAGGAAACCGATAGAATCGATATTTGAGAATTGGGACTTAGAACACGAATGCTCTGTGGGTTAATATTCTTGGCAACATGATTAATTACCACCTCTGAATTTCCTGATGGGATTTGTACATTTTTAGCTTCATGTCTAAGTTCTGCACCCCGCACATAGATGATCGCCTCATCTAGGCTAGCATTGGTCTCTACAATATTTTGAGCAAAAGTCTGTTGAATACATAGTATCAAGAGGAGTAAAAGTGTAACCTGTCTGGTGTTTTTCATTTTCATTTCGGATGATTTGTTAAATGATAGACTCATTTCTTAAACGAAAGTTTACTCCTTGTGCTACAAGTGACATGTAATTCACTAATTTTAAAACTATTTCAATACGAATTGGTTAATTTTACAACGTTTTATCTTATAAGTCTGGCTTGAATAAGTTTACAAAAATTTCATTAAGAGTTATCTTATGGCTACTGGGAGTGGTAATTGGGTTAATTATTCTCCTCTATATTCTAATTAACATCCCGAAAGTTCAGAATTTTGTTGTTCAAAAGGTCGTATCTTATATAGAAACGAAAATTGAAACGCCTGTAAGACTCGAACGAGTTTCTTTAAAACTACCTAAGCTTTTGGTACTGGAAGGGGTTTATTTTGAAGACCAGAAACAAGACACTCTTCTTGCAGGTGAGAGTCTGGCTGTCGATATAAGTCTGTTAAAGCTGCTAAATAATAAGGTGGAGATTAATGAACTTAATTTCAAGGGAATAACGGCGAATATTGATCGAACATTACCGGATAGTGCCTTTAACTTCGATTATATCATTCGTGCTTTCGTTTCAGAGGAAGTTGAGGAAGAGTCGACTGATACTGCTGCGGCAATGGACTTTTCGATTGATAAGATCAACCTAGATCGTATCAGGCTACGATACAACGATGAGGTTATTGGGACAAATGCCGATTTCTACTTGGGACACTTAGATACCCGGATCAAGAATTTTGATCTCGAAAACATGCATTTCGAGATACCGAAAGTATCTATCGAAGGGATCAAAACCATTGTTCATCAGGCTGAAATTGCTGAAGCTTCATCGGTACCTGCTACCGACGATCTCGGTGTAGAAGCAGCGGCCGGCGAAGACGCGGCTTTCCCTGACGTGAAACTTGGAGAAGTGTCACTTAAAGATATTGATGTAGTCTACACTGATGCCGCGACGGCAATGGACGCAAAGCTGAAATTCAAAAACTTATTGGTTGATTTCAATGAGTTGGATTTAAGAAATGAAAAAGTAGATATAAAGAAGCTTTTATTGGAGGATACGGACGCAGCTCTGGCAATGGGACGTGCGACTACCGCAACGGAAGGGCCAAATGAGACGGACACATCGTCTACAGAAGAACCGATCAACTGGATCGTAAACATCGACGATATGGATGTCAGCAACACCCATGTAGCATACGATGATAACACGGCACCGAGACTTCAAAAGGGTCTCGATTATGCCCATATGAATATATCGGATCTGAATATTGATCTCGATGAGCTGTATTTCTCAATGGATTCTATTTCCGGTAATCTTCAAAGCTTTACTTTTAGAGACACAAGTGGCCTGCAGCTGAATAAGCTGGAAACGCAGTTTGCGTATACAAATCAGGGTGTATTATTAGAAGACTTTATTCTTGAAACGCCCAATACGCAATTAGCAAGCGAGGTGACCTTGAGTTACCCGTCGCTCGATGCTATTAGTGAAAACCCGGAGCTAATAGACCTCAGCTTGTTGGTAGACGATAGTCGCCTAGGTATGGCCGACGTGGTGCTGCTGGTGCCGACTCTCGATACCATGGAGGTTATGCAGCCATTACTGACGCGCAGTTTTGACATAGATGCCGACTTAAACGGCTCATTAGCGGATTTAAGAATCAGGAGGTTTGTCGCCAGCACCTTAGATGACACCTATGTAAACATTTCAGGATCTGTGAGAAATGTGATGGAACCCGAAAGATTATTCGCTGATCTTAAAATTAACAACCTTCAAAGTAGCAATCGGGATTTGACACGTTTGATAGCCAAAACATTGTTGCCTCCGGATATTGAAATCCCTAATTCAATCAAATTAACAGGTGTTTTTAGGGGTGGTATGAATAGCTTTAGAACCAACTTAGATTTAAACACCTCAGTTGGAAACGCTGACCTATTAGCGAATTACAATGCCGCTCGGGACACGAGCTACAGTGCTAAAGTCAACATCCAGAACCTAGATGTGGGCGGCTTTCTAAAAAATGATACGACTTTCGGAGCAATAACGTTCGTGGCCGATGTGGAAGGTGTGGGACTTGACCCACGAACCATGGTTGCAAAGGGCGAAGCTACTTTGGTGGATGCGGAAGTCATGGGATACCCTTATCATGACATCAAATTAAACTTTCAGGCTGATAAAGGAAATATATTAGCGAACCTATTGAGTTCAGATCCGAATATCGCCGTGAACATGAATGCGCAGGCGACATGGACAGACAAATATCCACAACTGCTGATGAATTTAAATGTGGACAGTTTGAATCTTAAGAATTTAAATCTTGTGGCGGATGACATTCGTTACCACGGTCGCCTAGAAGCCGATTTGCCAACTGCAGACCCAGATTACCTTAACGGGGATATAAATGTAGTTAACTCCCTTCTCTTATACAATGGTGAACGTTATGCATTGGATAGCATCAAACTTCATTCGGAAGCAACAGATTCCTTGAAGTTCCTAAACTTGGAAGCTGAATTTATGAACGCCATGGTGTATGGTGACTATAAACTAACGCAGATAGGAACTGCTATACAAGATGTAATAGAGACCTATTATAATCCAACGAATGTCATTGATACTACATCCTATGATCCACAAACATTTGAGTTCAACGCCGAGATAATCCGTTCGCCGCTCATTAGGAGAGTCGCGCCTGCGTTGGCTGAAATGGAGCCGATAACGCTTTTTGGAAATTTTGCAAGTGAAACAAAATCTCTGAACGCTCGGATTGGTGCGCCTCATGTCTTATATGACAGCACATTAATTGATGACGTAAGTTTCGATATTAATACGGCTGATAGTACGCTGTACTATGCAGGTGTAATTGGAGAAGTAAATGTATCAAATATCAACTTGTTCAATACACTAATCAGCGGTAATGTGAACAATAGCATTGTGAATACGGGACTCTGGATTCGGGACACCGCCAATGTTAATCAGTATCATATCGGAGCTGAACTGCTGGCAGAAAACAATGATTTTATTTTCAGATTAAAACCCGATGGTTTAATCCTGAATTATGATCAATGGAACATCCAAGAAGGCAATGCTATCAGGTTTGGTGATCTGGGTATTCATGCGAGTAACTTTATACTAGAAAATAACGGTCAAAGCTTTCAACTACAATCTCGAGACTCAAGTCGGAATTCCCCGATAGACGCGCTATTTTCGAACTTTAGGATCGAAACATTCACGAAATTCATTGAAAGTGAAACCCTGAAGCTAGGCGGAGCGATTAATGGAGACGCAACGATTGACCGATTTGAGAGTTCGCCTGTTTTTGTATCCGACTTGACTATCAATGATTTTTATTTTGGTGTTGACACGATTGGTGATATCAATATTCAAGTAAACAATCAACAAGAAAACACCTTTGCTGCGAATATCACGGTTACCGGTAACGGGAATGACCTGAACCTAAGCGGCGATTATATCAGTCCCCCAGAAGCGCCGTCAACAATGGATTTTGATCTAAATATCAACCGGCTCAATATGTCTACGCTTGAAGCATTTTCGTTTGGGAGCCTGCGCCGTGCCGATGGTTACCTAAATGGTCAATTAGCTATTACAGGTTCGCCAGATGCACCAAGATTAAATGGCAGTCTCCTTTTTAATGAGGCGGAACTTAATGTGTCCATGCTAAATGCTCAATTTTATTTTGATAACGATGCTATTCAATTTAACGATCAGGGAATTAGATTTCAGGACTTTTCTATTGCTGACAGCGTAGGTAATACAGCTACAATCAACGGCCTCGTCAGTACAAGTACATATACCGATTTTGATTTTAATCTCGCCGTAGAAGCATCGGATTTTCAAGTTCTAAATTCCTCAAAGGTAGACAATGAATTGTTCTATGGCACGCTGTTTTTAGACAGTGATCTTCGTATAACGGGCACGATGGAAAGTCCGCAAGTCAATGGTACATTGAACGTGAACGATCGAACCAAGATGACCTTTGTCGTTCCCGATTCTGAACCGGGTCTAACAGAGCGAGAGGGGATTATTAAATTCGTGGACCGGAGTGACTCGAGTAGCTATGATTTGTTTGAACAGCAACTGGCAACGACGCCTCAAACCGTGACCGGAATGGATGTGTCCGTTAATATTGGAGTGGATCCAGATGCTGAATTTAATGTAATTATTGATCCCGGCACCGGAGACGCCCTCTTTATAAAAGGAGAAGCTCAGCTAAACGCCGGAATAAGTCCGGGTGGGAACATGTCGCTAGCGGGTACCTATGAAGTGGAGGAGGGTTACTACAATCTATCGTTTAACATGATTAAAAGACGATTCGACTTTAAGCAAGGTAGTACGATTGTTTGGAATGGAGAACCTATGGCCGCCGACTTAAATATTACCGCAGCTTATGATATAGATGCCGCACCTATCGACCTTTTAGAAAATCAGCTTGCCGGGCGAAATAGCAACTATTATAAACAGAAGATACCTTTTGAGGTAGAGCTATTCATTACAGGTGAGATGATGAAACCGGAGATTTCATTTGGCATTGATCTGCAGGAAGAAAACGCAGGGGTATCGCAAGATGTTACGAGTTTAGTTGAAACCCGCCTATCCCAGATCCGCGAAAATGAATCCGAACTGAACAAGCAGGTCTTTGCGTTGATACTTCTAGGTAGGTTTGTTGCTGAAAATCCGTTCTCAAGTGCCGCGGGTGGAAGTGTTGAGTCCATGGCTCGAAACTCGGTGAGCGATTTACTGAGTGCGCAACTTAACAATCTTGCCGGCGATCTGATTTCGGGGGTAGAACTGAACTTCGACTTGCAATCTACTGATGATTATAGTACGGGAACTCAACAAAATAGAACCGATTTAAATGTGGGCGTCTCTAAACGCTTGCTAAACGACCGACTGAAAGTTACGGTAGGATCTAACTTCGAGATTGAAGGAGGGCAGCCAGGACGTCAACCCACTAATATAGCTGGCGATATTGCTATCGAATATCAATTATCAAAAGATGGACGTTATTTTCTACGAGCATTCCGTAAAAACCAATATGAAGTGACCTTGCAAGGCCAAGTGATAGAGACAGGCTTAGGTTTCAATATTAATATGGATTATGATAAGTTCCTCGAGTTGTTCATGGGTGCAGAAAGACTCCAACAATATTTACAAGAAGTGCAAGAAAGAAAAAACAAAGCATTGATGCAATCGGCACCGGTTCAAAGAAAAAGACAGAACCCGTCAGATAGTACACAGGTTATAAAATTTAGAGAGGAAGGAGCTGAAAATGAAGAATAGCGGACTACACATCATCGCGCTTTTCGCAGTAATTTTTATTGTAAGTTCCTGTAGCAACATCAAGTACTTGAAGAAAGGTGAAAACCTGTATGTAAAGGGACAGGTCGAACTAAAACCCGACACCTCTTTCCCCGAAAAGTATATTGACCCGCTGGAATCCAATCTTGAAAGCTATCTTCAGCCACAACCCAACTCGAGCTTTCTCGGTTTACGCCCAAAGTTATATTTTTATAACATGGCGGGAGACTCGACTACAACCGAAAAAGGAATAAAGGGTTGGCTAAAATATAAAGTGGGTGAACCACCTGTTTTATTAAGCGATGTTAACCGGACCTACAATGAGGATCTACTCAGAAACCGTTTAGAAAATTTAGGTTTTTTCAATGCCGAGGTATCCTCTGATACGACCATAAAAAACCGGAAGGCCACCGTATCTTATTTTGCAACGCCACATGACAATTATAAAATTAAGGATGTTGTATTTGAACTAGACAGCACTGATTTTGGTAAAATCATTGCTGAAACAAAGGATAAGTCTTTATTACAATCAGGAAGTCCATATAATTTTGATGTCATCGTCAATGAGCGAGCTCGCATCGATAATGAGTTGAAAGCTAGAGGGTATTATTACTTCAATCCTGATTACCTTTTGGTGGAAGTAGACAGCACAGTTGGCGAGCACCAAGTGGATCTTTATGTTACATTGAAACCTGAAGCTCCTGACCAGGCACTTCACCCTTATTATATTAATAATATCTATATTTTCCCGGATTATAACTTACAACAAGGAACGTATCAATTAGGTGTACCGTCCGACAGTACTCGCTACGGAGACTATCATATTATTGATCCATTCAACACGTATAGACGACGTGCCATTGCCCGACCTATGTCTTTCAAGAAGGGCGATTTATATACCCGAGCGAAACACACCCGGACCATCTCTCAATTAGTAGGTCTCGGTACCTTTAAATTTGTAAAAAACAACTTTGTACCGGTAGACTCCGCTAATAGCAACTTGCTAGACGTTTATTACTATTTAACGCCACAGCCCACAAAGTCTATGCATTTTGAAATTTTGGGTAAAACCGCTTCTGTTTACAATGGCTCTGAAGCTACAATTTCGTGGCAGCATCGGAATGCTTTTAAAGGCGCTGAGCTTTTCCGCATTTCAGTATTTGGGGGCTATGAATTCCAGACGGGTGGCGATGTCAACTTAAATTCAAGTTTTTATCGCTATGGCGCAGAGGCCAGCCTTACCTTTCCGCAAATTGTTGCTCCTTTTAAATGGACGCCTACAAAACGTTTTGTTCCACATACCACCATTCGAACAGGATATGAGTTTCTTAGCAGACGAAATGCATACCGGCTCAACTCCATGACCTTTGGTTTTGGGTACTCATGGCGTGAAAGCAGTCAGAAAGAACATGAGCTTGATCTGTTAGAAGTCGCCTACGTTCGTTCATCGAATATCACTCCCGAATACGAGCTGGAATTACAAAGAAATCCGAATCTCCGTCATGCCATCGAGAAACAGTTCATTATTGGTCCAAACTACGTATTTACCTACACAAATACGATGGAGCAAACTAGAAAAAATACCATGTATTTTAGAGGGGGCCTTGACCTATCGGGAAATATCATTGGACTGATCAAAGGAGCTAATTACAACGAAGGCAATACCTATAGCTTCTTAGACGCACCCATTTCTCAGTATATTAAAACCGATCTTGATTTTCGGAACTATACCAAACTAGGAACGAAATCAGAGATTGCTGCCCGGGCGGTGTTTGGTTTTGGATACGCTTATGGCAATTCAAATCAAATGCCTTATATCAAACAGTTTTTCAGCGGTGGACCTAATGGTCTGCGTGCATTCAGGGCCCGCGCGGTAGGACCAGGTTCATATGAACCTGAACAGTTCGGCGAAAATAACTTTGTTCCTGACATGACGGGCGATATCAAAATGGAATTAAACTTAGAATATAGGCGAAAGCTTGTCAGTATTGTCCACGGTGCCGCATTTGTCGATGCAGGTAATATTTGGTTGCTCAACGAAAACGAAAATAAACCGGGAGCTGCGATCAACAAGGACTTTTTAAAGGAGATAGCTGTCGGAGCAGGACTTGGACTACGTTTCGACCTTACGTTTTTAGTACTACGAACCGACCTGGCAATCCCATTACGTGTGCCTTATTTGCCTGAAGGCGAACGCTGGGTGATGGACCGTATTGATTTTGGAGATAAGCAATGGCGAAAGGATAATATTATTTTTAATCTTGCCATAGGATATCCTTTTTAACAGTATCCTGTTTTGCTATTGAAAAATCCTTTCATTTTTTCTATATTGGCTACCAATCTTTAATCAATTCACAGCTTTGAAAAACTTAAACCCATTATGAAGATAACAATCGTAGGAGCCGGAGCAGTAGGCGCAACCACAGCAGATAATATTGTACGTAGAGAACTGGCTGAAGAAGTCGTACTTCTTGATATTAAGGAAGGTTTCGCAGAAGGAAAAGCGCAAGATATGTCGCAAACGGCTGCTTTGTTAAACTTCGATACAACCATCACGGGGGTCACCAATGATTATAGTAAAACGGCTGGATCATCTGTAGCTGTCATTACATCTGGCATTCCACGTAAACCAGGAATGACACGCGAAGAGCTGATCGGAACAAACGCAGCGATTGTAAAAGATGTTGCTAGCAACCTCCTTAAACATTCACCAGATATTATTTTGGTTGTCGTTTCTAACCCGATGGACACCATGACTTATCTAGCCTTAAAAGCTACCGGTCTTCCGAAAAACCGAATCATCGGTATGGGAGGAACACTTGACTCTGCGAGGTTCCGTTATCAACTGAGTAAAAAGCTAGGCGCATCTGCCGCCGATTTAAATGCTATTGTAATTGGTGGACATGGTGATACAACAATGATCCCACTGATAAAGCATGCGACCTGGAATAGTGTTCCTGTGACAGATTTCCTTTCATCCGCAGATCAGGAGGAAATTGTCAAAGCAACCATGGTGGGTGGAGCAACACTAACAAAGCTAATTGGAACGTCTGCATGGTATGCTCCTGGAGCAGCCTCAGCTGCAGTTGTTGAAAGCATTGTTCGAGATCAGAAGAAACTATTTACAGCGTCGGTATACTTAGAAGGAGAGTATGGCTTCTCTGATATCAATCTGGGTGTGCCTATTATTATCGGAAAAAACGGAGTCGAAAAAATTATACCTATGTCACTCGACGAAGAGGATCAACAACGCCTGAATGAAAGTGCTGATGCTGTTCAAAAGATGAATAATGTACTGAAAGACACCGGTGTACTATAGATGACTGAAATACCACTTATTTTATTGAATCTACAAAACGAAGGCTTTCACCTATTGGTGGATATCATCGTTTTTGGTAAAAGTTTTCGAGCCGTATTAGATACCGGCGCTTCAAAAACCGTTTTTGATAAAACGACAGTCGAGAATCATATTGATCCCGACTTATTAAAACTCTCTGATCAACTTTCTACAGGCTTAGGAACGAACACCATGGAGAGTTATACACTTAGTATACCAGACTTTCAAATCGGAGAACTTCACCTCAAAAATTACGAAGTTGCCGCCCTCGACCTTTCTACCATCAATATCGCTTATCAACAGCTGGAAATGGAACCTGTCTTGGGTGTTGTAGGCGGAGACCTCCTACATGAATATGGAGCGATTATCGATTATAAAAAGAATGCACTGAGGTTAGATTTACCCGATTAGTTGCCCTGCTCTTTCTTAGCAGCTATTCAACACGTTGAATATTAACATCCCTAGTTTCGGCTACAACGAGAGGCACGCGTTCTATTGTCACAAAACTCGAATCAAGCCCGAATCCCTTTTCTTCCGAAATGCTCAATCTACGAAGGACATTATAGATATCAATAATAATTTTTTGCATAAAACTTAGATCGTTAGAGCGAGAGATGACTTTCTGGAGAACGACAAACTTGAAGTCGCCTGCCATGTTATATTTCTTTAAACTGTCATAACGACTAAAAATATCAATCTCCTTATTTTTCACCATATCTTCTATGACTTTACGGAGCAACAGGCTGATGCGTTGCTCTACCCTGAATCCCAAACGAAAGTCCACACGGATCAATTTTTTATCAATCAAACTGGTGACCTTATATTCACTCGTAAAGGGCTCATCTCGGACGTCCACGTGGACTAACCAATATACGTCAGCTCGCTTCGGCTTTTTTTGAAGGATGGAATAAATAATTTTAGACTCGATCTCTGATGTGAAATTAGCCGATGTCAGATATACTAATTGTGATGCGTATCGAGGAACTGTTTTATCTTCACTTAGATCACTAAGGATAGGGTAATAAGGTTCAATGTCGACAAATCGCACGTAAGTGTTCTTAATCTTCCTTGCCCACCACCAACTTATCATGACAATAAATAAGATACTGCTCAGAATGATGGTTAACCATCCCCCGTGCACAATCTTTACACCGTTGCTAAACAGAAGCGTAATTTCCAGTAATAGAAAAACCGACACAAAGAGCCCTATAAGAATTTTGGGCACGTGTTTTTTGCTTAAAAAATAGCCCATAAGGATGGTGGTCATCAAGAATGTGATGTTAATAGCTAAACCATAAGCGGCTTCCATGTGACGAGATTCTTGAAAGATCAGGACAACAATGATACAACCGACCCAAAGAATAAAATTAGCAGACGGAACATACAGCTGCCCTTTCTGATTACTAGGATAGTTAATACGCACCTTGGGCCATATATTTAATCTAACTGCTTCTGCAATTAATGTGAACGACCCTGATATCATCGCCTGACTGGCTATAATAGCTGCGATGGTGGCGATACCAATACCATAAATCAGAAACCAATCAGGCATAATAAGGTAAAACGGATTTTGATAATTCAATGTCGCTCCTTGATGTTGCAACAACCAGACACCCTGACCAAAATAGTTAAGAATTAGACAGAGTTTAACAAAGATCCAACTTACACGGATGTTCGCCCTTCCACAATGACCCAGATCAGAATAAAGAGCCTCTGCTCCTGTCGTACATAAAAATACGGCACCTAGGATTACCCAAGCATTGGGATAGTTCAATAATATATTAATGGCATAATACGGGTTGATGGCCCTGAAGATATCAGGTTGCTGTATGACGTAAGCGAAGCCCAAAACACCCATCGTACTGAACCATACAAACATCAGGGGACCAAAAACCTTCCCTACAATGGATGTCCCAAAACGTTGAATAATAAATAAGCACGATATGATAAAAAGCACTATAGGGACTGTAGGCAAACTTGGGAAGTATATATTCAGTCCTTCGATTGCAGATGAGACTGTAATAGGTGGAGTAATCATTCCATCTGCTAATAATGCCGCACCACCTATCATAGCAGGAAAAACCAACCATTTAGCCCGACGCTTCACCAAGGTGTATAGTGAAAAAATCCCTCCTTCCCCTTTGTTGTCGGCTCTTAAGACAATAAGAACGTATTTGACAGTAGTTTGAAGCGTCAATATCCAAAAAACACAGGAAAGACCGCCCAAAATTAAGTCAGAAGAAATAATGTTGTCTCCTACTATTGCTTTGAAGACGTACAGCGGAGACGTACCGATATCACCAAATATAATCCCTAAACTAATTAACAAGCCCGCGGAGCTCAGTCGGTTTAGATTTTTATGCTTATCCACTGTATATTTTTTTTCGGACAAATGTATATATTCTTAAACCATTTCCAAGGATTTCTGTTTGAACTATTAAATACCAATTTTCACCGAACATTGAAAATTTGTTAATTTTTGTTAAAAGCTTACTTTTTTAACAAAAACATAGTATATTCAATAAAAAATGTTATACTTTTGTACTATAACGTAATATATGAAGCACAAATACTTTTATTCTTTTATTCTTTCAATCATCTGTCTCAGCATCGCACTGGGTTCACCGATAACGGCATCGGGTAGGTCTGATATGGCCTTGCAAGATTCCACGGAGAATAAAGTTATAATAAGTAAATTAGCTGATACAAAGACTGATAAGTCTAAAAGTACGTTATATACGTTCAAGCCATTTGCTCCCTACGGCCCTTATCTAAAAATAAATCGTGGAGAGTCTACCAAAACACTGAGCAATGTTAAGATCTATCCTAACCCAATATCGGACCAACTAAATCTTACTTTTAAGCTTAGTAAAAAGGTTAATGTATCTATAAAAATTATGGATGCTTTAGGAAACGAGATCAACACTCTATTATCTGAACAATTGGAAGAAGGTAATCAAGTACATACGTTTTCCATTAAGAGCAGTCTTAATAGTGGATTCTATTTTATACGCATTATGGCAGGGACCGAGACTGTAGTCAAAAGAATCCAAGTCGTATAATTATTGATAGTTAATTAGTTTGCAAAAGGCATTTTCGCATAAAAACGAAAATGCCTTTTTTGCATTTAAATATTCTAAAGGTTATCTTTCCAAAAAAAAACACTCTATGAAAGTTATTGCAATAGGACGCAATTACGAGAATCATGCAATCGAGCTAAAAAATCCCATTCCAACCGAACCGGTAATTTTCCTCAAACCGGATACGGCTTTGTTGCGAGATAATAAGGATTTCTACTACCCTGACTTCTCAAAAGATATCCATTACGAAATTGAAGTCGTATTGCGAGTATGTAAAGAAGGGAAACACATCTCTGAGAAGTTTGCCGACAAGTATTTTGACCAAATAGGTTTAGGGATAGATTTTACTGCGCGAGATATTCAGCAGAGACATAAAGAAAAAGGATTACCGTGGGAGTTGGCGAAGGCCTTCGATGGTTCAGCAGTTATTTCTAACTTAATCCCCAAAGAGAACTTTCGGGACCTACATAGGCTTGATTTTGGATTAAATATCAATGAAAAGCGTGTCCAGACAGGAAACACGAAAGACATGATCTTTTCTTATACCGACATCCTTGTGTTTGTTTCCAAATATATAACCCTACGAAAAGGAGATTTAATCTATACGGGAACTCCATCGGGAGTTGGTCCTGTTGAAATAAATGATCACCTAGAAGGTTATTTAGAAGGCGAAAAACTAATTGACTTTAGAATTAAGTAAACTAAAATCCTCGAAAACGAACGCTATGAGAATTGCACTAACAGGAATATTCATACTCATTAGTACGCTGGCTTACAGTCAAACCGACAAACGAAATTTGCCGGTCGACTACTTCAGTCCACCTCTCAAATTGGCACCGCAAGCTTCCGGTAGCTTTGGAGAACTACGCTCCAATCATTTCCATACAGGTACAGATTACAGAACAAAACAAAGTGAGGGTCATCCGGTTTACGCCGTTGCAGACGGATACGTCTCGCGTGCCCGAGTGCAAATCGGTGGTGGTGGTCATGCTCTTTATATTGATCATCCCAATGGTTATACGAGTGTCTACATGCATCTGCAGCAATTTAACAAGGAAATTGGGGAAGTTGTTAAGAATAAACAATATGAGGAGCAATCGTTTGCAGTTGACTTCCCGCCGGGCAAGGACCGTTTGCCAGTAAAGCGAGGCGATGTAATCGCTCTTTCTGGTAACACAGGAGGATCTGGGGGCCCGCACCTCCATTTTGAATTACGGGATACAAAAACAGAAGAGACAATCAACCCTCAGCTATTTGGGCTGACAATTCCAGATAGAGTAGCGCCGACACTCAGTGGCTTTACGGTCTTTCGGCTGGGTGACGCACCATTCTCGGAAAATACGCCCCGTGAGCATCGACAGGTTGTCGGATCCAATGGAAAATACCGATTGTCACCAGCTAGCACGATTTTAGTGAACGGACCTACGGGCTTTGGGATTGTAGGCATTGATAGAAACTCAGCATCTGCCAATACGAACGGCATCTACTCTACTGAACTTTTTTTGGATGGTAAAACCATTTTCAAGTCGACACTCGATGGATTATTTTTCCATCATAATCGTGCGATGAATTCGCATATCGACTATCCCACATACATCTTGAACAGACGTCGAGTTCAAAAAAACTTTGTAGAACCTGGCAATCCACTGACCATTTACAGCGACTTGGTAAACAACGGAATAATTGATATTACCGATGGTGACGTTCACGATATGCAATATGAAGTGAAAGACACCAAGGGAAACACGAGCACGCTTTCTTTCAAGGTACAATACTCGCCTTCCTTAGCGGTTGACCAACATCTTAAAAAGAATAGTTATTTATTTCCGTACGACAAAGTCAATATATTCAAACAAGACGGCATCAGGGTTGATATTCCGGCAAACTCCTTATACAGTGATTTAAACTTTGTCTATACAAAATCGCCAAAGAAAGCGGGCGCTTTGTCAGATGTGCATCATGTGCACAATCGCATGATTCCGTTGCACACCCCCTATACTCTTAGCATCCAAGTCACGGAACCTGTCCCAGAACACCTGGAGAGTAAATTACTGCTAATAGACGGCAGAGGTCGCTCTCGCGGTGGGCAGTTCGAAGACGGATATGTGACCGCCAGAGTTTCCGAATTCGGCAGTTTTCATATTGGCACGGACACGAAAGCACCAGTAATACGCCCCGTAAATATCAGCGAAAACAAATCGATGGCTTCAAGCTCTCGAATCAGTTTCAAGATTTCCGATGACCTTTCGGGTATAAATACCTTTAATGGGTACATTGATGATCAATGGGTGTTAATGGAATATGATGCAAAAACAGCGTCTTTATGGCATACATTCGAACCGAACCTACCGAAGGGGAAGCATCGTTTTAAATTGGTCGTGACCGACGGCAGGGATAATGAAAAAGTATATCAAGTTAATTTCACCAGATAAATAATAAGATGAAACAACTAGAAGTAGGAGATCAAGCTCCATCATTCAAAGCAAAAAACCAAACAGGCGACCTAATAACTCTCGATGATTTTAGAGGGAAAAAGCTTGTTTTATATTTTTATCCAAAAGACAATACTCCGGGCTGCACAACAGAATCGTGCAATTTTAGAGACAATTACGAGAGTTTGACAACAAAGGGATTTGAGGTTGTAGGTGTAAGCGTTGATGGCGAAGCATCGCATAAACGTTTCGCAGACAAACACAATCTTCCTTTTAACCTTCTTGTTGATGATGAAAAGAAGATGGTAGAGGATTATCAAGTTTGGGTAGAAAAGAACCTGTATGGAAGAAAATATATGGGAACCGCTAGAACCACCTTCGTTATCAACGAAGAAGGGACCATCGAACACATAATCAAAAAAGTAAAAAACAAGGAAGCCAGTCAGCAAATACTAGATCTATATGAACAGGGATAGCCTTCGTTAATAACGTCACAAATCCTTAACTTTGACCCTTAATCACAATAACAATTCAATGAGCGCAGAAATAGAAAAATTAGAAAGCATTGCATCTCAAATTCGTAGAGATGTGGTGCGCATGGTACATGCATGTAGCTCCGGTCATCCGGGAGGTTCCTTAGGTTGCACCGATTACTTTACCGCTTTGTACTTTCATATTTTGGACCATGATGTCAACTTTAATATGAATGGAAAAGATGAAGATCTTTTCTTTTTATCTCAGGGACATATCTCACCTGTCTTTTACAGTACATTGGCTAGATCTGGATATTTTGACATTTCCGAACTGAAAACGTTTAGAAAAATCAACTCCCGTTTACAGGGGCACCCTACAACACATGAAGGCTTACCAGGTATCCGCATTGCGTCAGGCTCTTTGGGGCAGGGACTATCGGTTGCTACAGGCGCCGCACAAACGAAGAAATTAAATGGCGATAAGCACCATGTTTATGTTTTGATGGGTGATGGCGAACTACAAGAGGGTCAAGTTTGGGAAGCTGCTATGTATGCTGCACATCATGAGGTTGATAACCTGATAGCAACAATCGACCTAAATGGTCAGCAGATCGATGGTCCGACCGAAACGGTTATGTCTTTAGGTAACCTAAAAGCAAAATGGGAAGCATTTGGTTGGGAAGTGATTGAGATGAATGGCAACCAGATGACGGATGTCATTCGTGGTCTTGAATTAGCAAAAATAAAGACAAACAAGAGCAAACCGGTAATGATCCTTATGCAGACAGATATGGGATTTGGTGTAGACTATATGATGGGTACACACAAGTGGCACGGGGTAGCTCCGAACGACGAACAATTAGCGTTGGCACTTGATCAACTAAAAGAAACTCTTGGCGATTACTAACACGGCATTATACAATGAAAAAATATACATTCACAGAAAAAAAAGACACTCGTTCGGGCTTTGGTGCCGGATTAGCTGAAGTGGGAAGAAAAAATGAAAATGTTGTTGCTCTTTGCGCGGATCTAATCGGATCGCTAAAGATGGATGCTTTTATTAAAGAGTTTCCAGAACGTTTTTATCAGGTTGGAATCGCTGAAGCGAATATGATGGGACTTGCAGCGGGCATGACCATTGGAGGAAAAATTCCTTTCACAGGCACATTTGCCAACTTTTCAACTGGTCGCGTATACGATCAGATACGTCAGTCCATCGCTTATTCTGGCAAAAACGTTAAGATTTGTGCATCCCATGCAGGACTAACTTTGGGCGAAGACGGCGCTACCCATCAGATCCTTGAAGATTTAGGACTTATGAAGATGTTGCCAGGAATGACCGTGATTAATCCTTGCGACTATAACCAAACCAAAGCGGCTACCATCGCAATTGCTGAACATGAAGGGCCTGTTTATCTTCGTTTTGGTCGTCCTGTTGTTCCAATCTTTACCGACCCTGATCAGAAATTCGAAATCGGAAAAGCATGGATGGTGAACGAAGGCAAGGATGTAACGATTATTGCAACCGGACACCTGGTATGGGAAGCTATTCAAGCAGGAGAGAAATTAGCTGAACTAGGAATAGATGCCGAAATAATCAATATTCATACGATTAAGCCTCTTGATGAAGAAGCAATCATTAAATCCGTAAAGAAAACAGGCTGTGTAGTAACTGCTGAGGAACATAATCGCCTAGGTGGTTTAGGAGACAGCGTAGCACAGGTTTTAGTTAAAAACCATCCTGCTCCACAAGAATACGTGGCGGTTGACGATAGTTTTGGTGAAAGCGGAAAGCCAGCTGAATTAATGGAGAAATATGGATTGTCTTCCGATGACATCGTGAAGGCAGCTCAAAAAGTCATAAAACGAAAGTAGCGAAACACTACTAAAAAGGGTATTATTATAAATGATACCCTTTTTTACTACTATGGACGATACGTTAATTCTTGAGAAATTTGCAAACGAGAATACTCGTGACGAGGCCTTTAAATTACTGCTCGAAAAGTATCAGCAGAAGATTTATTGGCATGTCCGCCGTTTTGTCGTCGATCATGATGACGCTAACGATTTAGTCCAAGACATATTTATCAAAGTGTGGAAAAACTTAGATAAGTTTCGTGAGGATGCACAATTGTACACATGGATCTATAGAATCGCATCGAACGAAAGCATTACGTTTCTAAACAAGAAGAAAAAACACCGGAACATCTCTATAGATGATGAACAGTCTGGATTCTTGGCTGAGGCATTGACGGAATCTCCGTATTTTAATGGTGATAAAGCGCAACTGAAACTACAGCAAGCACTGCTTACCCTACCCGATAAACAAAGGCTTGTCTTCAATATGAAATACTTTGAAGATTTAAAATATGAAGAAATATCTGAGATACTAGGAACGAGTGTCGGAGCCCTAAAAGCATCATACCATTTAGCGGTCAAAAAGATAGAAAAACATTTTTCAGAAACAGATTAAACCTTTTAATGCGAAACCTATCTAAGGAGATACAATGAGAAAGTTAAGAAATAGTGAGAATCAGGATCAAAATCTGTTAAACAATCCGAGGTTACAGGAAAATCCCTTTTCTGTACCAAAAGATTATTTCCACGACTTAACGAGTAGCATCATCAGAAAGAAAAATATCATTGAGAGCACGGATGAAGCATGGTCGGTACCACAGAACTATCAAGAGGAGTTAATGAATGATATTTTACTAAAAGTTAGTGAAGAAAAATTGAAATCCAAGATTAATACGGATGGCTTCACGGTACCTGCCAACTATTTCAATCAACTCCAATCGTCGATACTCGATAAAACGTCTAAAGAAGAAATCCTTAACGACGGTCAAATTGTTCCCTTTAAGAGATCTCAATACCGCTCGTGGATTAAATATGTATCAGCGGCTTGTATCACATTAGCCATCTCTGCCGTGGCATTCTTTCAGTTAAATGAGCAAGAACCAGAACCTGAAACAACACAAGTAGAAGATATCATCAACGAAATTCGGGCCGATGAGATAATCAGCTACTTGGCTTTCTATTCTGAAACCGGCGATTACCTGATCTTAAGCGAGGAACTCGCTGAAGAATCCGATGATTTTGAAGATTCATTTTCTACTGAAGAAATAGAGTCGTATCTTGAGAATAGTATTTAAGAACCAATCATGAAGCGATTACTTATTACATGTTGTTTTGTGTTCTTTTCGTGCCTTATTGCCTTTGCACAAAAGGACTCTGATCGTTTTCAAAGAATCGAAATGGCCAAGGTGGCCTACATAACCAAAAAGCTCGATCTATCTCCGCAAGAAGCACAGAGATTTTTCCCTCTTTACAACGAATACCGTAAGGAGATAAGAGATATTATGTATAAGAAACGATCAGAAGACGGCCCTAAGAGATCTTATCGAAATGAGCTAGATTTTGATACCGAGGTATTAGCATGCAAAAAGAAATACAGAGAGAAATTCAAAACAGCCATCCCCGCATCCAAGTCATCTAGGTTCTTCGAAGTAGAAAGAGAATTCCGAGAACAACTCTTTAAAGAATTACAAAGTAGAAATCGAAAATAAGTGCAATGCTTAGCAACAGAGATATATTCTTACTGAATACTGCTCAAACATCAAATAGTCCACGTCTTACCGAAATAGTCTCTGCAGAGGGTGTGTATTTATATGGACCTGCAGGAGAAAAATACCTAGATCTTGTGTCTGGCTTCGCAGTAAACAATATCGGCCACCGACATCCGAAAGTAGTTCAGGCAATTAAGGATCAAGTAGACCAACATTTACATGTTACGGTATACGGTGAGTTTGTGCAGACACCGCAGGTTAAACTAGCAGAAAGGCTGGTTTCAATACTTCCGGATCAACTCAACTCGGTTTATTTTGTTAATTCAGGAACTGAAGCGACCGAAGGGGCAATGAAGATTGCAAAGAAATATACCGGTCGCACTGAAATAATAGCAGCAAAAAAAGCATATCATGGGAGCACACAAGGTTCTCTCAGCCTAATAGGCAATGATGAATACCGATTGGCTTACGGTCCTCTCCTACCTAATATCAACTATATCCAATTTAATGCGACTGAAGATCTACCCAAAATAACGGACAAAACAGCGGCTGTTATATTAGAAACGGTACAAGGCGAGGCAGGGATGAGGGTTCCAGATAAGAGCTGGCTACGGGCCATTCGGAAAAGATGTGATGAGACCGGCGCATTGCTCATTTTGGACGAGATACAAACAGGCTTCGGTCGAACCGGGAAAATGTTTGCCTTTGAGCATTTCGATGTTGTCCCTGATATCCTATTAGTAGCCAAGGCTCTTGGAGGTGGGATGCCGATTGGTGCATTTATCGCAAAGCGAGAGATCATGCAGGTTATTACAGACAATCCGATGTTAGGCCATATTACCACTTTCGGCGGACATCCGGTTTGCTGCGCGGCCGCTCTTGCATCTGTAGATGTGATTCTTGAAAACAAATTGTATGAATCAGTTGATTCCAAAGCGAAGCTCTTTCGACAAAAACTGCAACATCCGGCAATCCAGGAGATTCGAGGCTTAGGCTTTATGATGTGCGTTCAGCTCGACTCTTTTAAGGAAGTAGAATCAGTCAGCAAGTACTGTGCAGAAGAAGGGGTCATGATCGACTGGTTTCTTCATTGCGAAACAGCGCTTCGGATAGCCCCTCCTTTGATCATCAGCGAAGAGGAAATTAGTCAAGCGTGCGACACTATCTTGAAAGGCATCGAACTTTTTACATAAAAAACTCATTATCAGCCGTTCATAAATCTCATCCATCAAACAATAAGCGCGATAATATGTTGAGAATCTAAGCATTAAGCAGAAAGCTTAGAGAATTTCAAGATATTTATACGGATTAGATGGAGAACATTACGCCCTCGGCTGTCCAAAAAGAATCAGGACAGTCCAACATTAAAAACAGCTTAAGCTTAAATGATGCTATTGTCCTGATCGTAGGGCTAGTGATTGGCGCCGGTATATTTAGAACACCTTCTGTCGTAGCTGCCAACTCAGATAGTCCACAACTATTTTTGCTAGCATGGGTCGGCGGAGGAATCGTATCACTCATTGGCGCACTATGCTATGCCGAGTTAACCACAGCATTTCCCAATGCTGGAGGCGATTACTATTTTATCCGTAAAGCTTTCGGTAAAAAAGTAAGCTTCCTTTTCGCCTGGTCACGCCTCAGTGTTATCCAGACTGGGTCGATCGCCATTCTAGCGTATGTTTTTGGCGACTATCTAGCCGTCATCTTCAATATAGGCACTCTTTCCTCTATTCTGTATGCTGGGCTCATCGTCATTATTTTGACTGCAATCAACCTAGCAAATATTAGATTCGGAACCCTCACCCAGAAGCTTTTTACGACCGTAGAAGTAGGCGGAATCCTTTTAGTTGTTATTGCAGGCTTATTCTTTACCCCTGAAAACACACCTACCATCGCAGAAACTTCATCTTCGTCTTCCCTAAGTTCGGGCTCCTTCGGTTTGGCTATGGTGTTTGTACTGTTAACCTTCGGCGGATGGAACGAGGCAGCATACATTTCAGCGGAAACACAATCCGGCACGCGGACCATGGCTAAGGCCTTATTTATAAGCATCCTGATTATCACAGTTGTATACCTCCTTATTAATCTGACATTTATGCATGTATTAGGACTTGATAATATGGGGTCGTCAGACGCTGTTGCGAGTGATTTAATGTTCAAGGCTTTTGGCGATACCGGTAGTAAATTAATCGGCGTGTTAGTTGCCATCTCCGCGGTAACCTCCATCAATGCCACTATTTTTACAGGTGCAAGAAGTACTTATGCCTTGGGAAGAGATTATTCCATATTTGAACCACTTGGACGCTGGAACAGTCGTACCTCCGTACCAAGCACAGCTTTTATCGTCCAAGGCCTTGTGGCTCTTTTGCTTATCAGCCTTGGCTTGTTAACCCGCGACGGATTTGAAACCGTTATCGAATATACTGCGCCGGTGTTCTGGTTTTTCTTTTTACTCGTCGGCATCTCGATTTTCATACTTCGGAAAAAAGAGCCGAACACAAAACGCCCATTTACCATTCCGCTCTATCCGATCACACCGATCATCTTCTGCCTTACTTGCGCTTACTTGCTGTACTCAAGTGTGATGCACACCGGTATCGGTGCATTGGTTGGGATCGGGGTTTTATTGACCGGCTTCATATTGCTTTACTTTCAGAACAAAAAACAGAAACAAACAACATAACATATTTATTAAAAATTAAAACAACAAAAGATGAAAACACTAAAAAACATGATGGCTATTGCCATCTTACTCTTCGCAGTCACGGTGGTTCGAGCGCAAGAAACACCTCAACTGGATGTACCCTATGTGCCCACAAATCAGAAAGTAGTTGACGCTATGCTCGAATTGGCACAAGTGGATGGAGATGATATCCTCTATGATTTGGGCTGTGGGGACGGTCGTATTGTGGTAACGGCAGCCAAAAAATACGGCACCCAAGGAACGGGAGTAGATATTGACCCTCAAAGAATTAGCGAGGCCAATGCCAATGCAGAGAAAGCACAGGTAACCGACAAGGTAAAATTCATCGAAGGCAATTTATTTGACGTAGATCTCAGCGACGCCTCGGTTGTAACACTTTATCTGCTTCCGGATGTAAATTTGAAATTGAAACCGAAACTCTTGAAATTGAAACCAGGTACCCGAATTGTGTCTCATGCTTTTGACATGGGCGATTGGAAACCAGAGAAGACAATTCGTGTAAATGGCTCTACTATTCACTATTGGGTGGTTCCCTAGCAGACATGGGCGATAATAAACCCAATGTTCGCCGACTGAAAAATCACATGGGAAGAGAAAGTCTTGTTGAAGTAATAATTTTTCTCGCTTTCTCTTCCCTATCTTCTATTTGATATCTTTGATAGTGTTTAAATAGAAGAAATGAAAGACTCAATTAAAGACGTTAAACTTTCTGTACTTGATTTAGCTTCCGTTTTAGAAGGCTTTACTCCTGCCGATACTTTCAAAAATAGTTTAGAAACTGCTCAATACGTAGAACAGCTCGGTTACCACAGATATTGGTTTGCAGAGCATCACAACATGGAAGGCGTAGCAAGTTCTGCGACCGCTATCCTCATCAGTCACATCGCACAGGGGACCTCCACCATCAGAGTGGGTTCAGGAGGGATCATGCTTCCAAATCATGCTCCATTAATCGTTGCCGAGCAATTTGGCACGCTAGCTACGCTCTTTCCAGACCGCATCGACTTAGGTTTAGGCCGCGCTCCGGGCACCGATCAGCTCACAGCAATGGCTCTGCGACGAGATCAACGAGATGCGATCGAATTCCCAAAAAATGTGAAAGAGCTCCAAACTTACTTGTCCGCCGGAAACAGGCATGGAAAAGTTCGAGCCATTCCTGGGGAGGGATTGGATATTCCCATTTGGATACTTGGCTCCAGTACAGAGAGTGCACACCTAGCTGCTGCACTGGGCCTACCTTATGCATTTGCCAGTCACTTCGCTCCTGCTCAACTATATGCAGCATTGTCTATTTACCATCAGAATTTTCGACCATCATTACAGCTGAAAGAACCTTATACAATGGCTTGTGTCAATGTCATCGCTGCAGATAGTGACCATGAAGCAGAGAAGCTTGCCACGTCTTTCAAAAACATGTTCTTAGGAGTAATTACCGGCAAACGAGAAAAATTACAGACACCGGTAGATCCGGATAATTTCTTATTAGACCCTATCGAGGAAGCGGCTCTAGATCAAATGATTCGATACACATTTACCGGCAGTCCTGCTAAAATAAGGGCCGAACTAGATTCATTTATCGACAGTACGCGGGTCAATGAACTAATGACCGTATCGTATATCTACGACCAACAAGCGAAATTACATTCGTTTAAATTACTTAATGAATTAAAAACGCTTTAATATCCACTATTTTACTAGGAATTATTATCTTTATTTAAAAATCCAATAAAGGAAAGAATGGAAAGAAGAAAATTTATTAAAAATGTAGCCGGTACTGCTGTTGCGAGTGGTGTACTAGGCGGAACAATTACAGAAGCTATGGCATCAAAGAAAGAAAAAGAGGTAATTGCGCATTATGTGCTTTTTTGGTTAAAAGAAGATCTTACTGAACAACAAGTACAGGACTTTACTGGTTTCTTCGAAGAATTAAAAGCAATACCGAATGTCAAGTCACTTCACTATGGTCCACCGGCAAAGACACACGACCGTGACGTTGTGGATAATAGTTTTTCATACAACCTGCTTGTTTATTTTGATAGCCTAGATGATATCAATACCTATGAGACTCATCCTATCCATTTAGCGGCGATCGACAAGTACAGTGAAAATTGGACTAAAGTTGCTGTACACGATTCGGTGATAAAGCTATAGATTCTGCATCAGTTGTAGATTCTAACTCATGAGTCTCTATACGATACACAGAGGTCTCTTTATCTCGCGGAGCCAAGATAACATCAACCGTGTCTGCATGCTCTTTAAATAGATCTTGTGCAATGATCGGACAATTGTTATTTGCGGACAGATGAGATAAAAATACGTGACTTAAATAAGAAGGACGGTGACTAATAAATAGGTCGAGCGCCTTCTTATTTGATAAATGACCCTTCCCTCCTCTGATTCTATGCTTCAAATAATAAGGATAGTTTCCTTGATCCAGCAACTGGTCATCATAGTTCGTTTCAAGAAAGACGGCATGACAACGCTGAAAGTTTGATATCACTTGCTCACAAACCTCACCAATATCTGTAAACACACCTATATTAACTCCATCTCCAGACACTAAGAAACTATGAGGGTCGATCGCGTCGTGCGATTTTGGGAATGCATATATTTCTAGATCGCCTATTTTGATCGTGTCGAACGGTTTAAACGACCTGATAAGATGCGACTCTAACGCAAGACGACTGTAAACAAAGGTTTTTGGTGTGATATAGATTAAAAGTTGATGCTTTTTTGCCAGCACCCGAAGTCCACGGATATGGTCAGAATGTTCGTGACTTATGAAGATCGCTCTTACTTTAGACATTGATAGCCCTAAACGCCCCATTCTTTTTTCAACTTCTCGGCACGATATCCCAACGTCTACCAATACAGCGTCCTCATCGTTAGCTATATAATAACAATTGCCATTGCTCCCAGAATTTAATGATGAAATGAATAAAGGCATATCACAAAGTTAAAAAGATATTCAGGAAGTCCGGTTGTGATACCAAAAAATTGATAATATCCCATATATTTGCGGGTATATATTAACACAAACTTAACTATTTAATAACAACAGCCAGTGGAGGCAAAATAGAACCTATTAATAACTTGCGATCTATTTCAAATACGTAAAATATTATGAAACACATCGGGTTATTAGTGACATTAATTTTGTCAATTGGGTCAGTCTATCCACAGGAGAAATTTGAGCGGGAATCTAGAATTAAGAGGTCGGAAGTACCCAAAAAGGCTAGTATGTATGTGGAAAGTATATTTCCAGACGCTAAAAAAACAAAATGGTATTTAGAAGAGAACCTAGACGGTTTTGCGAACGAAGCAAAAGTTAGAGAAAACGGAACGATCTACAGCATCAAATTTGATACTTTGGGAAATCTACAGGACATAGAATTCATAGAAAAGTTTAATAGGCTGCCTCTGCAAATACAAACTAAAGTAGAGTCCTACTTGCAGGAGCAATACGATCGTTATCGTGTTAAAAAAATTCAGGTTCAATGGATCGGTGATGCTGATTTACTACGATCTGTATTGTTACAGGAAAATGCAGATCGCCAGCATGAAATAAATTACGAGATCGAATTCTCAGGCCGCAAACATGGCGACATACAGTCTTACGAAGCATTATTCAGCGAAGAGGGCGAGCATTTGAATACTAAAAAAATCATTACTAGAAACCTAAATCATTTAGTTTATTAAGAAACACCCCATAACCAACTTTCATGAGATCAATTTTCTATCTTACGATTCTGTTTATCCTTATTGCACAGGCAGGCTTTGCCCAAAATAGGTTTGGAATTATGCCACAAATTAACATCAGTTTTAAGCTTGGTGACGCCTGGAAGGTAAACTCAAAGTTGGAAAATCGTCAAATCCTTTATCAAAACCCCTACGATGGTATTGGCGGTAGAGCAGAGTTCGAAAGAACGGATTTAGATCTCATTATCACGCGGAATAAGGGTGCGTTAAAAGGCTTGGGGGCAGGTTACCTCATCAGACGCTACGATGCAGATGGAGGATCGTTTTTACATCGTTTTATCCAGCAATATAGTTTTAGTCGACAGCTGACCGGATGGAGCTTGGCTCACAGGTTCCGGACAGATCAAAGTTTCCGTAATGATGAAGCTACACAATACCGTTTACGGTATCGAATTGGGCTGGAAAAACCGTTAAATGGCTTGGAAGTCGACCCTCAGGAATTTTATTTGAAATTCACAAATGAGTATATCGGTATTCTGAAAGACCAAGTGGGCAATATGGAAGTCCGTGCAGCTACATCTGTAGGTTACAATCTAAACGACAATACACAATTCGAAAGTGGATTAGATTATCGTGCGGAAAGTCTCATTAGATCAGATACCGAGCATCTACTTTGGTTAACAATCGGTTTCTACCACAGCTTCTAAAAAGCTAGCGGCGTTCCGACGTTCATCCCTTGAGACTTAGCGAAAGCGCCACAAAGATTGAAGAGTAGACGAGCTCCAACATTCCCATCCCAACTATTTTCGCCCGGTGAAACCTCCACCAGATCGAAGCCAATAATTGTTTTGTTGCTCTTTGCTAGTTCGCCAATAAGGAACGTTACTTGCTCGAAAGACAAACCACCGGGAACTGGTGTGCCCGTATTTGGACAATACCATTGATACAAACTATCGATGTCGCAGCTGACTGTTACCCGATCGGGAAGCGCGTGAATGATCTGTTCACATTGTTCCTTCCAGCTAAGTCCGTTGAAGAAATTTTCTTTTAACTGCTGATCTGTAAACACTTTCATCTTTCCTTCTGAACTACGGACTACGGACACTTCTTGTTCGCAGAAATCACGTATCCCTACCTGCACTATTTTCTGGATTTGAGGCAACTGCAGTGCATTAAACATGATGGAAGCATGTGAATACGTGAAGCCTTCATAGGCCTCCCGCAAATCCATATGTGCATCCAAATGAAGAATACCAAAGCTATCGTTATCTTCAGCTAATGCTTTATAATATCCAAGAGGCGTGCTATGATCACCGCCTAACAAGGCTACTTTTTTACCTCGCTTTTTCCAATACAATACACGTTCTTCAATATTTTTATTCAACAACGCGCAAGCGCTATTTATTTCATCTAAGCTGTCCATGAGTTCGGAGTCATCACTTACGCTTCCTCCAGATTCAAGAACGTCGATTATTGTCTGTGCTTTTGCTTTCAGCGCTGAATTTTGAACCATCCAATCGGACGCAAGTGCTTCATCTACATAAATTCCAAGCTTCCAAAGTTCGGGATAGGCCTGATTATACAAGTCCATCTGATACGATGCGTCCAAAATAGCATTTGGTCCTAATGACGCTCCGTCCCCATAACTCACCGTTACCTCCCAAGGAACTGCGATAACAATTAGGTCACTCTCGTCCGCGTCAAAAGGCAATCCAAATATAGATGCATCCGCCGCACCGGGTTGATTGGGATCAAAATCTGCTATCTTCTGTTGTTTGCTGGTCATCGCTCAAATCGTCTTTGATAAAGAAACAAAAATAAAACATTTCATGTAACTATTGATCATTTTATTCGCCAAAGAACGATTTCCTTTGTAACTTAAGCTACGCTAAACTCGTTCACTATGCAAGATCTCCAACAATTTTCATTAACAAACAAAGTAATCATTATCAGCGGGGCTACCGGTGTTCTCGGAGCCTCATTCTCATTAGAAGTAGCACGGGCCGGTGCTAAAGTAATCGTCCTCGGACGAAATAAAGAACGTGCTCAGATGCGTGTGTCAGAGATTGAAGCCATTGGCGGTGAAGCGATGTACATCTTGGCTGATGTCCTCTCCGAAGCACAAATTCGTCAAGCAAGGGTTCAAGTTTTGGATAGATTCGGCACCATTGATGGCTTGGTAAATGCGGCCGGTGGTAACATCGCGGGTGCAACTATCCAGCCAGAGGATGATTTATTTGAAGCTAAGATAGAGGATACCAAAAAGGCAGTGGATCTCAACCTTTTTGGCACGGTCATCCCTACGCATATTTTTGGTCAAGTTATTGCTAACAAAGGCAAAGGATCGATCATTAATATCTCATCGCTAGCTGCGCAACAGGCCATTACAAGAGGTTTGGGTTATACGATGGCTAAGTCTGCTATTGAAGGGTACACTCGCTGGATGGCATCTGAGTTGGCTCTCCGTTATGGCGACGGAGTCCGCGTCAATGCCATAGCACCGGGTGTTTTCCTGACCGAACAAAATAGAGATCTATTGACCGACTCGGAAGGAAATTACAAAGCTCGGGCAATGCAATTTATCAATAATACCCCCTATCGCCGTCTTGGACGACCGGAAGAACTAACGGGCACCCTCATCTACTTGCTTAGTGACGCATCCGCCTTTGTATCCGGCGAAACTATATTAGTCGACGGTGGCTTTAATGCTTATAGTGGCGTATAATCTCCGTCTCAAATGAATAAGGTTCATACTATAAATATTTATATCTATTTTAGCTATATTACAAATACGAACCAATCCGTTAACTAAAACTTATCATCAATGAAAATGATTCAATCGATGAGGTGGTATGGCCCTAAAGACCCGGTGAGCCTCCTTGATATCAAACAAGCCGGTTGCGAAGAAGTAGTCACAGCCTTGCATCATGTCGAACCTGGGCAGGTATGGTCATCTGAAGACATCGAAAAACATAGAGGTCTAATAGAGGCTGTAGGCTTAAAATGGACCGTTGTTGAAAGCCTGCCCGTGCACGAAGATATCAAAAAACGGAATGGTAACTACAAAGCTTATATTGAGAACTATAAAAGTAGCCTGATAAATCTGTCAAAACATGGAATTAAGGTCGTAACCTATAATTTTATGCCAATATTGGATTGGCTACGTACCGATCTTTCTTTCGAGACTCCAACTCGGGCACGTACACTTCGCTTTGAGAAGCAGGCTTTCTCTGCATTCGACCTGTTTATTTTAAAGAGACCTAATGCTGAAAACGAATATAGTACGGACGAGAAAGAACGTGCTACGGAGTATTTCGCCGCGTTAACCGATACTGAAAAAGAAGAGTTAAACAACGCCTGCTTACAAGGCTTGCCCGGCAGTATGGGTATTTTTTCGGCAGGCGACGTTTTGGCATTACTTGACCAGTATAAGAATATCGATGAAGATCAGTTAAGAAATAATCTAGTTGCATTTATTGCTGACATCATTGATACCGCAGAAGTCAACAATATAAAAATGGCAATCCATCCGGATGATCCACCCTTCTCCGTACTCGGGTTACCTCGGATTATGAGTACCGAGAATGACGCCAAATTCTTGATCGAATCGGTTTCTAACCCGTCTAATGGGCTTTGTTTCTGTAGCGGTTCTTACGGTGTACGAGCTGAGAATGATTTGCCAGGAATGATTCAGCGTTTAGGATCACGAATATACTTTTTACATCTTCGTAGCGTACATCGTGAGGGCAACGGTAATTTTCACGAGGCCAACCACCTTGAAGGGAACGCCAACATGGTACAATTAGTACAAGAAGCTATTAAACTAATGCGTAAAGAAAACAGGAGGATTCCAATGCGACCAGATCATGGCCACCAAATGCTAGATGATTTGCATAAAGAAGTTTACCACGGGTATACGGCGATTGGTCGACTGAAGGCACTTGCCGAATTGCGAGGATTAGAAACGGGACTTAACGCACTTCATTAGCGCATTAAGTCCCTGATCGAATATCCTCTACATCATCTTCTACATCGCAGGTACCTTGTTCGACTTCCCGCGGGATTGAAGATAAATTCTGTTACCGTTGATTATCAATTTTAAGCTTAAAAACACGGTAGCAATTGGGACCTAATAGATAACTATTTGGGAACGGAGTAGACCAAGCTTACTTCTACTTCTTGTCACTTCGCCTTTTATCGCTAGGTTTCGAAATAGAATCACGCATGTCGGTATCTGCTTGTATATTTTGAATCTTATAATAATCCATAATACCCAAGTTTCCACTACGGAAAGCTTCAGCCATAGCCAATGGCAATTCTGCTTCGGCCTCAATAACCTTAGCACGAGCCTCTTGGGCTTTTGCACGCATCTCCTGTTCGGATGCAACTGCCATGGCGCGTCGTTCTTCTGCACGAGCATTGGCAACTTTCAGATCCGCTTCAGCTTGATCTGTCTGTAAACTAGCACCGATATTTTCACCAATATCAATATCGGCGATATCAATAGAAAGAATTTCGAATGCTGTACCGCTATCAAGGCCTTTCCCAAGTACGGTTTTAGAAATACGATCTGGATTTTCCAATACCAGCTTATGCGTTTCCGAAGATCCGATAGTCGTAACAATACCTTCTCCGACCCGTGCCAAAATCGTTTCCTCTCCTGCACCGCCCACCAATTGGTTGATATTAGCACGTACAGTTACCCGAGCTTTTGCGATCAATTGAATACCGTCTTTAGCGACAGCTGCAACCGGCGGCGTATTGATTACCCGCGGGTTAACTGATATCTGAACAGCATCGAACACATCCCTACCAGCCAAGTCAATCGCCGTAGCCGATTTAAACGATAAAGGGATGTTGGCTTTATCAGCTGAAATTAGAGCTTTGATAACGCGATTGACGTTTCCTCCAGCCAAATAGTGTGTTTCAATTTCGTTAGAAGTGATATTTAAACCTGCCTTGGTTGAAATAATCATCGAGTTCACGACAAGTGAAGGTGAAACCTTCCGCAGTCTCATCAGTAATAAATTCAACAGGTTGACACGTACGCCCGAAAGCTGAGCGGTGAACCATAAATTGACCGGTAAGAAGTAAAGTAGTATGAACAGGGCAACCACTATGCCCACTACCATAAAAATAATCGAAGAATCCATGTGATAATGTAAGGGTTTTTCTAAAGGTTAATTTTAAACTCCCTAAAGATACTTTCCTACTATCGAATTTCCTAACAAAAGCAATGAAAACTGCAAACCGCCATCGCTTGTAGATTAGAAATTAGCTTTAGGGGTTTTCTTCAATTCCGATACTTTTAAATTCCGACTTATCTTCAATATTTTGGATGTACGCGGCGGCAGTAACGTTACAAGTTTTGACCGATCTTCTCAAGACCACTTATCAGATTGGTTGGTGAAAAGTCTAAATCGTTCCGGGCTTTGTCTATATTAAAACCAGTATATGAAGGTCTTTCCACCTTAGAAAATAGCTCGGTTGACTTGACAGGCCTGATTAATGATTTATCTAATTTCCAAAAGTCAGCTACCTGTTGTGCAATTTCATATACGCTAAAAATTTCATCGCTACTAATATGGTAGATCCCGTATGCTTTTCTTCTTGCAATCTCCAAACATGCTTTGGCGAGATCACCTACGAAGGTTGGCATCCGGTAATGATCCGTTACAACATTGATATTCTGTTTATTTTCTAGCGATGATTTAACCCACAGAATCAGATTAGACCGATTGCGTTCATAGGGCGCACCATATACCAAGATTGTACGAACAATCGACCATACACAAGAAGATTGTTGGATGCAGCGTTCAGCTTCTACCTTACTCACACCATAATGATTGAGTGGACGGGTTTGATCGTCCTCTCTGTAGGGGCCGTTCAGACCATCAAATACAAAATCTGTCGACAGGTATATCAAATGAAAATTATGCCGCTCAGCTAGTTGCGCCAGGTATTTAACTGGATCTACATTGATACGACTACACTCAATCGGATCTTCCTCGCATCGGTCCACATTGGCCATCGCTACGGTGTGAATAACCGTATCGGGTTTGTATTCGGCTATAATTTGTTCCAAAGTCTCTTGATCGCAGACGTCTGCCGATCGATAAATAAAATCTTTCTCGTGTTCGACTCTGTTTTTACCACGTGATATGGCTATCAACTCATCCCCTTCAGTATTCAAAAGTTGGTTAACTATTTCCTGTCCTATAAAACCATTACTTCCTGTGATAAGAATTTTACTCATACCTATCTTTTCTGTGTTTTTGCGAAAGTAAGATAATTATCTCGTTGACTAGGATTTACACCGTTTTTTTTATCCAAGAACACGTCATTTTTCATATGATTAACATAAATTAAAATTCTTTTGTCGAATCTGTTTGAAATCCGAGTATAAACCTTATTTTTGCAGTCCGAAATTAGGTCTGAATAATAAGACGTAAATCGTTAACTATTTAATTAAAAAAATAGCTTCTTTATGCCCAACATTGGTAAAATAGCACAAATCATTGGCCCGGTAGTGGATGTTAGCTTTGCTAATGGTGCCAACCTTCCGAAAATCTACGATGCTTTAGAGATCGAAAAAGCAGATGGACAACGTATTGTATTAGAGGTTCAGCAACACTTAGGTGAAGAAATTGTACGTACAATTGCAATGGACTCCACCGAAGGTTTGTTCCGCGGAATGGATGTAACCGACACAAATGGCCCTATCAAAATGCCTATTGGCGACGGAATTAAGGGTCGGGTATTTAACGTTGTGGGTGATCCAATTGACGGATTTACGAAAATTGAAAAATCAGAAGGCCGGTCGATTCACAACACACCGCCGAAATTTGAAGATCTTTCAACAGAATCTGATGTTTTATTTACTGGGATTAAAGTAATTGACCTGTTAGAGCCTTATGCTAAAGGTGGTAAAATTGGTTTATTTGGTGGTGCCGGTGTTGGTAAAACAGTATTAATTCAGGAGCTAATTAATAATATTGCGAAAGCATACTCCGGTCTATCCGTATTTGCGGGTGTGGGCGAGCGTACTCGTGAAGGAAATGACTTGATTCGTGAGATGCTGGAATCCGGAATTATCAACTACGGTGATAAATTCATGGAGGGAATGGAGAAAGGCGAATGGAACCTAGAAGACATTGACGCTGAAGCACTAAAAGACTCTAAAGTAACTTTCGTATTTGGACAGATGAATGAGCCTCCTGGTGCACGTGCGCGTGTGGCATTATCAGGATTAACTATTGCCGAATATTTCCGTGATGGCGATGGCGAAGGAACTGGTCGGGACATCTTATTCTTTATTGATAATATTTTCCGCTTTACGCAAGCAGGTTCCGAGGTTTCTGCTCTTTTAGGACGGATGCCTTCAGCGGTAGGTTACCAACCTACACTTGCTACTGAAATGGGTATGATGCAAGAGCGCATTACATCAACAAAGCGCGGATCTATTACTTCGGTTCAAGCAGTTTACGTACCTGCGGATGACTTAACTGACCCTGCACCGGCGACAACTTTCGCCCACTTAGATGCAACCACTGTATTATCTCGTAAGATTGCCGAACTGGGTATTTACCCTGCGGTTGATCCACTTGATTCTACGTCTAGAATTTTAAGTGCTGCTATTTTAGGGGATGAACATTATAACACTGCGCAACGCGTAAAAGAAATCTTACAGCGTTATAAAGAGCTGCAAGATATTATCGCTATTCTGGGTATGGATGAATTATCAGAAGAAGATAAAATGGTTGTACTTCGTGCGCGTCGTGTTCAACGTTTCTTGTCGCAACCATTCCATGTTGCTGAACAGTTTACAGGGTTAAAAGGTGTGCTTGTTGATATTAAAGATACGATCAAAGGCTTTAACATGATTTTAGATGGAGAAGTTGACCAGTATCCGGAAGCCGCATTCAACTTAGTTGGAAGCATTGAAGAAGCGATTGAAAAAGGTAAAAAACTATTAGCTGAGGCTGGATAATATAATTCATTATGACTTTAAACATCCTTACCCCTGATAAGTTGGTATTCGAAGGACAGATCACCTCTGTAACCGTGCCCGGGACGAATGGTTCCTTTCAAATTTTAAAGGACCACGCGCCTATCATATCTACCCTATCAGACGGGGACGTAATTATCAATGTAAATAACAACGAAGAGGTCATCGGTATTAAAGGTGGCGTTGTTGAAGTATTAGATAATAAAATCATAGTCTTGGCAGAAGCCGTAGTTAGCTAAAAAATATCCAAAAGAAATGACAAGCCTACAAAATCAAATTTTGTAGGCTTTTTTTATGACCTATACTAAGATTGTGCATTTTCACGCAGAAAAACAGCTAGAATAACTATGCAGGCATACTATTGAACCAAATACCGATTCCGTCTACGGTACAATAAATTTATTTTATTGTAATAGAAACCGATCAATAAAATATAAAATTTCTTAAAACACCTTTTTAACAAAATATAATTTTAAATAAATTTATTTTGTGTTTTCCTTGTTGATTCTAAACTAAGCCCCTAACTTGAATCCCCGAACAGTAAACCAGAATATTACATTAACGAGATGTCAGAATTAAACAAATATAGCAAAACACTAACTCAAGATCCTACGCAACCAGCCGCGCAAGCTATGCTTTACGGTATCGGATTAACAACAGAAGACATGAACAAGGCTCAAGTTGGAATTGCCAGTATGGGCTACGATGGAAATCCTTGTAATATGCATCTAAATGGTTTAGCAGACATTGTAAAAAAATCAGTTTGGGATGCCGAGTTAGTCGGGCTTATTTTTAATACGATCGGCGTGAGTGATGGTATGTCAAACGGTACGCCAGGCATGCGTTACTCCTTGACCACTCGCGACATTATAGCAGATTCTATTGAAGCCGTTGCAGGATGTCAATACTACGACGGCCTGATAACGATTCCCGGCTGTGATAAAAATATGCCGGGATCACTTATCGCCATGGCAAGACTTGACCGGCCGTCCATTATGCTATATGGTGGCACAATCCATTCAGGACAATATAAAGGAGAAGCACTAAATATTGTTTCAGCATTTGAAGCGTTAGGCAAAAAAATTTCGGGGAACTTAAGTGAAGAAGACTTCCAGGGTATCATTCGAAACACATGCCCGGGAGCAGGCGCTTGTGGCGGCATGTATACAGCCAATACAATGGCTTCTGCTATTGAAGCCTTAGGTATGAGTCTTCCTTATAGTTCTTCAAACCCAGCATTAAGTTCTGATAAAGAAAAAGAGTGTCAGGAGTCTGGAAAAGCCATTCGTAATTTATTGGAGAAAAACATTCTACCTTCCGACATTATGACGGCAGACGCATTCCATAATGCTATCGTCACGCTCATGGTATTAGGAGGATCTACGAACGCTGTATTACATTTTATCGCCATCGCCCGAGCGATTGGAGTTGAAGTAACCCCTGATACATTCCAAAAAATAAGTGACATCACTCCCGTTATCGCAGATTTTAAGCCAAGTGGCAAATATTTAATGGAAGACTTACACGAAATAGGTGGCATTCCAGCAGTAATGAAATACCTATTAAAGAAGGGTATGATCCACGGGCACTGTCTGACCGTAACCGGAAAAACGGTTGCCGAAAATCTGGAAGAAGCACAGGATTTGGACTTCGAAACGCAAAAAATAATTTATCCAATCGAAAATCCAATCAAAAAAACAGGTCACTTGCAGATCCTTTATGGCAATATAGCACAGAAAGGCTCGGTGGCAAAAATTAGTGGTAAGGAAGGTGAATATTTTGAGGGGCCGGCTCGTGTTTTTGAAGGAGAGTATGAATTAATAGAGGGAATTGAATCCGGAAAAGTACATGCAGGCGACGTAGTTATCATTCGGCAAGTTGGCCCTAAAGGTGCACCTGGTATGCCCGAGATGCTAAAACCTACATCGGCCATCATTGGAGCCGGATTAGGGAAATCAGTTGCCATGGTAACAGATGGTCGATTTTCTGGAGGGACGCACGGTTTTGTGGTGGGTCATGTTACACCGGAAGCATGGGAAGGTGGGAATATTGGCTTAATCCAAGAAAATGATGTGATTCGCATTGATGCAATTAAAAACGAGATCAATGTATTAATAAGTGATGAGGAACTAAAAGAGCGTCGACGCAGTTGGAAACAACCTCCTCCCCCAGTTAGCAAGGGAGCTCTATACAAATACCATAAAAGTGTTAAAGATGCGAGTGAAGGGTGTGTAACCGATGAATAGAATGTTTTAATTTAGCTTAATAATAATGAATACGGTAGAAACAAAAAACGACGACAGCAAGACAGCTACCGAGGCAACGGCTACAACTCAGATATCTGGGTCTCAGGCAGTTCTCGAAGCTTTGATAGCTGAGAAAGTCGAAACAATTTTCGGCTATCCAGGTGGTGCTATTATGCCTATTTACGACGCGTTATATGACTATAACGACAAACTGAAGCACATTCTGGTCCGTCACGAACAAGGAGGTATTCATGCGGCACAAGGTTTCGCTCGAACGTCTGGTAAGGTCGGCGTCGTTTTTGCGACGAGTGGCCCCGGCGCGACCAACCTGATAACAGGTTTAGCGGACGCTATGATTGACAGCAACCCATTAGTCTGCATTACTGGTCAGGTATTCGCCCACCTGCTGGGCACCGATGCATTTCAGGAAACTGATGTTATTAATATTACAACGCCGGTGACTAAATGGAACTATCAAGTGACGGATGCGAGTGAAATTCCTGAAGCACTTGCCAAAGCATTTTATATTGCGCGTTCAGGCAGGCCCGGTCCGGTTCTGATTGACATAACTAAAAACGCACAGGTACAGCTTTTCGATTATGATGGTTACAAAAAATGCAATCACATCCGTAGCTATCGTCCGAAACCGATTGTTAGAAAAGAATATATCCAGGAAGCAGCTGATCTAATCAACCAAGCTAAAAAGCCGTTAATTCTTTTTGGTCAGGGTGTTATTTTAGGAAAAGCCGAAAAAGAATTTAGAACATTCATTGAGAAAAGTGGCATTCCGGCTGCATGGACCGTTATGGGCTTGAGTGCATTACCGACTGACCACCCCCAAAACGTAGGTATGCTCGGCATGCACGGCAATTATGCGCCGAATGTATTGACAAATGAGTGCGATGTATTAATTGCCATCGGTATGAGGTTCGACGATCGCGTAACGGGTCGTCTAGACAAATACGCCAAACAAGCAAAAATCATCCATCTGGATATCGACCCGGCAGAAATTGATAAGAACGTCAAAACAGACGTTGCCATTTGGGGCGATTGTAAAGAGACACTTCCTCTTTTAACCGATCGTGTGGAATCTAAGTCGCATAGCGACTGGCTTGCGTATTTCCGTGAACTGGAAGAAGAAGAAGTTAAAGAGGTTATTCAAGAAGAATTACACCCTAGTACTGATCAGATGACGATGGGCGAAGTTGTTAACATACTGAACGAGCTTACCGATGGTGATGCAGTGATTGTAACGGATGTTGGTCAACACCAAATGGTAGCCTGTCGTTATGCGAAGTTCAATCAGTCAAAAAGCAACGTAACGTCGGGCGGCTTAGGAACGATGGGATTTGGACTACCTGCAGCGATTGGTGCATGGTATGGTGCTCCCGAAAGACCAGTTGTCGCAATTATTGGAGACGGTGGTTTCCAAATGACATTACAGGAATTAGGCACTATTATGCAGTTTGGAGCCAAAGTCAAGATACTTATTCTTAATAATCAATTTTTAGGAATGGTTAGACAATGGCAACAATTATTCAATGATAAACGCTATTCGTTTGTTGACATAACCAGTCCGGACTTTGTTGCTGTTGCGAAAGGATATCATATCGAGGGACAAAAAGTAAGCGAACGATCTGAACTCCGCGATGCTTTAAAAACAATGCTTGAACACCCTGACTCTTATTTACTCGAAGTAATGGTAGGGAAAGAAAACAATGTTTTCCCAATGGTAGCACAAGGAAGCAGTGTAGCTGAAATAAGATTAAAGTAAAACCTAAGGAGATGACAAAGCAAGAATATACATTAACCATCTATACCGAAAATAAGGTCGGTATTATTGGTAGAATCGTTATCTTATTCTCTCGGAAAAAGATAAACATAGAAAGCATTAGCGGATCACCTTCCGAAGTCAGTGGAATCTTCCGCTTCACCATCTTAATCAACGAAAGTGAAGAAGTGGTAAGGAAAGTCTGCAGACAGCTAGAAAAACAAATCGATATTCTAAAGGCATACTTCAACACCAATAGCGAGATTATCTGGCAGGAACAAGCGCTCTTTAAGGTAGCAACCGCGAAAGTTACTGAAGAAGCCGATGTGGAACGCCTTGCCAGGATATACGGGGCGCGGGCGGTAGTTATCCGCAATGATTACACGGTCTTCGAAACTTCTGGGCATAGTGAAGACATTGATAAACTCACTGAAGCACTTGGAAATTTCGGCTTGATTGAATTCGTGCGCAGTGGTCGAATTGCGATCATCAAAAATAGCGAAGGCTTTCATAAAAAACTGACTGAGTTTGAAAGTGAAGAACCTACTCAAGAGGTTGTAGAGAATGAATTTCTAGACAAACAGGACAAAATATTCACAATGTAATTCTATATTAAATTTTATTATATTTAATTTTATACGAACATAAAAACAACAAAAAAAATGGCAAAAATTAATTTTGGTGGAACGATAGAAGAAGTAGTAACCCGGGAAGAGTTTCCTTTGAGCAAAGCCCAAGAAACACTGAAAGACGAAACGATTGCAGTTATCGGATACGGAGTTCAAGGGCCTGGTCAAGCGCTCAACCTAAAGGATAACGGCATCAATGTGATTATCGGTCAGCGTAAGGACTCAAAAACATGGGACAAAGCAGTAGCTGACGGTTGGGTTCCGGGAGAAACGCTCTTCGAAATTGAAGAAGCTGCCGAGAAAGGCACGATCATTCAATATCTTCTATCTGACGCAGGACAAATTACACTTTGGCCAACGATAAAGAAACACCTAACCGCGGGGAAAGCACTTTATTTTTCACACGGTTTCGGGATTACCTATAAAGACCAAACCGGTATCGTTGCACCGGAAGATGTAGATGTTATTTTGGTAGCTCCAAAAGGTTCTGGCACATCTCTACGTCGTCTATTTTTAGAAGGAAAAGGATTAAATTCATCTTTCGCCATCCATCAGGATGCGACAGGAAAAGCAAGGGATCGTGCCATTGCATTAGGTATTGGTGTAGGTTCTGGTTATTTATTTGAAACCGACTTCCGTAAAGAAGTTTTTTCTGACTTAACAGGTGAGCGTGGAACATTAATGGGTGCTATCCAGGGAATATTTGCGGCACAGTATGAAGTTCTGCGCAATAATGGACACTCTCCTTCTGAAGCGTTCAATGAAACGGTTGAAGAACTCACTCAATCGTTGATGCCTTTAGTAGCTGAAAACGGCATGGACTGGATGTATGCAAACTGCTCTACAACAGCACAGCGCGGTGCACTGGATTGGTGGAAAAAGTTCCGTGACGCCACGCTTCCTGTATTTAACGAACTTTATGACAGTGTTTCGACTGGAAAAGAATCTCAACGCTCGATCGACAGCAACAGTAAATCTGACTATCGCGTTAAACTTGATGCTGAACTAAAAGAATTACAAGATAGCGAAATGTGGCAAGCTGGCAAGGCTGTACGCAGCCTTCGTCCGGAAAATCAGGCAGAAGAAATATAACATACACGAGGTAACCGGCGATTATTATCGTCCGGCCTTCACTCTTCCACTTAGTTTGATCCGTCGCATGAAATGACAATCAAGCTAAGTGGATAAACTATTTTAAAACAAATACAAGAAATATACTATGGGGAAAACATTGTTTGATAAAATTTGGGATAACCATGTGGTGAGTAGCAAGGAAGGTTTTCCAGATGTTTTATACATCGATACTCACTTTATTCATGAGGTAACCAGTCCACAAGCCTTTAATGGCCTGCGTGACCGAGGTATCCCTGTTTTTAGGCCACAGCAAACGGTAGCCACGGCCGATCATAATGTCCCAACTATAAACCAGCATCTACCCATCAAAGAAGAACTTTCTCGCGTACAGGTAGATATGTTGACAAAAAATTGTGATGAATTCGGGATCGAATTATATGGTTTAGGGCACCCCTACCAAGGAATTGTCCACGTAATAGGTCCTGAACTAGGAATAACCCGTCCCGGTGGAACTTACGTCTGCGGAGATAGTCATACTTCAACGCATGGTGCATTTGGTGCTATCGCATTCGGAATTGGCACGTCGCAGGTTGAACAAGTTATGGCGACTCAATGTCTTCTGCAGCAGCGACCAAAGCGAATGAAAATCGAGGTAAATGGTCAACTGCAAAAAGGTGTCGGAGCCAAGGATATCATCTTGTATATCATTTCACAGATTTCAGCGGCTGGAGGAACTGGCTACTTCGCTGAGTATGCCGGAGATACGATTCGTTCGTTGAGCATGGAGGGACGAATGACGATTTGTAATATGAGTATCGAAATGGGTGCCCGCGGAGGATTGATCGCACCGGATCAAACTACGTTTGATTACGTTAAAGGAAGAAAATTTGCTCCAGCAGGAGAAGAATGGGACAAAGCACTTGCTTATTGGAAAACACTCTATTCGGACGAGGATGCAGAGTTCGATCAAGTTCTGACTTTCAAAGCAGAGGATATCGAACCGATGATCACGTATGGAACTAATCCGGGGATGGGAATTGGTATAACGCAAAACATTCCTAGCAGAAATGAATTTGACAAACAAGAACAAAAATCATATCTAAAGTCGCTAGAATACATGGGCTTAAATGATAATGAGCGCATGCTGGGTCATCATGTTGACTATGTATTTATCGGCAGTTGTACAAACTCACGTATTGAGGATTTGAGGCAGGTTGCGGATTTTGTAAAAGGGAAACGTAAAGCGGATAATGTTACCGCATGGATTGTTCCTGGATCTAAACAAGTGGAACAACAAGCTAAACTAGAAGGTCTTGATAAGATTTTCATTGAAGCCGGCTTCGCTTTAAGAGAGCCAGGTTGCAGTGCCTGTTTAGGTATGAATGAGGACAAAATTCCAGCAGGAAAATATTGTATTTCAACGTCTAACCGGAATTTTGAGGGTAGACAGGGTCCAAATTCACGTACTTTCTTAGCAAGTCCTTTAATGGCCGCCGCTGCTGCCGTTACTGGAAAAGTTACTGATATTAGAGAGATGATATAAGAAATGGCAACAAAAATATTCAAAAACATACAGGGTTCGGCAGTTCCATTGCCAACCGAAAATATTGACACAGATCAAATTATTCCTGCGCGCTTTCTTAAGGCCACAACGCGGGAGGGTTTCGGAGAGAACCTATTCCGCGATTGGCGTTATGATTCGGATAATAATCCGAGAGCCGAATTTGTGCTGAATGATGATACATACTCGGGCAACATTCTGGTCGCCGGTAAAAACTTCGGATGTGGAAGTAGTCGTGAGCATGCGGCTTGGGCTTTAGAAGACTATGGCTTTGATGTAATTATCAGCAGTTTCTTCGCGGATATTTTTAAGGGAAATGCTCTAAATAATGGTTTACTACCTATTCAAATAACAGAAGAGTTCCTGCAAAATATATTCACTGAGATCTATAAAGACGCTAATACGCCTTTAAAGGTTGATCTCGAGGAGCAAACATTAACCTTAATAAGTACCGGAGAAAGCGCTGAATTCGAAATAAACCCATACAAAAAGGCCTGTTTATTGAATGGGTATGACGATATTGATTTTATTTTAAGTAAAAAAGAAAAAATTGAAGAATACGAGCTTAAGCGCCAATATGTTTAGGTCTTCGTAATAAAACAGTCTATGAAAAAAAATATTCTAGTAATTCCCGGAGATGGTATTGGTCAGGAGGTGACAAAATGGGGAAAAGCTGCACTTGAGAAAATAGCCGAATTATATAGTCATCAATTTTCATTTGATGAAGCAATCATGGGTCACGTCGCTATTGAGGCAACTGGTGACCCGCTCCCCGATGAGACACTGAACAAAGCAAAAAATAGCGATGCTATCCTTTTTGGAGCTATTGGACACGCAAAATATGATAATGACCCATCAGCAAAGGTGCGACCGGAACAAGGTTTATTGAAAATCCGAAAGGAATTGGGTTTATATGCAAATATACGTCCGATATTACTGTTCGATGAATTATTAGAAGCATCAAGCTTAAAGCCTGCAATCTTAAAAGGAACGGACATCCTTTTCTTCAGAGAACTAACTGGCGATGTTTATTTTGGTGAAAAAACTAAAGCCGATGACGGAAGTTACGCGTCTGATTTAATGAACTATCACCGATATGAAGTAGAAAGAATTGCTGTAAAGGCATTTGAAGCTGCACGGATGAGAAGCAAGCGATTATGTTCTGTAGACAAAGCGAATGTGTTGGAGACCTCTCGTCTATGGAGGGATGTTGTACAGGAAGTGAGTAAGCGCTACCCAGATGTTGAAACAGAACATATGTTTATCGACAATGCTGCAATGCAATTGGTTAAGAATCCCCGGAAATTTGATGTGGTACTGACAGCTAATCTATTTGGTGATATTCTTACTGATGAGGCTTCACAGATTGCTGGATCAATGGGTATGTTAGCTTCCGCATCGATAGGTGATGGGACTGGTTTTTTTGAACCAATTCACGGTTCTGCGCATGACATTGCCGGAAAGAACATTGCCAATCCACTCGCTTCTATTCTGTCTGCCGCTCTTATGTTGGAAATTAGTTTCGGTTTAAAAGAAGAGGCAAAAGTTATAACGAACGCTGTGGCAGATACTTTAAAGACAGGTTATCGAACAACCGATATCACAAATACATCTACTGCACAAGATTACATTTTGGGCACGGCAGACATGGGCGCAAAGGTGCTTGAAGCCATCGAAGCTCAAAAACCTATAGTCCAATAATATCCGTTATTTACATAAATAAATTAATATGTTACACGATCCAAATCATCTTTACATCTTTGACACGACACTTCGCGACGGTGAACAAGTACCGGGATGTCAATTAAGCACACCAGAAAAAGTTGAAATCGGGATTGAGCTGCAACGACTGGGTGTCGATATTGTTGAAGCAGGCTTCCCGGTATCTAGTCCTGGCGACTATCAAAGTGTTGTAGAACTATCAAAGAACCTACAAGACGTAATTATCTGTGCGCTGACCCGTGCTAATGAGAATGATATTAAAGTGGCGGCTGAATCACTACAGTATGCAAAACGCGGAAGGATCCATACGGGTATTGGCTCTTCTGACACGCATATTCAGTACAAGTTCAACAGCACGCGCGATAAGATATTGGAACGTGCGGTAGCAGCCGTGAAATATGCTAAGACATTCGTAGAAGATGTAGAGTTTTATGCAGAAGATGCAGGTCGTGCCGACGATGAATATTTAGCTAGGATGATTGAGGCTGTGATAGCAGCGGGTGCAACGGTAGTAAACATTCCGGATACCAATGGCTATTGCTTACCTCACCAATACGCGGCAAAAATTCAATATTTGAAAGAAAATGTTAAAAACATTGATCAAGCAATTATTTCGGTTCACTGTCATAACGACTTAGGATTAGCAACCGCCAACTCCATTGCTGGTGTCATCGCGGGTGCCCGCCAGGTAGAATGTACAATTAACGGTATAGGCGAGCGTGCGGGAAATACCTCACTTGAAGAAGTAGCCATGATTACGCAAGTACATCATAACGCATTTGACGGGTTAAAAACCAACATCAACAGTAAACAATTCACATCAATCAGCCGTAAGGTAGCCAGCATGATGCACATGCCAGTGCAGCCTAATAAAGCTATTGTTGGAAGAAACGCATTTGCACACAGTTCTGGGATCCATCAAGACGGTTTCTTAAAGCATCGAGAGAATTACGAGATTATTAAGCCAGAAGATGTAGGATTGGACGAAGCAGATATTATCTTGACAGCGCGAAGTGGTCGTCATGCGTTGAAACACCATCTTGAACGTATCGGTTTCCAATTAGAAAAAAGCGACCTCGATATTGTATATGGCAAATTTTTGGACTTGGCAGATGGGAAAAAGAACATCACTGATGATGATTTAACCCAATTAGTGAACACAACAACATTAAACGCATAAAAAATTAGATGAGCGGATCTTCAGACTCCACAATAGATTCAGTGAGTGCCTTAAAGCGCATTCAATCTGTAATCAACAGAACCCCTTTGCAAAAAAACGCGAGATTATCGAAGAAATATGGGGCTTCTATTTATTTAAAACGAGAGGATATGCAAGTTGTCCGCTCGTATAAATTAAGAGGCGCATATAACAAAATTTCTCGTTTATCAGAAGACGAACGTGCGAAGGGTGTCGTTTGTGCGAGTGCAGGAAACCATGCTCAGGGTTTTGCCTTCTCTTGTAATAATCAGAAAATTAAAGGTGTGATTTTCATGCCGAGTCATACGCCGAATCAGAAAATTGATCAAACTCGTATGTTTGGCGGGGACTTTGTTGAAATTGTGCTAGTTGGAGACACATTTGACGACTGCCTGAGAGAGGCTTTAATTTACACAGAAGAGCATCAGATGACCTTCGTCCCTCCTTTTGATGACCTGGCCATCATTGAAGGCCAAGGAACTGTAGGCGTCGAAATTCTAGAAGACCTACCAGACGTAGACATCGTCATCGTACCCATTGGCGGTGGTGGACTCGCTTCAGGAGTAGGTCATTATCTTCACCAAACGAAGCCGGACACGGTTTGCTATGGGGTAGAGCCCCTTGGTGCACCATCTATGAAAACCGCATTCTCAGCGAAGAAGCCAGTTACCTTGGACCGCATTAATACCTTTGTTGATGGAGCAGCTGTCAAGAAAGCCGGTGCGCTTACCCTAGGTTATTGCCAAAAGTATATTCCGCGAATTGAGCTTGTTCCAGAAGGTAAGGTCTGTACAACCATTTTGGATCTATACAACCATGAAGCAATCGTTGCAGAACCGGCGGGTGCGCTTACCGTTGCTTCTTTAGATATATACGCAGATGCTATCAAAGGTAAAAAGGTGGTTTGTATTGTAAGTGGCGGTAATAACGATTTCGATCGCATGGCAGAAATCAAAGAACTCTCCCTGCAGTATGAAGGGAAAAAACACTATTTCCTTGTCAACTTCCCGCAACGCCCTGGTGCCCTGCGTTTGTTTGTGACCGAGGTGCTTGGGGAGCATGATGACATCACCCGATTCGAATTTATCAAGAAAACCGAACGAGAAAGAGGGCCAGCACTTGTAGGTATTGAATTGAGGTCACCAAGTGACTATGCTTCTCTGATCGACAGGATGAAAGAAAAACGCTTCGATTTCAAAGAAATCAATCGTGATCAAACCCTATTCGAATATCTAATTTAATCAAACGGCCATATACTGATACTTCGACCCTTGGATCGCACCTCGACGCTCAAGTTCTTTATCAATATAAGTCTGTATAGCCGACTTACCCTTACCCCAGTTTGGCGCTATTAATAATTCTTGATCTGCCAAACCGAATAAACGTTGAATAACGATGTCTGGTCGCAAAAGTGGAATAAAATCACACAGGAAGTCGGTATACTCCTCCAGACTGAACACCTTAAAGGGCTCTCTTTTATAGTGGACACCCATAATAGAACCCTCTACGATGTGAAGATGATGCAGCTTCACAAACTTAATTTGGGGAAACCGATTAATCTCATCCGCATACCGAAGCATCATCTCCTTACTTTCCCAAGGGAAACCAAAAATAGTATGTACACAAATATCCAATTTACTATTCTGAACCAAATTCAATGCAGACTCCAACTCCTCGTGTGAGCATCCCCGATTGATTCGATTAAGCGTATCATTATAGATCGACTCCATTCCCATTTCCAAATCTACATCGTAGCGATCCGTATAACTTTCCAATAAGGCAATCTTTTCAAAATCAATACAATCCGGACGCGTCCCTACTGATAATCCCACAACATGCTCTGGAGCTATACTCAGCGCCTCATCATACAAGGATTTTAAATAATGCGCTGGCGCATACGTGTTCGTGTTTGGTTGAAAATAAATAATAAATTTTTCAGCCCGGTATCCCTTTACAGCACGTTCAATACCCTCCTCGACTTGCTCGCGAATACTTGGAAGTTTACGTGCTGAATCTGGTGTAAATGAGTCAACATTACAATAGGTACAGCCGCCATAACCCTTACTCCCATCGCGATTCGGACAGGTAAAATGTCCATCTACTATGATCTTAAAAACACGTTTCCCCTCATATTTATCCCGGAGATAGGCTCCATAGAAATTATAGGGTTTTTGACCTGAATCTAACAATGTACTCATGTCGCAAAGTTATGTATATTTAAACAAAATCAGGTGGTTGACGTTCTTTTCTATAAGGGTGAATAAAAACTACTAAGAAAACGAAAATGGAAAATAAAGAAAAAAACACGCCAGATCCGGCAAAAAGAGAGAAAAGACAAGGACCTGATTCAATAGCCGACCGTGAGCACACCGACCTGAAAACACTAAAGAAGAATCAGGGGATACCTAACAGTGGCGGTCAGGGAGCAAATCAAACAGACAATAAGCAATCGAATGTCAATCGCGGAAATCAGAGTCCGGAAAAACGAGGAAAGGAAAATTAACTATCACTTCACTTTGGTGGGGGGATAGCCGAAATACTTTTTAAACGCAGCGCTAAAATGGGTAGAATACTTATATCCAAATTGCTGAGCGATGGCGCTTATTTTTTGATCGCCCTGCATCAATATTTTCTTTGCCTGCTCCATCCGGTATGCATTCAAATACCCAAAGACAGTCATTCCGAATACAATTTTAAAATGCCTCTTTAATGTCGCATCATTGGTTCCTACCGTATGAGCCAGACCCAATAGACTAAATTTTTTGTGTGGGTTCCGCTCTAAAATCTCCTTTACTTGATACACGCGTTTTAACTCGTCATTTTTTAATGCGTGATCAGCGCTGCCTTCACGTCCCAAATTCTCACACTGTTCTAACTGTAAGCTGAGCAATTCCAGGACCTTAGCATGAAAAAATAAACATCGACAATCATCTTTGCGAAGACAAAACAAAATCTGATGGATAATCTCCTTCATCCCGATGGTCAGGGTATTGTAACCAGACGTCAGCATTATCGTCTCTTGTGTGTCTATTTTCACCCTCAAGCTATTCAAAACCGTATTCTCTTTCGGCAACAAATCAAGAAATAATGGAGCATCAACATGGATCACCATGACTTCACATTCATTATCAATTTTTTCGGAAATTAAATTTGAACAGTTAGCTGGAATAAAAAAGAGACAATTCGACTCATGGTGTGCATGAAAGGAGCTAGCTTTTTTATGATTTTGCCGAAGAGCTCCACGCATACAGAAAAACATTTGAAGAATCGGCGTTGTTTGCTCCGCCCTAAGCCAATTTTCAGCATCCCCCGGCTGACTGGTATACCAAATATGAACTCCTTTGAATGTAAGATGAGAACCGCTCTCTTTCTGATTTAGGGTGGTTGATCTAGATTCTTGTGTTTGTCCTTCAAATATATCTGTATCTTGCCTCATTGATCAGTATTCCGTTTTACAGTCTATTTTTTCATATTCAGCTGTTAGCTATTGATAAAGTCTCATATTTATATGTAGTTTTTATTTAGACTGCATATAAATAGACACAAATATAACTTTTTATAGCAATATCTAAAGCCTTGGTATTTTTTATAAAAACAAGCACTTCGGTTCAATAGGACAAAGAAACTTTATCCCGCTAATAAGCTATCTAGAAGGATCTAACGATAAGAATAAAAAACGAATAAGGAAGCTAGCTTGTTGACCTAGGCATGAATCCATTTAAATTTATATTCAATATTGGGAATACGAACTCGTTCAGCGACGCGCAATAAACGATCAGGAAGATTTACAACATAATCTCGAGCCTTTTCTCCCGCCTCATTTAGATTTCGCATCGATTCAACATTCCATTCGGTAATCAGTGTTTTCATGATATCAACATAATCGACCGAAGTATAAACACCTAAACGCTGAGCAGCATCTGTGAAGTGTCCGAATGTTTGGCCGATATTCATACCCATTTCTCTTAAAAAATGTGCAGGCATCACAATCTTATGCCTCATCATATCAGCAAATGCAACAAGTACTTCATTGGGGTCTACCTCCGAGGCTTTCTTGATAAAAGACATGTAAGCTTTCGCATGCCTTGCTTCATCGGCTGCAATAACTCCACACATTTTAGCGAGCAGCTTGTCGCCCGATTGCTTAGCTAAGCCAGCTACTCGTCTGTGAGAAACATTGGTAGCTAATTCTTGGAAAGAGGTATAGATAAAATTACGATAGGGATCATGACCCGTACCAATCTCAAAGCCGTCTTGAATCAGGTACTGTGTAGACATTTCCATTTGTCGCATATCCACCCGCCCAGAAAGATATAGATATTTATTTAACAAATCTCCGTGACGATTTTCTTCTGCGGTCCAGGCTCTTACCCATTTCATCCAACCACCCTGTCCGTTCTTCGAGACATCTTCAACCATAGTTAACCAAGACTCGTATGTGGGAAGAGCCTCTTCTGTGATTGTGTCGCCAATCAAGACCGCTACCGTATCATAGGAAAGCTCCTTTGCAGATTCTTGAAGATCTTTAACCTCTTCAAAGAACGTATCTCTTGATGCATCTGGTAGAAAATCGGCTGGTTGCCACATCTGTTCCACAGGCTTCAGATACTCGCTCATCTCATTAAGCATAAATGGCTCAAGATAGGCCATTACTTCTTTCCGAGACCCTACATGTATTGGTTCTTGTTCTTGCATAGATAGAACAAAGATACAGAAAGCACTTTAAATTACAGAAAAAATAGCTTAGAAAAGCTCTTCCTGCTTCACTTTCTCAACGCTTTGTCCGTCCTTTAAGGTTTTTGAAATCGCAGTAAACGGACTCACAACAACCTCGTCATTCTCTGTTAAACCAGTCAACACACGAATGTATTTATCATCTTGAATGCCTGTTGTCACCTCAACCTGATGAACTTTTCCATCGCGGTAGACGAACACCACTTCTTGAATATCACCCGCCGCTGCTGTAGTACTGGCACTGTCAGTTCGCGATTCCGTTTCCGTCGACGTTGTATCAGCTTGATCTTTAGCTTGTTTACTACCAGCTTCACGCTCTCGCGTTGTTACCGCCTGAATTGGAACCGTTAGACCATTGTCTTTTTGTGTATGAATATCTACAGTAGCTGACAATCCCGGCTTGAACGGTGAGGTCAATAGGTTTCCGTCTGTACCCAAGTCTTCATAAGAATCTCTCAATATTCGCACTTTTACACTGAAATTGGTTACCTGTTCAGTCGTCGCCGTCGCCAAATCATTCGCTGAGCTGGCAATCTCTGTTACGATTCCTTTAAACTTCCTATCTCTAAATGCATCTACCTCAATCGTAGCTTCATTATTTACAGCAACTCTATTAATATCATTCTCGTTCACATCAACATTCACCTCCATTGACACCATGTTTGCAATTCGCATAATCTCTGTACCGGCCATCTGTGCAGTACCCACCACACGCTCCCCTAACTCGATACTCAATAGAGAAACAACACCATCCACAGGCGCGTAGATTGTTGTCCGCGCCAAATTATCAGCCGCTTCCTTGACCATTGCCTGAGATTGATCAATACCATAACGCGTACCTACAACATTCTGCCGTTGAGCTTCAAGGTTAGCTTTGGCACCCAAATATTCAGAACGAGCAGTTTCGAATTCCGCGATTGAGATCACTTTCTTATTAAAAAGCTCTTCGTTTCGTTTAAAATTTGACTCGATATTCTCAAAGGAAGCTTCTGTTTGCTTCAGTTGCTCCTGCGCGGCGGCCAATGCTGCTTTCTGCGCATTTAGAGAAGCTACGGCACGATCATAACCAGACTGTAAGATATCCGGCTTAACCCGGCAGAGAACATCCCCTTGTTTAACAACATCGCCCTCGTTGACATTGAGCTCCACAATCTCTCCTGAAACTTCCGAACTTAATTTCACCTCCGTTTCGGGTTGAATTTTTCCACTGGCGGAAACGGTCTCATTGACTGTCCTTTTTTCTACTTTCTCCGTAGCCACCTTTGTAACATCGCCCTGTCCAATCCAGCCCATTTTATTGGCAAGGATCACAAAAACAAGTAACACGACCAAGCCAATGATTACATATTTGAGTTTACTCTTCTTCTTCGTTGCCATAGTATTATCTAGTATAGGTTTTAGTTGAATGTGATCGGTTTACCAAGATAGAAATCGATCACCTTACTTCTAAATATCAAATTATATTTTGCCTGAATCAAATCGAATTCAGCTTTATTCATGTTTGTTTGCGATGTATTCAATTCAATTGAATTGGCGAGGCCGACATCATAACGTTGCTTTATCACCTCAAAAGCTTGCGCCGATGCCTCAAAAGCTTGCTCATTAGAATGATAGCTTTTCTCCGCAGCACGCAGATCTACAACCGCCTGATGAATAATCTTACTTAAGTTATTCGCTGCCTGCTGCTCGCCTAGCAAGGCATTTTCATAAGAAATTTTAGCTTTCTTCACCGCGATGCGTGTTTGAAAATTATTGAAGATTGGAATCGAAAGTGACAGGCCAACAAACGTACTGAAGTTATCATCCACCTGTTGGTGGAAAGGCTTCTCTTCGCCAGTCGTAAAATCCCTATCGGCCGAAGAATAACCACTTCCTAAGCCTCCACTTAAGCTCAACGTTGGGTAATATCCGCCTTTTACAATATCGATATTCTTTTCAGCCGCCAAGGTATTGTAAGTCGCCTGCTTAATTTCAGGGTAAATCGACTTCGCCTCTGCGTAAACCTCTTCTGGAGAGTATGCGGTCGTTACGTTTTCAAATTCTGGTAAAGGAGGTTGTTCTAAAGTAATCTCGGTTGTAGGGTCCAGTTCCATCAGCTGTTTTAGGTCAAGAATGGAAATCTCATACGCATTTTGAGCTGAGGTAACATTCAATTCATCCGTAGCAACCTGACTTTTAGCTTGTGACAAATCGGCCAAGGTCTTGTTTCCGACCTCAAAGTTGATTTCTTCAACCTCAAGTTGTGCCTGTGAGAGTGCTAATTGTTGCTTCCCGGCGGTCAATAAATCCTGATTGGTTAAAGCTTCCAGATAGGTTGTTACCACTGCCAATACCAAGTCGCTTTGAATCCGCTCCTTATTGCTCTGATCGGCCAATAACAGATACTTGTTAGCCGCTACTTGGTTGACACGCTGAAATCCCTGAAAAATAGGAACGGATGCATTGACGCTTCCATTAAGAGAGGTGATCGACTCTGTTAAGCCCCCGGTTAATTGGTCAAAACTCTTTCCCCAGCGTAAGTTTCCATCAACACCCGCATTCACCCTCGGATAAAAATTCATCTTAGCTTGCTTCACATCCTGTTCGGTCAAAGCAGCTTGGAACAAGGCCTGTTTCACTTGCAAATTATTTTTTTGGGCTAGATCAATAGCCTCTCTCAACGTTATAACTTGCTGTGCATTTGCATGAATTGATAAAAACCCTAAAAATAGAAAAGCAAATGAGGAGATATATTTTATATAATAACGACTACTCTTCATGTGATATATTTATCTGATTCAAAACTAAACTCTTCCATTCCTATTCTTATATTTGCTAACAAACATGTGGTATCCTATAAAATCACCTTTTTGGCTTCATTGGTTGTATCCTCGACTTCTTTGGCATCATCGCAGGGATGTTCCACATTTATTTTTAACGTTTGACGATGGGCCCATACCAGATGTTACACCAGAGATCCTAAATATTTTAAAAGGATATGACGTCCGAGCTACTTTTTTTTGTGTCGGAGATAATATAAGAAAGCATCCCGATATTTTTCAGCGGATTTTAGATGAGGGACATCGTGTAGGCAACCACACCTATAATCATCTCAAAGGGTGGAAAACACCATTCGGTGAATATCTGAAAAATGTCGAAGCTTGTAATCAACTTACACAAACCGATCTTTTTCGTCCGCCCTATGGTCGCGGGACAAAAAAACAATATCGGGAACTAGAAAAACAGTACAAAATTGTCATGTGGGATGTTATGAGTGGCGATTTCGATCCCGGTATAAGTCCCGATCAATGCCTGAAGAATGTATTGAATCATACCGAAAATGGCTCCATTATCGTTTTCCATGATAATATCAAAGCTCGCGAGCGTGTTTTATATGCACTCCCTCGGGCTATCGAACATTGGCTAGAGCAAGGTTATACCTTTAAAACACTCTAATTATTCCATTATAAAATAGACGCTGTTTGCAGCATAGGTGGAAAAGTACCCCAATGCACCATTGCTTATATTAGATGGTGGGTTGCCAGGAGAAGCCGATGCTCCGGTCTGAGACTGAACCCCCTTCCAGAAATTGTAGCTCCCTTCATTGATATTTCTGAGTTCGATAACAACACTGTCTAGCGGATTCAAGTTCAATTCGAAGTCATCTAAATTGATGGTCACGTATTTTCCATTGTTAAACTTGTCATTGTATAAAAACAACGACGGCACTACTTGATCATTAATTTCCAGCTGAAAATAGTAATAATTAGTTTCCGCTGGAGGATCTTGAAACAGCACTAGAGGAGTTCGTCGAACTTCATCAAAAGAAACAACGCTAACACCCGTTGAATCTACCCGAATCACCTCAGGCATTTTTGAGGTCGACTCATAGGTTTCCTCATCATACTCCACCCGCAGAGAATACGTAGTACCCGGACGACCCTTAAAGTTATTAACAATGTATCGACCTTCTTCTATTTCCCGAAGCTGTTTCCACGCTTCGTCACTCTCCCGAAGAAAAACCTGAGCGCCACCAACCGGCATTTTCCGTAGCTCAGAATCAAAAGAAACCGTCTGTGATAGCTTGACCTCCTGCCATTCTCTCAGATTACTTACCGTTCCCTCAATCATGAGAACCGGCTCTGAATCTCGTAGTTGTAAGTCGATCACCTCTTCACAGGAAGAAAAAAACAAACACGAAATGACGATCAGACCGAGCAGCTTCTTCATATTCTAAAATTTAAAATTCCATGTAACTGAAGGTATCATACCGAAAAGTGCAATCTTATAAGCTTCGGTTTCATTCGCTTCATTTTCTCTAAAATCGATTATATAGGCGTTCTTCCTACTATACACATTATACAGCCCGAAATCCCAAGTAGATTTCAATTTACCGTCCGACTTCGGTTCGTAGGTAAAACCAATATCTAGGCGATGGTAGTCCGGCATTCTATAACCGTTCCGCTCAGTATAATACCATACAGGTCTCCCATCCGCAATATATTTGCCGCTCGGGAACGTAATGGCATTGCCCGTGCTATAAACAAACGTACTTGATATACTCCAACGGTCGTTGAGCTCATACATTCCTACCACAGACAGATCGTGGGTACGGTCTTGCCGCGCATTAAACCATGCCCCATTGTCAATATCATCAAAGCTCCGTTCGCTTTTCGACAACGTATAGCTGAGCCAGCCGTTCAACCGACCCGTATGTTTCCGCAGATATAATTCTAAACCATAAGCCCTGCCATCACCGTATAGCAAATCTGCTTCAACATTCGGATTCGCTTGAATATCTGCATTAGTTTTAAAATCTATCTGGTTAGACACCTCCTTATAATAAACTTCCGCAGAGAATTCATATTGATTATCACTGAAATTCCTGAAATAGCCAACAGCGCCCTGACCAGCTAACTGCGGTTTAATGTTCTGACTAGTCATCACCCAAACATCCGTAGGCAATGAAGCTGTCGAGTTGCTCAATAAGTGCAAGTTCTGGCTGTTTCTATTGTACGAAGCCTTTAAACTCGATTGGTCGTTCAATTTAAAATTAACCGAGATTCGCGGCTCTAAAGCTAGATATTGCCTAACTACAGAAGCATCATCATGATACTCCGTATCAATGATATCACCGTCTGCATCATAGCGATGAAACGTTCCAGGTCCCAGCGCCATAAAACTTGAAAGCCGCAACCCATAAATCGCGCTCAAGCGTTCAGACACCTTCCAATCGTGAGAAATATAAGCATCCAACTCCAACCCTCTTCGCGGCTCCGACCCAATGGAAGCCAAGGTAGTTGTATCTCTCGAAATAAAGTCGGCCGGACTCACCTTCTGATTCAGGACATTAAACCCGAAGAATAATGAATGATTATCCCGCGCATAATATTGGAAGTCTTGTTTTAAATTAAAATTATCAACCAGCGATGCGATGTTAAAATTCGCGTCCTCGTCAAATACATCTACATTGTAATTAAATCGACCGTAGATTAGTGACGTATTCGAAAACAAGCGGTTATTAAAGACGTGATTCCAACGCAGGGTAGTCGTAGCATTTCCCCAATCAAAACCAAACATATCGGCATAGCCCAAAACATCTTTACCGAAGTAACCCGACAGGTAAAGGGTATTTCTCTCATTGAATTGGTAATTCAGTTTTAAGTTCAAATCATAAAAATAAAGCTTGCTATTATTGACCGTAGAATCCGGTGAAAGTTTCAAGAACAGATCTGCATAGGTTCGGCGACCGCTGATGATAAAAGAACCTTTGTCTTTTTTCAAAGGTCCTTCCACAGCTAAGCGCGAGGCAATGAGCCCTAGTCCACCCTTAGCGCTAAACTTCTTCTTATTCCCGTCCAACATATGTATGTCTAGAACAGAAGCCAGTCGACCGCCATATTGAGCAGGCATCCCTCCTTTGTACAATGTCACCTCTTTAATCACGTCTGAATTAAAGGTGGAAAAGAAACCAAAAAGATGTGAAGCATTATAAACGGTAGCCTCATCAAGGATAATCAAATTTTGGTCGACCGCCCCTCCTCGAACAAAAAAGCCACTATTTCCCTCACCACCGGATATCACTCCTGGTAAAAGTTGGACTGTTTTTAGAATGTCCTTTTCTCCAAAGAGCACCGGTACTTTCAGGATATCCTGAACCTGGAAGTTATTAGCACCCATGATGGGCGAGTTAATATTTTTTGATATTGAATTCGCATTGATCTCAACCGCATCGAGCGTCGTCGCAGACTTCAACGAAATAGAAAAGGTCGTATCTTCTGTAAGAACAATCTCTTCCGTTTTCGACTCATAGCCGATAAAGCTTATTACCAGATCATATTCGCCCGGATCTAACGTTAAGGAAAAAAAACCGTAACCATTTGCAACCGTTGCACTTTCACCAGCTCGCACCGATGCACCAATAAGAGTTTCGCCTGTTTCAGCATCACGAATCGTTCCGCTGATCGAGTGTTGCTCCTGGGCAAACGCCGGCGGAACAAAGACAAATAAAGCAATGACTAAAAGAAATCGTACAATACTTCTCGAAAATAATATTCTTATCATTTCCCCAAAAGTAGTCATTAGTCCAGAATGTTACATTCTATTCGGTCTAAAACACGGGTGTTTTCAAAACTAATCTCACTTCGGTCTGGGTAGACATATACACCGTCCACCTCTTCTGTCTCCCCTTTGCCCAGAAAATATTGGTCGTTTTGCTTTAAAAAGACCCTTTCTACTTTGTTCAGGGTACCCTCGGCTTGGTACTCATGAACAAGGACTAATGTATCGCCTATGATCTTTCCACTTACCTCGCCGCTACTACTATCCATCTGATAATTTGCGAAATCCAGTTTCCCGGTAACCGACAGCTGCTCATCTATCTCAATATTCAATTTCAGTGAATCTCTGCCATCCACCTCCAAATAGCATTCACGAACAATGACCCCGTTGTTAACCTCCCCGTCTATTCCATGAAATACAGTATCCATATTCGCAGTATCTGCATTCAGATTGTCTTGTTCTTTGGTGTCTTGCTGATTAGACTGACAAGCGAAGAGCAGCATGATCAATCCGAGCGGGGCTATCCTTAACTTATTCATAATTTCTTTGTTAACGTTGAATTTCCTCCTATACACAAAGCTGGCAGCAAGTATTACGCCATTTCACTTAGGTTCTTATGAATAAATATTATTTGCATGTCGCTCCAGAATAGATTGCACAATCGTATCCGCCTCATCATCATAATTCACATTAACTATTTTATCACTTTGCAGCCAATCTCGGATGTATACATCATTCTCTGGTTTCGTATTTCGGATCACGGGGACACCAATATCTCGTAAGGCAGCAGCATTCAGATGTTGTTCATATTGATTCTTCATGGGAATTACCAGCAGCTTCTTCTTTAAGAACAAGGCTTCTGCAGGCGTTTCGAAACCAGCACCACACAATACCCCTTCAGACTTAGCCATACTCTCAATAAACAGCGTATTGTCTATCGGTTGAAAGAAAATATTCTTTTCTCTGAACTTCCGCTTATTATGTTTCGAGAAAACTTCCCATTCAACATCTGGGAACCTAGATAGGTATCCGAGTAACGCCTCGTCGTCATAAGAGGGTAGATAAACCGTGTAATGGCCATTATTAGACCGCTCCTGCTCTCGCACCTGCTGTCGTATGATGGGTGTGAAGATATTATCTGCATAAGGCTTAAAATGAAACCCATACGCTTCGTCATGCGGCGCATAGTGCTTCAAAATAAATTTCCCTAAGCGATCCACCTCCTCGGTTTTCGGAGCTGAATGATGGACAGCCGCCGCCTGATGGCTCAATCCGATACAGAATTTTTCCTTCAAGTTACAAGCCCAAGAACTCACAGGTTCAAAGTCGTTAATTACCAGGTCATAATCTTGTACCGGACATGCATTAACTTCTTTAATAAACAAACGAAACTTGGAATGGATAAAGGTTTTCCATAGATCAACACCGCCATGCTTACCAAAAATAAAGCTTAATCCATTGAGGCGGTATTTTACGTCAAAAGGAAGATTAATATCAGCTTGGGTTCCGCTGACTAGTATGTCGACATTTGCATGTTTACGTAAGCAAGGAACCATATCCATGGCTCGACACAGATGGCCGTTTCCAGTACCTTGAATAGCATATAAAACATTCATCTTCCCTATCTATATCAATAAGAAATATCTAATATGGTATCTTCAATTTCCGATAAAGTTTAGAAAGCAACCATATGGGTCCAATGAGAAGAAACTTCAAATCTATCAAAAACGAAGGCTTCCTACCTTCAATTTTGTGCCCAACAAATTGTCCGATCCATGAAAGTACAAATATCAACGCACAGACTGCCCATACTGGCCAACCACCAGCTGCCTCCCAGTATTCTAACTGAACAATAAAATAACTGTAAAAACCAATCACAAACAGCATCCCGTAAGACAGTGTAGGTGACAGTTTCAAATAGTAATAGATTACAAAAGCAATTAAAAATGAAGCCCAGTTCACAAACCCATTCATCGAACCCAGCCATGATATATGCGGAAAGGGAATCATCCATACCAGACCGAGAATACTAAAAACAATCAGAGGCACGCAGATCCAATGGATCAACACATTCGTAGAGTTCCGATGACTATGCTCGTATTCGGCGAACAGCCTCTCTAGTTTATCAGCCGTCTCATCTTTTTGCTTTTTCTTACTATTCATTCTATTTTGCAAATGAAACCGACCGTGTCTCTCTGATAACAGTCACTTTAATCTGTCCCGGATAGGTCATCTCCGTCTGAATTCTATTGGAAATATCGGCAGCTAATATTTCAGATTGCGCATCAGAAATCTTCTCGCTTTCGACCACTACTCTCAATTCACGACCCGCCTGGATGGCAAAAGTCTTCTCCACTCCGGGGTATGATAGAGCTAATGATTCTAAATCTTTAAGTCGCTTAATATAGCTTTCCACTACTTCCCTTCTTGCGCCCGGCCGTGCACCTGATATTGAGTCACATGCTTGAATCACAGGAGAAATCAGCGAAGTCATTTCTATTTCATCATGGTGCGCTCCGATAGCATTACAAACTTCCGGATGCTCTTTGTATTTTTCAGCTAATTGCATTCCCAACAAGGCGTGAGGTAGATCTGGATTATCATCAGGCACCTTCCCAATATCATGCAACAATCCAGCGCGTTTTGCTAACTTCACATTTAGACCTAACTCTGCCGCCATAGTTGCACAGAAGTTTGCCACCTCTCTTGAGTGTTGTAAAAGGTTTTGTCCGTAAGACGAACGGTAACGCATTCTACCGACCATACGAATCAGTTCAGGGTGTAGACCGTGAATTCCCAAATCAATTACTGTACGCTCACCAATTTCCACAATCTCTTCTTCAATCTGCTTTTTTGTCTTCGCAACAACCTCTTCAATACGTGCAGGGTGAATACGTCCGTCAGTTACCAGTCTGTGCAGAGCCAATCGAGCGATCTCACGACGAACTGGATCAAATCCAGAAAGAATAATCGCTTCAGGTGTATCATCAACAATAATTTCGATACCTGTAGCCGCTTCCAGAGCGCGGATATTGCGTCCTTCCCGCCCGATAATCCGACCTTTTATTTCATCGCTTTCTATATGGAAAATAGAGACTGTATTCTCGATTGCACTTTCGCTCGCCTGCCTTTGAATTGTCTGGATAACAATCTTCTTAGCTTCCTTGCTAGCCGTTAACTTAGCTTCTGCAACAATATCTTTGATTTCACTTAGAGCCTTCGTTCTCGCTTCTTCGCGTAAATTACTTACCAGTTGGTTTCTAGCGTCCTCAGCAGAGAGTCCAGCAATAGACTCCAGCTGCTTAATATGCTGACTCTTTAGCGCTTCAACTTCTTCTTGGCGCTTTTGATTAAGCTCTACTAAGCGTTCAAGGTTCTTTTTCTGATTTTCTAACTCCTGACCTTCTCGGTTTATTTTTTCAAGACGCTGGTTAGCATTTTGTTCTTTTTGTCTTAGATTATTTTCCCGCTGGTTTAGCGTGTTATTACGTTGACTAACTTCTTTCTCGTGTTCTGATTTTAATTGAAGGTATTTTTCCTTTGCTTCTAGTAATCTATTCTTCTTTAAGTGTTCAGCGTCTTGTTCTGCTTCTTTTAGAATCTTCTTTGCTTTGTTCTGAACAGATATTTCTTGCTTTCGAAACACCTTTCTAAGCAGATATCGGCCTATTACGAGACCTATTATTAATCCTAAAACTATGTATAGTATTATTTCCATTTGATTATATATTAAAGTATGTCGTAACAAAAAAAAGCCACAGCAAATTTAAGGTTTCATGTATTAAAAACTTCTCTTTTACAGGATTTGCGTTTTGATCATTTCCAGATGAACAAGTCAAATGGAATACACCTCATTTTCACGCATGTAATATTGAAGCGTTAAGTTTTTAATAGTAAAACCTACATTTAACTGCGGCTAAACTCTTATGGCTCTATTTTAAAGAACGATTATTCGCTAAAAAAATCGGACAGAATCTCATCAAGCTGTTGAACTTTCTTTGCAACATCCTTGTCCTCATGCTTTGAGGCCTCTTCCGCTTTCAATGTCGCTGTTGCGTAATGCAAAACGCACATCGAAAGTAAATCCTGTTTATCACGTACTGCGTAGTTTTCTTGAAACTCCTTGATACGATCATTTATTAGCTTAGCAGCCCTTCTTATAATCTCCTCTTCCTCTGTAGTGATACGAAGAGGGTATATCCGATCTGCTATATTTATTTTTATGGAAATTTCTCCCATTTTCGAGCCTTGTTCGCCGGCAATCTGCCGCGTTTATTTTAATAACAAAATACACTTGTCAATTTCACGCACAAAATCGTCAATTTTTTGCTTTATGCCAAGGTTTTTTTCATTTAATAATTCCGCACTCTCGTTTAATCCATCCAATGTACGGGCAATTCCCAATGCCTTAACCTTCTCTTCTAAGCTTTTGATCTTTTCCGAGCTCGTTTCCACCGCCACTTGCAAAGACTGATTTTCTAATTTTAATAAATCATTCTCCTCCTGTAATGTAACACACAGGTCGATCATTTTAGCAGATCGATTAACAATACGGTCTAGTTGCGCAGAAACAGTTGGCATATCGTCGTTAATTATTTTCGTATTTCAGCTTTCAGTTCTTTCTCAAAGTTAAGTATAAATTTCTGAATGATGGAATCAATATGTTTATCAGTTAAGGTTTTTTCCTCATCTTGGAACACAAAACTCATCGCATACGATTTTTTCCCCTCTGGAAGTTTATCTCCTTTGTACACATCGAAAACATTTACATTCTTCAATAGCTTACGCTCCGTTTTTTCAGCGAGGGTCTTTAGTGATGCGAAACTAACCGTTTCGTCAACCAGAATGGCTAAATCTCTGCGTACCGAAGGGTACTTCGATACCTCCTTGTAAACAATTTTATTTTTACGAATAGCCTTTATTATTGAATCCCAATGAAATTCCGCGTAAAACACGTCTCCTTGCACATCAGTCAACTTCAGCGCCTTCTTGTCTACTGCGCCAAAAGTAACAAACTCATTTGGGCCGCGATGGTATGTCAAACCATAAGCTAACCCAGCAGTCGTCGAATCTTGTAATGGTAGATTCTCTAATTTCAATCGCGAGAGCAGACCATCTACCACCCCTTTGATATCAAAGAATGAAACCTTGTTGGAATCATGATTCCATTGCTCGCTTGACAAGCCGCCAGTCATAAGTAAACTTAAACGCTTATGTTCATCATAACCCGTTTCCGCTTTAAAATAGACGTTACCAAACTCAAACAGTCGCAGGTTAGGATATTTTCTTTTCTGATTGTGAGCTACAACCTCTAAACCGGAATACAGCAAGCTTTGCCGCATGGTATCCAAATCACTGCTCAATGAATTCAAAATCTTAACAGCTCGGTCGGTATCAACCGCATATGCAGCCTTTGCAAGTGAGTTATTCAATATCTCGTGAAAGCCATTTCCGATCAGCAAGTCGGATATCTGATCTTGCACCGCATCCTTATCCGGTTTCGGCGATGTATTCAGTGAAGCTTTAATCTGCTTTTTTATCTCAATATTATTATAACCGTATATCCGAAGAACCTCTTCAATAATATCTACCTCTCTGGTCACATCAACCCGATACGGCGGAACTTGCAGATCCAAACCCTCTTCGGTATTTGAAATCACTTTAATATCCAATGATTCGATAATTGTTTTAATCTCTTCGTTGGGGATCTCCTTACCAATCAGATTACGAACGCGATCATAGCTGATCGAGATTTTATATGGCTCAATCGGGTTTGGATAAATATCAGACATCCCTCCTACAACCTTTCCTCCTGCTATTTCCAAGATCAACTTAACCGCTCTTTTCAAAGCAAAACCCGTTATATCCGGATCTGTTCCTCGTTCAAAACGGAACGACGCGTCGGTCTTTAAACCATGATGTTTAGCCGTTTTTCTGACCGATACTGGATTAAAGTAAGCACTTTCCAGAAACACCGTCTTTGTTTCAGCCGTCACTCCAGAGGACAAGCCTCCGAACACACCGGCAATACAGAGCGGCTTTTCTTCATCGCAAATCATCAAATCCTTGTCGGTAAGCTTCCGCTTCACCTCATCCAAGGTTACAAATTCAGCACCTTGAGGCAGCGTCTTTACGATAATATGCTTACCCAATACCTTATCCCCGTCAAAGGCATGCAGCGGCTGTCCTATTTCATGAAGCACATAATTAGTGATATCAACAATGCTATTGATAGAACGCACACCGATACTCAGAAGTCGATCCTTCAACCACTGTGGAGATTCACCGACTGTAACCCCTTCAATCGTCGTCGACGTATAACGTGGGCAAGCATCCTTGTTTTCTACACTAACCTTTATCTCGGGCTCTCCGCCATCAAGTTCAGCTACTTCCGGCCACCTAAGCTCACTGCGTAAATAAGCAACAATATCCCGAGCCACACCTATGTGGGAAGCTGCGTCTGCACGATTTGGTGTCAGTCCGATCTCAAAAACATAATCGTCCTGCAAATTAAAATAATCCTTTGCCGCTGTACCCACAACCGCATCCTCCGGAAGAACCATAATTCCGGCATGAGAGCCTCCTAAGCCAATTTCATCTTCTGCACAGATCATACCTTCCGATGCTTCCCCTCTGATCTTGGCTTTTTTAATTTTAAAAGGATCACCTTCAGTCGGGTAAATCGTCGTACCCACGCCCGCTAATATAATCTTCTGCCCTTTCGCTACATTTGGAGCACCACATACGACATTCAGCACTTCCTGACCGTTATTGACAGTCGTAACCTTTAATTTATCGGCATTCGGGTGTGGTTCACAAGTCAAGACCTCAGCAACGACCAAGCCTTCAAGACCGCCCGGTATGCTTTGGTTTTTTTCCAGACTCTCCACTTCCAAACCAATATTTGTCAATATTTCTGAAAGCTCTTCAGGTGATTGATCTATCTTTAAAAAGTCTTTGAGCCAATTATATGAAATTCTCATTCGAGTATGTGCTATAAATATGATATGATGTGCAAAGATATAAATTCATGCTAAGTTTGCAGAATTTAGAGCTCCCCTTCGTCAGAAAAACTATAATAAGAATGATTAGCAAATATCACATGATCTAACACCCTAATATCCAGCAAACGTCCACCTTCAACGATCTTCTTCGTCAGCCTCCGGTCCTGATCGCTCGGCCTCAAATTACCTGAAGGATGATTATGGCTTAAAATGATAGACGCTGCTCTATACTGCAACGCCGCCTCAAACACAAGTTTAGCATCTACTACGGTGCCGGCTCGACCTCCTTTACTAATCAAATGTACCCGTTGAACCCTATTTGCCTGATTTAATAACAGAATCCAGAACTCTTCATTATCCAGATCATTGTATTTAGATTTCAGTATATCAAACACATCCCGACTGGTTGTTATCTGTCTACGCTGTATTTCGGGAGTATCCTGCCTTCTTCGCCCCAACTCCAACGCCGCCACAATGGCGATCGCTTTCGCCTCACCAATCCCTTTAAATTTGCATAGATCTTGTACTGTTAATTTCGAGAGCTCATTCAAATCGTGACTAGCTTCAGACAAGATCCGTCTGCTCAGCTCCACAGCCGATTCATTTCTTGAACCACTGCCAATCAAAATAGCGATCAGCTCCGCATCTGTCAATGCACGCCGTCCTTGAGCCAAAAGCTTCTCCCTCGGCCGATCCTCTTCTGCCCAGCTACGAATAGCCATATGCAGAGGCTTTTCATACGTTTCCATAATGCTGACGAAGATAGCCAAGGAAAGTATAAAAGCGAAATTTGACAATTTGAAGCAATATTAAGTACCAAAATCTATATCTTCACAACAAATTAACATTATGAAAAAAATAGTACTCTTATTAGCGGTCGCCATTACCGCTGTATCTTGCGCCAGTATAAGCAATACAAAAAAATCGGATGAGCTCCAATGGGAGAGCCTTTTCAATGGTAAAGACTTAAACGACTGGGTTGTCAAAATCAACAAGCACGAGGTGAATGATAATTTCGCCAACACCTTCCGTGTTGAGGATGGCTTACTCACAGTATCCTATGATGGTTATGAGAACTTCGATGAGAAGTACGGCCACATTGCCTACAAAAAACCATACTCTTATTACCTACTTAGGATTGAATACCGCTTTCATGGCGACCAGGTTGCCGGCGGTCCCGGTTGGGCATTCCGTAATAGTGGCGCCATGCTACATGGTCAGGATCCCTTCACGATGTTAAAAAATCAGGATTTCCCTATTTCAATTGAAGGGCAGTTCCTCGGCGGTGATGGCACGAATGAACGCAGCACAAGTAATCTATGCACACCCGGAACCAATGTGGTTCTCGACGGAGAACTTTACACACCTCACTGCGTGAACTCCAGTAGCGAAACCTTTCACGGCGACCAGTGGGTACAGGCCGAATTCCTAGTATTAGGTGATTCTATTGTACATCATATCGTTGAGGGCGATACCGTGTTAACCTATGAAAAACCACAAATCGGTGGCGGTGGTGTTGACTTCTTCGATGAAAAAGTAAAAGAAGATGGTAAGCTACTTTCTTCTGGTTATATCTACTTGCAAAGTGAAAGTCATCCAGTAGATTTCCGCAAGGTAGAGATACTAGACTTAGAGCCGTATAAAAATAATCCTGAAAAGATGAATGAGATACTTGCCAAAGTCAGAGAGCAAAAGCAGTAGTTCTCCACAAAAAATAGATAACAAGAAAAGGGCTGCCGTATTGGCAACCCTTTTTTTATCACTTAATTCATTGCAATCAACTTACAATGAACTAACATATCTTTATGACAAGGTATTAACGAATTTCGTTAATTTTGATTTATTGTTTGATGCTTTCTTTTTGTGAATAACATTTTTCTTTGCTAGACGATCTAACATAGAAACAACAATTGGCAATTGCGTAGCCGCTTCTTCCTTCGAAGTAGTTGCACGTAATCTCTTAATTGCATTACGAGTTGTTTTAGCTTGGTAACGATTTCTTAAGCGCTTCGCAGCGTTTGCTCTGATTCTCTTTATCGCTGATTTATGATTTGCCATTTTTTAGCTTGTTTATCCAATTATGTTTTTCGGACTGCAAATGTAGCATGAACATTTTAAATTATCAAACTTTTTAGAAAATTATTCTTTTGAAAAATGCCTTAACCTTGCTATGTTAGCAGTTTTGGTTTTCGAGATGCGATACATCTTCATTATTTATTGTTTAGCTGTCGTCCTAGTTGTAACACTAAGCTCCTGGGGTTTTCACGCACATCGCGTGATCAACCGATCTGCCGTCTATACCTTACCTACATCACTTGCTCATTTTTACAAGCTTCATATCGAATTTATTAGCGAAAACTCGGTCAACCCCGATAAGAGGCGATATGTAAGTCCCAATGAAGCCGAACGCCACTTCATTGATATCGACACCTATGGACCAAACCCGTTCGATAGCATACCCAAACGCTGGGAAGATGCCGTTGCAAAGTTCTCTGAAGATAGTTTACGAAAACGCGGCATTGTTCCTTGGCAAATTCACCTCAGTTACTATCAACTGGTAGAAGCTTTCAAAAAGAGAGATATCGATCGAATCTTAAGAATTTCTGCCGATATCGGACATTATATTGCTGATGCCCATTCTCCACTGCACACCACCCAAAATTATAATGGACAACTCAGTGATCAGGAAGGAATACACGGTTTCTGGGAAAGTCGGTTGCCCGAACTCTTTTCACATCAATATAATTACTTCGTCGGTCGCGCAAGCTACATTGAACAACCTCTATCCTATGCCTGGAAGATCGTTGAAGATAGTTCTCGGCTGACCGACACGCTCCTCTACACCGAAAAGATCCTGAACGAGAGCACCTCACCCGATCAAAAATTCATATATGAAACCAGAAACGACATCCTGATACGAACCTATTCAAAAGGCTATTCCACCAAATACCATCAGGCACTCGATGGTATGGTTGAAAAACAAATGCAGAAGTCGGTACACGCCATCGGCAGCTTCTGGTATAGCGCATGGATCGATGCCGGCCAACCAGCATTATAGAGTTTTATTTTCCGAAAATATCGTTACTTTTGGCACTCAATTTTTGACTATGATAAGAAAACTACTCATTACTGTCGCCGTATCCGTGCCTTGTTTAGCAGCAGCTCAGATAAGCTCAGAAGCCAGCGATCAAACTTTAAACGAAGTTGTCATTACAGAGAACAGGTTACAACTTCCCTTCACCGGTCAAAACCGAAACATACAAATAATCGATAAAGAACAAATTAAGGCATTGCCGGCACAATCGGTCGCCGAACTATTAACTTATGTATCCGGAGTCGACGTAAGGCAGCGCGGTCCATGGGGTGCCCAAACAGATATTAGTATCGATGGGGGAACCTTCGAACAAACCATTATCCTCTTGAATGGAGTAAAAATGGTAGACCCTCAAACCGGTCACAACACCATGAACCTGCCAGTATCCGTCGGCATTATCGAGCGAATTGAAGTACTAAAAGGTTCTGCAGCACGCATCTATGGCATAAATAGCCTAACTGGGGCAATCAATATCGTAACCGTAAAACCAGACCGAACGGGCATAGAGGCCCAAGTAAACGCCGGCACTAATTTTAAGGATAACGAAGAAAATCCGGATAAAATCTATTCTTCAAAAGGTATTCAATTAGCCGGAAGCTATGCCGATGAAAATCAGAACCATCTCCTCTCAGGAGATCTTCAAAGCGGTTCAGGGCACCGTTATAATACCGCCTTCAAAAACCACAAGCTGTTTTATCAAGGCAATATGCAGCTAAGTTCACGCGATCGACTCTCCGTTATGGGCGGCTATATTTACAATAATTTTGGCGCCAATGGATATTACGCATCTCCCATTGATAAAGAAGCTTTAGAAATTGTTCAAACAGGTATTGGCTCTATTACCTATTCAAATCAAGTGAACGACCGATTAACGATTTCCCCCCGCGTAAACTATCGTTACAACTACGATGATTATCGTTTTTATCGCGACGACCTATCCACAGCTAGAAATCAACACTACACCCATGTTCTTAGCCCCGAATTAAATGCAAATTATCGCACCGACTTTGGCGATTTCGGATTCGGAGCAGAAGCGCGATTTGAAAAGATTAACAGTTCTAATATTGGCGATCATACACGTAAAAATGTGGGTATTTATGCTGAGTTTGGCACCGAGAAAATTCAAGACTTCCAGATCAACGCGGGGGCCTATGTCAATTATAACAGCACCTTTGGTTGGCAGGTTTATCCTGGACTAGATGTAGGCTACAGCATCAATCAATTCTGGAATTTATACATCAATACAGGTACAGGCCAAAGAATACCCTCTTTAACCGACTTATACTATGACACACCTAGCAATGTTGGTAATGAAAATCTTGAGCCCGAAAATTCATGGTATGCCGAAGGAGGCATCAAATTTAACAATAGCAAACTCCGACTAAATGCAAGCTACTTTCATCGCGCGGTCGATAACTTCATCGACTGGGTACGCATGAATGCAGAACAACCTTGGCATTCCGAAAACTTTTTAAAAAATACGGTTAACGGACTTAACATGAGTGCCGACTATCGCCGCCAATTAAATCAAATCCATTTGATGGCCGGCTTATCATATACCTATCTAGACCCCGTATTAGAAAGCAAACAAGCTGAATCCAATCTATCAAAATACGCTATCGAAAGCCTACGTCATCAATTAGTTGCAAAAGCGACCCTTGGTTACAAAGACTTCAATATTACAGTAACCGAACGCTTTCAAGAGCGAATCAATTACAAAAGCTATTTCATTACCGATGCCAGGGTGAGTTACCAACTGGGTTCCTATGCCGTCTTCGCTAATGCAAGCAATCTGTTTGACACCGAATACATCGAAGTTGCCGCAACACCTATGCCCGGCAGATGGTATAATCTCGGTCTGAAAGTTAGCTTATAACGACTGATAATAGGTAAATGCTTCTTTGATTTTATCTTCCTCAAGATACAGGTTGAAGCTGCATTTACCTATTTCTGTTAATAGCGAAAAGCCAATTTTACCCCCTACATTCTTCTTATCATTCTTCATGATTGCCAGCAAAGCATCAAAACTTGCTGACTTCAATTCGTATGCTGGGAAAACCGACTGAATATATTGAACGATCTCCGCCAACTGGTCGGCAGCTAGCCCTTTATACGCGTGCGAAAGATAAGCTTCACAAATCATCCCAATGGCAATCGCTTCACCATGCAGTAGCGGATCAGAATCATTCTCAATCGAATACGTTTCCACCGCATGCCCAATGGTATGTCCAAAGTTCAAAATCTTTCGTAAGCCTTTCTCCTTCGGATCTTCCATCACCACCTCATTTTTAATCTCCACCGAGCGGTGGATCAACTCAGCACTTGGATTTTCAAAATCGAAAGCTTTTAGAGCTTGGAAATAGTCGCCATCAAAGATAAACCCATGCTTAATCATTTCGGCAAAACCAGAAATAAGCTGGCGTCTATCCAGCGTCTTCAGAAAGTCGGTATGAACATAAACAGCTTGCGGCTGCGTAAAAGTCCCTATAATATTTTTAACAGAATCCAGATCAATTCCCGTCTTGCCACCCACTGAAGCATCCACTTGCGAAAGCAAGCTTGTCGGAATCTGAATAAAATCAATTCCTCGCTTATAAGTAGACGCTGCAAAACCACCCATATCCGTCACCACACCACCACCTAGGTTAATCATTAAGGAATTTCTCTCCGCTCCAAAATCAAGCAACATTTTCCATACCCCGATACAGAAGTCGATATTTTTATTTTCCTCTCCCGGATCTACTTCAATAATATCATAGCTAAAATCGGTCGGCATCAACTTGGTAAATACAGGCAGGCAATACTCGCCCGTGTTCCTGTCAGTTAGAACAAATACTTTGTCATATTTTCTTTCCTCCAATAAACTCACCAAATGCTCAAAACCATCGTTAAAAACAACCGAATAATCTATGCTTTGTAAATTTCTCATTCTACCTTAAAAAACTTAAATCACCTTAATCACGCGCCCTGCAAACTCCACTTTCGTTCCGGGGCGCACTTTAAACCGCTTCCGCAATTCCACCTCTCCATTGCACGTCACCAGACCTTCAGTTACAACTGCCTGAGCCTCACCACCATTTTCCACTAAGCCAGTTGCTTTTAATAAAGAAATTAAGGGAATAAATTCAGCGTCAATTTCAAATTCAATCATAGCGTCGAAGTTACAAAAAAGGCTTAAATTCGCTGGCTTTTTTACACCATTTTATTTTTAACTTTGCTCAATGAAAACGAACCCTTTAGTAGTCACAGAAAATAAACAAAAATTGTCGTTTGACAATACTGAGATTGCGTTCAAGAGTAAAACAGATACTGACCTAAAACAGGCATACTGGTTATTCAAGCTTATTGCAAGCAATACGCTCGTTAAGATCGGTAGTCCCCTAACTAATTTGGCCTTAAAGATCGGTTTGCCGATCAAAGGTATTATCAAAAAAACAATATTTCATCATTTTTGTGGGGGCGAGACGATCCAAGACTGCGAACAAGCTATAGAATCACTTGCCGAATATAATGTCCACACCATTTTAGATTATTCTGTAGAAGAAGAGGCAACGGAGGCTGCATTTGATGCCACTTGCCAAGAAATCCTTAGCACGATTGCGCGGGCAAAAGACGACCCAAGGATTCCTTCCTCTGTATTTAAACCTTCCGGATTAAGCAGAGTTGAACTCATCGAAAAGATCAACAATAAAGAAGAGCTGAGTCCTTCCGAAGTACAAGAGTTCGAACGTGTTAAACAACGAATTGATCTTATCTGCAGAACTTGTTATGAAAACGACCAACTCGTGTTAATCGATGCCGAGTTTTCATGGACTCAAGACGTATTTGATGATATCGCACGTGAGATGATGCAAAAATACAATCACGAGCGGGCCATCGTTTATAACACTTACCAACTTTACCGCCACGACAAGCTAGCCTCATTAAAGGCCGACTTTTATTATGCTGATACGGCCGGCTTCTACTTAGGAGCAAAATTAGTGCGTGGTGCCTATATGGAAATCGAACGTGAACGTGCTGAAGAAAAAGGCTACCCATCCCCTATTCAACCAGACAAAGCAGCGTCCGACAGAGATTTTGACGCAGCCATCCTATTCTGTTTAGACCATCTAGATAGAATCGGTTTTATGGCTGGAACGCACAATGAAGCAAGCTCTCAACTATTGACCGAAGAAATGAACAAGCGTGCTATACAGAATAGCCATTCAAACATTTACTTTGCGCAACTCTTAGGCATGAGTGATCATCTAAGCTTCAATCTTTCTGCAGCGGGCTACAATGTTGCCAAGTACATGCCTTATGGCCCTATCGTTTCTGTAATGCCTTATCTGATGCGACGCGCACAAGAAAACACATCGGTAGCCGGACAAACCAGTCGCGAGCTCAGCTTAATTACCAAAGAAATCGAAAGACGTAAAGAAAACAGGTAAGCACCTACAAACCCAATCGGTCAACAATATTTCTCAACGGCTCTGGTCTTTCCACCAGAGCCGTTTTCATTCCTAGTTTCTCTGCTGTCACCAGATGTTGCGGGCTATCATCTATAAATAACGTCTCTTGAGGTACCAGATCATGCGTATTCAGAACAAACTCAAAAATATCCACATTGGGCTTCCTCATACCCATTAAATGAGAATAATAATCCTTCTCAAAGAAAGAAGAATTATCCTCAAGTTCAAAATTCTCCTTCAAGTAACGCATGATATAACTATAATGAATCTCATTATTATTGCTCAGTAAGAACGTTCTGTATTTACTCTTCATCTCCATCAGCACATCATGATTCCCTTCAGCAATACCCACCAGCAACGCATTCCATGCATCCGTAATCTCTTCGTCAGACAAATCATATTTCCCAGAGATACGCCTCACCTCATCTCTAAACTCGGCAGCCGTTACTTTACCCATATCTAGCTGATCAAAAAGCTCATTTTGCACCTTATGCGTAAAAAAAGTAGTTGTATCCGCAATCCCAATATCCCTAAAAGCCTGTTCTGATTTTTGAAAGTCAATCTCAAAAATCACATTGCCGTAATCGAAAATGATATTCTTTATATTTTGCATCTTTTTTTCAAAATCTAAGTACAAATATGTACATTTGCCATCGCAAAACCCAAAAAGGATTGCCGCGCCTATAGCTCAGTTGGTTAGAGTAGAAGACTCATAATCTTTTGGTCCCTGGTTCGAGCCCAGGTGGGCGCACAAAAAGCCATCTCTTAAGAAATTTCGAGATGGTTTTTTTTCATTTCTTTGAGCCGATTTCTTCGGCGAGACGGTCATGGGTAAATCGCCCCTCCGGCTGGTTTTACATAGTTTTTTGTTGAACTTCACGCAAAACCGTAACAAATAGGTAACGGAGATTTTTGCGTGCTAATTGAAAAAATTATGGCAACCGTAAGCGCAAAGGTTTATGAACACCACAAGAAAGCAGATGGAACTTACAATGTAAAAATTTGTGTCCATCACAAAAGTGAAAGAAAGTTTATCGACACCAATCACTTTGTTGTCAAGAAACAACTCACCAAGGATTTAAAAATCAAAGATCCTTTTATTGCAGACAAGGTCGAACAACAGCTAAGGGATTATCGAAAGATGATTAGCGACCTCGACGATCGTTTGGATTACTTCACTGCCGAATCCTTACGAGATTACTTGCGCGATAAGGATGAGGACGTCGACTTTATCAAATTTTGTACTCAACATATCGAATGTCTAAAAAAAGAGGGACGCAGTGGCTCGGCCAAAAATCAAGCAGTCATCCGTAATAGCCTTGTCGATTATTTCAAACGTCCATCCGTTTCCATTAAGGAAATCAATTCTAATACTATACTCAAAAAACGGAGCAGCACTTAACACTTTGAGTGCGAATGGTGTTGCATATGCTATTGCCCTTGATGGGAACGACGTTTATGTCGTTGGAACTGAATGGAACGGTTCAAATTCTGTCGCTAAATACTGGAAAAACGGAAACGCTGTAGCCCTGTCAAATAAAAGTGCAAATACAATCGCAACGGCTATAACAGTAGATCGAGGAGATGTTTACATAGCGGGGACGGAAACCGTGCTAGGCGAATCCTCAATAGCCAAATATTGGAAAAATGGAATGGCTGTAGCCCTAGATCTAGACGAATATGACGGTGCATACGCAGGGGGTATCGCGGTGGATGGGGATGATGTATACGTAGCGGGACGAGTATGGACAGTTGGTGGTAAAAGTAAAGCCGCGTATTGGAAAAATGGAACCCTGCAGACTCTCTCCGATGAGAATGAGAGCGTTGATGCAGTTTCCATTATTGTAGTCAAAACTCCGGTAGAGTAAACGTCTATCATTTTTAAATAAAAGAAAATCAAAGGAATAAAACAGCCTACCGCTCTATTTCATCAATTCTAGCAGAGTGTTTTTTACCTGTTCGGCGTTTTGCCATTTATAATTTTTGTCCACAACGTGTCCATCACGATTTACCAGGCTGTAATGAGGAATCCCCACTATCGAAAATTGTGCCGACAAGCGATTGAATTCATCATTGCTTAGCCGGTAATGCTCACCCTTAATTCCCGGAATTAATATATTGTAAGCGTTTATCGGAGAGGAATCGTTCGTGATGTAAAGAAAAATTATCTCTTCGTTTTGCAGGTCTTCTTTCATTGAAGCCATCTCCTTAATTCCAGCCAAGCAGGGACTGCACCAGGTAGCCCAAAAATCGACAAACACCACCTTTCCTTTGTATTTGCTGATGATGCTGTTAAAAAGACTGTCGCTGTCCGAATCAGGGGTTGGATTATTTACATAGCCCGTCTGTTTTGTATTTTTGGCGATGACCTCCTGCAAACTGTTGTTAAGATCTTGCACGTAGTCCAATAGAAAATCATTATTAATTTTCGATTTTATCCCGGCCATAGTAGAATCAGAAAGTGGCATTTTGTTGAGGTCCATGTTTTGACAGATATCCTGAATCTCCATGAGCTCCAGCTCCAAGGAGATGTCTTTGTCGATCAAGTTTGCCAATACTATTACTCTCGCTTTTTCAAAACTCCCTGGTGTCGTGATTTTGCGATTGTTTTTTACGGCATCTTTGAGAAAGCGCAAACGCTCCTCCCAATCCTTGCTTAATGTGTCCTGTGCCTCGAGGTGCTTAATTTCAACTGATAGGTCGTGAACATCTGCTTTATCATAAATGACGTCAAGAAACTTGATCCTATTTAAGAATACTCCATAATAGCCTGATTTCAGGTTTTCCGGATCATTATAGTTAATGTCGTTAAGAAAATCATAATAAGACATTTCCAACTTTACTTCTTCCCGTTCGCGGGCTCTTGAATTGAAGGATATTTTATTAATTTTCCTGTAGGCGTACTCGCGATTCCAGTTATATTGCATCAACTGACTTGCGATGTCATATCTAACCGTGTTTGAAGCCAAGCGGTATGCTTTCTCATTTAAAATCCCTTCATCGCTAAAATGACCCAGTTGCTTCAGCGCTTGGTTTTCCATAGCTTTGAAATACGCTTTATAAGGTCCTGGCTCCATATTCAAGACAGCTGCGTAAATTTCATCCCAGTCGAGTCTGATGACATCTCTGGCCTTATACAAGCCATTATTGACTGTTTTTTGATCCCCTAAAAAGCTTGAGGATACCTGCGCGGCATCTGACACATCGAATTGTTGAATTACATGATCACCGGGTTCGAAATATACATAGCCGGAAAAGAGGGGAAAAGTAATATAGCATTCCTTTGGCGCCCTTAGCGGGAAGTTGGTGTGAAAGGTACCATCTGGGCTTATCTCAATGATATATAGCTCATCGATTCCTGTGACTACATTATGCACAATCAGTTTTCCGGTATTATACCCCCAGGAAAGTGAATATCCGTCTATGGAGCCGGAATAGGAAGTGCTTTTTACCTGTGCAAAGCCGACTGAAAGCCATACGATTAAGCAAAGGCTGAGTATTATTTTTTTCATGGATTCAGGTTTATAAGGATGAATCTACAAATAAATTCTTTTGATTCCTACTCGTATTTTAAATCAATCGGCCAGCGGAACATACCTCTCTTTGATAACGTTAAAATGATGGAGTTGATGTCCAATAATATTGTAACCCATTGCAAAAACTGACATTTGGGTGTCTTTGAATCTGCAATTTACTGAAAGTACTTCGTGATTGAATGCGTCAAACATCGCTTTGGTTGCCACACGCACTGCACGGAGTTCGGCAAGCAGCTGTTCTATTGTTAAGTCATTTGCATTTGAATTGTCTGCCATAGCAATATGGTCATGTCCGCTTGGAACAGAACCCTCTTGGCGTGCACCAAGCATTGTCCGATAGCACCAAATACGTTCCCAATCGGTCAGATGTTGTATTATCTCATTGATTGTCCACTTCCCTTCCGCATACACCTTAAAACCGATACGTTTTAATTGCTCAAGGTCAACATCATCAATTTGCTTTAAGCTTTTATCGAATGCTTCTGTAAGCTCTGTATCTTCATTTAAATTGATATAATTATCGAAATAGTCTGGAAGTTCTTTAATGTCTGATCTTTTCATTGATTTTGATATTTTATTGGTTCGTCTCTCGTTTCTTTGCTTGTTTTAGTGTCTTGCGGCAATGGTACGATAATCCATAAACATCAGTCCATATCAAACTAATATAAAAAAAGTTTTACAAGATCCATGTTATCAATAGCTTGAAAAGCTAATCGATATAATATAGTAACTTGTAACATCATTTAACACCGCGTTAAAAGAAAAAACAGTCGTTGTGATTTTTTGACTTCCTAAGCGAATAATAAAGAAAACACATGACAAACCTTTTAAATCGGAAATCGCTGAATGCTAGTAAATATGAATTCAATCAATAGATCTCACATATTCCTCTCTGTTGTTCAGTCAAACAAAGGTATTATTTACAAGATTGCAAATTCCTATTGTAAAAGCGTCGACGATAGAAAGGATTTAGTACAGGAAATAATTATTCAACTGTGGAAATCATTTGACAGGTACGATGAAACCTATAAATACTCTACTTGGATATACCAGATTGCTTTAAACACAGCCATTTCGTTCTATCGGAAAGAAGCTCGGAGAAAAGTAATCAATAATCCTATTTCAGAAAGCATCTTCTTTTTTGCTGACGAAAGTACAACTGATAAAGACGAAGACATCAGTCTATTGCAAAAGTTCATTCAGGATTTAAAAGAATTGGACAGAGCGTTGATGCTATTGTATCTGGAGGAAAAGAGCTATAAAGAAATTGCCGAGATCATTGGAATAACTGAGACCAATGTAGCCACCAAAATCAACAGAATTAAAAATATCTTGAAAAAGAAGTTTGAACAGATTAATAATAGATAAAAATGAACGATCAAGAACTTATAACCATATGGAAAGCTCAAAACGAGAAAATTGAGCAATCGCTGTCCATCAATCAGAAACTATTAATTGAAGTCGTAAACCAAAAGGCGCAGACATCTTTGAGATCTTTAAAAAGAATAAAGACACTAGGTATCGTTTCCTTTATTCTTTATTTTGTTATTTTGGGATATTTATTGTTTTTTGCTGTATCAAATTATACTTCAGCTGCCAACTACTTTATCGTATCCATGTTGGCTATTATGTTTATCAACGCACGAGGCTTCATTGACTATATCAAACATCTGACTTGGGCAAATAACATCAATTATAGCGGAAGCATAACTTCAATCCAGCAAAAGCTATCGGAGTTACAACTTTCCATTGTGAAACACACAAAAATTATGGTACTGCAACTCCCGTTCTGGACTACCTTCTATTTAAGTGATCGGTGGTTCCCTAATCAAGTCGGAGTGTCTTATATCATATTTCAAATTATTCTCACAGGAGGGTTTACTTATTTAGCCTATTGGCTTTATAAAAATCAGAAAGTAGAAAATCTAGACAAAAAATGGTATCAAAATCTGATTGCTGGTTCAGGAGGAAAAGCTGTAAGAAAAGCATTAGAATTTTACAAAGAGATCGAAACATTCAAATCAGAGAATTAACTATAGACGGTCCTATTACACCATTCCGCACCCATTTTTCTTCAAACAATTTTTACAGTTGCTCTAATTCGTTGTGAGGTTCAATTGCGGGCGACGGAGCTATTTTGATATTTATATTGGGAGATATCTCGTTGAGGGCTGAAATTGCACGTTCGATAACCAGGGGGTCTTCCTTTCCTACCGACCCATATAAATATAGGTTTGTTTCCTTCGGGCCACAAAGTATCTTTTTTTTTAATAATATAGGTGTAAATAGTTAACACGCTTTCTTAACTTAAGTGAGGGCTATCGAAACTTCATCATCCTAAGTTTGTTCAATAAATAATTGCAGACAGATTTAAACGTCCTGATATGGAAACAACGAATGTAGTATTGAATGAAAAAGGCCGTGGAGAGGTCCAACTATCTTCGGATGGTAAGAATGCAGGTAAAATGGATATTTTAGTCCATGCGCCTCGACTAACGGTTTACCATACTGAAGTAGACCCGCAATACGAGGGTCGTGGATTTGCTAAATTACTGTTAAAAGAATTGGTATCCTATGCCCGTAAGAACGACTTGAAAATAATTCCCCTCTGCCCTTTTGTGCACGCACAGTTCAAACGTCGCCCCGAGGAATATCAGGATATCTGGTTTAAAAAAGAGGAGTCTACCTCCCACGACAGCACTAAGAACAATTAAAACAAATTAAAATTATAAATTGAAAAAAGATAAATATTTATTGTATTTCGATAAATATTTACTGATATTTGCATTGTAAATCTAAAACAATAAGCAAATGACAACAAATTCAATTATTCTAAAGGTAATGAATGTCCTTTTTTGGATTGCATTCATTGGACTTTGCATCAAGACAGGTTCAATCTTGACTTCATTCATAATTAGCCATCTCGTTAATTCTGAAGGTGCAAAAAATTTATATCTAGGACTCAACTTATTTGACCTGTATTCCTATGATAAATTACATTATACTCTTACAGTCTCGTTACTGCTACTCTTAACAGGACTAAAAGCATATATAGCTTACTTGGTAGTCAAATTCTTTTTGAAGTTCAAATTATCAAAGCCCTTTGGCAATGACTTGACAGATTTGTTTTTGAAAATTAGCTACACCGCGTTAGGAACAGGAATACTTGCAATTATAGCAAGCGGATATAGTAAATGGGTTTCAAAGAAAGGTATTTCTATTCCGATTGATTGGAGCGGTAATGAAATTCTTTTTTTCGCAGGTGTTATTTATCTCTTAGCTCTTGTATATAAAAAAGGAACTAATCTGCAGATGGAAAACGATTTAACTGTTTAAGATATGGCCATTGTAGTAAATTTAGACGTCGTAATGGCTAAACGAAAAATATCTTTAAATGAACTTTCTGACAAAGTCGGGTTGACCTTGTCGAATCTTTCGATATTAAAGACAGGAAAAGCAAAAGCAATTAGATTTAGCACTTTAGAAGCAATTTGTAATGTATTGGAATGCCAGCCAAGTGACATTTTGGAATTTGTAAAAGATGAATAAAAGACAGATCGTCAATCACGGAATAGATTGATGATCTGTATCTCGAATCCGGTACCAATCTACAAGCTTATCTTTTGGTGGCAGTTGAAATGCTAATCGCGCCGCCGTGTTTTGGTACCAATACGCAGTTGAAGAAAACTTAAAGGGTCGGGATGGTCTATGGTTAATAAACGCCATCTCTATACTTTTCTCAAAACAGACTGCGTCCTCGTTGTGAAACCGGTACATACTAATCATCGAACGCAGCGGATCTTTTAAAGGTACTCCATGGTATGGAGCGTTAAACTCCCCATCTCTGAAATACCATCCCCCATTAAAATAATCTTCTAAGCCCGTCCCTACAATGGTGGCTTTCGTCCTATCTTCCGTATCAATATAAAAGTATTCAGGCGCCTCTAAGTAACCCATATAATTTGGCAACCAACTTTGCATGGACAAACAACAGCCAACAAAGTGGCCTTTTCCTTTCGTTTTTATGATGGTCAACGGATCTGGACCTTCGTTCGTTCCTGCATTATATAAACAATGAAACCGACCAGCATCGGCGGGTAAAGATTGCATTTCCTGATAGTTTGCATTCAAGAAAACATGTGGTTCTAATTTGTCATGAAAATTCTCAACTTCGATCCTTATCTTTTCAAAGGGCATCGGGAAATAAGAGTAAAAACCCCCGCTTGACATTCCGAGGTAGTCAGATACATAGTGCTTGAACTCGCAATGACCAATACCGAAGAAGTCCCCTATCGGCGCTTCAACGGAAGGGTAATCATTTCCGTCCCAGTAGATTCGTAATACTAGTTTTTTTAAAATAGTTGGATCAGGCCATTTTTCTTCTCTTAAATCCCAATTCTCCCAAAACCATCCTGAAAAAGTAACCCACATCCGACTGATAATACCAGGCTTATCATGTTCAATTAAAACAACCTTTTCTCCCGGCTTGATCGGAATCGCTTTCTGTTTCGTTTTTTCATTAAAAGTCGTAAACTGCCTGGAAACTTGTTTGCGTAAAGTGTACAGTGATGATTGCGTGCTCAGAGGTGTTTGGGTAATCGTTGCCTGCTCACTAGCGGATCCGGTTGCGAACGAAGGCATTACAGACAGTCCTGCTATGGAAGCAGCGGCAGTAAGCGCTTTACGCCGACTGATATTGTTACTTGGTTTCTCATTCATGTTCATCATAATTCGAGTCTAACGTACAAGATAAGCTTAACCGTTTAAACAGAAAAATATTTTACGTTTTCTTTTTAAAATTCCCCTTTGAATATTAGTATCATGAAGGTAACTTCTTCTATTTGACCGCGTATTTCTTCCGTAGTGCTCCCGTTGCTCTTCCGTTTAATATATGGTTTAAACGGGATCATTCTGAGTTGATAGCCTGACGAATACGCAATAAAGCAAAACAAATGACGAAGGAGCCTGTATGAAGCTCCTTCGTCATTTGTTTAACCGAAAATTGGTTCGTTCTTAGGTTTGCTTACTTAGTTGGGGTTATCCAATAAATTCTGGTAATGTTTGGCTCTTGCCGCGCGGTTCAACGGGATTACAAAATAATCGAGTGTTTGCCCGTCGATCCCAAAGGCTTTAATGGTGATTTGTTCCGCACCATAATCCACCATATGGACGTTGTGAACTGATTTAGCAACGCCTGGAGGTTTCAAATACCAGCGTGTTGGATCTACGTCCCGCGGGCGAACACCTAAGCCGCCATCACCGATATAAACGATGCCGTTAGCATCAGCTTTGACATTTAGGATAGGTAGCGTACGTTTCATAGAATGATCGTGCCCCGACGAGACTAAATCTAATTTGTATTCTTCGAACAAAGGCACCCAAGCTCTGCGTCTTGATTCACCGTCCTCATAGGCGCGGACACTAGGATACGCCGGACGGTGGTACAGCGCACCAAGCCAGCGTTTTTTAGGTCGCAGGGTCTGTAGTTCCTTCTCTAGCCATACGCGTTGATCGCCGTTGATACTAATCTCCGTGTTCAAAATAACGATAGCCGTGTTTTTATTGATGTTGGCGGTATAGTAATAGTCGTTTTGACGATTCGGCCACCAAAACATTTCCTCGAAACCGATATCCATATCGTGGTTCCCTCGGGCGGGGAATATCGGCAGGAGGCGTTTGTCTGCGGTGGTCGTTTTTTCAAAATGATCCTTCAACCAATAGTATAATTGTGACCAGTGAGCACTGTTGGTATAATCAGCTGTGTGTGCCAAGGCGATAATGCCTGGACTCTTTTCAAAAAGTTTCCGCATCACGGTGTTCATACGCCTACGTGCGTTATCATCCTCTACGCGGTCGGCTCCAAGACGAGAGTCGCCGCCTATGAACATCATCACGTCTCTGTCATCCGCCGGGGCGGTGATAAATGAATATTCTCCCAAACGCTTTCCGTCGCTTTCCACAGTAATATAATAACGAGTGGAAGGTTGTAAGTTATTCAAGTATGCGTGATGATAGTAGGATTCCATGGGTTTCTCATCCTTTTCAAGGGTGTACGCACCTGAATGAATCTTTGTTAACCGATGGGTGTATTGCTTTGTATTGGCATCTCGGGGCTGTGTGTCATAATACAATACGTGATTCTTTCCAGGTAAGGTGGTTGCCCAAGAAATGACTGCCTCCCTATCGGGATGGCTTTCAAACTGTACATATAGATGCAAAGGTTTCGTTGATTTCTCAAGCGGAACAATATGTGGGTCTTGAGCTAGTACGACTTCACCAAAAGAAGCCAGTACAAGTAGGCAGATGACCAGACGAAGGTATGGTTTGTAATTAAGCATGTTGTTGATTAGTTTTATCGTAATTGTATGATTTGTTATGTAAATAGCGATTGAGCATATAGACGGCCAATGGAGCTAGGATATGAGAAGCTCTCATTAAAACTTCAGTATAAGCCCCGGTTCCCAGAGCAGTCATTCGTGAGAAGGCGGTAAGCGTCGACCAGAATAAAAGCCATGCTAACAGGTATTTATGAGGCTTAAGTAATACGGCTATGGCTACGACAATGTCCACCCAACCGATCACTTGCATAATCTGTATGGCTGTTGCTTCACTCCACCTAACACCAAAGATGTTGTTCATGGAACCGATAATAAGATCGATAAATTTCGGATTCTTCATCAAGCATTCGAGTCCGTGCGTGATGAAGACAACTGCAAGTCCGATTCGTAATAACCAGGATGTAATACTTGCTTGCATTTTCAACGAAAACACTCGTTTAAAGGGCCAAGGGAGAAGAAAAATGACCGAGAACGGAAGCAAATAACGAAGGGCATGTGCGCCTAAAGTCCATTCACTGAAGTGATATCCACCTTGATAATAGCCGGCCCACGCCTCAAACAGAATATAGAGGAATATAGGTACCAGAAAAACAGTTCGGGGAATGAAGAGATTAATAAGGGTCAAGATTCCGAAAATTGTGATGGTTATGCGTTCAATGGCAAAGCCACGCGCATGATCAAGTTCCATCACCATAAACATATAATTCCCGAAATTGGTGTGATGAGCTCGAAAGAAGACAACCATCAGCCCTATAGCATGTAAAACAATGGCTAGGTTAAGAATCCGCCGGACCGACGTGGTGGTAAGGATATTCATTAATGTAATTAAAGTATAAGTAGTTCACCGGCTAAGGTAAAAAATTATACGAACTATCCTTTAATCCCATGCATATTGGGTTGGGGTGACACCAATATATTGTTTGAAGTCTTTGAAAAAATGATTGCAATCGTAATAGCCAGAACGTAGGGCGGTGTCAAGCAAGTTCCGAGAGCGGTTCTCTCCATGTCTTCCATAAGCATAAATGAATCGCTGAAGAGAGATGTACTTTTTAGGCGACAAACCCATATATTTCACGAAATTACGATGTAGCCATTTATGGTTTACCTTATTATCTAATGCATTTAATACATCTGATACCGTTGTATTTCCCTTCTGTTCTTCGATATGATCAATAGTCGCCTGCAAAAAATGAGGTAGATAATCATCAGTATTGTGTGAGGAAAGAACATGATCCAAAAATTGGGCTTTCTCTAACGGGCTTTCTTTTTGATACATTTCATCAATAACCGACATCCACTTTTCACTAACTAAATCCTGGAAACTGCAAACTGGATTTGACTGAAAAACAATCGGATCGATTTCAAATAAGGAATAAAACGATGCAGGTTTAAAGCGTAGGACGAAGATATATTCAAGCCCATCTGGAATCTCCCAATGTGTATCCTGAATAATGCCGCAACAAGCCCAAGCAGACTTTAAATGAATGATTTCGTCTTTCTTCTGAAGACGAACGCCGTCTGTGGATTTTGGCATAAAAATCAAGGAAGGAAAGCCATCATTAAATAGAGCTTGCCGAGACTTTAAGTCTCTACACGGAAAGATATAGGCGCCGAGAACATGCCGACTTGAGAACTGCTTATAAAGCATATTCGTCCCCACCCCATATGTGTTATTGGGTGAATGACTGAGCTTTATCTTTTTTAATAATTTGATTGGCATGTCCGACAAATATACGGTAAAGAGCTCATAACTAGCCTAAATCGCGTTCGATATGTCCATTTTTTACTTTTGCGTGCATGTCACCTAGGGTACCTTTGTAAGTATTATAGATTAGATAGTTTATGAAAAAGATCTTTAAGAAATTCTTCAATTCAGCGTCGAGTTCGGGGGTAATCCTGTTTCTTTGTGTAATCATTTCACTCATTTTAGCGAACTCACCATGGGGGCCTTCATTTGATGAACTTCTTAGTTTGCCTTTAGGCTTTGAGTCGTCTTCGGTTCATTTAAGATACCCTGTCGCGCTCTGGATAAATGACGGACTCATGGCTATCTTTTTCCTGTTAGTCGGACTGGAGATAAAAAGAGAAGTTATCAACGGTGGCTTATCTACGCCGCGCCAAGCGGCATTACCGATTCTCAGCGCCTTCGGCGGAGCATTAATTCCGGCAGGTGTCTATCTATTTTTAAATGCGAATACAGAAACGGCAAGCGGCTGGGGAATTCCAATGGCCACGGATATTGCGTTTGCGCTCGCGATTCTCGCGACCTTAGGGGATAAAGTCCCATCTTCGTTAAAAATATTCTTGGCTGCTTTGGCTATTGTGGATGATCTGATCGCGATCTTGGTGATCGCCCTCTTCTACTCTGCTGAATTACAGATAGCCTATTTGGGATACGCTGCGGCTATCGTTCTATTGCTGGTCGTATTTAATAGATTGGGGATACGTTCACTTACCTTCTATCTAGTACCTGGTCTTTTCATTTGGTATTTTATTCACCATTCGGGCATTCATGCAACTATTGCTGGGGTTGTCACGGCGATGACGATCCCAATGGGAGAAAGCAATCCAAAAAAATCACCATTGCTTAAGCTGGAACATGTACTTATCACACCTGTTAACTTCCTGATTGTGCCGCTGTTTGCACTAGCCAATACGAACATCCGATTTGAAAGCACCATGCTTGACGGACTGTTATCGCCATTAGGGTTGGGTATTATTGTCGGACTCTGTATCGGGAAACCCGTTGGTGTTCTGCTGATGTCGAAACTAGCAACCAAGCTCAACATCGCTCAACTACCGGCCAATGCCAACTGGAAACATATTATCGGACTAGGGTCACTAGCGGGAGTCGGTTTCACCATGGCAATTTTCATCGCCCTTCTGTCTTTCGCCAACGAAACTCTAATTGCCGAAGCCAAGTTTTCCATCTTGGTTGCTTCCCTACTTTCAGGGATAATTGGATATACACTATTAAATAGCACAAGAAAATTAAAATCCTAAGCTGTATGAATTATAAAACAGAAGAAGAAGTTGCATTAATCGGCGAAAGCGCCATGATAGTGAGCAAGACTCTTGCTGCTATAGCCAGTATTCTTAAACCGGGGCTAAGCACACTGGACCTTGATGTCTACGCTAATACATTTATAAGAGACCATGGGGCGATCCCTTCCTTTCATCAATACAATGGATTCCCCTACCATATTTGCACCTCGGTCAACGATGTTGTAGTTCACGGATTGCCGAATAAAACTTCTTTGAAAGACGGAGATCTTGTTTCAGTTGACGTAGGAGCTTATAAAAACGGTTACCACGGAGATCAAGCCTACACCTTCGTCCTTGGTGATACATCTAGCGAAATCCTACAACTCGTAAAAACAACCAAGGAATCACTTTCAAAAGGTATTGAAAAGGCTATTCACGGCAACCGAATCGGTGATATCGGCCATGCCATCCAATCGCATGTCGAACAATTTAACTATGGTGTTGTCAAAGAGCTTGTCGGGCACGGTCTAGGAAAAGACCTACATGAGACTCCACCAGAAATCCCAAATTATGGAAGACCGGGTCAGGGTAAAATACTGAAAGAAAACCTGGTAATCGCGATTGAGCCTATGATTAACCTAGGAACGCCGCACATTTACACCGCAGACGATAAATGGACGATTCGGACAGCAGACGGCCAGCCATCCGTTCATTTCGAGCAAGATGTATGTGTTAAAAAGGGTGCTGCATTAATCCTAACAGATTTCGGTATTATTGAAAAAGCGGAGAAGGAAAATCATAATCTTAAAATTTAAAATACTTATAGACGGTTCTCACAATTTTGCTATATTTACATAATTATAAACCAAAAGACAACCACGATTGTATGTAGATTAGCAAAATGGACTGCTTTGCTAATCTAAACATTAGCGACAGTACTTACTATGGACGAGAACATTTCTAAAAACTCTGAACCCACAAATAGAGTATATCTACCCAAAAAAACTAAACCTCCCTATTTGCTTGGCCTGCTGGGTCTAATACCTTTGATTGGCTTTTTTGTAGGAGTTGCTCTGACCTTAATGGGGATTTTGAAATACAAAGACAAGGTCTTAACGATAATTGGAATCGTGTGTATTTTGTTTACGGTAGGAATTTATTCTTCATTATATTACATTGGGTTTAAATCCGACATGGGTAAAAAAGGCTGGGAGAAGCATGCTCAGATGCAGTTGAACTCATTAATAAAGGACATAGAATATTATAAGCTTGAGAATAATGTCTATCCCGATAGTTTGACGCAACTTCAAGGGGGCGACCAACTTATTTTCATCAACGACCCTACGCAGACCATCCAAAAGAAGGAAAACACCTATTATAATTACAAAAACCTAGGAGATAAATACCTGCTCTATTCATCTGGAACAGATGGAATTCCGAATTCAGCGGACGACATTTTTCCTCAAATAGAATCAACTAATAGTAAAACGGGGTGGATTAGAGCTGAATAGACAGAATTTTCTCATACCATTCGGTGACCTTCTTCGTCATTTCCTTGACTCTTTTCGGATTCTGTTCTACAATATTATTTCTTTCTTGTGGATCCTTTGTCAGATCAAAGAGTTCCGGTCTACCGCCGTCAAAGTCACAAAGCAATTTAAAGTCGCCTTCTCGAACAGCGAGATCCGGTAAGGGTTTATCAAAATCTTTAAAGGTCTTTCGGTCGGGTGGACGCGACCAGAATACAGGCGATTGTCTTGATTGTCGGGTTTTACCGAGCAATGTTGATAAGATACTTTCTCCGTCAGCTAGCTCACTTTTTGGCACCCCTACTCCAGCAAGTTCCAAAACCGAAGGCTTCAAGTCGATCGCCGTAAAGTAATTCTGACTATTGCGAGTTCCACGCTCAGATTTTGGAATAAAACCGGGTCCCCATACAATCAAAGAAGAACGGATGCCGCCTTCGTATAAATGTCCTTTGAAACCTCGAAGATCTCCAGAGGTTCCGGCTCCTGGTTCGGGACCATTGTCAGAGCAAAAAATAATTAAGGTGTTCTCCCGAAGCTCTTCGTCATTTCTTACATAATCAAAAAGCTCCCCGAATTGCTTATCCATTGCTTCAAGAACGGCCAAATAGAGTGCTCTCTTACTATCCTTTTTGGTTAGGTCGTAATCTTCAAAAGGCGGCCAAAAAGGACTGTGAACATCGTCGGGCCAAACATTTACATAAAATGGAGTATCATCTCTTTTCGACTGCTCCATAAAGTCGATAGCAGCGGTAATAAAACCGCCGGTAATCTCCGAACGCTGCATCCAAGTATAGGGTCCGCCGAGTCGCTCTGCATCCTCCCAAATACGACCTACATCCCCCGTTGCATTTTTAGTCAGCGGTAATAACTTGGGGCCCATCCCCTCAAAATTAGTGAGCGATTGGTCAAATCCGTATTCTGTAATCGCCGGTGCTTCATCAACATCCCTTTGTCCACCCATATGCCATTTACCGAAGTGACCGGTTGCGTATCCTGCTCTCTTTAGGTCTTTTGCTAGTGTAGGTGCAGACGTATCCAACCAGTTGGCAACGCCACGTTCGGCATTGTGCTTGCGGTTGGATAGAAACGAAGTAATATCCCAGCGTTGCGGATAGGTGCCCGTCAATATAGCGGTCCGCGAAGGGGAACAGATAGGTGCGTTGACATAAAATTGATCAAAGCTGATTCCCTCTGATGCCAGTTGATCTATATTCGGTGTACTGGCTTCTGTATTCCCAAAACTCGAAAGATCTGACCAGCCCATATCGTCAATAAAAATTAGAATGATATTGGGCTTGTCTTGAGGATCGGGAAATTCTGTAGCTCGGGCCTGAATGCTTCCAAATAAGATCAAAAAGAAAGCGATGCGATAGATAATACGCGTATTAGGTATACTCATATGTTAAATTTACTATCTTTTTTGTTATTTTTATGAAATCAGGTCGCAATCAACAAAAAGAAAAGACTATGACAATCAAAGAAGTAAAAGAAAAACTAAAGACATCGAAGGGGCCGGTTGCCCAATCCATCCATCAAGGTTCAGGGTTCAAAGTTCTGATCATGGGTTTCAGTAAAGGAATGGTTTTGAAAGAGCATAAAGCGCGCATTAAATCGAAGCTGACCGTTCTGGAAGGTTCGGTAGTTTATAAAGAAGCAAATCGAACGATTGAACTTGACCAATATGATGAAGTAGACATCCCGGTGGAAGTGATGCATTCAGTAGAAGCACCAGTCGACAGTCTCTGCATGCTGACACAAGGGGAATAAACGGGGCCAAACCTTAAAAAAATATAGTAACAACCTAAATTATGATAAATAAAAAAAACGAACAAACGCGTCGTAAATTTATTAAAAACGCATCACTGGGTGCTGGAGTCATTGGATTATCTGCCATGGGAATTAGTGCCAAAAGCTATGGAAGAATTATGGGCGCTAATGACCGAGTCCAAGTGGGGATTATTGGTTTTTCACAACGGTTCAAATCGTCACTATACCCCTCATTCATGAATTATGCGAAGGAGCTTAATTTTGAGTTTGTGGGCGTTTCTGATATATGGAACCGTCGCCGTGACGAAGCGGTAGCCTTTGTCAAAGAAAAATCTGGCAACACGATCAAGAAGTTCCGGAATAATGATGAACTCTACGCTAACAAGGGAATAGATGCAGTAATTATCAGTACGGCAGACTTTCAACATGCATTGATGGCTGAACAAGCGGTTCGGCATAATATGGATGTTTATGTTGAAAAGCCGATGGCTGAAACGATGGAAGACGCAAAAATATTGTTGAAAGCTGTTCAGGATACAGGGAAAGTTTTGCAAGTAGGATCGCAACGTCGAAGTGCCCCCAATTACATCGCGGCAAATGATTACATCAAGTCAGGGAAATTTGGAGATATTAACATGGTAGAGATGACCTGGAATGTCAATCAGCCCGGGCGCTGGCGGTTACCCAAATTAGTGAGTGAGATTCGAGAGCAAGATACCGATTGGGAACGCTTTTTAATGAACCGGCGTAAAGTTGCCTGGGATCCGCGCAAATATTTAGAGTATCGCTTGTTCTGGCCTTATTCATCAGGAATTTGGGGACAATGGATGGCTCATCAGATTGACACGGTCCATTGGTTTAGCGGATTTAAACATCCGAGAAGTGTGGTTGCCAATGGTGGAATCTATATGTGGAAGGACGGTCGCACAAATCCGGATACGGTAACCGCCGTGATGGACTACGGACCGAACGATGATATGACGAGCGGCTTTCAGGTACGGTATTCATCACGCTTTACCAATTCAGCAGGTGGTATAAAAGAGCTCTATTATTCCAATGGCGGCATGTTGAACCTAGATACCAATGAGGTAACATCAGAAGGAGGATTAACAGAAGGTCATGCTTCAGCAATGGGAATGGAAGCTAATTTACTAACTCCCTTTACACTGGGAACCGATGCGAAAGCGGAAACTGCCGCGAATACAGGAAGTGATCCGATGACTTCGATGCATATGCGTAATTGGATGGAATGTGTGCGTAGTCGGGAGACGCCAAATGCTTCTGTTGAAGCAGGCTACAACCATTCTGTCGCCAATATCATGTCTAGAATAGCGATGCAGACCGGCAAAAAGGTAACCTTTGACGATAAAACACAAGAGGTGATTACGAGTTAAACGGCACATACCAAAAGATGAAAGACGTACGGAAGAGATGGTGCCTAGTCGGTGCCCTGCTGATAGGCTTGAGTGTTACAAGCTACGCTCAAGACAGCGGCTTTACGATTAGTGAAAACAAAGCTGAAAAGCGAGTGGACATTGCCATCGATGGCAAGCCGTTCACCTCTTATATCTATTCTGATAGTCTGATGAAACCAGTCCTCTATCCTATTCAAACGACGGATGGTGCATTCATTACCAGAGGGTGGCCACTGGAACCACGAGCAGGCGAACGTACGGATCACCCGCATCATGTAGGTCTTTGGTTTAATTACGGAGATGTAAACGGCATTGATTTCTGGAATAATTCAAGTAGTATCCCAAGTGCTGAAAAAGATAAATATGGAACGATCCGACACCTTGCTGTAAACATGATGGTAGCTGACGATAATAAAGCGGAGCTAGACGTATCTGCCTACTGGGAAAAATCGGATGGAACCAAACTGATAAAAGAAGACACCAAATATATTTTCACAGAAACCGGAGGAAGACGCGCCATTGAATTGCACGTAAAATTAACAGCACTCGAGGAAGACGTATCCTTCGCAGATAATAAAGAGGGTTTGATCGGTATTCGGCTCACACGCGAACTGGAGCACGCTTCTGGTCAGGGAACAACGGGCCTGTATCGTAGTAGCGTAGGCAAGAAAGGAAATGATGTATGGGGCACTAGAGGGGCGTGGGTGAACTTGAACGGGACGCTCGATGGGCAGCCTGTGTCCATCGTTATCTTAGACCATCCAGAGAATGTTGGATATCCTACCTACTGGCATGCTCGCGATTACGGATTGTTCGCTGCTAATCCGCTCGGACAAAAGGTCTTCAGTGAAGGAGATGAGGTATTAGACTTTAAACTGAAGGCCGGAGAGTCAGTTGTTTTTAAATATACAGTACTGATTAATTCAGGGAATAATCTATCCGATGACCTTGTAAACAGGGAAGCGAAGACCTTTGAGAAAAAATAATCTATTAATTTAGTATTCCAAAAAATATTCATAGCTTAGTGTACCTAAAACAAACTAACTATTTAAACCTAAATGATTCTGTCCTCCTTAACAGGGGGTTAGTATGCGCTGAGTGTTTGAAAGTATATTTGATGATACGTAATCAGGATTTAAGGGTTTCACAGAGTAATTATTTTTTTATAAACATAAATTACAACAAATGAAACACAACTACATGACCCTGGTCGGGAAACCCACCTAACTTATTTTACATCCTATTTTTGCACATGATTTGTGCGCCGGATCTATTAATGGAATAACTGATCCCTGGGCTTGCTATGCCTTGCATTTTGATCAGTATAAATCACTAAACAAAACCAAAATCGATTATGAGAAGACCAATGAAATTCCATGGCCATTCTCTCGTTTCTAAAAGAACGTTGAAGAGTGGACTTCTGATTTCGCTGGGAATGCTTGTTATGGGCAGTACCGCAGCGTCAGAAAGTTCAGCCTGGAGAAAAATCAATGCGCATTCAATGAATGTCGTACAAGCTCCTGTCAAAGGAAAAATTGTTAATCAAGCCAATCAACAACCCATTCCCGGAGCAACCATAAAAGTTGTCGGAACAGAAACCGGCACAACCTCTGATGCAGATGGTAACTTTGTAATTAACGCCAAACCGAATGATGTGTTGGAAATTAGCTTTATCGGTTTCGTCACCTATCGTTATACCGTCCCATCGTCAGATCAGGCAGCTATCATCGAACTTTCGGAAGATAGCAGTGATTTGAATGAGGTTGTTGTTACAGGTTATAGCAGCCAACGGAAGAAGGACCTAACCGGTTCGGTAGCCGTCGTTGATGTTGCCGAGATGAAGTCTCAACCTGCTGGTAGTGCCGTAGAAGCCCTTCAGGGTCGTGCGACCGGGGTTCAGATTGTCAACGATGGTGCGCCAGGCTCAACACCGCAGATACGTATCCGTGGTTACAGTACGATTAATAATAATGAGCCTTTATACATTATTGATGGGGTACCATATGAAGGAAAGCTCAGCTGGCTAAATCAGAATGATATCGAAAGTATGCAGGTCCTGAAAGATGCATCGGCGGCCTCAATCTATGGGGCGCGTGCCAATAACGGGGTTGTTATTGTTACGACAAAAAGCGGACGAGCAGGGAAAACACAGATCAGCTTGGATATGTACGCAGGTGCCGGCGTGCCGAATAAAAATTCATTCCCTACAATGCTTAGTCCACAGCAGATTTTAGATATTGATAATAAGTTTAACGGCACCAACTTGGAGTTGCCAGACTATTTGCTTGCTGGAGAGGCAACGAATTGGGATGTTACGCCAGAAGATGCGGACATGAGTAAATACAATTACTTTGCAAAAGACAGAGCTTCTTTCTATCAGATTACAAAAGCCAATAAGCAGGGTACGAACTGGATTGAAGAGCTATCTCAGACAGCCCCTATTCAGTCCTATCAACTTAGTGCTACGGGAGGTAATGAAACTGCGAAATATGCCCTTTCCGGTGGTTACCTAGACCAAGTCGGCAGCTTAATCCATACCGGCTTTAAGCGTTACAATATCCGAACCAATACGGAGTTCAATGCATTTGACAACCGCTTACGTTTTGGCGAGAACTTATCCTATAACTATACTGAAGGTTTTGGTATGGGGGTTAATCCCAATACGGCGGGTGGCTATCAGGGTGAAGGTTCAGTCCTTGGCTTTGCCTATCGTATTCAAAACATCATCCCGGTATACGATGAAGGAGGAAATTTTGCCGGCTCATTCGGTAGTAACTTAGGTAATGGCCAAAACCCAGTGGCGATGGCGTACCGTGCGAAAGATAATTTGAACAGATCTAATTTCTTCTTCGGTAATGCTTTTGCAGAATACGATCTCCTTGATGATCTGACCGTGAGAACGAGTTTTGGTCTTCGTTATGAAAATTACAACGGTGTTAGCTATAACTATCCGAATCCTGAGTTTTCAGAGGGTAGCTTTAACAACGGAATGAGTGAATATCACGGCTATACAACTGAATGGACATGGACAAACACCTTAAACTATAACCCAGACTTGGGCGAGGATCACAGCTTGAATGTGATGGTAGGAACGGAAGCTTTCGAAACGAGGAATCGTGGTATTGACGGAAGTAGAAACGGCTATTTCATCATGAACAGCTTAGATTATTTATACCTAAGTTCAGGAAGTACAAACTTTAATAATAATGGCAGCGGCTCAATGGGAAGTATGTTTTCGATCATGGGTAAAGCCGATTATGCTTATAAAGACAGGTACTTATTGAGTTTAATTGGTCGTCGCGACGGCTCATCTAACTTTGGTGAAAACAATCTGTATGGGGTTTTCCCGGGTGTGAGTGGTGCATGGAGAATATCAGAGGAAGACTTTGCCCAGGGTGCAGAATGGTTAACCGATTTAAAGCTGCGTGCAGGCTATGGTGTTACTGGTAACCAGCGAATTCCAGGTTTCCAATATCTGAATAGATATTTGGCGTCTCTAACACAATCGTCTTACCCAATAAGTGACGGCGTTGTCAGCGGTATTTGGCAGAACTCTTATGCCAATCCAGATATTAAATGGGAGCAGGTAAAATCACTTAACGTGGGTATCGACTTCACGGTTTTGAATGGTGATTTCGATGGTTCGATCGACTGGTTTAATAAACAAACAACGGATATGTTGTTCTTAGTACCGCTTCCGGCTGCTGCTGCAGGGCGGGCTTCATCTCCTTATCAAAACATTGGTGATATGAGCAACAAAGGTATCGAGTTCTCATTAGGTTATCACTATGGGTATCGTCAAGACAAGCCATTTACACTTGACCTGGCAATGAACTTCTCCAGATACGTAAATAAAGTAGAAGAGCTTGCGCCGTCGGTTTCACAAGTAAATTATGGTGTATTCAGAAGCATGGAAACGTCGGTAATGATGAAAGGTCAACCTTTTGGTTCTTTCTACGGCTACAAGGCTGTCGGGATCTATCAAAACGACGAGGAAATTCAGAACTCACCATCCTATGACGATGCTAGACCGGGTGGGTTAAAGTATGCAGATATCAATGATAATGGAGAAATTGACCCTGGAGACCGAACCATTATTGGTAACCCTCATCCCGACTTTGTATATTCATTTAATATTAACGCAGCGTATAAAAACTTCGACCTGTTGGTGTACTTATATGGATCGCAAGGAAATGACCTCTATGAAGCTACACGTTACTTTACCGACTTTGGTGTATTTAGAGGACAAAAGAGCACGCGCTTGTTGAATGCATGGAGCGAATCAAACCCGGGAAGCCAGATACCTTCTCTACCAGATCCTAGCGACAAGACTAGCGCCTTGGAATACGCGACGTCTACCTACTATATTCAGGATGGAAGTTTCCTAAAGGTCAAAAACCTTCAATTGGGTTATAATGTCCCAACTGAACAGCTCTTTGGAAAGAACAGTTCTTTCAACCGCTTACGGGTATATTTCGGTGTTACAAACCTTTTCACCTTTACGAAGTACGAAGGTTTGGATCCAGAAGTGTCAGCAACACCATCGGCTTATCCGGCATTGGGTGTTGACTTTGGGGTTTATCCGCAAGCTCGTCAATATACCTTTGGTTTGAATTTAGGATTTTAATCGACAGTCAAACATTAAAAAGAACAATTATGAAACATAATAAATTAATAATTCTTTTAAGTGCCGGAATGCTTTTCATTAGTTCCTGCGGTAAAGAATTTTTACAGAAACTCCCCCAAGGCCAGCTATCTGAACCTCAGGTTGGTAATAAAGATGGGGTTGAGGCAGCCTTGATCGGTGCCTATAGTATACTAAACGGAAATGTCAATGGTACATGGGGAAATTATGCCTCTGCGCCTAGTCAATGGGTTTTTGGGGAGATGGCTTCCGATAACGCACATAAGGGATCTGAGCTTACTGACCAGACGCCCATGAACATGATCGAAACATATAATGCCATTAGTACAAACGATAACTTAAGTACGCAATGGCAGGTATATTTTGAGGGTGTTCTCCGCTGTAATAATACATTGAAGCTGTTAGCCGCCGACCAAGAAGGTCCCATGGAAATCACAGCCGAAAGAGCTACTGAAATCCAAGCGGAAGCACGTATGCTAAGAGCTCATTATTACTTCTATCTATGGCGTGTCTTCAGGCACTTACCGGTTATCACCGAAACGATGACCACTGAAGAGGCGAGAACTACGCCAAACGACCAAGATGTGACACCATTAATCGAGGAGGATTTGAAATTCGCCGTCGCCAATTTACCAGAGAACAAGATCAATAATGAAGCGGGCCGTATGGATAAAAACGCGGCACGTGCTTATTTAGGCAAACTGTACTTATATCAACAAAAATATGCTGAAGCTCTGCCTTTGTTTAAACAAGTGATGGCTGGCAAAGATCTAGTTTCTATGCCGTTCTGGAACAATTTTGATGTTACAACCGAAGATGGTCCGGAGGTTGTCATGGTTTCAAAGCATGCTATTAACTCCAATGGCTCAGGTGATAATGCCAACGTGGGAGATATGTTGTCTGGATTATACGGTAGCTCACCAGTTGGATGCTGTGGCTTCTATCAGCCGAGTATCGACTTAGTCAATGCTTATCAAGTAAATGCGAATGGCTTACCCTATTTAGATAAAAGTTATAGAGACGATCCTTATCTATCTGACTTAAAAAACCCAACCGAATCGTATAAATTGGATGTTTCATTGCGCGTTGACCCACGGTTAGATTACACAGTAGGTCGCAGAGGTGTTATGTATCTAGACTACGGTGTAATGCCGGGTAACGGATGGATACGAGACGCCGCTTATGGTGGTCCATTTGTCGGAATCAAAACCATGATCCCGCAATCGCAATTCGCTACGAATGCAGCTCCGGGAGCCAACTACGTAACGGGCCTAGACGTCAATATCATCCGTTTGGCAGACGTGTGGTTGATGGCTGCCGAGTGTGAAGTTGAGTTAGGGAACTTACCGGGTGCCTTGAAATTAGTTAACGATGTACGGAATCGTGCAGCGAACATACCTCCTAAAAAGACCGCATCTGGAGCAAATGCTGCGGCTTATTCGGTTGAACCCTATCCTGCCTTTACAAGTCAGGAACAAGCAAGGCAAGCTGTTCGCTTTGAACGCCGACTGGAACTCGCGCTGGAAGGTCATCGCTTCTTCGACTTGGTACGTTGGGGTATTGCGAAAGAAACGATTGAAAGCTATTCGTCTTTCGAAGGAGATTATCTAAGTGCATACAAAGGTTTAACATTTAGTGCAGCTAATGAATATTGGCCAATTCCGCAGGTGGAGATTGACCGCAGCGACGGTGCGCTAACACAAAAATAGTTTTTAGTTTAATTTTAAGAAGGGTTGGTCTTGATTGATCAGCCCTTTTTTATTTTCTTTTTAATAACTTTACGTATTCACAATTATAAACAGCATTCAGAATGGAGATGAATTTCGTATGGCGTACACTAACGTCAATTTCGCTGTTTGTGCTTATAGCACTCGAGTTATTTGGGCAAAACACTGACATCTGGGTTTCGTATTATAATAGCGACCATTTATACGGGTATAAAAATGCTAAAGGCGAGGTAATGATCTCCCCACGATTTAAGGGCCGTTCTAGAAAATTCGACAAAGTTGTTGCTGTACTGGAGGAAACCAACAGCGGCTATGAAAGCTATTATATGCTTAAGAATGGCAATAAGTTTGGACGGGATAGTGTATATGTATTCGGAACCGAGCTTGATTGTGAAAGTGAAGGTTACATCCGGTTCGAGGACCGCCAAACAGAACAAGTCGGAATGTTTAATGAATTTGGGGAAGTAGCGATCCCAGCGGAATATAATGCTATAACACGGTTTCGAAACGGATTAGCATTTGCGCTAATGAATGCGAAAAAAGAATATTGGGATAAGAATGATAACCATGAGGGTTGCAATCATTGGAGTTGGACTGGCGGCGAACAGGTTCTCATAAACCAAAACAACGAAGTTTTAGTTAGAATCACTTCTTTTGATAGACACATCGACCTTTACTCATTGACTATTCAAGATGCAGCGTCAACAGACCCCATCCGAGTGAGCTATTTAGGGACAAACGGAAAGTATTACTCGTTCATTGATAAGCAAAAGCTCTTTAAGGCGTTTCTTGAGACCGCGATCTTAAGCGACTTGAGCTTTGAGAATTTAAGCAAACATTCATACACTAGTCTTGTTTTTTGGACCGAAGATGATGGATGGACTTCATCTTCTAAAGAAGATTTTCTAAAGCAAAACGCTCAATTATTAAGAGAACGTTTATCAATCCTGAAAACGAATAAAGCTGAATACTTCATTGGCTTGGTCGACTCTACTCCTATGCCGCAGGCTGTGCGTGAACAGCTCAGTGAATATTATGATAATTGCGGTGCTTGGGATGTTGCGAAATACCCTATTTATGAGATTATCTTAACGCACAGAGATGAACAAAACAAAAGGGCGTTTCAGGATCATTTTACATTTATTCAAACAAAGGACGAAATAAAATTTATAAGCAGTACAATCAGAGAAGCAAAATAAAATATTTACCATCATGTCGTTAGTCTAACAATACAAACTACTTTCGACAATACCATTCTTGAAGGAGCCGACTTTCGGACTGCATATAACTACTCTATTGACCCAGAATCTAATCGGATACCAAAAGCTAAATTCTCCGTATCCGGAATCAGCGGACTTCTGGAAAAGTATGATATTACGATTGAAAATTCGTAAAAGAATTCTCGCGGATTTAATCTTTAGAGAACTTTCTGTAATTTTACATCTATGGAAGCAGTAATTGTCGGGCTAATTGCGTTTATATGGTTGGTTACCAATATTAATAATCGGAACCTCCAGCAAGACGAGCGGTAGTGAAAAATTAGCCTGGATATTAGCAGTAATCTTTATATCGTGGTTTGCTTGGATTTTTTATATGCTATTAGCCCCGCTAAAAAAACGATGAACCTTAAAATTTAGTTGGATAGACGCTCAAGCGCTTCTGACATCGAGCTTAGGAAATTAACTTGTCTTCCTTTATTACTTTCATAGATAAAGTCTTTTAAGCTCTTACTTTTGCTAGCCAAGTCCGCGAAGTCCCCTACGATAACCAGCTGAATGCGATAGGTTGAGAACTTCTGAAGAATTTCACCGGCCATCTTATTTTTTAAATCAAAAAAATCTGGAGTGATGTTCTCTTTATGAACAATCGCCTTGTCGCAACCATTAGAAAAAGTATTCCCTACTACATCCACGCCGTCATCTATATTTTTGATAATCAACCCGTCTGAAATGATTTCAGCGATATCGGTATTATTTACTGTATGGACTTTAACTGTCATATTCCTGGCTGTTAACTGTTGAGAAGAACGTCTAATTTCGTATCTTAGTATGTGGACGACCAATATCGGGAGATTATATCAACTATGAAAATACCTTTTAGAAGAAAACATTTTAGCTACTTTTTAATTATCGGTCTGCTTTGGTTAATTTTCGGTGCCGCCTTACGCATACTACAACCGGAGCATCTTTATAGTTATGGTTATTTAATCCTCGGTGCTATCTATGTCGCTGTTTACATCTCCATGAAGAAAAAAGACTACCTGACAATTGAAAATGGTATCCTAACGAAGCACAATGTGTTCTCTTCTCAGAAAATTAAACTCGCAGAGGTAGCAGCGGTTAAAGAATTTGCTGGCGACTATATAGTAAAAACGAGCAGTGAAGAACTCGTGGTAAACACGCAAATTATTGACCAATACGCTCTTAACCAACTGGACGAGAAACTGAACAAGCTTGTCGAGGTATCCTAAGTCTTTAAATTTCTGCAGCTGACGATGTAGTAAGAAGATATTTTTTTAATTTGCCAAAAAATTACAAATCGTATGCAACTGATATATAAAGGAAAAACTAAGGATGTTTATAGTCTGAGAGATGGACAGATACTCTTAAAATTTAAAGACGATGTAACCGGTGAGAATGGTGTTTTTGACCCGGGTGCTAATACAGTCGGTCTGACGATCGATGGAGCAGGCAAATCTGGGCTCAAAATGACGCAGTACTTCTACGAGCTGATTAACAGCCGTAATATTCCAACGCACTTTATTTCTGCGGACTTAGACGATGTTTCAATGGTTGTCAAAGATGCTCAAGTAATTGGTAAGGGCCTTGAGGTTATTTGCCGATACAGAGCAGTTGGAAGCTTTTTTAGACGTTATGCGGCCTACTCCGAAGAGGGACAAAAGTTGGATCGCTTTGTAGAGGTAACCATTAAGGATGATGAACGCGGTGATCCGACCATATCGGATGATGCCTTAGACATGTTAGGTATTCTTTCAAAATCTGCCTACCAGGAACTCAAACAGTTAACTCAGCAGATTTGCGATATCGTCAAAGACGAATTAGCAAAAAAAGGCCTCGAACTGTACGATATCAAACTCGAATTCGGACATGATAAAAGCAATGGCCAACTGCTCTTAATTGACGAGATTTCTGGTGGCAATATGCGCGTGTATAAAGACGGGCAATATGTACCACCATTGGAATTAGAGAGACTCTTCTTAAGCGAGTAAGAGTCTACTTAAATGAACGAAAGAGGGCAGACAACTCAGCTTGTATGTCCTCTCCTTTATTTGAGTTATACCAGTGTTGAATCTCAGTCTTGGTTCTTTCGAAATCTGCGTTTTCAGCTGTCAATCGCTCATAAATATCCTGACACGCTTTCGGGCGAGGCCCCCAAGTTCCCAGGTCTTTGCCTTCAGCGTCACGCACAATGAGTTTCGGTATAGACTTCGAGCCATTCGTAAGGTATTCGTTGATCCGAAATGGTTCGCTATCACGCAACTCGTAGCTCACTTTAATCAAAGGGTTCTGACGACTTGCCAATTCAATAAATGGAACACTATGAGCCGCATCTCCACACCAAGGTTCGGTAATTACGATCCATTGTTGCGGCGTATCAATTTGCTGAATGACATTCTTAAACTCTTCGGTCAACTGATTCTTCTTCAACCAACGGTTCATCCGTGACCAATTTAGTTTAGTATAATCAATATAATCCGGATTATCGTAAGGCGCAACCTGTTCATCCACAGGGGTGTTGACTACTTTTTCGAAGTCACTAAAATATTCTTTAAAGGTCATAACGAAAACAATTTAAAAATTTCTAATTTACGCTCAAATATACCGGTATATTCATGTATAAATGTCACAGCTTTGCCCTAAATTAAACGAAAGCAGACTAGTAATATACTTTGTATAATATTGATATCAGGGCAGTTATTATTTAAAAAAGAAACAATGAAAGACAAGGTGTGGAATGCACTGCGAAATGCAAAGTTAGGTGTAGAGTATACAGCTCTCTATTCATTGAAGGTGAAAAATAGAAGAAATTTATATAAAAAAATCACCTTACTAACGGCGTTTGCAGGAATGGTAGTTTTCATATTTTGGCAGCCAGCAGCACTGATAGCATGCATCATTATTTTCTTGGGCGAACTGCTCGTTAAGTTTACAAGTCGGATCATCTTAAGTGACAACGATCTTCTTAAGCTTGGCGACTTGAAGATCAGGTACGTTCAGCTATTTAATAAACTAGAGCGACTCATGATTGACATCAACGATGACTGCCTGCCCCAGGACGAGGTCAATAAATTATACTCACAGATTCTAAATAATAAAATAGAAATAGAGCATTTAGAACAAGATATTACCCTCCCACACAACCAAACGTTTAAAGCGCAGGCTGAACAATTAACCGATGCCTATTTAACGGATCTATTTTGAATCATAGGTAAATTTTCACCACAAACTGCCAGATGGCTGTCGTCATGATTCCAAGGATAATACCGACACCAATAATCAGATTCAATAGCTTGGTATTCAAACCATACTGTTCAGCGATAATACTACTGCTGATTAAGGTCGGCATAGCTGCTTCAAGTACGCTAACGCGACCGATATCATCCCTAACACCAAGGCTAAGAGCAAGAATTAAGACAAGCAACGGAGCGAGGATGAGTTTATATAATAGAGACATCGATACCTGAGAGAGCTGCTTTTTCCATCCATTAAATTGTAACTGTAGGCCGATAGAAAAAATAGCCATTGGAGCCAAGGTAGCTACTAACATGTCCAAAAACGGATCAGCCACACTGAAGTTGACTATCGGCGCAAGCGTCAGAGATAACACACAGGCTATTAGAGGTGGAAAGGTGACTAATCTTCTAATTACGATCTGAGGTTTAATATTTTCACCGCGTCCTTTGGCTCTCAGGGCACTGATAACTCCAGCGGTCGATAGGATGATAAAGGATGTCTGATCGCAGATCATGGCGATGCCCAATTTATCTTCACCAAAATACGCTGCAACCAAGGGAAAACCAATAAAGGATGTGTTGCTATATCCGGTGGCTAATTCAAGCGTACTTCTGGAACGCTGTTTATAACCATGTTTTTTACTAAAAAATTCGGTAAATACCCAAGCACCCCCCCAGACTACAAACATGGCCAGCACGGGAAAAAACATTGTTGGCGACCATTCTATCTTAGGTAGATACCGGAAAGAAACTGCTGGCAAGGCTATATAAATAAGCCAGATATTGATGCCTTTGTATGAATCTGCCGGCACCAATTTATTTTTTCTAAACAACATTCCTGCAGCAATGCAGAAGGCTATCATGATAAAATTAACCATCGATTTGAGTTTCTGATGGCTAATATCGTTTAAAATTGTTTATTCTCCACAGATACGGACGTATGAAAAAAGATTTTAGTTTGTCTGATCTATTCAAAATAGTTTAAAAACCTCGATAGCCGATTGATAATACTTTGGATAAATATTATCTTTAATTCTTTATTCCGAAGAAAAAGAACCATATACTTTGGATGTGAATCAAAACCTAAGATGATGACTGAACTTAATTTAAATCGTAAAAAATTTATTCAAAGTGTTGGTGCTGTACTGACATTATCGGCTTTACATAGTAGCGGACTGGCATTCGCCGGTGCACCGACTAATTTGCGAGTAGGCTTAATTGGAGCGGGCTGGTACGGCAAGAGTGATCTCTTTAGGTTAATACAGGTTAGCGATGTGAATGTGCTTGCGGTTTGTGATGTCGACAAAAATCATTTGGAGGAGGCCGGGCGACTAATTAGCGAGCGGCAGGTTTCGGGTAAGGTACCTAAACTGTATAATGATTACAGAAAAATGCTAGCTGCCCATACATTCGATATTGTCATCATTGGCACACCCGACCACTGGCATGCGCGGCAAGCGATTGATGCTATGGAGGCTGGTGCTCATTTGTATTTACAGAAGCCTGTGAGTGTCGATGTACTTGAGGGCGAAACGATTCTTGCTACGGCTAGGCGACTGAATAGGAAGGTTCAGGTCGGCACCCAACGACGCAGTACACCTCATCTCATTGATGCAAAAGAAAATATCATTGATAAGGGTCTGTTGGGAAAGATATCACATGTGGACATGTGCTGCTATTACCATATGCGAAAAAATGGTAACCCGCCACTGCAACCGGTTCCTGATTTTCTTGATTATGAGATGTGGACGGGTCCGGCGCCTTTACGCCCATATGATGGTTTACCGCATGGGAGTTGGTGGAGAACGTTCATGGAATATGGAAATGGGATTACAGGCGATATGTGTGTCCATATGCTTGATACCGTACGTTGGCTTCTAAAGCTGGGTTGGCCAAAACAGGTGAGCGCTACTGGTGGGATTTATGTACAAAAGGAAGGAAAATCAAATATAGCTGATACTCAGACAGCTGTTTTTGAATACGATGAACTCAACTGTATCTGGCAACACCGGACTTGGGGAACGCCAGCGGACCCTGAATACCCTTGGGCATTTGTTATTTACGGTGATAAAGGAACGCTAAAAGGGAGTACTATGAAATATGAGTTTATCCCTACCGGGGAAGGTGAACGTATTGTAAAGGATGTTATTTATGAAAAAGAGGAGTATCCCGAAGACCTAAAAGAACCGAGAATTGAGCTAAACGCGGCTCCAGCTACCAGAAGACATATGCAGGATCTTATATCGGCTATTAAAAATAAGCATTTGCCGGTTGCTGATATTGAGGAAGGACACATTTCTACAGCTAGTTGTATCTTAGCTAATATATCCATGGAATTGAAAAGACCGCTTCGTTATGACCCTAAATTGAGGGTCTGTGTAGACGACCCCGAGGCAACATCTCGCTTAAGACGTCCTTATCGCCAACCATGGGAACATCCTTTTATCGGGTAATTCCCATGTCTATGTTCGAATTATATTCAGCATTGCTGGTATACTTTCTTAAACGAAAGAATGCCAAGCGCTATTGTCTTTATAGTCTATGATTACTTGTGTGTCTGTACTGTGATGGAATGAGCTGATTAATGCAGCAACTTCTTGCTGGATACTCTTAACGCAGTTTTCAACCAAATCTTTTCTAAATCCGGCTGCTTCCATTTCGAGTACATAGCCTACGCATATAATGCGTGCGATGACCCTACCTAAATCTACTAACTTACGCTGAGCCAATGAACCGTCAATTGAGAAGTCGACCTGCTTCTTAAAGTAGGATACAGCTTCTTTAGTAGGTTCATAACCCGATAGGTATTGCAATAGATTAGGTTGTTTCGTTTTTCTCATTTGTCGAGTTGTCATTTCAGCAATCTGCGAGTAAAGCATTTCATTTGAGCCTTCAAAGATCTGGAACGGACGGCTATCCATAATTCCGCGCCCGCCCACATGTTCCATGCGGTAGCCATTGGCACCCGAAAGTTGCGTATAGGTTTGTGCCGATTCATGCATCAGATCGGTCACCACGGCCTTCATTGTATTTGCTTCCAATCCTTCCGCAGCTAAATTATGATCGATTCCACTCACCGAACTGCTTTTGAAGCACATCGCCGAACAAATCGTATAAGCGGTCTGTATCCGTGACAACTGATACTGAACCTGATCCATGCATAATAAATTACCCGCGCCGACAATGCGCTCTTCACAATGCTTGGTCGCTTCATCAAGCATACGGGTTATGAAACCCATACCCATTCCCGGAAATTGGAAACGGCTGCGATGTAAAATATCAAGCATCATTTTGATACCGGTGGATTCAGGTTGAAGTTTGAATTTAGCCGGAACTTCAATATCAATTTTATTGAGTCCGTAAGGAATGATATACAATCCAGGATTGTTATATAATTCCTCTACAACTATTTTTTGACTGGGTACGCGATTATCAGCGATAAAGAAATCGATATCCCTCGCTAGATCAGAAGCATTAAGTTTCTTGCGAGAGGCAATTAGCCAATAATCAGCCATGCCGGTAAGTCCCTGCCAATGTTTGGTTCCTTTAACTTTATAGCCCCCTTCAGCTTCTTCATTGTAGGTTCTCATGTTTAACGCATCACTCCCATAATCCGGTTCCGTGATCATGAGCCCCCCCATGTTTTCTTCTTCTAGAAAACGGCTGAAAATCTCTTGCTTAATTTCATCATTTCCGTATTTGGCAACGGGTTCAAGAAATAAGGCGATGTTGATTCCAAATGTAAGCGAAAGCGATAGAGATTCATAAGACGCTGCAGAAAGTACACTTAAACATTCTTTAACAATTGCACCTCTACCGCCAAACTCGGACGGTATAGCTACCGAAAGTGGCTTTTTCGACATAATACCATGCCATACCTCTGGCGGAAGCCCCCGTTCTAAGCTTAATTTGTTTATATTTTCTCTCTCGTGAAATAAATAATGTAATGTTTGTTTAAAGTCACTAATAAACCCTTCAAACTGCACTTTATCATTCGATGTTGGTGATGACATATATCTATATTTATTCCCCAAAACTAACAAATTAACGCATAATATCTACTACGTTTTTGGGATGTGTTTTTTTATTTGACAATAATGAAGCAAAAAATAGCCACATATCCAGATGGCTATGTGGCTAATAATTAATTTACCAAGGACGGATCATATAGTTTCTGATGAACCTGCTTTAGTTTTTCAACGGGGATCTTAATTACTTTCCGATCATAAGTCATTAGACCGTTTACTTCAACCTCCACGTCGGTAGTTTGGGTATAAACCGCACCAGAGAGACCTGCACGAATCAAATCAGGAATGCGGTCCATTAAAGATGAGTAGCGATCGAATAACTCGTCTGCCGTCTTAAAGCTCTGATAACCCCAATTGTCTTTCTGCTGCCAAACGTGGTTTTCAACCGGCAGACCCAATCCACCGAACTCACCCAATACTAAGATATAGTCTTCTCCGAATAATCCAGGAGTAGGCATCGCTGGTTCTGGATAGTTATGCAAATCGATGATATGGCCAGTTGGATGAAAATTACCACCGCTAGCGCTGTTCACCAGGCGCGAAGGATCTTTTTCCATGGTCCATTCTGTAATTTCTTCCGTTTTAAATTGACCCCAAGCTTCATTAAACGGAACCCACATGACAATGGATGGGAAGTTATGTAAAGTTTCCATAATTAGATTCCACTCCTTTTTGTAATAACCTTCAGACTCTGCGGAACGATCTTGTTCCGTACCTAAACCAAAAACACCCGGTCTAGATTCCCAACGGTTACCTAAGTCGCCGCTCGGCATATCTTGCCAAACTAACATACCCAATTGATCGCAGTGATAATACCATCGGGCGGGTTCTACCTTAATGTGTTTACGAATCATATTAAAACCCATTTCTTTGGTTTTCACAATATCAAACTTTAAAGCTTCGTCGGATGGTGCTGTGTATAAGCCGTCTGGCCACCAACCCTGGTCTAAAGGTCCATATTGGAATACAAATTCGTCATTTAGCATCATGCGCTGAATGCCTTTTGAATCCTTTTCCATGGATATTTTACGCATCGCGAAATAGCTATCCACTTGATCCACTACTTTACCATTTCTAAGAAGTTCGATATCGAGGTCATATAGATGTGGGTTTTTAGGTGACCAAAGCTTTTGATTAGCGATTGCTAATTTAACTTCTTCGTTCACTCCGAATTCTTGTGAAGTTACTTCTTGCTGCCCGTCACGTACCGTCACCCGCAATTGATCGCCCGCTTCAGCATTGGCAACTTTGGCGGAAAAGCTCAGTTCTTCATTATCGATATTGGGCGTATGCTTTGTTGAAACGATGTGAGTTTCGGGGACAGCTTCTACCCAAACAGTCTGCCAGATACCGGTTACTGGTGTGTACCATATACCATGCGGATCGCGGATTTGCTTGCCTCGAGGCTGTGGCCCTTCATCAGTTGGATCCCATACCTTCACTGTCAATTCCTGCGTCCTTTTTCCTTTGACCTGATCGGTAATATCAACTGTAAAAGGATCAAAGCCTCCTTCATGGATGGCAACCGACTGTCCGTTGATAAAAATCTCAGAGCGCCAGTCGACCGCCCCAAAATGCAGCAATAATCTTTTATTTCTTGTAGACGGGGCTCTAAAGTTTGTATTGTACCACAAAACGCTGTCTTTACCCACGCGCTGTCCCACGCCTGAAAGGGCGGATTCTACTGCAAAAGGAACTAATATATTACCATCGAATGTGGATGGTTTGCTGGCATCTTTTGGTGTAATGGCATATTCCCATAATCCGTTTAGGTTCATCCAGTTTTCTCTGACCATCTGAGGACGAGGATATTCTTGGTGTACATTTTCGATGTCAATATTCTCAGCCCAAGTGCTGACTATTTTTGAAGTTTTAAGTTGCCAGCTGTCCTGCTGAGCAAAGGAAATTGCCGGAAGGAAAAGCCCAACGACGAGAAGTGACAATAAATACCTTTTCATGAAATTAAATTATTTCGGTTAATAAAATCTTAAAAATAGGATAATTTATGGCACGATTAAAAAACAGCGGTTATTTCTTTTTAAAAAACTGTTTGACTTTATCTATCAAACTCGTTTTACGTTTTTTATCGGAACCGATCAAATAACCATATGGTCGTAATTGCGGGACACTGTCACAAATGATTTTTACTATTCCTAAAAGTGGTATTGCCAGAATCATTCCAGGAATCCCCCAAATCAGTTCTCCAGCCACTAGGATTACAATTGTGAATAAAGGATTGATATTCACTTCGTCGCCAACCACCAGAGGCTCAATAAGATAGGTTTGTATAAATTGAATACAAAGGTAAATGCCTAATACTCCAATAATCTGATTACTAGAACCCCCCTGAGCGACAACCGCCAAGACCGTGATGGAGGTGCCGGTAATATTCCCAACGAAAGGCACAATTTCTAACAAGCCACATAATACGGCAAAAAATATAGCATTTTCAACGCCAACAATGGAGAAACCAATACCGTACATGACCCACAGCAATAGGATCATTTTTGATAAGCCACTTAAGTATTGCTGAGAAACTTTAGCTGATTTTTCGATTACCCGTTCTGCTTTCATGTCATCATTTTGTGGAACCATCATCAAGATGAACTTTTTTATGCGCGACCGGAAATAAAGAAATAGATACATGTACACAACGACCAAGACGGTCTTCACGAGTACATTAACGGTTCCACTAGCGAAATTAAACAGCATATTACCGCCTTCCCCATTGGTACTTTCTGTTTGTTTGATCATTTCATCCTGACGTTCGGCCGAGACGCCAATCTTTTCGTTAATCCAAGACTTCATACTGTCAAGCAGGCCGACGATCTGCTCTTCCATTCCTTCTAGATTCTCAGTGAAATCATTTAATTTCCATGTGAGAAGAAAAACCGCTAAAGCGATAACACCCAGGAAAAGAAGTACCGCTAACAAACTAGAAAGCCCCCGGTTTATGCCCTTCTTCTCTAATCGATTACAGAAGCCGATAAACAGGGTAGCAAGCACACCGGAAAGTGCTAAAGGAATTAAAAACTCCCGAGCGAAATATAAAACACAGACTGCAAGACTGATGAAAAACAAAAAGTAGGTTATTCGTTGTAATTTTTGCATAAAAAAGGTTTACGTTTTTTAGTAAACAAAAAACAGGCTTAAATGTTATGTATTCCAACCAAAGTCTCTTGATTATGAAAACTTTTCTCCTAAACCTCAATATGTTAAGCTTCTCTTGCTTCCTTTTAGCGTGCAGCACGTCGTCGAGTTCAACGAGAACCGAGATGGACAACAGAGGAGTAAACGACAGTTTAGTCTTTACGGATGTTACCGAAAGTCAATTCCCGATAGCTCCGGAATTGCATATTTTAAATCCCTTGTTAGTCGACGTGGATGGTGATGGCGACTTGGATGTTGTTTGTGGCGTGGAAGCTGGTGTTAACCGCCTTTACCTAAATGATGGAAATGGAAAGTTCACATGGGAAAAAGGGATCTTTAGCGATGTTAAACATGACACAGAGCATGTACGCGCTGCCGATTTTAATAATGACGGGAGCATTGATCTAATCTTTGTGGCGGAAGATGATCAAAATCATGAATTCTATTTAGGCAACGGCGATGGGACTTTCACGCCAGCTCATGATCGCCTGCTGGGAAAGAGCGAAGGAAATGGATTAGAAGTAGGAGATGTAAACGGAGATGGCTTGGTTGATATTGTGATTGGTAACTCCGGAGAAGCGGGACAGAACTTCCTATGGATGAATGATCCTGAGAATCCAGGCAACTTTGTGGATGCGACGAAAACGCATCTTCCGCAGGTAAATGACAAAACACAATCTATTGCACTAGCTGATTTAGATGGCGATGGCGATTTAGATATGATGATTGGCAATGAAGTGCCACCCAACCGACTACTTATCAACGACGGTCAAGGGGTCTTTACGGAAAAGACGGATGGCTTCGAGCTGCTGGTGCCTTTGGAAACCCGAATGGTGCTGTTAGCCGATGTAGACGGAGACCAGGATTTGGATGCGGTGTTTTCTAACTTGACAAGTAATGGTGGCGATTGGGATAAGGATCCACAGCTACGCATCCTTATCAATGATGGGAATGCAAACTTTGTAGATGAAACAGATAGAAGGATGCCGAAAAATAAATTTTCATCCTACGCTAGCCAGTTTATCGACTTCGATGGTGACGGCGATCTAGACCTGTTAGTTGGTACTGTTGAAATACCGGGATTTAACCCTGACCAACTTCGGGCTTATGAAAACGACGGTTCGGGTAACTTCACGGATATTACGGAACAAGCCGTTCCAAATTCGGTTGTTGCTCGAGGCTGGGATATGACCGTCGGTGATGTGAATAGCGATGGCATAGACGATGTGGTAACTGGTGGCTGGAGAAGCCAGTCTTACTTATTACTGGGAAGTCAAAGCTCAGACGCCAGCAGTCAGAACAAGAATTTCTAATGTAATATCTTGTAGACTAGCTCACGTAAAAGTGGACCCATGGAGTTATTCGGATTGTCAACACCTTTAGACTTCATATCGTACTCCCGAAGCAGATTGATGATCTGAAAAACCTTCCATTTCCCATAGTTTCGGCCTGCAGTGATATATTCGTCCACGAAATTATAACCAACACCGATGGATTTGGTTAAGCCATTTTTACTTTTATCCTCGGTGTAATGATATTTTAATATTTTGGTAAAATATGTAGCTAATGCACCGAAAACTAAAGGCGCTGGATTCGATCGTGGATTGGCAATAAAATAGTCGATTATCTGGTTGGCCTTAAAAACATTTTTATAGGCTAGGGCTTTATTTAGTTCAAAAACGTTGAAGTCTTTTGAGATACCGATATTCTTTTGGATATCATCGACACCAATTTCTTTGCCTTTCGGCGTATTGAGAAATATTTTCTCTATTTCATTTACAACTTTGGACAGATTTGAACCTAGATACTCGGCCATTAAGGCAGCAGCCTGCGATTGCATCTTATATCCTGCCTTCTTGCAGTAATCAGTAATCCACCCGGCAATTTGATTATCGTAGAGCTTATTCGACTCTAGGACGACTCCTTTGTTCTGAAATAACTTATAAACTTTCTTTCGCTTGTCGAATTTTCCATGCTTAAAGTCGAATACAATAATGGTACTATTTAACGGGTTTTCAAGGTAACCATGCAAGACGGAGACTGCTGCATCTTTGTTCCATTCAAGCGATTGTGCTTCCTTGATTAGAATCACTTGGTATTCGGCCATCATAGGGTATCGTTTCGCCGCATTAACAATGGTTATAAAGTCGGTTTCTTTTCCATATAAAACCGTCTGATTAAAACCACGCTCTGCTTCACTAAGGACATTTTCTTCAATGTAATCAGTAACTTGATCGATATAAAATGACTCTTCTCCGTGCAATAAATAGAAGGGTGCGTACTTTCTAGCCTTAAGATCTGCGATTATATTTTGAAACGTCATTCTGTGGTTTGTTACCTTGATGGAAAGCTTTTGGAATCAGCCAAAAATAAGTAATTTTGGTAGATGTTTAAAGGAATCTCCCTAAATCTCCCTCCCTATCCTTTTCAACTAAAAAGAGAAGACGATAAAATCTTCATTTTTGACGAATTGAGGAAGAGATATCTCTTAGTTACCCCCGAGGAATGGGTGAGGCAACACTGGATTCAATACCTTGTAAATCAAAAACATTACCCGAAGACCTTGATTCAATGTGAAGGCGGATTAAAGCTAAACCAGCTACAAAAACGAACGGACTTATTGGTATATAATCCAGCTGGCGAAAAGGTTTTAATTGCTGAGTTTAAAGCTCCATCGGTAAAGATCACACAGAAAGTTTTTGATCAGATAGCGCGTTACAATTTTATTCACCGGGTCCCACTATTAGTCGTAAGCAATGGATTGCAACATTATTACTGTCGCATCGATTTTGAGCAGCAAACGTACCATTATCTGGAAGAGTTGCCTATGTTCACCTTCGACTAGAGGATTTGGGTCGCTTGTATTTGATCTGAACATCGACAACACCCGTCCGAATCATTCCCAATCGTCTTGCAGCTTTTTTGGACACGTCAATCACACGTCCCGAGATGAAGGGACCACGGTCGTTAATCACAACTTTGACTCGCTGACCATTTCGACGGTTAATAACAGTCACCTTTGTACCGAATGGAAGGGTTCGATGCGCAGCCGTTAGTCGGCCTGGCTTATAGCGTTCACCACTGGCTGTAGGTCGATTCTTAAATTTGTCCGCATAGTAAGATGCTTTGCCAAGCTGTGTAATTTTTGGTGCACAGGAGGCAACCATCGTGACAACTAGAAGCAACAGGAACCATCTTGATACTGTCGTCATTTACTTAAACAGATTATTGAAGAATTCACTAATAGACTTAAAGAAGCCTCCCTCTTTCTTCTCTTGTTTTTCTTCCACTTCGTCGCCATCGTCGACTGCCTGATAGGTGTTTACGAAAGAAGCAGGCCACCACGATTTATCCGTGCCCCAATTTTCATTAGGTTCCGGCCCCATGGTAAAGATAATTTCTCCACCCTTGATGAGGTTTTTGTGCATAAAATAACTTTTGTTATGCGCCTTCCCATTAAATTGAACGGATTGTACATATTTGTTGGCAGGACTATTATTCAATACCCTAATCTCTAACGTCTTATCATTAGCAAGTCGGAAAGTAACTCCATCAACCATCGGGCTACCGATAACATATTCTCCACCTACTGGATTGGCTGGATATAGACCGGCGATGTTCCAGACCGCCCAAGCGCTCATTTGTCCAGCATCTTCATTTCCTGCATAGCCATCAGGCTGATCCAAATACATCGAGTCGACGATCTGTCTGACAAGTGATTGTGTTTTCCATGGCTTCCCAATAAATGTATACATATAAGCAATGTGATGACTGGGTTCATTACCATGAGCATACTGCCCAATAAAACCACTAATATCCGGCGACGCATTTTCTCCAGTGACTTTTGAACTGATCGTAAAGAGCGAATCTAACTTAGCCTCGAGCCCCTCGCCTCCATATAATTCCTTTAAACCTAACACGTCATGAGGAACGAAGAACGAATGCTGCCATGCGTTCCCTTCCATGTAATGCGCCTTTTTCACATCATGTTCTGAATAATAGGGATCAAAGGGTAGTGCCCAAGATCCATCACTGTTTTTAGCGCGCATGAAGCCTGTATTTTCATCAAAGATTCGTTGGTAAGCCAGCGCTCTTTCGGAGAATTGCTGATAATCTTTTGTCTTTCCCATTTTTTTGGCAACGGCGGCAATTGCCCAATCGTCATAAGCATACTCCAACGTCATGGTAGCACTATGGCCGCTTTTGTCTTGGGGTACATAACCATATTCAATATAATCGGGAACGCTTCTCGTACTTTGATTGGCACTGTTTTTCATCGCTTGGTAGGCGCGCTCAGCATCAAGACCCGGCCAATCTTTTAAAATAGCATCAGCTAATACAGGTACTGCATGATAGCCTGTCATGGTATTGGTTTCAGCCGTACTTAAATCCCATACAGGCAAAAGTCCATTTTCATCATGAAATGCCAACATGCTGTTTAGCATATCTGTATATCTTTCCGATTGTGTTAAGGTAAAAAGCGGATTTAGCGCTCGGAATGTATCCCATAAAGAAAATAAGGTATAACGTGTGGCTGCATCGGGCATCCGATGAACTTCGTTATTTGCGTTTTTATATTCACCGTCTGCATCGGAGTAGGTTGTCGGCGCAATAGCAGTATGATATAAAGCTGTATAAAAAATACGCTTAAGTTCTTGATCAGCCGTTCGGATCTCAATCTTCTCTAATTCTTTCTCCCATTTTTCATCGGCAGATGCTTTTGCCTCATTAAAATTCCAATGTCCGATCTCATCTAATGCTAATAATGCTTTTTCAGTGCTGGTCATAGACAAGGCGACTTTCATCTCAACCGTCTTTGGGATACTACTAGCTCGAAAAATAAGCTGTGATGATACGCCTTTGCCTTTTTCATCTGAGGTCAAACCAACTGGTATCTCTCCTACTTCAATGTCAAATTCGCCTTTTAGATGAAAGGACAGCACGGGCTCAGATGTTCTTGCAGCAAAATAGACACGTTGTTGAGAAGCCCAACCAGTGGAATATCGATAACCCACCAAGGTTGAGTCGTTCAGTTTTTTAATAAATGTCTCTACAGGCGTATCCCAGTTTTGGTGGAAACCCATATCAAAACGAATGGTGGGTTCAGAATTATCAGGAAAAGTATAACGATGATAACCAACACGTTCTGAAGCTGTTAATTCGACAAGTATCCCATTATCCAAGCGGACTGAATAATAACCTGGCGATGCTTTTTCATTGCGATGAGAGAAAGTAGCCGGTACAAGAACCGTGTCCTGGCCTTGCAGAGGCTTCAATAAGGGCATGACAGAGATGTCAAGCCAATCACCGATACCCGTTCCACTCAGGTGCATGTGACTAAAGCCTGCAATATGGTTATCACTGTAATGGTATCCGCTAGTCCAATCCCAACCTCCTTTGCCATTGTCCGGACTTAACTGTACCATACCAAAAGGTACTACCGCACCGGGAAAGGTATGCCCATGACCGCCAGTGCCAATGAATGGATCTACAAACGATGTTAACTTGCTTTGACCAAAGCTATTACTAGCAAAAAAAAAGATACTGAAGAGTATATAAAGAGCTGATTTTTTCAAACTTATTCCTTAATGGTGGTAATAAAAAAACGGTTAAAAGTAAAATTCCGTATTTTAAAAGTTTTAAAAATACGGAATTAATCAATTATTTTTCGAAAAATCGACTAGGTATCGAGTCTTTTACTTTTCTTCGGGAACGAACTTCATTGAGATAGAATTAACGCAATGGCGGGTATTTTTATCCGTAAATCGCTCACCTAAAAAGACATGACCAAGATGTCCGCCACAGTTAGCACAGATGATTTCGGTACGCATACCATCAGGATCGGGGATCCGCTTAACTGCTCCATCTATTTCATCGTCGAAACTCGGCCAACCGCAATGGCTTTCAAATTTATCCTCAGATCGATAAATTGGAGCATCACATTGCTTACAAACGTAGGTTCCTTTTTCTTTATTATTCAACAGTTCACCAGTATATGGTCGTTCTGTTCCTTTTCGTAAAATAACGAATTCTTCTTCGGGTGTGAGTTTATTATATTTTGCTGTATCCATTTGTTGTACCTCCTGATGTGTTCTTATTAATCGTTCAGCCCTTTCCGACCCAGCCTCGTGACTTTCTGTATTTTTCGCGTTTGTATAACCACATGCCGTAATGAACAATAGTATCACGCACACTGCATTGGAAATAAACAAACCGAATCTCTTCATCTTAACTGACATTCATTATGTAGAACTAATCCGACATGATACAAGTTACGAAAAAAGCCTGACATTCGAAATGTCAGGCTTTTAATTAACAATCTTTAACAAAATATGTTGCTAGAGATTTAGTTCTCTGTTTCTATATAGTCACTGAATTTAATTCTTCGGCCATCGCTCTGCCGATTTCAGCTGGCGACTCTACTACACGGATTCCGCACTCTTTCATAATCGACATCTTTGCGGCTGCTGTATCTTCAGCACCACCAACAATAGCACCTGCGTGACCCATTCGGCGTCCGGGAGGAGCTGTTTGTCCGGCGATAAAACCAACAACTGGCTTAGTCCCGTGCTCTTTGACCCAACGAGCTGCTTCAGCTTCCATTCCACCTCCAATTTCACCAATCATAATAATACCTTCGGTTTCTGGATCATTCATTAACAGCTCAACAGCCTCTTTAGTAGTGGTTCCAATGATTGGATCACCTCCGATACCGATAGCTGTACTGATTCCTAAACCCGCTTTAACAGTTTGATCAACAGCTTCATAAGTTAGTGTACCGGATTTTGACACAACGCCAACTTTACCTTTCTTAAAGATAAAACCTGGCATGATACCGATTTTAGACTCATCAGCAGTAATAACGCCCGGGCAGTTTGGTCCGATTAAACGAGAATCTTTATCAGCTAGATAAGATTTTACTTGAATCATATCCTTGGTAGGAATTCCTTCGGTGATACATACTATTACGCCTATGCCTGCAGCGGCAGCTTCCATTATAGCATCAGCAGCGAATGCTGGTGGAACGAATATAATAGACACATTAGCACCGGTAGCTTCGACAGCCTCCTGAACAGTATTGAACACGGGGCGGTCTAAATGTTGTTGTCCACCTTTTCCTGGAGTAACACCTCCGACTACTTGGGTACCATATTCAATCATTTGGGATGCGTGATAGGTCCCTTCGTTTCCGGTAAATCCTTGAACGATAACTTTGGAATCTTTATTTACGAGTACACTCATGGGTATATTTTTTGTTAAGCAAAAGTAACTATTTTAAATCAAATTCCTAAAGAATTAAACTGCAAATCATATAGACGCTTATAATAACCGTCCTTCTTAAGCAATTCTTGATGGTTCCCTATTTCTTTGATTTCGCCTTGATCTAACACAATTATTTTATCTGCTTTTTGAATAGTAGAAAGGCGGTGAGCGATGACAATAGCACTGCGATTTTCCATCAGTTTCTCAATTGCCTGCTGTATTAACTCTTCAGTTTCAGTATCAACCGAAGACGTAGCTTCATCAAGAACCAGAATTTTGGGCTGATGAACCAATGCACGGATAAATGAGACCATTTGTGACTGTCCTGATGAAAGGGTTGCTCCTCTTTCCTGAACTTGATAATCAAAACCATTGGGTAATCTATTGATAAATTTGTCCGCACCAATTGATTCAGCAGCTTCAATAATTTGCTCCCGACTAATCGAAGGGTCAAGTAAATTGATATTGTTTTCGACCGTATCAGAGAAGAGAAAAACGTCTTGATGTACGGTAGCAATGCTTTTGTGGAGATAGTTTAGTTCATACTCACGAATATCAACACCATCGACTTTGATACTACCTTTGTTGATTTCATAAAAACGACTTAGGATATTGATAACAGAAGATTTGCCGGCCCCGGTAGCACCTACCAAGGCAAGCGTTTGACCAGGCTCTAATGTAAACGAAATATCTTTCAACACCCACTTCTCTTCATCATAAGCAAACCAGACATTAGAGAATTCTATTTTCCCTTCGATATTCTTAGGCTGCAGGGTTCCCTTATTTTCCGTTTTCTCATCTGTATCTAGAACAGAAAATACACGTTCGGCACCCACCATACCCATTTGCAGGGTATTAAACTTGTCGATTAGCTCCCGAACCGGCCTAAATATCATATTTATATACATAATAAACGCAACGACCACTCCCAGAGAAGTTGTTTCATTTAATACGGATTTACTTCCATACCATACCAATAGCCCCAACGCAATGGCCATAATAATTTCAATCACGGGAAAAAAGATAGAAAAGTACCAGTTAGCGCGTATATGGGCGTTTCGGTGTTCAGCGTTTATAGGTATGAATTTATCGAATTCCTGTTTTTCGCGTCCGAAATATTGAATAATAGCTACTCCGGAAATATGCTCTTGTAAGAATGTGTTTAAGCGCGATACCCAAGTCCGTACATCTTGGAATGATGCTTTCATCGCCTCTTTAAAATAATAGGTTGCGACTAGCATAACCGGCATGGGAATAAGGACAATTAGTGTTAACCGCCAATCGGTATAAAACATCACCCCCAAAATAACAGCCAATTGAAGGATGTCTCCAATAATCTGGATCAGCCCTTGTGAAAATATATCAGAAATGGTTTCTAGATCCGATACGGTTCTAGTGATTAGTCGCCCTAGCGGAGTACGGTCAAAATATTTTAGTCGGAGCTGCAATATATGCTTGAATACATTACTGCGTAGATCTCTGATAACCGACTGCCCGAGCGTGTTGGTCAATAATGTATGAAAATAACGAACAATGGTTTGAAATAATAATAAGCCGAGCATCAGCAATGCCATCTTAGAAAGTCCCTGATAATCCGCTTGAAGAATATAATTATCAAGCGTATGTTCAACCAAAACAGGGAGCAATGGCGCGATAGCCGCCATGACCAAGGTTAAGATGACAGACCATACAAAGATACCACGATATGGCCGCATATAGACCAAAATCCTTCGCAGTAGTTGAACGTCATATGTTTTACCGGCTACCTTTTCACTCATGAGTCTAATGTTTCGATGTCTTTATAACTTACTTTCGTGAGATACAAGCCACAGGCTGGAACCGATGTGCCGGCGAGTGACCGGTTTTTACTTTCTATAATTTCCCGGATAGAATCAGCAGACTTCGTAGAATCATTTCCAATGGAAATCAACGTCCCTACAATCGCTCGCACCATATTACGCAGAAAACGATTGGCTGAGATATAAAACACCAGTACATCATCTGCCTCCCACAGCCATTTCGCGTAGGTGATCTCACAATTATTTGTATAAACCTGAGTATGTGACTTGCTGAAGCAACTAAAATCTCGATAGGTCATCATAATTTCTGCTGCTGCATTCATTCTTCCGACATCAGGCCTATCTCTCAACTGCCAAGAAAACCCTTGTAAAAAAGGGTTCTTGCCAAAATGAATATGGTATTCATAGCTTCTTGAAATCGCATCAAAACGCGCATGGAAATCCGAAGCCACTGAGAAAAAATCTTTGATAACGATATCGTTTGGAAGCAATGAGTTTAAACCATTCAGAACACGAGCAATATCGAGTTTATCTGTTTGCCCGTGGTGTATATCGAAGTGTGCAAAAAGCTGTCTCGCGTGAACTCCAGTATCCGTTCGACCACAACCGACAGTTTTAATATGCTGACGCAAAATCGTGGTCAGTGCCTTATCAACTAATTCCTGAACCGAAACTGCGTTCTCTTGAATTTGCCAACCGTGATAAGCGGTCCCTTTATATGCGATTTCGATACAGTATCTTTGATGTTCATCTCTCACTGTAGCAAAGATAAGAATTCTGTTATTAGAAATTGATGGCGACGATTTATTTGTTCGATAGAAAACAATTTTGAAGGAAGAGGCTTAATCTTATATTTGTATTTTTATTGTATAAAATAAATCAACGATGATTCAACGTATTCAAACTGTCTGGTTATTTCTGGCGAGCTTAACGATTCTGCTCCTTTTCTTATTCCCATATTTACAGTATTTTGATAATTTCGGCACAGCAATGGCCATTAAGATTACGGGAATCTATCAGGGTATAACGGATGGTATCATACAGACCGAGTCTTTTATATTACAGACGATTGCAACGGTTCTAGTAGCTCTATTACCATTAGTTATTATTTTCTTTTATGCAGATAGAAAAAAACAATTACAATTATCTTATCTCAATTTATTCTTAATTATTTTAATGGGAATATGGCTTTATTTTACAGCCGCTGAAGCAACAACTACGGTTAACAAAACACTTCAGTTGGAAAATATAGGCATAGGAGCTTTATTAATACCCATAGCTGGTGTTTTCATATTACTTGCTATTAAAGGTATACGAAAAGATGAAAAACTTATCAAATCCGTAGATCGTCTTCGAGGTTGAAAATAAATATTTATTAACTAGGATTTTAAAAATTAATCTAGTACCTTTGCACCCGCCTTAGGCAATTAGGCCTATCGTGTTATTTACATCATGAACCCATTTATTGAACTGGGGATCCGTCATGATATTGTTAATGCCTTAACAGAGATAGGTTTTGAAAAACCTACACCTATTCAGGAACAGTCCGTTCCCGTGTTACTTGAAGGCAGCAACGACTTTGTCGGATTAGCCCAAACCGGAACCGGAAAAACTGCAGCCTTTGGCTTGCCTTTATTAGAATTACTCGACTTTTCGCAAAAACATCCTCAGGCATTAATCTTATGCCCTACGAGAGAGCTATGTTTGCAGATTTCAAACGACTTGAAGAAGTACGCGAAAAACATGAGCAATGTACACATTGTATCCGTTTACGGCGGTGCAAGCATTAGCGATCAGCTCCGTCAGATACGTCGTGGCGTACAGGTTGTGGTGGCGACACCTGGAAGAATGCTAGATATTCTCGGAAGAAATGCTATCGACTTTTCAAATGTAAAGTATGTTGTTTTAGATGAAGCCGACGAAATGCTAAACATGGGCTTCCAAGAGGATATTAACAATATTCTGTCTACCACTCCGGAAGAGAAAAAAACTTGGTTATTTTCTGCAACCATGCCACGAGAAGTGCGCAAAATAGCAAAACAGTACATGACTGACCCTATGGAATTAACCATGGGCACTCAGAATACTGGAAATGAGAATATTGAGCACGAGTACTACGTGGTACGCGCAGCTGATAAGTTTTCTACATTTAAACGTATTGTTGACTATAATCCGGATATCTTTGGGATTGTATTCTGTCGTACGAAGATTGAAACTCAAGATATTGCCGAAGCCTTGATTAAGGACGGCTATAATGCCAATGCCTTACATGGTGATTTGTCTCAACAACAGCGTGATAAAGTAATGAAGCAATATCGGGACCGTAGCATCCAGCTATTAATAGCAACCGATGTTGCCTCTCGCGGTATTGATGTTAATAACGTAACGCACGTTATTAATTATTCACTTCCTGATGAGGTTGAGAATTATACACATAGAAGTGGCCGTACTGCCCGTGCAGGCAAATCAGGCGTATCCATCTCTATTATTAACGTTAAAGAACTTGGCAAAATTAGACAGATAGAACGGATTATAGGTAAGAAGTTTGTAAAAGCTGATGTACCTAGTGGATTCGATGTTTGCGAAAAACAACTATTTGGAATGATTCACAAAGTTCATAACGTAACGGTAAACGACGAGCAAATTGCACCCTATATTCCTCGTATCATGGAAGAGTTTGGGGAGTTAAGCAAGGAAGATCTGATCAAGCGCTTCGCATCTGTTGAATTTAATCGCTTCTTAGAATATTACAAAAATGCTAAGGATTTAAACGTTAACACGGATAATGTTCGCATTCAAGAAAAAGGCGACAGATCTGGCCGTTCTGGAAGAAGAAATGGAACCAATGTTGGTTTTACCCGTTTGTTTATAAATCTAGGTTCTGTAGATGAATTCAATAGAGGAAGCTTACTAGGCTTTATCTGCAACAATGGAAAAGTGAGCGGCAAATCGGTTGGCAAAATCGATCTAAAAGGCGTTTATTCTTTCTTTGAAGTAGAAGATAAAGATGTTGACAGTCTTTACGCCAACTTTAAGAATATTGAATTTAATGGTCGTGACGTACGTATAGAGAACGCCGGTGCTCGTCCGAGTGAAGGAGGCGACGGTCGTGGTCGCAATCGTAACGGCGGTGGATCTCGATCTAGAAATGGTTTTTCTTCCCGAAACGGTTCATCAAGAAATGGAGGGGAAAGACCTCGAAATGGCTATGAGAAACGTTCTAGAGAAAAGCAAGATTCTGGCTTTCGCGACTTCTCAGGAAGAAGCAAAAGCGAAATGAAGAAACGCTGGTAACAACATAACAAACTATAATAAAAAAAGGGAATTCTTTCGAGTTCCCTTTTTTTATTATAGTCTGACTTCTTACATAATTGTTAATACCCGACAGCTTTGTCGTCGCCGCGAGGATCTGCACCACCGGTCAGAATTCCGTCTTCTGAAACCAATATTGCATCAACTCTGCCTATGGATCCACGGTCTTGGATCTTATATCCCTTTTGATCTAACCTAGCTCTTATTTCCGGAGTAAATGCCGCTGCTTCCGCGTCTACTTGGTCCGGAAGCCATTGGTGGTGAAAGCGCGGCGCGTCCACGGCTTCTTGCATACCCATACCCCAGTCGATAACGTTCAAAATGGTCTGGAAAACTGATGTGATAATCGTTGAGCCTCCCGGTGTGCCTACGACCATAAATAACTGACCATCGTTTTCAACGATGGTTGGTGTCATTGAGCTTAGCATACGTTTGCCAGGTTCAATACTGTTAGCCACTCCTCCTGTTAGGCCGAACATATTAGGAGCACCGGGTTTAACAGAGAAATCATCCATTTCATTATTCAGCAAAAATCCAGCACCACTAACGACAACTTGAGAACCATAAGAGCCATTTAACGTCGTTGTCAGCGAAACTGCATTGCCTTCCTTATCAACGATCGAGAAATGCGTGGTCTCTTCGCTTTCAACTGGCGTAGACACACTCCCTGCCTGAATCGACGAGCTCGGAGTAGCTTGATTAAAGTTCATATCACTCATCCGAATCGCATTGTATTTGATATTGATCAGCTGGTCGCCTGGCACATTATAAAAGTCGGGGTCACCCAAATGCTCAGATCGATCTGCATATACACGGCGTTCTGCCTCTATCATCACTTGTGCTGTTGAATCGCTCTGAAACCCCCATTTCTTTAACGGAAATGCTTCGACACTGTGAAGCAGTTGCAATAAAGCTATACCTCCACTCGAAGGCGGGGGCATAGAGATGATTTTATATCCACGATAAGAACCTACAACCGGCTTTCTCCATTGAGCTTCATAGTCTCGAAGGTCTTGCAAATTGATCAATCCGTTACCACTTTTCATTTCTGCGACAATCTTCTCTGCTGTTTCTCCGCCATAGAATCCATCTCGTCCATGATCTCTGATTAGCTCAAGGGTATGTGCTAATTCGAGCTGAACAAATATGTCCCCCCCCGACCAGTTCTCCGTCGACGTAAATGCTGTTCCTTCGGGGTTATATTTTAAAAAGTTATCTCGTCTTGAATTAAATTCCCGAGCTTGCATCGCGGTTAACGGAAAACCCTTACTTGCCAGATCTATTGCCGGCTGGATTAATTCCTTCCATGAAAGTTTACCATATTTTTGATGCGCTTTAACCATTCCATCGACTGAACCCGGCACACCTGATGCTAATTGCCCTCTTAATGATAAATCGACGATTGGTTCACCATGCATATCCAAATACATATCACGATAGGCTTCTCCCGGTGCTTTTTCCCGAAAATCTAAACTAGCGATATCGCCTGACGCAGAACGATATACTAGAAACCCTCCGCCTCCAAGATTCCCTGCATTCGGATAAACGACTGCTAATGCAAATTGTACTGCAACTGCAGCATCTACGGCATTCCCTCCTTTTTTCAACACCGAAAGACCAACTTCTGAAGCAATCGGATGAGCGGACACAACCATGCCATTTCTATATCCTTTAAGGTCTCTGGCATCTTCCTTTGTAGCTTCTTTAACGGTCTCAGTATGGACCTGTTCTACGCCCGCATTCACAGCAGGTGATTTTCGAAATAGTTTACAGCCCGTACTCGAGAGCACAACCATAAAAGCAATCAGAACAAGGGATATTTTAGAGTTAATCTGGTGTTTCATCAATGACTTTTTTTCACAATTTATTTATAATTTTCTCGCTATTTAACTCAACAATTCCGCTAATAGTCGAGCCTCAACAGTTGGGGAGTGCTTTTCATAAAGAACAGCATAGACGGCACGACATATCGGCAAATCGAGTTCTAATTCTTTAATGATACTGTGGATACATTTACTGGCATAATAGCCTTCGGCAACCATATTCATCTCCAATTGAGCCGAACGCACCGTATAGCCCTTTGCAATCATATTCCCAAATGTACGATTTCTACTGAATTGTGAATATCCCGTAACTAATAAATCTCCTAAATAAGCAGACTCATTTATATCACGTTGAATAGGATGCACAACATTTAAAAGCGATGCCATTTCTCGGATCGCATTTGAAATCAATACTGCTTGAAAATTATCCCCAAAACCTACACCGTGACAAATGCCGCTGGCTATAGCGTAAATATTTTTCAATACGGCTGCGTATTCAATACCGTAAATATCCTCAGATATTGTCGTTTTTATATAGCTGGTATGAAGCAAAGACGCAATTAGCTCTGCTACCTCAGTTGCTTGCGATCCCAGAGTTAGGTAGGATAGTTTCCGTTGAGATACCTCTTCAGCGTGGCAAGGTCCGCTGATAACAGCTATATCATTAACAGGTATATTATACTCAACCTGAAGGTATTCTCCAATGATTTGATTGGTTTCCGGCACAATACCCTTTATTGCCGATACAACGATTTTACCCTGTAGGCTCTCAGGATTTAGCGAGGACAGTGTTTCAATAAGAAATGCTGCTGGCACGCAAAGAATGATAATATTCGACTTTTCAATAATATAGTTTATATCGTTACTTATATTTTCTGGCTCGATATCAATTTGGACCGCGCTTAAATAGTTGGGATTTCTACCATCTTTTATAATCGAATTTCGAGCTTCCTCACTTCTCATCCACCAATATAAATCTTTTGATTCTCTATTATCTAACAACATTCTTACTATTGCCGTAGCCCAACTGCCACCACCAATAACGGCGACCTTTTTCTCTTTTAATCTCATAATGGAGGATAGAAATAATAATTTACCAAGTTAAACTTTATACTGTCAACAAACAAAATGTTTCATTGTTGCCCATGCATTGTAAACCATGTCTAATATATTGTGTATTCAAAATCGATTAACAAAGAATTGTTAAAAGAGGAACCCGCGCAGAATGTATGTCGCGATGGAGAAGTAAAGTATAAGTCCAGTCACATCCACAAGTGTGGCTACGAAAGGCGTGGATGAAGTAGCGGGGTCAGCCCCAAATCGTCGCAAAATGAACGGCAACATAGAACCTATTAATGAACCCCACGTAACAACTCCGACGAGCGATAAACTAACAACAATTGCGATCAGATACCAATGTTCTCCCATATCGCCAAATGCCTGTTGCTGAAAATAGATACGCATAAAACCTAATCCGCCCAGAATCAAACCCAACAACAAACCAGATATTAGCTCACGTTTCATAACGTTCCACCAGTCACTTAACGTAACATCACCCATAGCCATCGACTGAATAATTAGCGTCGATGCCTGTGATCCACTATTTCCACCGCTTGACATAATTAACGGAATAAACACAGCCAGTATAAGAGCACCCGCTAATTGCGCTTCATAATGCCCCATAACCGACGCCGTAAAAAGTTGCCCGAAGAAGAGTAGCACCAGCCATCCTGCACGTTTTTTTACCAGGTTAATGATAGACATATCCATGTAGGGTTCATCTAAAGCTTCCGTACCCCCTATTCGCTGCATGTCTTCGGTATACTCTTCATTAGCTACCCAAAGAATGTCGTCGACAGTAACGATGCCCAACATAATCTGCTGATCATCAGTAACTGGGAGAGCAACCCGATTGTTCATTCTAAAAACGGTAATAGCCTCTTCCTGATGATCCATCGCCTTTAGTGAAATCAAGCGATTATCCATTAGGTCACTAATGAGCACGTCTGGTTTAACCAACAATATTTCGCGAATTCTGATATCGTCTAATAAAACCCCGTCGCTGTCGATCACATACAAAACGTCAATAGTTTCTGAATTTTTTCCATATCTACGGATATGTTCAAGTGCGCGCGCTACGCTCCAGTGCTCCTTTACAGTGATATAATCAGGAGTCATAAGACGACCTACACTCTCTTCTGGATAACCTAGTAACGAAAGAGCTTCTTTTCTATCAGCAGGTGGTAGTAAAATAATCAATTTCTTTACTGCATCGCCATGCAATTCACTAAAGAATGACGTCCTATCATCGGGCGGTAATTCGTTTATTAATTCGGCTATTTTTGGTCCTGATAATTTTTTTACAATTCGCTCTTGAGTAGGAAAGTCGAGAATCCTAAAAACATTAACGGCTCGGTTTATACTTAAGGTTGAAATAAAGGTATCAGCGTACTCTGGAATCTCGTCGATTAAAGCTTCAACATCAGAAATGTTCAGATTATCTAAGTATTCGTTTAGCTTAACGGGATCCCCTTCTTCAAGTAACAATTCAACTTGATCTGTCAACATTTCTATTTCATCCATACGAAGTAATTTAGAGCGTTACATAATTCTCAAATTTGACTTGCACAAAAGTCGGTTTTTTAAAGCAGAACAACGAAAAAGTATATATTTTTTAGCAAATATCATGCACAAAAAAAGCCAAAGCATATTTTGCCTTGGCTTTCCATATAAAATCGCTATTACTTAAACTTTAATCTCAACTTCAACTCCACTTGGTAATTCAAGCTTCATCAAAGCATCAACCGTCTTTGAATTAGAACTGTAGATATCTAACAATCTTTTGTATGCACACAGCTGAAACTGCTCACGTGCTTTTTTGTTAACGTGCGGTGAACGAAGAACTGTGTAGATTTTTTTCTCGGTCGGCAAAGGGATGGGTCCGCTTACCACCGCGCCAGTAGGCTTAACAGTTTTAACAATTTTTTCAGCAGACTTATCAACTAAGTTGTAGTCGTACGATTTTAATTTAATTCTGATTCTTTGGCTCATTTTATTTGTTTTATTTCGACCAACTGTTAGAGCAATTTGTAACAGTCAGTAATTTATTACGTTTTAATCTTCGGAGCTTACTTTACCTTTTGCTTTGGCCACGACTTCCTCCTGAACATTTTTAGGTGCAGCTTCATAGTGATCAAACTCCATAGTCGACGTTGCACGACCTGATGTAATGGTACGCAACTGTGTAACGTATCCAAACATTTCAGAAAGTGGAACAAGTGCTTTAATTACCTGAACACCATTGCGGCTATCCATACCCTGTAGTTGTCCACGACGACGGTTCAAATCTCCCATTACATCACCCATGTTCTCCTCTGGAGTTAAAACCTCTATCTTCATAATAGGCTCCATTAAAACAGGAGAACATTTAGGAAGGGCATTACGAAATGCTGCGCGAGCTGCAATCTCGAATGACAATGAATCTGAATCCACGGGGTGGAATGATCCATCAATCAGACGAACTTTCATATCGCTAACTGGGAATCCGGCTAACACACCGTTAACCATTGAAGTCTCAAAACCTTTTTGTACCGAAGGAATATATTCCCGTGGAATAGCACCACCAACGATCTCATTCTCGAACTGTAAACCAGTTTTACCTTCGTCGATAGGAGATACTACTACCTGGATATCCGCGAACTTACCACGTCCACCAGTTTGTTTCTTATAAGTTTCTCGGTGTTGAACTGTTCCGGTAATAGCCTCTTTGTATGCTACTTGCGGAGCACCTTGATTGATTTCGACTTTAAATTCACGTTTCAAACGGTCAATTAATACATCTAGGTGTAATTCACCCATTCCGGAAATCACAGTCTGACCAGTATCATCATCGCTTTTTACTTGGAATGTAGGGTCTTCTTCTGCTAATTTAGCAAGAGCCATACCTAACTTATCAACATCCGCTTGAGTTTTTGGTTCAATAGCCAAACCAATTACAGGATCAGGGAAATCCATAGACTCTAATACAATTGGATTTTTTTCATCACAAAGAGTATCTCCAGTTTTAATATCCTTAAATCCAACAACGGCCGCAATATCTCCTGCTCCAACATTAGGAATAGCATTCTGCTTATTCGCATGCATTTGGAAAATACGAGAAATACGCTCTTTATTGTCTGAACGGGTGTTATATACATAAGAACCCGCTTCTAGGTTACCTGAGTATACGCGAATAAAGCAAAGTCGTCCAACAAATGGATCTGTTGCAATCTTAAATGCCAAGGCTGCAAAGGGCTCCTTTACATCAGGTTTACGTACAACTACTTCTTCAGTTTTAGGATTTGTTCCTTCAATTGCTTCAACGTCAAGTGGAGACGGAAGTAATTCCATTACATAGTCTAACATAGTCTGCACACCCTTGTTTTTAAAGGATGAACCACACACCATAGGAACAATTTTAGCGTCAAGAGTAGCTGCACGAAGTGCATCTAGAATCTCACGCTCAGTAATTGAATCAGGATCGTCAAAGAACTTTTCCATTAAGGTCTCATCATAATCCGCAACAGCTTCTAAAAGCTTTTCTCTCCAAACTGCTGTTTCTTCTAATAATTCATCAGGAATCGGAACTTCAGTAAATGTCATTCCTTTATCTTCGGTATTCCAAACAATGCCTCGGTTGTTAATTAAATCAACCACTCCTTTGAAAGTATCTTCTGATCCAATTGGCAATTGCAAAGGAACCGCGTGGCTTCCTAACATTTCACGAACCTGACCAACAACTTTTAAGAAATCAGCGCCCGAACGGTCCATTTTATTAACAAAACCAATCCGAGGTACATTGTAATTATTTGCTAAACGCCAATTTGTTTCAGATTGAGGCTCAACACCGTCAACGGCCGAGAACAAAAATACTAATCCGTCCAAAACACGAAGTGAACGGTTCACCTCTACAGTAAAGTCAACGTGCCCTGGCGTATCAATAATATTAATGTGATACTGATTGTCTCTATATTTCCATCCCACTGTTACTGCCGCGGAAGTAATGGTAATTCCACGCTCCTGCTCTTGCGCCATCCAGTCTGTAGTAGCAGAACCTTCGTGAGTTTCTCCTAATTTGTGGTTAACTCCAGAATAAAAAAGAATACGCTCAGTAGTTGTAGTTTTACCGGCATCAATGTGGGCAGCGATACCAATATTTCTAGTGAATTTTAAGTCTCTTGACATGATTTATTTTTTTCGTTTTTCGTATCAAAAATATCACACCGACAGTCTTCTCCCTATAGAGAAAAAAACTGTCGGTGTGATAATATCGAACATAAAGTGTTAAGATTAGAATCTAAAATGCGAGAACGCTTTGTTAGCTTCGGCCATCTTGTGTACATCTTCCTTTTTCTTAACCGCTGCGCCTTCACCTTTGGATGCAGAGATGATTTCTCCTGCTAATTTTTCATGCATAGTTTTTTCACCTCTTTTGCGTGCGTAGCTAATTAGCCATTTCATTCCTAAAGCAATTTTTCGCTCCGGACGAACCTCAGTAGGAACTTGGAAGTTAGCTCCACCTACACGACGAGATTTCACCTCTACAGAAGGCATTACATTGTTTAAAGCTTTTTTCCAAGCTTCAAGACCGTTCTCGTTAGTTTTATCCTCAACTAACTGAACTGCATCATAAAATATTGAATATGCGATAGATTTTTTTCCATCGTACATCATGTTGTTCACAAAACGCGTTACCTGAGCATCATTAAATTTTGGATCAGGTAAAATGATTCGTTTTTTTGGTTTTGACTTTCTCATCTTTAATTTCTCCTAAAATTTAATTACTTTGCAGCTTGTCCGGGTTTAGGACGTTTAGTTCCGTATTTAGAACGACGCTGGTTACGACCGGCAACGCCCGATGTATCTAACGCACCACGAACAATGTGATAACGAACTCCTGGAAGATCTTTAACACGACCTCCGCGAATCAATACAATTGAGTGTTCTTGCAAATTGTGTCCTTCTCCAGGAATATAAGCGTTTACTTCTTTTCCATTTGTCAAACGTACACGTGCAACTTTACGCATAGCCGAGTTTGGCTTTTTAGGGGTAGTGGTGTACACACGAGTACATACACCTCTTCGCTGTGGACAGCTGTCCAATGCTGGCGACTTACTCTTGTCAACCAAAGCTACTCTACCTTTTCTTACTAGTTGTTGAATAGTAGGCATTTAGTGTTTTTTAAATTTATTTATTCCTATTTACTTTTTAGGACTGCAAAGATATAGGAAATCTCTTTATATATCAAGTATTTATTATTTTAAAAAACAAACTAGACTCGCCTTCTATTTTAGGCAATTCAGCGCGATAAATAACAAATAGTTGAAAATAAATTTGAATATTAGAATAACCGTCTTATTTTTGGTATTCTCAGTCCACAACTGACGAACTATTTTACCTAGATTTTAACTAACTATTAATGGAATTTTTACAAAACAATCTTATCTATGCCATACCGCTTGTCGGTATCATTGGACTTATCGTGATGATCACGAAAAGTGCTTGGGTCTCGAAGCAAGAAGCGGGCGACGACAATATGCGTACACTAGCAGGTTATATTGCAGAGGGCGCGATGGCTTTTTTAAAAGCAGAGTGGAAAGTACTTTCATATTTCGTAATTATTGCTGCATTAATTCTTGGCTACTCTGGAACATTAATTGAAACATCGAGCTGGGTGATAGCTGTTTCTTTCATTATTGGTGCCTTTACATCTGCGTTTGCAGGATATATAGGTATGAACATAGCCACGAAAGCCAACGTCCGCACTACACAAGCTGCTCGTACGAGCTTGGCAAAAGCTCTGAAAGTTTCTTTTACGGCAGGAAGCGTGATGGGCATCGGTGTCGTAGGCTTAGCTATACTTGGATTAGGAAGTTTGTTTATTGTATTCTACCAATTATATGTTATTAACACCGGAGGCTCTGTAAACGGTTTAGAAATGGAAAAAGCCTTAGAAGTCTTAGCCGGTTTTTCATTGGGGGCAGAATCAATTGCTCTTTTCGCACGTGTAGGTGGTGGCATCTATACAAAAGCTGCCGACGTCGGTGCGGATCTCGTAGGAAAAGTAGAAGCTGGAATCCCAGAAGATGATGTGCGCAACCCAGCGACCATCGCCGATAACGTGGGTGATAATGTAGGCGATGTTGCAGGAATGGGAGCCGATCTATTTGGCTCTTTTGTAGCAACCCTACTTGCAACAATGGTTCTAGGAAGGGAGATTATTTCAAATGATAATTTCGATGGAATAGCTCCTATATTATTGCCTATGGTCATTGCAGGTCTGGGTCTACTCTTTTCGATTATCTCAACATCTCTTGTTAAAATTAAGAACGAGACAAGCAATGTTCAAAGCGCTCTTAATCTTGGAAACTGGGCGTCTATCATTCTAACGGCCATCGCATCTTTCTTTGCCGTCAAATGGATAATGCCGGAAAGCATGATCTTGCGTGGATATGAATTTACCAATACGGATGTTTTTCTCTCTATTATGGTAGGTCTCATCGTAGGCGCCTTGATGAGCTATGTAACCGAGTATTTTACATCCATGGGCAAACGCCCTGTAATGTCGATCATTAAACAATCTTCAACGGGTCATGCTACAAATATAATCGGCGGGTTGGCAATCGGTATGGAGTCTACTGTTATTCCTATCTTGGTACTCGCAGGCGGTATTTATGGCTCGTATCACTTTGCTGGTTTTTATGGCGTTGCCATCGCGGCGGCGGGTATGATGGCTACAACAGCCATGCAATTAGCCATAGATGCATTTGGCCCAGTTGCAGATAACGCCGGCGGAATTGCCGAAATGAGTCAACTTCCCGATGAGGTTCGTGATCGTACAGACAACCTTGATGCGGTAGGCAACACCACAGCAGCAACCGGCAAAGGTTTTGCGATTGCTTCCGCCGCATTGACGTCCCTCGCTCTATTCGCAGCTTTTGTTGGACTTGCAGGTATCGATCAGATTGATATATACAAAGCGGATGTTTTAGCGGGTTTATTCGTGGGTGGTATGATTCCGTTCATATTCTCTTCACTTTGTATCTCGGCTGTCGGACGTGCTGCTATGGAAATGGTAAAAGAGGTTAGAAGACAGTTCAGAGAAATACCCGGTATAATGGAATACAAAGCAAAACCGGAATATCAAAAATGTGTAGCAATCTCAACTAAGGCCTCGCTTAGGGAAATGATATTACCTGGAGCGATTGCTCTTCTTGTTCCGGTTATTATTGGCTTTCTTTTCGGACCAGAAGTTCTTGGAGGTCTTTTAGCAGGGGTAACCGTATCAGGCGTATTGATGGGGATATTTCAAAATAATGCCGGAGGAGCATGGGATAATGCCAAAAAATCGTTTGAAAAGGGTGTTGAAATCGACGGTCAGACTCACTACAAGAACTCTGAACCTCACAAAGCCTCGGTCACAGGTGATACGGTTGGTGATCCATTTAAAGACACTTCCGGTCCTTCGATGAACATCTTAATTAAGTTAATGTCCATCGTATCGTTAATCATTGCTCCACACATAAACGAAGCCAATGTAGAGGAAGCTAAAAACATTATAAAAGAACCCGAACCAATCGAGATTGTGGTCAATTTAAATGAAACAGAACCCGAACGGTTGTAGTACACAGCTAGTTATCTAAAACTTGATAAATGATATATAAAAAGCGACTTACGAAAAAAAGGTCGCTTTTTATATTTTCACTCAAAAATTTGTACGTTTGAACTGAAATAAAAACAAACCAGCTAAGAGTCAACCAAAGCCTATGTTATTTAAAAAATCAATACCTGCATTAGTCGCCGAAGCAAAAGAAATCGGTGAAGGAACTCTAAAACGAACATTAACAAGTTATCATCTGGTTGCTCTAGGCGTCGGTGCTATCATTGGCGCTGGATTATTTTCATTGACAGGGATTGTTGCAGCAGAGAATGCAGGTCCGGCCGTCACCCTGTCATTTGTCCTTGCCGCATGCGTCTGTGGTCTTGCTGGCTTATGCTATGCAGAATTCGCATCGATGATTCCAGTCGCCGGAAGCGCATACACTTACTCGTATGCAACCATGGGAGAATGGGTTGCTTGGATTATCGGATGGGACCTCGTATTGGAATATGCTTTAGGCGCCGCCACTGTAGCGGTCAGCTGGTCCCAATATCTTAGTCAATTTCTAAGTGGCTTTGGAATACATATTCCGAACTCACTATTACATGGACCATGGGAGTCTTATGAAACTATCAACGGTCTTACCGAAACTGGAATTATCAACCTGCCGGCCATTGCGATTGTTTGTATATTATCGCTGCTTCTAATGAAAGGAACGGCCGAGTCGTCATTCGTAAACAATCTTTTAGTAATAGTTAAGCTTGCTGTTGTCCTTATTTTCATAGGCCTAGGGTGGTCATTTATGAATCCTGCCAACCATAGCCCTTTTATCCCGACGAATACCGGCGAAGAGCTCTTAAAATCTGGTGAAATTGGCATTTTTGATTTCTTTAAAGAAGGTTATTTTGGAGAATACGGCATAACCGGAATTATGCGGGGTGCCGGGGTCGTCTTCTTTGCATTTATAGGCTTTGATGCCGTTAGCACAGCAGCACAAGAGGCTAAAAATCCTCAGAAAGACATGCCCATTGGTATTATCGGCTCTTTAATTGTATGTACAATTATCTATTTCCTGTTCTCGTTCGTAATGACCGGACTTGCAAATTATACCCAATTCGAAAATGATGCTAGCCCGGTTACTACAGCTTTTGCAGTTACGGGTTATACCTTCTTAAATCAATTTCTGATGATTGCAATCTTGACGGGTTATACGTCAGTAATACTCGTAATGCTCTTGGGGCAAAGTCGTGTTTTCTATAGTATGAGTAAGGATGGATTGCTTCCATCATTGTTTTCAGATTTATCTAGAAAGCAAACTCCTTGGAAAACTAACCTAATCTTTATGTTTTTCGTGAGCGCGTTTGCTGGCTTTGTTCCGATATCCGACCTCGGACACATGGTTAGTATTGGTGCGCTTTTTGCTTTCTCATTAGTCTGTATCGGAGTTGTTATTCTAAGAAAAACAGACCCCAATGCGCATCGACCGTTTAAAACACCTTTTGTTCCTGTAATACCAATATTAGGAGTGATAGTGTGTGTGCTTTTGATGGGATCGCTTCCGATTGAAAGTTGGGAACGATTAGGAATATGGATGGCGCTTGGAATTGCTATTTATCTCTTTTACGGTAAAAAACATAGTAAGATAAGAAACAAACAGCGGTAATATCAAATCATCTAATGCATAAATAGTTACAAAAGAATAATATTATTCGTCAATAGGTTATATGTATTTCAACTTCAAAGAGATTCTGTCAGTGTCAATGATACTGTTTGCGATAATTGATATTTTAGGATCGATACCTATCATTATCGATCTGCGGCAAAAGGTCGGACAGATTCAATCAGAAAAAACGTGCTTGGTAGCCATGGGAATCATGTTGGCTTTTCTTTTTATTGGAGAAGAGCTTCTAAACATAATTGGCGTTGATGTAGCGTCTTTTGCTATAGCAGGTTCATTAGTCATCTTTTTCATAGCGATGGAAATGGTACTGGGGATTACGGTCTTCAAGGAAGACAGTCATGAGACGGCCTCAATAATACCATTAGCATTCCCTTTAATTGCCGGTGCAGGCACCTTAACAACACTCTTATCACTCAAGGCAGAGTTTGCTACTCAAAATATTATTATTGGAATTATTTTAAATTTTATTGTCGTATACTTAGTGTTGAAAAACACATATCGACTTGAGAGAATGCTCGGCAAAAACGGGTTGAGCGTACTTAGAAAAGCCTTCGGGATTATCCTACTGGCAATTGCTATAAAATTATTTCGTTCGAATACGGGAATTTAACGGGGGATCGTCAACCTAGCGGCAAATAATGTATCTGCTCCGTTTGTACTACCTTCAAAGTAATCCATTGACTCAACCTGAAAACCCTTTTCGACAAGATGTGCAACTTGGTCTTCATTTTCTAATTTATAAACGGAACAGGTAATATAAATTAGTGGCTTACCAAGTTTGACGTGCTTTACAACTGTATTTAATATATCTCGTTGAAGTTGTTGATAATACATCAGCTTATCATTGTCAAAAACGGACAGATGCTCGGGCGCCCTACCCCAGGTTCCCGAACCTGAACATGGAGCGTCGACAATAATTCCATCAAACGTTTCGTAACCAATTACATTGGCGGTATTCTTCGTTAAGTCGATTATCTTTTTTCGATAAGAATTGATTCCAGCTTTGTCAAAACGCTCATCTAGGTTTCTAAGTATACTTAAGCGACTATCCGAAACCATTAGTTCTATATTCGGGTTTACCTCCTTTAACAGTAGCGACTTACCACCTGAGGCTGCACAAGCATCCCACCAGCTTTCGCCATCGTTCGGCTTCAAGAGGTTAATAATTTGCTGTGAGCTTAAATCTTGAACTTCATAATATCCGGCAATCTCTTTAATTTTATCTAATTGACTGCCATTCGATAATTGCAGGGTTTTTTGCCCAATCGACTTATACTCAATGTTATTTTTGACAAGTACTTCCTGAACAAAACGTTCATGTCCCGAACGTAGTCTGATAAATAAATCCCGCGGCTGAAAATGACTCTGCAAGAACTTTTCTTTATTCACCTTCGGGGAAATTCTATGTGATAGAGGAAATATCTGCTCAAGCTTAAACTGATACTCCGTTTCCAGAAGCATCATTTTATCTTCTATGTTCTTCTGGATATGAGGAAGAAGTAATGGTTCTAACAGCGCAACAAAATCACTCGAAGTAGTGCAAAGAAATTCAGCTATAGCCAAACGGCGCTCAATCGGCAGATTGGGCAAACCGGCCCCCAATCGAAAATAATTATATATTAACCGGCTTGCTATCTTTCGATCCTTGGATCCCATTTGCTTGTTTCGTCGAAAATAACTACTAAGGAAACGAGCTAAGGGGATCTCATGATGATACTGACCTAGTATATTTTTAAAGATACTGATTTGTTGACCTAACCGCTTCTCATTCATGAATCAGGGTTTAGGCCTTTAGTTAACCGGAACATATTTAAAGCCATTAAATTCCAATATTCGCACGAAAGTATTTACATAACCCCACCGTGAATCTTTCTCGAACCGATAGTCGGTTTGCACTCCCGCATAGGTTTCTTCTAATAAATGTTCGGGATATTCTGGGCCATATTTGGCAAGCATATAGCCAAAGAAGTAACCGGTATCAAAACCCTTATAAGCATACTCCGTTGGTTCAATTTTAAATTGTTCCTTATATTTACGTTGGAAATCTCGAACAGTTCCTTTAGCCGAATTCACATAGAAAGATGTAGATATTTTGGCATTTAGAACCTCCAGGTTAAACGTATCAAAAGAACCCCTACTCCAGCTCGGATGCCCAAATAGGTCAATGTTGACATCTAGCTCATTTTTAAGATCAACGAGCGCTGTTAGAATTGAATTCACCGTATATTTATTCGTGGATCCTACCACAATGATGTTATTTCCAATGAGATTAACCAAGTCACGAATTTGGTCCACATCATTAATTTCCTTAAAGTTTATACCCTTTTCCGAAAAACTTCTTTTCAACGGGCTAAGAAATTCGATACTTTCTTCATCCGCTTTGTTAATCAAAATAATATGATCATCCCGTTTGTATATCTCCTCTATATAGTCGGCTATACCGAAGCTGTGTAAATTGATAGGAGCAATTAAGCTCACTAAATTTGGAGACATGAACTGAGACGGGCTCGTCGCGGCCAAGGGAGATACCTGAAGTGCATAACCTAACTTAGAAGCACTGGAAAATGCAGAAATCTCTTGAGGGAATATCGGTCCGACTATTAAATCAGCAGACTGTACTTCGGGGCTGACTGCAATACGCCTATTTTCTGCTACATTATCTCTAGAATCTAAAACGGTTAACTTGAAATTGTTCCCACGCTGTGTGAGATTATCCATTGCCAGTTTAAATCCTTGATAAAAATCTAAAGGAACCGAAGTTCGCTGTATGTCTTCACGACTCGGCTCACCGGCAATCCGATTCAACTGAAAAGGTAACAGCAAAACTACCGAATTCACTTCAGGCTCAACTCCAACCTCTTCCTCAGTATCTACTGGTTCTTCCGGCTCTATCGGTTCCTCTTTTGGTTCTGGTATTACCGGAGGGGGCGTTGGTTTGAAAATTGAACAACTGCTTAAAAATGCTAACAGTACAAAAACAACAAGTACTCTACTCCCACTCGATCGTAGCTGGTGGTTTTGAACTGATGTCATATACAACTCTGTTGATCCCTTTGACATGATTAATTATTTCATTAGATATTTTCGATAGCAACTCGTAAGGCAAATGTATCCAATCGGCGGTCATTCCGTCTGTAGAGCCCACCGCTCGTAAACAAATCACGTGTTCATAGGTCCTTTCATCACCCATAACCCCTACAGATTGGACTGGGAGGAAAATAGCTCCAGCTTGCCAGACCTGATCGTACCAACCCGATTCCTTTAAGTTGCGAATGTAAATCGCATCTGCTTCCTGTAAAATTCTCACCTTTTCTGCCGTAATATCTCCTAATATACGGATTGCTAAACCAGGACCAGGAAAAGGATGTCGACCCAATATACTAGGATCCATATTCAAAGCTTTACCAACTCTTCTTACCTCGTCTTTAAACAACGTTTTCAACGGCTCAACAACCTTCAGTTTCATAAAATCAGGTAAGCCACCTACATTGTGGTGTGATTTGATCGTCGCTGAAGGACCGTTTACTGAAATAGACTCAATAACGTCAGGGTAAATTGTGCCCTGTCCCAACCATTTCACCGTCTCACCGTCCGCCAATTGACTATCAACCTCATGCGCTGCGTCGTCAAACACATCAATAAACATGCCGCCGATAATTTTCCTTTTTCTCTCTGGATCTTTAACGCCTTCTAACTGCTTATAAAATCTTTCTTTTGCGTCAACACCTTTGATGTTTAGACCCATATGTTTATAAGAATCAAGCACTTGTTCGAATTCATTCTTTCTCAACAATCCATTATCGACGAATACACAATGCAAACGTTCGCCAATTGCCTGATGTAATAACACGGCAGCAACAGAAGAATCAACCCCGCCAGATAAAGCAAGAATCACATGATCATTTCCCAATTCCTTTTTTAGCGTACTAACAGTCTCCTCTACAAAAGCATCCGGTGTCCAATCCTGGCTACATTTGCAAATATTAACTAAGAAATTCTCTAGCAATGTTCTTCCATCCATACTATGGGTGACTTCGGGATGAAACTGAATACCATAAGTCTGTGTACCGTCAACTTGATATGCCGCAACGCGAACATGATTCGTACTCGCTATAATACTAAAATTCGAAGGAAGTTCGGAGATCGTGTCACCGTGTGACATCCATACTTGTGAGTTTGATTGAATATTACTAAAAAGAGGATTGGTATCGTCAACGAACTGTAAGTTAGCTCTACCATATTCCCGAATTTCAGAAGGCGTGACCGTCCCCCCTGAATGACTCGCCATGTACTGAGCTCCATAACACACACCTAATAATGGTAAGCTACCGTGAACGTGTGAAAAATCAAATGCAGGAGCATCCTCCTGATGAACTGAATACGGGCTCCCGGACAAGATAACACCCTTCACATCCGCTCCTATTGCAGGTGGATTGTTAAAGGGATGAATCTCACAATAGACGTTTAACTCCCTTACTCTACGAGCTATTAACTGGGTGTATTGCGACCCGAAATCGAGGATAATAATCTTTTCTTGCATGGGCTCAAAGTTAGGAAATCCTATTGATTCACTTACCATGTCAATACAATTTTTCCGAAATGTTGTCCACTCTCCATATACCGATGTGCCTCTACGACTTGGTCATATGAAAATACACGATCAACAATCGGCCTAAATTGACCATTAATTATTTTTGGCCACACATACTTCTCTACTTCTCGACAAAGAGAGCTTTTAAATTCTATATCACGATTCCTTAGCGTACTCCCCGAAACTGATAGTCGTTTTTGCATCACTCGCATGATATTAAGCGTCACCCGGGCACCGTCGACAGCGTTTATATTGACGAGTCTTCCGTCATCGTGAAGGATGCGTATATTTTTTTCAAAATAAGCACCGCCAATGATATCTAATATGACATCGATTCGCTGACTGTTCAATACATCCTCGAAGTCTTCTTCATTGTAGTTTATTGCTTCGGTAGCACCTAACTCCATACATATCTCACATTTTCTAGCGGATCCAGCTGTAACGTATACGTAACTTCCAAAAATCTGGGCTAATTGTATAGCTGTAATTCCGATTCCACCACTACCACCATGCACTAAAACATGTTCACCAGCCGACAGCCTCCCGCGCTGAAATAAATTATGCCATACCGTTAATACGGTCTCAGGCAATGAAGCAGCCTCAATAAATGAGAGATTGGATGGCTTTCGCATACATAAGCTTTCGTCCACACATATCATACTAGAATACGCTCCGCCACTGACAATAGCACATACTTCGTCGCCGACTTTCCACCGGCTGACGCCATCCCCAACTTTTGTCACAATCCCGCTCAGCTCTAACCCAGGCACATTTTGCACAGTTCCCTCAGGTGCATTATAGTTCCCTCGTCGTTGAAAGATATCGGGCCGGTTGATGCCTGAAGCCATCACTTGAATTAATACTTCTGTTCGCTGACATATTAAGGAGCTTAGCTCAGCAACATATAAAACATCCGCCTCACCCGGTCGGTCATATTGTATTACTTTCATGTGGTATAACTTTCATGTTATTTAAGGTCTGGGAACTTTTGCAATCGGAAATTCAATGAAACCAAAAAATATCTTCCCAACCTATTGTTTCTTGTTTGATAAGTCTCATTCCCATAAACATCGTGACTAAAGCCCGTGTTTTGATTAAACAAATCGTAAGCCTGAATTCGTATTGCTCCTCGATTGTTTTTCAAGAATGTTCTCTCAAAATATGCATTCAACAAGGTTGGGTTAGCGTTAATAAAGTCGCTATACCCATTATTGACGCGTTGCGATATATCAAAGCTGAATGCCCATTTCCCAAAATACGTCTTTCCCCCTACACCGAACATCCACGTACTAGCAACATTATCATGTAGAGAAACGAGTGAATTACTAGTGTGGTTAAGAGTATAGGATCCTCGAAAATCGATATCGAGCCAATCGTCTTGCATCACGGAAGCTTGGAGCCCCTGAGTATACACCAAATATCTTCCTTTGTTTTTTTGAAAATTAATATAGGATATATTATTGGTGTATATCGCCGAACCACTAAAGTTTACATTTAATACCTCTTCAATTAATGAAAGTGAATACAAATAATAGGCATTCGCATCAAAATACCCAGAGGTATTCTGGTAGCTGGTCCATTGCTTTGTAGTATTCGGAACCGATACTCGATTAACGACAATTTTGTCCTTAATATTTTGAAACGTAAGGCTGCTAAAAAAAGAGTTTCCTGATTTAAGTGCAAAACTTCGATACTGCAAGCTTAATTGATTAATGAACTCACTCTTTAATAATGGATTACCAAAAATAATATTTTGCGAATTCGTGCGATCTTGGACTGGTTGTATTTGAGCAAAATCTGGCTGATTGTTCCTTCCCTGATAATGGATAGAAAAATTACTGAATTTATTGATTTTGTAGGCCACCCGCAAGCTGGGAACAAAATTCAGATAATTCTTATTTGTAGCAGTATCTGGACTATGAGTATAATAACCGACGAGCCTTGTTGGTTGTAGTCCAAAGCCTATTGTATAGGTTGTTCGGTCATCATTATATTGAAAATTAAAGCCGGCGCGATTTAGTTGGTACTGATACGCGTAGTCCAATATCGTAGAGTCAGACACCGGCGTATTCGCACCAAAGCTACCTATGTTAAACGTCTTTCTACTATTCTTATATGACGCATAAGTATGTTCATAGTTTATCTCAATAAGACTTTTTTCACCAATCGGCTCAATATAAGAAGCCCGCAAGGAAAAATTCTTCACATCTCGATCATTAAATAGCGACTGACTATACCGTTCTATTCTTCTCAACGGAGCAGCATAACTTGAATCTATATGAACGTTATATTCACTAACACTATTTTCTTTATCATCTTCGCTTAGGTCCCCGTGCACTGTCATACTAAAACGCCGACCCTCTTTTTTAAATCGATGGTTAAAAAACATATCTAGTTCACCTCGAGGAGTAAACGATTCATCAATACTCGAAATTTGTCCAGAAGTGGTCAGAAGTCCGTTTTCAACTGTACTGACTCCATCTGAATCTCCATCATTCGTCTGATAGGTTAGTGTAGGACTAATTTTCAGATAGGTACGATCAGATAATTTAGATTCGACATTCCACGTAAGGCTATGACGATCGTTAACAGAATGTAAGTTGCTGGTCTCTTCGCTGACAATTGCTCCAGATTGAAAATTACTCGTAATATCAGTCGTCCCGTATGTTTCATTAGTCCGGTTTACAAAGACGTAACCACCATACATGGTGATTTTTTCAGAAAGTGTATTTCGGAAATTCATACCCACGGAATTAGTCCTGTTGATTCCATCATCCATTTCTATCATACTGCTTAGATCTGAACTACTACTTTCTCGGCCGCCAGCCCCAGTTATATCACCGAAACTGAATAAGCTCGCATTGGTATTATTTACAGATCCTAAAACGGATAGTTGCTTGTCATTATCAAAACTGTTTGCTGATACACTTCCAATATACCTATGATCGGTACCCAAACCGGTCGTCACCTGACCAAACATTCCGCGATTCCGATCTTCTTTTATTGTAATATTGATGATTTTTTCTGGTGACGAATTTTTTATTCCAGTAAAATTAGCTTGATCGCCATAATCGTCTATTATTTGAACATTCTCAATGATTTCAGCGGGTAAATTCCTTGTCGCAGTTAACACATCACCACCAAAAAACTCTTTATTGTTAACTTTTATACGTGAGACTGGAACACCGTGGGCAACCACTCTCCCGGATCGTTTTACTTCAACACCTTGCAGTTTTTTTAATAGCTCCTCTAATAACGCACCCTCTCCGTATTGGTAGGCTGCCGCATTATACTGAACAGTATCTCCTCTTATCTCTATGGGAACCGCGAATACTACAACCTCCTTTAAAATATTCCGCTGTGGCTGTAATATAACGGTTATTAGTTGGTTAGTTAGGTATAATGGATTCACCCTGTAAAAATTGTCTTGCAGTTGAAAACCAAATAAGCTAAAGACTAAACGAAATTCAGAGGAAGTTACACGATCAAAATAAAACGTTCCATCCGCATCAGTAGTTGTAGTTAATGTATCAGAAACCGATACTAGTCTGACTGTTACCCCATCTAAGTTCACATTCGCGGTATCCTGTACAGTTCCACTAACCGATCTCGTTTGCTGACCATAGCTCAGAAACGACAAAGAGATTAAAAAGAAACATATACTGAAACGCATAAAGAGTATCAAAAATTAGGTCAAGATTTCATCATATGGTAAAAATATTTAGCGTTATCGAATTTGTCGAAATATAGAACTTTCTTTGTTCTAATACAAAAGAAAAGGGTCGTCATTCGAAAATAACGCCCCTTTTCTTTTGTATTAGGTATTGCTGATTACTCTTCCTCGTAAGCAACCTTTTGTACATGTTTATCAATTTCCCAGCGACCAGTCCCTTCTTCGCCGATGACATCAAACATCTCCAAAATTCGTCTTGCAACGTATTCTTCTTCAATTTGCTCTTCTAAGAACCATTGTAAGAATTGAAACGTCACGTAATCTTTGGATTTCATGCATTTGTCAGCAATATTATTCAGCTGTTGTGTTACATGCATCTCCTGTTCCAAAGCCGATTCAAATACAGACCTAAATGACTCAAAGTCGTTAGGAATATTTTTTATTTCTGGCGAGACAGCTCTACCTCCGCGATCATTAACATATTTGAAAATCTTCAACATATGTTGCCTTTCTTCGGCAGACTGTCTTTCAAAAAAACCAGAGCTAAAGTCCAAGCCTTGATCATCACACCATGAGGACATAGCTAGATAAACCGATGAAGAATGGGCCTCTAGTTGGATCTGCTCATTCAATAAATTTTCTATATCTTCTCGAAGTGACGTTTTTAAACGAAGTAAATCTTTCATGATTGCTATTTATTAACTACAACACTACATCGTGTTTGTATAGTACAAAAATAACAAACAACAAGCTAATTTGTTAACTATAAACGTAATACAAATTCAATCTAATTAAGAAAACGCTTGTTTTTACATTCTACTGATTCGCATGAAGATGCTGATCAACCAAAGGACAAGTAAATGGTGTGCTGAAACATTCGTGAATCACGCTGTTCAACTCAATCATAAACTTCGCAGCAGCCAAGAGTTCTTTCAGCTGTATAAGCTCTAATGTATTCAAAAGGAGAAACCGTTTCGTTCGAAACGAATGAATAATGACAACGTCAGACCGACTTGTAGAGTCGTTTAAGAGAGAAACAATATCAATGGCGTCTATTTCCTTTTTGAAACAAAGGAAATCGGATACTGTAAGCGCGAACTGTTCGCCTCTAAACTTGAGACAATAGCAATTATTAAAACTACACTGGTAGAATTCACCAATATCCGACTTATATAATTCTTCTAGTTGATTAAACTGGATGCACATATATTCCCATTATCTGGGTGCGAATATATAGTTTATTTGTAATGAGTCCAAATAAAAATCTATATTATTCCATATAAAGATCCACCTGCGGCTCCCAGTTTATCAATCCGGCTTTCAACAACCGGATCTTTTATCAACTCAGGGGCGTGATGAGGTTTCCTTCGTGCATCAATGATTACCGGGCCATGACAACCCCAATGCTTATGCTCTGTAAAACTATCGACACCGTATATATCATGAGAAGGGTTACTTCGAGTAAAAGTTACCCAAACAAAATTATTTACATTTTCGGCCACAAAATCTGCGTTGTCACACAATACAATTAGAGTGATGCCTCTTAATATAGACATCTTATCCTTCAAAATATCAGCGTAAGCACTGATATTCGTCTCTGCGTCTTCATAACTTGTGAATGGGACAGTCTCTACCGCCAGAACGCCGGGCATGACGAACCTGGAATCACTAAAGCCTCTAATCGTCGGGAAGTCTCCAGGAAGTTCGATGGTCAATTCTCGTTTTTTATCGCCAACGCCCGCTATAACGACTTTAGATCCGGAATTTAACCCATCACCGGTGTAATCAAGTGTATCAATTGTTGTCCTTGTTTGAAAATGTAAGTCTCTTGTCGGGTCTATCCTTTCCAAAATGTGTTGAAAGAACGCCGGAACATCGTGAATATCCAAACTAGGATTATCGTCATAGGAAGAAATAAAAAGAAACTTGGCTAAACTCAATTGATTCTTGCCCAATATTTGATTCGCTATCGTTAATGTTTCCTGTGGGCGTTTTTCTTTTAGATACGGGGTATAACGCTCACTTCCAATCGCAAAAAGCAATGGGTGCACACCAGCTGCATCGACAGCGTGGACCGCACGTAGCCCGTCAATCTCTTTTGGTATCGCCGAACCGGTTATTTCATGGATTAGCGCTCCAAAGCTGGTATCTTCCTGGGGCGGTCTACCTACTACCGTGAATGACCAGATCGGATTTTTCTTATGATAGACATTATGCACTTTCATAACCGGAAAAGGATGAACTAAGCTGTAGTAACCCAGGTGATCCCCAAAAGGCCCTTCCGGCTTATTGTCGTTGGGATACACGGTGCCAGTAATTACGAAGTCGGCATCAGCAGATATACAGAAACCATCCTCATCATAGAAATACCGAAACCTCCTATTCCCTAATACGCCAGCAAAGGTTAATTCAGGCAACCCTTCAGGAAGCGGCATAACCGCCGCCAATGGGTGAGCGGGGGGACCACCGACAAAAACACTCACTTTTAATGGCTTTCCAAGTCGATTAGCTTTCGTCTGATGAACACCGATGCCGCGGTGCAATTGATAATGTAGGCCAATCTCCTCATTAGGAATATAATCATTGCCACCCAGTTGAATGCGATACATTCCGAGGTTAGCATTCATTGGACCTGGCCTTCCAACATCTTCGGTATAAACTTGCGGCATCGTCACAAATGCTCCTCCATCATCAGGCCAGTTAACAATTTGAGGCAATTTATCGATTTGTGTTTTGCCGAATAAAATCGGTGCTTTAGATCGATATTTCAATGGAAGTGCGCCAAGAGCTACTCCTAGTGAACGTAATGATTTAAAGGGAGACTTTACGCCTTTCAACGGTTCAGATCGCAATTCCACCAAGTGTTTAACATGTTCCAAGGTGTCGCGAAAAAGATAGCGTGAACGCTCAATCGTTCCAAATAAATTAGACACTGCAGGAAAGTCGCTTCCCTTGATGTTCTCAAAGAAAAGTGCCGGGCCTTGATTCTCATATACTCGCACGTGGATAGCTGCCATCTCCAAAAATGGATCAACCTCTTCTTTTATTCGAATTAGGTGCCCATTTTTCTCTAAATCCTGAACACAGGCCTCTAAGCTTTTATACGCCATGTTTACCTTTTAAATAAGGGTAAAGATAACCTAAATAAAACTGCAAAGAAATTATATTCGTGATGTTTTTACGCCAAATTTTTGAAGAAAAGAAACCCCTTCGTCCTCCAAAAGGCCCTTATATTCTGCGTACGAATGTCGGTAAAACACTTGCACGATTCCTGCTGAATAAATTAAACGTGCACAAGGTAAACAAGGCGATAAGGTAGTATAAAGTGTGGCACCATCTAGATATGCTCCATTTTTAACTGCATACAAGATTGCATTTTGTTCAGCATGCAGTGCCAGAGAGCAGCTCCCCTTACTATCCCTAGCACATCCTTTATCCGGCCACTCTTCATCACAGTTATGGGTGCCTGACGGAGGTCCATTATAACCGATCGATATAATCCGCGTATCTTTAGAAAGAACTGCACCAACTTGAGCTTTGATGCAGTGTGATCTTTTCGATAGCTCTTCAGCCAGATTCATAAAAATTTTGTCAAAGCTCGGCTTAATCATGATGAGGCTCTTTCATGTTTAAGCTGAGAAATAAGCGCGCGTGGTCTTACCCTCAACCCAGTTCATAAATGCTCTATTAACAACTTTGTTTCCACCGGCGGTTGGGTAGTCCCCTGAGAAATACCAATCTCCACGATGATCTGGGCATGCTACATGAAGATTTTCGAGCGTTTGGTATATGACATCAACTTCTGCATTGATATCGTGAGGTGTAATGATACGAGCTATCTCTTTCGAGATTTCATCATAAGTGAAGGGTTCGTATATTTCTTTTACATGATTGATGACCTCTTCTTTCTCCTGGCTTAACGAAAGAATACATTTATGATAAACTTCTTCGATGATATTGCCCATACCACGTTGTCTCAATAATGAAATAGCTGCCTCAAATGCAACGAATTCGCCCATTCTAGACATATCAATACCATAGCAATCGGGATATCGTATTTGAGGCGCAGAAGAAACAATGATAATTTTCTTCGGTGATAAACGATCAAGGATCTTAAGGATACTTTGTCTCAAGGTCGTTCCCCGTACAATCGAGTCGTCAATCGCTACAATGGTGTCTTCATGCGGTTTCACCACCTCGTACGTAGTATCATAAACGTGAGCGACCATATCCTGCCGGTCGGCATCTTGAGTAATGAACGTTCGCAGCTTAGCATCTTTTATCACAAGCTTTTCAAAGCGCGGAGAGATATTGAGCATCTCGCTCATCTCATCATCAGATATTTTATCTGAACGACGTAACAGTTTTCTTCCCTGCAACTCTTTCACATATTTATTCACACCGTCATGAAGTCCATAATAAGCGATCTCGGCTGTATTTGGAATAAAAGCAAAAACTGTCTTTTTTATATTATAATCAATTGACTTAAGTACCGAGTCACAAAGCAATTGACCTAGCATTTTCCGCTCCTTATAAATACTCGCATCACTGCCTCTTGAAAAATATATCCTCTCGAATGAGCATGCTTTCTTTTCAGTAGGAGTAATAAACTGCTCTAAACTAACACGTCCATCTCTTTTAATGATCAATGCATGACCGGGATCTATCTCTTTAACTTCATCGATTGGAATGTTAAAGGCTGTCTGAATAGCTGGTCGCTCAGATGTTACTACGACAACTTCATCGTCTTGATAGTAATACGCCGGACGGATCCCAGCCGGATCGCGCATCACAAAAGCATCTCCATGTCCAAAAATACCATTAATTGCATACCCCCCATCCCATGTCTTCGCCGACCGTCTTAAAATATTAGCGACGTCCAAGTTTTGTGCAATTAGCTCACTAATTTCAACATTCGAATAGCCCTGCTTTTTAAACTGATCAAAGAGTGCATTATTTTCCGTATCCAAAAAATGACCTATTTTCTCCAAAACAGTAACTGTATCCACCTGTTCTTTGGGATGTTGACCGAGTTCGAATAACTGCTCCAATAGCTCGTCCACATTCGTCATATTAAAATTGCCAGCGATAACAAGATTTCTAGTTTTCCAGTTATTTTGACGCAAAAACGGATGACAATTCTCCAGACTATTATTACTTTGAGTAGAATAACGCAAATGCCCCATGAGTACTTCACCGGTGAAACTCATATTCTCTTTTAGCCACTGGCTGTCTAAAAACTCCTCTGGGTTCGACTTTTGGACAACTGCAAATTTCCGTTGCACATACTCGAATATCTCAGATATCGCGTTTTTACCTAATGCTCGATACCGGCTTATATAACGATGGCCGGGCTTAACATCTAGTTTGATCGTAGCAATACCAGCTCCATCTTGTCCTCTGTTGTGTTGTTTTTCCATCAAAAGGTACAGCTTATTAAGGCCGTAGAGGGAAGTTCCGTATTTCTCTTGATAAAAGGATAGTGGTTTTAGAAGACGAATTAGTGCGATTCCGCATTCGTGTTTGATTGAGTCACTCATAGCATCAATTGAAGTGCAAAATTAAGTATTTATTAACGCCTAGAAAAGTATTATTTAATAACAACCGCAATAAAAATAAAAAGAGCCATTTCAACACTGTGAAATGGCTCTTTTTATTTTTCGCTTAGCAATGTCTACTGAATACCAAGTTTCGTTTTAACAAGGTCAGTAATGTCTTCTCCGCCTTCAAAATAAACTAAGGCCTGATTTTGGGTATCAAACACATAAGCATAACCTTGCTCCTTTGCAACGGCAGCAATGGCAGCCTGTGCTTTCGCTAAAATTGGCTTAAATAACTCTTCTCTTTTTTGAGCCAATTCCTGTTGTGCCTTTTGATCCAATTCGCCAATGCGTTGCTCAATTGCTTGAATTTCTTGATTTAACCCTTCTAATTCCTTTCCTAAAACTTCTTGATTCTCCTCGTTCAATGTCTGATATTTTTCTTGAAAAGTTGCAATCTTAGCCTGACGCTCTTTGTCTACCGCCTCAAGCTCTCCCAATTTCGTCTTACGGAATGCTTCAAAAGACTCGTCAGCTGCTGTCACCTCTGGCATCGCCTGCAACACTTCATTTGAGTTAATATGCGCTACCTTCTGCTGAGCACTTACTGCTCCTATCGTACAAAAAAATACGGCAACTATAGCTATCGCTTTTACTACATTTTTCATCTTCAAATTGTCTGTTTTTTTAGTTTAATTGTTTTTCTTATTTATTCTATTTCGGTTAATAACCAAGTTGTTTTATAACATCATCGCTGCGATCCAACTTCGGATTTGAATACAAGAAGGATTCGGTTCCTTTATCTAAAATAAGATCCAAACCTTGTCGTTCAGCGATTGCCTGAATAGCTTTTTCCACTCGTTCTTCAATAGGTTTTAGTAGTCGTTCACGTTCCCTGAACAAATCGCCTTCCAATCCGAATCTGGAGCGCTGCAGCTCTCTCACTTCCTTTTCCTTATTGACAATTATATCTTCTCTCCGGCGACGCATCTGTTCACTCATATTCGCTTGATCTTCCTGGTATGCTTGATACATCTCTTCTATTTCTGCATACTGCGCGTCTACGTCGTTCTGCCACTTAACTGACAGTTCATCCAATTGCTTTAGTGCAGCAGTATACTCAGGAATGCGCTGAAAAATATACTCGCTGTCAACATAGGCAAAACGTTGAGCGAATGTAAATGACGATACTGCCATTAACAATATAATAATCCAAATCTTCTTATTTCTCATAATTTATCCTTCCCCATAATAAGCAATGAAAGCAAAAGTAATGCTATTTTTTCTAAATTCTTGTTAATAAATGTTAATAAAATTCTGACAACAACAACGATCGTTCTATAAGTTGTCATTCGATCGCGCCAACTTAACTCTGCAAAGACCATAGTGACATTACGATTCACATAACATCACTACGGTCTATATGCCAGATAGTTTTTGGATATTTTAATAACCCGAATTTTGCTGACTTTTCAAACCGGGATTAGCTTTTATTTCCGAATCAGCAATCGGCAATATGGTTTTGAAAAAGCTCCGGTCGATCGTTTTCTCTCGGTGTGCTACCGGTACTCCTTGAAAATCATCGTTAAAAGTAATCGATTTATCAAGGCGAATCATATCAAAGAATCGGTGTCCCTCGGCAAAAAGCTCTTTGCTGCGTTCTTCCAAAATCATATCGATCGTAATAGAGCCCGCTGTTGCCGGTGCCAGATTAGGAGATCTCTTACGGATCTCATTTAAATATTCCGCAGCTAAACTTTTATTAGTATGAAATGCAGCTTCGGCGGCAATTAAATAAATCTCTGATAGACGGATTACCTTAATATTTACAGCAGTTGCCGTAGCTTTGCCATCTCCGTCAAGGTTCACACTACCGCTATATTTGTAACATGCCCCCAAACGATCTTCCCCACTCTCATCGTAACTCATTACCCCCCATCGTACATCATCCATATCTGCGCCGAGGCGATCAAGAAAATAGTCGCTTGCCATAAACCAGCCCATTGCACTACTGGAGCCATGGCCTTTTCTCCGTAAGTAAAAACTAAGAGATGCCGTCCCTAGGTCACCTTCACTTGGATACATCGCTAGTTCGAATATAGATTCAGAACCAAATTGCTCAGTCCATGAAGCCACCCATTCGCCATTTTCATAAAGCTCATAAGGTCCCTCATTGATCACTGTTTGTGCTGCTGAGAGTGCCGCAGTATAATCCTCCATGTATAGATATACTCGCGCCTGTAATGCAAGATTTGCATAATAATTCAGATAGCCGTTTGATTTAGATGTCGATAACAATGGCTCTGCTGCCTTTAAATCAGAAATAATTTGCGTGTAATTCTCTTCAACGCTCGCTCGAAGCGGCTGGGCAGAAGCGTCTAAAGGTTCAGTAACATTCGGCACTCCATAAGCTGACTTATCATCACTATAAGCTTTACCGTACAAGCGAACAAGATCAAAATACATCAAAGCACGAGCCGTAAGTGCCTGTCCTTTATAGTCACTGAAGTCATATTCAGTGCCCTCTGCTTCTAAACTTTCTATACTTGCTAAAAGACTATTAGCTTGCAATATGCAATGATACATCTGGATCCAAAACCCCGAATAGCTACCACTCGAAGCAGAATGGTTGAATGTATATAGCCCATCCAGTCCACGACCTGCCGAGTAAATAGTCAAATCACCACCCTTGGCATCACCATACATTATAAAGTTGCGACCATAATAGTCAAAGTCGGTCATCTTACTCATGAGTCCGTTTATCATTACCTCTGCATCGGCAGGAGTCAAAACTGACGTCTCTGAATCTCCAGAATTACTAGGTTCTACATCTAAAAAACCTTCACATGACGACAGGCTTGATACCAGCAGAGCTAGCATTAGTATATTAAATATTCTTATTTTCATGACTATTTTCTTTAAAAACTAAATTCAACACCAAACGTGTATGTTTTTCCAAACGGTGTTTCCCATCCACGCGTGCCATATTGATTTACCTCCGGATCAGCTATTTTATACTTCGAAAAAGTTAATAAATTTGTGCCATTTGCGTACACTCTAACATTCGACACACCGATTCTATTTATCAAACGACTCGGTAGGTTATATGCTAAACTTAAATTCTTTAATCGCAAATAACTAGCATCAAACATCTGTCTACTACTATATTGTATAGCGTCCGTCAAGTCATTTCCGTCAATTTTTGGCAGACTACCATTCGGATTTGACTCGGTCCACATGTTATCGTAATAGTTTTGCGAACGTATACGCTCCCAGTAGTAACCATCATCAGCAACATCTCGGTTAGCCCCATCATAGATATAGCCTCCCACTTTATAATTGAAGTTAATACTCAAAGCAAAATTCTTATAAACCAGATCCGTATTCAATCCACCGTATACATCCGGAAGGGCACTACCCAAAATTACATCTTGGGCGTTTCCATAATCATAACTAGCACCTCTTCCGTTGAACATAAAGTCGCCTCCAGGATTCGACGGATCGTTCACATACCAAACATTCCTGCCGTTTTCAGGATCTACACCCGCCCACTCATAACCGTAGAAAGATAATACAGGCTCTCCTTCGCGGTAAATATACTGGGCTCGGGAATCGCTTCCCGTTGGATCCCACCAGACAATATCCTGAGCACCCTCGCCTTCCGGGCTATACAGTTTCGTGATTTTTGATTTAATGAATGAGCCATTTACACTAGCACTCCAACGAAAATCCTCGTTACGAATAATATCACCACCAAGCTCGAGCTCGATACCACGATTATTCATTTCTCCAACATTCTTCAACGTGCTACCAAAGCCCGTAACTCGTGAAATCGGAACGTTTTGTAATAAATCTCTGGAGTCGCGATTAAAATATTCTATCGTACCATAAATTCGCTGGTCTAACAATCCAAATTCCAGCCCGAGGTTAAACGTGTAGTTGGTTTCCCAAGTTAAATTTGCATCTGCAATTGTACTTATACCACCACCAGCTTGCTCCATATATTTAGAAGTATATGAAGTCATAGACCGCCATCCATAGTTTGAAGATGGCAATGTACCGTTGACTCCATAAGAGGCTCTCAGTCTAAGATCACTCAGATAGTCAACATCCTGCAAAAAAGCTTCTCGGCTCAACCGCCATGATCCGGCGACCGACCAGAAGTTACCCCAGCGAGTATCTGGACCAAGTCTAGATGAACCATCGCGACGAAACGACGCAGAAGCTAAATACTTTTGGTCATAATTATACTCTGCTCTCGATAGGACAGACAGCATATTACCGCCCCAAAAATATGCACTCGCAGTCGTTTCTCCAGCAGTTGCAACTGTATGCAAAGCACTGGAAGGAAGATCTGTCCCTGACGCTCTTGAAAAATCAGTTTGATTTTTTTCTGCTTCAAAACCAACCAAGAGGTTCAAACCATGCAGGCCAAATTGCTTATCATAGGTCAAGGTATTTGAAGAAACAATTTTCTTAATATTCGTACTCAGTTCAGATACGGAGCCATTTGTATTCGAACCATTATAATGAACAGCACTATAATAGATATGATCTTTAACTTCAGACTCATCATAAGAAAATACAGTCTTAAAATTAAGCTCAGGCAGCAACTGAATATTCAATGTTTCAATGGCGGAAACACGAAAAGTCTTCGATGTATTTTCCCACTCGTCATCATAAAAGACATTGTTCTGAGCGTAACTCCCATAACGAGCCATCCATGGGTCTCCAGTCATATAATCCGTTGGCCAGTATAATGGCCAAAGTAGATTTCGAGTTTGCATAAAATAATTAGAACTCGTATTCCTCGTATCGTTAAAACCTTCTTGCTCAGTCCTAGCGATATTAATATTAGATGAAAACTCAACATAATCACCTATTTTTTGAGAGAGGTTCACACGACCTGTAATCCGGTCAAATGCATTCACCTTAATACGACTTTCATTTTTACTATATGATAAAGATGAATAATACTTTGTTTTATCGGTTCCTCCACTCACAGAAAGGTCGTTAGTCTGGTACATCCCGGTGCGGAAGAGAGCATCATCCCAGTCATAATACCGTCCTTCCCTATTGACAATTCCATCAGTCATTCCCAAGATATTCACATTATCGTAAAGGCCCGTACCTGCTGTTTCAAAATAGTAGCCATGTTTGTTGAATTTGCCATTCAATCTTCGTAATGCATCACTATTGGCATCTGCATCCGATTCACCATTAGATGTGTTATAATCATGAAAAACCATGTATAACATATTTACCTGTTCTTGTACCCCAGCAGGTTCATAATTATCAGTAGCCCATGAAGGTGTAAAGCCTACCGATGATCTAAAGTTGATAGTTGGTGTTCCTAGCTTCCCTTTTTTTGTATTGATAAGGATAACCCCATTAGCTGCTCGCGATCCATACAATGAAGACGCAGCAGCATCTTTCAAAACGGTTATAGATTCAATGTCCGCCGGGTTAATTGAATTCATTATATTATTGGTCGTATAGATATAGCTACCTAATTGACCACTACTTCCAGATACCATTGGCACACCGTCGATCACATACAAAGGCTCATTAGATGCGTTCATCGAACCAATTCCCCGAACACGAATACTCGATACAGAACCAGCTTGCCCCGATGAATTTGTAACCTGCATCCCGGGAACCTTTCCGATTAGTGCGCTTTCAAATGATGTATACGGAGCGTCTTTAATATCTTCTTGGTCTACGGTAGATGCCGATCCTGTAAAGGTGCCCCTAGTTGATGTACCATAGGCAACAATAATAACATCATCCAGTGCTTGATCAGAAATTTCGAGGACAACGTTAACAACATTTCGACCATTGACACTTATCTCTTGGCTGTGATAACCAACGGAAGAAATTACGAGAACAGCGTTATCAGGAACATCTGTTAAGACAAAGCGACCTTCCGCATCCGTAGAAAGTCCTTGTGTTGTTCCTTTTATTTGCACACTTGCTATAAGTGGATCTCCATTTGCAGCGGTCACGGTCCCCGTAACTTGTGACTGCGCAAAAACAGCAATCGGAATAAAGAAACTAAGAGTAAATAAGAGTAGTCTTTGCATCATATTTTAGATCAATTTAACAAAGGGTTAGCACCAAAGCCCTCAAGGCTTTTGAAATAATGCCTAAAGTACGAAATTATAACCTTAAATAATAAAGAAATTCAGAAAAGTATTAACTTTAAAACAAGGTACACTTGTTCTCCTCCCAAGCTAATTCGCTGAACACTTTACCTACATTGTATCCGCATTTTTCCTATAAAAATGCGGATACAATGCGGATACAATCCATCAACAATCCGCTCGCACATGATCCAAAATAAAAAGGAGGTTGCACCATGATACAACCTCCTTTTTATTTTTAAGCACTTCTAATGTTTTTAGAAGCCACCAATATTTTGCTGAATACTAAACGTAAAGGTTTGTCGCCAGTTATCTCTAATACTTGCTGGTAATGGAACTGGATCAAATGCATGACCATAATCGATCCCAAGCATTCCAAAGATTGGCAGATACACCCTTGCACCAACCCCAATAGTTCTACGAACATTGAAAGGATTAAAATCTTTGAAGTTATTCCATGTATTTCCCGCTTCGGCGAAGACCAAACCAAATACAGTTGCCTGATCATTCAACATGATTGGATGACGAAGCTCTAACTGGTATTTAGCGTATATAGGGCTACCCGAATTGATCGCCGTATTGACATCAACTCCTTCAGGAATTACATAACCGTTGGCATAACCACGCATGGCGATAATCTCAGAACCTTGGATGAAATCGAAACCTTGCATCCCGTCGCCCCCCAACTTAAAGCGTTCAAACGCTGGCTGACCGGTTACACTGCTGTAAGTTCCTAAGAAACCAAATTGTGCCTGTGCTTTTAAAACTAACTTCCCTGATATACGTTGAAACCATTGTGAGTCAAATTTCCATTTATGATATTCCGTCCAACGATAACGTTCGGAATCGGGCGCCGTTGCATAATTTGTTTTATTGAATAACGAATAAGGTGGCGTAACTTGTACACTAAACCGTAGGTTCGTACCGGAGGTCGGATAAATTAACGCATCTAATGAGTTACGGCTGATTTCTTGAGTAAGGTTGACGTTATACGACGTTCCTGTCTCAAATAAATAATTTCGCCAGTTTTGAAGCTTATAGCGTTGGAAATTAAGCGCATAGTTGATTCTGAAGAAATTATCTGGCCATTTTAATCGCTTACCTAAACTAACAGATACTCCATCCATTTGAATCCGCTGCATATCTTCGTCAGGTACCGTTTGACGTCCCGTCCAAGGATTGTATCCATAAGATGACGAAGAGGTGAATGCACTCAGACCAAAATAAATGGGTTTCTTTCCACCCAACCAGGGTTCGGAGAATGAGAAGCTATAAGATTGATATTGCTTCCCATTGGTTTGACCACGGAGACTCAGCTTCTGACCATCTCCTCTAGGTAGAGGCTTCCAAGCGTCTTTATCAAATAATTTACGCGTAGAGAAGTTATTAAATGTTAGACCCAAAGTTCCTATAATGCGATTCCCGCCAAAACCACCGGAAAGCTCAATCTGATCGGATGGCTTCTCAACCACGTGGTATTCCATATCAACCGTTCCTTCTAACGGATTTGGTATAGGAACAGGGTTGGTTTTGGTTTCATCAAAGTTACCTAATTGTGCAATTTCTTGCACTGTCCGCATCACCAAATCTTTCGAAAATTTCTGACCTGGTTTATTTGCAATTTCACGTAGGATTACACGGTCATTCGTTACATCATTTCCTTTTACTGTCACCTTACTAACAGTATACTGTGGCCCTTCGTACATCCGCAATTCCAGGTCGATCGTATCTCCATATACTTTTGTTTGGACCGGATCCACATTGAAGGTCAAATAACCATCATTCATATACAGAGTAGAGACATCCGCCTCTGATCGTGATGGCCCGTACAGTTTTAACATTAATTTCTCTTCAGAAAATATATCTCCTTTTCGGATTCCAAGAATTTGATTTAATACCGTATCTGAATATTTGGCATTTCCAGACCAATTAATATTACCAAAATAATACTGCTTCCCTTCATAAATCTCCAAATCTAGTTCAATATGTTTATCGCTCACCTTTCTCACTGTATCCGAAATAATATTGGCATCGCGATAGCCTTCAGCATGGATCTTGCTAATCAAAGATTCCTTTGCTTCATCGTATTTTTCGTAAGTAAACTTCCCTGGCCCCCAGAATCGCCACCAAGTTCTTTGCTTTACTTTCTTCATAAACTTACGAAGTTTCTGATCAGAGAAAACCTCATTGCCTTCGAAGTTAATCTGGTTAACTTTAACCTTTTTATTACGATCCACATCCACTACCAATATCTGATTGTTCGCTTCCGTAGAATCTTTCACTTGGGTCATTTCTATTGTAGGATATAAATATCCCTTTTCTGCCAAATAGCGTTTGATAGTCCCCTCGGTGGTTGTTAACAAGTTTTCATTTATGATTTTGTTTGCGCTCCCATCCACCCGTTCTTTAATATCCTCAGTTTGTGTTTTACTGAGCCCATTGATGTCGATACGTGTTAAACGCGGTCTTTCTACGACAGCGATTTCTAGGAATATCTGGTTACCTTCGATTCGATCAACATTGATTGCAACATCGTCAAAAAGTCCCTGCAGCCAGAGATTCCGAATTGCTGATGTGATAGCTTCTCCAGGAACTTCGATCCGATTACCTACATTTAGTCGTGAAATCGTGATCAAAATATCATTTTCTAAGTATTCCGTTCCTGTCACTTTAACACCACCGATCGTGTATTCTTTAGGTCGCAAATAACTAATATCCTCATCTTGGATTTGTTGTAATAAACTTCCAGAAGAATTGGTATTGGTAGGCATTTGGATTTGAGCAAAAGAAAAAGTGCTTCCCAGTAGTAGTGAACAGAGTATAATTAGTAGATGCTTCATTTATGTAATTTAACGCTGCTAATGTAGCGCAAACAGTTGTTAATTTTTGTTAAAATATTTTTTTGCAAAAAAAGTGGAAAAAATCCACAATCCTGCATGTTTTGACGTATATCTTTTTAAGAGAGCTGTTCACTCGTTAAGCCAAACCGTCTCTCTCGCTTTTGATATGCGATAATGGCTTCGTAAAAGTCTTGCTTATTGAAATCTGGCCAAAGTTTATCTACAAAATACAATTCTGAATAAGCTACTTGCCAAAGTAAGAAATTACTAATACGCTGCTCTCCGCTGCTCCTAATCATCAACTCCGGATCTGGGATGTTAGCTGTCTGTAAGTTACCGGCAAAAAGATCGGCATCGATATCCGACAACTCAATTTTACCATCCAATATTTGCTTTGCAATGCTTTTTGTGGCTTCTACGATTTCTTGACGCGAGCTGTAACTCAATGCCAAGGTCAAGGTACAGTTCTTATTAGTTGAAGTTTTCTCGATTGTCTTACGCAAAAGCCGTGAACATGAGGCTGGCAACTGATCGATATCACCAATAGCATTGAGCTTCACACCATTCTTCATCAAGGTTTTGGTTTCCTTATTAATGGCGTTGACAAGAATTTCCATCAATGCGCTGACTTCAAACTTAGGTCTCTTCCAGTTTTCTGTTGAAAAAGCGTACAGAGTTAAAAAAGGCACTCCAATTTCAACCGCAGCCTCAACAACTTGTCTTACAGACTCCACGCCTTGATTGTGCCCAAAGATTCTTAATTTACCTTTTTCTTTCGCCCATCTCCCGTTACCATCCATAATAATAGCGACATGTTGCGGTAATTTATCTAGGTTAAGCTTCTCCTTGAGTTCCATTTATTTTTTTGTTGCCGGTCGGTAAGTGTCAGATATTCTTATTATTTCCTCTTCTGAAACCGGAAAAATCAGGAACAAAGATAGTAGAATGTTCTAAATTCTTAAAATATTTAATAGTTTCGGCTATCGATACCCCATAGCAGCTTTTGTCTTAAGATAGACAAAAAATTCTCATCTTTTAATCGGATCAGGTTGACTAGAAAGTCTGCTTTCGCTACGGTCAACTTCGTATCCGTATGGAGATCGGTCGTCTTAGAATCACATGATAACAGGAATTCATTACTACGACTTTCTATTTCGAGCGTCAGAACGTCACGGTCTGAAATAACTAGGGGTCGTACATTTAGATTATGAGGCGAAATGGGGGTAATTACAAAGTTATTTGAATCGGGTAAAATTATAGGCCCTCCACAGCTCAATGAATATGCCGTGGATCCGGTTGGTGTTGCTATAATAATACCATCTGCCCAATAGGCATTGAGAAGCTCTCCATTCAAATAAACACTAGTGGTAATCATCGCGGATGAACGTCTTTTCAAAACAGTAATGTCATTCAATGCAAAACTATCACCATTAAACAGGTTTTTACCTTCTGCTTTTACCGATAACAAGGTACGCTTTTCAATTCCATAATCACCTTCTAACAGTCTGTCTAAGGCTGTCGCTATATCATTTTTATTAATACTGGCCAAAAAACCAAGGCGACCTAAATTAATTCCGGTAATCGGTATCTCAGAATTTCGAATGATAGAAACGGCTGATAACATCGTTCCATCTCCGCCCAAACTTAGCATAAAATCAATATCCTTGGGAAGCTCGTCCTTGTTGTCAAACACGTGCCATGCGCCGGATGTAACCGACGAAGAAAGAAATGTATCGAATCGCTTGTATACCCAAAGTTCCACTCTTCTTTCCTTGAGAAGTTTAAACAGCTGTTCGACATAAGGTATTACTGAAGATTGAAATTCGATACCGTAGACTGCAACTTTCATTTACATATTTAAATAGTTCATAAGTTGTTCATATCGATCACTCGAAGAATCATTTACTTTAAGCTCATTGAAGGTTGCTTTTACATGGTAGTCATACCTCAAAAAAGCCGCAACAATAGATGCCACGTCCGTACGATTCAGCTTTATGGTAACCTCCATGCGTGTAGAGTCGTGAAACCGTCTTACATAAGAGCTGAGGATTTGTGCATTATCAGACTCGACGATTTGCGCGATATGTGAAAGGGAATTATCTCTATTATTGACCTCTAAAATGATAATAGCTCCTGGCTCATCAGATGTAGTGATCCGTGCCATGGTCTGGATAACATCATGTACAGTAATACAGCCGCAATAGTTATGCTTTTCGTCAACGACTGCCAAAACATCCAATTGATGTATAAAAAAAAGTCTTACAACATCGTAAAAATGCTGGCTACCGAAAACAAACACCAGGTCGTGAGCTACGTCTTTAAGTTTACGTGTTTCATCCTCGTTAAGTGCCGATCTGATCTCCGCTTCCTGAACTAGGCCGACTAATTGGTTATAACGAACAAATGGAAGCTGCTTTACCTTGTATTCATTCATACGATTCAGCACAGACTGAAGGCTATCGGAAGCCTTCGCTGGATAAATCGTATCGGAAATCATATCTTGTGCAACCATATCGTTCTTTATATATTAAACGCTTATTACAGCGATTAGTTTAATCTATTCAGATAATCTCTAAGCAGAACGTTAAACTCTTCAGGTTGTTCCATCATAGGTGCATGCCCACATTTATCTACCCAATGCAGTTCTGAATTTGGAATTAACTCATGAAACTGTTCCGCCACATCAGGAGGTGTAACGCGGTCTTGTCTTCCCCAGATTATACAAACCGGTATCTTGATCTTTGGAAGGTCCTTCGCCATATTATGACGAATAGCGGATTTTGCCATCGCCAATATTCGAATAACACGCTCTCTATTATTAACAGTCGCATACACGTCATCCACCAATTCTGGAGTTGCAGTCAATGGACTATAGAATGTGAATTCAACTTTCTCTTTAATATATTCGTAGCTTCCGCGTTTTGGGAAGCTACCACCGAATGAGTTTTCGTATAGGCCTGAACTTCCTGCTAATACGAGGGATTTGACATTCTCCTGAGATGCCACACAGTACATTAAACCGACATGCCCTCCAAGTGAATTACCAACAAGGACAAAATCCTTTAATCCCATATGTCGAATAAACTTCGCTAAGAATTTCGATAACGTCTTTACACCCGTAGTTATAATAGGCATCTCATATACAGGCAACATGGGAATTATAACCCTATACTGTCCTTTAAATTCATTGACTACTGCTTCCCAATTACTCAATGCTCCCATCAGACCATGAAGAAGCACGATAACTTCCCCTTCGCCTTCGTCAATATACTTGTATTCTTTATCTTCTTTTATGGTAAAATCCATAGGGTTTATTTTCGCTATTCCTTATATTATGATGTATCACTTAAAAATATTTACATAATTTTTCTAAATGTAATAATTTACATCAGAAAAACATGCTGTTTTTATACAGATAAAACTTCTTTAACAATTTCAGAGATGGTCCTTCCATCCGCCTTTCCAGCGAGCTCCTTATTTGCCACGCCCATCACTTTACCCATATCTTTCATCGAACTAGCACCGAGCTGCGCAACTACCGCCAATACTTTAGATTCAACTTCTTCTCTTTTCAACTGCTTCGGCAGATAATTTTCAATTACTTCTATCTCTTCCCTTTCAATGGCAAGGAGATCATCACGCTGTTGTTGTTCATAAATTTCAGCAGATTCCTTGCGTTGCTTAACGAGCCGCTGCAATACTTTAATTTCTTCCTCCGATCCGAACACACCAGCATTTTTCTCTGTTTCCGCTACAATAATTGCTGCTTTAATAGCTCGAAGCCCTCTTAATTTGGCTTGATCTTTAGCTAGCATTGCACTTTTTATATCTTGATCAATTGTATCTTTTAATGACATTTCGTTATGATTTATATAAGCGAAATTACTTATTTCTATTGACAGTTATCCTTATTGAACATAGTTCCATTGGCTTGAGCTGTTGGCATAATCAGCAAGTCATTAATATTCACATGCTTTGGCCTTGAAACGATATACCACGCAGCATCAGCGATATCAACTGCTAATAACGGATCGAAACCCTGATAAACCTGTTCAGCCCGCTCGACATCACCCTTGAAACGAACGACCGAAAATTCAGTTTCAACTGCACCGGGATGTAAGGTCGAAACTTTTACTCCATAAGGAAGAAGATCTATACGCATGGCTTTACTCAAGGCATCTACCGCATGCTTTGTAGCACAGTAAACATTACCATTAGGATATACTTCTTTTGCGGCGATTGATCCAATGTTAATGATATGCCCCTTTCGTCTTTCTTTCATACCCGGAAGAACTAGTCTGCTCACATATAATAATCCTTTAACGTTCGTATCAATCATCCGATCCCAGTCGCCCCAATCACCCTCGTAAATAGGATCTAATCCTTGGCTCAATCCGGCATTATTTATTAAAACATCAATTTGCTGCCATTGTTTTGGCAAGTTATCCCAAGCTGATTGCACTTGTTCTCTCTCTCTAACATCGAGCTCGATAGTTTTACATTCGATACCGAAAGTGTCAACAAGATTAGTCTTTAACTGTTCAAGCTTGTCGCGCCGACGCGCTACTAACAATAAATTGTACTTCTTCTCAGCAAAAATTCTTGCACAAGCTTCCCCTATTCCAGCACTTGCTCCGGTAATCATTGCAATTTTCGACATATTCTTATTATTTAGTTGCTATATATATCGTACAGATACCAAAAGTTTGCGGCCGACTCAACGCCTCCCGAAAACCTGCCTCTTTTAAGCAATTCGTAAATTCGGCACCATCGGGGAATTGGGCTATAGACTCCGGCAAATAGGTATATGCACGATTATCTTTCGACACCAATTTGCCAATCGTGGGCAGTACATATTTAGAATAAAAAGAATATAGCTGCCTGATGGGGAATTTCTTCGGATTCGAGAACTCCAATATCACAGCTTGTCCCCCTGGTCTAAGAACACGACAGATATCTGTCAAACCGTGATGTAAATTTTCAAAATTTCGAACACCAAAGGCGACGGTTACCGCATCAAAAGAGTTATTTTCGAACCTTAAGTTCTCTGAGTCGCCATGCTCCACGGTAAACACGTTTTCTAGCTCCTGATTTTTGATCTTTTCTTCTGCAATAGATAACATACCTTCTGAAATATCGACCCCGACGACTTGCTTCGGTTTTAAGACCTTAATAGACTCCAATGCAAAATCACCGGTACCGGTCGCCACATCTAAAACTCTTTCAGGTTTCAATCTCTTCAAGCTTGAGATAGCCTTGCGTCGCCATAATCTATCAATTCCAAATGATAAAAAATGATTTAAAAAATCATATTCCTTTGATATGTTATTGAACATGACAGCGACCTGTTGCTTTTTACCAGTATCAGACTGTCCATAAGGTGTAACCGTTTTTGACATATACTACACAAAGATACGAAGCCCAAATTATAAATTAGTATAAAGATTTCCTAGTTTTTAATGTTTAACTTTGTACAATGATTATCAAAAGCGCCGAATTTTTATGTAGTAATACAAGAACAGACAAACTACCGCCGCCAAACTTACCAGAATATGCTTTTATCGGCCGCTCCAATGTGGGCAAGTCTTCATTGATAAATGCACTAACAAATAAAAAAAATTTAGCTAAAACATCACAAACGCCCGGAAAAACACAGTTAATTAATCATTTCTTAATTAATAACACGTGGTATCTTGTGGACCTCCCTGGCTATGGTTATGCGAAAACCTCTAGAACGAACCGGGCAGCGTGGGAAAAATTCATTCGACGTTATTTACGAGCACGTGAAAATTTACAATGCATTTTTGTACTCGTTGACAGTCGTCACGAACCACAAAAGTTAGATCTGGAATTCTGCACGTGGTTGGGTGAGAACGGTATCCCCTTTCTACTTGTCTTCACAAAGGCTGATAAACAATCAACCCTAAAGTCAACTCAAAATATTGAAAAATTTAAAAAAGCACTATTGAATTGGTTTGAAGAAGTCCCGCCCGTCTTCTTAACCTCGTCAGAAACTCAAGAAGGATGTGAGGAGTTATTAAAGGAAATCCAGCATATCAATCAAGGGTACAACCCAAATGAAAGTTAGAATATAATTATTTATTATCTGAAATGAAGAAGTATTTTTCTTTGGTTTTATTTGCTCATAGCATCTTCGCATTACCATTTGCATTTATTGGTTTTTTTCTAGCGACAACAAGCAATGATCTGAATTTCAGTCTAATCAAGTTTATATTGATGTTACTTTGTATGGTCTTTGCTCGTAATGCAGCTATGGCATTTAATCGGTATATCGACCGGGATATCGACATCTTAAATCCCAGAACTTCGAATAGAGATATCCCAGCGGGAAAGGTATCACCTAAACAAGCAATAGTTTTCACCATGATAAACTGCATAGGCTTCGTCATTGCGTGCTATTTCATCAACCCTCTTTGTTTTTACCTCTCTCCTGTTGCGCTTTTGATTATCTTAGGTTATAGTTATACAAAACGTTTTACGGCACTTTGTCACTTGGTTTTAGGACTTGGACTCGGGCTGGCTCCTTTAGGAGCGTATCTTGTGGTAACCGGCTCCTTTGATATCGTACCTGTACTGTACTCATTAGCGGTCATCTTTTGGGTTAGTGGATTCGATATTATTTATGCTCTACAAGACGAAGAGTTTGATAAAGCGAAAGATTTGTATTCAATACCCGCTTTTTTCGGTAAAAAGAGAGCACTACGAATATCAGAAATTTTCCACGTATTCTCCGCTATCTTTGTCATTATCCCAGTCTATTATATGAGCTTTGGCTGGCTTTATTACCTAGGAGTTATTTTCTATATCGCCTTACTGACTTATCAGCATATTATAATTAGCCCTACCGATTTAAGAAGAGTGAACCGAGCATTTATGACTACTAATGGAATCGCTTCTGTCGTATTCGCTATCTTCTTTTTACTAGACATTTGGATTCAAAAATAGAAAAATGAAAGAACTAAAAATCGTAAAAAAGAATAGAACCTTTGTCCCAGAAAAATTAGACGTCGTTTGGGGAGATCTAGCCCCACTTTTTGAAGATTTAAAGGCAAGGGAAATCCACACAGTACAGGAGCTGGAAAAATGGATGGCAGATCGTAGCGAACTTGAAGCGATGCTCGAAGAGGACGCGGCATGGCGGTATATCAAAATGACCTGTAATACAAGCGATGAAACTCTTCTGAAAAATTTTCAATACTTTGCTACGGAAATAGAGCCTAAAATCGCCCCTCTGAATAATGAGCTCAATAAGAAATTGATTAACAGCCCATTTATTCACCAACTTGACAAAGAGAAGTATTTTATCTACCTGCGCAGTGTTCAGAAATCATTAGAACTCTTTAGGGAAGAAAACATTCCCTTACAGACGCAAATTCAAATTGAACAACAAAAATACCAATCAATTACTGGTGCGATGTCGGTTCGCTTGGATGGAAAGGAGTATACGTTGGAACAAGCAGCAGTTTTCATGAAAGATTTAAATCGATCTAAACGAAAATCCGCGTGGGATACAATTACAAACCGGCGATTGGAAGATAGAGATGCACTAAATACCTTGTTCGATAAGCTGCGATCATTACGCCATCAGGTGTCTTTGAACGCTAACTATGACAACTTCAGAGATTATGCATTTCAGGTAATGGGCCGATTTGATTATACACCTGAAGATTGTTTCAAATTTCATGATGCTATAGAACGGAATATCGTTCCTATTTTAAAAGAGAATGCTTCAAAGCGGAAAAACAGCTTGGATGTCGAAACACTGAAACCTTGGGACATGGATGTCGACCCAGACAAACTACCCCCTCTACGTCCATTCCATGGCGGAAATGAACTAATAGAAAAAACAAAGGTTTGCTTTACAAAAATACATCCATACATTGGTGAACGTATCGAAATCATGGAAGCCAATGGCTTGTTTGACGTCGAGAGCCGAAAAGGTAAGGCACCCGGAGGATATAACTACCCACTCTCTGAAAGCGGTGCACCGTTCATTTTCATGAACTCTGCTAATACGTTCCGAGATCTTACAACGATGGTTCATGAAGGTGGACATGCGTTACACACCTTTATTTCATCCCACCTGGAGCTTAATGATTTTAAACACTTACCGAGCGAAGTGGCAGAACTAGCTTCCATGTCGATGGAGTTAATCTCCATGTCGTACTGGGATGTTTTCTTTGACAATGACGAAGATTTAAAAAGAGCTAAAAGAGAACAGTTGATCGATGTACTGAAAACCTTGCCTTGGGTTGCAACAATCGACCGCTTCCAACATTGGATTTATACAAATCCAGAACACACGGTAGAAGAAAGGGAACAAGAATGGATATCTATATTTAATAGATTCGGTCATCACTTTGCTGATTGGACTGGCTTGGACGACGCTCGTAAAAATTTATGGCAAAAACAATTACACTTATTTGAAGTCCCATTCTATTACATTGAATACGGAATGGCTCAATTGGGTGCAATTGCTATTTGGAAACAATATCTCGAAAACCCCGAACAAGGTTTAGACCGTTATATGAATGCTTTGAAATTAGGTTACACGAAAACGATCCCTGAAATATATCGGGCCGCAGGCATCCAGTTTAATTTCGACGAAATGTACGTAAAGGAACTAGCCAATTTTATTAATGAACAACTAATAAAATTACAGGATTAAGCAACCCCGAATGACGATAGAAAAAAACAAGAGATTTATTATCATATTATTACTCGGGTTGCTTTCTGCACTCGGCCCATTTTCTATTGACATGTATTTGCCCGGTTTTCAGGCTATCGCCACAGACTTGGGTACGAATATCGAGCAGATACAAATGTCGCTGACAAGTTTTTTTATTGGCATCGCCTCGGGGCAAATTATTTATGGGCCTCTGTTAGACCGTTTCGGTCGCAAGACTCCTCTTGTGATTGGTTTATTTATATATGTAGCAGCGTCTATTGGCTGCGTTTTTATTCAAACGGCAGAGGGACTTATTCTGCTTCGTTTTATACAAGCCTTAGGAAGCTGCGCCGGAATGGTAGCCGCTAGAGCCTTGGTACGTGATTTTTTTCCGGCATCTGAAACGGCAAAGATATTTTCCATGTTGATGTTGGTTATCGGAGTTTCCCCCATTCTAGCGCCAACATTGGGTGGATATGTTATACACCTTTGGGGGTGGCATTTCATATTTGCATTTCTCGCCATCCTGACAACAATTATCGCTTTAGGTGTGATTTTTATTCTTCCAAAAAGCAAACCTAACCCTCATCTGTCGCTGATGCCAAAACCCATCATCACAAGCTTTTGGCAAGTCTTAAAAACTCGAGAGTTTATAATATATGCAGTGACTGGAGGTACAGCATCTTCCGGGATGTATGCTTATCTATCAGGATCACCCTTTGTCATGATGGATGTATACGGTTTAACCGAACAACAATATGGATGGGTATTTGGCTTGGTAGCTGCTGGGTTAATTACGGCGAGTCAATTAAACAATTTACTTCTTAAAAGGCATAGCAGCGCTAGCGTCGCCCATTACGCATTGATGATGCAAGCGTTTATTGGTTTTGCTTTATTTCTGTTCGCAGTACTTGATATGTTAAGCTTATTTGGTATCATAGCATTAATCTTTTGCTTTTTAGCCTGTCAAGGCTTTGTGTTTCCAAATACATCGGCATTAGCCTTGAACCCGTTCACCAAATCAACGGGTAGCGCATCTGCGCTGCTTGGAAGCATTCAGCTATCGATTGGCGCGGTCGCTTCAGCAATGGTTAGTCTTTTGCATAACAACACCTCAGTCCCAATGACAGCAATTATGGCGTTTTGTGCCGTATCAAGCTATTTGGTACTTATCGTAGCAGGGAGAATATCGTCCAAAAAGGTCAAAGTTTCCAAGAATCCTATATAATATATTTTCATGCGAATGTTGTAACTTCGTGATATGGCAAACACATCACTTAGGGAAAAAATAGACGCTCTACGGAAAGAACTAAATCAATATAATTACGAATATTACGTACTTGCTCAACCTTCGATTTCAGATTTCGATTTCGATCAGAAATTAAAGACCTTAGAAAAGCTAGAGAACGAAAATCCAGAACTTTTTGACCCTAATTCACCTACACAGAAAGTGGGCGGAGAGATAACTAAAAAATTCAAGGTGGTAACACATACTTGGCCCATGCTGTCATTGAACAATACCTATAATGAGCAGGAACTAAAAGATTTTGACACAAGAGTAAGAAAGGCGATAGGCGATCAAGTAGAATACGTTTGCGAACTTAAATTTGACGGCCTCTCTATCAGCATACGCTATGAGTATGGAAAAATGACTCGAGCTGTTACCCGAGGCAACGGCGTACAAGGTGACGATGTAACGGCCAATGTCAGAACAATACGTAGTATTCCTCAACAATTAAAAGGCGACAAATTCCCTGATTTTTTTGAGATACGAGGTGAGATTTTTATGCATCGAGCTGCTTTCTTGCGTCTCAATGATGACCGCAGGGAGCGAGGAGAACAAACCTTTGCGAATCCTCGCAATTTTGCCGCCGGGACAATTAAATTACAAGACTCAAGTGAGGTTTCTAAAAGGCCGTTAGACTGCTTCCTTTATTTTTTATACGCTGATAATCGTGAAAAACTCTTTAAAACCCATTCCGAAAGTTTGAAAGCACTTCAAAATTGGGGTTTCCATACCAGCAAACACACGTCGGTATGTCAAAACATGGATGAAGTTTGGGAGTTTATTGAATATTGGGAAAAAAATCGGAGTTCGCTGTCCTTTGATATTGATGGAATCGTTATTAAAGTAAACAACTATATTCAGCAAGATGATCTTGGATTTACGGCTAAATCACCCCGCTGGGCAATTTCCTACAAGTATAAGGCCGAAGAAGTATACACAGTACTAAATGAAGTAACATACCAGGTCGGACGGACGGGTGCGGTGACCCCCGTTGCCAATCTCGAACCGATATTGCTAGCTGGCACAACGGTTAAAAGGGCAACTTTACATAATGCGAACGAAATTGAACGACTCAATCTACACGAACAGGACACGGTATTAATTGAGAAAGGTGGTGAAATCATACCGAAAATAATTTCTGTTGACACAGAAAAGCGCAAAAAAAATGCAAAACCTGTTATCTATCCTTCGAGCTGCCCCGAATGTGGCACTACCCTGATACGCGAAGCGGGAGAAGCCATCTATTTCTGTCCTAACGATCGTTATTGTATCCCACAAATTCTAGGTAGGCTCCAACATTTCGTGAGTAAAGGAGCTATGGATATTAACGGAATCGGGAACGAGACCATCGTTACCTTATATCACGCCGGCTTAGTAAAAAAAATTAGTGATTTATACACACTGAAGGAACATACTAAAGAGTTGTCCGGAATAGAGAGACTGGGTGAAAAGTCAATACAAAATATGTTAAGAGGCGTTGAGAAATCGAAAGAAAAACCTTTCGAAAGGATTCTTTTCGGTCTAGGAATCCGCCATATTGGTTCTACCGTCGCACAAAAAATTGCCAATCACTTTGAAACGATAGAAAAACTAAGCAAAGCAAGCATTGAAGAGTTAATGGGTATCCATGAAATCGGCGAACGAATTGCTGACAGTTTAGTAAACTACTTCGGTGATGATGAGCATTTAAACGAAATAGAAAAACTAAAAGCCTTAGGGCTTCGCTTTGAAACCGTGAAAACACAAACGGAAATATTGGGCGATCAACTAAACGGTAAAACATTTCTTATATCAGGGGTTTTTGAGACTATCAGTAGAAACGAACTGAAAGAACAGATTGAAAAACACGGTGGCAAAATGCTAAGCAGCATATCAAGCAAATTAAACTATTTAGTTGCGGGTGATAACATGGGACCGAGCAAACTCGCTAAGGCCGAAAAATTGAATATTGATATAATTTCCTACGAACAGCTATTAAAAATGATAATAAAATAGCCATATTTGCAGAATAATAATAAAAAAATTAATGAATACACTTATCGGCGTTGGAGTTGCCTTAGTTACTCCATTTGATGAAAATAATAAGGTTGATTTTGATACGTTAGGACGGCTGATTGAATTTCAGATAGAAGGAGCGGTAGATTACTTAGTAATATTAGGTACCACTGGAGAAACTGCTACTTTATCGATGAATGAAAAGAAAGAAATCTTTAGCTATGTAGCAAAGAAGGTAAACGGCAGGATTCCTCTGGTAGCGGGAATCGGCGGCAACAACACTGGAGAGTTGCTAAATAGCATAAACGAAATTGACTTATCGCCCTATGCAGCCATCCTCTCCGTGAGCCCTTATTATAACAAACCGACGCAGGAGGGAATTTATTTGCATTATGCCGCTATAGCTGAAGCAACGAATACACCTATTATTATATATAATGTACCGGGCCGAACAGGCAGCAACGTAAATGCCAAGACTATTGTGCGCTTAGCTAATGATTTCGATAACATCGTCGGAGTTAAAGATGCTAGTGGAGACTTCGAACAATACAATATGATTATGCGGGAGAAACCAGCTGGCTTTCATCTAATATCAGGTGACGATGCAAATTTTCTACCGATGGTCTCCTTAGGAGCTGTTGGTTTGATATCAGTTGCGGGGAACGCTTTCCCTAAAGAAATTAAGCAACTGACGGACTTTGCTTTAGAAAATAGGTGGAGCGAAGCCAGAGTGATCCATTTTGCATTGAGTCCGCTATTTGAATTATGCTTCACGGAAAGCAATCCGGCTGGAATTAAAGCGATTCTAAATCAGATAGGAAAGTGTTCTGAACGAACAAGACTGCCACTGATCCCAGTAACGGAACCTACGCGACAGCAGATTAAACAAGAGGTAGAACAACTTAAAAATAAGAAAGGTCAATCGTAATGATTGACCTTCTTATTTATTAATTTCTTATTTTCCAGCGTTCTTAGCTTCTTGAATTTTCAAACGAAGTTCTTGTGAAAGATTCTTCAACTCTTGAAGACCTTTTCTTACACGTGTACCTGCAGCGCTATTTCCTTTGTTAAAAAACTTATCTGCATCAGGTTCTAGTCCTTCTAAAAGACTTTTTAATTCATTGAATTTTTCGATACTTGCCATAATTAATTACTCCTTTTAAATTTATAAATTAAGTTAATAATGAATGTATGCCTAAAAGTAGAATCTTTTTTCGAAAAAAAAAACTAAAAACGCTATAAATTACATTAAAAATCGCTTTTTCTTTACGTAGACACTACATTTTGCTGTTTATAGTATCCTTGTTTCAATTTTTCACTAATCTCGGTATAAGCTTCTAGTGTTCTTTGAACGTCTTCTAAGGAGTGAGTTGCAGTAGGAATCATACGTAGTTCTATCTGCCCTTTCGGAATAACCGGATAAACTACGATCGAACAGAAAATCCCATAATTCTCTCTCAAATCCATTGTCAGTGAAGTTGCTTCAGTTAAATCACCTTTTAAGAATACCGGCGTGATAACTGTATTGGTATCACCGATATCAAATCCTCGCTGACGTAGGCCGTCCTGTAGAGCTCTTGCAATCTCCCATAACTTCTCACGAAGCTCAGGATGATTCCTTAAGAGTTCCAGACGCTTTCTCAAACCAATAACCATTGGCATCGGTAATGATTTAGCAAAGGTCTGCGAACGCATATTATAACGAAGGAATGTAACAATTTCCTCTTTTGCGGCCACAAAAGCACCAATACCAGCCATAGACTTAGCAAACGTACCGAAATAGATATCTACCGCCTCATTACAATCTTGCGCTTCATGTGTTCCCGCTCCTGTTGCACCCATTGTTCCAAAGCCATGCGCATCATCTACCAACATTCGAAAAGGAAACTCCTTCTTAAGCTCGCCAAGTTCTTTTAATTTACCTTGAGCACCAGACATACCGAATACTCCTTCTGTAATCAAGAGTATACCTCCTCCGGTCTGTTCAACTAGTTTTGTTGCACGTTCTAGCTGCTTCCGGCAACTCTCTATATCATTGTGCTGATAAACAAAACGTTTACCCATGTGCAAGCGCACTCCATCAATAATACAAGCATGAGACTCAGCGTCGTAAACAATTACATCGTTTCTATCAACTAACGCATCAATAATGGAAACCATTCCTTGATAACCATAGTTTAACAGAAACGCATCTTCCTTCCCAACAAACTCCGCCAACTCTTGCTCCAACATTTCATGCTGATTCGAATTACCAGACATCATTCTAGCCCCCATCGGATAAGCCAGACCATACTCAATTGCGCCTTGTGTATCCGCTTCCCTGACTTCAGGGTGATTGGCCAGTCCCAAATAATTGTTAAGACTCCACACCAAATGGTCCTTTCCTCTAAAGATCATATGTGGGGCAATCTCTCCCTCTAGTTTAGGAAAAGAAAAATACCCGTGCGACCATTTATGGTGTTGGCCAAGAGGTCCCAGGTTCTTTGATATCTTCTCAAATAAATCCAAAGTATAGTTATTTTTTGTTAATACAATATAAAAATTCTGTACAAATATAGGTTTTTTTAATCAAAACATCCGAGCCGGACGGCTCCGGAAAAAAAACCTGTCATAAAGAAAAGAATGACAGACAAAAAAAGCCGTGAATACATCACAGCTTTTTTTGTCTTAGGTATTCTAGCTGCTTAGTCTACATTGTCATGCAGAAAGCTATTATTTGGGCGTATCCCCGTTTCATCGTTATCACCGTCTTTTGACAAGGTAAATCGAGACACGTGCGACTCTGACGAATGGACAACGTTTTCTAATGCCATTTGCTTTCTCTTATAAGCTGGTTCATTTTCGATTTCTTGCAAACCACTAGCAGAACGCAATTTAATACCTAAATCCCGTAAACGTAAAATTCGTTCTTTAGCCTTTCTTAACTGTTCTTCAACCGACTCTTCTGTTCTGTCAGCATCGGGATTTGCTATCCTTCGCTCCGACTCAACAGGTGCACGATGTGCTTGTTGCAGCTCTTCTTTTTCTTCAGTTTCCTTTGGAATGTCAAAATAAAACTGCGTTTCGCTTTCCTTCAACACATACTCGTCATTTTTCGTCTCATCATCTTCGCGATCCTCTAAGTCCTCTTCAACTAAGGTATGTCGAACAATGGGACGCTCAGCTGATTCTGAATGAGGCTTTTTTGAAGAATGACTGAACAAGTCTGTTGGTGTCGCTTCTATCTTTTCGTTTTTAGGTGTAGCTAAATCAGCCTCGGCCGCTTTGATTTGCTGTTCGGCTTTTACATCCGAAGATGAAATATTCTCTGTTTCTTTAGCCGCGGTGTTAATCTGATTTACCGGACGCACTAAAGGAACCTCCTCTAAAGGAATTTCGATGCGCTGATTTTCTTTCTCTTTCAACCTGTCTTCTGCAGTTTGGAACCCGGTGGCAATAATCGTAACCGAGAGCGACTCTTCCAGCGTTTCATCCACACAATTACCCCAGATCAAATCGGCGGTCATTCCAGCTTGACTCTGAATAAAATCAGTTATGACTGAAACTTCGTCCATGGTTACTTCCTTCTGACCAGAAGTGATATTTAATAAAATATATCGAGCACCTTCAATTTCATTATCTTTTAATAATGGCGAAGCAAGTGCACCCTCAACTGCTTTCTGCGCACGATTTTCCCCTTCCGCTTTATCACTACCCATGATAGCTACACCGCTATCATTCATCACCGTACGAACATCTTTGAAATCCACATTAACATAACCCGGAATGGTTATAATTTCTGCGATACCTTTTGCCGCGGTAGTCAAAATATCATCCGCTTTAGCAAAGGCTGCACCCATCGTCAGGTTACCAAATATCTCACGAAGGCGATCGTTTGATATCACCAAGTAAGAATCAACGTATTTCTTCAGCTCTTCCAAGCCTTCCTCTGCTTGAATCTTTCTCCGTTTTCCTTCAAAAGTAAAAGGCGTCGTGACAATCGCAACCGTTAATATACCTAACTCTTTTGCTGCCTTCGCTAAGACTGGGCTTGCACCGGTACCCGTTCCACCGCCCATGCCTGCTGTAATAAACAACATTTTGGTATTTACACCGAGCATACGTTTGATATCTTCTATACTCTCGATCGCTGAATTTTCACCAACGTCTGGGTCAGAGCCTGCTCCCATCCCTTCGGTCAGACTCGACCCCAATTGAACCTTGTTAGGAATGGGGCTAAGTTCCAGCGCTTGTGCGTCAGTATTACAGATAATAAAATCTACTCCACTAATTCCTTGCCTGTACATATGGTTGACTGCGTTTCCACCGCCACCACCAACACCAATTACTTTGATAATCGATGCTTGCTCTTTAATCATTTCGAACTTTAATTCTGCCATATCAATTTATCATTTAACTCTCATCGAGCTCTGTACTATTTTTATTTCTATTCAGTTATTCTAATGTAATATTACCACTTTTCCACAACTCTTTTCAACAAACTCGGTGGTTGTTGAAAAATCGCCAAATGTGGAAAACCTAGCGTGTATAATCTTTATCGTCAACGTTGATATTTGTATCATCGTTAATGAATTTTACAAGTGTATCCAGAAAACCGAAACGCTTGCGTTTCCCTTCTGAAATACCTGCAATATCCAACTTGCCTTTTTCTTCGTCTGAATCCGAATGATACTCGGCCGTCTCGATACCCTTTATCAAAAGACCAATACCGGTCGCATAAAGTGGGCTCTTTAATTCTTCAAAAACCTTTTTCGGCAACTCTTCATTCTTTGCTAGATGCTCGTTCGGGAAGCCGACACGACAGTCCAATCCAGTTACATATTCTACCAATTGCACTAAGTGCTTTAATTGCCCACCGCCTCCGGTAATGACAATACCGCCAATTAGCTTGCGTTCGTACCCAGAAGATTTAATTTCATAATAAACATGTTCAATAATTTCCTCCATACGGGCTTGGATAATATAAGCCAGATTCTTAACCGAAATCTCTTTGTGCTCCCGTCCTCGTAAGCCCGGCACACTGATAATTTCGTTGTCTCGATTCTCATCCGCTAGAGCCGACCCGAAGCGTATTTTCAATAATTCCGCTTGGTTTCTCAATACGGAGCAACCTTGTTTAATATCTTCAGTTACAATATTCCCACCCAAAGGTATGACGGCGGTGTGTCGAATAATCCCTTCGTGGAATATGGCAACATCGGTCGTTCCACCTCCGATATCAACAAGAACAACACCAGCATCTTTTTCATCTTCCCCTAAAACAGCTTCAGACGAAGCTAATGGTTCAAGAATCAGCTCTTGTGCTTCCAAATTTGCTTTTGTCACACATTTCTGGATATTTTTAACAGCACTAACATGCCCAGAAATTATATGAAAATTCGCTTCCATTCGTCGTCCGGCCATTCCAATTGGGTCTTTTATCCCTGGCTCATTATCAATCGTAAATTCTTGCGGTAAAACATGAATAATCTCTTCACCAGGAGGGAGGACTAGTTTATACATATCCTCCACCAGTTGCTCAATATCATTTCTTGAGATCTCAGTGTCATCTTTCCGGGTCAAAATACCCCGGTGCTGCAAACTCTTAATGTGTTGCCCCGCAATACCTACATGCACCACGTTAATATTGACATTTGACTGTGCACTCGCTATTTCGACGGCCTGAACAATACTCGACACCGTCTTTTGGATGTTGGCAACCATCCCCCGGTTCACACCAGATGATTCGGCATGTCCAACCCCCAGGACCTCAATCTTATTCGATCCACTGCGTCTTCCAACGGTTACACAAATTTTTGTCGTACCGATATCAAGGCCCACCACAATTGGAGCCTCATGCTTGGTTGTAACTCTTTTTTCCATACCTATTATTGATTAATGCTGTTATTTATATTATTATCTTCCTCCTTGATACAAACTATTTGATTCGAAAAACTGAGATTCACTCCTTTGTAAGTTTTCCATCCGACCTTCGGTATGATGTGCTTATAAAATAAACGGAGCTTCTCAAACTTTACATCGAGGGAGTCTGCGTCCCCTAAAATAATTTGATGGTCTCCTACCCTAGGTACCATTTCTATTTCACCTCTGTTATTTACATACAACTGCTCAACTTGAGCATCCCAGATTGAATCGCGTTTAACGAATTCTGCAACCGCATAGAGGCCTTCCAAAAGATCGGTCTGAAGACTATCCAATCCGTCACCGTAGGCTTCATTTATAAAACCATTCGCCACTAAAACATTCGGTGCGTAATGATTCGACAGAGGCATCTTAACACGGTTTTTATCTAGGTAAAAATCCTCACCCTTACGGTTAATCACACGCAATACCGCTTCACGCTGTTTGATTCTAACTTCCACCTTCCCGTCCATATCCATATTAACCAACGCATTCTCGATAAATGGAATCGATCGCAAGTCGGCCTCTATCTCATGAATAGGCAAGGATGCTAGTGTCCTTCCAACGATCTCACCATGCTTCTCCAAGATCAACTGATCAATATCTTCGCGTGCGACGAATGATTGTTCGCCTGGAATAATGACTACCAGATCGTGACATGCCAGATCATTACTTTTCACCGAAATGAAACTCATCAGAGCGAACAATCCGCCGAGGCTGACAATCCAGATGAAAAGCATCAATACTCTTTTCCAGCGTATATGTTTCAAACTTTTAAACATGTAACAATATCTCTTCAATCGGTTTAACCAAACGATCAATGTCACCTGCACCTACTGTGACAATCAACTCCGGCCGCTCCTGTTCAATGTACTTTAAAACTTCTTGAGGCTCCATCAAGAATTTCTCAGACAATTGCACTTTGTTAAGCAACCATTCAGAATCTACACCTACAATAGGCTCTTCCCTCGCTGGGTAGATTGGTAAAAGAATTAAACGATCGATCTTGTTACTGCTTAACACAGACGAAAAATCGTCAATAAAATCTCTTGTCCTAGAAAATAAATGCGGCTGGAAAATGACCGTCATCTTTCTATCAGAATAAATGCTATCCACGGCATCAAAACAAGCCTCTAGCTCCTTTGGATGGTGTGCATAATCATCAATATAAACATGCTGTTCATTCTTAACGATGTACTGAAAGCGTCTTTTAATTCCTTTAAAATTTGCCAGCGATTTTCTGATCAGATCATTAGGCACTCCATAAGCTTTCGCCGCTGCTATAGCAGCCACAGCATTTTCAACATTATGTCTGCCAGCGATTCCCAACAAAATATTGTCAATCTTTTCTCCACCTTGGTAATAATCAAAGTAGAAATCCGAACCTATAATTCTGATATTTGATGCATGAACATGTGAGCTCGAATTCAGTCCATACATCCAGTCAACCGGCAAGTCCACACCTTCGTGCACAATCCTGACACCAGTTTCTCTCACCTGTCCAATAAACAATCGAAACGACTCTTTTAGCTGATCATGACTTCCATAGATGTCTAAATGATCGGCATCCATAGAGGTTACTATCGCAATATCCGGATGCAAGGTCAGAAATGAGCGATCAAACTCATCTGCTTCCACGACCATAACGTCACTATCCGAAAACAGCGCATTGGTGTTATAATTTGTTGCTATCCCACCTAAAAACGCAGAACAAGAAAAACCGCTATCGGTTAGAATGTGAGCCACCATGGTTGACGTAGTTGTCTTACCATGCGTCCCCGCAACAGCAATCGTAAATTTCTTTGCGCTTAGCAAACCAAGAACCTCCGAACGTTTGTAAAGGGTATGCCCCGCCTCCCGAAGTTTGGCAACAATCTTCGAAGCCTTTGGTATCGCTGGGGTATAAATCACCAATGTCTCAGACAAATGGTGTAAAAACTGTTCGGGTATAACAGACTCTGTATCGTCATAGACAATAGAGATTCCTTCGTCTTGAAGTTGGCGAGTCAAGACCGTCTCAGTTTTGTCATAGCCGAATACAGCATAACCAAGATGATTAAAATAGCGAGCAAGCCCGCTCATCCCAATCCCCCCTATACCGATTAGGTAAACATATTTTATATTATCGATATCCATTCTTGTCTGCTAACTTTAAAACCTCTTTTGCTATAACTACATCTGCATCTACAATTGCCATTTTCTTGATTTCAGTTACCAAACGCTCGCACAACTCCCTATCTGAAATCAAATCGATCACCTGGTCAAATAACTCTTCTTCGGCTCGACTATCTGACACCATAAGTGCGGCACCCCGGTTTACAAGCGATTTCGCATTCACAGTCTGGTGATCTTCAGCCACATTGGGCGAGGGCACCAAGACAACAGGTTTGCCTACCACACATAATTCCGAAATCGTCCCCGCACCAGCTCTCGAAACAATCACATCAGCTGCGGCATACGCGTAATCCATCCGCTCCATAAACGGATAGATTTTTATATATGAACGGTAGCGCTCTTCAACTTTTTCACGATACGATTCGAAGTAGTATTTCCCACATTGCCAAATCACTTGTAAGTTTTGTTCGACTATCCTGTCGATCGCACCAAAAACACTTTTATTCATCGTGTCGGAGCCGAGACTTCCACCAACGACTAAAACTGTTTTTCGATCTGCTGATAAGTCAAAATAATCTAATGCTTCGTATCGCTTACCTTCGATGGCAACCGACTCTTTGCGAATTGGATTTCCTGCCAATACAATTTTCTCATTCGGAAAGAACCGGTCCATATTCTCAAAAGCAACGAATATCTTTTCAGCTTTCTTTGCTAGTCGCTTGTTCGTTACCCCAGCGTACGAATTCTGTTCCTGAATAATATAAGGAACCTTCATCGTCCCGGCCGCGTGTAATAAGGGACCAGAAGCATACCCACCGACACCGACAGCCATATGAGGCTTGAAATCTCTTAATATCTCCTTTGCTCGCCATAAACTTTTTAGCAATTTCACTGGTAGTTTTAAATTCTTCAATAAAGACGATCGATTAAAACCCTGAATATCGAGGCCGATAATTTGATATCCAGCTGCGGGTACTCGCTCCATCTCCATTCGACCCAGTGCACCAACAAACAGAATTTCAGTATCAGGCGCTATGCGTTTCAAAGCATTCGCTATGGAAACCGCTGGAAATATATGTCCACCGGTACCTCCTCCACTGATTATAATTCGCTTGCCATTCATACTTTTATCCCATGGCCGGAATTTCACCGACAATTACTTTTTTTGTTGATTCTGACCTCACTTCTTCGATATTTCTACTCACGCTTAAAATAATTCCTAATGCAATGCTTGTAAAGAGAATGGATGTACCACCCATGCTTACCAACGGCAAAGGCACACCGGTAACGGGACCTAAACCTACGGCTACTGCCATATTCGCCAGTGCTTGTATGGTCAAACTGAACCCCAGTCCCGCAGCCAATAAGGCACCAAAAGCCTTTGGACTTTGCGTAACGATTCGTATACACCGATACATAAAAACGATGTACAGGGAAACGAGAATTACTCCACCCAATGCGCCGTATTCTTCCACGATAATGGCAAAAATAAAATCGGAATACGGATGCGGTAACACATTTCTTTCGGTACTGTTACCCGGTCCCTTTCCGAAGAAACCGCCAGTCGCAATGGCTATCTTCGCATGATCTGATTGATAGGATTTATCTGTATCTGCCTCGCCTCCTTTTATATAAGTGTTAACACGCGATATATAGGTTTCCTTACGTGGTCCTACAAAGATCACAAGTAACAAAAGAAGTCCGCCACCAAAACAGACTAAGGCAATTTGCTTCAGACTGATACGACCTATAATCAGCAACAAGATACTCACACCAAAGAGCATCAAAGCCGTTGAAAGATTTGCCCAAGCTATCAGCACAAAAACGATACACACCGAGCCCATTACAGGTATAAAGCTTTTTTTGACATCTTTAATGTTACCCTGCTTACGTGTTAACATCCGAGCCAAAAAGGTAATCAATGCTAATTTGGCTAGATCTGATGTCTGGAAGGTCTGATTGATCACCGGAATGGTAACCCAGCGGTTCGCATCATTAATGGATTCTCCAAAAATCAATGTATACAGCAAAATGGGTATGGTGACAATCATCAATATCTTTGAAATACCTGCGTAGTACCTATAATCCAGTAAATGAGAGAAGTACATCAAAGCAAAGCCGCCTATAATCATCGATACGTGCTTAATCAAATAAACCTCCGAAGCCATGCCATTTTTGTACGCAAGTGTTCCTACCGAGCTATAGACAGCAAGCATCGACCATAAGGATAGAATGATAACAATAATCCAAATCCACCGATCGCCTTTTAATTTGCTAAAAACCTTATTTACCATGGACTTATTTTTTATAGGTCACGAACAGCACTTTTAAACTGATCTCCCCGATCTTCATAGTTCTTAAATAAATCAAAGCTCGCACAAGCAGGTGATAAGAGTACCGTATCGCCTTTTTTCGCTAGATGATAGGCCATCGATACGGCATCCTGCATATTAGCCGTATTCACCATAATCTCAGTGTCATCGCTAAAAGCCTCATGAATCCGTTGGTTATCTTCACCAATACAAACAATAGCTCTAACCTTTGTGCGTACTAAGTCTTTCAAAATATGATAGTCATTCCCTTTATCAACCCCACCCATAATAAGCACGACATCTCCGGGCATACTTTCTAGGGCGTACCAAACCGAGTTGACATTTGTCGCTTTTGAATCATTGATAAAATTGACACCGCCAATCTGCGAAACATGCTCTAACCTATGCGCAATGTTTTGGTATTCGCCCATACTCTCACGTATAGACTCATTCCGTAATTCCAAAACCTTGGCAACAATTCCGGAAGCCATGTTATTATAGACATTGTGTTTGCCTTGGAGGGCTAATTCGTTGATAGACATATCAAATGTATCTTGATTTAAAACTTTTATAACTATATTATGATCCATATCCACATAAGCACCTTCAACTAGCTCGCCTTGCTGCGTAAATGGATATTTCTGTGCAGGTGTAGTATAACTATCCAACCTTTTCATAATTTCTTCATCATCCTGATTAAAGATGAATACACCACCTTGATCTTGGTTCTGAATAATCTTGAATTTCGACTTCGCATAATTCTCCATTTTATAGTCGTAGCGATCCAAGTGGTCTGGAGTTATATTCAATAAAACGGCAATGTCGATTTTCATCTGCTTTATATCGTCGAGCATAAAGCTGCTAATTTCAAGCACATAATAATCATGCTTTTCATGTGCCACTTGCTCGGCAAAACTCTTTCCTATATTTCCTGCTAAGCCAACATTCAAACCGGCCTGTCGTAAAATAAACCAAGTCAACGTAGCCGTAGTGGACTTACCATTCGACCCAGTAATACAAATCAACTGAGCGTCGGTATATTGTGAAGCAAACTCAATCTCTGATAAGATATCAATCTCAGCTTCTTTAACTTTTTTAACAATTGGCGCCGTCTGCGGGATACCCGGACTCTTTATGACGATTTGCGATCCTAGTATCACCAGCTCATTATGTCCGTCCTCTTCGTAAGGAATCTTATATTCATTTAAGCGCGCTTTAAAGGCAAGAGGAATAGCTCCATAATCAGAAACAAAAACGTCATAACCCTTCCGTTGAGCTAAGATAGCTGCTCCCACACCGCTCTCACCCGCTCCCAAAACGACCAGTTTTTGTTTATCGATATTATTCCTCAATTCTTCCATTAACGTACCTTTAACGTCACAATAGTTATGATTGCCAAAAGAATGCCTGCAATCCAGAACCGGGTCACAATCTTTGATTCATGATAGCCCTTTTTCTGGAAATGGTGATGAAGAGGAGACATCAAAAAGATGCGTATCCCTTCACCATATTTTTTCTTCGTATACTTAAAATAAGATACCTGCATAATCACAGACACCAGCTCAATTAAAAAGACACCGCATAAAACAGGAATCAAAAGCTCCTTTCTAATCATGATGGCAAATGCAGCGATGATCCCGCCTATGGCTAAACTACCTGTGTCCCCCATGAATACTTGCGCCGGATAAGAATTATACCACAGAAAGCCTACACAAGCACCGACAAAAGCACCGGCAAAGACCACTAGTTCACCCGAGTTGGGGATATACATAATATTTAAATAATCGGCGAAAATCGTATTTCCAGACACATAGGCAAGTATCGCGAGTGTAATTCCGATAATTGCCGACGTGCCAGCAGCCAAACCATCGACACCGTCGGTGATATTAGCTCCATTCGAAACGGCGGTGACTATAAATACGACGACCACTAAAAACAAAGGAAAAACAAACTTTCCGGCAGGCACACCCAGAATGGTCAGTACATTCCCGTAGTCAAATTCATTTTCTTTATAGAAAGGAACGTTGGTGACGGTCGACTTCACGTCTTGCGTATAATAGGTGCGACCGCTGTTTGATACCTGTTTTGTTAGGTCACCTTCGTTCAGCTCGGTCACTTTGTTCACCGGCACTTTCTGACGCACCAAAATATCTGGATGGAAGTGCATCGTGCATGCGATGATAATCCCAAGACCTACCTGTCCTATAATTTTAAATCTTCCAGCTAATCCTTCTTTGTTCTTCCTAAAAACCTTGATGTAGTCATCTAAGAATCCAATTGCGCCCATCCAGATGGTTGTAACGATCATTAGAATAACATAGACATTTTCTAATTTTGCAAAGAGAATGGTAGGTACTAGAATACCCCCAAGAATAATCAAGCCACCCATCGTTGGTGTTCCCTGCTTAGCGCTCTCGCCTGCCAGACCCAGATTACGAACCGTCTCACCCACTTGTTTATTGTGTAAAAGACGGATCAACCGACCACCGTATACGGTGGTTATCACTAAAGAGACAATTACAGCCATAGCCGTACGAAAGGAAATGTAATTAAACAATCCTCCTGCGGGTATATGAACGTATTGTTCAAGATATTGAACCAAATAATATAACATAAACTATTGTTCGTTAAATGTCTCTATTAAAATTTCCTTATCATCAAAATGATGTCTTATTCCATGAACTTCCTGATAGGTTTCATGTCCTTTACCAGCTACCAGTATCACATCATTAGCTTGAGCTAAATGACATGCAGCTCGAATCGCTTCTCTGCGATCGGAGATAGTAAAGGTTTTTCGCCTTCCTGCATCCGAAACTCCAATTTCCATATCCCGAAGAATCATCGCGGGATCCTCTGTACGAGGATTATCCGACGTCAGAATAACTTTATCACTCAAGTCGACCGCCACCTTGGCCATCACCGGCCGCTTTGTTTTATCGCGATCACCGCCACACCCAACAACGGTAATAATCTGCTCCGAACCTTTTCGCAATTGCTGAATGGTGGTGAGTACATTCTCTAATGCATCGGGCGTATGCGCATAATCCACAATGGCAATCCTTCCGTCGCTAGATATCTGAGTGTCGAAACGTCCTGCCGCTCCGGATAAACGGCTTAAGACCGTGAGCACACGCTTATGGTCCTGCTCCAATAGCATAGCTGTAGCGTAAACTGAAATAACATTGTAAGCATTGAACTTCCCTACTAGTTTCACCCATACTTCATCACCTTCAACGTTCAAAAGCATACCGCTAAAATGACTTTCAATCAACTTCGCGTTATAGTCAGCTAGGTTTTTAAGCCCATAGGTTTTTCTATAAGCACGTGTATTCTGCAACATAACCATCCCGTTCTTATCGTCTACATTTGTTAACGCAAACGCCGATTTCGGGAGGAGGTCGAAAAACGTCTTTTTTGCTTTAATATATCGATCAAACGTACCATGATAATCTAGGTGGTCATGTGTTATATTCGTAAAGACCCCGCCAGAAAATGAAATACCAGCTATTCTGTTTTGGTCGATAGCATGTGAGCTGACCTCCATAAAGCAATAATCGCAACCCTCGTTCACCATCTTGTCTAATAATTTATTCAGATTGATGGGATCGGGAGTCGTGTGACTCGCACTTAGAATCTCTGAACTGATGCGATTATGAACAGTAGACAGTAAGCCTGTACGATATCCAAGTCCCTCAAACAGTTGATATAGTAGTGTGGCGACAGTTGTCTTGCCATTTGTTCCTGTAACTCCTACCAACTTAATTTTTTGGGAGGGCCGATCATAATAGTTATGAGAAATGATACCGAGGCTCTCTGCAGAATTAGCAACAACCACATAAATAATTCCCCTTTTTAGTACTTCTGGTAGTTTTTCACAAATGACCACTGCCGCCCCATTGTCGATTGCCTGATCTATATAAAGATGCCCGTCAGTAGCTACGCCCTTCACAGCAACAAACAAGTCACCTTCCCCGACATCTCGCGAATCAAAATGAACATCACGCACCGCGAAGTCCAACGATCCCTCTAAGTGAAGGACGTCTATGTCGGTCAATATGTCAGTTAACTGTTTCATTTTAAATCAATTGAAATCGACAAATTATCTGTCAATTGCTGCCCGGCTGCTAAAGATTGATTTACAACCTTACCTTTACCATTTACTGATACCTTAAACCCGGCATTCCCCAAAACATATAAAGCATCTTTCAGCCCCATACCAATCAAGTTTGGAACTTTCCCCCTCACAGCCTCGGTATCATTATAGGCGACAAGCGTAGAATCTTTGGAAGCCGGTTTACTAATATCAAATTCCTGATATAGCGTTTTTGCCGCCTCCAATGAACCAGCCTTGGTTTCAGGAGATACCGACGCCTGCATCAGTTGCGAGCCAGCCACACCTTGATACATATCCATGTCGCTTGCGTAAATCCGTTGCGCAACCTCACTGAATACAGGCCCAGCTACGCTAGCTGCATAATATCCGTTCCGAGGGTTCTGAACGACAACAATCATCGAGTACTTAGGGTCATTCGCTGGAAAATAACCAGCAAACGAGGCTTGATACCTCCTTCTTCCCCTATATCCTGCAGAGCCATCAGCCATTTGCGCTGTACCGGTTTTCCCGGCTATTTTAAATAGCGAATTTTTCAAGCCCTTACCCGTCCCGTGCTCTACAGCACCTAAGAGCATATCTTGTAAAGCATTTATTGTTTTCTCTGATGCAATCGACTCATCTATTACGCGTGCATGGTAACGTTCGATTGTATTGCCTAAACGACGGATTTCCTTAACAAAAAGTGGACTAAGCATCAGTCCATCGTTTGCAACTGCATTATAAAAAGTCAGCATTTGCAGAGGTGTCATCAGTAGTTCGTAACCATAAGACATTTGAGTCAGTGATAGTCCGCTCCAAGTTTTTGAATCTGGCGTTTTAATTAAAGGCTTGCCTTCACCAGGGAACTGCAAGCCCAATTTCTCGTTCAAATGCAATTCATGTAGCCCGCGCGTAAATGCAGCCGGACTATCGTTATAATAAGTATGGATTAGCTTGGTTACAGCTGTATTCGAGGATACTTCGAAAGCTCGCTTCACACTAATTTCCCCATAGCCGCCGTGCTTCGAATCACGATGCGCCTTGCTATACACTCTAAAAACACCGTTTCCTGTATCGACAATATCTCCTGTATCAATCTTTCCGTCTTCCAACGCAACCAAGTAAGAGGCCAACTTAAAAGTTGACCCCGGCTCAGCACTCTGCGCAATAGCATAGTTAAACTTCTCTTCGTACACACCTTCTTTTACCCGAGTATAATTGGCAATTGCCCGAACTTCGCCGGTTTTTACTTCCATGACAATAACACAACCGTTATCCGCGTTGCTCTCAATCAGCTGGCGCTCAAGCGCACTTTGTGCGATATCCTGCATGCGGATATCAATGGTTGAGATAATATCTGCCCCGTCGACAGGCGCGACATCCATATCTGGGTTTACCGGCATCCAAACGCCCCCTGCTATACGTTGCACTAAGCGCTTTCCGCCTTTCCCATCGATATAATTAGCGTACGCCCCTTCTAAGCCAACCGGCTGCACATTCTCATTCTTGTATCCAATCGTCCGCTTAGCTAAATTATCAAAAGGCAATACCCTCTTATTTTTTTGCTCGGCAATCATTCCACCTGCCATGTAACCCAAATTGAAGATGGGGAATGTCCGCATCTTCTTCATCGACTGATAGCTTACATCCCTTTTGATTAAGAAGTAACGGTTCTTATCACTTCTCGCCCTACGTAATGAGCGTGAATATTGAGCGGGCGATTTGTCTTTAAAGAAATCAGAAAGCGCACGAGCCAAAGAATCTACTTTTGAATAGAAAACATCATCTAGTTCAATACCCGGAGCATATAAATCCATTCGAATATCATACTCTGGAACGGAGGTGGCTAGAAGACTTCCATCCACCGAATAGATGTTTCCACGCGCAGCTTCCACATCAACGTATCGTGTAGACAAACTGTCTGCCATAGCGGCCCATTTTTCACCATGAACCAATTGAACAGTAAACATTTTGTACAACACGGCGATTGCTATCAACACCATAATTCCAAAGGAAATATAGGCTCTGAGTAGTATGTCAGTTCTGATATTCATCTCACCTACGTTATATTTCTCTATTTATCGGTTTCTTTTTTAATTACAATTTTTCTAGGCGGAACAACTAGCTCCTTCAACCCTACGGTATCAACCAACTTAAGCACTTCGGACTGTGTACTCCGCAGCATTAGGTCGGCTTTCAACGTTTTAAACTCCCAGCTCATGACCTTCACCTCTTTGCTTAGACTCGATATTTTACGAACGGTATTTTCTGCATAGTGCCTGTTCGCTATATATATCACGCCCAAAAAGGCTATGAACAAAATAAACGGAAGATTATTAACTATACTCAATGAAGACAAACCACCCACAGACAAGGCCTTCCGCACAAAATCTTCTGATGCATTTGCCTTTTCTTCAACAGAGTCTTGTATCTCCTGTTGCATCTTTTCGGTCAATGGTTCATTCTTCTTGTAAGTATTTGCCATAACTAAATCTTTTCAGCGATCCTTAACTTAGCACTCCTTGCACGATTGTTTCCTTCAATCTCTTCGGCAGATGCAACGATTACCTTCCTGTTGACTGCACGCAATGGTTTTATCTCATTTCCGTAAAAATCCTTTTCCACCTCTCCTTTAAATTTACCTTTGGCAATAAAGTTTTTCACCAAACGATCTTCAAGTGAATGATAGGACATCACGACCAATCGTCCTCCCGCCCTCAGTATCGCAGCCGACTGCAGCAAAAATGCTTCTAACGCTTGCAATTCTTTATTTACTTCAATGCGCAGCGCCTGGAAGACCTGTGCATAGTATTTGTTTTCTCGTCGTTTCGGAACAATTGTTTCAATAGCTTCTTTTAGTTGAGCCACCGTCACAATTGGTTCAACCGTCCGTGCAGATACCAGTACACGTGCTAACGTTCTTGCGTTTTGTATTTCACCATACATCCCAAAAATCCGATGAAGGTCTTCTTCTGCATAATTATTGACAATATCACGAGCGTTCAGCGTTCCAACCTGATCCATACGCATATCTAAATCCGCATCGAATCGCGTCGAGAAACCTCGCTCCCGCTCATTAATCTGATGTGAAGAAATCCCCAAATCAGCTAAAACTCCATCAATTTCAGACACCCCATGAACGCGCAGATTATTCTTCATAAAGCGAAAGTTCTGATGAATCAATCTAAAACGATCATCTTGCAATGAATTGGATATAGCATCGGGATCCTGATCAAAAGCATACAATCTCCCGTCAGGGCCTAATCGCTTTAAAATCTCACGCGAATGCCCGCCCCCACCGAAGGTCACGTCAACATACACCCCGTTCGGTTTAATATCAAGTGCGTCGACGCACTCAGTTAACATTACCGGTATGTGGTAATCATTGCTCATTTTCCTTCCTCCTCAAATTTCCCATAACCTCTTCGGCCAACGAAGCGAAATCATCCCCTTCATCCTCCCATTGTTCATCATAATTGGCCTTCGACCAAACTTCTATTTTATCAAACTGACTAGCCAAAACCACTTCAGAAGTAATTCCAGCATAAGCTTGTAGCGATTTCGGAATCAATACCCGTCCCGCCGCATCCAAACTCAACTCGGTAGCTCCGCGCATAAATTTGCGAATGAACTCACGGCTTTTTCTTTCAAACTGATTAAGCCTACTCAACTCATCCATGATTTTATTCCACTCAGAACGAGTGTAAATCACCAAATGCTCCTCCAGGCCTCGGTTCACAACAAGTCCCTCCCGCTCAACATCAGGCATTTGCCTTTTGAGGGCAGCAGGCAACACCATTCTACCTTTGGTGTCTAACTTGCATTCATATTCTCCTAGGAAGTAACTCATTTGTCGACAAAATCTACTAATCAAATGTAAAAGTATGAAATTCTTCCACTTTCTCCCACTTTCCCCCACAAAAAAGTTTTCCACACCACATTTTGCGCATTTGTTGCTCTTTTGCAGGAAAACGACCCTATATCGATGTAACAAGAAGAGCCGCTGAGAACTTCCAAACAACAAGTTCCGTTTTTTATAACTCGCGACTCATCGTATACAACTATAAATAACTGACTCTAGAAAAACACTAGATTAACAGTAGTAATACACTCCTCAAACAGTCCTTTTATCAGGGTGGGATGACTGCTTAACCACTGCTTGACCACTGCTTGACCACTGCTTAACCACTGTTCGTCTCGCAAAAGTTAAAAACATTCACTGTCGCGATATTCACTAATCCACATTGGTGATTGGCAGGTCACGACCAATCGACAAGCGATAACCATAAAAAAGGACTGCCCTTTTTCCTAGTTACGGAAAAAGGGCAGTCCTTTTTATTAATTATTTGTATACCGAATACCTGAATTCTACGAGTCAGATAAGATCCAGCTTACGAGATAGCTTTTACACCAGGTAGTTCTTTACCTTCCATGTACTCCAATAAGGCGCCTCCACCGGTGCTCACATAACTCACATGTTCAGTCATCTTAAATTTAGCAATTGCCGCGGCCGAGTCTCCGCCACCGATTAACGAAAATGCTCCACGCTCAGTTGCAGCCACGATAGCACTGGCAACGGCACGCGTTCCTTTCGCATAACTATCCATCTCGAAAACCCCCATTGGCCCATTCCAGAGTATCGTTCTTGAAGCGCTAATAACTTCAGCAAAGTGCTCGGCTGATTCCGGACCAATATCTAAACCCATTTTATCCGCGGGAATCGTATTGTTAGGTCCAGCATAGTGCGGTGCATCATTTGAAAACTCATCAGCGATAATCGAATCGGTTGGCAAAATAAGATTAACATCATTTTCATCTGCTTTCTTCATTAACTCCAGAGCCAAATCCAATTTATCTAACTCAACCAATGAATTTCCAATCTCCCCACCCTGTGCTTTCACAAACGTATAAGCCATTCCGCCACCAATAATCAGGTTATCTACTTTACTCAAAAGAGCCTCGATCAGTTCCAACTTATCAGATACTTTTGCTCCACCCATAATGGCAGTAAACGGCCGGTCTGCCTCCTCCAATACCTTACGGGCATTCTCTAGTTCTGCAGCCATTAGATATCCAAAGTATTTATCGTTAGGGAAATAATCCGCAATGATAGCAGTCGACGCGTGCGCTCGATGTGCGGTTCCAAATGCATCGTTCACATAAATATCAGCCAACTCGGATAGTTTCTTAGCGAAATCTGCATCCCCCTTCGTTTCCTCTCCATAAAAACGAAGATTCTCAAGCAATAGAACCTCGCCTGGCTTCAATGCTGCCGCCTTTTCTTTCGCTTGCTCGCCAATACAGTCGTCCGCAAACTGAACCTGAACGTTCAATTCATCAGAAAGATGATTAACGAGATGTCTTAATGAGAACTTGTTCTCAGGACCGCTTTTGGGGCGACCTAAATGAGACATCAGAATCACGGATCCTCCGTCATCAAGTATCTTCTTAATGGTAGGCAATGCACCTTTTATGCGTGTATCATCGGTGATATTAAATTGTTCATCTAATGGCACATTAAAATCAACACGAATAAGTGCTTTCTTGCCTGCAAAGTTTACGTTATCTATTGTCTTCATTGTATTTTTCCCTTTATAAAATTAAAATTTACGCAACAAATTTAGAATAAATCAGGAGAGTTTCAAATTCAATTCATTTGCTTTAGCGAATCGATTCTGCTTAATAAATCGACCATCCGATTAGAATAACCATATTCGTTATCATACCAACCGACGACCTTCACAAGACCACCTACAACCGACGTAAGCAACGAGTCGAAAACACAGGAATAAGAGCTGTTGATAATATCAACTGAAACGACGGGATCTTCCGTGTACTTTAGGATTCCGTTTAAAGACGATTTCGAAGCCTCCTCAAAAACCGAATTTATCTCTTCAACGGTTGGTTGCTTCTTGAGGATGCAGGTGAAATCCGTCAATGACCCATTAAGCACCGGCACGCGGATTCCAGCACCTCCTAACTTATCTTTCAGATGCGGGAACACGCTGGTAATTGCTTTCGCTGCACCTGTCGTCGTAGGAATAATGGAAGCTGATGCTGCACGCGCTCTCCGCAAGTCACGATGCGGAGCATCGTGTAAATTCTGATCGCCCGTCATGGAGTGAACCGTCGTTATATAACCGTCAACAATTTCCCAGTTTTCGTCTAACACCTTAACCATCGGCGCCACATTGTTAGTCGTACATGATGCATTTGATATCAGGGATGCCGACAAGTCGACCGTTGAATCATTTACACCTAAAACCAATGTAGGAATTTCTGCACTCGGTGATGGTGCAGATACGATTACCTGATTTGCACCTGCAGTCAGATGCTTTTTGGCGTCTTCTTTCTTCGTAAAAAAGCCGGTCGCCTCCACAACAACATCAATATCAAGCTCTTCCCAAGGTAGCCGCGACGGATCTTTCTCATTTAAGACTTGTATTTTCTTACCGTTAATGATCATCTGCCCCTCCGTTTCATTCACCTCCCCATGAAAAGGCCCATGCACAGAATCGTATTTAAAGAGGTGCGTCAGCGTCGCAGCATCCGTCAAATCATTAATGGCGATAACCTGGATGTCTTCTTTTCGATAGATAAGCGTCCGCAAAGTATTCCTTCCAATGCGGCCAAAACCGTTAATTGCAATTCGAAGCATATATGATTATAAAATCTTACTAATAAAAAAATTTCTGATCTCGCCATTGAAACGAGTTTCGTTCTCTAGATTAGGAAGGTGGCCACACCCAGTGAGTTCCTGATAACGAACATCCGGAATCAGCTCCTCCATTTTTTTCATCTGTTCTATCGAGACAATCCGGTCCTCGCTTCCGCGCAAAAGCAAAACAGGTACCTGGATATGTCTTAAGGTATGAGTGGTATCAGTTCGAGATGCAAGTGCAAGTAGCGTTGCACAGATATTACGTTCATTATTTCTTCGAATCGAGCTCTTGACCAGGTCTACCACCTCCGTTTTGTTTGTTCGCGCCCTATCGGATAAAACCTTTTGGGCAAATCCTATTGAAAACGCTCTTTTTCCATTTTTTAAAACAGAATCTATCGTTGCAAACCGCTTAATTCGCCCTTCGTTTGAATCATCAAAAGAATGTGTATCACAAAATATCAGACCCCTGAACTTATCAGGCTGAAGTTCGTGAGCTCGCAACGCAATATAACCGCCCATGGAAACACCGCAAACAACAACAGAACCTACATTCAACCAATCGATAAAGGCGAGTAGATCTTTTGCAAACACATCTAAATTAAAATAACCGTGACCTGTAGTTGTGTTCCCATGTCCTCTAACGTCATAAGCAATGCCGCTCACACCATCCGGCAAATCTTCTAATTGTGGTTTCCATGTGTTTTTATTGAATGGGAAACCATGAATAAAGATTACTGTGGCCACCGCTTCATCTACTTCTTTTAACAAATAAGATATACTGATATCTCGTAATCTCACCTTTTTGCGCTTAACCTCACTCATATTTTGTCTAATTTATATCTCAGTTCACCTCTGTAGTAGAACGATAAAATTAACAAAAAAGCGTCAGGATCATCGGATTATATGCACAGAATAAAAAATAATGCAATATTTTATGAAAAAAATTTCTTCATGTAGAAATTGAATTATATCTTTGCGTTCCGATTCAGGACGCACTTGTAGCTTAACTGGATAGAGCACCTGACTACGGATCAGGAGGTTAGGGGTTCGACTCCCTTCAAGTGCACACATAACGCCCTTTACACATCGTAAAGGGCGTTTTTATTTAAACATTGTGCGGAAACTGTGCGGTTTTACATAAAAGCTTATTTTTAGGCAAAAAAATACCCTCACACTTTTGGTGCAAGGGTACCCTAAATAAAGAATTGCAATCGCAAAAAAACAATTCGTATAACTCTGACTCAAATATAGATCAATAATTCTTTGGGTGTTTATAAAAACAAGTATATTCACCCGATAAAACAAACTAACCATACTATGAGATTCCTTTATTCTGTTATTTTCCTGTTTGTGATCGCCGGCACGGGATGCAGCGAAAACAACATTGTTCCTGATCAAGAAGAAACTGAAGTAAGTCCATTTAAGGAAATAGAAGTAAAATATGGCATATCGATCAGTGATAACGAAGATATTGTAAAGTTGCTTAATGTAGTTGAATCCGGAACGACACTTTCCGTAAATTACCTCAAAAGCAACAATGAAATATCCGTACTGGTGTTCGATACAGAAAATAAAAGGGGACTTGGAAGGTTCAATTTGAACAAAGAATCGGTGATCGTCGGAGAGGACAGTTACAAGAAGGAATTAAAAGCGGTTGCTTTGATTATCAACAGACGTATGTCGGATTACTTATATGGGTATCTGTATTTTTCAGAAATTGGAAGCGTTGATATTGAAAGTTATCAATTGTTTTCAAGCAAGGTTAATTCCAATAAACCGATTTATAATAAATTGTTTGGTTCTGATTTTTATGGATGGGTTCCTTCAGGATATGCTTTTAGCGTATATAATTGGCATGACGATTATGTGTTGATAAAAAGCGATATTAGTCACCCTTCGACGAACAAAGGATACTATATTCTTGATAAGAACAATGAAATTATTATTGACGGATCAACTTACGAAGACTATCAAATCGGTCTTAACTCCAATGGAATTATTACTTACGATAAAACAGCCGTGATAATAAGCAACGGACTTTATATATACGATTTAAAAACAAACCAGTACCATCAAATCGACATTGACATAAAGGAAGGTGAACGGCTTGATATTGATAACATCGAACATGTATCAAATACAGCTGTGATAGACATCAGTCTAATAAATGGGTCAAAAGCAGATAAGCGTCAAATCATAGTTGACTTGGTTAGCTATAATGTTAAAACCTGATAACATTATAGCTAACTCCAACACCTAACGAAGGTCGAAATTTAAGTTCTCCATTCTGAATGGTAGGGTCTATAGTCCAACCGCCTATAATGCCGATACCCCAGGGTTTGGGCTTTACCGGAACTTCAACACGGAACCGGTCAATAGAATTTATGGTAAAATTGGTATCCGGTGAAGAAATATCTATGTAGTGCTTTGGGTTACCAAGCCCTAAAAAACCACCGGGTTCATCATAAGTCGCAATACGCAATTCTGCATCATATCCATAGGTCATTTTATAAAGTGTATCGACACTGGCATTAAGGTATTGCGAATTAAAATCAATCAAAACCCCTTTTTCTATATCTCCCTTAAGACCCTCGATCACGCCTTCCAAACGTCCGTTTATACGGGTTAAGTCCTTTATTTGTTTATTGAATTTAGCCTCATTGCCATCCGCCATTTTAAGCGCTAACACCATTGTGTCAAGCAATCCCTTGTTGATCGGAACCTGACCTTTCTTTAAGTCCGATCTTGTTACGATACGATCTTTAAATATGGTATGCTGAACGGTGTCAACTCTATCGACATACTTTTCGACAATTGTATTTGCCGTTTCAACTTGCGTAGAACGAAGCCGTTTATTTTCACTTTTTAAGCTTTTCGCATCCTGCCAAAGGCTAAAAGCTGTTATACACGCTCCAACAAGCAGTATAAACAGAAAAGTGCTGGTTATTGAACTTCTTTTTTTCATTTTAATATGTTTTTTATGGGCTGTGAAACTTCTTCACGAACCACACTATCAGTTTTTTCACTTTTTAAGCTGTCAATTTCTTTATCTTTACTTTCTATAATATCATTCTTTTCCATCAAGGCATTGGTTAGGTTAACATATCTATCCTGCCATTCCTTCTTTTCTTCATTGCAGTCTTCTTCCCTTGTGTCTTTCCGAGAGACGGAGAAAAACAACATCGAAATAAGTAAAGCTATCATTACCACTAAAGGGCGTTTTTCGATATCGTCTAACTTCCATGTTTTTAAAAATCTTAGTGGCATAATGATCTTGGTTTAAGTTATCTAACAGCCCTTTTTACCCTCGTAACCGTATCTTTTTCCGGTTTCTCCACCACAACTTTGCTAGGTTCAAAGAATTGTTTTGACAGATAGGCAAACAATGCGGATGCGGCAACGGTGCGTATCGTGAGCCAGTCTAACGTTAGTTCACCTGCATCCAAGGTCTGGATTATGACAGCAACGACCGGTGTTACGACTGCCAAAATTAAACCCTTAACATAATCCCACCCCTTGAGCGAGAATTGTTTTTTTTCAGTTACTTTTTCCATTTTATATATATTTATTATAAGCTTTCTGCATACTTATATCGTAAGGTTCCCGGCCCCAAATTTTAGCCATCTCCCTATATTTCTCACCATTGTAATAATAAGCGACCAAATGCCAATCTTTTTTGATCAAAGCGTTATGTAGCTTACGATTAGCAACTATAAACCGAACGCCTAAATCCAACTGGTTACGTTCTGATACTTTGGCAAAATCCCACATTTCACCAACAGTCTTAAAACCCACCATTGAATAGTTGAATCCCATTACTTGCATAAGTCCTATCGACGTAGCTTGCATAGCTGCATCGGGATCTTTATAGAAAGCATCATTAAAAGCAATCCATTCTTTTGACTGCCTTTCCACTCCGTTCAAACTCCATTTTCCAGTTGGTGCATAAGGTGCTTTCTTCCGGAACCACGAAGGTTCAAACTGTATGATTATTTTTCCCGTTACGGGATCAAACCCACGGCCGCCCGATTCTACTTCAATGAAGGCTTTCAAGGCGGCGTATTCGATGCCGTTTTGACAAGCCAAATCAGAAACATCGTTGTTTGTTAATTTTTTCATAGCAATATTTTATGTGAAGACGAAATATTCACCTTCCTTAACTATTGTGGTCTTGACAGGAAATGATTCAGATGGGATGCGTTTGACCATTTCCATAAGAGTTTTTGAAGCGGTGAACGTTATATGTTCTTCACCGTCTAATTCAAAGTGAAGCTTTAATCTGTCACCTTTTCCTTCGAACTTACTATCTTCGATCTTGAAGTCTTTCAAGACTATTTCCCTATTGAAGATTTTAGCGATTTTAATTTTATCACCTACAAATCGCTTTGAAGTAGAAATGTTCAGATCACTAAAATTAGTCATGCCTATTTATGTAAAATCATGTTTAACCATAGCTTTTATACCACGTATTTCATCCAAATAATCTAGATAATTGTCCTTATCAGATTCATCATCAGAAACACCTTCATTAAAAGCGTTATAACTGTTTACCAAGTCGAATTCTTGATTCGCATCCCATTTCGAACGGATCACTTCTTTTACAACCTTTTTTTCAGTAGGTGTATCCCAAATCAATACTTGATCGTATTCGAAAACCTTTGAGGTTTTTCCGTCTTCTTCATCGATTGTCTTTTCGACAATATTGAAATTATAGTGATGTGATCCGTTACCAAGATCATGCAGCACTTGCGGTCTTTTGTTTGATTGTGACTTCATCGTATTTGTCGTTTAAAATTTTAGTTAATAATCTATATGAATCGCAATATTTTGTCCATCCCAACCACGGACATATCAATTGTCTATATTCTTCAATAAGAATGTTCTTGCGCTTATTTAATTTGTAAACCCGTCGGCAAAATTTCTTCTTTATCGTCTTTCTCAACAATGTGTGCGTATGGAAGAAGACGTAACCGACAAAATCAATTCCCCTTGCAGCAACAGGGAATATTTGGAAGTTCTCTTTTAGCGTTAGCTTAAGTTCTTTGTGAAGATATGTCCGTATGTCGTTCAGTAGATTGTTTAAATCTTCCTTTGAATCCATTAGGATCACAACATCATCAGCGTACCGGAAATAAAACCTAACTTTTTTCACCTCCTTGATCCAGTGGTCAAAGTATGCTAGGTATAGGTTCGCAAAGAATTGAGAAAGATAATTACCGATCGGAACGCCATCGGCTGAATCGATTATTTCATCAAGAAGCCAAAGAAGGTCCTGATCCTTGATTTTCTTCCGGATGATCTGTTTTAGTATGTCATGATCGATATTAGGATAAAACTTCTTGATATCGATCTTAAGGCAATATTTGTTTCCTGAAGGGCTTCGTAATGCTTCTTTGACCTTTTTTGCGGCTCCGTGAATACCACGCCCCTTAATGCAGCTGAAGGTATTGGCAATAAATATTTTGTTCCAAATAGGTTCCAATGACGCCATAGCAGCATGATGGCATATTCTATCAGGGAAATAGGGTAAACGGTAAATAGTTCTTTCTTTGCCGTTATCCGTTACAATTGTAAATATGTCGTACTTAGATGTCCGATAGGTTCTGTTTTTCAACATGTCATGCAAAGCAAGGATATTAGCTTCTTCGTTCTTGATGTGTTTTTTAACACCATAGGACTTAAGCTTACCCTTCCTAGCATTGATATCTGCTAGCTTCAGATTCTCAATGCTGATCATATCTTGATATAGGTTACCTATTCTTTTCATTTACAATTTGCTTTGTTATACCGAACCTTCACTTTCGTTACCAATACGGCTTTTAACCTTTTAATTTTTTGCCAAGTGGCAAGGTCTGTGTTCTATGTTTAAAGTTTAACTAGCATAGCTGCGAGCCGATATTCGCATTCGTATTCGACGCCGAATTATTCGTATTCGAGATGCCGAAGCCTGCATTCGCACCATTATTCGAATTTCCGCTGAACAGAACCGCCCGCATAAAACACACAACCTTTATTATTTTTATACCCATTTTTTTAACCGCTACGGGGTGCAAAAAAGCACCCCCGAATTACGATCTACAGCAAAGCCGCGAGCCGATAGACGCATTCGTAGACGACGCCGAATAAGACGCATACGAGATGCCGAAGCCCGCAGACGCACCATGAAGCGAAGATCCGCCGAACAGAACCGCCAGCATGGAATCGCCAGTTTCAGGGATCGTAGTGTAGAATCTATCACAGAAGAAAGTCGTAGCACTTGCACCAACTACACTAAAAGGCATATAGTCCCCTTTTTCACCCATAAGCATCTCCTTTATATATACACCTGATTCACGTGGTAACAACCCTCTGAACTCATAATTATCGTTATTTAGGTGTGTGAATAATGCCGGATCAGAGCAAACGAACATTTGACTTTGACCGCCTTCAGCATCAGACTGGATCAGAATATTGATGCCATCAGCAAACTTGTATATGTGTCCAAACGGGTTTTCGATACCACGGTACCGGTTGACGTAAGTCACCACGCCTGAAGCATCATATTCAACCGGCATAGTGTAAGCAACTTCACCGGATTTATTGCCTAAAGAATCAGAATGTCCACAAGGAATAACAGGATAATAACTACTGAAATTACTCCACAACGTAGAATTCAGGTTCGTTACACCATCACCCAAACCGCCCTGCTTATACCCTTCAGAAGTTGGCTGTGAAGTGAATGGCAATTGACTATTTAATGTTGCGTATTCAACATGGAAAAGCCATGCAACGTATTTGTAATCATCATACACCAAAGCGGAATACTTTGCCCCTCTGTTTTGTGCATAAGCCCTGAAGTCGATCAGCGATGTTGCTGTAGCCGGCTTACCAAGTAAGGTATTCGAAGCTGCATCATTTGTAGCACTGTTGTTTCCGCCCCTGTAGTCAGGTGACATGTTAGCAACAGAAGAAAGTTTGTTGTTTGTACGGTTTATTGTCGCTTCATAAGCCGAAATGTAGAATGTTGGCACCTTGTAAAACCCTGGAAGGCTATGTTCTGATATCAGTACACGCCGCTTAGTGCCTTCATATTCAAAACGCCAAAATGATTCCGGAACTTCGATCATCACCTGACCATGTGCACCCGTAAGGTCTGAAGCTGATCCCGTGTCACGTCTTGACCAATCATTAGGATTAAGATAATACCTTACGGTTCCGTTATCGTTCAGCAAACACCCACGCATACGGGATTGAACCGGTAATGAGACATGTAGTTCAGGACGTCCAATGCGTGTACACGTCGGTGATGCTACTTCAGTATCAAATTCGATCCCATAATAATAATCGTGTGGAAACTTGGGCCTTGTTTGCCCTACTCCAATTAATATTCCCATAACTAATTTTTTATAGTGGTAAAGTTAACATATATATGCTTACTATGTACGCACTTAAAGTGCGAAAAAAACCTACAACTTGTCTACCTTGATGCAGATGCTTAATATATCGTTAGTGATCTGCTTATTTTGATCCAATTCTTCCATGCTTTTTTTGAGAATGGAAACTTCTGAATCGGTGAATTCGTATTCAACTTCACGATCTTTACTATAATTCCACGAAACAGATCCATTTGGGTTATCCTTTAATTCAAGTTCGTCAAGTTCTTCAGGACTGAACTTTACTTTACCCTTTATGCCTTCAGCAGTAAGCATTTGAATAAATCCGCCTTGCTGAAGCAAGAATTTTGCTGACATCAATAATCGTTCTAGCGTGTTTAATTTTAGTTTTTTCATTTTTATTTATTGATAAGGTAAAACGTTCACTAACAGTCCGTTTTTAAAGACAAAGGTATTCCAATTATTGCCCCCCTGACCCGTCAGTTCAACTTTCATTCTTATGTTTGTCGTTCTCGCTAATATGCCATCTGTTACTATGCCCCCGTTGAACTCTGAAACACCATCAACACGTAAAGACACGCCATTTGAATTTAAGTGCTTAAAATAGCCCCCGTATGTACCTAATACGGATGATAAACCGACTATACCGGCATTAACGTCACCGGACAATACACTTTCACGACGCCTTAAGTACCCGATCATAGCAGCATAAGCGTAACCGCCGCCAAACGATGCAAGTAACGCCTTTGCACCTGAAGCGTTCGCATAGATACCGTTTCCGGTGATCTGAACGGTGTCAGGGTTTGACGGGTTTGATGTATAAGGCTTGGTAAGAACAATGCCGGCTAATTGGCGGATAGTATGCGCACTGTCATTGTCCTGAAAAGAGTCAACATCATCTTCGATACGAAGCATCACCTTGTTATCTTGACCATAGTAGATAATCTCATTATTTTCACCGTCTATTTCCATACGTCGACCGCCAACACCGGCACGCCCCCTCGTTTTAAGAAGTCCGTTAACAACCGAAAATGTTTCTGTTACAACCGATCCAGTTTTATTGAACGCCCTGATCGCTGCATCATTGTTGACATTTATCTCGACACGTGTACCAGTGGCACCGGTACGGAACTTCTTTGCTATGATCAAATCTGTATTGATGATATTGGCGGTGATCATGCCGGTACTGGGATCGATTATGATCGTTCCCGGCGGCAAATAATCTACGCCCGTCTTTTCCTTCACATCATCAGCGGTCTCCTTTGCACCATCCGCAACATCTTTGGCAGCATCGGACAATTCTTTAGCTTTATCGCTTATCACTTTCAATAAGGCTTCACGGGCCGTGTAGTAATTAGCGAAATTAGTTCGGAACGTGGAACCTACAATATTGGTTGTGATATCAAGATTTGAAAGTATCGGCGTTATATATGTATTCAACGTAGCATATCGACTTTCATAGGTAGTTTTCGAAACGCCGTAATTGGTTGCCTGATTCGCTATCTGAACTTTTTCAGCTACAATAGCATCCCATTCGATTTTCGCTTGCTTTTTCTCTGAAGGCGTGATCTTGCTATCTGAAGAAATATCGGATAGCATCGCTTTTGATGCTTCTGTTTCCGCCTGAACATCCAAGCCGTTTGAAATGACTGAATTGCTCGTGTATGCTGATATATCCGTCTTGATCTCCATGGACCACCCGTCAATATAACTGTCAGGCGGATTGTTTTGACCGATAGCGGCACTTTCTACTACTATTTTCGGATAGTTCCATGCACTATTTGATTTTCCTATTATGATGATGGTTCTTCCTGAAGAATCCCGTGCCAACTGGACATCATTGATAGGGTAATTGCCAAGATTCGTGTAGCTTGTGTGATGGAATTGATTGCTAGTATAAGCGTAAAAAGAAACGGTTAGGTCCATATCTGAATTTGCACCAACATAATTATATCCTGCAATCTTCACACGTGACATGAAAGACGATGTGATAGGTGTTGATATCACCAAATAACCTACGTTCGAAGAAGAATTAATGCCTAGACTAGCGGGTCTATTGAATATCTTTCCGGTTCCTTGCGCAAACGGTGTTATCTCGATCCGGCTTTTAAGGGTATCGCTAACAGCTGTCAGAACTGCTATCTTTGCATCGTAATAAGCTTTAAACCTTGCACGGAACGTCGTTCCCGTTATCGCACTCTCCGTTGTCATGTTAGACAGTAAAGGTGTGATGTATGTATTTAAGTTATTGTATGCAGTATTCAGCGCTGATACAGAAAGACCGAAAGAAGTCGCCTGATTAGCGATAATAGGCTTTTCAGCCTGTATGATCTGCCATTCCGCTAACGTGTCCTGTTTTTCATTAGGCATTAGAATGTTATCGTTCGCAATCTTACCTAAAGTCGTATTTGCCGTATTTGCCGAACCTTGTGCTGCTGAAGCTGCTGAAGCTGCTGCTGAAGCCGTTGATTGCGCCCCGTCCGCTAAACTTTTAGCCTTATCCGATATAGCTTTAAGCAACAACTGTCTTTTTTCGTAGTAATTGGCAAAATTAGACCTGAATGTCGAACCTACTATATCAGTAGTAATTGAAAGGTTTGATAGTATCGGGGTTATGTAGCTATTTAGTGTATTATATGCATTGGTATAAGCTGTTTTTTCAGATGTTATCCCGTACCCAGTTGCTTGAGCTTCAATTGTCGGTTTTTCACTAACAATGCCATCCCACTCTACTTTTGTTTGTTGTTTTTCTGAAGCCGTCAACTTGTTATCATTGGATAAATCAGCTAACAACCCATTGGCGGTGTTCGCTGAATCCTGTGCTGCTGCTGCTGCTGATGCGGCTGCATCGGCGGCTGTATCATCTGTGTATTTGGAAGCCTTTTCCCAATCAGATGCAGAGTACGATTGACTCTCTGTCTTGGCGGTTCTACAACGCAATATATCGCCATTAATGCCTTGAACCCAAAGGTCACCTATATCATAGGGTGTAGACGGTCTAGTGATAAAAACACGCCTTTTGCTATCTGCCGTATCTTGTGCTTCAGATGCCGCTTGCAGTGCTGCCTGTAGGTCAGAATTGATTATTTCAGCCCATTTATAGGTAGTTCCTTCTTTTACCCATCTCCAAGATCTCCCATTTGCAGTATTATAGAATAAGTCTCCTAAATGAGACTCTTTTAATTCAGTTGTTGTCCATGATGAAGCCGGTGCGTTACTGGTTGTTGGGTCATAGGTTTGGAAGTGTTGTTCTAACAATCCGTCCAATGCTGCATCAATAGCATCCAGCCTGTCCGGTAATACATTGTCTATATAATTATTAGCTGCATTCGCTGAAGCCTGCGCATTTGAGGCTGCATCGGCTGCGCTATCGGATAATTGCTTTGCTTTATCGCTGATGGATTTTAGAAGTTCTTCACGAGCTGCATAGTAGTTTGCAAAGTTGGTTCTAAATGTCGACCTTGTTATATCTGTCGTTGTGTTGAGGTTGGATAAAATCGGGCTTATATACGTGTTCAATATAGCATACCTACTTTCATAGGTTGATTTTGATACACCATAATTGATTGCCTGATTGGCGATTTGTGTCTTTTCAATTACAATAGAATCCCATTCTAATTTAACCTGTGTTTTTTCCGAAGCCGTTAATTTGGAATCGTTAGAAATATCAGACAGTAATGAGTTTGCTATATTTGCGTCTTCCTGTGCTTCATCAGCCGCCTGTTGGGCTGCATTCGCTACTGCTTTAGCATTTGTTTCAGCCGTATTTGCTTTCGCCTGTGCGATAAAGTTAATAGCTTCTTCAAGTCGTGTATTCAGTATAGCTAATGATGCCTTGTAGATGTCGAAATGTGCATCAACATCCGCCTTTTCTGCTTGCGTGGTTTTCCTGTCAAATATAGCTTGCTCTATCGACCCAATAAGGTTGTTATGGTCTGTATCAAAAACACCTTTTGCGCTGGATAGGTTTGATTTTGCCGAACCGCTAAGTGAAGCATCACCGTAAATTGCATTATACCTATTGTCTATTGCCGATTTTTCAGCATTCAATGAATTGAGGTACTTTTCTATCGCAATCGCCTCACTTTCTTCAATGATATTATCGGAAAACGTGCCGTCTATATATTCATCAAGGTTGTTCAACGAAGTATTAAGCCCTGATATCTCTAAATCGATCGCTTCTTTTTGTGTGTCCGTATAATCCTTTGCAGCATCGATAGCATTGCCTTCACTGTCAGTGATTGCTTCTTCAACGCTTTTTCCTGAAGTGAAACGGAACGTACCACGGATTTCACCGGTATCAAGATCGATCCACATCAACCCGTCATTCGATGTGATCCTTCCAGTATGGATATTGTTACCGGTTATACGTGTGTACCCCTTTGTCGATGATAAAACCCTTGCACCATCAAAAACAGACGAAAGTATACCGTATGGGAAATGGTAAAAGGAAGGATCTTCTTCAACGGATATCCTTGTAGTGGAAAGCACTATCGTTGCACTACTGTTTACCCTTGAAGCTTTTATATAGACGTAATACGGTACGTTTTGCGACATGGTACCTTCAAAAGCGGAAACGCTCCAAAGCCCCCCGTTTTCGATATACTCATTGTGCTGAACGGTTCCAGGTGAAGTACGGAATTTATTCGCATCACCATCTGCATTGGTTTCCGCTACGATATCAGAACTGTAAGAACCGCCTTCAACATAGATAAGCAACATTTCGGCTTTTACTGCATCAAGCATCGAAGTCAGTTCGGTTGTGGTCCGCCAGTTCCTTCTTGACCTAGCAGGATCGGAAAGCTGATTGCGTACAATAACGTCTTTAACGGCTTTGTTATCCTTGATCAATTCATACAGTATCCGGATGTCGAACGATTCCGACACGGTAAGGGTATATCGATAAGGGCGCAAAAGATCCCGTGTGAAAGAAGTTATCCGTATGGATTCGTTTACGTTCAGATCATTGTCTATGATCGTGATATAATCGCCAACATGGAAGTAATTGACGGTTACGAAGTCCTGAACATCCCTGAAGAACATTTCGTTCAGGATCAAAGAGTATTGAACCTTTCTTTTTACCAACTCGGATAAACGTTCAATAGCTTTATCGTATAGCCGTTGTTCAGCATCTTCAACATAGCTGTCAGGCATGTTGATGTTCAATATTTTGTATTTATCCCCAACATTGATACGGAAAGCGGCTGAATTAGGATCCGGAAACATTTGCCCCCGTTCATCCTTGAAAGGAATGATCGAGAATGTTTTTGTCGTATGGTTATAACCACCTTCCTGAACTTCAAATTCATATCCTGCCAAATTTCCACTGACAAATGAAATGATAGCTGCTGTATCAGGGATCAGCCATTTCGTGCCGTTCGCATCCTTTTCGTTCAGATCGAAGTCCATGCCTGAATCAATGAAAGAATTAAGATCACCGTTCACCAGATCGGTAACAACGCCCGTCCTTTCAGGAAATATGTCTTCAAATATTTCCGTGGCTTCGATTATTTCAGCTTCAGGATCAACTATTGATTCATCTTGCACATAGGATTCAGCATTAACGGAAAGTCGTAACCTACTTGAAAAATTTCGATAACCCGATTTTAGGTTCTTTGTCGATCCAAAGGCATACAAGCGTGTAACGGGCAAAGAATCGGTTGTTTTGTCTCTCTGAAGCGTATAGAGTTCATTGCCCTTTCCATATTCAAAAGTGTCTGTAAGGATGTTACCGACTTTTCTGAAGTGAAGCGTGTTGATGTTATCGACCGTGCTAACAATATCAAATTCGATACTATATTCATCACATAGCTTTTGCAGTACGCTCAATAACTTTTCACCGGGAAAAGAAAGCGTTTTTATTTCAGTTCCTGAAGGGAATTCACCTAAAACCCAGGTTCCTTCTCCAAGAACACGGTTAGCATTGTAGATAAGGACATCAGCAAAACCCTTTAAATCTGCTGTCAATGGTTCATCACCAGTAGAAGAAAACCCGACCGTTGGCGGCAAAAACCATTGCGGCCGCTTCAGATCGTACATGATCGATTCAAGCGTAATATTGTAGGTGAACCCGTTCGGTGCCTTGGTTTCTGAAGGCGTTTTGTTAATCCTGTATAATTTTCCGAAAACATGCAAGGTATCGCTTACCGAAACATCAATAGGCTCAACGCTCTGAACGGATAAAGCGACAATATCTTCACTTAAAAGCTCGGTTCGTTGTTCGGCACTGGTAACTGCTGACAAAGGTGAACGTTTCACCAAAGGAACTTCCAAACCTGATCTTTTCCTTATTACAAATTGTTCCATACAATAATTGCGTTTGTGGTGAAATGGGTAATATCTTCGATCACACCGGCAATGATGATATGATACTCACCATCATCGGCATAATCATGCGTAATCGTCTTATCCGTTCCGGAAACATCTAACGTTTTCGTGCCATCACCCCAATAGAAATTAAGCATCTTGTTTGATGAAAAGGTAATCGTAACCGTTTTCGTTGCTGTAGAGTTACGCACATGCATAAGAACACGCTTAACAGGTTCCGGCTCCCTTAACCTTAACTGGAAAGTACCTACCATCAATTCATTGTTCCAAGTTTTATCGATTGACAAACCATCTTTCATATACACTTCGTACACAAGTGGCTTGGTAGGATGTGCATTGATCACAAGACGTTTAGTTCCCGGCTTTCTGAATTGCGCCAAAAAGTTCTGTGATTTTACTAAAAAAGCCTGTTTTCCTTCAGCTTTCATGAAGCAACTAAGTACTATTTCACGAACGTCAAAACGTGGTCTACTCAAATCGATCGTTTCACCGTGTTCATCAGACCATTCAACGCCGAAAGGCTGTTTCATCCGTAAACCGTCAATTATCCCTTCAGAAGAAGAAACAAAAATATCCCATGCGTTCAGGTCGATATTATCCAGTATATAAGAAACATCACTTTTATTTACACGGATCTCGCTTAGATCGTTTATACCCAGTACGGCATTAAATGCACGAAGATCGTATACATCTGCATAGCCATAATCGGCACCGTAATAATCCTGAAGAACTGAATAGCCTTGCAAGGCACCAAAGGCTTCCGGGATAGCCAATGATTCAACGGGATTCAGGTCTGAATAGATACGAACTTCTTCCAGTGATCGTGTTATCGCTATGAATGTCCATGCACCGCTTAGTACCGGAAAGCTATATTCGATGTATTGATCTACACCGGCAAACGCGAAGAGTACGGTTAATTCCTTTGGATCGGAATTTCCTTCAGTACGCAACGGTTTTACCCAAAAAGTAATTGTGAATTCATCGTCCAAAATAAATACTTGTGGACTTTCAGCCGTTCCATTACCGGTAAAACGTATCGCATTACCTTCACGGCCCGGAACGAAGGTTGCATTTTCGACAATCGCATCCGCTCTGTTTTCTGAAAAATCATAGGCTATTTCAGAGCCTGAAGGTTCATCGAATGGAATGTTCAGTATTATGTTATCTGCCATGATCAGTAAGTTTTTCTTTGTTTATCAATTATTTTCAATGTTGCATTTCCTGACTTCAGGATGTCTACACGTGGGTTTCCGTATTTATATATCACCATTGTAGCCGAATCAGACACGGTACCGATAAGAACGGAATCATCAAACACATCGACAATAGTCAAGCTGTTGCCAGTTGCTGTAATGTCGACTATAGAATCATGCTTGATGAATATTTGCGAAAATGAAAATCCGTTGTTGGTCAATTCCGCTTTTGATTCTCCCAATAGGACGGTGAACGGTGAATCGGTTTTTTTAACCGTCTTGTTAACATGAACGCCGTATTCATCTGTGACTTCTTGACCGTGCTTTTCCAAGTATTCTACTGAAGGGAAATTGTTGGCTAAACAAAAATCGATTCCCTTAACGAACATCTTCATCAGTGAATGCTTGTCTTTTGCTTCCTTCAGCATCTGAAGCCACGGCTTGCAGATATCTAATTTTCGAGCTTTTGCAGCTAATTCCTTATTGATCTTCATATCACAAGTTTTAAAGCACCCCTTTTGCATCCAAAGGGTTTGAACCCAGTTTATCCAATTTCTTATCTATACTCTCTAAATGCTTGTTATAACGTGTGTTGGTAGCTATTTCAAGCATATACATCAGTTGTTGCCTGATCAGGCTGATCGCTTCCATCTGATTGACACGGATAGCATTCGTATTCCCTGCCAATATGCTAGCGGTTTCTTCAGTAATACCCTTAATACTGCCTTCAAGTGCGTTGAACGGATCGCTTGCACCTAAGTCCAATTCCTTGAAAAGATCATCATATAACTTCAGGGCTTCACCAAAGCCACTACCTATATTTGCTACTGTATCCTTGAATTTCTGTTGTTCGGATTTTGAAAGACCATCGAACACGAACGAGCCATCAGAAGCAAACGAACCCATGTCGTTCTGTAATTGTTCGATTGCTTTTTGTATAGGTTTTTCTAGAAACTGAAGCTTCAGTGCATTTTTTACGGCATTCTGCATAACGTTCCTTGAAACTTCTTCGAATGCCTTAGCAGCGTCTTCACCTTTGCTGTATGCACTTACAATCGCATCGGCTAACTGGTCCGAAAACTGCTTAGCATCGGTCTGAAGGATGGAAGCGGAAATATCTTTCGTAATATCTTCGATCCTGTTGTTAATGCCGATCAATTGTGCATCGTATTCACGAAGCTTATCGCTATCAGATTTCTTCTTATCCCGTTCAGCCTGTTGAGCCATTATAACGGCTCTACGCTGTTGTTCAAGATTATCGATAGCTTGTTGCTGCTTTCTATATATATCGCTGCCAAGGGCCTGATTTATCGCTCTGTCAAGACCTTGGTACGCCAATTCAAGATCTTCAACTGCTGACTTGTGTTGATCGATCTGCTTTTGCAGTTTCCTGTCATGCCTTTGGAATACCGATTTGAAGACATTGGCAATCGCTTGGACCGCAACCAAAGCAGCTTGAACGATAGCAAGGATAACAGATGCTTTTTCGGCTGTTTTGATTGCCGCCGCAACGGATATTGATACGGCCGCAACTGAAGACAAAGAAGCGATTGCCGTCGATCCGACTTCACCGATCGCATCTTTCAGGAATTCAGCAGATGAAATAGCATTAGTTACAAAATCAAAAGCGGCTTCAGTAGATGTAGCAAGGTCCTTCCAGTCCTTTTTGATCTGATCGGCACTTTTACCTGCATTTTCAGAACCTTCATTAAACACCCCTTTGATAGCTTCACCTACTGCCTTGAATGGGTTATCTTTAAGAATTATATCCCTTGCTTCATTCAGCTTATCCCGGATTGCATTCAGGTCTATAGGATCAAAATGAACCGAAAGAGATTCAAACTTATCTTCGATCTCTTTAATAAGCGTGTCGATCTGCTGAACGGTCAATTCATCCAAGTTCCCGAAAAGGTTCTTCCAAGAATCATCGTTCATCATTTCGTCAACAGATATAGAAGAAATAAGCTTATCACGTTCCTTTTCAGCAATTTTCGCACGTTCTTCTTCTCCTATCGAACGCATGTACGTTATCTGCCTGTCATAGTCAGCAGCAATATCAAGGCGTTTTTGTTCATAAGACCGGTAACGCTCCAATAGATCATCCTGAATCTGTTTATCCGTGTCGGTTTCTTCTTCTGAAATGATCCGTGTGGCTTCGTTCAGATCATCACCTAGTAACCCGTCCGATTCACCAAGATCTTCCTTGATCTCCTTGAGTTTATCCAGGTATTCAATAAGTGTTTGTGCTTCATTTTTCGCATCGGAAATAGATTCTTTGAAAACATCCATTGCCGATTTTGCGCCCGTGATATCATCATACTGAATATTTAAAGATGAATACTGTTTCCTTTCTTCCTGCGTTGCTGTTTGGTTCAGGACTTTGGGTTCTAAAGCCTGTATCTGTGATTTAAGATATTCAGAGTAAGATTTTCCACGTTTTAGAAGGTCTTCAAATTCCTTGTCAGCAGCATTTTTGCCAACGTAACTAACCCATTTATAGTAAAGTTCGTACTGCTTTTTCTTATATTCCAACTCTTCATCAAAGGTCTTTTTCTTCGTATTGGCGTCCTTTTTAGCCTGTTTGGCAGCAGCTTCACCGGTGATTGCTTCACGTTCCTTTTCAAGTTGGTTTATTTCGGCTTGGAACTTCTTGTATTCTTCAGCCGTTTTAGATTGTTCTTTCTGTTTTTTCTTTAAAGCAGCTATTTCTTCATCGTAATAAGCGACATTCTTGATAACTGCTTTTTGCGTTTCTTCGTTTTCTGTCTTGGAAGCTTCACCACTTTCGGTAATAGCATTGATCCGTTCCATTATCGATTTTTGAACTTCCTTTTCAGACTGGACCACATTGCGATTGGCTTTTACACGGTCTTTTGCATCCGCAATCATTCTCCCACTTTCGTTATTGAAATTCAGTAAGGCATTGGTGAACTGATCGTAGATAGTCGCTGAATTTTCCATGTTTTCAGCATCAAGTTCACGCTGAAGACTTTCCTGCAATTCAGTTTCAAGTTCCTGCAATTGTAATTTTCGCTTTAGGGCTTCGATATACCCATTTATCGCTTTGGTTCCTTCTTCTGTTTTGGCACTGTCAAGCGTTAGCGTATTTAGATATTCAGGTGAAAGCTTTATGAGTTCCTGAAGCTTTTCATTTCGTGTTTGCCTAGATAAGCTTTCATTGTTTATTTGTTCCTGAAGTATTTTGATTTTGCTGATCTCCGATGTAGCGGCTTCATCCGCACGTTTCATCGCATTAGATAACGATTCTTGTGATTTTTCGGCAGCTGAAGCCGTTTTTGAAAAGGCACGCAATGAAGTCACTAAACCAACTAACAACGTCGCTGCTAAAACATAAGGATTAGCAAGCATAGTTCTGTTTAGAAGCTTTTGAGCACCTTCAGCAAGAACCAATGCAGCATACTGAAGCCTTAACCCAACGGTAACGCCTTTAGAAGAAGCTGCGAATACGGTTTGAGCAACAGAAGCGGCAATAACAGCAGCTTTGTAAGCACCAAAAGTTAAGATGATAACCTTCAGTACATCCAATATCTTTTCATAGTTCTCAACGGATGCCGTCGCTGTCAATATAGCATCAGCCAAAAAGCCTTCCTGACTTTCACCAAGATCATTGAACATGACTTCAACAGCGTCCTGGAATTGCGCAATAAGCCCCGTTAATGATGCTGATTGCTTTTCCATCAGACCGGCAAACATACCGCCTTCATTGGTAAGGTTCTGAATAACCTTTTCGACTTCAGGGAATCCGACTTTTCCGGCTTCAACTAAGCCTTTAACCTCGTTTTCAGCGACGCCGAATTGTTTTGCAAGCTCCTTGATCATTGGGATACCACGGCCCGTAAACTGGTTCAGGTCTTGTGTGTACAAACGCCCTTGCGTCATTGTCGTACCGTATAGATACACCAAATCGTTCATAGGTACCGAAAGACCTGAAGCAATATCACCTAAACGTGTAAGCGTATCAATCACGTCTTCTGAAGCCGTACCGTAAGCTAATAACTGTTTTGCACCTTGTGCTGCATCCTGAAGACCAAAAGGCGTTTTAGCAGCTAGATCAATGACTTGTGCCATTAATTGATCAGCCTTTTCCTTGCTGCCTAACATAGTTTCAAAAGCGATCTCCAACTGTTGGAATTCACCTCTGATCGTTGTCATTTGGGTTACAAAACCGGCAATAGCATCAGCAGAAAAATAACCGGCAATAGCAATGGAAAGCCGTTGGAACGACTTATCCATATTACTCGTTTCCTTCACTGTAGAATCAGATAAGCCCCTGATCCTACGTTCCATTTCCATTATGGACTTATTGAACTGGCTATCTTTGATCATCGCATCAAACGACAATGCACCATCGTTATTAATCATAGCCTATCTATTCAAATTGTTAATGTAATTCATTAATTCATTAGCATTATCTTCTGTCACCGATATAACCCTATCACCGTTCCCGTTATCATCGTCTTCGTAATCATAGAAAGGTGAATCGACCAAAACACGTTGAAGAACATTCCATTTTATACCCCAATGAAGATAATTCCATGTGTATCCGAAGTGTGCGCAAATAGAACCTCGTTGACCAAAAGGAGAATTTAAACCTTTGAATTTCCCTCTATCAGATTTTCCCTTTTTACTGGCAGGGTTGTCCGGCTTGCGCTTATCAATCTGATAGAGTTCGTAAAATCCCCGAAATTGCACATTACGTTCATGTAGCTAGCGTAAGCGTACAACTTGGAAGGTTTAATTGTCCATTTAAAGAAATAAGCCAAAACACGTGTAAAAAGCTTGATAAGGATAAGATTGTTCAAGTAAGCAATGGCAATCACTTTGGCGGCTTTAAAAGCGTGTTTTTTCACCAATGATTTGCTTTCAGACCACGGATCTTCCTGAATACTGTTTTCTGATATATCCATATCGATAGATACATTTGAAATACGATCCAAGGTTCCCAAATAAGGCTCCTTGATAACAAATGTCCACTTCTTCCTTTTTCCAAGATTGAACGGAAAGAACCTGTCAATCTCGAATTTCAAACCTTTATCCAAAAGGACGTTTAATTCGTTCCTTTCAGCCTGTATTTTGTCAAATTCTTTATCTTCAGTCATTTTTTAAGTGTAAAAAAAAGCCCCGATTTTGGGGCTTTTCGGGTTTAAAGGTCTATTCCATAAGGCTCACTATGCCTTTACTTTGGCTTGCACCGGTCCGACTCCTGTTTTAGTAGGTGTCAACGGCGTAACCGTAAAGTCAACCAAGAAGATTCCTTCATCGGAAAAATCGGAATTGATAACAGCTTCGATGTCACCACGTGGAATGGTTATTTCCAAACCTTGTTGAGGTGTCGCAACGACTGTCTTATCAGGGATGATAACAGCCCCGTCGAAGTTCCATGTTGCCGATGCACCTGAACCGCTCACGGCACCGCCTACGTAGTCTGATAAAAACTGTAAATCCGGATCCATGATAGAGAAAGTCAAAACCGCTGACTTCTTGAATTTTCTACGAACTTCAGGTGAAGCTTTTCCTTCTTCAAAATGTTCCGTCACATCAGCGACGTCCTGAACAAGGTTACACGTATTTTTATAGGTCTTACCTATTTTGGCTAACGTGGTACCTGGACCGCCATCAGCAGCAGGGGCACCGACTTTTATGTCAACTAAACCCAATGTTATTACACTTGCCATAACAAATAATTTAAAATGTGAATCAATCAATTATGATATTTGAACCTGATCCTGAAGTTCAGATACCAGTTGCCGGTATTAGGGTTCCTCAACAATTGTTGGCTTTCAGTCCAGTAGTTGTAATTTGCCCCAAAACCTGATTTTAATACCGTTTTGGCTATATCTCCCAGTTCTTTGAACCGTTTGTTATCAGGCAATTCCTGATCTTTTTCATTGATGTTGCGTACGATATTGGGAACGTGGATATTTACGTTCGTGATCCCTCGTTGATCGGTGCTGTTATCCGTTGTAATGGATACAACTACGATGTTTTCTTTGTCGGAATCTGTAGGCCCCCAATTCTTTTCCACTTCACCGGTAATTGCGCTTTTTAAGGCACTCGAATTGACCGCTTTGTAGATCAGTGTCGTTTGTTCGTCAATGGATATCATGCCTAGTTCATTTTAGAGATATTACCTTTCAGCTTTCTAAGCATTTCAGGAAGTTGGCGTTCAGCAAGAAGTTCAGAAGAACCGATAACATTCAATCCCATAGCTTCAACATGCATTGCGTAATGCATACCAGCCACAACGATAAGTGCGTAACCCTTGGTAGACACTTTGTTTGCCAACGATTCAGCAAGTTGCTTACCTTCCAGTACACCATCATCAGCAGTACCGGTACTATCGATTGCCGCCGTCATAGGCTTTTCAAATCCGGCTAACCGAATAACCTTACCATGATCTACAACGACATACCCAATAGAAGAAGTTAATGCACCGGTTTGATCTTCATACCCTTTGTTGGTACGGGCTTCACCGATACACATTTCACCAAGTGACATCAATCGGCGTATAATTTGCCGACGTATCAAATCAGCTTTCTTTTCAAGCTGTTTTCTGATATCTGTCATTTTGAATGTTGGTTCTATACCCATGTTCTTGAGTGAAATTTGTCTTTTCTTGAATAGATCACCGTGCCTTCAGCCCTTTTAACATTCCCCTCCATTACCCTTACTTTCGTTCCTTTCTTGATCGGTTCAACGCCTTCAGGCTTTTGGATCAAGAATGTGTATTCATGAATGGTATTGTCGGAATCCGTTACTTTTTTGCCCTTACCGGCTTCATCTCTACATCTGCATAGGTTTACCCAACTTTCGGTTTCTTCAGACCAATTGCCGTTTTCATCCTTCGTAGATGGATTGATAATGCTGATTTGAAGTATATAAGGATACTGATACTTGCTTACCATCGATCACCAATAAATGTAACGGTTGGAGTATCACCGGATAAACCATCATCAACACCCAATTCCTTGCAAAGAATCCTGTAGTATGCTAGGATGCCATCACGATCAAATTTGATCTTGAATTCACCTTCAGATACTTCAGGAACCAACAATAATTCAGGAATGAACTTTACTAAAGCTTTTTTAGTCTCGATCATTACTTCAGGTGTTATTTCGGTATCAAGATTCGTATCACTTTCCAAGAACATTAGTTCTAGTTCCGTGTCCGCAACCTCAACATCGAATTTTGATAGTTTTATCTTTAAAAATTCTCCAACCGTTGCCATAATCCCTTTTTACTTATTCCAAGTGCTGTTATTTGTCTGCATCAGAACCGAACGGCCGGCACCCATCCAAGCAGGGAACGCATTTGCCATCCCTTCAGTCACTTCAGTAACTGTAGGACGCTCAATTGCGTACTTCTTGATCAGTGTGTGGCTTCTTTTGGTTTTCAATGCAACAGATCCTTCGATGCTTTCATCTGCTAATGGAGCATGGAAGGTTTTACCCAACACCTTGCTTTCGGTGAACAGAACAACATCATCTTCGAACGGGTTACCGGTGTTACGTTTACCGTTTGCCAGTTCCAAAGTGATATCCTGATCTACAAGAATGATCTGCAATCCATTTAACCACGCTTGACGTGATAGCATCGAATTGACGGTCGATAAATCAGGTGTTTGAGAAATTCCCAAAGCATTATTGGCAAAGGATGCCGATTTCTTGATAATTTCTTCTTGCTCAACCATTTTAGAAAAAGTGTCCATGTTCATCCAAGCGAACTTCAATGAAGAATTAGCATCTTTTCCAGCTTTGATAGCTGCTTTGAAAGCTTGCGTTACCTTTGCTCCTGAAGCATTCCAAGAATCGGTAACACCCATTTTTTGGCTAGCCGGAATTTGATAGTCCACGTCGAACTGTGTCACAACAGCAGCGTTGTTCTGATTGGTAAACTTCACTTTACCAAGTGAGATTTGCCGTAAAGCGATCCACTCTAATCTGTTTGCAACACCGGCCCAACAGAATTCAGTATCTTCAGCCCACATTTCAACAAGGCGGCGCAAATCTTCATCGCTGTTAGCCAACGCACGAAGATTGTTGTATTCATTCAAGAAGTCTTCAGTCTTTTCCCGTGAAAGCCCAATTTTTGGGATATCACCGTCAATGCGTGCAATAGCTTCACGGTCTTTCTTTGGAATGGAAGAATTGAATGAAATAACGTCACCCGCAACCCTTAATCCTGTTTGCACCTCAAGGGCTTTCCATGTAAGCGACTTTTGTGAAGTGATAGGAAACAAAGAAGGATAATAGTAATTTTTCAATTCGTAAGTATTTACGACGGCTTGCATATCCTTTTCCTGCAAGCCTCTCATTAAGCTTTTTATCATCTCTAAGTCCTCCTAGTTAAATGAAAATAATTGTTGGAATTGCAGCCTTGATTTCAGCCGATGCAGCCGGTGCCGTATCAGCCTTAAGAACGCCAATCAGCATAGCTGAAGCGAAAAGGTTCTCATTTGCTTCAACATCATGGCTTTCACCTACAACAGCTAAAGGAGCGTGTTTTAACGCCGATGCCGTTCCTGTAGATTCTGCTTTTGCTTCGAACACAACCGTACCCAATGGAACGGCGGCACCTAGTGTGGTACCCAACGTGATCACATCCTTTTCAGGATCATCACGGTTTATTGCTGTAATAGCAAAAGATTTTGCGCCAACTTTAGCCGCAAAAAAATCTCCAACTTTGAAATTATTGCCCTTGCTGACTTCATAGTCAGTATCGGTAGTGGTTGCTGCCTTCGTGATGGTTGCGGTTTTCACCACATTGTACATCCCATTTTCACCTTTTGCGATAACGGTACCTTCCTTAAGGATTGTACCTGGAACCAAAGTGTCAATATTGACTGTAACACCGCCCGGAATGTCAGCAAGCCGATGAACGATACTATGCAAGTGCCGTTCATCTTTTTGTCTTTTAACACGTAATGCCATTTTTTAACAGTTTAAATTTCCTTACCAGCCAGTTCACCGCCGGTAGCATTTTTCTTACTTTCAATGAAGTTTTGAACTGAACTTGAAACGCCTGTTTTTGAATCAGCCGCCCCAAACAATGGTTTTGTAGCCCCTAAGCCACTAGATTCCAATGTTTGGTTTGCACTTTCAACGGTTTCACCGATTTCATTCAAGTAAGCATCAAAGTCTTCATCTTTGTCAAACTTTGCATGCTTGAAACTTTTCAGAACGGTGTTCTTGATTGAATCATGCACCCCTTCCAATTTTGCTTCTAGTTTTTGCTGCCTAGATTCATTTACCTTTCCTTTTTCGAAGCTGTCAAGACGCTCGATCAGACCTTTGGCCCAAGCCGGCGGTTCGTCATCATTCGATTTGGAAACGGTTTTCTTTTTGGTTGGATTTGCACCCCCCTGTTTTCCTTCATCACCTTCATCGTCTTCTTCACCCCCTTCTTCAGCTTTTTTAGCTTTAGCTTTTTCGACAGCAATGTTTACACGGCTATCTGCATCACCCTGAAAGGCTTTGAACATAGGTTCGACCCCGTTTATACCGGTTTCGATTTGGTCTTCTTCTGTGATTGTTGTGGCTAAATAGTCAGCAACCCCCTCAAAAGCTTTGTCACTAAACCCCAAATTTTTGAACTTGATTTTCAGTGCTTTTAAGATTTTTGATTTCATAATCCTGAATTATTCTGTTTAAGTCTTATAGGGCAAATATAAATCGAAAACACACAAAGTGTTTATATAGTAAGCACTTTTTCTTTCTAACAATCAGGCACTTACAGATAATCGGCTTGAATCATTTGTTATTCTCAACATAACAAATGATATTTGCAATGTGTTTACCACATACGCACTAATAAAAATTATAGAAATTATGTTTAATCAAGACTTTTATCCAACGCCCGATCAAGTGATCGAAACGATGTTAGCCGGCATAGACTTAAGCGGAAAAACCGTTTTAGAGCCTAGTTCCGGAAAAGGCAATATCATACAAGTGCTTAAAAACAGAGGTGCAAAGGTATTATGCTGCGAGAAAGACCCACAATTGGCAATTCTTTCTTCGAATCAAGCCAAATTGCTAAAACATGACTTTTTGGAAGTGGAAAGCCATGAAATAAGCCATATTGACTACATCATAATGAACCCGCCCTTTAGTGCTGATGAAAAGCATATAAACCACGCTTGGAGTATTGCCCCTGACGGTTGTGAGATAATCGCATTATGCAATTATAGTACTCTTAGTAATAACTATACAAGGTCACGCAACGAATTATTGTCAATCATTGAGGGCTATGGCACCAAGACCAATATTGGTGATTGCTTTTCTTCTTCAGAACGTAAAACTGGTGTGGAAATAGGATTGATAAAACTTATAAAGCCCGGTATAAAATCAAATGGGTTTGATGATTTCTTCACTGATGAATCCGATGATCCGGAAAAGCAGGAAAATGGGTTAATGTCCTATAACGCCGTTCGTGAAATTGTCCAGAGATATGTAAATGCAGTGAAACTGTATGATGATGTGTTGGAAAATGCCGTCAAAATGAACGCACTTACCGAAGGCTTGAAAGCAGATGATCTAGTGTTCACATGCTCACAGAACAAAGTTCAGGTGACACGGAATGAGTTTGCAAAGGATCTTCAGAAAAGGTCTTGGAAGTGGATCATCAATAAAATGAACCTTGAAAAATATTCGACACGTGGACTGATGGAAGATATAAACAAGTTCGTAGAAGATCAGACTAAAATGAAATTCACCATGAAAAATATTTATCTGATGTTGGATGCGATTGTACAAACTACTGACCAAAGGATGGATAAGGCACTTGTTGAAGTGTTTGACGGTCTTACAAAGCACTATCACGAAAACCGATATTCAGTTGAAGGATGGAAAACCAACAGTCATTATTTGGTAAACAAGAAGTTCATTATGCCATACATTGCACCGCTTTCAAGATGGGGAACGATGGATGTTAATTACCGTCAAGCTGAATTACTGGATGATTTCAATAAAGCGTTATGCTTCCTTACCGGTTCATCGTTCAATGTCAATGACCGATTTTCCTATCGGGTTAGTGAATCAAAGCCGGGTTACGGAGAATGGTTTGAATGGACATTCTTTGAGGTCAAACTATTCAAAAAAGGTACTGGACACTTTAAGTTCAAAGATGAAAACGTTTGGGCTTTATTTAATCAACAAATAGCACGAATAAAGGGTTTTCCGCTGCCTGAAAACCTCAAGAAAGCAGCATAGATATTATGAATAAACTAATAGCAATCGCATGTATAGCCTTAGCAGCTTTGGCTTCATGCAGTAAGGAAAAAGAATCATTTGATCCACAGCAGAAAATCACCTATCAAGTAGAATGTGATTACTGCTTGGTGTATATCGAAGACAATGTTTGGAACCGGAATAACAAACTGGACCGCTCCAAGAACCAGCATTTTAATGTTGACGGCAATTGGCGTTACGAATGGGTCAATACGGAACTTGATTCGATCGAAATGAAAATCATTGTCGGCGTATTGGGTGGAAAGCAGAATGTCAAAGCTTCGATCCGTACCAATGATGGAAAATCCGTTTCCTTTGATGAAGTGATGGGTTATAACGACAATCCGATGAAAGAAGATTATGGATTCGAAAAGGTGTTAAAACTTAAATTAAAATAGATCATGAGAATTACATTTGAAAACGAAAGCCTTAATACTGAAGTGTCTTTATCTGACGGCACTTTAACAGCGGACGGTGAAATTTCGATTCACGTTTCATCTGAAGATGGTGAAGCAACTCACTATTTTCAGTCATTCAAGGAATTTGATGATTTCTATCACGCTGTAGATACTTATAGAGATAGAATGAAGGATCATTTTGGATTGAGGTAACATGAAGATATTATATTTTGACCTAGAAACAACCGGCACCATGTTTTGGAAGAACGGTATTCACCAGTTAGCCGGTTGCATTGAAATAGACGGCATTGTAGTTGAAAAGTTCGACTACAATGTACAACCGTATCACAAGGCGCAAATAAACGACGAAGCGTTGTCTATTGCCGGCATTACACGCGAACACCTGAAAACCTACGAGCCTATGAACCTGGTATATCGCAAATTCGTTGATATGCTTGGCAAGTATGTCGACAAATTCAACAAGAAAGACAAGTTTACGCTTTGTGGTTATAATAACGCAAGCTTTGACAACCCTTTTCTTCGTGCGTGGTTTGTTCAGAACGGCGACAATTATTTCGGTTCGTGGTTTTGGTCTTCTTCCATTGACGTCATGGTGATGGCACATTGTCATTTAATGGCTCAACGTCCTGAAATGGTAGACTTCAAGCTGAAGACCGTTGCTAGTAAAATGGGATTGCAAGTTGACGAATCTAAGCTTCACGATGGGTTCTACGATATTGAGTTGACACGTGGAATATACAATTTGATACGTCAATCAACTACTTATTAATTATATTTGTTATGGTAAAGAAAACTAAAGTTTTCCATGTGGAATTTAACGAGCCAGTAGACGGCACAAGAAGAAAGAACTTCTATTTTGGCTCGTTATCCGCAATTTTTGATAGGTTCACACCTCAACAGATAGGCTGTAAGGTCGAAAACCTATGGAATCTGAAGCTGTCAGGCGAAAAAGCCTATACAAGCAAAACATGCACTATTTCTGTTGGTGAAATAGTAAGGAAGAAGCAACGGACACAATAATCGCTAAAAATTATATACAATATTCTTGTTAAATTATATAGCATGGAACAATTAACGAAGCAACGGATAGAGCTGATAGAAGAAGCCAAAAAACTTCTTCCAAACCCGCACGAACATAACGACAATAGGGTAAAGATTAAATTTGAAGATGATCCTGTTTATCATTACAGTATAGGCGGCACCATAATACATGTAGATAGAAATTATGAAGAAGTGGAGTTTGTTAGATGTATCATAAGCGTAAACCCTTTCTCTAATGGCACTGAAGGTTCAATTCAGATATTTACCGGTTCAAAAAAGGAAATTGATGAAATTGATAAAATTGATAATGTAAAATGGATTCCATCAGAATTATTTGAATCCTTTGATTTTAGGCATCAATATGACCCGTTTAGACAGCAACTTTTAGCTGAATATATCAACATGCAATGAAAAAAGTAATAGGTATTAAGAAAATTGAATTGTTTAGTGAAGGTCAAACAAAACCAGTGGTATTGTTTGACAATACTAAGCGATACCCAAGAAAACTGAAGAAGCGATTTAAGAAAGGTCTTGCTACTCCAAAAAACGAAATGATGTACATACCAAGCGGTGCACAAATCCAGTATACAAATATAAAACCATGAACGAAGAAGAATTACTACCTTGTCTGAAATGCATCCACTTTAGACCAATTGAAGGCGGTTGCAAAGCTTTCCCTGAAGGTATTCCAGATGATATTGCCAATGGAGAAAGATTGCACGATAAAGTAGAGCCTAATCAAGTCGGCGACTTCGTATTCGAAGAAGGTGAACCGGTTGAATATAAGGAATACGGATTGTAGCTACTTCCTAAAATATTCGTCAATAAGGTTTCCGATCCTTAATGCGTACTTACTGGGATTTTTGCTTAACGTGAATTCCGTGAACCCTTCAGCCATCAACTCATTGATGTTAGTTGATGCATACCTACCTAAATAAATTTCCGCCGCCGCTTCTTTGTTCGTTGACATTAAGTTCCTAAGTTCGACATGGTAATCTTTATTGATAGTATTAAGTTTCTCAAAGAATTCCGGTGCATTCCTGCCAGTTGCGGTTTTAACAAGATCCTGCGAATGCCGTGTAGCAATAACATGTGCATATTCATGTACGATAGTCGATATTGAGTTGAATTGTTCATCAACAGCAGATTTGCCACGCTTTAGGTTTTCCAGTATTTCAGCCCCTGTATGCCTTTTTCTACTGTAAATCCATCTATCCGTACCTGATCCAAAGTCAATATCTTTAATATTACCAGTTGACCACCGGACCACCCTCCCATGATATCTAGCACCGCCTTTAAACATAACACCGCTTAACTTTTCAGATCCTACAACATAATTACTGGTGAGATAATCTAAAGCACCTAACATGTCAGGAATCGCTTCTTTGCTGACTTTTGCGCCCATCTGAACGTTATTCGCCAATGGGATCAGTTTATTTACAACTTGCTTTGCCTGATTGTAATTACCGATATTAGAATACTTATCCTTATAACCTCCTATATCTTTGATTTGTGGAATAGAACTTTTCGGCTTTTTGGCCGCTGCGATATTCCTAAACGCAAAGTTGTTTCCTATCTTACCGCCTTGGAAATTATCACGTACGAAGTAAGGCATGGATTTCCAGTTCTTTGCACGGTCTTTATTATTGTTGATCCAGTCGATCATACCAGTAGGAACGGTTTTGACCATATTAACGGATTGAAAGCTTGAAGTATCTTCTTCATTCAGAAGCATCAATTCAAGTACATCATATTCGTCTTCAGTTGGTAGTATCGGAGTGGCAAAGCAGCGGCATTGCGGATGCCATCCAACGAACTTGAATTCCTTTGGGTATTTTCCGGCTAACTCAATGCATGTAGGGCAATGATTGGGGTTATTAGAAAGTTTTACTTCAATTCCGACAATAAAATCAAGACTGGCCCATCTATCATGGTCAGCAGTACGGTAAGCCATATTGATTTCAGTACGTGTCAATCTCATGGCATTCTTGTAGGAAGAACGGTATACACCTTGCCCTGGATGCAGTTCTTTCGCTCGCTTTGAAAGCTTCAGGTTTCCATGCTTATCCCTGACACGCCTGAACAATTGACCGGGATCAGCAAGGTTCTGACGAACCTTACGGCTTAATTTAGCTGCATCCATTCCTTCTTCAAGACCTAGGTCAATACCCAATTCTATTTCTTTCCTTGCGCTTTTACTGATCTTCCAAACTCGATCAGACAGATTAAGACCGTTGGTTTTTCTTGACTGGAATGCTTGCAGCCCTTCCAAATTCCTAGCACCATACTTATATTTCTTTTCCAGTGTCGATCTAGGTATTTTCGTCTTCTTGGAAAGGTAATCCAAAAGGGCGTCGTTCTTTGCATGTGCAATCGCAAACGCATCCGTGTTGCCCTGCTTTATGTTGGCAGTCATTTTGCCGGCAAAGTCGCTGAAAAGCTTATCTACAAGCTTTTTTGTTTGCGGATAATCGTCGAAAGTGAATATCTTATCAGGGTTCGGTTTTAATTTAGCGGCAATAGCTGAAGCTTCACGTATAGCTGTGTTATGAATAGTCTTTACACGTGCTGCGATGGCTTCATTTGCCATGAAAGCAGATGCATCCCAATTAACACCGCCAATTACGTTCTTTTTAGCCATTACAGCACCGTTATATACTTATCGTTAAGTGTTTCACCAACATTGATCTTTCCTTCCTTAAAAAGCGTGTTTAAGACCTTGTCCATCTTCTTGCTCAAATCCATTCGTGTAAGGTGTTCAGGGTATTTCCCTTGGGCCTTGTCTTCTTCAATAGCAAGCGAAATGAAATTCAATAAAGCCTCTTCCATTATTCAGTAGGTTCAAAAACATTAAACGTATTTTCCTTTGTGTATTCAGCCTGAATCTGAACCCAATCTTCATCCGGATCATCGACAAGACCGGCTTGTTTAACGGCTTGTTGCTGTGATATGATCGGTTTATTTCCGTTTGCAGCAACCAGTACCTCAACACGTCCTTTTTCGTCTTCAACGGTAAACGGTCTGATTTCAGGCGTTAACTCCAAGTCACCAACAGTACCCTTCCATTTCGGATTCATAAGCCCTAGAAACGCTTTGATGATATTATACTCACGCTCCAAAGAGTCCAAATAGATTTCAGATTCATCACCTACCTTCAAATGTGCATCAACAAGCATCCATTTACGTGATTCGCCTGATTGCGCCCCGATCCCTTTGATGTTTTCGAAGGAAAGGTCCGGCAATTGAAGTTCCGTGAAGAAAAGGCGTAAAAGCGTCTCAAACTGGAAGCGTACCGATTCGGGTGATTGCTGCCACGAAGCATATTCAGCACCGCCGGTACCGTCTTCAGTAAAGAAGACCTTATTCCCTTCACCTTTTGTGGGTGCACCCTTCAATTTACCTTTGATGATCAATACCGGTGATGCGTGATAAGCGATAATTTCACCGTTACGGGATAAAAGAAGTTCTATTTCATGTACTTTGCCATTATCAGCATCATCCCAAATCGGTTCAGGACGGTATGTGTATATTATTGGAATTTTGCCGATCTTGTTTTCTTCATTCAAGACAAGTTCCCAATCATTTGCGCCTTCTTTTCTCCAACGAATATGCCTATCTGCTGTCCACGTCTCAAATACGGTAACATTAACCTTTAAACCTTCATCATTTGTGGAATTCATGTTGATCTCACGGCTGAATGCAATCATATCCCTTGTTTCATCGAACAATGGGTATAGTTTATCGCCATTTTTAGGTGAATAGATAGCATACTTAAGCTTATAATTGCTTTGGAAGCCGTAAGACTTGTTTTTGTTTTCTACAAGGTACCAGTGAACGGCACATTCACATTCAGAAGAAGTGATCTTGCAACGCTTTTTGTTCAGCACATCCCAACGGTTCTTTTTTTGTATCTTGATGATCGATTTGAATTGCTCCTTCTGAAGCGTTTCATCATCTTCAAGAATGGTATTTACTGGAATAGTGAACATGAATTCAGCTATACGCTTAACAGAAAGCTTCTGAAGACCAATAGCAACCCTTGTCACGGGTTCAGTCCTGACAACATTACCTTTATCATCCTTAACTTCCTTGTCTTTAAAAACAGCCGGATCCATGATCTTATGAAGTTTTGGTTCATATACCTTTTCAAGTTCATCCCATTCCGGAACCTTGATCGTTTTCTTCTTAAGATCATTAATGATGTCTTTGATATCCCTTGAGCTATCAATAATTTCTTCTATTTTTTTCATCTTCCAAATGCGTTTAATATATCAGTTTGGTCTTCTTCAACATTGCCTTCGTGATAATCCACTGCGTACGTTAAAATGTCTACATATTCATCGTGAACCTTTACGGGAAATCCTGCCACTTCTTCAATAAATTCTTCATTCCAGTCACCTTCAACGAGAACCACACGGCCGCACTCAATCGTTGGTGATATTGCATATAGCCGTGTAGATTTGGAATCCGTTGGACTTGGAGTTTCGGTAACATTCAGATCAGTCGATTCCTGAAGCTGATCAATAACACTCAATCCGTTTGCCTTTGGCTCTATGCGAAGTGAAGATCGATCTGTGTAACCATTTACCTTTAAGTAGTCAGGAAGGAAACGGATCAGGTCAGGGAATTTCTTTCGGATCTTGGTAGCATGGGTAATGTATATTTTATTCCCTATCCTACATGATCCCAAGAAGCCGCTTGGATCGTTTTCTTTCCTATCGGTAAAGGCGGTATCTCCAAAGAATATAATTGGCTGCGAATCCCGTAAGTAGTCAAACTCCGAACGTGGTATCTTGGTGAACCATTCTTTTTTAATGATGTTACCTTCATCGCTTCCAGGTGTTTGTTCAAATTGCCCTGCATACCCACGTGAACCAAGATCGATCTTTGCTTCTTCAAGTGCTGAATCTCCTAGTCTTGAAGGATCGAGTTTTCCATCGACATAGTGATCTTTCAATTCAACTGGAAGAACCCTGTCAGAAAGTTCGGCCGGCAAACAGATGTGTTTGATCGATTCAGATTTCTTCTTCAGAAGATATCCCGTTACATCGTCTTCATGCAAACGCTGCATAATGGTTACAACAGGTGTTTTTTCCTTATGAACTTTACGAGAAGAAAGGGTTTTGGTATGGTCGTTAGCGGTCTTTCTTTCTGCTTCAGATTCCGCTTGTTGTGGGTTTTGCGGATCATCATTGATGATCAAGTGGGCGTGCTTACCAGTAATAGCACTGCCTGAAGATGTTACGTACCTTGCACCAGTGGAAGTATTTTCATAAGAAGCTTTACCGGCTTTGTCACGCCTTAAAGCCACTTCAGGAAACAAGCGTTTGTATTTATCGCTTGTAATGATATCCTTGGATTTGGTAGCATGTTCAATACTCAATTCTTTTGAATAAGAGTTTGTAATGATACGCAACGTAGGATCTTGTGTCCATATCCAAGCCGGATACATGATAGTGACAATCGTTGTTTTTGTCGTTCCCGGCGGTATATTGATGATGATATCATAAAGCTTCTTTTGCCTTGCAACAATAGGCACCGATAGTTTCTGTAATTCTTCACACAAATACGGTATATGCCAATTGTATTCAGGTTCTTCCTTAATGATCACATCCCAAAAGGATTTCACGAATTCAAAGAACTCTAACCTACATAACCTCGCTTCAGCTGCATCTAAGTCAGAAGAAGAAAAAGAGGTTATTGTAGATACATTTTCATTCATTATTCAACTTCACGCTTACGGTTTATTTCCGCAAGCACTTGTAATTCTTCCTTAGAAAGTTCATTGACATTGATTTCAGGTCTTGTCATTTCAACTTCCTTCTTTTCAGCAGCATACATACCCATGATCTTACGACGTTCAATGAGTTGATGCCGTATTTCGGTTATATAGCGTACATCACCGTAACCTATTTCGGTCTTTTCCGTACGTTCGGCGGCGATTGTCCTAATAGATCGTTCATCCACTAAATCACCGTCCTTAGAAACTATTTTGCGTCCGTTTGGAAGAAGGACACCCTTTTTCTTTTCTGACTTAAGTTCCTGGTCTTCCTTCGATTTCTCCCATGCATCCCATAGCTCCATAATTGTTGCATCGATCCGTTCAAGTTCTAACTGAACAGCCAAATCCATATCTTCCACACGGTTTTCACGCCATTCTACAAGAAGCGTCTGAACATCGTTCTTTACCGTCATGTGGGATATCTTCACGCCTAAATCTTCTTGTATCTTCGCGGCAATGGCACGGTATGACCACCCTTTTCGGTATAAAGCAGCAATAGCAGCCAAACGGGCTTCCTTTTTCTGTCTAGCAGATTTGTATAGTCTATTCCTACTACTCATTTCTCACAAATTCAATGGGTTTAACCTTCTTAGCCGTTCCTGCTTTGCAAGCATTTCCTTGTGCTTTGCAACAGCTTTTCTAATGCCTTCATTGTTGGCGTTGTGCTTTGGTTTTACTTTCATGTTACTTGAATTTGCAGTTAAAACCTTTATTGGAAAGATCATTGAACACATCAAGAAGCTTATTGACGTCTTCATGTTCAATAATTAATACCTGACCTTCTTGCGGCGATGGATCACCTGAAGAACCACCACTATCTGAATCGTCTTCAGATTCATCATCTTCGTCAGATTGCCAAACGTCAACACCCCATTTGTCAAGTTTTTCGGAATCCCATTCATTGGCAAGGATTTCATAATCCCAGTCACCATTTGACACGTTGTCACGGATTATTATTTCCTTTTCACGGGATTCAGTAAGGTTTTCCAATAAATAAGTAGGCACTTCTTTAAGGCCCAAGGAGACAGCAGCTTCATAGCGTTGGTTGCCGGCTATGATCACCAGTTCGCCGGTACGGTTGGAAAGGATAATCGGACGTGCATTGAAATAATCCGGATTATCCTTAATAGATTTCCTTAGTTTCTCAAAATCAATCTCCTTGATGGTTCTAGGGTTGTTTTCGAGTTTAACAAGATCTTTTAAAGGTCTATTAGCAAACATATTGAGCTTATTGTTGATATCCGTTCAAATATACAACATAAGTGTTTATAATGTACGCACATTAAATTCAAAAAGATAACAGAAGAAACAGAGCGATAAGTAACGGAAAAAGAAAACCCCTCGGCAAAGGGGTTTTAGGTGCTCAACTAAGAATTTAAGCGATTCAATAAATGTAGTTGCTAATTTAGCGATATAAATACAATCTACAAAGCAATTTCAAGCCTTATTTTTTATCGCTTCACGGATCAGATTCATTGTCTCTGTTGAATTTAATTCTTGCGGTGTACGTCGTATCACTATCCATCCTAATACGCTCGCTTGCGTAAGCTTTTCCATGTCACGCTTGATGTTTTGCGGTCTTGAATGTGCACCGCCGCCTTTTAGCCACAAACCACCATCCTTTTCAATAGCGATTTTGTGATCGAGTATAGCATAATCGAAACGCCAACGCCTCGTTTCATGGAAACGGTGCTCTAAGGTAACATCCAATCCAAGTTCTGACTTTACCAGTTTACAGAAGAAGTCTGTAGTTGGCTTTTCTTTTTTAATCTTTCGTTTTTTCATTACATCGTCTTAAAATGGTAGTTCATCATCATCGAATAGTATTTCGTCGATTTCTTCTTGACATTTTTCACAATACAGATCATCTCTGTTTTTGGGTTCGGTGAACTTATCGAATACGCCTGTATCCGATTCGCCACATGAACGACAAACAAAATGATACGTTATATATCGTGAAGGGATATGCCTGTTATCCCTATTTGCGGCCCGAAACTGATTTTTGTACATGATCGTATATTAAAGGTTCTTCACATGAAGGACATTCACTGACTTGGATTAAATTATGTTCCGTAAAAGACCATCGTTGCATCATTTCTAATTGTTCTCCGTTGGGCGTAACAAATTCACCTCTGTGCATTTGCTGTTCACCTTCGATATCGAATATCCTATCATCTATCAGGGTCACACAATGATCTTCATTAAGATTGATCAAGGGTTTTGCATTTGGGAATATCTTCTTCAGGAATAGGTGAAAGCGATAACAACCACCACACATGTATATATCCCAAATGATCTTTTCCGTTTCTCGTAACGCATTGATAATGAATAGACATTTATCAGCGTCGGTGTTCAATGTGATTTTTAAGTCTTTCATGTCAATCGTGCTTTTGAAGTTCGTTAATAATTGAATTTACAGACCAGTGAACAACAAGTCCAGGCGGATAAGGATCACGGGGCAAATCTTTGCCGCCCAACAATACACGGTCATGAAATATTTCAGCATACCATTCCTTTTCTTCGTTTTCATAGCTGTATTTCATTCCTGCTATCTTTTTGAAGCCGAAATACTTCAGGCATTTAGCAAAAGTATTGCATGCTTTCTTCCGTTCCGCTAAAGCCTTTTCAACGTGTTTGATTTGGTCAGGCGTCAGGTCTACTGGTATGCCTTCCACGTACACTTTAATGCTTTTCATTTGTTTGCTTTTATGTATTTACCACATGCCGGAAAATTAACTCTGTGATCAGAAGAAGGACTGGCGGTTTCCTTTCTCAACTCGCATTTATAGTACCTTTTGCCAAACTGTTTATAGTATAGATGATCACACGTTTTGCATCTTGCGCCTTCAGGGCCTTTGCCGTAAACAGCTATACATGGGTTTATGGTATAACTGCCATCTTTATTACGGGTGTTGCGAATCTTTGCGACTTCGTCTTCACCAAATAGGTTTTTTGTCATGATTCAATTAGGTTTACGGTCAATAAAGTATTTCAAATAAATGCCAAACAAAGAAACCTACTTTAACCGTTCCGATATACACACCATTATTGAAGTCAATCGGTGCTCCAGTACCTACAAGCGCAAAACTCCTTTGTTCGTTACTTGCTTCAGTATCTACTTTTGCATATAGGTACATCTTGCTAGTTTGGCGGTTTGATTTAAAACAAAGGATATTTGCCCCAACAGGAAGCGATAAAGTGAATGTTTCCTTTATATGTATTTCATATTTATAAATTGTATTCATATTAGTATGACTTAAACCATCTTCCCGACATCAGGAAGATGGTGTTTTGTTACTCATTTATATTCCCTTCTTCATCACACGTGAAAAGAACCACCGGCGGCATACCACCGCCGGCAACTGATAATATAATGGGTCTCCCTGCGTTGATGGCTTCGATGTCTTCTTTGTTGGGCTGCCAAACGGTATTAACCTGAATAACACGACCTTCTTTGTCTTTTACCTCAAATGCTGAAACTGGAAGACATTCTTCATCACTCATTTCTTTAGGCTTGGTGTAGACGGCATTTGAACCTTGAAAATCTATTGGTCTCATACTTAAATGTTTATGTAAATTATTTACCTGTAAATATTATTTGATCCTAACGATGCAACATAGTTTTACAACTATCTGACTATCAACCTATTGCCATTTATCGATACTCGCATCAATGCGATCTTTGAGCCTTAAAAGCTTTTGTTCCTTGATCTGAAGCACTTCGTCTTCACCAAAAAACCTTGAAATTTGCTCGATCATTATTGAAGCATCGGCTAATTCTTCCTTAATATGATTGATCCGACCACGTTTAAGCTTACTGCATTCAACGATTAATTCAGAACATTCTTCGATAAGCATATCGATCTGTTTGTCAAATCCGAATATCACCACGGCGGCGTCCATTATTTTAATTTCTTGCTCTCTTTCCATTATTTTTTGATTAAAAATTTATTGAGTATCCTGCTTATGCAAGGCACGGATAAATTGTATTTTTCACTTAGTTGGGCAAGGGTATATTTTCCGGTCATGAAGTTGCGGTATATCGCCCTGTTCCTTTTATCTCGTTCTGCATACCCTTTGTACTTTTTCACGTCTATATCTTCTTTATTCTCCAACCATTTACGGAATTGAAGACATATTCTTTTCCGTTTTTAGCAACGTACCGTCCAGTCAGATCAGCGTCGATTTCCACGACATCACCGCTTTTGATCCCTTTGAGTTCTTGGATCTTGTTTTGATTGAATTCCACTTGGAAAGTGCTGTTGTAATTTTGTTCGATTTCTTCGACCCAAATAACTCGCTTGGTGAAGTTTCCGTAAGTTTCAACTGGAAAAACATCCTTGATGATTCCGGTTATTTTAATTGTTACTGGCATATTATATTTGTTTGTTTATGTATTAATCTGTGCAAAATCCGGCTTGACATCCGCTGCCAGTACCGAAATTAAAATCCAACTGTATCCCTAGTTCTGCTATCTCAAGCATTGACAATTTTTCCTTGAATGTATTACCTTGAAGTTCTTCCTGAATAGCGGCCCAATACATGATAGGCGGGTTCGTTTCAAAGTTTTTACGTAATTGTTGCGGATCCTTCCAAAAGCAGTTAAGGCAATTACTGTCTTTAGGAAATTGAATGTTTTTATCCTTCCAATATTGCTTTATTTGATAATGTATGATATGATCATCGACTAATGGAAATACACCAATACGCCAAATCAATTCCTTCCAACGGTGAATCCATGTGTTTGATTTTGGTCTGTATTCACAATGAGTGGAATATTTGATAGTATCCGTAAACCGATCAACACGTTCCACTTCATCCCATCTGTAACCTATTCGCATTTTAACCGGTAATGAGTGGTATAAGTATAGGTACTGGAATATTGGTATAATCTTCATAATCGTTGTGCAAAAGCGTTTATCCATGTTCGGGATTGCTTTTTTTGTACGGATCATTTGTTCCCATCCCATTCCACGAAGCCATGTAATTTCACGCCCTATATGTTGTTCCAAATCAAATATTGTTTTCAATATGATCGGATCTTCAGATGTAGCAACGAATTCGGGCCAGTGGCTAGAATATTTTTGCAGCCGGTCATTAGCCATTTGAAGTAACTTTTTGTCTAGGTCACGCCCTGCATTATGATCATCAATGCATACAAGTGCAAAAACATCAATATCAGCAGGATAATTAGCAGATATATAACTACTTGTTTTGCCGCCTGAAAGACTATTTACCGTTAACATTTCACTTATCCTTTCTTTCTATCTTTATATCTCGTTAATAAATCTGTTATAACTCCAAGTATTACCGTTGCGATTATTGCGTAGTGTATCAATTCTGTATTCATGCAAATAGCCCTAATTCTTTAGATAGCCTTGTTTCAGCTATCCTTATATATTGTTCAGACAATTCAATCCCTATAAAATCCCTGTTTAGCTTTCTCGCTACCAAGCCAGTAGTGCCGGCACCAAAGAACGGATCAAGAATTACCCCCCCCCGTGGACTTCCTGCCTTAATGCACGGCACGACTAACTTTTCAGGGAACGTCGCAAAGTGTGCTTCACGGAATTGAGCCGGTGAGATAGACCAAACAGAACGCTTGTTTCGCATTCCGGTACATTGTTGCTCTTTGGTCATTGCATCCCAACGATCATTAAACCCTGCATGTCTACGAGAATGACCACGTTGTTTGTCTTGGTGCTTTCCGTTGAATTTGGCAGCGTCTTTAAAACTGCCTTTTCTCAAAGCATTTACTTTCTCCGTTGGAAGGCTTTTGTGCGTGTCTTTCACACGGGCTTTTCTAGCAGCTGTCTTGTTGCCGTCAACATCCCAAATAGCCGGCTCTTTGATAGAATCCTGATCGTAATAATATTTTGCTGATTTGCTCAACATGAAAATGTATTCATGCGATTTCGTACACCGATCGGTAACCGATTCAGGCATGCAATTGGGTTTGTGCCAAATAATATCCTGTCTCAAATACCATCCATCGGCACGAAGAGCAAAAGCCAACATCCACGGGATACCGATAAGGTCTTTATTTTTGATGTTTACGGATTTATCGTAAACTGTCTTTTTGCTCAATCTTGATGCAGAATTACCACGGTTTTCAGTTTTTGTATCTGCATAACCTTTTCCGGAACCCCAATAGCTGTCACCAATGTTAACCCAAAGCGTACCATCATCTTTAAGTGTCCGTTTCACTTCACGGAATACATCTACCAGTTTTTGAATGAACAATTCAGGTGTGGCTTCATTTCCTATCTGTCCAGGGTGTCCATAATCCCTAAGATTGAAGTAAGGCGGTGAAGTAACGCACATGTCAATTGATCCGCTTGGAATAAGCTTCAGGTTTTCAAGTGCATCACCTTTCATTATCGTATTTTTAAGTGATTCTATATCCATTTCTAAAATTTCAATTCCTGTTTTATGTGATGAATAGTTCTCCAATTCACGCTGAATCCGTCAGGGATGTTCCCTAGATCATCTACCACATTGAGCAAAATATCTTTATGCTTATTGGCAACGATCAGTATCGTATAACCTTCGTGACCGCATGTATATTGAGGTTCATACCTTTCGCTTTCCTTCCTGCCATCGTTCAGAAGATCAAGTAGGTCATTAGCTACCTTCATTATTTTTTCGTCAAATAAGCTTAATTGATTCATGGCTATTGACTTAAAAGACCGTTCAATTTGATTGCTGAAGCCTGAACCCATTGTTTCGGCACATTCGGTTCCACACTATTACCAATGAATTTCTTTTGCTCCGACTGGTTCCCGAAAAGCTTGTAATCTGAAGGGAAACCCTGAATCTTGATCAGTTCAGGAACTTTCAGCATTCTCATTTTTATATCCGATATTTCATACATGATCATGAAAGACTTGATCTTGTGCATCACTTCAGGTTCATCATCATAAAAAGGGATGCAAGCTGAACCGCAAATCGTCTGCGTGAGATACAACGGTGCTTTATCCTGCCTTGCTATGATCACTGGACACGGCTTTTCAGTTGATGTGCTGTGTCCGCCGTGCGAAGGATTGATAATATAGTGATGCCTTCTGCTAGCCAAAAGAGTGGGTGCCGGCTCGTTTATAGATTTACCGACATTGCCGAAACTGGTATTCATGATGAAAGGTTCGGTGTTTACTAAAGAATGCTTGTCATTAGTCAATATCGCTCCGGCAGGAACATCTACAGATTGATGGTTATGATCACCTGAATACTGTTTATCCAACCAAAATGCCTGTATTTTTGAGAATCTGTCTTTCGTTGTCAACGTGCCGGCCGGTTCTTCTGTGGACTGGACATTATCACCATTACCGTAATATTTAGCTAGAAAAGAGACAAATACCGGTGCATGGCTGTCTTTTGTTTTGATAGCACCGCTAGGGCGGTCCACGCTTTGTATTTTACCTTCAGGGCGGCCCGAAAAATACTTCGTGATAAAAGCCATGCCTAAACGGTTTTGAGTGGTAACGGTACTACATGGATCGTCGACAGATGGAGCAACGTACTTACCGGTTTTTGACATGGAATTCCATTTGATCATGAAAGCTTCTTTGCCGCCGGCCACGTACTTTACAAGACCTGCATAGATGCGTTCTAGGGTTTTAGGGCTTAACGGCTTTTTTCTCTTAAAAATCGATATACCTTCATCGTCAAAGTCAAGAACTTCCTTGACAGCTTTCCATTTCTTCAGACCGTTACCGAAAAGATCCGATCTTTCCGGATTATTGGAATGCGTTGGCTCGGGCCAAACAATAGGCAATCGCTGATCTCCCTGAACTGATCCATCCTTTGCAAAGCATCCAAAAAGACGGTTACGAGATGTATATGAACCAAAGTCAGCAGAATTCATTTCACGCCATTCATCGTAATATCCGAAAGAGTTGATGTGTTCACGCCATCTAAGCCATTCCGATCCGTTCTTTCTGCTAACCGGCTTTCCGTTTGCGTCTAGTGGCCCCCAACTCATGAATTCTACTACATTTTCAATCTGTATGTAGTCAGGGTTTAGAGCGGAAACATAACGATACAAATGTTCAGCTAAGGTTCTTGAATCAGCATCACGGGGTTGTCCCCCCTTTGCTTTTGAGAAATTTGTACATTCTAATGAAGCCCAAAGAACAATCTTGGCCCATGGGTACATTTCACGGTATTTTTCGATCAGATCTACCAACGGCGTCAACTTCAATTCCCGGATATCTTCTTCAAAGTGAACAACTTCAGGATGGTTAAGCCAATGTGATTTAATGGCATTGTGGTCATGGTTCACGCAAGCAGCAACGATAGCAACTTGTTTGCCGTTAACTTTTGCTTTCATGATCCCTGTTGTAGTGCCGCCGGCACCGCAAAAAAGATCGATATATATGAACCTGATGGCTTCAGGATGTTTAACCTTGATCGGTTGCAGGTCTTTTTTGGTATTTGCGATAAATAAGTTAATCATTTTCGTTTTTTAGAGTTAAATGTTTACGATGTAAACACATAAATTGCATGCGATTTACTGAAAATAGGGTGTTGTTAACTATTGATTATGACTTCAAAAGCCCCATAACTTGACGTTGTGCCAGTGGTACGGGCTGTTAGATTCAATCCATGTTTGGAAATGATACGCCGTGCATAGCTCAAAGCGACATCCAAATCGCCTTTTATCCTAAATTCTATCATACTATCTCCGATAAACTTTGTGGAACCCTGACCGAAAAGGTCTTTGAAAATTAATAATTCTTTCATTTTAAAATTCTTGTTTTTGGTTTACTAATTCGTTTATGTCCGCTTCAACTTCCTTAAAGTCGCTGAAGACAACATGTAAAGCGATTTTTTTCGCTTCTTTTTTGATCATTTCCTTACCCATTACACTGCTTGGATCGGAAATAGAATCAACTATTGATGTAAATTCTTTGAATTCTGATCGGTTTCCGGCGTTCTGCGGGCTTTTCTTAGTAAGGATGGACTGTTGAGCCTGAATATATATTTCGTTCTTCCTAGCGGTGTTTAAATTGATCATATTCTTTTCATCCATCTTGTCGTAGATGAAATTCCCATAATCTTCATAAAATCCTTTTTCTAGAAATATGTTATATGCGTTGATAATTGCTTTTTTGATCCCTTCCTGGACTTCTTCTTCAGTCGGCTCTTTTTTAGCCGGCTCCAATGACCGGTGATAGTCCAATATGGCTTTCTTTCGGTCTTCAGTCTCGATATAGGCTTTCAGGAATGAAATAAACGTCGTAGCGTTCAAGCCGTAATATTTTCCATATTCACCATAGACACCCCGATTGATAGCAATGGGTATTTCCTGTATGCGAATCGACGGAACTTGCTTTTTCACTTCAAAAGGCAATACATTCGACAAATAAGCCGAATCTTCATCGTTCATGGATTGCCCTAGATCCTGATAAGCTTTCACTATTGCCAATCCCAGTACTTTTCTCAAATCGTCTTCATGAACCTTGACAACAGGATTAGATTTGACAGCTTCAGCGATTTCCAACGATGTACTTTTTGGTTGTTCGTATTTTTCAATCTTCATGATAATCCAAATGATTTTTTTGCCACTTCCACGTTATTGCTAAATTTTGATTCTTTTTCTTTTTGACCGGAATCTTTTTCTTTTTTTGAAAAATCTTCTTTTAACGGAAAAACACCCTGCCAACTGTTCATCGTGCTTTGATCGAGAATTTGAATTTTTAATTCTTCATTACCGCCTGATAATTTTTCGAGTTCGTTTTTTATCATTTCGACAGCCCTGTCAGTTGCCGGCTTTCTAATTTTTTTTCTCATCTCTAAAAAATTATTCAAAGAAATTTCAAAGCCTGTTTGAGCAAGCTTTTGCTTGCGAGTTTCTTTTATATTATTTTCTTTATTATTCTTATTATACTTATTAACATTATTGTTAGTGTCCGTTTGCTTTACTGTTTGCTTTACTGTTTGGTGTCCGTTTGCATTATCGTTTGGGTTACTATTTGCTTTATCGTTGTTTTGATATTCGTCATAGTTTGTTATTGATATTAAGGTAGTTACATTTGTTTTTTGCCTTACTATCTGATTGTCGTTTTCAAGTGCATTTAAGAAACGTTCTACTTTTCCCCTAGACCACATCCAACGTTTCGCCAAACTCTCTAAATCATACCCTATTTGACCTCTTTTCACATCCACTTTTATCCCTCTTTTAAAGAAGAATCCGGCTTTATGATTTGCGATAATAAGCATGTCAAACCATGCTTGCATTTTGGTAAAAGGTTCTGAAAAATAGTACGGACTATCTACGACTTTCCTGTGAATGCTTATCCAACCTTTATCCATTTCAATTCCTTTAATATGCATCTGACTTACCGTTATTACATGTCGAACAAAGCGTCTGAAGGTTGCTTTCTACACTTTCACCGCCCTTTGAAACTGGCTTAATATGATCTACGTGCAACTGTATATAATCAGATGTAGCACCGCAATACTTACACCTGAACCTATCCCGTTTCAATACCTCGTATCGAAGCTTATTTGTCATTTTTTGACGTTCTTTTTTGGCTGTTTTACTTAACGGTAAGGCTTCCGAAATGATCATTTTTATATCAATACACATATCACCTCCTATGATAGATGGTATATTTTCTACAAAATAATCGTATGAATAAATAACCTCGTTTTCATCCTTCAAAACCGATATACACTTGAAAATTTGCTTTTTCGTAACAGAACAAAAAATAACATTATCGGTATAATGAATAGAGTTGGGAGCTTTTTGATACGTGATCATTTCCGTTTTTTTTAGTAATAAAAAGCCCTTTTTCAAGGGCTTTTCTAGCCAATCCTACACAACGTTATTCATCAAATAAACCTCCCAAATGTCAACAAAGTGGGTCCCGAAATATTCTGCCAACGAATCCGATTTTACGCAAAGCCGCGAGCCGAAATTCGCATACGCATTCGACGCCGAATAAAGCGTAGACGAGAAGCCGAAGCCCGCAGAGGTAACCCTAAACCACGGGAACCACTTATATTCGTTTGTGTCTTTAAAGTCAGGTATCCAACCTTCATTAAGAGCCTTAGCGATGATACAAAGCTTTGTATAAGCGTTTATACTCAACTGAAATTCATCATCATTCCCGTCTTCTTCAGACATGAAAGGAAGTTGATCTTCAGGATCTAAGCCTAATTCTTCACAAGCATCTTCGTATGATTTCACACGGTCTTTTATGCTCCCTTGAAATACTTTCTTTCCAAATAGATCAGTAAGCAATCCTTTGCCTTTATTGTTGGCATTTTTGTACGCCTGTAAGACGTTTTCTTTGGTTATTTCCAGAGTTTCACTCATTTCTATAGTTTTTAAAAGGTCAATAATTAAACTTCGAATATTACGATGCCAGGTGCTAACTCGACTATCTGGTCTAATTGAGAATCGATAGCCAAATCACGATGATACTGGATCAGATCGTTTGCAGCCGGAGATATCAACGTGCATGAAAGATCGTTCGGATTAACGTTCACTTCCACTTCAATGATTTCCTTACCCATCCCTTTGAAAAGTGGAACGTTAAGATTGAAATTTTCAGGAAGATTAGAGTTAACAACTTGATCCTGAAGCAGCCTTTGACTACCTCTGTCGTTGGTGGTTTTCTCAATTTCCTTAGCTACTTTAGCCTTGAAATTCTTCAGTTTGCTAACGATTTCCATCGCTGCATTTTGTGTCTCGAATAGAGAACGATTCATTTTGAACTTATCAGCAAGTTCAAAGGCGGTCAGGTACTCACCATTATTGATACCCAATTTGGTGAAGTCAGGGTGAAGCTGAAGGCTTCCAGTGATCACGGTATCTACATGGAACCGTTCATTACAAACAAGTTTGATAGACAGTTTTTCCCTGTCAACAATGATATGGCATTCCGTTTCCGGAAAGGCTTTCAATCTCTTATGTAGATACCGTAACGGACTGTCAAGAACACCGTTGACGATTAGGTTTTTCGGTTCGTGGATTTCAGGTGCTTTGCCTTCACGAATAGTCAGTTCAGTACCGTTAACGGTTACATCGATTTTTTGATTTGACATTTTTATAAAATTTAAAGGATTAATGATCTATTAGTTGTCGTTCGTTCCATTCTTAATGGAATAGATCGTAGTTTGCCGCTCCGATGGCATGATCTGACGTTCTTCTACCAAGTCACCGATAGCGTTGTAGAAACGGACTTTGCCGGCTTCATGGTCAATGAACTTGTAGCATTCTTCGTTCACAAGGATCGACTTGTTTTTGATGTGGTCCAGAAGCTGCTTTTTTTCTTCTACATAAGGCTTTGCTTTTGCCTTATAAAGTGCTGTTTGCGCCTTCTTTTCTTCTTCAATGTCATTTAGGTCGATACTCACATCAGAAAGACGGTTCTTCATTTCCATGATTTCTTCAGAACTGAATTTCTTCAGGTAGGACATTTTTTCAACGGCATCGGCGTTATCTTCCAAGAATCCCGCTCTTTGGTTCAATGGCAGATGATCTGCTAAATTTTGATTTTCCATTTTCAATGGTTTTAAGTGATTTAAAAGGGTTATTTTTAAGTTCGTACACTTTGCCTTCATGATTATCCAAAGCAAGCGTAAACAAGTGCATATTTCGCCTGAAGAACCTTATTGAAACTGAATCCATGTTCATTACTTCATAATCTTTATCATTGATCCAATTCTTATTTTTCCGGATAATGAAATAATCGTTCATGAACGTATCGGATATGTGCTTTATGCTCAACTTTGCTATGATTACTGCAAAAGGACGGTCTTCAGCTTTTATAAGTTTGTTCAGATCCTTCACTACTTTCAGCATATCAAAAAGGGTATTTATTGAATTCAAGTAATAATCCATCATCAGCAACGGTAACAGCTTTTTGAGTTGCGTTCTCAATTGTTTTTTGGAACTCGAAAGCATTACTGTTGCTATCCGATAGGTGAATAAGTACAATGTTGTTTACGGCACTCAAATCGTTTGCAAGAAGGAAGTTTTTACATGTTTCGATACTCATGTGTGATTGTATAACTCGATCACGAAGAAACTTCATTCCTGTTGCAAGCTTTTTGTTGATTATCTTTTGACAATAGTTTGCTTCGATGATAATGTTATTCAGACCTGGGAACGTATTAGGAACGTAGTAGGTATCGGTTATAAAAGCTATCAAACCCGTTTCGGGGTGCCTGATCAGGAAATTGATAGGTTCGGCACAATCGTGAAGAACGGTGAAAGCCATGACCTCAAAGTTTCCAAGCTTCGTTTTTTGACCGTGTGCGATATGGCTTAACCGATGATGATCAACTTTACAAGCTTTTGCAGTTCCTTTGCTAGCAACAACGGTAATGCCGGCATTCAGAGCATCAGAAATAGCGAATGAATGATCTTTATGTTCATGCGTACACAAAGCACCCACAACCTTGTTTATATTAAAGCCAATACCTTGCTTGATCCTGCTGAACCGAATCCCTAATTCGATGATCAGGGATTCGTGTTCATTTTCCAGTAGATAGCAGTTCCCTTTTGATCCAGTAGATAACACTTTCAACTGCATGTCTATGAATTAAAGATGTCAGGCATTTTTTGCTCTCCATGTGTTAGCGGCTTTTCAGGCTGCTTTTCTTCAGGATTTTCCTGTTTCTGATCGTTTTCCGGTGCATCATCAAAAGACATAGGCTGTTTGTTCGCATTCTTATTGATGTCATTGTCTACCTTATCGGAAATATCTTCATACGCCACGTCTTCAATATCCCATGCTTCTTCTTCAGTTTTCATACCCATCGATATTTCAGGGGCGTACTCGTTTGTCCAGAATGAAGCGGCCCGATAGATGAGCATCTTTTTAGGCATGGTTTTCCATTTCGATCCATTCTTCGTGTACCATCCTTCTTCGATAGCCATCTTGATGGTTACTTCAGAAGATTCGAGCCTTTCATCAGAACCTTTTTCTTTGGTATAAGCGACACACTGAATGTTATCCATCTTACTGCCATCGAAAACAACTGTTTTGGCTTCTTTTTTACGAGTTGCAGGGTTCCACTCGTATTCGGTTATCTCGATCTTTCCAATCTTACCAAGGTCCTTAAACTCATATTTAAGGGTTTCAAATCGACCACACGTGTTTACGGTCGATATAAGAAATTTTGATGACCACGAAGGGCGGCCGTAGATGATAATAAGATTCTGCATCACCATGAGTGGATCAGCGCCCATGCGTTGTGCCAACGATAAGGCGATCATACAATTCGCCATCGCCTTTTCAGGCGTTACTTTGTCTGAAGCTTTGTACATGTCAGGCACAAGCTCCGACATTGAAAACATCTTGGATACCCTTTGCATTGTAGCAAACTGGTCGGAATCGAAGAAGTTGAAATGCTGAACGGAATTGCCGTTAAATTTTGCGATTTCTTTCATTTTTGTTTTTACTTAATTATTGTTTGATTGTTAATTGCGAATGTTCAGGAGACACGATAAGGCTTATCACTTGTTGGCGTGTGGAAATGATCTCGGTTACACTTTCACGGTTATCTATCCACACGGGGGCTGTAAAGCCGTAATGACTGGAAAGCACGTTGATGATATCCAACCCTGCATTTATCTTTGAAGCCGTATTTGCATCGTTGTAAGGAACGCCGTTGATAAGGGTATCACAAACATCGAATTCATTGCCGTCGATGGTTTTATCGAACATCCGGAAAGTGACAAAGGAGAATAACCCGTTTACCCTTTCTTCAGTGATCGCTGATTTCCTTGAAATGAACTTTTGGATAATGAATTCTTCATGCTCATAAGCCGCAATAGTTTGCGCTAGATGGCTTTGCTGATCTTCCAGTTCGGTTATACGTTTGTTGCCGGCTTCAACTTGCTTCTTTTGATTGATTACATCGTTATAGGAATCAAGCTTAATTTTCAATTCCCTTTTTTTCTGTATCGTTTCAGAATGGTCAATAGGTTTAAATTCGGATACTTCAGAAGAAAGGGCTTCGATTTTTTTCGATGCTTCGATATAATCATTGTTTGCAGCTAAAGCCTTTATGACTTCTTTTTCAGGATCAGGAATAACTTTGTCCGATTCTTCTTTTTCGAGTGCCGACAATTCTTCACCCTTGATCACAAGATTGTCCATCACGCCCGACAGCTCGATGTTCAGATCAGAAATTTCTTTGTTCTTTTCGTCCTTTACGGCATTGAGTGCATCTATTTCTGATTTATCCCTAGCAACCTGATTCTTTTCAGCAGTTGCTTCCTTCGTGATGATGTCCAATTGCTCTTTTTTGGATTTCGCAAAAGATTCGATCATTTCCTGCTTTTTGGCTTCAATGTTTCCCGGATCCAATGGACGGGAACAACAAGGGCAATCAAACGCACCTTCTTCAAATGTAAGCTGCTTTCCGTTTTCGCTAATCCATCTGTTTTTAAGCGATTCTACTTTTTCTGAACGTGAAGAAATAAGCGTTTCCAGTTCGGATATACGCTTGATGGCATTTTCTTTCAGGTTTTGTCGTACCCTTATAGCGTTTTCAAGTTCGGTGCTCTTTGTTTTAATCTTGCTTATTTCTTGCTTTAGGGCTTCAATTTTCTCTTTTCCGACACTATTCCTGTTAAGCATTTTTGAACGGATGCCGTTTTCGATATCAGATAGATACTGTTTTAACTGGAAAATCTCTTTTCTTTTATTGCTTATATTCAGTTCACTTGATTCATAAGCTTTATTTGAATCAGATATTTGATTGTCAAGATCATCGATTTTTGACTGTATATCCTTTACAGCAGATTCAGCTTCTGCTAGATTGTCCAGTTTAGGAAGTCCACGCTTTACTTCATCGATTCGTGAAGGGATCAATTTCAATTCATCTTTGGCGGTTTTGCGCTTACTGGCAAGTTCATCCTTGCGCTCTTTAAAGGTCTTTCCGGAATTAATGATACTGGTAAGAATTCCGATTTCGTCTTTATTAAGCAATGAAGCGATCTGATCCAAAACATGCTGATCAGTAACTTCACCCGTTATCTCTGTTAGAATTTCACGGCGTGTTTGCCATTTCAGTGAATTGAAATAGACGGTATCCGTAAGAAGCTTCAAACGTTCTTCAGGGATCATGGAAGACACCTTTGCTTTATACTCGGATTCTTTCAAAGGCACGTCATTCCAAAAGTAAGCGGTTTCGTTCCCTCTGAAGACCGGCGTTTCTTCACCACGTGCCGTGGTCCACTTTTCACGGTTGATACGCTTTAGGGTTATTTCTTTGCCATTGAAGTCAAAAACCCCTTCAACTTCGTTTTCTACCTTTTGCGTACGGGTTCCATCTGCATTGATGGGTTTGATCTCAAATACGTTTTGATCGTTGCTGTTTTTACCGGTAAGAAGCCATCTGTAAGCATCTACAAGGGTGGTCTTTCCGGTACCGTTTTCACCATAAATTTCCGTGCGTTCATGCACATCTAAGACGAAGTTCTTGATTCCTTTGAAGTTGGTAATGATCAAGGTTTTTAGAGTTAATTTGTCTTTTTTCATTTTGCGATTGAATTTTATTTAGTGTTGTTCTTTATGAATTCATTAAGGTTGTCAAGGTCAAATCTTATTGAACCTCCAACTAGAATGGGATTGATCGAGCCACTTTGTTCTAGGCGGATAATTGTTTGTTCTGATACGCACAAATACTTTGCAGCGGTTTTACGTGTAACCAAAGCCCTTTTTTCTATAATCGAAACAGACTTATCTTTCATTATACTGGCTTGTAATAATTCTTCGATCTTGGTAAGCCTTTCATCAATTGCTTCAAATGGATTTGACATAGTTTCCTTGTTATTTAGATATGTAATACACCAGTAGGAATAGCCCCACAACATATAGGACCACAGATACAAGAAGGACATAGGACAGGAATGCTGATTTGTACTCCCTGATAAAGTCCATTACCCTTCTTTTTAGAGAAGGTTCAGGCTTTGCTTTGGCTAGACGCTTAAGTTCTTCGTACCTTTCCAATGCTTCTTCTTTTTCACGCTGAAAAGGGGATATATCACTTGTTGCATCAAGTGTATGGCTATCGATATACCTGAAAGCATTGTGAAAACTTTTGAATCGGTCTTGATAATCAAAAGCCTTTAAAGTGTTCTTCTTTTTCATAGCTATGGATTCACGGTTTCACTTAATCTTTCTTCCACACGCTTCCTGATCTGCCATATCGTGCTTCTAGCATGGATCTTGTGTTTCTTCATTAAGTAGTCGGTTACAGCACCCGGCATTGCGTCTTTCTGCCCTATCAATTCCTGATATTCGTTGTAAATAGCCAACTCCTTGGCTTCCTTTTCTAACCTAAAGGCTGTTTTAAGTTTTTTTTCATCAACCATTTTGTTGTTATTTAGATATTTATAGTACTTTTGTTCACTGTTGTTATCAAAACAACAATACAAATGTAAACAAGTTTAGATATATATCCAAACTAAAATATAAACAAATTCATAATAAGTACATAAATGACTGATTTGCAAAAGATTAAAATATCAGTAAGCATATTAACCAGTTTAGATGTAGCTAAAAACCAAGAAGAATTAGGTGGTTTACTGGGATATAGCAACAAAGCCTCCTTTTCTCAAATTGTGAATGGCAAAACAGATATCCCCAAAGGATTTATAGAAAAGTTAAAAAGTTTAGATAAAAATGTAAAAATGTTTTGGGAAAATGGATTCGGCAAAATAGAGGTTGAAAGCGAAGAATTAGAAAAACTGAAAAATGAAAATGCCCAATTGATGAAAAAGATAATCAGTCTTCAAGATGAATTATTAGATAAAAGCAAACCAAAGGCAACAGCCTAATATGAAGGTTATATATAAATCAAAAGAGCTTTAAAAATAAAACAAACATGAAAAAGTACTTATTATTCACAGTTTTTACACTTTTAGTGCTTACCACAAAAGCACAGAAAGAAATTAACGGATGCATTGTAACATTGAAGGAATCGAATGATAATAACTTTATCTTCAGTAACGACACAATAACGGTAACTTTTGGCCCGTCGGAATTCTTTTGGTATGTAAACATAAAGAACAATATAAATGATGATATTTCCATAGTTTGGGATAAAAGTTCATTTGTTCTAAATGGCAGGGCTTCAAAGATAATTTTTGACAATACAATAAACTTCAAAAAAGACGAACCAATACCAGATCAGGAGATTCCTTCTAGATCATTTATTGACAAAAAGATTTTCCCAGTAGACAATATGGAATTCAGTTCACCTACCATATCAAGGCGGTTTGTCAAAAAGCGATATGAAGAAACTGGCAATCCAGATACGGTTAAATTAGTTCTTGCATTTAATATCAATGGTGAACTTCATAAACTTGATTTCAATTTTGAAATAGTTCCAAAACAGAAAAAGTAATGCAATCAGAAATAAGTCAGGAAATAGTTAAAAGGTTCTTTCAGGCTCTTAACGAATTGATTGCCTTGAAAAGAATACGTGGCGTTCAAACGTTTACCCGTCAATACGGTATTAATAGACGCAACTTGAGCAAGTTGCAGAAAGATCATAGCCGTGACATATTCCAGGTCGAATGGCTTAAGCACCTCGTTGATGATTATGGGTTTTCTGCAAAGTGGCTTTTGACCGGTAAAGGAAAGATGTTTGCCGCTACCAACCAAGCTTCTTCCACATCTCACGCATAATCTGTGCTTTCTCTTCATTGTTGACACGGATATATTTCAGAAACGATTTTTCAGTGGTATGTCCAGTAATAGCCATTATGATCAAAGTTGGTATGCCTAGCTTAAACATATTGGTTGCAAAAGACCGGCGTGCCGTGTGCGTTGTTACCAAGCTGCAAAAATTGACTTCTTCGTATATATCTTCACCACCTTTATTCTTCTTAACAATATGTTTCTTGCTCAATCCTGATAAACGTGCTACAATCTTAATGTTTTCGTTCAATTTTTGATTGCTTATAGGCGGCGGAAAATCACCGCCGTTTCGTTCTATCACTGCCTTCAGTACTGGGTGAAGTGGAATCGTCACACGTTCTTCCATCTTTTCGGACATGATCCGTATGAACCCATCTTCGATATCTTCCAGTGTCAAAGTCGAAAAATCAGAGAATCTAAGACCGGTCCAGCACCCAACGAGAAAAACATCACGTGCGTGTATTAAATGTGGCAAATCAAGATCGCTATTGTTTATTTTATCCAACTGGTCAACGTTCAAATAAATCGTGTCGGATTCATAGTCAGGCTTAACAAAGTGATCGCTTTTGAACGTATCGTTCGTGTGCAATTTACCCTTAAGAGAATCACCCATCACGCTTTTAAGGTTCTTTATGACAGTGGCAAAATAGCCGGCCGAATACCTTAGTACATCGTAAAAATAAGCCTGAAAACTATCATAAAACTTTTCGTTAACGTCTTCAAAAGGAAAGTCTTCTACTTTTGAGTATGCTGCATACTTTTTAAAAAGCACCAAAACAGTTTCATAGTTCTTGATCGAGCTATCTTTGTACTTTTGCCCCCGTCGTTTTCCTTTGGGTATCCGCTTTGCCCCCGATTTCATTTTCTTGACTGTATCTTCAAAAAATGCTACCAAGTGGGTTTTTGAAGGATCTCGGACTTCTTTAGGTTCATCATCTTTGGTGCCAATAAAAGATTTACAGAGCCTTTCCACTTCATTTGTATCGGGATAACTTTCATACCCTTCAAACAGACCATCAACATAATCAGCGACTTTGTTTATTTCCTTGGTGACTTCTTTTCCGTTGAATATCGCTGAATTGCGAACGGATTGAGATTTAGTATTAAAAAATCTCGGTTCGATTTGTATATTTGTGCCGAAAACAACACGTTCGTTATTGAATCGTACAATACACCGTAAACTTGTTTTCTTGTTCTTTAGTTTGTTCTGCTGTAAATTGAACCGTACCGAATATCTTAGATTTGGCATAGGCACCAAATATAAATCAATTGTGCGGAATTTGTGCGGAATTATTACAACTCATGACAATAGGTGATATTTATTGAGTAGGCAATTTTTTAATTAAGATATTTTTGATAACGCCTGAATAGTGCTGATAACACATGGATTTTATCGGATACTCCCTTCAAGTGCACATATTTACATTTCAAAAGCCTAATCTAATAACTGATTAGGCTTTTTAACTTTTAACCGCTATGCTAAACTTAGTCTTATTTGGCCCTCCGGGTGCCGGCAAAGGGACCCAATCACAAAACCTAATCGAAAAATACGGATTAGTACATTTGTCTACAGGCGATTTATTACGCAATGAAATCGCTAACGGTACAGCTTTAGGATTGGAAGCAAAGAAACTAATGGATGATGGCAAGCTCGTTCCAGACGAAGTAGTCATTGGCATGATTAAAAATAAGTTGTCGGACAACCCCGAAGCAAAAGGTTTTATCTTTGACGGCTTTCCCCGTACAGTTGCTCAAGCCGAAGCATTAGACAACTTATTGACATCGGTAGATTCTCAGATTTCTGGAATGATTGCACTAGAGGTAGAAGAGGTGGAGTTGGAAAAACGCTTATTGCTACGAGGCAAAGATTCTGGGCGACCGGACGATGCTAACCCGGAGGTGATTCGCAAACGGATCAATGAATATAAATCCAAAACAGCCCCAGTTGCGAATTATTACAACGAACAAGGCAAGTTAACGACTATCAACGGTATTGGTTCTATCGAGAATATTTTCCAGAAGATATCCGAAGAGGTTGATAAGTTAAAATAACAGCTATTAAAATTTTCTTGGTGCTATGTCTCAAGGATCCAACTTCGTCGATTACGTAAAAATATGCTGCCGTTCAGGTCGCGGTGGAGCTGGTTCTGCCCATTTACATCGCGATAAAAAAACTGCGAAAGGCGGACCGGACGGGGGTGATGGAGGTCGCGGTGGCCATATTATCCTAAAAGGCAATGCCCAGTTGTGGACTCTTTTGCATCTAAAATTCAGAAAACATATCATTGCGAAAAACGGCGAGCCAGGAGGATTATCCCTTCGTACGGGCAAAGATGGAGACGATGAAGTTCTTGAGGTACCATTAGGAACCGTAGCTAAAGACGCAGAAACCGGCGAGATCCTTTTCGAAATCACCCATGATGGAGAAACGAAGATCCTGACCCCAGGTGGCAGAGGAGGCCTGGGCAATTGGCACTTCAAAAGCTCAGTACGACAAACACCGAGATTTGCACAACCGGGTGAGGCAGGACAGGAACGTTGGATGATTCTTGAACTCAAAATCTTGGCAGATGTCGGTTTAGTGGGCTTTCCGAATGCGGGAAAGTCAACTCTCCTCTCGGTTGTATCAGCTGCAAAACCGGAAATAGCCGACTATCCATTTACAACGCTCGTACCGAATCTTGGTATTGTTTCCTATCGTGATAACAGATCCTTTATCATGGCTGACATTCCGGGAATTATTGAGGGTGCATCCAAAGGAAAGGGTTTGGGTTATCGGTTTTTACGACATATTGAAAGGAACTCGGTCCTATTATTTACCATTCCAGCGGACACAGGGCGAACCATTTCCGAAGAATACAAAATATTGCTAAACGAGTTAACTGAATATAATCCGGAATTAATCGATAAACCACGTATTTTAGCGATAACGAAGTCAGACTTACTTGATGAGGAACTACAAAATGAGATGAAAGAAAGTCTCCCAGAAAATGTTCCGTCAATCTTTATTTCTTCAGTAGCTCAAAAAAACATCACACAACTAAAAGATCTTATCTGGTCTGCAATTCAACAAGAACCCTAACGCTTCATAGCACGATCGAGTTCCCGTTTGGTCTCCCGCTCTTTGATAGTATCACGTTTGTCAAAATCTTTCTTACCCTGTGCTAAGGCTATTTCAACCTTTGCAAACCCGCGGTTGCTTATAAACATTCGCAGCGGTACAATCGTGTATCCCCGTTCCTCACCTTTCACTCGAAGCTTCTTTAATTCCTTTTTGGTTAACAAAAGCTTCCGATCGCGCTTAGCTTCATGATTGTAAAAAGAACCATGCGAATATTCGGAAATATGCATATTCCGTATATAGAGGCCATCGTGCAAAAAAGAGCAGAATGAATCGTTAATATTTACCTTTCCTGCGCGAATCGACTTGATCTCGGTACCCAACAGTGATATCCCTGCTATATAACGATCTAGGATATGATATTCAAAAGTTGCCTTTTTATTTTTTATATTAATCTCTGACGCCAATTTCATATTTAACTAATGTAAATATTTTCCGCTACTTTCTTTGATACATTTACGTTCTCATCGTTCACCTTCAGTGAAAGTGTACCATCAAATGAAAAACGACTTAATATTTCGACTTTGCTATTAATACCAATGCCAAGAGAGTCTACATGCTGCAAAAAGTCCGTATCATTATCTTTTACAGAAATAACTTCACATAGTGTACCTGGCAGGCAGTCGGCCAGTGTTCTTTTAGCTTTTATCTGATAGAGGCCGTTCTTGGATGGAATCTCGTCGCCATGAGGATCGAAACGCGGATAGTTTAAAAACTTGTCTAATTTTTCAATTAGCTTTTCTGATTGAATGTGCTCAAGCTGCTCAGCAACCTCGTGCACTTCATCCCATGAAAAATCAAGCTTCGTGAAAAGAAAAGTTTCCCAGAGACGGTGCTTTCTGATGATCTGAACAGCTAAATCTTTACCTTGTTGGGTAAGATTAATCTTGCCGTAGCGTTCATATTCTACCAAGTCTTTGTCTCTCAACTTCTTCACCATATTGTTAACAGTAGCAGGGCGAACACTCAAGCGATGAGCAAGCTGATTAATACCAACCCCCGTATGCTCCTCGTCATTAGATGAAAGATGCAACAGGGCCTTCAGGTAATTCTCTTCCGTTATTGTTAACATGCAAGCAAAGGTAAAAAAACGAAATGATTTATTTACATTTGTGATATGTCAGTACACAACGAAGCGAAACGCATTACAACAGCTGTCATCGCAGAGATGAAGCAATCAGGCGAAAAAATAACCATGCTAACGGGTTATGACTATTCAACTGCGCGTATCTTAGATCAAGCAGGCATTGAAATGATTTTGGTGGGCGACTCTGCCGCAAATGTTTTTGCTGGCTATGACACTACGCTTCCCATTACGCTCGATCAAATGATTTACCATGCCTCTGCGGTTGTTAGGGCCGTAAAACGAGCTATGGTGATTGTCGACCTACCCTTCGGCACCTATCAGGGGGATCCTAATAAAGCATTAGAATCTGCTATACGTGTGATGAAAGAAACAGGTGCGCAAGGTATAAAAGTTGAAGGTGGGGTGGAAATTAAAGACGCAGTCGAAAAAATAACGCAAGCCGGCATTCCGGTAGTTGGCCATTTAGGTCTAACGCCACAATCCATCAATCAGTTTGGCAACTTCGGTTTGCGCGCCAGTAATGATGGTGAAGCTCATGTCCTTCATCAAAATTTTGCAGCATTGATCGAAGCCGGATGTTTCGCTGTTGTTCTTGAAAAAATTCCTGCAAAAGTAGCCCAAGAGCTCACCAACCATGCAAGGATACCAACGATAGGTATAGGTGCGGGTGCATATTGTGACGGTCAAGTGTTAGTTGTCAATGACATGTTGGGGTTGACTGAAAACTTCAAGCCCAAGTTTTTACGTCAGTACCTAAACCTTCATAATGAAATCACGAATGCGGTACGCCAGTATATTATGGATGTGAAAAACAGTAGCTTTCCGAGCGAAGAGGAGCAGTACTAAAAGAGCTACCAAGCTTCATCGCCTAGCAGGGGAACGAAACGAAATGTATCGAGTTCGATTCGTTCATAATCGTCTTCAGCGACACGAAGGATTGTCATCATTTTCTGTTCTTTCTCACTCCCTACGGGGATCACTAAGATTCCTCCGATTTTCAACTGCTTTAGCATAATTTCAGGAACCATGGGTGCTCCAGCTGTAACGAGTATTCTATCGTACGGCGCATGTTCCTCTATACCTTTTGAGCCGTCACCATAAAAGAAATGTGGACGATAACCCATATAAGGCAGGACCTGGATGGTCCGTTCATATAAGCTTCTCTGTCTCTCTATGGTGTAAACCTCGGCGCCCAATTCCATCAAAATACAGGTTTGATAGCCCGATCCCGTACCGATTTCCAGAACCTTGTTTCCCTGCTCGATATGCAAAAGCTCCGTTTGGTAAGCAACCGTATAAGGCTGTGATATCGTTTGGCCGTCCCCTATTGGAAAGGCTATATCCTCATAGGCTTTCCCCCAGAATGTCTCATCGAAAAAATAATGCCTAGGAACTTTTGCAATTGCTTTAAGCACATTTTTATCTTCAATTCCCCGCTTTTCGAGTAGTTTAACGAGCCGCTTCCTAGCTCCCTTTTCACGGTAATTATCAATAAACTTGTACGCCATACCTCCAAAAATACTCAAAAAAAGGCTTATCTATTAAATAAAATGCATTACATTGATAATAAAGCCCTAATAAGGGTCGACATCGACTGTTAACCGAGAACCCTTGTTCAATTTATCCAAATGATAGCGTACAATATTCTGCTTCAGGACTTCTTTGACCTTTGTAATACTTACGCTGGCACGACTAAATTTCAACAGAATACTTTGAATGTAGTAGTTCCTAATTCGTCCCACCAAGGGTGGCTCAGGACCTAATACCTGTTCTCCAAAATGAACCCTTAATTCGCGCGCAAAACGTTGCGCACAGTCGGCCGCCAAATGTGGATCCTTATGCTTAACATCAATGCGTATCAACCGAAAGAATGGAGGATACAAGAACTTCTTTCGTTCTACAATTTCTGTCTGAAACATTGCTTCGTAGTCATGGCTGACAACCTGTTCTAAAATTCGGTGTGTAGTCGCATATGCTTGAATAATTACTTTTCCTTGCACATCCCGTCGTCCGGCTCTACCTCCTACTTGAGCTAACATCGAAAAGCTTCTTTCGAAGGCACGAAAATCAGGATAGTTAATTAAGCTATCCGCATTGACAATGCCGATCAAACTGACCTTGCCAAAGTCGAGACCTTTAGTCACCATTTGTGTACCTATAAGCACATCAAATCGTTGCTCATCAAAATCATCCAAGATCTTTTCAAAACTGTTCTTAGTCCGGGTAGAATCTAAATCTAAGCGACCAATCCGCGCCTCGGGCAATAACATCGACAATTCTTCTTCAATTCGCTGCGTACCAAACCCTTTGCTCTCTATATGCGTGGACCCACAAGCTGGACATACCTCGATCAAACTCTCTTTAAATCCGCAATAATGACAGTGAAGCCGGCCACTGCTTTTATGATAGGTAAGACTTACATCACAATGAATACACCTAGGAGAGTAACCGCAGGTAGCACAAAGCAACATCGGCGTATGCCCACGACGGTTTTGAAACAAGATAACCTGTTCCTTTTTCTTCAATGCTTGTTCAATCCCCTTGATTAACGTAGACGTGAAATAAGGGCTCACACTCGAAGACGCCTGAGCGGCTTTAAGGTTCACAATCTCAATATCTGGCAAATTAGCGTTTCCGTAACGCTGATCTAATTTAATCAACGCATATTTTCCCGCCTTGGCATTGTAGTAACTTTCTAAGGACGGAGTTGCCGATCCTAATAGAACATTAGACCGATGCAAAGCTCCCAGATAGATAGCCGTATCTCGTGCCTGATATCGTGGCGAAGGATCAAACTGCTTATACGACACTTCATGCTCCTCGTCCACCACCACCAAACCTAGGTTCCGGAAGGGCAAAAACACCGATGAGCGTGCGCCGAGGACGACTTTTATTTCACCATGCAAAACCTTTTTCCAAATTTCTGCACGTTCATTTTCATTTAATCGTGAATGATAAGCTCCGATAGCCGAACCAAAATGCAGACGAAGTCGCTCAACAATTTGCGTTGTGAGGGCTATTTCTGGCAATAAATATAAAGCCGTCTCCCCACGATCAAGTGCCTCTTGGATTAACTTAATATAGATCTCTGTCTTACCTGAGGCAGTAACACCGTGCAATAGACTGATGCCCTTCTTCTTGAAACCCACTTTGATATCATCACATGCGTTTTGTTGAATACCGCTTAAAGTTACATCAACGAGAAAGGTCTCGGTTGGAGAGGCAAGTCGGCTCACGACTTTTTCTTCTAGTATAAATACTTCCTTTTTGACAAGAGCAGCGAATGCTGACGATCCGCAAGCCGACTGCTCCAATAGTTCAGCTTTCGATATTTTCTCTTGCGTCCGAGCCATTTGTAGATAACTTAGAACGGCATCCGATTGCTTATATGCACGCTCCAAACTATCTAAAAGTTCTTTCTTTGCCGCTGGTTCATCAAAAATCGGATTTAGGATAACAAAGGTTTTCTTTTTGGGTTTATAACGCTCTACAACCTCTTCTGATATCCGAATAAACCCCTTGTCCAAAAGTGTTTTCAATACTGGCAAAATAGTCTTTTGGCCTAATATCTTAATGATGTCGTTTACACGTAATTCGGGAACCAGGTCGAGTGCCTCCATAACAAGAAACTCCCGATCATCCAATTGCGACCGATCTTTACCTTCACCTTCTTCAGCTATGATCTTAGTTTCACTGGCCAACTTGAGAACCGATGGCAGAGCCGCCTGCATCACCTCTCCTAGTTGACAGAGATAATAAGACGCTATCCAATCCCATAAAGACAGTTGTTCAGAGGTAACAACCGGATGCTCATCCAAGATATCCAAAAGATATTTAGCTTGATAACGATCCGGCGGTGTCTGATGAATTTTGGAAATGACAGCAGAATAAACTCGTGTTTTGCCGAACTGCACCACTACACGCTTCCCTACAGCGAGCACTTCATTCATCTCACCCGGAACTCTATATGTGTAGGTACCGGCAATAGCTAATGGAAGTATGACATCTACGAAATAAGTTTTCAATTACTTATGTCTTATTGTTGCAACAAACAAGCTTATCCAACCCAATATAAACAATAAGCCACCAATCGGCGTGATTGGACCAAGAAATGATGCTGTTAAACCCGTAATCTCTCGTGTAGACAACAAATAAAGCGAGCCTGAAAACAAAAGGATACCAACAGTAAATGTCCAGTACGAGAAGTTAATGAGTCCGTTTTTTGCTCTCGAAAAGGTAGCGAGGTACAAGATAGCGAATGTATGATAGAACTGATAACTAACGGCAGTCTTCCAATTGTCCAAACTGCCTTCACTCACTTTATTTTCCAGTCCATGAGCGCCAAATGCACCTAAGATTACAGCAATTAATCCAAAAAGTGCACCCGTAAGTATAATTCGTTTGTTCATGCTCCTAATTTAGGTTAAATTTAATAAACCTTTTAGATTTTCGTTCTCTCATTCTTAAATTTTTAACTTTGTATAGCTGTCACTGAAGCAATATTAGTGAGCATCCACTCTTGAATTACAAAAAGCACTGATGAAAAGAACAATCATTTTAACTGTATTTCTGTTTCTTGTCATGATAGCTGTGTCTGTCCTTTATTTTTCTCAATTAAGCAAAACACAGAATATCAACAGCCGTTCGATCTCATCAATTCCGGCAAATGCTGCTTTACTTGTATCCATCAATAACGACTCAACATTTTACGATCTATTTAAGGAGTACGATGGCTTTCGCTTGATTATGGGCGATGAGGAAATTAGTGATTTAAAAGCACTGCAGAAGTTTACATTACAAAACCCGTCACTGAAAGAGGCAGCCGACAACCAGCCATTATACTTTTCTTTCCATCCTGAAGAGGAAACCATTCAGTGGCTGCTGAGTATTCCCTTAAGAGATCAAGTCGATTTTACCGCAATACAAACCAGCTTGGATTCTAGCCTGAACATAACAAACGTGGGTGAAGGCGACACGAGTTATTTAGAACTAGAAATACCCGAAATCGACAGGGCGTTGTACACTTCGATATCAGCAGAACGGATGGTTCTGAGTTTTTCCGAATCACTTCTAAAACGTGCCATCAGCAAGTCAGCAGATCATCTGTCTGAATTATTTATAGAAAAATTCAAATCCAACTATTCTGACAATACGCCGCTTCAGATGTACGTAAATCACACACAATTACCCGATTTACTATCCCTGCTTGCATCAAAAACAACCAGCCCTTTAGCATTATTTGAAAACTTAAGTGGCATTTCTACATTTGATCTAAACTATAAGTCTGACGTGCTTATGCTCAGCGGCACCATGTCGATCGTACCGACCGACTCTTCTTATTTAAGTTTATTCATGAGTCAGGAACCGGTATCCTATCAACTAAAGAATTGGATCCCTGACCACACGGCTTTAGTCGAGATTTTTGGGGTATCGGACTATGAGCAATTTCACGATGGGATTAGCACGTTATTAGAGCATCGAGGAGAGATCGATCAGCTTCGTGAACAATTCAGATATATCAAGTCACAAGAAAATGTAGTGATTGATGATGAATTACTACGAATATGGGGAAATGAATTTGCAAAATTGACTTTACGATCCGGAGAAGAAATCGGTGTTATCGCGATTCGCGATTCATTGGAATACGCACAAATAACAGAAAAAATAAGTACACCCAATGCAGATAGCACGGTTTGGCGGTTCGACAACTCGAACTTGCTCTATTACTCGCTCGGCGACCCTTTCAAAAATTTCAAGCGACCTTACTTTACCTATACGCATGGCTATATGATTTTGGCTAACAGCGCAAGCAATATCAATAGTTATCTAGATGATATTGAAGCCGGAAATTTGTTAGTCGAAGACGAAGAATTTAGCGAGTACGAAAAGTTACAGTCAACGACCGCCAACTACTCACTTTTTGTACATCAGAAAAATGCAGATCGAACAATAAGAAATAACTTGAACAGGATTGCGCTACAGAATTATCAAGATACTGACAATTACGGCTTTCAGAATTTTTATGCATATTCTTTTCAACTTTCTGGTAATGATGAACAATTTATTACTACCTTGTATGGTCAATTCAAGGCATCCGAAGAGTAGTATTTTCTTAACCCCATGTTACAGCAAGTTGTCATAAAAAAACAACTTTAAAAAAATATCCACACTCTATTTTGCTGACCTACAACATATTAAGTACATATGTTTGTAAACTTTTAACTTTACTGATGATTCTAAGTTTTTAAAAAAGTATATTTGTATACACTTTCAGCAATAAGGCATTAAAGCTGAAAGGTCCTGAAAATTAATTCAAATTATTTGGTATATATAACGTAAAAAATGGATATGGAATTAACTAAACCTACAAAAAAGCCGAAGACCTATTCATTAGATGAAGCTTATGAAGCTTCTCTGAAATATTTCAACGGCGATGAGCTAGCCGCTCGTGTTTGGGTGAACAAGTATGCCCTGAAAGATTCCTTCGGAACCCTATTTGAAAGGACGCCCGATGACATGCATCGGAGGATTGCAAAAGAGATCGCTAGAATAGAGAACACCTATCCTAATCCGATGAGTGAAGATGAGGTATTTGACCTAATCAAAGGCTTCAAATACATTATTCCGCAAGGAAGCCCCATGACAGGCATTGGCAACCCTTTCCAGATTGCGTCTCTCTCAAACTGCTTTGTAATAGGTTCTGACGGACCCTCTGATTCCTATGGTGGCATCATGAAAACCGATCAGGAACAGGTTCAGTTAATGAAGAGACGGGGTGGTGTCGGTCATGACCTTTCTCATATCCGTCCGAAAAGCTCCCCTGTTAAAAACTCGGCCTTGACTTCAACAGGGTTAGTTCCGTTTATGGAACGCTACTCAAATTCGACGCGCGAGGTTGCCCAAGATGGTCGCCGTGGTGCCTTGATGCTATCCGTAGCGATCAAACACCCAGATGCGGAAAGCTTCATTGATGCAAAAATGACTCAAGGCAAAGTAACAGGAGCAAATGTATCCGTGAGAATCGATGATGCTTTTATGAAAGCCGTCGAAAACAATACACCCTATGTACAGCAATATCCGATCGACAGCAAAGACCCTGTGGTAAGAAAAGAAGCGGATGCCCAAGCAATATGGAAGAAGATTGTCCATAATGCGTGGAAATCAGCTGAACCGGGTATTCTTTTTTGGGATACTATTATCGGTGAATCTTTACCAGACTGCTATGCCGATTTAGGGTATAGAACCATTTCAACTAACCCCTGTGGTGAAATTCCTTTATGTCCATACGACTCGTGCCGACTTTTAGCAATAAACTTATTCTCTTATGTAGAGAAACCATTTACAAAGGAAGCCTCGTTTAATTGGGACTTATTCAAAAAGCATGTGCAATTTGCACAAAGAATTATGGACGACATCATTGACCTTGAACTTGAAAAGATTGATGCGATCCTGAAAAAAATTGAAGCTGACCCAGAAGATATGTCCATTAAAGGAATCGAGCATAACCTGTGGCTTGCTATCCGTAAAAAAGCAGAAGAAGGCCGAAGAACGGGTATCGGAATTACAGCCGAGGGTGATATGCTAGCTGCATTGGGTCTTCGTTACGGAAGTGACGAGGGTGTTGATTTCTCGGTACAGATTCATAAAACACTCGCCTTAGAAGCATATCGCGGTTCGGTATTTACCGCCAAAGAACGTGGAGCATTTGCTATCTATGATGCTGAAAGGGAAAAAGACAATCCGTTTATGCAACGCATAAAGGAAGCTGACCCAGAACTCTACTATCAAATGACAGAACATGGTCGTAGAAACATAGCACTACTTACGATTGCTCCTACGGGTACGACGAGCTTAATGTCGCAAACATCATCAGGTATTGAGCCAGTATTTTTGCCGGTATACAAAAGAAGAAGAAAGGTAAACCCGAATGATAAAGATGTGCGTGTCGACTTTGTTGACGAAGTAGGCGATTCATGGGAAGAATATGTTGTGTTCCACCACCGATTTAAAGAATGGATGGAGATTAACGGTCATGACACAAGCAAGAATTATTCGCAAGAAGAACTGGATAAGCTTATCGAACTTTCACCTTATTATAAAGCAACGTCCAACGATGTTGACTATCTTAAGAAGGTGCAGATGCAGGGAGCCATCCAAAAGTGGGTGGATCACTCCATTAGTGTGACTATCAATATGCCGAACAACGTTTCGGAAGAGTTGGTGGGTGAACTTTATATGGAAGCGTGGAAAGCAGGCTGTAAAGGTGTCACTGTGTACCGCGATGGTTCACGTGCTGGCGTTTTAATCTCTAACGAGGAAAAGAAAAAGGAGGAAACTGTAGCACCGGGAGGATCTATATTCCCAACAACACGGCCGGAAGTATTGGACGCTGATATCGTTCGTTTTCAAAATAACAAAGAAAAGTGGATTGCTTTCATCGGTTTAATTGATGATCGTCCATACGAGATTTTTACAGGTCTAGCCGACGATGAGGACGGGATTACTCTTCCGCGATGGTTAAATAAAGGGTTGATCATTAAAAGCCGGAATGCCGAAGGTGTATCTCGCTATGATTTCCAGTATGAGAACAAACGAGGCTATAAGACTACGATTGAAGGCTTGTCTCATAAGTTTAATCCTGAATATTGGAATTATGCAAAATTAATTTCAAGTACGCTGCGACATGGTATGCCAATCGAAAAGGTGGTTGATTTGATCAGCAGTCTACAATTGGACGAGGCGATCAATACATGGAAAAATGGTGTTGCCAGAGCGTTAAAACACTACGTTCCTGACGGCACGGAAGCCACCAAGCAGAAATGCCAAAATTGCAACTCTACGAATCTACACTACCAAGAAGGTTGTCTAACCTGTAAGGATTGTGGATCGTCTAAATGTGGTTAATAGTTTAAGGTTAATAATAGAAAAGCCCCGGCTCTCGCAAGAGAATCGGGGCTTTCTTTTTGGTTACCTTTAGCTGTTTACAGCTCCTTAATCTTAATGTTTCTAAACCAAACAGGATCATTGTGATCTTGTAAAGCAATTTTTCCCTTTCGGAAGGTACCAAAACCCTCCCAGTCAGCAAACTTACTGCCGGCAATCAGCTCTTTCCAGTTGTCGTCAAACATCGTTGTTTTAACAATGGACACACCATTTAAGATAAATTCTAAATCGCCGTTATTGCTAATGATTTCAGCTTGATTCCATTCACCGACCGGCTTCATTGGCTCTGAACTTGAAGCAATCAGATCATAAAGATCACCTGTACGGTGTTTATGAATCTGACCATCAGGATGTTTATCATTGTCTAGAACTTGCATTTCAGGCCCTGTGCTGTAGGTAGCACCATATTTATCTTTGTCCTCATGCACATTAAAGATAATACCGCTATTGCCACCTTCTGATATCTTCCATTCCAATTTCAGATGATAGTTCTCGTACTCCTTATCCGTAACGAGGTCACCGCGATCTTCTTTACTTTTACCTTCTACATTCAAAAACAAAGCACCATCTACTACCTCCCAAGCCGCACCAGCTTCTTCTTTACCGTAGGTATGCCAACCATTGGTTGTCTCTCCATCAAAAAGATCCACCCAGCCATCGTCACCTGATATTTTATTCGTCGAGCTACAGGACACTAAAGCGATCATTGATACTATTGATAATATTTTAAGTTTCATTTTATCTGTTTCTTATGATATAATTTGATGATTTATTTTATACACTTAGCTTCCAGCCTTCACGATATTCTCTCTTCACGAATTGGTTAACAGCATCGAAATTGGTTATGCGCATTTGACTGTCGTCCCAAATCAATTTCTTATAACGACCAGGATAGTTATACCCTTTACCATCCGCTCTTGCTTCACGTATATCAAATCCGCGAATTGCTAAGTTTGCCATTAATAAACTCTCGGTTAACGGGCAGGATACTTCAAACGGTGCACTTAACTCTTTGTTGCCTAGCCCGGCAATACAAGCTTCCACCCACTGTGCGTAGTGACCTTCGGCACCGCCAGGAACACGCTCGTACGTTGGTTTCACCTTATTTTTAGCACGCTCTGTTCTAGAAGTAGGAAGTAATTGAGGATTAAGACCATAAGTACCACACATGATCTTTCCTTTTGTTCCAACCATCAGCACACCATTGCCTCCATCACCAAATACCTCGTCAGGCCCAAGTTCTTCAGGACGGGTCGGCTGAATGCCACCATCCATCCAATGCAAAGTAACCTCTCCTTTTGTTTTCTTAGACTTCGGATATGTAAGCGTTACGTGACTCGAAGGCGGACAGCTTTCTGGGAAATATCCACGTTGGAACTCATCAACATAAACGCTACCAACACTACATTGTACATCTTTTGGCGCGCCTAATTCTAGAGCTCTGAAAGGCACCTCCACAAGGTGACAGCCCATATCCCCCAATGCTCCAGTTCCGTATTCCCACCAACCGCGCCAGTTAAACGGCACTAATTTGTCTATATAATCGGTATAAGGTGCAGTACCCAACCAAAGATCCCAGTCGAGCTCCTTAGGTATATCTGCTTTCCCTTTAGGCCAAGGAATGCCTTGAGGCCATACCGGACGGTCTGTCCAGCAATATACCGTATGAACGTCACCGATCTCGCCCGCATTATACCATTCGCTGATTAACCTAGTCCCATCATTTGACGCTCCTTGATTACCCATTTGCGTTACTACTTTGTAGCGCTTTGCAGCGTCATGCAACATTCGTGATTCATATAAGTCATGAGTCAAAGGCTTTTGAACGTAGACATGCTTACCTAGCTGCATGGCTGCTAGTGTTGTAATCGCATGGTTATGATCTGGTGTAGATACCGACACGGCATCAAAATTCTTGGACTCCTTATCGAGCAGCTCTCTCCAGTCTTTGTAATATTTTGCTTTTGGGAATCGTTCGCGCGTACCAGCCGCTCGTCTATCATCTACATCACAAAGAAAGGCGATCTCGGCTTTCCCACTTTTATGGAAACTAGCAATATCTGAAGCACCTTTTCCACCTGCGCCCACGCCGGCAATTAGTAGCTTATCACTTGGGGCAAGAAAATCCTTACCTCCCAACACATGACGCGGCACAATCATAAAACTTGCTGCAGCCAGCGCACTGTTTCGAATAAATCCTCTTCGAGACGAACTAAAGGCTGATTTCTTCTCTGTTTTTTGAGTCATCTTATTTAAGGTTAGTTAAAATTTTAAATTCGTTCTTAGTTCTCGAATATCCTCAACTCCCATCCAGGATAAAATTACCGAAAACAAGAACTCAATATAGTAATTAAAAAAATATATTGTCAATATAATAGTAGATTATTTGCCAAAAAACTATTGTAAACCGCGATTCTTTAACAAATATTTCACATCGGGCTCTCTTCCTCTAAAGTTCTTATAAAGTTCCATAGGCTCTGCAGTACCTCCTGTTTCGAGAACAGCCTTTCTAAACTTGGTAGCAATGTCCTTATCAAAAATATTTCCACTCTCTTTGTAGGTTGCGAATGCATCACTGTCTAAAACTTCCGACCAGATATAACTATAATATCCAGCCGAGTAGCCGCCAGCAAAAATATGCTGAAAGTAGGTACTCCTGTACCGCGGTGCGATCTCATCAATCAAGCCTATCTTATCCATCATCTTCTTTTCAAATTCAGGAATATCCACCTTTGTGCCTGCTGGCAATGTGTGATACGCCATATCCAACAGTGACGCTGCTAAATATTCTACAGTTTGGAAACCTTGGTTAAACTTAGACGCCTTATCTAGTTTTTCTACTAATTCAGTTGGAATCGTTTCACCAGTCTTATAATGTTTAGCATAAAGAGCTAGCATTTCAGGTTCAAAAGCCCAGTGCTCCATGATTTGAGACGGTAGTTCTACAAAGTCACGAGGCACCGATGTACCCGATAAGGTCTTGTATCGTACATTGGACAGCAAACCATGTAGCGCATGACCAAACTCGTGAAAGAAGGTGGTAACCTCATCCGGTGTCAGCAATACAGGTTCATTCCCAACAGGCGCAGGGAAATTACATACAATAGAAACAATCGGAGCAATTCTCTCACCGTTTTCAATCGATTGCTTTCTATAGGAAGTCATCCAAGCGCCACCACGCTTTGATTCACGAGAAAAGAAGTCCATATACATAACCCCAACCAATGTTCCATCCGCTTCTTTAACTTCGAAAGCGCTGGCATCTTGATGATAGCTGGGAATATCCTGAATTTCAGTAAATGAAAGGCCATACAACCTGTCCACCAATGTGAAGATCCCCTCTCGTACATTCTCCAACTGAAAATAAGGTTTCACATCTTCCGCCATGAAGTTATATTTTTCCATTTTAACTTTATTGGCATAGTAAAACCAGTCCCAAGCTTCCAATTCTTTACCCTCTCCTTCTCTGTCCATTAACTTTTGCATTTCTTGTGCTTCCGACTTCGCGACGGGCAAAGCAGCCGCCCAAAGCTGATTCAATAGATCATATACCCGATCGGGAGTCTTCGCCATGCTTTCTTCTAACACATAGTGGGCATGGCTATCATATCCTAAGAGTCTTGCCTTTTCTGCCCGTAGACTTGCTATTTTAGCAGCCAAGGCCTTGTTGTCATACTCGTTATCATTGTTCGCTCGGTTGATATAGCCTTTGTACATCCTCTCACGAAGGGATCGATTATCAGCATATTGCAAAAAGGGCATCACGCTAGCGTTGTGTAAAGTAAAGCGCCATGCCTTAGGCTTGCCGGCTTTTTCTGCCGACTGTTTAGCGGCAGATCTCAATGAAGCTGGTAATCCAGCTAGATCCGTCTCATCTGTTACGATCACTTCAAAATCATTCGTTTCGGCAAGTAGATTCTGACCGAAGGTCAACGTGGCCAGCGATAATTCACTATTGATTTCGCGCATCCGCTGTTGGTCCTGTTCATCCAAACTAGCGCCACTCCGTACAAATGCTTTATATGTTTTTTCCAGTAAGCGAACTTGCTCGCTCGTAAGATTGGCTTGGTCTTGCATATCATATACTTGCTTAACTCGCTGAAATAGTAGCTTATTCAAGTAGATATCATCGGAATGCTGGGATAAGCGCGGTGCTACGGTCTTAGCAATCTCTTTTATTTCGTCATTCGTGTTCGCCGAGTTTAAATTAAAAAACACTGTACTCACTTTGTTCAATATTTCGCCGCTACTTTCTATCGCTTCAATCGTATTCTGAAAGGTAGGCGTTGAACGCTGCCGATAGACAGCTGATATTTTCGCAGCTTGCTCTTTCATCCCTTCCTCAAATGCAGGAAGAAAATGTTCGTTTTTTATCTGATCAAATGTTGGTACTTCAAAAGGACTGTCGTACTTTACCAAGAAAGGGTTATCAGAACCGGTTTGTGCCTTAATGCTAGTTTCAGCTGTGGTCAGAATTGAAAAAATCAACAAAGTTGACGTTACTGTGTGTTTTAGTTCCATAAAAAAATAAAATATCTTATAAGCTATTAAATGCTATAGAAACAAACATAGCGAAAAATAATTAGCGACTCTGTCAAATTTAAATGACAAACAATGGCATTTTTTTTGCCAACAATACGGAATTAAGGTTGTTAATTATTAAATTAACCGTATACTCGCAGACAATCAAAACATAAAATATACATGACTTTATTGCAATCTTTCTTCGGAGCACCCCAAATTCCATATGAAAATCTAACAAACATTACGAAAGATGCCCCTGAAATTATCGTCTATGCAATTCCGGCGATGGCGTTCTTTACACTACTTGAAATTGGATACAATTGGTACCATAAACACGGAAATTATAAAACCAAAGAAAGCATTGGATCCACCTTGGTTGGTCTTGGAAATGTGTTGATAAACTTTCTATTAAAAGTAGCTTTATTATACGGAGTCGTTTTCGTTTATAACACCGTTCCATGGAGGATGGAGATGAGCTGGTGGACATTTCTGCCATGTTATATTATTTTTGATTTCTGTAGCTACTGGGCACATCGTATTTCGCATCAGAAACGCTTCTTTTGGACCACACACTGCGTGCACCATTCAGCAGAGAATTATAACCTGACGGTCTCGTTCCGTTTAAGTTGGATACAAAATTTCAAAATTATTTTCTTTCTCCCCGCTGCACTATGTGGCTTTCATCCCATTGTATTCTTCGTGGTTAGCCAAGTAGCGGTACTTTTCCAATTTTGGGTACATACAGAGTATATCGGGCGATTGCACCCGTGGATTGAATATATTTTTGCGACGCCATCTAACCACCGAGTGCATCACGGCAGCCAAGATAAATACCTCGATAAAAATTATGCAGCCACCTTTATCATATGGGATCGGATGTTCGGCACTTACCAACCCGAAGAAGAGCGTCCTATTTATGGATTAACAACTAAAATTGGCGACAGGATGGATCCTCTTTTCTTGAACTTTCACGAATTCGGGGATATGATCAACGACGTAAAGAAAGCCAAAGGTCTTCGCAAAAAATTGTTTTATATTTTTGGTAGTCCCACCGCGGTTTATAATGAAAAATTAAAAGCGATGGATTTAGAAAATGAGAAAATACAAGAAGATATAGCAGTAGAGAAAGAAGTTAGTTCTTAACTTCTTTCTCTCACTTCAGTTGCCTCAAATTAATCGCGGCCTCCACGCCCGATTCGACTTAGTAGCCAAATCACGAGGGCGATAACCACGACAACGAGAATAATCCCGAAATACATCCCTCCTTTAAAAATACCGACAATCATGTCGCACGAGCTGAGCATGCTTACAAGAAGAAGCGCGATTACTGGGGCCGACCGTTGTAGTTTATTTTTCATAGATTCATCCTTTTGATTGTGTAAAAGATAAACCGAATAACAAGTGAAAAGTTTTAATCCGCACGAAGATCAAAGTAACTTGCTTGTATCACATTGATCATATTACATCCTTATCAAGAAAAAAGCACCTACCGGATTTATCCTGTAAGTGCTTGGTTATGAAGTGGAGATTACCGGAGTCGAACCGGTGACCTCTTGCCTGCCAGGCAAGCGCTCTAGCCAGCTGAGCTAAACCCCCAAAATGAGATCGCAAATCTAATTAAAGATTTAAGATCTACAAAAACTATTTTACGTCTACTTGCTCTGTTACGTTTAGATCCAGGACCTGAGCACTTCTTGCCCTCATCTTTTTAGTCAACTCTTCATTTTCAGCCAATGAATATCCGTAAGACGGGATTAATTGCTGGAGTCGCTTCTTCCATGAGACCTCCTTCATTTGTTCTGGGAAGCAACGAGCCAACACATCAATCATTATGGATACTGCGGTTGACGCGCCCGGCGAAGCACCCAATAACGCTGAAAGGGATCCGTCAGCACTGGTTACCACTTCTGTACCAAATTCAAGTTTACCGCCATGCTCTGCATCTTTCTTTATCACCTGTACACGCTGACCGGCAATCTCAAGTTCCCAATCTTCCTGTTTAGCTTCAGGCATGTATTGCCGTAGCGCTTTCATCCGATCCTCCGGTGATTGCATAACCTCGCTGATCAAATATTTTGTTAACGGGATATTATCCCAACCCGCTGCCAATAATGGACGGATATTACCAATTTTGATAGAGGTTGCCAAATCAAAATAGGATCCATTCTTCAAGAATTTGGTAGAAAAACCAGCATAAGGACCAAACAATAACGCCTGCTTCCCATCAATAAATCGCGTATCCAAGTGAGGAACAGACATTGGGGGTGCACCCACTGCCGCTTTTCCATATACCTTAGCATGATGGCGTTTGATAACTTCGGGATTAATGCACTTAAGCCACTGGCCACCTACAGGGAAGCCACCAAATCCTTTTGCTTCGGGAATGTCAGATTTTTCAAGTAGAAGCAACGAACCTCCGCCAGCTCCGATAAATACGAATTTGGCAGAAATAACTTTCTTCCTTTTCGTTGTAAGGTTCTTCACCTCAACGTTCCAGCGACCGTTATTTCCACGTTCGATATCTTGCACCTCATGGGCTAATTTCAACGCTACACCTTTTTGTTTCCAAAGGTACTGCAACATCGCACGCGTCAATGCTCCGAAGTTCACGTCGGTTCCAATCTCCATACGGGTAGCAGCAACATGATCATTAGAATCGCGACCGTCCATGACCAGCGGAATCCATTCTTTTAGTTGTTCTTTGTTCTCGGTATAAACCATTCCTTTAAAAAGATGGTTCTCTTGCATCGTATCATACCGCTTCTTAAGAAAGGAAACATTTTTCTTACCAATCACAAAACTCATATGAGGAATGGATCGAATAAACTGATCTGGCATGGAGATTAGACCCTCTTCTACCAGCGAGGACCAAAATTGTTTTGAAACTTCAAATGACTCTGCAATATTGATAGCCTTATCAATCTTGATAGAACCATCTGGTTGCTCGGGAGTATAATTTAATTCACATAGGGCTGAATGACCGGTCCCAGCGTTGTTCCATGCGTCAGAGCTCTCGGCTGCCACCTCGTCTAGACGTTCAAGGATTTGTATGGTAGCATCTGGCATAAGTTGCTTTAACAATGTACCCAACGTGGCGCTCATGATACCAGCACCTATTAACACGATGTCCGCTTCAACAGCGTTATTTTTATTTTTTTTCGTCATTTTTCAAAGAAATCGCACAAAAGTACGATGATTTAGGATAAAATAAAAGTGTTTGCCTTCGGAAGCGGTCTCGCTTTTACTCCTCTTTATCCTCGGGTCCCGCCTTCGGCATATTCTTCATTGCCCCTTTTGGGGCTATCATACGTGTCTTCTTAGCTTTTAAGTTTAACACCTCTACTAAAACTGAGAATGCCATAGCAAAGTAAATATATCCCTTTGGTATATGTTGTTCAAAAGCCTCGGCGGTGAGCGACACACCGATTAATAATAAAAACGCTAACGCGAGCATCTTCACCGATGGATGTTTATTGACGAAACCACTAATTGATTCAGCCGATACCATCATGACGCCAACCGCGATAATAACAGCTGCGATCATTACACCCACCTCGTCAGCCATACCAACAGCAGTAATTACTGAATCTAATGAAAAAACAATATCAAGTACTAAGATCTGAGCGATGACACTCGCAAAAGTAACCTTCTTGGTCGATACCAAATCTTCGTGTTCCTCGCCCTCCATTCGGCCGTGGATTTCCACCGTACTTTTATAAATAAGAAACAAACCTCCAAGCAATAGGATGATATCTCGTCCAGAAAAATCAAGCTTTTCAAACCAATAACCATGGTTTTGGCCAAACCACTCTGCGAAATTAACTACGGGTTTTGTCAAGGACATAATCCAGCTAATTGAAAGAAGTAGTAAAACACGGGTAATCATGGCCAACGCCAAACCTATTTGCCGAGCTTTCTTTTGTTGACTCTCGGGGAGCTTATTGCTTAATATCGAGATAAAAACAATATTGTCGATCCCCAAAACAATTTCTAATACGGTAAGTGTTGTTAGGGAAATCCAAATTTCCGGATTACTAATCCATTCCATACATTGACTTTACTACAAGATTACTAGAATAACTCCTCTTCGTAGAATTTGTTTCTATTATGTGTGGGTTTCCGTCGAGAAGAGCGGACCCTAGGTTCCCTTTAATACTTCGCGGGCAATAACTAGTTTTTGGATTTCGGAGGTACCTTCACCAATCGTACAAAGTTTAGAGTCACGATAAAACTTTTCAACGGGATAATCTTTTGTATATCCATAGCCCCCAAAAATCTGCACCGCTTCCGTCGCACAGCGCACTGCTACTTCTGAAGCATAATATTTGGCCATCGCCGAATATTTGGTCACTGGTTCGCCTGCATTTTTCAGGTCGGCTGCCTTTCTTATCAACAGCTCAGCAGCTTCCACCTCGGTGGCCATGTCGGCTAACTTGAAAGAGATACCTTGAAAGCTTGATATGGGTTTGCCGAATTGATGACGCTCTTTAGAGTAAGCCAAAGCTGCCTGTAGCGCGCCTTTTGCGATCCCCAATCCAAGTGCTGCGATAGAAATCCGACCGCCATCTAAAACTTTCATGGCCTGCTTGAAGCCGTCTCCCTCATTTCCCAAGAGGTTCTCTTTGGGAACCCTACACTGATCAAAAACCAGCTCTGTGGTTTCAGATGCCCGCATGCCTAATTTGTTTTCCTTTTTCCCGTGAGAAAAACCGACAGTTCCCTTTTCGATCACTAAGGCTGAAATTCCATTGGAAGCGTTCTTCTCTCCCGTCCTAACCATAACAACCGCAACATCCCCGCTTTTGCCATGCGTAATCCAATTTTTAGAGCCGTTCACAATATACTCGTCGCCATCAAGAACCGCTGTAGTATTCATTCTCATTGAATCAGAACCCGTATTAGCTTCTGTAAGCGCCCAAGCCCCGATCCACTCGGCTGACGCTAGTTTTGGAAGCCAGCGTCTTTTTTGCTCTTCGGTGCCAAAGGTCATAATATGGCCTGTACATAAGGAATTGTGAGCGGCGAGCGATAAACCAATACCACCACATACACTAGCAATTTCAGAAATTACCGTCACATATTCATGGTAACCAAAGCCCGAACCTCCATATTCTTCAGGTACCAGAACGCCCATCAAGCCCAATTCTCCCATTTGCTTAAAGAGGTCAATGGGGAACGTCTGACTCTCGTCCCATTCCATTACATGTGGCTGTATGTGTTTGTCTGCAAAGTTTTTTACCATTTCTCTGACCATGGCATTATTTTCGCTTGCGTTGTGCATTGCTTGTGTCATAATATTGGTTTCGTTAAATTTGGAAGCTTTTTTATATACAAATATATTACATACTTGCGTAGCACTCAAAATACATTTTATATGCGACTATTCATTATTTTTTCTCTTCTTTTTTTAGGGTTTACAGGAGATACCTTAGCACAGGTAAGCCCAGATTCAGTCGCAGTATCAAAAGATCTCTCGCAATCGGCAAATAAAATCGATTTACACCTAAACCTATCAGCAGGAGAAACTTATTCATATACTACCGATTACAACCAATATATCGTGCAAGAGATTATGGGTTCATCGATTGAGATTCGGCAACAGATGACGACCGATTATCGATATCAAATCGAAAGCAATGATGGAGATGAAATTAAAATAAAGGCGACCTATGAGCGACTTCAAATGCAATTTGAGGCTCCACAAGGCGATTTTGTTTTTGACTCCAACAATCCACAAATGGATGACAAATTCACAAAACTTAATAGCATGATCGATAAGCCTTTCTATATCTATATGAATAGTGAAGGGAAAGTAACGAAAGTAGAAGGCTATGATCAGATAATCGCAGGTCTGGAATTGGACGATAACATTAAAGAACTATTAACAGATTCGGCGCTCATGAATTCGGTAGAAATGAATATCTACGCTCCTCACCCGGTGAGTATGGGTGATAGCTGGAACAAAATAAGATCATACGCTTTAGGCAAGCTCCAATTAAATAGCGACCTGACTTACACACTCGAAGGTATGAGCGAGGACTTAGCTTGGCTAAATGTAAGTGGCCAAATATCAGCAATAGGAACTGAAGAAGCCTATGAGATGGAGTTCTCAGGAACACAGGGCGGTACATTAGAAACCGACATCAATACCGGAATGATCTCCCACGGTAATATCAATATGGACATTGATGCTGTGATCAAATCACAAGGATTTGAAGTGCCGATGAAGATGAATACCACCATTCGCATGTCAGGAACAAAACTATAGGTTAGGTTCACATAAGTAGTTTCATTCTGTTTAGTAGTCCACTAATGTATAAATACGATCACAATAAGGTCGTATACACTCTTTACCATTTAAAAAGTCTAGTCCAACGACAAAAGCAAAGCACATAATTTTGCCACCCATTTTTTCCACTAATTTACTTGCTGCGGCGATCGTTCCACCAGTAGCCAATAAATCATCATGCATAAGAATTCTCGCTCCGGGCTCAAATGCATCGCGGTGAACCTCGATAGTCGCCTGCCCGTATTCCAAATTATACGATTGTTTATAGGTATCTGCAGGAAGCTTTCCTTCCTTTCGGATAGGGATAAATGGAATTTTTAAGCGGTTAGCGAGTAAAAACCCAAACAAGAGACCGCGACTTTCAATTCCGACTATGGCATCCAACTCGAGATCTTTGAATTCGCTCTCGAACACATCGATGATCTCTTCACAAAGGTGCGCGTCTTTAAAGATAGGCGTGATATCTTTAAAGATTACTCCCTCTTTAGGAAAATCGTAGACATCACGAATGACCTTGCGTAATTTCTTTTCTATTGTCTGCATGGTTTGGCTCTTCTTCTAGTTCAAAACTTAGATACGGTGCAATTTTACGCAAAAAATCTTCATCAAGTATTTCAATTTCCAATAAATCCGTTGCTTTCTGGTAGTGACCGTGTTGAATTCTATACTGAACAACCGTATTGGCCTGTCGTGGAGTAATGTACGGATGCTTTAATAATTCTCGATACCCGATGGTGTTAATCGGGATCTTCTGCAGCTGTGTCGAGTCCACAAAGACATGACTTTCAAATCCCTCATAACGTTCCTCGTCCATCCCATACACCTCCAAAAGCTGTTCTTTACTATGGTAACCACCTAAAAGATCCCTGTATTTGATAATACGAGCAGCGAAAGCAGGTCCGATACCATAAAGGTCGAGCAATTCAATCGAATCCGTCGTATTCAAATTAATCATGACGTCCTTAGACGGTCTTTCGAAAGGAGCATGACTATTGCGTACACGTTCGGCATCATGCCCTTGCTGCGAATTTTTATCCCTTGTTTGGGCATTGACGTTCGATACGAACTCGACAGATGCGATTTGAATAAAAGGGGCAAGACGTTGATAATCTTCTTCTGTCATCGCATATATTTTTGCAAAGTCTTCTTTCCGGTAAAAACGGCCGCCTTTCTCTCGGTAATTATGAATCATTCGACTTTGCACATCAGTTAGTCCTAGTCGTTTCCCTTCCTCTGCGGATAGGGTGTTGGGATCAAATGTGAAATATTCAGGACTAATTGAGGACAAAGCAGAATCAGAAACCCTTGCATCACCATCAACCGTTGGTCGATTTTGTTCGATGAAATTAATAATATCCCTCTTACGCATCGCAAATTCGGCATCTACCTCCCTTGGGGCTAAAAGCCGGTACGCTGTAGGAAGTAACCACAAAACGACGATAATACTAGTTAAAAATGCGATTCCTTGAATTTCTTTCCTAGAAAACGAAAAGTTAGTCAAAAACCAGTTCTTCATGAATAAACCAATCCTTTCAAAGCTGTCTTTCGCAAACATACAAAGAAAGCCATGCTTTCCAATAAACGTAAAAACGGCTCTCGCTTTGCGACAGCCGTTTTTTCTTATTAGTGAATCTTTTTAAACTCTAACAAATTTAAAAGGTCCAGCTATATCCGACACCAAAACTGCGACCTGGCTTTCTGTATTCGAATGCTTGCGATGCTGCGTTGTATGATTCATACAAGCTCTCCCTGTCGTCGTCCAAAATATTATCAACCTTAATGGTAATAGTTGAGGCTTTTTTAGGCCCGATCTTCTTCGAAAATTTAAAGTTCAGACTGTTAAACGGTTGAACAAACACATCGGGATTTACATTAGCTCCTACAATATCTAACGTCTTACCCTGTACATTATAGAAAAAACCAGTTTCGACTCCGCGGTCAATATCGTTATACGCTAAACCTGTATTGATGAGATAAGGAGACTGACCTTGCAGCTTTCTAGTATCTTCAACTTCCTCCCCATCTCTAGCGGCAGCCAAGCGAGATTGATATTCACTATCACTCATCTTGATCCTTGACTCAATCAGCGAAAGATTTACATTTAAGCTCAATTTTTCTAGATCTTCTGAAATAAAACCAAAGTTTTTCCGCGCTTCAAACTCAACACCAAAAACATCCGCTTCGGGAGCATTTTTTGGTGTAAACTGATTCGGTGTAATATCAGAATAAACCACCAGCTCAATTGGGTTCTTAAATTTCTTATAAAAACCGCTTACAGCAAACATTTGGGCCTGATCTCCAAACAGCTCATAGCGCAAGTCAAAATTATTGATATAGGTTGGTACTAAATCTAGGTTTCCAAGAAACATCACTCCAGTCAAAAGGTCTTGTATCTGGACAACGGATAGTTCTTTGAAAGTCGGTCTGGCCGTTGTTCTGTAATAAGAGAATCGTAGATTGTTATTTTCCTTTAGTTCGTATATCAAATTAGCCGACGGGAAGAAATCTAATTCATCGATTGTCTTTTCATTATCATAAACCTGACTACCACTAGCATTCTGACCTGTAAAGAAGGTCATGAACTTCTCTGCACGTAGACCTAAGATCGTTCTTAATTTCTCTCCTACTTTAAACTCGTTCGAAACGTATATAGCGGCGGTGTGCTGCGTACCGTCAAATGTATTGGATGGCTGATAACTACCTTCTATATAATAGCCTTTATCGTTCTCGGTTGTCCAAATATTCTCCTCGGTTAAAATAGCATCGGGATCACCATTTAAATCAGACGTATTGACATTACGATTAGCTATATTGTATTTGTAAATACCAAAATCACGTTGCTTATAGCTGTACAATCCACCAAATTTCAAGGTAGCATTTTGCTCCATCAACTGATATTTTTTTGACAGATCGACTTTCCCTACCAAATTGACTTCTTCCAGATCCCTCCAGATGCGAGTAGGAAAACCAGCATCCGAGCCAATTGTCAGGCTACCATTACTGTTCTTAATAAACGTTGTTAAGCGCACATCTTTATCATGCACTTTTGACAAGGTCGGAGAAACTTTCCACTCGGTTGTAAAAGAAGCATCTTCATTTGTATGTTTACCGCTTAAGGATAGGTTAGAAATGGAGCGTTGCGTATATTCGAGATTGTCTTTGACTACATCAATGGTATTAGAAATCTCTGTACGCTGATCGAATATTGCGGCACGTGTCTCACCATTTTGGATCCTCAATAAATTGAGCACATATTTAGACCGATCCGTTTTATAAGCTAAGCCCGTAAGGATGGACGCCAGAACATTGTTCTCTCCCAGGTTCCCTCGTTGCCTTCTGTCGAACCTTAATTCATAATCGCTTTTTGACACCGGTCGTTGATATATACCATTTTCGAAACCCTCGTAAAATGAAGTGCTATTTTTATAATCAATCGAAGCGATGAAACCAAGCTTATGATCACCTACGGCAAACTGATTACCATAATTCAGACCTACCGAAAAGTCGGGCATACTATTTTTATTCATTGCAGCCATAGTGGGATTGAAGGAACGAGTGATTCTTTCTAATTGATCACGCCCTGATCCATAAGGCGAAGGGATGTCTAACTCTTTTGATACGGGTAATTTCCGCGTTCCGTCATCAAAACCCAAGAAATCAGTTCCACCACCATTATATGATAGAAAATTATCTTTAAAATGCATATCCGGATTGAAATCACCAGATATTGAAATTCCAAATTGTTTCTGTGTCGGAAAATCCTTTGTTACAATATCTACTACTCCGCCAGTAAAGTCGGCCGGCAGTTCAGCAGATGCAGACTTAACCACGACAATATTCTCCAAGATGTTCGTCGGGAAAATGTCCATCTGAATGGTGTTTTTGTCTGGATCAAGGCCGGGGATGTCCATGCCATTCAAAATTGATTTGGTGTATCGATCCCCAAGTCCTCGTACGTAAACATATTTCCCTTCTTGAACCGATACCCCCGGAACAGCTTTGACCGCCGCGGCTATATCGCTAGCTCCAGCGCGCTTGATACTCTGCATCGACAAACCGTCCATAAGAATACCGGCGTTCTTTTGCATTCTCAGAAGTGACACGTCTGTATTTTTTCTTGCTGTTGTCGTAATTACCACAGCGTTCAACATGTCGTTAGCAGGATTGAGAACCAAGTCTATTTCTGTTACCTTTCCATCTTCTACTACAACATCCGACACTTCTTTAGTTTCATACCCAACGAAGGTATAAACCAGTGTATACACACCCTCACTTAACTCCAACGCATAATCTCCCTCAAAATCCGTATTTACCGCTGTTTGAGTTCCCTTTACGAGGACACTCGCATATGCCAAGGGTTCATTATTCGCACCATCAACCACCGTCCCTACTACACGATCTGCAAATGCGATACATGAAGTGATTAAACAGAAGGTTAAAAGAAAAACTTTCTTTATCATTATAGAGATATTATTATTCTTAATCAAAAATGTCCATCTCCCTTAGTGGTAATGATGGACATTTTATTTTACATTATTCTTAATTAGAAAGCGCCTTTCTCGGCCGCGTAGGTCCAAGAGAAGTTTGCTAGGTTAGCACCTACTGATGCCTCACCTGCACTTTCAATTGCCGAAGCATTGCCAGAAAATTTGATTACAGTCTCTGCAGTTGCTCCTGTGAAAAAATCAGCAATCGTTAAACTGCCAGGTAAAAGTAGCTCCCAGTTAGCGAATTTAATACGATCCGCTGAAAGTTCAGCCTGCGAGTCTTCGCCGTTAATCTTTACTGCCGATGCAAGGCCAGGGTTCAATACAAGGATATTTTCTAGATTAACCACAACGCCGTCTCTTAGGTCGGCAACTAAAGCGTCTTTACCATTTGCGAAAACGGTGATGTCTTTCATGATAAAAGGAGTACCATTAGTTGTACCTTCCGGACCGTCTAGTTCAAACGCGCTTCCTGGTTCGTCACCTTGAATAACAACAGCATTCGAGATTGTACCTGTATATTGTTGATCTACGTCTAAACCATCGTCGCCATGAGCCCATGTAAGTAGGTTTGAAGAATTTACGGTACCACCAAACCACTCAATACCATCATCCTGATTGGCAACAATTTCGATATCCTGAATAACCGTACCTGATCCAACACCTCCGAGGGTTAAACCGTTAATCTCGTTATCCTGTCCGATAGTAATACCGCCATGACGGATAGAAACGAACTTCAATGATCCAGAGTTATCATTCGGCTGGTCGCCTCCATACTGCCCATAAGACTCGGTAGCCGGAATTCCTTCAATTTGTGCAACTCCAGCGTCATTTCCCACAGAGATCGGCGCCTTTCCTAAGATAATCACACCACCCCATAAGCCATTAGCGGTTTCATCTAAATTTGTTCCTGCCTTCTGTCCAGGCTGAATATTATCATCTACAGATGTGAAGATAATAGGCGACTCAGCTGTACCGTTCGCAACTAACTTACCACCTTGATCGACAACCAATGCAGAAGCTGAAGCTTCTTGCCCCTTTGCACCTTTGATAATCGTTCCCGGCTCGATTGTCAACGTAACACCGTCGTTCACAACTACTTTGCCGTCTAAAATGTAGACGTTATTCGAAGTCCAAGTTTCATTTTCAGTTAAGATGCCACTTCTCGATAGCTCTTCTCCTGGCTCTACCGGCACTGGCCCTTCGGGTCCATCGTCGCTACATCCGGTTGCGAATCCTAATACTGCTACAGCACATAGGGATAAGAAGAAATTTTTCATGTTTTTCATTTTGATTTTTCAGTTATTATGGTCTTTTTTGTTTTAAATCGTGTTTTAATTTCTTGACCTTTAAAATTCTGCTACAAAGAACGCCCATTAATGTAATGCTAACATTAACCTAACATTACATTTGAGTTATTTAAATATTAAATAAACATTAACCTCCTATACAATCGCCTCGTTAACAGAATCTTATTAACCCCAGAATCATTAAAAGCAGCCATTTCCACTTTACTGATTGATCAATTTCTTAATATGACTTTGCATCCACATCCTTGGGCGTTTTTTTATTTTATTTTTTGTAAATTCGCAGCAATTTTCAGATGATATACTACATCTTATGTAGATCTTGGTCATTGACACTGGAATTTCATTAAACAAAACAAAAACATAACTATGGCATTTGATATCGAAATGATAAAAGATGTTTATCAACGATTTGAGACCCGCATTGATGCAGCTCGAAAATCTGTTGGCAAACCCCTCACTCTTACGGAAAAAATTCTTTATGCTCACCTTTGGAAAGGCGAAACTAAAACAGCTTACCAGAGAGGTCAGGACTATGTAGACTTCGCTCCTGATCGTGTAGCAATGCAAGATGCTACCGCACAAATGGCTTTATTGCAATTCATGCAGGCTGGCAAGCCTCAGGTAGCGGTACCTTCAACGGTACATTGTGACCATTTAATCCAAGCTAAAATTGGCGCAGATGCAGATTTAGAAATTGCAAACGAACAAAACCGTGAAGTTTATGATTTCTTATCTTCTGTATCTAATAAATATGGCATCGGTTTCTGGAAACCAGGCGCAGGTATTATCCATCAGGTTGTATTAGAAAACTACGCATTCCCGGGCGGAATGATGATTGGAACAGATTCACATACACCCAATGCAGGTGGCTTAGGAATGGTTGCTATCGGTGTAGGTGGTGCAGACGCCTGTGATGTAATGGCCGGTTTACCATGGGAGCTTAAATTTCCAAAGCTCATTGGAGTAAAATTAACAGGAAAGCTTTCTGGCTGGACATCGGCGAAAGATGTTATTTTAAAAGTTGCCGGAATATTAACTGTTAAGGGTGGAACCGGAGCTATTGTTGAGTACTTCGGCGAAGGAGCTCAAAGCCTGTCTGCTACTGGAAAAGGAACCATTTGTAATATGGGTGCTGAAATTGGTGCAACAACTTCAATTTTCGGGTACGACGAAAAAGCTGAGGCATATTTGAGAGGAACTGACAGATCCGATGTAGCTGATCTAGCTAATCAGATTAAGCAACACTTAACTGGCGACGCAGAAGTATATGCTAACCCCGAAGCATATTTTGATCAGGTAATAGAAATTAACCTGTCCGAGTTAGAGCCCCATGTTAACGGGCCGTTCACACCTGATCTGGCATGGCCTATATCGAAGTTTGCAGAAGCTGTAAAAGAAAATAACTGGCCTGATAAATTAGAAGTCGGGCTAATTGGCTCATGTACGAACTCTTCCTATGAAGATATCAGTCGCGCTGCTTCTTTAGCACAACAGGCTGTTGATAAAGACCTTCAGGTACAATCGGAATACACAGTTACACCAGGCTCGGAACTGGTGCGTTTTACAATCGAACGAGATGGGTTCCTTAACACATTTGAGAAAATAGGCGGTACGGTACTGGCAAATGCTTGTGGACCTTGTATCGGACAGTGGGCTAGGCATGGTGCAGATAAAAAGGAAAAGAACTCCATTGTTACATCGTTCAACAGAAACTTTGCAAAACGTAACGACGGCAACCCAAATACGCACGCGTTTGTGGCTTCCCCTGAAATAACAACGGCTTTGGCTATTGCAGGCAAGCTATCTTTCAATCCATTGACAGATACGTTAACAAATACAAAAGGCGAGCAAGTAAAACTTGATGAGCCATCAGGATTAGAGCTACCGACAAAAGGCTTTGCAGTTGAAGATGCAGGTTACCAAGCTCCAGCAGTAGATGGAGACAGTGTACAGGTTATCGTAAGTCCAGATTCTGACCGCCTGCAATTACTAGAACCTTTTAAACCATGGAACGGGCAAGATCTAACCAACATGGTTTTGTTAATTAAAGCAAAAGGAAAATGTACAACGGACCATATTTCAATGGCTGGACCTTGGTTAAAATATCGTGGTCATTTGGACAACATTTCTAACAATATGTTGATTGGCGCTATCAACTTTGTCAACGACAAGGCGGATACAGTCAAAAACCAATTAACTGGGGAGTACGGAGCGGTTCCGGCTACTCAACGTGCCTACAAAGCTGCGGGAATTGACAGCATTGTTGTAGGTGATGAAAACTACGGTGAAGGTTCTTCTCGAGAACATGCAGCGATGGAACCTAGACACCTGGGCGTTCGGGTTATCCTTGTTAAGTCGTTTGCTCGTATTCACGAAACGAATCTAAAGAAACAAGGGATGTTGGGCATCACATTTGATGATCCAAATGACTACGATTTAGTTCAGGAGGATGATAGGATTGACGTAATTGGACTGACCGATTTCGCAGTTGGGAAACCACTTACTGTTGTTTTGAATCATGCCGATGGGACTAAGGACTCGTTCCCGGTAAACCATACATACAATGAGCAACAAATCGAATGGTTTAAAGCTGGAGGAGCTCTTAATATCATACGACAAAATCAAGGTTAAGACAACCTTGTAGTTATTCCGCAAAGGGGAGCATTTATTTACGAAATAAACGCTCCCCTTTTTTTATTAGAAACTTCATGTTCTTTTAATACTGTGTTAATGTATGTATGCTATCTTACAATCCATTTAAATTCGAATAATATGAGTAGGTTAAATTTGGAAATATCAGACAAAGAGTTTGTCATTAAGTTGGATAGGAGTAAATACACGATCGGAATGATCGAAAACATGATTAAACGTATACAAAACGATTATTCGCCTTTTCGATTAATTGATGACCCAACAACCGATGATGTGCGCACGCGCATTAATGATCATTATGAAAACCCATTCGATCATCTCTCAGAAAAATAATTGCTAAGAGGCTAACGGATAAGCGCTTTTTATGAATTTTTTCACCATTTACAGAAGGTTTATTTGCATATTCTAAATATATTCATTTATATTTATGCCGTAAATAAAACTTAAACAAATATTTTGAAATGGGAGATTTTGACAAAAGAGAACGTGAAGAGGTCTTTTCAAAAAGAGTGAGAGCAGGAAAACGCACCTATTTTTTTGATGTAAAAGCAACGCGCGCGAACGATTATTATCTAACTATCACAGAAAGCAAGAAGAGACTTGAGGATGGTGTGTTTATTAAACACAAGATTTTTCTATACAAAGAAGATTTTGAAAAATTTGCAGAAGGACTAACCGAAACTGTTAATTATATTAAAGAAAATCAAGAGGTAGTCGAAAAACGCTACGAATTTTCGGAAAATGGCTATTCCAACCCAGAACCAAAATCTGACGATTTCAGCTATTAAAAAAACATAACATTATAACAAAAAAAGCTTGGCACTCACTGCCAAGCTTTTTTTGTTATAATGTTAGCTCCAACTGATACAAGCGGCTAACAAAAGTTAAACTCATGTACTTCGCCTTCCTCTGATCAGACTTATTATTATCATAAAAAGGCCGACGATTAATAATGCGTGAATGGCAACACCGATCACTTTGAAAATTAAACCTATCACCCAACAGATCAAGAGTATCGACCCAATGACAATTAATATATTTCTCATCCTATATTTGTTTATTCAAAAAGTAAACAAGAGAGATTAAAAAAGGTTTGTCAAGCATTATAAGCCCAAAACTTCAATCCCTTGCTCAAAAACGATATCGACGGGAATATCATTTTTAGTTAAGCGATTTAAGTCATTTTGAAGATCCTCCCCAATTACGCTATACTTTTTTTGGAGTGATTCAACGCGAGCCTTATCCCCGTCACCCTGAGCCTTGAGAATAATGGCACCTAATTCATTCATCGCTTGCTGGAAGGCTTTATAATCAACTTGATAATACCCCTTATCCGTTTTCTTGAAAGCCCCCTTTTCCTCAAAGAAATTGAAACTCATCATATTAGCTTTCCCGTGAGCACTTGAAGCTCCAAATCTCACCGAACGGAGAATACCTGCCATAAAAGTTGTATAAAACTCTTCAACCTGTCCATCTAGCTCACCATTTTCGAGTAACTTGGTAACCATATATAGTCCTAAGACATCCGCTTTACATTCTTCTAGCCACGAGTATTGTTCCTGAAGTGCTTCTCGGACAAAGCCTTTTCCATTAATCGTTTGCTTAATTCCCAAACCGTGCGCCACTTCATGAAACATCACATTGGAAAAAAATGCGTCGAAATTAATAAACTCGCGCTGTTGAGGATCTATCAGCACATTTGAAATAGGCAAGAGAATCTTATCGAATTTTGCACGCATCGCATTTTTGAGTTGCGACCGGCGTGTACCCTTTTCCTGTTGGATAACTTCACTATTGGGAAGATTCACAGCAATGGTCTTCGAACCGGAATTGCAATCGCCGGCATAGTACACTACATCATAAGCATTCAGTTCAGAATCTGTTCCCGGACTCTCCTGTTTATATTCAGGATCTACCGGCAAACCTTTTTGTAAAGATGGCAGCATCGCTACATACTTGGCTAGGCGTCCACTCCATTCCTTATCCTTTACCAAAACATAGGATTCGAACGCTGCCTTAGAGTTAAACAGCTTGTCTTCGTAGTTCTCAATAGGTCCGATAATAATATCTAAACTGTTGGTTTTCATATCCAACCAGGCACGATCGCTCAGATCATAATCATCTGTTAACAATGCAGCAGCTCGCAATAACAGATACTTTCTGAACTGTTCATTATCAGTTTTATCGGCCGCTTTCCTTAGAAACTCTGCTGCTCTATTTAGCTGAAGATTAAATGCCTCAGAATAAGGTATCGCCACTAATTCACCCTCTGAGTTTCGACGGATTATTGAATACATATCGTGTTCGAGACCTGAGTTTTCAAATTCCTCTTTGGTCATATCGGCAGGATAGAAAAATGCTCCCAAAGGTTTAGAGCCAATGCCCTCTACAAAAGGTTTATCTGCATTTAGCCTGTCCCAAGGACCGTAATTTATATTAATAAAAGCCTTCGTGTGTTCATCTTTAATAGTTTCAAGTAGGTTATCTCGTTGCGGATAGGCCTGTAGCCAAAACAACTCATCCATCACTTCTGCGGCTTTGATCAGCAAGGGCAGTACCTCCTTTTCATTATCTGTAAGCATCGACAAATCGGTAGTCAGCTTAACCGGTTCGTAAATCTGGATTCTTTTATCTACATATTGCTGGAGCGAATCGGTTGCCGCACCTTCATCTGTTCCAGACTGCGTACACGAACTTTGAAATGCGACTGTAGCAATCAACAGAAGGAATGCACTTGATTTAAAAAAAAGGGTTCTCATAAAGATTTATATTTTGAAGCAAACCTAAAGGTACAAATCCAAAATAGCAATTTTATGTAGGTTATAAAAAAAATGCTATTTTTGACCAAATAATACCTCAATGCAAAATTCAATTCTGTTAAGCGGAGCCAAGTTTAAAATAACAATACAACGTCTTTGTCATCAATTAATTGAGAATCATCAAGATTTTTCTAATTCTGTTATTGTAGGCATACAGCCGCGCGGGGTCTATTTAGCTAATCGGATTGTACAAGAATTAAAGGCAATTCTTGACGTTAACAAGGTACCATCTGGAGATTTGGATATAACCTTCTTTCGTGACGATTTCAGGATGAAAGGTAGCCTTCCATTGTCACCGAGTAGTACCAACATGAACTTTATTGTTGAAAATAAAAAGGTAATATTGGTGGATGATGTTCTTTGGACAGGAAGAACAATACGTTCTGCATTGGATGCAATCCAGTCCTTCGGACGACCTGAGAAAGTTGAGTTGCTCGTACTGGTAGACAGAAGATTTGCACGCCACCTGCCGATTGAGCCCGATTATGTTGGGTTACCTATCGATTCAATCAACTCCCAAAAGGTTATAGTAAGCTGGGCAGAAACAGACAAAAAGGATCAAGTTTTGCTAGTGAATGAAGAAAAGAATTAAAGTCGTCTTAACAAAATGAGCATGAAAGAGGCAACTGCGGAACAACTCAGTACCAGACACATATTAGGCATAAAAGATTTAACTAATCAAGATATCAACTTGATTCTGGACACAGCTCAAACATTTAAAGATGTTTTAAACCGACCCATTAAGAAGGTCCCCTCGTTAAGAGATATCACAATCGCTAATATTTTCTTTGAAAACTCGACTCGCACCCGGCTATCCTTCGAATTAGCCGAGAAGAGGTTATCTGCAGACATCGTAAATTTCTCAGCATCTTCATCATCAGTCAGCAAAGGTGAGACACTCATTGATACCGTGAATAATATTCTCGCGATGAAGGTAGATATGGTTGTTATGCGACACCCCTATCCAGGCGCAGGAGTCTTTTTAAAGAACCATGTGAATGCACAAATTGTCAATGCTGGAGACGGAGCGCATGAACACCCTACACAGGCATTGCTAGATTCGTTTTCAATTAGGGAGCGCTTGGGAGATGTTGCCGGAAAAAAAATAGCGATCATCGGAGACATCCTTCATTCTCGAGTGGCCCTATCCAATATACTTTGTTTGAAGAAGCTAGGTGCCGATGTCATGGTATGCGGCCCAACCACGCTCATTCCCAAACATATCCAATCATTGGGGGTAAAGGTAGAACACAACCTATTGAATGCTCTTAACTGGTGTGATGTTGCAAACATGCTACGCATCCAGTTGGAACGGCAAGACATTTCCTATTTTCCATCGCTGCGAGAATACTCTATGCTGTATGGTTTAAATAAAAAAATATTGGATTCATTAGACAAGGAAATAACAATTATGCACCCCGGGCCAATCAACCGTGGAGTAGAAATTACCAGCGATGTCGCTGATAGTAACCATTCAATTATTCTGGAGCAAGTTGAAAATGGAGTAGCCGTCCGGATGGCGGTATTGTATTTACTTGCTGCCAAAAGAGGATAAAAGCTCAGGTTCATCCATGTTTCATCAGTTATTATATCGCTAATTGTATTTTTTAACAATTATTAACGTTATTTTAATTGTGACGTGTTTATATTCAGCCATAAATGTTTAAAAAAATAATAATCATCTTATCTTAGCACAAAAAGAATATTAGACAATATGTTTAAAAAATTCACTCAAATCGGTCTTGCTCTTAGCTTACTTGCCGGCAATGCATATGCGCAACAAGGAGCCTGGCAAGAGATAGACGAAGCATATAAAAGTGGAATGGAGCTCTATGAGCGGGGCAAGTATACAGCCGCATCAAAACAGTTTGACAAGGTTGAAAACACGCGGATAAGATCGGTTATTCAAGAAGACGAGCAAGCACAAGTTAGTTTGCTAAAAGAAAAAGCACGGTTCTATCAAGCGGTATGTGCTCTGGAAGTTGGCAATATTGATGCAGAAAACCTTTTTTTAAAATTTATTAAAGACTATCCTACCAGCTCAAGTACGAAAGCAGCCTACTATCAAGTGGGGAGATCTTATTTCGGACAAAAGAATTACGACAAAGCTATCGAATGGTTCGAAAAACTAGATGCGGGAGCACTGAGCGGTCTTGAAAGTTCAGAATATCGATTTAAACTTGCCTATTCTTATTTCAAAAAGGATCGACTCCAAGAAGCAAAACCGATGTTTGAACGCCTAAAAAATGAGCGTTCCCCCTACAATGAATCGGCCATTTATTATTACGCTTATCTAGCTTATTTGGATGGTGAATATAAAACCGCTTTATCAGAATTTGAAAGACTGAAAGGGTCCAAGCAGTTTGAAAGCAGCTATCCGTATTACATCGCTTCACTGTATTATTTGGATAAACGCTATGATGATGTTCTTGCCTATGCTATTCCTATATTGGAAACAACAGAACAGGAGAGTGAAACCGACTTGCTTCGCATTATCGGTGCGACATATTTTTCTAAAGGCGATCTGGAAAATTCAAAGATTTATTATGACCGTTACCAGGCTGCAGATCAAGGCGCAACACAAAGCAACCAAGACACCTATAATATTGGTTACATTGCCTATACAAATGGAAATATAGACAAAGCGATCGCCGAATTGGAGAAAATGGATCAACCAGAGGCATATTACCAAGCAGGTATGATTACCCTTGGTGATGCTTTTCTCCAAAAGGGCAATAAGCAAAGCGCGAGGAATGCTTTTTTCAGAGCTTCAAAACTCGATTTTGATCCGGAACTTAAAGAGGAAGGTGCACTGAACTACGCCAAACTTTCATATGAACTCGAATTTCATCAGGCTGCGTTAGAGGCAACACAGAGCTTTCTGGAAACTTATCCAAGATCAGAAAATACAGATGAGGCAAAGACATTGCTGGCTGAAATTCTCTTAACGACTAAAAACTATAGCGAAGCCGTTGATATCTTAGAAACTATTCCGAATAGAAGTCGTGAAGCCAACGCTGCTTATCAAAAGGTAACTTATTTCAGAGGTCTCGAACATTATAATGAAAGAGCCTTTGAGAATTCAATTTCTTTGTTCATGCGATCAGAGAGTGTTCCTGTTGACCCTAGAATACAAGCTTTAGCAACCTATTGGAAAGCAGAAGCCATGTATGAGGTCCGCAAATATGGCGAAGCGGTTGTTAACTTTGATCGATTCTTACGTTATCCCGCCGCAAAAAATACATCTGTTTACAATTATGCAAACTATGCACTCGCCTACGCCGCTTATAGAAATTCTTCGTTTTCTACGGCCGCGAACTATTTTGAACGTTTCCTGGCAAGTGGAGACTCTGATCAGAATACTCGCAATGATGCAATCGCACGGTTAGGAGACTCTTATTTCTCTTTGAGAAGCTATGGCCGAGCAATGACACAGTATAATAAATTGATCAGTGCAAAAGTGTCACAAGAGGACTATGCATTATATCAGCGTGGTATTATTCAAGGTTTACAGGGCGATATAGAAACAAAAATTGCAACGCTAATCGACCTTCAAAAGCAATTCCCTAACTCTAATTATTCGGATGATGCTGCTTTCGAAATTCCGTATTCTTACTTCTTACAAGGGGATTATGACACGGCAATTACCGGACTGCAAGAGATGATAGAACAATATCCAAGAAGTAGCTATGTACCAAGAGCCTTGGTTACCATCGGTTTAGTTCAATATAATAAACAAGAGAATGATGCCGCAATTCAGACCTTCCAGCGAGTAGTTGAAGACTACTCGACCACAGACGAAGCGAAGTTGGCTTTGAAAACGATTCAGAACATTTACATTGACCAAGGTGATGCACAAGGATATCTTGCTTATGCACAGACGACGAACATTGGAAACCTTTCAACTGCTGAACAGGATAATATCACTTTCCAAGCCGCAAACGGTTTGTTTGCTCGTGGCGATTATCAAGCAGCAGTAGAGGCAATTAATGCTTATTTTGATAAATTCCCTAAACCAATACAAGAAAAATACGCTCGTTTTATCCGTGCGGAAAGCCTATGGAAAACGGGAAAACCGAAAGAAGCCTTACACGATTACAACATTATCCTAAACGACTGGACCAGTCCTTATACCGAGCGGACGCTTCTTAGTGTATCTCAATTACATCTAGACCTAGGGCAGTACAATGAAGCAATTGCACCACTGAAAAAACTGGAATTAACAGCTGATTATAAAGCCAATTATGGCTATGCCGTCAACAACCTTATGAAATCCTATTTTATGATGGGAGATATGGATGAAACGTTAAAGTATGCCGATTTTGTAAAAGGGTATGAGAAGTCATCTGAAGAAGATATCGCCAGAGCACATCTTTATTCCGGAAAAGCATATTTAGCGAAAGAAGACAAAGCTGCTGCTAAAAAAGAGTTCGGACTTGCAGCGGAAAACAGTCAAACTGTAGTCGGAGCGGAAGCGAAATATAATTACGGGCGACTTCAATTTGAGGAAAAAGGAATCAAGGCTGCACAGGAAACCGCCTTTGATCTGATCAAGAATATGCCTTCACATGATTATTGGGTTGCAAAGAGCTTTATTCTTTTAGCCGACACTTATATTGCACTTAAAGATGAATTCCAAGCGAAAAGTACCTTGGAAAGTATTATTGAAAATTATGAGAACAAAGAGGATGATATCATCCCCGAGGCTACCGAACGTTTAGACAAACTTAATAACAAAGAATAAGCCATGATATTGAAGAGTTCAATGTTAAAATATACATTTATAATAGGATTTAGTGTCTTATCGATCAACACTTTTGCTCAGGTAGACACCACCAAGACGCCTGATAGTAATACGCAGCAAGCTACCACAATTGAAGAGGTTGAGGTTATACGCGATTACCGTCCCATTCTAGCCGATGCCGTCAAAATCAGAAGGAGTCCAAGTTTGAGCGATACGCGGACCTTTCAACCGTCTTTGAACTACAACATCGTAGACAAACGCTTAAACTTCCCATCAGGAATGGGACAATTGACTATTCAGGAGTTACAATCAGGTCGCCCTGATATCATGACTAATAACTATGCAAAACTGGGTATAGGAAACTTCAATACTATTTTGGGAGAAGTTTATGTCAATACCGGTACGGCAGACATTTATCAAGCAGGCTTTTACGCCAAACATTTAGGGCAAAAAGGAGATCTGGAAGGCCAAAAGTTTTCCGAACAAAACATCGGTGTTTTTGGCAAGCGGATCATGGACGCTTTTACCTTAAAGGGAGAAGTGGGATACAATCGGTTCGGAACTGCCTTTTACGGCTACATACCAGAAACCTACGCGGAGGCAGTTACACCCGAGAATCAAACCTTCAGCGATTTTTATCTGTCTGGTGAGTTATTGAAAAATTATGATCCACAAGATGACGACGTGAGTTATTCATTAAAGGCCGACGCTTATCTGTTCAGTGACGCGTTCAATGCAAAAGAAAATTCTTTTGCGATTAGTGGCTATTTAAATAAGACGATTCAAGCGTTTAATTTGGGCGCGAATGTGTCTGCAGATTTAACAACTGTGAAAGCTACTGATTATAGTCAACAGAATAACATTGTCCGATTAAATCCCTATATCCGTTTTCAAGGTGACAATTACAAACTTACGCTTGGAGCCAATTTCGTTGCAGAAAGCAATGATACAAGTCGTACCAACCTTTTCCCTTTTGCAGATTTCGAGTTAGACGTTGTACCTCAGTTCGCTAGCATTTTCGGTGGCGTCAAAGGTGATGTTACAAAAACATCTCTACGTACTCTTGCCCAAGACAACCCTTTCTTAAACGAAAATATAAACATCAATAACATGGTAGATCGTCTTCATATCTTCGCAGGAGTAAAAGGTAATTTAGGAGCGACTTTTGGCTATAAAGCCAAATTCTTCTATCGTAAAATTGAGGATATGCCCTTGTTTGTTAACAATACATCAGACCCGACTCGTTTTGACGTGATCTACGATCAGGGAATCGACGAAGCGACAAGCATATCGGGTTTTGAAGGCGAAATCAATGTGCGCGTATCTCAAACTGTAAACATTGGAGGAAAAATAAATCTTAGTGAGTATAAGCTATCAACTGAAGAAGAAGCTTGGTTCATGCCAGCCGTGCGGATCTCCTCAGACGCTCGGATCAATATCAGTCAAAAGGTATTCTTAACTGGCGAGGTATTCTTTAATGGAGAAACATCGGCAAGGTATCTTGACCCACTAATTGATTATGCAGGTGAAATACCTTATAGTGTCCGCAAAATGCCTGCCTTTGTCAATATCAATGCAGGAGCTGAATATCGGATCACAAATCAGTTCGGTATCTTTGTACAGGCTAACAACCTATTGAATGACACCTACCAAGAATACCTTTATTATCCTCGTCTCGGCTTCAATGTTATCGGTGGTCTAAATTATTCATTTTAAATAAATAACTTTGCGGCGCGGAAATGGTCAATATAGGTTCAGTTATAAATAAAGGACTAGCAAATAATGAAACATTTTATTTGCCAGGACTAGGTATGTTCAGGAATGAGTATGTCCCTGCCTATTTTGACGAAGTTAAACAGTTATTTATTCCACCTTCTGAAGCGCTCTTTTTTAACACACAAGAGTTTGATACTGATAAGCTAACCGAATTCATAGCAGGAAATTACGACCTCTCGCTAGTTGACGCACGAAAAATCTCGTCAGATATGCTTTCTAAATTAGAAGCCTGTCGTACGGAGAATGAGGAAGTTTATATTGAAGGACTAGGGACCTGCTCGGTCAGTTTAGAAGGAGAGCTCCGCATCGTGACTGAAGTTGACAGTTCGCAATTTGATTTATATGATCCCGTTGCTGAAGCAGAAATACTTCCAACACCGGAAAAACAAGACGTTCGAGACGAAGCTGCGGCTTCACCGGACAAAGAAAAAGTAGCGGACCAACCCGAATACAGTTCGGTGGAAAGCACAGTCGAACCTGGAATACACGAGGAACTGGACGATTTGACACGCGAAGGCGACTCGAAACGGTGGTTATGGCCAGTCATCGGTGTTGCTTTGGCTATCATCATCGCCGGTATTTGGTTTCTTAAACCAATGCAAAGTCAGGTCAACCAAGTTGTAACTAGCAGAAACGATACTAAAGAAAATCGATCGCAAGAAATCCCTACAGACTCAGTTGCTTCCACAACTGAGATCAATGAAAATACTGAGCGAAATACGGATAGTTTAAGCACACCCTCTACTGATATTTCGGTAGACGAAACAAACGCGATCGTCCGAAAACCAACGAAAAAGTACGAACTCATCATAGCCGCATTCGAAACAATGGCTGAAGCGAAAGAATTTGTTGAAAAAACAAATGCAAAAGGCTATAATGTTTATATATTGCAAAATAATAGAGCCGGCAACATGAACAAGATAAGCTATGCTTCTTTTAACACATCAGCAGAAGCATCTGAGTCACTTGCACGGGTCAGAGATGAACTGACAAGCGAGGCTTGGCTATGGGAAAACAAAAATCACACTACAAATAATCAAAACTAAAGAATAATAATACCTATGCTATTACAAATTGACAGCACTCAACCATTGGATACGATGATGACGGCGGCAGAACAAATTGTTCAAGAACCAGAGAAACTGCGTTTTATTGACCTTCTAATTAAAGGAGGCTGGGTTATGTTACCCTTGGCTCTTTTACTACTGATAGGTTTAGTTATCTTCATTGAAAGATACCTGACTATACGCAAAGCAAATCGCTTTGAGAAAAACTTAATGGGACAGGTAAAACAAAGCATACTTTCTGGAAAACTGGAATCGGCTTTAGCCATTTGTAGAAATAACAACGGCCCTCTCGGTCGCATGCTACAGAAAGGCCTCTTAAGGATTGGCAGACCGATCAAAGAAATTGAAGGAGCTATAGAAAATGTTGGTAAACTCGAAGTTGCAAAACTCGAAAAGAACATCAATATTCTAGGTATTATTGCTGGTATCGCTCCCATGATGGGATTCGTCGGAACTATTATCGGTGTTATTGCCATCTTCCACGAAGTTGAACTTGCGGGTGTTATTGACATCGGTACTGTATCTGGTGGTCTTTATGTAAAAATGGTATCATCAGCTACCGGCCTTATCATCGGTATTATTGCCTACATTGGTTACCATATACTAAATGAAATGGTTGAACGCATCATCCTCCGCATGGAAACAGATGCGATCGAATTTATCGATTTACTCGACGAGCCGGTATCCTAGTCAATTTATTTAGAATTTAGTAACTTTGTTATAACACAGGTAAATGAATATTAAACGAAGAAGGGAAAAGCCAAAAGCAGAGGTACATACAGCAGCATTGAACGATATCATGTTCTTTCTGATGCTATTCTTTCTTTTGGCTTCGGCTGTATCCAACCCGCAGGTGGTAAAGCTTTTATTACCAAGGTCTAGTTCTGGAGAGCAATCGGTGGCCAAGAAAACGATTACCGTGTCGATCACTGAGAACTTAGAATATTTTATAGAAAAAGAGCCTGTACCCGTTGACAACCTATTACCTGCTTTGCAGGCTTATGTTCAACCGGGCGAAGAACTGACGGTCATGCTTTATGTTGATCGTAGTGTGTCTATAAGAGATGTGATTGAAGTAATGGACGCAGCCAATCAATTACGGATTAAATTGGTATTGGCTACTGAGCCGAAACCAAGATAAGGAGTCATAAACATGAGTTTTCACCAGCAAGAGGATAATTATTACCCAAAAGCAATCGGGATTTCAGCAGGGATTATGGTAGCTTTATTTATCATCAGCTACTTCATTATTCTTGGTAACCCTATGCCGCAATTTGGAACCGGAGGAATTGTAGTAAATTACGGTACATCTCCTGTCGGTATGGGCGATGACTATATGAGCATCGACGAGCCATCGATGGATCCTGACGCAAATGCAACTCAACCTGACCGCGTAGTTCCCAACGCAACACCGGAGCCTGTCGCATCACAAGAGACGAGCGACAAGGCTATCGTCACTCAAGATATGGAAGACGCTCCGGCCGTCGTGACAAGCGAAAACAAACCGAATACCACTCCAGTTGCCACACCTGAAAAAGAGGAAAGCAAGCCAACGGTTAACCCAAACGCATTATACACAGGTAAAAAGAACAATGCGTCTGGAACAGGAGATGGTACCGGTGATACACCGGGAAATCAGGGTAGTAAACAAGGGGATCCCTTAGCTGCTGATTACGGCGAAGGGGGTTCTGGTTTTGGAGATGCTGCTTTAAGCTTAGAAAACAGGCGCTTTGTGCGTGCTCCGCAGATCGAAGATAATGGTCAGCAGTCGGGGAAAATCGCAGTCGAAGTGCGAGTAGACCGTAACGGAAACATCGTCTCTGCACGGGCAGGTGTTCGTGGAACAACGATATCTAACAACGCTCTTTACGAAAAATGTGAACGTGCCGCTTTGGGAGCGCAATTAAACCGTCTTGAAAATGCGCCACCTATACAGACGGGAGTTATCGTATTCAACTTCAAGCTAAAATAGCTACAGTGCACAATGCAATACGAAGAGACTCTGACTTATCTCTATAACAGACTTCCGCTGTTTAGTAGAATCGGCGATGCTGCCATTAAAAAAGATCTTTCCAACACAAAAAAATTGTGTGCAGCTTTAGGAAATCCGCAGGACAACTTCCAATCGGTTCATATCGCCGGCACGAATGGTAAAGGTTCAACCTCGCACATGCTTGCAGCAATTCTTCAGCATGCAGGCTACAAGACAGGCTTGTACACCTCACCTCATCTTTTAGACTTTCGAGAACGAATTCGTATTAACGGTAACATGATCTCCGAGCAGGAGGTTGTCGATTTTGTGGCGAGGCAGAAGGAACAAATTGAAAGTCTAAAACCCTCCTTTTTCGAAGTGACTGTTGCCATGGCCTTTCATCACTTCTCAGAACAGAAAGTCGACATAGCTATTATCGAGACCGGCCTAGGGGGCCGATTAGATTCAACGAATGTCATTACCCCTATCCTATCCATTATCACCAACATTAGTCTGGATCACGTCCACATGTTAGGTGATAACCTAACGGCAATCGCCAAAGAAAAAGCAGGTATTATTAAGCCTAACGTACCTGTCATTATCGGAGAAAAGACCATTGGCACAACACAAGTATTTCTTGAAACAGCTGCCCATACAAATAGTAAAGTTTTCTTTGCTGAAGACGAATGGCAGGTTCACGTTAAAGAGAGAGAAGAAGAACATCTATTCTTACAAGCTGAGAGTCAGCCAACTTCCGGTGCGGACGGTATTCAAACTAATTCAACCGATGTTGCAATGGATATTAAACTGGACCTTTCTGGCACCTATCAGAAAAAAAACATCCTATCGGTCCTCTCGGCAGTTAAACAATTACATAAACAGGGGTACCGAATTACAAACGACCATGTCCAGTATGCTCTCGCCCATGTCAAAAACCTTACAGGCCTGATGGGAAGGTGGCAAACACTTCAATGGGAACCTCGCGTCGTGTGCGATACAGGACATAACGAAGCAGGTTGGAAGGAAGTACTACTCAATATACAAGACGTCGCATATAAACGACTACATATGGTCGTAGGAATTATGAAAGACAAAGATGCGTCAGCCCTTTTATCGATCTTACCTAAAAAAGCACATTATTACTTCTGTAGCGCCGGATTGGAACGAGCATTACCCGCTACAGAACTTGAAGAACTGGCTGACGCCACTCAGCTTCAAGGACAAGCTTATGCCTCGGTTAGTGATGCAGTGAAATCCGCATTAAAAGTGGCAGATAAAGAAGATTTGGTTTTTATTGGAGGAAGCACCTTTATTGTAGCCGAAGCACTTAGTTTACTTCTTCAGTAAGCTTAATCCTATCTTTTTCGGCCTGACTCATGTTTTTAAATTTTTTATAGGAGTCCATGATATACAAACGAATTTGCTCTTCGTCCGACTGCTTTGCAAACTCATAGGATGGCCTAAACTTAACGATGAACAAATCCAAGTCTCTACCTTTGAGGGGAGTTATTGGCGTGATTTTGTCTTCATTAAATTTAGAGTCAATGAGCCTACGTTCTTGCTCTTCTAGTAGCGCGTCATATCGTTCCCTCGCATCTTTTGCCTCTTTCCCAAAAAGCCGCGACGGTGAAATAGCTATTCCACCCCCCTGGACAGTATGAACTGATCTACCCCGCTCGCGCGCAACACGTATTTCCTCTTCCAATTGTAAATCCGATAAGTCTGTTATTTCGACATCTTCTAAAATATTGAAATCTTCAAGTGGCGTCAGGTAAACCCGTTTTATCTGAAAGTCGACGACAACTAACGTGTCCAATCGAAAGCCCGGATAGCCGAAGGTTAGCAAATCATTAAGCTCCGCATCTATTTCAAAACCGCCCGATGCATTCGTCTCTACTGTTGCATCCGTTGTAAGGTTCCGTACCTCAACCTGCTGAATGGGCTTTGAGCTATTCAATTCCATCACAATCCCTTCCAGAGTCTGTCCCGCCGCAAGATTTACGGTTCCGATAATACACAATAGAAGTACGAATATTTTTTTCATTCTTATTAAATAAAAAAGCCTGCTAGTGATATTAACAGACTAACAGGCTTTTCGTTTTTTTATTTCTTCCAAGTATTATTGCTTGGATTCGAATCTGGTAATACTTTATCTGGGTCAAGCTCAACTTTCACCACATCTTCTGATGTTTCGAACAGAAAATCCCAGTTAACATTACGCTCCCAAACTTCTACAGGAAGAGTTACCCGAGTCGTTTCGCCACTTGCCGTTGTAATATCAGCAATTACCGGCATCGGCAATTTCTCTAAATTAACGATACTAATAACAGCACCTTCCGTCTTCTGTTCTACGTTGGTTACTGCCTGATCTAGCTGCCAGTTGCTTTTAAACCAACCTCTCCAAAACCAAGATAGTTTCTGACCGGAAACATTTTCCATCGTTCTAAAGAAATCTTCTGGTGTTGGGTGTTTATAGGCCCACTCGTTGATGTAAACTCGCAACGCTTTATCAAAACGTTCCGGTCCTAAAATTACATCCCGAAGCAATTTCATCCCGAATCCAGGTTTGTAATAAGCTAAAATACCCATGTGACGTTCATTCATCACACTAGGTGCCGTCATTACTGGTTCTAGCGCAGGGTTTGTAAGGATAGCAGCCATTTTATTTGCGTCTTGCTTTCCACGATAGTATTCTCCATCATTAAAATGCTCCGTAGAAATACCATTCAAGAAGGTATTAAAGCCTTCATCCATCCACGCATGATGACGTTCGTTGCTTCCCACAATCATAGGAAACCAAATATGTCCGAATTCATGATCGGTAACCCCCCATAAACTTGCGCCCTTTGCTTTATATCCACAGAAAACGATCGCCGGATATTCCATCCCTCCTACATTAGAGGCTACATTGACTGCCACTGGATAAGGATAGTTAAACCACATCTCAGAATAATGTTCAACAGATGCTTTTACATATTCTGTAGAGCGCTCCCAAGCATTTCCACCATTACTTTCTTGCGGATAAGCAGACAAGGCGAACGAAGTTTTTCCGTCCTGAAGATTAATTTTGGCACCATCGATAATAAACGCAGCTGAAGAACCCCAAGCAATATCTCGTGTATTCTCCAAACGATACTTCCAAGTTTTGGTTTCTTTCGTATTCGAATTTGCTCTATTCGCTATCACTTCTTCCTGCGACCGGATAATTACCGTTTCATCACTATTCTGCGCCTTCTTCCATCTTTTTAATTCTTCTGTTGACAGCACTTCATCTGGATTTAATAACTCACCGCCCAAAACTACAAAATGATCACTCGGAGCAGTAATTTCTACATCAACATCTCCATAATCCAAATAAAACTCACCTGGCCCAATATAAGGATCGGTATTCCATCCCAAAATATCATCGAACACAGCCATTCGAGGGTACCACTGCGCGATTGAATATATATCGCCATTCTTCGTTTCTAATACGCCCGTACGATCTGATCCATATTTTGGAACAACATAACTATAGTCTATTGTCAACTGGATCGTGCCTCCATTCTCTTTTAGCTCTTGGGGAAGGTTTACCTGCATCCGCGTGTCATCGACATAATAATCTGCCGCAGCATTTCCAATTTTAACCGATGCAATCTTATATCCGCCGTCAAATTCTTCTCCTTTAGCACCGTAGCGACTATTGGTTAGTGGAATAATTTTATTCCCGATCGCGTCCTCTTTAAACATGTTTTGATCCAGCTGAATCCAAAGGTAATCGAGTGCTTCAGGACTATTATTGGTATAATCGATGGTAACCGAAGCAGTTACAGTTCTGGCCTCATCATCCAATGTTGCCTTGAGTTGATAGTCGACCGCATTCTGCCAGTATTTTGGCCCCGGATTTCCCGATGCAGAACGATATTCATTCCCATTTGTTTCATAAAATCCCGGTCTAAATGCTTCTACGTAGTCATAATTACTTTCTGTTTGCGCAAACGCTACGCTCGATAGGCATAGCATACCAACCAGAACTTTCAATGGTAAAGTGTTTGTTAATCTCATATTCAATAATTGCTAAGTTTATAATAAATTTTCTTCGTATTCACTGCTATCGAAGCCTAGAATGATTGGCCCCTTTCCTTCTATTATGGGCCGCTTAATCAATGAAGTGTTCTCTTGCATCAATTTACTTGCTGTCTCTGGCCCGTCTATTTCATCTTGCACTCCCTTTTCTAGCCGCCGCCAAGTTGTTCCTCTTTTATTTATTAATGGTTCCCAGCCAACTGACGCCTGCCATTCTTTAATTTTCTCTTTAGAAATTCCTGATTTTTTATAATCGTGAAACTCATACTCCTGTCCGTTTTCTTCAAGCCAATTTAGTGCCTTCTTAACGGTGTTGCAATTTTTAATCCCGTAAACCTTTAACATAATATCTTTTTTATTTGTTAAAACGTGTCATTGTTAGTTCTAACCCAATAGAAATAAAGCTCTGAATCATGTCCACCGAATAGTCAACTAGCGAAGGTAACTCCATCAGCTCATCTTCATCGAAGCCACTCAACACATAATCCACCTGACGCCCACGAGGGAAGTTATCCCCCACCCCAAAACGCAATCTTGGATAATTCTGACCACCACACAAGGCCTCAATATTTTTCAGACCATTATGGCCTGCGCTACTCCCTTTGGGTTTTAATCGGATCTTACCAAATGGAATCGCAATATCATCTACCAATACCAGTACATTATCTATCGGAACCTTCAGTTCCTTCATCCAATAATTCACTGCTTTACCACTTAAATTCATATAGGTGGTCGGCTTAATGACATGCACAATTCTGCTTTTGAATTTAAACTCTGAATAATACGCATATTTCAATGTAGAGAAGGAAGCGTCTGCTTTTTTCACAAGCTCATCGGCAATCATAAAACCAATATTATGTCTCGTATCTGCATATTCTTGACCGATGTTGCCAAGACCAACAATAAGGTATTTCATGTATTGGATTTATTTAGCCTCAAAAATAGCAAATAATAATAAAGGACATAAAAAAAGGGCAGTGATTCTAGATCATTACCCTTTTCGATACTTATTATCGCAAAAATATTACTAAGCGTTCGCTTTAGCTTCTTGTTCTGCTTGACGAAGCGCACGAGACATAACTACAGATACAATCGTATCGTCCGCATTGTTCAATACGCGTGCATTTTCTAGTTTAATCTCTTCAACACGAACAGACTTTCCAACCTCTAAGCTATTTAAACTAACTTCTATTGTTTGAGGCATGTTGGCCGGCAACGCCTTAACACGAAGTGAACGGAGCTTCTGAATTAATTTACCACCCGCACGTACACCTGGAGATATTCCAGTCAGCTTAACCGGGATTAACATGGTAACTTCCTTCTTGTCGTCCAACTCTAAAAAGTCGATGTGACGAATTTGCTCATTCAATGGATGAAATTGCATCTCCTGAACGATTGCTTGGAATTTCTTTCCTTCCAAGTCTAAATCTACGAAATGAACATCGGGTGTGTACACCAACGATTTCAAATCAGCTGCGGACACTGAAAAGTGGTACTGTTCCTTCCCACCATAAAGAACTGCAGGCACTTTGCCTTCATAACGCAATTCTTTAGCGTCTCTTTTCCCTACGTTCTCTCTTAGAGAACCGCTAATAGCAATTGATTTCATATTATTATTTATTTGTTTATTACTTAACTATTCAATATTAAAAAGGTTACTGATCGACCCGTGCTCGTTTACATTCTTAATAGCATGTGCAAACAATTCAGCAGTAGATAAGACCTTAATTTTTTCGCTTTGCTGTTTTAATTGAATCGTATCCGTTACAATCAACTCTGTTAAAGCAGATTTCTCGATCGTTTCATAGGCATTTCCTGAAAGAACCGGATGCGTACATACCGCACGCACACTATTTGCTCCTTTCTCCATGATCAACGAAGCAGCCTTCGAAAGTGTACCAGCGGTATCACAGATATCATCAATTAACACAATATCCTGGCCGGTTACATCACCTATAATCGACATTGATTCAATTTCATTGGCGCGTTTCCGCTGCTTATCACAGATAACCACCTCTGCATTGAAGTATTTGGCAAAAGTACGCGCACGATGAGATCCACCCATATCAGGTGAAGCGATGGTCAAATTCGGTAGATTCAGTGCCTTGATATGAGGAACAAAAATCACGGAAGCATCTAGGTGATCAACCGGGATATCGAAAAAACCTTGAATTTGAGCAGCGTGCAGGTCCATCGTCATAATCCGATGCGCACCAGCTGCCGTAATCAAATTAGCGATCATCTTGGCACCAATGGCAACCCTTGGTTTATCTTTCCGATCTTGACGCGCATAACCAAAATAAGGAACCACGGCCGTAATGTAGTGTGCAGAAGCACGCTTCGCAGCGTCAATCATCAGCAAGAGCTCCATGATATTATCTGCCGGCGTATTCGTGGACTGAATGATAAAGACATCACTCCCGCGAACAGATTCATTATAAAAGGGTTGCATTTCACCATCGCTGAAGCGCGATAGAGTTTTTTCTCCTAGTTTCTTCCCGTAGGACTCAGCAATCTTTTCCGCCAGTTCAACATTACTTGTACCAGAAAAAAGCTTTACTGTGTTAAATTGTAAAGGCATGACGCTATACTCTTTTTTATAAAGAACGAACTCGAGCTGTGTGTAACAACCCGAGTTCTTATTTCAGTTGCCCGACCAGGATTCGAACCTAGACAATCTGAACCAAAATCAGATGTACTACCTTTATACTATCGGGCAAAATACCTCTCATTTAAGGCATCTCCGTTATCGGACTGCAAATATAGAGCGATATTTCATATGTTGCAAACATATTTTATTTTTTTTCTTCAATACGGTCTAAATCAGCCCGATTTTAAAGAAAAAATAGTTAATTCAATTCAAATACTTATTTTCGATTTTTATTTGACACATATATGATGACGTATAGCAAAGTAAACAACCTGCTCGGTTGGTTAAGTTTTTTAATAGCAACCACTACCTATGTCTTAACATTAGAACCAACAGCAAGTTTTTGGGATTGCGGCGAATTTATTGCAGCAGCCTATAAAATGCAGATTGTTCACCAACCGGGAGCACCGCTTTTTTTAATGCTTCAAAACCTTTTCTCCAATTTTGCTATGGGTAATCCAGAGTTGATCGCCTATTGGATGAATATCGGCTCTGCTGTTTCCAGCGGGCTTACCATCTTGTTTTTATTCTGGACCATCACAGCTTTAGCGCGAAAAGTAATAGCCCCTCGAGGAGCAGAAGTTTCCCAAACCCAACTGATTCAGATAATGGGTGCCGCCCTAGTCGGAGCCTTAGCTTATACATTCTCAGACACCTTTTGGTTCTCGGCTGTAGAATCCGAAGTATATGCTATGGCCTCATTATGTACCGCTGTTGTGTTCTGGGCCATATTGAAATGGGATTATCATGCAGACGAACCCTATTCGGAAAGATGGCTGATCCTAATAGCGTATGTAATGGGTCTGTCAATCGGCGTCCATTTACTTAACTTGTTGACGATACCTGCACTGGCACTTGTCGTTTATTTTCGAAAAACAACAAAAGCAACCAATGGCGGCACCATCAAGGCCCTTCTCCTCGGTTGTATTATTCTAGCATTTATTCTATGGGGGATTATTCAATACTCGATTAAAGCTGCTGCTTATATTGACCTTTTCTTTGTCAACTCACTCGGACTCGGATTTGGCTCAGGTATTATCCTCTTCGCAATTTTGGTGATCGGCGGGCTAACCTACGGTATTATCTACTCGATCAAAAAGCATAAGCCGATGTTAAACATTATGTTACTTTGTGTCTCGTTTATCCTGATCGGCTATAGCTCTTTCGCCATGGTTGTTGTACGAGCCAATGCAGATCCAACCTTAAACAATAGCGACCCAGATGACACCTTTTCCATCTTGGGTTACCTAAACCGCGAGCAGTATGGCGATGATCCGCTATTCAATGGCCCCTATTTCGATTCCCAGCCCATTGAATATGTTGAAGGTGCGGCCATCTACCGAAAAGGAGAAAACAATTACGTCAAAGTGGGCAACAAACCCAAATACAACTACGACCGAGAAACCTTCTTGCCACGTATTTATAGTTCTGAGCACGCGCAGGCTTACCGTAGCTGGTTAAATCTCGGCGAAGGCGAACAGCCAAGCTTTGGCGACAACATCAACTTCTTGTTTTCTTATCAGATCGGCCACATGTATGCCCGCTATTTTATGTGGAACTTTGCCGGGAGGCAAAATGACCAACAAGGACATGGAAACTTTACGGATGGAAACTGGATCAGCGGCATATCCTTTATTGATCAAATGCGCTTAGGTGGTCAAAACGCACTCCCTGATTCGCAGAAAAACAATCCTTCACGAAATACATATTTCTTTTTACCCTTGATCCTCGGACTATTAGGAGCCTTCTGGCATTTTAAATACAATCAAAAAGATGCCGGGATTGTCGGTCTGTTGTTCTTTTTTACAGGTATTGCTATCGTATTGTACCTCAACCAGAATCCCTTGCAACCGAGAGAACGTGATTACGCATTTGCAGGCTCTTTCTACGCCTTTGCTATCTGGATCGGACTGGGGGTATTGGCAATTAGCGACTTTATAAAAAAGAAGGCGAACCCCAAAACAGCTGCTATTGCCGCTACCGTAGTTGGTCTCTTGGCGGCACCGGTCCTTATGGCGTCTCAAAACTGGGATGACCATGATCGTTCCGAAAAAACTACGGCACGTGACCTAGCGATTAATTACTTGGAAAGCTGTGCGCCAAACGCCATTCTCTTTACCTATGGTGACAATGACACCTATCCATTATGGTACGCACAAGAGGTAGAGAATGTCCGTCCAGATATTCGTGTAGTCAACCTGAGCTTGCTGAGTGCCGACTGGTATTTGAGACAAATGAAGGAGAAGGTAAACGAAGCCGATGCGTTACCAATCAGTATGAAAGACGAACAGTTTGTACAAGGGGTGCGTGATATCATCCGCTATACAGATTACGGCATCGAAGGACATATTGAACTACAAAACATACTCAATATTCTATTGTCCGATAATCCGCAGGATAAGCAACCAATGCAAGACGGTAGTCGTGAGAATTTCTTACCAACCAAGAATTTCAAATTGACGGTAAATCGCGAAGATGTTATTAAAAACCATGCAGTACCAAGCGAATGGGAAGACGAAGTAGCTGATTCCTTGGTGTGGACCTATCCTAGAAATTACGTTAGTCGCACTGAACTTGCCATTATGGATATCTTGGTGCATAACAACTGGGAAAGGCCGATTTACTTTGCTCGCACCGTGCCGAGCGATAATTATCTCGGACTTGACAAATACTTAGTTACCGAAGGCTTTACCTACCGACTAATGCCTTTGCAGCCAGACACAACACAAAGTCCGGATCAAATGATCGAGAGAATCAATACGGATGCGATGTACACCAATACTATTGACAAGTTCAAGTGGGGTAATATAAAAGAGGCAAGCTACTTAGATCCAGAGTCCTACGGCATGCTGAACCTGATCATGAACAACTTCAATACGTTGAGCAATGAGCTCGTAAAAGAAGGTCAGATAGATAAAGCAAAAACAGTCATGGAACGCGCCCTGCAAGTTGTCCCCGAAAAAATCTATGCGATGCGGGAAACGATCCAAAAACAATCTATGGCGGAAAGCCTCTACATGGTTGGTGATATCGAAAACGCCAATCGTATTGTTAATAATACGACAGACTATATCGAAGACAATCTGAACTATTTCTTCACGATTGCGGAAACCAAACCCAATCTGGAGATGAACAACATGCAGCTCGGGATGTATGTACTCCACGCTTTGGATCAATTAACGGCTGAATACAAACAAACTGAAGAGAATACGCGAGTGAAAGAACTGTTCAAAAACTTTGAGGCACGTTACCAGATGTCTGGATTGAACTAGTTGCCAACAGCACTCTTAAACATAAAAAAGCACCGAGGACCTCGGTGCTTTTTTGATATCATAATAATTACTGAAATTAATTTATTCTACGACCACTCCCATCTTACAGAACTTATCGATACGTTCCGTTACCATTTCGTCTTTATTTTTCGCTTTTAAGAGGTTCAAATCGGTTAGGATTTGTTGTTTAACCGTCTGTCCTATTTGTGCAGGATCTTGATGTGCACCACCGAATGGTTCAGGGATGATTCCGTCGATCAATCCATTTGAAAGCATGTTCTCGGAAGTCAACTTCAATGATTCCGCCGCGCGTTCTTTGTAATCCCAACTTCTCCACAAAATTGAAGAGCATGACTCGGGTGAAATGACCGAATACCAAGTATGCTCTAACATATAAACGCGATCACCGATACCAATACCCAATGCACCTCCAGAAGCACCTTCACCGATAACAATACAGATAATCGGAACTCGCAAAACCGACATTTCTAACAGGTTCCGTGCTATCGCTTCACCCTGCCCTCTTTCCTCTGCCTCAAGTCCTGGGTAAGCACCCATCGTATCAATTAAGGTAACAATCGGTTTATTGAACTTTTCTGCCATCTTCATTAGACGCAAAGCCTTCCGGTAGCCTTCTGGATTAGCCATACCGAAATTTCGGAATTGGCGTTCTTTCGTGTTCTTACCTTTCTGATGCCCAATCACCATAAGCGACCGATCATCAATATTCGCCCACCCACCAATAATGGCTTTATCATCCTTCACTGTGCGATCACCGTGCAGCTCGAGAAAGTTATCACACATCATGGAAATATAATCCAAGGTTTGCGGTCGATCGGGATGCCTGGACATTTGAACCTTTTGCCAACCGGTCATATTACCGTAAATCTGCTCTCTAGTTCTTTTAAGCTCCGCTTCGAGTTCACTGATGGTAGCTGACATGTCAACTTGAGTTTTCTCGGCAACTTGCTTCACTTTATCAAGCTGACCAACCAGATCATCTATGGGCTTTTCGAAATCGAACAATGTTTTCATTTTTTCTTATTTATCCTGTTCATGAACTCGTGTTTACCCCATTCACGAACAGGGCTGCTAAATTAGGTATTTTTTATGAATTTTCTAACAAGCACTCTTATGAGCTTGTTTTACATCACGCTCAATACTCCGTCATGTGTATTTCTAATATTCTCGTTGGAACCGCCATTTGAGCGGGTGCATTTGGGACCCATTTGATAACCACCGTGGGATGATGTAGAACAAAGTAAGTCCGAAAACGCTAAAAGCATGAATTAAGTAGAATAAAAAATATTACATTTTTTTTGCTTATTCAGAACAAAATTCCGAATATTGCAGTCCTTTAAAAAGAGGAATTAATGCGGATAACCGCCTTAACCAGACAAAAAACACTCCTGAATAGCTCAGCTGGTTAGAGCATCTGACTGTTAATCAGAGGGTCGCTGGTTCGAGCCCAGCTTCAGGAGCAAAAATAGTACATGTACAAAACGATCTTTTCGATCCAGATGTACAGTTGACATTACGAACAACCAGTATAAAAAAACATTCCTGAATAGCTCAGCTGGTTAGAGCATCTGACTGTTAATCAGAGGGTCGCTGGTTCGAGCCCAGCTTCAGGAGCAAAAGCCGGCCCACAGCCGGCTTTTTTATTTGATATCATTCTTGTTTTAATCTACCATTATGAGTTTAGTTATTATCGGAACCGTCGCTTTTGACGCCATCGAAACACCTTTCGGAAAAACAGACAAAATAGTTGGAGGCGCCGCGACATTCGCTTCCCTGGCGGCGTCTTATCTATATGATCAAGTAAAAATTGTCAGCGTCATCGGAGACGATTTCGGCAAAGAAAATCTTGCTAAAATTACATCGAAGGGAATTGATATAGAAGGGTTACAGATTAAAGAAGGTGAAAAGTCCTTTTTCTGGTCTGGTAAATACCATAACGACATGAACAGTCGCGATACCTTGACCACCGAACTAAACGTCTTGGAAAACTTTGACCCCATTCTTCCTCAATCGTATCAAGGTTGCGAGTATTTACTATTAGGGAACCTAACGCCAGAGGTACAACTAAAAACCTTGCAACGATTAGAGAACAAACCCAAGTTAGTAGTATTGGACACGATGAACTTCTGGATGGACATCGCGCTCGATGATCTTCTTAACGTATTAAAGCATGTCGACGTGCTGACGATCAACGACGAGGAAGCGCGGCAACTTTCAGGTGAATATTCACTCGTAAAAGCCTCGCAGAAGATTCTTGAAATGGGGCCACGCTACCTTATTATTAAAAAAGGTGAACATGGCGCCTTGCTATTCAATAAAGATCAGATATTCTCTGCACCAGCTCTACCATTAGCTGAGGTTTTCGATCCGACAGGTGCAGGAGATACTTTTGCAGGAGGCTTCATCGGCTATTTAGCGAAGGTGGGAACAATCAATTTTAACAACATGAAAAATGCAGTTATTTTCGGTTCAGCCCTTGCCTCGTTCTGCGTCGAAAAGTTTGGGACAGAGAAGTTAGAAAACTTGGATCAACAAGAGATTTCAGAACGCATCAAACTATTCACATCCCTTAGTCAATTTACACTAGAAGCTTAATAGCTTTCATTAGAAGCTTCTATTACTTTTTTGTAAATTTTCTTCATCGTCCATCCTCGTTTCATCCGCATTTTATCGCGTAAATGCGGATGAAACGAGGATGGAATGTGTCATGAATCTATTTGGGAGAATAACAATGTATTTCCAAATGATTAAAAGATATAGGAAGGAGTCCTAAAAATTAACCCCGGCGAATACGGAGGATTGTATTCCGTATGCATAGGGTTTAAGTGATTTTTTGAGCGATTTGCGGGCTACATGAATTCTGGTTTTAACCGTTCCGATAGGAATATCTAAATGGTCTGCGATCTCGTGGTATTTGTAACCCTCAAAATACATCGTAAATGGAACATAATACTCTTCCGACAGCTCGTTTAACGCCGCCTTAATATCATCCATAACGAATTGATTTTCGCCACGGTTGTTTGTCGAGCTGTACACAAGGTTAGACGAAGATATTTCTTCTGATTTGGTAACCATGGTACTGATCTTAACCAGTCTACGGTAATTGTTGATAAAGGTGTTTTTCATGATGGTGTATAACCATCCCTTCAGGTTTGTACCTTCTTTGAACTTGTCGTGGTACGTGATTGCCTTTAACACTGTGTCCTGAACTAAGTCATTTGCATCTTCATCATCATGAGTAAAATGAAAAGCATACATTTTTAACGACTCGGCGTGGCTTGAAACCATTGATTTGAATTCGTACTTAGTCATTTTGCGTAGGGTTTAGGGAGCATTCGGTTGCCGTATTGGGTCCCTGTGCTCAGGTTTAGAAAATCATATTATTTAAATGCATTTTCTCTAAACTTTGCAAACACCGTGCTAAACTTGACTATTTTCTTAAATTAACATAAAATAAAGAGATAGTTAACGTCAAAGCATATTGACTTCTCGCTCTAAATGTACTCCGAATTTAGCATATACAGAGTCAATAATCTTTTCAGATAGTTTATAAACTTCTGATCCTGAGGCGTTACCGTGATTAACAAGCACCAGAGCTTGATTTTTCCAAGTTCCTGTATTTCCGATCTTTTTGCCTTTCCATCCACATTTTTCGATAAGCCACCCTGCGGCCAATTTAATTTGGCCGGATTGTACAGGGTAATATACGATGTCTGGAAAAATGGACTCTATTCTCTTAAACTCGTCGGCCGAAATGATAGGATTTTTAAAGAAACTACCTGAATTTCCAATACTTGTAGGATCCGGAAGTTTATTGACTCGGATACTTGAAACCACATCAGCCACATCCCGAAGTGATGGCTGGCTGATTCCCCTCCGTTCAAGTTCGCTCTCAATTGCACCGTAACTCAGGTTCAACTTCGGGATCTTGCTCAACCGAAGCGTCACCTCGGTGATAATATAATTCCCTCTACCTTCATTCTTAAAAAAACTATCGCGATAAGAAAATTGACATGCAGCATGATCAAAGATTATCATGTTTTTTTCTTGGATATCAAAAGCCCGGCAGCTTAAAAATACATCCATCAACTCTACCCCATACGCACCTATATTTTGAACCGGTGCCGCACCTACCGTTCCGGGAATCAGGCTTAAATTTTCGATTCCGGCATAATCACGGTCGACACAATACTGAACCAAATCGTTCCAAACCACGCCGCCCCCTGCAGTAACATACACCTCGTTCCCCTCCTCACGGACCTTTATCCCAGGAATCTGCATATGGAGCACTAAGCCCGGAAAGTCCTTTGTAAAGAGAATATTACTACCGCCGCCGAGAATCAATAAGGGTTCCATGCTAAATTCAATTGTCTCAGCTAATAAACCTAATGCATTTTCTGATTTTACTCCTGCATAATACTTAGCGGAAGCTTCTACACCGAAGGTATTTAGTTTTAAAAGGGATTTATCAGCTTGCAAAGGATATTTCATAATTAAGAAATTTGAGAAATTGAAGGTTTCAAAGATAAAAAGATAAACCGGCATTCGACAAATTTTGACAACGCAAACGCAGCTAAGTAAGCGTACTAAATACACAGTAACCAAAGAGGAATGGGCAAGGGTCAAAAAAAAGTATAAGTTAATGTAACAATTCGCCCCTGAATTACGTCTTAGAAGCCAAGAAATAGAAGAACTTCTTGTATCGAAGAGTTTCTGTAATTCTAGGGAACTTTTCAAAAAGATGCATATAGGTTGAAACACGATACGCGTTTAAATACAAGAAATAATTAATGTACATATGACTTTTAAAAAGCAGTTATTCACGCTTGCCTTTTTCATACTCTCTTTTATCGGTGTTAGCCAAGCACAGGAAACATTGACTTTACAGGAGGCCCTCAATTATGCTTTAAACAATAGTGAAGCGGTGAGAAAAGCAAAGTTAGACATCCTTAAAGGCGATTATCAAATCAAAGAGGTTCGGGCAGGGGCACTTCCGCAGATTGATGGTACAGCTACCTTAACAAATAATGTATTAGCACAACAGTTTATTTTGCCGGCTGAATTCATGGGCGGTGAGCCAGGCGAATTTATTGCTGTAAAGGCAGGTACGACGTGGAGCTCATTAGCGCAAGTACAGCTAAATCAACAATTATTTAACCAACAGGTATTTACCGGTTTAAAAGCAGCAAAGAGCACAAAAGAATATTATACGATGGCAGCAAAAGTTGCCGAAGAGAACCTATTACAGCAGGTGGCTTCTAATTATTATCAAGTCATCATTACACGAGAGCAACTAGCTGTTGTGGATGCAAACATTGAACGCAATAAAACCTTAGAGAAAACTGTTTCCAGTCAATATGAAATTGGTTTGGCTCGGAAAATTGATCTAGATCGGGTCAAAGTCAACAGCAGTAATCTACAATCTCAAAAGGAGCAGTTACTCAACGCTGTTGCTCAACAAGAGAATTTGCTAAAATACTATATGGGTATGCCGGTAACTCAGCGTATTATAATTCCGCAAACAAGCTTGGAGGAGCTGGAGGAGACTGCAAATAATTTAATTGCTGAGAAGAATTTCGACCTTAATAATCTGAGTTCATATTTAGTGTTAAAAGAACAAGAAGAGCTTCTCGGATTTCAAAAAAGAGCTATTGAAGCTGAATTTTATCCAAGTCTTTCTTTGGGTGCTAACTATATGTACAATACACAAAGTAACGACTTCAATCTTTACACAAAGAATGCGCTCAACTATGACATGTCAGCAATTACACTGACGTTGAGAATACCCATTTTTGATGGCGGAGCCCGCAGCTCACGATTGAAGCAGGCGTCTATTGATATCCAAAAGTTGCAAGAGGACATTAAGAACTCTTCCAACGCATTGCAGATGGCTTATGAGAATGCTAAAATACAGATCAACAACAGCCTGAGCACCATTGAGACACAGAACCAGAACAAGATACTGGCAGAGGAAGTTTACAATAGCACGAAGAACAATTATAATAACGGCTTGGCCAGTCTGACTGATCTTTTGACAGCGGAGACTGAACTAGTGACCGCGCAAAACAGCTACAATCAAGCACTTTTAAACTATAAAATCGCTGAGATCGAATTAATAAAATCTCAAGGTAACATCAAATCTTTAATTAACGAGTAATGAAAAGAGGAATATTAACCATAGGTATCGTTGTCGTGGTCATCGGATTAATTACCTGGGTACTTATCAATAATAAAAAAGAAAATGAAGCTCGGACGGCAATCGTGGCCGACGATAGCGGAGCGATTGTTGTGAAAACGGCTGTCGCAGAAAAACAGAGTTTAGCTCTTAATTTCTCAGTAAACGGTAATTTTGCTGCGAAGCAGGACTTAGACCTATTGGCAGAGACAAACGGTCGTGTTACTCAGCTGATGGTTGATGAGGGCGATCGGGTTCGTAAAGGTCAGACCTTGGTAAAAATAGATCCGGAGTACGCAAACTTAGACTTACAGCAAGCAGAAGCAGCCTACCAGAAAGCAAAGACCGATATGGAACGTTATCAAAGTTCTTATGAGACTGGAGGTGTTACCCGGGCTCAGCTTGATGAGGTGGCTCTTAGTTTACGCAATGCTGAGACCATGGTACAGCAAGCCAAGCGACGTGTTCAAGACGCTTACATTAAATCACCTATTTCTGGGATTGTGAACAGTAGAAATATTGAACAGGGTGCTTACGTGACACCAAGTACATTACTATTTAATATCGTTGATGTTTCCTCGTTGGAGTTAAATGTCACTGTGAATGAGTCGCAAGTGGCCAATATTAAAACTGGCGATCAAATTAAAATCACGACCAGTACATTTCCGGACAAAGAGTTTTCAGGAACTGTGACCTTTATTGCACCCAAAGCGGACGCAACGTTAAACTACCCTGTTAAAATTGAAGTGGTTAATCCGGAAGCAAATACCGTACGTGCGGGCATGTATGCTACCGCTGTTTTTGAGTTTCCAGAGCAAGCACCAGAAATTACTATCCCCCGCTCTTCGTTTGTCGGAGGTGTCAGCAGTAATCAGATCTACGTTCTTGGAAAAGATTCCACTGCGCAACTAAAAGAAGTGGTAGCCGGACGAATTATGGGTGAAGAGGTAGAGATTGTAAGTGGATTGAAAGAGGGCGAAACTGTTATCACGAGCGGACAGATTAACCTGGTTAACGGAACAAAAGTTAGTCCTCAATCTTAAACGTTTGAAAACCTGGTTTTCAAAATAAAAATATAATTAATGAAAATATCAGAAGTCTCCATAAAAAGACCGTCCCTTGTCATCGTTGTATTCACTGCACTCAGTTTAATGGGTATTTTGAGCTATTTTTCGTTGAATTATGAGATGTTGCCAAAATTTACTCCAGAGGTAGTTTCGATATCGACAGTCTATCCGGGTGCATCCCCAAATGAGGTTGAGAATACAGTTACAAAAGAGATTGAGGACGCAGTTGCGTCAATGGAAAACGTCAAAAAAATTGATGCCACTTCATTTGAGAGCCTATCTTTAGTTATTATCACTTTGAACAGTGGTACGGATGTCGACTTGGCACTAAATGATGCCCAGCGGAAAATCAATGCAATTTTGGCTGATCTGCCAGACGATGTGGATGCTCCGTCTTTAGCAAAATTCTCATTTGACGATCTACCGATCGTAACATTATCGGCAACTTCCAATATGGCTGATGCAGAATTTTATGACCTCATCGATAAAACGATACAACCGATCCTTTCCCAAGTACCAGGGGTGGCGCAGGTCAATCTAATCGGTGGTCAGGAACGTGAGATTCAAGTAAATTTGGATGCGGGTAAATTAGAAGCTTATGGTATTTCTCCATTACAGGTGCAACAAATGATCCTTTCTTCGAACCTCGATTTTCCTACCGGTAGTATAAAAACGACGGAGCAGGACATTTTAGTTCGTTTAGCAGGTAAATTTAAGAGTGTTGAAGAACTGCGTAACCTGGTGGTAACAACCACCGCTAGCGGTGCACAAATACGGATTAGAGACCTCGCTGATGTTCAGGATACACAAAAAGATGTTGAGAAGCTCTCTAGAGTGGACAGAAAAAGTTCTATTGCTGTGCAAATCTTGAAAACATCGGATGCCAATGCCGTAGCGGTAAGTCAAGAAGTACGTGCGATTTTAGGCCAATTAGAAACTGAACATGCAGCTGCGGGATTATCTCTAGAAGTGGCTAATGACAGCTCACTGTATACATTAGAATCTGCGAACGCCGTGGTATTCGATTTGATATTAGCGATTATCTTGGTAGCGGTAATTATGCTCCTTTTCTTGCATAGTTTTAGGAATGCCGTGATTGTGATGGTAGCGATACCCGTATCGTTGATTTCCACGTTTATAGGCATGTTGCTCTTTGGCTTTACGCTGAACCTGATGTCACTTTTAGGGCTATCACTCGTCGTTGGTATTTTAGTCGACGACGCCATCGTGGTGATCGAGAATATATACCGTCATATGGAGATGGGTAAAAACAAGGTCAGAGCATCAATTGACGGCGCTAAGGAGATCGGTTTTACGGTAGTATCCATTACTTTGGTAATCGTTGTCGTGTTTCTTCCTATCTCGTTAAGTACGGGCATGGTATCCAGTATTCTTCGCGAATTCTGTGTTGTTGTTATTATATCAACGTTACTGAGTTTGTTAGTATCCTTCACGATCGTACCATTATTGACTTCTAGGTTTGGTAAATTGGAGAAAATAACATCTGAAAAAATCAGTGGCCGTTTCATTTTGGGTTTTGAACGACTACTGAAACGATTCACCAATTGGATTACACGTATCTTGGAATGGTGTTTGGGACACAAAGCCATTACCTTGGTGGCTGTAACTCTTATGCTTTTTGCTTCATTTGGTCTAGTGATTGCTGGCTTTATTGGTGGCGAGTTTTTCGCACAAAGTGACCGTGGAGAGTTTCTTGTCCAGCTCGAGTTACCAAAGGATGCCTCTATAGAACAAACGAACCAAGTAGCGCTAAAAACTGAAGAGTTCCTTTCTTCAAAACCTGAAATCACATCGATGATTACCATGGTTGGACAATCGAGTGACGGGATGATGGGGACATTAGCGACTCCGTATAAAGCGGAGATCACAGTTAAATTGATTGATAAAAGTGAGCGCGATCCTTCGGATGTATACGCGGCCAAAATCAAGAAAGAGCTTGCTGATATTCTGGTTGGGGTGAAGATCAAAACTGTTCCAGTCAGCATTATGGGAACGGCGGAACAAGCTCCGATTGAGCTGATCGTAACCGGTTCAAACTTGGATAGTATCATGGATTATGCAGAGCAGGCCCGAGATATTTTAGCCACTATTCCCGGTGCTACCGGAACGAAACTCTCAGTTGAAGGAGGAAATCCCGAAGTTGAGGTCGTTGTAAATCGTGATAAGATGTCTTCATTAGGTTTGGATCTTCAAACGGTGGGCGCAACGATGCAGACTGCCTTTAATGGCAACACGGATGGAAAATACCGCCAGGGTGAGTATGAATACGATATCAATATCCGATTTGATGATTACGATCGACGGAACGTCAATGACGTAAGAAATCTTTTATTTGCTAACAATCAAGGTGAGCTTATTAAATTGTCTCAATTTGCCGATGTGACAGAAGGGTCGGGTCCTACGCAATTGGAACGGAGAGATAAAAGCACATCAGTAAAAGTCCAAGGTCAGACGGTCGGTAGACCCACCGGAAGTATTGCTGCCGACTTTGAGGCAGAATTGGAGAATATTCATAAGCCTGTGGGTGTAAACTACATCTGGAGCGGTGACATGGAAAACCAATCGGAAGGATTTGGAACATTAGGTATCGCTTTATTGATAGCCGTTGTTATGGTGTACTTCATTATGGTGGCTTTATACGATAGTTTTGTGTATCCATTCGTAGTGATGTTCTCGATTCCTTTATCGATTATCGGTGCGCTGTTGGCCTTAGCGTTAACGAACAATAGTTTGAACATATTTACCATACTGGGACTTATTATGTTGATTGGTTTGGTAGCTAAAAATGCAATTCTTCTGGTCGACTTCACCAACCACATGAAAGCTGAAGGCCAAAGCACAAAACAGGCGTTAATCAACGCCAACCATGCTCGTCTCCGCCCGATTCTGATGACCACGATTGCCATGGTGTTCGGTATGCTACCGATCGCTTTAGCGTCGGGTGCCGGTGCAGAGTGGAAGAATGGATTGGCATGGGTTATCATCGGCGGTCTGATAAGTTCCTTGTTCTTAACGCTGGTCGTAGTTCCAGTGGTTTACATGCTCTTCGATACGATCTTGCATAAACTGGGTTTGGACAAAGAAGGCTTACCTATTGAAGAACTGATGGTTGAGGATTACGAGCACAAAGAGTTGAAACCAGAATATGAGCACTAGCTGATAGACAGTCAGTCTATTGTCAAGCTTGGAAAGAAAATTCTTAAGCCCGCGACAAAACTGTATTTTCGGGGCTTAAGGATTATTCACAGTAGCTATTACACATGAAAGATTTAACTCTTAACCGCTTCATGCAAATCGCCTTCATCGAAGGAGTTTCAACAGTTATCTTATTCTTTATTGCCATGCCTTTAAAATATTTGGCAGATTGGCCTTTAGGGGTAAAGTATGTAGGCTGGGCGCATGGATTACTTTTCATCGCTTACCTGATATTGCTAGTTAGTTGCTGGTACATCTATAAATGGAGCTTCAAACGACTTGTTATTTTCTTCATTGCCTCGCTAATTCCATTAGCGCCTTTCTGGGTAGAACGGAAGTTAAAGCGCGAAATTAAGGAAGAGGCAGCATTGGTGCCGTCTGCATCACTTAACAACTAATTCATTATTAATCATCCGATTATTATATTGTTGGATAAATGCTTTTAAGTGCTTTTCCAAGGAGTCCTGGACCTGTAAGCTGGCCCCAACTTTATTCTCTTTCAGCATCGGATCGTTCGAAATGTTATACAAACCGATACTGCGATCTATATCGCCGATTAAAAGGTAATTTCCCTGAACGAAAAGATAGGAACTCCCATTGTTATTGACCATAAAATTCGAGCTGTTCTCTGAAAAAGCGTCAAAACCGAAAGCGAAATATGGTTCATCATAATTGAGATAATTTAATACCGTCGGCATGATATCAATTTGTTGAACGATGTTATCAGACGCTCCTTGTAGCTCACCCCCTGGATAATAAAAAACGATCGGTATCGAATATCCACCTAAGGTGGTTTGATATTCAGGATAATACGAAACAGTTGCGTGATCTGCGCAGAGCACAAATAATGTATTCTCATACCAAGGCTGTTTTTTTGCCGTATCAAAGAACTTTCGAAGCGCTTGATCTGTATAGCCTATAACTTTTTGGACGGGTAGGTTCCCTTCCGGAAATTCCCCCTCATACTTTTCAGGCACCTTAAAGGGATGATGAGAAGAAAGCGAAAAAAAAGTTGTAAAAAAAGGTTCTTTTAAGGTGTTCGTTGTGTTAGCAACATATTGAAGAAAGGGCTCGTCCCATATCCCCCATATTCCGTCAAAATCTGCATTATTGTTGTATTCATCCTTACCAAAATAGTGTTGAAAACCAGCCAATTTAGCATAGGCTGAAAAACCCATGGATCCATTAGGTGCACCATGAAAAAAAGCGGTTTCATAACCTTTTTTACCTAATAAGCTCGGTAAGCTATTCGTCTTATTACCCGAATAAATGGATAAGACATAAGGCTCACTAATACTCGGTATTCCAGAAATAATAGCGGGTAAAGCGTCGATCGATTTACGACCATTGGCAAAGGTTCTAGTAAAGGTATAACCCTCTCCGATCAACGAATCCAGAAAGGGTGTATATCCTTTGTAATTTCCATTATCTAAATCTTTGTTAAGCACACCGATATGCTCCTTACCCAAGCTTTCTATAATTAACAAGACAACGTTCAGCGGCTTGAAAGCACCTACCGTGTCGGGTTGGTGAATGGGACTGTAAATATCCGATAGTTCGTCTTCTGAATAGTAATCTTTCGGCTTTAGATCTACAGCGTCTAAGGTTCTGATAATGGAAAATGGAGTGTTCAAAACAATATACATTTGCTCCGGCCTATCCACATAATCGCCCGCATTGTTAAGCGTAATAGGACGCGTACTATGCCGCCATCCACCACGGACGCCAATAATACAGAATAGAACAATTAGAATTAAAGCGCCACCATGAACTAGGTATCGAGTGGTATTAAAACTTTTGGGCGCTAGAACCTGTATGCGAGTATATAGCAAGTTAAGTAAAAGAGCCAGTCCTATCAGGGTGATTAGAAGATACCAATAGTCGACTAAGAAGTCAGTAAATAAAGTGAATTTATTGTCCTCATTCGAAAACTGATTAAACACGGTTCCAGTTGTCCTCTTCAACGTGAATTTATAATAAGCGAAATCGACGAGGTTCAACGCGATCCCAATCGTGTTAGTAGTAATAAAAACCCACTTACTCACCCTCTGATAACGTGTATTATAGCGAAACTTAAACGGTATCGCTTGCATCAAAATAAAGAGTGAATTGAGGTAGATTAAAGCGGCAACATCAAATTTTACTCCACCAAGCATCATCGTTAGAAGACTAGGTGCGTCTATATCTGGAAATAGAGAAAGGTTTACCCAGTAAAACCCTAGCCTTAACACGGCATAGATCAATAGAAGAGCTAAGAAAAGGCAAAAAAGTCTGCTATATATATTTATTCTGAAATCTTGTTTTGTGGACATTGCTGCGTAAACGGATAGCAGCAAAATTATCCATTTTTACAAAATATTCATATTATTTTAACAATATGTTTACTCAGCGTGTAGAGTTAACCTACAAACTACTTATCGGTAAGCATAGGTAATCTCTGTCTTACCATGAGGGAAAGGGTTTCCGTCTTCATCCACATTAACAAAGACTAAGCGTTCAATCGTCAAGATACTTTTCTTGGTTATTTTGTTTCGCACTTCACAAGTTAGGGTAATTGAAGTTCGTCCGAAATTGGTTGCTTTAATTCCCATTTCAATAATATCACCCTGTCTAGCCGAGCTCACAAAATTAATTTCGGACACAAACTTGGTTACCACCCTAGGGTTTCCAAGCTGTATGATAGCATATATAACTGCTTCCTCGTCAATCCAACGTAGAAGCGTTCCACCGAATAATGTTCCATTGGGGTTAAGGTCTTCCGGTTTAACCCATTTTCTTGTATGAAAGTTCATAAAATGATAAAAAAAGAGCGGATAAAAATCCGCTCGTAAGTTCTAGATATGTATAGCTCTATTTGCTGTAGCTGCTAACGCTGCCTCTTTAAAGGATTCCGTATAGGTTGGGTGGGCATGACAGATACGAGCAATATCCTCGGCAGATGCACGATACTCCATTGCCACAACTGCTTCAGCAATCATATCTGCAACCCGCGGTCCGATCATATGAACGCCCAAAATCTCATCAGTTTCGGGATCAGCAAGAACCTTAACAAACCCATCAGTATCCATACTCGCACGTGCGCGGCCGCTTGCTTTGAAAGGGAAAGATCCTGCTTTGTATTTTTTCCCCTCTTCTTTCAGTTCTTCTTCTGTCTTACCGACGCTAGCTACCTCTGGCCATGTATATACTACCCCAGGGATCAAATTGTAGTTAATATGGGGCTTTTGTCCCGCTATATGCTCTGCTACGTAAACGCCTTCGTCTTCGGCTTTATGTGCTAACATCGCTCCTTTGATAACGTCACCGATCGCATATACGCCCTTTACGCTAGTTTCGAGATGTTCATTTACCGGAACTTTCTTCCCTTTGTCATCTACTGTTATTCCAATATTTTCTAAGCCTAAGCCGTCCGTATAAGCAATCCGACCAATAGCCACTAGGCAGTAATCACCCGTGACTTTAACTTCCATCCCTTGTTTGTCTTCTGCTGTTACGGTTACTTTTTTACCTTTTACACTTGTACCAGTAACTTTATGCCCCAATAAAAACTCAAAACCGAGACCTTTAAGAGATTTTTGCAGTTCTTTACCCAAACCCTTATCCATCGTTGGGATAATAGAATCTGCATACTCTAAAACAGTCACTTTAGAACCTAGACGCGCATATACAGAACCAAGTTCCAAGCCAATAACACCGCCTCCGATTAGAACAAGATGTTCAGGGATTTCCTTCAGATTAAGGGCTTCAGTTGATGTGATCACTCGCTTTTTATCTATTTTAATGGATGGTAAAGAGAAAGGTTTGGAGCCCGTAGCGATAATAACATTCTTAGCTTTGATCGTTTCCTCTTTACCATCTTCTTTGGTTATCTTAATGGTGTTTTTATCAACAAATGACCCAACACCTTGATAGGAAGTTATTTTATTTTTTTTGAAGAGAAAAGAGATTCCTCCGGTAGTCTGTTGTACGACCTCGTCTTTACGCTTGATCATTTGCCCTATATCTACCGATAAGTCTTTGAGGCCAATACCGTGCTCCGTAAAACGATGTTTAGCGTTATGAAAGTGTTCACTTGAATCTAGAAGTGCCTTTGACGGAATACATCCTACATTTAAGCAGGTTCCTCCAAACGTGCTGTATTTTTCTACTATTGCGGTTTTCAAACCGAGCTGACCACAGCGGATCGCACTAACATATCCTCCGGGTCCACTTCCAATTATTACTACGTCGTATTCCATATTTGTTGATCTTATTATAAGGCAAAGATAATGATTAAAAAATTGTGCAAAAAAAAGAGGCAGCCAAAACTGACTGCCTCTTTTTTTAAAATTTTACACTGAGTGTGGCTTAATTATTCAACAACAATTTTACCACGCATAGTACCCCAGTGACCTGGGAAACTACATACAAATTCGTATTCACCTGGTTCATCGATAGTGAAAGTAATCGTATCGCTTTCGCCTGGTCCTAATAATTTGGTATGAGCAATGATTGACGATGCAAAGGTAGCAGGGATGTAGTCATTATCCTTTGCTTTAAACGCTTCACCGCCAAATGCTGCTACGTCAGTTCCCGGAGCCAAAACCACAAAGTTATGACCCATTGACTCTTTTGGCAACTCGCCAACATTCTTTAATGTAATCTGAATTTCTTGACCTGCTTTAACAGTGAATAAATCCTTGTCAAATTGCATCTGGTCATTACCTTCGATTTCAAATACTGCTGGCTCTAAAGCCTCTCCAGTAGCCGTGGTCTCAGTAGAGGTTGCCGACTCGTCTGTCGTTGCAGCAGTTTCATTATTCGTGTTACTACCTCCGCATGATGCCAAAAATAAAGCAACCGCAGCTGCTGGCACTAAAAATAGTTTTTTCATTTTGTTTTTATTTTAGATTAAATCAAGTTTAACAGTACAAACATACACAATTACGAAATGTTTTCGAGATTTTAGCCTATGTGTTTTATTATTTTTTTACAAATAGGTGATTTAGATTATAGGGTACCTTTCAAAAGGTCTTGTCCGATCGAAAAGATAACGGTATGTATGATGAGTTTTATAAATTTTTGCCCCTATTTGCTCTGCCACACGCATCATTCTTGGGTTAAAATCCCCAATCCAATTCATTTGTAACTCGGTATAAGGCATCGATCCCGATTGAACGAGCGTGGCAGACTCAACGATGAGAGCAATCTCCACACCTTTCTTTTGATGTTCAGGAACAACGCCAAAAATTACGCCGAACATGGTTTTGCATTGATTTGTTAATTTCCGCCATACAAACAACAATTTACCCCATAATGTAAATTTTCCATTTAGCTCTTGCACGATCAATTCATTGACATCGGGAAGGGAAATCCAAAACGCTACCGGCTCTCCATTATAATAAGCAAACCAAATAAGCCGCGGATCCAAAATTGGCTTCATATTTTTTAACAGATCATTAGCTTGCTTCTCGGAAATTTCGCTAACACCCGCATGCTTAACCCATGCTTTATTATAGACCGTTCTAAAATCTACCGCAGCCTTTTCTAACTTAGATTTGTCTACATGCGCAAAGGTATAACCGCGGTGTTCTAATATCTTTCTCGCTCGTTTGGCATAACGAGTATCCAACTCTGAATGGACGTCTCGCCAGTAAGTATGCTGTTTATAATAAACTTGAAATCCGTAATTTTCAAATAGGTCTTGATAGTATTTAGGATTATAATTGCACATATAACATGGTTTGTGGAAGCCCTCCACAAGTAAGCCCCACCAATTGTTACGTTCTCCAAAATTAACCGGACCGTCCATTGCCTCGAGCCCTTTCGATTGCAACCAGTTCCTAGCTGCATCAAAGAGCATGCTTGCAGCTTCCTGATTATCAATACATTCGAAGAATCCACTACCGCCAGCAGGCAAATCGGAGCTATCTACAATTTGTTTAGTATAAAAAGCAGCGATTCGTCCTATATAACGCCCAGATGCATCACTGAGGAGCCAACGAACACACTCTCCTTCCTTGAAGAAGTTGTTATGAGAAGAATCAAATACCTTCTCGATATCCGCATCGAGCGGACGGATATAATTAGCATCCCCTTTATAGAATTGAGGTGCCATTTCAATAAAATCTTTCGCCAATGAGGCACTATCTACTTCTATTAGATTCATGCTATAAAACTACTTAAACTTAGCGTTTTTTAAAAGATGCCCTGCTCCAATATTATAGCGGAGAGTCAGAGCTTGCTGATTGTCGATGGCACCTTTGGTAAAATGAAAGGTTGTCATCAACTCTGCTGAGAAGCGTTCTCTACGAAACGGAGCCCAGCCAATATCAAGCCGGTTATAGATTTGCTCCGTAAAGAAATTATCACCAAGCGCAGTGACCTGATCATCACCAAAATACAAGGTATTATGTAGGAAAAAGGAACGATATCCGGCATGAGCTTCTACTAGTGCACCTTTTGCTCCTTTCCATTCATACACGCCACGCAGCCGATCGGCCGATAAAAGCCCTCCTACCCCAAACGTCAACGAATCCAATTGGGTATATCTTGTCAGATCTGCACCTAGACGTAATGAAATAGCTGCATTATCTTGAAGATGTAGGTCGTCTATCGGATCTTTTGGCAACGCATTATGCCAGAGCAAAGCATCATGAGAAAAGAAGAATGTGCCAAATTTGACTGTACCTGACACGCCGACCATAAACTGTTCACGTTGATCTACTGTCTGTTTGCTAACCCAGTCGATCCAAATCGTTTGTTTTAATCGATTATTTTCGACCTTAAAAAGCATTCCTGTATGATTGGGCCTAAAATAGATAAGCGTATCACTTAACAGCGATCGTCGAAAACGGTCGGTCAGTCTAGCGCGAGGAAACGATCCGATATAGAAGTCGACTTGATTTTTATGATAATTATAATAGATCGTCGGCATTACTCTGCTACTGAATTTCTTCGTCCCAAATTCGTGCAACAAGTTCATTCCAAAACGTATACGGTGCACACTATCTGCTAACAACCCCAACTCCGGAGTGAACTGGGTTCCGAGAATCGTGCTTGACTCCCGACCAGATGCTGCATACTCTCTATTATCAACAAAACCAAAGAACCCTACATCCCATTCAAACACTTGTGCTTTTATGCAATGAAGAGAAAAAACTAAAACAATTGTAAGTAGAAGCCGTTTCAAGGAATTGTTTCTAGGAAAGATCTATAATTGAAGAGGGATTAACATTGTAATCCCTCTTTAAAATTATTAGCTTAAACGTCCAACAATAAGCGTGTTGGGTCTTCGAGCAGTTCCTTAACTCGAACTAAAAAGCTTACTGATTCGCGACCATCAATGATTCGATGATCATAAGACAATGCTACATACATCATTGGACGGATTACTACTTCGCCATTAATGGCAACAGGCCTTTGGATGATATTATGCATGCCTAGTATAGCAGATTGCGGTGCATTAATAATAGGTGTTGACATCATTGAGCCGAACACGCCGCCGTTAGTGATCGTAAACGTCCCACCGGTCATCTCCTCAATGGTTAACTTATTATCTCTAGCTTTACCTGCTAATTCGGCAACACTTTTTTCTATATCCTGCAAAGACTTTGATTCAGCATTACGAATAATAGGAACGACTAAGCCTTTAGGAGCGGAAACAGCGATAGAGATATCGACGAAATTACTGTACACAATCTCATTCTCATCTATTCTAGCATTTACCGTAGGCCATTCCCTCAGCGCCATGCATACCGCTTTCGCAAAGAAGGACATAAAGCCAAGACCAATGCCGTGCTTCTCTTTGAATTTCTCTTTATACTTTGTGCGTATATCCATAATAGGCTTCATGTCAACTTCATTAAACGTAGTCAACATCGCCGTGTCATTCTTAACGGTTACCAAGCGCTTTGCGATTGTTTTCCTAAGAGACGACATCTTCTCTCTTCTCTCATCGCGAGCACCACCAGGGGTCGACGATGATGACGCTGAGTCAGCAGATGACGAAATAGTGTCCTTGCTGGCAGCTTTTGGCTCAGATTTAGGTGCGGAAGAAGCATTCAATGCATCTTCTTTGGTAATGCGCCCATCCTTGCCAGTGCCTTTCACATCTTTTGCATCGATACCTTTTTCTTTCAGAATCTTAGCTGCAGCAGGAGATGCAGTACCCGAGGCGTACGTTTCTTGAGACTCGGTGTCGCTTGATGCCGATTCTGTTTTCACATCATCTTTCGTATCCTCATTCACTTTGTCATTGGAAGCTGCACCTGTATCTTCATCTTGCGACTTCTCCCCTTCTTCGATTTTACATATAATTGCACCAATTTCCAATGTATCACCTTCACTGGCTACATGCCGTAATACCCCGGCCTTCTCCGCAGGTAATTCAAAAGTTGCTTTATCAGACTCAAGTTCGGCTATTACTTCGTCCATTTCTACATAATCACCATCATTCTTTAGCCACTGAGCTACAGTTACATCTGTAATTGACTCGCCTACGGAAGGCACTTTCATTTCTAAACTCATAAATGCTTTGTTTTATTAATCTACTTTTGCTGCCTCTTTGGTTGTTTTTTTAATCTTCTCCTTAACTTCCTTACCCGCCGTCGTTTCGAAAGCCTTCTCAACAATAACCAATTGTTGAGCAATATGTTGTTTTTGGTAGCCGGTTGCAGGACTACTGCCCTCTTTACGACATATCACTTCCAGTGTGATTCTCGATTTACGTAATTTCCTACAGATATAAGGCCAAGCTCCCATATTCTCTGGTTCTTCTTGAACCCACAAGAACTCCTCCGCATTCTTATATTTTGTTTTAATAGCGCGAAGCTTATCCATAGGAATCGGATATAATTGTTCAACTCGCACAATGGCTACATCTTTTCTTTTGTCCTTTTGCTGTTTTTCCAAAAGATCATAATAGACCTTTCCTGTACAGAATAGAACACGCTCAACGTTTGCAGAGCGAACGTATGTATCGTCAAGAACTTCCTGAAACTTGCCTTTCGTAAACTCTTCTAGCTTCGATACGACGGCCGGATGACGCAACAAGCTTTTCGGTGTAAAGACAACGAGCGGTTTTCGAAAATCCCGATGTAACTGTCTTCGGAGTATGTGGAAGAAACTGGCCGGGGTTGTGCAATTTGCCACCTGTATATTGTTTTCAGCACACAATTCCAAAAAGCGTTCAACTCGCGCGGATGAGTGTTCAGGTCCCTGTCCTTCATATCCATGCGGAAGCAGCATAACCAATCCGTTCGAGCGTCGCCATTTCGCCTCAGAACTAACAATGTATTGATCGATTATTATTTGAGCTCCATTTACGAAGTCACCAAATTGAGCTTCCCAAATTGTTAAAGAATGTGGGTTTGCCAACGCATATCCATATTCAAAACCTAATACTCCATATTCAGAAAGATGCGAATTATAAATATCAAATTTGGCTTTGCCGCCATTAAGTTGTGCTAATGGCATATACTCTTCTTCAGAGTCTTCTAATGTCAACACCGCATGACGATGTGAGAACGTACCACGCTCAACATCCTGACCAGAAATACGAACTCGTTTACCCTCATTTAAAAGTGTACCGTAAGCCATTTGCTCCGCCATGGCCCAATCGAAGGTTTTATTCTCGACCATCTTCCGCCGTTCAACAAACAAGCGTTCTATTTTTCGGAAAAACTTTTTATCCTTGGGCAGCTGGGTAATCTCTTTTGCGATCTTTATAAAATCCTTTTCGGAAACAGCGGTATCAGCGGGAACAAAAATATCTTCATACTTTGCTTTTCTCAATCCGCTCCAAGCACCCGAATACATAGGATTTACATCAGAAATCACTTCGTCGTCCTTAGATTCGTCCAGTCTGTCTTGAAGGAGAGCTCTAAAGTTTTTCTCCATTTCTTTTGCGAGACTGGCGTCTACACTCCCTTGCTCGAGAAGCTTTTTATTGTAGATTTCCCGCGGATTTAAGTGCTTTTCGATTGCTTTATACAACAACGGCTGCGTAAACTTAGGTTCGTCGGCCTCATTATGACCGTAGCGACGATAGCAAAGCATATCAATAAATACATCGGTATGGTATTTTTGACGATATTCCACCGCCATATTAATCGCATAAACCAAAGCTTCTACATCATCTCCGTTCACATGAAATACAGGAGATAGTGTAATCTTAGCAATGTCGGTGCAATACGTAGAGGATCTTGCATCCTTATAATTCGTTGTAAATCCAACCTGATTATTAATCACGACATGAATGGTACCACCGGTTTTATAACCGCTTAGTTTTGACATCTGGATAACTTCGTACACGATACCCTGACCAGCGATAGCCGCATCTCCATGAATTAAAATCGGTGCAATCTTAGACGATTGACCGTCATACTTCATGTCGATCTTAGAACGGACAATCCCTTCCACAACCGGATTAACCGTTTCTAAGTGGGAAGGATTGGGACATAGACTTAGATGAACTTTTTTATCGTTTGCCGTAGTTACATCGGTTGAAAAACCTAAATGGTATTTCACATCACCACCAAATTCAGTATCCTCTGTTGTCTTACCTTCGAACTCATTGAATAACGTTTCATATGTTTTACCCAATATGTTTGCGAGAACATTCAGTCTGCCGCGATGCGCCATTCCGATTACGAACTCTTCGATACCAAGATCGGCGCCTTTCTGTATCACAGAATCTAAGGCCGGAATAAGGCTTTCCGCACCTTCCAATGAGAAACGCTTCTGACCTAAAAACTTCGTCCCCAAGAAATTCTCAAATACTACTGCCTCATTTAGCTTCTGAAGCATTCGTTTTTTAGTTTCTAAATCAAAGTTTGGCTCGTTTCTTTCGCCTTCCATTCTTGACTGTAGCCAAGCAATTTTTTCAGGATGGCGAATGTATTTGAACTCTGCACCAATCGTATCGCAATAGGTATCCTCAATTAATTGGCGAATATCCCTCAGTTTGGCTGGCCCTAATCCAACTTCTACACCTGCATTAAATACGGTATCCATATCGGATTCGTCCAAACCAAAGGTAGCCAGTTCCTTGCCAGGAAAGTATTGTCGGCGTTCGCGAACCGGATTTGTTTTAGTAAACAAATGGCCTCTCTCGCGATACCCATTAATCATATTCAATACATTGATTTCCTTTAAAATATGTTCTGGGGTCTCTGCATTACCGGTACCTTGGGAAGAACCAAAATCAAACCCTTCAAAGAATTTTTGCCATCCGAAATCAACGGACTCAGGATCATTTTTATATGACTCATATATAGAATCAATATAACGTGAGTCAGCGTTACTCAAAAAAGAAAGCTTATCCATGTTTTTTATACGTATAGAGCAAAGTTATAAATTAAATGATTGTGGCCGTAAGAATCCTGTTTTTTTTATTCGACTAATTTTATTCGACTAAACAATATACTTAAGATTATGTTTAGGGCTACTCCCCACCCCTGCCACATGTGCCCAGCTACCATAATTGCTGGCCGGACTATAATCCACTAGTTTTTCCTCAAAGTAAGCAGCACCTCGAAGCCAATTTACTTTGAGATCATGGACGAGATAAGATGCAGCTGCAAACTTCATTTGCTGATTAATGTAACCCGTTTCATAAAGAGATTTCATAATTGCATTCACATCCTCATTGGATGTTTGTCCTTTTTGCCACGTTTCAAAATCGTGATCGTCATCTACATAACGTGGCGTCTCATCTGCAAAGCCTTCCAGCTTAAAGAACTTATTACCGTATTTCTTAAACATAAACCGATAATAGTCGTGCCACCATAGTTCGTCCATTAGTTTATTGAAGATCGCCTTGGGAAAGCGAGCCTTGTTAACGAGGTTATGATAAAATGTATGCACCGATATACACCCTAAATTCAGCCATGGAGACAGACCGGATTCAGACAGGTCTTTATCGTCGTTTTCAATTAGTTTGTTCAACTGCGTCAGTGCTTGTGATTCTCCACCAATGATGGATGCCTCGGAAGCACGGGTAATTTCACCATCATTGAATCCTAAATCCGAAAGGTTGGGAACGCGTCCTTCTTCTATATTACCGACAAAACTCATTTGTCGGTCTATTTGAATACTGGGTCTTATTACGCCTTCTTTTACTGTTTTCCGCTTAAATAAATTGAAATCGTCAGGAATATCCTTAATTGGAAAAGGCAAATCCTCTTTATGATATAATGTGTGGCCAATAAAATGGCGCAGATTTAATTGCAACTTCCAGAGAGCCTCTTCTACAAGCGCCGAAACATGAGTTTCTTCTTGGGCTACTTCTCGGTGATGGTAAACTTCATCGACTCCGTATTTCTCGGCAAGTTGAGGTATAATTTCCTCTGGGAGTCCCTGCTGTATAAGCAGTTCACCACCTAAGGAACGAAATGATTGTTGTAAATCACGAACACTTTCATTGATAAATTGTGCGCGCATAACACCGGTTTTCTTTAGACCTAAATCTGTGATCATAAACATCCGGGGGTCATATATATAAACAGGGAGAATATGGCTAGCCTTTTCAAGCGCCATACTTATCATTTCATTATCACAAATTCGTAAGTCGTTTCTAAACCAAAGTAATATGGTCCTATTGCTCATTCTTGGAAGAAGTAATTCGTATTAAACAAATATACTCATATTTGGCCGATCTTCTTCAAAATTCAGCTTTATTGAAGATATTTACATTCTATTTACAAACGTGTAGATTAAATCCAACTGAGAGAAACTTTTAATACACTTGATTTGTATTAGTATAAAGGAATACGAACGATCTTATAATGAATATACTGTTAACAGGCGCTAATAACTACTTAGGACAAGAATTGGTGTCCTTCTTTCTCGAAAAGGAATATACTGTCACTTGTTTAATTAGGAGCGAGACTCTTTTTTATAATACTAAAAAGTCAGAGAAAAATCTAGCAACTATACAGGGTGATTTAATTCGAGAAAAGTACTCTCGAAACTTCCCCGACGACCTTGACGTTGCTTTCTATTTCAGTTACTACATCGCAGAAAGGGGGGATATTTACCAGGAGTTGGAATTACTATCTCTGCAGAATTATATAAAAAAAGCCAGGAGAGTCAACTGCTCACATCTTATATATGTATTGCCATTACGTTCGCCAGTAATAGATGAGGTGAAGGATTTATTGGAAGATAGTTATATCCCTTACACGATTATCCGAACCAGCAATATCGTTGGAAAGAATTCCTTGTTGATGCAGATCTTTAAGAAAATGACCAGCAGCATGACCATCGTTTCGAATACAAAGCTGGCAGAAAGTCGTTGCCAACCAATCGCTTTATCGGACGCTATTGCGTACTTGGATTTCATTTCATTCAACCCGGCGGTATTCAACCAAAGCTTTGACATTGGCGGCCCTGAAGTATTGAGCTATAAAGAGATGCTACTCGAATTCATGAAGCTCTCTAAAGTAAAAAGAACCATTATCACACTGCCCTTCGTGCATACCTTCTTTTCAACCTTTTGGTTGAGCGCCAGCGGTGGTATACCGAAAAAAATTGCGGGAGCTTTTAGTAAGAATATCCAAGGCGACTTATTGTGTGAGGACAATAAGATACATGATCTCTTTCCTCACACATGCCTAACGTTCAGAGAGGCTGTTTTACGAGCCATTTCCTAAATATTGAATCCGTCTTACTCGTCCGGAAGACTGTTTAATTTGTAGCCGACTTGATTTTCACTTCAAAATCAAGCGGAGAAAAGGGAGGAATTCCGTTGGCGTTAGAACTGCTTACATTTCCTGCAGTGCCATAACCTTGACTCGACGGCAAAACCATTCTCACTTTACCTCCGGCTCTCAGTTTTGGCAGTATTTCCTGCCAACCCTCAATCGTATTGGCAAGTGATAAAGAGGTAGAGTCAGTTGCAGATTCCTCCAGTATATTTCCATTAAGGAGCCGCAATGAATAAGCCAACTTTACTGTTGAGTTTTCAGAAATTATATCACCGGTTCCCGGTTCCAAAATATTATAATATATCCCTGTCTCAGTTTTCTCAAAATCCCCTAGTTGCATCCCACCAATCGACGGAATATACTTCTCGATAACATAAGATTCATACTCCACTAGGTTATCAGGGTCAATCGCATGAATGGTATAATCCAGACTCATATTTGACCCAATCTGCTTCGACCCATTTCGGCCATAAGCTAATCGAGACGGCACCAACACTCGTATTTTACCGCCTGCATTCTTCAACACCTCGTGTATAACACGCTTAAGTCCCTCTTCCTTATCTAATGGGGAGCCTGAGCCGCTATTTGCAGCGGCCGAACCATAAGGGAAATACCCTAGGTAATCAGCATATCTATTGCTCGCCTTAAAGGTGTCTATAGCGCTATAACTTCCGTCGTGGGTAACAAATGAATATACAATTGGAATCTTTTTATCGTAATCCAATGGTGCGCCATCGCCATCTTCTATAATTTGGTAATACATCCCTGTATTTTCGAAAGGAACGACTTCGGAAAGATTATTCTTCCGTATGTATTCTTGTATATTTTCCTCGTCGAGCTCGACAATCGTTTGATATTCTTTTTTCTCGCAGGAGGCTAAAGCTAGCACCCCAAACAAACAGAACAGGAAGAATCGGCTATTAAGTATATTCATTAAAGATTAGTAGTTAAATATTTAGTACGGAGAGGAAGGTGGATTTACTTCTAATACCTCAATGTAAAAATCTAATGGTGAATTTGCAGGAATACCTTCCCTACTTTGTGACTGATATCCATATGGTGAAGGCATTACAATGCGAATTTTAGCGCCTTTCTGTAAACCAAGAGCGGTAATACCTATCTTTTGCGGATCACCATTTCGATCAAGGATAATATCACCATCTCTATCTTTCATGTTTTCGGGAAAAAAGGCCACTTGCCAGCCTGCAAGTACAGAGGCTAGAGAAAAAGTTTGATCTTCAAAATCGTTAAAAACTGTTCCATTGAGAACTAACTTTCCGGTATAGTTAACTGTAACCTCTGGATACTCTAATTCTCCAATACTATTAACGTTATATTCATAGAAATCTGCATTTGCAGAGTCAGTTAACCCCTGTTCAACGATCTTATACCAAATACCTGTCTCATCAAGGATAGCCCCTTCAAGCGCATCGACCGAATCAACATATGCTTTTAATATTGGAGCCTCTATATCAAAATATTTTTGTCCGTCATAAAGTTCGAAGTCATTGTCTTTCATACAGCTCGTAAAACCTACGCCAATGATCAGAGCAATAAATAAAAAGTTTAATTTTTTCATAGTGTGTTTCATACTATCGATGCAAAGTTATTTATTTAATTGATTTAATTCAGGAATTAACATTTTTTAACAGGAAAAACCATAATGATTAAAACCTAAAGAAACAACGTAAGCCTCACGAGGTATGCTACAACTCAGGTCTGAAATAAAATATTTTTTGTTAATAGCAATATCTGTTTGCCTCAATCAATTGCTTAGCGATATACTGGCGAGCCTCTTTTGAATTATAAGGGTCAACCTTGGTAAAACGGCGAAGCCCCATAAGCATCATTTTTAATTCATCTCCTTCGGCAAAAGAACACAAAGCCTGTTTTCCGGATATATACACCTCATCTACAGCAGTGTGCAGATAAACTCTTGCAATATTAATCTGTCCTTGAACGTCACTTTCACCCTTCATTGATACTAGTTTCTCAACACGCAGCAATGTCGATTCCGCTAAATAGATAAAACCGATGATATCGGCAATATTCATTAATATTTCTTGCTCTTTAGACAAAGACATCATCAGTTTCTGTACTGCAGCCCCTGCTACCAGCAATCCGGCCTTTTTTAAGTTCTTTATTATTTTTTTCTCGATACCGAATAGCGCGTCATCAGCACCTTCGAAATCAGGAATCGACATCAACTCATCCGCCACCTCTTGAGCTGGCGCCATCAAATCTAACTCCCCCTTCATAGCTCGCTTGAGTAACATATCAACAATCAACAACCGGTTTACTTCATTCGTACCTTCAAATATCCTGTTGATACGCGAATCCCGGTAAGCACGCTCCATCGGCGCCTCAGCCGAGAAGCCCATTCCACCATACACCTGCACGCCCTCATCTACCACAAAGTCGAGCATCTCAGAGCCCCATACCTTTAAGATGGCACACTCAATCGCAAATTGCTCGGTGGATTTCAGGCGGGCCTTCCCAGCCTCCATCCCGTTATCAACTAATTTTTCGTATGCATCATCAATATTCTGGCCGGCTCTGTAGGCAGCGCTTTCTACTGCAAAATTACGAATGGCCATTTCAGCCAGCTTGTGTCGAATAGCTCCAAATTTTGATATGTGTAAACCAAATTGCACTCGTTCATTTGCGTAATTTATCGCATGGTTAATTGCCATCCGCGATGAGCCAATAGCCGCTGCAGCCAATTTAATACGCCCTATATTTAGAATATTGACTGCTATCTTAAACCCGTTTTCTCGCTCCGAAAGAAGGTTCTCAACGGGAACAAGGCAGTCGTTAAAAAATAGTTGTCTCGTGGATGATCCTTTTATCCCCATTTTATGCTCTTCTGGATTCATCGTTATTCCACCAAAGCCTCTCTCAACAATAAATGCCGATAGATTTTTATCGTCGTCAATCTTAGCAAATACAATAAATATATCGGCAAAACCGCCGTTTGTTATCCACATTTTTTGACCGTTGATAACATAATGAGTTCCTTCCGAATTTAAGGTAGCTGATGTTTTCCCTGAGTTCGCATCCGAGCCGGCATTGGGTTCTGTCAAACAATATGCTGCTTTATACTCGCCGGTGCCCAATTTGGGAATATATCGTTCCTTTTGTTCATCATTGCCATAATATAATATCGGCAGGGTTCCGATCCCCGTATGCGCAGACAGAGCTACTGCAAAAGAGTGGCCTGCACCAACTGCATCGGTAACAAGCATGGCGGTATTAAAATTCTTACCAAAACCTCCATATTTCTCGGGAATTGAGACTCCCAATAAACCGAGTGCACCAGCTTTGTCAAGGAGTTCTTGCATTAAGCCTTCTTGCTGGGCATCAATAGCATCCAGCTTTGGTAGAATCTCGCTTTCAATAAAATCTGCACACGTCTGGCGGATCATCGATTGTTCCTCGTCGAACTCTTCAGGTATAAAAATATCTTTATGAGACGTTTCTCGGATGACAAACTCACCACCCTTTATTACATTCTTAATATCCTTTTCCATTGACAATGAATTTAATAGCCTCTTTTATCTATAACATTTCAAATATACCCGCTGCGCCCTGACCCGTTCCTACGCACATAGTCACCATTCCATATTTTTGGTCACGTCGTTTCAGTTCGTTAAAAACCTGAACTGACAGTTTTGCACCCGTACAGCCGAGCGGATGCCCTAGGGCTATTGCGCCTCCATTTACATTTACAATATCGGCATCTAGTCCAAGCTTTCTAATGACCGCCAGCGACTGGGATGCAAATGCTTCATTCAACTCTATTAAATCAATTCCATTCAGAGTCATGTTAGCCTTTTTTAATGCCAAAGGGATCGCCTCAATAGGGCCTATTCCCATAATCCGTGGAGGAACTCCAGCCACCGCATAACTCACTAATCGCGCAATAGGCTCCACGTTCAATTCTTTCAATTTTGCTTCAGAAACTACCAATACAAATGCAGCTCCGTCCGAAGTCTGCGATGAGTTCCCCGCAGTTACTGTTCCGCCAGCCGCAAATACTGGTTTCAGAGCTGCTAATCGCTCTACACTGGTATCTGCTCGCGGCCCTTCATCTTTGTCTACAATATACTCGCTCGTTTCTATCTTATTTGTTTTGCCGAGATAGTTCTCCTTCACGGTTATCGGTACAATATCTTTATCGAAAAGACCATTTCTTTGTGCCAATAATGCTTTTTGATGAGAAGCGTATGCAAAAGCATCTTGATCTTCTCTACTTACATTAAATTCTTTGGCTACCGCTTCAGCCGTCAGCCCCATTCCCCAATACCAGTCGGGATGCTTCTTAGCAACCTCAGCATTTGGAACCAACTTCCAACCTCCAAAAGGCATTCCTGACATAACCTCAACACCGCCTGCGACAATAACATCAGCCATGCCAGTCTTAATTTTAGCAACTGCGGTTGCAATTGTTTCCAAACCTGAAGAGCAATACCGGTTAACCGTGACCCCTGGAACTCGTTCAGTATCCAACCCCATCAATGAGATCATGCGACCAATATTAAGCCCTTGTTCTGCTTCTGGTGTCGCATTTCCAACGATCACATCATCGATTTCTTCTTTGTCAAGATTCGGCACGGATGCCACTAGATGCTTAACCACCTCGGCAGCCAGATCATCGGCTCTGGTAAACCGAAAACTACCCCGTGGCGCTTTGCCCACGGCTGTCCTATATCCTGCTACTATGTATGCTTCCATAATTAATTTCGTAAAGGTTTACCCTTAGTCAACATAAACTGTATTCGTTCCAAGCTCTTCTTTGTGGCAACCAAGGAAAGAAACTCCTTTCGTTCTAAATCTAATAGATATTGTTCGGAAACCTCCGTAGGTTCAGACAGATCACCACCACACATTACCCAACCCAACTTTTCTGAAATTAGCTGATCATGTTCCGAGATGTAATTCCCTTCCTTCATAGAATTCGCTCCCGCATAAACGATACCTAGGCCCTGTTTACCCAAAACCTTAACTCGGCGCTTAACAGGTGGAGTATAACCTGCTGTGTCAAGTTCAATAACTTTTGCTTTGGCATCAGCTAATAGTCTGCTCCGATTCATTGTTATCGAATACTTGCCTGCTTCCAAATATCCTAACTCAAATGCTTCCACTGCTGAAGTGGAAACCTTTGCTTGACCTACCGTTAAAAACTTTTCTTTCAAAATATTTTGAACGATCTGATCTTCTTTGAACTCGTTTGCAGCCCTCAAAGCCATCTCTTTCGATCCTCCGCCACCAGGAATAACACCAACCCCAAATTCAACTAAGCCCATATATGTCTCGGCGTGCAATTGAATAAAATCTGCATGCATCGAGAACTCGCAACCTCCGCCTAAAGTCAAGTTAAACGGAGCTACAACGACTGGAATGGATGAATACCGAATTCTCATCGACGTATCCTGGAAAGCCTTAACTGCCATCCCGAGCTCATCATAGTCTTGTTCCACAGCAAGCATGAAAATCATACCGATATTAGCTCCCGCCGAGAAGTTTGCAGCGTCATTTCCGATAACCAATCCTCGATAATCTTTTTCGGCCAAATCAATTGCCTTATTGATGCCTCGAATAACATCACCGTCGACCGTATTCATCTTCGTATGAATCTCAGCGTTTAGGACACCATCTCCCAGATCAATTATACTCACACCTTTGTTTTCCCAAATCGTATGATTTCGACGCAAATCATTTAAAACAAGCAATTCTTCTGATCCTGGGATAATCTGATAGGAACCCGTGTTCTTGTCATAATATTTCCTTCCCTCGTCATCTATCTGATAAAAGCTGTCGTTTCCCGATTCTAGCATATCATAGACCCACTGTGCAACTTTCCCCGACTGTCCGGGCAACAACCGCTCGGAGTTCTCAATGTTGCTAACAACCTCCTTCACACCTAAGGCATCCCAAATTTCAAAAGGACCTAACTCCCAGCCAAAACCAGCACGCATTGCATCATCGATCCGATAGAGTTCATCAGATATCTCAGGAACCCTTTTAGATACATACTCAAATAAAGGGTAATGAGCAGCCCTAAACAAAGTAGCAGCTTTATCTGTTCCGGCGTCAAAGATCTTCATTCTCTTGCGCATATCCTCCACTCCTTTTGCGGCCTCTAGCGTTTCCGACTTTACTTTTTCTTGAGGCCCATACTCTAGCGTTTCAAGGTCCAAAGACAGTATCTCAGATTTACCTTCTTTTTTTATTTTCTTATAAAACCCTTGTTCACTTTTCTCACCCAGCCAGTTCTTGTCAATCATCTGCTGCAAGTAGGATGGCAACTTGAAGATATCCTTAGCTTCATCATCACTTGCATTCTCATACAACCCTTTAGCAACATTTGCCAATGTATCCAGTCCCACAACATCAGCAGTTCTAAACGTTCCGGACTTGGGTCTACCTAAAATGGGTCCAGTGTATTTATCGGTTTCCTCTACACTCAAGTCGAAATGCTCTACCAAATGCGACATTGCCAACATAGCATAGACACCTATTCGGTTTCCAATGAATGCTGGAGTATCCTTGCAAAGTACCGTTGTCTTTCCCAAAAACCGATCGCCGTAATCCATCAGAAAGGAAACCAACTCTTTATCTGTTTCTTCAGTTGGTATAATCTCAAGCAAGCGTAGATAGCGTGGTGGGTTGAAAAAATGAGTTCCACAGAAATGCTTTCTAAAATCTTCAGAACGACCTTCAGCCATATGCCGAATAGGAATACCAGACGTATTAGAAGTAATTAACGTTCCTTTTTTTCGATATTGCTCTACCTGTTCGAATATTTTCTTTTTTATATCCAATCTTTCAATCACCGCTTCAATCACCCAGTCGGCACTTTCAATATCACGCATATCATCCTCAAAGTTTCCGGTTTTAATTAAATTGAGGACCGACCTGCTAAATATGGGTGAAGGCTTCGATTTCACCGTATTATCTAAATGCATATTTACAATACGATTTCTCACCGAGCGATCTTGAATCGTCAGACCTTTTTTCTCCTCTTGTGGCGACAATTCAGTCGGAACCATATCAAGCAGCATCACCTCCACCCCGATATTGGCAAAATGACAAGCAATCCTAGATCCCATAACCCCCGACCCCAGAACAGCTACTTTCCTAATCCGTCTATTCATATCTTACTCGCTTTATTATTTTCTTGTATGTATTTTTGCGCCAGTTGATTGATTTTTATAAGGGAAGCCTCTAATTTATCACGCTCACTCTCTGTCATATTATCAATCAAATAGTCGTTAAATTCCCGAACAATATTTTTAGCTTCTGTACGCTTTTCTAAACCTAAGTCTGTAAGGAACACTTTTACAGATCGCTTGTCTTGAGAACTTGCCTCACGATAAATAAGACCCTGCTCCTCCATTCCATTCAGCATTCTTGATAAGCTTGTCGATCGAACCCCTAAAAGATTCGCAATCTGCGACACAGCCGTTCCTTCTTTATGAATATTAATCAACACATAACCAGAAGCTTGTGTTAACCCAACCTTCGATGCTACCTGATTATAGGAATTAGCTACCGACTGCCAAGCTGTTTTCAAATAGTAATCAATTGTATTATTTTTCGACATATGAATATTATTATGCTTGCATATCAAATTTAACTTTTAAAGATTTAGGAAACAAGTATTTTAATTTTTTTCTTCACATCGTCATAGATGCAGTTTATTTGTATTTTTGTAAGGCCAAAGGCATATTAAACGAACGTACCGTGCAACTAGAAAAGATAGAAAGAATATCTGGTATCAGCAGTGACGACTTTATTGCCAAGTACCTAAAACCGGGAAAACCGGTTATCTTATCAGATTTTATTGATCCGCAGAGTCCGGCATTCACCAAATGGACTTACAGTTATTTTAAAGAAATTGCGGGTAGTCAAATCGTTTCTCTGTATGGCAAAGAAGAATCATCAAAAGACCGTGTCGCCAGCGCTCCAGTGACGCAGATGAAATTTGGTGATTACCTTGATCTTATCGAGAAAGAGCCAACCGATTTACGCATCTTCTTATTCAATCTATTGAAATTGAAGCCTGAGCTGAATAAGGACATAATCTATAATGACCCAACCGGTGGTAAGATTTTAAAATGGCTACCTTATCTATTTTTTGGTGGTGAAGGATCCAGCACAAGAAACCACTATGACATCGACATGTCTCATGTGTTTATTTCGCAATATAAGGGGATTAAAAAAATTTGGCTATTCCCGCTAGAGCAATCTGCAAACCTGTATAAACTACCTTATAACTTCCACAGCATCGCCAATCTCAAAGAGCCGGATTATAAAACATTCCCAGCTCTCCGTCTTATCCAGGGAATAGAGGCCGAAATAAAACCCGGTGAGACTCTTTTTATGCCGTCCGGGTATTGGCATTTTATACAGTACGCTACTGAAGGTTTTTCTATTAGCGTTCGCGCCTTGCCGAGTGAGCCAATAAATCGGTGGCGAGGCTTCAGAAACCTTATGATTACTAGACATTTTGATAACGCTATGCGAAAACTCTTCAAAGAACAATGGTTCGAATATAAAACCAATATTGCGTTAAAGCGAGGGGAGAAAGCACTACACCGTTAAGAAAAATTTGCGAAAGCTATAAATTTACTACTTTTAGAGACCTAAAAGGCAAACATGCTTAACATTTTAGCGTTTAGCCAATAGTATAAAACAACCGTAAATGGGGAAAAGCCTAGCGAAGAAGATACCACAATTATTAAAGGTCGGTGACCGGGGATTATTATATCTTAGTATAGCCAGCACCCTCACTATTCTCTTTAACGTAGGGTATAATAAGAATATTGAGACCGTTCTATTCGTTGACCATATTCTACGATATCTGTTCTATTTATTCGGCGCCTTACATTTTGCACGACTCGTTTTAATTACGCGTTTATACAAAAAATGGCGCTTAATCCACTACGGAGAGATCATTATATCGATCTACTTCCTCTTTGTTATTTTTGTCAGCATATTCGGTTTCGGCAGTTTAGGAATCAACTTCTTTCGTGCAGAATGGCTCTATATTGGTTTTTTCGCCACTCTCCTCATCGAAATATCCAAAGTCAGTCTTTTCTTCGATGATTTCTATTTTAACCCTACCCTTTTATTCGTTATAAGTTTCCTCCTATTGATTCTCGTAGGGACGCTCTTATTGATCCTGCCAAATTCAACTACAGACAGTCAAATTAGCTTTGTAGACGCTTTATTCACATCAACCAGCGCTGTCTGTGTAACTGGACTAACTGTCTTCGATGTCTCGGTTAAGTTCACCCAGTTTGGCCAAACCATCATTTTAATTTTATTTCAATTAGGCGGATTAGGTATTATGACCTTTACCGGCTTTTTCGGTTTCTTTTTTACCGGAGGGTTTTCATATAAAAACCGACTAATGTACACCGAACTTATTAACGAAAATAAAATTGGATCTGTCATTAGCACCCTCTCTAAAATTGTCTATATCACCTTGTTGTTTGAAATTATCGGAGCTGCTATCATTTATTTTAACATTCCGAAGAACACCTTTATTTCGACCGGCGAAGCTATTTACTTTTCAGTTTTCCATGCTGTATCAGCTTTTTGTAATGCCGGATTTACGACGATTCACGATGGTCTGTATAATCCACTTTTCAAGTCGAACTACAACGTCCATCTAGTCATTTCAATCCTGATCATCTTTGGCGGATTAGGGTTCAATATATTAATGAACACATATTCTTATTTACGACGCTGGGCCTATAACATCTATCGAAAACTGTTGTATGGTGAAAAATTTATCTATCAAGCTCAAGAACTTCAATTCAGTTCAAGAATTATTCTCTATACCACATGTATCCTTCTAACAGTTGGCACCTTGTTGTTTTTTACGCTCGAGTACAACCACAGTCTGCAGGAGCACGAAAGTCTTTGGGGAAAAATGGTTTCCTCTTTCTTTCTAAGTGTAACCCCTAGATCAGCGGGCTTCACAACCGTTAACATGCAGCATCTCACCTTCCCGTCCATTATGTTGCTGTTTTTCTTTATGTGGGTTGGCGCATCGCCAGGATCAAACGGTGGAGGTATCAAAACAACTACGTTTGCCATTTCTTTCTTAAATATCTTTAGTATCGCAAGAGGAAAAGAAAATTTAGAATTATTTAAGCGGCGAGTGACCAAAGAAACTAGCATCCGTGCTCTCGCCGTTATTATACTCTCAGTATTGATCTATGGCATCATTCTCTTTTTGCTGTCGTTAACTGACGGCGACAAAGACTATCAAGCGCTTGCTTTTGAAAGCATGTCCGCATTTGCCATTAGTGGACTAAGTCTGGGTATTACTTCCTCACTTTCCGAAGGTGGAAAAATCATTCTTGTATTCGCTATGTTTGTTGGTAGAATTGGTGCGTTGACATTATTAATTGCATTTATTAAGGACACAAAAATAAAAGCCTACAAATACCCATCTGATACGGTACAATTATAAGGTTAGATTATTAAAAATTAAATATGAAGTTTATAGTTTTTGGATTAGGACATTTCGGGAAATCGCTCGCCGTTAAACTCACGGAGCTCGGACACGAAGTCATCGGCGCCGACAATGACATGAAAAAAGTCGAGCAATTTAAAGATAAAATCACCCACACAGTTTGCTTAGACGCTACCGACAAAAACGCGGTAGCATCGCTTCCTGTGAAAGATGCTCATGCAGTTATCGTTGCCATCGGAGAAGATGAAGCCTCCTCTCTGATGTCCACTGCCGTTTTAAAACAATTTGACATCAAAAGAATCATCGCCCGTGTAGTATCCGATCTACAGCAGACGGTATTAGAAGCAATGAAAATTGAAGAGTTCATTATGCCTGAAGAAGAGTCGGCCGAGCGGCTTGCCGTGAGGTTGGTCAACCTAAATATCGTCGACTCATTTAAAATATCGGAAAAATACAGTATTGTTGAAACCAAAGTACCCCAGCGCTATGTAGGTAAAACATTGATCGAGGCTGATTTCACCAATCAATACCAGCTTATTGTTCTTACCACCATCAAAGAAAAACAAGAGACGGTCAAAGGAGTAGCAAAAGTTATCAAAGAAGCATCGGGCATCGCAACCTCCCATACCCGATTAGAGGCTGGCGACTTATTGGTCATCTTCGGCGAGATGGAGAATATCAATAAGCTAATTGACTCCTAAATCAACTACTTATTTCTTAGTCTCACCCTCGTAAATACTGTCCAATTCCGTCGCATGATTATTTAAAATAATCTTACGGCGCAAACTTAGCTTGGGGGTTAGCTCTCCCGCATCGATTGTCCACTCGTTTGGCAAGAGAATAAACTTCTTTATCTGCTCCCAGTGACCAAAACCCTTATTTAGTCGATCAATTTCACGCTGATATTTATCAATCACTTGAGGGTTCTTAATAATTTCCTCCGCAGACTGCCATTCGATGCCCTTAATTTTACACCAACTTTTCAGCTTTTCGAACGCAGGAACGATCAGCGCCGAGGGAAACCGTCGCCCCTCACCCACAATCATTACCTGAGCAATAAATAATGACTCCATGAACTTGTTCTCTAACACCTGTGGTGCTATGTATTTTCCACCAGAGGTCTTAAACATCTCCTTCTTGCGATCTGTAATCTTCAAAAAGCCATCTTTACTTAACTCTCCTATGTCGCCCGTATGGAGATAGCCATTTTCATCAATGATTTCAGCTGTCGCCTCCTCGTTTTTATAATAGCTCATAAAAATACTGGGGCCCTTACACAGCACTTCTCCGTCTTCTGCTATCTTGACTTTTACGTTAGACAAGACTTTACCCACTGTCCCGAACCTAATTTGATCAGCCTTTAACCCATTTACAGCGATAACAGGCGACGTTTCCGTCAATCCATATCCCTCCAACACGGGTATTCCAGCCGCCCAGAACACCCTTGTCAGCCTTTCTTGTAATGCAGCCCCGCCAGAAATAAGAGCTACAATATTGCCTCCTAGCGCCTCTTGCCATTTCTTAAAAACCAATTTCCGAGCTAGGGCTAATTGGATATTATATAAAGCACTATTTTTACCAGGCTCTTTGTAGCGCAAGCCTAAGTTCAATGCCCAAAAAAAGATGGATTTTTTAATTCCAGTCAAGGCTTTTCCCTTAGCATAGATAGCATCATACACCTTCTCCAATACTCTTGGCACCGTCGTAAAACCATCAGGTTTCACCTCTTTGATATCATCAATAATCGTATCCATACTTTCGGCATAGTATACGGATATTCCAAGCGAAAAATACATGTATACTACCATTCGCTCAAAGACATGCGAAAGAGGTAAAAAACTGATAGCCTTCTGATACTCGTCCGGGAACAAATCTCTTGAAGCTAAAATATTACTAATTATATTCCGATGACTTAAGCACACCCCCTTTGGCTTTCCTGTTGTACCAGATGTATAGATCAGTGTCAACAAGTCCTCTTCATCTATTTGACTCTTTATTTCTTCTAGATCGTCTTCCGCATCTCCCTTTTTTAGAAAGTCCGACCACGCAGTCGTTCCTGGCACATCATCAAAAGAGATCACCTCTACTGACGTAGATAAAGCGCTGATACATTTCTCTAACTTTTTATATAACTCCGCGTTAGAAACAAAAATTAGCTGCACACCTGCATCTGTCAATATATGATTTAGATCCTGTCGTGACAAGGTAGGATAAAGAGGTACAATTGCCGCGCCGACTTGCATAACGCCGAAATCACAAAAATTCCACTCGGGTCGATTTGCCGACATAATGGCGACCTTATCACCTTTTTTTATACCCGACTTCAATAAAGCACGACTCAAGCTATCTACATTATGAACAAATTCGTCTGTACTATAGGTTTGCCATTGCCCTTTAAATTTTCCAGACACCATTTCATTTTTTGAAAAATTATGCTTGTAGTTTTCCAAAATATCAAACATTCTTTTTATCTCCATCATAATGTCAATTTTAAGGTGATGCGCCTGCTTAAAAATAAGAAAATAATTCCAATCTATGATGTTAGAACATAAGCTTGATTTAAGACGTCCATAATCAACATCGTCTAATAAAGCAGATCAAGCCTATTTGGCATTAAATTTGGTTAATGCATAGTATATATAAAAAAACGAAAAGAAATGAAAAAACTATTTTTACTATTTATTACCGTAGGTTTTCTAAGCATTTCTAGTCAGGAAGCAAAAGCTCAGGCATTAGGGAATGACTATAGAAATGCTATCGGGGGTCGTTTCGGAGTAGCAAACGGTATCACGTTCAAGCACTTCGTAAACAGCAGCGATGCGTTAGATTTTATCGTGAACTTCCGCAGTAAGAAAAACCAGTACTCTACCTTCCGTTTAATCGGTTTGTATGAGCGACATCTACCAATAAACAACGCTCCAGGACTTAGATGGTACTATGGTGGTGGTGCCGGAATTGGTGTATGGGATTATAAACATGACAATCATGATTCGGAAATTGCGCTTAGCATAGACGGAGTCTTAGGTTTGGATTATAAGTTTAACGGCGCACCGATTAACGCTTCACTAGACTGGAAACCAGCTTTAGAGGTCACTCCGGATACAGGTTTTGATGCTGAAGGTTTTGGTCTTTCCATTCGTTTCGCATTCTAACTAAACCCACAAAATCAACAATTAAAAAGGCGGTTATTCACATAACCGCCTTTTCTTATCTTAGCGAATCACTAATCTATAGATAACCATATTTTTCTTATAGATATCTGCTCTTTGGTCGCGTTAGGCATAGGTTCAATCACGTAATCAGCGCGTTTGCTCTCGGGCAAAGTAACCTTAAACTCCTTGATGATTCCGTCTCGAGAAACCAAAACAGTAATTTCATCACCGACACTGGCTCCCCCCAAAATACGGTCCATCTCATTTCCCTGCTCGTCAATACGATAACCGTTGATAGCAATTAATTCATCATGGACATTTAACCCGGCATTCCATGCTCCACTATTTCTAGAGACAGATGCGATACGATTACCGACCAATCGGACACCGAAATCAGGTATACTAGTTCCCTCCAACTGATTGACAAGTCTCATTCCCGCATAACTGAGGTATTTATTATAATCGATCGACTCGGCGTTATTTACATAATGGTATATATCATCAATTGAAACGCCCGCCACCTTTTCAGCCATTGATTTAAATTCAGCATCTGTAAAGCCACGGTTTAGTTTAATGTAATACTGATCGTACATCGCCTTCATAATATCGTCCAATCGCTTTTCACCGTTTGTAGCATGAAGAGTTTTCAGGTCAAGTAGCATACCCATTAACGCTCCTTTATTATAATACGACACGCTAGTATTTGCCGAATTCTCGTCTGGACGGTAATATTTAATCCAAGCATCGAAACTCGCCAAGCTTAATGGCTGGATCAAATTTCCCGGTCTATTCTCCACCGCTTCGATATCATTAGTTAACATTCTCAGATAATTACTCTCATCATAAAAGCCAGCCCTACGAACTAATAGATTATCGTAATACGCTGTAAAGCCTTCCGCTATCCACAAATTTGTTGTATAGTTTTCTGCACTATAGTTAAATGGACCCAAGCTCTCCGGTCTAAGTCTCTTTATATTCCAAACGTGAAAATATTCGTGAGCAACAAGTCCCAAGAAGCCATTATAGCGGGCCGGATTACTGTAAGCAAAACGAGACGCCCCTAAAACGGTCGAATTCAAGTGCTCTAGACCTCCTCCACCCGAGGCATAATTATGAACAATAAAGACATATCGCTTATTCGGATTAACACCGAAAACAGCAGTAGATTCCTCAACAATACTGGCCATATCCCGTTTTAGACGCTCTTTATCATAGTTTCCTCCACCGACCATGGCGACCTCATGCTTCACTCCGGCGGCAGTAAACTCAAACACATCTTGATTACCAACTTCAATCGGAGAATCGAACAAAATGTCAAAATTCTCAGCGTAGAATGTATTCTTTTGGCCTGTAACAGGTTCTAAACCTGTCGATATTTTAGACCAGCCCTCATAAGGTGTGACCGTCACCTCGGTCGGCTCATCAATAAACCCATCAACAAACATAAACACCCCGGTTGGCGACAAAAACGCATGACTTTCGTCGACGAAACTAGTACGAACAGACACTTCGAAGGCATAGACCCTGTAATTCACAACAATCTTTTTTGCCTTACCATTTTCTACTCGCCATGTATTCTTATCAATCTTATAAACCTTCAGGTCCTCTGAACCGGAATCCCGCGCCTGAACACTTTCAACGTTTTTAGGAAACTCCCGAATCAAGTAAGATCCTGGTGCCCATACTGGCATCTTCAGGTCGACAAAACCCTTACTTAAATCGTCGATTTCCATTTGAACGTCAATATAATGTGCTTGTGGCTCCGTGAACGAAACATCAAAGCTTATTTTTGGTTGTGCCCTCGTTGCGAAAGCTGTCGTCATTAGAATCATAAATAAATAGATAAAACGTGTCCTCATAGTTTTTATAGTTAAAGAAGAAAATTGCAAACAACTTTGAAAGTAAATTCAACCCAATATAGTCAATATCCCACACGGGGTCGTTTTAAACCCCAACAAGATTAACTAAAATTATTTGTAAATTTGAATCTACACATTTTGAAATTTAATATTTGCATATGATACTTGTCGTCGATAGTGGTTCATTTAAGTCGGACTGGATGTTCGCTCCCAATGGTAGTGAACCATTACGTTATCGCACACAGGGAATCAACCCATTTTTCACGCAGGAAAAGGAAATCGTCAAAATCATCCAATCGTTTAAGGAAATAGTACCCTATATCAACGATATTACTGAAATTTACTTTTTCGGCTCGGGCTGTACGTCTCCGGACCGACGAGAAATTGTTTCAAATGCAGTTTCACACATCTTTAAAAACGCATTTGTGTCTGTTGATACAGACCTGATTGGTTCCGCATATGCCACTTGCGGTGCGCGACCTGGCTTTATCAGCACGATGGGAACGGGGTCTAACATTTCCTTTTTTGACGGCGAGAATGTACTGCCTAGCAAATTTGGAACTGGCTTTATCTTAGGCGATTTAGGTTCAGGAGCTTGGTTTGGAAAAAAACTTGTAACCGACTATCTATACGGGCGAATGCCTTCGGAAATTAATTTGGCATTTGGAGCTACCTATGATGTTAATAAAGAGAACATCATGAAACACGTTTATCAAGAACCCAATCCAAACGCATTTTTAGCTTCATTCGCCCCATTTCTCGCTGAACATACCGATCATAGTTATGTTTCTGAGCTCTTAGATAACGGCTTTGAAGAATTTGTGAAAACCAATGTCTTCAGCTATGCTGATTATCAGGAACACGAATGCCATTTCGTAGGTTCGATAGCATATTTCTATAATAAGCAATTGCGCAATGTTTGCAAAAAACATAATATCCGTATCGGAAAAATCATTCAACAACCGATTGAAGATTTGTATGCATTCATATTAGAAAAGGAAGCTCAGCGGAGCGACTATATAAATGACATTTAAAAACAGCAATCATGAAAACTCTCTTTATCTTATTATTTAGTGTCTTATTTATGACTCCCCCAGAAAACGTATACCAATTTAAATTAAACAGCATCGATGGCGAACCGATCGACCTTTCAACCTTCAAAGGAAAAAAAATCTTGATCGTTAACACTGCTTCCGAATGTGGCTTTACCCCGCAATACGCCGAGCTAGAGGAGCTCTCAAAGAAATATAAAGACCAACTGGTTGTAATTGGAGTGCCCGCGAATAATTTCGGCGGCCAAGAACCCGGAAGCAATGAGGATATCCAAACATTTTGTGAGAAAAATTACGGAGTGACCTTCACTTTAGCTGAAAAAACGAGCGTTAAGGGAGAAGACATCAATGCTTTATTTAAATACCTCACCTCCGCTAATAATCCAGATTTTACCGGGGAAATTAAGTGGAACTTTGAGAAATTTCTTATTGACGAAAATGGCAAGTTGATCCATCGGTATCGGTCGGCTGTTAAACCTTTATCTTTCGAGATTACCAAAAACTTATAAAATAACAAAACCCCTGATGGGCAGGGGTTTTGAACTAACCAATTATAAACCTAAATTATGAAAAGACATTTAACCAATTACCAGAATAGATTGCTCTGATTTGATAGTGTAAAAGTAACACTAAGTAATATATCTTCCAAATTTTTTAACATCTTTTTTCAACACAATCGATTGTCTAATTTTACGAGTCTGTAAAATCATTGACTTTGGGTCGTAAAAAGTATAATTGCACGATTAATGCAATACCTACAATGCCGGCCAACATAGCAAAATCATGACCTAAATTTCCTTCGTCAGTCGACTGTCCCAAATAATCTGTTATAAATGCTCCGGAAAAAACGCCGACCATATTCATCAATCCATAAGCTGTAGCACGATATTTGGCCGAAACAAACTGGCAGAGAATCGGCATATTATTGGCATCGAACATGCCAAAGCCCAGCCCAAAACATAAAGCAGCACCCACTACGTGAAACAACGAGCTCCCAAAACCGAGTAAAAGCAAAGAAGGAATTGTTAAGGCAATTCCGATGGCGCTCGTATAAACCCGGCCACGAATGTTTTTTTGCACCCATCTATCAGAAAGAAGTCCCCCGAATATAACACCAATAAATGATGAGGCAGCTATTGTGATAGTCGACAGTGGTCCCGCCGATGACATAGGTATATCCAAGTTTTGTGCAAAAAGAGTAGGTAACCAATTTTTCGTAGCCCAACCCGGTAAACTAGGCACGGCAAAATAGAACAAGATAACCCAGAAAGCAATATTAGACAACAGTACACTTAAACCCTTAAAAACAGGTACTTTTTTCACAGAAGCATTATTAGAATTCGTATTACCCCCGGTTGTTCTCGCTGATTCTTTTGATTCATGCAAGAAAAACAGCAAAATCACAGCATAAACTACGCCTACTAAACCAAAAGATCTAAACGCCGTATGCCACGTGAATGCTTCCGCTAAGGTGGCACCAAAGCCGCCCAAAGCTTGCCCCATGTACAAACCTGTCATATGTATACCGATTGCTAAAGACCTAGTCTTGTCTTTATGATAATCAGCAATTAGAGACAAACCAGCTGGTATATATAGAGCTTCGCTAACGCCCATAATCCCCCGTAACCACATAAGTTGACTAAAAGTTGTTGCGTAGCCCATTGCAAAGGTAACTGCTGACCAAACGAACAAACTCCCAACGATCAACCATTTTCGGCTGAACTTGTCTGCTATACTACCCGCTATAGGACTCATAAATCCGTAAATCCATAAGAATATAGCCATTAAGTGTCCGAAATTTGCAGCCGATTGCAACTCTTGGATATCGGCTTCCATACTCGGTCGCATAGTCGACAGCATCTGTCTGTCCATGTAATTCAGAAGTGCGACAACCCACAATAAGCCGACCACCAACCATGGATAATATTTTGTATTTTTCATAAAATAGGTATAATTGACAGCTACTCAATAATAACCGTTCGGACTTGCGTGGTTCGAACAGCAGGTCTTATTTCTCCTCCGGGGATAACTACTTCCCCATTCCACACCACAAGTGAGGTTGTTACGGCAGCATTCCCCGGTTGCTCCGCAATTGTCGACCATTCATTGCTATTTGGGTCAAAACTCAGCACTGCCTTTGAAAAACCAGGGTGTTTTTCAGTTTGAGGATCGATATCTGCTAAGCTACCATCATCTCCACCAAACACGAGCAGATTGGAGTTAGCGTCAGTATAGGCAGGTGTAGGTGCTGCCACAACGGATCGTGGAAGAGCAGGCAGCTTCTCCCAACCCCTTTCCTCAGAAAACCGATAACTGTCGGAAAGATACTCTCGAACACCATCTTTTAAATGCGCACCACTGAAAAGGTAGACAGCATGTTCATCTGCGCCAGCAACTGCTAACATTCGCGAAGGGCCAGGCCAAGGTTCTCTAGTAGTCCAACCGGCGTCCATATCATTTAAGTCCAGAGACCAAAAGTTATCTTCAGCCTCTTTAGAAGCAGAATCGGTAGTCCCACCCATAACATAAACAATATTGTTTAGTAATACCCCAGCAGAATTCGCTAAAGGTTCAGGCAAACTTGGAAGTTGACTGTAAGACAGGCTGTCGTCTGCGTATCTCAGTCGATATACATCACTATAATGTCCCTCCTCATTACTTCCACCGATGATAAGCAAGCCATCATCAGTACTGATCGAAACTCCATATCCTAACGGTCTTGGCAACTTTCCAACTATTTTCCACTCTTGACTATCTTGTTCAAGTGCAAACACCTGATCGTGCCATACCTTCTTTGACCCTGCCCAAGGCGCACCACCGTCTGGAAAATTTGCCCCTCCGGCAACCAATAAAGTATTATTTGATACTCCGCCAAACGAGCCGGCAAAACCTACTTTGTCAGGAATATTTGGCAAATCTCCCCATTTCAATGAAGGATGTGCTTCTTCTTTACAAGCAGATATTATAGTCATAAAAAGTACGGTTAAATAAAAAAAAGGTTTCATAAATACTTATGCTTTTATTCGAGCGTCACGGCACTGATCTACAGACTCAAAAAAACTCTTTTTATCTAGATCACTCTTTAATAAACTAATCTCGTCATCAGTTAGCTCTACTAAAGGTAAGCGGCATGGACCAAGCTCAATTCCTCCCATTCCTACGATGGCTCTCTGTGCCGGAATAGGGCTAAATTTACCTAGTGATTGAACCATCTTAATGGAAACCATCTGCAACGCACGAGCTTCTTCGATACGGTGATTCTCGAAATTTTCAATAATTTTTCTATAGAGCGGTGCTGCAAATGTATATGTACTTCCTACCGCACCTTTCGCTCCAACAGCTAACGCACCCAATAGCATCTCATCGAGACCATACAAGATATCATATTTTCCATTTTTATAATTCAAGCAGGCTTCGTATTCGTATAAAGTAGTTGCTGTGTATTTTAATCCCCTAAAATTAGGAATAATTTCTTCTGCTTGCTCGATAAAGTCTAACATATTCATAGCAACACCTGTAAGGTGAGGAATGTTATAATAATAAAAGGGAATATCAGGTGCTGCTGAAGCTATTTCTGCCATACTTCGTACCAGCTCAGTTACCGAAGCAGGTTTAAAGTAGAACGCCGAGACTGAAGAAAATGCATCCGCGCCAACATCCTGTGCGTGAGCCGCGAGCTTGCACGCTTCCTTAACAGAGCTATGACCAACGTGAACCATAACAGTTATTCTTTTATTCACAGCCTTGACATATGCTTCAACAATTTCCATCCGCTCTTCGATCGTTAGGTTAGGGCCTTCACCATTCGTTCCGCACACAAAAACACCGGAGATCCCATCTTCAATTAACTTTTCAACAATATCGGGTATAACATCGAGGTTAATTTCTCCGTTACTTTTGTAAGCTGCAAATGTTGCGGCTACTAATCCTGTTATTTTTTCCATCTTCTGTATTATTATTCTGATTATAAAATATATTAGTTCTTATTTGTTAGTTCATCTATAGTCAAGGTCTGAAATACCATATCGGCTTGACTACTTTCATATAAAATTCCGATTGTTTCATTATCAATCGAGGTCAGGCAAGAATAACCTCGGCTGTTAAACTCATCTAACATCAAGGCTGGAAACTGATCCCAATTATCTCCATCATTATCACTCACTTTTACTGAAAGCCTATTACGCTGCGTTTTGGAATCTGGATTTGAAAAAAGCAGATAAGTTTGTTCACCTTTATCAGACTGATAATCGTGTCGGATAATACTTGCCATGCATACGGGCTCTATCAATGCGCTATGTGAAGTAGGATGTACTGTCCATGTTTCGCCCAGATCATCTGTAACAGCAATAGCCCTCCCATTTGTCGATGTCGTATCGCCCCGATTGCTATTCGCCCGCATGTTCAACATTATTGAACCGTCAGTTAGCTCGACCGCCATACATTCGGTCGTGCCCTCACTTACAGCAGGGTTAGTTGATACCCATGTTTCCCCACCGTCTTTGCTATATGTAATGTTCGAAAACGGATGGCCATTTTTGTCTCTTCCTTGAGTTGGAAACACGAGCGTTCCATCTTTTAGCGTAATTCCCTGTCCAGGCGCCGGCGCCCAAAGCCACCATTCCTCTTTTTTCCCCATCTCTGTAACATTCACAGGTTTGCTCCAGGTTTTGCCATCATCAGTGCTCTTTACAATCAGGAATTGCGATGTCTGCTTAACATCAAAACCTGGTTGCGAAGCTTTATTTCTCCATTGATGATCCCACTCTTCATTTTCTTCAGTCAAACCTTCTATCCAGTTACCATTTTTATCCAGCAGACCATGCATCCACAGTCCGGCAATGTATATATCACCCGTATTTCTATCTACTAAAATTCCCGCATCAGAAACACCGTTAAATTTCTGTGGCAGGCCACCCCATTCACCCATGTCCATTACAATTTGTATAGGCTCCCATGTTTGTCCGCCATCTTCACTTCGGTGAATACCAATATCCATATGTCCCTGTAGATCACGACCACTTTCGTAACGAGCATCAAAAATGGCAATCAAGGTCCCTTCGTTTGTGGTTGTCAATCCAGGAATACGTGAAGTATGAACATCATCTTGATTATGTTTGCGAACTGCTACGCCTATTCGCTGCACGAGTTGATTACCCGTCACTTTAGCTCTAAGCTTTTTTCCATCTAGTTTTGCTGAAACAAACTGAGCATCGACAAAATGCGACAAGTCAGCGTGTTCTTCAAGTTCAAATGACAACCAAAAGAAATTATCCCCTTTATTCAGCTTCTGATTACCCGAAAAAACGATCTTCTTTCCAACGTCAGTCACCGAAGCATACAAACGCGATTCAATATTCTCCATTTTTCCAGGCAATGAATCCTGTCCATAATAATAAAGCTTTGCCGATTTTATGTCTTTTAAGTCAGTCGTACCCTCCGTCCCAAATCTCACATCGGTTAAAATTTGACCATCACTGTCAGCAACAACTTTCACCCTTACAATCGGATTATTTTCCTTGTTTTTAAGAACAGGGAGCTGATATTGATGTTCAGAAATCTCCGTATCGACTTTGAACCCCAAAAAGACAAGAATCAAACTAGAAAGCAAAAAGATGCGTATCATAGAATTAAATTTAATGTATCGTATTATTATCCAAGTATATATTATTTAAATTCACTGACATCAATCAGCTTTAGGGCGATACCCTCATACGGTCTGCCTATTCCCCCTTCATACAATAAAGCAACCTTACCATCTTCGGTCACAACGAGATCAGAATATGCGGATGGTCCTTCATGAACAAGCAGCTCAGCAGACCACGTCTTCCCATTGTCCAAACTCTTCTTAACCGTCATGTTCTTTCTTTCAGCACTTGCAGCATTTGCAAAATACAAAGGCAATGCTTCATCACGATGGTCGGTGAAGAGACTTCCCTGACACGAGGGATCAATCAAATTATAATCGGTCTTCATTGCCCCCCAGGTTTCACCGCCATCTTCACTAATACAGAACTTTCGTGTGGTACCACTATTTGCCCGAAGGTTCAACATCAGTTTTCCGTCAGACAATTCAGTAACCGTGCACTCTCCAACACCCTCTTCAATCGTCTGACTACCGGCCTTCCAAGTCCTTCCATGATCATCGGAGTAAATTACATGAGAATAATTTTTTCTAATACCATCTTCGCGTACCGTAAAATAGTTAGGAGAAACCAGCCTCCCTTTCTGTGCACCTTTCGAAATCTGTATTCCATGAACAGGCCCCGTACCATACCAGTCCCATTTTTCATCTTTCACACTCTCAGTTATCTCTCTCGGCTCTTCCCATGTCTGCCCTTCATCATCGGACCAAGTATAGAATACTCGTCTTGTATCCTTACCTCTCCCATTGGTCAAATCCCCCCATCGATCATCGCCATGATTCCATGTTAGTAGTAGATGAATTCTACCGATTTCCTGGTCCACTATGGGCACGGGATTACCACAGGTATTCAGACCGTCGTCCCAGATCGTTATCATATCCCCCCACGTTTTCCCATTATCTTCTGAAACCTTAACGACCATATCTATATCTCCCGAATCGCCATTGCTTCTTAATTTCCGCGCCTCCGCAAAAGCAAGCAATTTTCCAGTTTTACCTTTTACAATTGCCGGAATTCTATAAACCTCGTAACCATATGTACCTTCTTCAAAAACATAGTTCAAATCGGATCTCTCTTGAGATTTTGTTTCTACTATAAAAAAGTGAAAACAGATAAAAAGAAACAGACAGGGACTAGCTTTTTTCATAATTTCGGCAAATAATAATTTGTATATATGTTCTACATATCAAATGTATGTATATAAATTATAAAAGCAAAAAATAACGCTCGTTTATTTCCTTAAAGTTTAAGCAACCGTTTCTTCATTGATATCTCAATCGATCTATAGCATGGTTTCCCTGACAAATTTACTTCTTCAATTCCGCTTTCATCATACCGATATAATTCAGTAGCCGCAATTGTACCATTCTTAACGTTTCTCCACTCTGTATACCGAAAGTCATTTGTGCGTATCGAGTAGCCCATAATCTTTGGCTCTCCTTTATACATCCAGGGACGTGGGAACTGACTGAAGGCCCTATTTTTCCATGGTGTCGAAGGGTCTTGCAATAGAGGCAATAAACTTTCACCATCCAGATCTTCAGGAAGCGGTATTCCCGCCAATTCAGAAAGGGTGGGATATAAATCTACCAACTCAACTATCGCATCGGTTTTTGAACCAGCGGTCTTCTGACCCGGGGCTGATATAATCAGAGGCACACGAGTATCCAGTTCATAATTCGTGGTTTTAGCCCACAAGCCGAGTTCCCCCAAGTGGAAACCATGGTCACTCCAAACAACAATCACCGTATTCTTTAACAGACCTTGTTTCTCAAGTTCATCGATTAACATACCAATTTGCGCATCGATATAGGAAATACTAGCATAATACCCATGATGCAGTTGTCGTATTTTATCATGAGAAATTCTTCCTGAATCTGCTATATCCTGATAACCGCGAAGCTCCACACCACGGTGTAATGCTATTTTCGGAGCACCTTCTGGAGGGTTCATATGAGAAGGAAGCGGCAAATCATTCCGATTGTATAAATCCCAATAGCGGGATGGCGCAGAAAACGGTAAATGGGGACGTCTGAATCCTACAGCCAAAAAAAATGAAGTATCTTTAAGTTCCCGGATCGCTTTAACAGCAGCTACACCTACCTTTCCATCTACATAAGCAGAATCAGAAACGTCAGCACGTTCCGTTGCATCCTTCTTCCATGTCTTCTGGGTTGGCTGATTTGAAGGAAGAACATATTTTGGACCAGCTTCACCGGTTATCTCCAAAACTGCCGGCGATGACCATGACGCTGTATCTTGTAAACGTTGCGTATCATGATAAATCTTGCCTACGCTCCTAGCCTCATAACCATTCAGCTTAAAGTTTTGTGGCAACGTAACCACCGTGGGCAGAGCCTCTCTGAAATGAGTTTTCAGATCCCAGACTTTCGTGGCATCCGGGCGCCGACCGGTTAGGACTGATGCTCGGGATGGTGCACAAACCGCCTGTTGGCTGTAAGCTTTATTAAAAACCATCCCCATCTCTGCGATACGATCTAAATTCGGTGTTATCGCAATAGAATCTCCATAACTACCCAGTTGAGGGCGAAGGTCATCAACCGCAATAAAGAGAAAGTTCGGACGTTCGTCTCTTAGCGAATCACGAGGCGTCCCAGCATTCACCAGCTTGAAAACCAAAGCAAGCAAAATAGCGAACAAGCTCATACTCTTCCATGTCATAACAAACTCTTATTTGGGATGTGCTATAGTGCATCGATAAGTGGTTGGACATCAAACTTTTTCAGATACAGCGACACCCCTTTCGAATTTTCCTTCCGTGTTTCATATAAACAATAAACCGTGCCATCAGGCCCCATAGCTAAATCTGAATATCCCGAAACACCTTCGTTCAATACCCGAGCTACTGACCAGGTTTTACCTTCATCTGCACTCAACTTAATCGTAAGATTTCGACGGGGATGCTTCGGAATATCTTTGCTATCTGGATTAACAAACAGCAGATAAGGACTAACACCCGGATTATCAACACGAACGATAGTCGCCATACAAATCGGTTCAAACAATTCATCAACATATTCCGGTGCTGTCCATCCTGATATCCCATCGTCACTATAGCTAACCCCTCGTCGTCTTTCAGTCGATTCGTTACGAATATTCAGCATCACTCGTCCGTCGCTGAGTTCCACAGCCATCGTCTCACTCGGATTTGTAAATCCGGGCACATCTGGAATCAGGGCTCCTCTTTGCCAAGTTATGCCATTATCGTCACTATAAATTGTAGCGATTCGTGACGGTCTATGACTTCTATGAGGCGTTTCAACATCAGAATCAGCTAGCCATACCGGCACAATCAGGCGACCGCTAGTCAGTTGAATACTATGACCTGGACCCGGCGCTAATACCTTCCAATCATACTCATCCTTAAAAGCATCAAAAACGCCGGTAATATCCTTAGCTGCAGACCATGTTTTGCCATCATCTGTAGACGAGGTATAAAATGCCCTGGCATAATCTCGTTGATAAATCAAGTGAACAGTTCCGTCTTTGCCTACAATAGGTGTAGGATTGTCGACCGGCGTCTTACCCTCCCGTTCAGCAACCACTTGCAAAGCCTGCCAGGTATTTCCGCCGTCAACACTTCTACGCATCACCAGATCCATATCAGCCCAATCGCTTCCACTATCAATCCTTCCAGCTGCAAATGCCAACAAAGTTCCCTTTTGCGTAACAGCCAATGCTGGTATACGGAGAGAAGAATACGGGTGATCGCTGGTCTCCAGTACCGGAATCGGCTTGCTTTCTTCCTTTTCTATATGTTTTTGAGCATAAGCACTACTTATCATCACGGAACCCAAAAGGAATATGCAGCAAAGTATCTTACTTTTTATCACTATGTTATTTAAGTTCATTATTAGCAAATTTAGAGATTCATCATATTTAAAGTCCGGGTGTCTGTATAATATTTGGATTGGTATTGATTGAAGAATTGTGAACCGGCCAAAACAGAACATTCTGCTCACCAGAGCGACCAACCAAGGTCGGAACCTTTTCGAATACCACTCCGAATCTAATAAAATCCCACCAGATTTTACCTTCGGCAACAAATTCTTTCATTCGCTCATCGATAATCTTTTTGTCCAGATCAATTTTGGACAATGTCGATGAATAAAAATTATCGACTCCATAAGCACGTTTAGCAAGCTCGTTTAGACGACTAACCGCAAGCTGAGTGTTCCCTAGTTCATTTTCCACCTCTGCGCTCAGCAATAAGGCATCTGCATAGCGGTAAACGATGATATCCGAATCAAAAACCCGGGTAGAATTTTCCCATGTGCCTGAAAACTTATTAATCCAATGAAAGGTGGAGTTCTTCTGCTCATCAAAAAACGTTTCGAAACTCACACCGCTCCGTTTGTCCCGATCATCGTTGGACAGAAAATTCATATACTCGTCCGTCAGAAATATCCATTGTTGATGTGATCCTACTTTAATAGGATTCTCAACATATTGAGAGGATACATACTGGAGCGGAACTAAAAAGTCTGCTGGATACCCCCCCGTATGTTCATCCATTAGAAAACTCCAGGCAAATACAACCTCCTGATTTAATTTCGATTCAAACACGTCCCTGAAGTCCGTCAGCAATACATAATTACCATCATTTATAACTTCATCGACAGCTGTTTTCGCAGAATTCAAAGCCGAACTTCCACCATCTCTAACCTTGGCCATCCATAGAAAATAATCAGCACGCAGTAGATTAATCGCTGCCCGCGATGCCATATTTCTATCCGTAACATTTTCTGGCATTAATGAATAGGCTGCTTCCAGGTCCGCAGCCACCTGCGCAAAAACCTGATCAGCGGGCTCACGTGAAGGATATAAGTCTTCTTGCTCTCCGGACTCGAACCCATTCAATAATATAGGCGCGTCACCCCATATCCTGCCGATCCAGTAATAGCAAAAAGCACGAACAAAATGAGCATTGGCTAACACTTTATTTTTCTCAGCGTCATTTGTAAATTGGATTCCAGGAGTATACTTTAATATTAAATTGCTATTATTAATTGTCGTATACAAATTTTGCCAGTTTGCATGCGTATGCGAGCTCGTCAATTCGTTAGTAAACACATCGCTATAGGTGGCATTGGTTGCCAAACCCGGCCCCCAAAGCCCCGAACGATATTCGCCCCAAAACGCATACGTGCTATTAAAGGTTGTACGCATTCTATTATACATCCCATACATTGCGGCAATAGCGTCGCCCTCACTTTCCCACATCGAATTGGCCGTAATTGCACTCTTTGAGTCTACATTTAATTTATCATGGCAGGCTTGAAATGCAAACAAACCAATGATCATACAGATAACGATACTTATTCTATTTTTCATAATTCAAGGTCTTTATAATGTAATTTTAGCTCCAAATGAGAATCGTCTGATCGGAGGATAATTATAATATCTGGCATTGTATGTTGTGGCAGCCCCTATTTCAGGTGATATCCCTTTGCCACTAACCGCTGAGAAGTAATGCAAGTTATTTCCAGATAATGTAATTGTTAAGCCTTTAATTCCTACACGACTAAACACCTGCTCCGGTACACGATATTGTATCGTAACTTCCCTTATTGCCAGATAGTCCCCTTTATAATTAAAGACATCAGAAGTTCTTGAGAAATTCGAATTTCCTGCATCTGGGTCGTTTGCTGTAAACCGAGCATATTTCGTATTATCACCTTCTTGCTTCCATGTATTTTTAACTTCATCAACCAGCGTATAGTTATTGGCGAATGTGTTCATAAAATACCGCATATAAGCATTATGGTTTATCGAGTGTCCTAAAGCCCAGTCTACAAAGATATTTAAGCTAAAATTTTTGTAAGAGAACGCATTGTTTAACCCTCCGGTGGTATGCGGAACAGTGACGCCCAGCTCAAACTGATCATTATTGGTAATCACACCATCACCGTCACGATCCACCCATTCATAGTCTCCGGGCAATTTTCTACCTCTAATGCTTTGTCCATCAGCTGGGTTCCAACCCCGAGCACGTTCATCATACCGTGCATTGGCAGCCTCAGTTTCATTCTGAAGAATTCGCTCGACCACGTAGCCATAATATCTGTAAAGCGACTCACCTTCAGCAGTGCCCCCAAAGGCGGTTCCATCTGCGAGTGTAATACCTCCGATTCTATTTTTGTCCCGACCATTATCGGGCAACTCCAAAACCTCATTCTTGACAAAACTCCAAGTTAATTTAGAATCCCAAGAGAAATTGTCGGTACTAATGTTCCGTGATGACAATTCCAGATCAAAGCCATGGAACTTCACTTTTCCTATATTCGTCTGAACACTACCAAAACCCGCTGTATTCGGCAGTTCCTTTTGAAAAAGTAAATCTTCGGTTATTTTGTTAAAATAATCTGCACTGATTGAAATTCGGTTATTTAGCATATTAAGGTCAAAACCCGCATCTAATTGCGTTGACGTTTCCCATGTCAGGGCGTTGTTAGGCATAATTGTCGGAATAATCCCTGCTGCCTCATTATACCTTGCATCGGTTGCATAACGACCCAATGCATCATACAAGCCTATCCCGTTATTACCCGTTTGACCGTAGCTAGCACGTAATTTCAAATGATCGACTACATTAATATCCGACATAAAGTTTTCATCAGATATGATCCATCCTGCAGATACTCCCGGGAAAAAACCCCACCGGTTATCCACAGCAAACAATGAAGAACCATCATAACGAAAAGTAGCCATTAACAGGTATTTCTTCAAATAATCATAGGATAAACGACCGAAATAGCCTATTAACACTTCTTCATCAAAATTACTGTCTGCCCCAGTTTTGTTCGGTCCTGCTGTAAGTGTTGGCACTCTATCTGAACTCGCACCCGTGACACTTGCCGAAAACCCTTTATTATTCGTTACCTGATAAGAATATCCTAGCATCCCCGACAGCGAATGGAGATCGTTAAAGGTGTCATTATAAGACAAATACCCGTCGAGCTTTGATCGTTCCAATTCACCAAATTCAGCTTTCGTTGTCCTCAAGCCGCTAAACTCATGTGCTTTCTCAAAATAGTCAAACTGCGCCACATGGGTATAATTTGAAAACTGAACATTGGCCTTCAGTTGATCCAAGATACGATAATCTAAACCACCTATTAATGCTAATCGCTTGTCTTTGTTTGCGAGGTCACGGGTATAATCCCACCACACTGGGTTGGGCGATGATGAATTATAGCCTGGTGTTGGTCTCCCATTTTCATAATAAATTTTCTGCGTGGGCGGCGTTGCTAATCCCCTTGCAATTACATTCATTTGATTTTCGAAAGCGCTCGAAAGTGAATTTGAAAAGTCAAATGCAGTATTAAGCGTCAACCGGTCACTGACTTTCACATCAGTTCTGCCTCGGGCGCTATATCGTGTATACCCTGTACCTAAAGCCACTCCTTCATCTTCAGTATATCCTCCACTGGCGGAGTAGGTTACAAACTCACTTCCACCATCGACACCAAGATAATAGTTCTGCCACAACACATCACGATACAACAGCGACTGATAATCATTATCCTGATAAATCAAGGTTTTAGTCGGGTCCAACGGGTCGGGCATTGAATAATATCCAGCTGGCACAGTTTCACCATCCCTCAGATAACGTGTAGAATAAAGAGAGTTCTCATCATTACCGGAACTAGCCGAATAACCGGAGGCGCTGTTGTATTGTGGATTCGGGCTTTGTGCAACCGCCGGACGAACGGTATTGATATAATCTCTGGCATTCATGAAATCTATCAACGATTCAGCCTCCTGATATGCCACGTTTGCATCAAAGGTAATACGAGGTGCTTGCGAAGCTGAACCTTTCTTAGTTGTAATCAGCACAACCCCATTTGATGCGCGTGAACCATAGATAGCGGTCGATGCAGCATCCTTTAATACTTCGATTGACTCTACATCATTCGGATTAATTCCCGAAAACGCTCTTTCAACTCCATCGACCAGCACCAATGGGTCGTTTGATTTGTTAATCGACGACCCACCGCGAATTCTAAAAACAGCATCAGCTCCGGGAGTGCTATTCGATTGGTAGACCCGGGCACCGGCCACCTTCCCCTTCAACCCTTCCCCAACAGTACTAATTGGTATGTCTTGCAATGTCTCGCCACTGATTTTTGTGATAGCTGAGGTTATTGTACGTCGCGACTGTGTACCGTAACCGACAACCACAACCTCATCCAGGTTCTGTTCGGCGGGAACCAAGGTAACATTCAATTCGTTTGATGACGGAATAGTGAATTCAAGAGTTTCATATCCGATAGCGGAAAAAACCAGAACCGTATCATTCAGAGGAATCGTAATCTGATACCGTCCTTCGCTATTGGTAACAGCTTGACTAGCAACCGTCTTTCTTGAGACGGTCACCGCTTCTAATGGAAGCCCGTCACTGCTAACGACTTGACCAGAAACCGTCCGATCCTGCGCCCATGCTTCCTGATTGGGCAATACTACCCATCCGGCAATTACAAAAAATAAGAGAAACACTTTCATAATTAAGATAAATTTTAATTGTTAGCTCTGTCCTTATGTAGAACATATCGACAATATATAAATTATGAATTAGTATTCTCAACTACATAACAACTTTTTTACTTACTTCGGCTATAAATCTTTTGTTAGATGCGGTGTTGACTCAGTTAAAAGTCATTTAACCGATCAAAATGTGGTTGCAAATGCTCTTCCATTCCTTTGTTAAACTCTTCAAGAGTTCCATTTTTCAAAATTTCCACCAAATCTAGGTGACTTGTCTTTCCCCGTGTCGGCTTCTCCTCTTTCGAAGTAACATAACCAAAAATTGGCAGTAGCATTTTCTGGAAACGTTTTAGCGTATCGTTAGCGGTAATCTCATAAAGCTTTCCGTGAAAGTCAATTTCATGCTTAATTCGGAAAGAATCGTCCTCTAAGTTTTGGGTTTTGGCAATCTTCTCAAGTTCGGCAATATTCTTATCCGTCTTATTTCTAAAAAGTAATTTACCCAGCCCCATTTCTAACACCAAGCGTAATTCGAATATATCTTTGATAGTTGCAGCGTCAATAATTAAGGGATCTAAGATCTTTTCGAAAGACCCCAATATATCTGGATTGACAAAAACCATCCCTCTTTTTTTTCTAGACTCAATAAGACCAAGCATCTTTAACCTACTGAGACCTTCTCTAACAACGTTTCTACTCACACCTAAAGCCTCTGCCATTTCCATTTCCTTTGGCAAAGCATCTCCTGCTTTAAAAGCTTTCTTCTTCAAAAAGTCAATAAGTCTGACCTCTACAATATCAGCCATCGTTGGTGTACTGATTTTTTGAAGATCTTTTGTTAATCCGGTAATACTCATTTTACTCTCAAAATTTAGGTTCAAATATATTAATCTTAATCAATCTTGTTCATATGTAGGACAAAATATTTTGAAGTTTATAAATATAAATATACAATATAGGTAACAAATACGCTCACTCTTACTGATTTCTTACTGGATTTGCTATTTTTATAACAAACTAAATGAACCTCGATGATAAGAACCTTATTCGTATTCTTTTTCATTTGCTCGTACACCTTTGTTTTTTCCCAACAAGTCCGACCAAAGCCCGCTGGAGCAATCTACAAAGAAATAAAAATGCTAAAAAACCTTCCACGCGTTCTATATCTAGCAGCCCACCCTGATGATGAAAATACGGGGCTACTATCTTGGCTCGTCAATGAAAAAAATGTTGAAACCGCCTATTTGTCGTTGACACGAGGCGACGGGGGACAGAACCTATTAGGGAGCGAACAAGGTCCTGCCCTAGGCCTTATCCGAACCTACGAACTGCTAGAAGCTCGCAAAGTGGATGGCGCCAAACAACTTTTCAGTACAGCCATAGACTTTGGTTATTCTAAGAGTTCTGAGGACACATTTACACAGTGGAATCTCGACAGCGTCACAAAAGATGTGGTTTGGATCATTCGTCAATTCCAACCTGACTTGATCATTACCCGTTTTCCCCCTACATCTGCTGCTGGACATGGACAGCATTCAGCCTCAGCCACCATCGCCGAAGCTGCTTTTAAAGCTGCGGCCGATCCCAGTAAATTCCCCGAACAGTTAAAGGATACAAAAGTATGGCAAGCTAAGCGGCTAGTATGGAACACGTTCCGTTTTGGTAACACAAACACGACCAACGAGAATCAGTTTAAAATAGAAGTTGGTCAGTACGATCCATTGTTAGGCATGGGTTATGGTGAACTCGCTGGGGTAAGTCGCAGTAAACATCAGAGCCAAGGTGCCGGCACCCCATCGGTTGCGGGTGTTCGAACGGAATATTTCTCGCACGTCGATGGCGAACCAATGCAATCTTCACTATTCGATGATATTACACTCACCTTCAGTGATTTAGAACGTCCTGATATCGATCAGGCAATAAATAAAGTCCTAGATGAATACGACTTCAAAAATCCCAGTTCAAGCCTACCAGCGTTATTAAATATCCGCGTCATGATCGAGTCGCTAGAAGAAGGCTCTACCCAAAAAAGCAAACTAGCCGCTATCGATCATACCATACAAAGTGCGTCGGGCTTCATGGCTGAAATGGTAACGGACCGACATGAAGCAATACCCGGCGAAGCTCTGTCTTTCGATCTGAATCTGATTGCTAGATCCTCAACACCGGTTGTTGTAGAAAAAATAACAGTACTAACTGAAGAACTTGAGCCTCAACGAGAATTACCCATTGATTCAGTCATCGATTTTAGTTTCGACTTAAGGATACCATTTGATGCCAAACCAACAGAGCCCTATTGGTTGAGCAACGAACCGAAAACTGACTCTCAATACAGCGTAAGTTCAACTGAACTCATCGGCTTGCCTTTTAAACAAGCTGACTTAAATGCACAGGTAACATTACGGATTGGCGAGCAACGGTTTCATGTATCCGTTCCTTTTTCCTATAAAAAGCTGGACCCCATCAAAGGTGGCATTGTTGAACAGCTACAAATAATACCTCCCGTCAACATTACCTTTACCCAGCCGATCTATTTTGTTAAAAATGATTCATCTTTAGACTTAACCTTGGACATTGAAAATCGCGGAGAAGAGAACGCAGGAAAATTGATCGTAAGCCAAGGGACAAAAAAGCTGACTTCAATTAATAACGTAACTCTCGCCGCTGGACAGGATTCGACAATAAGCTTTACACTTGAAAGCAAAAGCCTTAAAAACCTGAATCCAAATCAACCAATTACGGCAAGCTTCCATACAGAAAATCAAACCTACACAAAGAACCGTCACCTTGTTCAATACGATCACATACCCACGCTGCAGTACTTTACACCGGCGAGCGCACTGATAATGAACGGAAACTTATCAAGCACAATAGAAAAAGTCGGATACATTCAGGGGGCGGGCGACTTTATACCGACCTTTTTACGCTTAGCGGGCATGGATGTCACCTTTTTGACTGAGGCAGATTTCGAAAATGCGGAAAATCTTAAAAATTATGATGCAATTATCACAGGAATTCGTGCAATCAACGTAGAAAAGAGAATGGATCAATGGATGCCCGTCCTTAACGAGTATGTCTTCCATGGCGGAACTGTCGTCATGCAATTCAACACCTTACAAGACATGGCTACAACTGATATTGGCCCCTATCCTTTTACCATCAGTCGAAATCGCGTAGCGGAAGAAAATGCAAAAGTCACGATTTTAGAGCCGAACAACGCTCTCTTAAACACACCAAACAAAATCAACCAAGATGATTTCAAAGGATGGATACAAGAAATGGGACCTTACTTTCCATCCGAATGGGATCCGGCTTATACGCCATTATTGGAAATGCATGATCAAGGTGAAGACCCTCAAAAAGGGGCCTTGCTTTATGCTCAGTACGGCAAAGGTCACTTTATTTATACACCATTATCCTTTTTTAGACAACTGCCGATAGGACACAGTGGGGCATCCAAGTTATTTTTCAATCTACTTTCAATTGGCCAAGATGAAAAATAAAAAACTGAACAACTGGAATACTTGGTACATATTGCTCATTGCAGCGTTAGTAATACAAATCGTTTTATATTATCTTTTTACTAAATATTGGGAATGAGCTTAACCGACTGGCTAGTACTTTTCTTGACCCTAGTTTTCATCCTGCTCTATGGCATGTATAAGGGTCGTGGACAAAAGGATGCAAAATCTTATCTATTAGCCAATCAAGAGCTTCCTTGGTATGTAGTTCTACTTGGAATTATGGCTACTCAAGCCAGTGCTATTACTTTTTTGTCCGCACCGGGACAGGCTTATACGGACGGGATGCGTTTCGTCCAGTATTATTTCGGCCTTCCCTTAGCGATGATTGTTATATCAGTAACCTTTATACCTATATTTCAACGGCTTAAAGTTTACACAGCCTATGAATACTTAGAGAGCCGGTTCGACAAAAAGACACGTATCCTCACGTCTTTCCTGTTTCTCATGTCACGCGGACTGTCTACGGGGATTAGTATATATGCTCCAAGTATTATTCTCTCAACCATTCTGGGCTGGAATATATATATTACCAATATCCTTACCGGCGGACTCCTTCTTATATATACCTATTCAGGCGGGGCGAAAGCCATTGCTCATACCCAGAAGATTCAGTTTCTGATTATCCTAGGAAGCATGGCATTCGCAGGCTACCTACTTATCCAACAAATGCCCGAAGGAATCACATTTAACGATGCACTCTTCATTGCCGGCAAATCAGGAAAGTTAAATGTTATCACGACCGACTTTGATCTAAATGACCGATACAATATATGGAGCGGTATTATTGGTGGTTTTTTCTTGGCTCTCTCATATTTCGGCACCGATCAAAGTCAGGTAGGCCGTTATATATCTGCAAAAAATGTTCGGACCGGTCGCATTGGTTTATTGTTGAACGGTTTAGTAAAAATACCGATGCAGTTTAGTATCCTTCTTATCGGTGCTTTGCTTTTCGCTTTTTTCGCACTAAAGCCGGCACCGGTTTATTTTAATGAACGTTCATATGACATCCTAGAAGATCGGCATCCAGAAATAGCTAACCAATTTAACGAACAACATAATGCTCTTCAGCAAAAACAGATCGCGATTTCCAAGCAATTGCTTCAAGAACGAGATGCAAACTCTGCGAACATAGACCAAACAGTAGCCGAATATAAAGCCGTCCAAAGCGAGATTAAAGATCTCCATAGCACAGTCGAAGACACGATAAACGAAACAGGAATCAGTATTGAAAAAACGGATACCAATTACATCTTTCTATATTTCGTACAGAATACCTTACCCAAAGGCATGATCGGCCTTTTATTTGCCGTCATTTTTTTAGCTTCCTGGGGTTCCATATCGGCCGCCCTAAATTCTTTAGCCTCGTCATCTTATAAGGATATACAATTGCGGCTTCGCTATAAAGATCATGACGATAAAAAACAATTACTCCATAGTCGTCTCCACACGTTGTTCTGGGCTATATTTTCTATTGGAGTCGCTATGTTTGCCACCCAAATGGGCTCCCTCATTGAGGCAGTGAATATATTAGGCTCTCTCTTCTATGGCCCCATTCTTGGAATCTTCTTAGTAGCCTTCTACTACAAAAAGATCAATGGCTCTAATATGTTCATATCCGCCATCCTTGCGGAGCTCAGTATTATCCTGATTTATAATTTAGACCTTATTTCCTTTCTATGGCTGAATGTTATCGGAGCAATAGCTGTATTTTTCTTTTGTTTTGTGATTTCTTTGTTTCAGCAAGTAATCACAAAAGATGAACGCTAACTTGTTACAATAGCATTTCATCAGTAAGACTTTTTTTCTTTGATATCTTATTCGTAAACATTGCGTTACATTTCGTTATCGCCCGATTTGGTATTACCAATCATTACGTTTCTATTCATTAAATATTATGAAATTTCTTTTTTCTTGCACACGAGCGTTTTATTAACCATATTTATGCACACATTACTTAACAAAAAAGAAAGGAGCCTAAATGTAGATAATCTTACTTCCGTAAACCTTTAGTCAATTATTTATACTCTATACCCATTTTATATCCGTTCGTCTAATCGAAGGTGCGGTATGCTATAGAATGATTTGAGCGGTATAGAGCATCCACGAAATATGAAATAATATGAAACACTTTAACAAAAATTACTATGCTTAAAATTAGGACTTTAATTGCGATAGCTGTTCTATTTTGTACGCTTCCTGCTATGGCTCAACAAAAGACCATCACAGGGACGGTTACAGATGAAAATGGCTTAACACTGCCTGGCGTTAATGTTCTGGTAAAAGGCTCAAACGTCGGAGCCAATACCGATAACGATGGGCATTACCAGATCACGACAAATGGTGATGTTACATTAATCTTCAGTCTACTCGGATTTTCCGATGTAGAAGTGAGTACCGAAGGGAAAACTCGAATCGAAGTAACATTATATGAATCCAGCCAAGACCTGGATGAAGTAGTTGTTATGGGCTACAACGCAGTTGAGCGACAACACCTTGCTTCATCCATCGCTGAAGTTGACATGGAAAAAATTAAATCTCGCCCAATTTTCAAATTAGAAGAAGCTTTTGCTGGGACAATCCCTGGAGCGACCGTTTTGCAAGGACATAACCTTCCGGGAACGGGCCCTGGAGCGATCTCAATTCGAGGTATTAGTACACTACAAAATGCCGCCCCCTTAGTTATCGTTGATGGTATGGAGCAATCGCTCTCCGATATCGACCCTAATCAAGTTAAAAGTATTACCGTATTAAAGGATGCTGCATCTGCATCAATGTATGGATCTCGCGGAGCGAACGGTGTAATCGTTATTGAAACGGAACGAGGAGATCGTGGTCAGTTTAAAGTTGACATCCATACGTGGACGGCCATTAGTGACCCAATAGACTTGCCTGACTTTGTGAATGGTGCTGATTATATGCTTTTGAATAATGAAGCCAGAGCTACTCAGAATCAAAGCCTACTCTATACAGATGCTATGATCGACTCGGCTAGAAACGGCTTAAGTGCAACTACCGACTGGCTAGATGCCGTCATGGAAAGACAAGCCATAGCACATAATACTGCCGCTAGCGTGTCAGGTGGTGGTGGCGTTGGAACATTTAATTTAATGCTTGGCTACATCCAAGAGAATGGCCTTAATACACTTGAAGGAACTGAGAAGTTCTCTGCGCGCTTTAATACAAACATCAATATCGATGACAAATTTGTCCTCCTCGCCGATTTTTATGCTCATCGTTTACAAGTAGATCGCTTATACGCCAATGATGATGGACACGGTTTATATAAGAATGCTTGGAAGATGAACCCGACACAGGACATTTTTTACGATTCTGACCGGCCAAATCATTACATGCTCCACAACAACTTGAACCCCGTAGCGTCAATTCATCATGGTGGATCATGGAATGCGCTGCACGACCGGAGCACGATCAACCTAAGACCTCGTTATTACATCAACGATAACTTCCGAGTGGAAGGAAATGTGTCTTACATGGTTAACAAGTCTGCCAATAAACATAAAAGGTCAACCTTCAAGTTTTTCGATGGTGATGAGAAACCCGTTACTACATGGGGGAACGCAGTCGGTGCAAGCCAAGGAGTGAGTACTAGCCAACTTACTGCGCGCGCTAACGTGAACTATGAAAGAGGTCTAAGACAGGACAAGGACAAATTGTACGTAGTTGCCGGTACAGAAATCATGAACCATACGTATACGGACTATCGGGAAATAAGCAAAGCTTCCTTTTTTGGTCGGGTAAATTATTCCTTTGACAATAGATACCTCATCGAAGGTACGCTACGTTCGGATGGAAGCAGTAAGTTTGCTCCAGGCCACCGTTGGGGTTTATTCCCATCTGGAGCTGTTGCTTGGAACGTACATAATGAGAGCTTTATGGATGAGATTCGACAAGATGGTACGATCAACAATCTGAAATTTAGAGTCTCATATGGCCTTATTGGGAATGAAGATGTTGCCCCTTATTTATGGCAAGAAATTGTGAACACATGGGGATGGACAATTCGTGTTCCGAATCCTTTATTCTCATGGGAGACACAAAAGCAATGGAATGTGGGTATGGACTTGGCAATGTTTGACGATCGTTTAAACTTAACTGCCGAAATTTATAAAAAACACTCATTCGACCTAATTTATGGAGATTTCCCGGTGCCCCCATTAACCGGATCAAACTCATTAGAATCATCAATGAATATTGGTGAAGTTGAAAACAAAGGATGGGAGTTATCCGCAAGTTGGGGAGAAACGAAAGGAGATCTTTCTTACAGTATTGGTGCCATGCTATTCAATAACGAAAACAAAGTTTTGAAAGCCGGACACTCAGCTAGCGACACCTTGATATTCAAAGGCAACTCCGATAAAATCTGGTACCGTGGTATTGCGATTGACAACTACTATGGTTATGAAAGCAATGGTTATTTCCAAACACAGGAGGAAGTTGACGCGACAGAAGCAAAATTACCCAATACACTTCCGGGTGACATCAAATTGGTGGACCAAAATAATGACGGCATCATCAATGATATGGACCGCGTAGATTTGGGAGACCCTTTCCCGCATATGAACTATTCGATTACACTGGATGTTCGTTATAAAAACTGGGATTTCTACGCATTAGGTATGGGCGTCGGAGAACGTACAGGTCGATTAAATGGATTGGAAGGTTACCCTGTATTGATGGACGGGGGCGATAATAGTCTCGGTACACCAAGACAATACTATATGGATAATCGCTGGACACCTGAAAACCCAAATGCTAGGTTCCCTCGTGTGTGGACCGGAAACAGCTCAAATGCCAACCTTAGCAACGTATGGTTGAGTGATGCATCCTTCTTTAGAATCAAAACCCTTCAGGTAGGCTACACATTTCCTAAATTAAGCAATAGCATTCGTAACTTTCGCGTTTACCTGAATGCGCAAGATGCGATCACCTTCACAAATTGGGAAGGGTTAGAACCCGAACGTAATGGTGGAGATGGTAGCTATCCACGGATGGCGACATTCAGTCTGGGGATTAAAGCAACAATTTTATAAAGAATCAAATTCGTAAAAATGAAAAAGATAAAAATATATTTCATTGTCCTACTAACATTTGCACTTACAGGGTGTGAAAAGTTTCTGGACAAAAGTGATCCTACAGCCACGTCCTTTGACGAGTTTTTCAATACTGAGGCCGACTTACAGCGAGTTACCTATAGTAGCTTTTACGACGTATTTACGAATCACAATGATCGCCGACTTCTTTTCTATATGCTTGACGGTCGGAGTGACAATGGATACGCACGTGTAGCAGGTGACCATCACCAGCTTATGGCAAATGGAACAATGAACAGTAATTCCCGTCTTGGTGAATATTATTATACGATCCATTTGAAGCACGTAGGCCGCTTGAATAACTACCTAGCAACAATTGATGAACCGTACGTTGAAGATGAGTCTATCCGGACACGCTATGAAAACATTCTAAAAGCTCTTAGAATTTGGCACTATTTCCGTCTCACCTTCCATTTTGGCAACGTACCTTTTTATTTGGAACCGGCCGATTTGGAGCAAGCTCTACAGCCAGCTACTCCCAAACAAGAGATCCTAGACACCATCTTTCCAATGGCAGAGGCGGTGGCAAACGCTCTTCCACCTGATGAATATACGGTTGATAAATATATGTTCAATCGTTACTCGTTCAAAGCTTTGATTATGCGCTTTGCTCTCTTTAACGGTCGCTACGAACTTGCAGCTAAATTGGCAAAAGAAATTATGGATAGCGGTCGGTATTCTCTTCACCCGAACTACGGTGATCTTTTTCAATATGAAGCGTCCTCTGACAATAATGAGTTCATTATCCACTTTAACGTTGAAAGTCATAGTGGGGATAAAACCTATTCGTTTAGAGATTTAGGACCTCATTTCAGAACTGGTAATGGACAATCCTATATGGTGCCGATCAAATCATTAGTAGACGCTTACTGGACGAAGCAAGGTCGCCCAATTGACCAGTGTCCATTGCATACGAAAGAAGAGTACGAATTAGACCCTAACTTGAACCGCGACCCGCGCTATGAAGCTAGTATCTTTGGACAAGGCGATGAATTCTATGGCGAGACCATCGATATCTACAACCAAAACAATCCGATGTTCTATGAAAATCAACGCGCAAGTAAATCAGGTTTCTGGTGGAAAAAATTCGTATCCGAAAGTGATGCTTTCCGGGATGGGAATATGGAATTTGGTTTATTACGTTATGCGGAGGTATTAATGACATACGCCGAAGCTAAATTAATGATGGGTGACTTTGATGCTTTAGCAAAAAAGAGCATTAACGATATCCGCAGAAGAGCCGGCTTAGACATGACTGTTGCAGATGTAACGCTTCCTGCCTATAGCAGTTATACTAATGATCAGTGGTTGGAATTAATCCAGAACGAGAGACGAATTGAATTTGCTGGTGAAGGTTTACGTTACTACGACATCATTCGTTGGAGAATCGCTGAGGATGTATTAAATCAACCAGCCTTAGGCCATACCAGAGAAGTAAATGGCAAGCTTGTATCATTGAAAATTGAAGATCGGAAATTCTCTCCGCATCAATACCTGTGGCCTTTCCACGAAAGCTCACTAAAAGTAGAACCAGGATTGACTCAAAACCCAGGTTACTAAGTTTCAGCTTAATTAAAATTAAGAGGATTTAAACAAGAAAAGGCGGTCGAGAATGACTGCCTTTTCTTGTTTAAATCCTCTTGCTATTCCACCCGACTCCATACTTCATAGATCTCATCCCCTTTTGAGCTGAGACCACTATGATGCCACTTACCATCCTTTAACTCTCCGTCAAAAGAAAGACTGGCACCCACTCTACTGTTGTCCCTTGAAAAGAATTCTATATTTTCTGTGTAGGTGCCGTTTTCAAAGGTATAAGTACCTCCGCCAGTCCCAGAAAATTGCTTTGTTCCCGGATCAATTGCAAACCATTGGAAGCGGTTTCCCGTAAGCACTTTCAACGTTTTACGCGTTCCGCTTTGATGAATGGGCACTAATTCCCCGCCTTGCATACGTTCTGTAATATGCCAAACGCCGGCTAAAGGAGCATCGCCCGCATCTGACTTCGTCCAAGTTTGTGTTGTTCCGTCCTGAGTTATTGTCAGCTGATCGCCATCAATCGCTACGTTAGCTGTTAACTTCGATCCTACGCGGTCGCTCCTTTCCGAATCAAATTCAAGATCGACCTCCATTTGATCTCCACTCACAGAATAGGGTCCTCCATAGCTTTTAATATACTGATCACTCTTGAAGATACTTTCAGTAAAATAATTATCTTGAAAAACTAATACCGAGGTTTTGTCTCCATCGTTCATTTTCCAAGCTCCGGCAATGTCTTTTGCAGATTGCCCATGGACTCCAAGACTGAAAAAAACCAGTAATGCAGTCAAGGTTCCACCCAAATTGTTGATGTACTTTTTCATGATTTTGATTTTATATGATCACCCTATTAATATTATCTTTTGTTTCATATCATTTTCCTAGCATAAGCTTCTCTGTCTAAAATAAATAATAGAACTTAATTGTTTGATTTTTTATTAAAAATCATAGGGTCGGATAAAGAACTTGTTATACATGACTACAAATTGATTATCTATTTCTTTCCTAATGCTCTCGGTCAAACCGATGATTATAGAGAGTTATTAAAAATTCAATATGTAATAATATCCCGTTCATGTGATACATGTCTATTGTGATATACCTTTTCTGTTTTACAAAAATTAAAAGGTCAGCAGATTAATTTTACATGAAGTTAGTGCATGTTGCTCGCTTTTTGACCATGGATTGATTAAATTGCTCGGAACGAATAACCAAAAAACACAAACAAATGAGCAAGAAAATTTTAATGTTGGCCGGCGATTTTGTAGAGGATTACGAAATCATGGTGCCCTATCAAGCACTTCTTTCGGCAGGTGCTGAAGTTGATGTTGTCTGCCCAGACAAAAAATCGGGCGATTCTATAGCAACTGCTATTCATGACTTTGTTGGATTTCAAACCTATGCTGAATTGAGAGGTCATAACTTCATTCTGAACAAAACTTTCAGCGAAGTGAATCCAGCCGACTATGACGGACTATATGTTTGTGGTGGACGTGCGCCAGAATACATCCGTCTAAATGAGAAAGTGCTGGAATATACACGTCATTTCTTCGAAGCCGATAAACCTGTAGCAGCCATCTGTCACGGTATTCAAATCCTGACTGTAGCAGGTGTATTGGAAGGTCGAACCCTAACGGCTTATGACGCAGTAGGTCCGGATATTAATTTAGCCGGTGGCACTTACAAAAAGATAGCAGCAACGGAAGCGATTACTGATGGCAATCTAACCACCTCACCGGCCTGGCCCGGGCATCCGGCTATATTGAGGGAGTTTTATAAGCTACTCGGCATCCATATCTCAGCTGATTAATGGAAATTCCTACCAAAAAGTAAGCCCCTGAAACGGGGAGGATCAGGGGCTTTACTAACCAATTATAAACCTAAATTATGATACTACAAATATACCCCGTATTCTTTAAGTAAAACCATATTTTACGTTAAATAATGTTAAAATTATTGTAATTTTTCCTTGACTCAACTATGCCAGTGAGTCTAAAGCAGTTTATCACTCTCCCTGAACCCAGCTGGTATTGAACTTATGAAAATCTACCGAAAAGTACCGCGTAGCCCCGGCGCCACCTACAGGTGTGGTATTATGCTCTACCAGGGCACCGATCGTGGTTTCATTAATAGCGGTCAGGCTCGTATAACCACCATAACCCAGTGTGCAAAGATCGGCCTGCTCAACCCCATCATAAGTTAACTCGCGCGAGTCTTTCCATGTCTGGCCTTCGTCGTAACTCAGCCGAACCGTCATATTGCACCGATTTACCAATTCATCGCCATCGTTTCTGGCCGGATTTAAAAAGACCAATACACTTGGGTTAAAGGACAACCGGTAAATAGAAGCCTGACTACGCGGATCGATCAGATTTCGGTCACCCGTAAAATCCGAAAATCCGGATTCGATGGAACCTATAGCTACATGCCTGGTTTTGCTAAGAAGCCAGTAACTCGAAACTGCACGATCATTCCGCATCAACAGTCCATTGCTTAGCTCGACAACAGCGCTCTCAAAAGTACCTAATGGCAGCGACTGAAAGTGCCAGGTCTGACCATGGTCGTCACTATAGATATTACGCTCGCCGGCAGGAATGATCAAGCGGCCTTTCGTGGGTCCCTGTTTCACCTGAATACCATTTCCGGGACCTACAGCATCCCATACAAAGGTTTTTGGAACCAATTCTTCGGTCAGATCCGCAGGCTCGGACCAGCTCATTCCATTGTCGTCGCTGTAGGTCGCAAACACCCGTCTGTCACCCCATTCCGATACCGCAGGATAATCTTTTCCTTCAAATCGGCCACCGTGCTGACTGTGATTTTCATCGTTCCAGGACACGAACAACCAGATTCGGTTATTTTCTTCATCGGTCAGAATAGTCGGATTCCCCCAGGTTCCTTCACCTTCTACTAACAAAGGCATAAGAGCCGACCAGCTTTCACCTTGATCTGTTGAAACTTTATAAACTATATCAATATCGCCATAATCCAGACTCGATCTTTTCCTCCCTTCGGCTAAGGCGATCAGGTTGCCATTTGGAGCGCGGGTTAAACTTGGAATCCGATACGAATGATAGCCCTCCTCATCAGCCTGAAATACGCGGACATTCATTTTGTGCGGGGCTTCAATTTCCCCGTTGTCTTCGGAATCATCGGCTGGCTTCACGAATTTTTCTGAATCAACCATCCCGGTAAACTCGTCTGAACAAGCAAAGAGTGTAACCGATGAGATAATCCCGAATATTACGGCTAATCGTGTTATAACAAAAGTATATTTCATTACTTTAATCTTTAAATGTGTTATTTCTGATATACTACAATCCCTTCAAACGGAGTTTCTACTCCGCCTTCTGTAGCGATAAGGAGTTTTCCATTTGACAATACTACCGCATCCATTAAACCTGTAGGTGTTACATAGGTATTGTAGGTTTGTTTGGTAAATAAATTACCGGCCGATGAAAATGATGCTCCATTGTCCTGACTGGTAAACAATACAGGTGTATGAGCGTATGCCGGGCTATTAAAGGCCTGTGCATCCGTCTCTCTTCCCGTTGGTGCCACATACATCAATTTACCGTTAGCATCTTTTGTTAAAACACTAGGAAACATATGTCCGTAATCAAAAGTGGTAATTCCTTCCGAATAACCCGTTGTGGAAGACCAAGTAACCCCACCGTCTTCACTATAACTTACTACTTTACTTCTCGGGTTAACATTGGTATGCGAAAGCAACATCATCAGGCGCCCGTCTTCAAGTTCGACCACCGAGCCGTAGCGCAGATTATTCGTACCGCTTATCGCGCCTCCTAATTGCCAGCTATTGCCTTTATCATCTGAATAGGCAACGCGAACCTGATTAGTCCCATAATTTACCGGCATTAACAAACGGCCCTTATTCACCTCTTGCTCTAAAACAATCCCATGACCGGACGCATGTTGCATTCCGCCGTCAGCAGGCTTTAATACATTGGTAATATCTTGTGGCGACGACCAGGTAGTGCCGTTATCGGTAGAACTTACCTGATATACACGTTGTTCACTCGTATTGTAGGAAGATCCGTTAACACCTGCGGCGCTAACCACTTTGCTATAATGTAAGATTAATGTTCCATCGGCCGCTTTTACAACTTGAGGATAGGCAAAGGTTTCATTCGATCCCTCACCCGCAATCACCTGAACCTGATCATTCCATGTGTTTCCGCCATCAGTCGATCGGCGCAAGACAATATCTGTATTCCCCACGGGCTTCACCGTCTGATCGATTCGTTCCTGCGCCGTAGTATAATCTTTACGTCCTTCAGCAAAAAGAAGCACTTCATCGTTGTCCGCTAGCGCCAAAGAAGGATGCTGGAAGCGGTTATAATCAAATTCGGTATGGTAAAACGCGTAATCTACAGTATAGGCTTCGGGTGCTTCAATATAAAAATCATACATGGTCAGGAAGTTACGCCATGGACGAATCGTGGGTGTAAAGAAATACATACCTTGATGAGGCAATTTAAACTGAAAACACAATACACCATTCACTTTTACATAAAAGAGGTTTTCATGGATCACCACTTCGAATTCTGCAGGTACACCCGGTGTGATTACCTCGTTTACTGTGGGCCATCCATTGTCCGGACTGACACTAAAGGTACGTTCGTACAAATCAACGAAAAACATAGGTGCTATGGCCGAATAACCGTCAAAGCCAAATATAAACTCTCTTCCGTTTTCCCAACTCCTTCCGAGAACCAGACCTGCCGCAGTACCACTAAACGTGCCCACAGTAGCTTTAAAATACATATAAAAGCTTTTCCCAGTACCTACAGGAACAAAATATTTAGAAACAACCCAGTTTCGCTGGTAGCTGTTCGGGTCACCTCCTAAATGATCCGCATTACTTAAGGGATAAAAATTACGATGCGGCCGTAAACGAACACCATTTGGTTCCAATATCCAAGACACGGTATCGTGCATTGCCTTGTAGTCAGTATATCCTTTGAACAACACTTTATCGTGTTCCGGTATTCCATCTTTCATAAGCCAGATACCCGCTTGCCTGCTTTCATCAAAAGGGAAAGGCAGGGTATCCGGCAATTTGATGTCTTCATCAAAAGGACCTGGAAAATCAAAATGTTGTTCTTTATAACATCCAGTTTGCAACAAAAGCATTGTAAATAAAAATTGATACAAAAGAGGAATGATTTTTTTCATAATATAATTCTTTATAATGCGATCGTTGTTTTAGTTAACGTTGTTCCAAAGTGTTGGATCCACCGGAATATACCAGTTGCTTTCTGTCTGCAGCTTTTGCTTTACCTGTTGCCTCATCTCTCCATAGTATTTCGATGAGACAATTTCTGCGAGTTTATTTTCGCCTGATAATTTTGAATAGAGCATCAGATCGTACCAGCGCTTGCCTTCAAACGCAAATTCACGGGCACGCTCTCTGAATATCATTTCCATCATCATTTCTTTATTGGTATAGTCTATTTCCTCTGGCTCATATTCTTCTAAACCTCTTGCTGTCCGTATATTGTTTATAAAGTTAAATGCCGATGAATAATCATCTAAAAGCAAATCGGCCAGGGCTTTTAGCAGATAGGCATCCGCGCTACGGTATACATGCCAACTGGCGTTCCCCTGATAGGCACTCCGCATACTGCTAACATTGTCTAAACCGATGTATTTCCAGATTACGGTGTCCTTCCCGAAGGTTTTGTAACTAAAGGTAGTGCGCACATCAGTTGGCTCATAGCTGAATATCTTACTGATGGTCTGTGATACAGGTTTCAGGTAATATTTCCCGCCGTCTTCACGCCTGTGCGATGTGAATTCCTGCAAGCGATTGGTTTCAAAACTATTGTCATAGCGATATCCAAGTAGAAACATAGAATGCTGACTAGCAGTAGATGCAGTAAACTGATTAGGCCAGCCACCGGACGTACCCAGCGAATGGTTATTATTGGAGATCGGAGAATTACAAAACGCAGATGCGGTTTGATATTCTCCCAACCAGATCGCCACTTCGGCAGCAAAGGTTGCCGCTAAAGGCTGTGAAACCCGACCGTAGCGTTCGTTTGCCGGCAAGCTATTCCTGTTCCATTGATAGTTAAGCGGCAATAATCCCATCACGGATAAAGCATCGTTATAGATTTGCAGCCAAACTTCTTGTTTCGTTTCAGGGTAATTGAGTAAGCCTCGGATTTCAGAAGATGTCAATTTATTCGTGGCGCGACTTACAAGTTCCCCGTTTACATCGGTATAGGTAATATTTTCAGCATGATCTGACAAGATCAGCGGAAATTCATCGAAAGTCCTAACCAGATAATAATAGCAGATAGCCCTTAGCAGGAGCGCCTCGGCATAATAGGCTTTAGCATCACGGTCATCCAGCTTATTATCGATCGCAAATACGTGTTCGACTTTTTCCATTTGTCGGTTTGCGCGTGCTATCGTCTTATAGATACTGCTGTAATCGGTATACGGATTTTGAACACTGATATTATTAATCACAAACTCGTTGATGTACGGCTCAGGCTCTTTTTGTCCGGCAGTGACCATATCTGCACGAGCATCACCCCACAATAAAAACTTATGAACATCTTTGCTCAGGGGTTCATACATTGCAAAAGCTGCTGCATTTAAGTCTTCCTGATTTTGATAAAATTCATCTTCAACGACAGCGTCATAGGGCTTTACATCAAAGAAATCACCACAGGAAGCAAGTGATGTAGCGAGTAAAGCTACACTCCATATGCTATATTTTGTTATTCTCTTCATGATAGTTAGATTCTTAAATCACCGTTAAAATGTTGCTTTGACTCCAAAAATATAGGTTCGGCCCAGTGGTGGCGCACCAAAATCGATGTTGCGGAGTAAAGGATCAGTAAAATTGCTGATCTCAGGATCAAAACCGGAATAGTCAGTAAGTGTCCATAGGTTCTCAGCGGTAGCGTAGAGTTTGATATTCTTAAAAGCTTTTGATCCGGTTATCTTTGCAATATCGTAATGCACCGTCAGGCTTTTCAACTTGAGGTAACTACCATCCTCGATCCAAAGATCTGATGCTGCTGTATTGTTTGAAGGATCGTCAAGTGCAGCGCGGCTTAGTCCGTTTCCGGTTTCTGTAGACGATTTCCATCGCTGTGATACGTCCGGATTCTGATTGGCATAGTCTTTCATACTATGCATCTGCTGATCGAAACGATTGTAGATATCCTGACCAGAAGCAAAACTAAGCTGAGCGGACAGCCCCAGTTCCTTATAACTTAATTGTGTAAATAAATTACCAAAAAGTGTTGGTAACGGCGATCCGATAACTTGCCTGTCAAGCGCATTGATCTTCTGATCGTTATTCACATCTTCTACGATATAGTCACCCGCCATATATGGTGTGCCGTCGGCTTTCATCAGATTAACCGCCTCATCAGATTCGAAAACGCCTGATATCTTATATCCATAGAACGATCCGATAGATTCACCTTCCATGGCAATACCGGTTACATTTCCGAATGTGCGTTCGATAGAACCATTAGCTAAAGATTCTACCGAATTTTTCAATGTTGATACGTTTACATTCAGATCCCAACGCAAATCTTTTTTCTGAATCAACTTGCTTATTAAGGAGACTTCAATTCCCTGATTGATAACCGATCCGCTGTTTTCTACGGAAACGCCCAGCCCTAGTTCATTGGGAGCCGAGCGATAAGTAATTAAATCATTTGTCTGCTTATAATAATACCCTGCGCGAAGGGAGATTCGATTATTCAACAAGGATAGTGTAGAACCCGCTTCATAGGTATCTGTTTTTTCCGGCCTGATATTTTCATTTTTTGCATTGCCGAAGTAAGCCCCTCCATATCCGAAATAATTAACCGGGTAATATAAATTATAGTGGTAAAAGCCACGTAAGTCGTGATTTCCGGTCCGTGAATAAGCTACATCAATTGCCCAGGCGGTTGGTTGGTTTTCTTCGAGAAGGTTTACCGAAACCGTGGCTCCCGGATATACGTTCCATCTACCCTGACTTCCAAAATTAGATGTCCCCTGTAAATTGACGAAAGCCGACAGATAAGCTCTGTTCGATAATTTCAACTCGCCTTGAGCGATGAAGGTCATTAAGTTTGATTTGAATTTTGTATTTGACGCACTATCAACAATTCCTTGTTTTAAGGTTTCATAATCGTCTGTACCGGCATTCACCTTGCGACCATACATTGATTTTTCTTCGTAGGTATCGATGCTCGCCATTAAGGAAGCCTTGTAGGCTATCTGATCAGTCAGGTCACCTGTTTTAACGGCTTTAACATCTCCGATTAAACCAAATTCACTTGAACTGCGTTCAGCGTTCTGCCGGATACGGTATTCATCTGGTGCAATTCCCAACGCTGGTCTATACTGGCGTTCGATTAAATTGGTGTAGTTAACAGAAAGATTAGCCGTCAGTTTCCAATCGTCTGCCAGATTCCACCGCAACCCCATAAGTCCGTCGATCCGGTTATATCGATTAGAGTTTTCCATATTATTAACCAGTGCATTCGGATTGCTAAATCCTAACGTATCGACACCGGCCATAAGTCCGGTCCGCACTCCTTCTTGGTCATAATAATTCGGCGAAAAGAAAGGAGCCTTCGCTGCCGCCACATAAATCGGATGTATGGAATAGTTGCTGCCATATTCTGAAAATCTGCCCCAGCTGTTGGTATAGGAAAGATTGTTCACGATTTCTATTTTCTGAGAAAGTCGGTAATCCAAATTAAAACGTAGGCCTACGCGCTGCATTTCATTGTTCTTGATGGTTCCGTCCTTATCGGTATACCCTAAAGAGAACAGATAATTGGCATCTCCATCCCCTCCTTTTAATTTTACATGGTAGTCTTTATATGTTCCAGTTTGCCGAATATCTTTCAGCCAGTCGGTTTCATTGTTTGTCTCAGCCGCATTTGGATCAAAAATCGGATGTGCGCTGCGCTCGTCATAACTTAGTCCGTCAGCGGCCATGCGCTCCCATAAATAGGCTTTCAATGCTTCAGAACCAAATCTCGGAATAGTATAGTCGTATTGACTAAAACCATGGTTAACGGATACATCCAACTTTGTACCACCAAATTCTCCACGCTCTGTTTCCAGATAGACCGCTCCGTTGGCGCCCCGGCCACCTAATATGGGATAGTCATTTGCCCCACCGATGACATGAACATTTGCGATGTCTTGCGGATTCAGAAAAATTAACCGATCAGGGTCATAATTGGACAAAAAAGATGGTAGCGACCGCGAATAGCGCAGGGGTATACCGTCTACATAAACCTGTATAGAGGCGGGTAGATTAATAGAACTTACACCGCGAATGATCGCTTGCGAGGGGGTTCCTATATTTCCATTTTCGGCAACATATAATTTGGGATTACCGCGTAGTGCTCCTAAAGCAGTCAATGAAGATGATTGCTCTTTGAGATGAAGGATAATGGAGTCTGGTTTTTGGAGCAGTACTGAGTCAACTATACCAGGCTCGTCTTGCTGCTCACCCTCCTGGGCATAAAGACGCGTACTTAAACCACAAAATAGAGTGATCAGGATATATATAAGGTTTCTTACACAAATTGTCTTGCAATTCATAATTAGGTTTTTTATTCGTTAATTGGTATAAGTTCAATCATATCTAGCAACAGATCGCAACAGTAGCTCGGGTTTTTGTTTGAACCGAAATCTGTGAAAGCAAAATAGAGCTGAACGTCGCCTCTCTCTTCTACTTCAATATCTCCCGCATAGTTAAAACCATAATAATCATATTCCTCGAAAATACCGTCCCTAACCGCCATGTTTATGTTTTCCCCAACAATCTCATCATTATAAATCGTCAAGAACTTCCCCCTAGTCCCGCCCACGCGGTGCATTACTCTGATTCTATATTTCCCAGAGGGAACATCTGGTACGGTCGTCCAAAAGTAATCGCCGACCTGTGTTGCATTAAATTGTACAATCTTAAACTCTTTATTTTGATGATAACTACGGGTTCCCGTATTGAGTAAGATACGTGCAGGCGGGCTTGCAAACACATTCTGTTTTCCGTGATTACTTCCAGGCGGATATAAATTTAAACGTATAACCGCTGGAACTGATTCTGTAATTTCAAGTTTCTCGGCGAGAGTATGAAAGATACCATTGCTAGCCACTCGATCGATTCCATATCCGCTAGTCTGATCAAATTTGACAGTACTGTTCACGCTGTATTGTCCAAATTCATCTACGCTAAATCCAAGCGACTCTTTATCATATAACGGGTAAAAGCGCTGGGCAGTCAACAGATTTAGATAGTAACCAGAATCTGGAATAATATGATACGACGCCCACTCCTTCAGGTTTTCTATCTCATTTCTCTTAAAATTACTTTCTTCGAGTGCCTCGTCTGACTCAATTAATAATGTAATAAGGCTATCTTTTAGGTAGTGGACCAAATCAGTTTCTTCAAAAACCGAAAGCATTGTAGTGTACCTACCAGATTGACTCAGCAAATCGTGAATGGACTGTGTGGGCGGTACCAAAACTTGATCGATAATATTTACAAAACCATTGTTTAGATTAATATTATATTCTTTTATCACGGCGTTGTTATTCAGACTAATAGCCGTATAGGAATTACTGATGTCGGCGATAAGAAACTTATCTTGAAAGAGCGTCGGTTCGGGTAATGGGCCATGGGTAAATACGTTTGTGTTTATCTTAGCATCAAGCAAATGATATCGAAAGTATTCTAACCAAAACGTGGGCTCAGCATCTTTGATTGACGAAATGCGCTTACCATCAATGGCCAAGGTCTTAAATAAATTCTCAAACGCACTGTTAGTGGGAGCGAATAATGTGTAAGCACCTGCAGTTTTCAACAAACTCCGTTGGTTCGTATACTCCACCAATTCTAGAAAAGTACTGAGATCCTCACGACTTTCTATATAATCGATAATCTGAAGTTCATCATCAGAGTTATATCGAGCATCCGAGAATTGTTTCTCACATCCAGCCAAGGCTATTATAAGCCCTAAAAACAATATCCTATATTTCATATTTATGGTTATTACTTACTTATTCTTATAATAATCTTTCTGCTCCAACATCTGATTCGTTTCGATCTCTGTCTCGTGGTACGGCAAGAACCAAGCTTCTGGCTCAAGTAGTCTGGCACGAATAACTTGATACGAATCTCCAAGAGCACTGTTGTTTGATGCCTTTTCTATTAAGATATTCTCATATCCTGAACGACGGCTAACACGTACCGCTGCAAACCACTCTTTCCCTTCAAAGCCTAACTCAAACTCCCGCTCCATGAGAAGGAAGTTCATAAAATCAACGCCATCACTAAGACCGCCGGCTTCTATCTGTGGCAGATCAGTGTGTTCACGAATGATATTAATGCGGCTTTCAGCTTCCGAATATCTACCTAACATCGCTAGTGCTTCAGCTTGCATAAACAATATTTCGCGGTAGCGATAGAAAATATAATTGGCATTCCGGCTTCCTGCTGGTCTATAGCTTAACTGATACGCAGTCTGACCCGTAAACTTATAAACTTCATATCCAGTTCCATTAGACGTTTCAAACCTTGGATCTAACATAAATGCTGAAAAATTCTTTAAACGGATCGTGTCAGCGCTGAAATGCTTATCATCTATTGGAGGATATAGTAGCTCACCCGCATTAACACTAATATTGGTAATATTGGCGAGGAATCTTGCATCACCACGTTGACCTTGCGAAAACCAGTTATACAGCGGAGACCCTAAGCCGGTTTGAACGTATTGGTATTCGAATATACTTTCGCTCGAATTGCCCGGATTGAAAATGGTAAACCAATCAAGAGGCGCAACCATCGAATTTTTGTATTGTTGATCTAAACGTTCTGTTAAGTCCAGAACCTCCTGATATTGATTTCTCCATAACTTGACATCAGCCCATAATGCACGAACGGCATTCTTGGTAAACCTACCATATTGGAGATTGACATTATCAAAACTTTCTGCTGTTTTTTCCAGTGCGACTGCCAGGTCTGCTTCAATAAAATCCAGCACATCTTCTTCAGATGAAGCAGCCGTATTTATTTCCTGCGTATCTGATTCATAGGGTGTGTCGACAATGGGAACTTCTTTAAATGCACGAACCAAATAGAAATAGTTTAATGCCCGCAAGGCACGCGCCTCGCCCATCATAATCTGAAGATCACTATCTTTAAACGTATCATCACGTTCCAAGGTTGAAGGTGCATTTTTCAAAAATGAGTTGATCCAAGTTATTGATATATATACAGGAGACCATGAAACCAAGTGATTCTCCGGATAAATATCGTGTGACAAAAACTGCCTATAGGAGCTGCTAAAATTACTTCCTGGCTTATACAGACTAGAACGAACGTCGCCCCACGCATGAAACCGCTCCAGATTATTATGAAGTGAAGTATAAAGCCCGTTTAGTGCTGCATCAACTTGATCTTTATTCGACCAAAACTCCTCATGGATCAAATTATCGGGGACGTCGACATTTAAAAAAGAGTCGCATGATACCATGCTGATGCTTAAGAAGCTTATTGTAATATATTTTATTATTCTGTTCATTTCAGAGGAGTTATAGATTAAACCTTAAACCTAATGTATACTGTCTTGGTGGAGCGGTACTGTTGTTATCAATACCAAAAAGAGTTACACTTCCTGTGATCGGCACTTCTGGGTCTACCCCCAAGTAATTGGTCCATGTATAAAGGTTATACGCTGTCGCAAAGAAACTCACATTCTTAAGTCCATACTTACGAAAAACCTTATCAGCGTTATAGGTTAACGAAACAGTTTTTAATCGGACATAGGACCCATCTTCTACCCAACGTGTCGAGGCTATCCGGTTTCTGGCGCCATCCGGATGGGCGCGCGGCATATCGGTTATGTCTCCTTGTTTTCGCCATCGGCTCATAACTGACCTTGACTGATTATAGGAATAAGCCATTTGCTCCATCGAAATACGAGCAGCATTAATGATGTCATTACCAAATTGATACTGAAAATTTATGGTCAAAGTTAGATCCTTATAAGTTAACGTGTTATTCCAGCCCCCATAGAAAGAAGGATTAGCATCACCTATTTGAACCATGTCGAGATCGTTGATTATGCCGTCACCATTCATATCTTCAAATATCATATCACCACCTTGGTAACGAGCACCAGTTGCCGACCCGTAACGCATGTATTTTGGTGTGATTCCATCGGCCTCGTAGATAGTACGGCCAAGTTCATCTTTTAATTCAGCGTCTGCGTCGCTTGGATATACTCCTAACGCTCGATAACCATAGAAACCGCCGATAACATCCCCCTCCTGAAGTTGTGATACAAATGACCGGTTTGAAGTTTGAAAAGAACCTTCATCAAAATTCTCTGGTAGGCTGATTAGTTTATTGCGGTTATAAGCAATATTAAAAAATGATTTTAACCGCAGCCTGTCTTCATCACCCCTGAAGATATCGGCAGTGATCCCTAGCTCGACACCAGAGTTCTCTACTGTTCCAAAATTGACATATTGTGAAGAATAGCCAAGTGTCGAAGACAAGGTCTCTTTAAGGAGTAGATCCTCAGTAGTTCTGGTGTAATAATCAAACTGCCCACTAATTCGATTATTGAAAAGCGACCAATCCACGCCAAAATTATATTCTGTTGTTCGCTCTTCGGTTATGCCTTCATAAGCAAATTTACTGGGATATATATAGGTATTACCGAGATAACCGGTATTAGTCCCATAAGCAATATCATAAATATTATCAATATTTGGGAGATTTCCTGTAATACCATAGGCAACACGCGGCTTAAAAGAACTAATCCAATCAGCATCCTCTGCCCAAGGTTCTTTAGTTAACTCCCAAGCAGCTCCTATCGCTGGAAAGATTGAGTAAGCATTGTCGTTACCATAACGAGAATCGCCCTCTGTTTTGCCCGTCACAGTAAGAAAGTATCTATCTTTTAAAGCATAATGTCCTTGTAAAAACATCCCAATGTAGCGCTTATCACCAAATGAGCCACTAATTTGTGAGATGATAGCCGAAGCATCTGCCGAACGCAATTGAGGTGATCCTCCATTATGATAATGCAACAATGAAGAGTTGCTCTTATTCAAGTTGAGATTGACTACCCCAGTCATGGTCAATCTGTGATTTTCTTCTTCTATGGGTTTCCAAATCATCCGGTTTGTACTGCTCAATAGTAATTGATACCCCTCGGTCTGACGACCTGCATTATATAATGCTTCGCCAGGGATGGCATCTGTGGCATATCCAGGAAGGAAATATTCATCTCCAGCTTCTCGAAAATCAGCAGACATTTGGGCACGGAACTCGAGGTTATCTATAATTTTCCAATTCAAACTGCTCGATGCCATTAAACGGTTGGCTTTAGACAAAAATGAAGAGTAGTCTATAATGGCCAATGGGTTAAAGCGAGAATGATACGACACTGGCTCATTTCGTTCAACAAAATAGTTTAGACCATTACGCGAATATACCGGAAAGTAAGCTGGCATTTCCCGAGCAATCAAAACTGGGTTGATCTTTTGTTCGGAATCAAGATCTGTCGGGTGAACAGTTCCTCGCTTATCAGTCAACGAATTCGTATAACTCAAGTCTGCCGAGATGGATACTTTATCTGAAACGGTGTAATTCAAGTTAAATCGGGTATTAAACCGATCGTAACCCGTACCCTTGGTTGTCCCGTATTGATTGGTATAACCAAGTCCCCAATAATAATTTATACGTTCACCTCCACCACTTAGCGATGTATTATATTGCTGATACATGCCAGTTCTGGTTATTTGATCCATCCAATTGGTATTATTGTTATAGATCCAAGCATCAGGATGCGACATATCTCCGCGGAGCTGCGGAAGTGCAGAACCATTATCTAGTCCTCCGGTCCATAATTCTATATAATATATCCTTTGTTCATCTCCAGAAAGCATGGGAATAGTTCTCGGCACCTCGGTAAGTGTAAACTTTGAATTAAAATTAACTTGAGGTTTTCCCCTCTTTCCCCTCTTGGTTTTAATGACAATTACACCATTGGCTCCTTTAGATCCGTACAGGGCTGTGGCCGAGGCATCTTTAAGAATATCAATAGATTCAATATCAGACGGGTCCAAATCACCAATAGGACTAAAACCAAAATCGGAGATACTTTGGACATCATAATTATTTCCGATAACCTCCGCACCATCGACAATCCAAAGAGGGTCATTGATACCTGAGATACTCGAAATTCCTCGAATACGAATGGATGCAGCTGCGCCAGGGTCGCCACTTGCAGCAACCACCTGCAGACCAGGCGCCATACCCTGCAATAATTGATCGACAGAAGCCACAGGCACATTTTCGATTCCTTCTAAATCTACACTAGCTATAGAACTCGACACTTCTTTCCTATCTATCGTCATAAAGCCCAAATCTACTCTTTGCGTGCCTTGCGCAGTCAAAGAAACTGCTTCAAGTTGCTGATTGTCACTGAGCAGTATCACACTTAATGGCTCTGTTATCGTTGAAATGGGGATCTCCTGTTTAACGTAACCGATAAATGAAAAGACAATCTTAGCGCCCTGCTCCGGAACGGTAATTCGAAAGCTTCCGTCCTCGCCCGTTTTTGTACCTCCTAAAATCAGGTCATTCCGGTTAACGATCATTACCGATACATGTGAAAACGATACGGATCGATTATTATCAAACACCTTTCCAATGACTACTTTTGACTGCCCAAAAGTCTGGGAAGTCAAAATCCCCAGAAAACAAATGATTTTTAATATGTTAGAACAAAAATGCTGAAACATCTGATATGCTGTTTAGTTTATAAAATCTGGTTTATACGATGTAATACACCATTGCTTGCTTGTCTATTAGCAACTTCTATAGAAGCCGTTTGAGACTCTTTGGAAATAGTAAACATTTCCCATGATCCCTGCATGTTCAATTGCTGCGCATTTCTATTTGCAATCCGCCCATTGAAAACTCCGTCAGTAAAAAGGTAACGACTAGGAACGATATATGTATTAACAAAACTCCGTAACGCCTCAGGACTTAACTCATCAACCTGAATCCCGCCTGCTTGCATAGCTACATTACTCGGAGCAAAAATCGAATAGGTGAAAAAGCCCGTCAATTGCAATTCACCAGCAAGACCAGCTTTGTCAACTGCAGCCACAAATGATGACATCTGCGGATCCTCTAACATCTTTTGGTAGACAGTTATGGTATTATCCAGACGATCTATTGGGTTAAGAAAACCATCTATTTCATATATGGTTCCGTTGACTTTCTCCCAAACCGGTTGTGGAGTTAGTAGAGCAACCGAATGACCAGTGTAATCATAAAATCTTCCATCTTCGTATAAGATATAACCAAAATCCGTCGGATAAAATCTTTTTCTAAACCCTCCATCTTCACGGATGTCCATGTTAAATACCCCTGCTCGGCATTCCTGGAGACGTAACTCTTGTGCTTCAACCTCCATATCTTCGGCAAGAGGTGTCCCCCACACTTCATCCGACTGTACAAGAAGAGTTTTTGGGCTATGTTGATAATACAACCCATCAGTTAAACCTGCACCCAAATTTCTATTGGTAAGCATCCAATACCATTGACGATATTTTTTATATTTCATCATGATGCCGCTTCGAACGCTATTCATATCAGGAGACTCGACAATCCTATTTACTTTATAAAGTAAACTATTGCTGGCGGGAGTAATCGACTGAATAGTTGGTAAAACATCATTTCCGTAACTTACATAGCCGGTGAGGGCGGACCATTCTGGGTCATTTCGTTTAAGATCTGAAGGATACCAGAAATTACTGTGAATACTCGATCGGATAAATGAATACATTACGTGTATGGGAACCGAGTCTAAAGTGTTATGGATATCATCCATATAAGGTTCAAAATAATTCGCAATAGCTTCGTTTGTCGGAACAAAAAGCGTAGAAGCAATGTTCTCATCTGCTAAGTTTCGACCAAAACTATAGGTTTTATAAAGTGTGGTATCAACATAGCCAAATTCATCTTTTTCGCCCAAAATATATTGAGAATGGCGTTCTATCCACGACGAAAATATACTCGTCTCAGGATCTGCTGCCAATGCCTCATCGGTCCTCGCCATGGGTGATAAAGGTGTGGCTAGGACATGAATAACACCGTTTCTGGCACCGATGTCTCGACGTTCGGAAATGTCGGCTCCCTCAATTCTAAAATCAGCGTTATTATCGAACTCACCAAAAAGCGCAGTATAATCACTGCCTTGCTCTGCAAAAAAAGCAGATGAAAATATCCGAATGTTTTTACCAGGATTGTTTCCTTCCGAACGTGTCTTATAATTGGTTCGACGGCTTTTACTAATAGGAGAAACGATATTTCTATAATTTTTTTCAAAATCATACATATAATACATCCCGTTAATAAAATGATAGTTAATATACACTTTGGCATCTTCTACGGGTACTTGATCCATACTGGAATATCCTTTTTCGTCTAGAAAATAATTTTCTACGAACTCATTATTAGGTGCCAAACAGGTGTAAATAGCGGCCTCTCCTAAAGTTTTTCTCAAATCAGCTTTATCTATCAGTGCGACAAAATGGGAAAACTCAGGATCTTCTTCCAGCACCTGAATAATGTTTAGATTTAACTTGTTTTCAGGGTGGTAATGATCATCAAAGACCGTATTGCATGAACTAGCAATAAGAAAAAGAGCAATTAGCGACAAACAAACCTTCGGTTTTAGTCTTTTCATGAGACTTAGTTTTATAAATGGTTACACTAAAGATTCAACGAGGACTATTTAAAGCAGCCATAACTATTAGCGCGACTGATAGACCTCAGAATAAACAATCAATTTTTTAAGTTTATATGTTCTACATATCAAATGTATGCAATTAAGATAATATCCGCAAATAAATTTAAAAAAAACAGAAAAAGCTAACGTGACCAAAACTATATCGTAACAAAACGGATCGAGTCTAGTATATTTTATTTTGGAGTCAATCGTGAAACAGTTCACATTTTTGTTGTGAACAAAATAAGAAGAGGAGGCTTTTTTTGTGGAATATTGAATTCAACTAATCCCTGGCTTGCGTAGCAGAATTCGGAAAGTCATAAAAATATGTCAGACAATGAGGTTTGCATTCAAAGTTATTAGCTAAATAGATGTTTTTAATAATAAAAAAATCTCGGATAGTAAGACAAGTTCACCATCACGTATCGGCGTATAATATTATTGGTCTCATACATGGTATATGTACTCGTGGAATTGACAGTTATCGATGAGTTGTTGTTCAGTATGTCGAGGGCAGACAGCTTAATTTCCAGATTTCTTTTTTTCAAAGCCCGATAGGAAGCTGAAACGTTCCAAAGTAAAACACCATCTGAGGTGCTGTTATTTTCGACATTTAAATATGAAATGCTTGTATTCAAGAAAGCCCTTTTTCTAAGTCCGAGTCCGAAACTTAGGTTTGAATCGGAGGTCGTACTTTTGAAATCAGCATTCAACCGACTTTTTTGTTGAAAAAAATCGAATTGTTGGTATACGCCAAGTTTAATAAAATCGGAAAAATTGAACAACAGATCCAACTTGCCATGATAGCTCATGCTCTTTAATTTATCGTAGTCCCCGTCAATTACCTGTCCCTTTTTCGAAAACACGCCCATGTTGGAAAGCTTTGCAGTAAAGTTACTCTCTCGGGACATTTTGAATGCTTTCCGCATATTGGCCGAAGCGACATAGTTCACTTGAACATTCTTATCGTTGATAAAGTAAAGCTCTCGCCGACCATCATTCCGGTAGCTTATATTAGGCACGAAGGCATCTTCCAAAAACTTTGCGTGAAATCCCAGGTCATAGTGAAGGCCTGTTGGCTTAAAGCTTGCATAGATATACCTAAGACTAATATTATTATTTTTACTGTTCTCCAGATCACGATTACCATAGGTCTGATTAAGTATATTAATACTGTCAACAACGGGGGCGACCAATCCGATCGAAGGTGTATGGTAAGAGATATCCCATGAAAGACTGAGGTCCTTAACAAAGTTCTGCTCAACTTTATTGAGGTAATTAATACGAAGCGAGGGCAGCAGAAAAGCATTTGTCCTGTTGATATTCCTGTCCGAATAGCCGGACCGTACATCATCATTGGCGACCTGTACATCAAAATTTGAATAAAAGCCAATGCTCTTTTCATACCTCATATATAGTTCATCGATCATGAATTTTCTCCCCAGGCTCAACGATGAAGTTGAGACGATCCCATACTCGATCTCGTCGTACGTTAGGGATTCATTGAGCTCCGAGGAGTCGCGAACGACATGATCCGAACTGTTGTGGTTTAGACGGACCCGCTGTGCGATATCAATGTCTACGATGCCGCTCATCTTTTGGGGGAATATCCTTTCTAACTTAACGTACGCATCTTGGTTCACTATGCTTCCGTTAAACTTAGAGTTTCTCAAAAAGGATCTGTCATCAAAATCGGCACTGCTACTCTGGATGCTTTTATCGGTTTCAACGATGGATGTAGATGGGTTATAAAGCAAATCATACTTAAAATAGACATGGTCGTACCACTTGACCCAGTTCGATCTTAATTTACTGGATATTCGGAGATCGGCATTCAGGCTTAGAATACTTTCATCAAGCTCTTCCCGGCTCAAATCGCTCTCACGGGTCTCGATGTCATATAGCTGGCCCACCGTCGAGGTGTTCCTGTTATTGTCCACCTGCCGCTTTTCGAACTTCGCCGAAATATTTAAGTCCGTTCTCTGACCGTTCTTAAATTGGTACCTCACGTTACCGAGAAAATTATTAAAATCGGAATGCCGGCTCTCTTTGGTAACCGATGAGTTGTCGGCTCCCTCAGACATTGACCTAATCATATTGATGTTACGTTCCGTCAATGAATTTGATGATTTCCTGAACAGATCAATTTTTAATTCATTATGATCCCCCATCTGATACGAAGGTTTGTCACGGAAGTTATGATTAAACATCATTCCATAGGCGGAATCTTCATGGTAGCCCTTTTTTCTCAAATCTGAAAAGTAATCGACTTTCAGACTGATGCCCCCAAACGTTGTATTATTGAGCAGTTGATCAATATCATCCAAGGGCTTGTTGATGTTGCTTTTTGTCCCTCCTACCGATAGTTGGTTAGAAGAATTAAAGAGGTTGGCAATGGCTTCCAGTTCGTTTTGCTTGTTAGTACCTATACCTGCGCCGATTTTTCCAAAGATACCTCGGTCCTTTCCCTTTTTTAAGACAATGTTAGCGTTTTTCGACTCCCGCCTTTCTCGATCCGTATCGAAGATCTGCACGTTATCGATTATATTCTTGGGTATGTTCTGGAGCGCAATATTTGCATTGGTGGAAAAGAAATCCTTTCCGTTAACATATAGCTTATTGATCCTCTTACCGTTATATGTTATTTCATTGTCTCCCCATATGGTTATGCCGGGCAACTTCGTCAGTAGATCTCCCGCAACGGCATTAGAATCAAGATGAAAGGCATCCGCATTAAACTCGATCGTATCACCGTTCATCCTGACCGGGGACAGGATCTCGACCGCTTCTAACTCGTTGGCCCTTGGCGTTAGATACAACTCGCCAAGATTGATACTTGAATCCACGATAATGATCTCTCGTTCGAAAGGTTCATACCCCATGTGGATGACCTGTAATCGAAAGGAAGTTTGAGGAGGCAGCTTTTCAAGCATGAACCGGCCGGTCCGGCTAGACAATGCGATGCTATGTACCTTGTCCTCACCTTGTCTATAAAGGGCTACAGATGCCGCTTCCAACCTGATGTTTCTGGTTGAATCACTTATCGAACCGGAGAGCGAAAGTCCATTGTCCCCTTTTACATTCGTCTGAGCGTCTACCGTGGAGCCACCATAGAAAATAAACAACAATAAGAAAACGGAGTAAATCTTCATGCCGACACCATCATTTCATTGAGGAGATCGCTAAGATGGGATTCCTGTAGACATCGCTGTTCTTTACGATATCCTGGACATAGGATGGGGTTTGGCCGATATACTTCATCATATCTCCTTCATTATAACGCACGATCAAATCCTGCGGGTAGACCAGTGAATACAATTGCTCGTTATTGTCGTCCAGAAAGAAGCTCTGGTTCTTAGGTGAAGATATCGGCATATAATGGTTCAATGCGGAGGGTCTGATCTGGTTCAGGTCGTACACCTCACCCGACCGGGTATCCAACAGTATAGACGAGAGCCCGTTCAGCGACATGTGACTCATGAGGTTCAACACCATAAAATCCCCGATCTTCATGATATTCGTAATGCCGAAGATTGCATTTGGATAAGTAGACCTGATCACGTTACTGATTTTGCCAAGGTTGTTTTTGACAAAATCGTTGGGCAATGAGTAGTGCGCCGGAAAAATTAATTTAACCCCGGAAATATTGCCGTTGGAGTCGATAGCATAAATCGTATTTTCATAGGGTTCGCTCCAATAAAGCTTTCCATCGTATGTATTCTTGCTAATGCGGTTTGGGATTGTGGCATAGTCAGCTTTGAATTCTGGGTCAAAATATGAAATCGTCGTTGTGCTATCGTGGTGAAAGAACTGAATATTGTCAAGGTTCTTTTCGTTAAAGAAATAGTGTGCCAGCAAGATCGAGTTGCCGATGAACCCCATCCCGTTCAGCGTATACCACTCCTTTTTTTCACCCAGAAAATTTCCGTTAAAATCGAAGATTCCCATAGTTACATTGTCCATAGAGGTTCCGTAAATGGCATATACCTTTCTTTTCTCCTTATTCACGAAGACGGAAGAAAAAAGATACTCAGCCCGATTGCATGGTCCGCAATCAGGAACCTTGTCTATTTTATGCTTGAACTGGCCGTTATGATCGAAAAACAGAATTGCTCTTCCTCTTCTATCAAATACAATAATCTCATCCTCGGTTGCCCAAAAATCATCGACTTCCTGGATCATCGAGTTCTCAGTATTTTCGAGAGGAATATACTCTACACTACTAAATAGATCTTCTACGTTCGCACCTTTGCTTTGATGTATAGGAATCCTGCGCTGATCTATCATTTCTTGAGCGAAAGAAACGGGAATACATAATATTACAAATAAAATAGCTATAGTAGTTTTTCTTACTTCGTTTGACATAATTTAGCGATTGGTTTTATCGGCAAAAACTTAAATATAAATAACTATATCGATAATCAAAAAGTCTAAGCGAAAACATCTTATCGTGAGAAATGGAGGAACCATTAAACGGAACAGGCTAGACAAGACTGTACAAAAAAAGCCTCGGATTTCGAGGCTTTTTCGTGGGAGATACTGGATTCGAACCAGTGACCCTCTGCTTGTAAGGCAGATGCTCTGAACCAGCTGAGCTAATCTCCCTTTTGGGAATGCAAATATAGATTAGAATTATGGATTTCAAAAATATTTATAAGGTTTTTTTTCGCAATAGCATTAATAATCTAATTTACAGAGCCTTAATTTTTAAGACAAGAAAAAGCCTGATTCATTTAAGTATGATTCAGGCTTTTTCTTAAGACCTACTCTCAGTTATATTCTAAGGTTTATCGATTAATTCCGACTAAAGTTGAAGACCAAGTATGCTGTGGTGTTTCCAACGTCCACCGGCATACGCATTACAAGTCCGCTGTCGTTAGCGCTCAGAAGATCTAAACGGAATCCTGCGGTTACATCCTTCGCACGGTCGCCCGGCATAATTTTTTTGAACTGAAATTGTGAGCTTGACGATCCTTCAGCCTGAAATATTGACCAAAATATATCTCTTACGGCTCCCGGCGCACATAATTCGCCTGCATTTGAAAATGTAATGGATCCTTTACCGCTTCCAGTCAAATCCCATGTGCTGCCAATAAAACAGTCGATCGGGGCTTCTTCGAAAATGGTTTTTACCGATGCGCCGGTAGGAAAACCTTCTTTCTCAACTGAGTTTAATGTCCACTGTCCTTTTACCCCATTACGCCAAGCCGAGGCAGACGGTCCGCCGCTTCCTTGTTGTGCAGTACATGCTCCAAAGAAAAGAGCTATTAATGCCATTATACCAAAAAGTTGAATTGATCGTTTCATAATGTTTGTATTAATTTTAGTATGTACAAGTTTACATATAAAAAGTCAAAAACTATACCATGTGTACGTTGAATAAATTATAACTGTCTTTACGCTTAAATTATTTTGCTTTGTTTACCTTTGAACGCTAACTAAACTAGGCAACGAGAATTAATGACGAAACAGAAATTATGGAGCATCACTAAGCTCGTCTTAAAAATCGGGATAACCGCTCTTTCTCTCTATTTGGTTTTTAGTAGGGTATCTTTGAAAGACTTAGAGGAAGCGATGACCACTTCTGATCCGATTTTCTTTCTATTAGCCTTTATCTCGTTTTGCATATCGCAAGTTATTACATCAAGAAGGCTAAATGGCTTTTTTCGGGGTATCGGCTTGCAACTGACTGAATGGTACAACTTCAAATTGTACCTACTTGGTATGTTCTACAACTTATTCCTCCCTGGAGGTATAGGAGGTGATGGATACAAAATATTTTTCCTTCGTAAAAAATTCGGTGTTAAAGGACGGAGGATTTTAAAGGCTATTTTTTTCGACCGCCTAAGTGGGTTATGGGCTTTGTGTTTGATTACAGTGGGTTTGATTATCTTTATGCCACAATTAAATATCCCAAGCTGGATGCCGATTGTCGCGATCTGCGTGGGAACGATGATCTATTTTCTTCTTATGAAGAAGGTTTTTCCTGATTATAGCAAAACCTTCTTCATGACACACTTTAGAGCTATCTGTGTACAGTCTTTTCAATTAATCAGCGCAATCTGCCTTTTATATGCTCTTCATTTTGACGGAAAATTCTCGCCGTACCTTTTTATGTTTTTAGCATCGTCACTAGTTGCCGTTTTCCCTTTTACCGTCGGTGGCTTAGGTGCTCGAGAAGTGGTGTTCCTATACGGAGCGGAAATATTCAATTTAGATCCACATCTCGCTGTTCTCATAAGCTTATTGTATTATTTCGTCGCAGCACTGATGTCGATTACGGGGAGCTACTTTATCTTCCATCCACAAGCTTTAGGAGAAAGAGAACTTCCGAAGAAAGAAGAAAACGAGGATGCTGTTGAAGGCTAAGTTTTAATTCAATTTCGTAACTTTAGATATTAAGCAATTAGAAAAATGAACATTGTTATTACAGGTGCAAGCAGCGGTGTAGGATTTGAGGCCGTGTTAGATTTGATCTTAGATTCAAAACACAAAGTTATTGCGCTCGCTAGAAATCAGCGAAAACTGAGCACCCTCTATGAGATAGCAAAAGGGTTAAATCCAGACTGCACCTTATACCCTGCTCAATTTGATATTGTCCATGATGATTACGAGGGAGGTTTGGTGCCTTTTGTATCCGAACGTTTGGGTGAAGTAGATATTTTAATTAATAATGCGGGTGCGCTTATTAACAAACCGTTTATGGAGGTCAGCCAGATCGAATTTGCGCAAATGATCCAATCCAATCTATTGGGGCATGTAAAAATGATTCAGAACCTACTGCCACTGATGAGTGAAAATTCCCATATTCTAAACATTGGGAGTATGGGTGGCTATCAGGGAAGCGTGAAGTTTCCGGGCCTAAGTGCCTACTCGGCTAGCAAGGGCGCTTTGCACATTTTAACGGAATGCCTGGCTCCGGAGCTTGCCGAGAAGAAGGTGAGCATTAATTGCTTAGCTTTGGGCTCGGCACAAACGGAAATGCTGGAAAAAGCCTTCCCCAAGTTCCAGTCTCCTGTCGCAGCTTTCGAGATGGGTAAATACATTGCAGACTTCGCATTGACGGGTCATAAATTTTTCAATGGAAAAGTATTGCCAGTTGCAGTAAACACACCTTGAGGTTTTGTGTTGTATCTGTACAAGAAAAACCAAAACGATGAAATCACTAAAATATTTAATCCCTTCGCTTCTCGCCTTTTCTCTAATCCTGAATGCTTGCGTGAGCGACAGTCGACAAAATGCCCAGGAACAAGATTCTATCGTGGTAATTGATAGCACGTCTGTTATTGATACGACATCCGGTGTCGATCTTACTCCTCCCGCACTACCTTACATCGTAGTTTTTAGTGAAGAAACTGCTCGTTTTAACATTATCGAAAATCCGGATGATTCTGGCTTCGTACCCAATGGTGATGGGTATGTTGAAGCACTAAACACAAAGTACCCCGAAATCAACATACGAATGGGTGATCAACGATCGGATACTCTGGACGTATTTATTGATGATGCTACACATTTGACGCAAGGAATGGGATCAGCCGGTGCTAACAGCTATTTAGCAGAGGCGACTTATGCGTTTAGTGAGTTAGACTCGGTGAACGTTGTTAATTTTATCTTTAAAACGGGTGACCATGCAACATCGGGACCATACACTCGAGAATTTTTCAATGACTTTCATTAATTATTAGAGAGCCGACTTAAACTCCGGCATACTGAATAGACCGAAGCTACTAAGCCTTGGATTTAATCTTGACGAGGTGATACGCAGGCGTATTTTAGAGCTTATTATCGGATCGAAATGCAAGATACGCTTATAACCGATTGTTGTCCCCTCACCAGCTACCTTCCATTCGTTTTCTGACCAGTACTCTACAACAAAAGACTCGACGCGCTGACCAAGCGTAATGTACTCTTGCAGTTGTACGGTATTAAACTGAACCGGGCTCTCAGCTGTAAACTCCAAGGTTGCCGTCGTGTCAGACTCCGACTCGGTTGTCCAATAGCTGTCGAAATCGTCGTCTAAGAGAGTATGAAGACCTTTCCCATCACCCGACACTTCTGCGCCGTTAATTAGGTTGTTACTGAACACCTCGTTAATAACTTTACCAAACTCGGCCAAAACAAGGCTGTCACTTTCATGGATTCTTCCTCGTTTATCCGGTGGAACGTTCAGTAAAAGAACTCCATTTCTGCCGACTGAACTAACATAGATATCAAGAAGTTTTTCTAAACTTTTCGGTTCTTGATCTTCATGAAAAAACCAGCCCTGACGGATAGATACGTCCGTCTCTGCGGGATACCATACTAGGCCGGAAGCATCTTTAATAACTTCGCGGCTACCTAGATCTTCGCCACGTAAATCTTTTTTGGGTGCAAAACTGACTTGGTTTTGAGATTCTGCAGCAACTTTATCAATGGTTGTACCGTCGGTCGGCACTACACTCCATTCGGTTAGGCGACCATAACCAGTCTCTGTACCTACCCACCGCACGTCCGGACCCATGATAGCTATGACTGCGTTCGGCTGCAATTCATTAATCAATTTATAATAGGACGGGAAATCATATTCCTGAACTTTTCCATTTGGCCCTTCTCCATTCGCACCATCGAACCAAACCTCGTCTATTGGCCCGTAATTGCTCAATAATTCCGTCAATTGCTGACGGAACACCTCGTTATAGGCAGGAGAGTCTCCATATGTGGGATGATTCATATCCCAAGGTGACAGATAGATCCCAGCTTTCATCCCATACTTTTTACACGCGTCGGTAAACTCCCTAACAAGATCGCCTTCCCCATCCTGATAAGGACTGTTCTTTATGGAATGCTCTGTCTGTTCCGAAGGCCATAAACAAAAGCCATCATGGTGTTTCGCTGTTAGAATAGCCAACTTAAACCCCGCATCCTTCATGGTCTTTACCCATTGCTCAACATCTAGATCCGTAGGATTAAAAATTGCCGGGTCTTCATCTCCTGTCCCCCACTCACGTCCCGTAAACGTATTAACGCCGAAATGGAAAAAAGCGGTTAGTTCATATTTTTGCCATGTCAGTTGCTTGTCAGAAGGACGTACGGTGGCAGCCTTTCTGACAATGTCAGTTTGAGTGTCTGTTGAATCAATAAATACCACATTTGAATAATTAAGCTTATCAGTTTGATTAACGGTAGAGCAACCAATGAAGGCTAACAATATGGATATGGCTACAACTGGCAGTACGCTTTTCATTATGTATGATTTGTTTATTTTATGAAGATAAATATTTTGATTATAAAACGAAACTTTCTATCTAAGATACTTTATGATTAATTCAGCGGTTCGCTCAGAGGCACCTACTTCTCCCATTTTAATATCCAAGGACTTATAATTTTGAAGCATATTTGCACGGTAGGGTTCATTATTCAGCAGGCGGTCAACTTCATCTTTAACCAAATCAACATTATATTCACCTTGGATAAGCTCGCGAACGACAGGAACATTCATAATTAGGTTCACCAGTGAAATATACTTTACCTTGATAAGCTTTCGTGCCAACCATACGGAAAGTGCATTCGCTTTATAGACGACTACCTGCGGTACATGAAACAAGGCAGTTTCTAATGTTGCCGTGCCGCTGACCACAATAGCTGCTTCTGCATGGGTAAGAAGGTCATATGTTTGATTGAAGATCACAGGAAGTTGATCTGCATCAAAAAATTGTTCATAATAACTTGTAGAAAAATTGGGCGCTCCGGCTATAACAAACTGATATCGTGGAAAATGCTTTGGCAATACAGCCATAAGCGGCAGATGTTTTGACACCTCCATCTTACGGCTACCCGGCAGCAGCGCAACAATTGGCTTCGACGATAACCCGTGTTTTTCTCTAAAGTTGCTTTCTGGCCCAAACCGACTAATCGCATCAAGTAGTGGATTTCCCACGTAATCGATTCGCATGCCCCATTTTTCATAAAAATCTACTTCGAAGGGCAGGATACAAAACATATGATCTACACGTTTCTTAATCTTTAAAACTCGCTTTTGATTCCAAGCCCATACCTTCGGGGATATATAATAGAAAACCTTGATCTGATTTTTTTTAGCGAACTCAGCAATCTTCAGGTTAAAACCTGGAAAATCGATTAAAATAAGTGCATCTGGGCGGTAATCCAAAAGATCCTTTTTTACTTTCTTCAAATTTTTAAAAATAGTGAAGACATTGGCAAGCACCTCTACGAAGCCCATAAAAGCCATGGAAGATGTATGAATAACGGCGCTTTGACCGCCTTCAACCTCCATTTCATTGCCACCTACAAATCGAAACGAAGACTGTTCATCTTTCTTTTTAAGCGCACGCATAAGATTCGCGCCATGTAGGTCGCCCGAGGTTTCACCGGCTATGAGATAATAGTTCATTATTAGATCTCTAAATGAAGATTCCCCAAAAATAGCAAAAACAGCAAGCTAATGAAAGTACTAATGATAATGCCTTGCGCACTTTTTCCCAGTTGAAAATGATAGAAATAGCGCATTAACAAAAGATTTAACAAACCCGCGACAGCAAAAAACGCAAGAGGTTTATTGGTAGCGATCAGATTTGTGCTAAGCAATAAATAAGACAGCAATGGAGCGACCAATCCTAGCAGTAATCCGAAATATAAATTATCTCTTTTCAATGTATTATCCTAATCCGGGGTTAGCGTCAAATGAGTTTTCCTCACTTGCTTTGCCTTCCGTAGTCTTTATAGGACCTGGCTTTGAACTAATATCAAATGACCAAGAGTTAAGCTCTGGAATAGCATGGTGTGCTGTCATGTCAAATTGAACAGGCACCATAGACGCATATCCATTCTTTAGTGCCCAAACGTCAGTATCCTCTCCATGATCAGTAGAAACAAAAACGCCCGTGAGCCAGAAATAACTTCGTTGATACGGATCGAGACGTTCATCAAACTCTTCAGCCCATTTGGCATTGCCTTGCCGGCAAACACGCACGCCTTTTATCTGATCCACTTTGGGAAAGTTTACATTTAGGAGAGTTCCTTTTTGCAAGCCATGTTTTAATACTTCTTCTGTAATGGCTCTTACGAAGGGACGGCAATTCCCAAAATTCGCATCGTAAGCAAAATCATCGTAGGAAAAACCTATTGATGGGATCCCTTCTATTGCACCTTCTACAGCGGCTGACATTGTACCCGAATAAAGTACATTGATGGAATTATTAAGCCCATGATTGATTCCGGAAACACAGATATCAGGAGCTTTACCTTTGAAAATTTTGTTGACGGCTAACTTAACACAATCCACGGGCGTTCCGGAGCATTTATACATTTTCACGCCGGGATAGATGTGTACCTCATCGATCCGAAGTGGTTTACCTATCGTAATCGCATGCCCCATACCCGATTGTGGGCTGTCGGGAGCAACTACCGTCACGTCACCTATTTTCTGCATTTCCTCAAGGAGCACTTTAATCCCCGGGGCAGTGATGCCATCGTCATTGACAACTAGTATGGTGGGCTTTCGTGCGTCGGTCATTTTCTTGTCTGCCATTCTGCGAATTTAAGAAAAGAAAAGCGCCGTAACTAATTAAAGTTACGGCGCTTTTCTTTGATTCAGGATCAGATTATAATTCATTAAGCCAGTTGACTACTTCATCACGGGTCTTTCCTGTCTTTTTCTGTAGCCGACCTAACAATTCGTCTTCTTTTCCTTCTTCATATAACAAATCATCATCGGTCAAATCTGCGTATGACTGTTTTGCTTTTCCTTTGATCTCGTTCCAAGATCCTTTCAATTTTAAATTCGACATTCTCTTTTATTTTAAAAGTTAAAATATTCAATTAATTAACTATTAGGAGAACAGCCATTGATAAGAATTTGTTTTGTAACAATACTATTTACGACTTCATTTTTGCTGCACCATCTTTTATTTCTTCTACAATACTAGGATCAAGCAAGGTAGACACATCACCGATACTGCCTAAGTCGCCTTCGACAATTTTCCGAAGAATCCGTCGCATGATTTTGCCGGAACGAGTTTTTGGCAAATCCGGAACAAACTGAATGATATCCGGCTTCGCAATTGCGCCAATAATCCTAGAAACTGTCGCATTAATATCCTTACGAGTTAAGTCCTCATCGTGATGGACGTTATCCAAAATAACGAAGGCGTAAATACCTTGCCCTTTAACCGGATGTGGGTATCCCACAATGGCAGACTCTACAACATCGCTATGCATATTAATGGCATTTTCTAATTCCGCAGTCCCAATTCGGTGTCCAGACACGTTTAGCACGTCATCCACGCGGCCGGTAATACGATAATGACCATCTTCATCTCGCAAACAACCATCACCAGTGAAATACATACCTTTATAGGTCGAAAAATAAGTCTGTCGACAGCGTTCATGATCGCCCCATGTGGTACGAAGCATCCCCGGCCATGGGAACTTGATACATAAGTTACCCGAAACGCCATTACCTTCTAATACCTTTCCTTTTTCGTCAACTAAAACCGGCTGTACACCCGGCAATGGAAGCATGGCATAGCCTGGTTTTGTAGGCGTAACACCAGCGATCGGACTAATTAAGATTCCACCGTTTTCAGTTTGCCACCAAGTATCTACGATCGGAGCTTTCCCTTTTCCTACTTTCTCATTATACCAATTCCATGCTTCTTCATTGATAGGCTCACCAACTGAACCTAACTTAGTAATTGAACTCAAGTCTTTGCCGTCAACATATTCATCACCAGCAGCCATTAAGGAACGGATTGCAGTGGGGGCGGTATATAAAATATTAACCTTATGTTTCTCTACAATATCCCACATACGTCCTGCATCGGGCCATGTAGGAACACCTTCAAACATTACAGATGTCGCACCTTGTGACAAAGGGCCATAGACGATGTAGGAATGCCCGGTTATCCAACCAATATCCGCTGTACAAAAGAATATTTCTTCCGGATTGTATTGAAATACATTGCTGAACGTGTAACCGGTATAAACCATATATCCCCCCGTAGTATGCACGACACCTTTTGGCTTGCCTGTTGATCCCGAGGTATATAGAATGAATAGGGTATCTTCAGCGTCCATCTCTTCAGCTGGGCAAACCGGATTACCTTGGCTTTCCACTTTGTGTATTTCATCCTCCCACCATACATCTCTCCCCTTAATCATAGATACCCCGATACGAGCTCGCGTCAATACGATTACCTTTTCCACACTATCGCAAGTCACCAAAGCATCATCTACAATACTTTTCAATTCGATCACCTTTGACCCTCTGAATCCGCCGTCAGCCGTAATAACAAGCGAACATTGTGCATCATTAATCCGATCAGAGATCGACTGGGCAGAAAAACCACCGAAAACAACCGAATGTATAGCTCCTATTCGCGCACACGCTAAAATTGCAATCGGCAATTCGGGCACCATAGGAAGATAGATACATACTCTATCTCCTTTTCGAACACCATTATTCTTAAGTACGTTTGCGAATTGCTCTACCTTTTCCAGCAATTGCTTATAACTTAAAATACGAGCTGCTTCACTCGGGTCATTGGGCTCCCAAATGATAGCGGGCTTGTCGCCGTTATTGTAAATATGCCTATCCAGACAATTTTCTGAGATATTGACTTTACCATTCTCGAACCATTTGATATCGGGTTTGTCAAAATCCCAACTCAATACATTTGTCCACTTTTTCTTCCAAAAAAATGTCTCTGCAATTCCTTCCCAAAACTCTTCCGGATTTTTAACACTATCATCGTAGGTCTTTTGGTAATCATCAAAATCTTTAACTTTTAATTCCATGGTTGTCTTACTGTTCTATAATTTCTAAATCGTAGGTTAGGTTATTGAATTTCTAAATTTAAGAATAAAAATACAAAAGCAAATTATTTCTATGTTTATGTTGGGGATTCAACGTTACCGTACCCGTTTATTCCGAGTTTACGTTTTGCTTTATAAATTGCTTCGCGCGCGAGCCTCATTCTACAATAAACAAAAGCCCAGTATGTCAATCACTCAATCGATACCTCAACCAGACTAATACATTGAACAATTTACTGAATATGAATTATCTTTGTGGGTGACGAATAAAATCAAATCGAAATATTATTGCATAATCAAAAACAATTTTCGATATTTGCACACTCTTTAAAATAGTAGAGTATTATAACAGAACGAAATAGCATTAGTCATGGCAAGAGTTTGTGATTTAACTGGTAAATCAGCATTAAAAGGACATAAGGTTTCTAACTCAAACGTTAAAACCATTCGTAGATTTTACCCAAACCTTCAAACAAAGAGGTTTTATATCCCAGAAGAGGACCGTTGGATTACCTTGAAGGTATCTACATCAGCTATCAAAACAATCAATAAGTTAGGGATATCTGCAGTTATTAATAAATTTATCAAAAAAGGGTACGTTTAGCATTTTCTCACCCATATGCTTTTCGAATCTTAAAATAAACTTTTCGTTCCACTATTATTTATTGAGGACCGAATCTAAGAAATACAATAATGGCTAAAAAAGGTAACAGAGTTCAAGTAATTTTAGAATGTACTGAACACAAAGAAAGTGGTATGCCGGGAATGTCTCGTTACATTACTACTAAAAACAAGAAAAACACAACTGAACGCTTAGAACTGAAGAAATTCAATCCGGTATTGCGTAAAGTTACTGTTCATAAAGAAATCAAATAACATCTTTTTATAAACGCAATCGCGTAATAAAGACATAAAGAAATGGCAAAGAAATCAGTAGCATCCTTAAAAACAGGAAAAGGAAAAGATTATACAAAAGTTATTACAGCTGTACGTTCTCCGAAAACTGGAGCGTATTCGTTCAAAGAGCTTATTGCGCACAACGACCACATCAAAGATGCGGTTGAAGTAGCTAAAGAAAGTATCGAAACTCCAACAGCCGAGTAATAAATTTACCAAACGTTATTTTAAGCCGTTCCAATTCTAATCTGGAAGGGCTTTTTTGCTTTTATACAGTTGCAAAATTCCTATCTTTATCAGGATTAATATTTCAAATATATCATGGCGTTATTCGATTTTTTTAAGAAGAAAGAAAAACCTACCGAGGAGATGAAAGAGGCTCTGGACAAGGGGCTGGAAAAAACTAAGGAAGGTTTTTTTTCAAAGATTTCTAAAGCAGTTGTAGGAAAATCAACTGTTGATGATGAAGTCTTAGACGAATTAGAGGAAATCCTAGTAACATCTGATGTGGGAGTCACCACTACGCTTAAGATCATCGATCGTATCGAGGCTAGAGTAGCGCGTGATAAGTATGTTAATACATCCGAATTAAATCAGATCTTAAGAGACGAGATTCAGGGGCTGCTAGCCGAGAACAACAGTGACGATTTTGCGGAGTTTGAATATGGAAAAAGTAAACCCTATGTGATCATGGTAGTAGGGGTTAATGGAGTAGGAAAGACGACCACCATAGGAAAACTTGCCCATAAGCTTAAAAAAAACGGGAATAAAGTTGTCCTTGGAGCTGCTGACACGTTTCGCGCTGCTGCGGTTGATCAAATTAGACTATGGGGTGAACGTGTTGGCGTTCGCGTAGTGCATCAAGCGATGGGGTCAGATCCAGCATCCGTAGCCTTTGACACACTACAATCGGCGGTTGCAAATGATGAAGATGTCGTGATTATTGATACCGCCGGAAGGCTACATAATAAAGTGGCACTCATGAACGAATTGACAAAAATAAAGAATGTCATGAGAAAGGTAATTCCAGATGCTCCTCATGAAATACTGTTAGTTCTAGATGCGTCAACAGGGCAAAACGCCATTGAACAATGTCGTCAATTTACGCAGGCAACCGATGTAAACGCATTAGCATTGACGAAACTTGACGGCACTGCCAAAGGAGGGGTTGTAATTGGCGTTTCTGACCAGTTTAAGATTCCTGTTAAGTATATTGGTGTCGGAGAAAGCGTCGATGACTTGCAGTTGTTTAACAAAAAAGAGTTTGTGAACTCGCTATTCAAATAGAATGAAAACAAGACTAGAAGAGGTGGAGGCCGTGAAGAAGCCACGTATAAATGTTGTAACCTTGGGTTGTTCGAAGAACACACACGATAGTGAGGTGTTAATGGGGCAGCTGAAAGGCAATAAAATCGACGTGGTTCATGAAGACCAGGACGTTCGTGAAGATGACATTGTTATTATCAATACGTGTGGTTTTATCGATAATGCTAAACAAGAATCGATTGATACCATACTCGAATACAGTGCGCTAAAAGATCAAGGAAAACTAAAAAAGGTGATCGTCACGGGATGCTTATCCGAGCGGTACAAACCAGAATTAGAGCAAGAAATTCCAAATGTCGATAATTACTTTGGAACAAATGACTTGCAAGAGCTATTAACATCGGTTGGGGCCGATTATAAATATGAGCTTGTGGGTGAAAGACTTCTAACAACTCCTTCTCATTTCTCGTATTTTAAAATCGCGGAGGGATGTAATAGGCCTTGTTCATTTTGTGCGATTCCACTTATGCGAGGCAAACATGTTTCAAAACCCATCGAGGCCTTGGTTCAAGAAGCAAAATATCTTGCTAAGAACGGAACCCAAGAGCTAATATTGATTGCGCAGGACCTGACCTATTATGGATTGGACCTATACGGCAAGCGAAACCTTTCCGACTTACTCAAAAATCTTTCCGATATCGAAGGTATTGAATGGATTCGTTTACAATATGCATATCCATCAGGCTTTCCGATGGACATTATTGATGTGATGAAGGAACGGAGTAATATTTGCAATTACTTAGACATGCCCCTTCAACACATATCGGACAATATGCTAAAATCAATGCGTAGAGGAATTACAAAGCAAAAAACAATTGATCTTGTAAATTCTATTAGAGACATCATTCCGGATATAGCTCTCAGAACTACGCTCATTGGAGGGTATCCAGGCGAAACAGAAGATGATTTTGAAGAATTAAAAGAATGGGTTGCTGAAACAAAATTTGATCGCTTGGGCTGCTTCACCTATTCACACGAAGAAAATACACATGCTCATACATTGAACGATGACGTTCCCGATGAGGTTAAAAATGCTCGGGTTGAAGAGATCATGGAGATCCAACAGAATATTTCTTTTGAAAAGAATCAACTAAAGGTTGGAAAAACCTTTAGAGTGATGATCGATAAGGTGGAAGGTGACTACTATGTTGGAAGGACCGAGTTTGACTCTCCAGAAGTAGATAATGAGGTTTTGATTCCGAAGCAAGCTGACTATCTCACCGTTGGCAGGTTTGCAGAAATTCAGATAGATCGTGCAGACGACTTCGATCTCTATGGTTCCGTTGTAAAATAAAACGTATAATGAAGGCGACATCGATTGACTACCGTGATACATTCAGCTTCTCCTCTCTTCTTTTGGATTATATAGAAGATAATGCTTCGCTTAGTGGTTTTTATTCGAATAAACCTACAATTGACGGTTTCGAACGTCAGATAAAGAAAAAAGCTAGCTTTCAGAATCGTGACATCTTGGTGTCAAGCTTATTGGATCAACAAGATGAATCTACCACAGAAAAGTCGTCAGAGAATATCCGGTTATTGAAAAATAAAAATGCGTTTACAATAACAACTGGTCATCAATTAAATCTATTTACCGGTCCGCTTTACTTCATTTTTAAAATTGCTTCTACCATTAAGTTAAGCCAAGACCTAAAGGTTAAATTCCCAGACCATGACTTCATACCAGTATATTGGATGGCAACGGAAGATCATGATTTTGAGGAGATAAATCATACGCACATTTTCAGAGATACCATTCGCTGGGACAGAGATGCTTCAGGCGCCACGGGGCGGCTGACAACCGATGGAATCGAAGAGACTGTAAAAGCATATCAAAATATCTTAGGACTTTCCGCTAATTCGGAGAAACTATCTAACATTATCGGGAACGCCTACATGAGCCATGCTAACTTAGCCGATGCGACCCGCTCCTTAGTTAACCAATTATTTGGCGAATACGGTTTGGTTGTTATTGATGCCGACAGACCCGAATTAAAACAACTGTTATCACCAATTATAAAGGCGGATATCCTTGAGCAGAATAGCAGTAGAGAAGTTTCTAAAACCAGTGAGGTCCTGGAAGAACAGGGATATAAGTCGCAAGTTCATGTTCGTGACATCAACTTCTTCTATTTATTGGATAAGTTAAGAGAGCGGATTATCGTGAATAAGAGCGGAGAGTTTGAGGTATTGAATAGTGATATTACGTTTACGAAAGAGGCACTTGAAAGAGAAGTGGATGAGCATCCTGAGCGTTTTAGTCCAAATGTGATTATGCGTCCTTTATATCAAGAGCTTGTCTTACCTAACATTGCTTATATAGGCGGTGGCGCGGAAGTGAGCTACTGGCTCCAGCTAAAAGGATTGTTCGAATTCTATAAAATCGAGTTTCCAATCCTTATCCCCCGCAATTCAGCAATGATTGTCAGTAAAGAGCTTAGCGAAAAAATTTTCCGATTAAACTTCACATATAAGAGCTTTTTTAAGGATTCTTCAGAGTTAAAAAAAGAATATGTTCGTGTTCACAGCAAACACCGGCTCAACCTTAACGATGAGTGGCGAGAGTTCAATTCAATATTTGAGAAGATTAAACTACGCGCTCATAAAATTGACCCAACATTAGGTCCAAGTACAGAAGCTATCGAAGCGAGATTAAAAAAAGCGATTGACAGGCTGGAGAAAAAACTACTTAAAGCTGACCAAAAAAATTACACGGAAGCACTCGAACAGATTGAGCTTATCAAGAAAAAAATGTTCCCTGGAGGTATTTTGCAAGAGCGAATGGAGAACTTCGGTTCTTTCTATGTGAAATATGGAGATGAATTAATTGACAGTCTGATTGAAGCCTTTCAACCACTTGATTTTAAGTTCACAATATTGTATTAGCTTTCCTGATTCTCTTGCTTCCTCTGTCGATAACGTTTATACATTTTAATAGCGATCATTAAGATAATCGCTAATGAAACTAGTCCCGCCAAACCATATATCCAGTTTACCGCGCTTTTTAACACGACGATAAAAACGATCGCAAATAGAATAATCGTCGAAACTTCGTTCCACAACCTCAACTGCGAAGACGTCCATTGATTCTTTTCTAAGGATAGTTTTTTAATAATCTGCTGGCATTTAAAGTGATAGATTATCAGTGCGAGAACAAAGCCTAGTTTAACATGCATCCACGGTGTCTGCAACAAAGCTGGATTAACTAACAACATCACGATACCCGCCATAATAGTCAGGTACATGGAGGGAGTGGTTATAACCCACCACAACCTCTTTTCCATAACCATAAATTGCTCATGCAACACCTTATATTCAGCGGCCTTTTTCAGTTTAGCTTCGGCATGGTAAACGAATAGCCGGACGATATAAAAAAGTCCGGCCATCCAACAAATGACAAATATAATATGGATCGATTTAGCGTATAAATAAATCACTTTTTAGGCTCTATGTTCCTTAATATCGGTACTCTTTAATTGCGTCTACTGCATATTTCACTTTATCAAAAGAGAAATCGGGCATAATACCATGTCCCAAATTGAAGATGTACCCGTCCACTCCACGCATACTATCGAATAATTTATATATACGCTTTTTGATGACTTCCTTGTCAGCGTAGAAAATATAGGGATCCAAGTTTCCCTGCACTGCAATACCCGCAGGAAGCGAATCCTTGAGTGTGCGCAGATTCGCATTCCAGTCGACGGAAATCACATCCGGTTTTGCTTCGGCCATTAAAGGGGCAAAAACAGAACTCCCTTTTCCGAACGAAATAATGGGAACATTTTGCCGATTTAAACCAGCGATAATTTCCTTTATATAGCGATGAGAAAATTCCTCATAATCGTCCCACGATAAGGCCTGCGCCCAGCTATCAAAGATCTGAAGAGCATTTACACCAGCTTCAATCTGCATATTTAGATAATCAATAGTCACCTTTGTGATCTTAGACAAAATCAAGTGTGCAAGTTCTGGATTATTATGCATCAACCTCTTGGTCTTTTTAAAATCTTTGGTGCCTCCACCTTCAACTAAATAGCTTAATACAGTGAAAGGAGCTCCAGCAAATCCGATTAATGGAATCCGACCGTTTAGTCTGCTCTGAGTCTCTTTTACTGCATCGGCTACATACTGAAGCTTATCAACTACATCCGTACGCAAAGCGTCGGCATCTGCTTTACTCCGAACCGGATTGGAGAAACGAGGGCCTACACCTTGTTCGAAACTCAGGTCGCCTCCCATTGCTTCCGCAGTCACTAAAATATCCGAGAATAAGATAGCGGCATCGATGTCTAAAAGATCAACTGGAAGCATCGTCACATCGGCTGCTAATTCAGGTGTCTTACACATTTCAAGGAAAGAATATTTATTCTTTATTTCCCAATATTCAGGCATAAATCTACCGGCCTGGCGCATCATCCATACAGGTGGACGCTCCGTCTGCTTTGACTGGGCAGCGCGGATAAACAAACTGTTCTCTACGTTTTGATTCACTTCGTTTTTGGTATTTCGTTTTCTATTCTATTAATTATTTGTGCTATTCTTGAGCTAACATCCAACTCTGATGCCTTCTCGAGATAGGCTCTTACTCGATCATAGTCTTTCTTTCTAAGGTTGATATTAGCTAAGTGTACAAAGATGATCGCTTTATCGTTAGGGCGCCTAAATGGTAATCGAGACGCTATCTGAAAATGATATTCAGCCTTTGCATCATCTAAGAGTTGCAGAGCCAAATTACCACTTATAAATTCGTAATAGTTCCTACGGTTTTTACGGAGATATTCTGGATTTTTAATATCGGCTAATAGTTTTCTAGCCTTATCATATTCTTTGTCTTTAAATGCTTGTGATGCTGACACCACGGTACCTTCTTTAAAATGCGACCATATCGTATAGGCTATCAAAGCCGCTAATAAATACACTAGCTGATACGAGCGATTATAAAGGTTCCATGCCAAAAGCATCATAGCAACTACGATGATTACCCACCGCCATTTGGATGTAAGCATTAGTCTCTTTTAGGGTCAGTAAATTTATACCCTACTCCGCGAATGGAATGAAAATAAGTAGGATTTTTCTGATCAGGTTCAAAGTATTTTCTAAACGTCAAGATGAAGTTATCGATCGTACGTGTCGACGGATAGACATCGTAATTCCATACGGTTTCTAAAATTTGCTCTCTCGAAACCGCTTCATTCCGTCGCTCTATTAACAACTTCAATAACATTGTTTCCTTTTTCGTCAGTGCAGCGATTACTTCGTCACCTTTCCTGAGCTCAAAAGACTTAAAATCAATAGTCTTGTCACCTATTTTGTAAGTCGTAAGTTCTTTTAATTCATCACCGGAAAGACTCCTGCGAACAAGGATTCCTACACGGAGGATCAGTTCCTCAAGATTAAAAGGTTTGACTAAATAGTCATCAGCTCCTTTTTTTAAACCGGTTACTCGGTCCTCACTTGTATTTTTAGCTGTCAGGAACATGATGGGAATATCTGAATTCTCAAGTCTGATTGTTTCAGCAACTTGAAATCCATCGATCTCCGGAATCATGACATCTAGAATAATTAGATTAAAACGCTCCTCTTTATATGTTTTTAAAGCTTTTTTCCCGTCAGTGGCGGTTGAAACTTTATAACCTTCCATCTCAAGATTTAACTTAATGGCTTCCAGAAGGTGTTCTTCGTCTTCGACGAGCAATATTCTTTGCTTACTATGTTGCATACTTACTGATTAAATGTTATTTCAAAAATAGTTCCTGAAGGTTTATTATCCTTTACCTTAATCTGGCCGTAATGCCTGTCAACCACTGTTTTCACGATATACAAGCCAAGCCCCGTTCCTTTCGTTTTACGTGTTTCTTCGCTCCCAACACGGTAAAACTTACTAAATATACGTTTTTTCTCTTCGTCATCTACCCCGATGCCAAAATCAGCAACCGAAAGGACAATGCTTCCTTTATCCTCATATAGCTTTACGGCTACCTGCTCGCAGGGTGGTGAATATTTGATAGCATTTTCAAGCAGATTGGTTATCATTGAAGAAAGTGCGAAATGATCTCCATTGATATAGATATCCGGCTCGACATTCAATTTGATACTTTGTGTTGTGCACGAATAGACTTGCAAACGTTCTGAAATTCTGGTCACCACATTAGAAAAGTTGAATCGCTCTTTCTGGAATTGCACCTTTTGGCTCTCCAGTTTGGTAGCAATCAGCACATTTTCAACTAAATCATCGAGCCTCTCAATATCCTTCAATGAGTTCTTTAAGAACTGTTGCTGTTGCTCTCTATCTAACTCACGTTTTAAAATTGTCTGTATATAAAGCTTAATGGATGCAAGTGGCGATTTTAACTCGTGGGTGACTGATAACATAAAGTTATGCTGTTGCTGATGCAATTTCTTCTCTCTTTTTAAAGCCTGTTTTAACTTGATGGCGCCGCCTATAAAGATAACAAAGAAGAAAAGCCCTTCCCCAATAAACATTGCTTTCCGCTCTGGAGCAATCTGCGCAAGCAATACACCCCACCAAATAAGCTGCATAATTGCGTAGAAAAAAAGAAAATAGAAAATAAAGAGTGGCTTGCGCAACATAATGTATTCACTTAGTGCTAGCAAAAATATCAATAGTAATTGGTTTATAGCTAAAACAAAGCGAATTATGACACTAAAGAGAAGATTTTACATCTTTTTAACGCTTATTATCGACATAGCTTTCTAACTTTGGATTTAGGAGACTAGCATGGCATCATTCAATCATAGAGAAGCACTAAAAAACATCCCTCATAAACCTGGGGTATACCAATATTGGGATTCAAACGATAGACTGATTTACATCGGAAAAGCAAAAGATCTTCGAAATCGAGTTGGCTCATATTTCAACAATGATTTGAATAACAACACAAAAACAAAAGTCCTAGTTCGAAAAATCAATAAAATTACCTTCACCATCGTTGACACGGAAATTGATGCCTGGCTCTTGGAAAACAGCTTGATTAAAAGACATCAACCCCGGTACAACGTGATGTTGAAAGATGACAAAACTTACCCTTGGATTGTTATCAAGAATGAACCGTATCCTCGAATTTACTGGACACGAAGAATAATTAAAGATGGCTCGAAGTATTATGGGCCCTATGCTTCTGTCAGCATGATGCACGCTATATTAGATGTTATCAAAGAGCTTTTTCCATTACGAACATGTAACCTGAAGCTTACACCGGAGAATATTGAAAAGGGGAAATTCAGAGTATGTTTAGAGTATCAAATTGGAAATTGCTTAGGACCCTGCGAGAATCTTCAAAGTGAAGAAGACTACAATGCTAATTTAGAGCAAATTGAAAATATCCTTCAAGGACGGATCTCAGTTGTCTTAAACAGATTGAAAAGTGAATTAGAAATAGCTGTAAATGAGCTTCGCTTTGAATATGCGCAACAGCTTAAACGAAAACTGGACCTATTGGCTAACTATCAGAGCAAATCTACGGTGGTTAGCACCTCGTTAAGCAAAGTGGACGTTTTTAGTATCGCCTCTGAACAGGATGTGGCTTTCGTCAACTACCTAAAGGTAATGAACGGAACAATTGTGCAGACACAAACAATTGAGATGAAAAAGAAGCTCGATGAAAGTGATGAAGAATTACTCGTCCTAGCTATACCTGAACTCCGTACACGTTTTGAAAGTGACTCGAAAGAAATAATTATACCCTTTAATCTATCCATTGAGAATACAGAGGAATTAAAATTTACCATCCCCAAGCAAGGCGACAAAAAGAAATTACTAGAGCTTTCACAGAAGAATGTAATTTATTTCAAAAAAGAAAAACTAGAGCAATATGAAAAATTAAACCCTGAGGTTCGTATAAACCGTATTCTTTCGAAGATGAAGAAAGATCTACGTCTGAATCAGCTTCCGCGACATATCGAATGTTTTGACAACTCGAACTTTCAGGGGCAATATGCCGTTTCGGCAATCGTTGTCTTTAAAGACGCCAGACCATCAAAAAAAGATTATCGACATTTCAACGTGAAGACAGTAGAAGGCCCCGATGATTTTAAAACCATGGAAGAGGCGGTTTTCCGTCGCTATAGACGAATTTTAGAGGAAGGACAACCATTACCGCAGCTCGTAGTTATTGATGGCGGCAAAGGGCAGCTTTCCTCTGCGATGAAAAGTTTAAAAAAGTTAGGGATCGAGAAGGAATTAACTGTCATTGGAATAGCAAAACGACTGGAAGAAATATACTATCCGGGGGATCAATACCCAATGTACCTGGATAAGAAATCAGAAACCCTACGAATTATACAGCAATTGCGTGATGAAGCGCATCGATTCGGAATCACGTTCCATCGTAATCAGCGAAGTCGAAAAACATTTCAAACAGAATTGACATCCATCCCGGGAATTGGCAAAATAACCGCCGAAAAATTACTGAGAAAATTCAAGTCAGTAAAGAGAATTCGTGAAGCAGAACAGTCTGAATTACTAGAAGTACTGAACACACAACAAATAAAGGCTCTCCTTGATTTTTTCCACCAAAGAGAGCCTTAAGATATTTTTTAATAAGTTATTTTACGACCTGTGTAACATACTGCTCAATCGCCATCGTCATGCTCGGTGCATCCGGCGTAGGAGCTGGGATATCTAATATTAAGCCACTATCAAGTACTGCCTGATGGGTGCCGGGACCAAAAGCCGCTATACGTGTATCTTTTTGCTCATAATCAGGAAAATTCTCGAAAAGAGACTGAACACTTGACGGACTGAAGAAAACAATGATATCGTAAAAAACCTCCTTCAGATCTGATAAATCACTAACGACTGTTTTAAATAAAACCGCAGGAGTGAAATCATAACCATTGTCTGCCAACCAGTTCTGGGTTTCCTCACCGGCGACGTTTGAACAAGGGAAGAGAAATTTTTCTTTTGCATGTTTTTTCAGAATATCTTCCAAATCCTGAGCAGTTTGCTTTCCAAAGAAAATTTTCCGCTTTCTATACTGAATATACTTCTGAAGATATAAGGCAATTGCTTCAGATAAGCAAAAATACTTTAGATCAGCCGGCACATCGTAACGCATCTCTTCACAGATTCTAAAGAAGTGATCAACTGCATTTTTACTGGTAAAAATAAGCGCAGTAAAGTCAGCCAAATTAATCCGCTCTTTACGGAACTCCCTCGCAGGGATACCTTCTACGTGAATAAATGCTCTAAAATCTAATTTTAAATTGTATTTTTTTGCTAAAGCAAAATAGGGTGATTTTTCGTTTTCCGGTTTCGGCAAAGTAACCAAAATGCTTTTTACTTTCTTTGCTCTGTCCTCTATTGGTTCGTGCATTTCCATATTTTTTTTTAAAATCCCAAGACCTTTATTAATATAAGAATTGGACCTATTTCAAGGGCGCAAAGATACAGAATTAAATAAAACTTTGAAAGTGAATAGGTTTTAAAAATTGAACCGCTAGCCCGTAAGAACTGTAAAATGAATATTCCAACAAGCATAACGAAAGCGAAAACAATATAATATTTCGCGAGCGTTCGTGGAGATAAGGCCATAATAAGTACAACAGGAAGAAAGAGCAATGCGGCATTAAAATAGCTTAGATATAGAATAGACACATATTCTCTCACCAAGCGAGAAATATCGAAAAGAAAACCGAGAAACCGAACAGTAATAATTTTAAGTGTAAAAAGGATTAGTACACTCACTGAAAAAGCAACATATAGGTTAATACCTTCCGTCACGCCGCCTAACCGGGTAAATTTACTAACCAAGAACAGAAACATACCTATTGTAAAACCGAACAACAGATAAAGAAAAATAAACGGCCACGAGTTAAAAAGACTATCCTCTTTACTTACCTGCGCCAATACTCGGTTATTATAGAACCCTTGAAACATCACTTGTGTCTGAGCCGGATAACTTAGTCGAATGATTGCCAAAACAAGAAACAATGAAATGATAATACCTACGATCCACTGCTCTCTTTCTAACTTAATGGGAGCAATCATGAATTGTTTCTTTTTATTAGAAAACTGCTCAGTCCAGGTGAAAAAGTCACCGTTCTTCACTGTGTAAAGCTCCTTCAGGCTATCTAAAAATAAGTTTGGCCGATCTGGATCTGGTGGTTTTAGCCAAAGCATCTGCAAAGAATCTTGCACATGCTTGATAGAATCCGCAAGGCGTTGCTTTTCAAGCTGCTCTGCACGTTGAATCGAATCTCTTTTCTGCCAATACGTTAATGGTTTTCTAACAGTTTCCGGCTCTGCTTTTAGCTCACTCTGAGCAAATACACCGAGGCAGGACAAACTAAAAAGAAAACAAAACAAATACTTAACCATTCGTGTTCGACATATAAACCGGCATAAAGTTATTGGTTTAAATTATTTAAATTTAACGATTGGTAAAATAATTCATTTCTGAGTGACAAACCGGTCACCCTATACACAGCATAAAGATGAAAAAAACGAATAGTCTGATTATAGAAAAGTCTTATATTAATGGGAAGTGGGAAAAAGGAAAGAGCAACTTCGCTATACATAACCCGGCGGACAATTCAACAATTGCCAAGGTGGCCGACCTCACGGTTGCCGAAACACGCGCTGCAATCAAAGTAGCACATAAAGCTTGGAGTAAATGGAAAACAGAAACAGCACAATTCAGATGTGACCTGCTCTATAAATTATACCTTCTGTTAAACGAACACAAAGATGAGATAGCCGAAATTATAACCTTAGAAAGCGGAAAGCCGATAACTGAAAGTTACGCTGAAATCAAGTATGGTGCGTCATTTATTTCATGGTTTTCGGAGGAGGGAAAACGAGCATATGGAGAAACCATTCCCTCCCCTAACCCTGTTAATCGAATCGTGACGATCAAGCAAGGTGTGGGTGTCGTTTCTGCGATCACTCCTTGGAATTTTCCTTTAGCGATGATTACACGCAAAATCGCTCCAGCTTTGGCAGCGGGGTGCACCGTCATCATCAGACCAGCCTCCGAAACACCTTTAACGGCATTGGCTTTGGCGAAATTAGCCGAAGACGCAGGCTTCCCGAAAGGAACTTTCAATGTCGTGACGGGAAAAGACAGCGCTGGCATGGGGAAAGAGTTGAGCACAAACCCGCTCGTTAGAAAAATATCGTTCACCGGTTCAACAGCCGTTGGCAGGACTCTAATGGCTCAAGCTGCTGAGACCATTAAAAAAGTGTCGTTCGAGCTAGGTGGAAACGCGCCGTTTATAGTATTTGACGATGCCAATATCGACCAAGCCGTAGAAGGCGCGTTGATCGCAAAGTTCAGGAATTCAGGGCAAACCTGTGTTGCCGCGAACCGATTCTTGATTCACGATGCGGTTTTTGATAAGTTCGCCAAGAAAATAACCCAAGCAGTGGAGTCACTAAAAACGGGTAACGGACTAAAGAAAAACACACAGGTTGGTCCGTTGATTAACAAAAAAGGATTAGAGAAAGTAGAAGAACATATCGCTGATGCTATTAAAAAAGGGGCTAACCTTTTAACCGGAGGTGCAGTTATGAAAGATTTATTTTTTCAACCAACGGTTATCGCTAATGTTTCGACCGATGCTATTTTAGCAAACGAAGAAACTTTTGGACCAGTCATCGCTTTATTTCGCTTTAAAGACGAAAAAGAAGCCATTCAGTTAGCTAATTCTACAGAATTTGGTCTAGCGGCCTATTTTTACAGCAGTGACATCTACCGGTGCTGGCGAGTGTCAGAAGCAATAGAATCCGGGATGGTAGGTATTAATACCGGCTTAGTCTCAAGCGCACCTGCTCCCTTCGGCGGCATCAAACAATCGGGGATTGGTCGAGAGGGATCCAAACATGGCTTAGATGAATTTATGGAAATAAAATACCTCTGCTTTGGTGGTATTGAAGCTGATTAACTGCCTTAATCCTCATAGATTCTGAGCTTTTCTCTAAGGGAGGCAATTTCTGATTGCAATTGATGCATTTTCTTAACAGCGTTTCTTAATGCATCAATTCCTTCTATATTGATATCCATTTCATAATGCCAGGTCGAATAGCGCTCAAGGTCAGCCAACTGATCTTCATGAATAAAACGCTCGCCTTCTATCACTGAAGTCTCAATCAGACCTACCTCTTCTAAAGAGTCTATAAAGTCGACTTCCGCGTGGCAGCAACTACAATATTCGGTTATTTTTATGATTGATGTTTTCATTTTTGCAGGTCTGCTAGTTTTTGAAATAATTCCTTTTGTTCCGGAGACAGATCAGTTGGTATTTTCACCTCATAACTAATAATCAAATCCCCGTGCTTGCCTTCTTTCTTATAAATTGGAAAACCCTTCCCCTTTAGTTTAACTTTCGTGTTATTTTGCGTCTCTGGTTTTACTTTTAACTTGACTCTTCCTGTCAACGTATCAACTTGTATTTCGCCTCCAAGAATCGCAGTATACAAATCAATTTCCTTTTTTGCATACAAGTCGTCTCCGTTCCGCTTAAACACCGGATCATCAGCAATGACGAAAGTAATATACAAATCGCCGTTCGGACCGTTATTTATACCCGGACCACCATAACCTTTTAATTTAATTTCTTGTCCATTGGCAACTCCAGCTGGCACCGTAATCCGAATTGTTTTGTTGTTTACTGTTAAGCTCTGTTTATGAGTTTCAGCAGCTTGGCGAAAACTCAAATGCAATTCGGCGCGATAGTCATTTCCTCTAAATTGGCTTGTTCTGGCACGACCACCCGCTTCTTGACCAAACATGGAAGAGAAAAAATCGGAAAAGTCTCCACCATCAAAAGAACCTGAACCCGAAAAACCTTCAAATGGATTCCCGGCCGACTGATAGCTCGACCGCTGCCTACCCGATGCCTGAGATTGTTTATTTGCTTCAAATGCATCCGCATGTTGCCAGTTTTCGCCATACTGATCATATTTAGCACGCTTTTCTGGGTCATTTAGAACCTCATTAGCTTCGTTAATTTCTTTAAACTTCTTTTCTGCTTCTTTATCGTTGGGGTTCAGATCAGGATGATATTTCCTTGCTAGTTTTCGGTATGCTTTTTTTATTTCGGCGGCGGAAGCCGATTTAGCTACCCCTAATACTTTATAATAGTCGATATAGTCCATAAATGTATTTATACACTATATAAAAGAATTTAAAACGAAATTGTTTTAGACAAACCACCCATAAAGGTCAGTCATTTCCAAATTACGTTTCTCTTCGTTCGATATGTCGCGGTTGATACATCCGTCTTTCATCACAATTAATCGGTTTCCGTATTGATACGCCTCTTTCATATTATGAGTTACCATTACAGCAGTAATGTCGTACTCACTAACAATCCGATCGGCAACCTTTAATACCACTTCAGCAGACCGTGGATCCAGCGCCGCTGTAGGTTCGTCGAGTAGCAATATCTTGAGGTCAGCCATAATGCTCATGAGCAAACTCAAGGCCTGTCGTTGCCCACCCGAAAGCGTAGCCATAGTCTGGTGTAATTTATTTTCGAGTCCTAACCCCAGGAACGAAACCTTATCCTTTACCTCCGCGGCAAAATTTCTGGTAAGGCCAATAGATAGCCCCTTCGTTGAAGAACGGAGTGCAGCCAATCTAAAGTTTTCTAATATACTCAATCCTTCAGCCGTCCCCTGCAAAGGATCTTGAAACACACGGGCGACCCATTTGCTTCTTTTGAATTCTGGCATGCGAGTAACATCATGACTATCCATGCTCACAAGCCCTGCCGTACTTTGAAGGCTCCCGGCTATGATATTTAACAGTGTCGATTTTCCCGAACCGTTCGAGCCTACGATAACAACAAAATCACGGGCTTTTATATGCAGATTCACGTCACGCAATGCTACGATTTCATTAGGTTTACCAGAATTGAATACTTTAGAAACACCTTTAAGTTCAACCATTGGACCTCCATTTGAGACGAAAATGAGGTAAGCTCACAATTGCTAAGACAAACAATGCGGTTGTTAACTTCATGAGTGTCGGGTCAATGCCGATACTGAGCGTAAACGCTAAAGCTAATTGAAAAACGACTGCACCTAAACATACTAAAGCCAAACACTTTCCTATCGCCTGGACTCCAAACCAACTAATAATGGTTCCGGCTATAATAACAGAACCCAAACCGATTATCACTATTCCGATTCCCATATTAATATCGGAAAATCCTTGAAACTGGACCATAAGAAATCCACTACACGCTGTTAACGCATTGGCAAATGCCAAGCCCATAATTTTAATCAAATCTGTATTCACACCATGCGCCTTGACCATATTCTCGCTGTTACCGGTTGCGCGCATAGCAATCCCATAGTCCGACTTAAGAAGATAAGTTATAGCTGCAATGAATGCAACTACGAGAACGATTAAAACAACAAGCGTATTGAGGTTTACATCACTCAAAAAGTCAACACGATTAAATACTGTTCCGACATCGATCAACGGAATGTTAGAGCGTCCCATAATCGTCAGGTTAATCGAATATAAACCGGTCATTACTAAAATTCCCGATAGTAAAGGGTCTATTTTTAACTTAGTATGAATGAGTCCGGTACACGCACCAGCAATAGCCCCTGAAATTAAAACGACAAGTAGGCTGGCCACAATAGGCATATTTGACATCAACATTACAGCCCCTATTGAGCCACCGAGCGTATAACTGCCGTCTGTAGTAATATCCGGGATATTAAAAATTTTTAGCGTCAGATAGATGCCTAAAGCCATAACTGACAGACATAGTCCCTGCAGAAGTGCGGTCAAATATAAATCCATTACTCTATAGCCTCGAAGTTTGTCGAAAAATCATAACCGAAACGCTTCGCAGCCTCTGCATTATACACTCGTTTTCTATCACGCACCCGCTCGATATGAATATCCTGCAGATCTGTGCCTGACAAGTATTCGGCAGCCTGCTTACCTGCCTGATAGCCCCAAGCATATATATCAGCACCGAATGCTGCAACCGCCCCGCGTTTCACCAAACCAGACTCACTTGTAAAAATAGGAACGTTCCGGTGATTACAGTTCTTAACAATGGTTTCAAATGCCGCAAAAACAGTATTATCGGGATTAGCAAAGAAAACATCGATCCCCTTATTCAATAGGGACACAGTTATCATTTGTGCTTCCGCTGAATTATTCAATGGAACCGCTTCTATGATCATCCCCAATTTTCTAGCATTTTCTTCCATTCTTTCCAGAGCGTTAACCGATTGCGGCTCCGCCTGATTATATACCATCCCTACAACAATTTTATCACCCTTCGGCTTTACATATTCAGGAATAAGAGCAAATGCGGTATCAATGTAGTCGAGTGACTCAGAAACGCCAAATAAATTATCGGGAGCTTCGCCAGCATCATCTACTACCTGCATCAATTTTGGTTCTGGAGAAACCATCATAAAAATAGGAAGATCCGAAGTACGCTGGATTGCGGTGATCGTAGAAAGCGTCGTACTGGTCGCGATCAAATCGACTCTCTCTGCTATGAAGTAATTAACTATCTGCGTAAGGGTGGGGATATCTCCCTGTGCATTCCTGTATTGGATACGGATTGTATGATCGTCTTCACTAAAACCTCGCTCTTCCAGGGCTGCAATAAATCCATCTCGTGCTTGCCCAATTGTTTCATCTTCAAAAGCATCTACAAAACCAATCTCCGGGATGGAAGTGTTCTTAGGGCTGCATGCGGAGGAAATGAACGAAAGCAGCAAAAAAACAGCTAGATAACGATATTTCATATCGCTAAATATAATATTTATTTCCTACTTGCTCAGCGTTTCATTTAGGCTTTTTTCTCGACACGATCCCACTCAGATGTTTCGTGAAAACTGATCTTAGGATAATTAGTCAGAGCATAGTCAATATCCCATTGTGAGCCCGCTAGAAAAACAGGTCGATCCTCTTTGTCATAAGCTACCTTAGAGGCATGACTATGTAGAAATTTCTTCAGCGCTTCCGGATCATCGGACGATACCCAGTTCGCTTTGCTTGTACTCATGGATATAAAACGGCAAGAGGCACCGTACTCCTGAAGCAACCTAAATTGGATCACTTCAAATTGAAGTTCACCCACCGTTCCGATAATTTTTCGATTGCCGGGATTTTGAGTAAATAACTGTGCAACACCTTCATCACTCAGTTGAGTAATCCCTTTTTCTAACTGCTTAGTCTTAAAGGGGTCCGTATTCTCCAGTTCCTTAAATATCTCAGGAGAAAAACTAGGTATCCCAACAAAATTCATTATTTCACCTTCGGTAAGCGTATCACCTATCTTGAAGTTTCCTGAATCGTACAGACCAATGACATCCCCCGGCCAAGCCTCTTCAACAACGCTTTTGTTATCTGCCATAAAACTGGTAGGGGAGGCAAATTTCAGCTTCTTATCGAGTCGAACATGATGATAGAAAGTATTCCGTTCAAACTTACCCGAACATATTCTGCAAAAAGCAATACGATCACGATGTTTCGGATCTAAATTCGCGTGAATCTTAAATACAAAGCCGGTGAATTTACTCTCATAAGGATCAACAAGGCGCGTGTCAGTCGACCGTGCCTGTGGTTCCGGCGCAATCTCAATGAAAGTTTCCAATAACTCTTGCACACCGAAGTTATTAATAGCACTTCCAAAAAACACAGGCGCTAAGTAACCTGACCTATATAATGAAATATCGAAGGGCTCATAGACGGTATCAACAAGCTCCACCTCATCACGCAAGGTTGTCGCCGCTTTCTCTCCTAAATGTTCTTCAAGTTTACTATCCGCTAGATCTTCAATCGGAATATAATCGTCTGAAATTGACTTTTTATTCGGACTATATAAATTCAGTTTTTGCTTGTGTAAATGATATACACCTTTGAATGTACTTCCAATCCCGATTGGCCAACTTAATGGGCGTACTGATATATTAAGTTCGCTTTCAAGCTCATCTAACAGATCGAGATGCTCCTTCCCTTCCCGGTCCATTTTATTGATGAAAATAATCACAGGTGTATGCCGCATTCGACAAACCTGCATTAATTTACGCGTCTGTTCTTCAACCCCTTTTACTGAATCAACAACTAAAATCACTGAATCAACGGCAGTCAGCGTACGATAAGTATCCTCAGCAAAGTCCTTGTGTCCAGGAGTGTCTAGAATATTTATCTTATGATCTAAATATTCGAATCCCATAACGGAGGTCGCTACTGAAATACCGCGTTGCTTCTCAATCTCCATGAAGTCAGAAGTGGCTGTCTTTTCGGCTTTGTTGCGCTTTACTGTGCCGGCTTTTTGGATAGCACCGCCGAACAGGAGGAGCTTCTCCGTGAGTGTCGTTTTACCGGCGTCCGGGTGACTAATTATACCAAAGGTTCTTCTTTTCTTTACTTCGCGACTCAACATTTAGTTTTTATTTTTAACAAGGCTGCAAAAGTACATAAAATAATACGTTACGATAAACGTGAAAAATAGATCAACACAAGTTTTGCTTTCCAAATAAGAATATCTTTCGTAGTTTTAAGCTGAAATTAATTCTTAACCTTTAATAACAAAACATGAGATACCTCTACAAAACCTTCGAAATGAAGAAATGGGCGGCTAGTTTTTACGTTCTCATTCTTTTATTTTCTGTCAACAGTGTCTTTGCACAACCGAACCGGAACACCCAAGCAAACGATCCAGTTGTACAAGCTATTATCAACGAAGCGAACAACAATTCACAACTTGAACAACTCGGTTACGAATTGCTTGATGAGATTGGACCGCGTTTAGTAGGCACACCGGGCATGCAAAAGGCGCACGACTGGGCCGTAGACAAGTTCAATTCTTGGGGAATTGATGCTGAAAATCAAGCCTGGGGCGAGTGGAGAGGTTGGGAACGTGGCATCACACATATCGACTTGGTTGAGCCTCGGATCAAATCATTAAATGGCACTCAACTGGCTTGGAGTCCTTCTACACCTAAAAATGGGATCACTGCTGAAGTTATGATTTTACCATTAGCGAAAGACTCGATAGCATTCCAAGACGCGATTAAGAGCGTTAAAGGTAAGTTCGTTATGATATCAATGAATCAACCTACGGGTAGACCAGACTATAATTGGGAAGAATACGCGACCGAAGAATCTCTTGAGAAAATGAAAAGCGAACGTGACGAACTGCGCGCTGCGTGGTACGAGCGTATTAGCAACACCGGATACAATTCAAGAACACTTCCAGCGGCACTTGAAGAGGCCGGAGCGGCGGGCATTGTGATGTCCAATTGGTCCAGAGGTTTTGGTGCTAATAAAATATTTGGTGCATATACGAAAGAGATTCCCACGATAGACTTATCATTAGAAGATTACGGATTATTATTTCGTATGGCTGAACACGGCGATAAACCACAAATAAAAGTGACAGCAATTTCTAAAGAAACAGGTGTACAACCAACCTTTAATACTATAGCAACGATCAAAGGAACTGAAAAGCCCGAGGAGTATATCGTTCTCTCCGCCCACTTCGATTCATGGGATGGAGCATCCGGAGCTACAGATAATGGTACGGGTACACTGGTTATGATGGAGGCTGCTCGTATTTTAAAGAAAGTATATCCCAATCCAAAAAGAACAATTATTGTAGGTCTTTGGGGAAGTGAGGAACAAGGACTGAACGGCTCCAGAGCCTATGTAGAGGACCATCCAGAAATCGTGAAGAACATACAGGCGGTATTCAATCAGGATAATGGAACCGGTCGTGTTGTTAATATCTCAGGTCAGGGCTTCCTTCATTCGTACGATTATGTCGGACGCTGGCTTGCCGCAGTTCCAAGAGAGATCACTCAGCACATTGAAACTTCCTTTCCTGGTTCACCAGGCCGTGGCGGTTCTGACTATGCATCCTTTGTAGCCGCAGGCGCACCAGCATTTAGCTTGAGCTCACTTAGTTGGGACTACGGGACATACACATGGCACACCAACATCGACACTTATGATAAGGTGGTATTTGATGATGTAAGAAGCAATGCGGTTCTAACAGCGATCCTAACCTACATGGCAAGTGAAGATCCAGAAAAGACATCTCGCGAGCAAATCAACCTGCACATTGATCCGCGGACGGGCGAAAAGGCTGAATGGCCTACGCCAAGAAGCCCTAACCGGAAAGGCGGACTCGAATAAGAAAATATTTTTCGTTGACGGGGCTGCTATTTGGCACCCCGTCAACGATCTCTTATGGAGGTCGAAAGGTTTAGAGACAAAGAACCGGTTCCGGTCTTCTAACGGGAAACTCAAACCGATCAAACAATTCAGCCGTGAATCCAGTATCTGGCTCTGCCCCTCTTGGAATCGTATAGTACTCTCCGATCAAGCGCAAAGCGCCCATTTTCTTCTTGATCTTCAGTTTTAAGAATCCATACTGCTTGGTACAATATTTCTGTAACACGACGTTCTTGAGCAAAGCCGAGTCCGTGTCTATACTCGCATCGTTACGTGATGCTATAGGATGCAAAACGGTGTAGCCTCCCGCCCCAGCCACGATATAAGGCACCTTTGTCCCATCCGAATATCGTCTCATAAAACGCTGATAATTGTGAACATGTCCACTCAACACCAGGTCAGGCTTTACATCCGCTTCTGTGTAAGCTTGCTCCAAAAAATCGACCATCGCTAAACTCGACCCATGATTCGTATCTGCAGAAAACGGTGATTGATGCACACAAACAATAAGCGCGCAATCATCTTTTTGTTTCGCTGCTTCTTTTAGTTCATGAACAAACCACTCGCGTTGATCTGGCTTAATCACGCCGAATTTAGCAACATTGCCATACAATCCGACAATGTTTGCCAACGGTGTGTTGAGTGTCCAATAAACGTTCGGCTGAATCATGCTTTTCCGCGAACTGCCCTTAGAGAATGGTACATCGATAGGCTCTTTGGAACAAAAAACCTGCATATATGCATCTAGGCTCTCATAAGGAGTTTCAGAAAGGGGGTTAATTTCTCCGTCATGATTACCGGGGATCGAAAAAATGGGACCCGGATACTCTTCAAAAGGCTCGAAGAATTGGGCCGCATATTCATGTGCTTCCCCATGATCGTATACAATATCGCCCAAATGATAAAGAAATTGAGGACGATCCTCCGTACGTCCCTCACGACTTTGCTTAATCAGCTGTTGCGCTAATAAACGTTGGAAACTCAAATCTTTCGCACTTCCCGAGTCTCCCACCACATGAAACACCATTTCCTTTTCTAAGGAATCTTCTATTACCTTTTTTATGTCCAAACGAAATGGTGCATCCCCAGTAGGAGTTGGCATTGGCATAAATTTTTCAGCATCGTCAAATTCCCCTTTCAGAAAAATAGGATAATTTACTTCTTCACCAGCACGCCGGTTCTCAAGACTGATATTTTTTTCATCGATATTCACGTGCTATTGATGTCAAAAAAGATACCACTAACGTCTCTGAATATCACATTATTGTTAAGAAACGATTATTTTTATCCTGCAACAAGAAAAACAACCGCCTAGCCGTTTCAAGAAAAATTTTAAAAATTTTGCATTATAAAAAAAGTAAACGTATTATTGTCGACTAAAACGATAGATAATATTTACTTAGTGCTACAACTAGATGCCGCAGCAGGAGAAAGTCATCATTGAAGAGAAGAGTCTGAGCGACCGCTCAAATGAAAATGGGAACAAGCCCGACTTTGACCAAAAAGGAAGCGTCATCAATCCTTCTAAACCTATCGCTTCCATCGGCAAGGGTCAGGAATTAAAGTGGAAAAAAATCGCCAATTGGAGTTTGTTGATAGTAGCCGTGCTCTTCTTAACGTTTGCAATTTATCCATTCGTTCCCGAAGAGTTTGTTTCAAGCATTCCCTCCTATTTCGACGAAACCTTTTTTATCATGTTGGCTATTGGCTTCGCAGCACAAATGGTTGACGGTATTTTAGGAATGGGCTACGGAGTCATATCTACCACGCTCTTACTGTCTGGTGGCGTCAACCCCGTCGTCGTTAGCGGAAGTATCCATACCGCTGAAATGTTCTCGAGCGGCGCATCCGGCTACAGCCATTATAAATTTGGGAATGTCAATAAAAAGCTTTTTAAGACTCTCTTGATTCCCGGCGTCATTGGTGCTATCTGCGGCGCGCTACTCTTAGCTTTTTTCGGAGAACAGTATGCCGACTGGCTCCGTCCGATCATTTCCATCTATACACTCATCTTAGGTATCCGAATCCTTACAGGTGCCTTTAAAAAGAAAATCAAAAGTCAAAAAATCAAAAAAGCCGGCTGGCTCGCCGGAGCTGGAGGTTTTCTCGATTCTTTTGGCGGAGGTGGATGGGGGCCATTGGTAACCAGCACACTCATTTCAAAAGGTAAGACACCTAAATATGTCATCGGGTCAGTCAGCCTAACTGAATTTTTTGTAACTCTTTCAAGCGCCCTGACCTTCTTCTTAATACTCGGCACAAGTCATATCGATACGATTCTAGGTCTGATTCTGGGCGGACTTATTGCCGCTCCAGTGGCTGCAAGGTTTGCCGGTCGACTTCCCGCTAAGAAAATGCTTCTCGGTGTGGGAGCCATCGTTATTATTTCGAGTATTCGGATTATCTGGACCTCTTTTTTCTAATGTCAAAGGATTCCTCTGTCAATATTTATTTAGCGTTTCCAGAAATTCAAAGCCAGCTCAACATCTCTATCATTTTAACCCTAAATCAGACCATATTTTAACTCGTATCATATTGTGATATTTTAATTTCTCTAAATTAATTAGTTTATTTGAAGAACAGTCAACTGAATCGGTCTAACGAGTCAGGTGTATGTGAAATCAAACATTCCGATCCAATGTCACAACAAATCAAACATCTAAATCCCCAAGCAGTATGGGAACAATTTGCAGCGATCAATCAGATCCCGCGAGCATCGAAGAAAGAGGAGCAGATCGTAAAATTTATCATGGATTTTGCTGAGGCACTTCAGCTTGATACCTATAGGGACAAGACCGGCAATGTGATTATTCGGAAACCGGCAACAAAAGGTTTAGAGAATCATAAAACAACCATATTGCAAGCACATGTTGACATGGTGCACCAAAAGAACCAAGACACTGTCTTTGATTTTGAAAACCAAGGCATTCAAATGTTCGTTGATGAGAACTGGGTTCGAGCAGAGGGAACAACCCTTGGTGCTGATAATGGAATCGGCGTCGCAGCCATCATGGCTATTCTTGCTTCGGATACAATTGCACACCCGCCTATTGAGGCACTGCTTACGGTAGACGAAGAAACAGGGATGACGGGTGCCGCCGGTTTAGATACCGGTGTTCTTCAAGGGGAAATCTTACTGAATCTTGATACGGAAGACGATGAAGAAATTTGTATCGGGAGCGCCGGCGGAATCGACATCACCGCCACCAAAGAATACAAACAAACAGCCATCCCGCAACATTATATAGGCTATGAAATTGCAGTTAAAGGTTTGCAGGGTGGACACTCAGGCATGGACATTAACCGTGGCCTTGGCAATGCGAACAAAATAATGAACCGCGTCCTCTATCACATCAATGCTGCAACAAACATGCGCCTTGTAGAATTACAAGGTGGCAGTTTACGGAACGCCATCCCTCGCGAAAGTACGGCGATTGTGGCTGTAGACCCATCGGCCTCTCTATCCAACCTGCTCGAAGAAATTGCATCGTTAATCAAAGCTGAGTTTAAAACGACTGAACCTCATCTACAATTATCCGCAAGCAAGTTATCCTCCTTACCGGCGGAAGGAATGGCAGAAGAAGATCAACAAGCATTGATTAACGCAGTCTATGCTGCGCCCAATGGCGTATATGCGATGAGTCCGGATTTCGAACGATTGGTACTATCATCAAACAATATAGCGAAAGTTTCGGTCGGTAGCGGTCATATCAACATCCAATGCTTAACGCGCTCATCTTCGGAGTCTTCAAAATCCGATTTAACCAATACAATTCGTGCAGCATTCGAGTTAGCTGGCTGTACCATAACGCTCTCTGGAGAATATCCCGGCTGGCAGCCTGACCCGCATTCTGAGATATTGGCCGTCCTTGCTCATATTTATAAAAAACAAAACAATCAAGAGCCCAATATCATGGCCGTTCATGCAGGTTTAGAATGTGGTATATTAGGAGAAAAGTATCCGCACCTAGATAAGATCTCGTTTGGACCGACCATTTTGGGAGCCCATTCACCCGACGAAAGAGCATCCATTGCTTCAGTTCAAAAGTTTTGGTCGTTTTTACTGGAAATTCTAAAAAACATCCCCGAAAAGACTTAAACTATTGGGAGTCAGACCCATTCAAATTGGAATCATCCAATGGAAGTGCTTGTATTGTATATTGAGGTATGGTAACTTGGTTATCTTTAAGCGCAGTTTTAATCTTTTCAAAAATATCATGATAAGCGTTCCAGTAATTCCCCTTTGGTGACCAGTAACGTATCACAAGTTTAACCGCGCCATTACTGATGCCGTTGACAAGAACTTCTGGTGCGGGCTTAGTCAATACACGCTGATCATTTCTTAGCAAATCAAGAATTACATCCCGAATCTGCCTCGTATCACTATCATAAGAAAGATCAATGCTGTATTCGACTCGGCGCTCCACCAAGTTAGAATAGTTAGTAATCACTGAATTGGCCAAAGGGCCGTTGGGCGCAAAGACTAGCGTACCTTCAGCAGTTCTTAACGTTGTATAGAGGAAATCAATATTTTCCACGGTTCCGCTCGCCTCACTAGTGCTTGAAATATAATCGCCGATACGAAAAGGCTTAAATAAGAGGATCAAGACACCGCCAGCAAAATTTGACAGGCTTCCCTGTAAGGCCAGACCAATAGCTAATCCCGCGCCTCCCAGCACAGCCAAAAATGAAGTCGTCTGAATACCCAAATTCCCTGCAATTGAAAGTATAAGCACAATATAAAGCCCTATTTTAACGATCCGCGATAGAAACAATCTCAATGAGGGTTCCACATCTCTTTTTTCGAATCGGGAATGGATATAACGCATGAAAAGCTTAATCAACCAACTTCCTAAAATCAGGAGTACAAAAGCGAGGAGCACTCGAGGTGCGATAATGAAAAACAATTCGTGGAAAGTTTCTTGTATATTCTTTGGATCAAACATAGATTGCAAGCAGTTTTTAGGTGCGAATTTAGTACAATTAACGTCAATACTCAACATTTGTTTTTCATTATCCATTCTGATTTTTTGTCGCCCGAAACTCCAACCGGAGCCTTTATATTGATTGTACCCGTGTACTCAATATAAAAACCTTAGCTTTGAATATACGGACCCAAATAAAACATAATTTTATATGACAAAGATCAAGGTTCAAGCAGACTGTGGTAATTCACCTAAGAGGGAGTTTTTAAAAGTGTTTAATGTAGCCTTTCCGAAAGGGGATACCGATTTCATTATGGAACATGTTGCCGAAGACATTCAATGGGAAATGGTGGGCCTTAAAACCGTAAGAGGGAAGACCGAAGTTCTCCAGGAACTAAACAAAGGGGAAAAAGCAGTTATCAGAGAGTTTGAGCTCTCCAGTGTGATCACGCACGGAAAAGAAGCTTCTGCTAGCGGCGAGTTCGTTTTGGAAAGCAATAAGCGATATAAATTCTGTGACGTTTATAAATTTCAGGGAACAAAAACCATCATCAAGGAAATACAGTCGTTTGTTATAGAAATTAGATAAAAAGTATTAAGAAGACAAAGCTTTATCGCGATATTCGGCTTGTATTTTTTCCCGGTGTTTTTTTCCCCAGTCAACCATTTCGTCGATAATACCCTGAAGCGTCCGACCATAATCACTAAGCTCATATTCGACAGTGATAGGCTTTGTATCGCATACGGTTCTCGAAATCAGGCCATTCATTTCGAGGTCTTGTAATTCCTTAGAAAGCATTTTCGCTCCAATCCCACCAATCTCGCGCTGCAATTCCAAAAAACGTCTTTTGCCAAAGCTCAAGCAACTTATGATGGTAATCTTCCATTTTCCTTTTAAAATATCCAGTGTGTCTTGCACTGCGTTAAGATAAACCTTACAGGACTCCCCATTGGTTTTTGATTGAATTTCTGGAGTTGATTGACGTGTTTCCATGGCATAACGTTTATATACTTTCGAAAAGTAAACTATTGTTTTTTGTATAGATACTTTCAAAAGTAAACTATTATTTTAAACTTTGCAAAAAGTAAAATAGAATATGGAATTATTAAATGCATTGGAATGGCGATATGCCACAAAAAAGATGAACGGAAATAGAGTTCCAGACGAATCCGTAACTAATATATTAAAGGCAGCACACTTGGCCCCAACATCGTCCGGCTTACAGCCTTTCGAGATTATCGTCGTTACGAACCCTGAATTGAAAGAAAAAATTAGACAGGTAGCCAACGGACAGTCACAGATCACCGATAGTTCTCATCTGCTTATCTTCGCTGCTTGGGACCAGTATACCGAAGAAAGGATCAATAAAACTTTCCAGCACATGAATACCGAACGTGGTGTTCCTGATTCACAAACGGATGCTTATCGACTAAGTTTGATCAATATGTTCACCAAGCAAACAGCCGAAGAGAACTTTAACCACGCCGCTAAACAAGCGTATATCGCTTTTGGAACGGCCATTGCCGCTGCTGCTGCACTTAAAGTTGACGCCACGCCAATGGAAGGTTTCGACAACAAAGCTCTAGATGAGTTACTAAACTTACAGGAAAAAGGTTTAAAAAGCGTCACACTACTACCATTAGGCTATCGTGATGAAGAAAATGATTGGCTTTTTAAGCTCAAGAAGGTGCGTAAACCCAAGGAAGAGTTCATTACTGAATTAGCGTAATAAGGATGCCTCTAGCTGCCCGCGTTCCAATTGAAACAAAAAAATAAATCAATTATTAAAAATTTGTTTTATTTGAACAAATAGCCGCCGTCTGTGTTGATAATAAACAGTAAAATGGTATTCCAATATTTTGCTTCATTATGTTTAACACAAAACGAAAAGCTATGAAACATTTCATGTTAATTTTAGGGGCGATAACACTTTCTGTTAGCACCGCATTAGGGCAGATAGAAACTACGCCACAAACAAGTTCAGCGGTCGGCACCGCGCCGATCCAGCAAGGGAACTGGATGGTAGGTGGTGGTATTGGCTCCTTGGGCTACGACTTCGATTCTGAAGTATTCAACATCGCCCTCGAGCCGGGTGCAGGTTACTTTGTTAGCGATGGCGTGGCTTTAGGTTTAAAGTTGATCGCGAATTTCCAAACCATAAAAGATGGCGACAACCCTTTTAGCTATGGTTTATTACCTTTCGCACGCTACTACTTCCCAGAAGGAGCTTCAGCTACCAATCGCTTTTTTGCCGAAGCAAAGGCAGGAATAGCAGGAAGTCGCGGTGGCGATGATGTCAATTTTGGCTTTGGTGCCGGCCTAGGCTATGCGCATTTCATTTCGCAAACTGTAGCTCTCGAGGCCCTTGCTGGTTATAACGACCTGTCTGGAGCCTCAGCTTCTGGAACACAAGGCGGTCTAGGATTAACGGTCGGATTTCAGATTTATTTACCGGGCCAAAGATAACATCAGCACAAATCAAATAAGAAACATCCCTTGGGTCAGTAATCCTAGCCCAAGGGATGTTTTCTTTTATAGACAAAAAAAGTAATCGTAAGTTTACCTCCAATTGAACATTTAACTACCTAATCTGTAAAATGAGAGCTCTGTTGATCATACTTTTAATAAGTGCCATTACTTCCTCTTGTGCTATTCGCAATCATCATGTCCGTGAAAATAAAGATTGGGAGCTCATCTTTTCAGATGAATTCAATACCCTTGGCAATTTTGATACAAGCAGATGGTCTTACGCCAAACGATGGCATCCATCTTGGGCTAAGTACCTTATCCATTCAAACGACTATGTGAAGCAACAAGGTGGAGATTTAGTCCTAAGAATGGACCATGCTAAGATAGAAGGCGACGATGTTCCCTATCATTCTGGAGGAATACAAACAGCTGGAAAATTTAGCTTCACTTACGGGAAAGTGGAAGTCCGTGCCAAGTTTAACCATGGTCGCGGCTCCTGGCCCGCTATATGGATGATGCCCGAGGATCCAGCTTCCTACGGCGGCTGGCCTAACAGTGGGGAAATCGATATTATGGAACATGTTAATAATGAAGATATCATTCATCAAACGATTCATAATGGAGCAGTAACAAATGAATCTGGAGGAAGCACTGCCACTCAAACTTCGCTCTATGACCTAGGCGAGTACAACACTTACGGCATCATCTGGAATTCAGAGAAGATTGAATTTTACGTTAACGATTCATTACAATATACTTACAGTAAGCCCGCCAACGCTACTGCTGCGGAATGGCCATTTGACAAACCCTTCTATATAATCCTAAATCAATCTGGCGGCGCAGGTTGGCCAGGACCTATTGTCGATGAAGATTTACCATTTGAGATGCACGTCGATTATGTAAGGGTATTCAAGAAGCGATAGAAAGTTTAAACCAAATTTAATATACGAGCAAAATGATTATTCAGGTGCTTACGTATCGCACTACGATATAAATCCGCATCCCGTTTTTTGAGTATTTGAACCAATTCCTTGTGAGACACAAATTCACCCTCAACAATAGGTCGCTCCAATAGACCAGTATGATGAACATACTGGAAAATAGGAATAATCAACTCTTGTAACTCAAGGAGAATTTTGTTTCCAGATATTTCATAGAGTTTACCGTGAAACCTTTTCTCATCATTCACTTGCCACGGGGCCGCTGTATCTCCTGAAACAATATCACTGACGATGTTATCAAGTTCCAACAAATCATCATCCGTAATTCTGTCAACAATAAAATCAGCCATTCCCACTTCTAAAGCAAGACGCATTTCGAATAAATCTTTGAGGGTCGCCTGATCCAAAATAGACGGGTGAAATACTTTCCGTAGCGGCCCCAAGACATCTGGATTTCTAAGGATGGCACCTTTATGTTTTTTAGACTCGATTAAACCAATTGCCTTTAGCCTTAACAAAGCTTCACGCACAACCGTCCGACTTACCCCTAAACGCACAGCTAGATCTATTTCCTTGGGCAAGACCTCACCCACTTTCATTTTACTCTGCTGAATAAAGCTAATAATGCGCTCTTCAGCCTTATCAACTAAACTGGAGGTGTCTATACCTTCAAGTTTCCCAAAAGTGTCATGTGTTTCAGACATAATGATATTAAATTTTCGCAACAAAAATACCAATTAAGATTTGGATATATCGCATTATGTCATACATTTGTGTTTACAATTATGTTATACATAACTCTTTTTAACTCAAAATTATGATACAATTCTATCTAAAAAATCAGAAAAAGCTATTCTTCCTGCTTTTTCTCTTCATGGTGCATAGTGCCAGCTTTGCACAGAGCATTCAAGGGAGGGTATTGGGAGAGCAAAATACTCCACTTCCAGGCGTGAGTATCCGAAATCACACGCAGAATATTGCCACTCTTAGTGATGAAAATGGCTACTTTACAGTGCAAGGAAAAGAGGGTGATTCTCTTTCCTTTACTTTCGTTGGCTATGAAAGTTACCAGACGATCCTAAGTTCGAGCAGCGACATGACCGTAACTCTCCAAGTAGACGAACAGGCACTAGACGAAGTTGTCATTTTGGGTTATGGTAGTATCGAAAAGTCAAAATTAACCGGTTCAGTTTCCCGCTTAGATGATCGTGTTCTCGAAACGGGAGTGCGTGCTAATCCAGCCTCAGCACTTGCAGGAACTATCCCCGGTCTCCGCGTTCAGCAAAGCTCTGGTCGACCTGGCTCGGTGCCCAATATTGTGCTAAGAGGGGGGACGACCTACGGTGGTGGCGGATCGCCCTTGGTGATTGTCGACGGTTTAGTTCGAAGTGGCTTCCATGATATCAATCAAGATGATATCGAATCAATCGATGTGTTAAAAGACGCTTCTGCTACCGCAATTTATGGAGCTAGAGCTTCTAACGGTGTAATTCTAATTACCACCAAAAGAGGAAAAGAGGGTGTTTCAAACATCACGGTAAAATCCAAAATCGGGATGGGTTATTTAAATCTACCGTTTGACTTCTTAGGAGCAGAAGATTATTTGTATTGGTCGCGTAAAGCAGTCCAAACATCCGGCATGTATCAGCCTAACCAATTGAATCAACTTACATCGGTCGGACCTTTCGGAACTGGGAATCGATATAAAGATGCAGAAGGAAATATCTTGGACGGTAACGTAACGAGCTCTGCTGTATGGAGTACCATGTTTTTAGATGATGAAAACCGAGAACTTCTAAGTCAAGGTTGGAAAACAATGATCGACCCCATTACTGGCAGAGAGTTAATATTCAAAGACTTCAATTATCGCAACCATGCTATGCGTGATCATAGTCTCACACAGGATTATAACGTGGCAATGCAAGGCGGAAATAACAAAGGGAAATACTATGCCAGTATCGGCAAATATAATGAAGAAGGCCTGCCTATTGGAACGGATTATGATCGCTTAACTTTTGTATTAAACGGTGATTACAAAATCAAACCTTGGATCGTCTCAAATTCAAGTGTCAATTTTGCTAACACGAAGTGGCGAGATGCGATAAACAATGAAGGCAACTACTTTACCAGAGCCTTGGGTGCACCTCCAACAATGCGGGGGACAAATGCGAACGGTGAACTTTTGGTTGGTCGCGATTGGACCGACGGAAATCCAGCTGTAAACAATGACCGTTTTATACGCAATAACCTCAATCAGAAGTTAACATTGTCACAAGCATTTGTCGTTAACTTCCTAGATAATTTAAGCTTGCGTACCAGTGCTAACTGGTTCCTGAACCAAACAAACAACGAATCCTTCAACAGAGATTACCTTGCTTCGCCAGGGAATTGGGTGAGAACTCGTAGCACGTCTGCGCTATACGATAAGATCTTGAATCAAACGTACAATGCCGTTTTAAATTACAATGAATCAGTAAACGGCCATAATTTTGATGCGATGGCAGGTTGGGAATTTTTTGATTCGTATGCCACGGGATTTTCTGCATCCGGTAGTGGGGCTCCGACAGACGATTTTATGGATCTAGGTCTAACCAGCACCGAAGAAAATCGTCGTGCCATCGACTCATACCATAATAGACAACGGATTACTTCATACTTCGGCCGTTTAAATTACGACTTTGAACAGCGCTATCTGATGACCTTAACCGTACGTCGCGACGGCTATTCTACCCTACTAAACAATCGATGGGGAACCTTCCCAGGTATTTCTTTGGGATGGAATCTGCATAATGAAGGTTTCTTCTCTGAGACCATCGGGAAAGGCAATATCGTAAACACCTTAAAATTAAGAGCAAGTTATGGTGCTAACGGTAATGTTGGAGGAATTGGAAACTATACGCTTCAAGGAGCTTACGGAACCGCTAAGTACGATGGAAGCGTTGGTTATTTGATGTCTAGCCTAAGTATACCTAACCTCCAATGGGAAAGCTTGATTACAAAAGAGGTTGGTCTGGAAGCACGATTATTAAACAAGATCGACCTGACAGTTGCATACTACCATCGTACCACTTCCGACAAGATTGCCACCTTAGTATTACCATCTTCGGCTGGGTTTACATCCATCACAACGAACAATGGCGACATGCAGAACCAAGGGGTGGAGATTGACCTGAATTATCAGGTTCTACGATCTAACGACTGGGATTTATCCTTCAATTGGAACACAGCTTATAATAAAAACAAGATCTTAAAACTGCCTGAAAATGGTGTAGAAAACAACCGTCAAGGTGGATTTCAAGTCTACGACCCCAATACAAAAGAACTGGTATGGGTTGGTGGCTATCAAGAGGGTCAGGATCCTAACGTAGCGTATGCTTATGAAGCACTAGGACTTATCCGGACACAAGAGGATCTAGACAACTATGCCTCTCAATTAAAAGACTTAATTGGTGCTCGTACACTCGTACATCCAGACGCATACAATGCCATGTCGGATTCTGAGAAGTCCCTACACTACCCATTAGCTTTGGGTGATGTTATGTGGCGAGATATCAATGGTGATAACATCATCAATTCTTATGACCGCGTATATATGGGTAACACCGTTCCTAAATGGACCGGAGGATTCGGATTTTACACCCGTTGGAAGGATCTATCATTGAGCGCACGTTTTGACTATGCTTTAGGTTTTGTAGCTTACGATGGTCCGAAAACATGGTTCTTAGGAATGGGTCAAGGAACTTTCAATACCACTGAAGAGGTATTTAACACATGGAGCCCAGAAAATCCAGGTGCCCCTTACCCTACATACTATTGGGCAGATCAACTATTTAAAAACAACTACTTTAGAACGACCAGCATGTTCTATAATAAAGGGGATTATCTTTCATTCCGAGAAGTCTCTTTAAGTTACAGGTTACCTCAGCAAATCGCTCAACGGATAAAAATGGAAGAAGCGAGCATTTCCATTACTGGACAAAACCTGCACTATTGGACGAAGAATACCCTATACTCACCAGAAGCTGGCAGTATAGCCATCGGAGGCGGCGGATACCCGTTACCTAGAACGGTAATCTTTGGAATACAATTAACCTTTTAAGAACAACGATCATGAAAAAAATATTAATTACATTAACAGTCATAGCTTCGTGTCTCATGCTATCTTGCAATAAGATGGACTTAGACCTAGCGCCGGAAGACTACTTCGCCAGCGGAAGCTTTTGGAAAAATGAAAATCAAGTTCAAGGCGCGATGCTTGGAATCCATGCGCAACTTCGCGACCATCAACAGGTGTTTTGGAACCTAGGGGAAATACGCGGCGGCACCTTGCGTGATGGAACCAGTTTTACAGGTACTGCATCCTTAAATGCTGCATCTTTGATCACCCAAGATATTCGAGAAAGTTCACCCGGATATAGCTCGTGGGCAGGACTGTATGCTCCTATCTTCCAGGTGAACAACTTTATCCATCAGGTTGAGCAGGCAACATATATGAGCGATAAACAAAAGGGATATTATTTAGGGCAAGCCTATGGCATACGCGCTTTCTATTATTTCAACCTGTTTCGTACTTGGGGAAGAGTACCTCTGGTAACTGAGCCCAAAGTAGCCGTTAACACACCTACATCTGCTGATGAAGCATACGCACCACGTAGCGCAACAGAGAAAGAAACCTTAGATTTTATCAAGGGTGACATCGATAAATCGATTGGTTATTTTGGTAATAATACAACGATTTTATCTCAGAAAGGACAATGGTCTCTCGCTGCTTCACAGATGTTAAAGACTGAAACTTATCTATGGTCTGCAAAAGTAGCAATAGACGGACAGGCGCCTGCAACTACCGCTTCAGATTTGCAAACGGCTAAAGCGGCAGTTGAGGCGGTGATCCCACGCTTTAGCCTTCTTGACGATTTTGGCGCGGTCTTCTCTTCATCTTCGGTTTCATCCTCATTAGGGAACAGTGAAATCATCTTTGCTCTGAGGTATCAGGCTGGGGAGGCGACCAACTTCTTCAACAATTTTATCTATGCGCCAAGCGACGATGTCTCCGGATATGTGGACGACCAAGGCAACCCCATTCCAAATGATCCACTCAATGTGGGGTCGAGTGGTACCATTATTCGTTACGAATATAAATATGACCTTTATTCATTATATGATTCAGACGACCAACGCGCGAATGCAACATTCTTAAATTTCAACAAAGGAGATCTACACGCTGTTGTATTGCGGAAATTCCTGGGAACCATTGTGGAGGGTGTTAGAAGGTACGCAGATGATTACCCTGTTTATCGCTTGGCAGACGCCTACCTTCTTTTGGCCGAGATAAAAAATAAACTGGGCGAAGATCCTACCGCAGAAATCATGGCCGTGAGAAACAGAGCCTACGGTAGTAATGCTCCACAGTTTGTTAATGGAAGCTTCGAGGAGAATGAGATAGCCATATTTTATGAACGCACAAAAGAATTTGTTTCTGAAGGTAAGCGCTGGTTTGACCTAAGACGCATGCAGGATGCTTCCGGCCAACCGTTGGTTTTCAGAACAGATTTACCTCTCGTAGGTGTTCTAGAGAATACCGAAAGTCAACGTCACAAAATACTTTGGCCAATCGATTTAAATACCATGTCGGAAGATCCAACTCTGGAAGGAGACCAGAATCCTGGTTACGCCGGCACTTAATAAAAAAAATATAGATATTTATACCATGCAGGAGGGAAAGTATTCTCTCCTGCTAATTTTTTAAAAAATTAACAAATGCTAAACAAAAAAATTGAAGGCTTAATAGCTGCCCCCTTTACACCGTTCGATCAACAAAGAGAATTAAATCTTGACGCTATCTCTTCCTATTATTCATTTCTAAAAAACAATGGCGTCGTTGGTGCTTTTATCTGTGGGTCAACGGGTGAAGGAGTATCGCTAACGTTCGAAGAGAAAGTAAAGGTCATGAACGCATGGACGGATCTAACTAAACACGACGATGATTTCGCGCTCATCATGTTTCTTGGCGGCACCAATATTAAAGAATGTCAAGAACTTGCTAGATTATCGGAAGACAGCGGTGTAGACGCTATTTCTTTCACGTCGCCTTTCTATTTTAAACCAGCCAACGCTAAACAACTCGCTCTTTGCTGTGCAGAGGTGGCCGCAGCTGCTCCGAACACTGCATTTTACTATTATCATATTCCCGTGCTCACAGGAGGTAACTACCCGATGATCGACCTTCTGAGAGAAGTTGACGGCTTAATTCCGACTTTCAAAGGAATTAAATACACACATGAAGATTTTATGGACTTCCTTTCCTGTTTGAACTTTAATAACCGGAAGTATGATATGTTATGGGGACGAGATGAAAATATGCTTTCGTCACTGGCTGTGGGAAGCAAGGGCGCTGTTGGAAGTACTTATAATTATGCTGCGCCGCTTTATCACGATCTGATTGCTGCTTTTGAAAAAGGTGATCTTGACAAAGCAAATGCTTTGCAACAAAAATCTATTGACATGATTACCTTGTTAGGGAAATACGGTGGTATTGCAACTGGCAAGGCCTACATGAAGCTAGTCGACATGGATTGCGGAGAATTTCGCCTACCGGTTTCCAATATGAGTGAAGTGCGCTTTTCTGAATTCAAAAGAGACGTTGAAAAGTTAAATTTCGAATCGTTCAAATCAACTCATCATACGGTAAAGACATAGCCAATAACGCAATCAGCTAAAAAACAACTCATGCTAAAAAACAGCAAATATTATCCCTGGCTAGTCGTAGCGTTACTATGGGTGGTCGCATTACTCAATTACTTGGACCGTCAAATGCTTTCCACGATGCGAGAGGCCATGCTTGTCGATATCGTCGAACTACAAACAGCAGAGGCCTTCGGTATGTTGATGGCCATCTTTCTTTACATCTATGGCTTCATGAGCCCGGTAGCCGGTGCTATCGCAGACAGAGTTAACCGGAAATGGCTTATCGTCATCAGTCTTTTCGTATGGTCGGCTGTCACCTATGCTATGGGAGTGGTAGACAACTATAATCACCTGTTGGTTCTGCGCGCTATAATGGGTGTCAGTGAAGCACTCTATATCCCTGCCGGATTAGCCTTAATAGCTGATTATCATACGGGTAAAACTCGTTCGCTCGCCATCGGCATTCACATGACCGGACTCTATATGGGCCAAGCTTTAGGTGGTTTCGGTGCTACGGTTGCCGCCGCGCATGGTTGGCATACAGCATTTCACTGGTTTGGTATCGCCGGTATCATCTATGCAGTAATTCTTAGCTTCCTTTTATACGAGAAAAAACAAGAACCTGCTGTTATCCACGAAGGCCAACCAACAAGGAAGGTGCCGTTTTTAAAAGGATTGTCTACTTTGTTTTCAATGGTAGCGTTCTGGGTGATTCTTTTTTACTTCGCGGCACCAAGTTTACCAGGATGGGCAACAAAAAATTGGCTTCCCACCCTATTTGCCGACAGTTTAAATATTCCAATGGCAGAGGCAGGACCGCTGTCTACCATTACCATAGCCGCTTCTTCTTTTGTGGGCGTTATCATTGGTGGCATATTAAGTGACCGTTGGGTATTAAAAAATGTTCGTGGACGAGTTTATACAAGTGCCATCGGTCTTTTCCTAACGATCCCTTCGCTTGTCTTGCTGGGCATGGGACATACCTTTATCGCAGTAGTAGGTGCAGCTGTCCTATTCGGTGTCGGCTTCGGTATATTCGACGCGAACAACATGCCGATATTGTGTCAATTTGTTCCAAACCGCTTACGTGCCACAGCCTATGGTTTTATGAATATGGTAGGAGTTTTTGCCGGAGCTGGAGTTACACAAGTTTTAGGTACATTAAAAGACGAAGGTCATTTCGGCAGCGGCTTCGCTATGTTAGCTGTTGTGGTTGCAATAGCATTGATTTTGCAATTGGCTACCCTACGACCTAAAGTAATTGACTACGTTGATTAAAAACCCGTATTGAATGAAAAGAAACAGCTTATTATATTTTCTCTTATTCTCATTAATTAGTTTGAGCCACGCATGGGCCCAGGAAACTATAAAAGTTGCCACTATTGGAGACTCTGTTACCGAAGGCCTCGGTCTTGAAGAACCAAGCACGCAGGCCTATCCAGCGGTTCTACAACGTTTGCTTGGCGACGGATATAAGGTAAAAAACTTCGGTCTCAGCGGTGCGACCCTTTTAAGAAATGGACATCGCCCTTATGATAAAACACAAGAATTCAAAGAGGTGATCGACTTCCAAGCGGACATCGCTGTGATTCATCTCGGCCTCAACGATACGGATCCTCGTAACTTTCCGAACTACCGAGATGAGTTTGTAGCGGATTATCTATGGCTGATTGACACATTAAAGACGAACAATCCTGACCTAGAGGTTTTTATATGCAACCTGTCACCGATATTTACGGGCCATCCCCGTTTCTCATCGAGCACCTTTACGTGGTATCATGCAGTTCGGCAACTCATTGAACAGGTAGCCGAAGCGACCGGCCTACCGCTTATCGACTTATACGCATCCCTTCACAATCGTCCAGACCTGATCACGGATGCCCCTACCCTACACCCTAACAAAGGCGGCGCGGCCTTAATTGCCAAAACAGTGCAACAGCACCTGACGGGCGACTTCGGCGGTTTGAAACTTCCGCCTGTTTTCGGTGAATACATGGTCGTACAACGCGACAAACCCTTTCAAATCTGGGGAACAGCTAACGCTGGAACAAGCGTTGAGGTAACATGGAACCAACAAAAAAAGGAAGCTACCGTGGATGTCGACGGACATTGGGAGCTAAGTTTCCCTGCTCCAAGCTTAAACCCGAAACCTCAAAGTTTGATCATCAAAAATGACGACGAAGAGCTCCATTTCGACAATGTGCTGGTTGGCGACGTATGGCTGGCTGCAGGGCAATCAAACATGGAGTTCCCCTTAAAAAATGCTTTGCGTGGAGACAGCTTAGCAAACCTGGCAGACCAGCAACAGAATATCCGCCTTCTGCAATTTGACTCCTATGCACGCACAGACAATGTCGCTTGGGATTCAGTGACACTTAAAAAGGCGAATGAGCTTGACTTCTTTGAAGGTGAGTGGACACAAAACAATAAGGACAATGCCTTAGACTTTTCAGCTGTAGCCTATGCCTTTGCAAACGATATTGCTGAAGAACAGCATATTCCTATCGGCATTATCAATCTTTCAGTAGGAGGATCACCTCAACTGGCATGGTTGCCACGCCTATCGCTTGAAAAGAATGCTGATTTCGTTCAATCTCTTCACCCTTGGCGCTTAAGCGATTACTTGATGGGCTGGTGCAGAATGCGCGCCAATAAGAATTTAGAGCTAACGGACTCTCCCTTCCAACAACACCCTTATGCTCCGGCCTATATTTATGAAGCAGGGCTGGCACCGCTAGCACCATTTTCTTTGCGAGGAATGATTTGGTATCAGGGTGAAAGCGATGCTGAAAATGTCGAACTTTATAGTCGCTTGTTCCCTTATTTTGTTGAGGAAATCCGAGAGCAATGGAATGACGATTTCCCATTCTATTATGTACAGCTATCAAGTATCGAACGACCTTCATGGCCGTATTTCCGCGACGTACAACGGAGGCTACTACAGGAAGTGCCCAACAGTGGCATGGCTGTAACGAGTGATATCGGTGACCCCCACGATGTGCACCCTCGAGAAAAGTTAGAAGTAGGACAACGTTTGGCCCGTTGGGCGCTTCATGAACAATATGGGCGGGACATTGTCTTTTCCGGTCCTTTATTCAAAGACTATCGTGTCGTAAACGACCGTCTCGAAGTTTTGTTCGATCATAATGAAGGATTACGAAGCACCGACGGTCAAGAGCTCCAAGGCTTTGCCTTCCAGACGCTCGACGGACAGCATATTTCTGCTAAAGCTGATATTCAGGATGATAAAGTTGTTATAGAACTACCAAATGTTCGGCTAAAGACCCTTGTCTATGGCTGGGATTCTGTTAGTCAGGGTAATTTAGTCAACCAAGCCGGACTCCCCGCAAGCACATTCCGCATACCTCTCAACTAGATATTTATTTTATGGACACTCAATATATCAAATCGCTTCGCGATTTTTATAAACATCAACTATTGGAAGACACCGTCCCCTTTTGGTTCCCTCGGTCGTACGACACAGTAAACGGGGGCTATCTACTCATGCGAGACGCTGATGGCAGCCTTATCGATACCGATAAAGCCGTTTGGATCCAAGGACGCGCTTGCTGGCTTTTATCCACACTCTATAATACCGTTGAGCCGCGCCAAGACTGGCTGGAGGGTGCAAAACTAGGTTATGAGTTTTTAAAAACTCAATGTTTTGATGAAAACGGAAAAATGTATTTCCATGTCGACCAACAGGGAAAGCCAATACGTATGCGTCGTTACTTCTTCTCTGAGACCTTCGCTGTTATTGCTTTCGCTGCTTACGCAAAAGCATCGGGCAATCAGGAAGCAGCGGAACTGTCCCGAAGCATTTTTACCACCTGTCTTGAATATGCATCTGGCGAACGCCCCATCGATCCTAAATTTGAAAACACCAGACCAAGCAAAGGCATCGGCGTGCCGATGATCATGATCAACACCGCACAGCAGTTACGTGAAACCATCGGCGACCCGCGTTGCGATGAAGCTATCCGTTTGTGGATTGATGAAATTGACACCTATTTTGTAAAGGATGATATCCAATGTGTAATGGAGCAGGTGGCGCCCGACGGTAGTATCATTGATCATATCGACGGCAGAACACTCAATCCCGGTCATGCTATCGAAGGCGCATGGTTTATCCTGCACGAGGCTCGTTATCGGGATCATGACCCAAAACTAATAGACCTTGGTTGTCGCATGCTTGACTATATGTGGAAACGCGGATGGGATCAAGAATATGGCGGCATTCTCTATTTTCGTGATGTTTATAACAAGCCAGTTCAAGAATATTGGCAAGACATGAAATTTTGGTGGCCTCAAAATGAAGCCATCATCGCAACATTACTGGCTTACCTGGTTACGAAAGATGAAAAATATCGCCGTATGCATAAACAGATTCATGACTATGCTTATAAGCATTTTCATGATCAAGAACATGGTGAATGGTTTGGCTATCTGCATCGGGATGGCAGGATTGCGCAAACAGCCAAAGGCAACTTGTTTAAAGGTCCCTTTCATTTGCCGCGACAAGAATGGTACTGCTGGTCTATTTTAAATGATTTTCTAAAAAATGATTAAGATGAATATCAAAAGAGTTCAATATTTATTAATTGGCATTTTTTTTCTTTTCAGTACGCAACTAGATGTTAAAGCACAGGAGCATCTCATCCCTTTGCCGATAGACATGCAGTTCGGAGAAGCTTCATTAGATCTAGCTAAAGGGATAATTCTACAAAAAAACAATTCTTTGCTGGACAACGAGTATAGTTTGGCACAAGAAATTTTGGACGACTGGCAAGTGAACTCGGTTTCGGAAAAAGCAGATGATCTTCCGTTGATGCTATTGACCGTCGAACAAAAACCTGTGGCCGGGCAATCTGCCGAAGCTTACCATCTAACCATCGATAAAAACGGGATTCGTATTACGGCATCTTCTGCCGCAGGAATTTTTTACGGCCTACAAACTCTGCGCCAATTTGATGTTCAGAACAAACAAATTAGAACTGTTGAAATCAATGACGAGCCAGCTTTCTCATGGCGTGCATTTATGGTAGACGTAGGAAGGAACTACCAGCCCTTAGATATGCTTAAAGAACAGATCGATGTCATGGCACACTATAAGATGAATGTCCTTCATTTTCATTTTACCGAAGATATAGCATGGCGTCTGGCAAGCAAAAAATATCCAGGGCTGACAGCAGCTGATAATATGACCCGGTGGGAAGGTAAATACTACACCGAAGAGGAATTTCAGGAACTAATCGACTATTGCAAAGAAAGACATATACTGTTTCTTCCGGAGATCGATATGCCCGGTCATAGCGCAGCCTTCGAGCGCTTCTTTGGCGTCAGCATGCAGTCAGATTCAGGGATTGTATACATCAAGGAATTATTAAAGGAATTCTCCGAGACCTATTCTGGTCTCCCTTACCTACATATCGGTGGTGATGAGGTAAAAATCACAAACAAAAACTTTATGCCTGAGATCACCCAGTATGTTGAATCTCTGGGTTACAAAACCGTTGGCTGGGATCCGGGGAGCAATTTAATGCCCCAGACAATCCGGCAGTTGTGGATGGGCGGCGCTGAAAAAGTAAAAGAAGAAGGAGAAATGGTATTTATCGACTCCAAGCACCTCTACATCAACCATATGGATCCCTTGGAGACGGTAACAACGATATTCCATCGGAAAATTGGTCAGCAAGACCATGAACATGCAAATCTCCTGGGTGCAACCTTATGTTCTTGGCCAGACCGTGCGATAACGGATCCGATCGACATGTTCTATCAGAGTGCAGTCTACCCGGGCATGCTAACCTTTGCTGAAAGAAGTTGGCGAGGCGGAGGCAAGGACGGATGGGTGGCGAATATCCAACCGAAGAACACCACTGACTATCTGGAGTTCAAGGATTTTGAAAGACGATTGCTCGCTCATAAAGATCAATACTTTCACGATAAACCTTTCCCCTATGTCCAACAGATTGGGCTAGAATGGGAATTGATTGGCCCTTTTCAAAATGAAGGTGATCTGACTCGCTCATTTATTCCTGAGGAGAATCCGTATGCTGATGAAATCAAGGTATCGAAAACGGTTGAAGGCGGCACCGTAATATTACGGCATTGGTGGGCAGACGTGATACCGGGAATCATTGAACAGCCAGAGGAAAATACAACTTGGTATGCTCGTACCCGGATATGGAGTGACGAAGGAGGCTCCCGGCCTTTCTGGATTGGCTTCAACAACCTATCCAGATCCTATGCCAGTAGCTCTCCAGAACTTGGGACATGGGACGACCGAAAAAGCACCCTATGGGTAAATGGCAAGGTAATCCCACCTCCAAAATGGGAACAGCCAGGAATAGAGGGAAATTTAGAGATACCACTGCTCGACGAAGGCTATTCTTTTAGAGAGCCTACCATGATCCATCTACAAAAAGGCTGGAACGAAGTACTGATAAAATTACCTGTCGCTGACTTTCGAGGACAAAGTTGGAGCAATCCTGTTAAATGGATGTTTACCTTTGTACCATATAGATGATAAATCAGACATAACACGATTAAACAAAACATATACGTAATAAAAAAACATAATGAAAAAATTACTTTTAACATTTACGCTCATTGCAAGCATCCTACTGGTTCAAGCTCAAGAAGTAACGGTCTTCAAATCCGGAGACGATGGCTATGCCAGCTATCGTATTCCAGCGATTATCAAAAACAAAAACGGCGATCTAATTGCCTTCTCCGAAGGCCGAGTTGATCACGCCGGCGACTATGGAAACGTCGATATTGTTTACAAAATCAGTTCCGATCATGGTAAAACCTGGGGACCACTCCATGTTGCCGCAGACTATGACAATCTTCAAGCGGGCAATGCTGCTCCAGTGGTAGATTTGCTTGATCCAAGTTATCCCGACGGTCGTATTTTCCTTTTTTATAACACCGGTAATAACCACGAAGGAGAAGTACGAAAAGGTGACGGTTTGCGTGAAATCTGGTATATCACATCTGAAGATAATGGGCAAACATGGTCGGAGCCAGTAAACATCACAACGCAGGCCCACCGTCCGAAACAACCACAGATCAATCCAGACTATAACTTCAAAGAAGATTGGCGCACATACGCCAATACACCAGGCCACGGTTTCCAGTTTGTTTCAGGACCTAATAAAGGACGAATCTATATTGCAGCCAACCACAGTGCAGGAGATCCACTACCTCAAAATAAAGACTGGGTAGCACATGGTTATTATTCGGACGATCATGGTAAATCATTTAAATTAAGTGAAAACGTTCCTTATCCCGGCACCAACGAGTCGACCGCCGCACAGATCGATGAGAATACGGTTTATATGTCATCAAGAAACCAAGGCCTTGAACCTAAACTGCGTATTATATCAATCTCGACCGATGGCGGACAAACATGGGATAGCTCAACCGCAGACCCTAATCTACCCGATCCAATTAATCAAGGATCCGTACTTTCGTGGAAAAAAGGCAAGAAATTCATTCTGGCCCATATCAACGCGGCTGATCAGAACAATCGTGACAACCTAACCTTACGGCTTTCAAAAGATGGGGGCAAGACTTGGTATTTCAATGAGACTATCTCCAAAGCTCCAGAAGGTTACGAAGGTGCCTATTCTGCCTATTCGGATATCGTGTTGGTAAGCAAGAAGAAGGTGGGTATCTTATACGAAAAAGACCACTACAAGGAAATCGTCTTCTTGATTCAGAAAATCAAATAGAACAGATCTCAAAAGTCCAGATAGCAACTTTTTATAAAGCGAGAGGCTCTGCAAGTTACCTTGCAGAGCCTCTCGCTTTACCATCTTATTATATCAGTCTACTTTCGGGTAAAATACAGATAGCGTCCCCCGGTATCAAATCCGCATTTTCAGCCTAAAATGCGGGACTAATACGGGATAGGTGCATCCTAAATCCATCTGCGAACTTTACAAGTCCAGACCAAGTCTAGCAGCGATTCTCCATCAGTCGATCGAGGAAATCCAGATATTATCAGCACCGTATTGGGTCGGTTCAGCCGAAGCTTCGATCACCAGTTCTCCGCCGCCAGCAATCTCATCTTTTCGCAACCAAAGCCGACCTAGCTCCTCCCCGTTCAGAGTAACCTTCTTAATGTAGCGATTATCTACCGAATAATTCACAACCGAAATAGTTAAAGGCATTCCCTCATTGTCCAATTTGACCTCCTTGAACAATGGTACATTGAGGTAGTATACCGGCTCTCCAATCAGAGGCTGATGAAGACCCAAGGCCGTCATCACAAACCAACCCGACATCGCACCGGCATCATCATCCATAGTCCTTACAAAAGCCTTTGGCTCATTCTTGTAAATCCGGTCGATATGTGGGCTGATGCCACGACTATTATCGTTAAAATAATACTGAATAACTGTATCTACCGCAAGCTCCTGAACGAGCGACTGATAGCGCCAAGGTTTGTTACTCGCGTAATACATGGTCGGTGACTGTTGATCCGGCTCATTAGCCCTGTTGAAATAATGATTATCAAAGAAGTCGTCCACTTGAGCAGTAAATGCATCTTTACCACCTGCGAGTTCAACCAAACCTTGAACATCAAAAGGGACATTCCAACGGTATTGCCTGATGGTACCTTGATACATATTTCTAGCTGACATCCGATCTACATCTCGTTTTGTCAAATCCTTAAATTCACGATTCCATACTTCACGGTAGGTTTTCGCTCGTTCCAAATAATGTTGTGATTCGTCGCCCTCAAATAGCTCACTCATCACCCACATATCATAAGCCGCTTCCAAATATTTATCCGGCTTCGAAAAATCGAACCTCGCCGTATCCCGAATCAACGAATCTTTGATTGCGTCGAAATGGATATCATAGCCTTTCTTTTTTGCATCTAAAAGTACCACCGCTGCATGTTCGGTACGAACGGTATTTGCCGGTTCATGTGGGCCAGCGAAATCGTATTTCCCGTAACGATATAAATCGGAAATCGAAGAAACGACATCCTGATACATAGAAGGGTATACCAGTTCGAGAAGTGGCAATTGCGTTTTGTAATTATCCCATATCGCCCAACCGTGATAGCGATTGCCTTTGCTTTGATGTATCTCGCCGTCGGTTCCCCGATAGCTACCGTCAGCTTCTGATGTCAAAAAAGGCGATTGAAGCGTACGATACAACAGTGAATAAAACAAGGCCTTTCGTTCCTCATCGCCTTTCACTTCAATTTTCGACAGAAAGCCATTCCACCTTTTCTCCGATTTTCTTTTTAATGCCTGATAATCTAGCTTTTCGTTATCGAGCAGACGCTGTTTCGCGTAGCTGATATCAACCGAAGAAAACGCAATGCGGAATTCAACTTTATTCGCTTTCTCATCTAAATGCGCAGTCAGAAAATTACCGTCTTGCCCCCAATCGACATCCCCAGACACCTGGATCGCATAGTAAATAGTATAAGTACCCGCGTGGCAAGTCGATTTTGAACGGACCTTTCCTAGAACCATTCCGTCTTCGATCCTGTATTCGTTATCAACGAACGCATTATTAAGCGAGTGCTGTAAATTCACTGACAACCCCTTTGCTCCATCAGGGAAATGATATTCGTGGATACCAAAATTTTCGTTCACCGAAAACATCGCAGAGATACCCTCTTCAAAGTCAATCTCATAAAAACCCGGACCTGCATTCTCATTCGTTTCAGATAATCTTTCTTTATCATCAGCTTCACCTAAAAAAGGCTTCACCATAATCAAGCCGCCGCTACCCTGACAACCAACACCTTCCATCCTATTATGTGTAAATCCTAGGACCTCTTTTGCCAAATGCTCATAGCCCACATGAAGCGTCGGATAGGTTTGCGGCAGAATACTGAGCTGACTGAAGGGCGAGGATGCAGCCGGCGAAAGTTGTCCATGGTCACCGGAAGAACCCAGGAAAACATTGACATATTCACTTTGTGCAAACGTGGTCTGAGCCCCTAAAAAAGATATCAAAAAGAGTAGTCTTAAAATTTTATTCATGTGTGCTTCCTTTATTTTTCAGGTTTATCGAAAACGAAGTTCGAAAGATAAAGTATTATTCACATAGATTAAAAATAAATATTCCTGCTGTGTACATTACATTCACGAGTTTCCTAAAAAGTCACGTAGTTCTGACCTTAACTATCTAAGATTACAGCTGATTTGAATATTAACTTGTTTTACATATACAGTCAGAGATTCGTATATGCCCTCTTTGATACCTTGTTGAAACACCCCCTTTGAATATGAGGACAAGGGGAGCATAAGCCGTTCCATTCGGAAGCATGTAGGACAAGTCCTGTACGAGTCCTTAACAGTTTCTTTAAAAATGTTTGAAATCGACTCCGTAATTTGGGATCCTCCTGCCCCCTTTATATTACAAATAATATCATGTTGCTTGCAATTCATAAGTTTGATTTATCTGATAGCTGTAAGAAATTTAGTTTGGAAATTAAATAGTTTATCATAAGTTTAATACAACCATTTAAGCCATATCAGGGAAAACAAATATACACTTTAAAAAATTCGCATTAATTTTCTATATTTAACAAAACCTAATTATATACCGTATGAAAAAGAAACTACTTAAGGGAGTTTTGGTAATTTTTTCACTAATTATCTTGGCGTACCTGGCTTTACAAGTTCATAACCATAAACGCAATCAAGCAAATAGAAACAGAACTATATCTGCAAATAAAAGTAAACTCGACGAAATCGACGCTCAATCAGGAAAATTCTTTCCGGACATAGTGCTTCTTGATGAAAAAGGGAATGAACGACATTTAAACGAATATGCTTCGAAGGTCGTTTTCCTTGATTTCTGGTACACTCGTTGCGTCCCTTGTATTGAGCAGCATCCGTCCAGTGCAGCATTACAGACCAGGTTTAAAGCTGATACCAATGTGGTTTTTGTAAATATTGCCATAGAGGATGATTTTGACCGATGGACAAACTATCTCGCTGCAAATGAAGTTGCCGGGCAAAATCTGTTTCTCGAACGCACCCATGTATCTACAGGGAAGGAATTTGGCGTCACCTCCTTTCCGACTTATGCCGTACTCGGTGCTGAAAATAAAATTATGGGTCTGACTTCCGGTTCCCAATTACGTCCTGGTACTAGTAAAGCGGGGAGCAACGGATTAGTGAGTAACATCAACGCCGATTGGATATTACTAGAGGCCAAGAAAGGTATTACTGCAAGAGAAGCATTGATTAAGTATTACACCAGCGACCGTGAATATGCATTGTGGGTGGCTAAGTATCGGAGCAAATATAAAGATGATTTTTGAGGCTAGATCATTGAATGTCACATAGGGCAAAGTCACTGATGTTGGGCATGATTAATTAGTTTAGATAGTTAACAAAAACAAGAAAAGGCGAAGCTCTGCCCATATAGTCAAAGTTCATACAAAAAAATGGAAACAACGATCTCAAATTTTTGAAGAGACTGACACTAAAAATAAATATCCACATAATCGACAACCATACCTCCTTCACAATTTTCCATATCCTGCATGCGCCAATATTCTCGGTTCTTCGTAGATTCAAAAATTATGGGTCCTTCTTTCAAACAAGGTTCACCTTGATTTAGATGTTCGATTTGAGATTCGACGATTCCTTCGAATATCAATTTCTTATCAGATATAGGTTCCAGTGTTCCATTAATTTTCAAATAGTCATTATTGTCAGGGTTTCGTTGTTCACCCACAATGCTATATTTATTGTCTCCGAGGTACTCAATCTCCGCTTCACCCAATTCATCCCAACTTATCCATTGCAGGGTCAAGTAATGAGTTCCTTCACGAATGGCAAAGGAAGTCGAATCGGGGACTCCATCGTTTGACGATGGCTGTGCGTCCTGAGCGCCTGCGGGTATGTCCACTGTATCTGCGGTAATCACATTATCTTGCGGGAAGGTCAATGAACTGTCTGCTGTTTCATCTTCGGTTGATGTTTCCCTCGGAGGTTGCTGACAACTAATGAAACATAAACTTATAATACCAAGCAAGAAAAATTTTATCTCATTCATAGTTTCGATTGATTTTTAACTACAATTCAGATATAGAACAGACGGGTAGCTACTTTAGTTTTAGGGCAGAAACGAGAAGGCCTCAACTCCGTTAATTCGTAAGTTGCTGTTCTGTTGGATATATCATTCAATCTTTGATGCTTCTTGTTCGTTTGCCTACGAGCACAAACTAGACCGTGCGCAATATGGAAAAATAGAAGCAGGTGCTGCGAACCTTACGCTAAAAGCTTTTTAAAACATCTAAACGTGATGGAGATTTCATTTTCATCATACTATTTCCAACTGAAACGTCGATCATGGTTTAATAAAAACACCACAACACAATTTAATATAAATACCACAACAATATTTACTAAATTTACCACAACAGAGTTTGCTAACACAAGCACATCAGTGTTTGATAAACGAATAACGATATGGCAACACCACGAGAAAGATTTGTAGAAGCCCTAAAGTTTCTAAAGCAATTGCAGGAAAAAGGAATGATAGGTATTCATACAGAAGATATTCCTAATCGTAAGTACCGTGAGATCCTGATCAGGAATGGATTTATCAGAGAAGTAGCCAAAGGGTGGTATATAGCTACCGATCCAGCGGCGCGGGATGGCGAAACCACAGCCTGGTATAGCTCATATTGGGATTTTATCGCTGTATTCCTAAAACATAGATATGGCGATGACTGGTGCCTCTCTGCCGATCAGTCTTTATTGCTCCATGCAGGTAATCAGTCTGTACCCCAGCAGTTACTTATCCGTTCTCCGCACGGGAATAACCATCCTACTGCATTGCCGTACAATACATCTCTTTTCAATCTACGGGGAGAACTACCGCCCGCGGATCAGCTCATCATAATCGATAACGGGATACGAATGTACGATCTACAGTCTGCTCTCATTTATAGTGCTGCGACCATCTATACCAGAAATGCTATCGATGCGCGTACTGCGTTGTCCTTAATAAGGGATGCGTCTGAACTCCTACCCACGCTGCTCGAAAACGGTCATACTACGCTGGCAGGACGACTGGCCGGGGCCTTTCGAAATATCAACAGGGAAAGAATTGCTGATCAGATTATAGATACCTTTAAACAGGCCGATTATGATATCCGCGAAAAAGATCCTTTCAAAAGTAAAATCGATCTGAAATTACCCGCCCGAGAACGATCTCCATACGCCACCCGAATCCGATTGATGTGGGAACAGATGCGAGAAGTGATCATACAGAACTTCCCTGCTTCACCTGGGATACCAGAAAAGAAAGAAGATTTCCTAAAGGAGATTGATGATATTTACGTCACTGATGCTTACCACTCCCTTTCCATAGAGCGCTATCGTGTAACACCAGAGATGATCGAAAAAGTAAGCTCGGGAAAATGGGATACCAAAGAGAGTGAAGAGGATCGTAAACAGCGTGATGCGATGGCCGCGAGAGGTTACTATCAGGCTTTCCAGTCCGTCAAAGAAAGTATCGCCGCGATATTGAATGGTACAAATTCCGGAACGCAGGTCGATATCGATCATTCCAGATGGTATCGACAACTTTTTGATCCGAGCGTAACAGCTGGTTTATTGAAGGCTGCTGACCTGGCCGGATATCGCAACAACCAGGTCTACATCGCTAACTCCAAACACGTTCCTTTGAATGTAGACGCCATGCGTGATGCCATACCGATATTGTTCGAATTGTTGGTAGAAGAACCCGAGGCTTCTGTTAGGGCTGTTTTGGGACATTTCATATTTGTATTCATTCACCCATATATGGACGGCAATGGAAGGATGGGACGTTTCCTAATGAATGCTATGCTTGCATCGGGTGGATATCGATGGACGGTCATTCCAGTAGAAGGGCGGGACGAATATATGCAAGCGCTCGAACAGGCCAGCGTCGAACAAAACATTGAACCCTTTGCAAAATTCATCGGGTATCTGGTAGAAGAAAGCCTAAAGGGTAAAATGATTGCTGAACTGCCAAAAAAATAAAAGTTACCTTTAAAGTGGGTTTCTGCCGACTACAACACCAAGAAACGCATACAGTTTCTGCTCTTCCCCCAAGGCATAACGTATAGCAAAGCTGCTCTTTTCAAATATTTGCCCTCTTTCAATTTTAAATTTTCAAGAAGTTGTTCATTTGTATCGGTCAAACTTTCTTCTGAAAGCCGTTGGCTTCTGATACCCCGTTTTTTGAAAAGCTCAAACGTTTCCTGCTTTAAATCTTCTGCCAGAACGTTAGGAATTGGCGCGCCATCCCAATGCTTCCCCTTTTTCTGCAAGAGAAATTTATCCAATGCCACACCTTTCAGTTCCTGTTTGGTGCTACCGCTTCGTTAATGATATTGTCCTTTGTAATTTACTGCGTTTGGATAAGGTTCAACAATGATTTCCAGATAGTCGCCCTCTTTGGTTTCGTACAAATTCACATCAACCAAAATGCCCAAAACATCACGTACTTTGTTTGGAATTTCTTCCAGCAATTTTTTAGCGTCAGTGATACCCAAGACCTTTCCTCTATCGTCTTTACCGATAAAGATAGTACCGCCATTAGCATTCGCAAAACCGCAAATCCATTTAAGGTATTCGTCTCTCCATATACTTTTGTACTCTGTGCTTTGAGATTCTGCCATGATACAAATTTACACTTTACAGATGAAAAAAAATGCTATCGTACAGTGTGGACTGGCTAAAGAAAGGAAAAGCCCTGCAAGAAACGAACGAAGTTCACTGTAAACAGCCCAAAGCGAGAACTGCCATAGCCAAGAGGGGTGGGGGTTCGCAGGCCACAAATGAGGGGAATCGCCATTGCGCCTTCGTCCGTCCGGCACATCCAAACAGTGATTGATTTATATATAGTATATTTACAGCAAATATCAATCAAAATGCAGGTTTCGTTTACACATCCACATCCAATGTTAAAGCCTTATGTAGAAGGCTATTATTACATTGCGTTGGATTGTTCGTCTTCTGACCCCCTCGATATTCATCCAATAGGTTACAATACCATCGCATTCACATTAAACCCACAGGCAGTATTCAAACCGGACAGTGGCAGTGATTATAATTTCAACCTAAGTTATCATGGTTATATAAGTAAATACATATCACTCATCCCATTACAGGCATTCATCAAAATGATTGTGGTTTCCTTTACTACCAACGGAGCTTCCCAATTGTTTGGTATTTCGCAACCGGAATTGATTAATCAGATTATCCCTATAGAAGATGTTATTTCCGGGTCGGGTACATTAAAAGAGAAATTAGAAGAAAACATGTCGTGCGAAAGAAAAGCGATATCTTCAATAGAGCGCTGGCTATTGGAACAGCTGCCAAAAAAAGAGCCCTCCCGCTATGCACAGAACATTGACTATGCCTGCAATCTTATACAGTTGCGATATGGCAACATACGTATTGCTGACCTGTGCCTTGAAGTAAATATGAGCCAAACCAATCTGGAAGACCATTTTAAGCAAATGATAGGCATCTCACCCAAACACTACTGCCGGATTATCCGGTTTATTGCAGTTTACCGTTTTATTTTGAACAATAGCCATATCGATTGGAGTGCGCTGGTTCATCGCTACAATTTTTTTGACCAGGCGCATTTTATCCACGATTTTAAAACCTTTTTTGGCTATTCGCCTTCCAAAATACACCTCGCCAATGCCCATCTTGCTAAAGGATTGACCTTAGAAATTTAACATTTTCCGGGAATTTTTACAATAACCCCACTTTTAACCTATCTATTTTTGCGTTACCGTTTGAGGTCTTTTATCGGCCGTGCGTTTCTGCCTGCCGGTAAATAGGTCCATCATACGTACAGATCCCGTTGTGTTTTCAGAACGCAAGGGGCGATTCATTGCTGGTTCAAAACTGAAAAACATGAAGAACAGAAGACCTTTTGTTACGCTCTTTCTGATAGCCCTGGTGTTTGTCTCCGGGGGGGTGACGTCCTGCTCCGACAAGAAAGAGGACATCAAAACCGGGGAGTTTCCGATTCCGTATCCCGAAGGAGGTGAAGTCATTACCGATAAATGGGACGGCAAATCCGGGCACCGGACGGTGAAGTACACCGCCGACCGACACTCAGAACTGATCGATTTCTACGACGATTATACTTCCGGTAGCGGCTGGAAGCGTAGCGAAGCGGGAAGCGGATTCATACCAAGCGCTATTTACCTCAATCTGACCAAAGGGTATACTATAGACGTGGGGTCACCGGAGGATCAAGTTTCGGAAGCGGTGTTGATTACGCTCTATGTAGCGGATTAAACACAGAATAAAATCAATCCCATGAGAAAATATCAACATTATATCTTTTCGATCGTTTGCAGCTCTTTTATACTCATCGGAGCTGCTTGTAGTAAAGGCAGTGAACAAAAAGACCCTACTGTCTACGTGACCCTAAAAAGCGGTACGGAAGTATTGATGGATGTGAGAGGCTCTGTAGCGGAGACTGCCGGGAGAGCACATGCCCGAATCAGCACACAGGATATTAGCGGGCCGGGTGGCGATGTACGGAAAAATACCGTAGGCATCGTAGCGAATGTCGTGACCGATATGGAAAGTGGCAAGATGCAATCGCTCGTTATCACGGTACCGAATGTGGTGGGCCCCGACACCTACGACATTGTAAAAGAGGATGGCCTTTTTGTTTACTCCGATTCGCGAACCGGCATGAAGGGAGGGGAGGTTTCTCCGGAAGCGGAATCAAGCCAGGGTACGATTACTATTGAAGCTATCGGAGGCAGTGATCTCCCGGGTTTAGGTAAAGCGGTTAAAGGGACGTTCTCGGTTACAGCAAAAGGTCTGGACAGAACGCTGCTGAAGCTGAACGGGTCGTTTAATGGCGGGTTATAAAAACGATTAGAATGAAACAGATTTACATGATACTGGCTGCCTGCCTGTTGAGTTTTTCTTGCAGCAAGAATAAAGACAGCGAACCGGCCATGGGCTACTTTGTGAAGACCATAAAATCGGGACAGGGAGAGTCCGAAATGAAATTCGAGCTGCAGTATGACGACCGGAACCGGTTGGTGGAAGAGCATATAAAGTTCGCATCAGACGACATGCGCATCCGATACGATTACGACGATGTCGGGCGTATCATACGGGCGTGGTGGGATGATAGACTATATGGCACATTTGAATACGAGGGAAACATCCTTACCAAAATAATCGTACCCCCGAATGACACCGATCCGGAGCGAACCTTTCCGGTCACCTTTGCGGACGGGACGTATCAGGCAATGGATGGGAGTATCAGGTTCAGGATGGACGACAGGCAGCAACTGGTCTACGATGATGCGACCCGGGGACACTATACCTACACCGATAAGCCCGGTATACACAAGCATCTATACATTCAGCCCGTCTGGTTTATGGGAGAGTTGAGCGCACTGGCGTTTTACAGCTTGAAGATATCCCGATATGAAATTGCCACAATTACCATGCGCGGAACCGAGTACGAGGCGCGGAACAAAACCGACGGTCAGGGAAACATCATCCGGGTGGAGATGATGGAAAAGGGGACGGGAACGGCACAGCAGGCTTGGGATATCACCTATGAGCAGCGGGTGCTGAAATAAGGAAGATAAAGACAACAGGCTATGAGAAAAACGATAAACTTATTATTAGGCGCATTATTAGTTGTTTTTGCGGCATCGTGCAAAAAAAGCGAAACACCCGAACCGCAATACCAGACCGATATTTACGTAGCCGGGTATGAAGAGGGAGATATCTACGACATCGCGACATACTGGAAAAACGGCAAGGTCGTCACGCTGGGAAAAGAGGAGGGTTCATCCGGTTCCGGGGCTTCTTCCGTTTTCGTCACAAAAACATTAATTGAATAAAACTAAATCATGATGAACATGAAAAAAATGACTTTTAACGTATGCCTGCCATTGCTTTTACTGGCATTTTGTACGTGGGCTGTTTCTTGCAGCAAGGACAGGTCGGCTCCGCAGCCAACGCCGGAGGAGCTGATTATCGGGAAATGGTATATCGTAAAAATAACAAAAGCTGATGAGAGCGTGCATGAGCCTGCAAACGACTGCGAGAAAGATTCGCATTATAAGTTTGACGATGAAAAACAGATAACGTCTATCAGTTTTCACCTCGATGGAGATGAATGCAAGCGGTATATGCAACTCGGAGACTACCTGTTGGCAGATAATGGAAAGAAACTGATCGTTACCGCACCGGACGGCGTTACCAGCGCCATAGATATCCTCTTGCTTAATGAAACGACGTTGGAGTTGAAAATAGGAGGAGATACCGCCCATTTAAAAAAAGGGACATAGGTGAAATAAAACCGGATGTTATGCGTAAAATAATAAATCTATTACCAGCTCTTTATATCATTGTACTCGTTGGAGCCTGCACCAAAAAGAACAATAACATGCCCAAAGAAGAGATTGTCCTGCTGGAAAAAGTGTACAAAGACGGCAAGCTGTTCCTCGATATCTTTTATGATACACAGTACCGTATTAACCAGATAGATCATTACCGGGATAACGGCGAGATTAAATCCAGACGCACGATTCAACTGGATGAAAATGGGAAGGTGAAAAAAGTCGTGATGGATTTTGGCAATTATGTGGCTACGAATACAATGACCTATGAGGACGGCAGGAAGGTCTTGCACGAGACAACGTATGAATTTACCAATGGTGATGAGCCTACCTATGGTAAACGAGCCTGGAAATACCCCAAAGCAAACGTAATTCAGGACCTCTTGTATTCCGATGACTTAGAAACCATCGGCCACACCAGTACATTTACTTTCTCGGAATCGGGAAACATCGTAAAAAAAGAGCGTGAGGTATCTAGCCATCCTCAGCAAAACACCTACGAACTTTATGAATACGATAAAGGTATTTCCTACGAATTTATGATCGAATCTAATATTCCCGGGTATGCTGATGTGCCGATAGCAAAGAATCAGCTGTTGAGCCGAAAGGTATTTAAACCTGACGGTGAATTTGTGACCGAGGGGAAATTTCAGAATACCTATAATGAAAAAGGATATCTGGTATCGTATATATATGAATACCCGGGCAGTAAAGAAGAGTATCGAATTGAATATAGGTCGGTTATGAAATAGCCGATGCAGAGATGAAACAATTTACATAAAATAAAAATAACATGAAAAAATCACTTCTATTACCCTTATGCACGCTGTTTTTCCTTTGGGGATGCGATGACGAAGAAACCGACATCAAGCCCCATATTGATCTGGCGGTAGAATCTTTTGATTTTACGATAGAGAAAACAGCCCAGTTTGAAGGGAACATCACGTTCACGGCGATCATAAAAAATGTAGGCGATGACTACCGATCCAACGATGGGCAGCAAGCGATCAGCCTGACCCAAATACCGCCGGGTGGGCAATCTGTTACACTGGAAAGCGAAAGGTTTAAAGATCTGGATGCGGGAGAGACCATCGCGCTGCGCTACACACACCAGGGATGGCGTGCATCGCAAGAATTTCCACCGAGCTTTAGGGTGCGGATTGGTTTTGATCCGGACTTGTATATCGATGGAAACCCGCATAACGACGATGGCAATACGGAAAATAACACGAGAGAAATAACCGGACAGCAAATAAATGCACGGTTTTAATCATCAAAAACAGAGATTATGAAACAGATTAACGTATTAAAAACGATTTTTTTGGCTGTTGCGGTCATCGGGATGACCACAATGCAGCTAAGCTGTAAAAAAGGGGACACCGGGCCGCAAGGCCCTAAAGGGGAACAAGGAGAGAAAGGAGATAGGGGCGATGACGGCGATAAGGGAGATAAAGGAGATAAAGGAGATAAAGGGAACACAGGGACTGCGAATGTTATTTATTCAGACTGGTCTTCCATAACATTCACGAACAGTGGCGGCGTATATTCGGGTACGATCAATGCGCCTAAACTAACAGCGGATATACTGAATAAAGGGGAGATAGCGGTTTATGAACGAACAGTGATAGGGCTTCCCCCATCCACGACGAACTATACCAAACTACCTTATACCAACGGTTCCAAATGGGTTAAAGTGGATATGGAGGTCGGCAAGATTATCATCCGTTCCAATGTCAACAGTATTTCCTCTTATCGATACGTACTGATTCCGGGAGGGGTAGAGGCATCAGCCGCGGCAAGGTATTTGGATTTTAATGATTATGGCGCTGTTAAGAGCTTCTATAATATTAAAAAGTAACGTTTCTTCCTAAGCGTTTCTCAATAAAAACGATATGCCAAATACTTGGATATTTTATAGTAAGAGCATAATCCGGATACTGCTGATAAGTGTGCTTGTGGGCAGCTGCAATAAAGATGATGCATCTTCGGAAGAAGCGGCAGATCGCCCATACACCCGCTATATGCTGACGGGTTATGGAAGCTACGTAGAGATCCCACATCGCCCGGCATTGAATCCCGAGGCGGGCATCACTCTGGAAGGGTGGGTGCGCCTTGATAATGCAGCGGCGGGCAATGTACTTATCACAAAAAAGCCGGAGTATAAGCAGGGAGGTTATGTTGTTGGTGTCCGTGAACAGGATGGTGAGCCGGTGTTGTATTCCTATATGGGGTATGAGGAGGGCGAACAGCGGGCAGGTCATGTCCCTATCCAGCAATGGGTGCATTGGGCAGTAACATCAGATGGCAGAACGAGGAAACACTACATCAATGGGAAACGGGTTGGTGAGTTTGCAGAAAGCGGTTCGGTACTTATACCAAGTGCCGAACCGCTTTTTCTGGCTAAAAACGTACCGGCCCATACCGGGATGACGGAGCTTCGGTTATGGAATATCGCACGGACGCAGAACGCCATCAAAGCCGATATGCTTAAAAACATAACCAAACCGGCGGCAGGCTTAGTCGCGGTATGGCAGCTGCACCATAATGCAAACGACCTTATCGGTGGATACCACGGTGTGCCGCACAACAACCCGACATTTAAAATATGGAGTGATTAACCTCTAATCAAATGAGAGCGGTAATCATTGGAATTGTCATTTGGGGTTTCTGTGCCTGTTTGATGGTTTGGGCTATGTTTTTTCCGTCTCAGTGGTTTTTGAAATCTACCGCCAAACGCGCAAACATCACAATAAATTACGCCAAATCATTAAAAGACGGTATTTTAATTTCCGAGAGAATTGATAAAACAAGGTTTTCATCCGGGCGGATACTTTATTTGTTGGATGATGGAACCATGCATAGCCGGTATTTCAATAAACCGGTGACCATAAAAGGTATTTCCGGAAATCTGCTGTGGACTTCACAGGGTTCTTCACTTGAATTGCCAGACTTAGAACCAGGGCCAAAAATGAAAAGCATTATTTCAAAATGTGAAGCAGAACCTGTACAAGAAGTCAAAGTCGATTCGCTAGGGTACCTGCTTATTACAGAAAAGAATGGCGAAATTATAAGGTGCAACCCCGGTTACGGCGCTGGCATTTCTCCGTTTAAACAAGAAAGCCCCATTATATCGGGCTCTCTCCCTGTAAGATTAGAAAAGGAAAAACGTACTTACTACCTTACAATCAATGGCAATCGAGCGTCAGGTAAATTACTCGAAGCGAAAATTGCAGAAACCATTAGAAACAAAGACAGGAGGCAGTATTTATTTATAGAAGGCGAGCCTTTAATCGAATTTCAGAAAAGTTTACGTAAAGGGTCCGCCCGTTATCTGGGGCGATATTCAGCGGAAGAAACTCGTTGGGAAACACAATTGGGAAGTGATGAAAATGAAATTGTTCGAGTCAACAGTTATTTTCTGAGAGACCGAATTTGGGTGAATTTCGACGAACCCTACAAAATGAAAACCGCCTTTAAATATATTTAAAGGCGGTTTTTTAATCTTCTCGGCTCTCTTTGGAGCTTCTCGGTAGCCCGTAGGGGAATCGAACCCCTGTTTCCAGAATGAAAATCTGGCGTCCTAACCCCTAGACGAACGGGCCAATAAATGTTTCCTTACAAACGTTATCCGTTTTTCGGAATGCAAAGATACTTCTTTATGAGAAATATCAAAACGAATCGTAAAATATATTTGTGGAATATTTATACCTTTATGTTGTATTCATCACACAAACAACTAACCTGATCTAACAATAGAAATATTCAACTCCCATGAGAAACAGTTTATATCTTTACTCTATCGCTTTGACGTGTATAAGCGTATTCTTTTTTACAACATCTGCAAGTGCTCAACTGTCAGAAACGCAAATTGATAGCATTGCGGAGAAAACACTGCAAACCTTCAATGTGCCGGGAATTGCTGTTGGAGTGATTAAAGACGGCAAATCGGTTCACGCAAAGGGATATGGGGTGCGCTCGATCAAAACCAATGAAAAAGTAGATGAAAACACACTTTTTGGCGTGGCTTCGAACACGAAAGCTTTTACAGCAGCTTCTCTTGGCATATTGGTCGACCAAGGAAAGATAGAATGGGATACAAAAGTGACCGATATTATCCCAGAATTTAAACTCTATGATGCGTATGTAACCCGTGAATTTACTGTGCGAGATCTACTTACGCATCGCAGCGGGCTGGGTTTGGGAGCCGGTGATTTGATGATCTGGCCAGATTCAAATTCCACAACGAAGAGTGAGCTAATTCACAATCTCCGATATTTGAAGCCTGTCTCATCCTTCAGGTCTAAATACGATTATGACAACTTACTTTATATCGTTGCGGGTGAAGTGGTGGCTCGAGCTTCGGGGATGAACTATGAGGATTTTGTGGTTAAGCACTTCATTGAGCCCTTGGGCATGTCGCAGACAGCCATGTCATGGTATCGTTTGGAAGACAGATCGAATATTATTGACGGTCATGCACCGGTTAACGGAGAATTACAAACCGTCGGCCTAAGCTTCTCAGAGGTTGCAAATGCTGCGGGAGGTATGTACTCCAATATCACCGATATGAGTAAGTGGGTCATCGCCCAGTTAAATCATGGTAAGTATGGTACAAACCTACGAGACAGTTTATTCTCCGAGGCTGTACATAAGGAAACTTGGACGCCGCAAACTCTTATCCGCGGTCGTTCGCCCTATAGCGGAAACCCATTTATGGCCTATGGGTTAGGTTGGAACCTAAGAATGGTTGACGGCTATTTTCAGGTGATGCATACCGGTGGTCTGGCTGGCATCGTAACACAGGTTACGATGATTCCTGAATTAGACTTAGGCATTATTGTATTAACCAATCAACAATCGGGTTATGCATTTAATTCTATTTCGAATAGTATCAAAGATGCTTATTTCGGGAAAGCAGCCAATGACTGGATCGGTCAATACAATGAAATGCGACTTGCATCGCAGAAACGCGCTACCCAAATTACAGACGCATTATGGGATAAGATCAACTCAGCCGACAACAGCGTTACTGTAAAAAAAGAAACATTCACCGGAACCTTTACAGATCCGTGGTTTGGAGACGTCACTATTGAAAAAAAAGGCGATCAGCTATATTTCAGAGCCCATAAATCTCCGAAATTACAAGGACCAATGTATTTTTATAAAGGGAATACCTTTATCGTTAAGTGGAACGATAGGACACTCGATGCAGACGCTTTTGTAATGTTTAATCTGGATCAAGAGGGACGGGCAAATGGCTTTACAATGGAGGCTATCTCACCGTTAACCGACTTTAGTTTCGACTTCCAAGACTTAGATTTTGGGCAGAAATAGGTAATACATAAAACGACCTGGGTTGTAAATCAACAATAAGAAGATTCATTTTAATATCAATTTCATATTAAAAAAGCCAATAAATGATTATTATTTCATTTATTATTGCCTTTTGATTTAAAAATACTAATTAATATTCTATATTTGCCAGTTGCAACATTTTAGATGCAATTGACTTGTTGGTTAAAATTTTTATAATCCAAAAGAATAATGATCCTAGGGGTACTCAAAGAAACCAAAGAACATGAACGGCGCGTAGCGCTCAGTCCAGAGGTTGTTAAACTTCTTGTCAAAAAAGAATTTCAGGTCGAAATAGAAAGTGGAGCTGGCTTAGGTTCTAACTTTAGTGACGATGATTATAAGCGAATGGGCGCTAATATCGTCCAGAAGGCAGAAATTTACAACGCAGATGTCATCCTAAAGGTGAATGCGCCAACACAGGAAGAAGCATCCCAGTTTAAAAGCCAATCCGTCGTTATCTCACTTCTATATCCTTATACACAACCAGAACTGCTCGACATCCTAAATTCGCGCCAAATTACTTCGTTTGCCATGGATGCAGTGCCCCGCATATCTCGGGCGCAAAAGATGGATGCGTTAAGCTCGCAAGCCAATTTAGCTGGCTATAAAGCTGTAATTATGGGAGCAAACGCCTTGGGTAAGATTTTCCCCTTGATGATGACTGCCGCAGGCACCATTACACCTGCGAAAGTTCTAATTTTCGGGGCTGGTGTAGCCGGCTTACAGGCTATAGCCACCGCCAAACGTCTAGGTGCAATCGTGGAAGTATCTGATGTAAGACCTGAGACCAAAGAGCAAGTGGAATCATTAGGTGGCCGCTTCCTTATTGTTGAAACTGATGAAGAGGTAAAAACGGAAGGCGGTTATGCTAAAGAGGTTTCACAGGAGTTCTTAGCGAAACAACAACAGCTAATTAAAGACAAAATCAGAGACGCTGACCTTGTTGTTACAACGGCTCTGGTAATGGGCAAAAAGTCGCCGATCCTCGTCACAGAGGAAATGGTCAAATCTATGAAACCCGGTTCTGTCATTGTAGATATGGCTGTTGAATCTGGTGGTAACTGCGAAATCTCAGAGTATAACAAGACGGTTGAAAAACACGATGTCATCATCATCGGGGAATCTAATATTCCGTCTCTATTACCTATTAATGCTAGTCAGTTATATGCTACTAACCTAAGTGCTCTTCTCCTTCATTTGGCTACCAATGACGGCTTCAAATGGGAAATGGACGAAGAGATCACTAAAGGATCACTGATTACTCATCAAGGGGAATTGGTCCACGAGTTCACTAAATCTATTTTATCTAAATAATTCTAAAATCATTAATTATGTCTGCTGATAGTTTTATAGTTCTATTGTACATATTAATACTAGCCAGTTATCTAGGCTTTGAGCTAATAAATAAGGTTCCACCTACCCTTCACACACCTTTAATGTCCGGATCCAATGCGATCTCCGGAATCACGATCGTCGGGGCAATTATAGCTTGCAACGAACTAGGCTATCTTTCGATGAGCAAATGGCTTGGAATGGCTGCATTGATTTTGGCAACCATTAATGTAGTTGGAGGCTATGCGGTTACGGATAGGATGCTTAAAATGTTCAAGAAAAAATAAGGATAGAAAATGGACATCATTATACAATTATCATATTTAGTCGCCTCTATATTGTTTATAGCTGGCATCAAAATGCTAGGTCGTACCAAAACTGCCCGTAAAGGGAATTTTGTATCCTCAATCGGCATGTTCATCGCAATTTTTGCGACTGTCATCCAAGTGGAAGCAATCAGTCTGATCGATATTCTTATTTGTGTAATCATTGGTTCAGCGATCGGGTTGGTGATTGCATTCAAAGTGCAAATGACGAAAATACCTGAAATGGTAGCTATGTTCAACGGCTTCGGAGGTCTGGCCTCCTTGTCAATAGCCTTGTCAGACTTCTGGTTAAACACGCAAGAGCGAGGTCTCGATGTCGACTTAATCACAGGCATTAGTGTAGCTTTGAGTATCCTAATCGGAGGAATCACGTTCACTGGGTCGCTAATTGCCTTTATGAAACTTAGTGGGAAGATATCGGGAAGGGCAATCGTTTTCACCGGTCAACATCTCATCAACCTCATTCTACTCATACTGTCGGTTGGTATCACCTTTTTTGCATTGACAGACTTTTCAAATCCAACTTACATGATCATATTGGGACTGTTGGCATTGGCATTAGGTGTCCTAATCGTTATCCCTATCGGCGGCGCGGATATGCCAGTTGTCATCTCCCTATTAAACTCTTACTCTGGAATGGCAGCCTGTGCGACGGGATTTGTTCTCAACAATAACGTCTTAATTGTTGCGGGTGCACTTGTCGGAGCTTCAGGAATTATCCTAACACAAATTATGTGTAAAGCGATGAATCGTTCTTTAGTGAATGTACTCTTGGGTGGGTTTGGACAAACTTCTGCCGGCGGAGCAACCCAAGATGATGGCTCTGAAATTGTCGTGAAAGAAGTAGGCGTGGAAGAAGCTGCGCAAATCTTTGACTCAGTTTCATCGCTGATCATTGTTCCTGGATATGGAATGGCAGTCGCTCAAGCACAACACGTCATTCGAGAATTGAGTGAACTTTGTGAAAAGAACGGTGTAGATGTCCGTTTCGCCATCCACCCAGTTGCCGGTCGGATGCCAGGGCATATGAATGTTCTCTTAGCTGAAGCCAATATCTCATATGATAAGTTGATCGAAATGGACGAAATCAATGATGATTTTGCAAATACCGATCTCGTTTTTGTAGTCGGAGCTAATGACGTTGTAAACCCGGCAGCCAAAACCAATCCGAATAGTCCGATTTTCGGAATGCCGGTATTGAATGTTGAAAAAGCACAAACCGTAATCGTTAGTAAACGAAGTATGGGTAAAGGCTATGCAGGTATTGAGAATGAACTATTTGGTGCAGATAACTGTCTTATGTTATTCGGGGATGCAAAGCAAACTATTACGACGTTAGTTAGCGAGCTGAAGGAAGCTTAAATCCAACTACCTGAAATTAGGCTGCCGCGGACCGCATCTTTGTGAACAACAAGAAATACGTCGATTTCTTGTTGTAAATCTTCAACGTGTGATATAACTCCGACGACCCTGTTCTCTTTACGGAGCGTCTTCAGCGTAGTCAACGCCGTTTGTAACGATTCCCGATCAAGCGAGCCAAAACCTTCATCTAGAAAGAAGAAGTTTTGTTTCGACTTATTTTGTTGTTGCACACTCTCTGCAAGAGCTAAAGCGAGCGACAGAGAGGCTTGGAATGTCTGTCCGCCTGAAAGAGTCTTGATACTTCGAAGGCGACCGTTATTTAGAAAATCCCGTACTTGGAAGTTGTTGTTTGTATCAACTTCCAATTGTAATTGCTGATTAGTCAATTTATAGAATCTTTTGTTTGCCTCTTTACACAAGTTTTGCAAATAAACCCGCGATATATAGCTAACAAATCCACTCCCTTTAAATAGTTTTTTTAAGAGATCAAGATTAATAGATCGCTTATCAAGGTGTTCCAATGAAGCAAGAAGATCCTTCTTCTTATTAAAATCCTTCTGTTCCCTTTCAAAGAGTGAATACTCCTTAATATATCGTGCCCGCTCCTCTTCGAGTTTAGTTTTATCTACTCGAATGGATTCCTCGAGCGAAAGATACCTAGCTTTATCAAATTCCTTTTCCCCCAAGGTCGCTTCCAGGTTTTCTAGTTGCTCTCTAAAAGAATATACCTTCTGTCTATAATCTATAATTTCCTTTTTCAACGAGCTGGTGTCCAAATGCTGATCCAAAACCCGTCGAATAGAAATAAAATCAGGAAAGGATGAAACTTTACGTGTATCCTCAAGTTCTTGGCTTAGCAAGAGCGACTTGTTTTCCGACTCTTGGATGGTGTTTTGGAGGAAATGCAGTCGTTCCTTAAGCCCTATCAGGTCTCCAGACAGCTGATCTCGCTTCTTAACGCACTGTTCATACTTTGTACGATTGTCTTCGATTGTTCGTTTCAGGTTGGCAGATTTTGTTTTCAAATAATCATCTTCGTCATTGACGTGATCGTCAATCTTTAGACGCCGAAGATTCTTTCGTAGAGCTTCATATTCCGAATCTATTTTTACGACATCATGCTCAAACCCTTGCACAGCTTTTTCATACCGTGCAGATTGCTCCTGCAACCGCATAAGCTCCTGCTCCAATTCCTGTTCAAGTTTTTCATCCGCAATAATTTGAGCCTGAATATCTTTGGCAGACTTAAGCGCGTCCTCTAACTGCTGTGGGCTATCAGGTGAAAAGCCAGTCCATTTGAACTGTTCCAGATGCTTGTCCAACAGAGCTTCCTCTATTTCTCGCTTCTGTTTAACCGTCTCGATCGTATTCGCTAAACGATGTAAAACTTGAACATAATGCGACAGATCAGCCGTGAACCGACCAAGCTTTGTTTCCTGTTGTTTCAACTGGTTCAACCTTCCCTCCTCATCCTTTAGGTGCATGTTCACATCTTCAATTTCCATAATCTCAGGATGGCTGGTTGAACCGCATAGCATACAAGCTTCTCCATTCTTTAAAAGACCGGTAAACTCTCCTAGCTTCGTTTGTAAACGAAACTGGTCGATACGGCCTTGTACAAGAACCTGCTCTTCTCGAACTGAACCTATCAATGCATTTATATCATCGAGGTGATATCTAGGCGTCGTACCCATTTTAACTCCGGCCAAAATAGGATCCGACAATTGATCTTTAATCTTATCTAGCAATAAGTCGGATTCTGCTTGCTCATTCGTCGACCGCTGAGTTAGCTCGAGGATATTCTTTTTCAAACTATTCTTCTGGTCATACCAGACCCGCATATCTGATAGCATCATCATATCCGGAACTGCCGATTGACGGTATTTTCTTTTTTGTCTGACCGCCTCGTACTCCTTCTTTTTTTGCTCCAACACCGCCCTGGTGGACTCCACATGTTTCTGTCCGGATTCTCTTCTGTTTTTCAACTGCACTCGTTGCCGTTTCAGCCCATTCATCTGAATACAGGATTCAAGATCAGCAATCTGATCTTTATATTCGTCTTGTCGCTGATACTCTGCTTCTAACGTCGCCAATTCTTGTTTAGCTAGCGTGAGTGACTTCTCGCCTTCGCTAATCTGTTGTTCGGTCGCCTCCCTTTGTTTAATCCGCTGCTCTGTCGATGCCTCAAGTTCCTCTTTCCGGTTAAGTTTGTCTCTAAAATGAACAATGCAATATTCATACTCTTGTAGGGTCTTTTCGGATTCTAGAACCTTCTTTTCCATTCCCAGCAACTCGCCGAGCGCGTTCTCCAGCATTCGTTTTTGGTCGTATTGTTTTTTTACAGAAATCAGCTTTTCGAACTCTTTACATTTTTCATCGAACTCCGTTTGTTGAGATGCTAGCGATTTCTTTAGATGCTTTAAGTTAAGTTCCTTTTCATCTAAATAGCTTTTTTCAATATCTGCGAACTGCAAAAGCTGTCCCTGCAGTAGATTTATAGCATCCTTATTTTTTCTTTCCAACGAAGTAGTTTGAAAGAAAAACTCGTACTTCGATAGGTCGAATATTTCTTTCAACATATCGGTTCTCGCCTTATCTCCCAGTTGCAGGAACTCTTGGAATTTCCCTTGCGGAATGATGATGGTGCGTCGGAAATTAACATAGCTTAAACCCAGTACATCTTCAGCAGACTTCAGCTCCAAGGGCTCCCAAGATTCGCCGTTTAGCTTATAGGCGCTTCTTTCATAGGTTCCAACCTTCGTAAAATCCTTACCATGTCGCTTCCCTCTAACGGTAAAACGATAGATTGACTCATCATAATTTTTAAACTGAAAGTCGATCCACAGCTCATTTGATTTCAAATTCATCATATTATAGCTGCGATTATCGTTTCGGTTCATTCGTTCTGTTTCTCCGTAAAGCGCAAACGCGATTGCCTCCAAAATTGAGGATTTCCCAGAACCCACAGAACCAAAAATCCCAAAAAGTTGCCCCTCCAACAATTTGTCGAATTCAACAATTTGTTCCTCTTGATAGGAATACAAGCCTTTAATTACAATGGAAATAGGTATCATTCTTCGCTCTGCTCTGATCTGATTTCTTTAAACAATTCAAATAACTCGTCATTGATATCTTGCCCGGTTTGATGTTTAAAGTACTGTTTGAAAAGCTCATCCACACTCTGCTGCAAATTAATAGATTGCTCTTCCTGTTCTGTTTCTCTCCTGTTTTTAATTTCAGGGATTAAGGTGATAATACCGTCATGTGCCTGAAATAACCGTCTTCGATCTTCTGACGATATATATTCATCGCTCACCAGCGTTAGCTCGAGCAGAGAATCAGGGTTATCATGCAGCCAAGTCAACGCATCGTCAATATGATTGAAACGTTTTCGCTGAAGGATCCGTCCAGCCGTTAAACGCCTACGTTCATATTGGACTGATTCTCCCGGCTGGGCATCGATGATGACAACAAACTTATCTTGTTCTGCCTCCGCGAAACTATAGCTAAGAGGGCTACTACTATAAATAACCGGGCAAGGTGAATCATCTATTTTTTGATAACGATGCAAATGCCCTAACGCTACATACTGAATCTGAGGAGGAATATTTTTTGAAAATACAGCTTGTGCCCCACCAATATGGAGTATCGGTTTTTCGTCCTCTGGCTCGTCGGGAGGAGGAGTACCTTCTTTCATCACGAATAAATGAGTCATCAAGATATTAACCCCTTGGTCGTCACAATAGGTATCGGCCAGTGTCGCCCATTGCTTCTCTAAAATACTGCGTAACTCAACTTCTGTATCCTCTTTTCCTAGGAATGTGCGTAAGCGGTATTCGTTGGCATAAGGAGTGAGCAATAACCGTAGTTTCCCTTCATGCCTTGGAAGCCTTACTTCGATAAATCCAGGCTCGCTTCGCGTAATACATATTCCGGACTCCAATTCGCATGGAGCCACTGTTGAGTGAGGGTAACCAATAAATAGGATTCCGTTCTCTTTCGCTAATGGATCTGGCGCTTCAATTCTATCCGGTGAATCATGATTGCCTGCGATCGCCACAACCAACCTTTTTCCTCCTTTAGTGAGTCTTTTGAGCGTCCGGTAGAATAACTCAACCGCTTCAGTCGACGGGTTATAGTTATCAAAAAGGTCACCCGCAATAAGGATAACATCAACATCTTCATCGTCAGCAATCGCGACAATCTCATTGAGTACGTCTCTTTGTTCATCTAGCCGTGAAAACTTCTCTAGACGCTTCCCTAAATGCCAATCTGCTGTGTGAAGAATTTTCATGTTTTTTCTCTAACCTCGACACGTAAAATAACGGATTTTTATTGAAATAGCTAAATGAAAGAAGGAGAAGAAATAATCCGATCATAAAAAAGACAGACCTCAAATGGGTCTGTCTTCAAGAACTCAAATATCTATTAGACGATTATTTATGACCAAATTCACCGTCAGCTTTGATAGTTACCTCATCACTAATCATAGGTGCAGGGAAGCCAGACCCCATATTGAAATCAGAACGCTTAATTTCACCTGTTATCTGAATACCTGCAACTGGCGCACCATTCGCATTTGGATTTTCAGTAGTTCCACGATACAGCATGGTCATAGTCACTGGTTTTGTTACTCCAACCAATGTAAGATCACCTTTTAGGGTGTATTTATTTTTACCCGCTTTTTTAATTGATGTGCTCTTAAACGTCATTGTAGGAAACTTTTCTACGTTGAAGAAGTCAGCACTTCTTAAATGATCGTCTCTTTGTCCAACGCGAGTATCAACTGATTTTGTCTGAACAGTCAACTCAACTACGGCATCGCTAAAATCGTCCTTCGACGACGTGATGGTTACATCATATTCTCCGAAGTGTCCGGGAACATCAGCGATCCCCAAGTGGGTCACTTCAAAACCTAATTTAGAATGATATGGATCAGCTGTCCATGTCGTTTGCGCGAACACACCTACTGACACAAATAGGAATGCTAAGAATAGTGTTACTTTTTTCATTTTTCTTTTTTTTATTGTTTACCTAATTAAATATCGTTGATGAGGCACTTTGGTCTATAGTCAATATTCGAAACAAAATACACTCGTCGTTGTTTGCCAGTCAATCAAAAATCCAACTGGCGATCAACTCTTTGTATGATCATGCACAAAGGTAGCTACTAAAGAAAAATGTGTACTTAACCTATGTTAATAAATATGAATACGGATCGAAATGATTACTGCAAGCTAACACGCACATTGGGACTAGTCTGCTTTAGCTCTCGATACTTATTTCGATAGTCGACGGGAGACATGCCGGCAAACTTCTTAAACACTTCTCGAAATGCCTTGGAATCAGAGTAACCTACTTGAAACATAACTTCATTAACATTGGGCATGCCCCCTTCAAACTGTTTTTTCGCCACCTCCATTTTAACACGCTGGGCATATTCAACAACCGTATTACCAGTAGCCTTTTTGAATCTCCGCTCAAACGTCCTACGTCCGATAGCCAGCCTGTTGCATAACATCTCAATCGTAATCTTGTCTTGATAATTTCCTTCAATATACTCCTGCGCTTTCAATACACCTTCGTCATTGTGACTTTTTTGCCCTGAAAAGATCATAAATGGAGACTGACTCGTACGGTCAATATCAATCTCGAAAACCTTCGATTGTAGAATAGCTATTTTTCTACCGGCAAGTTTTTCTATTAGATACAGATTTAGGTTAAGGGAGGAATATGCACCGCCACTAGTATAGATCCCATTTTCATCTGTAATAATTTTTTCATTCAGCAACTCTACTTGAGGAAACATTTCTTGAAACTCTTCGCTGGCCATCCAATGCGTTGTGCAACGTTTACCATTCAAAAGTCCGGTACTAGCCAATAGGAAAGCACCAATGCAGAGGCTAGCTACTTCTGCGCCCCTTTTATATTGTTCCAGAATCCAAGGCACGAAATCCGCATTATTCTTTACAACTTGACGATAATCACCATGAATCGCGGGAATGATAATTAAGTCGGTTTGGATAACGTCGGAAATCATTTTATCAGGAGAAACAGTAAATATTCCATTGCTTATACGGCGCTCATCACTTGCCGCAATCAGCTCTACTTTAAACTTAGGCTCCCCACCTTGCTCAATTAAGAACGAATTCGCCATTGTGAACATTTTGAAGGTTGCCTCCAAATTACTAATGCTCGTATCTCCTTTGGGTAATAACAAAGACACATGTATCATGATTTCATACTTAGGTTTCGATCAAAGAATTTCATAATCGAAGCTTTCAACAAATATAATCATTTACTATAACGTAAGAAGCCAACGAATGATGACACTTATAATTACTTTTTTCTTATTCCGAACGTTGGTAGGTTCCAATGGTAATGAAGCCCCATAAATCGCATTCCAAAGCAAATAAATAATGCGATAGCCGAAGTGATGTTAATATCATAGCTCATATGACTCCCGAAAACAACGATTGCCGCCCCCACCATTGCCGCTGATGCATAGATTTCCCGCCTCAGGATCACGGGAACGCGACCTAATAACACATCTCTCAGCACTCCACCGCCGACAGCCGTCGTAATGCCTAGTAGTATAGCCATTTCGTAATTAAAGCCGAAGGCCAATACCTTTCGAGTTCCCGCAATGGCAAAGACAGACAAGCCTACAGCATCAAAAATAAGAACGGGATGATTTAAGATATTGACCCACGAGTAAAAAGCCATGCTGATAACGGCAGCCGCTAAGGCGGTCAATAAATAGGGCAAATGAGTTAAGCCAGTAGGCGGTATCGCACCAATACACAAGTCACGGATAATCCCACCTCCGCACGCCGTCGTAAAGGCGATAGCAAAAATACCAAATACGTCTAATCCACGTTGACGTGCGGCAACTGCCCCACTGACTGCGAACACGAAGGTCCCAATCAGATCCAAAATAATGTAAATTTCATTTGTCATTTGCGTCATATGATGCAATGCCTTGTCTCTTGAATTTCTCTAAAAATAGCAATACTTATCTGTATCAACGAAAATTATGTAAGGAATCAGCTTATGTAGTTGAAGATTTCAAGTACAATTCTTTTTATGTATTTTTAAAGAATGAAAGCAATCGTAATTGGAGGAACTGGTGCAACAGGGCGAGAACTAGTAAAGCAATTATTAGACGATCCTAAGTTTGACGAGATAGTTGCCTTGGTAAGACGACCATTCTTTGGCGGCCATATCAAACTAAAGGAGGTCATCGTCGATTTTGACACATTAGAACAACATCAGGAACTAGTACAAGGCGATGTAGCTTTCTCCTGCTTAGGAACAACATTGAAAGATGCCGGCGGCAAAGCTGAACAATGGCGTGTCGACCATGATTATCAATTAAAATTTGCTGCTATTGCGAAGGAAAATGGGATCCGTTCATTCGTACTATTATCAGCTGCTGGTGCCGACAGCAAATCCATGATTTTTTACAACAAGATGAAGGGATCGCTAGAAGAGAGTGTAAAAGCATTGGGGTTTGACAATCTTATCATTATCCAACCCGGTGCAATCGACAGACCTAACAGTACTCGAACAGGAGAAAAATGGATGGTCAAAGCACTCAGGTCATTAAATGGCATCGGCATCTTAAAGAATTATGCTGCTATCTCAACAAGTCGGCTGGCACGTGCGATGATCAATGCTTATTTCACTTTTCAAGAAATCTTTAAAGTTGTAAGTCTGAAGGAGATAAAAACCCTTTCGAAGAGCTAGAATATTTATCTAAGTTTGCTTAATGGAAATTAGGAAAGCCAAAACGAATGACATTAAAGACATCATGAGGATTGTCAAAAAGGTTGTCCCCCTTATGCGGTCAAACGGCAACTTTCAATGGTCAGATGAATATCCTAATCCAGAAGTTTTCCAAGAAGATATCGATAAAAATCAACTATGGGTGGGCCTCAAAGACTCATGTCTTGTGGGTGTCATTGCGATTACTGATGAACAGAGCCCTGAATATGTTGATGCGGGCTGGGACATTACAGAGGAAGCTATCGTAACTCATCGCCTCGCGGTTGATCCAGATCTTCAAGGAGCGGGACTAGCAAAACTCATGATGAACCATGCCGAAGAACTCGCAAAGCAACGAGGCATTCATATTTTACGTGTGGATACCAATAGCGAAAATAAGGCTACTCAAGCTCTTTTCCCCAAGTTAGGATACGAGTATAGCGGAACAATTAACTTAAAGAAACATACTGATCCGTCATTGCGGTTTTTTTGCTACGAAAAGCGAATTTGAAGCGGATCTAATTTTAATAAATTTGGAGCATGAAGCCTAAGCAACTACTCAAATCGTTAGTTTGTATCCTGTTATTTTTCTTTACAGCCAATGCATTTGGCCAAGAAGAACAAGGTATTACGAATACGAAAAAAATAATTTATTTCGGCTCCTCAGTACCAAAGGGAGAAGGAGCAACTAATCAGCATGGCTACACAAGTATATTCACAGACATTCTTCAAAAGCGCTCATCTGCTTCGGACACCCAATGGGAAACGGTAAACATTAGTATAGGTGGAGACAATACCGTAAAGGTATTAAAACGCTACGAGAAAGATCTCCTACCCCAAAAAGGTCACTACGTCGTATTTGCACTCGCATTAGGGAACGAGGGTATTCACGAACACGGAAAGCCGGTCTTTGATCAGTTTGAAAAGAACATGAAAATACTGATCGAAAAAGCACGGTCTGATGGCTATGTACCGGTTGTTACGAACAGCTATACCCGAAACGATTATAACGAACATGACTACCAGTTTATCAAGCAAATGAACTTATTAATCCATCGATGGGATGTGCGGAGTATTAACCTTCTTGGTGCTATCGACGATCTTGCTGGGCACTGGATGGATGGCTACTGGGCAGACGGAGCGCATCCGAACGACTCGGGACACCTTGAGATGGCCTATACCATTGTTCCATCATTATTTGATGCGTTGGAAGCTGGTAAACCTTTACCAGTAAGGGTGAAGGGCTCGTATCTTCCCATGAAAAATCGTGGGCAAAAAACAAAGTTGCTTACGTTCACTCCAGAAAACATTGTTCACTCTTTTACAACGTCCATTAGTTTTAAAGCGAATAAAGCAGGCCAAATACTAACCTTTGAGTCGGGTGGTCCGAATAATCATAACGGAAGCGGAACTGTAAAAATCAATAACAGAGGCGATATAACTTACTCCTCTCCTAGAGCAAATACGATCCAAGGAGCTGTCGTAAACGATGATCAGTGGCATACGCTGACATTAACGCACTATTATGCAAAGGGTATCACCTTATTATACATAGATAGCATGCTGCAAGGAACCGTTCATGAAAAACTCGCTCCCCTCGAAATTCAAATTGGAGGATCGAAGATTCCAAAACGGGTTGCTTATAAAGACTGGTTGTTTTATCGTTCGGGAATGAACCAAGACGAGATCAATCAGATAGCCGACGGACCCTTATTGAAATCCAGCCTTGAGCTCTACGCGCCATTAGACGAAAAAAATGCCGAGGCCCCCTATGTGAATCTAGCTCAAAGCCTGAACACCATTGCGCATCAGTGATTATCTACTTTATTCCTAAATATCTCGTAAGTTCCTGTGCGGCTGCTCGTCCGGCACGGTTCGCTCCAATCGTTGAAGCAGAGGGGCCATAGCCTACAAGATGAATACGGTGATCCTTTGCAACCCGGGTAGCCAACCGTCCATCCATCATAATGCCACCGCTAGGCTCCTTTATCATCAAAGGCATTAAATGATCTAAAGAACCTCGAAATCCCGTACACCAAAGAATAATATCCACATCCAGACTGTGTCCATCTTCCCAACGGACACCCGTCTCTGTAATTTCAGAGAACATGGGCTGGCGATTTAAAACGCCACGCTTACGCATGGCGATAATTGTGGGTGTCACTGGCAAACCAGTTACAGAAACAACCGAATTGGCCGGCAAACCGCGACGAACACGATCTTCTACCATCGCCACAGCTTCCCTTCCTCGTTCTGCATCAAAAGGACCTTCGTTGAATTCCGGCGGCCGGCGAGTAACCCAAGTTGTCTTCGTAATTTGTGAAATTTCATCCAATAACTGAATCGCAGATATACCCCCACCTACAATCAGCACATGCTTCCCTCTAAAATCTTCTGCTTCTTTATAGTCTCGGGTATGCAATTGCCCTCCCTTAAAACGTTCGGCACCCGGATAGTTGGGTATATAGGGTTTATCCCAGGTACCGGTTGCATTGATAATCCCCTGAGCCGAGAAAAAACCTTTATCAGTCTCAACCCGAAGGCGCTCGTCTCGTTCGCAGACCACTTTAACTTTCACCGGTCTATATACCGATAGTTCAAAGGTCTTCTCATAACACTCGAAATACCTCGGTACGGCTACATTGGCATGGACTTCTGGTGCAAACTGATCTGAAACAGTATCAGCAAAAGACATTCCCGGCAAATCATGGATTCCATTAACGGTGCTCAGTGTCAACGATGGCCAGCGGTATTGCCAAGCGCCGCCCGGATTGGGAGATTCGTCAAAGACAATAAAATCTCGTCCCTGCTGTAATCCCATATTTTTTAAATGATATGCAGACGACAAACCAGCCTGCCCGGCACCAATCACTACAATGCCTGTTTTATATATCAGACGTGAAGCTGAACGTACGTTATCTGTTCTTGAAGCCATGCTAGCCAAATACCAAGTAAAAATGAGACTTTACTTATCTCACCTGTCCATCTCCGTATACATAATACTTATTGGTCACCAACTGCTCTAATCCGAGAGGGCCTCGATGATGTAGCTTGTCCGTGCTGATCGCTAATTCAGCGCCGACTCCCATAGCCCCACCATCCGTGAATCGCGTAGACGCATTATGATATACAGCAGCACTGTCCACCTGTTCCATAAAGGTATCGGCTTTTTGCTTATCAGCAGTTAAAATCGTATTTGAATGCCCACCGCTATACTGGTTGATTTTGTCAATAGCTGTTTCTAATCCATCGACCACGCCGAAGCAGATTTTCGGGGCTAGAAACTCCTCATACCAAACAGACTCGTCGGCGATCGGCGCTGCATCGGTCAAAAGCTTTAGCAATGAACTGTCTGCTAACATTTCCACCGATTGTTCGCGCAAAGCCGCATCCAATCGCTGCAGTTTAGCTTGCAGGTCGGGCGTTGACTCATCAATCAATATTTTATCCAAGGCATTACAAGCACTTATCTTATCCATTTTAGCATTGATGATTACAGGTAACACAAGCTCCCAATCGGCATCCGAAGCGATATAGGCAAAATTATTACCCCTTCCGCTCACCAATACAGCACATGTTGCATGCTCCTTAACAAAACGAATCAGCTTCTCTCCACCCCGAGGAACAATCAGGTCAATCGCTTCCGGAGGATTTTTCAGAAACTCTCGTGTTGCTTCACGATCCAAAGTAATCAGCTGGATCCAGTCTTTGCTGAATCCATTATCTGAGAGCGCTTGATGCCAGCAGTCTACGAGCACACGGTTGGTATGCACCGCTTCTTTACCACCTTTCAACAAGATTTTATTGTTAGCTTTAAAAGCCAATACCGCAGCTTCAATGGTTACATCGGGACGTGATTCATAAATAATTAGAATGGTACCAAAGGGTGCAGTTTTGTTCTCAATACGCAGTCCATTGTCTAGTACGCCCGATGACCGTACGCGACCAATCGGATCGGGCTGATCCATTACAACTTGGACAGCCTTAATCATATCGTCTACCTTCGAGCTGTCAACAACAAGACGATCATATAATGCCTGATCATCCTGCCCAAAGGCATCAAGATCTTGTTGATTTGCACTCAATATTAAGTCGCGACTATCATCGATGATGCTTATCATGGAAGATAGTACACTGTTTTTTTCAGAAGTAGTTAATAGCTCCATTATTTTATTATTATCGGGTAATTTTAGTACCCGTTGTTTTACCATAGACAATATCCGTAATAATATTGTCTTTTTTACCATTAGCGATGAATGTTGGTATATTCCGCCGCGCTGTTTCTTTAGCCACCCGTAGTTTGGATGCCATACCGCCGCGCCCTTCTGCCTCTCCTTTATTCGACTGCTTGACGTATTGCTCAACTTCATCGTCCACGTTAAGATGTGGGATCAGCTCACTTTCTACGTCGTCAGGATGCCCATTAAACAGTCCGTCTGTATCCGTTAGTAAGATCAACATATCTGCATGGATCAATTCGGCTACCAAGCTTGCTAGTTCATCATTATCCGTAAAGGTCGACATAGATAACGATACAGCATCATCTTCGTTCGCAATGGGTATGACCCCTTCGGCTAACAAACCCTCATAACAGTTAACCATATTGTCACGGTGTTTTCCTAAATCGAAATCACGCTTGGTTGCTAACACCTGAGCACAGCGCATTCCATGATGATGAAACAAGTTATAATAGTGTCGCATCATTCGCGGTTGCCCTACAGCAGAGAAAACCTGTCTCCGGGTAATTTTATCAGTTGCTTTCAACTGATCTCCCATAACTTCTTTCCCCGCTATCACGGAACCCGAGGACACTAACACCGCATGTATGTCATGCTCATAAAGATAAGCAATCTGTTCCACAAGCTTCGACAGTATTTTACCGGAAATACGGTTGTCTTTATTCGTAATAACATGGGTTCCAATTTTGATCACGACCCGTCGTATCGGTGATCCTGTAGACGATTGTCTATCCATCCTTAGCCTCCGTTCCTTTTGTCTGTTTCCCCAGTTCCTCCGCCCGGCGGAATGCTGCATACGCAGCTTCTTGGATCAACGCATTGACATTGTTCTCATCCATCGAGTCTAGTGCGGCACGGGTAGTACCACCTTTAGAAGCAACCCTTTCCATCCAATCTTCAGGACTTAGTGTTGACTCATTAAACAACTCTACAGCACCAGCAAATGTCTGTCCTACCAAAAGACGTGCGTCGTGCTGATCAAAGCCCATCTTTAGCGCGGCATCCATCATTGCCTGCATAAAATAAAAAATATATGCCGGGCCACTTCCTGATATTCCCGTTGAAGCATCAATCTCAGATTCAGAAGTTAGATTAATTGAGCGCCCGGTTGTATCGAGTAACTGCTCGATCGCAGCAAGCTCCAGTCGAGATACCTCATCTGAACCTGTGAAGGATGTCATTCCCAACCCTACCTGTGCTGGTAGATTAGGCATAGCCCGTACTACCTTCACAGCGTCTAAACCCTGCTTGATCGTGTCGATGGTTACGCCAGCCATAATAGACACAAACAGCTGTTCTGTAGAAATCAAAGGTTTCATTTCTTTCATGAGAGCTGCGGCGTGTACTGGTTTTACGGCTATCAAAACCACATCGGCTCGTGACAAGCAAGTATCTAGTTGATCGTGAACTTCGAAAAGGCCAGTCGCACGTAGCTCATCACGCTTTTCTTTGCTTTGATCAATAATCATTAGACTTCCAGCTGTTAAAAAATTGGACTTGGCGATCGCTTCCGCATATGTCATTCCCATGTTACCGCCTCCAATTACAAGTACGTTCATTTCTTTTTTCTTTTATTAAAATAACAATTTTACTAGTTGCTCTCTTAGCCACAAGCTTCATGCGAGCGTGCCAATGTTTGCCATATTGTTAGTTTATACACCAATAATTCTTAAATAATCAAGCTAGATGGCACGTTAAAAGGGAGGCTATCTCCGCTCAACACTAGTTTATCAAGAAGATGCCGCAAATATGGCAGTTAAGAATAATAGTTCATGGACACTGCAATATTGTCACAAAATGTTACAGTGCTCGTCGGGCATCTGGAATCTTATCTTTGCGTTCTTCAGCTCATAAAAAACACAAAGTCAGTGACCGCTTGATTTTGGAAAAGATTAATAATGATAACGGTTGCCTGTAATATTCGGGCGGATACCAACGTATCGGAGGCACTTTACGGATTCCTCTTGTTGAGTATGGGTGAATTCGAAGAATCCTAATAAAACGAAAACCGCCTTTTATCACATTAAAGGCGGTTTTTTGATCTTGTAAGTTCTTTTGACTTCTGTCTCTGTAGCCCGTAGGGGAATCGAACCCCTGTTTCCAGAATGAAAATCTGGCGTCCTAACCCCTAGACGAACGGGCCAATAATATTCCGTAATCAATAGGATCTCCTATTTTCGGAATGCAAAGATAATCCTTTCCATCAATAATCAAAAAATAAAATATTTTTTTGATGAGCATTTTCAAATCATAGTTGAATATATCGTATCTTCAACTGTGTGAGAAGTGGAAAGCCAAGAATATTATTTCGTCAATGATGTATCTCTATCGATATTTTTCTAACGTCTTAGCGGTTCTGTTAGTCGCCGGTCTTAGCGCTTGTGATAGTTCTAGTCGCAATGACGATCAGGCCAAGGAAGTGCAGGATTCGGTCCAAGCGATCAAAAGTTGGAATGAGACGATCCCGGGCAACTTCAGTGAACAAAAGATCATTCAATTTGACTCGACTGCCATCGACTCGTTTTTGTCAGAGTATCCACTTTTTACTTCGTTGGACTCAAATCTGATCTTCTTTTATCAGAATCGAGATTATAATTATGCATGGTTCGACGGGCAGGGATTGATTGAACAGGCTGGAAATTTAGTTGCTCGAGTGTCCAACTTAAAGGACGAAGGAGTATTCAACACGCCGCCATACAAGAAGGAGCTCGACTCCCTCCTACTGGAAACGAGAAGCAATGAAGGAACTGAGCAGCTCAATTTAGATTTGGAGCTTATGCTCACCGCCCAGTATTTTAATTTTGCTCAGTTAGCATGGAGCGGAATGGATGAGGCCACCTCGAAATCATTAAAATGGTATTTGCCTCGAAAAAAAGTCTCATATAATCAATTTTTAGACAGTTTGCTCGCTTCGGGCTCAAAAGAAATTAATGAAATTAAAGAGCCGGTTTACCGGCAATATGAACTTCTAAAAGCCTATTTGGCAAAATTTCGTGAGCTTGACGATCAGCATCCTGAATGGCCACCCATCGAGTTAGATAGAACTTCATACAAACTTCAAGATTCATCCACCCTAATTTCAACGATAAAAAAACGGATGAAATTATTGGGTGATTTTCATGGTGATGAAAATTCGTTAATCTTCGACGAAGAATTATTTCAAGCCGTTCAGCATTATCAAACAAGACTAGGCTTAACGGCGGACGGCGTGATTGGCAAGGGGACCATATCGACACTCAATATAAGCCCCAAAGACCGCATCAAACAGATTATGATTAACATGGAAAGATGTCGCTGGCTTCCACTAAGTCTTCAAGAGGATTATTTAGCGGTTAATATTCCCGAGTTCAAATTGCATGTATATCATGCGGATAGTCTATTGTGGAGTACGAATGTTGTGGTAGGGAAAACACTTCATGAAACTGTAACTTTCGCCGGCGATCTTAAATACGTAGTTTTCAGTCCGTATTGGAATGTACCAGCCAGTATCGTAAAAAACGAAATAGTACCGGCTATGAATAGGAATCCGAACTACTTACGTCAGAACAATATGGAAATAACCGGTCGCCGGGGAGGTCTACCGGTAATTCGTCAAAAACCGGGACCAAGCAACTCCTTAGGCCTGGTAAAGTTTCTATTTCCCAACTCTTACAATATCTATCTACACGACACACCAGCGAAGTCCTTGTTTTCCCAAAGTTCTAGGGCATTTAGTCACGGCTGTGTTCGTGTGAGTGAACCCGAGAAGTTGGCGCAATTTCTTCTAAGGAAAGATACGGCGTGGACTAATGAAGCAATCGACCAAGCTATGCATAGCGGAAAAGAGAAATATGTTACGTTAGAAAAGCCGGTCCCGGTGTTTATCACCTACTTCACCGCATTCGTAGATAGGCAGGGGCAAATTAATTTCCGTAAGGACATCTATAATCGTGATGACCGGCTCGCAGACTATTTAATGGTCGTACCCGAAACGCTTTAAATAGTTCTTTTTCGTCCGCCAATCGGCAATGACCTTGACAAATAATTCTAGAAATACTTTTTTCTGCAAAAACTCCTCAATGTCTTGCCGGGCATAGGTGCCGACCTTCTTGATCATCGTCCCCCCTTTGCCGATAATAATATTCTTTTGTGAATCTCTTTCGACAATAATCTCCGCACTGATCCGAACGATACGCTCTTCTTCTTTAAAGGAATTAACGATGACTTCAGCGCTGTATGGTATCTCCTTTTCAAAAAGTTTGAAAACTTTTTCACGGATGATCTCCGAAACAAAAAAGCGTTCCGATTTATCAGTAAGCGTGTCCTTATCATAATATGGCGGATGTTCTGGAAGGTTTTCCAAAATAAATTGCTGAACCGCTTGGATATTATGCCCTAATGTAGCGGATATGGCAAAAACAGCTGTGGGATTCAACGTTTCTTGCCAAAAGTCGATTTTCTTATTTACCCATTCTTCGGTCGACTTGTCAATTTTATTAATCAAAACTGCTACGGGTACATCTGCTTTTTTAATTCGCTCAATCATTTCACTCTCATCATAACGCTCATTAATGTCGGTTACCAGAAGAATCAAATCGGCATCAATCAATGAACCTTGTACAAAATTCATCATAGACTCTTGCAAGTCGTAATTCGGCTTGATCATCCCCGGGGTATCGGAAAACACGATTTGATAATCAGGTCCATTGACAATTCCCAAGATACGATGACGAGTGGTTTGCGCCTTAGGGGTTATGATTGACATTTTTTCTCCAACCAATGTATTCATCAAGGTCGACTTTCCTGCATTGGGTTTACCGACCAAACTTACAAATCCTGCTTTATGCGCCATGCTATTGGGGTTTTACGTGCTTACAAAGAAACAAAATATAATTTTGCTAGACGTGGACGCAAAGGAAATAATTAATTATTCAAATTTATTTTTGCATAGTACTGCAAAAAACCCTATATTTGCAGTCCATTAAAACAAAGAACATTGTCTTTTCTGCGAGAGAAAAGTTAATAAAATATAAAAATACAGTGCGGGGTGGAGCAGTTGGTAGCTCGTCGGGCTCATAACCCGAAGGTCACACGTTCGAGTCGTGTCCCCGCTACCTAGAGCCTTGTAAGATGTTAACAACAACTTGCAAGGCTTTTTTTTATTGCGGATTCTTTAGCTCACTATGCGGACTCTTTACTTGCGGACTCCTTACTTGTTTTCATAACCCGATAGCTTACGTAGAGAAGTATTAACCAGACAGGGATCAATTCAATTGAAGTCTTCATTCCCGTAACCCAGATGATTCCGAGCATTGAAAGTAAAAATACAATGCAAAAGTAATTGGTAAATGGATACCAAAACACAGAGAACTTTGGGCGGACTCCCTCCTTTATCTTCGCTTTCCTGAAATACAGATGCGTTATGCTGATAATAAACCAATTGATAACCAATGCAGAGACCGTTAGGGACATCAATATTTCTAACGCTTGTTCCGGCATTATTTTATTAATGACGATGCAGATAGCAGCGAAAAATGCAGAAACCAGAATTGCCCTAACAGGCACATGGCTTTTACTGAGTTTTGATAATGCCGACGGAGCATTCCCTTGTTTCGCCAAGCCGTAAAGCATCCGACTATTTGAATAAACACTGCTGTTGTATACCGACAAAGCGGCGGTTAATACAATAATATTTAACGCATTCGCTATGATACTCGTAAAATAGAAAGTTTCTCCAAACAGGGTAAATTCAAAGCCCTTCAGAGTATCAAACACGGCTACAAAAGGACTACTTCCTGTGGTAATCTCCCGCCAAGGAGAAAGAGAGAAAAGAATGATTAAGGCGCCGATATAAAATATCAAAATCCGGTAAATTACCTGATTGGTGGCTTTTGGTATATTCTTTTCAGGATTTTCCGCTTCAGCAGCCGTGATACCGATGAGTTCCAGTCCGCCAAAAGAAAACATAATAAATGCCATGGCTGAAAGTAGGCCTTGATAATTCCCTTCCGCACCTGTGGAGAACAATCCCTTAGGAAACATTCCGCCGTCGTTCCAAAGATTTGTAATACTAGCTCGCTCCCCTCCTGCACCGCTAAGCAACAGGTAAACTCCAAAAACGATCATCGCGATAATAGCGACAACTTTGACAATAGAAAACCAAAATTCCGCTTCTCCGTATATCTTTACGGACGCTAAGTTCAGCGCATTTATAACGAAAAAAAAGAAAAGACTCGAAACCCATAACGGGATTTCGGGCCACCAGAACTGCACATACACACCAATGGCGGTAAGCTCTGCCATACTCACCAGAATGTAAAGTATCCAGTAATTCCAACCAGACGCAAAGCCAGGAAACTTCCCCCAATAACGATAAGCAAAATGACTGAAGCTGCCAGCTACGGGCTCCTGAACAACCATTTCACCCAATTGTCGCATGATTAAAAAAGCTACAATTCCGGCTACTGCATAACCTAGTATAACTGATGGGCCTGCTAGGACTGCGGCTGGACCGATCCCCAAAAACAAACCAGTACCAATAGCACCGCCAAGAGCGATTAATTGAATATGCCTATTAAGCAATCCCCTTTTTAACTCGCGATTGGCGGATTGAGATTCTTTGTTTTTTTCCAATGTGTTTATTCAGACAAAAGTTAACTATCTGTAGAATTAAGGCATTAGGGTTAATCTAAACCTAGGATTTTGCGATTAAAAGCCTCATCGCTTCCCGTTGAAGCGAAATCATCGAAAGCTTTATCCGTAACACGAATAATATGATCAGCAATAAATTTCGCTCCCTCGATAGCACCTTGTTCAGGATGTTTAATCGCACACTCCCATTCCATCACCGCCCAGCTCTTGAAATCATATCCAGCTAGCTTGCTGAAAATCGCTTTGAAGTCGACCTGTCCGTCACCTAATGAGCGAAAACGTCCAGCACGATCTATCCAATCTGAATATCCACCATATACCCCTTGCTTACCAGTTGGATTAAACTCTGCATCTTTCACATGAAACATTTTTATACGTTCGTGGTAATGATCGATATAGGTTAGGTAATCCATGCCCTGTAATACAAAGTGTGACGGATCATAAAGTAAACAGGCCCTTGCGTGGTTGTCAACTTTCGACAGAAAACGCTCGTAGCTTACTCCATCATGCAGGTCTTCGCCAGGATGTATTTCGTAACATAGATCGACTCCATATTCTTCATATTCGTTTAGAATAGGCAACCAACGCTTAGCTAACTCATTAAATCCAGTATCTACAAGGCCAGCTGGACGTTGTGGCCACGGATAGACAGTGTGCCACAGCAGCGCACCACTAAACGTAGCAACAGCATCCAAACCAAGATTCCTGGAGGCCTTGGCCGCATATTTCAATTGCTGAATAGCCCATTCTGTTCTTGCTTTAGGTTTTTTATGATATTCAGCGGGAGCAAAACCATCAAACATCTCATCATAGGCCGGATGTACTGCGACTAACTGGCCCTGTAAATGCGTACTCAGTTCGGTTATTGACAGCCCCCACTCGTTAATCTGTCCTTTAATTTGCTGTGCATAATCAACGTTCTCCGCTGCAAGCTTCAAATCAAAATATCCATTTGCCCATGTGGGGATCTGAACACCTTCAAAACCGATACTTTTAGCCCACTTGCAAATAGATTCTAAATTATCAAACGGTGGGTTGTCTCCTAAAAATTGTGCTAAAAATATACCAGGTCCTTTAATTGTCTGCATTTTTTCAAATTATAATAGATGTATTAGTTAATTGACCTAAAAGTAATAATTTATAATCAAAAAGGGCTCTACAGGGAAGATATTCTAAAAAACTTTAAAAATAAAACTCATTCAAAATTAAAAATGGCACTAATCATGTATATAAAAGGCTGAAGAAATAATAAAAACAAATTTGCATTTAAATAAAAAACAACGTACGCAAAATAGATAATACAGCTACTAGAACAAAAGTTAATTTTATGAACACAAACCTAAGAGCAATCAGAAATGCTCTAATAATCAGTGCATTTACCGGCTTGTCCGCGTTCATGCTACCCGCATGTAATTCGAAAGCATCTGATGCAGATAAACGACTTCTAACACTGCCGGTATATCAGATAGATACGGGAACAGCCGTCACCGTCAAAGATTACCTGGGAACTATTGAAGGCAAAGTGAATGTGGAGATTCGTCCACAAGTTGAGGGGATTCTTGAAAAAATCTATGTCGACGAGGGTTCATATGTTGAGGAGGGACAAAATTTATTCAAAATTAATGCATCCCCATATCAAGAAGCTCTAAAAAATGCAGCAGCCGAAGCCCGAGTTGAGAAAGCAAAAGAAGAGAACGCCCAGTTGGAGGTCGAGAGCTTAGAACCTCTTGTTGAGAATGAAGTGATCTCGGATGTGCAATTGAAAACTGCTCAATCTAACAAGGAGGTAGCCTCCGCTTCAGTCGCAAAAGCAGCAGCAGCTGTAGCAACTGCAAAAATAAATCTTGATTTTACCAATATCAAAGCCCCCACAAGCGGCTATATAGGTCGTATACCGAAACGGATCGGCAACCTGGTGGGTAAAGGAGATTCGCAACCCTTAACGATCTTGTCTGACACGAGGGAAGTCTATGTTTACTTTGCAATGAGCGAATCGGATTTCCTCTATTTTACGAAGAAAGGCCGTGAAGGAGATTCAACGGACATTAGAAATAACACTTCGTTAATTCCTTATGTCCGGCTGATTTTGGCGGATGGTAGCGAATATAAAGAACGAGGAATCGTAGACGCCGTGGACGGCCAAGTTAACAGCACCACAGGGGCAATATCGCTGCGAGCTACCTTCCCAAATCCCGATAATATATTACGGCACGGTAATACCGGCACATTAAAAATGGAAGAATTAAAACCGGGTTCGCTACTTGTCCCTCAAGTAGCCGTTCTTGAACTGCAAGACATTCGATATGTCTATGTAGTAGAAGATAATAATTCCCTTAAGATGCAAGCGATCGAAGTTGATGGCACGAGTGGGTCTAACTATATCGTAACCAAAGGTCTAAAACCAAACGACAAGGTGGTAACATCAGGGTTAGATAAATTAGAAGAAGGGATGATTATCGACCCTCAGTTACAAAACGCAAATAGCATTTAATTCCTTAATGACGATCGCGCAAACGATGTCAAGACTAGGTATTTATTAGTCTAAAACAAGAAAGAATGATAAAGACAATCATGAGTAGGCCAGTCATGGCTACTGTTATATCTATATTGTTGGTTATCTTGGGAATAGTCGGCATGTTGCAGTTGCCTGTTACAAGATTTCCAGAGATCGCCCCCCCAAGCGTCAGCGTATCGCTTTCATACCCGGGTGCGAATGCTGAGACCGTGGCAGAAAGTACTCTTCTTCCACTTGAAGAAGCTATTAACGGCGTGAACCATATGACTTACATGCGATCGAGCGCAAGTAATAAGGGTTCAGGGAACATAACAGTTTTCTTTGAACCTGGTACTAATCCCGACCAAGCGGCCGTAAATGTCCAGACCCGCGTATCGAAGGCAGCTAGCAATATTCCCGCAGAGGTAAATGAATCAGGGATTACCGTTATGCCAAAACAAAGCGGGGTCATCATGACCATTAACCTGTTTAGCGATCACCCGGAGCAGATTTACGATGAAACATTTTTGCAGGCCTATGCTTCCATTAATATTATCCGTGAACTGTTAAGAGTATCCGGCGTCGCAGAAGTAAGTCGGATCGGGGCTAGAAACTATTCTATGCGAACCTGGTTAAATCCAGAGAAATTAGCACTGTATGGGTTGGTTCCACAGGATATTACAGCAGCCATTAAAAGTCAGAACTTTGAAATCGCTCCGGGGAAATTTGGTGAATCATCCGATGAGGTTTTCGAGACTGTACTTAAACATCAGGGTCGATTCAGCAATCCAGAAGATTACGAAAATCTAGTTATCAGGACTAATGAAGATGGTAGTGTCCTCTATCTGAAGGACGTTGCCAGAATCGAGTTTGGAGCCTCAAACGTCGGAAGTGATAACGAAGTAAACGGCATGCCCGGTTTAACAATGAACGTTGTTCAAACGAGTGGTTCAAACGCAGTAGAAATCGACAAAGAGGTTCGAAAAGTATTAGATAGACTACAAGGGACCTTTCCTAATGGAATTAAATATGATATTACTTATAGCGTGCGGGAACAGATTGATGAATCTGTTTCACAAGTACAACACACACTAATTGAGGCTTTTTTGCTTGTATTCCTGATTGTATTCATTTTCCTGCAAGACTTCAGATCAACATTAATTCCGGCAATTGCTATTCCGGTTTCACTTGTGGGAACATTCTTCTTCCTACTTTTATTTGGATTTTCAATCAACGTACTTACGTTATTTGCCTTAGTACTTGCCATTGGTATTGTGGTAGATGATGCTATTGTCGTCGTCGAGGCAGTCCATCAAAAAATGGAGGGAGGTATGAGTCCTCGAAAGGCAACCGCCGCGGCTATGAGTGAAATTACAGGCGCTATCCTATCGATTACCATGGTCATGGCAGCGGTTTTTCTTCCTGTTGGTCTCATGTCTGGTCCGTCTGGCATCTTTTATCAGCAATTTGCGTACACGTTAGCAACAGCTATCTTAATATCAGCTATAACTGCACTTACGCTCAGCCCGGTTCTATGTATGATGCTCCTTAAAAGGAAGAAAAATAAGCCCCGCAAGGAGAGTAAATTCAACAGGTTTATTACCAAGTTCTTCAAAGCATTTAATGATGCGTTTGAGCGTTTAACCAACCGTTATGTTAAGTCACTAGATTTCTTAATGACACGCAAAGGGTTGAGTGTACTGGGTCTAGTTGTCATTACATCTATTGGTGTCTTTTTGATGGCCAAAACCCCAGCGAGCTTCATTCCTGCTGAAGATGACAGTTTTGTCACGTTCTCGATGGCCATGCCACCGGGAGCTTCATTAGCACGAACAACAGAAGTCCTGCGCAAGGCAGATAGCGTTATAAAACAACGCGACGAGCTAGATGGCATGACGACAATTTCAGGCTATAACGCAATAGATGGGAATGCCAGTTCAGCGTTTGCAGTTGGCTATATTAATTTAAAAGACTATGGCGACCGCGGTGATCTCAAGGATATAAACGAGTTTATGGATACGTTACGAAACGAGCTGTCCACTATTCACGAGGCATCATTTAGCGTATACGGGAGACCAACTGTTCAGGGCTTTGGAGATTTTAGCGGATTGGAGTTTGTATTACAAGATCGTCTTGGCGGCCCATTTCTTGAATTCAGTAAAGTAGCGGATGAGTTTATCGCCGAGGTTCTTAAACGTCCAGAAATCGAGGATGCTTTTACTCCGTTTAAAGCAAATTTTCCACAATATGAGCTAGATATCGATTATGTGAAAGCTCAGGCTCTTGGTGTCGACGCAAAAGCGTTAATGACCTCGATACGTGGTTATTATAGCAGATCTCAAGCGGGGGATTTCACACGCTTTGGGCGTCAATACCGTGTATACATGCAGGCAGATCCACAATTTACAAATGATCCGGAATCATTTAAGTCGATTTTTGTCCGAAATAAATCTGGGGATATGGTCCCGGCTAATACATTGATAAAATTGAAACGCGTATTGGGGCCGGAAACCGTAAACCGTTACAACTTATTTAACGCGATAGCCATCAATGCCACCCCTGCTTCAGGTTACAGTACCGGAGAGGCTATGGCCGCAATAGAAGAAGTTGCCAATGAGTCACTTGCTGCTAATTATAGTTACGAATGGACCGGAATGAGTTTAGAAGAAAAAGAATCAGGCGGCGAGGTCTTTTTGATTTTCGCACTAAGCATCCTATTTGTCTATTTCCTACTCGCTATTCAGTTTGAGAGCTATATTTTACCTTTGGCTATTATCCTCTCTGTGCCAGTAGGCCTGGTGGGTGTATATAGTGGCGTAAATTTAGTGGGATTAGAAAACAACATTTATGTACAAGTAGGTTTGATCATGCTGATTGGCTTACTAGCAAAAAATGCGATTCTGATCGTAGAGTTCGCGGTTCAGAGAAGAAGAATGGGATCGAGCATATTTGATGCAGCCAAAGAAGGTGCACGGCTTCGTCTTCGACCGATTCTCATGACTTCATTGGCTTTCGTCGCGGGTTTAATTCCATTGATGTGGACCGTTGGGCCATCGGCACAGGGAAATCACTCGATTAGTGTCAGTGCAGCTGGCGGAATGCTATTCGGTGTTGTGTTGGGCATATTTATTATCCCGGTATTGTATTTAATATTTCAACAATTAGATGAAAAAATTAAGCTAAAATTCGCTGACGAGGAGGAAGAAGATGAATAAATTACGCAATATATTCTTTGTAATGATCTGCTTACTGGTCACACTGAGTGCTTGTCGGATCGGCAAGGACTATCAGCGACCAGACTTAAATTTACCAGATTCGTATCGAAACGGCCCTGCAACGGCTGATACGATAAGTATCGGAGATATCCCTTGGGATGAGTTCTTTAAAGACTCTACTCTTCTGGCATTAATCGATACAGCAATCGTATACAATTACGATATTCAGCGTGCTATGAAAAATATAGCAATCGCTGATCAAATCAACCGCGAAGCCAGAGCTCAATTCTTACCCGAAATCAATGGTAATATAGCAACGATAGATCGAGATTTTCGTTCGGAGAATTTCTATTCAGGTCCAACGCAGAAGTGGTATGAAGAAAAAGGGAAAGAACCTCCTAAAAACATGTATACCTATACACCCCAACACTCGTCAGGAGTTAGTCTCAGCTGGGAACTCGATATATGGGGGAAAATCAGACGACAGAATGAGAGCGCAGCTGCCAGCTATCTGCAAACACACGAGGCTAGGAAGCTAATCCAAACACAATTGGTAGCAGAAATAGCCCAAGGTTATTATAATCTTTTGATGCTCGATGCGCAATTGGAAGTTGCGAACCGAAATCTGCGCTTAACGGACAGTACGTTACGGATTATCCAACTACAATACGATGCGGGAAAAACAACCTCGTTAGCGATTCAACAAACGCGCTCACAGCGTTTGTCCGCACAGTCCTTAATCCCACAACTTGAGCGGGAACTTGCGATCCAAGAAAATGCTTTACGTGCTTTAGCCGGGCAAATGCCGGACAGCGTTGATCGTTCGGGAAAGCTTGAGGACTTTTTGGAAAACTCCATTTCAGCTGGTGTACCGTTATACATGGTAACCAACCGTCCCGATGTACGTGCGTCTGAACTAGCACTCAGAGCGGCCAATGCAGAGGTAGGCGTGGCACAGGCTTACCGCTATCCTAGTTTAACGATCGATGCAACCGGAGGTGTACTAAGCATGCTACCATCCAACTGGGTAAGTATCCCAGGTTCACTTTTCGGAGGGATTATCGGAAGTATCACTCAGCCAATTTTTAGCCGACGAAAGCTTAAAACAGATTTCGAGGTTGCCAAGCTTGAGCGTGATAAAGCAGAGCTAGATTTTCAAGAAGACGTATTAACGGCTATTAATGAAATTACGAATTCGTTGATAACCCTTGAAAAATTACGAGAAGAGCATGACATAACGATAGAGCGCGTAAAAGTAGCTCAACTAGGAATCAAGCAGTCAGATTTACTGTTCAAAGCGGGACGTGCGACCTACCTGGAAATAATTAATGCACAGAAAACCGCCATCGACAGTGAATTGGAGCTAGTTAGTTTAAAACAACAATTGTTGCTCGCTCGGGTCGATCTTTATCGGGCTTTAGGTGGTGGATGGCAAAGCAAACAGGATATGAATTAGTCAATGTGTTCGTATTAGGCATAATTATTGTCGAAATCATGAAAAAACAATCATGAAGAATACAATAGCTACATTAATTCTATTAACAATTATGTCGACAGGATTTGCCCAAGAAAGGCCACTAGTCACGGTAAACGGAGAGCACACCATCAAGATTGCACCCGACGAGGCAGAGGTTAATTTTGCCATTGTCACCGAGCACAAAGACCTTCAGGAAGCAAAAAAAGAGAATGACGCAATAGTTGCAAAAGCGATTTCCTTTCTAAAGACTTCATCCATCGATGCAAAAGACATAAGAACAACGCGTGTGAATGTAAACCCTTATAAGGAATATGTAAAGGACAAAGAGCCCGTTCCTATGTTCAGGGCACAACAGTCGATCAATGTACACGTGAGCGATTTAAATAAGTTGACAGATTTAATCAGCGGTCTTGTAGACCTTGGGGTAAACAATATTCAAAATATTGAATTCAAGGCTTCCAATTTAGAACAACTTCAGGACGAAGCCCGTATGGAAGCTATGTTGGATGCAAAGCAAAAAGCAGCCATCCTAGCGGGGGCACTCGGCCAATCCGTGGGTCCTGCATTCACTATTCATGATAACACCAGCTCGCAAGTTGGGTCGCCACGACCGATGATGATGGCGTACAAATCGGAAGCCGATTCTAGCATGCAAGATCCGATCGCTACCGGAGAAATTGAAGTTGATGCACGAGTAACCGTAAGTTTTTTAATGAAATAACAAAAGCAATTCTTACTATAGTCGGTCTGTATCTTTCTTTTCTGTATCTTTGCCGAAAGAAAGATACAGACTTTTTCATTTAACATATATGTCAAATATCATCGCAATCGTAGGCCGCCCAAATGTTGGGAAATCAACGTTTTACAATCGTTTAACTGAAAGCCGAAAAGCTATCGTCGACGATTTTAGTGGCGTAACTCGCGATCGCCATTATGGACAGGGAGAATGGATTGGTAAGACTTTTACAGTAATTGATACAGGTGGCTATGTCCATGGCTCAGATGATATTTATGAAGCAGCCATACGTGAGCAGGTTCTGATCGCCATTGATGAGGCGTCTGTGATTCTTTTTATGGTAGATGTAACCACAGGCATCACAGATCTTGATGACGAGATTGCTAACTTGCTCAGACGATCCAAAAAACCAGTATTCGTTGTTGTTAATAAGGTAGACAATACAAATTTACATATCGAAGCTGCAACGTTCTACAGCCTGGGCTTGGGCGAAATTTATAATATCTCTTCCATGACAGGCTCTGGCACAGGGGAACTTCTTGATGAAGTAGTAAAGCACTTTGAAGATCTGCCCGAAGAAGAAAGCACACTTCCAAAATATGCCATCGTTGGTAGACCCAATGTTGGAAAATCTTCCTTAACTAATGCGTTGGTCGGCGAAGTAAGGAATATTGTCACTCCAAATGCAGGTACCACACGAGATTCGATAGCGATTCATTATAATCAGTTTGGTCATGAATTCCTGCTGATTGACACGGCTGGACTGAGGAAAAAGGGTAAAGTCAGAGAAGACATCGAGTTTTACTCTGTAATGAGAACAATTAAAGCGTTAGAAGAAGCGGATGTTGTCCTGCTTATGTTGGACGCTACGGAGGGTATAGAATCCCAAGATATTAATATTTTCCACTTAGCTCAAAAGAATAAAAAGGGAATCGTCATTATCGTAAACAAATGGGATCTCATTGAAAAGGATCATAAGAGCACGAAAGAGTTTGAAACACAAATACGAGAAAAGATTGCTCCATTTGTCGATGTGCCCATTATTTTCACATCGGTAACCGAGAAGCAGCGTATCATGAAAGTAGTGGAAACTGCCGGAAATGTCTACGAAAATAAAACAAAGAAGATTTCCACTTCGAAGTTGAATGACGTCATGCTCCCTATTATTCAGAGCTATCCACCTCCTGCTACGAAAGGCAAATATATAAAGATCAAATACGTAACACAGATTAACGGACGGTCACCCATGTTTGCATTCTTCTGTAATTTACCGCAATATGTAAAGGATCCATACAAGCGATTTATTGAAAATAAATTACGGGAACATTTTGGGTTCGAAGGGGTTCCCATTGATATATTTTTTAGACAAAAATAATTAATCATTCAAAACCTGTAGGCTTCTCAAGATATTGGGGTCTTGATGGTTTCGCACTTTGAACCAAGCCTCGTTTCCAAAGAAATATTTCCCCAGGATGGCCTTCATATCACCTTCAATGATATCGCGTGAAAGATTTGATTCGGTGATGCTAAATGAAACATCTTCCTTTCGGGCAAATTGAATAAACTCCCTGTAGACGGCATTTGAAATGTCGTAATCTTCTATAAAATTTTCTATAGCAAAGGAAGGGGGAGTGTCAATAAGTCGGTGATAAATAAAATTTCGAATCAAATCTCGTTCTTGAACTGTATGATAAAACGGTGTAAGTCCCGTCGTGTCTAAGGGAACGTAAATATCTGGCATAATTCCTCCTGAAACCGTTATCAATTTACCTGAACCGTTTTCGTAAACATCGCCATCAGGACTAATGGAATCAGTCTGCTGAATCGACTGACTGGTCAACTCACCACTTAAAAACCTTTGATGCAGTTCATTGAAATAATTGACCTTACCTTCTCTGTAAGGTTTCTGGATACTCCTACCCGAAGGTGTATAATATTTTGCAACCGTCAAATTCAGAGCAGAGCCATCTCCAAAGTCAAATTGTTCTTGGACCAATCCCTTTCCATAGGATCTACGACCAATGACTGTGCCGCGTTGAAGATCCTGAACGGCTCCGGCCACGATTTCACTTGACGAAGCAGAATTCTCATTAATCAGTACAACCAGCTCACCGTCTTCATAAACGCCGTTAGCTGTCGAATAATAGTCCGTGCGCTCCTCATTCGCACCATCTGTATAAACAAGTAGATTGTCTGCTGGGAAGAATTGATCTGCCACTGCCAGCGCCGAATAAAAGTAACCGCCACCATTGTCTCGTAAATCGAGAATCAACTTATCGAATCCGTTTAACTTTAAACCTTCTAATGCCGCTTCAAACTCTTCCGATGTATGTTCACCGAAACGTTTTATTTTGATATAAGCGGTAAGAGGTCGAATCATGTAGGCCGCATCAATTGTACTGATATGGATCTTATCTCGTTTAATCTGAATCGGACTCTCGATTTCCTTACCTTCGCGACTGATCCATACGTTTAACGATGTTCCGCGTTTGCCTCGAACCAAATCGGATATTTCTTGACGACTACGATTTACACCAGCAATCAGCGAATCATTAACCCATATTAATTTATCGCCACGTAATATACCGGCTTCTTCTGCAGGACCACCGCTTACCATCCCAGTAACAATCAATGTATCATTGACCGAAAAATACTCGATCCCAATACCATCAAACGAACCTGAAAGGTTTTCTGCAACGGCTCTAGCCTGACGTGGAGCTAGGTAGCTTGAATGTGGGTCCAACCGCGTAAGCATCTCCATTATCGCCGCATCTTGGAGTGTGTCCAACACGACTTTTTCGACGTAGCGTTCTTGTATTAATTGCAGGGTTTTCTGAACCTTCCCGGTCTTGTCGGTTAATCCGAGAGGAATAAAACTATTATTGCCCACGGTCTGATTTTCATCTGCATAATTCTGACCCAGAAGTATACCTATTGCCAAGACAACCGCATAGGCAAGGGCAAATAACAAGTTTTTTCTAGTCGAATTTTGCATAGATGAAATCAAACAAAAATAGCGTTTCTTCTGTATAGTTTAATAAAAAAGGTGGACTACCACAAATAATAATATGAGTTTTCAAGATATTAATTAATTTTTCTATTCGCTGTTGACTCGCATCATATTTTAGTATCTTTAAATATGCACGAAATTGAACCATTTTACCGCTGGAGAGATGACTATATATCATCAGAAGACGAACGTTCTCCGTTTTTTAATCAAGAATACAGTGAATTTGAATACGATAAAAAGGTCTACAACTTTCTGTTGCATCCCCAATGGGACCACTTCGGATCGGACACTTTATACATAAAAATACTCTACGCTGATTACGAGAACAACTATGCCATCATAGAAATGATTGGCGAATGGAACGATACAATCGACAATGATATTATGTTGTTGAAACGTGAAGTAATCGACCTGATGTTAGCGGATGATATTAAGAAGTTTATACTAATTGGCGAGAACATCCTCAATTTCCATAGTTCCGATGATAGTTATTATGAAGAATGGTTTCAAGATATGGACGACGGCTGGATTGTTGGGGTAAATTTTAGGCCACATGTCATCGAGGAGTTCAAACACGCGGATATAGATTACTTCATCAATTTTGGCGGGAATTTTGATGACTTAAACTGGCGAGTCCTGAAGCCTGCTCAATTATATCATACTATTGAGGCGAATATTGCGAACAGATTGACCTAAATTTATATATTTATGAAAATAATCGTCTTTTCTCTACTTATTTGCATTGGTTCAATAGTAATCGTAGAAGAGAACTACGCTCAAGACAAAGGTGATGGCGCTATCGACAAGCTGGTAGACAAAGCTGAGCTACCTGTTCCTAAAGAAGAAAAGCAACTCTTTTACCTTCAGCGAGATCCCAATACCAACACGGTTATTTATACATTGAACATGGAAGACGGGAAAATTGATGAAGATCAACCTGTTAAAGCCCACTGGATTCGCTACGCGGAAGGTGGAAAGCGCACCGATTTAAGCTTTATACAACGTAAGTTTGCCTATGGTGTCCATCATACAAAAACGGGTGATCGGTCATTTGATATTCGACTCCAGGCGTATAAAGACCTGGAAATTTCGGTCAAATTCAACTCACAAAAGGACAAGTACCAAGCCTATACGGCGATAGACAATAAGGAGATTGTTCTGGAACGTATTTTTGTTCGGATCGATGGCGGTTCATATTTCAAACCAAATGTCCGGTATATCGAAGTACTGGGATATGACCCCTTAACAAAATCGAAAGTTAGCCAGCGTTTTTCTCCGAAATAATTCTTTCTGGTGGTGGATCATCACTAACACATCGAAACCCGAGATTATTACTAGCACTACTAACTTCACCTTTCCCCCTACTACCAGCGATGTATCGCTCACAATACTGATCGTTACAAAGGAATGATCCGCCTCGTTGAACTCTCTTTACCATATTAGGCTCTGCCGGATCATAACTGTCACTAGGACCTTTCGGGTTTTCAGCTGGACTGGCTTTATAATAATCGGGTCTATAAAAATCTGAACACCACTCCCAGACATTGCCATCCAGATCATAGATTCCCAGACCATTGGGCTGATAAGACTTAACCGGAGCAGTGCCTACATATCCGTCAGCGCCACTATCAGTCATCGGAAAGTTTCCTTGATAAATATTGGCGACCCAATCACCACCCGGCTTAAGTGTATTACCCCAATAGTATTTGCTATTACCATTCATCGAACGTGCCGCATACTCCCACTCAGCCTCAGTTGGCAACCGTTTACCTGCCCAAGTTGCATAGGCTTCTGCATCCTCATAAGCTATGTGAACCACCGGATGATCTTCTCTACCTTCAATACTACTCCCCGGGCCCTCAGGTTGGCGCCAACTGGCACCTGCCACATAAGCCCACCAGTTTGTATAATCATTAAGGGATGCCTGCTTACCGGGTGGTGTAAATACTGCCGATCCGGGCACCAAAAGATCAAGCGGCACCGTCGGAAAGTCCTTTGGATCTAACGGTCGCTCTGCCACCGTCTGATAACCTGTAGCCTGCACAAAGCGTGAAAATTGCCTGTTAGTTACTTCATGCTCATCAATCCAAAAGCCATCTAAACTAACCTCGTGGAGAGGCTGGCTATCTGTAAACTCTTTAGAGCCCATGGTAAATGTACCTCCCGATACATAAACCATATTGGCGTTGTCAGAGCCAAGACCCTTTACAACCGGTGTGGAGTTCGCAATAGCGACGGCCCTCGACGGCATTCCGTCAGAAACACACTGGTCATGATCGTGTCCCGCCACGGCATGATCATGCGTCATTTCCATACTATCTTGCAAACCAGCTTGTTCCCCATCTTTTTTAGCGCCTTGGTTGCAGCCAATCAATAGCAATATGACGAAAAGATATAAAAATGCCTGTCTTGCTCTTATCATAATAATCCTCACAATAAATTCTTAGGATGACCAAAATAACAAAAATACTTAACTATATCTCTACTTTATTAACGATATCCAAACACCCTTCCTTTAATATTGAAAATTCTCAAAAAAATTTAGCACCTTTGTGATGCTTATAGAGAAAGATGGAGGGATTAGACCCGAAGAAGTCTTGGCAACCTGTATTTACAAGGTGCTACATTCTACCTGATTCTAGATATATCAGGAAAGATAAGCCGCGGAATATTCCTTCCTGCTCTTTCTCTAATAAATAAGCATTTTACTTTTTTACCCTTAAATACTTGATACTTAAGGATTTTATTAGGAATATGGATATTAGAGAAGCATTACGACAGCGGATTTTAGTGATTGATGGCGCCATGGGCACGATGATTCAGCACCATAAATTGGACGAAACATCGTTCCGTGGGGAACGATTTGCAGAACATTCATGTGATGTCCAAGGAAACAATGATCTATTAAATATAACACAGCCTGAAATTATTGGTCAAATCCACGAAGAATACCTAAAGGCCGGTGCGGATATCATAGAAACAAATACATTTAGCTCCCAAAGAATATCGATGGCCGACTATAAGATGGAAGACCTGGTATATGAGCTCAACTTTGAGGGGGCTAAAATCGCAAAGCGCGCGGCCATTAAATTCACGGAAGCAGACCCCACAAAGCCGCGTTTTGTCGCCGGGGCAGTCGGTCCTACAAACAGGACGGCCTCGCTTTCACCGGATGTAAACGACCCGGGGTTCAGGGCTGTCACTTTCAACGATCTAGTTGAAGCCTATTACGAACAAGTACGCGGTCTGGTAGACGGCGGTGTCGATGTTTTGCTTATCGAAACAATTTTTGACACTCTCAATGCTAAAGCAGCTATTTACGCCATTAAAAAATATGAAAAGGAGCTCAAGGGCGAGGGCAAGCTAAAGGATGATTCGCAGTTAGAGATTATGATTTCCGGAACTATAACGGACGCCAGCGGACGAACTCTTTCCGGACAAACTGTGGAGGCATTTTTAAATTCGCTTAGCCATGCCAATCCCCTGAGTATCGGATTGAACTGTGCCTTAGGTGCTAAGGAGATGAGACCTCATATTGCTGAACTCGCAGAGAAAGCGCCGTTTTTCGTATCTGCTTACCCGAACGCGGGATTGCCAAACGAATTTGGCGAATATGATGAGCAAGCACATGACACGGCTCATCTCTTGGAAGATTTTATTGAGAGTGGCTTTGTTAATATCGTAGGTGGCTGCTGCGGCACTACGCCGGAACATATTTCATGTATTGTAGAAAAGGCGAGCAAAGGGAAACCACGGAAAACAGCTTCTCCTGAGCCCCATTTACGTCTCAGCGGTTTAGAAGCGGTGACGGTACAGCCAGATACATTATTTGTAAATATCGGCGAAAGAACCAATATTACGGGTTCACCGAAATTCTCCAAGCTTATTTTAAACGACAAATATGAGGAGGCGCTCGCCATTGCACGACAACAAGTGGAAGGCGGAGCGCAGATCATCGATGTTAACATGGACGAAGGTATGCTCGACTCGGAAAAAGCAATGGTTAAGTTTTTAAACTTAATCGCTTCTGAACCGGACATCGCCAAGCTTCCTATCATGATCGATTCCTCCAGATGGTCAGTAATCCGAGAAGGACTCCAATGCCTTCAAGGCAAAGGTATTGTCAATTCAATATCCTTGAAAGAAGGAGAAGCAGAATTCCTTGCTCATGCGCGTGAAGTGATGGATTATGGTGCCGCCGTCGTCGTCATGGCATTTGATGAAACGGGTCAGGCCGATACCTTCGAAAGAAGAAAGGAAATTTGTGAACGTTCATACAACTTGCTCGTATCGATCGGCTTTCCTCCGCAGGACATCATCTTTGATCCGAATATATTGACAATTGCAACTGGACTAGATGAGCATAATAACTATGCAGTAGATTTTATTAAAGCTACGAAATGGATCAAAGAAAATCTGCCTCTCGTTCACGTTAGTGGTGGTGTCAGTAATATTTCTTTTTCGTTCAGAGGGAATAACGTCGTCAGGGAAGCTATGCATTCTGCCTTTTTGTTTCACGCCATTAAAGCGGGTTTGGATATGGGGATTGTTAATGCGGGAATGCTGGAAGTATATGAGGAAATAGATCCTACCCTCCTTCAGTATGTAGAAGATGTACTTCTTAATCGCCGTGAAGACGCAACCGAGCGAATGGTCGATTTCGCAGAAACCATTAAGGGTAAAGGAAAAACTGTCGAAAAGACTCAAGAATGGAGAAATGGCACCGTTCAAGAACGCCTGTCTCATGCTCTCGTAAAAGGTATCATCGATTATCTTGACGAGGATGTTGAGGAAGCTCGCTTAGCTTACGACGCGCCACTTGAAGTTATCGAAGGTCCATTAATGGACGGAATGAATATCGTTGGTGACCTGTTCGGTTCCGGTAAAATGTTTTTACCACAAGTTGTCAAATCTGCGCGCGTAATGAAAAAAGCAGTAGCTTATCTACTTCCTTTTATTGAGGCTGAGAAACTTAAAAACAAAGGGCAATCGGAACGGAAAAATGCAGGGAAAATCGTCATGGCCACGGTTAAAGGAGATGTTCATGATATTGGCAAGAATATCGTAGCGGTAGTTCTTGCTTGCAATAATTTCGAAGTAATTGATCTTGGCGTCATGGTGCCTGCGCAAAAGATAATTGATGAGGCTATTGCTCAAAAAGCAGATATTATCGGCTTAAGCGGGCTTATCACTCCGTCCTTGGATGAGATGGCTAACTTTGGAAAGGAGGCCGACCGAAATGGTATAAGTATACCGCTTATTATCGGCGGTGCGACAACCTCGAGGATCCATACGGCTGTTAAAATAGCGCCAAACTATTCGGGTCCAACCGTTCACGTTCTAGACGCTTCTAGGAGCGTCGGAGTTTGTACCAATCTACTCAACGAAACGAACCGGGATGAATACATTAAAGGTATTCAGGAAGATTATACGAGAACCCGTGAAGCACATCTTCGTAAGCGGTCCGACAAACGATATGTCACAATCGAAGACGCAAGAAAAAACAGGTTCCAAACCGATTGGATGGACTACATACCGCCTAAGCCCAAGTTCCTCGGCACGAAAGTTTTTGAGAACTTCTCTTTTGAAGAGCTTGAGCCTTATATCGACTGGACCCCATTTTTCCATACCTGGGAACTACGGGGCCGCTATCCAAGAATACTAACCGATAAAGTGGTAGGTGTTGAAGCTACTAAATTATTTGAAGACGCGAAGAGCATGCTCAGAAATCTGGTCGACAACAAGCTGCTGACGGCAAACGGTGTCATCGGCTTTTGGCCGGCTAACAACGTTGGTGATGATATCGAACTTTATACCGATGATACGCGAACAGAAGTCCTGGCTACCGTTCACACGCTAAGGCAACAATCGGAAAAGGTTCCAGGCGAACCTCACTATGCATTATCAGATTTTATCGCACCAAAGGACAGTGGACGTGCAGACTATTGGGGAGGATTCGCTGTTACCAGTGGTATCGGTTGCGACGACCTCGTCAAAGAATATGAAAGAAACCACGACGACTACAATGCGATCATGGTAAAAGCATTGGCCGACCGATTTGCGGAGGCTTTCGCCGAAAAAATGCATGAAATGGTACGGAAAGAATTTTGGGGATATTCTAATGAAGAGGATTTCACCAATGAAGAGTTAATTAAGGAAAAATACGACGGTATCCGTCCTGCTCCGGGCTATCCGGCTTGCCCTGACCATACCGAAAAAAGAACCCTATTTGACTTGCTGAATGCGGAAGCGACAACAGGAATTTATCTAACAGATAGTTTTGCCATGTTCCCAACAGCCGCCGTAAGTGGCTTCTATTTCTCACATCCGAATTCGCGTTATTTCGGCTTAGGTAAAATCGCGAAAGATCAAGTAGAAGATTATGCAGTGCGCAAAAAAGCAACACTTGAGCTAACTGAAAAATGGCTTGCTCCGAATTTAGCCTATTAATAAGCTAACCTTATATCAGAACATTCATGAAAATAACTGAACATATCCAAAATGCGAAAGGGAAAACCTTATTCTCTTTCGAGCTCCTTCCGCCAATTAAAGGGCAAAGTATCCGGAACATATATAATACCATCGATCCTCTAATGGAGTTTAACCCTCCTTTTATTGATGTCACCTATCATCGTGAGGATTATATATACAAGGAACAGCCTGGGGGCTTGTTGCAAAAAGTAGCCTATCGGAAACGACCCGGCACAGTTGCCATCTGCGCCGCTATTATGAGCAAATATAAGGTTGACGCCGTACCACATTTAATTTGCGGTGGCTTTACCAAAGAAGAAACAGAGAATGCTCTAATCGATCTCCAATTCTTGGGTATTGACAATGTATTGGTTCTTCGAGGCGATCCGAGACAAACAGAAAAAACATTCTATCCTACACCGGGCGGACATGAATATGCGTCAGATTTATTGCAACATGTTGTGGATATGAACCATGGAAAGTATTTACATGAGAATATCGATGTGGCTACTGATCAAAATTCATTTTGTATCGGCGTGGCGGGTTATCCTGAAAAGCATTTTGAGTCTCCAAACTTGGAGACGGACTTTAAGTATCTAAAGAAAAAAATTGATCTGGGAGCTGACTTTATCGTTACTCAAATGTTTTTCGACAATGAGAAATATCGGAAATTCGTTGAGAAATGTCGCGAGTATGATATCCACGTGCCTATTATTCCCGGCTTGAAACCTATTACGAGTTCGAAACAACTTATATCTTTGCCGAAGACTTTTCATCTCGATTTTCCACTGGAGCTGAGTGAAGCCGTCCGAGCATGTAAATCAGAGAAAGAAGTTAAGGAGCTTGGGATAGAATGGCTCATTAATCAGAGTAAGGAATTGATAAAAATGGGTGCACCGGTTCTACATTTTTATACCATGGGAAATCCGGAACCGACTAAGCGGGTAGCAGAAGCCGTATTCTAATTAAAAAAAAATTAACGTTTAAAACGTGAGCGAAAATAAGATAAAACGGATCGAAGAACAAAAGCTTCGAAAATTCACACAGGATGTGTTCTTATCAATGGGATGCTCAGAGGAAGATGCGACACTTGCGGCCGATGTTCTGTTAAAAGCTGATCTCCGGGGAATTGATTCACATGGTGTGGCAAGATTGATAGGTTATGTCAGATTGTGGGACAAAGGGCGGATTAATTCGCGTCCCACGATCAGAATCGTACATGAAACGCCTAGTACTGCTACGATCGACGGCGATGCAGGCTTGGGTTTGGTTGTTGCTCCTTTCGCCATGAAGATTGCGCTAGAGAAAGCCGAGAACGTTGGCTCAGGATGGGTGTCCGTAAAGAATTCCAATCATTTTGGCATCGCGGGCTATCATGCGCTGATGGCTGTTAATAATGACATGATCGGCATGGCAATGACCAATGCGAGTCCACTGGTCGCACCTACATTTTCGAAAGAACGGATGCTCGGCACCAACCCGATCTGTTATACATTCCCCGCCGGTAAATATCCGCCAATAGTAGTCGATATGGCCACTTCCACTGCAGCCAACGGAAAGCTGGAGGTAGCGCAAAGAAAGAACTTATCAATACCGTCGGGGTGGGTACAAGATAAAAATGGTGCTGATTCGCGGGATGCCGGTGAATTGAAAGAAGGAGGATCATTATTGCCTTTAGGAGGAGATCGCGACCATGGTAGCCACAAAGGCTTTGGCCTGAGTTCTGCGGTCGACATATTTTCGGCTGTACTCTCCGGTGCCAGCTATGGCCCTTGGGCACCACCTTTTGTTTCATTTCTAGATCCGGCTGATGATCAACCCGGCGAAGGTCTTGGTCATTTCCTAGGCGCATGGCGGGTAGATGGATTTCGACCGGTAGATGACTATAAACGCAATATAGATCAGTGGATAGACCGCTTTAAAAAAGCCGAGCGAACCAATGAAAGTCAACCAGTAATCATCCCCGGGGAGCCCGAAGAGCTAGCAGAACGGATTAACCGCACGGAGGGCATCCCTTTAGTTGATGCGGTTGTCGAAGATTTAAATTCTTTAGCCGAACGATTTAATATCCAAGCTATTCAATTTTCATAAAGATCCGATTCCAACGGATTTTGTCAAAAAAGCTTCCAACCTCATCGAGGCTTAACCAGACAAAGAGGGCTTTACCAACGATATGATCCTCCGGCACAAAGCCCCATAAACGTGAATCTGCAGAACTGTGTCTATTGTCCCCCATCATCCAATAGTAATCCATTTGGAATGTATAGCTGTCAGCCTTTTCTGAATTGATGTAATAGCCGTCAGCTCGCTGCTCAAAAGTATTGCCTTCATAGTCAGTAATAATCGCCTCATATAAAGGAACTGTGGTGCTATCCAACTTGACGGTCCAACCTTTCTCGGGCACAACGATTGGTCCATAATTATCGACATTCCATTGGAAATCTGGGTCATGTGGAAATACTTGCCCGTCAAATGCGCCCATCGGTGCGATATTTGCCTTCACCGCTTCAACATTCGTCCAAGAAGACACTGTTTCAGCCTGCTTAGCGGTCATCGTAAATACATACTCGGTTTCCGACTGACGTAATCCTTCAATTCGCATATCAAATAGGGTCTGAGGATTAAGATCGGTGCCGTTTGTCTTTACATAGTAACTGGTTTGACTTTCAGGAGGATTTACTTCTTCCTGACCATTAACATATACTTTTGAATCGATAATTCGAAGCGAATCACCTGGAATAGCAATGCATCGCTTAATGTAGTTTTCCCTCTTATCTACCGGGCGACTTAGCGGAGGCTGCCCATCAGGCGGATAATTGAAGACCACGACATCGTTTCTTTCAATCTCTTCGAAGCCAGGAAGGCGTTTATAATCTAACTGAATCCCTTCCCAATAAGCCTTCCCTCCTGTTGGTAATGTATGATGAGAAAACGGAAATGCCACCGGCGTCATCGGTATGCGAGGACCATAGTTCACTTTGCTGACGAAAATAAAATCTCCAACCAAAAGACTTTTCTCCATCGATCCCGTCGGAATCATATACGCCTCGATTAAAAAACCACGAATCAAAGTCGCTGCTACAACTGCAAATATAATAGCATCGGCCCATTCCCTGGTCACCGTCTTTTTATACGGATACTTCTCCTTAAATTCCGCAGTATGAGATCGTCCCCAATACGTAGTTGCCGTATCCGTACCCCACAATGGAAAGACTACAAAAGGGAGCAATATCGTTCCTGCATGTTCTAAAAATGAACACTTCCCAAAACTTTTTACAAAATCGATATAGATTGTAATCGCGACGAAAACATTCACTATTGGGATAAGTAGAAGAGCCACCAACCAAGCAGGACGACCTGTCAATTTGGTAATAATATATTCGCGGTAAAATGGTATAAGTGATTCCCATCCAGGTCTCCCTGCTTTCACAAACATCTTCCATAATCCGAAATGGACAAGAATGAGGAGAATGATACAAATTATATAGCTCATGTATATTGTGTTATTTTTTTAAAGATCGAAATTAAACATTTCTTTCACGTTGAAAAACCCATTTTTGTGTTGCAGCCACTCTGCAGCAATAACCGCACCCAGAGCAAAACCTGATCGACTATGAGCTGTGTGCTTAAATTCAATCTGGTCAACTTCCGAGCTATAAAGCACCGTATGCGTTCCCGGCACGTCTTCAAGTCTGAGCGATTCAATCAAAAGCTCATCTTTTTTAGGGATAACCTCCCCTTCCTCTCCTACAATATTATTTATCCAACTCTTTTTTTCTTCGTTGTTTTCAATAATACCTTCGGCAATAGAAATGGCCGTTCCGCTGGGCGCATCCAGCTTTTGCGTATGATGGATCTCTTCAACCTGTACATCATATTGCTTATATGGCTGCATGGCTTTGGCCAATAACCTATTGATATAAAAGAAAATATTTACACCAACACTAAAATTAGACCCATAAAGCAATGAATTGTTACCAGCCAGACAAGTCGCTCTGATTTCATCAACCTTATCATACCAACCGGTTGTACCGACAACCACAGGAACTTTGGCTTCAAAACAAAGATCTATATTGGCCAGTACAGAATCAGGTGTACTGAAGTCGATAGCTACGTCGGCCTGTCGTAAGTCTTCAACGCCAATTTCGTTTCGATTATTTTCATCAATGATGAGTACAATTTCGTGATTTCTATCATGAGCGACCCTTTCGATGATCTGTCCCATTTTTCCATACCCGATTAGCGCAATGTTCATAATCTATATCGACTTGATTAATAATCGCAATATACGATATTATCTTTTTTCTAAAATTAAAACATTAAGGAATTGTCACGGCCAACTTAAAACCAAATGTTGGTGTGCTACTAGCATAAAGACCGGATTGCTGAACAAAAGGATCGATACGAAAGCTCAAGTCATCGTCAATATCATACCTGAACATTTTCGCGTCCACATAAGCATCCACCAAATTGAGCGCATAAAGACCGAGTCCAACTAAAATCGTCAGATCTCGATTCCGGCGATAGAAATCCTTTGCCTGAATAACCCACTCCTGATTAGCCCGAGCATATTCCTCATGCAAATACTGTCCATTATGGGTAATTCGATACTGGGCCTCCGACAACATTTCCTTATAATTTGTTTGATTAAAATCGTAGGTTAGAACTAAACCGACGATTCCACCATAAATAATGGGCACTTTCCACCAACGTTTGTTGGTTAGCTGGCCCCAACCGGGAATGATCGCAGAACGGGTAACAGCCACACGAGTCATACGCTCCAATGCCAAACGAGTAGAGTCTTTATAAACAAAAGGCTCCTCTTCTTTGACTTTTTTGGTTTTTGATTTTTTCACGTTTTCATCGGTCGGCAAATTGGTTGTATCCTGCATATTTAACGTATCTGCAGAAATACGTTCTACCGCTTCCTGACGTAAGGAGTCAGGTGTTTGCGCTTGCAAATCAGCCATTGAAAACACAAGCAGAACAAAAAATGCTAGACCATAACGCATTATTTTACCAGTCTAATAGTTCCAGAATACGGTTCAGGTCGTCTTCAGAATTAAATGGAATCTGAATAGATCCTTTTTTCTTATCAGCATTTACATTTAGCTTCACACGCGTAGCAAATTTGGTAGCCAGATCATCCTCTATTTTTCGGTACTGAAACGAATGTTCGTTTGCTTTCTTTTTACTGGTGGGCGGCTTTTGTTCCTGCAAAGAGCGGACTAATTCTTCTACCTTACGGACTGAGAGTCCCTTACTCAATATCTCTTGATGAATATAGAGCTGCTTTTCGACTTCCGGCACACTTATTAACGCTCGCGCATGCCCCATGCTGATTTGGTTATCACGAATTGAAGCTTGAATACTTGGTGGTAGTTTTAACAAACGCAGGTAATTAGTAACCGTCGACCGATTTTTACTAACACGTTCGCCAAGTTCATCTTGACGCAGATTACATTCATCAATCATCCGCTGAAAACTAAGTGCCACTTCAATAGCATTTAGGTTCTCACGTTGAATATTTTCGATCAGAGCCATTTCCAGCATCTGCTGATCATCGGCTGTTCTTATATAGGCTGGTATGCTCGTCAACCCCGCAAGCTTAGATGCACGCAGTCTCCTTTCACCTGATATCAACTGATACGAATTAGACGAGATCTTTCGCACAGTGATCGGTTGTATCAAACCCTGCAACTTAATCGACTCTGCAAGCTCCTCTAAAGCGGTCGCATCAAAATCCGTCCTCGGTTGAAACGGATTGATCTCGATTTCTGAAATATTTACATGCCCGATCGAGCCAGTCACTCCACTCCTAGCAGAGTTTTGCGACTCATATTCCGTAGAAGCTGATCGCTCATTCGATTCTTGCCTTAGATCGTCACCATCATTCAACAACGCACTCAGTCCTTTACCTAATCCAGTTTTTCTTTGCTGTGCCATAATTAATTAACCACCTTTGATTGATCCTTCACCTTTTTTAAGCCATTCTTCAGTAAAACTTCCCTCGCTAGATTCAGGTAATTTATCGCGCCCTTGGAGTTAGCATCGTGCATGATGACCGACACCCCAAAGCTCGGCGCTTCGCTTAGTCGCGTATTCCGCTGAATAATGGTATCAAATACCAGCTCGTTAAAATGTGAGCGTACCTCTTCTACTACCTGATTGGAAAGTCTTAGTCTCACATCATACATGGTTAATAAGATTCCTTCAATTTCCAAATCAACATTCAGTCGGTTTTGTACAATCTTAATTGTATTTAAAAGCTTCCCGAGCCCTTCAAGTGCAAAATATTCACATTGAACAGGTATAATTACCGAGTTAGCTGCGGTCAATGCATTAATCGTAATTAAACCAAGCGACGGAGAGCAATCGATAATAATAAAGTCGTATTCGTCCTTGACCTGATCCAAGATAGCCTTCATCTTATATTCACGGTCTGACAAATTAATCATCTCTATCTCGGCTCCGACAAGGTCAATATGAGCCGGCAGAAGATCTAAATTAGGTGTCTCTGTAGAACAAATAGCCTCTGAAGCGGGAATATCATTAACAATACACTCGTAGATACTATTCTTAATCGTACGCGGATCGTAACCAATCCCCGATGTAGAATTCGCCTGCGGATCGGCGTCGACCAACAAGGTTCGGTATTCCAATACAGCCAAACTAGCAGCTAAATTTATTGAAGAAGTCGTCTTTCCGACCCCACCTTTCTGATTGGCTAATGCGATGATTTTACCCATAAATAAGAATTTCCCTACAATGACTTAATATGTTTCCAGGTCAAAAATATTCAAACCGATACATAAAGCAAGCTAATATGATTAACTTCGCTTTAATAGCAATTATTATTTCGCTAAGATACAAAAATTAAAATTTTAAGTTCTTTTCTTAGCGCTTATGTTATACACAATTGATAATATGATTACAATCATTTCTGGAACTAACAGACCCAATAGCAATACCCTTAAATTAGCTCTCTACTATCAAAAGCAACTGACAAAACTAGGTGTAGAAAGCACCCTGCTCTCTTTAGAAGATTTACCGCCGAACTTATTGGTATCCGATTTATATGGTGCCAGAAGTAGTGATTTTGCAAAAATTCTCAGTATCGTTAATGCAACCGAGAAATTCCTATTCGTCATCCCAGAATACAACGGGAGCTATCCCGGCTCTCTAAAGCTTTTTATTGATGCATGTGAGTTCCCGGCAAGCTTTTATCACAAAAAAGCGGCTTTAGTGGGTCATTCTAGCGGCAAGTACGGGAATATTCGAGGTGTTGATCATTTCACGGGTGTATGTCATTATGTGCAGATGCATGTTATGCCACTCAAGATTCATATTCCTTATATCCGCCAAGAACTTGATGAACATGGAGATCTCTTCAAAGAAGACACAGTGAAGTTTACACAAATGCAAATCGAAGCTTTCGCTGGCTTTTGATAAAACGAGGAAAGAACTTCTTCGACATTTCACAAAGGTCTTTATCAAATCACGAGCCATGGAACGGCTGTTTCAGGCCCTTCCAACGGACAAAATAGGGAGTCAATAGAAATACAATAGCTAGTACGGTAAAACAAGTCCTATTGATAAAGCCCAGGAGAAGTACCTCCTGGGCTTTATCAATAAAGGATTTAAACATTGTTTATGATCATTTGATCTAAACTATGCCTGACTATTCAAAATCCGCATCAGTTAACGTAGGATTTACCTCAACATTCGTCATAGTCATTTGCATAGCCGCTGGCAATTGCGGTGTTTTTACGCTAAGCGTCGTCGGGATCTTCACACCATCAAACTCTTTGTAAGCTAGGTATTCGATTTCGCCTGCAGTTGCACTTTCTGTCTTAACTTTCAGTCCGCTTTCCACGTCAAAATATTCAACTGTCTTTACAGATCCGTCTTCAACGATAATTTATAGGCATCTTTCCCATTGATTTGTGTAATCCCGTCGAGAGTCAACTTAACGCCGCGTTCTTTGTAGCTTAACTCAGGAAAAATCAACAATGAGTTCTTCATTGCTGCATGCATCTCTGCAGGCATTTCATGCTCTTGTCCCATAGCCGATGCTATTGTTTTCTCTTGAGTGGTTTTCACCTTCGATACTTCTTGACCACCCATCATGGTACGCTGCACCAACATCTTTCTGTCTTTATCAACTACGGCCTCTTGCGAAATCATCATCCCTTGAAACTCAGCCTCACCCGTTTGACGGAGAGATTTCACCGACTGAAGTTTCTCTGAACCACCAATACTTTCAATATAGTCTGCAACAACACCTTCAGCAGTCACGTCCGCATTAACAGCTTTCTTCTCTTCAGGATAACCTTCTTTCGTGTATCTTTTAACTTCTCCGAACTGAGCCATTTGATCTTCGAACTCAGCTACATTACCAACGATGATTAAATAAGCATTATCCGGTCTGATATATTTGGACGTTATGTCGTTCGCTTTTGAGACACTTACGGCATCCAGATTTTTCAAATAGTTTTTGTAATAGTCTTTCGGTAGGTCATAAATTTCCGTATTCAGTGCAAAGCTTGCAATTGTAGAAGGGCTTTCTAGGGAACGACCAAAGCTTCCGGTCAAATATGCCTTCGCCGCATTCAACTCTTCTTCGGTAATCGTCTTATCTGCTAAACGATCCAATTCATAGAAAAACTGATATGCAGCGCTATCCGTCACTTCCGTCCGGACACTCGCATTTGCTGAGAATGAACCTACAATTTCATCGGGGCTCAACGAAGAGTAGGCGCCGTAGGTATAACCCTTATCTTCTCTCAAGTTCAGAAAAAGTCGAGATGAAGAACCGCCGCCTAATACATACGACATCAAGCTGGCCGGTATACGATTCGGATCGTTATGCTGCATTTCTATTGGATAGCTTACCGAAATCAACGATTGAACGCTGCTTGGGCGGTCGACTAAAATTACTTGATTTGAAGCAGGACCTTTTACAGTCTCCCATTCGTGGGTAGGCACCTCACCTTTCTCCCAAGAACTGAAGTATTTCTTAACTAATTTCTCAGCGTCGCCTTTTGTAATATCACCAACAATCGCTAGGTAGCCGATATTTGGTTTAAAATATGTATTGTAATAATTTTTTATATCTGCTACTTCCACACTAGCAACTGTCTCTTCCGTAGCTGCTTCTCCATAAGGGTGATCCTTGCCATACATTACGGCCGACTCTACCACTGAAGCAATAGCATTCGGATCATCTTTCGCCGCAGCTAAACCAGAGATGGTTTGTTTTTTGATTTTATCCAGTTCATCCTGCGGAAAGCTGGGTTTGAACAAAACCGCTGAGAACAATTCTAATAGACGATCCTGATGTTTCGTTAATGACGAAGCGCTTGCAGAGGACGAAGACACATAAATCCGCGCGCCAATCTGGTCGATCGCTTCATCGAGTTGCTCTTTGCTTAACTCCTCCGTACCGGCCATCATCAGATCGCCGACCATACCTATGTAACCTGCTTTTTCACCTTCTAAAATCGGATCGCGATCCAATACCAATGAAAAGGTTACGCGCGGCAGCTTATGATTTTCTACCACAAATACTTTTAATCCATTTGGCAATGTGAATGTTTCTGCGTCACCAATGTTGATAGTCGGCGCTGGCCCGGGTTCTGGGTACTGACTACGGTCTACCTGAGCGAAGGCAGTTCCGGAGATAATCAGAAAAAAGAATATATATAAACTTATCGTTTTCATTGTATGCATTTTAAATTTCTTAATTTTTAGCTTCTTCCTGAGCTTGAGCCGATTTCGGCAAATAGTGTAGAACAACGCGTCCGTTTTTGTCAAAATACTGCTTCGCTACTCGTTGTAAATCCTCTCGTTTCACCTGATTGTATTTCTCCATTTGATGATTCACCTCATCAGCATCACCGAAATAGACTTTACTTTCTGCTAGATTTTGAGCAATACCGGCAACGGATGCGTTTTGCGAAACAACCGCATTTTCAACCTGAGCTAGTAGCTTTTGGAAATCCTTCTCCGAAACACCTTCTGCTTTAACTCGTTCAATTTCCTTATCGATACTGGCCTCCAATGAATCTGCGTCAATACCCATATTGGCTATGCCGTATAACAAAAACACGCCGCCGTCTTCCAACGTTAGCGGAATCGCCATCACTGCCAATGCTTTTTGCTGCTTGTCAACGATCTCCTTTGTCATCAAAGAACTTTTACCACCAGTTAGGTAGGTCGACAACATATCCAGCGCATACGCATCAGGATGATTTTTGGGAGGGAGATTATAAGCCTCAATAACGGCCGGTAACTGAATGTTATCATACACAATATCCCTGATCTCACTGTTCCGTTTTGGCTCTGTTACCGATGGACGCGGAATTTCTTTTGTCCCCTTAGGAACCTCAGAAAAATATTTCCGAACCCACTCCTCCGTTTGTCCATAATCGAGGTCACCTGCAATACTCAGTACTGCATTGTTTGGCACGTAGAATGTCTTATAAAAATCAATAAACTCACCTAGCTTCGCTGCGTTCAAGTGATCCATCGAACCTATCGGTGGCCATTGATACGGGTGAACATGATAGGCTCGCTTTAACACTTCTGGCAGAATGGTACCATAAGGCTGGTTTTCGTAACGTTGTCTCCGCTCCTCTTTTACAACTTCACGTTGTGTATTGACACCTATCGTATCAATTTTAGCGTGCAACATACGTTCGCTTTCCATGTACAAAGCTGTTTCCAGATGGTTAGATGGTACAACTTCATAATAATAGGTTTGGTCACTGGAAGTAAAGGCATTTAAAGTTCCCCCAATGGCTTGTATTTTCTTCATATACTCACCACGCTCGATATTTTCCGTTCCTTCAAACAGTAGATGTTCAAAGAAGTGGGCAAAGCCTGTACGTTCCGGATCTTCATTTTTTGAACCGACATGATATAGGACCGATACGGCTACAATTGGTGTAGAATTATCTTGGTGCATAATGACGTTCAGGCCATTATCCAGTTTAAATTCCTTAAACTCTATTTCATTTTGAGCGTGGGCGCTCAGACCTGCGCCAAGGAATATAATCCCTAAGGCATAACCTAGTAATTTTTTCTTCATTTAATCAATCTTTATTTTTTAGGCATGTGCAAAATACACATTTTAGACCAACATGCAGGGTGTTTGTTACATCCGCGTGAATTATTCACTATCTAGAAATATTTCTTTTAATTACTTGCAATATTTTATCTAAATCGTCCTTCGTATTAAAAAAATGAAAAGAAATTCGAATACCGTCGCCTCGAGGGATACAAATAATTTTCTCTTTCTGTAATGCTTCAAACAGAATACGATCACCTTTGATGTTAAAAATACTGGAAACCTCGTTTCGTTTAACAAGCAAATCGTCCAACAAGTCTAATTCAACAAATGCGTCTTTAGCTTGCATTGACAAATTTGCAATTTGAGTTTCAATGAAGTTCATTCCCAGTGAATCCAAAAATAAAAGCGATTGCTTCAAAGAACCGAAATTCAACGTATCCAAGTGTCCAGGCTCAAAATGTGCAGATATGGCATCTTTATCACGAGCTTTGAATTCCGCTGAAATTTTTACGTTTTCGAGACTTTTGCATATCCCGTTGTAGACCGAGTCGTTCATCAGAATATAACCATTGCCATAACCGGCAAGCAACCACTTATAACCGCTACCAGCCAACACATCGAGCCCGCTATCATCAAAATCCAATGTACCCGCTCCACAATACTGAGTTCCGTCGGCCACCAATAACAGTTCTGGGAAATCTTTTTTCAACTGCTTTATAAAATCCAGGCTCAATGCAAACCCATTGATATACTGCACGATACTAAATGCAAAAACTGACGGCCTGTACTTCTTTACAGCCTGATAGATACGTTGCTCAACGTTCTCGTCCACCTCTAAGATAGTAGTTTCGAAGCCGCGAGCTTCGATGGGATGTGAGATAGACGGGTACTCACCTTCCATTAGTAAAAAACGTTCGTCGGTCGAACACGTCTCCAAAAACGCATTGAAGGCTAAAGAGAAGTTCGGCACTAAAAAAGCATGTTTAGCATTGAAAAAAGCTTTGACAACCGCTCGCACTGACTCAATAAACGGTCCTTGTTCTGTCCGGAACTGACTGCCATTGGCAAGGAAATCGGCCTCGTGTTGTTGTCGCCAAGCGTGCAAATCGCTCGTCAGGATGCATGAACTCGCCGTGTCGACATAGGTTTGGTGGGAAAGAATAGGGAATAATTTTTTCATCATCAATAAAAATACTTAATTCTCGAGAAGAAAAACGAACAAAAAAAGTTTATTGCTGTTTTATGATTTATTTATTATGTTTGGGAAAATGAAACAGAATATCTCATATTGTCCACTGGATCGCTGTCGAAGTTCGAAGCTGCGATATCCCTGTTTCATGAAATTCCTCATTTTGTAAATACAGGCTAGCCAGCACGTATTCATAGACTCAAACATTTTTTATTAAATTTTCTGTCGATTTTTTTAATAATTATTAGAACAGCACTCATGGAAACAAAAAATAACAATGTAGTATTAAGTGAAGAAGACTACAACATTTTAAGAAACCACGTTACCCCTAACCCCGACAACCCGATGTCTCTCGCATATGAGTTGAGCAGGGCTGAAGTTGTAAAAAAGGATAAAGTACCGGCCGACCGAGTTAGGATTAACTCGCAAGTAACCATTCAGGATCAACAGAGCAAAGTTAAAACAACGGTTACAATTGTAGAGCCCGCTCAAGCTGATATGAAACAGCAAAAAATATCATTTCTAACGCCGATCGGCTCAGCGCTCATCGGTTTCAAAATTGGTGACGAAGTAGAATGGAAAATGCCTGTAGGTGTTCGCACTTATAAAATATTAGAAGTGAAAAATCCATAAATCAAAAAAAGACTTCATCAAGAAAAAAGGCAGAGATTTTATAATCACTGCCTTTTTTGACTTTAATACTCATGCAATATTATTGCGGCATTCCTTGTCCTTGTTGACTCTCTCCTTGCTTTTGATCATCGTTGCTAATGCCACGTCTTCTCTTCTTAGTCTGGTTAAAGTCCATTTTTCCGAAGTTCCAGCTAAAAGTAATGCCGAATGAACGGAAAGGCACGCCTACACTTGATTTTTGCGTATAGTCAGGCGTAAAGATTTCCGAATCGAAGAATTTGTTTTCATTAAATGGATCAATGATATTCACACCGATACTGGCTTTTTTATCAAATAGCTCCTTCTTAAACCCTACACTCCACATACTAAACGATGGATTCGTCCCTTGGAAAGTCCGTCTTGGCGAATTAAGCATAAAAAACGTCTCCGCAATAAAACCACTGCTAGCAATATTATAGGTTCCACTAACAAAGGCTCGATACATAAAATGCGTCTCATCAGTTTCTGTACTTAAGTTGCCACTGACACCACTAGCGTCAATATCATAGGTATAAAGATTCAAGTTTGTACGCAAGGTCAGATTCCTTATCGGAGAAACCGATGCAAATAAGTTTGTTCCGAACGATCTATTCTGACCGATGTTATCAAAGGTCTGTAACACAATAGGCTGATCTGCATTGTCCGGATTATCGATAGTCTTAACCAAACTCTCAATCACATCATTCGTCAACCGATAATAAACCGATGCGTTTAGGACCGTTCCGCCTTGAATGAATGTTGAGTAACCCAACTCAAAGTTGTGTGATAGCTCAGGCTTCAATTCTGGATTACCTTCGCTTTGATTAATCGGATCAGATGTATTTCTGAACGGATTCAAGTAGAACAAGCTAGGGCGTTGAATCCGCTGATTATAGCTCAATTTCAAACTTGACATAGCACCGAGCTTACGGGAGATAACCGCACTCGGCAGTATATTTAAATAATCATTCTCGAAAGCATCAAAGCTTGCCACAGACTCGCCATTTAATTTGGTATGTTCGGCTCGCACACCAGCCATCAACTGATATTTTTCGCTAATCGTATAGTTCAATGAAGCATAACCTGCCGCCACGTCCTGATCGTAGCTATAATCGTAAGAACGGCTCGGGTTTAATACATAAGAACCATCAATAAGTTCGCGTATATCGGACAAACTGCTGATATCACGTAAAATCGTTTTTGCTCCGACTTCAAGTGTCGCTTTTTCGCCAAAAGGATGAGCATAGTCAATCTGCATGGTCAACTCATCATTGATTCCATCATTTACACCGAGCTCACTGAAGCGGTTGCCTTCTGTATAAAGGGTTGAATAGTCGGTATTATTTTTATTTCTAGAAAACTGACCTACAACCGATAGCTCTTGTTTTGGCTTTTCGAATTTATGGGTATAACCGAGCGACCAATCGAAACCATTGAAGCCTCTATCTTGATCAGAATTACTCACCAGATTCGGGCTGTTCAGGTAGGTAGATGTAGACACCCCCTCCATATCCATGCTGAACTTATTCAGTGAGAAAGTCGTATTAAAAAGGTTATTGTCGTCTAGATCATAATCTACACCAATGGATCCCCGTCCGCCAAGACGCTGAGCTTCGCTAGATCCATTCTGCATTAATGTGGTTGTCCCCGAATTGTCAATTTGTGTAAAGCCAATCGTCGTAGTTTGCGGCCACGACCAATGAGCTCCAGCGTTTGCCGTTACTCCAAATTTACCTTTCCGTAGGTTGATATTTCCATTTGAATTATTTTGCCTGGTTCCAATCCCGGCATTCAACGAACCGCTAACGCCCACGATGTTCTTTTTCTTGGTGACGATATTGATAATTCCTGACGTTCCTTCTGCATCATATTTCGCTGAGGGACTCGTAATCACTTCAACATTGGCAATTTGATCGGCGGGAATCATCTTCAGTGCGTCGCCAACATTATTAGACATCGCTCCAGAAGGCTTTCCATTGATTAAGATCTTTACGTTCTGGTCACCGCGAAGGGAGACATTACCGTCCATGTCAACCGACAATAAAGGCACTTTTCTTAAGACATCAGTAGCGTTTCCACCTGCGGAGGTTACATCCTGCTCTGCATTATAAACCAGTCGGTCAATTTTATTCTCGATTAACGGTTTTTCGCCGACAACGTCAACTGCGGACAATTGCGTAGCTGATGGAGTTAACAAGATCTTGCCTAGATCAACTGTCCCAGCTGTAACCTCGATGGTCGGTATGGTTCGTTCTACATAACCTAGGAAGTTCACCACAACGCGATAGGTTCCAACGGGCACCTCGGTAATCGTAAACAACCCTTTATCATCAGCTAAAGCTCCATTTGTGCTAACTTCTTTACCTTCCGCAAATAATGCTATGGTTGCATAATCGACAGGAAGATTGGTAGCCGAATCAATAACAGATCCTTTTACCGCTCCTTTTGTCTGAGCATTCACGTGTAGGCCCCATATCGCAAACAGGGAAAATAGTAGTATTCTTTTCATGTGTGTGTTTCTCTTTGCTCAATTAGTCTCTTTGAGCGAGCGATTGTTACATCTTGTCATCGAAAACAAAGCAACAAGTACGTTACAAGCACATATGAAATAGATTTACACCCTAAAGATTACACCACGATGTTAATAATTCTACCCTTTACGATAATTATCTTTTTAGGAGTCTTTCCTTCAGTATAACGCTGAATATCCTCATTTTCGAGACTTTGTCTTTCAATTTCTGAATTTTCAAGATCCAACGAGAACGTAATTTTCGTACGAACTTTTCCGTTCACCGAAACCGGGTATTCAAATTCATTTTCGACTAGATACTGAGGATTAAACGTAGGATAATTTGCAAAACTCAGTGAGCCTGCCTGATTTCCTAATTTTTCCCACAATTCCTCGGTAATATGTGGAGCATAAGGAGATAGCACAATACATAGCTCTTGCAAAACATCACGTTTATTGCATTTAAGGTCGGTTAACTCATTAACGCAGATCATAAATGCGGAAATAGAAGTATTAAATGAGAAGCGATCAATGTCTTCTTGCACCTTCTTGATAATTTTATGTAAGGCCTTTAGCTCGGCAGGACTCGCCTTCTCATCCGAAACTGCAAAATTAAACTCTGAATCATGAAAGAGCTTCCAAAACTTCCGTAGAAACTTAAACACACCTTCAATTCCATTCGTATTCCACGGTTTACTCTGCTCCAAGGGTCCTAAAAACATTTCATACATCCTTAAGGTATCAGCACCATAAGTCGCAATAATATCGTCAGGACTTACAACGTTGAATTTGGATTTAGACATTTTCTCAACCTCATGCCCACAGTAGTATTTTCCCCCTTCCAATATCAACTCTGCATCCTGATATTCTTTGCGTGACGCTCTGAATTTTTCTATATTCAAGATGTCATTTACAACAATATTTACGTCAACATGAATAGGTGTTACTTTATATTGATCTTTTAAGCCGTGAGAGACAAAGCGGTTTGTTCCTTTTCCGTCTTCATCTACAATTCGGTAAACAAAATTTGAACGTCCCTGAATCATCCCCTGGTTAATCAGCTTTTTAAAAGGCTCTTCTTCTGGCACATAACCACGGTCCTTTAAAAACTTGTTCCAAAAACGACTGTAAAGCAGATGTCCTGTACCATGTTCGGATCCGCCTATATAAAGGTCAACAGCCCTCCAATAGTTCACAGCATCTTTAGACACAAACTCGTCGTTATTATTTGCATCCATATACCGATACCAATACCAGCTAGAGCCAGCCCACCCAGGCATCGTACTCCATTCGTAATCGTAGGTCGACCGGTACTTCCAGTCTTTCGCACGGGCCAAAGGCGGCTCCCCTGTTTCAGTTGGCAGATACTGATCTACTTCTGGCAAAACAAGTGGCAAATCCTTTTCATCAATCAACTGCGGCAAGCCATCTTTAAAGTATACGGGCACAGGCTCTCCCCAGTAGCGTTGTCTACCGAAAATCGCGTCTCTCATCCGATAGTTTATCCTTTTCCGTCCTTTGCCAAGTTTCTCTAACTTAGAAAGCAATAATGGCACGGCTTCATCATAGGTCATCCCATTGATAATGTCTGAGTTGATATAGCGACCCGTTTTGGACGGATCAGCCTCTTCTTCAATATCCTGCTGATCATGGATAGGCACAATGGGCAAATTGAAATGCTTTGCAAATAGATAATCTCGTTGATCACCTGAAGGCACAGCCATAACTGCACCAGTCCCATAACTTGCAAGAACATAGTCGGCTATCCATATTGGAACACGTTCGCCCGACAGAGGATGTATCGCATAGCTTCCCGTAAAAGCACCAGAAACCGTCTTCGTATCGGCCATCCGTTCTAATTCCGACTTTTTCTTGGTCGCATCTAAGTAGCAGGTTATTTCATCTCGCTGCTCATCTGTTGTCAACTCTTCCACCCATTCATGCTCCGGCGCTAAAACCAGAAAGCTTGTACCGTAAATCGTATCCACACGTGTTGTGAACACTTCGATCTCCTTTCCGGTTTCAGTATCAAATTTTACAGACGCTCCCACACTTTTCCCGATCCAATTACGCTGAATTTCAATGAGAGGCTCCGGCCAGTCGACTGTCTCCAAACCTTGCAGCAGGCGTTCTGCATAAGCGGTGATACGCATGCTCCACTGCATCATCTTCTTTTGCTCAACCGGATAACCACCACGTTCAGAAACACCTCCTACAACCTCATCGTTCGCCAAAACTGTCCCCAACGCAGCACACCAATTAACAGTGCTCTCTCTCAAATACACCAATCGATATTTTAAAAGCTCGCGTTGCTTTTCTTCATCCGTGAATGCGTTCCATTCTTCGGCTTTAAAGTTGTTTGTATTTTCGTCGGCCACCGCATCAATATCTTCGCTACCGTGTTTCTCGAAGTGCTCAATAAGCGATTTAATCGGCTCTGCTTTATCATTCTTCTTATTGTACCAAGAATCAAATAACTGCATAAAAATCCACTGCGTCCACTTGTAGTAATTCGGATCGCTCGTCCGAACCTCTCTACTCCAGTCGAATGAAAAACCAATTTTATCCAGTTGAACCCGGTAGCGGTTGATATTTTGCTCGGTTGTAACAGCAGGATGCTGTCCCGTTTGAATGGCATATTGTTCTGCCGGCAGCCCAAAGGAGTCATAACCCATTGGATGCAATACATTATAGCCTTGAAGTCGCTTATATCTACTGTACACATCTGAGGCAATATAACCAAGAGGATGTCCAACGTGCAAGCCTGCTCCCGATGGATAAGGAAACATATCTAATACATAATATTTTGGTTTTTCTGACGTATTATCTACTTTAAAAGTTTTGTTGGCAGCCCAAAATTTTTGCCATTTATGTTCTATTTCGTTAAATTGGTAATCCATTCTATTGCATTTTCCTTTAGTGGCAAAAATAGAATTTTTTTATGGCATTGATAGTTTTTATACATGGATTGTCTTTTTCTCACATCATTTAGTTAATTTCGCATTTTAAATCTGTGATATGGAAGAGTTTGAAGTAAGTACCACATCCAAAAAAACAAAATCAGTTTATATTTCTACTGTTATCAGTATTGCTCTGGTATTGCTCATGACCGGTTTACTAGGCCTCATATTAGTTCATGCAAAAAACCTTTCCAATTACGTTAAAGAGAATATTGTTTTAAACGTTATTGTCAATGGCGATGCCAAAGAAGCAGAAGTACTTAATCTGCAAAAAGAAATCAACGCAGACAAATATGTACTGAAAACTCAATATATCAGTAAAGAATTAGCCGCAAGAAATCTGCAACAGGATCTTGGGGAAGATTTTGTAGAGTTTTTAGGATATAACCCCTTACTATCGTCTATTGATGTATACCTTAAAGCGGAATATGCAAATAAAGATAGCATCGATGTATTTACCGAGAATTTGTCAGAAAATCCAATGATCCAAGAGGTCGTGTACCAGGAGTCATTGATTGATATGGTTAATAAAAACATCCGCATCATTGGTTTAATCATACTTGGCTTCGCGTGCATCTTGCTTATTATTGCGGTTGCTCTGATCAACAACACGATACGCTTGGCAGTGTATTCACAGCGTTTCCTTATTAAAAGCATGCAGATGGTAGGAGCTACAAAAAGTTTCATCCGAAGTCCGTTTATTGGCTACGGTATTGTGCACGGTCTCCTTGGTGCCATCATCGCTATTATTATGTTGTTATTGGTATTATATTTTGGCCAACAACAGATTCCCGAACTTGTTATCTTGCGGAACTATTTTGAATTTGCATTAATATTCATCGGCATTGTTATACTTGGCATCCTTATATCGGGATTAAGCACCTATTTTGCTGTATCAAAATATTTAAGATTAAGAATGAACGACTTATATAGATAAGATCATTATGGCTCAAAACATCAAAGATTCTCAAGCAAAAAACAAAGTCAGCGGAATGGTATTTGGCAAGATTAATTATCAATTAATGATTGCCAGCATAATCGTCATTCTTATCGGATTTATTCTCATGTCCGGCACTACGGATATATATAGTTTTACGAAAATCACCCTGGCTCCCATTGTAGTCATAGCTGGTTTTGCCCTTGGCTTTGTAGCCATCCTAAAAAAACCCAAACGCGATTAAAGTATGAGTTTATTTGAAGCCTTAGTCTTAGCCATCGTTGAAGGGCTGACTGAGTTTTTACCGGTCTCTTCTACCGGTCACATGATTATTGCCACTTCTCTGCTTGGGATGGAATCAACACCTTTTGTAAAATTATTTACCGTGGCAATCCAGCTCGGAACCATTCTTTCGGTGGTTGTTCTTTACTTCAAGCGATTTTTTAAATCACTCGATTTTTATTACAAGCTTTTTGTAGCATTCTTGCCGGCTGCGGTCTTAGGATTAGTTTTCAGCGATCTCATAGACACCATGCTCGAAAGCCCGATGACTGTAGCCATATCATTAGTTATCGGAGGGGTAGTTCTGCTTTTTGTTGACAAATGGTTCAACAAACCTAAAATTGACGACTCAGATGATATATCATATGCCAAAGCATTTAGAATCGGTTTATACCAGTGTTTAGCGATGATTCCTGGAACCTCACGATCAGGTGCCAGTATCGTCGGTGGTATGGCAGAAAAGCTAAGCAGAAAGTCTGCTGCAGAGTTTTCTTTTTTCTTGGCGGTTCCCACCATGTTCGGGGCAACCGGCAAAAAGTTGATCGACTATTTCATGGACGGCGGTCAGCTGACATCCGACGAAGTTAATATCCTGGTTATTGGAAATATTGTGGGCTTTGTCGTAGCGATCATAGCGATCCGATCATTTATAGGGTTCTTAACGAAACACGGATTTAAACTATTTGGCTGGTATCGGATTATTGTAGGGTTAGTCATTATTGTTTTATTATTAAGCGGACAGAGCTTAAGCGTAGTTTAACATGCATTCAGAGCAAACGAAGTTTCCTGACTTTGATTTTCAGGCGGGCGAGGTATTATTAATTGATAAACCATTACGGTGGACCAGTTTTGACGTTGTTGGGAAGATACGAAACTCCATTAAACCGCTCAAAATCAAGGTAGGCCATGCGGGAACCTTAGATCCGCTAGCAACGGGCTTGTTGGTTCTTTGTACCGGAAAAAAAACGAAAACAATCGACCAGCTACAAGCGCAGGAGAAAGAATATACGGGCACGATCCACTTGGGCGCCACGACACCTTCTTATGATCTCGAGACAGAGATAGATCAAGAATTTGATATTAGCAATATCACACCGGAGCAAATAAAAGAAGCTTCAAAGCAGTTTATCGGCGAAATACAACAATATCCACCGTCGCATTCTGCGATTAAAATCGGCGGCGAACGCTTGTACGAAAAGGCACGACGGGGTGAAGAAGTTGAGCGCAGACCACGGACTGTCATTATAAATTCGTTCGAAATTACCGATATTACACTCCCATTAATTAGCTTTAAGGTGGTGTGCAGTAAGGGAACGTATATACGATCGCTCGCACACGACTTAGGTCGCGCACTCCACAGCGGTGCTTATCTACACTCTCTAAGACGCACAAGAAGTGGTGATTTTTTGGTTCAAGATGCATATGGCGTAATGGAATTGGTAAATCATATTCGAGAAAATAAGGTGAAAGAGATATGAAAATCTATAAGAATATAGAAGATTTTATACCTATCGACAATGCTGTTGTCACTATCGGGACTTTCGATGGCGTACACATTGGACACCAGAAAATATTGGCTAGCTTACAGGAAAGTGCTAAAGATATTAAGGGAGAAACGGTTATGCTCACTTTCTTTCCTCACCCAAGGATGATCCTTCATCCGGAAGATGATAGCTTACGATTGATTAGTACCATCGAGGAAAAAGCTCGTCACCTTGCAGCTAGTGGATTAGATCATCTCATCATTACACCTTTCACACGCGAATTTTCATTACAGAGTCCGGAAGACTATATCCGAGATGTATTGGTGAGTAAAATTGGTCTTAGTAAAATCGTTATCGGCTACGATCACCGTTTCGGGAAAGATCGCACCGGCTCGTTAACCGACCTTTTAGCTTATTCATCTCTATATGGATATAGTGTACAGGAAATTTCCGAACAAGACATCAATGAGGTGACCGTATCTTCAACGAAAATACGCGAAGCACTCATCAAAGGACAAATAGAGATTGCCAATAACTACCTCGGCTACCCGTATGAATTGACTGGATCTGTGGTCATGGGCAAACAGATTGGTCGCGATATCGGATATCCGACTGCTAATTTACATATCGAAGAAAACTATAAGCTTATTCCGGCTTATGGTATCTATGCTGTCGAAGTCAGTATTGTTGATGATATCCAAGTGAAGGAAGGTGTCTTTCAAAGTCATGATCATACGGCAACGTTCAAAGGGATGGGATATATCGGCACTCGCCCAACGGTAAATGGCATTACGCGCAGTATTGAAGTTCACCTATTCGACTTCAATGAAAACCTATACGGTAAATCACTGCAAGTGAAATTCCTTCATTTTATCAGACATGACATTCGCTTTGACATCCTTGAGGATATGATCAAGCAGATCCAGGAAGATGAACGAAGAATACGCGAACTCTTAAATTGCTAGATCTTAAATTGCTAGAAATACAGTTTAGCAAAAAGGATTTTATTGCTTCACAAACTGTACAGAAGCTTGAATGTTAATCCGATCCCCCACGACAACGGAGCCTGCTTCCGTAACCGCGTTCCATTCTAAGCCAAAGTCCTTACGATTGATTTTGCCTGTTACCTCAAATCCTACTTTAAAATTGCCATAAGCATCCGTAACACTCCCACCGTATTCGGCCTTCAGTTCAACCTTCTTCGTGACGTCTTTTATGGTCAAATCACCTTCAATAATATACTCGTTGTCTCCCACGGATTTCACAGAAGTTGACACAAAGCTTATAGATGAGTAGGTTTCCGCATCAAAGAAGTCGCCCGACCGAAGATGGTCGTCCCGCTGCTGCTGATTGGTATCAATGCTGGCTGCGTCAATTGAGAAAGCAACCTTTGCTGACTCGAAGTCTGAATCGTCATTGCTTTCTACTGTACCATCGAAAGAACGGAAACGACCCGATACAGTTGATATTACGAGATGTTTTACTTTAAAATTAACCTCCGAATGTGTGGGGTCAAGAACCCATTTAGTTGCCATAAGAAATCAATTAAATTTAATCAAATACACATCGGTTCATGCCGATGTAATCTTCATAAACACAAACAGAAAGACTGAGTTTTTGTTTAATTTAATTGAATCCCGTAGCTTATCTCGATACCGCCGTCAGCGAGCATATCATGAACTGAGCAGTATTTCTTAACTGCCAGTTCAGCGGCCTTCTCAGCTTTAGCTTGGTCAATGTCCCCAATCAGGAAAAATTCAATATGGATGTCTGTAAAAACATTGGGGATAGCCTCTCTTCGGTTACCCGTCACCTTAATCTTCACATCATCCACCTGTTGCCTCTGCTTCTTTAAGATACTTAACAGATCCAGCACACTACAAGATCCCAAAGCCATTAATACCAGCTCCATTGGTCTCACTCCATTCCCTTCACCGCCGATGTCCGGAGAACCATCAATATGCACCGTTACGGGTGAACTTGACGCTGAAGCTTCAAAATGAACGGCCTTATTTACTCTTTTCAAATTAACTTCCATAACCTATTTGCTTTTTTCCAATGCTTGCAATACATCGTCTCTAATATCATCGATATCCTCTAATCCCACGGATATACGTATCGTTCCGGGAAGAATCCCCAAATTAAGGCGTTCTTCCTCTTTTAGCTTCGAATGTGTTGTCGAAGCGGGGTGTGTCGCGATCGTTCTAGAATCCCCCAGATTTGACGTAATCAAGATCATCTCCATGGCATCCATAAACCGCTTCGCGCGCTCATATCCGCCCTTCACCACAAAGGTAACAATTCCTCCACCCAACCTCATCTGTTTCTTAGCAAGCTCATATTGCGGATGCGACGGTAAAAAAGGATAACGCACGGATTCAACTTCCTCATGAGCTTCCAGTGCCTCGGCTACAGCAAGCGCATTGCTGCAGTGCCTATCCATTCGCAAAGGCAATGTTTCAATACTTTTTGACAGAACCCAAGCGTTGAACGGGGACATGGCAGGACCTGTATGACGGATAAAAAACATCATCTCGTCAATCAAATCTTTTCTTCCCACAACAACACCGCCCAAAACTCTTCCCTGACCGTCGATATATTTCGTTGCCGAATGGCTTACAAGATCGAAACCATATTGTGTTGGCTTCTGAAGGTATGGAGTTGCAAAACAATTATCGATACTCAAAATAATATGCGGATATTTCTGTTTGAATGATCCTAACCACTCTAGATCAACCAGTTCCAAACCGGGGTTAGAAGGCGTTTCTAAGAAAATCATTTTTGTATTATCCTGAATGGCATCTTCCCATTGCTCTGGTTTAGTAGCGTCCACATAAGTGTGTGTAATCCCCCATCTCGGAAACAACTCGGTAAAGAGCTGGTGTGTTGAACCGAAAATCGCCCGCGAAGAAACCACATGATCTCCATTTTTCAGTAGCGCAGCGAAAGAAGCGAATACAGCAGCCATTCCCGAAGAAAAAGCCAGACCTGCTTCCGCTATTTCCATTGCACAAACTTTGTTAACGAACTCTGAGGTATTCGGATTCGAATATCTGGAGTAAATGATTCCTTCCTGTTCATTCGCGAATATCGCTCGGCACTGCTCTGCGTCATCGAAGATAAAACTAGAAGTTAAATACATGGGAACCGAATGTTCCCGATTTTGAGAACGCGGGAATTGTTCTCTAATAAGCCTACTTTCTTCTTTCATTCAAGTTGATTCTAATAAACAGACCGCCAAGCACCTTTGCTAAACGATCTGTTTATATTCATTCAAATTTAATGAAAACATTAAATCTACAAGGGAATTTTCGAAGTTTTCGTAAGCTTTGTTAAAATCAGTCGAACATCAAAGCTCCCACCGTAAGATTGGTTCGGCTGTCAATTAGAATGGCACCGCCCGTAGCTTTATTATTGACATACGAATCAATAGCAAGCTCGTCGGCGGATCGTAAGGAGACGCGACCGATATCATTCAACCCAAAGCTATCCGCCTCGACTTCGTCTAGGGTGTTAATATTAATTTTATGATGAACATCTCGTACTTTAACACGAGACACCTTGCTATTGACCTGAAGTAAATAAGTCTGTGAAAGATCTAAGGGGCGTACGTCCATCCAACAGATTGACGCTTCTATATCCTTCGTCAAATTTGGGCTTTCACCATTTGCCGACACGATTAAGTCACCGCGACTGATATCCAAGTCATCTTTCAACCTTAAAATAACCGATTGCCCCTCAGCTGCTGTTTCCAGTTGCTCGTTGTTCAGCTCAATATGCGTGATAGAAGTACGGAAACCCGAAGGTAATGAAACCACCTCGTCTCCTACGTTGAATTCGCCACCCACAATCCTTCCTGCATATCCTCTATAATCATGGAGTTCATCCGTTTGTGGTCTCACAACCCACTGTACAGGAAAGCGGCCCACATTGCTAGCCTTCCCTTTTTCTACTTCGACCGTTTCCAGGAAGTGAAGCAATGAAGGTCCGTTATACCACGACATGTTAGTGGATTTATCCACGATATTATCGCCTCTCAAGGCGCTAACCGGGATAAAGTCGATCGACGGAATCGACAGCTTCTCAGAGAAGCGCAAATAATCGTCTTTAATCTTATCAAAGGCAAGTTGATCATAGTCAACCATATCCATTTTATTGACACAAACCAACACATGCTGTATCTGCAGAAGCGATACCAAGAAGGTATGCCGGATTGTCTGTTCAATAACACCTTTCCTCGCATCGATCAGTATAATGGCCAAATCTGCCCCCGAAGCACCTGTAACCATATTTCGGGTATATTGAATATGACCCGGTGTATCTGCAATGATAAACTTCCGTTTATCCGTCTGAAAATACTTATAAGCAACATCAATCGTAATACCTTGTTCTCGTTCTGCTTTTAAACCATCCGTCAAAATAGCTAAATCAACCGTCCCGTCATCATTCTTACGGTTGGCATTTCGAATAGCCTCTAGCTGATCCTCCAATATGGAATCAGTATCATAAAGCAAACGACCAATCAAGGTGCTTTTACCATCATCAACACTTCCCGCTGTTATGAATTTTAATATATCCATTGTACTCTCTTTATCTTAATTCTAAAAATATCCGCCTTTTTTTCTGTCTTCCATCGCAGCTTCGGAAACTTTGTCGTCCATCCGTGCACCTCGTTCAGAGATTCTTGAACTGCTTATTTCTTCAATGACTCCATCGATATCATCTTTATCTGATTCGACCGCGGCAGTACAGGTCATATCACCAATTGTACGAAAACGAACGTTCTTCCTAACTACCTGATCCTCGTGATCCATATTCAAACTTGGATCAGCAGTCATCCACTGACCATTTCTTAGAATACAGTCGCGTTCATGCGCAAAATACAGCGACGGGATCTCTATGTTCTCCCTTTTTATATAATTCCACACATCCAGTTCCGTCCAATTACTTATGGGGAAAACACGAACATTTTCACCTTTCTGAATACGTCCATTAAAAATATTCCAAAGTTCTGGACGCTGTCTTTTCGGGTCCCACTGACCAAATTCATCCCGTACTGAAAAGATTCGCTCCTTTGCACGAGCTTTTTCTTCATCTCTACGGGCACCGCCGATACATGCATCAAACTGATTCTTTTCGATCGTTTCCAAAAGAGTAACCGTTTGCAGCGGATTTCTACTAGCATTCTTGCCTTTTTGCTCCACCGCCCTTCCTTCGTCAATAGCGTCCTGCACCAAGCCTACCACCAATCGCTCTCCCAAGTCTGCAATCAACTTGTCACGGAATTCAATCGTCTCGGGAAAATTATGTCCCGTATCAATATGCACTAAGGGAAACGGAAACTTACCCGGCCTGAATGCTTTTTTTGCCAAGTGCACCAGGGTAATTGAATCTTTTCCACCCGAGAACAAAAGGGCCGGTTTTTCAAACTGGCCTGCTACTTCCCGCAGAATTGAAATTGCCTCCGCCTCTAAATGATCTAAATAATCCATTCTTTCTATATCTACTTTTTTATTTGCTATATGGTTGTTCGTTTATGATGCCTCACTGGTAATATGCAAGCCACACTCCTTTTTACTTTGATCTTCCCACCACCATCTTCCGGCACGAAAATCTTCGCCAGGTTGCACAGCCCGTGTACAGGGTGCACAGCCGATACTAGGAAAACCTCGATCATGAAGAGAATTGTAAGGCACATTATGCTCTCGGACATAATCTTTTACCTCATCTAGGGTCCAAAAGAAAAGCGGATGAACCTTTATCAACTGATGTACATCATCCCATTCTACCCAATTCATCTGTTCCCGATTAACCGATTGATCTGCCCGAATACCAGTAACCCAAATCTTCATTCCCTTCAAAGCTCTATTTAGAGGTTCCACCTTCCGGATTCCACAGCATTCCTTCCTGTTTTCTACAGATTCGTAAAAGCTATTTGGTCCCTTCTCACCTAGCATTTTTTCTAATTTAACACGATCTGGGTAATAAACCAGTATGTTCTTCTTATACCGCTCTCGCACCCGGTTCCAAACAGAATAGGTTTCCTTAAACAGTCTCCCTGTATCAAGCGTAAAAACATCAATGGACAGATCGTTCGAAAAAATCATGTCTGTAATCACCTGATCTTCCCAACCAAAACTTGTTGAAAAAACAATCTCGCCTCTAAAGTTTTCTGCTAGAAGCCTTAATGCTTCCTGAGGGTCTTTTCCCTTGATCAATTCTTCGACATGTTCTATTTTGCTCATATCTATTTTATTTTTGACGACTCACCGTCAATATTATCAAGCTTTTGGGCAACCAGGCTTGCCGTCAATTCATTTAACTTCTTAACCTTATACGAGAAATCTCCCTTCAGCGATTCTCGAATGGCGCTCAAATCATCCAATATCTCGTCGATTTCCTCTGGCAGACCGTCGTTCAACACTTCTCTAAGCCGCTTAGCAAGAGTAGGAGACTTACCATTGGTAGATATCCCAATCTTAAGATTCCCTTTTTTTACAATCGATCCCAAATAAACATCACATAAATTCGGTGTATCAGCAACGTTAAGTAAGATTCCTCTCTCTTTAGCCAACTCATAAATATAGCGGTGCAAAAGATGATTATCTGTCGCCAAAACGGCAAAGGTCATCCCGTCCAGATCATCTTCCTGAAAAGGTCTTTCAGCAATTACTACATTGGGGAAACGATCTGCAAGCTCTTGAAAATCGGCCGATATCCGGGTAGCAACAACTCGAATATGAGCGTGCGGCGAATTATTTACTAAAGCGGTGAGCTTTTCCAAGCCGACATTCCCCGCACCAACCAACAAGGTGTGAAAATTCTGAAGTTTCAAAAACACAGGAAAGAGATCATTCGACTCTACTTCTGTCCTCTTATTTTTCGCTGTTTCAGACATGAACAAGCTCATTATTATTTATTTTTTCTTGGTAAGCTTCGTGCAAAGCTACCACATTTCCGACTACGATCACAGCGGGCGAGCCAATATACAATTCTTCCGCTTTTTTTTCAATTGAACGGATATCACCCAACACTATTTTCTCATTCGGCATCGCACCATTTTGTATGATCGCGATGGGGAGATCATCCTTTCCCTCAGCTTTATAAATCGCTACAATTTCAGACAATTTTCGTACTCCCATAAGAATCACCACGGTCGCCGACGTCTTAGCAGCACTATACACATCGTGAGAAATTTCACCCTTCGTTGTTGTTCCCGTAATCACCCAAAAGCTTTCGGTAGTCCCTCTATTTGTGATCGGGATTCCCAGAAGACCCGGCACACCAATGGCACTCGATATACCCGGAACTACCTCCGTTGGGATATCAAACTTCTTAGCAAAATCAATCTCTTCAAAACCACGACCGAAAACAAATGGGTCGCCCCCTTTCAATCGCACAACATGACCGTGCGACAAAGCAAAATCGACCAGCATCTGATTGATTTCAGTCTGACGGTAAGCATGATTACTTGCTCTTTTACCTACAAATATCTTGTGAACCGCCTGCGGACAATATTGGAGCAATTCCTCATCGACTAAAGCATCATATAATACTACATCCGCTTTCGCCAAGGCCTTTAAGCCCCGAAGACTAATCAAGTCTGTCCCTCCCGGACCGGCTCCAACCAGCGTTATTTTCGACGTTTTTGTCATTCTAATCTGTAATGCTAGCAAGATCCCTTACTTGAGAAATTGCCTGATAAAACTCTTCCGCTTCTTTCAAATAGGAAGTAGCGAATTCTTGTGACGGATCGTTCGACTTGATCTGAAGGACTATATTTGAGAAGCTGTCCCTCAGCGGAAACTCACCCGTATCTACAAAATTCTCTTCAAAACCGTCGATAATAGACACATGCGAATTGCCATTTAACCCTTTATCTAACAGCAGTGCCTTCGCTCCACTAATGAATACGCTATAGGCATGAAAAACTGCGTCTGACCATGCCTTATTTTCAAAGCTTTCTTTCGCCCACGCTAGTTTCTCTTCGGTCTCATATAATAAAGTCGCCACCAAATCAATAATCACCCCTGCACATTCACCAATACCGATTTCCTTTTGATAGTTTCCTTTCTGACCCCAGTCCACAAACTCATCCTCCGTAATACTGGCAATATCTGCTAAAGGTTTTAAAAGTCTGTAAAAATAATCTTTTGTCTGACGATCATAATAATCGTGATAAAGCTCTCCATCTGAAGCGTTTGCCTGATAATCATCGATTAGTGCTCTTAGCACATGCTCCACCCGTTTTGATGGAACCTTGATTACCCGATCGGCAGCGCGGCCAAAACCACCTCCCAGTTTTGCTCCGCCCAACATTACCTGTGCTGCTGGCACAACCGACTTGCCGGCCTTCAACGAGCTACCGTGGAATCCGATATGAGCCAAACTATGTTGCCCACATGAATTCATGCATCCACTAATTTTGATTTTCAGGTCCCGGTTATAAATCAAGTCAAAATATTCCGTGAAAATCAAATTCTCCAATACACGAGCCATTTCCGTGCTATTTGAAATACCCAGGTTACAGGTATCGGTACCCGGACAAGTGGTAATATCTGCTACACTATCAAAGCCCGGAGAGGCTAAATCTATTTCACGCAATACATTGTACACATGTGGCAAACCTTCTTCCTTAATATATTTTAATAAAAGACCCTGATTTTGTGTTACCCGAACCTCATCAGCCGCATATCCTCTCAGGCCCGCTATGAGGATGCGGGCCTTTTTCGTGCTAATATCTCCGGTTGGCACTTTCACATATACCGAGAAATAGCCTTCCTGTTTCTGTTCATGCACATTCGTCTTACGCCATATTTCATAAGCTAATGGATCGTCAACTTTTTCGGGAACAACACCTTCATATGAAGGCAAGGTTGGTGCCTTGACCTTGTCGCGGTCAATCTTATAGGTCTTGGATTTTAATGCAGGATACTCCTCCTCGATCAATTCCATCACAGCCTCAAGACCCATCTTCTGAATTACATATTTAAAGCGCGCCTTATTGCGATTGTTCCGTTCGCCGAGGCGGCCAAACACACGAATTGCAGCCTCTGCAAAAGGAATAATTTGATCCTCATGCAAGAAATCGTGTACTAAGAAGCCAACCATCGGTTGCGCGCCTAAGCCGCCGCCTAACATAACCCGAAACCCGCGTTCCTCAACTCCGTTCACCGTCCGCACCTGTGGCACAAAACCGATATCGTGAATATATGCAAAGGCTGAATCCTTTTCGCTCGACGAGAAACCTAATTTGAATTTCCGACCCAGTTCCTGACAAATAGGATTTCTAACTAAGTACTCAAACATTTCCCGGGCATAAGGAGATACATCAAAAGGCTCATCTTTATCGATTCCAGCTTCAGGCGATGCGGTTACGTTCCGAACCGTATTCCCACAAGCTTCCCGAAGTGTAATATCATCTTCTGCCAACTCAGCCCAAAGCTCCGGAGTGCGATCTAAACTAACAAAGTGAATCTGAATATCCTGTCTTGTTGTCAAGTGGAGGTTCTTAATTGCATACTCATCCGAGACATCTGAAATCTTCAATAATTGCTTAAAACTGGCTTGACCAAACGGAAGTTTGATTCGTACCATTTGAACACCGGGTTGCCTCTGTCCATAAATCCCTCGGGCCAATCGGAGGCTTTTAAACTTATCATCATTGAGCTCCCCACCTCGGAACATGCGAATTTTCCTGTCTAGTTCAATAATTTCCTTCTCTACAACCGGATTTTCTAATTCAGTACGAAAACTTAACATTTGCCAAAATTATAGTTCAAAAAAAAAGGCCCTTAACTGAAAGAGGCCCGCCAAAATTTATATACAACATATTCATTCATGCCTGAGCCTTGCATCAAAGAAGACACATCATATTAAGCCATGAATTCATGTTCGCAATTTTCATAATTCAAATATATACATAATTCCTATGTATTTAGTATACTTTATTTAAATAAAAGCGAAACTAATAATTAAAGTACTGAATATCAGTTAAATAAAATTAAAGGTTCTGCATTCTGGTGTCTTCTCGCTCAATCATATCGGCGATACTAGTGTCATTTAAAATTTGCAACATAGCATCTCGAACATCGGCAAAGGTGTCTCGTATACCGCAGATTTCTTCAGAAATACACTCATCGCATTTCCGGTAAAAGTTCAGACTCACACAAGGCAATAGAGCAATCGGCCCATCCAATAACCGGATCACCTGGGTCATGCGTATATCTTTCGGGTCCTTATTCAGACTATAGCCCCCTTTAGCTCCTTTTATACTGTATAGTAAACCAGCGTTACGGAGTTCGATCAGAATCTGCTCTAAGAATTTTTTCGGAATCTGTTCCTCTGTCGCAATCTTCATAATCTGCACAGGTTCCTTCCCATAATTCTTTCCAAGGAAGATTAAAGCTTTAATCCCATACTTGGACTTCTTTGTTAACATACTCATTCTGATTCCTTTCTTCTTTACTTAAAATAAGGGGCTAAGTATTGCCCAGTATACGACTCTTTGCAATTTACAATATTTTCAGGAACTCCCTCATATACCACGGAACCTCCTCTTTCACCACCCTCTGGACCAATATCGATGATCCAATCAGCAGATTTAATCACATCCATATTATGCTCAATCACTAATATCGTGTTGCCTTGTTCTAACAGAGCGTTAAACGACTTCAACAATTTTTTGATATCGTGAAAGTGCAAGCCCGTGGTCGGCTCATCAAAAATAAACACCGCATTTTTGCATTGATTACCCTTGACGAGAAAAGAAGCCAACTTGATCCGCTGCGCCTCACCACCCGAAAGAGTATTTGACGACTGCCCCAGTTTAACATAACCTAAACCTACGTCGGACAATGGCTGCAATTTCGCCATGATCTTCGGTTGCTCCTTAAAAAACTCCAGCGCCTCATCAATTGTCAAATCTAGCACATCGCTAACCGATTTATCTTTATAGGCAACATCAATAACATGTTGTTTAAAGCGCTTACCATCACAAGCTTCACATGGCAGGAAAATATCCGCAATAAACTGCATCTCGACCTTAATTTCACCTTCACCCTGACAAACATCACAGCGTCCGCCTTCCACATTAAATGAAAAGGAAGCCGGTTTTAGCCCCATCGCCTTCGCCGCCGGCAAACTCGCATAAAGAGCTCTGATCTCATCCCAAGCTTTCACATAAGTTACCGGATTCGATCGGGACGAGCGACCAATAGGGTTCTGATCAACCAGTTCCACCCGTTCCACCATTTTATAGTCACCGCTAAGCTCGTTAAACAAACCTGTTTTCTCATTAGCATACCCGCCGATCACCTTCTGCAAGGCCGGGTATAATATCTGCTTAACCAAGGAGGTTTTTCCAGACCCTGACACGCCGGTTACCACCGTAAACACGTTCAGTGGAAATTTAACATCAATATTCTTTAGGTTATTCTGCCGGGCGCCATTTACCTGAACAGAGGCATTCCATTTCCGTCGGAACGAAGGGATCTCTATTTCTTCTCTACCGCTCAAATAGCGTCCTGTATAACTTTCGTCCGACTGAATGATCCCATCATAGTCGCCCGCATAAACCAACTCCCCTCCAAGAGAACCTGCTTCAGGTCCGATATCAATGATATAATCTGCTGCCTCCATCATCTCCTGCTCGTGTTCTACTACCACGACTGTATTACCAACATCGCGGAGGGATTTTAAAACAGAAATCAACTGATTCGTATCCCTCGGGTGCAGGCCGATGCTAGGTTCATCCAGCACATATATTGAACCCACCAATGAACTACCCAATGAGGTTGCCAGATTAATGCGCTGTGACTCCCCTCCGGAAAGGGTATTTGACAAACGATTTAATGTTAAGTAAGACAAACCTACATTCATCAGAAAACGTAAGCGATTCGTAATCTCAATGAGCAGTCGCTTTGCAATCTTACCATCAGTCTCAGAAAGTTCCAGTTTATCGAAAAAAGCCAGAATCCGATCGATCGGCAATAATACCAGGTCAATGATTGACATCCCATCAATCTTCACATAGGCAGCATCTTTCCGCAAACGCGACCCCATGCATTCCGGACAATCTGTTTTCCCCCGATAGCGGGACAACATCACCCGGTACTGTATTTTATAGGTATGTTCCTCCAGATCTTTGAAAAAAGCATTTAATCCTTTAAAGTATTTATTCCCTGTCCATAAAAGCTCCTTTTGCTCTTCAGTTAAGTCTTCATAAGCTCGATGGATTGGAAAATCGAATTTCAGCGCATTGTCGACCATTTTCTTCAACCAAGCGCCCATCTTCACACCACGCCAAGGAGCAATGGCTCCGTCGTAAACCGATTTACTTTTGTCCGGCACGACCAGATCCGGGTCAATACCGATCACCTTGCCATAGCCCTCACAGCGAGGACATGCACCGTAGGGATTATTAAAGCTGAAGAAATTAGGACTTGGCTCTTCAAAGCTCATCCCATCCCGCTCAAACAAATCACTGAATTCATACTCCTTCCCATCAGCCTCAACCGTACACTTCCCTTTTCCTTCAAAGAATGCCGTTTGCACCGAATCAGCCATCCGGCTCATCGTTTCCTCCTCACCGTCGACGCGGATGCGGTCGACTACCACAGCGATATCGTCAAGGCCAACCTTCTTATTCGGAAGTTTTTTATCCTCTAGCAGTTCTTCAACCTTTACTATTTCCCCTTTCCATTTAATCCGGATGTAACCTTTTTGCAAGAGCACGGAAAGTTCCTCCTTTAAGGTCCGTTCGTTATGCGGAACTAGCGGGCTAAAAACAGTCAACACCGTATCTTCCGGCAGCGACATCATAAAGTTCACAACCGAGCTAACTGTATCCTTCGTTACCTCTTCACCCGATATCGGCGATATCGTCTTCCCTATTCTGGCAAACAACAGTTTCAGGTAGTCGTAAATCTCTGTCGAAGTTCCGACAGTCGACCTCGGATTACTAGTAATAACCTTTTGTTCAATAGCTATCGCCGGAGCAATCCCTTTGATATAATCCACCTCCGGCTTATTCATTCGTCCCATAAACTGCCGAGCATAGGATGAAAGGCTTTCAATGTATCGCCTGCGCCCTTCTGCATACAGTGTATCAAAAGCTAATGAAGACTTACCCGATCCCGACATCCCTGTCACCACAACAAGTCTATTTTTGGGGAACGATACGTCTATATTTTTAAGATTATGAACCCGCGCACCCTTGATTTGCACATGAGATTTGGGGTTTTCTAATGTATTTAAAGTCATAAAATTACCTGATTCGGAAAACGATCAGCGTCGGCCGACCGATTGCTACAAAAATAACTATTATGTAGCACAACCTATTATTTTAACAATTATTCTTTGTTATATTAAAAAAAATGTCTTTTTTTGGATTGTTAACGATTTGGCCGTTCTGCTGCAAAAGAGTTAATAACAGATACTATACTGAAACAGACTACTACTTTATTTTACTTTTTAACAACAAAAAGAACAATAAGTAGTATGAATCTACATTCGCAGACTGATCAACAACTTATCCACCTTTACCTCCGTGGCAATGAAAAAGGGTTAGAGGAATTAATCAACCGTCATAAGGCAAGAATATATACGTCCATCTTTTTATTGGTTAAAGACAGCCATCTCGCTGAAGATCTTTTTCAGGACACCTTTATCAAAGTAATCAAGACCCTAAAAAAAGGGAAGTACAACGAAGAAGGGAAGTTTCTGCCATGGGTTGTTCGCATTGCCCACAACCTGGTCATCGACTATTTCCGCAAGGAAAAACGGACACCGATCATCACTAACAATGAAGGATTTGACATCTTCGACGTTCTACACTTTTATAATGAAAACATTGAAGACCGCTTGTTAAGAGAACAAACATACCAAGATTTACGGTCGTTAATCCATCGTCTTCCTGATACACAAAAGGAAGTATTGATTATGCGTCATTATGGAGAGATGAGCTTTCGCGATATTGCCGAAGTCACCGACGTAAGCATCAACACAGCCTTGGGCCGCATGCGTTATGCTATCAATAACCTGCGAAAAATGATGAACCCCCAAGAGATGTCGCTCAGCTTAACAGCAAACGCGCGGGTATAATATTATTTCTCGAACGTCTTCAGGGTCTCTACAATGATCCGGGCACAGTCCAACAGCTGCTCTTCCGTAATCACCAAGGGAGGGGCAAAGCGGATAATATTACCATGCGTTGGCTTAGCTAACAAACCATTATCCCTCAGTGCCAGACAAATATTGTAGGCCGTATCACTTTCTTCCGTATCGTTGATGACAATAGCATTCAGCAGGCCTTTACCACGGACCAGACTCACCAGGCTACTTTCGATAATGTAATCATTAAGTTTCTCCCGCAGCAACTGACCCAGGCGTTCCGCATTCTTTGCCAAGTTCTCTTCTTCAACAACCTCCAGAGCGGCAACGGCTACGGCAGCGGCAACCGGATTCCCCCCAAAAGTAGAACCATGCTGTCCTGGCTTAATCACCTCCATAATCGAGTCGTTCGCCAACACAGCCGATACCGGATAAACGCCACCGGAAATCGCCTTGCCTAAAATCAACACATCCGGCTTCACATCTTCATGATCTACCGCCAGTCGTTTCCCAGTCCTTGCAATGCCCGTTTGTACTTCATCAGCAATAAACAAGACGTTATGCTGTTCGCACAGTTCCTTCGCACGTTTCAAATAGCCTTCCGTCGGTACATAAACGCCCGCCTCACCTTGGATAGGTTCTACTAGAAAACCCGCTACATTCGGTTGCTCTTCCAGTGTCTTTTCCAAAGCATGAATATCATCATAAGGAATTTTTATAAATCCTGGCGTATAGGGACCAAAGTGTTGACGAGCATTTTCATCGTTCGAAAAAGATATGACCGTTGTCGTGCGACCATGAAAGTTATTCTCACACACAATAATCTGCGCCTGCCCTTCTTCAATTTTCTTTTTCTCATAGGCCCATTTCCGGCAAATTTTCAAAGCAGTTTCCACCGCCTCTGCGCCCGTGTTCATGGGTAAAACCTTGTCGAAGCCAAAGTATTCCGTAACAAACTTCTCATACGGCCCCAGTTTGTCGTTAAAAAACGCTCGCGAAGTCAAGGTCAACTTTTTTGCCTGTTCCATCATCGCTCCAATAATCTTCGGATGACAATGACCTTGATTTACCGCAGAGTAAGCCGACAGAAAATCATAATATTTTTTACCTTCCACATCCCATACAAAGACACCCTCGCCTTTACTCAACACAACCGGTAGTGGATGATAATTATGTGCTCCGTATTTATCCTCTAATTCGATGAACTCTTTAGACGAGTCTACTTCTTTAAAAAATGCCATACTCTTTCTGATTTTTTGCAATTTACTAATTTTTAAAACAGTACCCGATTTTCCTTACTTTTGCGTCGCGATATGATCAAGCTCGAAAATATAAGTAAACAATTTCATCAGAAACGGCATGTCATCACGGCTCTTGATGGAGTCAGCCTTGAAGTTCCCCAAGGTAAAGTATTTGGCGTCATCGGTGCTTCAGGAGCTGGAAAGAGCACCTTAATCCGCTGCGTAAATCTGCTCGAAAGACCCGATTCCGGCGAAGTAAAAGTCAATGGCATCGACCTGATGAAGCTTTCTTCCTCCAGGTTGGCTAAAGAGCGTCGACAGATCGGCATGATCTTTCAACATTTTAATCTACTTTCTTCGCGGACTGTATTCGAAAATATCGCATTCCCTTTAGAGTTGGACAACCGCCCGAAAGCTGAAATCAGAGAACAGGTAGGCGACTTACTCAAACTTGTGGGCCTTGAAGACAAACAAGACGAGTATCCGGCCAATCTGTCCGGCGGACAAAAGCAGCGGGTAGCCATTGCCAGAACCTTGGCGAGCAAACCACGCGTGCTTCTTTGTGACGAAGCAACTAGTGCGCTCGACCCAGCAACCACCGAATCCATTCTTCAGCTTTTAAAAGACATCAACCAGCAGTTCGGCATCACTATCCTTCTCATCACACACGAAATGGATGTTGTAAAAAGCATCTGCGATGAAGTAGCGGTCATCAGCAATGGCAAACTTATCGAACAAGGTACCGTTAGCGATATCTTTGCCCACCCGAAGTCAGCATTAACCAAACAGTTTATATCATCGACACTGAAAGTCAACATCCCCAAGGAATACCAAGAGAAACTGGATGATCCCGCTTATCAGGGCACTAAACCGCTGTTAAAACTGGAATTTACAGGCGACTCAGTCGACGACCCCGTTATGTCAGAAGTCAGCCGGGCGTTCCAGTTAGACAATAACATTGTCTTCGCACAGATTGAGTATGCTGGTGATGTTAAGTTCGGCGCCATGGTCGTCGAAGTAAGCGGGACACCGGAAAACATTGAAAAAGCTATCAACTATTATGAGAGCAAACACATTCAAGTGGAGGTATTAGGCTATGTCTGAATCCATGATATATTTACTTTTAGAAGGCACGTGGGAAACCATTGTTATGACCTTTGTATCCGGTTTTTTCGGCTTTGCTATGGGCTTGCCGACCGGCATTCTGCTTTTTCTCACCCGGCGCGGTCAGATCCTCGAAAGCCAGAAATTCAATCATACCATCTCCACCATCGTCAATATTTTTCGCGCCATCCCCTTTATCATCCTCATTGTTTGGATGATTCCCTTTACCCGAATGGTGGTAGGAACCTCCATTGGTGTCCAAGCCGCACTCGTACCTTTAAGTATTGGCATTGCGCCATTTATTGCCCGGATGGTTGAAAACAGCTTGATCGAGGTACCCAACGGATTAGTCGAGGCCGCACGATCAATGGGCGCTACCCCTATGCAAATTGTACGCAAAGTACTGTTGCCCGAAGCGCTCCCTTCTATCATCAATTCAGCTAGCATATCGCTGATTGCACTGGTGGGTTATTCAGCCATGGGCGGTGCCGTAGGCGCTGGTGGCCTCGGACAAATAGGCTACCAATACGGTTATGTTGGTTATGATGTTGTCATCATGAATACCGTACTGGTAGCATTGGTCGTTTTAGTATTCATCATCCAGTTTATTGGTGATAAACTATCCAAACACTTCGACCATCGATAATCATCTTCACTTTTATTCCACTCGGATCGAACTTTTCTCCGTAAAGGTTCTTCCAAACATATCAGTCGCTTTCACCTCAATGGGGTAGATCCCTTTTTCCAGCTTACTGTTAGCAAGGTTATACTTCCAAAGGTGATTACTGATACTTGGGTTTCCAGGCTTCCTTCCTTCAATAACATCTTCCGTCAAATCCCATAACACCCGTTCAGCAATAAAAGTTGGGTCATACTCCTCTACCCGATTCATCCGTTTCCAGTCACCCTCACCCACACGTATCATCACCTCATCATCCTTTCCACCCATGTAGAAGTTAGCATAAATACTGATCGACCCTTTAATCCCGGCAGCCGTAACTTTCGGCGAATAAATTCCGATCTGATGCTCAGCCGGTTCACCCACTACCTTATAATCAATCACATATTCATTTCCGTCAAAATTAATGAATCCATAACCCTTCGGCGTTCCATCAGACATCATTGAAACCGGCACCCCGTCTTCATTCAGTCGCCCGCTATACCAGTTACCCGACATGGTTCCCGCATTAAAATGGTGATGTGGCTCTTTCTGTTGCCAGCCCAAGTCCTCACCCATAAAGAAATGCGACTGCCTATGCGTATGTGCTGATAGAGACAGCGTATGCGGAAAATCTTTTAACAATGCAAACAAACGCTCACGAGATTCCGGATTAAAACCGTTGGCATTGGAGATTGGGATATGGAAAGCCAATACGATCAGGTGGTCTTTTGGCACAAAGCGCAGATCATTTTCAATAAACGCCAATTGCCCTTCATTCAAACCACCCCAATAGCCTTTCCCATCTCTTGGATCTGGATAAATAATATCATCCAAGACGATAAAGTGCACCTTGCCATAATTAAAAGCATAGTTAGCCGGACCGAAATGCGCTTCATACGATTCATCAGAAAGCGAATCCACTTCTACATCGAAATTAATATCATGGTTACCCATTACATTATACCAAGGGGTAGCCATCTCTTTCGTTGCCGCAATATACGGGTTAAACAAATCCGGGCGGTTACCAACGAGGTCACCCAGACTCATACCAAATTCATAACCTTCAACACCTTGCAGCTCTTTCACGACCACACTCTTATAAAAAGCGACCTCTTCTTCGGTATACACCTGAGGGTCCCCAAACAAGATCATTTTAAAATCTTCTCCCACCTCGTCCTTCACCAGAGGGAAGTCGACCGACTTCGGCAGATCGCCCGTCGGCGCTACACCTGCATATTCCAATTCCGGTGATCCCTGAGGCTTATGGATATAAAAAAACTGCGGGAGCTGATCTTCATTTACAGGAACAGTATAATCTGCTGGTTTAATCACCGAAATGATATGATCATTGCCAACGGGCAACTCATACCTTCCTTTGTGATCCGTTTGAACCACCTGAACCCCATTCGTTACCGAAACCCCGGCAATGCCTTTTTCTCTTCGTTCTTTAACTCCATTCTTATTTAAATCTTCAAAAACAACCCCCTTCGCTACATCTTGCGCAAATGAGCTTAATGAGATAAATAAAAGACCGATTGTACAAATGGTAATGTGTTTTTTCATGGATTTATTTTTGTTATGTTTCTTCTTATTTCGAATATAGTTCTTTTTGCTCAAAAAAAGCTTACAACTTATTCCTCATCCCCAATTCGCCTGCCAGACAAAAGTAGCATCGCTATATCTCCTTATTATTACGGGAATGTTAAGGAACAACTTAAACATAGGTCACTAGAATCCCTACCCGTATTATTTTATATTTGCACCATATTTTATACTTGCATCATGAAAACACAAGCTTTTACATCAGTCATCATCATACTATTTACTACCATCGGCCTACTGAGCTGCGGTGGAAACAGCGCTCCGGACGATCCTAACCACATCCGTGTAGGTGTTCAGAGCGGCCCGGAATATGAAATTGCTAAAGTAGCTAAGGAAGTAGCCAAAGAACAATACGGCTTAGAGGTAGAGCTCGTGCAGTTCAACGATTATGTTATGCCCAACGAAGCCCTTCAGCAAGGAGACATTGATGCCAATGCTTTCCAGAACAAACCCTACTTAGATGTTCAGGCCGAACAACGCGGCTACAACCTAGCCATCGTAGGGAACACCTTCGTTTATCCACTTGCGGGTTATTCCAAAAAAATTAAAAGCCTTGATGAGTTAAAAGGCGGCAGCACCATCATCATCCCGAACGACCGCACCAATGGTGGCCGTGCCCTTTTACTGATGGAAGACAACGGTCTTATAAAACTTAAGGAGGGCGTTGGCCTACTACCTACATTGGCCGACATTGTCGACAACCCAAAAAATTTAGAAATACTGGAGCTCGAGGCACCGCAACTAACCCGTGCTCTGGATGATCAAAACGTAACCGTTGCCATCATCAACAATACCTTTGCCGCCCAAGTAGGCCTATCGGCCTATCGTGATGGTATCTTTGTAGAAGACAAAGATTCACCCTATGTGAACCTGATCGTCTCTCGCCAAGATAACAAAGACTCCGAAAAAGTAAAGAACTTCGTCAAAGCCTATCAATCACCCGAAGTAGAAGCCGCCGCAGAAGAACAATTCCAAGGCGGTGCTATCAAAGGATGGTAGAATTGTCTTTATCATAACGATTGTTTGTATATTCATTATGATATGAAGGAAGTTATCAAAGAAATATAGGTTCAGAACCAAGAAAGAGACCTAGCAAAAAACCTAAGGACCCGCCACACCGAAATTTCACTTCAACTTGAGAAAATTCAAGCGATCATCGGCCCTCGGCGTGTTGGTAAAACTTCCGTTATGTTCCTCGCAATGGACGAGCTTAGGAAACAGCACGAAATTTCACCAGCGAACATTCTTTACTTTAACTTTGAAGATGAGCGTCTCCAATTTAACTCGCAGAATCTTGACTTATTACTCCAGTCGTGGAAAGAGCTCCATCCTGCTGACTCATTAGACGAGTGCCGGTTCTTCTTCGATGAGGTACAAGCAGCGTCCGGATGGGAACGCTTCTATAATAACAATATTTACTATTACACAGAACCATCCAGCGAGTGTGACTTCATCGTCTATGAAGAAGGCGGAACTGCATTACCCATACAGGTCAGTTGGACACTCTCCAGTCCAGATACCCGTCAACGGGAGATCAAGGGTTTGCTCAAAGCTGCGAGCTATTGCCAAGTCACCGAAGGCCTGATTCTCACCGCTGAAGAGGAAGAAGACATAACCATCGACGGGGTTCATATACAGATTTTGCCCACCTGGAAATGGCTCTTACAATCTCCACATCCCTAGAATACCGACCGGATTTGCTTCTTTGGAATTAGAGAAAGCCGACGCTCAACTTCGAACCGTCTGCAAATTGCTTATTTTCAATAAGAGTCTTTCCCGACGGCTTCCGAGTCTTGGGCCGTGTTTGAAGCACCCCTTTACGATTTACCACCCGATACGCCAATTCACCTACCAATCCGCAAACCATACCATATTTGTCTACAATAGCCATAAAAATCGAATTTGAAGTGTTAGTAAAACCCCAATATGGACCTCCGCTTCATATTTACCAAATCATGGTGGACTATAGTGTGCGAAAGTTGCAAATGCGACACTAATGCGGGAAAGGTCTATCCTGAATCTATCTGGGTTCTTTCCGAGTCTTGTTCAGGACTTGTTCTACATGTTCCCGTGGTCGCTGGCTGACACCTCCGTTACGCTCGTATTCAAACGGCTGTTTGAACGGGGTCCTTTCGGAGAAACTAAGAAGGCAGCATTGAAAAACCTAAAAGGAGGTAGTTTGGAGTTAAGTCTTATATTTTTTTATTATTAAATATAAGCCAATAATAATGAAAACAAGTAAAACCGAAGCAACTATAACTGCCGTATAAGAGATTACATAATATGTATCATAAAGCTGAAAATAAATCATAATTTTTAAAAGTAACTCCTGAAATCATTATCTTTAACAAAAGGCCTGCATAAATTGACCATTTTAACAACCTCACATGTTTATCATCGACAACAAAGACCCAAGTTATTGTTTAATTCAGGCAGTTTATCGATATTATCCGGTAGGATTTAATCTGACGAACATACAATATCCCGGCTTTAAACATTTAAACGAGCTAATAGCGCAGAAACACCCCTTACCTTCAAAGGTAAAGAATTTTGAACTTGAACTTACAAAAAAACTCAAAGGATACTTTATTTCAACAAATCATGAGCACCCTGTCCCAAACTACTCATTTACAATCCACTTAGCAAATAAAGATTATGCAAGTCTAGAGCATATTCTGCATCTTAACGTTAATATTTCTCTTCTGGTTAACTATTATACGATCTACTATGCAAGCTATGTGAAACATAAAAACAACTATGTGGGAACAACGGTACTTTCTTTGGAGGAACAAATAGCAGAAGGCAAAGAAAAAGACTTGGAGGCTATTTTAGGGTTATTAAGAAAGTATTTTCCAGACTACTATTTTATTCCTCATCAACGACTATTCAACCTAAAGGTGCGATTGGGAACACCTTTTGATGGCGAATACCTTGCTATCGCAGAACCCCGCCCGGTTTTTGCGTATCTATTTGAGGACGAAGGACAATATGGCACATTTCAGGTCAGTAGGTAATTAATCTAAGAGATCAAGTCCCCAAAACAGATATCGCTTACTCGTCTGATTTAAGTTCTCTGAAACATTTCCACAATCAGGTTTAAACCACCTTGATAGCCTTATTATGCACCTGAATCACGAGCCGGTACGTTTAGGAATTAATTATAAATGCTATAAACTTTGGTATTAGAGCTATGCTTATTAAAATAACGAAAAAGACAAAACCCATTTTGTATTTGGTGCCTTGTTTATATTTTGTAACTGGAAGTAGAATGCAAAAAACACAGGTCAAAAAAAATAATCCTGCAAGGAATTGACCCAATTTATGGAGGAACCAACCTTCACCAAATGCCTTAGAAAAGAACCCTTCCTCAATTGCATAAAAAATAGTTTTTACTCCACCAAAGGGCGCTGTGAGATAAAGTGCGAGAATAAGAAAACTAAACACAATCGTGAGGTAATAGACTACTTTGTAAATTATTTTCATAGTTATCAGTCTTTTCATTCTTGGTACCGATCCAATGTGTAATGAAAAAATGTTGTGAAGATCAGACCAAAACCAGCTGCAAACGGGATATAAACAAGATTTTTATACAAAGGGTCCCACCATATATTAAAGATGCTTCCAAAAAACACAATCGACGCGAGAATAATCAATGTTAACAATAACCATTTCCGGAAGAACGTAAGCATTTCGCTATTCCCGTCTCTACGGTATATATCTTTGATTAATTGGAAAGGAAAGAAGAAAAAGATTAAAGAGATTATAAGAAGTGGTATAAAAACTTGTCCGTACTTTAGATAAAGATACCTATCCAACGATTCTATTTGGAAGTCATAATATTCGTATTGCTGGTGGAAAACCGCATTGTACAGGTCGGGCAACGAAAGAAGAGACAGGACAATCGGGACCAGGCAAGCTGCGAGTAGATTCAACAATATTTTTCTGAATAACATAGGAAATGTTAACCGATTCTTAATTAGCTAATGACAACTAAAGTTAAATATTTTCATCCAGTATACGAAGCAGGTGCAGATTGTACAGTTTTTTCGTTCGATCTCAAAAGTGAAGTTCCCTGACAAAAGGAATCACTTTCCAATTGCGGTAGTCCGGCCCTTTGAAGGAAGCCCTGACCTCCTTACGCAGCCGTTTGTCGATCAATGCCAGCTCTTGGGGAGTGATGAGCGTGTTTCTAGCAAGGCTGAACGAAGATATATCTACGACATCACCATCGGGCCCAAAAGCATAACGAACAGTGAGTTCTTCACCGTTTGCTTTTAGGTTTTCCAGTTTATCCTCGAGCACTTCATAAATGATTTTCCGGTCGATAACGGTATCCACTTTCATATCACTGCGTAGTACCATCAAAGGCAGGTTCGGTCCTTCGGGCCAGGGGTAACCCTCCTTATATTGTGGGAGTTTTGAATCCACTGTCATGCGGTTAGCATAAATGTCAGAAAACGTCGTTTCAAATATCCGGCCGTCCACCGTATATTTCCCTTCTGAGAAGTTGTCCTGTGCCGTGGCTGTCAAACACAGGATAATGCTTACCGTCAAGATTATTGCTGATTTTTCAATGTTCTTCATGTCACGTTATTCACTATAAGGATGGAAAAAGGTATCAATTTCCACAAATGGGCTGGCTAGTGGTCTGCCGGTTCGCGAATTATATCCTCCAGCGTTTGCGGTTTTGCGTGTGGACTAATATCATCAGGCCGGTCGATTAGCGGAATACCATCCAGTTTCTCCGGCAATATATCCATATCCCTGTCAAACAAACTGAATTTGACTACTAAATAAAAATCCCGTTTGGTTACAAGGTAATAGTCTGGATTAAAAGGCAGGTAGGTTTCAAAATAATTGTACGGTAAACGGGGACCCGCTGAAAGAGCCGGATTATGTAGTTCACGTTCAATGTAATTTAAATATATCTCGGGATTGTTCTTGATTTTCCTAGTTTGATTAACATATGCTTCGTAGGCTTCTTTCTTTTTAGTCAGGGATTCAGCTGTTTTATTGGACTCTTCGATCTTCTTGAATTTCTCGTACTTGTATTTGGCTGCAGCTAAAATTAGAAGATCATTTTTAATTGAATCTTTGGGCTGCGAATAACCTGATTGGTATAATAGTAGCAGGGCTACAACCGAACAGGCTGGGAATAGCTTTATTATGGTTCTCATATGCATCGTGTAAAATAGTTCAGTCATGCCTCACGATTTTGAAACCGGTCCAATGTGAAATGAAAAAATGTTGTAAATATTATGCTGAATCCGCCAGCAAATACTATGTATATAAGATTTTTATATATCGGATCCCACCAGATATTGGAAAACGTGCCCAAAAAAACAATCCAGCCAAGGACGATCGCTGTTAATATTATCCATTTACGAAAAAATGTAAGCACGTGATATCTCCCGTTTTTGAGATAGGAATCCTTGATTAATTGTAAAACGATAAAGATAAAAATTAAAAAAAAGATAAAAAACGGCATAAAAAACTGTCCGTACACTAAATAAAGATATCGGCCCAACATTTCTATTTGATAGTCGTAATACCCATATTTTTGGTGGATCAATGCGTCATATACGTTGGGAAGCCATCTGAACGATAGTATAATTGGTGCGACTCCGGCAGCTACTAAAATAAATAAGATCTTTCGCGTTAACATCTCCTGATAGTATTGGTTTTTAACCGACTAGCAATAACTGTGATGCAAATAGGCTCAATTTCCATAAAGTGATTGGCTAACGATAGAGGTTTCGGTGGGCAACTTCTCGATCTTCAGCATTACCGACCTCATTGACATATTTTTCCAATACTTCGAATGTATTCAATAAGGGTTCTAATATTTTAAATTCAGGCTGATAGGGATAACAGGTATTGTAATAAAAATCGGCTGCATAGAATTGGATCTTCTTCTGAGTTCCGGAACTGTATCCCCAAATAGTTATTGTTGCTGCATCAGATATCCGACCAGCGATACCTTGCTTTTTTCCAGGTTCGCCTTTGCAACTTTCTGGCAGCTTATCCAAACGATCCTGCCCGATCGAAAAGAGGGTCTCGGGAGCCAACTCTGTCAATATTTGATGTGCAAGATTGTCAGCAATAAGATGCTCTAGAAGCTTCATCTCCTTTTTCATCCCTTCGCTTAACCCAAGAACTTGTTCGTCCCAAACCCTCACCAACGTCCATTGCCCCTCTTTATGTATCAAGCCAGCTCCTAGATGATTGAACAGAGCATACTCAGGATTATATTTAGCTACGAACCGGTCTTGAATATGACCTTTTGTGTCAATATCGATTACGGGCTGTGCTTGGCATATTGTCGAGAGCGTTATGAGTAAAAGAGTAGTTATTTTCATTTCGTTGTTGGTCTTAATTAGCTAGCAGTAAATAAAGTTAAATATTTTCACCCAGTATCCGAAGGCGGCGCAGACTACGGAATTTCCCCGTTTGACATCAAAACCGAATCTCTCTACCATAAAAAATCACCGGCCAGTTGAGATATTCTCGGCCTTTAAAAACTGCTTTGACTTCCTCGCGCAAAAGTTTGTCAATCAATGCTACCTCTTTCGGAGTAATAAGGGTGTTTTTCGGAAGACTATAAGATGAAATATCCAAAACATTTCCATCGTGCCCAAAAACGTAATCGATCGATACCCAATCTCCATTCGCTTGTAGCGCAGTCAACTTATCACCCAAAACATCATAGATAATGTTACGGTCGACCAGTGTGTCTACTTTCATATCGCCCTTCCGGATAGTGAGAGGTCGAGACGGCCCTTGAGGCTTCGGGTAACCATCTTTATAGACCGGCAAGCTACTATCAACCACTATGGCATCAAAATCTTTAAGAAAGAACACCTCAAAAGTCTTTCCATAAACGGTCATATCTCCCTCGACGAATTTCTCTTGAGCAGATGCCGAGACACAAAGAAAGAGAAAGCAGGTTGAATATATTAAATGTTTCATATGAACATCCGTTACTATTTAGATGTTCATTCTGGTGAATTTCCACAATAGGGTTGTGATCCCTAAAGAAACGCAAGTCGCTTAAGTCGCTAGTATATCAATTCTTCAAACTTCCGGCGGGCAGGCCTCTTTCGGCTTCCTCGATCGTTTGAAGTTCCGCATGGGGACTGATATTTTTAGGTCGGTCGATCAGCGGGATACCATCGAGTTTCTCCGGCAAAAGATCCATACCTCGTTCAAACAAACTATATTTGATGACCAGATAGAGGTCACGTCTCGTGATCAGATAGTACTTGGTGTTGACCATAAGTCCGATCGCTTCAAAATAATTGTACGGCAAGGGTGGACCTTCTATAAGTTCGGGGTTTTTTAATTGACGTTCAATATAATTTAAATATATTTTAGGGTTATCCTTAATTTTCTTCGCCTGATTAACGTAGGCCTCATAGGCTTCTTTCTTTTTGGCGGAAAATTCAGATGGTCTGGACTTGGCGCGCAACGTGAACCTTTCATAGGTGCGTTTACTAGCAGCTAGTGCGCGTAAGTCTCTCGCAATAGGATCACCAGGCTGCCGTGAGAGGATTAACTCCTGTTTCTTTTTCCACTCTTCCAATTCGCGCAAGTCCTTTGCGTTTTGCTCTTCAGGGGTTTGCGAATAACCCAATTGGGATGAAAAGAGCAATGCGATGATTAGGGCATATTTCATAATACAAATATTTAATTACTTTCATTTTTTCTATAATAAACCCGTGATGGGTATTCTGTACCTCCAAAATTATAGCTTGGTTCTGTAGGACCATAACTAACTGGAATATCTCTGGGATGATGGGGAATTACATTATACTCGCCCATTTTACTGCTTATCATCGTAGCGCTGCCCGATCCATCAACAGCAATCACCTTGCCAGAGTGAATCATCCCATGCTGGGTTCCATTCCAGCTGGGTCCGTTGTACATTTTTATTGAAACAGTATAGAAATTAAGCTCACCGTTTGTAAAAACGAGGCCCAATCGTAATGGTGTTGTCTTGCTTTCATTTATGCGATAGGTACCAAAAAGAAGGAAGTGAATTCGGAAAATAAAGCCGTCGAAACATAATAAAAGATGTTTACCCCAGGTCCGCACATCGATGAGCTGTTTACCTTCTAACCTTTGAATGTCAGTTTTCGAGTTGCCACTGACGGCAAGGACTTTTTTCCCTATAAACGGAGCGATCTGCTCTTTAGCAATAACGATACTGGGTCCTTCGGGCATGGTAAAGAAAAATTAACACAGATACATAGTGTAAATAGTAACTATTTACTCGGCCGGATAGTTTTAGGAAAAGCGTAAATACAAAAAAAGCAGATACGGTGGTATCTGCTTGCTGTAGCGGGGAGCAGAATCGAACTGCCGACCTCAGGGTTATGAATCCTGCGCTCTAACCATCTGAGCTACCCCGCCAATTTGAATGGTTATATTTTTCGGTTTGCAAATATAGTTTAATTTCCTTTTCTTTAGAAAAAAAGTTTAAAATGAATATTTTTAAGCGGAAATTACCAATGATCAACAACTAAAAGAATATGCCTGAAAAAGTAAAAATACAATTGGAATATGAGATAAAATCATCGCCAAAAATACTGTTTTCGTTCTTGAACGAACCAAACGCGCTTGCCCAATGGTTTGCAGATGAAGTGACTATACGAGACAATATATATACATTCCAATGGCATGAGGATAGCAAGAGAGCTAAGTTAATCAACGTCAAGGAGAACAAGTCAGTTCGCTATAAATGGATTGATGACGAACCTTATTATTTTGAATTGGAAATTGTTCAGGATGAACTTACAAATGATGTAGCTCTTGCGGTGACAGATTTTGTGAAGGAAGAGAACTTGGAAGATCGAAAACTAATATGGGATAACTCAATCGATTACCTGTCGAGTGTATTGGGTGCTTAAATAATAATTTCAGTATCTTTGTAGCGTGAAAAAGGTTCACGTACTTGTACTAAAGGCATTTATAAAGCCATTTATCGTTACGTTTTTTATCGTAATGTTTGTGCTTTTGATGCTTTTTCTGTTTAAATACATCGATGATCTGATTGGAAAAGGTTTCGAGTGGTATGTTATCATGCAACTATTGTGGTATGCATCGGCAACGAACGTGGCAATGGCCCTGCCCCTTTCTATGTTGCTTTCATCGATCATGACCTTCGGGAACTTAGGGGAAAGTTATGAGTTGGTAGCCATCAAAGCGGCGGGAATATCACTCCGGAAAGCGATGATGCCACTGATCGTCTTTGTCATGCTATTTAGCACCGGAGCTTTCTTTTTCAGCGACTACATGCTCCCCATAGCAAATCTGAAAATGGGTTCTCTCTTGTATGATGTACGGCAGAAAAAAGCTGATTTCCTGATCACTGAAGGAGTTTTCAATAATAGTATCCCCAATTATTCTATCCGCGCAATGGATAAGAGTGACGACGGAACGCGCCTGTATGATTTGACGATCTATGAACATGCGAAGGGGTCTTCGGGAACGAATGTCCTCTTGGCAGAAGAAGGAAAAATGTACGATGCGCCGGATCCTGATTACATGATCTTGGAGTTGAAAAATGGTGTGAGATATGAGGAGCAATCGGGCTCGAAGGTATATAACCCCAGACAATTATTTACTAGGTATTATTTTGAACAGACGGAACAGCGCTTTGATATGTCCGCTTTTCAAATGACGAGAACAGACGAGAACCTGTTTAAAAGTCATTACGCCATGCTGAATCTGCGTCAACTCGATTATTATGCTGATTCTATTCAAAATTACAACGATAGTTTGAGGAATACGGTCATTAAGGAAATTCTGCCTTACTACCGTGTCTACAATAAATACCAACCAGTGAAGATTGAGAGCACGAACCCCGTGACCTTTCAAAACAGCACCCTGGAGATCATCCCCGAGGAAAGTAAAACACAAGCGGTAACGGAAGCGAGCAACCAGGTCCGATATATACAGGACGTATTGAACCTGAAAGCAACGGCCGATGCGGAAATAAGCACATCGATTCGGCGCTACCTAATGGAATACCAACGAAAATTCACCCTGTCAGTGGTCTGTTTGGTCTTCTTTTCGATTGGAGCACCACTGGGGGCGATTATCAGAAAGGGTGGCTTGGGACTGCCTGTGGTGATGGCTATAATCTTCTTCCTGATTTATTATGTCATCTCGACTTTAGCGGAGAAATCGGCTCGTGAAGGAAATATAGACACAACGCTGGGAATGTGGACGGCAATTATCGTACTGGCGCCACTGGGCGTTTTCCTAACGTATAAAGCTGCTACCGACTCTGCCTTATTTGATATTGAACAGTATAAAACGATCGGAAAAAAACTTTTGGGAAGAATCCAAAAGCCCTTTAAACGCGGCGCTGCATAATGACATACGGATTATCGGAAACCGCCGTATAAACAGTACCTTTGTAAAAAATTCTATCCTATTGATTTATGGCAATTCAGTTGAATACAATCGAAGAAGCGATTGAAGATATAAAAGCCGGTAAAGTTATCATTGTTGTAGATGATGAAGACCGCGAAAATGAAGGGGACTTTGTAACTGCAGCAGCTAATGCGACGCCGGAAGTAGTTAACTTTATGGCTACACATGGTCGTGGGCTTATTTGTGCGCCGCTAACGGAAGAGCGATGCAAAGAGCTAAAGCTTGATCTAATGGTGGGAAAAAATACGGCCGCCTATGAAACGAACTTCACGGTATCGATTGACTTGGTAGGTCACGGCTGTACAACGGGCATCTCAGCCTCAGACCGTTCAAAAACGATCAAAGCATTAACGAACCCCGAAACGACGCCTGAGGAACTTGGCCGACCAGGTCATATTTTTCCTCTAATGGCAAAAGATGGCGGTGTTTTGAGGCGCACGGGGCATACGGAAGCGGCGGTAGATTTAGCGAGATTGGCTGGTTTTGAGCCGGCTGGTGTCTTGGTCGAGATTCTCAAAGAGGACGGAGAGATGGCCCGGCTACCCGACTTGATGCCGATTGCGAAGAAATTTGACTTGAAGATTATTTCAATTGAAGATCTTATCGAATATCGCCTGCATAAAGATTCACTGATAACAAAAGAAGTTTCGGTAAAGTTACCAACGGAATATGGCGAATTTGAGCTATCTGCCTACACTCAAAAAAATACTGGGGAACAGCATGTAGCACTAATTAAAGGATCATGGGAGCCAGATGAGCCTATTTTGGTGCGTGTTCATAGCTCTTGCGTTACGGGCGACATCTTTGGCTCATGCCGTTGTGATTGTGGACCGCAACTTCATAGAGCCATGGAGATGATTGAAAAAGAGGGGAAAGGAGTTATTGTGTATATGAACCAAGAAGGCAGAGGAATCGGTCTGATTAATAAGCTGAGGGCCTACAATTTACAGGAAAATGGATTGGATACTGTTGACGCTAATCTAAAGCTCGGTTTCAAAGCAGATCAACGTGATTATGGTATCGGTGCGCAGATCTTAAGGAACTTGGGGGTGACAAAAATGCGCCTGATGACTAACAACCCGAAGAAACGAGCAGGAATGATCGGGTATGGGCTGGAAGTCGTTGAAAACGTGCCAATTGAGATCGAATCCAACAAGCACAACGAGCTTTATCTACGCACGAAACGCGATAAGCTTGGACATTCCATTATGAAAAATATTTAATGAATTAAAAACAAATACGAGGCAATTCTATTTTATAGAGTAAAGCTTTATTATTTACTTAAATTGATTCATTATGAAAGTCAAAATCTACCTGATGCTAACATTAATGATGTTGGCATTTACTTTCGGCCCAACAGTATCAGCTATGCCAGCTGATGATGTGCCTGCTAAAACGTACACCGATGAGGAAATCGAAATTCGCATGAATGAGATGCGTCAGCGTGTGAAAGAGATTAAGGAAATAGACAAGTCCGAACTAACCCGAGCCGAACGGAAAGCGCTTCGTCAAGAACTCCGTGATATGAATAAAGAAGCTCGAGCATTTGGTGAACGCGGTGTGTATCTTTCAGTAGGTGCTATTATCATCATCATTTTATTACTTATCCTAATTTTATAGTACGCCTGTAAACCAGGTTTATCTCATAAAAGAAAGGGGCAACATGATTGTCCCTTTCTTTTTGTCATGCCTTTTTCGTAAAATTGTTATCGCAATTTAAAAACCGATGCTTTTTCAATTTCTTAACTCTACTTTATGATTTTAATTGTTGATGATAAACAAGAGAATCTGATCTCACTACGTAGCTTCTTAGAACATAATGATTTTGAAGTGGAAGAGGCATCTTCTGGAGAAGAGGCTTTGAAAAAAGTGCTTAAGACGGTGTATTCACTCATCATCCTGGATGTACAGATGCCGGGAATGGACGGTTTTGAAGTGGCCGAAACCGTCTTGGATTATAGTAAAGCAAAAGACACCCCTATCCTATTCCTATCAGCTGTCAATATCGACAAGGAATTTATTACGCGCGGCTATCGTGCGGGAGGTGTGGATTACATCACCAAACCATTTGATCCTGATATTCTGTTATTAAAGGTTAAGACTTTCAAACGCTTATTCGAACAGACGAATGAATTGAAAAAAGTTCAGAAAACCCTGAAAAAAGAGATTGAAGCACGCAAGGAGCTGGAAAAAAAGAAAGACGAGTTTATTAGTATCGCCAGCCATGAACTGAAAACGCCACTGACGAGTATCCGTGGTTATGTCCAGCTTCTTGAACGACTTATTCAACGAAAAGGCGACGAGGAGCTCACACCATACATTCAGAAGGTAAGTCAGCAAATAAATAAATTGGGCGACCTGGTATCTGATCTTCTGGACATCTCGAAAATGGAAAGTGGCAAGATGAAATTCGATATCAGACCCTTTTCATTCGAAGATATGCTGAATAATGCAATCGATAACATTCAACAGGTATACCCTGAGTATGAGATAAAAAGGATCGGGTCCGTGAACACTATGTACCTAGGGGACGAAATGCGAATTGAACAGGTGCTTATTAATTATTTAACGAATGGTGTAAAATACTCGCCCGAAAACAAAACTCTTGAAGTAGAAACAATTATCGAAGATAATTTTCTTGAAGTTCGCGTGAGGGATTATGGAATTGGCATATCTCAAGAATTACAGGAACAACTTTTTGAAAAGTTTTTCCGAGTTGAAGAGACATCGCATCGATTCCAGGGACTTGGAATTGGGTTGTTTATTTGTCAAGAGATTATCGAAAGACATGGAGGAAAGTGCAGCGTAGAAAGCACGCTCGGTGAAGGGTCAACCTTTATCTTTACGCTACCAATGAAGACTATTAATTAAGAATGATGAAAAAACTGTTTAATCGGATACCATTCAACAACAAACTGATTCTAAGTACAGGAATTCCCATCGCGGTATTGATCGTGGCATTTTTTTTCATACGAAATGAGCGACGGGTACGGAATGAAACGACTAACAATTTTATAAAGCGCCTGGAACTAACAATGGCGTCAAATAAATTGACGAACAGTATTTACTTGGAACGCCGGTTTAGCGTGAGTAAGCTTGTAGGCAGGGGTGCCAATCAGAACCTGGAAACTTATAGAACCAGTGTTGATCAGGCGATTCAGGGCTTGTCGGCAAGTGCCGTGTCGGGCAATGCAAATGAACTACTGGAATATTCTTTCGTTGACGACCTGAAATCTTGGCGACTTCAGATTGACAGTGCTCAGATATCAACAACTGAGGTGATAGACAACTACCAGCTGATTATTGATCAGCTGCAAAGTAATAACACACTGAGAAGTGACAATCCACAGATTAAGGAGCGATCGGATAGTAAGATTGTGGCTAGCAGCACCTTGTCCCATATGACTAATATACTTGATAGGCTGAGACTACGGGTTTATTTGTCACTCGTTGACGGAGTGGATCTTAGAAATAGTTTCGCACAAAATTACAGACTGTATCAATCATTAGAAACAGAGCTGCTGAGCAACAACGACCAGTCTATTGTTGACCGATACACGCAACTCCGAGAGGAAGGCGGGTTGGGGCCCATGCTAATGTTCTTTGATGAACTCTTAATGAGGAATTCGATTTCAGAAGATTATTCAAGCGAAGACTGGTGGCGACTATCAGCTACAAGCGTAGACGAACTAAGGGGCTTACAGGAATCCTTGTTAGGTGAAGTGCGCCAGGAAACGAACGATTATTATAACCATGCGATTACCATACAACGGACATTAGTGGCCATTAGTGGCATTGCCGCCCTGCTCGCGATCTTGTTAATCGTATATTTTGTTAGGTCAACAACGAATCAAGTGAATTATCTTCGGATAGCTGCAGGAAGAATGGCCAAAGGAGAAACGGATATAAAACTACCACGTTTCCCGAAAGATGCATTCGGAAGCTTAGCAAGTTCTTTCTTGCAGATAGACCGAAATAACAAAAAAATAGAAGTAGCGGCTAGAGCGATTGGTGAGAATAATTTTGATGTCGATTTTCAGCCCCGTAGTAAAAAAGATGATCTAGGACATGCCATCATGCGAATGAGAAATTCGCTAAAAGATTTCTCGGAAGCAAACGAAAAAGAAATTTGGATACAAACGGGGCTCTCAACGATCAACGGTGTCTTAATAGGCCAGAAGAGGATCGACGAGAGCTGTGAGCTGGTATTGTCCACCTTGGTGGATTATCTGGGCGCTGAAGTCGGTACAATTTATCTACACAATTACTCAAATACACTGGAGCTGCAATCTAGCTACGCTATCTTAAATGAAAAAAAGCTACCACGACTGGTTAAAATTGGCCAAAACCGTTTGGGGAAGGCTACGGAAAATAAAAAGCCGGTAATTATCGACTCGGTTCCAGATGATTACTTAACAATAGGTAGCAGCTTAGGTGAATCACAGCCGAAACATTTGATTATGTTGCCGCTCATTCAAGGTGGGGAGATTGAGGGGGTGATCGAGATCGCATCCTTTAATGACCTCCATCCCGGAACTGGAAGCTTCTTGAGGCAAGTAGGTGGGAATATAGCGAGTACGATTCAATCTATGAAGTCGCGGTCACGTTTGCAAGAGCTGCTAGAGGAAACACAAACACAAACGGAAGAACTGCAAACTCAACATAGCGAACTTGAGAACCTGAACACAGAGCTGGAAGCACAAGCACAGAAACTACAGGCATCGGAAGAGGAGCTGAAAGTTCAACAGGAGGAGCTATTGCAAGCTAATCAAGAACTGGAAGAACGAAGTAATTTGTTGGAGGACAGAAACCAGATTATCATCGACCGGAACTTGGAAATACAGAAGAAGGCAGAAGAGCTCGAACTGAGCACTCGTTATAAATCGGAATTCCTGGCGAACATGTCGCATGAACTGAGAACACCGCTCAATTCAATCCTGTTGCTTTCCCGTTTACTAAGCGAGAATGGCGACAATAATTTAAATAAAGATCAGGTAGAGTATGCCCATGTGATTCAAAATTCTGGGAAAAGTTTATTGTCGTTAATTGATGAAATATTAGATCTTTCTAAAATTGAGGCAGGTAAAATGGCGGTCGAATTTAAGCCTGAACCTATTCATGAAGTAGTCACATCTATGCGGTCTTTGTTTACTCCCCTTGCTAATGAAAAACAGCTTGATTTGCAGTTTAGCATTGGAAAGGACGTCCCGGAAGCGATAACTACCGATAGACTGCGACTAGAACAGATTCTAAAGAACTTATTATCAAATGCGTTAAAATTCACGACGAAGGGATTTATTCATCTAGATGTTACACAAGACAAAACGCAAGCTGGTTATGTAAAATTCTCTGTTAAGGACAGCGGTATTGGCATCGCGCCTGATAAACAGGAACACATTTTCGGCGCATTTCAACAAGCTGATGGGTCAACCAGAAGGATGTATGGGGGAACTGGTCTAGGGCTCGCAATTAGCCGAGAATTGGCGCGACTATTAGGAGGAAACTTGACAGTTTCAAGTAAAGAGTCTGTCGGAAGTGAGTTTATATTATCTGTACCGATTGACGGCCGGGAGCCGGTAAATGAGGAAAGTGTAGATGAAGAATTCGCCAACGAACCTAATGAAATGCCGACTACTGAGGTTATAAGTGATGAGGCTCCGGAGGATAGCCATGGAGAGGTAGCAAGCGAAAATGATGAGCAAACATTTATTGCTTCTGTAATACCTGAGGATGTGCCTGATGACCGAAAAAGTATAAAAAAGGATGATAATGTTATCCTTATAATCGAAGATGATACAGCCTTTGCCAAATCGCTTCTTTCGTTTACTCAGAAAAAGGGTTACAAAGGGCTCGTAGCGGTCCGAGGCGACCAAGGAATAGAGATGGCATTCAGATACAACCCCCAAGCGATTCTTCTGGACTTGCAGTTGCCAGTAAAAGACGGTTGGCAGGTAATGAAAGAATTAAAAGAAAACCCGAAAACTCGACATATTCCTGTTCATATGATGTCTTCTTATGAGATCAGAAAAGAAAGCTTGAAAAAAGGAGCAATTGATTTCATCAATAAGCCAGTTGCATTTGAACAGATGAATGAGATCTTCAAGAAGCTGGAAAAAGCGCTTGAACGCGGGTCGAAGAAGGTTTTGATCATTGAAGAGAACTCGAAACATGCGGAAGCGCTAGCACAATATTTAAGTACTTTCAATGTCAAGTCGGAGATAAAAGGCGAAATAAAGACGGGAGTTGAAACACTGCAAAAAGAGGATGTTGACTGTGTGATATTGGACATGGGTATTCCCGATGAGATCGGTTATAAGACCTTGGAGGCGGTCAAGGACAACCCAGGGCTCGATAACCTACCAATTATCGTATTTACAGGCAAAAACCTGTCGCGGATTGAAGAGCAGAAAATAAAACAGTATGCAGACTCGATTGTAGTTAAAACCGCACATTCATATCAACGAATTCTTGACGAAGTTACCTTATTTTTACATCTCGTGGAAGAAAATAAAGAAACGGAGGGTATAAAGAAACCAACCAATAGTACGGGGCGGTTTAATGAAATTTTAGCTGGAAAAACGGTACTGATTGCTGATGACGACATTCGGAATATTTTCTCATTAACCAAAGCTCTGGAGCATTTTAACATGAATGTTTTAACAGCTAATGATGGGAAAGAAGCTCTGGACGTTCTGGAAGCAAATATAGATCAGGTAGATATTATATTAATGGACATGATGATGCCACAAATGGATGGCTATGAAACGACGACACGGATTCGTAAGAACCCGAAAATAAGCAACTTACCTATCTTAGCGGTGACGGCAAAGGCGATGGTTGGAGACAGGGAGAAATGCATTCGGGCAGGCGCTTCTGATTATATTTCTAAACCGGTGGATATTGACCAGCTAATTTCTCTGTTGAGAGTATGGTTGTACCCGTAACAAATAAACCTAAGCTTTAACTCCTTTATGAAGCCTCAAATTTTAGTAATTGATGACGATGCGAAGAATATTTTCGCATTATGTGCAGTGCTCAAATCGCGCGGTTTTACTTGCTTAACCGCACAATCTGCCAAAGAAGGCATTGGTCAACTGATTAAAAATGACAAAATTGGCATAGTTTTAATGGATATGATGATGCCTGAGATGGATGGATACGAAGCAATCAGTCTGATCAAAGCGGAAGAAAAACTGTTAGATATACCTATAATTGCTGTAACGGCTCAGGCCATGACGGGAGATCGGGAAAAGTGCCTCGCTGCAGGCGCTGCTGATTATTTAGCGAAACCAGTCGACGTCGATTTATTGATACATAAAATTAATCAGCAGTTGGGTAATGGAATTACAGACAGTGAATGATGAGGACGTCGAAACTCTTCTAATCGATCTACATAAGGAGCATGGCTATGATTTTTCAGATTATAGCAGAGCTTCTATGAAACGGCGCCTTAATCGTTTAGTATCCATTGATAAATTTCCAAGTTTCGCTGAAATGAGGTATCGGTTAGTTCACGATCCGTTTTATCTACGTCGCTTTATTGAAGAGATAACCGTGAATGTAACCGAGATGTTCCGCGATGCGGACTTCTTTAAGTATCTGCGGTCTGACATCATACCGACATTGGGCACCTATCCTTTTATCAGGGTCTGGATTGCCGGATGTGCATCTGGAGAAGAAGCCTATTCAATTGCCATCCTCTTAGAGGAAGCAAATTTATTGGACAAAAGCCTGATCTACGCCACTGATCTGAATCCGCGTGTATTAGAGAAAGCGAAATCGGGTATATTTCCGGTAAAATTAATTAAACAATATTCGGAAAATTATTTGCGGGGCGGAGGCTATCAAGATTTTTCATCATACTATACAGCAAATTATGATGTGATGATCTTTAAGGAACGGCTTCGTAAAAAAATAGTGTTCTCAACACACAACCTTGTCTCAGACTCCTCTTTCAACTCTTTTCAGTTGATCAGCTGCCGAAATGTATTAATCTATTTTAATACGCACCTCCAATCGCGTGTCTTCGACTTGATGGACAAAAGCTTGGAGAATCTAGGTTACTTGGCACTTGGAACGAAGGAGACGCTACGTTTTGCTAATATTTCTGATCGTTATCGGCAAGTTGACCCCAAACAAAAAATATGGAGGAAACATGACCACTGATATGGTCGTTATTGGCGGCTCAGCAGGAAGCCTGCAGGTCGTGCTGGATATTTTACCCCAGCTGAAAAAGGACCTTCGGCTATCAATCGTAATCATTTTCCATCGCAAAGCTGTTCAAGAACCTGACTTTTTGGTGGAATTACTGGGCTCAAAATGCCCGCTCCAAGTAAAAGAAGCAGAGGACAAAGAGCCTATTTTGCAGGGAGTCGTGTATCTAGCGGCAGCCGATTATCATCTATTTATCGAGAAAAATCTGTCGTTCTCTCTTGATATATCTGAGAAAATTAATTTCTCTAGACCGAGTATTGACCTTACCTTTCAAAGCGCTGCAGATACTTACCAAGAAAAGCTAGTTGGCGTGCTACTGTCCGGTGCAAACGCTGACGGAGTAACAGGTATGCAATCTATAAAACTTCGCGGAGGCTACTGCATTGCGCAAGATCCTGTAACATGCCAGATCCCCTATATGCCTGCACAAGCTATCGCCAAGAATTTAATAGACCAAATCGCAACACCTGACCAAATCGCGCAGTTCATCAATTCACAGACAGCTTCGTGATCCAACGATACGATCCGTTTCTACCTTCTTTTTCTGTCGATCGGCGGCCGACAAATAAGTTAAAAATTAGTATGTTTGTGCTGAAATTTTTCACCCGTCACCAACATGCATGTTGAAACTTGATGAGATAAAAAAGCCGATAGCGGAACAGCTTGATTTATTTGAAGACAAGTTCAAACAATCTATGGAGAGCTCCGTTCCTTTGTTAGATCGGATTACCCATTACATTGTTAAAAGAAAAGGGAAACAGATAAGACCCATGTTTGTCTTCTTTTCTGCTGGTACTTGCGGCGATATCTGTGAGGCTACCCACCGAGGGGCGTCACTTGTTGAGCTACTACACACGGCTACGTTGGTACATGACGACGTTGTCGATAATTCGAACGAAAGACGCGGATTCTTTTCCGTTAACGCATTGTGGAAGAATAAAGTAGCAGTATTGGTAGGCGACTATCTTTTGGCTCGGGGTCTATCGCTTTCAATCCGGAACGACGACTTTAAGCTTCTTAAGATTGTCTCAGAAGCGGTTGAACACATGAGCGAAGGTGAGCTTTTGCAAATGGAAAAAGCACGGAGGTTAGATATTGACGAAGCCGTGTATTTCGAGGTGATAAGAAAAAAAACAGCTTCATTGATCGCATCTTGCTGTGCGTGCGGAGCTGCTTCTGTGACTACGGACGACGATGTGATCAATCGCATGCATACACTGGGCGAAAAAATAGGTATCGCATTTCAGATCAAAGATGATCTTTTTGATTTTGGAGTTGATGACGTTGGAAAACCGGTCGGTAATGATATTAAAGAAAAAAAACTAACACTTCCGTTAATTTACGCCTTAAAAAAATCATCTAAAACAGAAAAAAGATATTTTATTAATTTAGTAAAAAACCACAACGAGGATGCAAAACGTGTTCGTGAGGTTATTGACTATGTTAAAGGCAGTGGTGGGTTGAGTTATGCAAAAGAAAAAATGATGGAATATCAAGAAGAAGCCTTTAATATACTTTATACTTTTCCAGAAAGCGCATATAGAATGGGACTGGAACAATTGGTAAAATTTACAACAGAACGAAAAAAATAAACAAATGGATACTTCCTTTCTCACGAACGAATTTCTTTTCTTTGGCGGATTTCTAATCTTTATTGCTTTGATGCTTGCCTTGGATTTAGGCATTTTCAGTAAAAAGAACGAGGTTGTCAGCTTTAAAGCGGCAGCTATTATGAGCTCCATTTGGGTTTTCTTTGCTCTCGCATTTTACGTCCTTTTACGGATATGGGGCAACGAGCTACACAGCGTGCATGATTTCGAAACGTTGATGGAAGTCACGGAAAAGCACATGCATGATATCACGCTTATTCCTGGCGATTTGGCAGCAAGCATTCAGGTCTATAACAATAACTTGGCATTAGAGTACCTCACTGGGTATGTCGTCGAATACGCACTCTCAGTAGACAATATATTTGTAATGGTATTGATATTCAGCTCGTTTGGTGTCGACCCGAAGCATTATCACAAAGTATTGGTGTGGGGTATATTAGGAGCAGTATTTTTCCGCTTCGTATTTATCTTTATTGGTGCTGCCCTAATTAGTCGTTTCGATTGGATACTTTACGTATTCGGTGCTTTCTTGGTCTACACGGGGATTATGATGTTTATCAACCGTAATCAGGAAGAAACGATGGATCCGCAAGAGAATCGGATTGTACGCTTTGCATCTAAGCATTTCTCGGTCACACCAGGCTTTGTTAATGGTAATTTCTTTCACAAAATAGATGGGAAAACCTTCATCACACCCTTGTTTCTCGTCCTGCTGATGATTGAGTCGACTGATATAATTTTTGCTGTAGACTCGATACCTGCCATATTCTCTGTAACGCAAGACCCTTATATTGTTTTCTTCTCGAATATCTTTGCAATTCTAGGGCTTCGGTCGATGTTCTTCTTATTAGTAAATATTATTCACAAATTCCATTACTTGAAAGCAGGACTATCGTTCTTACTAATCTTTATCGGCGCTAAGATGCTATTACATGGACAGTTAGCTGCTATCGGATTTACGACCATGCATTCGTTGATCATCATCTTAGGAATCTTAGCAGGCAGTGTTATCTTATCCTTGGTCTTTCCAAAGAAAGAAGCTGCCGGAGAATAATTTTAGAATCTAATAAATTCCTAAGCGAATGGACATCCGTGCGCTTAGGAACCTGTGTCGTTCTTCAGCATTTGGATAATCGGATCGATAAATGATCTATCATTTGATAAGCGAGGCACCTTGTTTTGGCCGCCTAATTTACCCCGTCCTTTCATCCATTTATAAAAAGTTCCCTCCTTAGCAAAATGAACAATCGGCTCCTTTAGAGCAAGATTGTTAAATCGCTTGGCATCATAATCAGAATTTATTTTACGAAGTGACTCGTCAAGTGCTGTGATAAACTCGGCGCGACTGCTAGGCTCTTTGGCGAGCTCTACAATCCATTCATGCGCCCCTGCTTCCGTTCCGTCGAAATAAACGGGACCAGCTGTGTAATCTTTTACGATGGCGCCGGTTTGTTTACAGGCTTCGCTGATACCATCTTCCGCGTTGTCCACAATCAACTCTTCTCCAAAGACATTAATATATTGTTTGGTACGCCCACTGACTTGAATTCGGAACGGATAGAGTGAGGTAAACCGTATCGTATCCCCTATCATATAACGCCAGAGCCCGGCATTGGTAGAAATAATAATCGCATAATTTTTATTCAGCTCTACTTCAGACAGGGTCAGGGTTTTAGGATGCTCATCATGAAGATTTTCCATAGGCATAAATTCATAATAAATACCATAGTCGAGCATCAGTAGCATCTCATCTGAGTCAGGCAAATCTTGAATAGCAAAATAGCCTTCAGACGCATTGTAATTCTCGAGATAATACATATTATCTGACGGAATCAATTGCCTAAACTGTTCACGGTAGGGTTTAAAGCTGACACCTCCATGAAAATAGAATTCAAGATTGGGCCAAATTTCCAGCAGGTTAGACTTCCCGGAAATTTCAAGCATCCTCTTTGCCAAAACCACATTCCAGGTTGGCACTCCTGATAGACTCGTTATATTTTCTGTAAGACCTAAATGTGCAATCTTTTCTATTTTCTCTTCAAAATTAGGATTTAACGTTAGTTCAATATCAGGAAAGCGATGATATTCCGCCCAAAAGGGCAAGTTTTGAACAATAATAGCCGAGAGATCGCCAGAAGATGTTTTTCCAAGAGCATTAATCTGATGGCTTCCGCCGAGTACCAGTCCTTTCCCCTCAAACAGGTTATTGTCCGGACAATTCAAACAATAAATACTTAGCAGGTCTTTACCACCCGCATAATGGCACTCTTCGAGTGCCTCCTGACTTACCGGAATGTATTTGCTTCTATCGGATGTTGTTCCTGAAGACTTTGCAAACCACTTAATGGTAGACGGCCACAGAATATTCTGCTCACCATTCATCATCCGTTCTATATAAGGTTTTATGGAATCATAATCCTGAATAGGTATACGGTCCTTGAAATCGTCGACTGTACTAATCGACTCATAGCCATATTTCTTCCCCCACTCGGTAGCCTGCGCTGTTTTGACGAGATCCTGGAGCCATTCTTCTTGTACTTCGTCCGGGTATTGTTTAAAAAGTTCTATCTGATGTACACGCTTTTTCATGATCCATTTTAGAATGGAATTAACAAATGCTGCCATACTAGATCGTTAACGTTTTTTAATTTTCAATTCAAAATTCTGGCCTAGGTAAAACTTTCTTGCCATTTCATTTACTGCGATCTCAGGCGGTGTGCCCGTCAGCATAATTTTACCTTCAGTCAGTAAATAGGCTCTATCTGTAATAGATAGTGTTTCTTGAACATTATGGTCGGTGATTAGAATACCAATATTTCTATGCTTCAATTTATGGACGATGGTTTGAATCTCTTCCACGGCAATTGGATCAACACCCGCAAAAGGCTCGTCAAGCAAAATGAAATTCGGGTTAGCAGCCAGAGCACGCGCAATTTCTGTCCGCCGCCGCTCGCCTCCGGAGAGTAAGTCGCCACGGTTCTTACGTACCTTATTTAGACTAAACTCATTGATTAGCTCTTCCAGTTTTTCTTTACGTTCTTCTTTATCCTTATAGTGAATTTCCAAGACCGCAAGGATATTGTCCTCTACAGACAGTTTCCTAAAGACCGAAGCCTCTTGAGCCAAGTAACCGATACCTTTCTGTGCTCTTCTATACATCGGGTCTCCGGTTATTTCTTGTTCATCCAAATACACCTTGCCCTCTGTTGGCTTAATCAGTCCCACGATCATGTAGAATGAAGTGGTTTTCCCAGCTCCATTGGGTCCCAAAAGACCAACAATTTCACCTTGTTCCACATGGAAGGACACGTCATCGACCACCTTCCTTTGTTTGTATTTTTTTACTAAATGTTCTGCTTTTAATATCATTTATCAATACTTTATGTCGACGATACAAGCTCTTCAGCCAATCTAATATCCTTAATATTCAACTGGATGCGCCTTACGCCGCGCCAGTTGTTCTCTTCAAGCGTATAGCAAATATCAATAGACGAGCCTCTGGTTACAAGTGAACCTAAATGCGATAAACCGAAACCGATACCATCATATACTGCCGAACCACCTTGAGATACGCATATTTTGAGGTGATTTTTACCCACAACCCTCGGAGATTCTGCTACCCGGACGTTCCTACTGAGAAATACCGGCAACTCATTCTCTTGTCCGAAAGGTGAAAATCGATTCAATATCCTAAAAAATTTCCCATCAATATCGGCTAGACAGAGTTCCTCGTCGATCATCAACTCTGGGGTGAGCAACACATCTGGGATTGTGGCGGCTACCACCTGCTCAAAACGTTCCTGAAGCGCGGCAACATTGTCCGCTTTCATCGTCAGACCTGCCGCATACTTATGACCTCCGAACTGTTCGAATAACTCACTGCACTGACTTAACGCAGTATATAAATCAAAGCCAAATACCGAGCGCGCAGAGCCTGTAATGAGCCCGTTGGATTGCGTAAGTACGATGGTCGGTCGATAAAATTTCTCAATCAACCGCGAAGCGACGATACCAATAACACCTTTGTGCCACTCCGGCTGAAAAACGACCGTCGTTTTCCGTCGCTTCATTTCAGGGTTCTCAGTAATCATGCTTAGCGCCTCTTCTGTTATCTGTGTATCGAATGTCTTACGCTCGATGTTATGAATGTCTATTTCTTTGCTTAATTCAGAAGCCCGGTAGGGATCTGTTGAAATCAATAGTTCTACAGCGGCTTTCGCATGCTTAATCCTTCCGGCAGCATTAATCCTAGGTCCGATATGAAAGACCAAATCAGTAGAAGAAAGTTCCGTTTTTCCCGATCTCAGATCAATCAAAGCCCTTAATCCTGGGCATGGGTCACTATTTAACTTCTTCAACCCGTGAAATGACAGGATCCGATTTTCATCAATTATCGGCACCATATCAGCAGCAATACTGACGGCAAGCAGATCTAAATAGCGATAGATCCGCTCCAATGGTAATCCTAGTTTTATAGCCAGTCCATGGACTAACTTAAAACCAATTCCACACCCTGATAGCTCAGAGAAAGGGTAGTTACAATCAGTACGTTTAGGATCTAATACTGCATAGGCTGCAGGCAACACAGCACCCGGAGTATGATGATCTGCTATTATAAAATCGATGCCCTTATGATTACTGTACTCGACAAGCTCATTTGCCTTAATACCGCAATCGAGTGCAATAATTAATGAGCAGCTGTTGGAGCAAGCATGGTCTATGCCTTTCTTTGATACTCCATATCCTTCATCATAACGATCGGGAATATAATAATCAATATATGTGGGTGCCAACTCGTTTAAAAAACTAAAAACCAAGGTCACAGCCGTTGTCCCGTCTACGTCATAGTCTCCATAAACCAGTATCTTTTCTCCCTTCTCAAATGCAGATATGATTCGAGATACAGCTTTATCCATATCCCTCATTAAAAAAGGATCATACAAGCGAGCTAGATCGGGACAAAAGAAATTTTCAGCATCCTGATAGCTATGAATGCCACGTTTAACCAGCAAGCTGGCTAAAACCGAATTGATGTTGAGTGAATTAGATAAGTTTCTAACCTGTTCAGAATGCTGCTGTGGCTTTTCGACCCATCTTTTTTGCATATATTTGTGCTTACAATTTGGTAAATATACGTTATACTCGTCGTAATCACAACGTATCAAACAGACAAGACATGAAGGTATATGCATTAGATGAGGGCTCATATTCAGTAGGAGTGGATAAAAAATTCATTCCATTCGATCCAAAAACCGATGACAAGAAGGATCGCAAAGGCTCACTTTTTATCAACGTTCAGCCTTTCTTGGTTGAGCTAGAAGACGAGTTGATCGTAATCGACTCTGGTTTGGGTTTCGCTCACGATGGAAAAATGGTGATCCATGAAAATATCCGAAAGCTAGGATACGAACCGGAAGATGTCACCTTGGTTTTGATGTCACATCTCCATCAAGATCATGCATCTGGCATGGTGGATACCGAAACCGGCAGCCTAAGCTTCCCGAATGCCGAATATGTCATCCAACGTACTGAATGGGAAGAGGCCTATAGTAACACAAAATCTTCCTACAAAACTGAAATCTTCGACACCCTACAGCGAAGTGGACATATCCATTTTGTTGAAGGCGACGGGCAACTTAATTCAGCTATCAGCTATGAACTGAGTGGCGCTCACAGTCCTTTTCATCAAGTGTTCCACATCGTCAGTGAAGGACAGCACCTGTTCTATGGTGGTGATGAATGGCCTGAGCCGGAACAAGCCTTACGCCGGTTCGCAGCCAAATATGACTATGACGGTCATAAAGCCATGGAACTGAGAGAACAATATGCTACACAAGCTGCAGAAGAGAATTGGACTTGCCTTTTCTATCACGCAGATGAGAACGCTATTGCTAAAATTGCTAAAAAAGAAGACAGCTTCCGAATTTTACCTATAACCAATTAAATTGGAGGTTCTTTTCTATATCTGCATGAATGCTATAGTATACAGGACAGGTTTTTGCCGCCTTTTCTAAGATGGCCTTTTCTTTCTCAGAATATTGCTGCCCTTTAGGAAAGTTGAATACAATATCTAACCGGGATACCCTTCGTGGATTTTCGGCCATGACCTTTGTCGTTTCTAATTCCACTTGCTCTAAATCAATTTGATGTTCACGGGCAGCAATACCCATGATGGTCAGCATACAACTTCCCAAGGCGGTCGCCAATAAATCGGATGGAGAAAAAGCCTCTCCTTTGCCCTGATTATCTAATGGAGCATCGGTAATTAATGAGTTTCCAGATTTTAAATGTGTCGCTCGAGTGCGCAATTCCCCCAAGTATTCATTTTTAATAGTTGCCATAATTTAGCTTTGATGTAATGTTGATGTAATATTAGGTGCAAACGGTTGGTACGTCGGCTTTAATCATGACCCTAAATTACAATTTTATCTTTAACTTTGTACTATGATTGAACTTCCTGTTATTTCGTCAAATGAATTACAGCGCAAACCAGATTGGTTACGCGTAAAATTACCTGTTGGCAAAGAATATCGTCATGTTCGGAGTCTAGTTGACACCCATAAGCTTCACACCATTTGTGAAAGCGGCAATTGCCCTAATATGGGTGAGTGCTGGGGTGCAGGTACTGCTACCTTTATGATTTTAGGAAATATCTGTACACGATCTTGTTCATTCTGTGCTGTAGCTACTGGCCGCCCGTTAGCTGTCGATACGGATGAACCCAATCGCGTAGCTGAATCTGTCCGGTTAATGGAAGTAAAGCATTGTGTAATTACTTCGGTCGACCGTGACGACTTGAAAGATGGGGGTTCAACCATCTGGGCGGAAACCGTCAAAGCCATTCGCCGAGAAAGCCCGGGCACTACTTTAGAAACTCTGATTCCCGACTTCAAAGGCCATTGGGAGAACCTTGAGCGTGTCCTTGAAGTAAGACCAGAGGTCGTATCACATAACCTGGAAACCGTTCGCAGGCTAACCCGGGAAGTACGTATCCAAGCAAAATACGATCGTAGCCTTGAGTGCTTAAGAAGAATCTCCGAAGCTGGGTTAAGAACGAAATCGGGTATCATGTTAGGCTTCGGCGAAACCGAAGAAGACGTAATTGAAGCAATGACCGATTTATACAATGTTGGAGTCCACGTACTTACCTTGGGTCAATACCTTCAACCGACAAAAAACCACCATCCTGTGGTAGAATGGGTTACTCCTGAGAAATTTAAGATGTTCCAAGAAATTGGCTTGGAAATCGGGTTTAAATATGTTGAAAGCGGACCCTTGGTGCGTTCATCATACCATGCTGAGAAGCACCTATTTGATATGCAATAATATATTGATAAGCGATAGTATAGTATTCTTATCTATCGCTTATCAACACTATATTTTCCTGGCCCCACAAACATCAATCCTACAAATACAACTAGCAGTTCGAATGCATGTGCGGCACCAGTCAACCCCTCACCCATCGCAAGATGATTCATGCCTGCTACCAGCATCGTAAAAGCTAAGAACAGACATGCTGGGCGATAAAATAATCCTAATAAAAGAAGAAGGCCGCCTACAGCCTCTGTGAAGCCTGCTAGAAATCCCCAAACAGCCGGATAGAAATCGATACCGACATTGTTCATCGCTGAGCCAACAGCTGTCCAAGTTTCAAGTCCACCTGATAATTTTGGGTAACCATGTAGAAATATAAATGATAAACCTAAGCCAATTCGAGTAATCAAAAGGCCGAAGTCCTTGTATTTACCCAATGAAGATAATGCTGCCATATTATATATATTTTAAGTGAACTCGCTTTCCTTGTACACTCAAAGATACTTTTTTACCAAAAACTAACGACTGATTATTATCAATATGTCCGGCAGGAAAATCGGTAGCTACCGGATAGTCATACTCTTTAATGACATCTAGAATAATTTCTAATGCGCTAAACCCAAAAGAGGGGTCACTGTCTTTCAAGTCGGTAAAACCACCGACAATCAGGCCTCGAATATTTTTCAGCCTCCCCGCACGTTTCAATAAACGCATCATCCGGTCGACCGAATAATAATACTCGGAGACGTCTTCAATAAATAAAACCTTATCAGTATAGTCTGATTCAGACACGGACCCGACGATATTTGCTAATAGCGCTAAGTTGCCACCCGTCAAAATCCCTTCAGCCGTCCCGGGAACAAGGGCTGACGTACTGGTATATTCATAATGGACCTCATTGCCAAACAGAGCACCATGCAGACTTTGCAAAGAGGAATCAGTCGCATCCGGAAAATTTAAGGGCATAGGGCCATGTATGGTCGGCACGCCGAATAGGGTCTGTATATGGCAATGCAGTACCGTTATGTCGCTGTAGCCCACAACCCATTTTGGATGAGCCTTGAAATTAGAGAAATCCAACTCATCAATTATGCGAACTGTTCCATAGCCACCCCGAGCTGCAATGATAGCCTTCACAGTATCATCATCGAGCATCGCTTGAAAGTCTTTCGCCCTCAATTGGTCGTCACCTGCAAACTGATGAAAGGATGAGGTAACCGATTCTCCGATTACAACTTTCAAACCCCATGATTCAAATAATTTAACAACCTCGGTCAAGTCCATATTAATTCTTCCCGCAGGTGCTACGATGGCAATCTTATCTCCTTTTTTTAAATAAGGTGGTACTTTCATACGATAATGGTTTTAGAAACCGCAAATTGAATTATCTTTGTACAAATAGCAAATATTGCAGCCTCTTTCTTTTGCATATTTGAAAATATATCGAAAAAATGCATAACGCACAAGAAACTAAAAGATTCACGATAACTTCGGCATTACCGTATGCCAATGGACCACTTCACATCGGCCATTTGGCCGGTGCTTATATTCCTGCTGATATTTTTGCCCGCTTCCAACGATTAAATAATCACGATGTTTTGCATGTTTGCGGATCCGATGAGCACGGTGCAGCGATTACCATCAAAGCAAAAAAAGAAGGTAAGACTCCTCAGGAAATTGTTGATCAGTACCACGCTCAAATTATGGAGAGCTTCAAAAGGCTGGGTATCGGTTTTGATATCTATCACCGGACCTCCGCGCCGATACACCATGAACTGTCTCAAGAGTTTTTCTTAAATCTATATCATAAAGGTGAGTTCATTGAAAAAGAATCTGAACAATTTTATGATGAAAAATACAATCAATTTTTAGCCGACCGCTATATTATCGGTACCTGTCCCAATTGTCATCATGACGGTGCCTATGGAGATCAATGTGAAAAATGCGGCACGTCTCTTAATCCGACCGACCTTATCAATCCGGTTTCAACATTAAGCGGTGAAAAGCCGATCCTTAAAGAGACAAAGCATTGGTATTTACCGCTTGATAAATATCAGTCATTCCTTGAGGAGTGGTTGCTAAAGGGGAAGAAAGACATCCTAAAATCGAATGTTTACGGTCAGTGCAGCTCTTGGTTAAACTCTGGACTTCAAGCTCGTTCCATGACGAGAGATCTGGATTGGGGTGTAGACGTTCCGTTAGATGAAGCGAAAGGGAAAAAGCTCTATGTCTGGCTCGATGCCCCCATCGGCTATATTTCAGCTAGCAAGCAGTGGGCTTTAGATCAAGGGAAGGATTGGGAGAGATATTGGAAAGTACAAGATAAGCCTGAAAATAATTCACACCTGATTCATTTTATCGGGAAGGATAACATCGTTTTCCATTGTATTATTTTCCCCGCGATCTTAAAGGCGCATGGTGGCTACATCTTACCGGAAAATATCCCGGCCAATGAGTTCTTAAATTTGGAAGGCGACAAGCTCTCTACGTCAAGAAACCATGCTGTATGGCTTCATGAGTACCTCGAGGAGTTCCCGAGCAAAGAAGATGAACTGCGTTATGTATTAACCTCCATTTTGCCCGAAACATCTGATAGTGAGTTTACTTGGAAAGATTTCCAGGCACGCGTGAACAATGAACTCGTTGCAATCTTTGGAAACTTTGTGAATCGCGTCATGGTACTTTCTCATAAATATTTCGACGGCAAGCTGTTGGAAGGTTCCGCATTTACCGAAAACGACAAAAGGGTACTGGATGAATTGTCGAGCTATCCGGCAAAAATAGAGAAGGCAATCAATGCCTACCGGTTTCGCGAAGCTCTATCTCACTTCATGAATGCGGCACGCCTTGGAAATAAATACTTAGCGGACGAGGAGCCATGGAAGCTTATCAAAACCGACGAAGAACGTGTAAAAACCGTACTTAATATCGGCCTGCAAATCGCTTCAAACCTCGCTATTTTCGCTCTACCATTCTTGCCGTTCACTGCGAGAAAGCTATTTTCTATGTTGAATCAAGAACAACAAGAATGGAACAAAGGCGGAAAGGTTGATCTATTACCGATCGGCCACCAATTAGCTGAGACGCAACTTCTGTTTGAAAAAATAACAGACGAACAAGTAGAGTTTCAATTAAATAAATTAGCGCAGGCAAAGATTGAAAACCAGCAAAGCGAAAGCAAATCGATACCTGAAAAACCGGCTATTACATTTGATAGCTTCACGGCAATGGATATTCGAAGCGGTGAAATTGTTGCTGCAGAAAAAGTTGCCAAAACCAAAAAGCTATTAAAATTAACTGTAGACACGGGCTTAGACCGGAGGACAATCGTTTCAGGGATCGCCGAGTTCTTCAAACCAGAAGATATTATTGGGCAACAAGTGTCGGTTCTTCTCAACCTCGAAGCTCGTAAAATAAAAGGTATCGAATCACAAGGCATGATCCTCATGGCTGAGGACGAACAGGGCAAACTTTCGTTTGTGGCTCCGACAAGCAAGCTTAGTCCCGGTAGCACAATTCGATAAACTGTCTAAGATAGTACAGCGCTCATCGTTATCCCGCACTGAGGATTAAACATAAAAAAAGATGTAGAATTAGCCCTACATCTTTTTTTTAATCTTGTATAACATTCGGCTTAAACCGTCATAATATCTTGCTCTTTTAATTCCGCAAGTTTATCTACTTTCTGAATAAAGGAATCAGTGAGCTTTTGAATCTCACCTTCTCCATCTTTCATTTCATCCTCAGACAGTCCGTCATTTTTTAATTTCCGAATCTGCTCATTAGCATCTTTCCGAAGGTTTCGGACCGCAACGCGACCTTTCTCTGCTTCATCCTTTACTTTTTTCACCAAGTCTCTTCTTCTTTCCTCGGTTAATGGTGGTATGAGAAGACGGATCACGTTTCCATCGTTTTGCGGATTTAATCCAATATTTGAATCTATAATCGCCTTTTCGATATCTTTTAATATAGCTTTCTCCCAAGGTTGCACAACCAATGTCCTTGCGTCAGGAGTGGAAATGGTCGACACCTGTGCCAACGGAGTCGATGCCCCATAGTACTCAACAGATATCCCATCCAACATCGAAGGCATTGCTTTACCAGCACGTATCTTTGTCAGTTCATTCTCTGTAAATGATACAGCCTTTTCCATATTTTCAGCAGTATCGTCAAGTTGTAATTTTATAAGGTCGTTCATGGATATTTTATTTAAATCAAAAATACAATTTTTTCTGTATCTAAATTATCGAACCAAGGTTCCTATATCTTCTCCTTTTGTCAATTTCATCAGATTGCCCTCTTTATTCATGTCAAAGACGATGATCGGCAACTTATTTTCTTGGCAAAGTGTAAACGCAGTCATATCCATAACATTCAAGCCACGATCATATACATCTTGGAAGCTTAACTCGTCAAAGCGGGTAGCTGTCGGATCTTTTAAAGGATCAGCGGTATAAATTCCGTCTACACGCGTACCTTTCAGTACAACATCAGCATTGATCTCAATAGCACGAAGAGATGCAGCAGTATCTGTTGTGAAATAAGGATTGCCTGTACCTGCACCAAAAATCACCACTCTCCCTTTTTCAAGATGGCGCACGGCCCGTCTGCGAATAAAAGGTTCACAGATTTGTTCCATTTTTATTGCTGTAAGCAAGCGAGTTTTGATATCAACCTTCTCCAATGCATCTTGTAATGCCATCGAGTTTATAACCGTAGCCAACATTCCCATATAGTCAGCTTGGACCCTATCCATACCTGATTTCTCAGCGCTTAATCCACGATAGATATTTCCACCACCGATAACGATCGCTATTTCTACTCCTTCATCATGTACCTTTCTTATGTCTTTTGCATACTGAGCAACTCGATCGATATCAATCCCATAATTTTTCTCACCCATAAGGGCTTCTCCGCTAAGCTTTAGTAAAATGCGTTTGTATTTCATTATTAGAGTTCTGAATGTTGAAGAAATATTGCTATTCAGACATCAAAGGTAAGCCATTTTTTTAATTCAGACGGATTAACTTTACACATTCTTCTGTATAGCTGTTTTTTTACGTATGAAAAGGTTCTTTTATCCAATAAAAATTCCTATTTATGTAGAACTATTACAAATTATATTCAAATGAAAAAAACCATACTGTATGCGGCGGCCTTGGCATTTGTCATGCTTTCAAGTTCGCCATTCGTGTTTGCCCAAAAACCAAAAGAAAAACCCACAACCGCGGAGTCAGACTCCACCAAGAAAAAAGACGATAAGAAAGAACCGAAATCGTTTGAAAAATTCATTAAAGATGCTGAAAAGGGACAAAAAGGACTTTTCACAATTTACAACCAAGATGAGAAATATTTCTTTGAAATTCCCGATAGTATTATGGGCCGTGATATCATCGTTGTTAACCGGATATCACGCAGCGGTGTCGACCTAAGAAGTGGCTTCTCTGGATATGCCGGCGACCAAATTAATGAAAATGTAATCCGCTACGAAAAAGGACCGAATAACAAGGTGTTTATGAAACGTATATCGTTCTCAGAGCGCTCGAAAGACAGCACACAAGCAATGTATACAACAGTGATGAAGTCAAATATTCAGCCGATAGCGGCGGCTTTTGACGTTGTGGCATTTGGCCCTGACAAAGAAAGCGTCATTGTCGACATGACCTCATTCATTAACGATGACAACGATATTTTCTTTTTCAGTCCACGCTACAAGCAGGTTCTACGTTTAGGATCTATCAAAAAAGACATGTCTTATATCGACACTGTCAAAACATTCCCAACCAACACAGAAATTAAAACTGTTAAAACCTACGGTCGCACAGCGCCTCCTGGCGTATCTGGTGCTGCCGCTGCTGCCATGTCAAGCGGTACAGCTACGCTAGAACTCAACACGTCTATGGTCCTTCTTCCGAAGGTTCCTATGCAAGGAAGGTATTTTGACTCTCGTGTTGGCTACTTCACCGTTCGGTATACCGACTTTGACTTGAACCCGCAAGGCGTCGAGCATAAATCATTGATTACCAGATGGAGACTAGAGCCTAAAGAAGAAGATATCGAAAAATACAAGCGCGGAGAGCTGGTAGAGCCCAAAAAACAAATTGTATTCTATATAGATCCCGCCACCCCAGAGAAATGGGTTGATCATTTAATTGCCGGGGTAAACGACTGGCAAGCAGCTTTCGAACAAGCTGGCTTTAAAAACGCGATTGTAGGAAAACGGGCACCTACGAAAGAAGAAGATCCTGAATGGTCGCTAGAAGACGCTCGCTATTCAGCGATCGTTTATAAACCATCCTCTATTCCGAATGCAAGTGGCCCGCATGTAAACGACCCTCGCTCCGGCGAAATCTTGGAGAGCCATATCAATTGGTACCATAGTGTCATGACGCTGCTTAGAAATTGGTATTTTATTCAAGCTTCTCCTAACGATCCACGGGCAAGAAAAATGGAATTTGATGATGACTTAATGGGCGATTTGGTGCGCTTTGTATCATCTCATGAAGTGGGTCACACATTGGGTCTGCGTCACAACTTTGGTTCCAGCGCCGCTTATCCGGTCGACAGCCTTCGGAGTGCTCAGTTCGTGAAAGAACATGGCGTAGCACCGTCGATTATGGATTATGCACGTTTTAACTACATCGCTCAACCAGGCGACGGAATCAGCGGATCCGACTTGTATCCTAAGATCAATTATTACGATAAATGGGCGATTGAATGGGGCTATAAACTCATTCCAGAGGCTAAGAGCAGAGATGCTGAAACCCCCACATTGAACCAATGGATCCTAGCGAAAGCCGGAGATCCGAAATACTGGTTTGGAACTGAATCTAATCCAGATGACCCTCGTTCGCAGAGTGAAGACTTGGGCGACGACTCCATGTTGGCCAGTGAGTACGGCATCAAAAATCTACAGCGGATTGTCCCTAATCTGATGGAGTGGACATCAACGGCTAACAAAGGATATGATAACCTGGAAGAGCTTTATGGTGAAGTAGTAACGCAATTTAATCGCTACGCAGGCCATGTTACTAAAAACATCGCCGGTATTTACGAAACACCGAAGACGGTAGAACAAGAGGGACCGGTATATGAGTTGGTTCCGGCCGAGAAACAACAGAGAGCGATCGACTTCCTGAACGCGAACATCTTCACAACACCTGAATGGTTGATAGATTATTCTATCTACAATCGTATTGGTCAAGATCCAGTGGACCGCATCGGAGCTGTGCAGCAGCGTGTAGTAACGCGTCTTCTTTCTGCCGGAACGCTAGACAAGCTGATTAAAGCTGAAATTCAGGACGCAAACGCATTCGGTGTAGAAGACTTGTTTAATGGATTAGAGCAGGGTATCTGGAGCAATTTAAGAAGCTCCGACATTTATAAAAGGAATCTGCAAAAGGCCTATGTATCCAGTCTGATCGAACTGCTATCGCCTCCAAAAGAAAGAACAGGAAGCTATGGCCGGATAAACATTGATCCCACTGAATCTGATATTACGAGTATCGCTCGAGGTCATCTCGCAGAGTTACAGCGCAAGGTAGGATCGGCTGCTTCTGGTAGAAATGTTACCGGTTATCACTTCAGAGATTTGGAGAAAAGAATTTCTGCAGCACTAAACCCTGAAGGTTAATCATACGATCACAACACAATATAAGCTAAATAATAAAGGCGCTTCCAAATGGGAGCGCCTTTATTATTTAGCTTATATTAATTTAGAGCAAGTGCTCATCCTATTAGGATACTATTTTCTCTTTGAGCAGGTATTCTGCGATCTGAACAGCGTTGGTCGCCGCGCCTTTACGTAAATTATCGGCAACAACCCACAAGTTCAACGTGTTATCTTGCGTCTCGTCGCGACGGATCCTTCCCACGAGGATCTCATCTTTATCATGAGCATCTAAAGGCATCGGGTATTTTAAATTAGCTGGATCATCTACCACGGTCACACCATCTTGCTTAGCCAAAATACCGCGTAATTCAGCCAAATCAAAATCGTTTTCGAATTCAATATTCAAGGATTCCGAATGCCCGCCCATCACCGGTATACGAACGGTCGTAGCGGTAACTTTAATAGAGTCGTCACCCATGATTTTATTTGTTTCCTGAATCATTTTCATCTCCTCTTTGGTATATCCATTATCCATGAACACATCAATTTGAGGAATCACATTTAAATCTATTTTATACGGATATGCTTTTTCACCCTCAATACCGGCACGCTCGTTATTAAGCTGATCTACAGCTTTAACACCCGTTCCGGTAACCGACTGATAGGTCGACACGACAACCCTTTTTATTTTATACTTTTCATGGAGTGGCTTTAACACAACAACCATCTGTATGGTCGAACAATTTGGGTTAGCGATAATTTTATCGTCCGAACTTAGAACAGAAGCGTTGACCTCCGGCACGACTAACTTCTTGTCCGGATCCATACGCCATGCCGATGAGTTATCGACCACAACCGTACCAGCCTCTGCAAATTTCGGCGCATATTCCGTCGAGGTTGCACCACCAGCAGAAAAGAGTGCAATATCAGGCTTTAATGCAATTGCCTCATCGGGTGTAACCACCTTATATTTCGAACCGTTGAAAGTGATTTCCTTACCCTTACTTCTTTCTGAAGCAACGGGAATCAACTCATTGAGAGGAAAGTTCCTCTCTTCCAAGACCCTTAAAATCATGGAGCCTACTAGTCCAGTGGCTCCAACAACGGCAATTTTCATTTTTTCTAATTTTACTTAAATAATTTATAAATTAAACAGTCATAACGAGTATAACTGAGCAATTATACAAATATATAGTTATTTTATTACTATCCTGACCAATTTTCTCTATCAAGTGAACGATATTGGATCGCTTCCGCTAAATGTTCGGTGCGAATGTCCTTGCTCGCATCCAAATCTGCAATCGTCCGCGCAACCTTCAAAATCCTGTCGTATGCACGTGCAGAAAGGCTTAGTCGCTCCATCGCAGTTTGTAATAGCTTCTTCCCCTCCTCCGATATTTCACACACTTCTCTCACCATCTTCACTCTCATCTGCGCATTACTGTGAATATCCTCCGTGTCCACATTTTGCTTCTTCCTCGAAAAACGTTCTGCTTGAATTTGTCGTGCTTTAATCACCCGCTTTCTGATCCTCTCACTCTTTTCCCCTTGCACACCATTGCTCAGTTCATCATAGTTAACAGGAGTCACCTCAATATGAAGGTCGATACGATCTAACAAGGGTCCGGAAACCCTACTTAAATACTTTTGAACTACACCAGGTGGGCAGATGCAGTCTTTGTCGGGATGGTTATAATAACCACAAGGGCAAGGATTCATGGCCGCGACCAACATAAAGCTAGCGGGATAATCGACCGTTAGCTTAGCACGAGAAATCGTAATCTTACGTTCCTCCAGCGGTTGTCGCATTACCTCAAGTACCGATCGCTTAAATTCTGGCAGTTCATCTAAGAACAAAACTCCATTATGAGCTAATGAGATCTCTCCGGGCTGAGGATTTGCACCTCCGCCAACCAACGCGGCATCGCTGATGCTATGATGCGGATCGCGAAAAGGACGAATCGTCATCAGCGAATCTGACGCTGCCAGATATCCTCCTACTGAATGAATCTTAGTAGTCTCCAATGATTCCCGTAGATTAAGAGGTGGTAAGATTGTTGGCAACCTCTTTGCCAACATGGTCTTACCAGAACCAGGGGGCCCAATCAAAATAACATTATGACCACCGGCCGCCGCTATTTCTAAAGCCCGTTTGATATTCAACTGTCCGCTTACATCTGCGAAATCGAATTCATAGTTATTGATGTTATTATGAAATTCTGCGCGTGTATCTACCAAGGTCGGCTCAAGCTCCTCCCTTCCATCAATAAAAGCAATAACTTCACTTATATTTTCAACTCCATAGACCTTTATTCCGTCGACGATGGCAGCTTCTCTTGCATTTCCTTTCGGGAGTATTAGCCCTTCATAGACTTCATTTCTCGCCTGTACGGCTATAGGCAAAGCACCCTTAATCTGCTGTACACCGCCATCCAACGAAAGCTCGCCCAGAATGATAAATTTCGATAACTTTTCTATCTGGATCTGTCCGGACGCGCCTAGGATACCCAACGCTATCGCCAGATCGTAAGCCGAACCCTCCTTCCGGATATCTGCCGGTGCCAGGTTCACTACGATCTTCTGTCGTGGCATCCGATAGTTTGCAGATTGAATGGCACTCTCTATGCGTTGAAGACTTTCTTTGATCGCATTATCAGGCAAACCGACAATATAATATTTCGTGCCCGCAGTTACCTTAACTTCAACCGTCACCGTCGTAGACTCGATTCCATAGACGGAACTAGCATGTGTTTTCACAAGCATTGCAAATACCCTCTCTAAAAAAATGAATTGCTATTTATTTGCCAAATGGCATCTTCGGCATATTCTTCATAAGCTTCGCTGCAGCTGCCGGATTTGAGAACTGCTTCATCACCTTCCTCATATCGTTAAATTGCTTCATCAACTTGTTTACTTCCTGAAGATCTGTGCCCGCACCTTTTGCTATCCGTTGACGTCGCGATTGGTTGATCACATCTGGATTTTCACGCTCGTACGGCGTCATCGAATGAATAATTGCCTCGATAGGCTTAAACGCATCATCTTCAATCTCAATATCCTTCATCGCCTTTCCAGCACCTGGAATCATTCCCATCAAATCCTTCATATTACCCATCTTCTTGATTTGCTGGATTTGACTAATAAAGTCGTTAAAGTCAAATTTATTCTTGCGTATTTTCTTTTGAAGCTGAGCTGCCTTTTCTTCATCAAATTGCTGCTGAGCGCGCTCTACTAACGAGATTACGTCACCCATTCCCAAAATACGGGAAGCCATCCGATCTGGATGAAACACATCAAGCGCTTCCATCTTCTCACCTGTACCGATGAACTTGATAGGCTTATTGACAACCGACTTAATAGACAGTGCGGCACCACCTCTTGTATCACCATCGAGCTTGGTCAATACAACGCCGGTGTAATCAAGCCGCTCGTTGAATATCTTCGCCGTGTTGACGGCATCTTGACCAGTCATAGCATCAACCACAAATAGAATTTCGTGTGGTTTGGTAGCATCTCTTACGGCTGATATCTCAGTCATCAACGCTTCATCGATTGCTAAGCGACCAGCCGTATCAATAATAACAACACTATTTCCATTACGCTTAGCTTCCGCAACGCCTTCTTCAGCAATGGCAATTGGATCTTTTGATTCAAGATTAGCATACACAGGAACACCAATCTGTTCACCGAGAACCTGAAGCTGATCGATCGCAGCAGGTCGGTAAACGTCGCCAGCAACCAATAGAGGTTTTTTACCCTTTTGAGTCTTTAAGAAATTAGCAAGTTTGCCAGAGAAGGTAGTCTTACCAGCACCGTTCAAACCAGCGATGAGGATAACGGTTGGATTACCGGTTAGCTCCAGCTCCGTCACCGTGCCTCCCATTAACAGGGCCAGTTCATCGTTCATGATCTTCGTCAACAACTGACCCGGAGAAACGCTGGTTAATACGTTTTGTCCTAAGGCTTTTTCTTTCACCTCATCCGTAAAAGCTTTTGCCGTTTTATAGTTTACGTCAGCGTCTAACAAAGCCTTACGGATTTCCTTAATGGTTTCCGCAACGTTTATTTCAGATATACTGCCTTGGCCTTTTAGAACTTTAAATGCTCTGTCTAACTTGTCCTGTAAATTCTCAAACATAAAGAGTTGTATTTTGGAACACAAAGATAGAAAAAATCTTTATCATGCAGGAGAACCCATTATAACCCTGTTTTTGCAAAAAAACGGATTAGGGACTTGGTCGGGACAACTACCAATTGGTTATCAATTCACTCCCTATTGCCCCCCAATATCCGGCCGAAAATCGGGACCTATTAGCATGGCTATTGCCAATATCCGCTCAATGGCCTAAAACGAGTTACATGTAACTCCTGTTCATTGATATGCGTAAACCCTGTCTGCTGGCATTTTATAATTCAAAAAATCCTCAGAAAGTATGACTTTCTGAGGATTCTAGGATGGAAGGAGGCGTTCTTTAAACGCTTCCTAATGATTTAAAATTTTATTTCTTTGCTTTTTCTCCCAACATTATGACCTGCTACCGCATAGTATAAGATAAACAGATAGCACGGTACAGCAATCCAGTAAGCCGACTGAGGGTTCCAGTAGTCAGCTAATGCACCGTAGAATAATGGAACTACTGCTCCACCGGCGATACCCATTACGAGTAAGGACGAAGCTGCTTTCGTAAAGCGCCCAACACCCGCAAGAGCCAATGGCCAGATAGCCGGCCACATTAGGGAGTTGGCTAACCCTAAGAGTGCGATAAAGCCTACGGAAATGAAGCCATCAGTAAAGATCGCGCCTAAAGTAAACAGCACGCCCAAGATAGCACAAAGTCGCAATGCGTTTTCCTGTTTAATGTATTTTGGAATCGTGACGATACCGATCAGATAACCCACAACCATAGCCACCATAGTTCCTGTAGTGAAATACTTCGCAGTTCCAAGTGCAATACCCTGGGAGGCGCCGTAGCTAATAATTGTATCACCAGCTATTACTTCCACACCTACATATAAGAAAAGCGTGATGACACCTAAAATCACATGCGGGAAATCAAACACACTCTTTTTACTAGAATTACTCGATGCCAAAGCTTCGTCTTCTTCATCTGTATCCACCTCCGGTAAGCCAGACTTATATACCCAAAATGCGAGCAATAACAGAACCGCAATTATACCGATATAAGGGGGTATAACCCGCAAAGCCATAGCGTCTAAAGCAGCTATACGGTCAGCGTCAGCCATGCTAGCAACATCATTATTGAGCTGATCAGCGCTTTCTAAATGCAAGAATATACCTAAAATAATAGGTGCAGCAGCACCTGCCAGTTTATTACAGATCCCCATGATACTGATCCGTTTAGCAGCACTTTCGGGTGGACCTACGATGGTAATATACGGGTTTGAAGCAGTTTGAAGAATGGCTAATCCACTACCCATGATGAACAAACCAAGCAAGAACAAGCCATAGATCCTTGTCATTGCTGCAGGAATAAACAAAACGGCGCCGACTGCCATAACGATCAGAGCCACAGACATTCCATTCTTAAAGCCAAATTTGTTGAGAACCCGTGTTGAAATTGGCGCCATCACCAAATAAGCGATATAGAAGGCGAAGGTCACAAAGAATGATTGAAACTTGGTCAGTTCACAGGCGATTTCCAGATAAGGAATTAGCAAGGAATTTAACCAAGTAACGAATCCAAAAATAAAGAAGAGGGCCCCGATAATCACAATCGGATTAATTCCCTGCTTCGGGGCGTGACCAGATAAATTTTCTTGAACCATTAGACGATTTTTTACAGTTTAAAATTTTCAGATACAAGACTAATAAAATTAATCTGTTAAAAAAAGAAAAAATGATTTAAGAAAGACATAAGCCGCTAACATAGAAATGCCCCGATATCGCAACGGGGCATTCCAAACCTAAACCTTATCACAAAACCGATTGGCTTTGACTGATATATTAGTAACAAAGCTGTGATTTATTAGTTTTATATTTTAACATTTTTATTTCAGAAATTCGGAAGACTCACAGATATCGCTCTTGAATGATCGTTCTATGGTGATTTAAATGCCCCGCAATCATAAACAGCAGTGCTCGCACACTCATCAGTCGCCCTCCGGCAAGTCCACTTCTTAATAAGGCATTGTCACGTAGGGACTCAAAAAACATAAGATTAGCTGTTCTCATTTGAATAAATTCTTCCGCGTAATGCTCTAAACTAAATGAACTAAAGTATCCGTTCTCTACATACACGTCTTGATCAAAACCGGGGAGTTCTTTTGTGTCGTTTCTTGCAAAACAAAGAACCCGATATGCCATAATTCGCTCGGTGTCCAAAACATGCCCTACTACTTCCTTAATATTCCACTTGTCTTCCGCATAGGCATATTCTGATTTGCCTGCTGGAATGCTTCTCAAAAATGCCGGAAAGGTTTCAAGCTGTCCCCGAAGACTCTCTAAACAATCACTGGTAACCGTATCAATATACTTGGTCCATTCGGCCGGAAATTCATCAGATTTTAGCGGGTTCATAAATTAAACTACTTTTTAATATAATTCGAAAGGTTGTCCCTTTACCTATTTCGGAATCTTTAATAAAAATATGGCCGTTGTGGTAGTTCTCGACCATTCTTTTTGTTAATGACAGTCCCAGCCCCCACCCTCTCTTTCTAGTTGTGAACCCAGGTTGAAATACGGCATCAAATTTTGAACGAGGGATTCCCTTTCCTGTGTCACTAATGTCGATAAAAATCTGTTCTTTCGCAATGTTTTCAATAATCTCCAATTCGATCTTCCCCTCTGACTCAATGGCATTTGCGGCATTCTTCAATATATTTTCTAATACCCAATCAAACAGGGGCACATTTAGCATGGCCTCCACCTCTCTATCACCTTTGACCTCAAATTCTATTTTTTGACTAATTCTGATTTTAAAATAATCGACAAAGTTCTTCGCTACCTCATAGAGCTTGTGTGGCTCTAAAACAGGCTTGGAGCCAATTTTAGAAAAACGGTCGGCAACAATTTCCAAACGTTTAACGTCCGTTTCCATTTCATCAATCAACGGGTCATTATCTGCATTGAACTTGGTTTTAATAAGTTCTACCCAGGCCATCAGTGACGAAATCGGTGTACCCAATTGATGAGCAGCCTCTTTTGCCATTCCCAGCCAAACTTGGTTTTGTTCCGATTTTCGTATAGAATTAAAAACAGTATAAGCGATAATCAGAAAGACCGCAATCAAACTCAACTGTATATAAGGAAATATCCTTAGCTGCGTTAGTAGAAGGGAATCTTTATAATAGATATACCAAGACTCACCGCTGTAGAGTTCAACAATAATCGGTGGATGCTGCTCTTTCATGATCTCTAGTTGATCACGGAAATACTCCGGATCATAAACCGGACCTGTCCGCCCTTCCATCATTAATTCATCCTCAATATTGATATTAGTACGAGCAGTATCTAGTCCTTTCCAATAGATGATGCTATCCTGTTCGTCTGCAATAATAGCCGGCATAGAGAGGCTATCACGAACTGCATAAATAAAGGTGGTGAACTCATCGTTGATATCCGGCATATTAAAAATGTTCCGGGTACTCATTGCCCATACCTCTGCCTTGGTGCGTTCTGTTTCCGATAAATTCTTAACTAGGTAATTTGTATAGACCAAGGAGGTGCCAGCAATGAGAGCTGCAAAAATCAGTAGCGCAAACTTCCATCGTTGGTTATTTCTGTAAGGGTTCATTGACAAAGTTTTAGCCAAAATACATATTTATATGAAAAGATGGAGGATTCAACGAATCCCGCCGTCAATTTTTTATCTTTGTATCATGAATGAAAATAGAAAAGTTAGGGTTCGTTTTGCACCAAGTCCGACAGGCGGACTACATTTAGGAGGAGTACGTACAGCTTTATTCAATTACCTCTTTGCTAAGAAAAACGGTGGCGATTTCATTTTGCGCGTTGAAGACACAGATCAGACCCGTTTTGTAGAGGGTGCTGAGGACTATATCCATGACTGCTTAAAGTGGTGTGGTATTCATCCGGATGAGAGTCCGCTCAAGGAAGGTGAATTTGGCCCTTATAGACAAAGTGAACGAAAAGCTTCGTATCGAGCTTATGCGGAGAAGCTGGTTAGCGAAGGGAAGGCTTATTATGCTTTTGATCTTCCTGAAGAGCTGGAAGCTGCGCGTGAACAATCACCCAACTTTACCTACGGTCATTCGACAAGGATGAAAATGAAGAATTCATTGAGTCTCCCTGAAGCCGAAGTGCAAGCGCTATTGGAGAAAGGGACGCCTCATGTGATTAGAATCAAAATACCAGCAGACGAGACAATCCAGTTTACCGATATGATCCGAGGCGTTGTTACTTTTGAAACTAATTTGGTAGACGACAAGGTCTTACTCAAAGCAGACAACATGCCGACTTACCACTTGGCTGTCGTTGTGGATGACTACCTAATGAAGATTAGTCATATTTTTCGCGGAGAGGAATGGCTACCATCGGCACCTGTCCATATCCTGTTATGGGAGTATCTGGGCTGGAAGCAAGAAATGCCACAATGGGTTCACTTGCCACTCATTCTTAAACCCGACGGTCCGGGCAAGCTAAGTAAGCGTGACGGTGATAGACTTGGCTTTCCGGTATTTGCGATGAACTGGCACGATCCAAAATCTGGCGAGACAACAATGGGTTTCAGGGAAATGGGCTTTCTTCCCGAGTCCTTTGTAAATATGCTTGCTTTATTAGGCTGGAATGATGGGACAGATCAGGAGATTTTCTCTTTAGAGGAACTAACTGAGAAGTTCTCTTTAGAGCGGATTAACAATTCAGGGGCAAAATTCGACTTTGAAAAAGCGAAGTGGTTTAACCACGAATGGATACAAAAGCTTTCTATATCCGTTCTGTCAGAGCACATACACCCAATTCTGACACGTCAGCATGTGGACACCGAAACAAAATATCTAGAAAGCGTCGTTGCTTTAGTTAGGGACCGTTTGACTTTTTTAACGGATTTCTGGGATCATGCCAGCTTTTTCTTCAAAAAACCTGAAGAATATGATTTAGACGCGATCTTAAAGCGATGGAATGATGAAAAAACCACCTTCTTTACCAATATTACAGAAAGTCTGGATGCTTTTGAGCCGTGGCATTCTGAAGAACTAGAGAGTTTTTACAAACTGGCGATTCAAGCATCTGGCATGAAGATGGGCGAACTTATGCTTCCCCTGCGGATCATGTTAGTTGGCGGAAAGTTTGGCCCACACGTATTCGATATTGTAGCTACGTTGGGAAAAGCGGAGACAATAGCGAGAATCCGAAAAGGATTAGATGTAATTTCGGCGACTAGCTCATAAGCCCGCCTATTTCTTGCTACCCTTAGATATTTGATCGATAAATTTGGCCCAAGCAAAAGGGTTGAGCAGTGGATTGGCGTAGCGTTGATTTATGTTACGATTGGTCATGTTCTGATGTGAGCTAATGGCTTGGTAGTTTTGCAGCTCGTTAGCGCTCAACGGTGCCTCACGAGCCATAGCAACCAGGCTTTCACGGCTTAAATTTCGTTTAGCCACCAATAGGTCATCGTCAGCGACATCGAGAGCAAGAAAGGCAAGATTAAACTCTTCGACACTAGCCCAAGGAAGAACGACGACGGCGGGCAGTGCAGTGACACTAGCCTCCATTTTTATGATACCACTGTGTCGATTGGTTTCTGATTCAGGGATAATAACTTGTGTAGTTTTATATCCGATCGCCGTAAACTCAATCGTATCGTTTTCATGTGCGACAAAAGAAAAATAACCTTGATGGTTCGCAGCAAATGTTTGGTTTTTATAGGAGGTGTTCCGAATAGTAACATATGGAACTACGACACTAGAATCTGCATTTTGGATGATCCCAGTAAACTGTATTAGCTTCTTGGTCGGACGTTCCTGAGCGTAGACACCCATCGTAATACCAACCATTATAAATACAATAACCGTTTTCAAGCAAAATTTCATATTCACAAATCTACCACATTATGAAAACTAGCGTGGTTAAATAATGTTAAATTGTCGTAAGATTGATAGCCTCGACGCCACTGACTTCGGGTACAGCCTTTTTAATGGCTTGTTCTAACCCGGCTTTAAAGGTCATAATGCTCATAGAACAGGACGCACATGAACCCAGGAGCTTTAGTCTAACCACATTCTCTGGAGTAATTTCTTCAATAACCACGTTGCCACCATCAGCTTCAAGAAAAGGGCGCATTGAATCCAATGCCTGCTCCACTCTATCCTTCAAATTCATAATTCTACGTTTCTAAATGTAAAGTTACTAAAATAATCCCTCTCATAAAATTATACCGTTTGCAAATTTGATTCACTGACAATGGAAAGCTGTTGTGCTACTTTCTGTGCAATTTCAGAAAACACCTTACTGATTACGGAATCTTCATCTAGTACAGCTGGCACACCATTGTCCCCCGCATCACTGATACTTTTCACAAGCGGAATTTCACCGATCAACGGAACTTGGTATTTTTCTGCAAGGAACTTACCCCCACCTTTTCCGAAGATGTAATATTTGTTCTCTGGCAGCTCCGCCGGGGTAAAGTAAGCCATATTTTCAACGATACCCAATAACGGTATGTTTATAGCGTCCATCAAGAACATGCCGATACCTTTGGAAGCATCAGCCGTTGCCACATTTTGAGGTGTGGATACAACAAGTGCCCCGGTAATCGGATAACCTTGAGCAATGGTAATATGAATATCTCCGGTTCCCGGCGGCAAATCAACGATCAGATAATCAAGTTCACCCCAGTCGGCGTCATTGAATAATTGTTTAACGGCCGAGCTTGCCATAGGACCACGCCAAGGGACCGGCTGATTGGGATCCGTGAAGAAGCCTATGGACAGTAGTTTGAGGCCATACTTTTCAATCGGTAAGATTTTCGATTTACCATCCGGGCCCGTCGTGCCTTGAGGTTTAGCATTCTCAAGACCAAACATGATCGGCAAGGACGGACCATATATATCAGCATCAAGTAGACCAGTTTTCGCTCCCTGCATGCTTAGTGCTAGCGCTAAATTACTTGCTACGGTCGATTTCCCAACCCCACCTTTTCCGGACGACACCAAAACAATGTGCTTGATGTTCGGCAGTTGACTGTTCTTCGGAGCGAGCACTTTAGATGTCATGTTGATATCGACCTCAAGGTCCTTTGACACAAAATGCTTGATTGCGTTACGACATGCGTTTTCTAAATGATCTTTCATCGGGCATGCCGGTGTTGTCAACACCACACTAAAACTCAACTTATTAGGCTCTATTTTAATATCTTTAATCATGTTAAGCGTAACCAAATCCTTTTTAAAATCAGGATCCTCAACATGACTCAATGCTTTTAAAACTTGTTCTTCAGTAATCATTGTCACACAGTATTTAAATATTTTCAAATTTAAGAAATAAGCTATACAAACTTGAAAAACAGAGTATTTTATAGATATTTACTGGAAGTTTAGACATTTAAACTACAATCCAACGTAAAAAGACAAATTTGGACACGATTAAAACGTTTTTTAAGTCGATACCCAGAAGGTATTATATGATTGCCGCAGGCGTTGGAGGTGTGCTCATCGTTCTATTCACCATTGTGGCGATCATTGCCATCAACAAAAGAGAGCCTTTGTTAAAAAGTGCGATTGAGAGAGCAAAGGCTAAAGCTTTAGACGACTATCAGGTTCAACTGGAAATAAATAAAGCTTATTTCTCTGGCCTCAAAGAAGTCAGCTTTGAAGGCATTTCGGCAACCCCGATCGATGCTGATACGCTTGTGAATATTGAACTTCTGAGGGTGAGCGTTAAACTTTTCCCCTTACTTAGCGGCAAAGTAAAGCTTGCAAATATGGACATGGAAAATGCAAGGGTCAGCTTTATCAAAAAAGATAGTGTTACGAGTAATTATGACTTCCTTTTTCGCGAAAAAGAAGCCGACACCGCACAAGTAGCGGAAGTAGAAAAAGCAGAAGAGCCGATTCATATGGCTAAACTGGCCAACCGTGTCATTCATCAGGTTCTTTATAAGATACCAGAGAATATGGATTTGACAAAGTTCGAGATCTCCTATAAAGATGACAGTCTATTTCATAATATAAAAATCCCAAAAGCAAATATAGACAATGGCGATCTTGAATCGACAATCCTAGTAAATGAAGATAAGGCAACTTGGCACATAGATGGTGATCTGAACCCGGGTAGAAATAGACTATCCTTTCGTCTATATGCAGATCAAGGGAAGGTAGAACTCCCTTTGCTTGAAGACAAGTATGGCATGCGTGTCAATTTTGATATGATTGAAGCAGAGTTACAGGACGTAAAATGGATAAACAACGATGATTTGCAAATTTCGATCAGTGGGCAACTGAGCAATTTCTTGATCAACCATTGGCGTATTGCTTCCAACGATGTTATCGTTCCAAAAGCTTCGACCCAGGCCGAGCTTATTATTGGAAAAGATTTTATAGAATTGGACGAAGGATCGGTCGTGCAGCTGGAAGAAATTAAAGCACACCCATATGCTAAATTGACCCTTCTTCCGCACAAGATATACGACCTAGGTGTCGAAATTCCGGAGATGGACGCACAAAAGGCTTTTGATTCATTCCCTACCGGACTTTTCGAATCATTGGAAGGCATCCAAGTATCAGGGAAGATGAAATACCGCTTTGATCTTCATCTGGATTCAGAAATGCCGGATAGCGTTCAACTGCATTCGGCGATTGAAGAGAACGGTTTTAAAATTAACTCCTACGGGAAAACCGATCTGTCTAAAATCAACTCCCCTTTTACATACGAACCTTATGAGACGGATGGTCCCGTCCGAGATATTATTGTCGGCCCTGAGAACCCAGATTTCACACCTCTGAACCAAATTTCCCCGCTGCTACGAAATGCTGTACTCACCGCAGAGGATCCAACATTTTTTACACATGAGGGTTTTGTAGAGAAATCGATCAAAGCTTCCATTGCTACCAATTTCAAAGAAAAGGCTTTCCGTCGTGGGGGCAGCACCATTTCCATGCAATTGGTTAAAAATGTTTTTCTCGATCGAGAAAAGACACTGGCTAGAAAAGTCGAAGAGATGCTCATTGTATGGTTAATTGAACATAATGACATTGTTAGCAAGGAACGTATGTATGAGGTCTATTTAAATGTTATTGAATGGGGAAATAATGTTTATGGGATTTCTGAAGCGGCTCGTCATTATTTCTTGAAAGACCAATCGCAATTAACAATAGGCGAGAGTATATTTTTGGCTAGCATTGTTCCCAGTCCCAAAAGAGGATTATCACGCTTCACGAGCTATGGTGGACTACAACCCTATCTGACAGGATACTTCCGACTAATAGGCACCTTGATGGCAAATTCCGGCTATATACCTCGGGACCCCAACAGAAGTTATGGCTTCTATTCGGTGAGCCTACGAAATGCTGTACTGCCCTCTAGAGCTCCCGAACCTGATAGTACAATGCTGGATACGGATCGGAGCAGAATCGATTTGGAACGAGAAGTCGAGGAAGCAGAACGACTACTCGAACAGCTTTTTGGTAAGGAAATTGAAGAACAGTAAGCATGAAACTACAAATCGACAAAAAGGAATTTGGGCTCTTGATAGAACATGATCAGGTCAAGAAACGCATTCGGCTGATCGGAACTCAAATTAACGTTTCATACGAAAAACAGGTACCTGTATTCATCGGTGTGCTGAATGGTTGTTTCCTGTTTATGGCCGATCTGATGAAAGAAATTGACATCGCCGCGGAAACATGCTTTATTAAATTGGCGTCCTACCAAGGCGATCAACAACAGGGACGGGTACGAGAAATCATCGGGCTATGTGTAGATATCAAAGACAGGGATGTCATCATTATTGAAGATATAGTGGATACGGGGAACACGTTGAATTATCTTCTACAGAAAATAGAAGAGCACCAACCCGCATCCGTAGCCGTCTGTACGCTCCTTCTGAAGCCGTCAAAATTGCAACATAAATTTACCAACCTCGCGTACGTAGGATTTGAAATTGCCGAAGATTTTGTAGTTGGTTATGGTATGGACTATAACGGTCTGGGCAGGAATCTTAAAGATATATATAAAGCGTGTGACTAAATAGTGCTTTATATTTATATTTGCAGAAAATATACAAATCATGACCATTCATAAAGAAGGATACACGTCGATTGCATTAGGAGTTTTATTTGTTTTTATACTCAATGCAATCGTCCATTACTATGCCTCGGAGAGTAAAATCTTGACGTGGACGACGTATATTTTATCTGCATTTATCCTGATTACTCTATTGCAGTTTTTCCGGAATCCAAAAAGAACGATTTCTCCTAACGAGGAACACATCCTATGTCCGGCAGATGGAAAGGTAGTGGTGATCGAAGAAACAGACGAAACCGAATATTTTCAAGACAGGAGGCTTCAGATATCTATTTTCATGTCGCCGATCAACGTGCATATTAACAGAAACCCGGTAAGCGGTATCGTTAAATACTTCAAATATCACCCTGGGAAATATCTAATGGCATGGAACCCGAAATCATCGACGTTAAACGAACGTACGACAACTGTGGTGGAATCCAATGGTACTGAAGTTCTGTTTAGACAAATTGCCGGAGCGATGGCTAGAAGAATAGTATGGTATGTTAATGAGGGGCAATCTGTAGAACAAGGCAAAGAGTTCGGTTTTATTAAGTTTGGCTCACGAGTTGACGTTTTTCTTCCTATTGGTAGCAAAGTCGATGTCAAGTTAGGTGATGTCGTAAAAGGGGGAATAACGGTGTTGGGGGAATTAAAGCATGAAGTTTAGGTCCTTAGTCTTTTTAAATGCAATACTCGTTGCTTCGGCAATAGCTCTCGTTAGTTTCCTTCTCAAACTCGAGCTAACAAAGGTTGCTTTGATTTTTATAAGTTCAGCAATTATTAGCTTTCTGATTTTTTATATACTGATAGAACGCTATGTGTATGGAAAAATAAAAATTATCTATAAGCTCATTCATCACCTCAAACTCGGGAAAGACAATAAAGACACGTTAGCTGCGCAAGTAAGTTCGGACCCTATACGCGATGTACAGAAAGAGGTACGGGAATGGGCTCGCGACAAAAAACTGGAGATAGATGCCTTAAAAAGCCAAGAGAAATATCGCCGGGAGTTTCTTTCAAACATTTCACATGAGTTTAAAACTCCCCTGTTTGCAATTCAAGGTTACCTAGATGCCCTTCAAGAAGGATTGATCGAAGAGGATCCGCAACTAGCTAATAAATTTCTTAGTAAAGCCGCCAACAACTTAGATAGATTAAGTTACCTCATTAAAGATATCGATGAGATATCCAAACTGGAGAGTGGCGAACTGTCGATTAATTTCCAACAATTCGATTTGTACACGCTGATTAATGAAGTAATTGAGTCTTTAGAATTAAAAGCAAAAAAACATAAAATCAAGCTATACTTTAACGATAAGCCTAAAATACATTCGATGGTCAATGCGGACCGTGAAAAAATCAGGCAGGTATTGGCAAACCTTCTGTCCAATTCCGTGAAATACGGGAGAGAGAATGGCACGACAGAAATTACACTTTTCGAGTTGCATGATCAGATTCTGATCGAAATTTCAGATAACGGAATCGGAATTGACGAGGAGAATTTGCCACGAATCTTCGAACGGTTCTTTAGAACGGAAAAAAGCCGAGCTCGCGACATTGGAGGTTCAGGACTAGGCTTATCGATTGTTAAACACATTCTAGAAGCACACCAACAAACGATTTCCGTGCAAAGCAAAGAAGGTGAAGGAAGTACGTTCAGTTTTACGCTAGAAAAGAAATAAAGCTAAAATTGTAGTTCAATTGTCCCAGAACTACCCTCCCAAGTTGTTCCTTCTTCCAACATTTTCGTGATAGCGCCCGTGACGGACTCTGCATGCTCAGAGACAAAATGAACGTTGATGGGCTTGTGATCCTCCGTTAATTCAAAATGCACAATGACCTTCTCCCCTACAGCAGCAGGGATATTAGAAATACTAGCCTGGTCTCGAAGTTCGGTCCAACCAATTTTTGGAACCAAGTCGCCGTCAATCGCCCTAATCGTAACCTTCTCTTGAATACTGAGAACACTCGCTTGTGAATTGGCCTGTGTAGATCTATCAGGATTTTGCATCATCCAGAACAAAACGGCGATTACGATAAATAACAAACCCGCTAGACTAGCAATCGTTAATCGCTGCCAGGTAAAGTAGTTTGTATTCTTATTTTCCAAATGAGTTTCAATGCGCGCAGCAAAACGCTTCTGCAATAGACTCAATTGCCTGTGATCTATGGAGCTAGTCGACCGGTAGCCATCGATGGCATCTTGCAAGAGTTCGTCATCCAAAGCCGCCCGTTCTAGATCATGCATCTGTTCAGGACTCAGCTTCCCGTCCAGATATTGTTGAATATATAGTATATCGTAATGGTGACTCATATATTTTTATCCATGCATATTTTTAAATTCCTTCGCCCATTCTGGATATTGCTCTTAACCTGATTCATTGTGTATCCGGTTTCATCCACAATATCCTTATAACACTTCTGTTCTAAATAGAACAACTTAACACATCGTTTTTGATCCTCTTTCAGCTGATCAATGCAAGCTTCCATTTGTGTTAAGTCCTTTTCTTGCAGAGCTTCGCTATCATCAAGATGCAAATAATCAGCTTTTTCCACAAAATTTTCTTCTAATGAAACCATTGGACTTTTACTTTCCTTTCGAAGCACCATCAGGCAGTGATTTCTTGCAAGCGTATAGAGCCAAGCTTTGAAGTTATCAACTCGGTGAACTCGCAGTTTTTTGATTAATTCTTCGAAGATTTGCATCACAGCGTCTTCACTTTTACCCGGATCTTTCAAGTATTTGAGACAAAGACCGTAAATAAGATACATATAGGGCTCATATAGCTTACCCAAGATCTCTAAATCGCCTGTACGATAAAAATCCTTGAGTAACGCAGACTCATTCGGTATATGTGTATGCTTGGGTTTAATAGATTTACGCTTTAACTATTCCAATTATAATCATTTTATTGTTAACAATTTCCATATTAAATTCATTGTTCATAATTTTCCCGTATTTTCGTGCAGAATGGAGTATAACGGAATGACCCTTACGGAGGACATGATGTGGGCCGTCACGATTATTTACATAATCAGCTTGATTGTTCGCGCATTTTATTGCCTCACGTTAAGTAAGACACTAAAAACTATAGCTGAGGAGAATCAATTATTGAAGCCGTGGATGGCATGGATGGCACTCATTCCTATCGTAAACCTTTACTGGAACTTCGTTATCGCAAATAGAATGGCAGACTCACTAACGAATGAATTCTACGATCGAAAAATAGCAGAGGAGGAAAATCCGGGACGATTACTTGGTCTATCCTATGCCATTTTTATGATCGTCGCCAGCATTCCAATTATTCCGAGTATTTCTTTTGTTGCGGGGGTTTTTACTTTATATTACTTTATCCGCTATTGGGTTAAAATCGACTATTTTAGAGTTTTGATACTTGAACATCAACGTTTTGTTGATGCAAAAAATAAGAAAGAAGATGAAACTAATTGAATTAACGCGATTTCTTGAATCACTTGCTCCCCTGGCCTTACAAGAGAGTTACGATAATTCCGGGCTCATTATTGGCGACCCAAAACAAGATGTCAATAAAGCACTAGTATCACTCGACTGTACAGAAAGCATCATAGACGAGGCTATTCATAATCAATGCGACTTGGTAATTACTCATCATCCCATCGTTTTTAAAGGAATGAAAAGGTTTAATAACGCAAGCTACATTGAGCGTGTTGTCACCAAGGCCATTCGTCATAATATTGCATTATATGCGATCCACACTAATCTTGACAATGTTGAAGGCGGCGTAAACACGAAAATAATGGAACGACTTGGCGTCGAAAAACCGATCGTTCTGGCTCCTAAGAAGAATATATTAAAAAAGCTGCGCGTATTCGTGCCTTTCACCCACTCAGAAACAGTAAAAAATGCGTTGTTTGCGGCAGGCGCAGGAGATATTAGCAACTATTCAGAATGTAGTTTTAGTGGTAAGGGTGTCGGCACCTTTTTAGCAAACGAACAGGCGGATCCAACTATCGGCACCATTGGCTTAAGAGAAGAAGTAGAGGAAGCAGCGATTGAGGTTCTCTACCCGAGCTATCTGGAAAGAAATATTTTAATCGCGATGTTCGAAACCCACCCGTATGAAGAGGTGGCTTATGATATATATTCACTTGACAACACCCACCAAAATGTCGGCTCGGGCATGATAGGAGATTTGCCGAGCGCGCTCAATAGCAAAGATTTTCTAGCTTTCTTAAAAGAAAAGATGGAAGTAAGAGTGATCCGATATACACAAGAACCTAACAAACCCATACAGCGAGTAGCGGTTTGTGGAGGTGCAGGCAGCTTCTTATTACAGAAGGCGATACAAGCTGGTGCCGATGTCTTTATATCGGCCGATTTTAAGTATCATGAATTCTTCGATGCAGAAGACAAAATCATGATCGCTGATATTGGACATTTTGAAAGCGAGCAGTTTACGCAACATTTATTGTTGGAAGTAATACGAAAAAAATTTCCTAACTTTGCAATCCAAATTACTAAAGAAAGTACAAACCCAATAAAATATTACTTTTAATGGAAAAAACTGTAGAGCAGAAATTACAAGCGTTGTGGAACCTGCAAACAATTCATACGCAAATAGATAAAATTTATCAAGTTCGAGGCGAACTCCCTATTGAAGTAGCAGACCTGGAAGACGAAGTAGCTGGCCTGGAAACTCGTATAGAAAAGATAAGAGTAGAACTTGACGCGGCCGAAGACTCTATTGTTAATCGCAAAAATTTAATTAAGGACGCTCAAGCTGCAATCAAAAAATACGAAACACAGCTGAACGAAGTAAAGAACAATCGTGAATATGACGCGATCGCTAAAGAGATAGAGATTCAAGGGCTCGAAATACAAGTTCTTGAGAAAAAAATTCGCGAAACTGAGTTCGAAATCAGCAATAAAACGACGAAGTACGAGAAAGCGCAGGAAGACTTGGAGGAGCGCCAAAAAGACTTAGTTGCTAAACAAGAAGAACTAGCCAATATCACAGGAGAAACTGAGAAGGATGAGAAGGCATTGCTTGACAAAGCAGAGAAAGCGGAGAAAAAGATAGATGAACGCCTGTTAATTGCTTATAACCGCTTGAGAAAAAATGCTAAAAACGGATTGGCTGTAGTTACCATTGATCGTGACTCTTGTTCTGGCTGCTTTAACCAAATTCCACCACAGCGGCAACTGGATATTCGTCAACGGAAAAAAATAATAGTATGTGAACATTGTGGACGAATCTTAATCGATGAAGAGTTCACTAATGAGAACGCTTCCGCATAAAGAGAAACCCACAGACATCTGTGGGTTTTTTATTTAACCCTTTAATTGATGACCTTACAAATTCAACCGAATGAATTTCAAGTAACAGAGAAATTCACACAATACGTTCAAATTGATACACAGTCGGATGCTAACTCTAAAAGTTTCCCATCGACAGAAAAGCAAAAGGACCTAGGCCGATTATTAGTTCAGCAGCTTCTAGAATATGGAATTGACGATGCCTATATGGATGAACATGGCTACGTCTTTGCAACATTAGCATCCAATACGACAAAGAAGGTTCCAGTAATTTGTTTTTGCGCACATATGGACACCTCGCCCGATTGTAGCGGTAAGAATGTGAAACCACTTATTCATTATAATTATCAAGGGGAGGATATTGTCCTTCCTGATGATAAAACACAAATTCTGACGCAGAAAGATCATCCAGACCTCGCAAAACAATTAGGGAATGATATTATAACGGCTAGTGGGACTACCCTCTTAGGCGCCGATAACAAAGCTGGCGTCGCTGAAATAATGGATGCTGTCCGCCTGCTTCTGAAGCATCCAGAAATTAAGCATGGCGATATCCGGATTCTATTTACACCCGATGAGGAAGTTGGTCGCGGTGTGGAAAAACTTGACATGTCAAAACTGGGGGCAGACTTTGGTTATACAGTAGATGGGGAAACGCTGGGGTCTATTGAGAATGAAACGTTCTCTGCGGATGGCGCCCGGATTACCATACAGGGAAATAGTATACATCCAGGCTTCGCAAAGGGGAAAATGATCAATGCTCTGAAGGTAGCCAGTGAACTAATTGCCAAACTACCAAAGGATCGCCTATCGCCAGAGACTACCGAAGGTAAAGAAGGTTTTATCCATCCGGTATCGATGTCCGGTACTGTAGAGCAGGCGACGATAGATTTTATTATCAGAGACTTTGACGATAAGCTACTTCAACAGCACGTCGAAGAGTTAAAAAACATTGCGCAGTCTGTCATAGACCAATTCCCAACTTGTACCTACGATATCGAAGTAAAACAGCAATATCGAAACATGAAAAATATCCTCAAAGACTATCCGGAGGTGACTGACATTGGAATTGAGGCGATGGAACGATTGAATATACAACCTATTTTACGCAGTATTCGAGGAGGAACCGACGGATCACGCCTATCCTTTATGGGTTTACCTTGCCCCAATATTTTTGCTGGAGAGCATGCTTTTCATGGCAAACAAGAATGGGTTTCGATACAAGACATGCAAAAAGCCGTCTTGACGATTATGATGATCGCCAAGATATGGGAAGAGAAATCTAATTAAGACCTTCTATTCTCTATTCTCTTATAAAATAAATCCCGATAGGTATCACCAATTGGGATTTGTTTTTCCCCAATACTTATTTTTCCCCGTTCAATCGAATTAATTTTATCGACAGCTACGATATACGATTTGTGTACTCTTACGAAACGCTTATTCGGCAGCATAGAATCGATTTTTTTAAGATTCTGCAAGGTGATAATACGCTCGTCGCCTGTATAAATCGAAATATAGTCTTTTAACCCTTCGATATATAGAACTTCTTCTAAATCAACTTTCTGCATTTTATGCTCCACTTTTACAAAGAGAATATTTTGCACATCAATAGCCTTTTCGACTGCCTTTTTGAATCTTTCAAAGGCAAAGGGCTTGAGCAAATAATCTACGACATTGAGATCATAACCGTCCAGAGCATATTCAGGATAAGCCGTCGTAAGAATCACATCGCATTCACGATCCATCTTCTTTAAAAAGTCGATACCGGAGAGTTCCGGCATTTGAATATCCAGAAAAAGAAGATCTACTTCACCGTTTTGAACCATATCCAAACCTTTAAATGGATCTGTAATGCAATCCAATAGAGTTAGTTCCGGCATACGCTTAATATAGTCACACAAGATATCCAGCGCTAAAGGTTCATCATCAATTACTAGGCATCGCATTTCTTTAGATTTTTTATAAATATATAAATAATTCGCTGCTATAGAACAGCTCCTTGTCGTCTATCATCAATGTGTACCGATTAGGGTATCCTAACTCTAAACGCCGTTTCAGATTTTCGAGACCGATACCGCTTGCTTGGTCTTTATACGATTTATTCTTAAAGTTGGAAACCTTGAAGTGCAGTCTATTATTCTCCACCACTATCAGAATTCGGACTGGATGATCCTTATTGGTCACTACACCATGTTTAAATGCGTTTTCCAGAAAGGATATCAATAAAAGTGGCATAATTCGCAGCTCCAAGCTTTCTGTATTCACTTTATAGTCGATTGCAAGCGGTTCTTTAAAACGAAGCTGCTGAAGAGAGATATAATTTTCTAGGTAGGCAATCTCATCTTTTAGTTGAACCTTATCGTCATCACTTTCTTGAAGCATATAGCGCATAATACCCGAGAGTTTTAAGATTGCTTCCGGGGCTTTATCTGATTTGTGATAAGACAGCGAATAGATGTTATTCAAGGAATTAAATAAGAAGTGAGGGTTAATCTGCGACTTTAAAAAAGAGAGTTCAGCGATTAACTTCTCATTTTCTAACATACCTTTCTCTCTTTCTTGGATAAGAAAATTATGTGTTAGACGCAAACCAAAACTTAATAGTACGAAAAATAAGCTAACGAGACCAGCCGACCAAAGATACTGAGCGTTGGTATATCGCTTGTCATAATCCGTCCCATAGTACATTACGTCTGACTCAAAAACTAAGGCAACCCCGTACTTGACCCCTATCGATACAAGTAAAACTAGCACTAAGTATGAAATTGCTTTATAGTACTTTTTTTTATTAAAAATAAAAGGGGTAACAAAGAAATAACTTAAATAGAATACAACAATATTCAAGAAACCATAACCGAGGATAACAAGTTCGGCAGCACGATGAGGAGTAACCAAATAGAATATTAACAAAAGTAATATCCAGATTATCCCCTGAATAATAAAGGAATTTCGTTGATTCATCATGTAATTTTAGTAAATATCTATAAAATCAGCCAGTTCGTCTATTAAATTTTATTTTACCAAGTTCATATTGTTTATTTGTACTATCGAAATTGATAATAATTAACAGCATCTGCCATGAAACGGTCCTTTTTAAACATATCACCTTATTTGCTTCTTTTAGTGCCTATATTTCTGGCTTTAGCCCTTATTCTTGCCAATGCAGATGCTAATGCTACGGTGGAAGAAGGAACAATCAATGCGTCGTTTATTCAAATACCTAGCGTGAACATTATACAAGTAGTCAGCAACATTTTTTAACGACTAAATAGATACACAAATAAAAAGAGCTTCGGAATCCGAAGCTCTTTTTATTTGTGTATCTATTAGAAGAGTATTTTCTATCTAGTGAATTTCTTCCTCCTTAACAATCTTAGCACGCAAATATTCGTGATTTAATCGTGCGATATTCGTAAGCTTGATACCAACCGGACATTCAATCTCACAGGCTCCCGTGTTCGTACAAGAGCCGAAACCCTCTGCATCCATCTGATCAACCATTGCTTGTGCCCGCTCAACGCGTTCTGCTTGACCCTGAGGTAGGAGTGAAAACTGAGATACCTTTGCCGATACGAATAACATAGCGGATGAGTTCTTACAGGCTGCTACGCAAGCTCCACATCCGATACAAGTAGCTGAATTAAATGACTCATCGGCCTGCACCTTCGGAATGGGATGAACATTCCCATCAACTAAAGCTCCTGTATTCACAGATACGAAGCCTCCTGCTTGCTGTATACGATCGAATGACGTCCGGTCAACTGCCAAATCCTTCAGAACAGGGAACGCAGCTGCTCTCCATGGTTCGATAACAATCGTCTGTCCGTCGTGAAAGCTCCGCATGTGTAGTTGGCAAGTCGTGATACCTTCTTTAGGACCGTGTGGTCTACCGTTTATATACAATGAACACATTCCGCAAATTCCTTCGCGACAATCATGATCAAAATAGATAGGATCTTCACCTTTTCTTGTAATCTCTTCATTGACAACATCTAACATTTCTAAAAATGACATGTCATCAGATATATTCTTAGCTTCATATGTATGAAACTTACCTCGAGTATTCTCGTCTTTTTGACGCCATACTTTCAGCGTCAGATTCATTGTTGCACTCATTTTCTTATAGATTAGAAATTCATCACCTATTTATAACTACGTTGAGTCAATTTAACATTTTCAAATTCCAGCTCCTCCTTATGTAACTTTTCAGAACCATCAGCTAGATATTGCCAGGCCGCTACATACGCAAATTCATCATCTTTACGTTTGGCTTCTCCTTCTTCTGTTTGGCTTTCCACCCTAAAGTGGCCGCCGCAAGACTCGGAACGATTCAATGCATCGTCAACCATCAACTCAGCGAGTTCGAGAAAATCGGCAACCCTACCGGCTTTCTCCAAAGACATATTCAGTTCTTCATTTACTCCCAGAACACTCACGTCTTCCCAGAATTCTTTCCTAAGATCTTGGATTAAACCTTTGGCTTTCGTAAGCCCTTCTTCAGTTCTTGCCATCCCACAATACTCCCACATGATGTGCCCAAGCTTCTTATGAATATCATCCACCGTTTGCTTACCTTTCATGCTAAGCAACTTATTAACCCGCTCCTCCACATCTCTTCTTGTGTTTTCGAAAGCAGGGTTTGTATCATCTACGGGATCAAATCCTTGGCTGGCTAGGTAATCGCCTATCGTATATGGTACCACAAAATATCCATCAGCCAATCCTTGCATCAAGGCTGATGCACCTAAGCGATTTGCTCCGTGATCCGAGAAATTACATTCACCAAGAGAGTAAAGCCCAGGGACCGTTGTCATTAGATTATAATCAACCCAAAGCCCACCCATTGTATAGTGAACTGCAGGATAAATACGCATTGGCTGTTTATAAGGATTCTCGTCTGTAATCTGTAAGTACATATCAAACAAATTACCGTATTTTGCACGAACCGCATCTTCACCTAGACGCTTAATTGCATCGGCAAAATCTAGATACACAGCAACGCCTGTCTTGCCCACACCTCTGCCTTCGTCAACCATCTCTTTGGCATTTCTGGAAGCCACATCACGTGGAACTAAATTTCCAAAACTTGGATACTTCCGCTCTAGGTAATAGTCGCGATCCTCTTCTTTGATATCGCTGGCTTTAAGCTCACCTTTTCGTAAACGTTCGGCCAGTTCTACTGTTTTTGGCACCCAAACGCGACCGTCATTCCGAAGAGATTCAGACATTAACGTTAGCTTCGATTGGTGATCTCCGGTCACAGGGATGCATGTAGGATGGATTTGAGTATAACATGGGTTTGCAAAGAATGCACCGCGTTTATGGGCTCTCCATGCCGCAGTAACATTACATCCCATTGCGTTTGTCGACAAGAAAAAGACATTTCCATACCCACCAGTACAAAGCAAAACTGCATGTGCCGCATGCGACTCAATCTTGCCCGTTATTAAATCTCTGGTAATTACGCCCCTAGCATGCCCGTCGATTGTGACAACATCAAGCATCTCATGACGTGTATAGCTCTTTACTGTTCCCTTTTTAATCTGACGGTTCAATGCGGAATAGGCACCGAGCAATAACTGTTGCCCCGTCTGTCCGCGAGCATAAAAAGTTCTAGAAACCTGTGCACCTCCGAATGAGCGGTTGTCCAGCATACCACCATATTCGCGGGCGAAAGGAACGCCTTGAGCCACACATTGGTCAATGATATTCGCTGACACCTCGGCTAACCGGTAGGTATTAGCTTCACGCGAACGATAGTCGCCGCCCTTAATCGTATCATAAAACAAACGATAAACGCTATCGCCATCGTTTGTATAGTTCTTGGAAGAATTGATACCCCCTTGTGCTGCAATCGAGTGTGCACGCCGCGGACTATCTTGATAACAAAATGTTGTAACATTGTATCCAAGCTCTCCTAAGGAAGCCGCAGCGGATGCTCCGGCAAGCCCGGTCCCAACTACAATAATATGATATTTCCTTTTGTTAGCAGGATTGACAAGCTTCAGGTTAAATTTATGTTTTGTCCATTTCTCCGCTAATGGACCTTCTGGAATCTTAGAATCTAAAATCATTTTGAATATTTTATTTTCAGCATCATAAAATGCTAACCATTAACAACGAAAAAAGAATACAAAGGCATCGCTGCAAAACCTAGAGGTATCAAGATTCCGAAAATCCAGAACCCTATCCATTTGATTAGCGGTGCATAGCGATTATGAGCAAAGCCTAAAGTTTGAAACGCCGACTTAAACCCGTGTGCCAAATGGAACCCTAGGGCCACCATCGCCAATACATAAAAAAGTACAAGAAACCCATTCTGAAAGGCAAAATTGACCTGTTTGTACAAATCTTTGGCTTTCAGAATCTGCTTATCTGCATCTACATAATTTATGTAACCGGTAAATTCCGCTTCCGATAGCTCGTTTACCTGGGTTTCACCATTTTGCAAATTGGTTACATACTCAACATAGGGTGTACCGCCCCAATGATACTTATACCAGAAATTACTCATATGGGTAACGATAAAAATTAATATAATCGTTCCTAAAATACCCATATTTCTTGAGTTCCACGGGCTATTTGCGGCACCATTATATGATTTATATGCTATGGGTCGCGCCTTTCTATTTCGTATCGTGACAACTAAAGCATATACGGCGTGCAAAACGATGGTTGCATAAAGGCCGTAAGAAATGATTTTAATGGGACCAAAGCTCGTCATAAAGTATGCGTACTGATTGAATGCCAATCCTCCATCATCTTTGAATAACTGTAGATTCCCAATCAAATGAACAACTAGGAATAAGCTTAAGAAAATTCCTGTCAAACTCATGATAAGTTTCTTCCCTATCGTCGAGGAAAATAAATGATTGAAACGACTCATTATATGGCTTGTTTTTAATTATGGTAAGCAAAATTATCCATTTGAATTCAATTCAGTACAATTTTTGTAAAAATAAAGCAATTTAGAACTGTTCTAATCTGATAGAAACAAAAAAGAGGCTGACCACGCTACACGTGATTCAACCTCTTTTAGTTGCTTTAAAAGCAGTTTATATATAATCTATTCGGTAGGGAATGTCAATGTAGCCATACCACCATCAGGAGTAATTCCTTTGATCGTTACCACCTCAGCATTCTTGCTCAAAGCTTGTCCGATTTGATCTACATTAGTCACTGCCGTTCCATTGATACTGGTAATAACCAGACCATTAGGAACGCCATATTTAGCAAACAAACCACCTTGTCTCACGCTCGAAACTACGACACCGGCATCTACACCAAGTTCCTTCTTTTGCGCAGAACTCAGCTCTTTAAAACCAGCGCCCAAGCTATTATACAACTGCGTTGCTGACTTGGTCGATTCAGCTGTCTCAAACGTACGTTCCGTTGCTTCTTGTAGTGTTACGGTCGTTTTCCGTTCTTTCCCGTCCCGAAGATATTTTAACTCTATTTTATCGCCCGGACGCATTCTACCGACACGCTCTTGCAGTATAGAGGAGCGAGTAATCAGTCGGTTATCGATATGTGTAATAATGTCGCCGGCTTCAATTCCTGCCTTATCAGCACCTCCACCTTCAACTACATCACGAACATATAAACCGTTGTATTCACTGATTTCCATCTCCTTCGCTATTTCCGTATTTAGCTCAACAAATGTAATCCCAACGAAACCACGTTTCACTTCACCAAATTCTTTAAAATCGTTTGCAATTTTCTTTACCAAATTAACTGGAATCGCAAATCCGTATCCTGCATAATAACCGCTAGGAGATGCTATAGCAGAATTTATCCCAATCAGTTCGCCAGAGGCATTTACTAATGCACCTCCACTATTACCTCTATTAATTACAGCATCAGTTTGGATAAAAGATTCTATTGCGGCATTTGCAGGGATTTCATCTGGATTCTGTTGATACTGACGACGCAGATCTTCGCGCCCCAGAAGATTAAGCGATCTTCCTTTAGCACTCACAATACCCGCAGTTACCGTCGATTCCAATCCCAAAGGATAACCTACTGCCAGCACCCACTCACCGATATTCACTTCGTCCGAGTTTCCTAATTTGACGATAGGGAGGGGATCTGAGGATGACACTTTTAGTAAGGCAAGATCAGTATTCGGATCCCGACCTATTAATTTGGCTTCAAATACGCGTTTGTCTGTAAGTTTCACTTCGATTTTGTCAGCACCCTCGACAACATGATTGTTGGTCACGATATATCCATCGGTCGAAATAATAACTCCAGAACCAGATGCTCTAGAAGGTTGGCTCTGACCACGACCTCTGGGGACACCGAAAAACTCCTCGAACATATCGCCGAATGGTGACGACTGCATCCGTTGCTGTTGCTTTGCTTCGTACGTTGTAACGATATGTACAACTGCGGGCGAAACCGCAGCACTTGCCTGTGTAAAATCAGGATTTCCTGTTGATGAATTAATTTTCAAAGGGTTATTAGCGAAGTAAACTTCTTGCTGTTCCTCAAAAGTCATTCGTTCAGCTTGTTTGTTTTCGAACAGCTTATAACCCCCGATGGCGAGAAGCCCACCGATCATGGCAATTAAAACCGTCATTCCAATCTTTTTCATATTCATTTATTCAAGTATTTATAAAGTGGAAACCACTTTATTGTTTTTTATGATTTATTAAATTAATAATATCTACAAATTTACCATTTAGGTAGACTTGTTTGCAAGTCGGTTAAACGACTTTTCTGTTAAATAATGTTAAACAAAAGCGGCAACCGGCGTTTAATGACATTAATATTAGAACCCGATAGTCGATATTTTGTTTAAATTTGAACATGCAATCTATTCATTTCTATAAATATCAAGGAGCCGGCAATGACTTTATCATTGTCGACAATCGGAACAAAGGTATTCACCTCAGTAAAACTCAGATTAACCACCTTTGTAACCGACGGTTTGGAATAGGCGCTGATGGCTTTATGCTGCTACAGACAAACGAGCAGTCTGACTTTGAAATGGTGTATCACAATGCCGACGGCCATATCGGCAGCATGTGTGGAAACGGCGGTAGATGCATGGTTGCTTTCGCAAAAAAATTAAACATTATACAAGATAGAGCTGACTTTATCGCGGTCGATGGTCCGCATTCTGCTTCAATTAACGATAAAGGCAATTGGGTGTCCTTAAAGATGCAAGATGTACATCAAATAGACAAGATAGACAAGGCTTACGTTTTAGATACTGGCTCTCCGCATTACGTGACGACTGTTGACCAACTTGAGGAATTGGATGTTGAATTAGAAGGATCAAAAATACGCAATAGCGATGCTTATAAAAGAGATGGAATCAACGTGAATTTTGTAAGTCCAGATCCCCAAGGATATTTTGTTCGAACATTTGAAAGAGGTGTAGAGGGGGAAACACTGGCTTGCGGAACGGGAGTCACAGCTGTCGCCCTCGCTATGGCAGATCAAAATGGCTTGCAAGGGGACGTTCAAATTCCTATACGGACTAAAGGAGGAGATTTGCGTATTCGTTTTCATGCAAACAACGGTATGTTTCATAACATATTCTTGGAAGGTCCGGCCGAGTACGTATACGAAGGCCGATATGATTTTATTAAAAAATGAAGACAATACATTGGTTTCCCGTAACTTTAATATGTTTTCTATTTATTGGTTGCGAAAAGAACTCAACCTTCAATCCGTCAGATCTTGAAAAAGAACAGTTCTCCGACACCATTTACAAGAACGGTGTCCTAATATCGGAAATCTTGGCTGACCCCAAACAGGGTGGCGTGGAATTCATTGAAATCTATAATAATTCGGATCAAATCGTTGATCTTCAATCACTGGAGATCACCACTGTGAATGCTAATGGTAAAAGAAACCGCCTCCACCGTATAAGTGACAAGTCCGAATACTTGTATCCAGGGAGATACAAGGTATTGAGCAAAAGTTCGGAAACCCTTCAGGATCACTATGCTTATTCAGATCGACTTTCTTTCCATTCAATGGAAACTTTTCCTACGCTTACCAATACACGAGGCGCCGTATTAGTTTTCCAGAACGAAGAGCTTATCGACAGTCTTTTCTATACCGTTGAGATGCACGATATCTTTATCAAGAACCCCAAAGGAGTTTCTTTAGAACGGGTCGATTTTAATGTAAACACAAATACTGCGGGCAACTTTATATCCGCTGCAGCAAGTTATGGATATGGTACTCCTGGCTACCAGAACTCTCAAGCAGCCAATGACGATTCGCTTTCTTATGGTGTATCGTTGTTAAACGAAAAATTTGCACCTTCTAAGGATGAAACGCTCGATCTTCATATTGGCCTCCCCCGAGGGGGAAAGATGGCGAATATTCTTATTTTCAATTCTGCTGGGAAACGAGTAAAAAAGCTGCGCTCGAACCATCGCTTAGGCACGCGTAATATTATTAGCTGGGATGGTACAGATGAGCGACAAAATGTCCTTCCAATGGGGATATATTATATCCATACAGAACTATATGACTCAAATGGCAACCTAAAGACATTCAAGGCAACAGCTTTGTTAGTACGTTAAATTTGATCCAGCCTATATTTTATTTTCAAAAAGTATATATTTGCGCCAATGGAAGAGAGTATTATAATCATCGGATCAAACGGCCAGATCGGAACTGAATTAGCTGTAGCACTCCGAAATAAATTTGGAAAGGACAGCGTCCTCTCTTGTGATATCAATCCACCGAGTCAAGCTGACCCTTCAGCCAACTTCGAAACTCTCGATGTCCTTGATAAAAAAGCATTAAGAGCATTATACGAAAAGCGTAAACCAACGCAAGTCTACCTCCTTGCCGCGCTTCTATCAGCCACTGGCGAACAATTCCCTAAAAAAGCATGGGAGTTGAATATGGATGGTTTGATTGGAGTTCTTGACCTTTCTGTAGAATTTAAGGTTTCAAAGGTATTTTGGCCAAGCTCAATTGCCGTTTTTGGTCCCCATTCGCCCAAAACGGATACACCTCAATATTGCGTTATGGACCCAAATACGGTCTATGGTTTCAGTAAGTTAGCAGGCGAACGATGGTGCGAATATTACTATCAAAAACACAATCTCGACGTGAGAAGTATTCGTTATCCAGGACTTATCAGCTGGAAAGCAGCACCAGGAGGCGGAACGACTGATTACGCAATTCACATATTTCATGAAGCATTGTCATCCGGCAATTATCAAAGTTTCCTTTCCGAAGATACAAGACTACCCATGCTGTATATCGACGACGCAATCAATGGCACCTTACAGCTGATGGATGCTCCGGCCGAAGATCTGAGAATTCGTTCTAGTTATAATTTGACGGGGTTAAGTTTTACTCCCAACGAACTCGGCGCTGAAATACGGAAACATCTACCCGATTTCGGATTAAGCTATTCAGACAGCGATCCTAGGCAAAAGATCGCAGACAGCTGGCCACGATCGATCGACGATACATATGCACGAGAAGATTGGGGTTGGAATCCTGTATACGACCTTTCTAAGATGGCAGAAGAAATGTTGACGAACCTAAGAAAACAATAATCCTATGGGAAGAGCATTCGAATTTAGAAAAGAAAGAAAGTTTAAACGATGGGCCAAAATGGCGGTGCAATTCACTCGCCTTGGCAAAGAAATAGTTATGGCTGTTAAAGACGCAGGTCCGCATCCAGAAACTAATTCACGCCTACGTACGGCAATTCAAAATGCGAAAGCAGTGAACATGCCTAAAGATCGGATTGAAGCGGCAATAAAGAGAGCATCAGAGAAAGATGCGAGCTCATACGAAGAACATATTTATGAAGGATATGCACCTCACGGGGTAGCAGTATTAATAGAAACTGCAACCGATAATATCAATCGTACCGTGGCTAATGTCCGCAGCTATTTCACGAAGGCAGGTGGGTCATTGGGGAAAACAGGGTCGCTTGATTTCATCTTTCAGCGCAAATCGGTTTTTCGCTTTAAGGTAGATGAAGAGGTAGATCTTGAGGAGCTTGAACTGGAGCTAATAGATGGAGGCCTTGAAGAACTCTATGTGGAGGATGATGAAGAGGGTAATGATATCGTGGTTATTCAAACTTCTTTCGAAGACTTCGGCAATATGCAGAAACTTCTGGAGGAAAAAGGTTTAGAGGTAACAGCTAAACTCGAACGGATCACACTCTCCTCTACTGAAATTGGCGAAGAAGATGCAGCTGATATCCTTAAATTAATTGACAAAATCGAAGACGATGATGATGTTCAAGCAGTGTATCACAACATGGCATAGACAATCGAACACAACGTATTTTATTGGGCATCGAGCACCCTCAGTACATTGAGCCCCAATATCTTTTGTATATCACTGTCACTGTAGCCACGCTTAACCAATGCCTTGGTTATATTGGGGTAAGCAGCCACGTCGTCAAGTCCTTTAGCCGTTGATTCTACACCATCAAAGTCGCCTCCTAGCCCAACATAATCTACACCTACGAGATTAACAATATAATCGATATGGTCTATTACGACACTGAGTTCGGGTCTGACTTGTTCTTTAGCTTCAGCAGATAGCTGATAAAATTTATTATCTCCGCTCGCATTTTTCTTTCGCACTTTTTCGGACACCGTGGCCTTGTATAAGCTATCAACCTTCTGGTTATAACCCTCCTCTAAAAACCCAGAATAGAAATTGATACAGATAACACCTCCGTTCTTCGCAACTGCCCGAATCTGATCGTCTTTCAGGTTTCGTGATACCGGCGCAATTGCATAGACATTGCTATGTGATAGAATTACCGGCTTAGACGTTGTCTCGATAGCATCAAAGAAAGTTTGTCTTCCAACATGTGACAGGTCTACCATCATTCCTATCTTATTCATATAGCGAATCACATCCTTTCCAAAATCGGTCAACCCTTTTTGCTTGATCTGGGAGTCAGGGTTCGACTCATCAGATGCAGAGCTCGCCCAGTCTGTACTATTATTCCAAGTCAATGTTAAATACCGCACACCACGATCGTACAGATTTTGAAGATAGCCCAGATTACTCTCAATCATATGTCCCCCTTCCACACCCATTAGTACGGCGAGCTTATCTTCTTCCGAGGCCTTAAGTATTTCTTCCTTTGTTGTAGCTAAGACCAACTTATCGGGGTTTTCTACAACAATCTTCAACAACGAGTCTATTTGCTCGTTTGCGAAATTATAGGCTGTTCCTTTCCCATAGTCGTCCCCACACCAAATGGAAAATATTTGTGCATCCACGCCACCTTCAAAAAATCGAGCGATATCTGTATGACCAGAAGGAATCGGACCTGCTATGTCTTTGCCTTCCATGATTGACGAGATCAACACATCGTTATGAGTGTCTATGACGATCGAAGTATTATGTAAGCTATCTGCACGCTGCGCTTGGCTGATCGACGGCCAAGCGATACATAAAGTGATAAATAAGAAAAAAGGGTTTCGCATAGTTAAAACTACGAAAAACCCTGTACACTTTTATAACATTCCAAGAAGAATCGGACTAAGGCAGGGTTATGATCCTGCTAGCGACCGCTTATTCGTGTTAACAGGCTGCGGAACTTTTACGTAATATCCAGTGCCATCATATTCCCTTCTAAGCGGATGGCTTTGGCAGACCGTTGAACAACATCCATCTAGCAACTCACCACAAGCATCGCATTGTGTAAAATGTTCATTGCACTCTGGATTCGCACAATTGATCATTTTATTGGTTTTATTGCCACAGTTCCTGCAAGTAGATATAACTGTTGGATTGACTTTGTTGACATCAACAGCAACTCGGTTGTCAAATACGTAGCACTGTCCTTCAAAGTCCTTCCCTTGAACGTCTTTTCCGTATTTTATTATGCCACCGTGCAGTTGATACACATTCTTAAAGCCTTCTTTTAGTAACAGAGCTGACGCCTTCTCACACTTAATTCCACCCGTGCAATAGGTCAATATCTTCTTGTCCTTGTATTGTGCAAGCTCATTAATTTTTGATGGAAAATCTCTAAAGTTCTCAATATCCAAGGTAACCGCGTTTTTAAATCGGCCCAAATTATGTTCATAATTCGATCGAACGTCTAGGATCACGACATCCTCTTGGTCTTTCATTTCCAGAAAGTCTTTTGGATCTAGATGGACACCTGTTTCCTCATTTGGGTTAATGAGTCCCGGATCTCGCAGCCCGGAATGAACAATTTCCGGCTTATAACGGCAATGCATCTTTATAAAAGAAGGCACCTCTACATCGTCTATCTTAAAATCAGTTTTTGCAAAGCGTTGATCAGCATGAATCGACTCCATATATTGACGGCAAGCGTCTACAGTTCCAGAAACAGTGCCATTCAGTCCTTCGTCGGCAACAATAATCCTTCCTACCAAGTTCAGACTCTTACAAAAAACTAAATGTTCAGCAGCAAATTCTTCTGCGTTCTCTATTGGGCTGTAGCAATAGTACAGCAAGGTTTGATATTTTTTCATAAATCCATTGATACCGCTGCAAACGGCGTTTAATGTTAAATTTTGCGCAAAGATAAAAAAAATGGAGTAAATTCACGCTCAAAGCACGCGAGTTATGCTAAAACTTCCATCCATCCATACGCTGTGGACAAGTCTCAGAAATATTCTCTTTCGCTTCCCTCTGCAGTCCCTTATTACTCTATTTGCCATGAGTTTATGGCTCTCCGCAGCCGATAATTATGTAAGCGATCATGTCGACATGATTTATAAATTAGTGGTTCTGAGTATGGTCGCTTTCACGACGTCTTTATCAATCGCATTATTGGCTGAGAGTCGTAATATTTCCATGCCTGTAAGCTTAGGTATACAGTTTCTTTTTATTGCTCTCAGTTATAGCGCCGCTCTGATTATTTACCCGGAATATTTTAAAACTGACACGCTCAAAATTATACTTCTGATACTAGCGGGACACTTAATGGTCTCCTGCAGCCCCTACATAAATACTTCTAATCAGTTAGCATTTTGGAATTTTAACAAAACACTCTTCCTTCGTTTTTTTACGTCCATATTATTCTCAGCCCTCTTGTATATTGGGCTGGCCGTTGCGCTTTTTTCGATTGAATCATTGTTTCAATTAGATTTCAAAGGTGACGTCTATTTTAAACTCTTTATAATTATAGGAGTTGGTTTTAACACTTTGTTTTTTCTAGACGGAATTCCTTCTAATTTAACCAAGATAGCAGAGATAAGCGAATACCCAAAAGCTCTCAAAATTTTCACCCAGTATGTTCTGGTGCCCCTCTCAACTATCTATTTAGCCATTTTGTTAGTATACGAATTGAAGATCACCTTCAACATGCAGCTTCCTGATGGAATGGTTTCTATTCTTATAATGGGCTACGCTGTTTTCGGCATCTTGTCATATCTACTCATTTATCCGATCAGTACAAAACAGCGACAGGGATGGATCAATCAATTTTCCACGTTATTCTTTTGGTTCATGCTGCCTCTTCTGATTCTTTTATTTGTTGCTATTATCGTTCGGATTCAGGATTACGGTGTCACGGAAATGCGTTATTTCGTTTTCGTACTCGCTATCTGGCTCACGTGTATTACGATTTATTTTATCACAAAAAGAAATCCGAATATCCAAGTAATCCCAATCAGTCTCTTTATTGCAACTATCCTGAGCATAACTGGACCACAGAGCGCAAGTAGCATTTCAAAAAAATCTCAGCAATCTCGTCTGTCGAAAAACATTGAAACCGAAGATCCAAATGAAGAAAAGATATCGATTGTTAACTATTTAGTTCGCTACCACGGACTAACTTCGCTGGAGTCCTTCATAAAACAGAACACCCATTCCGTTCAAACACAGATTCTAAATGCGCAAGACTCACTTCGAAGTTCCAATTTTCAAAAACAGAGCCTTTTATTGGACACTGCATTCTCCATGCTTGCTATTGATCGCTATCCGTCAGAAAGAGCTATGATAAGCTTTGTCAATCGAGAAAACTACATCCGAGATACGAATTTCGATATTATCTTCTGGATGCCAAACAGTTCAAATACAGACGACAAGCATACACCCATGGGAACCATCAATACATCCTATGTTGACAATCGGGATTTTTATGTGGTATTTGATGATAGAGACAGCGTACGCTTCTCTATAGAACAGTTCGGGGAGTTCTTGATCTCTAAATACGATTCCTTAAAAACTGCTGACGCAGAGACGAGCAACCAGCATATTATGCAAAAACCAATTGATGTCCCCAGTGACTGGATGACTCTCAATGCTGAAAATGCGAAATATCGTGTACAGCTACTAATACAAACAATAACGATAGATAATAAGAATGATACGGAGCAGCCAACTTTTTTACCGTATTTTTCAGGATATATACTTATAGACGAAAAATAAATGACAGACAATAGTTGGAGTATATTATTCTCGAAAGAAAATAGAGCTAAAACTGGTGCTCTCGCTGGTGGGCTCGGTATCCATGCAATCAATATTTATTTAGTTACAACCATATTGCCGTCGGTCGTTGACGATATTGGTGGAATGGAATTTTATTCGTGGAACTCAACCTTATTTGTGCTCACATCGATTCTCGGCTCTTTCTTATCCGTCAGATTGTTAAACAAGTTTGGCCCACGGAAGGCATTTCAATACTCCATAGTCGTCTTTATTCTCGGCACATTAGCCTGTACATTCGCTCCTAGTATGTCCATGATGCTTATCGGCAGAACCGCTCAAGGCTTTGGCGGAGGTTTGTTAATGGCCTTGTCCTATTCAATGGTACGGGTGGTCTTTGACAAGGCTGTATGGCCTAGGGCGATGGCTCTCCTTTCCGGCATTTGGGGAATAGCAGCTTTATCCGGACCTTTTATCGGTGGTATATTCGCACAGCTTAATGTATGGCGAATGGCATTTGGCGCAATTGTTCTCTTCTCAATCGTACTCTTCTTTCTTATTACTAAGATATTTCCTCAACGGCACGAATTCGCAAAAGCGAATACGAAAATACCTTTTCTGAAGCTCGGAATGCTGAGTATCGCTATCCTTTGTCTTTCTTTTGGTAGCCTAACGCCCAATCTGCTTTATAATATCTTAGGTCTACTTTTATCTCTCATATTCATTTTAATCGTTGTCAGGCTCGAAAGAAATTCGGTCAACCGACTGTTACCACACGGAGCTTATTCTCTTCGCTCTACCCTCGGGGTTGTGTATTCGGCAATGGCTTTATTGATTTTATGCACGAACCCGGAAATATACATCCCCTACTTTTTTCAAGAAATACATCAATACCCCCCACTCAAAGCTGGGTACTTAACGGTGATTATTTCCTTGGGGTGGACTGCAGCCTCCATTCGCTATGCTGGTGCGAATCGGAAACACATCTATAATATCGTTCGGTCGGGCCCCATATGTATGCTTTCGGGAATGCTCATGTTGGCGTTCCTATTACCCTCTACCTTTGGAGAAAACACCCTCGGCTTTATCCTGACATGCGCCGGGTTGGCCTTGACAGGTATCGGTATTGGCTTAGGTTGGCCACACTTGCTCAGCTTAGTTCTCTCCTCAGCTAAGCCCGGCGATGAGGATCAAGCTTCGACATCTATTACCTCTATTCAGCTTATTGCTACAGCCTTCGGCACGGCCCTAGCCGGTATCATAACCAATTTGGCTGGCATTAATGACCCAGGGGGACTAGAAGGCGCAAAATCTGCCGCCTTTTGGCTGTTTATACTGTTCGCTATCTCGCCCTTACTCTGCTTTGTCATCATAAGTAAGCGTTTAAAAAAAAGCTCGATAGATTCTTAATCCATCGAGCTTTCTTCTTCATACACTTAATAGCGTTGCGGCAGATTGAAACTAGCTACGGGAGCTTTACAACACTGACAACCGGAAAATGATCAGATGGATATTTCCCAAAATAGGTATCAGTTAATATCCCCCATTTTGTAACCTCGATTCCTTTGCTCACAAAAATATGATCGATAATCGTCATATTATTCGATGTCTTAAAACCATTGAAGCTTCCATTATTATGATAGGGATTATCAACTAAGGTATATGTGTCGGTTAATAAATCCGACTCCTGTAATATTTTGTACGGTTCAGCGTCGTGACCGGCATTTAGATCTCCCACCAAAATCACAGGCTTGCCCTTAGCCATCGCCGCAATCTTTTTCAGCACCAACTTACTACTTTCTCGTCGCGCCACCTTCCCTTGATGGTCATAGTGAGCGCTAAAGAAAAAGAATTCCTTCCCGGAATCGTTGTCTTTTAGATTTACCCATGACACAATCCGATTGCAACAGGTGGCATCCCACCCTTTGCCGGGCACGTCAGGATTTTCTGCTAACCAAAAATCCCCTTTATCTAATAAGGTGAATTTATTTTTTTTATAATAAATAGCCGAATGCTCGCCTTTCGTTTTCCCATCATCACGCCCCACTCCGTAGCGTGCGTAGTCGGAAAGCTGCTCTTCTAAATCAACTAGCTGAGAATTTAACGCCTCCTGTGTGCCAAACACATCAAAATCATGAAACTGTATCAGCGACGCGACATAAGGCGCTCTATCTGGCCATAAATTACCGGTATCTGTCGTATTAGCATATCTGACATTATAGGAAGCTACCTTTAGCTCCTGAGCAATAACAGATGCGGAAATTACAAATAAAAGGAATAAGGATGTGAATAGTCTTTTCATAAAGCTTAGAAAAATTATAAAATTAGTATGTGCTAATTTAGCTGTTTTCTAGCTGTTTTATTACTTTTTTGTGGTTAATCTTCCATGCCAGGTTCCATACCACCCGGACCTTGATCAAAACCGTCGCCCCTATCACGATCACCCGCGCTATCTCTCAGTCCTCCGAAGATATAACTGATGCTAAAGGACACATAACGTGACTGTCTTCTATAATCACTTGTTTGGAAAAAGTTCTCTTGTTCCAAGGTTCTTGAAAACTGTCTTTGATTGAAAATATCGGAAATACGCACTGAGAAATTGGCCTTTTTGTCAAAGAAAGATTTACGAATTCCTGCATCGCTAATCAACATTCCTTTCATCTTTCCTTGTGCAATGGCTCTCGGTCCGCGATAGCGTACAAATGCATAGCCCCTGAATCCTGCCCAAATAGGAAAGAATGTAGAAAAACGTCCTGTAAACGATATTTGTGAATTTTCACGTGCAAATCCCAAAACCTCATTTTTTCTAAGACCGACATTTAAACGTACATTCCATTGAGGTATGATATCCGCGCTCGCTCCCGTTTCTAAACCATAGTAGTTTTCCGTACCAATGTTTTGATAGGTTGTATGGGTTACCCCGCTACCATCAACCGTACTTACACGCTGAATAGGATTATTACTGTGTCTATAGAATACGGAACCAAAAAGATTAAACTGATTAATGAATTTACCATAGCTAGCCTCAAATGAGTTTATAAACTCTGGATCTAGATCTGGATTACCTGACTGGATATCTTCAGGGTTAGAATAATCAACAAAAGGGTTCAATTGACGCCACCAAGGCCGATTCACACGACGGCTATAACTAAATTTGATATTGTCTTCATTTTTTAGTCGGTAAGCTAAATTTAAGGTGGGAATCAAGTTTAAGAAATTGTTCTCATAAGATTGATTCAACAGTTCCTGTTCCGTCTTCAGGATCGCCTTTTCAAGCCTCGCCCCTGCCTGTAAACTAAATCGGTCAAACGAGTTTCGATACATAAGGTACCCCGTGAACTCCTTCTCTTTCGAAACAAAATCATTCAGCAATTCTGTATCTATAACGTAATCGCCCAATTCAGGATCAAACTCGAGAGGCGTAAAGTCGTTCGCATCGGTCTCCCAATCGGCACGGATACCTGCCTCCAACATCGACTTCTCGCCAAAAGGATGAACATAGTCGCCCTGGAAAGTAAAGCCTTCATCTTCACTGACTGAAGTTTGATGTTGTAAATGCTCTAATTCTTCCCATTCACTTTCCTGATCAAATATCTCTATTTCCTTATCGTCCCGCGTAGAATAGTAAGCCTGTAAGTCCAATACCTGATTTTCATTCTCAAAAGTACGCTTATAGTCGATCCCTCCGCGATATTGCCAAGACTCTTCAGTTCCGTTGATAGCACGACGGTAGGCTGAGATATCTTCGCCTTCTGCATTATATGAACGTGTTAATAATACTTCATTTTCATCTTCGGTGTCTTTTCCCACTCCGAAGAAAATACCGATTGTGTTATTATCATTAACATTATAGAATAGATTACCGTTATAAGAGAAGTCTTTGTCAATGTCTGTACCGGTCCGCTGTTGATCCGTAAAGAATAGATCATCTACCCTATTTTCTCGATAAATACTACTTTCAGACGTCTGTTTGTCGAAATCGAAACTCACGCTGTTGTTAAAACCTATTTTCTTTCGGGTGATATTCAAGTTCAATGACGGAGAATAATTATTGTTCGTTGTCGCGTTCATTGTAGCTATTCCGCTAACACCAATTAGACGTTCGCTTTTTGTTACAATATTCAGAACAATCCCTCCTTGCTCCGTTGTATACCTTGCCGAAGGACTTGTGATAACCTCAACTTTCGCTATTACGCCAGATGGAATAAGCTTCAACACTGTTTCAATATTATCACCGTAAATCCGGGACGGTCGGCCGTCGATCAATACAGTTAAGTTCTGCCCCATAACGCTCGGTGTCCCTTCTTCATCCAACTCTACCATTGGAATCTGCTCCAATACTTCAGTCGCATTCACACTCATGGCCTGGACATCAGAAGTTATATTAAAAACCGTGCGATCTAATTCATATTGCACAGCTGGCGCCTCCCGTTCCACAACCACTTCCTGTAATAACTTACTATCAACACTTAGGTTAATAACACCGAGATTCTCGTTCGCACCCACCTTTACAGTTACATTCCGCTTCTCCTCGTTATAACCGATGTAGTTTGTTTTAATTACATACTCTCCTGCAGCCACAGAAGGAAACTGAAAGCGTCCATTGGCAGCAGTTTCAGCGTGCTCAACAAAGCTCGAGTCGGGCAATTTTAATAGCGAGACAGCTACGAACTCCAGACCATCTTTTGCCTCATCAACAATCTGCCCCCGAATAGAACCATTCTGCTGAGCGTAAACTTGCCCGACAAAAAAGGAAAAGAACAGAAACAACGCTTTAAATTTAAATGAATGTAGAGACATGATAGACATGGTAAGATCGTATTTAGTTTTTTGCTTTAGTATATAACTACAAAACTAGCCTTGATCTTTAAGCTGAATTTGATAACATTTTGAAGGAAATTTGAAGAACATGCATTCCAGCGCGATATTCGTAACAAATATGTAGATCATTTTGGCTACAGATTTGTTTAACGATCGATAAGCCTAATCCAATGGACTGACTATTGGGTTCATTTTTGCGAAAACGCTCAAACATTTCCTCTGGAGGACCGCTAAGAGCTTCACCCGTATTCGCTATTTCGAGATGGTCCTGGTTTAAACGAACACGGATCACACCTTTCGGGTTATTATGGCGGATGGCATTACTCATCAGATTATTAAGCAAGATATTCGCTAATACAGGATGCATACTTATTAGCACACCATCTTCAATATTTTCCTCCAAGATTAAAGATTTCATTTCGAGCAATTCCTGAAACGCAAAAAGACATTCCTTTAATAAGGTTGAAAAGTCGATCGGGCCGGGCGACTCAAATTCACGATTTCCAAGTTTCGTAAGGAGTGTGAGCGATTGCCCCATCTTACTCAGTTTATCTACCGCATTTTGCGCGCTGTGAATCAATCTTGCTTGCTCGTCACTGATATCCGAGTCCATCAGTAGCTCCAACTTCCCCATGATGATTGACAAAGGTGTCTGGAGCTCGTGCGATGCATTTTCCGAGAATTCTTTTAAAGCTGCATAATCGTCTTGCATCTTTTCTGTCATATTCTCCAAAAGCAAATTAAGCCGCTTAAACTCGCTCGTGCTCGTACTCATCAACGATAAAGGTTTCTTTTCCCGGAGCCGGAAAGATCGCATCGCTTTTAATGTACGATTGAACGGCTTGAGAATCTTCCTTGATATTAAAACACTAACCAAGGCCGTGACGATCAGCATAATTAGAAAAATACCACCGATTGATGTCACTACAGCATCTGTGATGTCTTGGGTATCAACAATAGCACCGTAGGTTGAGATATAATAATGCCTATCATCTATTTTCCTGGATGCAGATACTTTCACTTGAGGCTCAAATCTTTTCAAATAATTTAGCCATACCAATGTATCTCGCACGAAGAATTCGATCTCGGGAATTGACATATCCAAAGTCTGAACCTCCATCTTGTTTTGGAATAGCGAATCAGGATAAATGCCTCGCGACAACTCCTGCATGGTGAAATCTATATTTCGCTTCAGATAGCGTGTCTGTTCTTTATCAACTTCTTTTTTGATGACATGATAAGAGAAGACACCACCCATAATGAGCACAACCAGTGTGATGAGCAAATACAAGAGCGTAAACTTATGTATTAACTTCATCTACCTGAATTGTTATGGTTGTTAAACTTATAACCTAATCCGTATACCGTCTCGATATAATCATGACCACCTGCTTGAATGATTTTCTTCCTCAAGTTTTTGACGTGTTGATACACAAAATCAAAATTCAGAAGATTATCCGCATAATCGCCCCACAAATGCTCTGCAATTGTCTGACGCGTCAAGACACGATTTTGATTGGTTATAAAATATACCAATAGTGAATACTCTTTGCGGGTGAGATCCAGCAGCGTTTCATTCACAAAAACCTCCATCGTATCAATATTGATCGATATATCATTAAAGTTGATGCGATGATCTCCCTCAAGATATTTGCGGCGATAAATAGCCTTCAATCGCGCATTCAGCTCTGGTAAATGAAATGGTTTTGTCAGATAGTCGTCGGCCCCAAGTTCTAGTCCGTGTACTTTATCATCCAAGGAATTTTTTGCGGAAATAATAAGAATTCCGCTTTTTATCCTATTCCCTTTGATATGTTTCAAGATATCCAGACCATTCCCATCTGGAAGCATAATATCGAGCAAAATACAATCATATTGAAAGGTACTCAACTTATCAATTGCTGTATACTGATCACTCGCCAACTCACAAACATAGCCTTCACGCATAAGGTAAGACATGATATTGCTGGCCAGATCTTGATTATCCTCGATTACTAACACTTTCATGGTTAAACAAATATAATTTTTGTTTTTGATGAAAGTTTGAAGAATGCCGTATTTCGCAGGACGTACTAGTCGCCCGTAAAGATTATTGCGTTGGCGACTGCACGCTCGCCTTCACTATCAAACTTTTTATTATCCGTCGGATGATTAACTATCCCTTTTCCTCGTACCCATGCAGTCGATGAGCCTCCGCCGTCTAAGTTCATAGCTTGCTCACAACCCAAAGCATACATCAGGTTAGCCAATTCGGGTGTCGACATTCCATAGGATTCAGATGACCTTCCGTCTACGACCACGCAAATGATTCGCTTGTTAGCGGTGATACCGATGGCTGTCCTAGGGTGGCGATTTGTGTTGAAGGGTTGATCCAATTGATCCATGATTTCACCATCATAAACCAACAAAGGCCCCGACGCTAAATGGGTATAGGCATCGACCGACGGCCAGCCGCCCTCAGCTTCTGTAGGGCGCTTAACAATGGATACAGTTCCATCCTTATCAATTGAAAAGCCTGCTTCCTCACGATAGTGAGTAAATTTGCCTCTTGTTAGATTGATAATCTCGCCATTCTTTCTTAGAAACACCGTTGACCCTCCTACTTTCGTATCAAAAAAGCTCCCGTTAACTGCAGCGATAGCATTTTCCTCTACCGCTGCTTTACTTGTCTTCATAAAGCCTTTCGTTATATACGGCATACCAACCGCAATATTCTTACTAGGGTCCACCTCGATAATGGTGATAAACTGTTTAGAAGCATAAAGGTCATCAAAATGGAAATACTTCCATGTCACACCATTAGCTATTTTCGACACCTTCCAATTAGCAGATTCAATATATGGGTGAAAAACAGCTAAACTGTCATTCGGGGTTTCCAAAGGAGTGGCCACTTCCTGCGCTCTCAAATCGCCAGTTGCCAACAAAAGAAAGAAAGAAAAGAAAAGCTTAATCTTCGTCATGTTCATCGTATCTTATATAGTAAGTTCGCCAACCGTTGTTCCAGTGTCATCCTTCATATTTATTGACAACTGCGATTGGTTTGCAGACAGATGTATAATCGTCCGTTGCCCTTCTTTAGGTCCTCCGCCGATAACGATCGGAAAACTATGCTCATCGTTTGGCTTATGAATTCCATAGCGATGCGTATGACCGGAAATAACTACATCTACATTATATTTTTCAAAAAGAGGCGCAAAGAGTTCTCTACAATGCATCGTCCCATGCCAATCGCCCGAATGGAAGGGAGGTATATGCATTAAAACAACCTTGAAAGGTGACTGTCTGTAAGCCTTACTTGTCATCACGTTCTCTAACCAAAGTGCCTGTTCTCTTCGGAATTCATCAAAGTCTACGATACCTCCATAAACTTCAGCGTCATCAGGTTTATCCTCACCCGTATCCAACACAATAAAATGCACCGGACCCTGCTGGAAGTTAAAATAATACTGACCGTTGGGATAGCTAAAATAATCCTTGAAATCGCGTGCATATTTTCCACGTGTCTCGTGATTTCCCCGGATCATCAGCATCGGTTTGTCTGCGGCAAACAGTTCGCTCACCGGCTGAAACAGATGGTCGATTAACTGTCTCTCATCTGTTTGATAATCGAAGGTATCACCGTTGAAAACTACGAACTCATAAGGTTCCTTATTAAGCGACATCAATTGTGAAAAAGAATGGGGTCGATCGTGAATATCATTCATAATCAAGCATGAAACCGTCTGAGCAGATGGCAGAGGTGTTCTAAACGTATAATCTTTTGTCTTTCTCGGCTCCCCGTATTGGAGATCATAAGGTTTAAAAACAATTATTTCCTTCCGGTAAACGGCATACCTATATTCTTTGCCCGGAACTAGGCCATCGATTTTAAAAGATTTTGGCCCTCTACCCGCTTCTAAAAACCCGTCGCTTTTATTTACAATTTTTCGTTTTTCATCACCTTCATCCAATTCAACCCAAGTTACTGAATCCTTTGTGTCAACAACGAAGACCGACACCTCTGTCGGATTCAAGTTTTGCAGATATGGTGCACCAAAGCTAGTTTCGCTTTGAACAACCGCGCGCTCTGATTCGGCGAAAATATCTAGCGGTGAAATTAGGGATGCCACCGTAGATGCACCTGCTATCTGCAAAAAACTACGCCGGGTCGGTTTGTTAGTATTCATATTTTTATTTTATTTCAAAAGTTGCAACAACTGGAAAGTGGTCTGACTCCCTTGACGCATAATCAAACACTTGATAATTTAAGACCTTCATTGCGTTTAATGGAGCATACATCAGATAAGTGCTAGTTAATATAGAAACTCTACGTATACGGGTAGGTGGTCCGAGGCATACTGCTCGTCGATTATCAAATGTTTGTGCACCTTGAAGCGACTTTTAGGCTTAAACATGATAAAATCGATTTCGCGTTGAGGGTTAGTTACCGGAATGGTAAAGCCGTTTGGGACGCTGCTCCGCGTCAAATATTGATCGAAGATATCAATTTCCGCAGTCCCAGGTATTGCATTGAAATCGCCTCCCAAGATAGCTGGATATTTGAGTTGTTTAAGATAGTTCGTAATTGCCTCGGCTTGCAATATTCTTGTTTCGGGATTCAAGTCGAGATGTGTACTAGCAAATACGATCTTCTTACCTTTCGTGGGACTAATGGTAGTTAAGGCCAATACCCTCGGTTCGCCGCGAACACCGTCTTTCATAGGCAAACGCAAGCTATCTTTTTCTAAGATCTTAAATCGCGACAAAATCGCTATACCGTATTCTCCCCCTTCATAATTAATACCCTTTACAAAAAAGTGGTTCATGCCGGTCATACGTCCTAGCTCTGCAGCTTGATTAATCCCTTTTCCGGAACGTTCGGTGTCAACGTCGATCTCTTGCAAGGCAACTAAATCTGCACCACTCTGCTTGATTACCTTGGCAATCGCGGGTAAATCAATAAAGCCCTCTTTGCTCGGGGGATTCGCATGATGAACGTTATATGTAAGAACTTTTAAGATTTTCTTTTCCTTTGCTTCTTGAGCATGGATTATTTCTAAGCTAAAAAGAGAGAAAAGTACTAGCAGGACAAGTGACAGGTGGATGTTTTTCATAAGAATAAAGTTAGAAAATCGATTGATAGTACTTGTTATTTAGAACGTCAGTTTCTGATAGGTTCTCCACCAAAGGTCAGGCATTTCGCCATCGATAGCGGTCTGGTAATCTTCGTAGCTGCAAGGCACGAGATGATAACGCTCGTTCACAGACTTCGTATTGGGGTAGGGCACCTGCATCCACCAACGATCGGATTTTTTGCTTTTCACGAAGACAACTTCATGATCATCCGCCTTCAGCGCTGTATGATAGATGATATAGGCCGATTTAGGTTGCAAAGGAAAATCTTTCTTCCGTTGGTAGTAGCCTTCAATGAAGTACCAGATCATCTGGGAAAGTAAAATGGCAGTTTGACCGTTGCGATCATGTTCTGGATTGAATTCATAAAAGCCAATGGAAGTTAGTTTATCACTCATCCCTGCATAACGAGCTATCTGACAGGCTTCTTCCCCATAAAATCCGTTGGGTGTCGCATTGCCATTGGCAAAGGCATCGGAAGAACGTATAGCCCCCATATCAAAGCTGATCATATCGGCATTGCGGAGTACAGGCTCTGCCTTTTCAATTTTACCCGAGAAGGTTCCTAAACGGTAAACGTCGAAGTAAAGCTGTTCAAAGACAGCTAAACTATCTTGGTTTACGAAATAAGTCTGGTAGCCGATATTACTAAAATTAAATAGATAATTGGGTTGGTGTAACATTACCTTATTCAGATAGGATCGTGATGTTGTTTCAGACACCTCAACCTCATCCTCTTGTAAATCGAATGAAGAGTCGATAACGACTAAATCAACACGTTGTTCTAGCTTCTCATAAGCCAGATATTGAGCATAGGTCAGATCCTGGCCTCCTCCGATTATAACTGGGACGATATTTTTCTTTATCAGCTCCGTTGTTACTACCCGCAACGCTGCATAAGTATCCGTTACAGAGTGACCCGGTTGTATATTACCTAAATCGACTATCTTTGTTTTGTAATCTCCTTGATGTAATTTATAGAACTGTTTCCGAAATGCATCCGGTGCTGCTGAACAACCCTTATTGTTGATCGCCTTCCGATCGTCCATCACTCCAATAATTGCTATATCGACATTAACAAGATTAGGAAATTCCTCTTCATAGATCTCTATTATCTTACCGTATTGAGTGTTTAGCAAGTCTGCATTTGCTAATATTTCCTTGCTTCTTACGGGGCTAAAAAAATCGATTAGAGACATATTGACGTTTAAATAATGATATATAATAGGCGATAATGAATAATTCCTGCAAATATCCATTTAATAGCTTACTTTTGAAAGCGAATAACAAATTGAATTGATTTTTCAAAAATATTTAATGTGATATTAGTAACGGGCGGCACAGGTTTTATAGGCTCTCTTCTGATTGAAAAATTACTTCAAACAGGTAATTCTGTTTTAGCTATCAAACGGAAGGAATCCACTATTCCCCAGACGCTGCTCTATAAAAAGAACCTTTTCTGGTTTGATGCAGATATCACAGACTATTTTGCGCTTGAAGACGTTTTTACGAATGTAAGTCAGGTATACCATTGTGCTGGCTTGGTGTCTTTCGATACGGCCGACCGAAATCTCTTGCAAAAAATAAATGTTGAAGGTACAACGCATATTGTTAATCTTTGCCTTGCTAAAAAAACTAGACTTCTGCATGTCAGTTCAGTAGCTGCTTTAGGCGACGAAAAGGAGGATACACTGATCACAGAAAAGAGTAAATGGGAATGGGACAAGAAAAAATCGGCTTATAGCGTTTCTAAATTTGAAGCTGAAAGGGAAGTGTGGAGAGGCATTGCTGAAGGGCTGGATGCAGTCATCGTCAATCCGACAATCGTATTGGGAGCCGGCGACAAAAAAAATGGTGGTCAGATTTTCACCCGGCTACAAAAAGGGTTAAAGTTTTATCCGACTGGCAGTACGGGCTTTGTCGATGTAGTTGATTTGGTTAACATCATGATACGATTGATGAGCGAAACACAGATAACAGGGACGAACTTCCTGATTAACAATGCCAATATGACTTATCAGGAATTGTTTGAACAATACGCCCATTATCATAAAATCACCCCACCTGATGTTCCTGCCAGTCGGCTTCTGATGGGCGTCGTATGGCGAATACAGAACATTCTTCGCCTGTTAAGGTTAAGCAAATCGAAACTTAGCAGAGACATAGTCAGGTCCGCGAGGAAAAAAAATCAGTATAGCAATGAAAAGATAATCCAAACCCTTGATTACACATTCAAACCTATGAAACAAACTCTAAAGGAACTAGTAGAATAAAGACTCAGTCAATATTTATTTAAATGAAAACAAGTTATATTATCGATTTCGACAGCACCTTTACTCAAGTAGAGGCACTAGATGAATTAGCAAAAATATCCTTAAAAAACAACACAAATAAGCAGCGCTACCTCGATGAGATCGAATCACTTACGACCTTGGCAATGGAAGGTAGGCTATCCTTTCGCGAGAGCCTAAATAAACGTCTTCAACTATTGCATGCCAATAAAGACCACTTGGAGTTGCTTATCAAAAAGCTCAAGAAAAAAGTATCTGCGTCATTTTCAAGAAACAAAGAATTTTTCAAAGAAAATGCAGATAACGTGCTGATTGTTTCCGGTGGTTTTAAAGAGTTTATTTGTCCAGTAGTTCAAAATTATCATATCGCAGAAGAGAATGTGTATGCGAATACCTTCATTTTTGATGTGAACGGGAATATCATCGGTTTTGACGCCAATAACCCTCTCTCTGAAGAAGGAGGGAAAGTAAAACTACTTCAACAACTTAAGCTGAAAGGTGAGATTCATGGAATAGGAGACGGTTACTCTGACTTTCAATTAAAAGAGTCGGGTATGATCGAAAAGTTTTATGCGTTTACTGAAAACATCAAACGGGATTCAGTATCTTCAAAAGCCGACCATATAGCTCCGAATTTCGATGAATTTTTGTACATCAATCAACTTCCGCGGGCTATTTCTTATCCCAAAAACCGAATCATCTGTTTACTTGTGGGGTCAATCCCTAAACATGCAGCCCACTTCTTCGAGAAAGATGGTTTCAAGACAGTATCGGTGAAAAATTTGGAGGAAGCTGACTTAAAGGAGGTGGGCATGCTTCTCTTGGAAGATGGTATATCGCTTAGCAATGAGATGATTGAATCTGCGTCACGATTAAAAACCATCGGTTATTTGGGGAATAGTAAACGTCAGATCGACCGCGATTTTTGTCGCAATCGCGGAATTGTTCTTTTTGATGATAAGAAGAATAAGTGGAAAAATGCTGATTTTATCCCTCGCCGTATGGCTAACTTTATTAACAATGGTGACACGATGATGAGTCGGAATTTCCCTAATTTAAATGTCCCTCAGAAAAATGATTCGCATCGACTAATCCATATTCACGAGAATGTTCCGGGAATTATGGCTCGAATTAATGGAATCTTAAGAGATCACGACATCAATATTGTTGCACAATTTCTGATGACGAAGAAAGGGCTGGGTTATGTTATCACAGATATTAGCCGAAAATACGACAAAACAGTCTTAAAAGAACTGAAATCGGTTGAACACACCATTAAGTTTAGAGTGCTCTATTAGTTAGAGCGCTCTATTAGGATACGTAGCTAGTATTAAAACACTTGGCTAGTCGCGTCATGAAACAGCAAGGTCCCTCGAACACTGGTTTTGAGGGGCCTTGCTGTTTGACATCCATAGAAGGGCAAGACACAATTTGGATACTTTACTTTAGCAGTTCTGCCAACCGGGTATGAAGCTTTTCACCCCGTAAGTTTTTATCAACAATTTTCCCGTCGGGACCGATTAAGAAGTTTTGCGGAATCGCCCGTACACCATACAGCTGTGCAGCTTCGTTTTCCCAAAATTTAAGATCTGATACTTGTGTCCATTCTAATTTATCATCTTCGATCGCTTTCAACCAAGCATCTCTACCAGTTTCGCGATCTAAGGATACACCAAATACAGTGAAGTTATCATCTTTAAACTTGTGATAGGCAGCAACCAGGTTTGGGTTCTCTTGACGACAAGGCCCACACCAGCTAGCCCAGAAATCAATTAACACATATTGGCCACGGAATGACGAAAGAGAAACGGGCTTACCGTCGGGATCATTCTGCGTAAAATCAGGTGCAACCGCGCCGATAGCCACTGTTTTAGCAATATCTAAAGTCTTTCTTAAAGCAAGCCCTTTTTCATGTTGTTGTAATTCAGGAGAAAGCGCAGACAACAGTGGGTCAACTTCCGAAAATTCCGGTGCGTATCCCGCATAATCAATCAACGCTTCTAAACTCAGTAATGAGTTAGGATTTTCGACAATAAATTGCTTCAGCACTTCATCTCTTTCCTCCTGGATCAGTTCATAGCGAGCATTCATCTTTTCACCGAAAGCCGGATCTTGTTTCTGCTCGTCACTCGCTGCAGCATAATCAGCTAAGAATTGCTGGCGCTTCGCATTTACCTCGTCTAGACGTACGTTCATTTTTTTCTGATCTACGTTCAACGGAGTTCCACCAAGTTCTGCCTCTGCCACCAAACTATCTGCTTTTAGTGTGATCGTACCATCTTCCAAATATAGGGTAGTACGATCCGGATCTCTTAACTGGCTCATTCCTACACCGTCTGGGTCGATAGCTAATGTTGCCGAAGTTGGCTCATTTACCGTACCTGAAAAAGTGAACGTACCATTTTCAATGGTTGCTGAATCCGTTATCCTCTCTCCTTCGTTTGAGTAAAGAAGGTAAGCCTTGGCAGGGGAAGAGATAGATCCCAGCTGTCCTTTTATTGTAAAGCTTTGTTGAGCAAATGCCATGAATGGCAATGCTGCTAACGAGCATAATAGTGCTTTTTTATTCATTGTATCTTATTTTTTTGAGTTTTAAATTATATAACGTTGAAATCAAAAGTACATATATAATGGCAAAAACCTAAAAAACAAATATTCTAAATGTTAATTGTTCTTTTTTTGTAAATTGCACATAAATATTTAAACAACGTTTATCGTGGAAAAAGTGCATTCTATAGCCGTTGAGCAAACTCAAAATTCGCGTTTAGCTCAAGTAGATTTTGAAAATCTTAATTTTGGAAAAATCATGTCAGACCACATGTTGTTGGCAGAATATGACAACGGTAGCTGGCAAAGTGTGAAGGTCGTTCCTTACGAGAACCTGTCTTTGAGCCCTGCGGCATCTGCTTTGCATTATGGACAAGCAATCTTTGAAGGGATTAAAGCTTATAGCCTGGAGAATGGACAGATCAGCATTTTTCGTCCAGACCAAAATCATATCCGCTTTAACAAGTCGGCTGCGCGACTTGAAATGCCGGAAGTGCCGGAAGAAATTTTTCTTGAAGGCATGAAAGAGCTGATTAGAACAGATAGAGATTGGGTTCCTAAAAATCCAGGTACGTCACTTTATATTCGTCCGTATATGTTTGCAACTGAGGCTGCCCTTGGGGTACACCCTTCTGCCAGTTACAAGTTCCTAATCATCACGAGTCCGGTCGGCGCCTATTATAATAAGCCTTTACGAGTTAAGATTGAAACCCATTTTACACGTGCAGCAGAAGGCGGTGTTGGTTTTTCAAAAAATGCTGGCAACTACGCATTATCGCTTCATCCGACTCGCTTAGCGCAGGAAGAAGGTTTCGATCAACTGATGTGGACCGATGCGAAAGAACACGCCTATATAGAAGAAGCGGGAACAGCCAACTTGCTCTTCATTATGGACGACACGCTGATAACACCTTCTTCTGAAACTATCTTACGTGGAATTACACGCTTGAGCATTATGGATATCGCCAAGAAATGGGGTTTGAAAACCGAATCAAGGAAAGTATCTATAGAGGAACTGATCAATGGAATTGAGGATGGATCAGTCACCGAAGCATTTGCGGCGGGGACGGCGGCAACTTTAACACCAATAGTTGAAATAGGGCATGAAGGGAAGGTTTACAAATTAAGTGATCCGGCAACCCGCGCTTTCTCCAATAAAGTACTTGCCTATCTGAACGATTTGCGTTACGGTCGCATCGAAGATGAATTTGGCTGGAATTTAGTGCTTGATTAAGCACTAAATTCTACTCTTCTTTCTTTTTGAAAATTCCCTTTATAAAGGAGCCTACCTTTTTTGCGGCGCGTTTCGTGTCTTTGGCAGTATTTTTTAATTTAGCTTCTCGCTCTTCACTGACACCGGCACTTGTTTTTATGCCCTGAAAAAGGCTTTTCCAGATAATTTTAAAGAATGCATAAGACTGAGGCCGATTGTAATACACATTTCCGCGTGTATACTTCCCTATCCCATCGGGGTTACTACTATTAATGATAACGGTGGTAGCAAGTGATGAAGCCAATTTTCTTTTAGAAATGATGGCTCCTTTATCTTCTAGCATCAATAACTTGACTTTCAAATTATCATACCGGAAGTCGACCGTTCCAACTGATTTACGCTGATCTATTTTAAAGTTGAACGCTAAAGACCGTATATCTGCGGAATTGATTTCAATTTGCGCCAATGGTTTCAATACTTGATTTAGCACCCGCCCATTCATTGCACCCAGCTTTCCATGATATTGGAAGGCGCCTATCTCCGATAACATATTAAAATCAAAATGAACATCTAACGATGCCGCATTCATAAACTTTGTTCGCACTTCCGCTTTTAGATGGGGGGAGCGACTGAGCAAGAGTGAATCGTTCGTTATGTTGTATAAGGAAATCTCGGAATTATTGAAAGAGATCTTCCCTCTCTGTTGTGTTACCTTACTAAGCTCTTCGTAAACGATATTCATATTGCTAAGATGAAGGGTGTCTACTCCGATATTCCAGGCCAATTTTAAAATCTGTTGATGAGGGTCCTTCCCTCTTTTATCCGTTACCGGCTTTGGGTAATTTGTATTGGCGGCCACCTCCATATCTCCGCCGGATGTGCTAATTTTAGTTGCCCGAAACTGCTGGGATTCTAATAAACGGGGTATGTCAATTCCCTGAATAAGCAACGAATCGAATGATAGCTCGAAGCGCTCCGTCGGCTTCGCTGCCATTTCATAAAATTCATCTTTATTATAGCGAGGGACTAACGCAACATGGTCGATTTTGAGTTCTTTCGCCGCCGTAGAGAAATCGATATCCGAAAGGTTGACATGATAAAGACTGTCACGAGTGGCTATCCGATAGTTTTTCATTTTAAAATGGACTCCTTTCGAATAGTAAATTCGAGAAGTATCCTGACCTGAGAGCGAGTCGAGTAAGATGTCACTGACCTGTAAGTTGATATTTTTCAAACGAGTAGTGATACTATCATCGGTATTGTTATTCTGATAGGTAAGTGTCAGGTTATTGACGTTAAAATTATCAACCCGAATCTCTTTCAATAGCTTCGATATTTTTTGATACAACGTTCGTTGATCTTTAACTTCGATTGTATCTTTTTTGGGCATGGTTTCATTGATAACTGAAACTACTGGATCCACCAATATAATATCATCGATATTGAGCTTTTGTTGTCGATATAATCGACTTGGATGAAAATTCTTTATTTCAACCAAGCCGACCTGAATCGAGTATTGATTATCCGGTGCTAAACTATCAGCTTTCATCCTGTCGAATACTGCCTGATTCGGCTTCAAAGCCACATTGGTCAGAGATGCATAACCACGGTACCAACTAAACTCCAAATCGTCATAAGTCAGGGTATATAGGCTATCAGATGACGAACTTACCAACACCTGTAGACGTTCATTGAGGATCGGCCGCCAATGTTTACTTAAATACCAAGACCCAGCCAAAACGGCGATGATAATAAATAAGAATATCGCGAGGACGATTTTTAAAGCTTTATTCATATAGTTTGCTATAAATCTGGAATGCCTAAATTTACCTTTAATCCAGCATAAATACTCTTCCACATCAAATTAAAAAATGATTTGTCTTGCGGGTGTAAATGAGATATTTCTGCGGATATTGGCTCCTCTCCCTCTTTACGAGGGTTACTATTCTTAACAATAAGCGAATTTGCTAAAAACGAAAGGAAGCCCTTCTTCTTTAATACATTACCGTCTTTATCCAAGAGACTAATCTCTATATTATCATACAATGCTTGCACTGTTCCTGATGAACCGTAGCGATTGGCGTTAATGGAAAAAGTAACTTGATTAATAACACCCTTTTCAATTCTTGCTAATCCGAGAGGTTCAGCGAACTGATTAAACAGTTTCGCGTTTCCTTTGCCCAGAGACCCCTTATAATTGAACTCACCATCCTTATCAGCCATATTGAGGTTTAAATTGACCTTTAACGGCACTTTACCCATAAAATTAGTCTTAAAGTCAGACCTGCACCAAGAATCAGACTCCCATCGGCTACTATCATTCGTTACGTTTCTAAGTGTACCGTACAAGTTGGTAAAGAATACCGTACCCGCTTTCTCAGATTTGGGACTCATCTCCTTATAATAAACAGCGAAGTTTTTCATCAGCAGTGTATCAATCGTTGTTGGCAGTCCAAGGCGCTTCATGGCTATATTTGGAAAATTCTCCGCCTTTATCTTACCACTTTCGGGAAGGGTTTTATTATTAAATATTCGTAGTTCAGCATCTTCCAAACTCAACGTTGATAACTTCAACACCTCATTCAGTTCTAAATCTTTGAAATTTATTTCGCTCGCTTTAATATCTTCAACGACAATTTGGTAGCGGTCACCTTCTGTCCCCAATCGCTGCGAAAACTCGATCTCTGGATATTGTGGTGTGAGTTTAAAATTCGAAATATTGAGAAAACCGTCTTTTAGTGAAGATTGGACAGACGCTATGTCGAAAATATACATACCATCGGCCGATTCGTATTTAACGTTCCGACTATCGATTCGCACATCGTCGCAGAACCAAAATGCGGTTGTATCACTAGTTCGCAATGAATCGATATAGATTGACTCCAACGCGAAAGACAGGCCCGATAAACGTCCTCCCCTTTCAGTGGTATCTCCACCTTTTTGTTCGACAAAAGAAAGCTCATTCACTCGAAGCAATTCTATTTCGGTTTCCTTGAGGAAATCCGGCATTTTATCATACAAGGTTTTCTCAACCTCGTTACGGTCGACTGTATCCCGCATCGACAAGAGGGTCAAATTGGGACGGTTGAGTGTTATGGTAGAAAGTTGTATTTCTTTTTTAAAAAGCAACTTCAGCACATTCACCCCAGAAATGGAGAGAGAGTTCAGGTCGACTTCAAAAAGGCTGGCAGAACGACTGCTGTCGGCGGAATGAAAATATGCTGCTGTGTCTGGCAATAAGCTGACATTCTCTAATGTGACTGCACCTCTCAACAAACTTACGTTCATATCGGTGAAGTTCAGTTGATAAACACCGTTGCTTTCTTTAGCCACCCGTTCTTTGAGCTTTTCAGGCATGCTATTCTGAAGCATAAAACCGCCAATTACTAAGGCTATTACAATAACCCCAAGCACGATTCCGAACCAAATTACCAGCTTTCTCCATTTATTTCTCTTATGGCTGTGGGTATTCATTTTATTCATAGATGTTCCTTTAATAAGTGCGTGAGTCAGGTTATCTTAATTTTTAAAACCTACACTACTTGGCTATAGTAACAATCAAAGCCTTGAATAGTTAGCTGAGGGTAAAATAAAATAATCGTTACCTGACAAACTGTCATTTTCGTCTTTTTTTTGTATCTTTGTCGTTTGAAATTAGAAGTAAATGTTAGAATCACCTATCCAATCAAAAGTACATGATGAAGCTCGCCAAGGCGAAGCGCTTCTTTTAGAAAAAGAGCCAGGTAAAGGGAGGAGGAAACTTTATATTGAGAGTTACGGCTGCCAAATGAATTTTTCGGACAGTGAAATCGTGGCTTCTATTTTATTAGACAACGGTTTTGAAACGACGGGTTATTATAATGATGCTGATGTTGTCTTTATCAATACCTGTTCGATCCGCGAAAACGCAGAGCAACGTGTTCGTACTCGCTTGGGAGATTTTAAGCGAGCCAAACGCGAAAATCCAGGCATGATTGTCGGTGTTCTAGGTTGTATGGCAGAGCGGCTAAAGTCTAAATTCCTGGAAGAAGAGAAATTGGTAGATTTAGTAGTAGGTCCTGATGCTTATCGCGATTTGCCAAATTTAATCGCCAAAGTTGAAGATGGGAACCGCTCAGTGAACGTTCTTCTTTCCAGAGAAGAGACCTACGCTGACATTAGTCCGGTTCGTTTAAACTCAAATGGCATCACGGCCTTTATTTCGATCATGCGTGGTTGCGACAATATGTGTTCATTCTGCGTTGTGCCATTTACGCGCGGACGGGAACGTAGCAGAGATCCGGAATCCATCGTCAAAGAAGCGAAGGATCTGTTTGAAGCTGGTTATCGTGAAGTAACTTTATTGGGGCAAAATGTGGATTCATATAAACATAAAGGTGAAAATGACGAAGAAATCGTCAATTTTGCAAAGCTCTTGGCATTGGTTGCAGATGTGAGCCCTTTGTTGAGAGTGCGTTTTTCTACTTCCCACCCAAAAGATATTACCGACGAAGTTCTCCATACCATTGCAAAGTACCCGAACATATGTAATTATATTCACTTACCAATCCAATCTGGGAACTCGCGTGTGTTAGAACTGATGAACCGTACCTATAGCAGGGAATGGTATATAGATCGTATTAATGCCATTCGCCGAATCATACCTGATTGTGGGATATCTACAGACATCATATCTGGTTTTTGTACAGAAACTGAGGAGGATCATCAGGATACGTTATCTATTATGGATTTAGTGCAGTATGATTACGCATATATGTTTACATACTCGGAACGACCTGGAACCTTGGCAGCTAAACGATACGAAGATGATGTTCCAGAGGAAGTTAAGAAACGTCGCCTCACAGAAATAGTGCACAAACAACGTGGGCATAGCTTATTCAGGCTAGAAAATCAAATTGGGAAAGTACACCGAGTTTTGATAGAGGGTTATTCAAAAAAATCAGACCAAGATTATTGTGGCAGGAATGATCAGAACGCGATGGTTGTTTTTCCAAAAGGATCATATAAAATTGGAGATTACGTAAATGTAATTGGCGAAACCTGTACTTCAGCTACATTGATAGGAAGAATTATAGATTAGTCAAATGGATATACAAGATATAAAAAATAGGTTTGGTATTATAGGGAACTCTCCCTTACTGAACCGAGCAATTGATATTGCGAGACAAGTGGCACCGACCGACATATCGGTACTCATCACTGGCGAGAGTGGAAGCGGAAAAGAGGTATTTTCACATATTATCCACCAGCTAAGTGCTCGAAAACATGGGACCTTTATTGCCGTAAACTGTGGGGCAATTCCAGAAGGCACCATCGACTCTGAATTATTTGGACATGAAAAAGGATCCTTTACGGGTGCACATGAAGCGAGGAAAGGCTATTTTGAAGCCGTAAACGGCGGAACTATTTTTCTTGATGAAGTGGCCGAGCTGCCCCTTAATACCCAAGCCCGTTTATTACGAGTATTGGAGTCTGGTGAATACATTCGTGTCGGCTCTTCAAAAGTTCAGAAAACAGATGTCCGTGTAATTGCGGCAACCAATGTTGACGTATTTAATGCGGTAGAGAAAGGTAAATTCAGAGAAGATCTTTACTATCGTTTAAATACCGTTCCATTAAAAATACCGTCATTAAGGGAACGAAAAGAGGACATTCATCTGCTGTTCCGGAAATTTATATCGGATTTCACTTTTAAGTACCGCAGTCCGAATGTACAGCTGACTGACGATGCACAGTCTCTGTTAATACAGTATAATTGGCCGGGGAACGTAAGGCAGCTAAAAAACATAGCTGAGCAAGTCGCCGTACTTGAAAAAGACAGGAACGTAAATGCAGAGGCCTTGAGAAAATACCTCCCTGCGGAAGAAAGGACTTCACTGCCGACGACTTTGGGGCATAACAAGAGTGACGATTTTTCAGAAAGAGACCTCCTTTACAAGGTACTCTTTGATATGAAGAAAGACATGATGGAGCTGAAGAAGCTAGTATTGGGTATTGTAAACAACGGAGTGAATGCATCCACGATCGATGAACATTCGCCGTATATCAATCAGCTTTATCGGGATACCGCCCATTCGCAAAATGAACTTGGCCCATCCTCTACCCTAACGATACATCAAGCAAAAAGGGAAAGCGATGAAGATGTAAATATTACCGAAGAAGCCGAGGAAATTGAAGAATCGCTTTCGTTGGTGGACAAGGAGTCTGATCTGATTAAAAAAGCATTAAAGAAACATAAGGGAAAACGTAAATTAGCCGCACAGGAATTGGGGATATCTGAACGAACGCTGTATCGAAAAATAAAAGACTTAAATTTAAACTAAATGCGTCTTAAGCCACTAAAGAAGTTTAAACAGATTTTCCTAATATGTTGCATTGCAATGGGATCGCATCTTTCATGCGGCATATACAGCTTTACAGGAGCTTCTATACCCGCCGAGATGAATACGGTAAGCGTTGACTTTTTCGAAAATACAGCACCTATCGTCGTGACTTACCTTAGTCAAGAATTTACAGAGGCGTTGAAGACACGAATCAGAAATCAATCACGGTTAAGCATGGTTCGTACCGATGCAGACGCTGCATTTCAAGGCAGGATAACCGGCTATAGCATTACACCAACAGCTGTACAAGGGAATGACCGTGCCGGCTTGAACCGACTTACGATAACGGTAACGGTAACTTATAAGAATCGCTTAGATCCGAAGTTAAATTTCGAACAATCGTTTAGTCGATTTGAGGATTTTTCGACGACAGCAGGTCCTATTCAGGCGCAGGAACCTCAGCTAATTAAAAGCATCAACGATATGCTCACAGAGGATATCTTTAATCGTGCGTTCGCGAATTGGTAAATTCGAAATGATTAAAGCAAGGAAAAATGGATGGTAAAATAGCAAAACAGGAACTCTTTCAATTGTCGTTCACAAACCAAGACTCGGCGAAATCAAGCGATATAAAAAAGCTCATTGATAAATATCCCTACGTCAATGCTCTTTGGTTTTTACATGCTCGTTTAGGGATTATTGAAAATAGCTCCGACGCGAAAGACCGATATCAGCATGGGGCTATATTCAGCTCAGACACAGCGAAATACCGTGCATATGTTTTTCAAACTAAGGAGGACGAAAAATCAGATTTGTCCGAAAAAAATGATACCACGCAAGCACAACAACCTAGCTCCGAACATCGGCAGCTTGCACAAAAAACAGACAGCGCTGACAATCAAACGCCCAGCAGATATATTGACGATTGGATGCCGTATTCCTATGTATGGTGGTTGCAAAAAATGAGGAATGAATACGCAGAATCTAATCAACCCTACACTTCGAGCAGACAGTCTGAAGATAGAATTCCTGAAAGCAATAAACTCGACAACCCTTTAGATCAACAAATACGCGAACATATTTTCAGCTTACAAAACCCAGAGTCAAAATTGAGCGAACAATTTGACGGTAAAGCTAAACCGTTCCAAGTTCCAAGAAAAGAAGACCCAATTATCGAAAGGTTTATAAAAGAGGAACCACAGATCAAGCCTCCGTCTGCTGAAAAGATAAATCTAGAAAATAAAGCGAGAAGAAGCGCTGAAGATGATTCGGGTTTTGTTTCCGAAACCCTAGCAAAAATTTATGCCGAACAGGGACTCTATCACAAAGCCATTGACACCTATAAAAAATTAAGTTTGAAATATCCCGAAAAAAGTCTTTATTTTGCGGGGCAAATTGAACTATTGAATCAAAAAATTTAAATTAACTATCATACAATGTTTTACTTATTCATTACCCTGATCATAATTGCTTGTGCGCTACTGGTATTTGTAGTACTGATACAAAATCCTAAAGGAGGTGGTTTAGCATCTCAGTTTGCCGGGTCGAACAATTTAATGGGCGTTAAACGCACTGGAGATATTTTAGAGAAAGGGACATGGATCCTTGTAATTGCAATTATGGTAATTTCATTGTTGATCAATGTAACGATGCCTTTGGGCGGCGGTAGCGGTACGGGCTCAGGCTTAGGAGACCAAATCCAGCCGACAACAGTGCCAACGACACCAGCACCGGATTTGAACACAACACCGGTTACCCCGGAAAGTCCAGCCGACACAACAAATTAATTGACATAAAAGACTAACAAAAAGGGATGAAAAATAAATTCATCCCTTTTTTTGTTGGAAGACCCTGACATTTTTACATAGAAAGTGTCAGTTTATCGCCCCAAATCACTTTGGCATAGTTACTGAATATCACCCAGTAGAAAACTTTACAAAAGTATTAACACTAAATTTTAATAGAATAATTATGGCATTAAGCATTAAACCTATCGGAGACAGAGTGGTAGTAGAAGCCGCTCCTGCTGAGGAAAAAACCGCTTCAGGAATTTACATCCCAGACACTGCAAAAGAAAAACCTCAACATGGTACTGTAGTGGCTGTCGGCACAGGGAAAGTTGATGAACCATTAACCGTAAAAGTAGGCGACCAGATACTTTACGGAAAGTATGCAGGCACCGAAATTACTTATGAAGGAAAAGAGTATTTAATCATGCGCGAATCAGACATTTACGCAGTACTTTAATCATTGGATCGGTTTTATAATCAAGAATTATCATACAAATAAAATATAATGGCAAAAGAAGTAAAATATAATATTGATGCACGTGATGCACTTAAAAAAGGTGTAGACACACTTGCTAATGCAGTAAAGGTAACGTTGGGGCCAAAAGGTCGTAACGTAATCATTGAAAAGAAATTCGGTTCTCCAGCAATCACGAAAGACGGTGTAACAGTAGCCAAAGAAATCGACTTGAAAGAGCCGATGGAAAATATGGGTGCTCAGATGGTCAAAGAAGTAGCCTCGAAAACAGCTGATCAAGCAGGTGACGGTACTACAACTGCAACGGTATTGGCCCAGGCTATCGTAACGGCAGGAATTAAAAATGTTGCTGCTGGTGCAAATCCGATGGACTTAAAGCGTGGCATTGATAAAGCAGTATCTGCTGTCGTAAACAGTCTTCAATCTCAATCACAAACTGTAGGAGAAGACAACAACAAAATCAAGCAAGTTGCTTCTATCTCTGCAAACAATGATGAAGTAATCGGTACATTGATTGCTGAAGCAATGAATAAAGTTGGTAAAGACGGTGTTATCACCGTTGAAGAAGCTAAAGGTACTGAGACAGAAGTGAAAACTGTGGAAGGTATGCAATTTGACAGAGGTTACTTATCTCCGTACTTTGTTACCGATACAGATAAAATGGAAGTTGAATTAGAAAGCCCATATATCTTAATCTACGACAAGAAGATTAGCAATATGAAAGAGCTTCTTCCTATATTGGAAAAACAAGTTCAAACTGGAAAACCATTGTTGATTATCGCGGAAGACTTAGACGGCGAAGCTTTAGCAACATTAGTTGTTAACAAGATTCGCGGTTCGCTAAAAGTAGCTGCTGTAAAAGCTCCGGGTTTTGGAGATCGCAGAAAGGCTATGTTGGAAGATATCGCAATTCTAACCGGCGGTACAGTAATCTCTGAAGAAAGAGGTTTCAAATTAGAAAATGCTGAATTAGAATCTCTAGGACAAGCTGAAAAGGTAGTTATCGACAAAGACAACACGACGATGATTAACGGTTCAGGTTCAACCGATGAGATTAAAGCACGTGTTAATCAAATTAAAGCTCAAATAGAAAGCACTACTTCTGATTATGATCGTGAAAAACTTCAAGAACGTCTTGCTAAGTTAGCGGGAGGTGTAGCAGTATTGTACGTTGGTGCAGCTACAGAAGTTGAAATGAAAGAAAAGAAAGACCGTGTAGATGATGCTTTACATGCAACTCGCGCAGCAGTTGAAGAAGGTATCGTTGCTGGCGGTGGTGTTGCTTTCATTCGCTCTATTGAAGCCTTAGCTGATCTGAAAGGCGAAAACGAAGACGAAACTACAGGCATCAATATTATCAAACGTGCAATCGAAGAACCACTACGTCAAATCTGCAATAACGCAGGTGTAGAAGGCTCAATCGTCGTTCAAAAAGTTAGAGAAGGAAAAGAAGACTATGGATATAACGCACGCAACGATGTTTATGAGAACTTAATCGGTGCAGGTGTTATCGATCCAACTAAAGTTTCTCGTGTAGCTTTAGAGAATGCTGCTTCGATTGCGGCTATGTTACTTACTACGGAAGTAGTATTAGCAGACGAGCCGGAAGAAGATAAAGGCGGCGCTGCAGGTGCTCCTCCAATGGGAGGCGGCATGGGTGGAATGATGTAATCAAACACTCTATACTAAAAAAAGGGAGCTATTCGAATGGCTCCCTTTTTTTATGCATAAGTAAAAGGCATAGCGTATCAATTATTATTCTGGTAGAAAGATATATGAAGGATTTATCTGTTTCAATGATTCTTTTAACACAGCATTAATACCTGCTGATGATTCATCTTCCGGATTAAGGTCATCAGCCATGACGCCGCCCCAAGCGACAATTGACGGATGATGTTGCAATGATTTGATATTTTCCAAAGCCTCTGTTTTCACATTCTTCAGAAAACTTTCGGTCTTTGGGTAATCGGTGGGAACGAACATGAAATCTTGCAAAATCATGATGCCATGTACATCAGCTAAGTCATAAAAATACTCATTTTCATAAACTCCGACACCTAATACGCGGACCATCGTCTTGCCGAGTGACTCTACAACTTTAAATATTGCTTCATAATCGGTCGTGTTCTGACTACTTATATTAATTAAGAAAGGTCTATAATCTGTCTGTTTGACCAAGACCGGTTTGTCGTTTATAGAGATACGTAAATCATTTCGACTAGCCCCATCAACCTGAATAGTTCGGATACCGATCCGCTTACCCAATGTTTGTTCATTATCGGCACCCTTCACACGCACTCCTATTTTATAAAGATTGGGCTTACCTAACGCTTTTGGCCACCATAATTTAGGTCTTCTTATCGTAAAAGGAATATCCATTCGATGGCTGTCTTTATCGAATGTGATGTTCTCTCGCGCAAATGTTCTACCAGATACTTCGTCATATATTTCGATATCTACAGCTAAGTTCTGGGCGGTTCTGAACTCGATCGACGCATCTAAATAAGCAACCTTATCTTTGATTTCCTCGACTTTATAGCTCACATCATCCAGACGATAGTCATTCCATGACTCCAGTATAATTGGCTTCCATATCCCTGCAGGGATAAGGGAAAGTCCACTGTCGTAATGATAAAAAGCTTTACGAAGCGACGGCGTATAATCGTCAGCTTCAAATTCGATTAGTAATTCGTTATCTCCTTCTTTCAACCAAGGCTTGACCGGAACTGACCAGGAACGAAACATATTGTTAGCTTCTAATATTTTTTCCTGATTCAGATAAACCGTCGCGCGTGTATCGAGACCTTCAAATAACAATTCCACAAAATCTCTTGACATGATTTGTTTGTCGGCAATGAAAGTTGTTCGATATTGCCAGGTTGTATCAGCTTTATTTACCGATGTCTTCCCATTCAGCAAGAGATCATCTACAGAATTTCCCGGAACCTGTGCGGGCAACCAATATTTAGATTCCGTGGATTTAAAAACCCAGTCGCTCAGCAAATACTCTCTATATAACTGCGCAGAACTAATTGAACAAAGATGTAAAAAGAAGAATAAAAGAAGAATTTTTCTCATAGCTCGGAATCTATGTTTCAAGTTAATAATTTTAATTGTATACCCCGCAAAGATAAAGCTTCGGATGTGAGTTTATAATCTGTATTTTTGCAATTAAAATAAACTGATTATTAGCGATAAAGAATGGAAAAGGAACAGATTTCGGTTTTTGATATCTTGAAAATCGGTGTCGGACCATCCAGTTCCCATACCTTGGGACCCTGGCGTGCTGCGCAGCGCTTTTTGGTACGATTAGAAGAAGAGGATTTGTTGAGAAACGTCGAACAGCTACAAATACATCTTTACGGCTCTCTGGCGAAAACAGGACACGGCCATGGGACTGATATAGCTGTTGCCCTTGGTATTAATGGTGACGATCCGGTTACTATTGATGTGAACCAGATTAATCCGACCATCGAATATATAAAAAGCAATAAAAAAATCTCACTTGGTGGAAAACAGACGATACCTTTCTCTTTTAAAGACGATATAGTTTTTCATTTTACAGAGAGTCTCCCTTTTCATCCGAATGCGCTCACCTTTCAGGCGTTCTTAACAACAGGCAAAGCAGTAACGGAAACCTATTATTCAGTAGGTGGAGGCTTTGTGACGCAGGAAAATGAAGTGCTTGATTCAAACAATCAGATTGACCTAGCATTTCCTATTGAAAATGCAAATGAATTATTAGGTTGGTGTATTCGGACTGGGCTTAGCATTTCTGATATCGTATTAGAGAATGAGACGGCTTGGCGAAGTGAAGAAGAAACCCGTGCTCAGATGCTGGCCATTTTTGAGGTCATGAAGGATTGTGTGTATCGCGGATGTCATACCGAGGGAGTTCTGCCAGGCGGTTTATCAGTTACACGACGAGCTGCTAAACTCAACAAAAAACTCTTAAATGGCAAGTCTTACCATGATTACCAATCGTGGGTAGAAGCGATCCGATCAGGGGGAAGCGACTTTAAATATACGCTTGATTGGGTAAGTTGTTTCGCATTGGCTGTGAATGAAGAAAACGCATCTTTTGGTCGTGTCGTCACGGCACCTACCAATGGCGCAGCGGGTGTTATCCCTGCAGTTGCCTTGTATTTCAGTGTCTTTCATCACGATATAGAAGAAGAAGAGGTTCTTCATTTCTTAGCGACTGCAGCGGAAATAGGTAGTATTTTTAAGAAGAGATCTACCATATCAGCCGCAATGGGCGGCTGTCAGGCAGAAATCGGAGTATCCTCCTCCATGGCTGCCGCTGCATTGACCGAATGCTTGGGAGGCACACAAGCCCAGGTATTAATAGCAGCTGAGATCGCTATGGAACACCATTTAGGCCTAACTTGTGATCCAATTGGTGGACTTGTACAGATTCCTTGCATCGAACGAAATACCATGGGCGCCATCAAGGCAATTACGGCGTCGCAGCTTGCTTTAAAAACAGATCCTGATAAAACTATTGTCAGTTTGGACAACGTAGTAAAAACTATGTGGCAAACGGCTCAGGACATGAGCTCAAAGTACAAAGAAACGTCAGATGGTGGTTTAGCAATTAATATCCCGCTAAGCCTACCTGAATGTTAATAAATAACTATAAGTTTTTTATTACTTTTGGGTCAACTAAATTTGATATAATGAAAGTAAGTTATCTTACACTTATAAAAAGATATATCCCGATATTATTGATAGGTATCGCGATCAGCTTCGCTTCGTGTGAAAAAACAGCCCCTCCTCCACCTGAAGAAGAAGAACTACCCGGCGAGGAGGATGAACCAGGTGACCAATCAGCCAAGAATCAGAAGGTTAATGAATGGGTTACCGAACAGATGCGGGTTTATTACTATTGGAATGATGAGATGCCAACTGATAACAATCTGGATTTCGGACTCACACCACCAAAGTTTTTTGAAACCATTCTGAATGAGGATGATCGCTTTTCGTGGATACAGAAGGCAGATGAACTAAATGAAGGGATGCAAGGTGTCTCAACTAGTACGGGGATGAACATCATGTTATTCGCATACGAAAATGACACAAAAGTATTTGCTGTCGTCAAATACATTATTCCGGGTTCACCAGCTGACCAAGTCGATCTAGAAAGAGGAGATATCTTCACCAGAGTGGATGGTACTGAGATGACGGTTGGAAATTACGGGGATGTATTAGAACCGTATTCATCAGGAGAATCCTTTAATATTACCTTAGCCACTCTGGAAGGGAACGTATTGACGACAACAGATAAAATTGTCACATTAACATCAGCAAAAGTTGATGAACCATCCGTACATTATCATTCAATAATTACCTCAACAAATGGTAAGAAAGTCGGTTATATTTTCTACAACCGTTTCTTAAATAATAAAGTTGACGAAGTATTTGACGTGTTTGCGGAATTCAAATCTGCGGGCATAAGTGATCTTATTCTAGATCTTCGTTATAATCTAGGCGGAGGTATCGCCGTCTCAGGTGCTCTATCTGCACTCATTATGGATGATTATAATAAAGAAAACGTTTTTGTCAAATACAATTATAACGACCGCTTGAATCAAGAATTTGATCGAGCAGGCCAAAGCCGGGATGAAAGATTCTACGATCTATATCCGGCTCTATCCAAAAACTTGCCAGACAATCCTAGCGAGGATGAATTAATAGCAGCTGCAGAGGCTATTGAAACTAAAATCAAGGCCGCTAATCTAAATTTGCCAAGGGTTTTTGTTTTAGCAACTGACAATTCCGCTTCTGCAAGTGAGTTAGTCATTCACAATCTTGCACCGTATGTAAATGTTATTCATATTGGCGGTACAACAGTCGGCAAGAATGAAGGGTCAATCACCATTGAAGATGAAAGGAAACCGCGTCAAATTGACTGGGCTATCCAGCCCATTATCGTCAAGCTTGCTGACAAAGATGGGGATGGTGATTATGTTAATGGTTTAATTCCAGACGAAGAGATTGACGAATACGAGTATTTGCCTCTATCGCCGATAGGTTCAAAAGAAGATCCACTTATACTAACGGCACTTCGTATAATAGATCCGACTGAAGCGACCGCTTCTCTAGCGAAACAAATGTCAATATTACGCAATCAAACTCGACAGGCAGACTTCGGACTGGTAGAAGCGTTTAAGAAACGTAGTATTAAGCCAGTACCTGTATTACTCGACAGGTATCAAGTTAACCCTGCAATCATCGATCAACTGAAAGTACACAGGTAGGAGTATTAAGAATAATTTCGATTTTGTTGAATCACTATAGTTGATGTGTTCATGGTGATTCAACAAAATTCATCTGAAATACCTGTCCAATATAACCTTTTAACCGGTTCTTCACTTCTTTTATGTCCTGTGTACCGCCCAATTCAGTAGCTAGGGACGTCACAGCTTTATCCTCAATTCCACAGGGTACGATGTTGTTAAAATAATCAAGCTCTGAATTGATATTCAAAGCAAAACCATGCATGGTTACCCAACGACTGCTACGAACCCCCATTGCACAGATTTTCCTTGCTTTATCATTGTCTGCATCCAGCCAAACTCCCGTATAACCGGGATATCTATCTGCTTTTAGTCCGTAATCAGCCAAAGTCAAAATAATTGCCTCCTCCAAAGTCCGCAAGTAACGATGAATATCTGTAAAGAAATTATCTAAATCTAAGATCGGGTATCCTACAATCTGACCCGGTCCATGGTAAGTAATATCTCCGCCGCGGTTAATTTTATAATAGGTAGCGTGCTTACTTCTTAGTCCGTCTTCATCCAGCAACAAGTGTTCGGGTTTTCCACTTTTACCGAGTGTGTAAACGTGCGGGTGTTCTACAAAAATCAAATAATTTTTCGTTGCCGTTGGTTGCTCGTGTGTCCGGTTCGCTATTTTCAAAGCTACCGTTTCCGAAAAAAGAGTTTCCTGTCGGTTCCACGACTCCTCATAATCTACCAAACCCCAATCTTGAAAAATAACTTCTTTATTTTGCATTACCGATCATTTAGACTTCCAAAATTACGGATTAGAAACATAAGCAAGAAAATACCCCTCTAGCTTTTCGTATTCTACAGTTAATAATTGACTTCCTTCTGACGTATTCAAGCGCGCTTGCAGCTGCCCTTCGTGTTGATATTCAAAAGGAACAATGTCTATGTTTTGTTTTAAGGAAATCCCTTTCCTTCCCTGCCATTTGAAGATCGATTCTTTGGCGCACCAGCAGGCATACAATTGTTCGATCTCATGCTCCTCCTGAATGAATGAAAGCTCCTTATCCGTCATGAATTTTCGCTTAATACGTTTAATCTTAGGTTGAACGATCTCGATATCAACACCCACCGGATGCTTTGGATGCATAATCGCAATGGCGTATTCATTCGAGTGACTCAACGATATGTAACCATCGAAATCCTTCACAAATGGTTTCCCATGTTCATCCTTAAGACATTCCGTAATATCTTGTGAGAAGAGGCTGTTAAGAGCTCTTCTAACTGCAAGCCATCGAATCCGTCCATAGGGTGCGCGTATATTAGACAACTCTCTTTCTTCGACTTCACTCATCTTTAAGCCCTTCTTCAACACCACCTCATCTTCGTCGATATACCACAAAGCTAGGGTACTACCATCTTCTATCTCTTTGATAAAACGTATCGGCATCTGTTATACTTATCTCAAAATCATGTTTAATATCACAAATTACGAACTAATCCTTTAAATTAAGAGTCCCATGCTTATTTAAGCAGCTTTATTTTCATTAAATAGGCGAATAGCACGTGATATTTTATAATTTTACCACATGATTTTATCTGATAAAAGAATTTTGGAAGAAATCGAAAGTGGGCATATTGTCATAGAGCCTTTCGATCGTAGTTGTCTTGGAACCAACTCATACGATGTCCATCTAGGTCGATACCTTGCAACCTATAAAAACCGGGTATTAGATGCAAAAGAACACAATGAGGTTATTCATTTTGAGATTCCCAAAGAGGGACTGGTCTTAGAACCTAATACGTTATATTTAGGTGTAACTGTTGAATATACCGAAACCTACCGCCATGTGCCGTTTCTGGAAGGTAAATCTAGTACTGGGCGACTCGGAATCGATATCCATGCCACTGCCGGAAAAGGAGACGTCGGCTTTTGCAATACATGGACACTCGAGATATCCGTGACACAACCGGTTCGTGTATACGCCGGTATGCCTATTGGCCAGTTAATATACTTTGCTGTGGAAGGCGATGTACAAACGTTCTATAACACGAAGGGGAACGCTAAGTACAACCGTAAGACGACGCGACCAGTAGAAAGCATGATGTGGAAGAATGAGTTTTAATTAATCGCTCCCAAATTCCATTAAGTAAGCCTTTAAGAAATCGTTGATTTCACCATCCAACACCGACTGTGTGTTGGATGTTTCGTAATTGGTACGCAGATCTTTCACCAATTTATAGGGGTGTAATACATAGTTGCGGATTTGGGAGCCCCATTCTATCTTTTTCTTGCTACCCTCGATGGCCGCCGTTGCTTCCATCTTTTTTCGCATCTCAATTTCGTATAATTGCGATTTAAGTAAACGCAACGCATTTTCCTTATTCTGCAATTGAGATCGTGACTCTTGGTTTTTGATAATAATACCAGACGGTTTATGATGCAAGCGAACAGCCGTTTCTACTTTATTCACATTTTGACCGCCGGCTCCTCCAGAACGAAAGGTATCCCAGTCGATTTCCGAGTCTTTCACCTCGATCTCAATTTTGTCATCGATCAATGGGTAAACATATACGGAGGCAAACGAAGTATGTCTTTTTGCATTTGAATCAAAAGGCGAGATGCGAACCAAACGGTGTACGCCGGTTTCACCCTTCAAATAGCCGTAGGGGAAACTGCCGTCAAATTGAAGTGTTACGGTTTTTATGCCAGCTACATCTCCCGCCTGATAATCTTGTTCACTTACCTTATAGCCGTTGTTAGAGCCCCACATCAGATACATACGCATGAGCATCTCAGCCCAGTCGCAACTCTCTGTTCCACCAGCACCCGCAGTTATCTGCAGAATAGCGCTAAATTGATCTTCGTCAGCGCTGAGCATATTTTTAAACTCCAATTCCTCCAGAGCCTCTATTGCTTTTGCATACGTTTCATCCAATTCTTCTTCACTTGCATCACCCGATTGGAAAAACTCGTGCATTACCGATACATCTTCGATAAGCGTTGCAAGCTCATCGTAAGCATCAGTCCACACCTTTCGGCCCTGAATAGCAGACATCACCTGTTCAGCTGCTTTAGGATCATCCCAAAAGCTTGGCGTTAATGTTAAACTTTGATCTTTATGGAGTTCTTCTTTCTTCTTGTCGATGTCAAAGATGCCTCCTCAGGGAAGCAGTTCGATCCCTCAAGTCCTGAATATTTTCTTTGGTCATTGCGCAAATATACAATTATTGATCACCTTCTGATTCAACAATTAAAATAAAAAAAGGTTATATCTGCACACCTTTTTAACAGTTAGTATTAGCTCAGCAGCTCCGCGATATCTTCTTCTGTAAGCGACTTAACGAAACTCTCTTCGACGCGGATAAGTGACGTTGCCAGCATTTGCTTATTTCGCTGAAGTGCCAATATCTTCTCTTCCACAGAATCTCGAGTAATAAACTTGTAGATAAACACCTTTTTAGTTTGACCGATTCGGTGCGTTCGGTCGACTGCCTGCATCTCCACGGCGGGATTCCACCACGGATCGAGTATAAAAACATAATCTGCTTCCGTTAGGTTCAGTCCTACCCCGCCTGCTTTGATCGATATCAAAAACACCTTAATACTTTCGTTCGTCCGATACTCTTCTATTACGTCTTGTCTGTTCTGAGTAGCACCATCTAAATAAGAGAACGTAATTCCCTGTTTGGCGAAATAATCGGCATATATTTTCATTTGTTTCACAAATTGGGAGAATATAAGCACCTTGTGTCCTCGCAATAAAACACTTTCCAGCGTTTGGATAACACTTTCAAACTTCCCCGATGCCTCTTTGTAATCTTCATCAATCATCCTCGGATGATTAGCAAGCTGTCGGAGTTGGCTCAAGCCCTTAATCACCTGAATACCGCTCTTTTTAAACAAACCCTCTTCTATTTGCTTGAGCATAAGATTTCGATATTCAGCCTTCACCCGGTCGTAATATGCGCTCTGCTCTTCAGTCATCCCGCAATAAAACACCTTTTCTGATTTTTCGGGAAGTTCTTTTGCAACCTGATCTTTTGTTCTACGAAGAACGAAGGGTTTGATGAGCGCCTGTAAGCGTTTGGCGACCGCTTCATCTTTCTTTTTCTCGATTGGCGTCACGAATTCACGTTTAAAGAATGAATAACTTCCCAAAAGACCTGGATTGGCGAAAGACATCTGTGACCATAAATCGGCAACCGTATTTTCGATGGGAGTCCCGCTCAAGATTAAACGGTGCGAACATCTCAAACGCTGAATAGCCTTAAAGGCTTTCGACCCAACATTCTTGATATTTTGACTTTCATCCAGGATAATATAATGAAAGAAAAAGTCTTCAAGTAAATCGGTGTCTATCCTAGCAATTCCATACGTACTTATAACTACGTCATAGTCCGCAAAGATTGAAGCCGACTTACCCCTCAATGTGCCGGTATGGTTTAGTATTCGCAAGTCAGGAGCAAATCGTTCTGCTTCTTTCAACCAATTATAGATCAAAGAAGTCGGCATCACGATTAATGAAGTTTTTGTTGTTCCCAATTCCTGAGCATTTTCCTTTTCTTTCTGCAGAAGAGCTAAGGTCTGAACCGTTTTCCCAAGGCCCATATCATCAGCCAAACATCCTCCGAATTGGTATTGCTTTAAAAACCAAAACCAATTGTAGCCTGCCTTCTGATAGGGTCGAAGCGTGCCCTTGAACAATTGCGGCTCTCCGATATCTTCCAGTGTTTCAAATTGCGACAGTTTTGCCATCTTCCGTTTCATGCTCAGCCCAGTGATCTCAGTCTCATCAAGGCCATTTATAACACCTACATGCTGCTTCTGCAAACGTAATTGCTCATCGCTCTCGGCAAAATAAAACAAGTCGTTAAACTGACTGAACCAATGCTCTGGAATAATCGCTACCTCACCTGAGGGGAGCGTAAACTCCCGTTGGTGATTTAAGATATGTTTCTTCAATTTTACAAAAGGAATACTGTATTCACCGAAGCGAACGATCGCCTTAATATCAAACCAATCAATTCCCTCTTCCACCTCGAGGTTCAATTCCATCTTGGCAAAAACATACCTTTTATCAGACTTTTTTTGAATGACCTCGAAACCCTCATCTCTCAACTCATCTATGTGGTTATTTAGCCAGTCCAGCAAACTGCTTTGTTCAGTTTCGTCTGAAAGCAATTCCAATTGATTCGAAGAAGATCTTTTCCGTTGCAAACCTAAACTTTCAAGGCCTAATAGTTTACCTTGCTCCCAGCCTATTGACCGCTTTATCCTATAAAAAATGTAGCGATCGTCATCCGGGGTATACGTAAGTTTAACACTTATTGGTTTACTGGCAATCTCCGAGAAGAGATAATCGCCATATTTAAACTTCAATCTCAAATCATAATGATTCTCAGAATGGTACTGGAATTCAATGACGGGTATCGCTTGATATTGAATAGTTTTAATATCGAACCCCTCGGCATAAACGTGATAGCGCTCAATTAAAGGGGCGATAAACTTTTTAACATAATTCTGTTCTGCCGAGCGAGGAATAGAAATAAATCGCCTATTTAGAAACGGCGCTAGCTTTCTACCTTCAATATTCTTCTCGAAGAAATAAAGTGTATTCTCCAACAATAATCCCGCGGGTTCATTCGTAATGATCTCGGCGCCTTTGTACATAAATTCAATTCGGTATCCATCGTACTTTAAGGTAGGGAAATAGCGTAACTCGTGTTCCGAACGTCTAAAATGGAACAATACGGATACCCGATGCTCAGCAAAGTTAATCGGAGTCTCAACCGGCCACCCTTCTTTACTCATCAGATAAAACGGCCTTCCACGAAGTAAATCGAAAATACGAAGCAATTTTTCTTCAATCTTTGGTCGTATCACCGCATAAAGATCTTCGTCGAAAACGCCACTAAAATACTCAGAAGGACGTATACTTCTTTTATAAAAACGCTTGATTATTTGGCCTTGCTCAATCTCCTCGCACAAGCGTATCAAATCCCAATCGCCTTCATCAAAGCTTTTACTATATTCCTTGGCCGTGTTGGTAAAAAGACGATTGTAGGTCAAAGACAGGCTACCGTCTTGATTTATCTGTACCACATGCGGTTCCACCAAATATCCTAAGAACTCGTGCTTACATAAAGAATAAACTAATTTAAAGGGTTTGCTACTATCTACTCTCATGGCCCCCTTTATATGCTTTCGTCATCGTCTTAGTTCTTTCAACTATTAATTCTACTCCTCTAAAATGAAAAATGGCATTAAATATAGCAAAACCTTTCGACACTGGCATCGCTTTAGACACAAAGGCACAAAAAAAGCCCTGTCTCGGTTAGAAGACAGGGCTTTTTTAATTAGTTTCTTATGCTTACGCGCCTAATTGAACACGCTTAAACGAAGTCACGGTCAAGTCTTTAGATACGCTACCCAAAAACTGGCTAACGCTTTTTGACGGATCCTTTACGAACTCTTGGTGCAACAAAGTGTTTTCTTTAAAAAACTTGTTTAGCTTACCTTGAGCAATTTTATCCAACATAGCTTCTGGTTTTCCTTCAGCACGAATTTGCTCTTTTGCAATTTCTAGCTCACGTTGAACCGTCGCCTCATCCACACCATCCTTATCAATTGCTGAAGGATTCATAGCTGCAATCTGCATTGCTACGTCTCTTCCTGCATCGTCAGCACCTTCAACCTCTTGACTCAAGCCTACCAACACACCGATACGGTAGTTTCCGTGGATATATGGAACAACCTTTTCAGCTTCTACAACTTCATAGTTAGAAACATCAATACGCTCGCCTATTTTACCGGTTTGCTCAACAATCAAATCGTTGATTGCAGTACCGTCAATGCTTAATGCCTTTAATCCATCTAGGCTCGAAGGGTTCTCCTGAATGGCAACCTCAGCAATACGTTCGGCAAATGCTATAAAGTCTTCATTCTTTGCAACAAAGTCAGTCTCGCAATTCACCTCAACAACAACACCTCTTTTCCCATCAGTCGTCGTCTTAGCAATTACCACACCTTCGTTTGATTCACGATCCTGACGATTAGCCGCAACTTTTGCTCCTTTTTTACGAAGGTAGTCAACCGCCTGATCAAAATCACCGTTTGATTCAACCAATGCTTTTTTACAATCCATCATACCAGCACCCGTCTGTTGGCGCAGTCTATTTACGTCTGATGCAGAAATTTGTACTGTAGACATTTCTTTTCTTTTTAATTTATTATAAAATAATTATGGGTCGTCGATTAAGTGTTTACAAAAACGCTACACACATAATCAACAACCCACAATATAAAACTTAATCCTTTTTATCCTCTACTGATGATTCAACAGTTTCAGACTTATCTTGACTTGCAGATTTACGCGGACGTTTAGCAGATGACTCTTTCTTGTCGTCCTTTGCTGATTCCTCTTTCGCGTTGTCAATTTGCGCTTTCGCAGCCGCTGCTTCTTTTTCAGCTTCCTCTTCTTTATCGCGTTTGCGCTCATCTAAACCTTCTTGAATTGCTTTTCCAATAATGTGAGCAATTAAAGAAATGGATTTTGAAGCATCATCATTCGCTGGAATCGGGAAATCGATATTCGACGGATCCGAATTAGTATCTACTAAACCGAAAGTAGGAATATTCAATTTCATCGCTTCGCTCACTGCAATATGCTCTTTCTTAACATCAACAATAAACAAAGCAGCCGGCAAACGATTCAAATCAGCAATACCACCAAGAAGTGATTCCAATTTGATTCTTTCACGCTGAATCATTAATTTTTCCTTTTTGGACAAAACATCGTATGTACCATCTTTTGTCATTTTGTCGATATTCGACATTTTCTTGATCGATTTGCGTACTGTAGCAAAGTTTGTAAGCATTCCACCTAACCAACGCTCGGTTACAAAAGGCATATTAGCTGCCCTTGCTTCTTCTGCGATAATCTCCTTTGCTTGTTTCTTTGTCGCAACAAACAAAACTTTACGACCAGATTTCACAATCTGTTTTATTGCCGACGCAGCTTCTTCTAATTTTACTAAAGTTTTATTTAAATCGATGATGTGGATGCCGTTACGCTCCATGAAAATGTACTTAGCCATTTTCGGATCCCATTTACGAGTAAGGTGCCCAAAATGTACACCTGCATCCAGTAAGTCCTGATATGTTGTTCTTGCCATTGTTTGGTCCTCCTTTTAACGTTTACTAAATTGAAATTTCTTACGAGCTTTTGCGCGCCCTGGTTTCTTACGCTCAACCATACGGTCGTCACGAGTTACCAATCCTTTGGCACGTAATGCTGATTTAACTTCCGGGTCTAATTCAACCAAAGCTTTAGCAATCGCTAAACGTACCGCTTCTGCTTGGCCTTTAATTCCACCACCTGCAACGTTAACTTTAACATCATGATTTCCAGCTACACCAGCAACCTCAATACTCTGAGTTACGATGTACTGCAATGGCAATGTTGGGAAATACTCTTTATAATCTTTACCGTTTACGGTAATTGTTCCGCTGCCCGCGCTCAAATAGATACGCGCTACAGCTGTTTTTCTTCTTCCTGAAGTGTTTGTAACTGACATTTCTTTTCTCCTTAGAATTTAACTGTTTTAGGATTTTGAGCCGCATGAGGATGCTCATTACCAGCATACACATAAAGGTTCTTGAATAAAGCGCGACCTAATCTGTTTTTAGGCAACATTCCACGAATTGCTTTTTCTACAACGCGTGTTGGGTGTTTCGCCAACAATTCCTTGGGAGAAATAAAACGTTGACCTCCTGGATAACCAGTATAAGACGTATAAACTTTGTCTTCTAGTTTATCACCAGTCAATCTAACTTTGTCTGCATTAATAACGATCACGTTATCTCCGCAGTCTACGTTTGGGGTGAACGTCGGCTTGTGTTTTCCTCTAATGATCTTAGCGATCTCAGAAGACAAGCGCCCCAAAATCTCACCTTCGGCATCAACGACAATCCATTCTTTGTTAATGGTCTGCTTGTTGGCTGAGACAGTTTTGTAACTTAACGTATTCACTTGCTTTTCTTTTAAATATGAATAATATATAATGCTCCTTAAAATTAAGGACTGCAAAGGTAGCGAATACTTTCGTAATCCAAAAACAGATTAAAATATATTTTCCCAATACATTTACTATTTTTTATTAGGTTTGTTTCATGAAGCTACCTACGCTCCCAGGCTTTGACCCTCAAGCTTTTGAGAAATATTTTAAAAACACAAGCTGGTTAATGCTAGCCCGTATCGGAAGCTTACTCATTAAAATGTTTACCGGCATTGCTGTGGCCAACTTCCTGGGGAGCGAACAAAACGGCATGCTCAATTTTCCCATGGCCATTATTACCTTCTTTATGGCTGCTTCTGCTCTGGGTTTAGATAGCTACGTGACACGCGAATTATTACACCGGCCGCAAGCCAAGAACACCTTGTTGGGAACTGCATTCGGTATGCGACTGCTGGCGGGGCTCCTCGTGTTGCCGTTAATCTATCTCTCGTATTTCCTTGTGATTAATTTTTCCAGTCCCAATCTTGGAATTCCTTTTGAATTCATCATCATCGTTTCTTTCGTTTGTATCATCCAGTCCATCAATATAATCGACAGTTATTTCCAATCGCAAGTGCAAGGGAAGAAGATCATGATCGTACAGATCGTCGGGAACCTAATATCGGCCCTGTTAAAGATTGGTTTAATCGTCACACAAGCACCTTTAACCTATTTTGTGTACGCACTCCTAGCTGATGCGATATTCCTAGCAGCCGGCTACATTCTGATGTATTCAAAAAGCTCTGAATCTATATTTCAGTGGACTTTTAGCCGCGGTGTTGCGATCGACTTATTCAGAAAGGCTTGGCCCTTAGCGTTCTCAGCAATCTTGGTATCCCTTTATATGAAGATTGACCAAGTGATGATTAGTAGTTACCTAGGCAACGGTGCTTTGGGAGTTTACTCGACGGTCGTTAGTCTGAGTGAGAGTTGGTACTTTATCCCCGTGGCCGCAGTAAGCGCCCTGTTCCCAGCAATCATGAATGCCCGAAAAGATGATTCCAAACGATATATCCATCGCCTGCAAAATCTATATGACCTCATGTCTTTCATCAGTTTGGGTATCGCAATCGTCGTGACCTTCGCCGCACCGTGGATCTATCAATTGCTTTACAGCGCTGACTATGTACGAGGAGGAGGTGCTGACGTTCTCGCAATTCACATCTGGGCGGGCGTCTTCGTTTTCTTAGGAAGTGCCAGTGGCCAGTATTTAATAGCAGAAGGCTACACCAAATTGTCACTAAGTCGGACCGCCGCCGGAGCCATAGTCAATATCATCCTTAATATTTGGTGGATCCCCCTCTACGGCATTAAGGGAGCAGCTTGGGCGTCGCTAATCGCCTATGGTATATCCACTTTCTACATCATCTTAATCCCTAAAACTCGGCAACAGGGCATCATGATGCTTAAATCAATCTTTCAAATTTCATTTTTCAAGAGGATATTCAGCTAAGAAAATAAAGCAATGAATCATTTTAGATACCCAAACAATTAGACGGTCTATAGAAGATACTCGTGCATTTAGAGATAATAGCCCCCGGAGCCATCCCTGTAAAAGGCAAGTGTTTAAAACCATTGCTTTCAAAAAAGTAAAAGGCCTGCTTGTATTTCGCTCTTTCTGAATCGTCTAACACCACAATTCCATCATCCGTCAATGCATCAAGCGCGTTTTTACAGCAATTTACTCGGTCACGTCCATCGACAATAATAATATGAAAGCGTTTGCCCGTCCGTGTAGCAGAACGACTATAGTCTCCGCCCGGCTGCAAATCACATTGAATCATGTCCACATTCGGCAAGTTTAATTTTGAGCTCTGTTCAAACCATCCCTGATCATGCTCTACCGAAACCACCGACTTGGCCCGCGCCGCATAAAAACGAGTTGAATTACCAGAACCAAATTCAAACACATCGTGCTCCTTGCTAATACGATCCCCAATAAAATCTATAAAGGAATACGTCACCCACGGAATTGCTTTCCCATTTTCATCGATAGCGGATTTAGTACGATAGGCATCGAACCAACCCCTATCTGCTAAATAACCTTTTACACCCAATGATAGGAGTACTTTCAGTTTCCCTGGATTCAATAAGCTAAAAGGTGAAAGTTTATTTTTCAAATTTACTCACTTTTTATACCGTCAATAATCAATGAAGAATAGCCCAAAGGCTCATGAAAGCGCTTGTCGTAGCGCATCGACCTCATCACATGCCCATCTTCGCTCTTCCAATCGTTGTAGTGAAATTCTCCTGCTTCATCGTAATACTCCAATAAACGGACTTTAAAACCCGCTTCTTCCAATACACGGCTCAGACTTTCGTATGTATAAAGCAATTTATGATCGTCAGAGCCCCAGCCATATCCACCTGGTTTTACCATGTCAATATAATCCGGATTAGGGTGAAAGCCGTCAGGCACAGCAATCCGAATCGTCCCTCCTGGTTTCATAAAGCGATTACAGTTCTTAAGTCCGACAATCGCATCATCGTAACGAATATGCTCAAAAACATGTTCTGCAAGGAAGCGATCTACTCGCTTTTCACCCAATAGGCTTTCAAACGAACTTACTTTTAATATATTGAGGCACTCAATATTAGTAGCTAACCAGTTTTCATACTTCGTCTTCGCGGAGCCGATAATGATTTGCAGCAAGCCGTTATTCTTTTTGATCTGCGACTTTAAACTTAGAAACTGAATAATGTTTACCGGGATCATTACAATCGAACGAATCGCTTTCCGCAAAGATTTCATATGTTTATCGTGTTTACAAAGAATATGCAAAACCAAATGTAGAAAAAATAAGCTAATCCCGTAAAAAAATAAAATACTGACTTATAACTCTTAAATTCGCAATTCCACTCGTATAGAGAATTAAACAGAAAGAACAATGACTCACTTAGCTCCCATCGCTTTATTTGTATACAACAGACCGCAGCATACGCGCAGGACGCTCGCCTTTCTGAAACGAAACTTACTCGCTGATGAGTCTCGCTTGTTTATATTCTCTGATGCAGCAGCCAACCAACAAGACGAGGAGGAGGTCAATGAAACGCGGGAGTTAATCAAGGATATTGAGGGCTTCAAGTCGATTAAGATCATCGAGCGAAAAGATAATTTAGGCCTAGCTGCAAATATTATCGATGGTGTTAGTGAACTGGTCAAATCTTATGGTAAAGTAATCGTTTTAGAAGATGATCTCTTAACATCGCCTTATACGCTCAAATACTTCAACGCAGCGCTTCGTAAATATCAAGACGAGGAACAGGTCATGCAAATCAGCGGATATATGTTCCCGCTAAAACAAGCAGAAGAGCTGCCTGAGACGTTCTTCTTTCGGGCTACTACCAGCTGGGGCTGGGCAACATGGGAGCGGGCGTGGAAGCATTTCGAACCCGATATCGATACCCTATACCGGCAATTCGACAAAAGGAAAATCAAATCCTTTACGGTCGACGGCAGTATGAATTATTGGAAGCAGTTTATAGATTTTAAAAACGGTAAAAATGACTCGTGGTCGATTCGCTGGTATGCTTCCGTTTTTCTAAATAACGGACTGGTGCTCCATCCCCACGAATCGTTGATCGAGAATATCGGCCATGACGGCACAGGCGTCCATTCCATTATCGAGGATACCTATCAAGTTAGTATATCGAAGAAGATCTTTCAAACGTTCCCTGACCAGATTGAAGAGAACCCGGAAGCCTTAGCGGCTATTAAATACTTTTTCAAGCACCGAAAAGGCAGCCTTTTCAAGCGTGCCAAAAAGTTCTTTGTCAACAAATGGCATCAATATTTCGACTAATATGACCACAGCAGCAGTCGCCATACCCATCTATAAATCACAACCAACACGGGCGGAACAACGGTCGTTTCAACAGTGCATACAAATATTGGGAACTCATCCTATCTGCCTAGTCACGCCCCACCAGTTGGATAGTACGATTTATAAGCAACTCGCCGGTCGTCCGCTCAAAGTAATTACATTCGACCATCGTTTCTTTGAATCTGTTAAAGGCTATTCGGAACTCCTGCTTCACCGCCACTTTTATTCAAAGTTCACGGACTACAACTATATCCTAATATATCAACTAGATGCGTGGGTCTTCCGGGACGAACTTCTTGATTGGTGTCAACAGGGATTCGACTATATCGGAGCGCCTTGGTTAGAGGCCCCTCCAGCGACTACAAAGAAACCTTTTATCAATCTAGGCCCTCTCTTAAAGAATAAAGTTGGAAATGGCGGTGTATCCCTCCGGAACGTACAAAGTCACCTTCGCTGGGCACCTTGGCTAAGTTTCGTTTTCAAATTTTTTCCGAAGAACGAAGACATGCTTTGGTCCTTACTCGTTCCTTTTAAAAAACCCAAACCCATTCATGCTTTGCGATTCGCATTTGAGATGGAACCCAGTAGATCATATCAGCTTATTGAACAGACCTTACCATTCACATGTCATGCTTGGGAAAAATATGAGCCCCAGTTTTGGGAAAAATTCATTCAAAGCGAGTAATTTTACGCTTCAAAACTGTTACGTATGCCTCACGATTTCCGTCCTCGTCTTACTGTCATCACCGTTGTATATAACAATGTAAAGGATATTGAACGTACCATTTTGTCCGTAACCCAACAAAGCTACCGCAATATCGAATATATCATTATTGACGGAGGATCTACCGATGGAACTGTAGACATCATTAAAAGACATCAGCAATACATCAGCAAATGGGTTAGCGAAGCAGACGAAGGCATCTATAATGCGATGAACAAAGGTCTAGCGATGGCAAGTGGTGATTATATCCTCTTTATGAACTCAGGCGATGAGATCTATGATCACACCACCGTGGAAAAAGTTTTCGCTACCTCGCCGGATGCGGATATCTATTATGGCGAGACAGAAATGTTCGATTCAAACTGGCAGAGTCTAGGAAGACGCCGGCATAAAACACCGGAAAATTTCACTTGGCAGAGTTTTAAGTATGGAATGACCATCAGCCACCAGGCTATCTACATTCGCCGATCCATTACCGAACCTTACGATGAGTACTACAAGCTCAGTGCTGATATCGACTGGATTTTAAAAGCTGCTCAGAAAGCAAAAAATATTGTAAATACCCATCTCTACGTAGCCAAATACCTAGTCGGCGGCATGTCCAAGAAAAGACATCGTCAAAGTCTTATGGAACGTTTTGAAATATTCACCGAATATTATGGCTTCGTCCCCAACCTTGTTCATCACGCCGTTATCGCCGCAAGGCTAGGCTGGTACTATCTTAAGAATAAAAGAACAAACGATTAGCTACGCATTCTCTTTTCGCCTCCTCCATACTGCGAAGCCAAAGGCAAGCACCAAAATTGCAGAAGCCGCCAGTGATATATTTTCTCCCATATAGTACGATCGCGGCTCAAATTTGAATTCAACGGTATGGTTCCCTCCCGGCAGTTGGGCTGCTCTCAACACGTAATTAGCTCTGAAATAGGGTATCTCTTCCCCATCAACATAAGCTTTCCAGCCCTTGTCATAATACACTTCTGAAAAAACAGCTAACACAGCCTGAGGTGCAGAATACTCGTATACCAAATGGTCTGGACGATAGTTTACCAATTCGATGTTGGAGTTGGCAGAGGTCCCCACCTTTGTCGAGTCGATCAGCGACTTAAACTCACTATGCACGATGGCTAGATCCTTCGGATTAAAAGCGTCCAAAGCCCTCATTTCATCTTCAGCACTATCAACAAACGTCACCCTATTAACAATCCAGGCGTTCCCGGCAGCCGAGCTGCGGTTTTGGATCCGCAACGAGCCTTTATCATCATCGGCGATCAAATACTTCGTATTCAACATATCCAATACGTCCTGGTTGATTGCACCATTAAACTGCCTTTCAATTAACTCCTGATAACGCATCAGTTTCGCAGCATGATACCCACCAATCGTATTATGATAATACGAAGTACTTGCACTGTTAAATGTTGGAATGGTCAAATCTAGCACCCGATAGTTCGAAGTATCACGGGCAATCAACTTATCCACCTCCCGCTCCTGAAACTGCTGCTTAATCAAACGCTCTTCAACAAAATTATCTTTATTTAAATAGCGACGGTTAACACCCCACATATCAATCAGAACGGCCAAGGCCAATAAGATAACAGCTATAGATGCTTTCAGTTTATCTTTAACCCATAGCCAAACGAGCCCGGCGCCAATCAATACAAAGATCAACGAACGGAAAGCGTCATTGCGAGCAATACTCATTCTATCATCGACTAATGCATTCATAATCGATTGTGCGAATGCTGGATCTCCCAACTGTTGACCCATTTGTTGTGTCATAGCCTGATGGTTTGCGACGCGGAAGTTCAAGAACAAACTCGGCAAAAGTGCCACCAACAAACTAAGACCACCCACAATATAGAAGCTATACAGTACCTTTTTATCAAGCTGTGGTATCTCCTTATACCTATTGGCAATCTCATTCAGAGCTAATACTGCGAGTATTGGGATAAACAAGGATGCTAATACTAACGTAGACTCAACTGCTCGGAACTTATTATAAAGTGGGAAATAATCAAAGAAAATATCTGAAATAAATGGCAGATGCCTTCCAAAAGCTAGAAATATACTCAATAAAGTCGCGCTCAGCAGCCACCATTTCAGACGACCTTTGACAATGAAAAGCCCCAGCACAAACAAGAAAATAACGATGGCGCCAAAATACCACGGCCCTGAAGTGAAGGGTTTATCCCCCCAGTAGGTAGGCAACTGTCTGGCAAAAGCCGTTGCTTGGTCTGCCGGAACCCCTTGGCTTGTCAATAATTTTACTACTTCTGAATCACCATCCAACTTAGGTCCGGATCCACCACCATAAGCATCAGGAATCAAGAAGGTTATGTTTTCCATCACGCCCTGACTCCATTGATACGCATATTCACGATCAACCCCTTGCACATCGGCAGCTTTCGTTTCTGTCGACAGGTTCGAGGTACCGCGGATTGACTCCTGACTATACTCATAGGTAGTCCACAGCAGGCCGGCATTGACAGCTAAAGCTATAATACAAGCTACCGCAATAGATCCAAACGCCTTCCCAAGCTGTGCCAGTCGTTTGTCTTTATAAGCATGATAGATCTCAATTCCCACTAAAATCAGCATCGCAATAAACAGATAATAGGTCATCTGAATATGGTTCACTCTGATCTCCAATGCAAGGAATAATGCCGTCAAAGCTCCACCCCATAGATAGTTCCCTCGTAGAGTTAACCACACGCCCGCTATTACCGGTGCAAAAAAAGCAATCGCATACGCCTTGCTCGCATGCCCAGCCTCGATGTAAATAAAATTATAGGATGAGAACGTAAAAGCAATAGCTCCCAAGGCAGCAATCCACGGTTTGACGCGAAGCACACTAAACAAGAGGTAGGCTCCTAATAGATAAAATAGAATGGTGTCAATTGGGTTAGGGAACACATTTTTAAAGAAACCCGTAATATGGGTCCCAATATTTTTCGGATAGGACACCCATATTTGGTAGGATGGCATACCGCTGAACATAGAATTTGTCCACAGTGGACCTTTTCCGTCCTTCTCTTTAAATTCCATGATCTCCCTTGCCATAGCTTGCGCCTGGATCACATCCTGTTGGACCAAGGTCTTACCCTGCCAAGCAGGAGCGAAATAAATAAAGCAAATAGCTATAAAGACCGCGACTACGCCGAAATGTATTGAGTTCCTCGTAAACCAATGTTTCATTCTATGAATCCTAATTTCTAAAAGCTCAAAAATATAGAATAGAATTCACTTTTTATGAAGAGAATATGATTTAATAAATAAAGGCTTATTTTACCTCTTCAAAGTCGACAAACTCGCCGGCTTCTTTTGATCCACGTTCGTTAGAAGGTTTGGGTGGTATATACTCGATATTGATTTTTCCTTCAGCTTTGCGCTGGTGTTCACGCGGGCCACGTGCCTGTCTCTGGCTCTGTGCCTGAAACTCACGATATGCCTGCTCTTGCATTTTTGTCGCAAAGCGTCGCAATAGCCAAGGCAGTAACCTCGAAGCTATCAGTCGGACAATCCAAAGAACGACGATTGCAATAAATAAAAATTTCAAAAATCCTGCCATATGTAAAAAAAGTCTTCTTCTAGTTGATAGATAACAAATTTAATAAAAAAGAGTTTAGTTTGCTTCTTTCTAAAAGTCAAAAATACGTCACTCTCTCGGTTTATTAGTCGCCATCATCTTTTTTATTGCAGAAACAAGCTCGTTAGATCGCTGACTACCAATTATATAAACCAAGCCTTCATGATCAGTTAACCAGACAGCGTCTTTGCCTCCCGCGTAAAAACGAATCTTACCTTTCTGATGGAGATTATAGACTGGATTATTAATCAGGAAGGTACTATAGGGTTTCCGCTCAACACTGACAATGCTATTTAAATCGATTTTCACCAGCCTTGTCGTCCACAACCCGCTCAATTTAACACTGTGATTAACCACCACAATCTGGTAATGGAGCATATACATCATGACGATAGAAACAAAGACAATGATAGCTCCGGCTACCAGGAAAAGTCGACTGTTTTCCTCCCGTTCGATATTCAAGTAATAAGCTACAAAACAGAAAAGTGCTAATAGCAAACGTACACTTAACCAACCCCGGTCGCGACCAAGGAACTGCTTTTCTATATACAGTGGCTTATCCATTTTTTAGTTTTTCGAAGATAAGAACTTTTTTAGTTTTTGGCGTAATCTTGACTTGGTCGTTAATACGCCATGGCCAGACTGCTAGAATATTATCATTCGAATCAACCAACAAGGGCACCTCCGCTTTTTTAGTCAAGGGAACCTTTTGTTCTATGAGAAGATCGCTCACCTTTTTCTTCCCGCGCATCCCCAGCGGCTGAAATTTATCTCCTTGCTGCCAAGAACGAATAAATAGTGGCATGCTTAAGGCGACCGCGTCAATCATCACCGGAAACTCGGTCAACTCAACCCCGTCTTTCTCTCCCGTTCGAATGACATACTGTTCGCCATACCAAGTAAACTCAAATGGCAGTTCATCGACCACTATTCTACTCCGAACATCTTGACAAGGCTCAATAGAACTCATAATAAGTCGCCCACGATCAAGTAACAGCTGGTATTCCGCTGACAGAAAACGTTTCCCAGACCCATGATCCCAAGAAGAGATCAGGTCGCCCAGCACCATTTCACTAAAGCCATAGGGATGAAACAGTTCGTAGATCCATAAATCGACCGGGTCCAATTTTTTCAGAGCATCCAAGCTAACCTCAATTCGTCCATCCTTCTGCTCCTGAAAATTGTCGGCACGAAATTCATCGACCATCTTCGTTAGCAAACGATTAAGCTGTGAAAAGCGTTTACCATTGTTATCAAATACTTTCTCGAGATCCTGATTTAGCTCCCGAAGATGAGGCAGTACATCAAGTCGGATCTTATTTCGCTTATACTTTGTGCTAGCATTGCTAATATCTTCACGATATTCTAAACGCCGCTTAACAAGTTCGTCCTTGACCTCCCGACCGCTAAACGCCAAAAGCGGACGAACAATAAAATCACGTTTTGGCGCAATACCTACCAAACCTGCCACACCCGTTCCGCGCAATAGATTCAGCAAAACAGTTTCTACTGAATCCGTCTGATGATGAGCTACCGCGACGTAATCATAAGCTTCTTTTTGCCGAAGCGACTCCAACCAATCGTAACGGAGATCTCGTGCAGCCATCTGGATAGAGATATGGTTCTCATACGCATACGTTTCCGTAGCAAACTGAACCGAATAAAAAGGCACCTTATAATGCTGAGCTAAGTTCCTGACAAATTCTTCATCCTGATCGGAGTCTTTTCCACGCAGACGGAAATTACAATGAGCAATAGCAAAGTTGAATCGCGCTTCCGCGAAAAGATCCGCCATCAAAACAGAATCTTTACCACCACTAACGGCCAAGATGACGCGCTGCTCCTCTTCAAAAAGATGATTGTCAGCAATAAAGGCCATAAATTTGTCTACAAAGCGCATAGTCAAAGTTATGGAATTTTATCTTTGGCAAAACATTTGTGCAGACCTAATTCAAGTAATTTAACAGATTATCCAATTTGATATCAAGCAAAACCGTATTTTTGAGGCTGTGAAAAAAATCGTCCTATTTCTGTTCCTTATCGTCTTCCCGAGCATTTTATGGGCGCAGGAGACGATTACGGTTGTCTCCAACATCAAGGTGACGTACGATCAGAGTCGCGGCTCTTTTCGCTGGTACAGGCCGGTTTTTGCGCATGAAGGCAGCACGCTTGCTGCCGATAGCTCTGATTTCAATGAAGGCGACAATTATTTCGACGCTTATGGACACGTGGTTATCACGCAACCTAATGGGACGGTCGTCTACGCCGATAAATTACACTATACAGAAAGTACCCAACAGGCGTTGTTAACCGGCAATGTCCGGATGGTCGACCAACAAGCAACGCTGACTACAAATTACCTAACGTATAACTTACGAACCAAAATCGGCTCCTATTATGGGGGGGGGACGATCATTAACGGTACCGATACGCTCACCAGCGACAAAGGGTTTTACTTCGAAAACAGTCGCGATGCCTATTTCCGCGAGGATGTCGTTGTTCATTCAAAAGGGGCGGTCATCCTCACTGACACCATGCGCTATAATACGGGATCGAAGATGACCTACTTTTACGGCCCAACCAATATTCAAAGCGACAACGGTAATCTATATACGGAGAACGGCGATTATAATACAGAAAGCGAACAAGCTCGCTTTGGGAAAAACAACTTGTACACGGAAGGAAGCAAGTTTTTCCGCGGCGACAGTCTCTATTACGATGGAATAACGGGCAACGGTCGCGCAATCAAGAATGTGGTATTTATCGACACCGCACAGCAAATTGTGATGTATAGCCAGTTAGGCACCTATGAAAAAGCGACCCAAACAACGCTCATGACACAAAATGCCTATATTGTGTTTGCAACAAAAGACTCGGCCAATCGCGACACGACAGGTGCTGCCAGTGACACACTGATTGTTTCGACTGCTGACAATCAGCTTGTCCAAGCTGACGGTGATAGTTTGGCAAACCCGCCAGATAGCTTGGAAGCGCAGACTAACGGCAGCATTGATCTTCCCGAGAGCAACAAAACCGATTCTACCTATATGACGGCGGATACCTTGATCTCCCAGGTTATCCCTCTAAAAGACTTTATACCACTTAATCTAAAGCTCGGCAAGGAAGACGACACCTTGGAGGAGGACGTGGAAGAGTTCGAACAGGGTAATTACGACGAAGGAAGCTCCATCATCCGCAGGGAGCCCGACGGTGGCGCTCCAGGGCTACCCGATTCTACCGCAAGGGTAGTCGGCCGTGATTCTACAGCGCAACTGATGCCGGGAGATTCGAATCGCATTGTCAGCGACTCACTGAAAACAGATTCACTCGTCCGCTCACTTTCGGTTCCTGACTCGATCACAAGCGATTCTCTGAAGAAAGCAGTAAGTATTGATACAACATCAATTGACACACCCGTCGTTGAGAAAGAGTTAAGTCGCAAAGAGCGCAGAGCCCTCCGAAAATTAGAAAGACAAAAAGAAAAAGAAGCCAAGAGGGAAGCTAAGCGTTTGGAGAAAGCAGCGGCTGATAGCCTGAAAAACGCAGAAAATAACATCGAAAAAAATATCACGGACAGTCTGACCGAACAAAGTACGGATTCGATATTGACCGATAGTCTCACACGGATAGACAGTAGCGCCGTTAAGATTGACTCGCTGGTCGCGCAAGATAGCAGCCTCAATATCCCCACGCAGACCACAGCCGACAGCATCCTCAATGATGCCACGCAAAGAGCCTTAAGTGGCAGACCCGACTCGCTGCAATCGGATACAGCGGAAACGCGTATTGTCCTCGCCTTCCATAATGTTAAGATCTTTAAATCCGATCTACAAGCTATTGCCGACTCTGCGTTCTACAGTTATGCTGATTCCATCATCAGAACCTATGGGGATCCGATGATCTGGTCGCAAGGCTCACAAATAAGCGCCGACAGCATTTATATGCTTCTGAAAGACCAACAAATGGAGAATGTGCTGTTCGATCGAAACGCCTTCATTGTCAATACCGAGCTGGATTCCACGAAATTCAACCAAATTAAAGGTCGCAAGATTACCGGCTATTTCGAAAACGGCGAGCTCGACCGAATCTACGTCGACGGCAATGCAGAAAGCATCTATTATACGGTAGAGGATAGTGTACGAACAGGTATGCTGCGAAGCCTGAGCAGTCGCATCAAAGTCAACTTCGAAAACCAACAGATGTCGACCGTCACATCCATTCGCAAGGTCGAAAATGTCTATCATCCGATTGGCATGATCCCTCGAGACCTGGAAATCCTGGAAGGCTTTATCTGGAAACCAGAGCTCAGGCCAAAATCTAAGGAAGAAATCATCCCTACCGGTGCGGTCGATAGAAAACCTAGTCCCGATAACGATGAGGAGCTTGAGAATCCTGCCCAACCTACCGCAGACACTGAAGAAAAAATGGAAGAAGCTGAGGAACAGATGAATATACTTCTTGAAAGTGAAGAGCAAAGCGAAGAATGATAAAGGGCTTGGTCTACTCAGTTACCAATCAGTTCTCAATTCGTCCCGCAGTGCACCCGCATACTCGGCCGAATATTGGGATTTATTAGCAAAGGCTTCGGCAAGCACCGCTCAAGAATGTAAAGCAAGTTAGTAAGAAGTCGACCAAAAGATATCAGCCTACTTAGGTAGTAAACTATAATTTGATGAGAAAGTCCGTTAGTTTGGCGACCGCCAACGCGCGGTGGCTGATGGCGTTTTTTTCATCCGCCGCCATTTCGGCGAACGATTTTGAGTAACCGTTGGGTTTAAAGATAGGATCGTAGCCAAAGCCTCCCTTTCCAGTTTTTGCATGCAAGATCTCACCTGCTATCGTTCCTTCGAAAAGGTGTTCTTGTCCATCAATGATTAGCGAAATAACGGTTTTAAAGCGAGCCTGTCTGTTCGATTTTCCCTCCATTTGTTCAAGTAGAAACGCAATGTTTTTTTCCATCTCGCGTGAACCGGAATATCTTGCCGAATAAACACCCGGTTCTCCATTGAGCGCATCAACCTCAAGACCCGAATCATCTGCAAAGCAATCGACACGGTAATGACCCACAATGTACTTGCTCTTCAGCCCCGCATTTTCTTCGAACGTTGAGCCAGTCTCCGGGATGTCCACTTCACAGCCGATTTCAGCCAAACTCTTCAACTGAACCCTATCGCCCAGAATCGCTTGGACCTCCTGCAGTTTATGTTCGTTATTCGTCGCAAATACAAGTTCTTTCATTATCGATCAATTAATTTTACAGCATTCCAAAAAGACTTCTTCTTATTTATATCCGTTAGCATTTCATCGAAGCTGTAAGTTCTAAGGATCTGTGAGTCGTCCTTTTTCGACCAGATGTTCTCCGGATATTCACCCAAGTGAATAGTTGACGGATTCGCGCCCAGAAAAACCCAATAAGAAGGAGCTAATTCCTTCTGGATAAAATCAAATTCAATTTGCTGATCGAAAGAGGCAAGGTTGATTACCGCAACGTCGTCCAAAGCTAGCTTCATGGCGGCGAGCGTCTTCAGAAAGGCCAATTCGGCCGCTCTCGAGAAAAACTGCTCACCCGGAGTGTCAACAATAAATAAGATATTCCGATTATTATCACCATATAGCTTAAGATGTGGTACCGGATCATCTAGGTGGGGTACCGATTTCGGTTCTTTCTGATCGTTCGCTACCGCATTTTGATCAAGATCGGCCTGATTCAAGGCTTTTACCTCATGCTGTTGGATAGCAGAGTCTGAATTCGAGATCTCAGCATTATCCACCGGCAAAGACTCATCAGGTTCCATCGGCTCCGTAAAACCGATATCAAAGACGGTCTCCGTCATCAGTGATTGGATAGCGTGTGGATTTTTCGTATTCAACAAACTCATTTTTCAAAGTTAGCTAATCCCGGTCGAATGTAGAGGCGATGTTTGTTAAAAATCGTTAAAATGAATCCTATTATACTAGAAATAATTAACTTAGCGGTTCTTCTTTTTTATACAAAAGGAAAGGGTAAAAGGGCAATTTGGGACATCATACACAATTCATCGTTGGAATCAGCGGCGCAGTGGTTATCATCACGCTGCTACTGAGCGCTTGCAGGGACAAGGGTTCACCCGCGCCAATTGCTAGGGCTTATGAATCCTATTTATATCAAAGTGATTTAGACGGCATCATTAATCCCGATATTTCAGAAGCAGATAGTGCTAATATGGTGAATGCTTATATCGAGCAGTGGCAACGCCAAAAAGCCTTGCTTCATCATGCACAGACCAACATCAAAATTGATGTCAAACAAATTGAAAAGCAGATCGATGAATACCGCAATTCATTGATTATTTATGAACTAGAACAAGCCTTGATCAAAGAACGGTTAGACACGGTTGTTACGGAAGAAGAGATTGCTAATTATTATGCCGAAAATGAAGATACCTTTATTTTAAAACGTCCGATCTTCAAAGTGTCTTTCATCGAGTTAGGATCAGACGCCCCGGAACTGGATCGGGTGAAAAAATGGTTCGCATCGGACGAGCTTGAGTCGCGAAATCTATTGCGGCAATACAGTCAAAACTATTCGACCAACTATTCTCTAAGCGACACATCTTGGTATTATCTAGAAGAAATTGCGAAAAAAGTGCCCATTAAGCAGATTGATGAAAATAATTACCGTAATTACGGACATATCTTTCAAATAAATGAGAACAATAAAATATATCTGATAATTTTGCGTAATTCAAAATTCAAGGACAGTCGTTCGCCCTTGGATATTGAGCGTACAAATATTCGTAATCTGATTCTGAACTGGAGAAAAATTGACTTAATCAACCGTGAAGAAAAAGAGATATTAGAAAATGCTAGAAATAACAATAAAATAGAAATATATAACCAATGAAGAAGTCTTTAAGCGTACTGGTATTCATCTTTCTTGCCTTCGGGTATTCAGCAATAGCTCAAGAAATTGACAAAGTTGTATCCGTGGTCGGTAATAATATCATATTAAAATCGGAAGTTGAAGATCAATATTCTCAATATTTAGCCCAAGGTAATCCAGACGACAGTTCGGTAAAATGCGTTATACTGCATCAATTACTGACCCAAAAGCTATTAGCGCAACAGGCGGTAATTGACTCAATAGAAGTAACCGAAGATGAAGTAGATGACAATATCAACCGACGTCTCCGCTACATGTCTAATCAGGCTGGCGGCCAAGAAAGACTGGAGCAATTTTTAGGCATGTCCCTTCTTCAGTACCGCGAGAAGATGCGCGCAACGGTTCGTGAAATGATGGTTGCCAACCGGATGCAACAAAAAATTACCGAAGGCATTGATGTAACACCCAACGAAGTAAGAACCTATTTTGAAAGCATCCCGACTGACAGTCTGCCTAACTTCGGAACCGAAGTTGAAGTAGGCGAAATCGTTTTCCAGCCCAAATTAACTGACGAGGAAAAGAAACCCTTCTACGATAGAGCAGAATCTATTCGACAAGAAGTTCTGGGCGGTAAAGATTTTGGAACCATGGCGAGGATCTATTCACAGGATCCAGGTTCAGCATCTGAAGGTGGAGAAATGCCATTTGCTGACCGTAGCACATTTGTGAAAGAATTTTCTGCCGTAGCGTTCCGTCTAAAAGCTGGCGAAATATCCAAAGTATTTGAAACCGAATTTGGCTATCATTTTTTACAGGTGATTGAGCGTCGTGGGGAACAGGTTAAAGTCCGCCATATCTTGATTTCTATGGTGCCGACCCCAGCCAGTTTGGACAGAGCGCAAAATTTAGCCGATAGTGTTTACAACGAGATCACAGCCGGCAACCTAGACTTTTACACTGCCGCGGCTATTTATTCTGATAACAAGGAAACCAAATACAATGGTGGAATGATCTTGAACGCAGAAAACGTGAATACGAGAACCACCTATATCCCTGTGGAGCAACTTGATGCTGGAATATTTACGGCTATTGACACGCTCGAACCGGGTGAGTATTCCAGAGCAAGTAAATTTACCGGTCCGGATGGGAAAGATGCGTATCGACTTGTCTACCTAAAATCACGAACTGCGCCACACCAGGCAAGCTTGCAACAGGATTATGCAAAAATTAAAGAAGCAGCTCTTGATGAAAAAATGAACGGGATTGTAGCCGACTGGTTTGAGGAAAGAAGGAAATCATCCTATATCAGAATTGACGAAGACTACCAAAGTTGCGACGTACTTGATGTTTGGAAATAGTGCTCTCTTGCTTATAACATGGATTACTTCAGGATAAGATCAAGTAGCAAACTGTCCGCATTAGTCCCGCATTTTTAGCCCAAAATGCGGGACTAATGCGGGATAGGTGCGTCCTATATCCATCATCAAGTAAAACAAGTTCAGACCGAATATGCTTGAGTTTTAGCATGGGTTATATGTATTAAGCAACTGCAATATTGAAATAATCATCAAGTTGCTAGCGTCTCTACTTCGTTTTTTACTGTTTTTAATGCCGATGCAATGACTTGGTGCATATCATAATAACGATAAGTTCCTAAACGACCTCCAAAAATTACGTTAGATTGTCTATAAGCTAACTGTTGATATTTTTTGTAATTATTCATGTTTTTGGTGTCATTAACTGGATAGAACGGATCTGATTTTCTAGAAGAGATGATCGGGTATTCTTTCGTTACGACCGTATGAGGTTGATCACCAAAATCGAAATGTTTATGTTCGTATACCCGAGTGAATGGCGTTTCTCTGTCTGTGAAATTAATAACCGCATTGCCTTGATAATTCTCCACCGGATATATCTCAGTTTCAAATTTCAGGCTTCGATATTCAAGGTCACCGAACTTAAAATTGAAAAACTCATCTATCTTTCCAGTAAAGACAATTTTTCGTGCGATACGATCAAAATAGTCTCGGTTGTCGAAGTAGCACGTATCGAGGCGTACCTCACTAGTTTTGATTAATTTATCGATAATAACATTATAACCCCCTATAGGTATTCCTTGGTATCGGTCATTGAAATAATTGTTGTTAAACATGAACCGAATAGGCAGTCTTTTAATAATCGATGTAGGCAGCTCTGTAGCTTTTCTGCCCCATTGCTTCTCGGTATAATGTTTAATGAATTTTTCATAAACCTCTGGGCCGACCATCTTGATCGCTTGCTCTTCTAAATTAGTTGGTTTATCTATTTTAATCGCTGAGGTTTGTTCCGCTATTTTGTTTCTTGCTTCTTCGGGTGTGGCTCAAGAGCCAATAATACTCCTTTTTTGGATTCGTGTTCGATTTTATACCAGTTTTCCTTAAATTGCTGATGTTGACTTCAATGGGTGTTGCTGCTTCTCACGCTGATGTATTAGCAACGATAGCGAAGCTGGAGTCGGTGGGAGGGTTCACTTGGGCGAGTCGGGGTTTCGGTGTAGTTGGAGTAGGGTTTGATGTGGCTGAGATTGCGACTGGAAATGGGGATTGGCTGGACTACGCCCAAGTCGCCGCGGGTGTTGCTCTCTTGATTCCTGGATTAAACGGTGCGGTTGCAATTGGATTGGGAACTGTCTTGTTTGCAAGTACAATTTATGAAGCATATCAAACTAGAAATCAGTAAAATGAAATATTTTTATCGCTATTACTTTTTCATGTTCGAATACCACAAGAGGGACACTGACAGCGGTCGAATAAAAAGCCCTGCATGGTGCAGTGCGTTTTTTCAATTCTTTCTGAGTTTATTCTTGACTTCATTTAGTATTCTAACCGTAATCTTGATGTTGTTTGATGCGGTGTATCTTATAGGTTCACTAAACAAGGTTGCTTATGGTATTCTTTTTATCATTTTACCAGCGATGCTTACATACTATTTACTATACCACCATCTTAAGATTTCAAAAATTGATGGAAAATCTGATCGATTTCACTTTGAGACCAACAAGAAGATCAAAATAAAGTACTGGATTTGGTTTTTCATGAGCGGGCCAATATTCTTTTTTATCGTCGCTCTTTTCGCCAATGGTATTATTTAGTTCCATGAATGCTAAAAGCTTTAAGTTTGATGGCGCTGATTTTGCCTCAATGCTTCCATCTATGGTCCGGCGTTGTTGTGATCAATAACAATTAAAAAAACTAATGAAAAAACTCAAACTAAACTTAGATGAACTGAGCCGCGAGCTCGAGGTTCTGGAAATTGATTACCTAAAGGGTATTAAGGGCGGGTACGGCACCCCGGACGGCGGAGATGATGACTATGGCACTTTTTATGGCGGGTATGGCACACCCGACAACCCGATAGAATTAGATCCCGTAGAGATCTACGGAGGTTACGACGACTATGGTAGTGGCGGCGGGAGTGTTTTCCCTCCGGGATGGGTTCCACCATATGACCCCGGTGATGATAACTATCTGCCAGGTATGGGCGGTGATGATGGGGGATATGGGGGTTATAACGGATATGATCCCGATTTCATGCAAGATGTGCAAGACTTTTTTAATTCCGATCCCGTTGGTCAGATGAGTGATGTTATGAACGCTATGGGATTAGCAAATGGAATTCAAGAGCTAAACCACTCCGCAATCAATGCATTAATCACGGCGACTGGAGGAGAGAATAACGATTTTGGAAGATCTCGCATCCAAAACTGGTTTAGGAAGGATTTGTGCGGCTGGAGTTGTGTTTGATGGACTGCAAACTATTGTGGCATTTAGTGACGGTGAAATCACGGGAGACGATTGGTTATCGCTCGCAGGAACATTGGCGGGAGGTTTAGCTTTTGTCCCTGGACCTTGGGGTGTTGTTGGGGCAGGTATAAGCGTGGGAATAGCAATTATAAAAGCAAAAAATTAATTTTTTGTAAAACTTCGGGTTAAAAAGCATAATGAGAACTGAGCGATTGAAATTTTATCCGGGTCTGACTGCCATCTTGCCTATCGTATTAATCTTAGGATGTGTGGCCGTTTTTACCCGTAACCTGTATTACCACTTTGGATGGCTTGATACGTCCATTAACTTATTTGAGAACGGTTCTAACAATATAGACCCTCTATTCACCACCGCTGTATTTGTCCTGTTTATTATCATGGGATTGATTGAGGAAGTTTACAAGAAGTTCCTCTATATTAAGATCGTTTCGAACGATGAGATCATTATCTACCGCTTTTTCAAGAAGCACATACTATCGCGAGATGAGATTCAGGCGATCAAAGTCGACAAGTTATTTTCCCTCGGTGCACTGCCCAACGAGGTCATCAGAATATCGACTGGCAAAAAGCGGTTCATGATATCTAAATTATATATACGGAGATATAATAGGTTAAAAAAACATTTAACATCGCATTTCGATGTAAAAATTCTTTAGTTATTAACCAATAAAAAAATGAAAAGACTAAAATTAAACTTGGATGAACTGAGCCGCGAGCTTGAAGTCCTGGAAATTGATTACCTAAAGGGTATTAAGGGCGGGTACGGCACCCCGGATGGCGGAGATGGCGACTACGGAAACTACGGTGGTTATGGCGGACCGGACAACCCGATAGAATTAGATCCCGTAGAGATCTACGGAGGTTACGACGACTACGATAGTGGCGGCGGGAGTATTTTCCCTCCGGGGTGGGTTCCACCATATGACCCAGGCGATGATAACTATCTGCCAGGTATGGGCGGTGATGATGGGGGATCTGGCGGGTATGGCGGATATGGAAGTTTGACATTGGAGGATAAGTATACAAAATTGCTCCAAGCAACAGATCTTACTGTAAACTCGTTTCACGGAACAATGGACATGGCGTACGATATAGCTAAGATAAGTGACTTTGCAGAAGAGGCTAAAAATGTACTGAAAAGTATTTCTCGTTATTCGGGCGGTATTGGAACGGCATTAGATATTTCTATTTCACTATATGAAGCGCTTCAAGATGGCCAGATAACGAGGGATGAATTTGTTACATTTGTTACAGATCAAGTCGTTGGTGGTACAATAGGAGCGATTCCTTTTGCTGGTGGTTTCTTGGCAACGGTATATGACATGGCGGGCTATGACGAAATTGTGGAACAGAAAATTCGAAATCTGATTAATAAACATTGGTAGAATAAATGCTTAGCTGGATCCATAGCTTTTATTATAATATTGAAGGAGCTTCGATGTACGTCCAAACGAAAATTTGGGGAAAGTACGCTAGATCGCTTTGGGGGTATAGAGTGATCGAGGTAACTACCAGTGTTGTGGTTTTTGCTTTCGTCTATTTCATTCAATTTTTTGTAAACGTTGCCTTAGGGTATATGTTATTCGGAGCACTTGCGCTAGTTGCGATTAGCATATTTTCTTATTATTCAAACAGTAAATATAAATACGTAGCGGATTCCAAAAAGTTAAGTGACTTTAATAAATTGCATAGTTACACGAGGTACTGTTACCTCGTTTATTTGCTTTTTGTCTTTTTCTTTCTGCCATTAGCGTTGATTCTTTATATTGTATTAGATAAACTGCTATTATGACGGAATCTAATTATTATTAACCTTATAAAGTAGGGAAGCGAGGAAATTCTAACCGAAGTTTACAAAAAGTCCCTCTACATTAAGATTATTTTTAATGATAAGTTCATTATTTACCGTTTTTCAAAAAGCATAGACTGTTGAGCGAGGAGATTCAGTCGACAAAGGTCGACAAGCTATTAACCCTCGGTGCACTGCCCGATGAAGTGGTCAGGATATCGACTAATAATAGCGATTCATTGTATCTAAATTATATAACCGTAAAAAAACAAAATGAAAAGACTAAAACTAAACTTAGATGAACTGAGCAGCGAGCTTGAAATCCTGAAAATTGATTACCTAAAGGGTATTAAGGGCGGGTACGGCACCCCGGACGGCGGAGATGGCGACTACGGAAACTACGGTGGTTATGGCGGACCGGACAACCCGATAGAATTAGACCCCGTAGAGATCTACGGAGGCTACGATGACTACGGTAGTGGAGGCGGGAATGTTTTCCCTCCGGGATACGTTCCACCATATGACCCAGGCGATGATAACTATCTGCCAGGTATGGGCGGTGATGATGGAGGATCTGGCGGATACGGCGGGTATGGCGAACCTCTTTTTGGCCCTGGACTGAGCAATGGGATAGAGGTTGCTTCCTTGGCGATCGCTAATGGGCTAGCGTTTAGCACGGCTTATACCACACTAGAAGCATGGCGACTAGGCGGTGTGCCGACTAATACGAACGATTTCCTTAAGAATGCACTAGAATCCAATCCGGTTCGAGGCCTTATTGATGATTTACAAAGTGCTAGTAAGTTCAATGGTATTGCTATATTGAGTACAGCTGGTAGAGTTTTGGGAGCGACGCAAGCTGTGGAATCTCTTACTAACTTAGGCGTTGACATTCTGGATGGAGGCGGGGTGTCAATGATGAATGTGGCTGATGCTGCAATAAGTGTAGGATCGTTGTTTATTAAGTCGAATTTAATCGGCGTTACAGTTTCGTTTGGTTGGTTATTAATTAAAGGAGAGTTCGAATAATGATGCAGAAACTATTTTACATTGTCTATAACTCGTACTATAAACATGGAGAATATAGGAATGATGTTCCTTTAGTTACGGTTTGGGGTATTTTAGTTGTATCGCTTGCCAGTTTAACAGTTTTCGGGATTTTCGCTGTTCATGCGCTTTTAAAGCCAACGGCGAGACTCCCAAGCCAAATCAAAGACACTTGGATGTTAATTTATATCTTTTATTCTGTGCTGTATTGTGTCTTTTTCGTATTTAATAAGCGATATGTGAAAATTTACAACCGTTACAAAGATGATCAGTTCCTAAATAGTAAAACAGGGAAAGCAATTGCTTGGGCGTTTGTGATTTTTTCATTTGTTTCACCTTTTGCTTTTGCATTGATATGGAACAAAATCGTTTTTGGAGCATGGACTTAACATTTCGAACAATAAACGAAATAGGAGTTTCCATCATTATGCCAACATTTAACCGCTCGTCATTTATCGGTCGAGCTATCAAAAGTGTTTATGAACAAACACTGAGCGAATGGGAGCTTATCATAATTAATGACGGTGGAAATGATAGGACGGAAGATGTAGTACAGCGATTTGAAAATGACAACCGGGTCCGATATTATGAGAACCTATCCAACCAGGGCTTAGGTTATTCACTTAACAAAGGCATTTCGTTGGCTAAGTATAACTACATTGCCTATCTACCTGCGGACGATGTTTATTATTCTTCGCACTTGGCAACGCTTTTTGAAACATTGACCGGCAACCAACAGGCTATACTGTCTTATTCTGGAGTCAAGTACGATTACCTGGATTCCAGTGGTCGGAGCAGTGGAAAAGTGGCATTGGGCGGTGTGCCGGGTCGTGGCCTTCAGCTTGTTCAAGTAATGCACCGTAAGACTAAGAAGAACTGGCTTGAACGTAAAGAGCTGGTTACGGATGATTTGGACAGAATGTACTGGGATACCTTAAGGGAACATGGGGTCTTTTGTCCTTCTAAGCGGATTTCAGCAGAATGGGTAACACATCCCAATCAACGTCATCGGATAATCAACGAGCAATTGGATGGGGGAATCTATAAATACAAGCAACACTACGGGGTCAAATATCCCGTACGTTTCCAATCCAGGAGCGGAAACTATATAGATGAAATCAAGAAAAAGCAAGAGCTTTCTAAAGTTGACAGCACAGTAAGCAGTGAACCGTTAAAGATTTTACTTGTAGGAGAACTGGCCTATAATGCTGAAAGGATCTGTGCACTCGAAGAGCGAGGGCATACTTTATATGGGTTATGGATGCGCGACCCCTATTTTTACAATACAACCGGACCATTACACTTCGGTTCTGTTATCGATGTGCCCTTTGGTCAGTGGAAAGAAAAGATACAGGAGATCCAGCCAGACATAATATATGGTCTCCTTAACCATCCGGCTGTACCCTTTGTGCATGAGGTCATGAGTGCCAACCGGCAAATTCCGTTTGTTTGGCATTTTAAAGAAAGCCCATTTTATTGCAGGCAGCTTGGTATATGGGATCTATTGGTGGATTTATTCGAGAAAGCTCAAGGAAGAATTTTTATCAATCATGAATCCAAGCTCTGGTTTGATCAGTTTTTGAATAATGATGAAACTGAATCCATGATTCTTGACGGCGATCTGCCGCTCGGACAATATTTTAAAGCCACAGAGGCCCCGCTGTTGTCCGATCAAGACCACGAGGTTCATACAGTTATACCTGGAAGGCCATTTGGTCTAAAGCCTGAAGATGTTGGTGAGCTGGCACGGCACAAAGTGCATGTACACCTTTATGGTGACTTTATCAATAACTCTTATAGGGGCTGGGTGACAAAGTCACAAATGCTTGCAAAGGATTATTTTCATGTACACCCGCATTGTGATGCAGAAAATTGGACATCAGAGTATTCTAAATATGACGCAGGGTGGTTACATGTTTTTGATAGTGCAAATTTTGGGGAAGTAATGAGAATGGACTGGCCAGATTTAAATTTGCCGGCACGTATGTCTACCCTTGCGGCGGCAGGATTACCAATGATACAAAAAAGCAATGCTATGCATATGGTTGCTTCCCAAACGCTTACCAAAAGACTAAATATGGGGATATATTTTGAAACATTTTATGAGCTCGCTGCGAAGCTGAAAGATAAACGGACAATGATTAAGATTACTCAAGACGTGAAGAACAATAAAAGGGAATTCTCTTTTGATTTCCATGCCGATCGTTTAATTGATTTTTTCAGGCTTGTGATAAAAAAGAATATCAAAACAAACTAAGTATATTTTAATGAAAGAGCTTACTATTATAATGACTTGGCATGATGAAGCAGACGCCGAAAAGCGGGTGGCTTTTGAACAGAATAAACAATCTTTCATCGATTATAATCCTGGTATTGATATCGTCGTGGCAAAAAACCCTTTTGGGAACACTTCTAAAGCTTGGCTCAGTTCGGATCTCTGTGCTTTTCAATGGTATAGTGAACATTTGGACAGATATAAGTCTGAAAGATATTTGATAGTCGAGTGGGACTGTTGGTGTGATTGCAATCTAAAAGACTATTATCAGCGTGTATGGGACTGTGATTTCGTCGTTCCAAACGTTAAATATCCTGAAAGGGACGACTGGTACTGGTTTAGAACGATCGACCAGTTACCCGAATACGCAAAGCTTCATGCAACGGGCGTAACCCCGCTCTGTGGAATAATGTTATCAAACAATGCGATGCAACAAATAGGAAAACTAATTACCAGACCTGAGTTCGAGGGCTTAAACAGTGAATTGCGGCTGGGGACGATCGGAACGATGCTGAATCTGGATCCGGTAGTAAACCCCGTTTATAACCGCTCATTGAACTGGCGGTATACAGGTCTGTTCGACCTAAAATACAAGGGGCTGCATCATCCAAGGAAAAAAATTGCTAATAGCCGAGAAGAACCAATATGAAACCAAAAGTTTTAATGATAACCGATGTGAAATTCTGGCTCAATGCGGCAGGTAGCTTCTCTAGAATTTCTACACTCGTCAGCTATCTTTCGCATCAAAGCTATCTCACTGTCGTGGTGCTCATTAAATCGGAACAAGAACATACCACCGTTTCTTTACCGAATATCAACGTTATTTTTCTGCTGAACGCTAACGACCACGACAAAAAATCAAACCTCGCCGCCGTTCATAATCTATTATCATTTGACAACTATAAATATTGTATAATAGAGTATATTAATCATGCGTATTTTCTTAGTAGCATCCCGGATCATGTTCTGACGATGCTCGATGTCCATGATATCATTAGCGACCGTAATGCGACTTTCAAAGAGTTAGGATATTCGTTTAATAAAGACGAACTGGTCAGAACAACAGAATACAAGATATATAGTTATTTTGACTATGTTATATTCATCTCAAAAAAAGATTATGACAAGTCATTGGCGCTTCTTCCATCTGAGAAAGCTGTATTGGCACCACATCCGGTAAGCGTTGTGAATAACCAATTTAGAGAACGAGCAAAAGTCGTAGGTTTTATAGCGAGTGATTATTTTCCTAATGTTGATTCTATTGTTTGGTTTTTAGAGAATGTCTGGTGCGATATTCAAGAAAGTTCAGATTTAGTCCTTCATATCTATGGTTTAGTTTGCAGAAGGATCCCGCAAAGGTTTGCTGAGTTAGATAATGTTCTGTTGAAAGGGTTCATTCCTGACTGTAACAAAATATACAATGATATCGATATTATAATTAACCCGGTAAGGGCGGGCGCTGGAATTAAAATAAAAAATATAGAGGCACTTGCTAATGGGCTACCATTAATCACGACGGCACACGGCTCGAGCGGATTGGAAGGAGGTATGCATGATGCTTTTGTTGTAGCTGATAATCCGCGGGTTTTCAAAGATAAATTGATAGAAATATCACGAGATAATAGACTTAGGAAGAGATTAGCGACAAATGCGAAAAGCTTTATAAAAAGAAATTTTAGTGAAGAAGTTTGTTTCAGTAAAATAACAGACATCTTGGCGACCGACAGTATAAATAATGAACCTAAACAGCCGATAACATGAAGAACACATTTATTCTTTCTTTACTTTTTTTCTGTATTTCAAGTGCTGCTTCAGCACAGCATAGATGGGAAGATATCCCTTTGATTAAGGTAAGCGACTTCGAGGCCGAGGTGCCTGAAGATGCTTGGATGCCTATCTATATCAATAGTAGAATCTACTATCGTATTGACACGGTCATCGAAAAGCGTAGGTCTTATAGAGTTGGAATCCGGACAACGGTGGAAATGCAGAAGAACGAAAGCTTTTGGGATCATGAAAAGGTAAAACCCAAAGATGAAGCGAGAATGCTGGAACATGAGCAAGGACATTTATACCTAGCTTATATTGCCGCTAACAGCATAGAGAAAGATATGTTGAAGCATAAGTTTACGGAGAACTGGAAAGAAGAGGTTCGATCTAAGTTTCACGAATTGCTAGAGCGACACTATAATGAATATTTGATATATGATAAAGAAACACGACATGGAAACGACATCAAGAATCAAAAGAAATGGAATGATTGGTTTAAATGGATGCTAACAGCCGTAAAATAGGACGTATTAAAGGAGGATCGTAGAGCTTATAAACCGATTAGATTATTTTTCGAATAGCATCTCGACTAGAACATTCCATTTGAACTCATCGTTGACTTCCCAGACACGGATGTAGTAGAAGTTCTGGACACGATCATCCTTGATAACTTTTGCATCCCCATAGGAATAGGCAAGCTCGCCGCTGTATGAGCGATCGACAGCAACATTTTCGGTTTTGATGTCGATTTTATTTTCCTTTAGGAAGTTGATGATGTTTTCTTTACCAATTTGAGGGGAAAAGCCTGAAAATAATAAGCGAGCATTGTCAGATAAGAACTCCTTATAGGCTACCGCATTATCGGCACGCAATACAGTACCCATCAGTCGGTCGGTACTCGTAACAATCTCTGCACGCTGTTCCAGCCGTACTTTCGATTTCTGCTTGAAATACTTTGTATCCTCAGGGTTGACGAATTTAAAGGTCTTTTCACGAGATGCATTAGGATGCTCAATTTCTGCTCGAAGTGCAATTTTCCAGCGCCCTTTTCGATCTCTTTTCCATATACTTAAATACTCACCGTTCTTTTTAGTAAAACCACTGTTCTGCCAACTGATGGGTCCGGTGGTAAAGCCCCATTCATTGCTTTTGGCGATCTTGGCAAATACAGGACGCCAACTTACCACATCAGGAATATTTGGTCGCGTACTGAAATACTTAGATGCAGGTTCTGGTGCCGGTTTAAAGTAAATCGTGTTCTTATCGATCGAATTTGTGAGTCCTTCTAACGGACCTTTGTTGAGACTTAACTCAGAATCGTAGATATCTGCGGCAACAATCTGTCCCACCAGATTATCGGTTTGCGCAAAGCTGGCAAGAGGAAAAATAAAGAGAATAAAAATTCTACATACTCTGGAGAGTGATTGGGACATAATGTTTGTTTAAATAAATACTAGCCTTTTACCCAATGGGTTTTCGTTTTGTTGTCTTTCAGTTGGATGCCGATTTTTTGTAATCCATCGCGAATACGATCTGAACTAACATAATCTTTGTTTGTTTTTGCATCGTTCCTTAGTTCGATGAGGATACTCATAACCGCTTCCAAATCTTCTTTAGCACCAAGTGTATCAAGTGTCAGGCCTAATACTTGATAGACAAACTGCTCCATTAGATCTCTCAGTTCTTCAATTTGCGTGCCGTTTAAGAATGCCTTACCATCAAAAACACTATTAACGATCCGAACACCTTCAAATAGTTCCGCTATAAGAACAGGGCTATTGAAGTCGTCATTCATAGCCGCATAGCAACGCTCTCTCAGTTCGCCTATTTGAATATCATTGCTTTTATCACTTGCTTGCAGGTCGGGCAAAAGTAACATAGCGTTCATCAGACGTTTATAACCCTTCTCTGCCGCATCTAACGCCTCATTCGAGAAGTCTAAGGTACTCCGATAATGCGCTTGTAACATAAAAAAGCGAACTGCCATCGGTGAGTAACCTTTGTTAAGCAAAGGATGATCACCCGTGAATAACTCGTGCGGCAAGAATCCGTTGCCAGCCGACTTAGACATGCGTGCACCGTTGACGGTTAGCATATTGGTATGCATCCAATATTTTGCAGGGTTGGTATGATTACAGGCTTGCGACTGTGCTATTTCATTCGTATGGTGCGTAGCGGCAAGATCCATACCCCCGCCGTGAATATCGAACTGAGCGCCTAGATACTTATTACTCATGGCTGAACATTCAATATGCCATCCTGGAAAACCAACACTCCATGGTGATGGCCAGCGCATGATATGCTCTGGTTTTGCTTTAATCCATAAGGCAAAATCTAGCCGACCTTTTTTTTCATCCTGCCCTCCCAAATCGCGAGTATTATTTAGCATTTCCTCCAAGTTGCGGTTGGTTAGAATGGTATAGTTATTCTCTTTGCTATATTTCTCAACGTCAAAATACACCGTCCCATTTACCTCATACGCATAACCATTGTCAATGATTTCTTTAATCATCTCGATTTGCTCTGAAATATGCCCGGTTGCAGTAGGTTCAATGGAAGGAGGAAGCGCGTTGAATAGTTTTAATACGTCATGAAAGCCAACAGTATAACGCTGTACAATCTCCATGGGTTCCAATTGCTCTAATCTGGCCTTTTTTGAGAATTTATCATCACCTTCATCACGATCGCCTTCTAAATGTCCTGCATCTGTAATATTTCTAACATAACGAACTTTGTATCCTAAGTGCAATAAATAACGGTAGATCAGATCGAAAGACACGAAAGTCCGGCAGTTTCCTAAGTGAACATCGCTGTATACGGTAGGTCCGCATACATACATTCCCACAAATGGATCATTGAGCGGTTCGAATTTTTCTTTTGTCCGGCTAATCGTATTGTAAATGATAAGGGCATCTTTCATTCAGCAAATTTACTAAAGAGAATTGAAATTAAAGTTTTGCATGCGTATTAAGACGAAGGCTTGACATCACAGTTGAAGGTCGCTCCAAATAGGAAAATGATCTGATAGTTTATGCGGAACGATTTGAAAGTTTTTGACCTGAAACTCTTGGCTCGCTAGAATATAGTCTATTTGAAAATTGGGGAACGCTCCATTATAAGTAACACCTAAACCCTCCCCTTTTTCTACAAATGCATTGGTCATACCAGACGATAGGCGGTTAACTGAGTACGATAAGGGCGTATCATTAAAGTCACCGGCAACCACATAAGGTATGGAAACCGATTGGGTATGAGAATAAAGAATATCGACCTGTTCATTGCGCTTCAAGTACGCTCGCTTCAAGCGACGTCCGATACGCTTGGTAGATTCAACATCAGCCTGACTGGTTCCCGGGCCTTGTTTGATATAATCATAGTCTTGCTGATCGAAACCAATAGACTGCAAATGGACGTTATAAACACGAAAGTTTTTACCGGATTTATTGATATCGGCATAGACAATGCGATTAACAATGCGTTCATGTTTGTTAATATTCAATGTTCCGGAGTCAATAATAGGGTATTTTGAGAAGATCGCAATCCCGTAAGCATCGTATTCGTTTTCCGCTGCAGGAATAAAATAAGAATATTGTAAGTCAAGTTTTCTTTCGAAGAGCTGTTTCATGTCGCTTAGACCCTTCGCTCTTGTATAAAACTCTTGCACGCATAATACGTCGGGGGAGACACTATCGATAATGGCAACGGTCTCTTCTCGGCGATGAGCTGCATCTTCTTTTAAACCCTGAAACATCTGCACATTATAACTCATGATACGAATAGCCGATGTGTCGTCATCAGGATGTGGACTGGCTGCACGACCGACGCCAATGTTTTTGCTCAAAGCTCCCCAACCAACAATAATACTGATAAGTGATAATAAGGCTAATTTTGGCTTTTTGATTAACCAGAATAAAATGAATAGAATATTTACGGCCAGTATAACCGGATAGCCTATCCCTAAAAAAGCTATGGGCCAAAATGTTTGAGGCTTAACAATTGGAGCGAGATAGCTCAATAGCAAAGCAACAATCGCCATGATATTGAATAAAAGAACAACGGTGCTTATAAAGCCTAACGATTTCTTCCTAGAACGCATTTCTCTAATTTTGACCTTGCTTACTGGCTTTAAAGAGAGCTTCCTTCTCTTCCTTTGTTAATTTATCATAGCCGTGCTGAGAGATCTTATCGAGTATCGTGTCAATATACTCTTGATCTGGAACGCGATTCACAGGTTTGCTTCTTCGTGGTTCTTCCTTCGGGACAACACGCATTACGGGTTTCTTTCTTCTTTTGGTAAACACTCTGCTCCAGTCTTTACCGTTCTGTAAACTTCGGATATATAAGAAGCCAAACAAAGCCCCGCCCAAATGAGATATGCTACCACCGGGATTTGCACCGGCTATCCCAATTAGGTCGAGCACAATAAACACCAAAGCCAAATACTTTAACTTAACATTCCCAAAGAACAGCATGCGAATGGCATAATCTGGAAGTAATGTTGCAGTAGCCACAACAATAGCGCTCACCGAAGCCGAAGATCCAAGCAAGAACGTAAACTGAGCCTGATTGCTAAAAACCGGTATAAAGTTATATAGGAAAAGGAAGACCAGACCGCCTGCAAGACCGCCGCATATATAGGTGAATATAAACTGCCGCTTGTTTAGGAAGTCCAGAAAGATCTGTCCAAGCCAAAACAACCATAACATGTTAAACAACAAATGAAAGAATTCCTGTTGAGTGTACATGTAGGTAAAAAGCGTCCATGGTTTTAGAATAAACAACATGGGGTTAGCCGGCATGACCAACTGTTCGCGAAGGGGACCGCTAATAAGCCCTTGATAACTGAAAAGAAATTCAAAAAGCAACAAAAAATTAAGCAAAAGAAACACCCCGATATTGATAGCAATAAAGAGATATAAAGGATTGCCCGACTTGAACACCTTGTATTTAAGGTCACTTATAATTGAGTTTTTCATCAATAACTAAAAAATAATCAATTAATTTTCTGTATGTTGAATTTACAAATCGTTTAAACAATAAACAAATAATTCTCTTGCATCTACCACAGGCGTGTTTTATTGATTCCCCACGCTTTTAGAAGAATAAAGCCAAACAAAGCACCGCCTAAATGTGCAAAGTGAGCCACGGAGTCACCTGCAAAGCGCGAGAACCCAAGGAAAAGCTCTATTAAAATATAGATTGGTATAAAATACTTCGCCTTAACGGGTACTGGAATAAACATTAAATAAAGAGAAGTGTTTGGGAAAAGATAACCAAAGGCTACTAAAAGACCGAAGATAGCACCCGAAGCACCCACCATCGGAATGTTGTAAGTACCGGCCAGTGTCCTAAGTTCCTCACTCGACATACCCGGATAATTACTTGAAATCATACCCGAAATAGGATCATAGCTGAAATAGTTCTCAGCGAAAGGCGTACCTACAATCTGATATACTTCAATCCCCTGCACCAAAAATTGCAATGCTAAAGCCCCCAATCCAGTGATTAAGTAGAAATTGATAAATCGTTTGGGTCCGAGGACTTGCTCAATAATTGGCCCGAACATGAAAAGCGCAAACATGTTAAAAAAGAGGTGAGCAAAGCCACCATGCATAAACATATAGGTAATAACCTGCCACCAATGAAACATGGAGGAATCGGGATAATATACCCCGAATAATCGATTCGCCTGATCGAAAATCATGGAACCAACAAAGCCTATCAGATTAAAAACAAGAAGATTCTTAACGACGGGTGATATATTGCCAAAAGGCGAAGTAGAGTTTGTGAACATGCTTGCTAACTTAATTTTCCAAACTTTGTTAAAAGTTCCTCGATGGTAAAGGTAATAATTATGGGCTTATTGCTCAGTGAAATGTTTGGACTTTCACATGCGAATAGCTGATCAATTAAATCGGCCATCGCGTCCTGACTTAGATGGGTGCCGCTTTTTATTGCTGCATTACGAGCAAGGCTCCGTGCCAAATTTTCGCGTTTAGCTATGCGATCTACCGCTTGATAGTTCTTGTATGTCTCAAGCAACTGTTCGATTACCTGTAGTTCATGGAGCCCCGGGCCGATATCTGCCGGAATACCTTCTACAATAAAAGCCGTTTTGCCAAAAGGCCTGATCTGAAAACCAAGTGCTTCAATATGTGGCATCAGTTCTTGCACCAATTCGAAGTCTGCTTGGTTAAGATTGACCGTTTGGGGGAATAAGCTTTGCTGGCTGGCCCCTTGTCTATTTTCAAGATGACGCATAAAACGTTCAAATAATACACGCTCATGCGCCGCTTGCTGCTCAATAACCAGAAAGCCTGATTTAATCTGAGAGATTATGAAGCGGTTATGAATCTGAAATATTTGCTTGCCACCCTGCTTTTCAGTCTGAGCTTCTTCATGATCATGCAGCTTTAATTGATTCACCTGTACTTTTTCAGTTACTTCATACAGCGATTCCCAGTTTTGAGGTATCGCTGTTTTATATGGACTGTGACTTGGTCTCTCAGGGTTTCCCTCACTTTTTTGTGATTTTCCTTTTGATTCGTCGGTGTCAAAGGGATTGAAAGAAGGATTGAAATTAATAGATGGTGCTACAATCTCGTCTATCGGCTTTGGACTGATCATCTGACTAAAAGCTGTTTCCTGATTAAAGTCGAGCGACGGTGTAATATTATATCGACCTAAGGAACGCTTGATTGCCGACCGGACGATAGCATAGATGGACCGATCGTCTTGATACTTGATCTCTGTTTTTGTCGGATGCACATTAATATCAATCTTCGAAGGATCAATTTCGATAAACAAGACATACAGCGGAAAGGTATCTGATGAGAGCAGGCCCTCATAAGCCCCCATAACCGCATGGTTCAGATAAGGATCTTTGATAAAGCGTTTATTTACAAAGAAATATTGCTCCCCACGGGTCTTCTTCGCAAATTCGGGTTTACCCACGAATCCCTGGATACGAATAATGGATGTTTCTTCTTCCACCGGCACAAGACGTTGGTTGTACGAGCTGCCGAAAACATGAACCAAACGTTGCTTTAGTCCCGAAGCCGGTAGATGAAAGAGTTCATTCCCATCATGATGTAAGCTGAAAAATATCTTCGGGTTTGCTAATGCCAAACGTTGAAACTCGTCGATAATATGTTTTAACTCTACAGGATTGCTTTTCAGAAAGTTTCTTCTGGCCGGAATATTGTAAAAGAGATTCTTGATACTAATGCTAGTCCCTGCCGGTGTAGCAACGGGTTCTTGATTTACAACTTTCGAAGCCTCAATTTCAACACAGGTGCCTAAATCGTCCTCATGTCGCCTGGTTTTCAACTCTACCTGCGCAATAGCGGCGATGGAAGCCATCGCCTCACCCCTAAAGCCCATGGTACGGATAGCAAACAGATCTTCGGCAAGCTTGATTTTTGAGGTTGCGTGACGTTCAAAGCAGAGCCGCGCATCCGTAATACTCATGCCGCACCCATTATCAATGACTTGTATCAATGATTTACCCGCATCATTCACAATGAGTTGAATTTTGTCTGCTCCCGCGTCAATCGAATTCTCCAACAGCTCCTTTACTGCCGAGGCTGGCCTTTGCACAACCTCTCCTGCTGCTATCTGGTTTGCTACCGAATCTGGTAGCAGATTTATTATATCAGACATACGCTGCTAAGGTACAAATTTGATAGGAAAAAATGATTTGATACGTGCCAATCGTGACGCCAAACTGGCTTCTGTAAGCCATTGAATAGCCAAGCCATCTTTCTCCATTTTACGGAAATAGGTCATCTGGCGCTTTGCAAATTGATGGATAGCGATTTCCAAGCGTTTAAAACACGTTTCGCGATCGAAGTGCCCTTGTAAGTATTGAGTAATAAACTTATACTCTAAGCCATAAAAAATCAGCATTTCCTCAGAAACGCCAGTTTTTAATAGTTGTTCCACCTCTTCAATTAACCCTTGTTCAAATCGTTCATGCAGACGGGCTGTAATATTCGCCCGACGCACCTCCCAATTTGGGTGAATTCCGAAAGTCAAGGACTTTGGCGGCTGTACATCACAATGCTCAAGGCTATTACTCTCTAACCATTTGGCAATTTCGATTGCCCGCACCAGACGCTTGTGAGTGCTGGTGTCGGCATCAAACGAAGCATGTTCCGGCATATCCTTAAAGTCGAGTCTAAGTTCTTCGATCGTCTTGCTTTCAATTGCCTCACGTAACTCAGCGTTCCGCGGAACGCTGGTGAATTCAAAGTTCTGTAAAACAGATTGAATATAAAGGCCCGTTCCACCACAAAGAATAGGAACTCTTTTACGAGCCTTAATTTGTTCGAAAACGTGATGAAAATCTTTCTGGAACTGACCAACGCCGTAAATTTCACCAGCATCTAAGATATCAATCAGGTGAAAGGGAACCTCGTCATACTCAGCCAAGTCTTTACCCGTGCCGATATCCATCCCACGATAAATTTGTCGCGAGTCGGCACTGATGATCTCTCCTCCAATTTCCTTTGCCAAAGCGACAGCCAGGGAGGTTTTCCCTGAAGCTGTCGGTCCAAGAATAGTAATAAGTTCGAAATCGTTATGAATCAAACCCTTATTTCAACTAGAAGTGATTAATCAACTTTAACCCACTTATCAGAACTTTGGTTGCTTTCAACTACTCGATCAACAAATGCCATCCCTCTTACCCCTTCACCTACCTGTGGAAAATCCAGCATTTCCGGCGTAGGCGTCTCTCCGTCCAACTTCGCTGATACAGTCAGCACAAAGTTGCGGTAAATATTACCAAAAGCCTCTAATAGCCCTTCTGGGTGCCCCGCAGGAATTCGCGTATTATGAGTAGCAAAGCTGCTCAATGTGTAAGGTGCTTCATATGCATTCCCGGTACGGTAAACCTGTAATGGACGGTCTAAGAGTTTAACATACAAATTATTAGGATCATGTTGCTTCCACTCGATACCGCCTTTTTCGCCATACACGCGTAAGGTCAGTGCATTCTCTTCTCCGGCCGCAATTTGCGAGGCAATCAGTACCCCATTGGCGCCATTGTTAAAGCGTAATAGCACGTTCCCGTCGTCGTCTAAATGTCTTCCTTCTACAACAATCGAAAGATCAGCACATAACTCACTGATTTTTAAACCCGATACGTATTCCGCTAGGTGAGCCGCATGGGTACCGATATCACCCATAGCGCCACTCTTACCCGATTTTTTCGGATCCGTTCTCCAAGCTGCGCCAGCATTTCCTTCGCGCTCAGAGAGACGACTTAACCAACCTTGAGGATATTCAACGATAATTTTTCTTACTTTTCCTAATTCATCGTTTGCTACCATAGCTTTCGCTTGCTTAACCATTGGGTAGCCGCTATATGTATGGGTTAGCGCAAGCGTCAGACCTGTACGCTCTACAATTTCTTGTAATTCGATAGCCTCTTCCGTTGAAAAAGTCATCGGCTTTTCGATAACCACGTTAAAGCCATGCTCTAATGCCATTTTGGCTGGCGCAAAATGAATAAAGTTGGGTGTAACAATGGTCAAAAAGTCCATACGGACATCTTCGGGAAGCTGACTTTCTTTTTCGATCATCTCCTTGTAGTCTTTGTAAACCCGATCGGGAGCTACAAAAAGCGCCTCAGCTGAGTCCTTACTAATTTGCGGGTCAATACTAAAGGATCCGCAAACTAGCTCTACCAAACCATCCATATAAGCTGCGATGCGATGCACAGAACCAATAAAAGCATCCTTGCCACCGCCGACCATACCCATTCTTAATTTTCTCTTCATTATTTTTATTATTTATTCGTTGAACGTTTATTCAGTTAAATATATACAATCTTATTTAAATACGATTAATTTAATAGCGTTTAATCATTTTCATACTCCCCGAGTTAGCCAACAGATAGTGATTTCCTTTCTTGAGAATCTCCATTGTTCCAGCAGATTCTAATTGATAAGCAGTGCGTTGGTGGTTCTTCCAATCGATTAGATAATATTGAGGCTCTGTATAGCCTTCCCGTTCAAAACCTATCTTTTCATAGACCTTCCCGTCCGACCAATCGCAATCGACATAGGTCATCACATCGCTGGGTTTGAAATCGTGGGAAAAGGCTTTCAATAATTTACTGAGACCTCCGACCACTACATAACCTTGTTTCGTACAGAAACGGATACACTCGAATGAGCGATACCCTTCGGTATGCCGCATGAGTCGCCCTCCACTAAACACTCCGATACTCATGAGTTCGCCGTCGATAAACAACCCATATCGATATTTACCGGGAATGGGCGTATGCAGGTGATGGTCTTCTAGAAAGGATAAAGCGGTATTCTTATCAATCCGCGCTACGACACCCTTCCTTGCATAGAGTCGCTCAACCTGACCCAGGCGGTTTAAAATCCTGTTAATAACTAGATCGCCCCTGTTTAACCATCGATCTTCGTCAAGATGGATAATCGCTTTTTTAGACGAAGCGCGATCCAAATGGATGCGGCTCGACTCAGGCAGATAGTAATAAATTACTAAATTGTGGTATGGAAAATCTATGCTATAGATATTCGAACTTATTTCCGCTACTTGAAACGACGTAGAGCAGCGATTTTCCAGCTGCTGAATCAAAACATTGAATGCATCCCGAGATGTGTTCATGTTGCAAATATATTTAAAAGAGCGGGGTTCACCTTTTAGACCGAACTTATTTAAAAATTGTATAACTTAGAATCTGAATAAGAAAAATACTATGCGTAACATCATTCTTGCTATCTGTCTACTTACCTGCGTTTCTTATTATGCATGCGCACAAAAAAAACAAACAGATAACCACTCTAGCGGAGCAGAAACTGCACCGACCACCGTCGTTCTGAACAATTCAACTAGTAAAATCCCGCTTAAACAGTTGGACGAAAGAAAAATAGCCAGCATGAACGCGGATGTAACGTTCGACAGTTTACTTAACTTCTATGCGGCTGTTTCACCTATCCTTCCGGGCGACGATGTAAGGGAGTATAATACACTAATAGTAGAGCTCAATGATAGACTCTTGGCAGATGCCCAATTTATTGAATCACTGAAGGGATATAATAAAACAGAAGATTTAATCATCGTCGGAAAAGGATCCTATGATAAGCTTGCCAAACTGAACGACATAGAAACTCCCATTATCTGGTCGACCGATACCAGTCGGCAAGCATCAGCAATGAATGCTCAGGTAATTTTCGGCGGTCTCGCAGCCGACGGTGCTTTACCGAGCGATGTTTCAGCCAACTTCAAAAGGGGAGACGGTTACAAAACTGAAAAAATAAGATTAGATTATACGCATCCCGATCAACTGGGCATTAATGGTGAGCAGCTGGAAAAGGAAATCGACGCAATCGCTCAGGAGATGATCGATGGGAAAGCCGCACCGGGCGCTGTGGTAATGGCTGTTAAGGACGGACATGTCATTTTCCAAAAAGCCTATGGCAATCACTATTATGATAAAGATGAACCTACTGATATTTATGATATTTTCGACCTGGCATCGGTAACAAAGATTGCTGCAACTACCTTGGCGGTGATGAAGCTGGAGGACGAAAATAAAATCGATTTAACGAAAACAATGGGTTTCTATCTTGAGGATGCAGCCCAATCCAATAAGAAAGATGTCAAATTACAAGACGTTATGCTGCACCAAGGTGGCTTTATCCCTTTTATTCCATTTTATCGAGATTTAACAGAGGCTGATTATCGTACGGATTCTTCAGACGCCTTTCCGGTAAAAGTGGGTGAAAATTATTATCTGCGAAAAAACTACTATGAAGATGTTATGTGGCCGACAATGCTCGCTTCGAAAGTAAAACCTCCGGGCGAATATGTATATAGTGATATCAGCATGTATGTAATGCAGCATGTAATAGAGAAACAAACCGGAGTGCCAGAAGAGTTCTACGTTAAAAAGAACTTTTATGATAAATTAGGCATGTACTCTACGGGTTTTAATCCCTGGCAGCGCTTTCCGCAAACGCGGATCGTACCGACTGAATTGGATAAAACATTTAGAAAATCACAACTTATTGGTTTTGTTCATGACCAAGGGGCAGCAATGGCCGGAGGCGTAGCCGGACATGCCGGTCTATTTGCAACCGCCAACGATTTGGCAATTTATGGACAGATGTTGCTGAATAAGGGTACGTATGGTGGTGAGCGCTATATACAGGCAGCTACAATTGAAAAATACACCGCTCAGTTTTCTGACAAAAGCCGTCGCGGTTTGGGTTTTGATCGTTGGAGCCCAGAACCAGACAGCGAATACCCTTCGAAGTTAGCGTCACCGGCAACATTTGGACATACAGGGTATACAGGGACTTGTATATGGATGGATCCTGAGCATCAATTAGTTTATATATTCCTTTCAAACCGAGTTCAACCAACGGTAAGCCCTTATTTATCAAAATTAGACATTCGTTCCAGAATTATGGATGCCATTTACAAGGCAATTCAAAAAAAATAGTGGAACTTTGTCCGATATTTCTAGAAGAACACTTTATTATAATATTGACGAATGAAAATAGGCATTGTTTGTTATCCGACCTTCGGGGGGAGTGGTGTAGTGGCTACGGAACTGGGAAAGGCTCTAGCGGCTCACGGGCATGAAGTGCATTTTATAACCTACAACCAACCCGCCCGATTGGATTTCTTTTCAGCGAACTTATTTTACCATGAGGTTAGTATTTCAAAATATCCGTTATTCGACTTCCCTCCTTATGAATTAGCGCTTTCAAGCAAGCTCGTGGATGTCGTTCGTTTCGAAAATTTAGATCTGTTACACGTACATTATGCCATTCCGCATGCTTCGGCAGCATTTATGGCAAAGCAGATTCTCAAAACCTATGGTATTGATATCCCTGTAATAACAACACTTCATGGAACCGATATTACTTTGGTAGGAAAAGACCCCAGTTACAATCCGGTGGTTACCTTCTCGATTAATCAATCCGATGGTGTAACTGCTGTATCTGAAAACTTGAAGAAGGATACACTGGCGCATTTTAATATATCGAAGGACATTAAGGTTATTCCTAACTTCATCGACTTGTCTCGTTTCAGTTTGAAACCGAGAGATCACTTTAAACGTGCAATTGCTCCCGAAGAGGAACGTATTATCATACATACTTCTAATTTCAGGAAAGTAAAACGGACTGCTGATGTCATCCGAATTTTCAAAAAGATAAATGAAAAGATCCCATCCAAGCTGCTCATGGTTGGCGATGGTCCAGAAAGAGCAAATAATGAAAGGATATGTCGTGAACTAGAAATCTGTCATGATGTTCGTTTCTTAGGGAAACAGGATGCCATTGAAGAAATCCTCTCTGTATCCGACCTTTTTCTGATGCCCTCGGAATCAGAAAGTTTCGGCTTAGCGGCTTTAGAAGCTATGGCCTGCAAAGTCCCGGTCATTGCTACCAATGTCGGTGGCTTGCCAGAGTTAGTAACTCAGGGAGAAAGTGGCTTTATGTCTGATCTAGGAGATATTGATGACATGGCAAAAAATGCGATGTACATCCTAGAAGACAGCAAGCGCTTAGAAGACTTTAAAGAAAAGGCACTTCAACGGGCGAAGGAGTTTGAACTGAGCTTAATCCTTCCTATCTATGAAAATTATTACAAAGAGGTAGTAGGCTCAACGAAAAGCGCGGCTCTTTAATATTTATAAAGGACGCCGATCTACTCCTTCTTCCGTTATTTTCACAGGAAGTATAAATCCATTCTCATCAAAATACATCCGATCGATACATACTTCTCGATGATATCCTACATCGGTTGTTAACGGCCTCCGATGATAAACGATGTACCAGTCGTCACTACCAGGATAATTGAGTACAGAATGATGGCCGGCTCCTTTTGCAACTTCCGGATCTTGTTCCAGAATTTTACCTATACGTTTGAAAGGTCCTAATGGCGAGTCTCCGATGGCATAGGCTACGGAATAGTCTGGCCCCATCCATCCGCCTTCTGACCACATCATATAGTATTTCCCGTTCTTAACAAACATAAAGGCTCCTTCTACATAGTTTTCAGGCGTAATAGACTTAAACAAACTCCCATCCTCAAAGGGAATGAAGCCTGTGAAGTCATCATTAAGTTTCCCGATATTACAATTTCTCCATCCTCCATAAATTAGATAATGCTGCCCATCAACATCGCGAAAAACGAACTGGTCGATTGGCTGTGCGCCGTGATAGAACTTATCAATCAATGGCTTGCCAATATGGTCTACATAGGGACCTTCAGGTTTGTCGGCTACCGCTACACCGATACCGCCAAGTTGATCGTCATTCTGGATATCGTTCGCACCGAAAAACAGATAATATTTGCCCTCCTTTTCGATAATCGAAGGCGCCCAAATTGAATACGCGGCCCATTTGACATTCTTTATATCCAGAACATGGCGATGTTTTTTCCAATTCGTGAGATCCTTGGACGAAAAAGCATCGAGAAAAGTTTGTCTGAGATACTGTGGATTAATTGTGTTTTTCTGTAATGCAAGTTGCTGCTCAGTGAATTCTGTAGATGGATCTGGCTCGCCGTATTCTTCAGAAAAAGTTGGAAAAATCCAGTAGGTATTGTCAAAAATAGCAATTTCCGGATCTGCATACCAACCCGGAAAAACAGGATTGCCAACTTTTTCAGATTGTGAATAGGTTTTATCAATTGATAGATAAATACAAAATAAGCTTATTAATATGATCTTCGTTCTCATAGTTCTTGTTTCAACTGAAGGACGAATGTATTAAAAAAATCTAATTTAGTAACTCATCAAATGTAATTGATACGTAGTATAACCCACCAACTGAAGGGTTACCCCAACCTGTCGTATAGAGCTTATTCCCAATATTTGTGGCACCTAACTTAATAATGGACTTATAAGCAGGCAGGCGTTTACTCACCTGTGCATCAACGGTCGAGTAGGCCGGTATAACCGTATACCCGCCAATGTTGGCGATGGTATTAGCTAAAGCTGCATTCCAGACCATCTCTGTCTGATGACGGAAAGTCACGCCGAAACCCCAACCTGTCTTATTGATATCATGATTGGTAATCCCCAGATTGTATCTGAATTTCGGACTATTGAAGGAAGTTACAAACGTAGGGTCATTTTCCTTTAATTCGTCTTCATTTAAAAGAACATTCTGTGTAATATTTCCATTAAACAAAAAGCCCTTGCCTAAGGCGTAATCTATACCGATCCCCCAACCAGAATTTTTAACAGTCTGCTCTGCATTCATTGGCATGCTATACACATTGCGCTTTGTCGCATCAGCTAAATCGGTTATCGGCCCATTCGGATCCTTCTTTTGTATTAGTATCGTACTACCTTCAAAGGTTAAAAAGCGATTGTAATAATAGAACAAATCGACGAATAGCTTCTCGTTTATCAATCCTTTATAGCCGAGTTCATAGGTCTCGACACGCTCTGGCTCCCATTCTCTAAACTGGAACGGCTCGATCATCCCTTCTTGCACGCTGGCTAAACGATAGACCGGATTATCAATCATATTATATCGCTCCTTAAATAAGGGTAGACCTCCAACTAACCGCGCCTGCGGTGTGAGCAAGTCGATATATTGGTTTTGGTTTGTAGGTATTCTGAAGCCTCGCTGGAATGAAGCTCGAATGTTCTGTTCAGGTGCGACCGTGTAAACACCGGAGATCCGGGGACTAAATTGACCTGCAAAGTTTTCATTTTTATCGTAGCGAATGGATGCGGTAAGTTTAAAAACGTCAGCAAACTTCTTGGCCCCTTGTATGTATGCACCATATTCGCTGATATTAAATTCTTCACCTTCCGGTGTCCCATCTTTCGTCGCAAAAAGAGTTCCTTCAGAGTTAAGGTCATATACGCGATAGTTAGCTCCTGCCAATAACTCTACAGTTTCAGGGTCAATAAGACGCTTGAAGTCATACATCCCTTCCACATGATAGAGGTTTGTCCGGTCAAGGAATTGAGCGCCTACAGGTATCGGTTTTGATTTAATATCTGTCATTGCTGCTTCGAACCCCGTTCCGTTCACGCCATACAAACCATTTGCCGCCTCTATTCCAGGAACCAGAGCATTGGTCATCCATTCGTTTCTATTGGCTTCCGCGAATGCATTTGCTGTCTGATAGGCATTGGTCATTGCTTGTTGCTGATCCATTCCGCTCATCATGTTGGTTTGATAGGTTTGCAATAGAGCTCCTGCATATTGGGCAAACGAGTTCTGTACAAAACCGGGGGCGCCGGTTCCGATCGCGGTCTCCAACCATCCTTTACTCATCAGACTTCCCAGTACGCCGATTGCATGTGCATCACCGGAATTTTCCCGTGTAGTATAACCCCTAAGAAAGAAATTATCTCCTCGCAGTTCTGCTTTGTATTGACCCATGGTAAAGTTCTGAATATTGTAGCGGTCTGCAGCGGTATAAACGGATGATCCCTTCCCCCAGTTTAATTGGACAATGGCTTCCATATCGTCCGTAACCCGATAGTGAAAAGAAGCATTTAATTTCAGGCTCTTAGCCGGGTATTTGGTCAACTGTTGTTCGGAATAACCAGGCGCGGCAAAGTAATATTGAGGGACCATGGCATTAAATATATTATTGGCCACTGCATGTTGCGCTTGCGGATCAGAACCGGCCAACAATTGTGGCAATGTAAGATTACCCGCCTGCGGGATTTCTGTCGTCATAATTGCTCCGAGCGTAGCCGATGTACCATTCGAACCATCACCGGGCATCCCATTGCCTCGAAGAATATCGTAGACATTTGTTCCGACATCCCCATACCAGTTTACACCATCATAATATGGGTTGTTTTGAATGTTGCCGACGTTATTTTCAAGGGTTGTACCATTAAAACTCTGGTCACGGTAGTCGGTGGCTTGCCAGTCGTCTGCCGAAAGGTAAGCTACGTTTGCTTTGAAAGCAAAGCGATTATTGTATGATTTAGCGAAGCGTAATGCTACATCATAGAACGCTGTATTTTCCCTTGTCCGATTGGATGCGCTCATGACGCCACTCTTAACATAGGCACTTACGCCTTGATACTCAAAAGGTGATTTGCTGTTCATCAATAAAATACCATTGATCGCATTAGGCCCATAGAGTGCAGAAGCAGCTCCTGGTAACAATTCAACAGTTTCAACATCCAGCTCAGACATGCCCACTACGTTTCCAACCGGAAAGTTGAGCCCAGGCGCTTGGTTGTCCATGCCATCCATCAATTGCACAACCCGGACATTACCATTTGCTCCGAAACCGCGGGTGCTGACTGATCGGAATGTCAATGATTGCGTATTCATTTCAACTCCTTTAAGGTTCTGTAAAGCGTCGTAAAATGAAGCCTGGGGCGATGTTTGTATTGCCCTCGTACTTAGACGCTCAATAGTTACCGGAGATTTCAATAAGCTTTCCGGCACCCTCGATGCGGAAATAACGACAGCATCTCCCATAATTGCCTTCTCTATTAAAGAGATCGTCAGGTTCTCCTCTGAACGATTAACAGTTACTCGCTGTGTTTCAAACCCGACTGAACTGACGATGAGCTCAATTGGCGGGTCGGAAGAAACTGATAGCGAGAAAGTACCGTCCTGATTTGTGGAGGTTCCCATAATTTTCCCTTCGACTTGCACGCTGACACCAACCAAAGGTGTGGAACCCGCTGCATTAACTATTCGGCCTGAAACAACTGTTTGCGCAAATGCGGAGGCCAAAAATGTGATCTGAACTACCATCCATAGTAATGCGATCCTTTTTAGGCTAACTATTTTCATATCATAGTATTTAAAGGTTCTTAAAGAGCCCGCTGCATGTGCAGGCAATGAAATGTCCGTTAATAGTTCTTAATTGGTTTTTTATAAACAATAATACAAAAAAATTATTATTTACTATGTCTGCATAATTTTTTTACTCATATTCCGCAATAAACCAGCTCGTTCATTTGTTTTGAATTTAATTTTATTTATCATACCTTTGCAATATCTTAGTTGAGAGGGAACAGACTGTTCCCTCTTTTTTTTAAGTAGGTTTTAAGATGGATATTGAAAAGCACGTAGCGAATTTAGTTCAGGAGAAAATCGCAGATAGGCCAGAACTCTTTTTGGTCGATGTTCGATTTGCTTCGAATGGAAAGCTTTCTATTCTAGTGGATGGGGATCAAGGGATCAGTATACAGGATTGTGCGGCGATTAGTCGGCACGTAGGTTTTCATTTAGAAGAAGATGAAATAATAAAAACTGCCTATAATATTGAAGTCTCTTCTCCTGGCTTAGACAGCCCCTTGCATCTTGAGCGTCAATTTGTTAAAAACATTGGACGGCGTGTAAATGTTAAGCTGAAAGATGGTAAAAAACATGAAGGCGAATTATTGAGCTACTCGCCTGAAGGTATCGTAATCAAAGAATTATTGAAAGAAAAAGGAAAGAAAGCAAAAGAGCAAGAGTCCTTTTTTGATCTTGATAGTATAGTTGAAACAAAGGTGTTAATTTCATTTAAATAAAATGAGCAATATAAATTTAATAGACTCATTTCAAGAGTTTAAAGACTTTAAGAACATTGACCGGCCGACGGTAATCAGTGTATTAGAGGAAGTTTTCAGAAGCATGATCCGTAGACGATTTGGTACAGATGAAAACTGTGATGTGATCGTGAACCCAGACAATGGGGATTTGGAGATATGGAGAACACGAGTAGTAGTCGAGGATGAGTTTTCAGAAGACGATGAACTGGAAATCGAACTTGCAGAGGCTAAAAAACTTGATCCGGACTTAGAGGTAGGAGATGATTATATCGAAGAAATAACATTAGAAAGTTTTGGCCGTCGTGCAATCTTAGCCGCAAGACAAACACTGGTTTCGAAGGTGCTAGAACTCGAAAAAGATGAAATTTTCAAAAAATACAAAGATCGTGTAGGTGAGTTAGTTACAGGAGAAGTATACCAAATATGGAAGAAAGAAACACTCGTTCTTGATGATGAAGGAAATGAGCTAATTCTTCCTAAAACAGAACAGATCCCAGCCGACTACTTTAAAAAGGGTGATAGCATACGGGCTGTTGTCCACAAGGTAGACATGTTAAATGCATCTCCGAAAATTATTATATCTAGGACTGCTCCTGAATTCTTACATCGCCTGTTCGAATTAGAGGTGCCTGAGATTTTTGATGGTTTAATTACCATTAAGAAAATTGTACGTGAACCGGGCGAAAGAGCGAAAGTTGCTGTTGAATCTTACGATGATCGTATTGATCCGGTAGGAGCCTGTGTGGGAATGAAAGGTTCTAGAATTCATGGTATTGTACGTGAGTTACGAAATGAAAATATTGACGTGATTAATTTCACCAATAATATTTCATTATATATAACCCGTGCGTTGAGTCCGGCCAAAATTTCCTCAATCAAACTTGATGATGAGGAAAAGAGAGCCGAAGTCTACCTTCAATCCGATCAGGTCTCGCTAGCAATTGGACGAGGAGGGCATAATATTAAACTTGCCGGCAAACTTACAGGATATGAAATCGACGTATATCGCGAATCTGACGAAACGGAAGAAGATGTCGACATCGAAGAGTTTTCTGATGAAATCGAGAGCTGGATACTCGATGAATTTAAACGGGTTGGACTAGACACAGCTAGATCTGTGTTGGCCTTGAATGTTGACGAACTGCTAAGGCGGACAGACTTAGAAGAACAGACTATTATCGATGTTATTCAGATATTCAAATCGGAATTTGAATAAATGTTTGCAAAAAACACGTTTTCTGTAAATCATTGGTAATAAACAACTAAAAAAGCATACTTTTGTAGCAACTAAATAAAAGAGGTAATAATTATAAATGACAGAAGGTAAAAGCATAAACTTACTGAAAGCAGCCAAAGAACTGAACATTGGCATCGCAACTGCTGTTGAATTTTTGAATAAAAAGGGTTATGATATTGAATCAAAACCCAATACAAAACTGAACAGTGAGATGTACAATGTTCTTCTGAAAGAGTATCAAGGGGATAAAATTGTAAAGGAGGAAGCGAACCAAATTGTAATTGGTAAAATTCGCCGTGATGAAACTCCTGCTGAAACGAACTCTCCCGATACCGGAAAAGGCTCTGACTCAGAAGAAATTCTTATTAAGAACAGTACGTTCACTCCTCCTGTTGAGCCTGCAAAAGAACAGGCAAAAACGCCTCAGGAACCAGTCAAAGAAGAAGATACAACGTCGACTCATAAAGGTGTAAAAGTAGTAGGTAAAATTGATTTGGATAGTCTTAAACGTTCTAAATCAACTAAACCAAAGACCGAAAAAGCTGAAGAAGCAAAAAAAGAGGATGCAAAAGAAGCGGAATCTAAAGAAGTTGACGCAGTTGCGCCGGAAGAAGCACCGATTGAGTCTAAAGCTCCAGAAGCTCCATCTATAAAAGAACAAGAGGAGAAACAAGACAAGGAAAAAGAAGAAGAAAAAGCAAGGTCTGCTGAAGAAACCAAGGCAGAAGCTCCTACAGAAAAGGATGATAGTACCATACCGGCTGCTAAGGGTCTTCCGAAAGTAGAACCGGAGTCAAAGCCAGTGGAAAATACTTCGAAAGAAGAAACCAAGCCGAGTGATAATAAGCCCGGCGATAATGTTTACCGGACAAAGACGGTTCGATTGACCGGGCCGAATGTAGTCGGAAAGATAGAACTTCCGACTAATACTCGTAAGAAAAGCCAACCTATCGCTTCATCAACGGGAGCAGGGACAGATCATAAGCGGAAGCGAAAACGCAAGGAAGTTGGAAATCGTAATCAACCAGGAACTGGTGGACAGCACCAAACTGGCGGAAATGCGCCGCATCGTGGTGGCGGGCCCAATAAAGGAGGTCAGGGACGCGGGAAACATGATTTCCAACGTGGAAGAGGCCGTAACCAGCCAACCGTCAAAAAAGAAGAACCTACAGAAAAAGAGATTCAAGATCAAATTAAAGCTACCCTCGCACGTCTAAGCGGTGCAGGTAAGTCAGGAAAATTTGCTCAACGTGCAAAACTCAGACGACAGAAACGTGACGATGTTGCCCTTTCTGCTGAAGAGGCAGCAATGGAACGTGAACTGCAATCAAAAGTTCTGCGTGTTACCGAATTCGTTACTGCAAACGAACTAGCTACTTTACTTGGCGTTCAAGTAACACAGGTTATCTCCACCTGTATGAGTCTCGGCTTATTCGTATCAATCAACCAGCGCTTGGATGCTGAAACGATCAGCATTGTAGCAGAAGAGTTTGGTTATGAAGTAGAGTTTATCAAACCGGACGAGGAAGAAACCTACGATCTAGAGGAAGAAGACAATCCAGATAATATGATTCCACGGTCTCCAATTGTCACTGTTATGGGACACGTTGACCATGGTAAAACTTCCCTACTCGACTACGTACGTAAGTCTGATGTGACTACTGGTGAAGCGGGGGGTATTACTCAACATATCGGAGCATACGAGGTAACGCTTGAGAATGGACGAAAAATCACCTTCCTTGATACACCTGGACACGAAGCCTTTACGGCCATGCGTGCCCGTGGTGCAAAAGTTACTGACATAGCTATTATCGTAATAGCGGCGGACGATAGTGTGATGCCTCAAACCAAGGAAGCAATAAATCATGCACAAGCTGCCAATGTTCCTATTGTATTTGCATTTACAAAAATAGATAAACCGGGAGCTAATACCGATCGGGTAAAAGAGCAACTCTCAAATATGAATATCCTGGTTGAAGACTGGGGTGGAAAATACCAAGCGCAGGAAATCTCTTCAAAAACTGGGCAGAATATTAGCCTGTTGTTAGAGAAAGTTCTTTTGGAGGCAGATATGCTGGAACTGAAAGCAGACCCTGATAAACGCGCGGTTGGTTCGGTTGTCGAAGCAGAGTTAGACAAAGGAAGAGGAATTGTCACGACTGTCCTAATTGAGGCTGGTACCTTACATATTGGGGATGCGATCCTTGCAGGCTCCCATAGCGGTAAGGTAAAAGCGCTTACCAATGAACGTGGAAAGAAAGTGACGGCTGTTGGTCCTTCATCTCCTGTTCAAATTTTAGGTATGACAGGTGCTCCAACTGCTGGAGATAAACTTTATGTATTAGAAAGTGAGTCTGAAGCGCGACGTATCGCAAATCAACGTTTACAACTACAACGCGAACAGGGTTTACGTACTCAAAAACATATTACGCTGGATGAGATTGGTAGACGATTGGCAATCGGCAACTTTAAAGAGCTGAATGTGATCGTCAAAGGGGACGTGGATGGTTCTATTGAAGCGCTCTCCGATTCATTGATCAAACTGTCTACGGAAGAAATCCAAGTGAATGTTATTCATAAATCTGTTGGACAAATCTCAGAATCAGACGTTCTATTAGCATCTGCTTCGGACGCCATTATCATCGGATTCCAAGTACGTCCGTCAACTGGTGCTCGAAAATTGGCCGAACAAGAGCAAATAGACATCCGACTTTATTCAATTATCTACGATGCTATTGATGAGTTGAAGTCAGCAATGGAGGGTATGTTAGCGCCTAAATTCGAAGAGAAGATTGTTGCTAACGTAGAAATCCGTGAAACGTTTAAAATCAGTAAAGTTGGTACCATTGCCGGTTGTATGGTGTTAGACGGTAAGATTAACAGGAATCATGATATCAGAATAATTAGAGATGGTGTCGTAGTGTATTCTGGTAAACTTGCTTCACTTAAGCGTTATAAAGATGATGTTAAAGAAGTATCTGCAGGATACGAATGCGGCTTGAATATCGACAAGTTCAACGATATTAAAGTGGGCGATATTGTTGAAGCTTACGAACAAGTGGAAGTGAAACGTAAATTATAATAAGGACTAGACCCTGAAAACAAAAAAGCGCAAGATGATACATCTTGCGCTTTTTTGTTTTGCCGCTCTGCTAGGTTAATTAGCTATAGAACTGCTGCATTTCGATCAGCCTGTAATACAAGCCCTTCTTCTCAAGCAGCTGACTGTGCGTTCCCTGTTCCACAATACGTCCGCCATCAAGGACAAAGATTCGGTCTGCCTGCTGTATTGTACTTAAGCGATGGGCGATGACTAAACTCGTTCTATTTTTCATCAACTTATTTAGCGCTTCTTGAACCAATTGTTCGGATTCAGTGTCCAACGCAGATGTAGCTTCATCTAATAATAGAATGGGAGGATTCTTCAAGACTGCACGAGCAATGCACAGACGCTGTTTTTGTCCGCCCGATAGCTTAACTCCACGGTCCCCGATCGTGGTCTGATATCCATTTTCGGTGTCAAGAATGAACCCGTGTGCATTGGCGATCTTAGCCGCTTCAATTATACGCTCCTCTGACACATTCTCTAAACCAAACGCAATGTTATTAGCGATCGTATCATTAAATAGTACGAGATCTTGATTTACAATTCCCATTAGTTGTCTCAGCGAATCAACTTGAACGTCCTTTATATCGTGCCCGTCCAATAGTATTCGACCTTTTAATGGGTCCATAAAACGAGGAATGAGATCCATCAAGGTAGACTTTCCTCCGCCTGACGGACCTACCAATGCAATTGTCTCACCCTTGGGCAGAACAAGATCAACGTCAGAAAGTATGACTCTGTCGCCGTAGTTGAAACTTACATCGTCTATACGTAGTTCAGACCGAAAGTCCTCAACTGCAACCGCATTCTCAGAATCAACAACCTCCGGCTTTTCGTCAATTAAATCTAGTACTCGTTCACCGGCTGCTATTCCTGAGTGGATATTACTAAAAGCGCCTGTAAGGGCCTTCGCCGGCCGCATCACTTGCGAGAATAACGCGATGTAGGCTATAAACGTACCAGCTGTAAAGCTTGGATCTTTATTGATGACTAGATTCCCTCCATATAGCATAATAATAGCCACCATTAACACGCCTAGAAACTCAGATACAGGAGAGGCCAGCTGCTGTCTCCGCACCATACGCCGACCAATCTTCGAGTAGTACACATTTTCGTCGTCAAATCGCTTCTTAACAAAGTTGGTCGCATTAAAGGCTTTGATAATCTTGACACCGGACAAGGCTTCATCTAGATAACTAATCATTCTACCGTATACTGTCTGTGCCTCCGTAGCCTGTTCTTTTAGCCTTTTTACGATCAGCGAAATAAAAAAGCCAGACACAGGAATAATCAGCAATGCGAATAATGTGAGTTCTAAAGACATCATTAAAAGACAAACGATATAAAAGATCAGCTGCAAGGGCTCCTTAAATACAACTTGCAATGTGCCGGTAACCGAAAACTGCACGACCTGGACATCAGAAGATATTTTTGAAATGATGTCACCCTTTCTTTGGTTGTTAAAGAACCCGACGTGCATATTCATTACATTATCGAATACCGTCTTTCTTAGGTTCAGCAAAGTATGAATCCTTAAGTTTTCCATAATCCGTTGTGACAGATAACGAAAAATATTGCTCAGTAACACGGATACAACAATCACTATGCATACAATCTTTAGAGCCTCGTAAGGTCCGAAATTTATGCTCATCTGTTGCGCATAATAATTAAACCAGTCGATTGCATTCCAGCCTTCAGGCCGCGTAAGCACCTCCATTTCCTCGTTTGCTGAAAACAATGTGTTTAATAAGGGGCCGACCAACACCAAGTTAAACGTACCAAATAAAACCGAAAGGAGTGCGCAGAGTATATAGGGTATAGCAAATTTTTCTATTGGCTTAGCAAAAGAAAGTAGTCTAAAGTATATTTTCATAAATCATATAAAATCTTACAAAGGTAAGAAAACCATAGGCAATTCAATTAATTTAGAATCTTGATCATAAAAACGCTATCCCGTCATGAATATATCAATAACAAACAAGCTTTTTTGTAAGTTCATCATATAATTATCAAATCCTTATTAATATTCAGTAAATCATTACTAAGTTTACGTGCTTAAAATAAAATTACCATGCAAGTAACGATTGCGGATAGACTCCAACAAACGGAAGAATATTACTTTTCTAAAAAATTGAGTCAGATTGCAGAAATGAACAAAAACGGGGCTGATGTCTTGAATCTTGGGATTGGAAGTCCCGATCTTCCTCCCCCTCCTATTGTCATAGAGACACTCATCAAGGAGAGTCAGAATCCGCATAATCATGCCTATCAAAAATATACCGGCACGCCTGAATTAAGAAATGCGATATCGGACTGGTATCAAAGGGAATATCACGTATCACTAGACCCGGAAAAAGAAATACTCCCATTAATAGGGTCGAAAGAGGGGATTATGCATATCTGTATGACCTATTTACAAGCTGGGGACGAAGCTTTGGTTCCCAACCCTGGTTATCCGAGCTATGCTGCCGCCGTTAACCTAAGTGGGGCCAAAGCTCGGTTTTATAATCTATCAGAAGAAAGCAACTGGCTCCCCAACTTAGAAGAGCTATCCAAACAAGACTTAAGTCGAGTTAAAATCATGTGGGTGAACTACCCCCATATGCCGACGGGCGCCAAGGCGAATCGCGACTTTTTTGTTGCGCTAGTTAAGTTTGCAAAAAAGCATCAAATACTGCTCTGCCATGACAATCCGTACAGTTTTATTTTAAATGAAGACCAGTTAAGCCTTTTATCCATTGAAGGTAGCAAAGAAGTCGTATTGGAATTAAATTCGTTCAGCAAAACCTTTAATATGGCAGGCTGGCGAATAGGGATGCTTTTAGGTGCATCAGAGCGCATTTCAGAGATATTACGTTTTAAAAGCAATATGGATTCAGGGATGTTTTATCCACTGCAAATTGCTGCGAGCAAAGCATTGTCGCTTAAACAGAATTGGTACAATGATATAAATTCTGAATATAAAAAAAGAAGAGTCAAAGTATACGAAGTGATGGATGCATTAAAATGTACATACAGCAAAGAGCAAGTAGGGATGTTCGTATGGGCTAAAATACCGGATCATTATCGCGATTCGTATGAATTAGCAGATAAAATTCTGGATCAGGCTCATGTGTTCATAACGCCCGGCGGCATTTTTGGCAGTCAGGGAAACCGCTATATCCGCATAAGTCTTTGCGCAAAAGAGTCTCTATTTCAAAACGCTCTCAATCGTATTAACTCGGTCAAACAATAAAAACATGAACATAACCATCATCGGCGTGGGACTTATCGGTGGCTCCCTCGCCATGCGACTAAAAGAAACGAATTTTGCTTCAGCAATTATAGGAATTGATAATAATAAAGAAAATCTGGAGAAAGCACTCCAGTTAAATATTATCGACAGTTTATCGGATTTAGAAGCCGGAGTGAAGGAAGCAGATTTAATTGTCTTAGCTATTCCAGTCGACGCGATTCAACAGCTGCTCCCAAATGTACTTGACCTCATCTCAAAAAACCAGGTAGTTATGGAGATGGGCTCAACAAAACAAGAGATTCTCGATTCCGTTGACCGTCACCAAAATCGCGGGCGCTTGGTAGCCTGTCACCCGATGGCCGGTACCGAGTACTCAGGACCTGAGGCAGCACTCCGTGATCTATTTGAGGGTAAGAATATGGTATTCTGTGACATCACTAGAACAGATGAGGACGCCTTTGAACTAGCGGAATCGGTATGCGAGGAACTTCAAATGAACCCTATATTTATGCATGCTAAGGAGCATGACCTACATGCTGCTTATGTTTCGCATATCTCCCACATCACGTCATTCGGTCTTGCGCTTACGGTTCTTGAAAAGGAGAAATCGCAGGGTCGCATTTTTGAACTAGCTAGCGGGGGCTTCGCGTCGACTGTGCGTCTAGCTAAGAGTTCAGCTGAAATGTGGGTTCCGATTTTCAAACAAAACAGAGAACATGTGCTTGAAGTTTTAGAAGAACATGTACGGCAGTTGAAACTTTTCCATGACTTGCTTGAAAAAGAAGACTATCCTGCGGTTCTCAAACTGATTAAACAAGCCAACAAAATCAAGCGTATAATAAAATAGTCTACTCAAAATAGAGAAGGGCTTGCCCCTTCTCTATTTTATCACCTTTGTTCACTTCAATCGACTTCACGATGAGATCCGACGGTGACTTAATCAAATTTTCCATCTTCATTGCTTCCAACACGAGTATCTGTTCACCCTTCTTTACCTGCTGCCCGGCATCAACTAAAATATCTAATACCATACCGGGCATAGGTGCCTTTAGGTCGCGGACCGACGACCTTACATTTGTCTCAAAACCCAAGGTTTCTAATAATCGGTCTTTTTCATCTTTCAGTTCAACTCGATACACTTTCCCGTTCACCATAATCACAGCGGATTTAGCCTGATCGTCTTTTTCGATGACTTCAACCTGATAGCCTCTATGATCCAAGATGAGATGATAGCGGTTTTCTGAGATGGTATACAGATCTGGTTTTACTTGTGCACCGTCAATCATAACGGCGCCGCCTTCCTCTTCAATTTCGAATGATTGAGAATCATTAACTAGTACTTTCTTCATTGGCAACGATCATAGCAGGTATCGCCATCAAGATAGTGAAATTTTACCGATTTATTAATGCCACCTCTATACAGGCGACAACCGCCGCCGTTTCAGTTCTTAGTCGAGACGAACCCAAGCTGATCGGTACGTATCCTTTATCGAGCGCGATTGCTATTTCTTGCGAGCTAAAATCGCCTTCCGGTCCGATTAAAATCATGGCGTTTTCTCCAGCGGATAGCTTTTCGTTGATATAAGACTTGCTATCCTCTTCGCAATGGGCGATGAAGCACTTGTCGCTCGTCTCAGTATTCAGAAAGTCGCTAAGTTTTGTTACCTGATTAAGCTGCGGAAGAAAACTCTGTTTAGATTGTTTCATCGCGGCGATCAGAACTTTTGCTAATCGATCCAATTTAACAGCCTTCCTTTCAGAATGCTCACATATAATCGGCGTTATTTCATCAAGCCCGATCTCAGTTGCCTTCTCTAAGAACCATTCATAACGATCGATATTCTTTGTGGGCGCTACCACCAGATGGATTTTCCCCTGACGCGGTTCGTCTTGCGAGAAAGATACAATATTTAGTAAGGTGTGTTTAGGGTGCGGATCAACAATCTCGGCTATGTATCTGCCTCCTCTACCATCAATTAACATGATTCGATCAGATGTTGTCAAACGCATTACACGAACACAGTGCTTGCTTTCTTCTTCAGGCAGGGTATGTGATGAAGTCTGTGAATGAATGTCCGGCGTATAGAATATATGCAATGTTATAATGATTATTCTTCGTCTTCCTCTTCAGGCAATTCGAGTCTTTCCATCTTCACGGATTCAATATTTTGTTCCGTTTTCTTCAAAATCGTGAAAGCGTAGCCATGATATTGCTTACACTCTCCCACATCTGGAATCTTGTCAAATAGCTCGCTTACCAACCCCGAAACCGTATCGTAATCGTTGCTCGGCGGAAGCTCATGTGGCAAAAATTCGTTTACGTCATGAATATTCGCGGATGCTGTCACAACATATTCAGTCTGAGACACCTGCTCGACTATAGGATGTTCCTCGTCGTACTCATCTTGAATTTCGCCGACCAACTCTTCAACTATGTCTTCTAATGTGACCATTCCTGAGGTGCCGCCAAACTCGTCCAGTACAATTGCAATCTGAATACGCTTCAGCTGGAATTCAGTTAGCAAATCATTGATTTTCTTAGTCTCAGGAATAAAATAAGGCTTCCGGATAATATTTTTGAGTTCTATTTCTTCCTTATCGACTAATTGAGGCAATAGATCCTTAGCGTGTACAATACCTACGACTTTATCAATAGACCCATCGTACACAGGAACTCGCGAATAGCCTTCGCTTATAATGGTGTTCAGTAGGAGTTCCTTTGGGCTGTCTATATCAACTGCTGTGATTTTTGTACGTGGAACCATCACGTTTTTAACTACACGCTCATTAAAATCAAATACATTTTTTATAAGTTCATGTTCAGTCAAATTGAGTGCACCAGACTCACGTCCTTGATCCAGTAAGTATTGAAGTTCTTCGGACGAGTGATGAACCTCGTTTTTTGTCGGTCCAAAACCCAATACTTTCAACAATAAATTTGCAAAGCCATTCAACACCCATATAAAGGGTTTGAATAACATATAAAAGAAACGTAAAGGAAGCGTAAGAGCCATGGTTGTACCAACCGGACGTTGAATCGCAATCGACTTAGGCGCCAATTCCCCGAATACGATATGGAGAATAGTGATGATACTAAATGCCAAAACATGGCCTAAATTCGTTTGTAAAGACCCAGATAGTTCAACATTAAATAAACTGAAAAAGTTGACTACAATCTGTGTCATTACAGCCTCTCCGACCCAACCAAGCCCCAGCGAAGCTAGTGTAATTCCTAGCTGTGTTGCGGCCAAATAACCATCTAGGTGGTTCGTTATGTGTTTCGCAATATTTGCTACATTGCTACCAGCTTTTGCACGAACTTCTATTTGAGATGCCCTGACTTTAACGATAGCAAATTCAGCAGCAACAAAAAATCCATTCAGGAAAACTAAGAAAAAGGTAACAAAAATTTGAAAACCCATATTGTTATTTTTCGTTCACAAATAGCTCTTGATAGAGCTCCAAGCTCTCTTCAATGACCTTTAAGCCATAGGACCTATCAAGTAGCTGCTCAACCGTAACGTTCTTACCCTCCAAGGCTTTATAATCTTGGAAAAAACGCACGATCTCTTTCATCGTATGTGGAGGCAACTCACTTAGATCGTTAATATAATTAACAGACATATCGTTTTTTGCCACCGCAATGATCTTATCATCTTGCTCTCCATTATCGATCATGTGCATCACACCTATCACGTGAGCTTCAATCAACGTCATCGGATACACGTCCACAGAACACAACACTAAAATATCGAGCGGATCTTTATCATCGCAATAGGTTTGTGGTATAAATCCGTAGTTAGCCGGATAAATCACAGAAGAAAACAACACACGGTCTAATTTCATTAGTCCGCTTTCTTTATCTATTTCATACTTCGCTTTAGAGCCTTTAGGGATTTCTATAATTGCATTAACCGACGCAGGCAGGTTGTTTCCGGGAGAAACTTCATGCCATGGATGCTTGTAACTCATATTTATTTACTATTATTTATTTTTATCTTTTTTTAAACTCTTACGAACAATAGTAATAAGAATAGGCACAGTTGTAATTGAAATGAAACCTATTATTATATACTCAATATAATCCACTATCTGAGGGAATTGCTGGCCGAGAAAGTAGCCAGATAGAGTGAGTACTGCCACCCAGAGTATCGCACCCGCAATATTCAAGAGTGTAAACCTCTTCAGGTCAACTCGCACGACCCCTGCAAATATTGGAGCAAATGTACGTATAATTGGCATAAATCTTCCCAAAATTAAAGCAAGAGCTCCGTATTTATGATAAAACTCTTCAGCCGTAACTATGTATTTCCTTTTAAATAATAATGAGTCCTTCTTTTTAAATAACATGGGTCCCGTTCGACGCCCAAAATAATACCCTGTATAGTTACCTAAGATTGCGGCACCCAATAAGCCGCCACATAAGGTGTAAATGCTAACGTCTAACAGGCCAGACGCACAAAACAACCCTGCAAGGAACAACAAATAATCGCCTGGTAGAAAGAAACCGAAGAACAAGCCCGTTTCCGCGAAAACCACAATCAAAAGAAGATAGAAGCCCCCTGTTTTCAATAGGGCTTCCGCGTCCATCAATTGTTGAAATGATGACCAAAACTCGTGCATACAAATACTTATGCTACGAATATAAAAAATTAATAGCTAGATTTTATGATAATCTGAAATAGTAAGCTCAGAAAACCACTTTATAACAAGATCGTTGACTAAGCGGAGTTTATACGATACCAGAAATAATCGCTGGGTACAAACCGACCAATAAAGTTAAGATCGCTGCAATCCCAAATACCAGCTTATAGTTCGAGTTTAATTGGATGGCTTCCCGCTCAGTAGTTCTAAAATACATAGCTATAATGACACGGAAATAGTAGAAGATTCCAATACAGGCATTGATGATTGCCAAGACAAGAAGAATCGTATGAAAATCACTCAAGGCTGCTGAAAACATCATAAACTTCCCAATGAAGCCTGCAGTGAGAGGAATTCCGGCCAAGGATAACATCGCAATCGCAACAGTTAGCGACAAGAAAGGGTTTTTCTTTGCTAAGCCATTGAATGCCTCATATAACTCCCCCCCATGTGAGCGCTTCACCAAAATCAAGGCGCCGAAAGCAATGATCGTAGCTAAAGAGTAAGCTCCCACGTAGATAAAAATAGCATTTGCTGATCCGCCTCCGAGACTCAAAATTGCAAATAACATATAGCCTACATGCGATACGCTCGAAAAGGTGAGCATCCGCTTAAAGCTTTGTTGCATTAAAGCACTTATATTTCCGATAAACAGTGTCAAAATTGACATAACAATAAGCACCGGTGTCCAGAACTCTTGTAGTGGTTCAAAGCAAAACCAAAAGAGACGTAAGAAGGCGGCTATCGCGGCCACTTTTACAACCGTGCTCATAAACGTAGTCACGAGTATCGGCGAACCGTCGTACACATCAGGAACCCAAGAGTGAAAAGGCGCAGCGCCAATCTTAAAACCTAATCCGACAATCAACAAAATGATACCGGTATAGAACATGGGAGAAATCTGACCACTACTATTAATTACGTAATCTTGAATCTCTTTCATACCGAAAGAGCCGGTAGCACCATACAATAATGCAATTCCAAACAACAAGAATCCGGTGGAAAATGCACCCATCAGGAAATATTTTAATGACGCTTCATTAGAGGCATAATCACTCTTTCGAATCCCCGCCAAAATATAAAGGGCAACCGACATGATCTCTAAGCCTATAAACAACATCGACAGGTTATAGAAAGAAACTACAATCAACGCGCCCGTCAACGAGAACAACATTAGCGCATAATACTCAGCGAGATGTTCACCTACCGAATCAAAATAGCCTTTCGATAAAATAAAGATCAAAATCGTCAAACCAATCATTAAGAGCGAAAAAACCAAAGAAAAATGATCAAACAACACCATACCACTGTATAATGGGGTCGCAGGGCTAGACCACAAATAAACGCAAAACCCGCCCGACACGAATAACCCCAATACAGATACAGGCAAAAGAGTTTTTGGAGCCTTAAAGACACCCAAATACAATACGAGAATGGCTAATAGAGAAAGCGTGATAATTGCACCCATATGTTGATATCTTTTATTCGAGAACAGCTCGAAATATTTTTTATTTAATTGTTATTTGATTGACTAAATTTGTTACCGCTGCTTCGGAAATATCCAGCAAAGGCTGAGGATACACCCCTAAACCGATGACGAAAATCACTAGAATGGCAAATACCAGTGTTTCCGATCCTCGCAGATCGGCGATTTCTAACCTATTTTCACGATTGCCCAACATCGTTTTTTGATAAAAGCGCAGCATGTAAGCAGCTCCTAATATTAATGTTAAACCACCCAAGACAGCATACCATATACCGGCTTCATAGACCCCCACTAGTAATAAAAATTCACCTACAAAACCGTTAGTAATAGGCAGGCCTATGGCACCCATTACGATGACTAAAAAAGCAATTGCTAATTTAGGTGCCGATGCGGCCAGGCCACCCAACTCAGTAAGTGTATGTCTTTCGGTTCGCTGAAGAATGATATCAACTACAAAAAAGAGTCCGACAACATTGACACCGTGGTTGAACATTTGGATCATCGCCCCCTGCAACCCTTGAACATTCCAAGCGAATACGCCAGCGCCAATCAGTCCAACGTGCGCAATCGATGAATATGCTACTAAACGCTTCATGTCCTGTTGTTTTAAAGCGATAATCGAAGCATAAACAACGCCGATAATACATAAAACTAAACAGATCATCCCATATTTAGCGAAGCCCAGTGGAGACACCGGGATCAACCAGCGGATGAGACCGTATACACCCATTTTTAACATAATACCCGATAACAGCATCGTCCCTATTGTAGGTGCAGTTGTATACGTATCTGGCTGCCAGGTATGAAAAGGAAAAATCGGCATTTTAATAGCAAACGCAGCGAAGAAAGCAAGAAATACCCAACCTTGAGTATCAGCATCAAGTGCTAACTGATAAAAGGAAGTGAGCTCAAAATTCCGTTCTGGTGTTTGGAAGTATAAAAATATGATAGCAATAAGCATCAATAAACTCCCTAGGAATGTATAAGCAAAAAACTTCAGGTTAACATTAATCCGATTTTCTCCACCCCATATTGCACAAATAAAATAGATAGGTATTAAGGCAGCTTCCCAGCCTACATAAAAGACGAAAGCATCCAAAGCCATGAAGACCAATAACATTCCCGCCTGCATAAATAACACGAGTGCATATAATCCTCCGTTATAATCGTAGCGAAAACTCGACAGAATAATCAGAAAAATTAGAAGATTAGTCAAAAGAACTAGTGGCAGACTGATCCCATCCACACCGATATGAAAATTGATACCGTAATTTGGTAACCAGGGTATCGAACTCACAAACTGCATCGAAGCATCGGGCACGAAATTTATCAAAAAGGGAACTGTTAATGCCAATGTCAAAATTGAAATAACGAAGGCTATTTGCTTTGCTAGTCTCGATTGCTTAACAAATGCAAGAAGCCCTGCGCCTATTACTGGCAATAATAAAAGAAGGTATAGATTATCCATTTATTTTGTTATTTCACTTAAATCGTATAAATACCATACAGTAATAAAGCAATTGCACCTATTACCATTAAAAATATATAAAAGCCTACATTTCCGGATTGTAGCAGTCGGATCCCCTTTCCGGATTCAGAAACACCCCTCCCTATGCCCTTAACTAATCCGTCAATTCCAGCCTTATCAACAATCCGATAAAAAAAGACAGACAATCCGTTTAGCGGTTTTACAATCAACGCATCGTACAGCTCATCTACATAGAACTTATGATAAGAAAGACGTTCCAGTGTACCACGGTGATCTTGTTCTGATTTTGGCATCACCTGTTTTTTCACATAACGTGTATAAGCGACAATAGCCATAACGATGGCTGCAATACCAGAGGCTGCCATCAAAATATATTCGGTACTATGCGCTAAATGGAAAGGTTCAACAATCGTCGACGAATCAACGAATATTGGTTCTAAGAATGTCGCCAAGGACGCCCCTCCTCCCAAAGCAACCGGTACGTTAATCAATCCTCCGACGATCGACAAGATCGCTAATATAATTAACGGAATTCGCATTGAGGCAGGCGACTCGTGGAGATGTTGTTTTTGTTCTTCCGTTCCCCTAAATGTTCCGTAGAATGTAAGATATAATAAACGGAACATATAAAATGCCGTAAAGAGCGCAGCGATAAACCCACCTACCCATAAGATTGGGTTACTGGCGAATGCATGAGCAAGAATCTCATCTTTTGAGAAAAATCCGGCTAAAGGAGGGATTCCAGCAATAGCGATTGTCCCGATCGCCATCGTGACAAATGTAATCGGCATTTTTCTTTTCAAGCCTCCCATCAATCGCATATCCTGTTCATCCGACATAGCATGAATAACCGAACCGGCTCCAAGGAACAACAATGCTTTGAAGAAGGCGTGCGTTATAACATGGAACAGCGCGCCTGTAAAAGCGCCTACCCCTAAACCTAAGAACATATACCCTAGCTGCGAAACCGTAGAATACGCAAGAACCTTTTTTATATCATTTTGCGTTATTGCGGTCGCCGCACCGATAATTGCCGTCGCCAGACCTACAATTGCAATAATATCCATCACAACCGGGGAAAGCGCAAAAAGAATATTCGAACGAATAATCATATAAACGCCAGCAGTTACCATCGTAGCTGCGTGGATCAATGCTGAAACGGGTGTAGGACCAGCCATCGCGTCAGGCAACCATGTAAATAGTGGGATTTGCGCAGACTTACCAGTTGCCGCTATAAACAACAGTAAACTAATTAATACGATACCGGTATCACCTGATATTGCATTTTTAGCTTCTCCAAACACACCACTAAATTCGATACTACCAAAATTGACAAACATTAAAATCACAGCTATCAAGAAAGCTAGGTCACCGATTCTATTCATGACGAATGCTTTCTTACCGGCACTCGCAAAGGCAGGATTCTTATACCAGAAACCAATAAGAAGGTATGAGCATAGCCCTACTCCTTCCCACCCAATGAACATAACCAGGTAGTTTGATCCCAGAACCAAGAAAAGCATAAAGAAGATAAAGAGATTCAAATACGAGAAAAACTTATTGAACCCTGCATCATCCTTCATATAGCCGGAAGAATAAACGTGAATTAGAAAACCGATACCGGTTACAATCAAGAGCATGATCGAACTCAATGTATCCACTAAAAACGACAAAGTTATATCAAGCGACCCCGCTCGAATCCAGTCGAAAACATGAATCTCAAACGAAGCATTATTACCAGATTGACGAGCTTGATATACCTCGTAAAAAATACTGCAGCTAATTAAAAATGACATGAACACAGTTCCCGAAGCAATGACTCCAACGACGCTCTTCGGTAGCAGATTACGGAATAAGCCGATAATCAAGAATCCGACTAAGGGTAATAATGGAACTAACCAAATTAAATCTATCATAAAACTTCTATAATTAATATCACCACTTAAGTCTATTTAGAATATTGATATCGATTGAACGGGTGTTCCGATATACCATCATAATGATTGCCAGACCAACAGCAACTTCTGCAGCCGCCAGCGCCATGATAAAGAACACAAACACCTGACCGGAGGCATCGCCATGAAATACTGAAAATGCAACCAAGAGCAAGTTAACAGCATTTAACATCAACTCGACAGACATCATAATAACAATAACGTTCCGACGTGTCAATACACCAATGACACCAACGGCAAAAATCAAACTACAAAAAAGAATATAGTGGTTTAACGGGACACTTTGTATAGCTTCAAACATAACCTACGCCTTTTTTTTATCTTTTTTACCCAATAACACAGCTCCTACCATTGCGGTTAATAACAGAATGGAAGAGATTTCGAATGGCAACAAGAATTCTTTAAATAATACTTTCCCAAGATTGCCAACTAAACCAATTTCCTGATTTTTTATTTCAACTGGTGCTGAGGTGTGTAAAAATTTATATGAGCCTGCCAATGTCACGACTAAGCACATCGCCGCAATTACACCCATCACCTTCAATAGAGCAGATTTCATCGGTTCACTATCTTCATTCATGTTCAAAAGCATCAGAACGAATAAAAACAAGACCATAATTGCACCCATATACACGATAAAGTTAACAACCGCCAAAAATTGTGCGTTCAATAAGATATAGTGAATGGTGAAAGTAAAGAAAGTGACAACGAGGTACAGAACACTGTGAACCGGATTTTTACTAACCACTGTCATAACTGCAAAAAACAGTGAAAGGAAAGCTACAAAATAAAATATAGTCATAAAGATTATCTATTTACAGGGAGCTTATCCACGTTAATAAAAGATTGTTCTACCAACTTATCCTTACCATAAATAAAATCCTTCCTTAGGCTAGCCGGTGGAACGTGAGGGCCATCAAGATAGATTGCCTCTTTGGGGCAGGCCTCTTCGCAAAGTCCACAAAATATACAACGAAGCATATTGATTTCATAAACCGCAGCATACTTTTCCTCGCGGTACAAATGTTCTTCACCCTTCTGCCGTTCTGCCGAAATCATTGTAATGGCTTCCGCTGGACATGATAGAGCACATAAACCACATGCTGTGCAACGCTCCCGTCCATATTCATCGCGTTTCAACGAGTGCATCCCTCTGAAGTTTTTTGAGTATTCTCGTTGCTCCTCTGGGTATCGCACCGTATTCTTCTTCATAAAGAAATGTCGCAATGTAATTCCCAGCCCTTTGAAAATCGCCGGAAGATACATCCTCTCCCAGAAATTCATCGGCTCTTGTTCTATAACTTTCTTTCTATTACTAAGTGATTGCATAGCGATCGATATTAGAAAAATTTATCCTTTAAAATAATAAATATGCCTGTGAGCATAATATTGGCGATAGCCAATGGTATTAAAACCTTCCACCCCAAATTCATCAACTGATCGTAACGAAACCTTGGTAAGGTCCAGCGAATCCACATAAAGAAGAAGATAAAGGCAAAAATCTTTATAAAAAATACAATGACGCCAATAATTGTAATCCAATTTTCCGATAAGCCTAAATCATACATGAAAGGGAAGTTGTATCCACCGAAATACAAAGCTGCCATGAGTGCTGACGAAACAAACATGTTGATATATTCGGAGAACATATACAATCCGAGCTTCATAGATGAGTACTCTGTATGATATCCTCCCACCAACTCAGTCTCACATTCCGGCAAATCGAATGGTACACGGTTCGTTTCGGCAAAAGCACAAACTAAGAAGATCAAGAAACCCAGAGGTTGTGCCCAAATATTCCAATTTAAAAAGCCGGATTGCTGTGCCACAATTTCACCTAGCGATAATGACTGAGTTACCATCAGCAAAGCGATAATAGATAGACCCATTCCCAGCTCGTAACTAATGCTTTGTGAAGCTGCACGAATAGCTCCCATCAATGAAAACTTGTTATTCGAGGCCCAACCTCCCAGCATAATCCCATAAACGCCCAATGCTACAACACCAAATATATACAATATACCTACGTTGACATCTGCAACCTGAAGTTCAATGACCCGATCTCCAATTGTCAAACTCTGACCCCAAGGAATAACTGCACTCCCTATGCATGCGGTAATAATTGCCAATGTAGGCCCCAATACAAAGAGTGTTTTATGCGCTCCCGCAGGAATAATTTCTTCTTTAAAAAAGAACTTCCCTCCATCGCAAAGGGGCTGTAGAATACCAAAGGGACCCGCTCTCTCCGGTCCGAACCTGTCTTGCATAAAACCCGCAACCTTCCGTTCGGCCAAGGTTGAGTACATAGCTATAACCAACGTGATTACAAATACAACCACAATCAGTATAAATTTTTCTAATACGAAAGCTAATTCCATAATTTTCTTTGCGGATTATTTTTATTTTAATTTCTCGGAACGCTGCAATTGTTTCATATTGCCTTCCTGCAACGTAAGATTCTTCTTTATAACCGGTTCGGGAACCATCTGCTCATAATGGTTCGCCGAGATGACAGATGTATTCTTTACTTTGCGAGGTCCTTCAATTACCCAATCTGAAGTAGCTTTTTTATCAAATCTACATTCGTTACAGATAAAATCCTTTACCTCACCGAATTCATCTTTTCTACCCGTTACCCGAAGTACTTCTTCCCCCTTATACCAAAGGGTAACCTTACCAGAGCAAGTCGGGCAATCACGATGTGCCTCCACCGGTTTGGTGAACCACACACGGTTTTTAAAACGGAATGTTTGATCTGTCAATGCACCTACAGGACATACATCGATCATGTTTCCTGAAAAATCATTATCAACAGCTTGACTAATATACGTGGATATTTCCGCTGCATCACCGCGGCCAAGCACTCCATGAACCCGATTGTCAGTAATTTGATCTGCCACCATCACACAACGGTAACACAAAATACAACGAGTCATATGTAACTTAATCTTGTCGCCGATGTCAATCTTGTCAAATGTCCGACGTTCAAAATCATATCGCGTATTTTCAAGACCATGTTCGTAACTTAAGTCTTGCAGATGGCACTCTCCAGCCTGATCACAAATTGGGCAATCTAGTGGATGATTTATCAATAGGAATTCCACCACGCCTCTTCTCGCTTCTACGACCTCTTCCGAGGTAATGTTCTGCACCTCCATCCCGTCCATCACACCTGTACGACATGAAGCTACGAGCTTAGGCATCGGACGAGGATCCTTTTCAGAGCCTTTGCTTACCTTAACCAAACAGGTTCTACATTTACCGCCACTGCCCTCCAGCGTTGAGTAGTAGCACATTGCTGGAGGGACAATGTCTCCTCCAATTTGACGAGCTGCATTCATGATCGTCGTCCCTGGTGCAACCTCAACCGAGATTCCATCTATCGTTACCTTTACTTTTTCTTCCGCCATAGCCTAACTCTTTAGCTATAAATTTTCTTTAATCCTTAACCACTGGGCTTAGCTCATCTGCATAATGTGCCAGTCCAAAATTACGTGTCATCGATTCATCCGGATTACTTACATGCCACTCAAATTCATCTCTGAAATGCCGGATTGCACTGGCCACAGGCCAAGCAGCAGCATCTCCTAAAGGACAAATCGTATTTCCTTCTATATTTTTAGCGACATTAACCAATAAATCAATGTCACTGTATTTACCCAAACCGTGTTCGATGTTGTATAGTACCTTATCCATCCATCCTGTTCCCTCTCGACATGGCGAACACTGCCCGCAACTTTCATGGTGATAAAAGCGCGTAAAATTCCAAGTGTTTCGAACAATACACTGATCTTCATCGAAAGCTATAAATCCCCCAGATCCCATCATAGTCCCACTTTGGAAGCCACCCTCTGCAAGTGATTCATAACTCATTAGCCGTGCTTCTCCTTCAATTGTCTTCAATATCAGATTTGCTGGCAGTATTGGCACGGAGGAACCTCCGGCAACCACAGCTTTAAGTCGTTTACCATTAGCGATACCACCACAATATTCATCAGAATAAATAAACTCTTCAACAGGAAGACCCAGTTCAATTTCATAAACACCTGGTTTCGCCACATTTCCTCCAGCGGAAATTAGTTTTGTTCCTGTACTTCTACCGATACCTAGCTTTGCATATTCAGCACCTCCGTCATTGATAATCGGCACCGTAGCGGCAATTGATTCCACATTATTAACGACCGTTGGTCGGTTATACAAACCGGCCACGGCGGGAAATGGAGGTTTGATTCTCGGGTTACCTCGCTTTCCTTCCAGTGACTCCAGCAACGCTGTTTCCTCACCACATATGTAGGCGCCTCCTCCAGGGTGAACATAAATTTCAAGATCATAGCCCGATCCCAAGATATTTTTACCTAGGAAGCCATTTGCTTTCGCCTCAGCGATGGCGCGTTCAAGAATACGGATTTGAGGCATCATTTCCCCTCTCACATAGATATAGGATGTATTGGCACCCAGAGCATAGCTAGACACAATCATCCCTTCGATCAGAATATGCGGTTTACGCGTCATCAAGTACCGATCCTTAAAAGTTCCGGGCTCTGATTCGTCCGCATTACAAACTAAATAACGTGGAACACCCTCAGGTTTTGCTAGAAAGCTCCATTTCATTCCGGTAGGGAAACCCGCACCACCTCTGCCTCGTAGCCCAGAAGTTTTTACTTCTTCCACTACTTGTTCAGGGCTCATCGTTTTTAATGCCTTCTCAACAGCACTGTATCCTCCCTTTTTACGATACACTTCAAAAGTATCGATCCCAGGCTCACTGATATGTTCGAGTAATATTTGACGCGCCATCTCCCCTTATTTATTTTTTAACTCTTCAATTAACCGATCTACACTCTCCTCGGTTAAGTTCTCATAAAATGTGTATTCAGGGCCAATCTGAAGTACCGGCCCACCGCCACAAGCTGCTAGGCATTCTACCCCTCTCCAACTAAACATTCCATCTTCTGTGACTTCACCCTCTTTAACACCCAAACGCTTTTCAATGTGTCCCATAATTCTCTCTGCTCCAACCAAACAGCAGGGTCCGGTACGACAAACGTCCAATACGTATTTCCCTGAAGGCTTAAGCAAGAACATGGTATAAAAAGTAGCAACCTCATAAACTTCGATCGGCTTAATGTTTAAATATTGTGCTACTTTATCCATCATCGCGGTACTCAACCAGTTATAAACAGCTTGCACCTCATGCAAAATAGGCAGTAAGGCTGACTTTTGCATTCCCTCTGGATATCGGGAAACTATTTCGCCAAACTTTGTCAACAGTTCCGGCGAAAACTCTATTTCTTCGGTTTTATTTACACTAAGCATCTAACTCTCCTGCTATTACATTTAAACTACTCATATTAATAATTGCATCGGAAAGAAGCATCCCTCTGCTCATCGGCGCATACATCGAGTAATTGATAAAGGAAGGTCTACGGAAATGCAAACGATACGGAGATCTTCCCCCATCATTTATCAGATAAAACCCGAGCTCTCCATTCGCACCTTCAACTGCATGATAGACTTCTGACTTCGGTGTATCCACCTCTCCCATCACAATTTTAAAGTGATAGATCAATGCCTCCATGTTATTGTAGACCTTTTCTTTAGGTGGTAAATAATATTCAGGAACATCGGCATGGAAAATGCCAGCAGGCTCCTTCTCAATCTTATCGAGCGCCTGTTCTATAATTCGCATGCTCTGACGCATCTCCTCGTTTCTAACCATATACCGATCATAGACATCACCATTGGTTCCAACCGGGATTTCGAAATCAAATTCCTCATAGGATGAATACGGTTCCATCACTCTGACATCATAATCCAGACCCGTTGCTCGTAATAATGGACCGCTCCAACTATATTCCAATGCTGTTTCAGTATTTACCGCAGCAACTCCTGAAGTTCTTTCAATAAAAATTCTATTCCGATCAAACAACTGGGTAAACTCGTCAAGTACTGGTGGAAACCGCTTCAAGAAAGCCCTTATTTTTTCGAATACAGATTTGTTGAAATCCCTTTCGAAGCCACCGATCCGACCAATATTGGTCGTTAGTCTCGACCCGCAAATCTCTTCGTAGATCTCATAAATCTTTTCACGTTCATGCATAACATAGAGGAAACCAGAAAAGGCACCTGTATCCACACCCAATATACCGTTGCAAATAATATGATCTGTAATACGTGCCAGTTCCATGATGATAACCCTCATGTAGTCCACACGCTTAGGCATCTCAATATCCAATAACTTTTCGACGGTCATATGCCACCCCATATTGTTTATAGGTGATGAACAATAATTCAGACGATCAGTTAAAGGTGTTATTTGATAAAATGGTCGATGTTCCGCGATCTTTTCAAAAGCCCTGTGAATATATCCGATGGTTGAAACGCCACTAACAATGCGCTCGCCATCCATTTGCAAAACATTCTGAAATACACCGTGCGTCGCGGGGTGGGTTGGACCTAGATTTAACGTAATCAACTCTTCCTGCGGATCATTATCGGTATAAACTGGTGTATTAGGTGTTATTTTTGTTATCGTCTTGGCCATAAAAATCAAAGTTTAACACACGTTAACGCCCAAAGAAATAATCTTTTTTATCAACGCGGTTCGGGTCCTCTAATGGATATTCCTTTCGCATTGGAAAAACATCCATATCATCAACATTCAAAATACGTTGCAAATTCGGATGCCCTTGAAACTGAATACCAAAGAAATCATAGGTTTCTCGCTCCATCCAGTCAGCACCCTTCCAAAGCAATGTTGCGGACGGAATTTCGGGTCGTTGACCGTCAATATATACTTTTAATCGCACTCGGACATTATGTACAAAGCTGTGCAGATGATAAACGACTGCTATTGAAACCTCCTGCTCAGGGTAATGCACAGCTGTAATATCCGTTAGATAAATAAACTGAAGATCCTCATCTTTTTTTAAAAATTCGAGCACCTCAATAATATGCTCTCTATCTGTCTCAACAGTAAGCAGGCCATAGGGTTCGGTCTCATTCTTGATAAGGTCGCCAAAACGGTCCTGAAGTCGTACTAGAAGGGTTTTATTGTCTAACTTACTCATTTCTCAATCATCGTTTGAATCCCATACCTTTCCAAAAGCGCCTTATACTCTGGTGTATTTCTACGATTTAACGATTCGTTCTTTACAATCTCTTGTAATTGCATGATCCCGTCTAAAATTGCCTCCGGTCGAGGTGGGCATCCAGGAACATATACATCCACCGGTATAATTTCATCGATACCTTGTAATACTGAATAGGTATCGAAGATTCCGCCACTGCTGGCACACGCACCGACCGCTATTACCCAGCGTGGTTCAGCCATCTGAACATACACCTGTTTTAAAACAGGTGCCATTTTTTTTGCTATGGTTCCCATAACCAACAGCATGTCCGATTGACGCGGCGAAAAACTAGGTCTTTCTGCACCGAAACGAGCCAAGTCATAGTCTGCTCCCATAGTAGCCATAAATTCGATACCGCAACAGGATGTTGCAAATGGTAAAGGCCATAAAGAATTCGCTCTCGCTAAGCCGATCACTTTATCCAATGACGTGGCAAAAAAACCAGCTCCCTCTACACCAGGTGGCGGTGTCCCTAACTTTATATCACTCATTCTGTTTCCTTTCTTCTAATAAGCCACGAAACTATTCATCCCAATTTAAGGCCTTCTTCTTTATTACATAGATAAATCCTAACAGCAGCAGCCCCATAAATACAAACATTTCTATCAAGCCATTAATACCGAATTCCCTGAAATTTACAGCCCAAGGATACATAAAAATAACTTCGATATCAAAAATCACGAACAGGATCGCAACCATAAAATATTTAATAGAAAACGGCTGCCGTGCATTACCAATTACCTCTACGCCAGATTCAAAGGCAGACAATTTATTTTCCGTACGAACCTTCGGCCCAATGAGGTGAGTCGCGATTATGGTGGTGATACCAAATCCAGCTGCCACGATGATCTGAAAAAGAATTGGCAAATAATTGGCCGACGTACTTACAACCTCATTTTCCATAGTATTTTCCTTGATAAATAGTTACCGTCAAATATACATATTTTTATGAAAAAAGCGCCAATAACCTAAGTTACTGACGCTTTTCACGTTAAATATTTAGATATCTTACTGCGCAGGCTGTTGAGCCGGTTGTAAGTTTTCTAAAGCTTGTGCCGCATACTCATTCGCTGGATCTAGCTCCAATGTACTTCTAAAGTTTTCACGAGCCTTTTCGTATTCATCATTCATTGAGTAGAAAGCTCCATTTACATTATAAGCTTCTATTAACGACTGCTTGTTTTGATTCACAGCGTCATCGCCTTTCTCGGTTACGACTTCAATATACTTCTCATAATGAGGAACAAATAAACCTTCTGGCGTCTCTGCATCATCTAAGAGACGTGTAGCTTTTGCACGATATAAGTATGCCGCTTCAGTTGTAGGCACCTCCTCGGTAACTTTAGCGAAAGCTGCATCAGCCTTTTCTAACAATGCTTTATCGGGCTTAATTTCATCGTTAATTCTAGTTACGTAGTCAAAATAATTTGCATAACCCAAATAGAACAAGTCAACAACGTAGTTTTTGGATTCAGAATTCATTGTCGCCACTTCAAACACTTTAGCAGCAGCACCATACTGTCCAGCTTTAAAAATCTCCATTCCGATTTCGTTCAAGTCCTCCGCAATTAGGGAATCGGCCTTCACCGATTTCTCTAAATTTGCGACTGCCTCACTCATTAGAGCCTCATCAGGAGTTGCCAAGGTTGTGTCTGTAGCCAAACGTAAGTCCGCTAAGCCTAAGAACATGTAGTCACGAGGAATCAAACGCTCAGGCTCTACCTTTGCCATAAACTCTTCTATCCCGCGCTTACTTTCTTGATAGTTACCATTTTCGTAAGCTGCATAACCTAGATAACGTAAGATACGTGGGTTCATCTTATCAATTTTGGCCATCTCGTTTGCCTGAACTTCCAGCGTTTCATAGTCTTTCGCCAAAATCAAGAAGTCGGCATAACGCATACGAGAATCCAATGAGTAATCTGTCAAATCCATGTATTTCTTATAGTGCTCTAAAGCTTCCTGTAATTTAGCGTCGTAATCCTCAACGGTCGTCGATCGTCTAGACCACAGATAGTAAGTTTCAGCCAATTCACGGTAGGTAGGCGCAAAATTTGGATGTTGCGATGCTATTTCTTTCAAAGAACTCGAAGCCTCAGGAAACGCATAAGCCTCCTTGCTAATTACGGCCATCTGTACTTGTGCATTAATTAAAGAGTTATCTAAACTCGTTGCATCACGGTAGTTAACATAGGCATTACTGTTATCTCCTAGGCCGAAGTAGGCATTCCCTAATTGCAAGAATATAGCTGCATCTTCATCTTCTTTTTCTTTAGCTTTATTCAAATATTCAATCGCTTTATTATAATCGGGATTCTCTCCCCTTAAGTACGACTTACCAATTTCAAGCAGCTCTTCGTAGTCTCTTCTCTTGATATCGTCCTCTACTTCCTTAAAAGTTGTCTCGGCCGCACTAGCATTTCCATCGAGGAACTGGAGCGCACCAATTCCCACCTTGTTAATTTGATTCTTCGAATCTGCTGCTATACCTTGGTCAAATACCATTTTAGCGGAATCCGGATAGCCTGAAGTCAGATAAATACTACCCAAATAATAGTAATTATCACCTTCCTTACTATCGTTTTTGACGAGGTTTTGCAGAATACCTTTCGCCTTCGCATACTGCTCTTGTTTGATAGCAGCTTTTGCGTCATCTAAGCTTTGAGCAAACGCGCCCGACGCTACAAAAGACAAGGCTAAACCTATGTTTATTGCTTTTTTCATCTTCATTCTAATTCTTATTCAATTAATTTAAATTTATTTATTCTATAATGTTAATCTCTCGAGGCGGAATGCTATCGGGCATCAAACCCGATTTTAATACAATTCGCTGCCCCCGCTCACCTGTCAAAAACGCCGAAAAGCCCAACCCAAGCGCTTTGATCCCTTGAACGTTAATAACATACAAATCACGAGCCAAAGGATATTTACCAAGTGCTAAGTTCGTTTGCGACGGCTTATAAAAAGCATCGTCTCCTTCTTTACCTTCTTGATTTTTAACTCCTACTACCTTCACTCCCTCAACATATTCTTTTAAATCGGGATCAGGCTGGAAAATCCAATTAATACCAATTACGCCAACGGCATGTGTATTTTCATCCACATATTTAATTACGTCGGCGTTCGAACTCAATGCATAAACCCCCTCGTCAGGTAATTTATCAACTCCGGCTAATTGTTGCAGATACCGGACGGTACTTGAATTAGGATTATCAAACACTAAGGTCTCGATGGCAGTGGGTTTCCCGCGCAGACTATTAATTAAATCATCTACATGTACCACTGAATCCGTGCTATTTCGATTTGCGATTAAAGCAATACCGTCAATCGCGAATCGCGCCTCTCTCGGTATTATTTTTTTTGCTTCAAAGAACGATCTTTCTTCTTTTGTCAACTTTCTCGCAAGAACAGCAACGTTTATCGAGTCGTTTAGTAATAAGTTAACAGCTCGCTTCTCGGGCTCATTTCTTAGCGTAATATCAGCATCGACATAGGTGCTTTCAAAAACCGCTGTTTGATCTTCCACTATAGGTTCCAGACTTTCGTCTACAACCACGGTTAACCTTCCCGTCAAAATCGTTTGTACATCTTTTCGGTCGGTTTTAGACGAGTCACTACAGGCTGTAAGCATAAAAACAGTGGTCAACACCACTAACAAATATGCATTTTTTTTTATGAAGTTCAAGAACACAACCTGAAAATTTAGTGAATTATTAACATTTTTTAACATAGATGCTACTTTGCTGCTAATTTCATAAAACTGGCTGTTAAATCTCATTGACGCGATTACTCCATAGCCTGGCAAAGCGTAGAAACGAATATACGATTAATAGGATACCGAAAAGGATTCGGTACGTCTTATCCATTTCGATAGGAAAGTCAGACCAAAAGATAATAATGATGCCTAATACAAAATATAGGGCAAACATGAAAAGGCCTAAAAGTGACAGAAATCGCTTTGCGGGCGATTTCTGTCTTTTATCATTATGAATATTATTTCTATCCACCATTTATTGTGCCGCCAAATTTAACTGAATTGGCAATGTAAACTGAACGCGCACTGGTCGTCCGTTCTGAATGCCTGGCTTCCACTTCGGAGCCTTCTTTAGCATCCTTATCGCTTCCTCACCGGTTCCGTATTTCAAATCACGAAGAACCTTTATGTCGGTTAAGGAGCCATCTTTCTCTACAACGAACTGTAAGAGAACACGTCCGTTAACGCCTTGTTCCACAGCTTGCGGAGGGTAGTTATAATTATTCGCTACGAATTTATAGAACTCTTCCATTCCGCCTTGTGGCGTCGGTGCAACCTCAACCGAAGTAAACACATGATTTGAAGGAACAGCTTCAGTCACTTCCTGATCCTTAGGTCCATCGCCTACAGGTAAGTCAATCCGAATATCTGCAGTTGGATCACCGGCCAATGTTTTTGGTCCCGGATCAGCTTTTTTCAAATCCTCAACGGTTGGTGGTTCTTCATCACGAACTTCCTCTGCCTTCACTACCACTGGTGGCGGCATACGTACCTGATCCACGCGTGGTGGAGGTGGCTCAACAGGTGGCGGAGGTGGGGGTGGTTCCTCCTCATTCACTGGAGGTGGTTCCGAAAGAACAACTTCCGTTTCAATAATTCGCTCGGTCTCTGGTTCCTCATTACCCTTGATGTATTTTAATATTATCGGAGCGCTAACTGCAATAGTAAATAATATTACACCAATAAATAAGGCTTTTGAGGTATTCGAATCCGCCGTCTTACGCAAATCATATGCCCCATAGGCTTGATTCCGACCGGCGAATACTACATCGAGCCACTCTTTTTTAAATATGTCTAATTTAGACCCTAACATGCTTTTTTATTTAATGGTAAAACCTATTATTCATTGTATATACCTTGACTCTCAAGTAATTCTATTTCTGAATCACCGATATCGCCGATCATATACTGCTTAGCATTTACAATTTTCATCTCATCAAGGATATCCACCAAGTTCTTATAGTTTGATCGATCGCTCGGTCGTATGATTACAATCAGTCCTTTTTCAGGATCGCCCGTAATTTGCGGCACCTCTTTGATCTTCTCTAAAAGAATCGGACGAATGCCGTTTTTCCCATAATCAACTACTTCTGGACCTTCGATCGGCGAATCGAGTAGTCCCATATAGTAGCCAATCTTATCGTCACTTCCCAACAAAATGGTCATGGTCCGATTATCAGCCACATCAAGTTGATCCTCTTGGTTCTCCTTGTTCTTATCCGGCATGGCGACGTCCATTGCATAAGGCTTGGAGATGGAGGTTGTCAACATAAAGAAGGTAATCAATAAGAAAGCCAAATCCACCATCGCGGTCAAGTCTACACGACCGCCGGCCTTTTTCGCCCGTATCTTACCGCCTTTTTTGCCTCCGCCGTCGCCGGTATTTAATTCTGCCATTTGCTATATTTTTTTAAGTGTTATTACTCAGCCACTCGTAAACTCGTGATTAAACTGAATTTATTCAATTTCTGATCCTGAAGAATATCGATTACTTTCTTAATAGCCGGATACTCTTCTTCTTTATCTCCTTTTATAGCAATACGCATCTGCTTGTCATTGACTTCGGCCGTTGCTTTACGTGCGGCCAAAATCCATTCTTTCAATTGATTATCTGTAGAATCTGCTGGTATACCTTGCTGAATCCCAGACTCAATTCGTTGCGTATTATCCATTGCGATTAACTGCTTTAACTGACTTAATGGAACACCAAAACCGTCGATCAAAGAAAAACGCTGTCTCTCTTCCGGAGTAAATGTTAACCCGTACTGCTCACCCATACGATCCAGCATATTCATTCGAATGTCTGGTCCGGCTACGCCGAAGAACAATTTGCCTCCATCGCCTACAGTGATCGTACCTAAATCAGTATCAGGAACCTTAATCTGTACAGTAGATGCCGGCATGTCAACAGGCATTGGCTCTGGCTGACGGGCGGTCGCTGTCAAAATAAAGAACGTTAACAGCAGGAAAGCTACGTCACACATCGCGGTCATGTCCGTCAGAGGTGTGCTCCTTTTTACTTTTATCTTACCCATGCTTCAAATTTGTTATCGTGTTAAATTGTGTTTTAATTAATAGATGATCAAACTCAGACAATTCCATAAATCATCTGATTTTTTTTCAAAAATTAATTATGTGTTGAAGCGTAAGTCTGAACAATTGAGAAACCAGCCTCATCAATCGAGTAGGTTAATTTATCAATTTTAGAAGTAAATACGTTGTACATAACAATCGCAATCGTAGAAGTAAAGATACCTGTCGCCGTGTTAATCAAAGCCTCAGAAATACCATTTGCTAATTGCGCTTGGTCAGGAGCACCACCGGTTGCTAGAGCCGAGAATGCTTTAATCATACCGGTTACTGTACCTAATAGTCCTGTTAGCGTACCAATCGAAACTAATGTTGCAATTACGGTCATGTTCTTTTCTAACATCGGCATTTCAAGCGCTGTCGCTTCTTCAATTTCTTTTTGAATAGCGATTGTCGCCTGCTCAGGATTAACGCGCGTATCAGCAGAAGCTTCTTTGTATTTCAGCAAGCCTGCCTTAATAACGTTCGCCACAGAACCTTGTTGTTTATCGCATTCTGCAACAGCTGAATCGATATTACCAGTAGCTAAGAAACCTTGGATGCGAGTTACAAAAGCATCTACGTTCCCTTTTCCTGCTGCTCTGGAGATTACAAAGTAACGCTCAAAAGAAAATACGATTGTCATTAATAAAAGACCTAATAATACTGGTACAACAAAACCAGCTTTGTATACCATGCCGAAGTAGTTTCCTGGAAGTGGCTGTCCTAGTTCTGGATCGCCTCCTTCAAAGTTTGTGGGATTACCCATGATGAACTTCCAAACAAGATATCCGATAATAAAACAGATAATGATTGCTAAACTTGCAAAAACGTTCGAACCCGAAGAGCTACCTTGTTTCTTTGCAGTGTTTGGTTTTGGTGCATTTGCCATTTTCTTAAATTTTAGTTTTTAGTTTTAATGATTTATGTTAATTAGTTCAATTGTTTACTCTCCGATTTTAGAAAAGCTTAAGCAAACTTAAGATTTTACAAAATAAAAACAAATAAAGTTTTTTCGATAGTTATTCCCTCTATCCGGCGTGCAACAGCGGCATCAACGCCGAATTCAAAATTGTTGATCTTATACAAATTCCTCAACTTTTCTTAACAATATTTTACAATAGAAACTATTTTTTTTTGATTATGCAAGTTTCTACATCAAAAAAATGCAACAACACCAAACTCGTATATCGAGTTTACAGTGCGATTTTTTCCGTTTGTGGCTCTGAACAATATTCGTAAAGCTATAAAACGGCACAAACTAACCTCCGGATTGTTTTGCTTGATATCCCTGTGCATGAAGTAGTTCTAAGACCCGCTTCCGAAAATCCCCCTGAATTAAAATAACTCCCTCTTTAACGGTTCCGCCAACGCCGCATTTTTGCTTTAACGATTTGCCTAGTGCATCTAAATCGTTACCATTGCCCACGAAGCCCGTTACAAGAGTGACCGCCTTTCCGCCCCGTTGCTTTTTATCTAGCATCACCCGTAAGTTCTGTTGCCTCGGAGCAAGCGTCTCTGCTACTTCATTTATCTCTTCCTCATATTCATAGGACGGATCTGTGGAATAAACCACCCCTGTATATTGTTTCTTTTTACCCTTTGCCATCAAATTTATTTTTAAACTTAGATAAATTTTCTTTCAAATGAAACTTTAACTCTTAGTGTACCACGAGTCTGGTCTAGACTTTCAGTGCTAGTCCTTAATAAATAATACACAAAGAGCTGGGAAGAATCGAACAACGAAGATCCTTTCCCAAATGTATAGGTTGACCATCTACATGAACATAGCCTTCCTTTTCTCTTCTTATTAAAATCTCCTTTCCACGGATGATATCCACATAACCCGACTTATCGGTTGTGCGACTAAACAAATGGAACAACATTTTGGGCAAAAGGAAAAGTGGGAAAGGTTTAACGATGCATACGTCAAGCAAGCCATCGCTTACCGACGCATTTGGCGAAACATACGCATTATTACCATATTGTGGAGAATTTGCTAAACTGATCATAAACGCCTCCTCTTTATAATGCTTCCCATCGATGACAAACTCATAGTCCTCTGCTTTGTAATGCCCAATTTCGGAAACCACTGTCTTCATATAGCCAAAGGGCCCCCGTATGCTGTCTTTATCGAATCGATCGCTTATGACTGCATCAAACCCGATCCCCGCCATGTTGAAGAAGTAGTGATCGTTCAACTTACCACTATCGATTCGTTTCACTCGAAATTTGTTAAGCAAAAGAATCGCCTCTTTCATAATCATGGGAATCTCTAAGTATCCTGCGAGACCATTCCCGGACCCCTCAGGTATTATACCCAGCACGACCGATGTGTTAACCAAGGTCCGGGCGACTTCGTTGATTGTTCCATCACCCCCGACAGCGACAACGACATCATAACTATCGCTAATAGCTTGTTGCGTTAGCTCAGCTGCATGCCCGGGCTTTTCACTAAACCGATATTGCGCCTCAAACAAATCTGCATCAAGAAATTGGGCCGAACGCTTTTCAAAGTCCTTCTTTTCTTTTCCTCCCGAAATAGGATTTATGATGAATAATAGCTTTTTTCTCGTGACAACCATTTCTCAAGAACTCGTAAACACAAAACTAAGAAACAAAAGACTTATTCACACCATTTGCAAAAATATAACACAAACTTAAAGTACGGAGGCTCATTCACCTTCCGTTCATCTAAACATATTCGTATCAAACAGTATAAAAACCGACATTAAGCAGTATATAAACAGACCTTTTACCACTGTTACAGGACTGTTTGACCACTGTTCTTCTTAAATAAGCGGGATTTGAAAATGATAATCGAAAAATTATTGTATTTTTGTAGCAAATAAATGTGGATTGATTTGCTTATCCGGTTAAGGATCAAAAGATTGCAACCACGATAAAAAAGTGCTAAAACCTACCCTCGTTTGTTTTAATACTTATACGCAAGCAAATCAACTCTTAACTTTAAATATTGTAACGGTTAAATTTGATTAATATGCCTTATTTATTCACTTCTGAATCGGTATCTGAGGGTCATCCAGATAAAATAGCTGACCAAATTTCTGATGCGTTAATTGACAATTTCTTGGCTTGGGACCCAGATTCAAGGGTTGCAGTAGAGACACTGGTAACCACAGGACAAGTTGTCTTAGCGGGCGAGGTTAAATCCAATACCTACCTTGATATACCACAGATTACGCGCGATGTTATCCGTCGGATCGGTTACACCAAGTCGGCCTATATGTTCGAGGCAGACTCCTGCGGTATTCTCTCTGCTATCCACGAACAGTCGGCCGATATCCACCAAGGAGTGAACCGAGAAAATAAAGAAGACCAAGGAGCTGGAGACCAAGGCATTATGTTTGGCTATGCAAACAACGAGACGGAAAACTACATGCCGTTAGCACTTGATTTGTCACATAAGTTGTTGATTGAACTAGCAGCATTGAGAAGAGAGAATAAAGATATCACATATTTACGACCGGATGCAAAGTCTCAAGTAACCATCGAATACGACAATGATCACAAGCCTTTACGGATCGATACCATCGTTATTTCTACTCAGCATGACGACTTTGATACGGAGCCGACGATGTTGGAAAAAATTAAAGCCGATATAATCAACATTTTAATACCGCGTGTAAAAAAAGGATTAAAGCCTGAACTCCAAAATCTTTTTACCGATGGAATTAAGTATCATATCAACCCGACTGGCAAATTCGTAATTGGCGGTCCGCATGGTGACACCGGACTTACTGGTCGGAAAGTTATCGTAGATACCTATGGAGGGAAAGGCGGACACGGTGGTGGTGCGTTCTCTGGAAAGGATCCTTCAAAAGTAGACCGTTCTGGTGCGTATGCAACACGGCATATAGCGAAAAACTTGGTTGCAGCAGGTGTTGCAGACGAAATATTAGTTCAGGTATCTTATGCTATTGGGGTCAAAGATCCAATGGGGATTTATGTGAACACGTACGGAACCTCGAAACTGGACATTAGTGACAGCGCTATCGCCGCAAAGATCGAGGAAATGTTCGATATGACTCCATATGGTATTGAGACCCGGCTTGGCTTACGAAACCCTATCTATTCGGAAACAGCTGCTTACGGACATATGGGCCGTAAACCGAAAAGTGTTACAAAATCGTTCAAAAACACGTTAGGAGAAGAAAAAACAGTTGAAGTTGAACTATTTACATGGGAAAAACTGGATTACGTAGAAAAGATCAAGCAAGCATTTAATATTTAAGTTTTTCGACTAACTTGGATGTATGTTAAGGAAAATAGCTGGATACATACTTAGCCCGATACATTACATTGCGTTCGGGTTTATCTTATTGATCTTTCAACCCATTCAGTGGCTTGCTTTGAAGCTCGGCGGGTACAAGAGTCATAAGGTTTCGGTAGACATTCTCAACCTTTGCTTAATAGGGGCCTATTATCTATTAGGGAATCGTGTAAGATTTATCAACCGATATGATTTGCCTACTGACAGGCCGATTCTGTTTGTATCGAACCATCAAAGCCTTTACGATATTCCACCATTGATTTTTTTCTTAAGGAAGCACCATGCTAAATTTATTTCAAAAATAGAACTCACGAAGGGAATACCGAGTATTTCTTTTAATCTTAAGCATGGTGGCGGAGCAAATATCGACCGAAAAGACAGTAAGCAGTCAATAGCTGAAATTCTAAAATTAGCCAAACGGATGAGAGAGCGGAACTGGTCGGCTGTTATCTTCCCGGAAGGCACCAGAGCCAAATCTGCCAATATCAAGCCTTTCTCCATCGGAGGTATTGCCACCATAATCAAAAAGGTACCCGATATCTTGGTCGTGCCAATCGCAATCAACAATTCCTGGAAAGTGGTTCAACACGGTAAGTTCCCGCTAAGCACCTTTCATACGATGAGCTGGACTGTTCTGGAGCCTATTGAACCAAAAGGGATAGAGATTGAGGAAATAGTGAGTAAAGCGGAAGATGAAATCCGGAACTATCTAACTTCACGTCCTTTCCATTGATAGGTGCCGCTGTTGCCAGCAAGACCTATATAGATAAGATAGAAAACATGAACGATGGATAGCAATGGTAAATACAACAAATAATTGGTTCGCTTAGCAAAACGACTTATCGGCACTAGAAAAAAATACTCTGCCACCATCTTCGTGAAAATACAGTAAATTGCTACCATTAAAGCTCCCTTGAAGAAAATGGCTCCAATGATATTAGCCACTAAAAGCACATTGAATATCCAAATTCCCACACCTAACATCACCAAGCTCTTGTTTTGGTATTTTGTACTTTTTGATGCCCAGCGTTTGCGTTGGCTTATGAACGAGCCTATGGTATGCTTGGCATCTGTATGAACAATAGCCTCTCTACTTTTGCAGAATGCAATTTGCTTGGGGTACTTGCTGACAACTTTATGCAGAAAGAGTTCATCGTCTCCCGATGCTAAATCATCGATTCCTTGAAAGCCTCCCAACTCTAAAAAGACATCTTTTGAATAGGCCAAATTTGCTCCGTTACATGTGGAAGAACGACCATTGCCAATACCTGCAGCTCCTAAACCAATGAGATAAAGAAACTCCAAGGTCTGCAATCGTTCGAAAAGACTCTTTTCATGGTCGTATACAACCGGACCGGATATAAGCTTTAGTTCTTTTTCCTCATACATTGTCACGATCGATTTCAACCAGTCCGGCCCCATTCGGCAATCAGCATCGGTGGCGACCATTAGCTCACCATTTGCATAATTAATTGCCTCGGTAATCGCTTTCTTTTTATAAGAGTTTAAGGGCTCACTTTCGTCCAATTGGATCAGGATGACGCCCTGCTCTGCAAAAGAACGAATCACATCTGCCGTTCGGTCGGTCGAATGGTCATCAACGACAATTATCTCCAATAGATCTTTGGGGAAATTCTGATTAATAATATCAGTCAGCGTTACCCCAATATTTTTTTCCTCGTTTCTAGCGGCTATTAAAACGCTGACCTTCGTCTGAAATGATGGTGCTTCTTGTGATACACGAAATCGAGGAATTTGTCGCCATCCATGGATAAGGTACAGAATTACCAAGACATAAATGACGGTAAAAAGAACCGTTAATACACTAATGATTTCTGCTACCAAAGAAATTAATTTTAAATACAAAAAAAGATCCGATGATGGCAGGGACAATCAAGTTTATAAACCACACACAAGCTGTAATAGCCATTACTGCAACAATCTCATCGGTGATAAAACCAAAGAAGTAGCTTGCGGTAATTCCTCGTACCCCTACATCAAATAAATCGAGCGAAGGTAATGCAGATTGTACGAAAAATAAAATAAATATGAGCAACACCATCTGGATAACCGGAATTTCAGGCAGAAGTATCTGTATTAAGATGCAATACTGTAACGTAAAAATAACAAACCGTCCCGCGGAATATACAAAGATAGTCCACAGTTCCTTTTTATTATACCGTAGTAACAAATCAAAAAAACGCTTATATTTCCTTAAGAAGCGGATTTTTAATAGCCAACGATTAATCAAGGAAATATTAAAATACAATATTAAGAAAAATAGCATGTAGATAAAACCAAATAAGCATATCACTGCGTACAGCCAACCTTCAACTTCAATAAACTGACCAACAAACCAGCAAATAGCGATACTCCCGAGTACGTTGGTTATCACCATCTGCGAAACAGCGCCAATAAGCATACCGATGACTCCGAAAACACGCTTCCTAGGACGCAGGAATAGCACGCGCCCCCCATACTCGCCGATACGGTTGGGCGTGAACACGGCCCATGATAAGCCACAAAGCACGGACTCAACAGCCATCCGTAACCTAATTGGTTGAAACTGGCAACAGATGTAACGCCATTTTAATGCTTCAAGAAACCAATTAACAGACATCAACACGACAACCGTGGTAATAGTGAACCAAATGACTGCCGACGATATGCTATGGATCAGCTGCGTGAAGTCGCGAAGTGCATCGTTTCTAGTAAGTAATCTGTAGGAATACCAAACTACTAGGACGAAAATACCTGTCTTTAATAGATAGCCGATGATTTTCTTAAACGAAGGATTCAAGCCTTTCCTATTTATTACTCAATGTGGATTATGTTGGCCTATTCAGGTCCGATTTTATGGTGGGTAAAGATATGCAAAAACCTTTAAAATTAAACCCCTCGCATTTCCCGTGGCATTATCTATAAATAAACGTAATATTGTAAAATGAAAATAAAACCCGAAGCTGAACGAATCATCTTAGGAATAGACCCCGGAACCTCGGTTATGGGTTATGGCTTAGTGGTGGAACGTGGAAAGGAATTAACCCTGATCACATTGGGGATTATTAAATTAGGGCATTTGAGTAACCATGCACTAAAGTTACAGGCGATTTTTAAAAAAACGACGGAAATTATTAATGCCTATAAACCAGACTGTATTGCATTGGAAGCTCCCTTCTACGGTAAGAATATCCAATCTATGCTAAAATTGGGCCGAGCACAGGGCGTGGCCATGGCTGCGGGACTAGCGCAAGATATTCCGATATTCGAGTATGCTCCGCGAAAAATCAAGCAATCAGTAACGGGAAACGGTAACGCAGGAAAGGAACAGGTAGCAGCCATGCTTCAAAGCCTGTTAAAATTTGAGGAAAGCCCGAAATTTTTAGACGCTACGGACGGATTAGCTGCAGCAGTATGCCATTCATTTCAGAAGGTAGGAGGCAATAGCAATCTTCAAAATTATTCAGGTTGGTCTGCTTTTGTGAAGGATAATCAAGATCGTATAAAGTAATATTACGACTCAAGCGACTTATTTAGCGCTGAGCGGATCTTCAGTGCATCAGCAGCCAATTCTTCATCAGTTAACTGTAGCTTCTTGCGACTAAAGTCCATATCATTTACCTCGTTTATCGGTATTAGGTGAATATGCGTATGTGCCACCTCTAAACCTACCACGGCTATACCCACCTTTTCACAAGGAAACGCTTCCTTAATACCAGCGGATATGATCTTGGCCATCATCCAAATACCAATATATTCGTCGTCGTTCATATCGAATATATAATCGGTTTCCTTTTTTGGGATGACTAATACATGGCCATGGGTTAATGGATTGATGTCTAAGAACGCAAGAAAATCATTTGTTTCTGCAACCTTGTGTGCGGGTATTTCACCGGATATTATCTTTGAAAAAATAGTTGACATAAAAAAATAGTTTTATCCGAAAATACGAAAAAGCGGTTAGTTCTAACCGCTTTTTCATATTTTTTCATTTAGTACGGCTATGGCTTACCGCACATAACCAATTCTATCTAACGTGATATTTCGAGAATTTCCAACTCGATCTTACCAGCTGGCACATCAATTTCTGCCTTGTCTCCTACTGATTTACCCAATAGACCTTGTGCAATTGGTGATTTCACAGATATTTTGCCAGACTTCAAGTCAGCTTCTGTCTCAGAAACTAATTGATAGGTCATTTCCATCCCATTTTTCGTGTTCTTCAATTTAACGATGGACAGGGCAAGTACTTTGGAGGCGTCTAACTTCGACTCATCAATTAGACGTGCATTAGCCAGAATCTCCGACAATTTAGCTATTTTACTTTCATGGTGACCTTGTGCATCTTTTGCGGCATCGTATTCAGCATTTTCTGACAAATCACCTTTATCCCTGGCTTCAGCTATTGCTTTGGCTATTTTTGCTCGTCCCTCAGTTTTCAGCTGATGCAACTCTTGCTTCAACTTCTCTAAACCTTCTTCTGTGTAATAAGTTATTTCCGCCATAATTATTTTCAATGAAATTGTACAAAAAAGCGGCAAGACCATACTAGCGTATGATCTTGCCGTGATAACAAATATAAAAAACTATTTATATAAATTCAAAAGCTTATTCAGCGTCCTCTACGAACTTGTAACCCATCCCCCTTACCGTTATTAAGTAGGCTGGTCGATCTGGGTTGATCTCAATTTTTTTCCTTAGACGTACAATATGCATATCCAAAGTACGAGTATTGACATTGGAACTATAGCCCCAAACCACTTCCATGAGTTCATCGCGGCTGATAACTCGTCCAATATTCTGAAGAAAATAAAGTAAGATACGGTTTTCCAAAATCGTCAATTCTATTCGCTTCCCATCGCGAATTAATGTGTGGATAGACGGATGATGCTCTGTATCTCCAAACGTAAAGTTCTCAACCGGCTGACTGACAAAGTACTTAACTTTATTTTCAATCATCGCAACCAGCACATCCATATTGAATGGCTTGGTAATGTAATCAGACACACCAAAGCTATAGGCATCAATTTTATCCAAGTCTTGCGACTTTGCTGTCATCATAATGATCAGGTTGGAAAACCCCTTATCACGAACGTTTTCGCAAACCTCGGAGCCGGGTCTTTTGGGCAACATCCAGTCTAAGAGCACGATATCGGGTTTTTCGCGGAGAATCAATTCTTCTCCGTCCTCTCCGTTATCTGCCTGAATAACTTGAAATTGTTCTGCTTCTAGTCTATGTACGACCAAGAACCTTAGGTTATCGTCGTCTTCTATTACTGCTATTTTAATATTAGTGTGCATATTATTCATTTACAAGGGAATTCCCTTTATGGTTCAATTCTGCTGGTAAGGCAATTGTAAAGGTAGACCCTTTACCTTTCTTACTCTCTACAAAGATCTCGCCATTCATCAAATTTACAACTTCCTTACAAAAAGCGAGCCCTAAGCCAACGCTGCCTTGTTGATTGTGCTGCGATTGGATTCGATAGAACTTTTTAAAGATATGTTTCTGTTCATCTTTAGGTATTCCAATACCCTTATCCTCAAATTTAAAAAAGATTTCTCTCTTTTGCTTATAAATATTGATTCTGAGGTATTTTTTCTCATAAGAGGAGTATTTATAAGCATTATCGATAAGGTTTTGGAACAGGCTGATTAGCAAAGTTTCGTCGGTTTCGATAACCTCTACGCCTTGAATCGTGTACTGTATATCGAAGTCTGGATGCTTGACTCGATAACTGTTAACCATATTTCGACAGAATTCATCGAGTTCGACCTCCTTCTTTTTCAGCTTAAATACTTTATTCTCTAACTGCGTGAAAGAAAGCAACGTATTTAGGAGATTGTTCAATTTGTCCGACTCTTCATCAAGGATCTTTCCATAGTAATTTCGTTCGACATCGGTCAGGGTTTTTCCATTACGAATGTTGCTACCGGCGATTTTGATGACGCTGACGGGTGTTTTAAATTCGTGCGATAAATTATTGACAAAATCATATTGCAGTTTAAACATTCGGAAATTAATCTTCAGGTTTTTATAGATCAAGTAACCTATTAGCACTAGAAATAAATAAATAGCCGAAATGGCAATACCGATCGGTGTGAAAAGATTGTTAATTTCTTTTTTGAGAAAGGTCTTAGAGGAGCGGAAATATAATTTATAATCCGAAAGCGCGCCGGAAAGAGGCATTTGAGTGACGATTACGGAAGGGTCTGCTTCATAAGAATCGAAGAATAATGGTTGAATAGATATATTCTGATAAAGTTCGGGGTGCACATTTCGTATATCGAGATTCTGCGGATTCAAATAGAAAGTCATAATATCGAATTCGTAGATCGACGTGTCTTGAAGCTTTCCCTCCATGAATTGTTTAAATATTCGTATTTCATCTCGACGAGGAATCGTCATGTAGGAGATCTTTGCTGAATTAACCGAATAGAAAGAATTGAACACTTCACTCCCGCTCAGCACCTTGGCAGAATCTGCTGCTTCAATAAAAGACGCAAATTTAACGGCCATAGTATTAAATTCATCTGCCTTGGTCAGACTTAATGTAGAGTCTTTAGCCGCGCTGTAGTATACAACTGAATCGGGATGCACCTCGTCTCCAAATTGATAAATCGCTTTGGGAGCTAAATACATTTCATGTATCGAGAATCCATGATTCAAATAGTAATTACTTATCTGCACATCAGCAAACAGGATACGTTCTACTATCGGATAATTCTTTAAAACGGAATCAGCATATCGCTTAGCGCTGGTAGAGTCTAAATATCCTTGGTAATACGACACTTCTCCAATACGATTCTGGAAAAAGTCGTTATACAGATTCAAGCTTTGGTCGAAAACTTCTACTTTTACAGTATTAAATTCATTCTCAACGTAGTTTCTTGTAAGGCTATATCCAAGTATTAAAGCGATTACATAGGTCAGAGTAATCAGTACTAAAAAGGTAATGATCAATAGAGCATTTTTCTTATTAATCGCTTTTTGAGGTCTCATATCTGAATACTATCGTTCTTTCTGTAGATAGGTATCAAAGAATTCGGCCAATTCATTGTATAAATGAACCTTTTCTTCGTTGGCGGTAAAAAGTCGGCCCTCATCCGCTTCAAGGATATATTCAACGGGAACCTTTCGGCTCCGCAAGTCTTTTACAAAGTGATTGGTCTCCATAACGTTGACGCGACTGTCTTTGACTCCATGGGCAATGAAGACAGGTTTTTTGATTTTTCCGGCATGGAAAATGGGTGAATGTTTCCTGAAATAATCACTATCTATAGTAGGGTTCCCCACCATCTCATAGAACATTTGTCTATAAGGTTTGAAATAAGGGGGTATTTCCTTCAAATAGGTAAATAAATTTGTAATACCTGAATAGGACGCAGCACATGCATAGAGGTCGGGTTGATAACAGGCGCTGTGCAAAGCAGAATATCCACCAAGGTTAAAACCATAGATGCCGACTCTAGAAGAATCTGCTATTCCTTCATTAATCAACCATCGGGTGGCATCGGTGATATCGTCCTGCATGGCGGTTCCCCACTTTTTAAAACCATCGATCCAGTATTGTTTACCATATCCCTGCAAGCCGCGTGTATCTACTTGGAACACGGCGTAGCCACGCGAAGCAAAGAATTGCACCTCGGGGTTATACCCCCAGACCGTGCGGGAATAAATATCGGAAGGCGGAATGATAATAGCCGGCAGGTTGGAGTCTCCGTTTTTAGGGAGTGTCAAATAACCTTTAAGCTCAAAGCCGTCTCGCGCTTCAAAGGCTACGGTTTGTACTGGAGATAACAAGCTTGTATCTAAATCTGGATTTTCATCTGCCAGGAGGATCAGATCGTCCGAGTCATAATTATAATAGTAAGTTGCGCCAGGATCGACATCCAGTTCTGTTTTTATTAAAAAACTCGTAAATGTACTGTCTCTCGCTATAATATCGAGGGAGTAATTGGGCACATGTGAACTTAACCGTTCGAAAATTTCTTTTAATCTAGTATCAAGAAAATGTCGTTCCCGTCGGGCACCATTGTATTCAACAAAGCCCATTTCGCCCGTCTGTTTCAGGTAACCTTGGGTACCCAAGTCGTATTTAGCATTTTCATAGATAACACGTACCTCCTTACCTGTGCTAAGGTCGAACTCGACAAGTGCCAATTTGTCTCTATTTTGATTTGAAAGAGCATAGATATTATTTCGATCATGCGTGGTAAAACCGAGTGGTGTTATTCTTGTTTTGTACCGCGTGTTGATTACTTGCCGAAAGTCATCTGATTCATTTTCTCGAACGAGGATTGTTTCCTGCAGGCCATTTGAAACGACAGCCACCCTTAACGAACCTTCCACATCCGTCAACCATCTAACTATATTACCGGGGTTTTCGGCTACTAAGTTACGCTTTCCCGTAACGATATTAAGCCTGTATACGTCAAAAACCGATGAGTCTCGATCATTGAGCGATATCAGAATCTCGTTATTCTTCACTTGTATCGGAGCAATCCAACGAAGATGAGCATCGGTTGGCGGAAGGATAGATCGTATCGCTAATGCTTCCCGATTCACGGACATCAGACGCAGGCTATCTCCTGGCCTTCTCTTTAAAAGAAAGATTAGTTCGTCATCATTTGCCCAAAATGCTGATTCAACGTCGCTATTAGCAGGTACGGTTTGTGTATTGCCAGAAGCAATATCAAGAATAATAATTGAGTTATGCCCTTCATGCTCCTGAAGATAGGAGATGTGTGTACCGCTTGGGGAGATTCTAAAATGAGTTTTCTCAGCCGTATGGAAAAAAAGCTCAGCATCTGGCTGATTGGCGCTATACTTACCGCAGGAAAACGACACTAAAACACATCCGAAAATAAACAGTTTAAGTAAATTTTTTATCATATAGGTCCTCCATCGGCCAATCTATCATTTAATGCTACATTAAAAATTTTGCTTCGAGCTAGATAGATACCTTTGTGAATTTAGGAAAAATAAGCTTTGATGAGAAATGTATATTGGTAACATTTAAAATACAGCACTCTGGCGAAATATAGGTCTTGGTTTTAACGCTCCAGATATCCTATCTTCGCATCATGATATTGTATAACATCACATTCCTGGTAAACGAGGATATCGACGCTGAGTTCACAGCATGGATCCGATATGATTTTCTTCCGAAATTAGCTAATGAATCAATTTTTAAAGGCCAATCGTTTTTAAAGGTGTTAGATTCTCCAAACGAAGGGGAAACATATAGCCTTCAAATGATGAGTGCGAGCGAGAAAGAGATTGATCTTTTTAAAACTGGTTTCTTTAATCGTATCCAAGAAAAAATAGAACAGCACTGGAAAAATCAGCTTTATCTTTTTGAAAGTAGAATGGAGTACATCGCTTTCTATTAATCATCTATATGATAGCGCGGATCGTATTTAATTTTAGGTGTCATATAGAGCAGGGCGATCCTCGAGTATCGATAGTTGATAGGTGCCATCAAAATAATAATGCTGATTAATACAAAACCATATAGCCAAGGCGACTCACTATGTGTTAGTGAGTAAAGTATAAAAGCTGCGATGAGCGCTTCAAAAACAGCAAAACCATAGCTGATATACATTGATATATAAAAATATCCGGGCTCGACCTCAAAATAAAGACCGCAATGAGCGCACACTTGATTACTTCGCTGTCTTCTAAAGGAATATGGATGTCCATAGAAGACCTTCCCTGTACGACAACGAGGGCATCGACAAGATGCCATTGCGCTTAATAGTCCTCTAGCTTTCACAGCTAAAAACTAGCCTTGAGAAAAAGGATTGGGGGCTTCCGCTTCTTGTTTCTTACGATATTTTCGATACCAAAGAAACCCAACCAGAGCAACGGCGGTATACGGCATTGCTAAAAGAAACAATATACCTTTATTTAAATTATCGCCTTGCGTATTACCATTTTTTACAGAACTGTCAGCTGTCAATGAACACATGGCACATTGCGCTTGTGCTTCCGAAAGCGGCGAACTCGCTAACGCCACCGCTAGTAAAAGAATTCCTAAGATTTTTTTTACTGAACTTTTCATTTTCTTTAATCTAACCCCCTAAAATGAATAATAAGGAGATATCATCAAATATACTAAAACTCCGCTAATTGTCACGTATAACCAGATCGGAAAACTCCACCGAACCAGCTTTTTATGCTTTTCAACTTGCAGCATCATGCCACGATAGAAACTCAATAAGACTAACGGAAGCACAATAGCGGCGAGTATAATATGAGTTATCAGAATGAAGAAATATACATACCGTATCGGTCCTTGGCCACCGAATTTTGTCTCCATTCCCGCCGAGTGAAAGATCAAATACGAGATCATAAAAAAACAAGACAAAATAAAGGTTGTGATATTTAACCGCTTATGCATTTGAATATTTTTTCGCCGAATGAAATAATAAGATATCAACAATAAGATAGTACAAGTACCATTAATCAATGCGTTAAGAGTCGGCAAAAATTGGACCCACTTTGGGAGGACATCATGGTTGGGAAACAAATTGACAATATTAGCTTGAAGAAGGATAACAACTAATAAAACGATCATCGAAACCGCACCAACTAATCTAAATATTGCTTTATCATTCATTTTACAAATTTACCTTGTTTTCTCTGGATAGTTCGGTTACTAGTAGAATCATTTCACCGACAAGGCGATCGACCTCATCCTTTGTAAAAAACTCGTAATAGCCACGAATGCGCTGTTTTGAGTCTAGCAGAATAAAGTACGGACTGTGTATGAAAGAATTGTTACGGTGATCAGCAAAACCATCTAACCAAAATTCGTCTTGTGCTATGCGCGAAGTTTCAGCCTCTGATCCGGTCAGAAACTGCCAATTCGTTCCTTCAGTGCCATACTGTTTAGCCATTTCTTTTAAGACGGATGGAGTATCATTCGAGTCAATAGAAATGCTATAAAGGTTTACCATGGGATGTTCACCAAATTTCTTTGCAACCCGAGCCATTGCCAAATTCATGTAAACACCAAACTGCTGACAATCAGAATGCATAAATTGAACAACGGTAATACTTTCTCTTTCAGGAAAGCGAACGAGAAGACTGTCTTGATTTATCAGCTGAAAAGGCTGCACTTGTGTGGTGTCAGAAAGAGGAGAACCCAGATAAGGTAAATCTAGATATACATTCTCACCCGTTTGGCGCAAATAAAAATGCAATAACCCTGGTATCAATAAAATCAATACCAGGGTTATTATTTTACCTAAAGAATACCGTTTATTCCTTTCAGCCATGTATGCTCAGGGAGCTGTATATCTCCTATTTAAAAAGGTATAGTCCGATGTAATCTCCTTCAATGAGTATCAAGATAATCATATAAATTAGGAGAAAAAGCGGGATACCCAGTATTAATTGAAACACTTTTGTTTCAAACTTAAGGTGCATAAAATATGCTACGATGTAGAACGCCTTTAATATCGTTAAAATGATGTATACAGCGACTACCGCAATACCTTTTTCTATCAAACCTGTTTCAACAAAACCAAGAGCTATAATAAACTCCAATGCAGTGAGACCTAATAGATAAAAGAACACTTTCCAAATACGACCTTTGGTCATATCAGGCTCGTGGTGTTCATAGTTATTCTCAGCAGTATTATTTTCAGTAGACATGATCTATATAATTTTAAAATTTAAACCAAGTAGAAGAATGTAAACACAAATACCCATACCAGATCGACAAAGTGCCAGTATAAACCTACTTTCTCGATCATCAAATAGGTTCCACGACGTTCGAACACATTAGCCAGGGTCATTAAAAGAATGATGATATTCAGCGTAATACCCACTGTAACGTGGAAACCGTGAAAACCGGTAATGGCAAAAAAGAAACTAGAAAATTGAGTAGCTCCTTGTTGTTCTGCCAAGGGAATAGACTCCGGAATAGCGCCAAACCAGAAACCTTGATGGCTTAGGTGACTCCATTCCAAGGCCTGACAACCCAAGAATGTTAAGCCCCCGATAATTGTTAAAATCATCCATAACACAACCTCTTTCTTCGAGTGTCTGTGTCCTGCTTCAACCGCAAGAACCATCGTTACAGAACTTACAATCAGAATAAAAGTCATTATACCAACAAATACCAAAGGAGCTCCGGTGTCCGTAATGAACGGAATAGATTGGAAAATGATATCTGGGTTAGGCCATGTATCTTGCACGTACATTCTTTGCGCCCCGTACACAGTAAGGAAGCCTGTAAATGTAAAAGCATCTGAAAGCAAAAATAGCCACATCATTACTTTACCATATTCAGCCTTCAAAGGTGAGGTTCCACCTGACCATTTGCCAGTCTTTACTTCATCTAATTTTGATATAGTTGTGCTCATTATAAAAATTTTATTGGTTCAAAAGTAAGAAAACATATATATATATCCATAAAATATCTAGAAAATGCCAGAACATCGCGGCAAGCTCGGTACTTCCAATATTCTGCTTAAGGGAGTACCGATCGGTTTTCCGAAAAAAGGCAACCAGCAAAACAATAATCCCACCCAAAATATGTGCTAGGTGAAACCCTGTAAAGACATAAATAAAGGATTGCGAAGCATTATTATTGATAAAGTAAGCACCTTGATCAACCAAGGTCTTCCATGCACTAAACTGAGAAATAAAAAATGCAATACCTAAGACAATTGATATCAATAAAAAGATACGTCGCTTCCCTCCGTCATCCTTCTTTGTCGCATCGTAGGCTAGGTGCACTGTTGCACTGCTCAGCACAATGAACGCGGTACTCCAAATAAATGCCTGTGGCAATAGAATCTTAATCCCTTTGTCTACTCCATTGGCCGTATACACAATGTACCCACTACTTAAAGAGGCAAAGATCATGATAGAGGCTATAATAAATAGCCATAATGCAAACTTTTTGGCCTTGAATATGCCTAAAGAATTTTGTTCGTTCGTAATATCCTTCGTGCTCATATCGCTATAAAATCAAACAGTAAAGTTAACTGTATCACTGGTAAATAAAAAAAAGAGGTGAACATCACTTTCTTTGCTGACGCTGTATCCAGTCGACGATACAATTGGACCGAGTACCAAACAAACATTAACGCTCCTAAGGTTGATACGGCACCAACGACATACCCACCAAAACCCATTAAGGTTGGCAGCAAACCGACTGGAATTAACAGAATCGAGGAGAATAGTACCATGAAAGCACTAATCTTATCTTTCCTAGAAGTGGGTAGCAATCGGAAACCAGCACGTTTATAATCTTCATCCAGCACCCATGCGATCGCCCAGAAATGAGGAAACTGCCAAACAAATTGGATTGTGAACAAAATAATCGGTATCCATGAAATTACAGGTTCATCGAAAGCTGCAAAATAACCTATTAGTGGTGGTAGGGCTCCGGGAAATGCACCTACAAAAACGGCAATCGGGGATTTCTGCTTAATAGGTGTATATACAAATGCATAAAGAATGATTGAGAATACGGACAATGCACCTGTAAGGAGATTCAATCTGAATAAAAGTATCGTTCCGATCAGCCCCATGAATAAGCTTAGCACCAATGCCTGACCTGTATTCATTCTTCCCGAAGGCAGCGGCCTATCTGCAGTTCTAGACATCAACTTGTCTAAATCACGCTCAATAATCTCATTAAATCCATTAGCTGAGCCTGTGACGAAGAAACCGCTAATCGTTAATATTGCCCAGTTGACCCAATTGATATCACCTTGGACTTTACTACCCACCAAAAAAGCAATGGACGCAGAAAATACGACTGTCAGAGTCAGCCTAAGCTTTACCAGCTTCTTAAAATCACTTATAAATTCTTTCACTTTCTATCCTAATGCCCAATATATTGGCTTGTTTTAGTTAATAACAGAATAATATAATATTGGGCGCCAAAAGTAAGCGTTGCCAAAACAAGATGCGCAGTTTGCATATAAGCAGGCATTCCCATATAGCCTAAAACCAACCCGGTGACGATCTGTAAAACCATTAATATCATCATGATATTGATCATTTTACTCTGCTCACTATCTCCCGCAAATCTTGATCGTATTGTAAAGAACAATAATAGACTCAGAATAAAGGATACCAATGCTAATTCACGATGCCAAATATAGCTTGACCCTAACTGGTCAACCCAGAGATCACGATTTTGACCGTTCAAGCTTGCTGATATCATATCAATACTTTCTCGGATATCCGTCCCTATAATCACTTGTATAAAAGTGACGAGTAGTACTAAAACGGCCAACCACTTAATCCAACCTGAACTTTGGTTCAAAAGCATTCCTCGGTCTCTTATAACTTTGGCCTGGAAATAGGTATAGATTGCGATCAACAATATCACAAGTGCCAATACCATGTGAATGGTTATCACCCATGGTGTGAGATTCGTTGAAACGACAACGGAGCCCATCCATGCTTGAAATACAACTAAAACGACGTTCAATAAACTGAAGTAAAATATCCGCTTTCGAAATCTCCAATAGGCAGTTGAAAATATCACGCACAATAAAAGGAATACACCAAGTGTTGCTCCCGCCAAACGGTTCACGTATTCCGTCCAGGTCTTCGCCGCATTAAACTCCTCGTGATGAAGAATGCTCTCATCATTCCGAATCTTCAACGCCAGCTCTTTAAAACCCAACTTGTCTAAATATTGAGCAAAGCGTTCGTTCTTTTCAGCTCTCCCCTCAATATACTCCTGTTCATAATTATCAGGCAATTGAGAGACATGTGTTGGAGGGATGAAGCGATTAAAGCACTTCGGCCAATCGGGACATCCCATTCCAGATCCCGTACTTCTTACAATACCACCGGCTAGAATCACGATGTAAAGAACCACAATAGTGATCCGATTCACCATTATAAATCTTCTTTCAGCCGGTAAGTACATTCTCGCGCCCCTTCTTCTTTACACGTTTTTATTGCTACTTGGACTCTTGTCGTTCATTTACTGCTTGTTCAGCTTCCCACTCCGCCTGTATTCTCTCTGCTTCTGGATTCCCCTCAAAATCATGAGGGAGATTTGAGCTCATTGTTTCTGAAAAAGGAACGGTCTGAAGGATAAAGTCTTCGTGATGTCCTGGCTTACTATAGTCGTACGGCCAACGGTGTACAGTCGGAAGATCTCCTGGCCAGTTTCCATGAATACGCTCAACTGGGGTTGTCCATTCCAATGTATTACCGCCCCATGGGTTTGGTCCCGCCAATTTACCATGTTTCATAGACCAGAAGAAGTTCCAAGCAAAAGCTACTTGTGCTAATCCCGCGATAATTGCAGACCACGTTATAAATACGTTTACAGATAGCCATTTCTCCATAAACTCAAATGACGTAAATGCATAATATCTACGGGGAACTCCATCAATACCCATAAAGTGCATTGGCATGAACACGAAGTATGCGCCGATAAATGTCAGCCAAAAGTGTAGATAGCCTAAACGATTGTCCATTAGTCGCCCATACATCTTCGGGAACCAGTGATAAACACCAGCCAACATACCAAAGATTGCAGCTGAACCCATTACCAAATGGAAGTGAGCTACAATAAAATACGTGTCATGGACATTGATATCTATTGCCGCATTACCAACGAATAGACCGGTCAAACCGCCAGAAATAAAGAATGACACCATTCCTATAGCGAACATCATTGCCGGTGTAAAACGTATATTACCTCGCCAAATCGTAGCAAGATAGTTAAACACCTTTACAGCTGATGGTACCGCGATAATCAAGGTAGTAATCATAAAGACACCTCCTAAGAATGGGTTCATGCCCGTCACGAACATATGGTGCCCCCAAACAATAAACGACAATACGGCGATACCCGCTAATGAATAAACCATCGCATGGTAACCAAAAATTGGTTTACGAGCGTTAGTAGAAATTACTTCGGAAGTGATACCGAATGCCGGTAAGATCACAATATATACTTCAGGGTGCCCTAAGAACCAGAATAAATGCTGGAATAAAATTGGACTTCCTCCTTCATTAGCGAGAATTTGACCTTGCACTACTAAGTCAGAAAGATAGAAACTCGTACCCATACTTCTATCAAAAAATAGAAGAACGACAGCCGAAACTAGTACCGGGAACGACAGTAGTCCTAACACGGCGGTAAAAAGTAAAGCCCAAACAGTCAATGGCATTCGCCACATGCTCATACCTTTCGTACGCATATTAAGTACAGTACTAATGTAATTTATACCTCCCATCACCTGCGAAGCAATGAAAAAGACCATACTTACTAGCCATAGAGTCATTCCCGTTCCGGAACCTGCAATTGCAGTTGGCACTGCTGATAGAGGCGGGTACACAGTCCATCCTGAGGATGCGGGACCGCTTTCTACAAAGAACGACGCTAACATGATAATACATGCCGTTAGGAAAAACCAATAAGACAACATGTTAACAAATGGGGCTGCCATGTCACGAGCTCCAATTTGCAACGGTATTAAAAGATTACTAAAGGTCCCACTCAGACCAGCGGTCAATACGAAAAAGACCATGATTGTCCCGTGAATTGTCACCAAAGCCAAGAAAAACTCCGGCTTAATTCGTCCCCCTTCAGCCCATTTGCCAAGAAAAACTTCCAATATCGGAAAGTCCGTCTCAGGCCAAGCGAGTTGAAGACGAAACAGGATCGATAAAAATAATGCGATAAAAGCCATAATAATCCCCGTAACAAGGAATTGCTTGGCTATCATCTTGTGGTCTAAAGTAAAAACATATTTAGATATGAATGTTTCCTTATGCCCATGATCACCATGGTGATCGTTGTGATTAAAATCTGCCGACGACAGAGTTGATGTAGTTGCCATAAGTTCTTTAACTCTATATTTAGTTGTTTAATACCAATTGATTTCCTTCTATTTCCGAATTGCCAGCGTGCTGCTGAGTTTCTTTAAACTCCTTCTGCATTGCCTCATCAAAGAAGTATATTTGATCAGATAACCATTCTTTATATTCAGCCTCAGTAACAACGATTACCTTCTTTTGCATATTGTAATGACCACCACCACAAATCTTCGCACAAAGCAAGATATAATCATAGTTCGGATCATCTAACTTTTCTCTCATTTCTTCTGTCGTATATTTTGGAACTATATGGAAGAAAGTTGGCATTCCAGGTACAGCATTAATTTGAACTCTGAATTCAGGAATATAGAATGAGTGTAAAACGTCCTTCGCATTAACTGTAAAATGCACCGGCTTACCTACAGGTATTACAATATCACCAGCACGAATATCATCTAATGCAGTTTTATCGGTAAAATCTATACCTAAACTGTTGGTTGGCGTTGTTAATTTATAATCTCTTTTACCAATAACGTTATCACGGCCGCCATAGCGCACGGTCCATAAAAACTGCTCACCGGTTACCTCAATCTGGAGAGCATTTTTTTGTTGCTCTTCAGGAATATTCGTTATGCCTCTCCATGTAAAAAAGCCCGAGAGCACCAATACGGTTAGCACTGCGGCTGGAACAATCGTCCAAATTTTCTCCAACGTATTATTATGTGGATAGAAATATGCTTTCCTCTTATCGGATCCTCTGTACTTCCAGCTAAATCCAAATAGCGCGATATGTGTAAGTACTAAAACGATCGTCGTAATAACGGTTGTAATAATGAATAACGTATCAATCCGAGCGCCGTGTTCTGTCGCTGCCTCGCGAAAGCTCATGGAACCATGGTGGACATAGGACCAGTACACCCCATATAAAAACAACGGCAAAGATATCAAGAATAACCACCCTTGACTAGAGTGCCATTTGTCTCCTACGATCTTGCCTTGCATTCTTTGTGTAAGCTCATAAACGCTACCAATTTGTCCGATTATAGTAACAATCAAACACACCAACACAAACAGCAGCAAATAATAAAAGAAGTTAACATAAACCTGAGTTGGTATACTTGCTTCTTCTTCAGCTGTCGCTGCTGCGGCCGTCGTTGAAGAACTAGCAGGTGTAGTTGAAACTTCATCTCCTGCCGAAGCTTCCGTTGCCTCGTCTGCGGTAGCATCTCCCGTAGCTTCCTCCGTTGCGGTTGCCTCAGTTGTGTCCGTCTGAGCGGCTTCAGTCTGCTCAGTTTCAATTGCCACCCCAGCAGTATCTGTCTGGGCAAAAACTGGAACCTGAAGCAAGAACAATAATCCTAATACCAGTCCTAGAATTCCCTTACTATGAACGAATTGTCTTAATTTCATTTTAATTGTTCGATTAAACTTTTTAAAGTAAAGTAAATTAAATTTGATGATGTAAGCTCTCCTCCAAAAATGGATGCTTCTGTGGTGCTAATGCATGTTTACTTAATTTGTTTAACATTAAGTAAACAAACAGGCCTGTAAAACCAATAGCCATCCCAATTTCAGTTAAGCCAAATCCTCTGTGTTGCTCTACAGTTCCTGGCATAATCATCAAATAATAATCAAGCCAATGTCCCAGTAATAGCATAATACAAACACCTGCTAAAACATTTATGTTTCTAACCCATGACCTATTGATCAGAATCAAGATAGGGGCTAAGAAGTTTATCACAATATTCAACCAGAACCATGGTTTATACTCAGGCTCCCATCGTTTGTAGAAATAAACTGTTTCTTCCGGTAAGTTTGCATACCAGATCAACATAAACTGAGCGAACCAAACATAACACCAGAAAATAGAAAAACCAAAAATAAGTTTACCCATATCATGCAGGTGATTGATATTGACCCAGTTCATATATCCCGCCTTCTTCAATAATATAATTGTCAACGTAATCGCACATAAACCGCTCACCCAAAGTGCAGCAAAGTTATACCATCCAAACATCGTAGAGAACCAATGTGCTTCCAAAGACATGATGGTATCAAAAATCCATATCGGCGATGTAAAACCAAAAATCACCAAGAAAATAGCGGAGTATCTGAAGCTTTTCTTATATGAATTTAAGCCTCCAGCCAAATCTTCATTATAAGAGAACTTCGTCAGCGCAACAGCAAAAAAACTATAAGCAGCCAAGAAAATTACTTCCCGTAAAAGAAAAGCTGGTGCATTCAGATATACTTCCTTCTTTGCTATTAGAGGATCAAAGTGAGAGCTATTGGGGTCAGTCAAGCCTTCTCCAAACCAGTGATGGTACAGATTATGAGAAAATAGCCCGATGGTACAAACGGCTAATAGAATAAGCGAAGCCAGAGGTAATAAACTAGAGAATGCCTGAGGTATTCTTATCATTCCAGCTGACCATCCTGATTGAGTGACATATTGTATCGCTAGAAAACAAGTACCTGCTGCACAGATACAAGTTAAGTAATAGCTCATTAACAATAGATTGGCAAAGGTTCTTTCAGCGCCATTGAATACAAAACCGTAAACGATAGCAATTACTCCAATCAAAATTGCAATCAGACTCCAGGTTTTTGGTTTACCTGAAAAGTCGAACTGTTCATTGAAATTATACGAATGTTGATGAGTTTCCATTTGTTAGATATCTATTTATACTATCGGTTTTGTAATTCATGAACATGCATAACAATTTTCCAGCGATCTTCTGGAGAAATTTGACTAGCATGAGATCCCATTAAGTTTAGTCCATAATAAATGGTATGATAAATCTTACCATCTGATAAGTCTTTCATCATTCCTCCTCGTGATGAATTACCTGTACTATATGATGGAGGAGGTGGGAATTTCCCCAATTGAACGATACTTCCATCTCCCGCACCAGATTCACCGTGACATGGTTGACAAAAGCGCAAATACAATACTTCACCTTGCTTCAGATTTTCTTCTGTTCTTTCAAGTGGGTTATGGAAATTTGCACCCGCAGCCTCATACGCTTCAGGGGTATTCTCATATTGAAGCCCAAAATTTTCAAAACCGATGGGAACCGTACCTTCAGGAGGGGTCTGAGCAGTAATATTATTGGCAAAGTTTTCATTTACCTGATCTGCATCATACCCAATCGGATCATACATATTCCGAGAAAATTCCATGCCTGTACTTCTTGTCGTTCCATCTCCACAAGCAGAAACAACGGCGGCTAAAGCTACAGCAATACATGCAGATCCTATTATCTTAATCTTATTCATAGCTAACATATTTTCTCTCGTTGTGCATTACATCAATTGCACCAGCTTCTTTTAATAAAGTTTCAATTTTATCGTGGTCAGTATTCTCTTTTGCGTCTATAGCAATAACGAAGCGATCGTCTGTTGCTCTGAAGTCCATTACTCTTGGTGCACGGCCCGGGAAAAGATGGTTTCTATAAAAGAATATAGCAACCATACCAAGTGCGGTACAAAGTATTGTCACTTCAAAAGTCACTGGAACAAAGTTCGGTATTGCAAAAGCAGGCTTACCTCCTATATTCATAGGCCAATCATATACCATGGTATAGTAGAGTAAGGAAAAACCTAATATAAAACCTAACAGCCCACACAAAAATGCTACGATAGGTAACCTAGATGGCGGAACACCTAACTTTGCTTCAATTCCGTGAATCGGCATTGGTGTAAAAACATCATATATTTTAATATTATTCTCCTGTAATTTCTCGATGCCGTGCATCATTTCGTCAGGATCTCCAAAGCTTCCTAATATATATTTTGTAGTGCTCATCCTTTTATTTTACTAGTTCTTTAACTTCGCGCTCTGTTACCGAGTCGTATTTATCCAACGAGTTTTTGTAAAACTCTTCGTACTCTCTCTCTTCCTTGCCTTCTAAGATTATTTTCTTCTTAACTGCATGACTTTGTGTCTTCAACAACAATTTCACTTCCGCAATAGCCACTGGAGGCAATACACGAAGGAACAATAAGAACATCGTGAAGAACAAACCTATTGAGCCAACAAAGATACCTACGTCTGCCCATGTTGGGTAGAACATAACCCAACTGGAAGGAAGGTAATCACGATGAAGAGATGTCACAATAATCACAAAACGTTCGAACCACATACCAATATTAACCACGATCGATAAGATCCATGATAATGCGATGCTCGTTCTAATCTTTTTAAACCAGAATAATTGTGGTGAAATTACGTTACAAGTCATCATGGTCCAGTAAGCCCACCAATATGGTCCAGCGATACGATTTTGAAAAGCGTACAACTCATACTCTGACCCTGAATACCAAGCAATAAATAATTCGGTTAAGTACGCGATACCGACAATTGAACCCGTAACCAATATGATTTTGTTCATTGACTCAATATGAAACATCGTGATGTAGTGTTCCAAATTCAGCACTTTTCTCATCACCAAAAGGAGAGTCTGCACCATGGCAAATCCCGAGAAAATCGCACCCGCCACGAAATATGGAGGGAAAATCGTCGTATGCCAACCTGGAATTACCGACGTAGCAAAGTCCATGGATACAATCGTGTGTACCGAAAGCACCAATGGAGTAGCAATACCCGCAAGTATCAAACAAACGATCTCAAATCGTTGCCATGTTTTTACTGATCCATTCCATCCGAATGATAAAATTGAATATACTCTTCTTCTAACACCGATAGCTCTATCACGGATGGTAGCAATATCAGGTAATAAACCAACATACCAAAATACTAACGATACTGTAAAGTATGTGGAAATTGCAAATGCATCCCACACAAGAGGTGAGTTGAAGTTTACCCACAAGGAACCGAATTGGTTTGGTAGCGGGAATATCCAATAAGCTAACCAGGGACGACCCATGTGAGCCACAACGTAGGTCGCCGCACAAATTACCGCAAAAATCGTCATAGCTTCAGCAGATCGGTTAATCGAATTACGCCAATTCTGGCGGAAGAGTAACAGAACCGCCGAAATTAGTGTCCCGGCGTGACCGATACCTACCCACCATACGAATGTAGTGATGTCCCAGGCCCAGCCTACGGTCTTATTTAAGCCCCAAGCACCAATCCCTGTCCAAAACGTGTACCCTACGCTCACAACCCACAGCAATGCACCTAACGCGGCAACGATGAAACCAATCCACCATGCCTTGTTCGGCCTATTTTCTACAGAAACGAGAATGTCGTCTGTAACCTTTGCGTAGGTAATATTTTCCCCGGTTACAAGGGGTTCTCTAATAATAGATTCGTTGTGCGATGACATATTCTTTTTATTTCAGATATATTTAATATTGATTATGCGTCTAAAGTGTTTCTCACTTTTGTCATATAACCAACACCCGGTTGAACGTTTAATTCTTCTAACACGTAATAAACGCGTTCGTTTTGCAGTGCTTTGGAAACTTCCGATTCAGGATCGTTCCTATCTCCAAAGATAATTGCATTTGCAGGACAAGCCGCAGCACACGCTACTTGGATATCCCCATCTTTAATTGGGCGCTTCTCAGCTTTTGCTTGTAATTTACCCGCTTGAATACGTTGTATACACATTGAACATTTCTCCATAACCCCACGAGATCTTGAAGTTACATCTGGATTCAAGACTAACTGTGTAAATTCGTTATTCAAATAATTATCAAACCTTGAATCATTCCAATAGTTAAACCAATTGAAGCGACGCACTTTATATGGACAGTTGTTTGCACAGTATCTAGTACCGAAGCATCTGTTGTACGCCATGTGATTTAGGCCTTCAGATGAGTGTACCGTTGCTAACACTGGACAAACAGTTTCACAAGGGGCATGATCACAATGCTGACATAACATAGGTTGGTGCACTACCGATACATTACCAAGATCTTCAAGATCATCAATTTCCCCTTCTCTAGTTACCCCTTTATTATTACCATTGTCAAATGAATAGTAACGGTCGATACGTATCCAATGCATTTCTCGGCGACGGCGAACTTCATCACGTCCAACAACAGGAACGTTGTTTTCAATACTACAAGCAACTATACATGAGCCACAGCCTGTACAAGCATTCAAATCGATTGCCATCACCCAGCTATGTCCAGGTTGCTCATATTTATTCCATAAATCGTAAGTTTTATGTTTGTGACCGGAGTTACCACTGTTATGGGTCGGATCGTTCTTATAATCTGCAAAAGTCGTTTCGCGAATCACGTTACGCCCCTCAATCGTGTGGTGAGTCTGCGTTTGAGCTAATTCGTAAGAGCCAGATGCTTTTGCAATCTTAACCGAATTATTAAACTGAAGGGTGCCATTTACTAAACGTGCAAAAGGGAACGCGTTTTTTCCAACTCCATTACCCGCTTGTCCCGCTTTTGTCCTTCCAAACCCAACTGCAATAGAAACGGTACCTTGCGCTTGTCCAGGCTGTAACAACACTGGCAAAGTAATTGAATAACCGTTGTCCGCAGTCACTTCCACTAGGTCTTTTTCCCCTAAGCCTAAAGATTCAGCGTATTTAGGTTCAATCGCCACATAGTTATCCCAAGTCACCTTCGAAACAGCATCTGGAAGCTCCAAAAGATATGCGTTATTTGCTTGTTTCCCATCACCCAGTGCGCTTTGGTATAGCTCTAATTCAACATCTTTTGCGATTGCTTTGCCTAGACTTCCAATCTGATTAGCGATGTCACTAACCGAACCATTGAAGGCTTTCGCGGCTCCGCCTTGGCGACCATTAAAAATAAATCCTTCTTGCAAGCCATCGATCCACGTTTTACCTGATGCCCCAAGAATATTAGCTTCCCAATAGGCTTTAACGTAATCATGGTAAGGCGTAGTATTTCCAGACCAAATCAAGAAACTTTCTTCGTATTGACGGGAGTCGAAAATTGGATTAATTGTCGGTTGTACAATTGTGAAATAACCTGCATACGACTCTGAATCACCCCAAGACTCCAAATAACTGCGTCCCGGTGCTATAATCGTCGATTTAGATGCTGTTTCGTCCTCACGTTCTGCGAACGAAAGTTTAAATTCAATCTTTTCCAAAGCCTCTTCTACTGCTTTGGAGTCAAAATAATCGTAAACAGGATTACTATTAATAAAGAATGCAACATCAACGTTCCCCCCTTTAGCGTCCGTTAAGAATTGAGCGAAAGCTCCATCATCCCCTTTAAAATGATTTGCTGCGTTATCAAGATCAATGGTAGTTCCGTAACTTCCTAAATGTACGTTGATCGCATTAACGAGCGACTGTATATTAATATCATTCGAGCCAGAGACAAGAAGAGACCTTCCATTTGCCTGACCTAATTCTTTCGCTACTAATTTGACAGCAGTTGCCGCTTTTTCATTTCCCTGAAGTCCATTCGGCAACGATGACCCTGTTAATTCATTATACAACGATATTAATAGCGCCCCCTCCTCAGAAGGTTTAATCGTAACCCTTACATCAGCGTTCGTACCCGTTACACTTAATCCACTCTCAAATTGGATATGTCGCGACATTTTACCATTCTTCAATGAAGCATGGTTTCGGTTGGTCATATATTGTTTTGTGAACTCAACTTCATCTATCCATGTATTTAGGAAGTCTGCACCAACACTTACGATTACATCAGCTTTATCAAAACGATATTGCGGTAGCGCAGCTTTACCAAAGCTACGCTCGTTAGCTCTAATGATACCTGAGTAAGACACCGCATCAACTTCAATCAACTTAGCAGTTGGATATGCCGCAATAAATTCGGTGATTGCTGCCCGAGCTGATGGGCTATTAAGTGTACTAGATACGATCGCAATCTGTTTGCCTGCATTTGAAGCCGAAGTTAATGCTGAAGTGACTTGCTTATCTACTTCTTCCCATGAAATATCCTCAGACCCAGCACGTGGACCTTTAAGTTTGGACATGTCATACAAGTCTAGAATAGATGCTTGTGTTGGCGCACTTACCCCATTTCCACCAAATACAGCTTTCGGATTTGCCTCTATAAATATTGGCCTGCCTTCTCGAGTTTTCACTATTAGGCTTTGTCCTTTATAACTTGAAGCATAATAATTCGGCACACCGGGTGTTACCTCTTCTGGCTTAATGATATAAGGCACAGACTTATGAACAGGCGTGCGCTGACAAGCAGCTAATGTAACTGCCCCTACTCCAAAACCTAAAGCTTTTAAGAAGTCTCTACGAGGAGTTTTCGTACTTAAACCAGCTTCATTTAACACGTTTTCAATCGGAATATTTTCAGAAAACTCTGCACTTTTGTTTTCTACAAAAGCGGGAGTTTGCTGTAATTCCTCTAAACCTTTCCAGTATTTTTTGTTGCTATCCATTTAAGCTATTATATAATCGTATTGCTACGTTTGTTTTATACTCGATTAATAATGACATTTACCGCATTCTAAGCCACCTAAAACTGCAGCCGTTATCTTTTCACCACTTTTTAGTTTCTCATGTGCTGCGATTAACTGATCATAATAAGCGTTACCTTGTGCATTAACTTCGGTTTCTTGATGGCATTCAATACACCATTTCATTGTTAACGGCGAATATTGATAAACCTCTTCCATTGTTTCAATTGGACCGTGACATTTTTGACACTCAATACCAGCAACGGTGACGTGCTGCGAGTGATTAAAATATGCTAAATCAGGGAGATTGTGTATGCGAATCCACTCGATCGGCTTAGGATCATCCCCATACGTACGAGTTTCAGGATCCCAATCAATCGCATTGTAGATTTTTTGAATTTCAGGCGAAATCTCTCCACCATATTTCTCCGACGCCGTAACGTAGTTATGACAGTTCATACAAACATTGGGTGAGGGGATTGATGCATTTTGAGAAGTAGCGGCACCTGAGTGACAATATTGACAGTCAATTTGATTGATCCCAGCATGTAGTTGATGTGAAAACTTAATCGGCTGAACCGGTTGATATCCTTCATGTACACCTGTATTCCACATTACGTTCCAGCCTGCACTGCTCAAAATAGCAACGAGACCCAAAATTACAAAGAATACAAGCTTCTTGTTTTTGGAGAACTTTTTCAACTTTCCAATGAAAATCTGACCTGAAGATTCTCCCTCATCTTCTTGAACTTGCTCTACAATTGTCTCCTTGTTCTTTAAAATAATTCGATCGAGAGTACGAATAACTCTATTCAGCACAAGAATCACTAAGAAAGCGATAATCAATACGAGGACCAATCCACCAAACATGAAGTTACTAACATCTCCACTTTGGCCCGACCCGCCAGCTGCACCGGCTGTTCCATCCGCAGTCGCATCGCCAGCTGGAGCAGCAGCTGCATCATCGATGTAAGCTAGAATATTTCTTATATCGTCATCGGATAGCGTAGGGAACGCCGTCATCACAAGATTATTGTGTTCTTCGAAAAGCCGAACTGCAGTCTCATCTCCGGCTGCAATCATAGCTTGGGAGTTTCTAATCCAAGAAATCAACCACTCCTCGTCATGCCTTTCTGTGGTTCCCTCTAAAGCGGGACCAATTAGCGCTTTATCAATACCATGACAGGCTGTACAATTTGCTTTAAAAAGCGATTCCCCCGCTTTGATATCCTGCGCCTGCGCAAATAAAGTTGTCATACTTAGCACTACCACTAAGGCTACAGACTTTACAACACGTCTAAAAATTAAAGAGATGTTTCTCATTTTGAGAGTTTTATACGATATAATGTTTGACAAATTGAACGAGCTAACCTCCGAACGTTAATAAGGGAGTCAACTCAAAAGACAAAAGTATAACTTATTAGTGTATCGTTGACAATTTCATGACCTAATTTACTAATTTATAATTATTCTAAACAATCATATAATTGCCCTTATCATACTAATAAGGCAATTTTTATAAAAAATAAAAATATAGTCGGTTTGTGTTTTACGAAAATAAGTATATATTATTGTTTCAAAATCCACGCGAAGATTAGTGGTGCAACAATTGTTGCATCAGATTCCACGATGAACTTTGGTGTATTAATATCTAGCTTGCCCCAGGTTATTTTTTCATTAGGGACGGCACCGGAATAAGATCCGTATGATGTCGTCGAGTCCGATATCTGACAGAAATAACTCCAAAACGGTATATTTTCCATCTCTAGATCTTGGTATAGCATCGGGACAACACAAATAGGGAAATCACCAGCAATACCGCCCCCGATCTGGAAGAAGCCAATACCCTTACCGCTCGAATTTTTAATGTACCAATCTGCCAAATAACCCATATATTCTATCCCGCTCTTGGTTGTCGAGGCCTTCAATTCCCTCTTTATAACATAGGATGCAAAAATATTACCCATTGTGGAATCCTCCCAGCCTGGTACAATAATCGGCAGATTCTTTTCTGCAGCAGCTAGCATCCACGAATTTTTAGGATCAATCTCATAATACTGTTCCAAAACACCACTATTCAGCATCTTAAACATATACTCATGCGGAAAATAACGCTCCCCAGCATCTTCAGCATCCTTCCATATTTTATAAATATGCTTCTGTAACCTTCTGAAAGCCTCTTCTTCAGGGATGCAAGTGTCCGTAACTCGATTATAATGATTTTCTAATAAATCCCATTCTTCTTGCGGACTTAAATCTCGGTAGTTCGGCACACGTTTGTAATGCGAATGGGCTACTAAATTCATAATATCCTCTTCTAAGTTCGCACCAGTACAGGTAATGATAGACACTTTGTCTTGTCGAATCATCTCTGCTAAAGAGATCCCCAATTCAGCTGTACTCATGGCACCTGCCAAAGTGATCATCATCTTACCCCCTTCATCAAGATGGGCTTCATAGCCTTTAGCAGCATCCATAAGAGCTGCAGAATTGAAATGCAGATAGTTTTTTTCAATAAACTGAGAGACTGGACCTCTTTCCATAACAAATAAATAAATAAGATTTAGTAATCGTCAAAGTTAAAGATAAATAAGCTAATCTTATAATCGACATTCCTTACCTTTGTGCGCAATGAAAGCGAGCCTGAACTTTATATCAATGCTGGTTATTTTCCTTTTGGGTACCAGCCCTTTATATGCGCAAAAAAAACTTTGGGACATACCCATTATCAAAAGACTAACATCCTCTGCTCCCGATACTTCAAGGAAGCCAACCCTCTTGGTGCTACCTACGTTAAGTTATTCGCAAGAAACGGGGCTGGAATATGGTCTGAGCGGAATGTATAACTTTTATGTGGACAAGAAAGATACTTCTATTTACACCTCAAGCGTTCTTGCACTCGCTTCATTGACAACAGAAAGCCAAATTAATCTGAAACTAGAAAGTGACGTATGGACTAAAAACAACGACTACCACTTTATAACTGTGTTACGCTATAAGAAATACCCGTTCAACTATTACGGCTTGGGAGGATTGACACGAGAAAGCGACAAGACTGTACTTACACAAAATCTTGTCCAGCTTAATTTCGAAGCCGAGAAGAAGATTCTCAAGAATTTTTACGGCGGCCTGAACGCTATCTTCGAAAACTTTGACTTTAGCGACTATAGCGATGAAGGTATCTTTGATCCAAATCTCGTATACGGCTCGGAAGGCGGCAAGTATCTCGCTTTAGGTGTTTCGCAGTCTTACGACTCAAGAAACTCAAATACCGAAACTACAAGTGGTTTATATGGGCGATTAAAATATGCATATGCACCTGATCTCTGGCGAGGAACGAACTTTCATGGAGGAATTTTTTCTGCGGACTTACGCAGCTTCTTTGACCTAAAAAAGAATTTCGTTTTGGGATTACAAGGATATTTCGAATCCGTTATGGCAAGTGATGTTCCATTTTATATGACTCGACAGCTCGGAAACGACAGTATGATGCGAGGTTATTATCAAGGACGTTATCGTGCAAACAATTATATCGCATCTCAAGCCGAATTACGATACAGAGTTCATCCACGCTTCGGCCTTGCTACGTTTCTTGGCGTGGGTTCAGTGTATGATAAAAAGATCGATTTTTCGCAACTGAAGATTTCGGGAGGGGGAGGCATACGCTACTTCTTTGATTTACGACACGGGTCAAGCATCAGACTAGATTATGCCATCGGCCAGAAACGGGCTGGTGAAAAACGACAAGGGGGCTTCTATCTAGCGCTCGGACAAGCATTCTAATCCATTAGAAAAAACGAATCTTAAAGTTTTCTTTCGCTTGATCCTTTTTAAAAAAGACAAGCCCGATGTAGAATAGATCAACCGTGACCCTAACAGAAGGATGACTCTTTATTTCTTCCCAAGCTTCCTTCATTCCTTCGCTCCAATAGATATCATCAAATATTAGCAAAGATCCCTCATGAACCTTTGGCAGGCTTTGATAAAAATAGTCTAATGTTGCTGATTTGCGATGGTTACCATCCACAAAAAGAAAGTCGATCGCCGGCATTTCGGCTATAAATTGAGGGAAGAGCGTATCAAAATTACCAACTTTAATATCGATATTATTAGCGCCCGATTTTTCAAAATTCTCTCGAGCGATTTGTGCTGTTTCCGGACAACCCTCCATCGTGATGATGGATGAAGAGGGGCATGCTTTGGATAAATACAATGTCGTTATTCCAAGACATGTTCCTAGTTCAATTATATTGTTTGGTTGAAATTCTTGAGCGAGACGGGCAATCAGTTTTGCAATCCGAGGCGGCTTTAATGCATTTGTAGCTAAGGTACTGACCTTCTTCGTCTTCTTTTTATTCAGCATGGAACCTGCACCCAAATCAGTAATGTTCAGCGTCCGATGATCATCCGCTAACTGCCGGCGCAAACACTCTATCGGATCATAATAATCCCGCTTATCGAAATCGTAAACAACCCGATCAACTAAGTTATATAAAAAAGGGGAATGGGTTCCGTGCCTCGTTTTCGATCGGATGCAATGTGATAGGTAATCTCTAAAAAAACGGACATTAGCCATAAGGCAAAGATACGTGTTCCCGTCCAAGCGCCAAGTATTATTATTAAATTTGCAATTGAGATTTATAATATCCCGTAATATAGAGGAAGAATATGAGAGAAGAAGAAATAGACTCCCTGATCAGGCTTCTAGACGATCCCGACAATATCGTTTTTAACCATGTCGAAGCAAAACTCCTTTCGCTTGGAGAGTCTGCTATAGAGCCGCTAGAAACCGCTTGGGAACAGTCATTTGATCCGCTTCAGCAACAAAGGATTGAGGATATCGTACACAAAATTCAATTTTCACAAATACTATCGTCGCTAGAGCTGTGGGCTATAAGTGGGTCGTTCGATCTATTGGAGGGGTTAATTATTGTTCATAAATATCAATATCCCGACGGGGACGAACAGAAAATAATCAACCAAATCGAAGATATTAAAAGAGAGGTCTGGCTACAGATGCACTATAGTATGACACCTGTCGAGAAGATCCGTCTCTTTAACAACGTTTTCTACAATATAGAAGGGTTTTCGGGAAACATCAGAAACTATAACGATCCGCAAAACTCCTACATCGGCCAAGTGCTTGACACGAGGAAGGGGAACCCCGTTCTTTTATCATGCATCTATAGCATCGTTGCTCAGAAATTGGATATGCCCGTCTACGGTGTAAACCTGCCCAAGCATTTTATTTTAGCTTATACCGACAATTACCAAACCAATTACGAAGAAAACGAAGTCCTTTTCTATATCAATGCATTCAATAAGGGACAAGTTTTAGGAAAACATGATGTATTATCTTTCTTACAACAGCTAAAGCTGCCCGGAAAAAAGGAGTTTTACCTCCCCTGCAGTAATATTAGTATTATCGAGAGAGTCTTGGCTAATTTGCTAGCGTATTATAAGGAAAATTCAAGTCCAAAGGCACGTGACATACAGAGAATGAGAGAAACATTAGCGAGCATCCAAATAGATAGAAACGGGCTCTAATGTAAAATTGTGCGAAGCCTCCGGAGCTATATTCCCCTCGCTGGCAAGTGGGTAACGCAACAGTTTCTTATTATTACGACTGATAACATAAAGAAGGTTTCGTTCATCGCGGTCGTCAATCGCTACATCAATCGGGCCGTCGAGCAATGTTTCTGCCCCTACAATAATTCGTGTTGGGCTTACCGCACCTTCGGAATTAAATGCTTCTCTTGCATTTTCAATAACATATATGCTATTATTAGAAAAATCAGAAAGAACCAGAAGATTCAACTTACTTGAAAACGCAATTCCTCGTAAATCTGCAGCACCAGTAATGGATATCTTCTTAGAAGCGTCAACCTGACCAGAATCGATAGAATGTGGTGCATCTAATAGCCAAACTTCTTTTAATTGACCAGCCATCGTGATAAACAAGCTATCTCCAGCTAAAGTGTCCCCTTGAAAGTAAACTCCCCAAGGTGCACCACCTAATGCAAATATCTTATTGGGTGGCACTTGCCCATTATTAGTTAATGCTTGAGCATAACCATAGATACTTCCGGCAAGATTATCCGATACGTATAGATATTTCGACGAATGGTCGTATGCTAAATCGCGTTGAGAAAGTAAAGTTGAGTCGCTAAAACTCACCCCCGTACCAATAGAGCCTTGCGCATTTACAGAAAATGTTTTGATCGTCTGATTACGTAAACTTCCTTGGAAAATGCGACTCGAAAATGGATCGAAAAAAATACCGGCGCCCTCTTCTACCTCTGAATTATATCTTACTGGCATTGGAATAGGGGTTTCATGAACCGGATCAAAGACCTCAATATTACGATAAGGTTCTTCTAGATCACTGCTCTGTACATCTGAAAAAGAGACATATAAACGAGAAATAGGTGTTTGTGGCAATACAGGTTCGTCATCGTTACGCTCACACGACACAAGAAACCCTAGCCCTAAAGCAATAAATAAAAAAAACAATCTATAATCTCTCATTCTAGTTTTATCGAAAGCTGACTATGACAAAAGTAGCAAAAAAAACAAGAATTGAATCCAAGTCATTTTCTTATATTTATCGATTAATGAGAATATAAATGACACTGGTTCAATTAGAATATATTATAGCCGTAGACACCTATAAAAGTTTTGTACTCGCTGCAGAAAAAAGTTTCGTAACCCAACCGACGCTTAGCATGCAAATTCAAAAGCTTGAAAAATCATTGGGCGTTCGAATTTTTGATCGAAGCAAACAGCCGATCGTGCCCACCGATATAGGAGCTGTCGTTATAAACCAAGCAAGGAATGTCCTAAAAGAGCGAGACAAAATTAAAGAGCTTATTTCTGAAACACAAGATGAGCTCGGCGGCGAAATTAGGATTGGTGTTATTCCAACCCTCGCACCTTATTTATTGCCGAAGATACTCGGTACATTTATGGAGAAATATCCAAAAATGAAATTACAGATCTGGGAATCTACGACCACCAAAGTTATCCAGGAGCTTAAACTGGGCTTGCTTGATTGTGGCATCTTGTCAACTCCATTAGACGACAATGAATTGTCCGAAAATCCGCTCTTTTATGAAAGCTTTGTAGCCTATATCTCTAGTGATAGCAATTTAAATAATACAGTCACTGTCAACGCTGCGGACCTTCTCGAGGAAAAGCTATGGCTCTTAAATGAAGGTCACTGCATGAGGAATCAGGTGCTCAACATCTGTCATAAGAAACGAATGCTAAATCCAGAACAGACCCTTGAGTACAACACAGGGAGTGTAGAGACACTCAAAAGAATGGTGGACATGAACTCGGGAGTAACTATCCTTCCCGAACTGAGCATTCTCGATTTCGGTGAAGATGATTTAGAACATGTACGCTATTTTAAATCACCCGAACCGGTTCGGGAAATATCATTGGTGACAACTAAGAACTCCCTAAAAAAGAAAGCGATCTCATTTCTGAAAGATGAGATATTATCAGTAGTTCCAGAAAAATTCAAAAGCAGCAAGCGCAAAGAGCTCATGAGTATCGATTAGGCCTATTTCTTTAGTTTATCCGCAAAAATCTTTTTAAACTTTTCTAATTTTGGTTGAATAACGCGTTGGCAATATGGGTTGCTAGGATTTAAGGCGTAATAATTTTTATGATAGTCTTCCGCTTCGTAAAACACGGTAAAAGGGCTTACTTCAGTAACAATAGGTTTCGAATACACTTGTTGTTCGGTTAGCTCATTCATATAATACTCAATCCGTTCCTTTTGATGCAGGTTATGATAGAAGATAGCCGACCGGTATTGAGTTCCCACATCATTACCTTGTCTATTCAACTGCGTAGGATCATGTGCGATAAAAAATGCCTCCAATAGTTCATCGAAACTAATGCTATCAGAGTGATATATTACATTGATCGATTCTGCATGTCCCGTTTTCCCGGTTAACACCTGTTTATATGTCGGATTCTTTGTATGACCACCGATGTAACCGGGTGTAACTTCTTCAACACCGGCCAGTTCAAGAAATTGAGCTTCTATACACCAAAAACAACCAGCAGCAAAAGTCGCTGTATCAATACCTCCATCACTCTCTGCTAAAAAGTCTTTCGGTAGCATTGCTTCTGTCATAAGTTCGTTATTGATTTTCTCATCTCGATTCGAACCATTTGACGAAGCACAAGCTGTCATCAACCCAATGATCACACAACCTAATATCATCTTTTGTAAGTATTTCATCTTTTCAATTTTTAGTTCTAAATAAAAAAGCGATGCTGGAGTTCCGCATCGCTTTAGTAAAACTTTCAATTATCAGTTTTTATTTTGCTTTAGCATAACGGTCGGCTACCGCATTCCAGTCAACTGCGTTGAAAATAGCTTCTAAGTAGGCCGGTCGTTTGTTCTGATATTTAAGATAATAAGCGTGCTCCCATACATCTATACCAAATATTGGAGTACCTTTTACTTCGGCTACATCCATTAACGGATTATCTTGATTTGGTGTAGAAGTTACTTGCAGCTTTCCAGAACCATCTACAATGAGCCATGCCCAACCTGATCCGAAACGCTTCGCACCAGCTTCTTGCAATTTTTTCTTTAATTCGTCAAATGATCCAAATGCGTCACTAATTGCTGTAGCTAAATCACCCGTAGGCTCGCCACCGCCATTTGGCGACAAGACGGTCCAGAACAAAGAGTGATTATAGTGGCCACCACCGTTATTACGAACAGCTCCATCATATTTTGATACATTTTTTATAATATCCTCTATGGATCCTTCTGCATCTTTCCCTTCTAAAGCCTTATTCAAGTTATCAACATAAGCTTGATGATGCTTCCCATGGTGAATTTCCATAGTTTCTTTATCAATATGTGGTTCTAAAGCGTCTGAGGCGTATGGTAACGCCGGTAATTCGAATGCCATAATAGTTTTGGTTTTAAAAAATGAATAATACAAATATAACCAGAATGTACGACAAATGTTTGGTAGATTCGTCAGTTTAATATCATTAATTACTATCTCTTTTTCTGGAAAAAGCCCTTAATCAAAGCTGCACACCTCTGTTCCAAAATTCCAGTTATGATAGTAGTTTTAGGATGAATGATAGCTTCATTAAAGATGGAATAACCACGCTTCTCGTCACGGGCTCCATAAACGATCTTCCCAATCTGCGTCCAGAAAGCTGCACCGGCACACATGACACAAGGTTCAAGTGTCACGTAGAGGGTACATTGTTGCAAATATTTTCCGCCGATATGATTTGTCGCAGCTGTAAAGGCCTGCATTTCTGCGTGAGCTGTTGTGTCGTTCAAGGTCTCACTCAGATTATGCCCTCGTGCTATAATTCTATTTTTATATACTATGACGGCGCCGATCGGCACCTCGTCCAAATCCAACGCTTTCTGGGCTTCCTTCAAAGCCTCGCTCATAAAATATTCGTCCGCAACTAAATTGCTCTCATTATCAAAGCTATAGTACGTCATTCCTGTAGGTTAATCTTTCTCGAATGGATAAAAAACAAAATTAGCACCTTCCGGAACAATCACAAACAAACACATATATTTTGCCGGATCTTTAAACTTTTGAATAAATTTTTCCTTTTTATCTTCTTTAACAATACCAACCTCCAAAAATTCTTCTAAGCTCGAAACTTGTATCGTCCATTCAGTACCTAGCTCAGTTCTGTCCAAGATAACTTCTCCGACGCTTACTTCATGTTGATGAGCTATAAAAATAGGAAACTGAGTATATTTCTCGGTCATGAGCTCGGTTGACACCTCCTTGATTGACTCCTTATAGAAATCTAGGTCAGTTTTTAGACTTTCTAGGGGGCTTACTTTTTTCTTTTTGTTAGTATTTCCATCCTCCGATCCTGCTTTCAGTAAATCTTCTAAATCCATATCCTATTTCTTTAATGTCAACAAAACCACATTCTCTACATGCTGTGTTTGCGGAAACATATCGACGGCCTTACTTTTCCGCATATCATACTTCTCGGCTAACATCAACAAATCCCGCGCCTGCGTTGCAGCGTTACAGCTCACATAGACTATCTTTTCCGCTTCAATTTCCAACAACTTCTTCACCACGTCGGCATGCATACCCGCTCGCGGCGGATCGGTGATAATCACGTCAGGTTTTCCGTGAGTGTTTATAAACTCGTCATTCAAAACATCTTTCATATCTCCTGCATAGAAATCAGTATTTTCAATCCCGTTGATATCCGAGTTAACTTTCGCGTCTTCAATCGCCGTCGGCACATATTCAACACCGATTACTTTTCTAGCATCGCCTGCAACGAAATTAGCTATTGTTCCCGCACCTGTGTATAAGTCATACAGGAGCTCCTGACCCGTCAAGCCAGCAAATTCCTTCGTAATCTTATAAAGCTCGTGCGCTTGAAGCGAATTTGTTTGATAGAACGATTTGGCACCTATTTTAAAGGTCAGATCCCCCATTGCTTCGAAGATATGGTCACGACCGTGAAAGACATGGACAACTTGATCAAATATGGTATCGTTCTTTTTTTGATTAACTACATATAACAACGAGTTGACCGTAGGAAACTTTTCCAATATGAACGACATCAGTTGTTCGATTTGCCCTTCTTCCGGATAGGCGAAGACAATGATGACCATAAGCTCACCGGTCGACGTATTCCGGATAATCAAATTCCGAAGTGAGCCCTCGTGCTTGCGAAGATCATAGAAACTAATACCATTTTCAATGGCAAAGTCGCTTATTGAATTACGAATATCATTAGAAGGCTCAGCTTGCAAATAACAATGTTCTACTGCCAAAATCTTGTCGAACCGCTGAGGCACATGAAAGCCCAGTGCATTTCGCTCCAGCGTTTCTGCACTGTCAATTTCCTCTTGCGTCAGCCAGCGCTGATTAGAGAATGTATATTCTAATTTATTTCGATAATAAGTTGCCTGCTGTGAAGGCAGAATATCCTCCATAATCGAAGTATCCACCTTACCAATTCTGGAAAGGGCGTTCTCAACACTCTTATTCTTATACAGCAGTTGTGCTGCATAAGACATATGCTGCCACTTACATCCACCACAAATCCCAAAATGAGCGCAGAAAGGTTCAACTCGATGCTCAGACGCTCTCCTTAATGTAGTGATATTAGCCTCCGCGAAATTCCTCTTTTTTCGAGTCACCTCCACATCCACCACATCTCCCGGCACTGCTCGTGGAATAAACAAAACCAGGTCATCTGCCTTCGCTACCCCTTTCCCCTCTTCTGCGATATCAATAACCTCAAGCTGGTCAATTTTGATTCTTTCCCTTTTATTTTTTCTCATTATTGATGCAAAACTACAACTTATTAGCGTAAAAACGACGTTGAACTCTCTGCCCTTAAACTAGCGCTCCTTTTACCAGAAAAGGTAATAAATCGTTCTGAAAAGAAACGAAATTTTTTCTCACATCAGCCACGCTCACCGATGTAAATGCAAACGAAAAGACAATGCTCTTGCTCGATTTCACTAAAAATATAAGATTATCAAGAGGAATCCTCACACGTTCACTTTGCTGAAACGACTGTACTAATAAGTTTTCTAAATCATCAGAAAGCGTTTTAAGATATTCTTGCGCATTAGCCGACTCTCTAATAAAGTCCCAGCCAATAAACTCATTGCAGATGGTATAAGTCAGGCGACTTACCTTTAAGATCAAGTTGCTCAGATACAATTCCAGTTCCAAATCACGAGGCGATTTATGAATCAGGTCGTTCACTCCCTTCCGCACATAATCCATCAGAATGCCGTGTAAAATTAATTCTTTGCTATCGAAGTACTTGTAGATGGTCGCTTTCGCAATTTTAGCATTCTTAGCTATCTCATTCACGTTGGTTTTATTATAACCATAGCGTCTGAACAGCTCCCTAGCAGAATTTTTGATACACTCTTTAACCTTATCTGCTTCCATGGAACTATATTATTTCGGTCTCAAATTGTTTTAAGAACCGAATATCATTTTCAGAAAACAAGCGTAGATCTTTAATCTCGTATTTCAGATTCGTAACGCGTTCGATGCCCATTCCAAATGCAAAACCACTATATTTTTTACTATCAATACCGCAGTTTTCCAGAACATTAGGGTCTACCATACCACAGCCTAGGATCTCTACCCAACCGCTACCTTTACACATCGCACAACCATCACCTTTACAGATCGAACATGATATATCCATCTCGGCAGAAGGCTCGGTAAACGGAAAATAGGATGGTCGGAAGCGAACCTTAGTCCCCTCACCGTAAAGCTCCTGAACAAATTGATATAGCGTCTGTTTTAAATCTGCGAAAGACACATTTTCATCTACGTACAAGCCCTCAATCTGATGGAAGAAACAGTGTGCTCTAGCCGATATGGCTTCATTACGGTACACGCGCCCTGGCATAATAGCCCTAAAAGGCGGTTTCCCCATCTCCATCATCCTCACCTGAACCGAAGAGGTATGAGTACGTAAAGCAATATCGTTGCCTTCTTTCTTTTCAACGAAGAAAGTATCCTGCATATCCCTCGCCGGATGCTCCTCCGGAAAGTTCAAAGCGCTGAAATTATGCCAGTCATCTTCAATTTCGGGTCCCTCAGCAACGATAAATCCCATCTTCTTAAAGATATCAACGATTTCCTTCCGCACCAATAACAGTGGATGTCGTGACCCCAGCTCAAAGCCCCTACCGGGCAATGTCAAATCCTCCGAGCTTCCAACATGCTGATCGGCCGCTCCCTCTAGTTTAGTGAGAAGCGATTGATGCTTTGATTCAGCTAACTGCTTGAACTCATTTAAAACTTTCCCGAGCGTACGTTTCTCGTCAGCAGAAACTGTTTTAAACTCATCGAACAATGATCGAACAATGCCTTTGTTTACCAAAAAACGCAAGCGGAAAGCTTCCACCTCTTCAGCAGAAGATGCTGAAAATGCGTTGATCTCCGCCGTATATTCCTGTATTTTATCGTGAATACTCATTACTTGATTACCCCCAGTTCCTTACCAACTTTCGTAAATGCGGCTACCGCTTTGTCGATATGCTCCTTCTCGTGGGCAGCTGATAGTTGCACCCGAATACGCGCTTTTTCGCGCGGAACCACCGGAAAGTAGAAGCCAATAACATAAATCCCCTCGTCCAACATCTTAGCGGCAAATTCTTGAGCGATATTCGCGTCATACAGCATTACCGGAACAATAGGGTGCTCTCCTTGCGGGATATCAAAACCAGCTTCCGTCATTTTCGAACGGAAGTATTTTGTATTCTCTTCTAGCTTATCCCGTAAATCCGTAGCCTCGCTCAGCATATCCAATACAGCGATAGATGCACCCACAATGGCTGGTGCAAGCGTATTAGAAAACAGATAAGGACGTGAACGTTGACGCAACATATCGATAATTTCCTTTTTACCCGAAGTAAAACCGCCAGACGCTCCGCCCAGTGCCTTACCCAAGGTGCTCGTAATGATATCAATCCGATCCATCACACCACAATACTCATGCGTACCGCGACCCGTCTTTCCGAGAAAGCCCGTACAATGAGATTCATCGATCATCACCAACGCCTCGTATTGATCAGCCAAATCGCATATCTTATCTAACTGCGCAATGGTTCCATCCATTGAAAAAGCACCATCCGTTACAATAATCCGATGGCGTGCATCTTTCGCTGCCTGCAACTGAGCCTCCAAATCGGCCATATCATTGTGCTTGTAGCGAAAACGCTGAGCCTTGCACAAGCGCACCCCATCGATAATCGAAGCGTGATTTAATTCATCAGAAATAATCGCATCTTCAGCATTAAAAAGCGGTTCAAAAACCCCACCATTTGCATCAAAAGCAGCAGCGTATAAAATCGTATCTTCTGTACCTAGAAAAGTAGATATCTTTTCCTCCAACGTTTTATGAATATCTTGCGTACCGCAAATAAAGCGCACGGAAGACATTCCATAACCGTGTGAATCAACCGCTGCCTTAGCAGCTTCAATTACTTTCGGATGTGAAGACAATCCTAAATAATTGTTTGCACAGAAATTGATCACTTCCTGTCCACCTTCTACTTTGATCTCTGCCCCTTGTGGAGTAACAATAACCCGTTCTTTCTTATAAAGACCGGCTTTCTTAATTTCCTCAAGTTCCTTTTGCAATACTGGTTGGAGCGTTTTATACATAGTTCTAAAATTTTGTGTAAAAATACGTCATTACGCCGTAATTGCAAAAAACCCCGAAAATAGATTCCGGGGTTTCACGCACATAACAAGTTTCAATGCCTAAGCATCCGACCGAGCTAAAATTTCAGGTTCACTCCCAACATAAAGTTTCTCGTTGCCTGTGGAAAATAATAATTATAGGTCTCTAGCTCACCTCCCGGATTATAATAACCAAACGTATAACCGGAAGCCTCATAAAGCTCATCAAAGATGTTATTAATCCTCAGCGTTATCCCTATATTTTTCACGCCTCTTATGGAGGTATTGTAACGCAACCGAAGGTCGGACACAAAGAACGGATCGATACTCTTGGCCTTGTCGCCCGTATTGTCCAGATACTGACGTGACACATATTTGCTGATCAAAGCCAGTTCCGCACGCTCAAAGGGCACATAGGCAAACTCGTTCGACAAAACCGTATTCGGCGACAGCGCTATATCCGTTGAAGAAAGGGTTTCCGATCTCTGCTCGGTCACCACCCAACTATCATCATACACATCTACGTAATACGTATAATCCTTAATCTTATTTTGACTAAAGGCTGCCGTTGCCCTCCATGTAAAATCTTCAACTGGCCGCCAACTCGCATCCAGTTCTACACCGATGCGATAACTTTGATCCACATTCTCCCTTACCGCAGCACCCACATCATTGATCTGACCGGTAAACACCAATTGATCTTTATAAAGCATAGCATAACCATTCAACCCGATGTTAAAATCGCGTGCCGATATCCGGTACCCCGCTTCAAAATCGGTTAAACGTTCTGCCGAAGGTCTACTGAGAACCGACGATTCCGTGAAATCGTCACGAACCGGCTCCTTATTAGCTATGGCGACCGATGCATACACCTGACTATTGTTATCAAAACTGTAACTCAAGCCCGCTTTCGGATTTATAAAATCATAATCCACCTGCTGATCCAGCATGCTCAGATCGTCATCGATGCCCTCCAACACATAATGTACCTTCCGATACTGCACATCACCGAACAAGTTCAAACTACCCAGACGAACATCACCTTTCGCATAGACATTAAAATCATTCTTCTCAGCGTCATTGATGTAATATCGATCACCCAGGTTCAAATCCGACGAATACCGCGCCCATATCACCTCACCATAATGGTCGCCCCGATATTCATTATAAGCACCACCAAGGGTCAAGTTCAGAGTCGCCGACGGCCGGTAATTTACAGAATAGGTTAAACCGTAAAAATAATTATCCAACCATCGCTGCCTTACCAAGTCGCTTGTCTCAATTGTTTCACCGCCGATAACCACAGGAGATAACTGGTAGTCCGCCAACGCATCATCTTCCTTAAACTCCTCATAATAGCCCTTTCCACGCGTATAGTGCAATGCCCCATTCAACAAGAACTCTTCGTTCAGCTGATTAGAATACAAAAGTTGATAGTGCGTCTGCGTATAGTTATCTGTTTGGTCTTCATAAGAAAACTCACTGTAGGTTCTGTTGGTTTCCAACAACTCTTCTGGAACCCCATTCCAGGCTTGGTAGGTTTTTTCCTTTCCGGAGAAAACATTCGCACGTAAAAAACTGCTTTTCCCATACCATGCTCCCGAAACGTAAAACGACTTCAAGTCGGAAAACGCATTATCCATATACCCGTCAGACTCAATCCGGGAAAGTCGCGCGTCAAAGGTAAACTGATCATTGATCAAGCCCGTTCCCAGCTTCACGGTATTCTTCCACGTATTATAGGAACCGAACGAATTGTCCAGTTCGGCATAGGCCGTATCAATTAGCTGGCTGGTCTGAATGTTAATGCTCGCGCCAAAAGCGCCCGCTCCGTTGGTCGACGTGCCCACACCCCGCTGAATCTGAATGTTATCTACCGACGATGCAAAATCAGGCATGTTCACCCAAAAGGAGCCCTGACTTTCGGAATCATTATACGGGATCCCGTTCACCGTCACGTTGATACGCTGCGCATCACTCCCCCGAATCCGAATACCGGTGTATCCTACTCCGGCTCCCGCATCCGAAGAAGCTACCACCGAAGGGGTTTGATTTAATAAATACGGGATATCCTGTCCTAAGTTGTTCTTAGCGATCTCTTCTTCCGACAAATTCTTATAGGTTGTCGCCGCATTTGCCGACGCTCGGGTCGCCTGAACAACCACCTCATCGGCCAAGAAGCTCGCTGGCTCCATCAGCACCTCAACCCGACGGTCATCGGGTACAATAAAACTTTTTTCTACCGATCGATAACCTAGGTAGCTCACCACCACCGTGTAGTGCCCTGACTCCAACTTGTTTAGTCGAAACTCACCTTCCGCGTTCGTCTGTCCGTTTAACGAGCTTTTTTTCAGTGCTACGGAAGCCCCAACAAGCAGCTCCTTTGTCTTTGCATCTCTCACCGAAATACGAACATCATTCTGTGCCAGCAACCATAACGGAAGCCATACAATCGCCATCAGCGCAATTGTCTTTTTCATCTTAAATTTGATTTTTTAATAAAACATAGCAGAAACAAGGGGTTCGTTACTGCACCTATTTTATTTTACCTTCCCTACGCCGGCATGACCCGGATCAGGTTCCCGACAAAACACAACTCAGAAAAGCCTGTTTTGCCGATGGGTATAATCTCAGCCCTGAAAATCGATTGTGTTTCAGGACACCCCCTCAGATGCTGCAAATATAAAACAATAATCCTATAAAAGAAAAATGGAGAAAAAACACTAATTTTGCAGCAAAAGCAGCATAATGTTAGAAAAATTACAAGCGATAAAGGAGCACTGGGAAGAGATTGAACGCGAACTGAGTAACCCCGCTACGGTTAGCGATATGAAACGTTTTGCCAAGCTCAATAAGGAATACAAAGATCTTGGTAAAATTGTAGACCAATATCATATCTATAAAAATGTGGTCAGCAATATCGATAGCAACCGCGACATCCTTGCCAACGAGAAAGATCAGGAACTGCGTGAGATGGCAAAAGAGGAGCTTGATCTTCTTTTAGAGCAAAAAGAAGAAATGGAAGAAAGCATCCGCGTTATGCTGATCCCGAAAGATCCCGAAGACTCCAAAAACGCCATGATTGAGATCAGAGGAGGAACCGGTGGCGATGAAGCTGCTTTATTTGCTGGTGATCTCTATCGCATGTATACCCGTTATTTTGAAGATAAAGGCTGGAGAGTCGAAGTCATGGACGTGACCGAAGGTACAGCAGGCGGCTATAAAGAGGTCATATTGAAAGTTACCGGCGAAGATGTCTACGGTACATTAAAATATGAATCGGGCGTACACCGTGTACAGCGTGTTCCGGACACGGAAACTCAGGGGCGTGTGCATACATCGGCTGCCTCCGTTGCTGTACTCCCAGAGGCAGAAGACGTAGACGTTGAAATCAACGCCGGCGACATCGAATTCCACACCTCTCGTTCAGGCGGTGCCGGTGGTCAGAATGTGAACAAAGTAGAAACCAAAGTACAGTTAACGCACAAACCTACCGGGATTGTCGTAGTTTGCCAGGTAGAGCGTTCTCAGCTTGCCAACCGGGAACTAGCGATGGAGATGCTACGATCCAAATTATATGAGCAGGAGCTACTAAAAAAGAATGGCGATATCGCTGCCAGAAGAAAGACCATGGTTTCATCAGGCGACCGGTCGGCCAAGGTCAGAACCTACAATTATCCGCAAGGTCGTGTAACCGAGCACCGTATCGGTTTGACACTTTACAATCTCCCGTCTATTATGGATGGCGAAATTCAGGAAATCATCGACGCTCTTCAGTTTGCTGAAAATGCCGAAAAAATGAAGGAGAGCGAAATTTAAAAATTTTTATCAAAAAATGTTGCGATATACAGAAATCGCAGTATATTTGCATTCCCAAAAGGGAAAAGGTCTGGTAGTTCAGCTGGTTAGAATACATGCCTGTCACGCATGGGGTCGCGGGTTCGAGTCCCGTCCAGACCGCGAAATCCTCGGAAGTCTCTTCCGGGGATTTTTTGTTTAAATGACATTTGTAACGACATTCAATAGTCCTCTACAAACCGCCGTTTAGCAGCCCCTATCCCGAAGAAGGTCATAATCACCGCCATTAGCATTAGAAAATAAAAGGAGATATTCCAGCTCGAATCCCAATCGTGCAACATACCGAAAATTGGCGGCCCGAAGGCCGCTATCAAGTAGCCTACCGACTGCGCATGGCCGGAAACCTTAATCGTCCCACTCGTTGTCCTACTTCGCAACGAGAAAAACAGGATCGAAAGACTAAACGCCAATCCAGTAGATATCCCCACCAGAATCACCGACAGATAAATAAATTCAGCCTTAAATATCAACAACATGACCAGACCTATCAGCATAAAAGCACCCGTAAGAGACACCAATAACTTCTGGTCTTTCATCTTCGCAGCGACAACCGGGCAGATAAACACAATAGGAGCCATGATCAATTGAAAAACGGAGAGCACCAATCCCGTTTTCGACTCCTCCATTCCATAGTCCACCAATACAGTCGGCAGCATCGCGATCACACAAAAGTATACCAAAGACTGGATACCCATAAACACACTGATGTTCCATGCCTGCCTCGAACGAAAAACATTAAAGCGTGCCTTTTCCGTTTCCGCTGTCTTTTCTTGCACCCTCCTGTTTCGTGCTGAAAACATCTCAATTCCCACCACCAGGAGCGCTGGTATAGACCAGACCAACCAAATACCCAACGAGCCCTGCCAGCCCAACTGCGTCCACTCCCCAATGGCAATACTAAAACCAGCAGCTAGCGCCGCAAACACGTTCATCGTCACCGAAAACACACCCGTCATCAGCCCGATTCGATTCGGAAATACCTTTTTGATATAGGCCGGCGTCATCACATTTCCAATACATATGCCCAAGCCAATCAACAAGGAGCCAACATAAAGCATGGTGACATTTCCAAGAACCCGGAGGTACAAGCCTATGAGCATCAAGACCACCGACAGCATCAAGTTATACAGAATGTTCGTTCGGGCACCTATTTTACTTACCAGCATGGAGCAGCCCGCAAAAACAAGCAGGGGTATCGACGTCAGCAGGCTACCTTGAACGTTCGTTAGGTTCAAGACGTCCATGATCTCGCTTAAAACGGGACTAACCGCCGTTATAGGCGAACGAAGGTTGCCCGCAATCAAGATAACGATGATAAGCCCGAATAGATGGAGCCGACTCTGCCCCTCTTTACCCATGAAAAGTCATTGTTATATTCAGTTATATTCACTTTGCGAAAGATGTTGTAATGAAAACACCTTGTATTTGTTATTTATCTATTAACTTTCTATTAGCTCCCTATCCCTCTCGTTCAAACAGGTGAAATCAGGGAAGCTACCGATAGGTATCCGCTGGTGACCCTTCGGTCATGTAATACGAGCCACCCAGCGGATACCGTCATGCCTTATCTAACTCTAATCTCGTTTAGGCATGTATTCATCGATGTAATGAATTGTAAACTCGGACACATCTTTGTCCGGATTCAGTGACGAGCTTGTAGAGTGCCTTTCCGTAAGGGATTTTAGGTAATCCTTGATAATCCACTCCGTAGGCATATTCCCAAATTCTCTCTTCCACATGAAACAAAAATGCTGCTTGAAACGTGACGCTGCTCGGCCGATTTTCTTAGTCGACTGCTTTTGATATTTCATTCCCATAATCATATACCTTATTTTATATGGAATAATGATTAGAGCATCCCCTTTGTTTAAAATTTCTTAAGGAATCACCTTTTTGTTACGAATCCGTTGTCTGGCGTAAAAAAGATCTCTTCTTACTTTTCATCGGCCGAAGGACCGTAAAGACCCGGAAGTGGGATATCCAGCATCCGCATATAAACCGTTAGCTGCCCGCGGTGATGAACGAGATGATTGGTAATGATATATCTGAAAGCACCCAATTTCGGCAGGTCTGAAAGCACATGGCTTCCGGCTTGTAATTTCCAGTTGGTCAACCAAAATTCATCAGTTTGCGCAGCCACAAAGTCTTTGTTTTTCTGCAAATTGTCTGCTAAGATTGCTTTCAGTTCTTCGATGGTAGTGGCCGTACTCGGCTGATAATCTGTGTGGAAATCAAAAACACCTTTAGACACCGCCAAATGCACCCAACTATGAAGTTCCACAATGTGCGATGCCAATTCTCCCAAAGTCATTGACTTCTCATGTGGCTTGTAATTCCAATGCTCGTTGGTGAGACTGTCCAAAATCCGTTTGGTGTTCTGCGTCTCATGTGTAATTTCTGCTAAAATACCGTCTTTAATGCTCATGTTATTTTTATTAAAGGCATAAATTTACGACTTATTTAATCATATCCGAAATAGGTATAACTGACGGCTTCTTGCCAGCAGCAGCTTTATTCTTATCCGTTAATTATTTTATTTTGGTAATCCGTAATAGTCGCAAACTGCCTGATAGTTTTTGAAATTCAATGTTGGCGCAGCTTTACTGCTCATCGTTATACTTTTAGTACCTCTAACAACGATTACTCGCAAACCGGTATATTCAAAACCAATTGCCTCTCTCGGCTGGCTTATAAATATTCTTGTATAATCTTGATAACCGTTAATATATACGGAATTGAATTCGCGTGACGGTATAGGAACCCATGTACTAGCTCTCTTGACATATACATACACCATGGCGCGGTCTATAATACTTTTACTGACAGGGATTTCAAACATATTTGAAAGCCTACCAACCGTAAACTTACCAAAGACATATTGAGTGACATTCGCGTTTCCATCCTTACCATTGGTACCGTCTTTCCCATCTTTCCCGTCTGCACCATCATTTCCTTTAGCGCCCTTTAGGTTGACGGGATCGCCCCAATCCACACCGACCTTAGGTCCAAATAGGTTATAGTTGGTTTTGTCAAGAAAGTAGTCACCCGGCTTACCTATTTTAGGACTAGGAAGCGGCGGCCGGGTCGGGCTAATTTGTTTCGCAAGAGCACCAGCATATATAGTGCTGCCATCTTTTCCGTTTACACCATCTTTACCATCTGCACCGTCCTTACCATCTGCACCGTCCTTACCATTCGTCCCATCCCTACCGTCTTTCCCCATGAGTACTACTCCCGGCTTTCCCCAGCCACCGCTGCTTTTCGGCCCATATAGGGAACCCGTTGTTTTATCTAGATAATAGTCGCCACTCCTCCCTATCTTCGCTTCAGGTGCTCCGTTTCCAGCAAAAATCACACTACCATCTTCGCCCGCCGGACCAATCTCTCCGCGTTCACCACGCTCGCCTCTTTCACCCCTTTCGCCACGTTCGCCTTGTGGCCCAATAGAGCCGTCTTTGCTGCATTGACTGAACATGACAACCGTCGCCATTGCCAGCATAAATAATCTTACTTTTCTCATCATTTTTATAGTTTACAATTTAACTTGATTATATTAAGCTATGATGTATAGCTACGGCTCAAAAGTCCAAAAGGGAAAGTGGACAATCAACAGCCATTGTGTAAACGCTCCAAGTCAGCGAGTATCTTGCGTGTTTAAATGATTAAGTGGTGGAAAGCGGGTCGATCAAGTCCACCTGACAGGATTCTCGGTCAAACCGTCTGTTTACTAAGTGGAATGAGGTCATACACTTTCATGACCTACGAATTTTTTGTCATATTAATGACTTGAAAATGAACCGTATATTTGACCAGCAACTGGTACAACTGAAAGGAGGAACAATCAACATGTGAGTAATAGACGTTACATTAATGGTGAACAGTGCGCCGTTTAATGTTCATTTGTCGGTTCATAATAAAGAATAACTGAACCACCGTTAAACGTTTTGGCCTTTATGAGTTTGAGAGTGGTCCTTTCATTTACGTTGTCGAACAATGAGGAACCTTTCTAAACAGCGTTGAGATTGTACAGTATTCATTTCATTGTTTTATTTTTGGGAAAAACATAGAATCTTAATAACATGTCGAAAACAAAACTTACAATAAACAACAACGGATCAGTGAAAATAGAAGGCGATTTTGAAATCGTAGATAAAAATGGAAATGCCTATGGACTGCAAGGTAGAACCGTGCTTTCAATTTGCCGCTGCGGACTTTCAAAAAATAAACCATTTTGTGATGGTGCCCACAAGGGGCATTTTGAGCATGAAGCCATTGCGTTCGATCTTCCGCCGAGGAAGATATAAGAATACATATTATCGGTTGTCAGCTTTAGCACGCCGAATAGCCATTACAGGATGATAATGAGCCTAGATAGATCGATGTACCTAAGGAGATAGAGAGTTTATGAAGATAATACCAAATCAGCACTTGTCAGCTTCACATTTGGTAAGTCATCAAACTCAATCAACAACAGTGTCCTATGAATATGCCTTTTAGACGGATTAAAACAACAAAACCGATTTCCCATTAACAGAAAATCGGTTTTGTTGACTAATGATCATTAAATCTACACAGTTTCACTAACTTCCTCTGATACTGGCGCTTCCTCATTCAAATACCTTTCGAGGCTATCATCCATTTCGTCCATCCAAGGGGTATGATGCGGTGCGGCTTGGGTGCCGTCCATAACGGATGTATAAACCTGGTCTCGGTAATTCAGAATGTTTACTTCCTTGTCATGTAGCCAGCTCTTAAACATGGTAGCTACTTTATCCAAATCAAAAGGTGGGTAGTCTGTAAACTGGATCAAATCCTTGATATAGTCTGTCTGGAAATCTACATGATCTTCGCCACTCGCCGTCTTAGCCTCATTATCAATCCATTTCTGTATATCCACATCTCGCTCCTCCTTGTTCGGCAACGGGATGCGTCCTAGCATATAATCCCTTGCAAACCATGCCTGTGTGTCAAACATGTTGAAAGTGTAGTACTGATCCTGCATGCCAAGGTATATCAGGCGTTCATTTTCGTTATAAACGACCCCTTTATATAAATTCCCAGGATACAAGCAGTTTTTAGTTTTAAGTCGCAGCTCGTCTGGCAGGAAAGGAAATTTATGTTGATAGCCCGTACACATAATCACTGCGTCAAACTCTTCTGAAGTTCCGTCGGAGAAAAAGGCTTTATTTCCTTCAAAATGGGTTATCAATGGTTTCTCTACAATGCCGTCCGGCCATTTGACTCCGATTGGTGCACTACGATATGAAATTGTGATGGATTTGCTACCATGTTTGTAGCACTGTACACCAATATCTTCTGCAGAGTAGCTGCTACCTACAAGTAATAGTTTTTGATTGATAAACTGATCCGCTCCCCTAAAGTCATGAGCGTGCATAACAGTTCCCGGGAACTCGTCAATGCCCTCAAAATAAGGCATGTTAGGCGTAGAGAAATGTCCGGTTCCAACAACCAGATAGTCAAAGTACTCCTCGAAGGTCTCATTTTCTACCAGGTTATCAAATACGACACGAAACTGTTGTTTGTCTTCTAAGTAATCAGCCCAACGCGCTACGGTATTGAACTGGATAAAATCACGTGCATTACTTTTTTTGATACGCCCTTGAATATAATCAAAAAGCACTTCTCTGGGCGGATACGAAGAGATGGCTTGACCAAAATGCTCGGTAAACGTATAATCTGCAAATTCTAAACATTCTTTCGGACCGTTTGACCATAAGTATTTGTACATGCTACCATGGATAGGTTCGCCATACTTACCGACGCCTGTACGCCAGGTATAATTCCACATTCCACCCCAATCCTCTTGTTTTTCATAACACTTAACTTCAGGAATAGGGTTTCCTTTTTTTTGCTCAGATTCAAAGGCCCTTAGCATGGCAAGCCCGCTCGGACCAGCCCCAATAATTCCAACTTTAAAATTAGTCATATCGAATTTTTATGCATGCAAAAGCATGCTGTTAATAATCTTATTAATCCAAATCAAACGATTTTCAGATATCCCAAAATGAGATATGCTCAGGTGAGAATTGCTTCTCATAAAACACAGCTACAGTAGTGTAGCCCTAAAGAAATTTGTACGAAATTTACGGTTGCAAAAATCAACGGTAATTTTTCGAAGTCACGAATATACACAATATTCCCACGAAAAGCTAATATATCGCCGTTAATGGGCCTGTTTTAGCCGTTAACTTATCTCATACGACTTACTTATTCAACTTATCGACCTGGATGGCGATAAATTTCGGCAAATAATTAGGTGTACATTTTTTGGCAACGATTTCATCCTTGTACAGCCCGGTACGTTCTCCCAGCGCAACGCACCGCGAACGATATTTCTTCTCAAAGATTCCAATTTGAGCCGCTGTGAAGTTCATAGCCCATTGTACTTCCGGTACTTCTTTTTCGATGCTTGCCTCAATTTTGGAAAGTAATTCTTCGCTATTGGGCGGCGGTGTTTGCCCTACCCACCGTAAACGGGCCTGGTAATACCAAAAGATTCTCCGTTGCAATGAAGATTGACTGTTCTCCCAAGTTTCCATCAATGAAATCGTCTTCTTGTCTTTGGAAAGCTGATTTGCCATTAACCAGTCAATTAATTGAAGTTTCTCATCCTCGCTATGGTGTCGAATGTCCTGATCTAACTTATTAATGAGTTCTTGTGAAAGCTGTTTTTTATCCATAATCAGAATGGCCAACTGTCGGGATAAAAATTGGCCGGTTGACCACAACTCCATAGCCAGTTCATGGTCTTTCTTAATTTCTTTGGCAATTTTTCGCAGATCTCCTAACCTGGTTTTGGTACTAATTTGATCCAAGATGTCTTGAGCTTGTGAAGAGTATTTCATATCTATCATTTTAGATCAGTTTTATGATTGGCTCTACCAAATATACGAGCTTCTCTGTTAAACGTCAAAAAGTAAACGATATCTCGAGTTTCTTTCATCTTAGCAAAGGTATAAACGGCTTCTTTCCATGGTACACCGTCGCCGCCAAGGGATAACTGTTCTTTAATAATTCTTCTAGCTTCCTCCCTAATCGTAAGAAAACCTACATGTTGGAGTTCATCTATGACTGCCGTCTTTCCAACTCCTGGTCCACCCGTAATGATATAAAAATTATTATTTCTCACATGTAAATCTAATAACTATTGATGAACGATATCTCGGTCGGTTTATAAAACTCTGTAACCTTTCCAAATTTCGTTTACTCTAAATAAATAGTACTAGAACTTAAAAAAAACAAAACGGTTTATTGCAATGCTATGGCGGAAAAAGTAATGGAAGCATTAAGTATTTGTAGGGATTATAACTATTTATTATTTCCACTTAAGATCCGAAGAAGTCTTTTAGGGTTCTGATGGTTATCCCAGAAAGCGGTGATAATTATTTCTTATGGTTAGAATCTTATCAATAAGTCCGTTACGTATTTTATCAACTGTTGCCATTTCGGTAAGCTACGATTTTTTGGTTATACACATATGAAATTGCCAGAATGCCTAACACAACCAAAGGCATCATCATAAAACCGATGTTCTTATCCACACAGGCATGACTTATGAAAGCGAAGATCAGGTTGAAGGTAAGCCCCGCATAAGCCCACTCCTTTAGTTTTGCCGGGGTTTTGGGATAAGCGATTGCAATAACACCGAGCACTTTACAGACAATTAGTGCATAGGCAAAGTAGTCAGGATAACCTAAGGGTTTTGTACCTATAGTTGCTTGCTCTGGTGCAAACAACAAGGTGCTTAGTGGCATAACGCCCTCCCAGAGGACTATGAGAATGGTTGCCACCCAGAAAATAACTTTATTCTTCTTCATATTCTTAATTATGAAATGGTTTGCATTTCAAAAATAATACAAAGCACAAAAAAGTAACAGTCGTAATTACGACATTTTTAAGAGTAAATTGTGACAGGGAAGCTTAACACACGTAACTTTCTGAAAACAATATAGTGTGTCAACTCTTTACTATTGTGATCGTTCATTTCAAACTCAGCCTGATGAAAGTAACTCTCCCAATAGCCAACAGCATAGCCTTGATCGTTACGATCGTGGTCAATTATCTTTCTAATACAGGGATCTTCAATGGTAATACCATGGAGACTATCTCAGATAAGTACTCTAATCTCTTTACGCCTGCAGGATATGCTTTTTCGATCTGGGGCCTCATCTACTTGGGCTTGTTAGGCTTCGTTATACACACTGGACGAGGGGTCTTCGATAAACAGAAGGCAGAACCGATTCTGCTTAAAATTGGTTGGTGGTTTGTTCTTTCCTGTCTAGCCAATTCGCTATGGGTTATCACCTGGCTTTATGACTATACTGGCATTTCGGTCTTAATCATGCTCTTCCTTCTTATATGTTTGCTCAAGATAATAGTGAACACGAGAATGGAGTTAGATCATCATCCGCTTCCCAAGTACCTATTTATATTTTGGCCATTTGCACTATATTCTGGATGGGTATCTGTTGCCTTAATTGCGAATATCGCGGCCTGGTTAACGAAGATCAATTGGGATGGATGGGGGTTCTCGGAAATAAGCTGGGCGATTGTCATGATTTGTGCCGCCGGTCTGGTGAATATCCTGATGATCACGATACGAAATCTTCGCGAATTTGGTGCGGTTGGTATTTGGGCGTTAATTGCTATCTCTGTGGCCAACAACAACAATGAGGGTAGCTCTACGGTCGTATACGCGTGTTATGCCGTCGCGCTACTGATACTGATCAGTATCATAATAAACGTTGTGAAAAATAAGCGCCGCCATATCCAAAGCATTTGATATATATCACAAAATTTTACTTTCCTCTGGGAAAGCACTATTCGAAGTGCATGAAAATATAGCGACCTTTGTGATATAATGATTAAACAAAATATAGCTTACTCCATATTAGAATTAGCACTTGTCCCACAAGGCAGTACAATCAAACAGACACTCAATAACTCATTAGCAGTTGCTCAAAAAGCAGAATCATATAACTACAAACGTTATTGGTTTGCTGAACACCATAACTCGGGAAACATAGGCAGTAGCGCTCCGTCGGTCTTAATAGGCTACGTTGCTGACAATACTGAGAAAATCAGAGTAGGCTCTGGAGGCGTTATGTTACCAAACCACTCACCTCTCATTGTGGCGGAACAGTTCGGAACGCTGGCTCACCTTTATCCAGGGCGTATCGATCTAGGTTTAGGACGTGCGCCAGGCACGGACCCTCAAACTGCTCGTGCAATACGTTCTGATTTTTTCCAGGCAGCGCAGGCTTTCCCCGAAGAAGTAGAAAAGATTCAAGATTACTTCTCGTTGGACAACAGTCGCTCTCCTGTTCGAGCGACGCTTGCAGAAGGTACTGAGGTACCGCTTTACATTTTGGGCTCCAGTATGGACAGTGCTCATTTGGCTGCCAAAAAAGGACTGCCCTATGCATTTGCCAGTCACTTTGCCTCTACGCATCTATTTGACGCACTGAAAATTTACCGCGAGGAATTTCAACCTTCTGAGTTCTTAGAGAAGCCTTATACCATTGCCGGTATTAACGCTTTTGTCGCGGACACTGACGATGAAGCACGACAACTTTTCACGACCTTGATCCGAATGTTTATGGGTGTGTTAACAGGGAATTCAGGGCCTTTACAACCACCAACGAAATTCACTTCCGAACTACAAGAACTGGTACAACATCCGGCCTTACATAAGATGCTGAAGTATTCCTTTGTAGGGAATAAACAGACGGTTAAGGCACAGGTGCAATCGTTTTTAGAGGAGACACGGGTTGACGAGCTTATTGTGGTTTCTTCCACGTATGATGTCGAGGATCGTATCAAGTCTGTTAGGCTCTTCGGCGAGATTATGAAAGAGATCAATGAAGAAAACGAGAACGATCGTTAGGAACGATTGACGCAAAAAAATCATCCGTTTAAAATAAAATAATAAGAAACCATCCGATCTTGGTCTGACCTCGTATTACGATCTCTCGGTGTAGCTAGTATCATCCCTCGTTGTTAACTCGTCATTTTTGGCTAAAATAGCGAGTTAACAACGAGCTACCCTGCTCCTAGCATCGGGGTTTGCTCGAACGAGTCCTAACCGAGTTCTTTACTCTTTCTTTTTAGTTTTCTTGAGATCATCCAACCCTTTTCCTTCTAAAATTTGCTGATAGTATTTTTCAATTCTGCTTTCTCTGGTTTTTGCCTGTTTAGCTTGATTGAAGTAGAACAGGTAACCTTTTTGCCTGCCTGGAGTTAAGGAATAAAATGCTTTGGCAAATGCCGCGTCTTCGTCAAGCGCTCGTTGGAACTCTTCCGGCACTGGATAGTCTGAGACTTTCTTTAATTCTACTTTCTTTCCGGATCCTTCAATGGCTATGGCCTCTCGAATATACTTTTCGATAAGGGGACGCATCTCTATGATTTGCCCGACATCTGTAAAACGAAGCTGTCTAGCCGACTGTACATTCTCGGTTTGTTGTATCAACACTTTTTCTTTATCCTGAATCAACGCACCTTTATGGAACAACAGTGCGCAATATTCTTTAAATCCATGAATTAGGACAACGTTGTTTCCGTTAAAAGTATAGCAGGGGTGTTTCCACTTAAAGTCTTCTTCTAAGGATTTGGTTTCTAAAATAATCTCTCTAAGCAAGGAATACTCTTCACTCCATTTGCGTGCTTTTTCGAAAAAGCGATCTGCTTGTAAATTCATTAGGTACTCGATTAATTTTGAGTTGAAGTAATTCTTCGATCAGCCGGCCTAAAATACCACGAAAGGACAGTCACAGTTAATAGAACCAAAGATGGAACGGCTTCTGTAAGCGACTGACCCACAACAAAATGAGAAACGGCCGCGCCAGACATGGCGAAGAAGAAGCCCGCATATGCCCATTCTTTTAGCAATAAGAATCTGGGCATGAGAATGGTAATAACACCCAATATTTTCCACACACCAAGAATACTCAACATATATAATGGATAACCCAATTGGCTAACAATTTCATTATAACCACCAATTTGAAGCAGCTGCTGTATTCCGCCGGCCAACATTCCAACCGAAAGGAATATCGTTACAATCCAGTAGATGATTTTGTTTCTTTTGTTCATAATAATCTATTTTAATTGGTTAACAATCTTTTGTAGTCGGTCGTGTGCCATATTCAGCCCTTTTGCAAAGGGCATTTCTAAAAGTTGGTTGCGAAATGCGACGGATTTGAAAATCTGCTGAATGGTGATTTTACTTTTCTCTTCACTTATTTCTTCGAAGGATAAAAACTCTAGCTGAACAGGAAAGGGGCTGTTCTCCATTTCAAAGGTTCTGGTAATTTTCTCGTTGGGCACAAACTCGAGGATAACGCCGTTTGCCGCGAAAACTACTTGCTCTTCATGGGAGGTCTCGAAACGCCAGAGACCGTGTTTATGGTTTTCAAGCTTGACAACTTTTGTTCCCATCCACTGTTCTACAATCTCAGGGTCTTCATAGGCCTTGAAAAGCAGTTCTAAGGGTAGATCGAACTCCCTAATGATAAAAAGTTCCTGTCTATCTTCTTCAGCGTGGATTCTTGTTTTTAGTTCCATCTTATTTTCTGTCTTTATACGTTTTCATTACAGATTCTAACTTGTTGAAACGATCATCCCACATCTTTCGGAAAGGCTCGATGAAATCTGCAACCTGTTTCATTTTATTCGGATTTAAATGATAATAGATTTCCCTGCCGCTTTGTTCAGCTTCTAATAGCTCACATTCTGCCAGAATTTGTATGTGTTTGGAAACCGTCGGTCTCGCACTATCAAAATTAGCTGCTATCGCACCGGCGGTCATGGATTGTGTTGCAACCAACAGAAGAATGGCTCTTCTGGTGGGATCGGCAATAGCCTGAAAAACATCACGTCTTAGATTCATTATGAAGTCATTTGACTACAAATATAAGTGTAGCTATTCGGCTACGCAAGTTTTTTTTACAAAAAAATGAAAGCTAAGCGGTAGGAATTATAATGGCCTTAAAAGGAGAATTAGTTAGTCCACTGAAAATCCATCTTGGGTTGCTCCATTGAATTATCAATCACGTCAATCCCTAAATTAAGAATGGCTTCCATGGCTTGGTAGTCGATTCTATGTTCATCATCACTAGGCTTATGATAATCATCGTGACCGCCCGTATGGAAAAATAGAACGGGAATGTCTTTCTTATAAAAGGAAGTCTGATCGGATCCACCATTACCGTCTTTACTGGTAAAGAATTTTATTGAGCTTTCGACCCCTTCGAAGATCGCCGGGAATGCAGAACTGGTTCCATGACCGATGATAGCCAATCCTCCGTTCTGTTCCTGATAACGACCAATCATATCCATATTCAGCATCCAGTGGATGTCTGCTAAAGGCAGAGTAGGGTTATTTGTAAAATAGTTGGATCCGATTAAGCCAAGCTCCTCAGCTCCGAACCCAATAAATAAAAAGTTAAAAGGTTCCGTCGTATCGTTAGATGTGTAATGTCGTGCTAGCTCTAGTAAACCTGCCACCCCAGAAGCATTATCATCTGCACCATTGTGAATTTTCCCGACTCCCAAGGAATCTCTAGAGCCTCCAATTTCAGCAGTTCCGAGATGATCATAATGTGCGCCAACGACAATCGTAAACTCTGCCCCATTATCTAGAAAGCCGATGATATTATCTGACATTCTCAGAGAATCGGCAATTTTCACTTTGGTAACTCTCGCTTCAAAAGACTGACGATAGCCATCCTCACCCATCGGTTTCAGATTATACTTCTTAAAATATTTTTCCACATAATCAGCGGCTTTATGGGAGCCTTCTTTTCCAGTTTCACGTCCATTCATTTTGTCCGCCGATAAGTACTGAATGTGCTTCTTTAGGTTCCTAGGTTTAACCTGTGCATAGAGGCTGACATTCAAGCTTAAGAAAAACAAAACGATGATAATACTGCGTAAAGTTAGGATGGATCTCATACCGCAAATATACGGAAATGATGAAGTGAAAAAGCTTTTTCCATTCTATTTGTATCTTTGTTGAATAAAAATATAAACGATAAAAGAATGGCTAGTATTAAAACGATCATCTTAACAATATTCTTGTCCGCAACATTTACCATCCCTGCCGCGAATGCACAAAGTATTTTCGACCGCGTAAAGAAGGCTATGGAGGACAAGATGACCGATCAGGATTCAACAACAGAAAGAAAAAAGAACGTGGACCTGTCTGGCATATCAACTGGAGAAACCTCTGATGCGCTTAAGCAAGCTTTAAATATGGGCGTAAAGGAGGGTATTCAAAAACTTGGTGCTGAAGATGGCTTTTTTAAGAATGAATTAGTCAAAATATTATTGCCTAAAGAACTGCAAAAAGTAGATGCAGCCCTTAGAAGATTTGGCCTTTCAAGTCTAGCTGATCAAGGACTTCTGCTACTTAACCGCGCGGCAGAAGACGCCGTTAAAGAGGGTGCTCCTATTTTCGCAAATGCAATTACTTCCATGACATTCGATGATGCGAAAGATATTTTGTTGGGAGATAGTGTGGCGGCGACTAATTATCTAAAGAACAAAACCTCTGAACAGCTATTTGCGGCTTTTAAGCCGAAGGTGGAAAACTCACTGGGAAAAGTGGGTGCCGATAAGGTCTGGGAACAGATTATCACAAAATACAATGGTTTTACACGCCAATCGATCGAAACCGACCTCAATGCCTACGTAACGCAGGAAACAGTAAGCGGGGTATTCAAGATGGTAGCTGAAAAAGAGAATGAATTGCGTGATAATCCGATCTTCCGTACGACTTCGCTACTCAAGAAAGTATTCGGAGCGGTCGACTAAGACTAAGTTTATCAGTGCATCAGCTTTCTGAGCCAGATATTCTATTTTCCACAAGCAACCCTCTCTTTCGTAAAACTTCAGCAAGAGAGCGCCATTTTTTGTTGGTAAAGGGAGAGGCGAAGTAATAACTTTTGTAGTTGCTCAGAACAACGCGTGTTCCATATCTCATATTCCGACCGAAACCCAATGGATGAAGAATGATCCCTTTAATTTCATTTAGTTTAAAAACCTTCGAAGAACGGAATGGGAATCTGTTTCTGATTTCAATATGGTGATCATCGAGGACAAAATAGTATGAAATTTTGCTAATAAAGTAGTAAATGAAAAGACAAGTCAACAAAAAAAAGGATGCGAAATACCAGGGATAAGCGGGGTTAAACGTGATTCTTACAACGCCAAACAGTAACATGATAAGAAGGGACAGAAACAAGAGATGATCAAATGATGTTAAAATGTTAAAATCAAAACGATCAGTCACCGTCTCTTCTTGGCTCAATTGCGGAACTTCATCATCTTCAGTATTTTCTACCAAATGTTCGCGCTTTAACTTTTCTAAACGTTGGAAAAGCAAAGAAGATTGATCGTAGAAAATTTCTGGGATAAACTTCGTTTCCCCATTCAATAAATAAATCGTTGCTCCGTAAAATGATTCATAGGTAATTCGGCCGATGTCCATAACCTTAATACGCGATATTTCTGATAATGAAATGATATCATTGCCGATGGTTATACGATCAGCGCGAAAAGTTATCGGTTTAGTGGTTTTGTATAAAGCTTGAAGTCCTTTGATCAAAAACCCTATGGTCAAGAAGAGAAACAAACCGGCAATAACCGCCATTCCAATCCACTTTTCAAAGAAGTCATCTGAAATTGGAATGTGTTCGACATATTCCCTGTAGAAAGGTGTGCAGATAAGGCAAATCATAGCAATGGCTACCACGACATTTAAAATAACGCGATAGGACACATTTTTGGAGCGAATGAATACAGTAGGTTCTTGGTTGTTGGGCATCGGTTGTTTACGTGAAAACAAGTTAGCTATAAAAAATCTTTAACGTCGTAAGATAAGTTTTTCAGTTGGAATGTTATCTTCGGTTCCATTAAAATAAGATTCAAAGCCAAAGTTTTCTAGAATTTTTTTTGAGCCATAGTTATCAGGATGTATGATTCCGACGATTGAACTTTTGGGGGCTACAGAAAATGCCAGAGCTATCATACGCTCACAAATCTTCGTGCCTAGACCTTTTCCCCAATAGATTTTTTTCAGAAGATAACCGACCTCAAGTAATGAACTGTCTCGTTTGTAATGAACCATCTTACATTCTCCGAGAATATTAGAATCGGTATCCAAAACGCGAAAATATCCGAACGCCGACTCTTCTTTATTAATTTTTATAATTGATTGAAATTTGTCTTTAGCTTCGCTAACTGACATCCCCTTCCCGGTAATGTATTTCATTACCTCATCTTCCTTGACCAAAGAATAATATTCTGCGAAATTATTATTATTATATTTCTCGAGACGTAGCATTTACGTGAAATGCGGGTTATAAATCAGGCCGATAGCATTTCCCCAGAGATCTTTTAGAATAGCTACCATGATGCCGCCACCAACTTCTTTCGGTTTTTCATGCGCTGTGGCTCCTAGTCCTAAAAACCTGTCGAATTCCGCGTGGATATCATTAACCCCCCAATATGCTACCACGTTGTCAGTTTTATCTTTTTCCGGATCTACCTCCGGCTGAAGCCCGAGCTCATACCCGCCAATCTCAAACCCTACGTAGAAAGATTCACTAAAATAAGGTTGGGTCTCAAATGCCTTGATATACCATTCTGTGGCAGCCTGAATATCTGCTACTCGATAAATTGTCGTTCTAAGTCCTAAAATTTTAGTTTCCACGTTTTCGGTTTTGGTTATAAATATGATATTATAATACTGTTTGTTTTTACCCCTTTTCTGTGATCGAAACTCTAAAGTTCGTCATTGTCTTTCGTTGGCGTTCTATATAGTTCCAAACCCAGAAGATGAAGGCAACGGACGCCACAAAATAAAGGAAGGGATAAAGAAATCCTAATCCATTCAGCAAGAAAGCAAACACGAATAGAAGCCCTGTAAAAAGATGAGTTATAGCCGTGTGCGCATTGCTTGGTACTAAATCACCAGGCGTTCCGTCGTAATGGTTTTGGGCATAACGAATGGCCTGAATCGCAAATGGAGCAGATAAAAATGCCACGTAAAACGTTGTAGGAGCAAAACCCAATATCGGGAGTAAAGCTATGATCACATAGGCCAGTATGAAGTTGCCAATCAATACATTCTTCGCTCGCCTTTTTCCCAGACGTACAACCAAGGTGTTTTTATTAGCCTTGATATCTGAATTGGCATCTTGGAACTGATTTATTAATAGCACATTGGAAATGAATAGGGCAACTGGCAACGAGATTAAGAATGATTCAATCGAAAAATATCCTGTTTGCACATAAAACGCACCCATCGTCATCATTACGCCAAAGGTGGTAGCGATGAGGAATTCGGCAATTCCCGGTGCTAAATTGATGAATGAAAACTTGCCGCTCTCGTTGGTGTAGAATAAGCCGGCCAATATCCCGTAAAGGACTAATGGTACTAGCCCCCAACCACTGGCTGTAATAAGAAAAATTCCGATGAGAAGAGCTATGAAACTAAGTACGAGACCTACAAAACCCATATCGCCCCTCGAGACTAACCCTAACTGTATCATTCTGGAGCCACCGGTAAACGGTCGGATGCCTTCGGCGTTTTCGCTATCCCGTTCGGCGTCCTTCCAATCGTTGATCATATTGGTACCTGCTTGGACGAGTAAACCGCCAATCAGTGTTAAGAGAAACAACATAAAATTGAACGTACCGGTAGCAGCATAGGCTACGGCTCCACCTACTAATATGGGAACCAATGATGCGGTAAGCGATAGCGGTCGCACGGCTTGTTTCCAAGCTCTAGCTTTGGCTTTCACGTCATCCCAGGAACTGTAAGATTGCCGATTTTGAGGAAATTCAAAGATGGTCGGTTTCTCGCCCTGCAATATCTCCGGAACAAAACGATACTTGACCGTGAATGGTTTGATCCGAATGAACTCTAATCGGTCTGTAGCATCAATTTTTATCATATGTTCTACAAACGGAGACCGGGTGGACATGATGTCAATGATCCTATTGCGCTCCGCTCTTTCACGTATAACTTCAGCGCGACCGATAATTTCACACTCCTCCATCTCCAAGAACTTATCGCCTTGATGAATAAGCAATGCGGTCTCGGGGATGTTACTCCATTGGATAACCTTTGGATCCCCCTTCATGCTGCTAACATAGATGTTAAAATCCTCATCTGCCCCGAAATGCATCATTCGCTGTCTCGGAGTTCCCATGTTTGAAGTCCCCACAGCGGCAACCTCCGCTCTGGAAAGATAGTCAAGAACTTCTTGTTTACTACGCTCTGCCATGCTACAAAAATACGAAAATTAAGACGACAGTCGGATAAGCCAAACGCGAAACAAACATTGCGGTGGCAATCTATCATTCAATATCCGAACTTTAGTCCAATTCCCGCACTATTTCTCGGAAATTGACCACGCTAGCGGTTATATCTGGTGTGTTATGTGACCAGTTGGTTTCATATTCAGCAGAAAGCATTCCTTTGAATTTCTGACGCTTCAATTCCTTGATTAATGCAGGAACGTTAGCAACGCCAGTGCCCCAATGCACATCTTTAGCTTCTCGGGACTTAGCGTTCAGGTCTTTAAAATGCAGGTGATTGATATGACCTTTTAGTTTTTTCAAACTTTCGACAGGATCAAGTCCAGAACGTATCCAGTGGCCAATATCGGCACATGCACCTACATACTTACTGTCCGCTAGGGCAATGGCGCTTAACACAGAATCAGGACTCCAATAAATTGACGGTTTAGGGTGATTGTGAATGGAAACCTTGATTTTGAACTCACTGGCTAACTTCCCGACAAGGGGAAGATCTTCTCGCTTCGGTTCTGAATTTATGTTCTGGATCCCCATTGCCTTGGCAAACTCAAAAAGTTGTCGCCAAGATTCCTCGGAATCCGCGTTAACTACCCCATAAGCGTACAGCTTAATGCCATGGTCTTTAACCATTTTTAAAACCTGCTCTCTTTTTTCAGGAGTCATCGTATAGTCCATTTTCCCCTCAATGCCGCCGCCGATGGTCTGCCCGGGAAAGGATTCAATAAACTTTAAGTCTGCACTATCGGTTTTCTGTAAAGCTTCTGCGAAAGTAAACAAACGAAAGCTATAGGCTTGTGTTCCTAAATGCCAGCCTAGTTTTTCTTCGGGATAGTGTTGATAATCTGTAATTTTCTTATCCTGTGCGTTTACCGAAGTAAACAAGGAACATAAAAGAAGCAAAAGAAGCGTTTGAAGTTTTAATTTTGTTTTGATCATGGTCGAAATTTATTGGGTTAATATCTGTTTATCAGCTATTAGTTGCTTTTTTAATGACGGGTAATCGATGTCCTGCACCGCTTGATTGTTATCAATCGCCATCACAGCTACCGTTGCAGCACTTTGTCCTAATATCATAAACACGGGTTCCATCCTGATTGAACCAAACGCTATATGAGAACTGGAAACGCAAACCGGAACCATCAAGTTGCTACACTCTTCTTTCTTGGGCATGATAGAACCCAATGAGATCTTATAAGGGCTCTTGGTAGGGACTCCAATATCTCCTTCATTCTGGACGAAGCCATCTTCTTTGATATAGCGCTGCACATTGTGGGAGTCAAGGGTGTATGATCCCATACCTATGGAGTTATTGACATCACGTGTATTGAGGACTTCGTGCTCTGTCATAACTTCATGGCCAATCATTCGTCTTGCTTCTCGGATATACAATTGATGAGGCCAGTTGCCATTATCGACAAACTCATCTTTCGCCAAGCCCCATTTTTTAATTTCTTCTTGCACATCAGAAGGCATTCGTTCGTCGTTGGCCATAAAATATAAAAGCCCCTTCTGATAGTTTTCGTGCTCTTTGATGATTTCTCTTCGCCGTTCGTAAGATGCTTCAGGATAATCGTAGTTCATCCCGATGTTATCAGTACTGAAAGGGCCATGGTTATTGGTGTCGGTCTTCCTGTTGGGTATCGGATCATATTTATTAAAAGTTTGATTCCAACCGCTTTGATAGACTCTCAGTAATAACTCATATTGGCTTGGATCGTAGGCGTCCGGTTTCGGAAATTCGACTCTATTTTCTGGATGGTTGCTAAGGCACATACGAAAACAGTAGGCTTGAATCCGATGGTCTGCTTCTCCTTTTTCCCCTGGTGGCGCTGTGGAAATACGAGGGAGCACTCCGCTGCTGGGGTCTCCGGCAATCTTATACGGACTAATATCTGCGTGAAACCAGTGTTGATGATGTAAGATGCCGACCTGAATGCCATTCCAGGTTTCGCCATAGGTGTCATTAGATTCGCGACCGACATGGTAGCTGACTCCTCCAGCAGCCATTAGGTCTCCCTCATAGGTAGCATCAATAAACACGCTTCCCGAATAGACATTCCCGCTTAGTGTTTTAATAGCCATGATCTTACCATCCAAGGTTTCAACTCCATTCTCCCGGTCTAGCCATTGGTCGCGATGAACCTGAATAGTGTTCTCTCTCACGAAATCTTCAAATATGGATTCAGCTACATGAGGCTCAAAAATCCACATGGTCCGTTCCTCACCGTCGATAGCTGCAGTTCCTTGTCCCCTATTACCATATTCGGATTTCTTTTGCCATTTCCAAGCATCCGTATCTTGATAATGCAGATACACACGATGGTAAAACTCTCTGGCTAAGCCCCCGATGACCGACTTGTCGCCCGTATCGGTGAAACCGAGTCCTCCTGAAGATAATCCACCTAAGTGCTTATCCGGCGATACGACGAGTACTGACTTACCCAGTTGGACAACCTGTACAGCTGAGATGATGGCGGCCGAGGTTCCACCGTAGATAATAACATCGGCCTCGTAGCGCTTCGCATCGTCCTTCGAAGCATAAGAATACTCAAATACACTAAGCAGAATAAAAAATAAGACAAGGGTCGTTCTAACGTTGCGCATCATGATCTAGGTCGGTGGTATCCGTAAATATAAAATAAAATATTTTGTTATCTTGCTATCAATTTAGTTTCTTCACATCCAAACGATTCAAACCCAATAGATCAACACCATCTATGTCGCACGCAAAGCCTCAGTTGTTCCAGAGCAAGAAACATTTTGAAGTACTGGACGGTTTACGAGGAGTAGCGGCCCTGGCTATTGTTATCTTCCACTTCATGGAATGGATAATTCCTGAACCCAGTCTAAATTTTATCGGTCATGGTTTTTTGGCAGTGGACTTTTTCTTCTGTTTATCGGGCTTTGTAGTGGGTTATGCTTATGACGACCGGATCAAGAGCATGGGACTAAAGGAATTTTTTAAGCTGAGATTAACCCGATTGCACCCCATGGTGGTTTTCGGGTCGGTACTGGGTCTCTTGGCATTCTTGTTTGATCCTTTTGGTGGTGAGTCTGAACTATACAGTGCGGGACGAATTATTCTAATCTTTATATGTTCGGCTTTGCTTATTCCATTTCCAACAATGGAAGAAAGGGCTTTCAACAATTTTGGGTTGAATGCTCCTTCATGGTCATTGTTCTGGGAGTATATAGCTAATATGGTCTATGCTCTCTTCCTATGTCGAGTGAACAGAAAGGTTTTGGCTGCTCTTGCACTTATTGCTGCTGTTGTTCTTTATTCAGTAAGCTATAATACGGGAAATCTTTTGGGTGGTTGGAACGGCGACACCTTTTGGCATGGCGGTGCACGTATTTTTTATTCCTTCTCAGCCGGGCTCCTTATCTATCGATTGAATTGGATTATCAAGAATCAACTTGGTTTTATAGGTCTTGCCGTGCTACTGTCATTTGCGTTCCTCGCTCCTTATCCGAGCTGGAACTGGCTGTTAGAGTTCCTAATTGTAATCTTTTATTTCCCATTGCTTGTTTCATTGGGCGCGGGAACAGTATTGAATTCTTCCGTCAAAAAACTTTGTTTATTTTTTGGCGACATGTCGTATCCGCTATACATGACCCATTATGCAGGGATCTGGATATTTGGAAACTATTATATGAGCCGGCAACCTAGCGCTTCAGAGCTAACCTGGATCATTATAGGTGGCACCCTGTTCATGCTCGCCTTTGCATACGTGGTGATGAGGTTCGTCGATAAGCCCCTGAGAAGGTATCTAACTAGATAAGGAAAAACAAAAGGCGTAGTCTAGAGATTAAAAAATAGTCGCAAAACTACGCCTTGTAGAACTTAGTAAGTATATACCACAAATTCTGACAAGAAGGTCAGTCCTTGTAGCCCCTCAAGCATCGTGATCCTAATGTTCTTCAGCATTTGAGGTTCAATATCATAAGACTGGTATGCAGTATTTCCTGGGTCAAAACTACGTTCCCCTCCTAAAGGAAACCATTCTGCTCCATCTAAGCTTCCTTCTAATATAAATTTGGTAAATCCTCTCGAATTGTTTTGTCTAGGAGCCATCTCTATTTTTGTTACGTAAATAGCTTCTTGCATATCAAAACTCAACCAGTGCGGGTAGGAGCTAACTGGTCCACCAGCATATCTAGAATGCCAAATGGTATTTAAGTCGCCATCTAAAACAGCTGAAGCAAGACCGGTATTTTCACCTGATAGTTGCTCGGTCGATGCCGTTGCCACCCATCCATCAGTATTAGCTGGCCGCGCTTCTAACTTTGGTGCAATAAAAATCAGTGTTTTTGCACTCGGACTAATATCATAGCCTGAAGCATCGGAAATAGTCAGTGCCAATAAATGGTCTTTCTCTGTATCAAATTGGCTTGGGTCATAAGTCAAATTTGCCAAATCTGAAGAGATTGTGCCCGATGGGATAACCAGGCTCAGCTTGTCAATCGAATAACCGGCGTCTGGGAAGGGGAGATACGGTTCTTCATTGTTTAAAACACGAATATTGTTCAGACTGTCAAGTACATGATTGTCTTTAGTCAAGGTGACTGCGATATCACTGGCAGGGAGGCCTACCGCACCAAAACCGACTCCAAAATTGACTGCACGCTCTTCTATTGGAAACATCGTGAGCATTTGTTCGCCCGTTTTAGCTTTAGCAATAAATACATTTGCTCCCTCTTTACTGTCTGTTAGCTGCTCATAGGGAGGCGTGTCTTCCTTGCACCCAACAATGGCAAGGAAGGAGAATACGATAATATAATAGATTGAATGTTTTTTCATCTCAAATGAGGATTAAATAAATTATAAGTACAGATTATACTTTAGTAGCCTGGAAACTGTACCAAGGCCTTGTTTCTATCCATTTCGTTTTGCCCATATGGCATGAAATAATATCTACGCTGCCATTCGGTGCGACTGAAAGCTGGAACTCTTTCGTGATATGCAGGATCGGACAAGTTGGTCCCAGCATCCATGTTCATCCCATAGAATACACCTCCCTGGTTGGAACCTGGTTCATCTGGTATTTTCCACCTTCTAACATCGAAATATCGATGACCTTCAAAACATAGTTCTAATCGTCTTTCTAAACGGATCTCTTCACGAAGTTGCGATTGGCTCAAGCCTGGAGCCAATGGATCTAACCCCGCACGTTCTCTCACACGGTTTAAGTACTCCAATACCTCTGGGTTTCCGGGTGACGACTCATTTAGTGCCTCTGCGTAGTTTAAGTACAGCTCAGCTAAGCGGATCAACATGGCCGGTCTGGCCACATTCACACCTGGATTAACACTGAAGGTGGGGTGTATATTTTTACGTGCAGTATAGCCTGTCTTAGGCCAATCTCTCGGAGCGCTCGACTTACCCGATGTTCCTGTATAAAAGAACTCTACACGACTGTTGTTTGCACCAGTCTTGGATGCACCGGGATTGAACGCACCGTTAAAGGTCACATAGGCATAAAACCTTGGTTCGCGATTCGCATACATCTGGTTGGTTCCTGCAACATAATAATCTGTATTTTCTGCTACATAGGCTTCTTCTGTATAGGAATCACTTTCTTCAATCGACTCTCCGCTACTCATCCTAAAGTCGTCAACCAATTGCTGCACTACAGCCAGTCCATTATAAGCTGTTCCCTGCGTAGACCGTGGTGACGAGTGGATTTCCCATTGCCATGTGTTGGAAGACGGTCTAACCCAGATTCCCTCTTCTTCCCATCCATCCCAAAAAAGATTCCGGACAGACAAGTACCCCGCTCTGAACGGATCTTCGTTTTGAACTCTGAATAAATGCTTACCATTAGCTTCTGCAATGTCAATCGCTTCTTTTGCCGCGGCGGCAGCTCTATCCCACTTTGCTGGGTCATAGGTCTGGCTGATGAGCTGTTTCCCGTCGTAGTTCTTAAAATCCCCTAATTCTGTATTACCATTGTAAAGCGGACTTGCATTAAACAACAGAATTTGAGACTCTAATGCTTCTACAATCATCTTGTTGATACGCCCTACCTGGGTTCCATCGACTGTGGTTGTCCCTGACAAATAATAGTCGACCGGCAAGTCAGCCTTCGCCAGCGCTAATTCTGATAAGACAAATTCAACGCACTCGTCCCATGAGCTCCGTGGAATCTGAAAGTCATCCTCAGGCTTAGCCGATTGTAAAGGCGCTATCACAACGGGGCCTAGGTCTTTCATCATTTTCCAATAATAATAAGCCCTGAGAAATCTAGCCTCTCCTTTGTAGTGTTTGATGATTTCCGCGCCATTGGCCAGATTCTGTATTTCTTGATTCCCGTCTACACGTTCAAGAAAGATGGTGGCAAGTCGTATACGTTCGTATAGGGCTGTAAAATCTGATGGCGTTGCATCAGCATTGATCGCACCGCTGTTCATTCCTGGATTTGTCCAGTTACTCGCATCCATTTCATCGGACGTGATGCTATAAGAAAAAGCATAAGGTTGATTCCAGATGTCAGGAATATTGGTAAATAAACCGGCCCACCATCGTTCAGTTTGCCCACGGTTGGCAAATATTTCGTCTACGCTGACTATATTGTCAGGTTGCGTGTCAAAGTAATCCTTTTTGCAGGCAGTCGGCAACAAGAATACCCCCACCAACAATAAAAGCCTATAGTTATATTTTCTTAGTATGTTTTTCATTGTGTTGTTTATTGAAAGTTTACACGAATACCGAAGTTGTAAGTTGTTATATTAGGATATACCGCACCGGTTCCATCTCCCAGCTCTGGATCCCAAAACTTCCACGGCGATAATGTCAGGAGGTTGGTCCCGCTAACGAATAACCTTAATCGCTGAACTGCGATTCTGTCAAGGAAGCCGGTGTCTGTAAACGTATATCCAAACTCCGCCTGTTTTAAGCGCAAATAGTCAGCGCGTTGTATCCAGTGTGTACTTGTATAGTAATTGGTTGTCTGATCTTGACTGGTAGAAAGGCGAGGATAAAACGCATCCTGACTCGGATTATCAGGAGTCCAGCGGTCAAGAATCTGCTTATACATATTCCCGTAAGTAGCTCCTTGCGAAAAAGGATTTGTTGCAAATCCACTTGCATAGTTAAAGTCTACTAAGCCGACACCTTGGAAGAATAGACTGATGTCGAAACCTTTAAAACCACCTCCTAAACTTAAACCATAAACTATTCTCGGTGTACTACCATAGCCTATTGCGGTTTGGTCATTACTGTTGATCACTCCATCACCGTTTAAATCTTTATAACGGATATCACCTGGACGAACATCACCTGCCTGTATAGCTGCATTATCGATCTCGTCTTGATTATTGAAATAACCCATGGAAATATAGCCGAAACGCTGACTAATCGGTTTGCCGATTCTATCGAGATAAGGGTAACGCCATGGCGGTAGGCCATCAAATACAGCCAGGTTTTTATTGTAGTTGAAGGTTCCACGAAAGGATAGGAAATTCTGATCGGTCCAGCTTTTATTGTAATCTAGGGTTACATCAATACCCTTGTTATTTGTTTTTCCAATGTTATTGTAAGGTATATTTCCTACGGTAAAGCCTGAGTTATACGGTATCACGTAGTTCGGAAGTAAGATACCTTCTCTTCGCTCTTTAAAGAGTTCGACGATAAGCTGCAAATCGTCGCGGAAGAGGTTGAGCTCGACACCGAGGTTTTGACGATACGAGGTTTCCCATCTAACATTTCCACCGATTCTGGATTCATTGTACCCTGTAAAGGAGCGAGTTGAACCTGGGCGACCAAATGTATAACCACCTGCGTCTCCCACTGTCGTCAGATACAGAAACCTCAAATTAGGATTGTTCAATGCTGCATTCCCCGAAAGCCCGTACGTATAGCGCAGCTTGAAGTGAGGGAAAATATCTTTCAAGGGCTCGAAGAACTTCTCATTCGAAACCAACCATCCTACACCGAAGGATGGGAAAAGACCATAACGTTCGCTGTCGACAAAATTATCTGAGCCAGAATATGAAAAGTTCGCTTCTGCGTAATACTTGTCGTCATACCCGTAGTTAGCACGACCAACGATGTTTCTTTGACGATAAGGTATAGCCGCTTTGTAACTTCCAACTCGCGATGTGGCATCACTATAATCAGACTGATTGAACAACAACATTCCTGAAACGTCGTGTACACCGAAACGGTTCGAATAGTTAACGGCCGACTCGGTATAGAACCGGCGATCACCATATCGTGTAAGGTCGAAACCGAGCTCTTTAGAACCAGCAGTACTGATTTCAGTGATTAAACTATCTTGCTCGTCACGGCCCAGAGCCCAATAAGTTTGTAAAGTACGCCCACGATTCAGATTATTGTTCACATTTACATCAAATGCAAACATAGCGGTGGCACTCAAGCCCTCTACGATCATATCCAAATCCTGATTAACCCGCAGGTTTGAACGTACTGTATTATTGTACGAATTCGTGACACCCGACTGGGTTAATGCCATATAAGGACTGATCAGAGCACCCTTTAATTGAGGCCATTCCCCATTGGAATATTGAGGTGGCATAATGTGAGGTGCGCTGGCCGTAGCCAATGAAAATATTTGATTAACACCATAGTAAGGGCGGTTTAGGTTGGTGATGTAACCATTTACACCGAGCTCCAACTCGGTCGTTCTAGTGATATTAACATCAACATTACTGGTAAAGTTAAACCGATTCAGCTTTAAGGTCGAATTATAAGATTGAACATTATCTCGTTTAAACTGTCCCACCTCTCCAAAATAACCTGCAGAAATATAATATGAAGCATTTTCAGAACCACCATTAACATTCAGTGTCGCTCGATTATTGCTACCATAGTCGTTAAAAAGAACGTCATACCAATCAACATTAGGATATAGATCTGGATCTTCGCCACTGATGTGTTTATCGATTCTCTCTTGTGTATATTGAGGGGTCCGGCCACGCATAGTAAGTCCTTCATTATAGAGTGTCATAAAGGTAGGGCCGTCAATAAATTCCGGTAAGAATGTAAATTTGTTTACCGCCTGATTAAACTCAGCGTTTATAGTTGGCTTTCCAGCCTTCCCTTTTTTTGTATTTATCAAGATTACCCCATTCGCACCTCTTGTTCCATAAACAGCTGTCGCCGTCGCATCTTTTAGTACGGTAAACGACTCGATATCTTCTGGATCAATATTATTAATATCTCGATCAGGAACACCGTCTACCACCAGTAGCGGACCCTGCGGACTTGATGCGAACGTTCCGACTCCTCTAATAAATAATGCTGCTCCGTCTGCCCCTGGTCCGCCACCTCTTTGCGTGGCAACCACACCCGCTAACCGCCCAGCGATGGCAGTCGTAAGATCTGCAACAGGCGCTTTTAGGTCCTTTACGTTGACCGTTGACTGCGCACCTACCACACTCTGTTTCTTTTGTGTACCGAACCCTACGATGACAACCTCTTCTAATCCTGCAACGTCTTCCATCATCGTCACATCAATTACTTGACGTCCACGAACCTCGATCTCCTGTTGCAGGAAACCCATAAACCGAAAAACTAAAACCGCGTCGTCCGGAACATCCAAGATATATTTACCATTCAAATCGGTCACAGTTCCGATACTCGCATCATCCCTAACCTGTACGCTAACGCCGGGCAGAGTGTTTCCGGCGGTATCGACAACCGTTCCTCTAACTTCAATGTCGGCTGACTCTGTATGATAATTCGTTAAGTCCAGACGGCTCAACTCAACCGCCATGGGAGGCACGATGCCCTTTGCGAACGTAACCTTCCCCCCATAAATAGTAAAAATGAATATGCAGAAAGCTATCCATTTTCTATGGTTCTGGAACCTGGTCACATTTTTTTCATAAAAGTGTTTCATATTTTAATTGGTTTGTTGGCGACAATTGAAAAAACATAAAATTCTCCTACAAGGAAACTGTTTACCTTTAACAAGAAACAAAAACTTACTCATAGGCAATAACATTCAGATTAATTGGATTATAGGCATCAAAAATGTGACGCTTTGAACAAGATTACATCATCGAAATGAAATATCAAAATTTACTGCAAACACAAACGGTTGCGCAATTTTTCTTGTAACATACGCCTCCTAAACCGAGAAACTTATGTTAAAACACACAATAAACACAAAGCCCGTAGCCACTTAAGCGGCTACGGGCTTTGTGCCATATCGATTAATGCTGAAAGGAAGGAGGTGCGGCATCTACCGCGCTGCCCCAGTCTTTGTTGGCAGTATCACCCATGACGAGTTCCAGTACGCCACCGTCCTGAATATCTTTATGAGAAAACCATGGTTTATTCAACGCTTTGCCATTTAACACCGCGGACTGAATATATTTATTCTTTGGTGAATAATTTTTTGCAACGACTGAGAAATCATTTCCATTGCTCATATGGATAGTCGCTTTCTCAAAAAAGGGCGAACCGATTGTATAAACCGGCAGTCCTGGAGTTACCGGATAGAATCCGATCATTGAAAAAACAACAAAAGCCGACATTCCGCCGCCATCTTCATCTCCGGGTACACCCATCAAATCATTTCTAAACCACTGATCCATTAGTGTGTGGATCCGCTTTTGTGTCATCCATGGTTTACCCGAGTAGGTATAAAGATAGGGAATGTGTAAACTCGGCTCATTCGCCATGGAAAACTGACCGACATTTCCCGTATGATCTGGTAATTGACTATAAAAATCGTATTTGCTTTTTCCTAGTGGCTCTCGGAACGTTTGATCAAGATTCTTGTTAAATTGTTCTCGCCCGCCCATTAACTCAATCAGATCAGCGACATTATGAGGCACATCCCAGCGATAGATCCAGGCATTGTTTTCCCCATAGTATTCACGTGCGCCTTGTCCTCCAGAATAACGGTAATCAAAGGGCTCTATAAAGTTTCCGTCTTTGTCTTTGGGATGAAAAAAATCGGTCTCTGCATTAAAAAGATTGCGATAATTCAGTGCTTTTTCAAAGAAATATTTTGCATCGTCGTTCTTATTTAACATGGTAGCGATTTGTGCAAGACTCCATTCATCATAAGAGGTGCCTAAGGTAACCGCCACGGGTTGTCTTTTTTCAAATGAGTGAACTTCGGGTACCGTTTCTTCTTCTCCCGGATTTAAGGCGGGAATATAGCCTTTGGTATGATAAAACTCGTCGAGCCACCCCGCAGAGTCGGCCGACCAAGGAGCAAGTGTTTTCTCTAAGATTGCGTTCTTCGAGGCTGTGTAGGCTTTTTCCAAGTCAAAGGTCCGAAGCCCCTTTGCCCACGCATCGGCGATGGTGACAATACCATGATTGGAGTTCATCCGTCGAGAATCACCAGTAATTTCCGGAAAGGTAGGCAACCAAAAGCTTTCCATTTGCTCTGTCATCCGCAAAAAAGAATTGATGATATCAGATTCGGTTTCATGGTCGATCAAGAGGCGCAGCGGATGGGTAGCCCGGTAGGTGTCCCATATCCAGTCGTCTGTATAAAATGGAGTTTTATCTGTATGGACTTGACCATCAAAAGCACTAAAATACCTGCCATCTTCGGTAATAGAAACAGGACGCTCAAAACAACGATAAAGTGAGGTATAGAAAACTGTTTTATCGTCATCAAGTATGCCTTCAACTGCAATCGAGCCCAAAGCTTCGTTCCATATGGAACGACCCCGTTGAGCTAAGGCATCGAGATTAAAATCAGCTATCTCTCTTCGCAGATTGTTTTCTGCCTGTTCCGAGCTAATAAATGAAACACCGTAACGGATATTTACCTTATCTGTGCCTCGACCGAAACGAAAAGCCATCGCTACATTTCTGCCCTCCTTTTCAAGCATCTGAGCATCAATACCTTCACCAATTTTTAAAAAGCCGGCTTTTTCAGGCTTAACATCAGTTTCTGCAAACAGATAAACAATGGTGTTATTTGCTAATTTCTGCGAAGCATATACTTTATTGCCTTCAACTCGAATATCACCGTCGATGGTATTGAAGACAAGGAAAGCCGGCTCATCTTTCGTGAATTGAATTCGATATAGAGCGGACTGACTAGACGGAGCATAAGCTACTTTGGTGTTTTCTTCATCCAATGTTACCTCATAATAGTAAGGGCGGATTTCTTCATTATCATAGGTAAAACGATGCACAACCTGCAAATCAGCCTCGCTTATTCCCTGAACTGGACTTAAATTAAAAGCAGAACGACCACGGTGACTGGTGATGATTAACGGCAAGCCCTTAATCTGATCAGCGGTATAGTCCGGCCGCTCAGGGTAAACACGCAGCATACCATTAGGCAAGTGGATAGTCGGATACGTCGGCACCAGCAAATGGCTGATGTTTCCCATCGTCGGGTTGACATAATCAACGGGATCTTTTTTCGTTGGAGCTTGTGCGAAGACCACACAATTCGAAAACAAAACAATAATAAAACTGATATAAAATCTTTTCATAAATACAATTGAATTAGACGGCGTCGTACGTGTTTTCCTTTCAGCCAAACAATAATATACAAAAAGGAATTAGCACACAAATTTCGTTAGCTCTTCTAATCTATTTTAATTCCAAAAACATCGCTCAACGCCCGTTTCGCAGCATGAAAGCCACACATTCCATGAACGCCACCTCCAGGTGGTGTAGAAGACGAACAGATATAAATCCCTTTCACTCCTGTACGATAGGGGGAAAAAAGTGCCGGACGATTAAAAAGCTGTCGTATATCCATAACTCCGCCACCGATATCGCCGCCAATGTAATTGGGATTATATGCTTGTAATTGTTCGGTGTTAAACGTATGGCTCGCCAAAATTCGGTCTTTAAATCCGGGAGCAAATCGTTCTATTTGGCTTTCTATCGCGTCTTTCATATCCACCGTACTGCCACCGGGAACATGGCAATATGCCCAGGCCGTATGTTTGCCCGCTGGCGCACGATGATAGTCAAATAAACTCGGCTGAGACAACAAAACAAATGGTCGTTGAACATGTCTTCCTTTGTAAGCGGCGTCTTCGCTCGCTTGAATTTCTTCAATTGTATTACCCAAATGAAGTGTTCCAGCCCTTCGGGCATCGGCGGCCGTAAAGGGTATCGGCGCGTCCAGTGCCCAGTCCACTTTGAAGACGCCCATTCCGTAGCGGAATTTCTTTAACTGCCACTGATAGCTTCTTGAAAATCGGTGCCCGGCAATTTCCAATAGTTGCCTTGGCGTGACATCGAACATAATGAGTTTGCTTGATGGAAGCTGTGATAAGGATTTCACATAGAAGCCCGTTTCAATCTTGCCACCTAAGGATGTAAAGTAAGCCGAAAGTGCATCGGCTATACGCTGTGATCCTCCGATCACGAGTGGCCATCCTTTGACATGACCAGTGGCTTGAAGAACTAAGCCGACCGCCGATGTTGTAAATTTAGAAAGTGGCTGCATGGAATGTGCGGACATTCCCGCCCATAATGCCTTAGCTTCAGGAGTTTTAAAACGACGCGACAAACGCATGGCCGACGATAATCCCAGCCAGCCAAAGTTAGCCATAGCACGAGGGTTTGTAGGAATTTTGAGCAAAGGACTTAAAATATCTTTGGTCAATTTGGGCCAATCTTTCAAGATGGGTGTCATCAAATCCAGATAAGCTTGCCTGTCCTCACCTAATGACGCAGCTGTATAGTCTAATGATCGGGTTAGCACGGCAGTACTGCCATTTTCTAAGGGGTGTGCGATGGATACATCTGGATAGATAAAGTCGACACCATAATCTTCGAGCGGTACACTTTTTAAAAAAGGTGAAACAGACGCCATTGGATGCACTGCAGAACAAACGTCATGTAAAAACCCGGGCAGAGTAAGCTCTTCGCTGCGCAGCCCCCCGCCTATTTTATTATTTGCTTCGATCAATAAAACAGATTTACCCTGACGCTGTAAGGTTATTGCCGCTGCCAACCCGTTTGGCCCCGAACCTACAACAACCGCATCAAAATCTGTTTTGCTCATTATTTATCAGATCAAAATTTATACTTTTTTCTTGAATAATAAAATCATATTTGAATCGTCTATCCCACCATAGACCCCTAATTCGTTATCAGTGAGTATTAAAACGTTGACAAGAATCGTTTCACCTGCTCCCTGTGTATTGGTCAATATGATCGTTGAATCCCCAGACCATTTCCATTTAAAGGGAGTAGTGGTCTCACCTTCATCTGTATAGTTCTCATAAATCAATCCATTCCCATCGGCGCTCAGCGTGAGTTCAAAAACACGACCTTCCTCGGCCGGTTCTCGTTCATTCTCGCTGATCTGTCCATCTTCATTATCATCCTGTCCGGCTGCGTATAACAACCAGGTTCCTTCAATTAACTTCTGTTTATCGTTCTCAACTTTCTCTTCTTCTTTGTCACAGGATGTAATGGAGAACAGTAGTAAGATAGCCAAAATTGGCAACAGAGTTTCTTTTATACGTTTCATAAATTAGAATTAATTGGTTTTCAGCCATGAACGATACAAAAATTGTGCCTGATGAAATTATAAAAATAGATGATTTTAAATACAGTTTTTGTAATTTCAGCGTTGGTCTTACGAATCCATCACATAAATCAGTAATAGAATACGCATGAATAACATTCGAAAAATTCCTTTATCTCGTCTCGGATATGATTTTATCAGTAAAGAATTCATTCCCGACGGGAAAGATGAATATCACCTTCGTAACATTCAAAACAGGAGCGGCATCGACTACCGAAATCTTTCTGCTTTCGAAATTGAGGTGCTTGTAAAAAATGGCAATACGACAGACAATTGGAACAACATACTGGTATCAGACGCATTTAATCCAGAGCTTGTAAAAAATTGTAAATTCTATGGCTTGATACGTATCGGGAAGCTGGAACCTTATTATCTAGAATTCCATGGTCTTAAAGCAGAAGTTGGCCTATACAACTCAACCATTATTAGCTGTGACCTGGGGGATAATGTGGCGATTAATCATGTTAACTACATCTCGCATTATATTATTGGAAACGAGGTGGTTATCGTCCAGGTAGATGAGATGAAAACAAGTGTCAACGCTAAGTTTGGCAACGGAATACTAAAGGATGGCGAAGAAGAAAGTTCACGTATTTGGTTGGAATTGTGCAACGAGAACGGAGGGAGAAAGGTTATCCCGTTTAACGGTATGCAGCCGGGCGACGCATGGTTATGGAGCAAATACAGAGACGACTCCGCACTTCTGGAGAAGTTTATAACCTTCACAGAAACTGAATATAAAACCGAGCCGGGGTATTATGGTAAGGTTGGCGACCGTACAGTAATCAAAAATACCAATATCATCAATGATGTATGGATTGGTTCTGATGCGTATATTAAAGGGGCCAATAAGCTCAAGAACCTAACCATCAAATCGAATGCACGGGGGAAATCGCAGATCGGTGAAGGCTGTGAGCTGGTGAATGGTATCATCGATTTTGGTTGTCGTATTTTCTATGGTGTCAAAGCAGTACGTTTTGTAATTGCTTCCAACTCGCAACTGAAGTATGGAGCTCGACTCATTAATTCTTATCTGGGTAGCAATGCAACAATTTCATGTTGTGAAGTACTAAATTCACTCATTTTTCCGGCACATGAACAACATCATAACAACTCATTCTTATGCGCTGCAGTAGTATCTGGACAGAGCAACATTCCTGCGGGCGCAACGATCGGGTCGAACCATAACTCGCGAGGAGCCGACGGAGAAATCATTGCGGGCAGAGGCTTCTGGCCGGGGCTATGTGTCTCCTTGAAACATAATTCTAAGTTTGCCAATTTTACAATCCTAGCTAAAGGGGATTATGATTATGAACTAAACATTCCTATCCCCTTCTCTCTGGTAAGTATTCAGGAAAACACGAACTCTCTCGTTATCATGCCGGCTTATTGGTTTATGTATAATATGTATGCGTTACAGCGTAATACTTTTAAATACCAAGACAGGGATCAGCGATACGAAAAAATACAAAATATCGAATTTGACTACCTAGCACCTGACACGGTTAACGAAATGTTTTCTTCTTTGAGCCTGTTCGAACAACTAATCGGCGAGTCCTACATCAGATACATCAACGAAACGAAGACGGAAGCTGCATACGACATTAAAAAAACAGCCGATGAGCTTGGCAAAGCGATGCTAGAGAAAAAAGATCCTATCATCTCAGAGTTAGAGATCACAGCAAAGGGGATTGAAAACGCCAAAAGACCGGTTAAAATTATCAAAATCCAACAAGCTTATGATATTTTCAAAACGATGATCCGATTCTATGGTATTAATTACCTCATAAATCATATTGAAGAACTAGAAAACACGTCAATCTCAGAATTAGAAAAGTCGTTAGCAAAATCGAGTCTCAGAAGGAATAATTGGCTAAACATTGGAGGTCAGCTAATGAGTGAAGAAACCATCGGAAGCTTCCGGGAGAAAGTCCACACCGAAAAAATAAAATCATGGGACGATGTACATGATTTCTATCGCCAAGAAGGCGATAACTATGCTTCACAAAAACGACAGCACGCCATCACATCCTTATTGGAATTGGAGAAGTTGAAATTAAAGGAAATTACAAAAGAACGTACACTAACCTGGTGCGAGGAGGTTAAACGGACCAAACAATGGATGGTTGATTCAGTCGAGAGTTCGCGGAAAAAAGACTATACCAATCCCTTCCGAAAAATGATGTACGATACACAAGAAGAACTAAACGAGGTGTTAGGTAAATTTGAAGACAATTCATTTATAAAAACTCAAAAAACCGAACTCGAAGCTTTCATCAAGAGGGTTGATGACTTTACAAAACGTTTGAATAACTAGTCAAATTTAATCCGAATAAAACGCGGTCGGTATAACTGAGGATTTTCATTCAGGTCATTTATAAAATCGAAAGAATTTACATTGTAACTGATCAGCAGTTCTCCTTTTTCTGATAAATGGGGGTGTGCTTTTGCGTTATAGACATAGTAGTCTTTACTGACCTGCACTTCAGGGCATTTCCAGACTTCCTGTATAGGACCAAAAGGGCCTACGGGACTAAGTCCTATGCGTAAACCGACCGATGAACCGATTCCGTCCATCTGGAAAATCATGACGTAACGCCCATCAGGCATGGGAGTAACACTCAATTCATTTGAAGCTCGGTCTACGATGCTTTCGACTTCCCCGATATCGCTTGTCCATTGTGATCCATCCCAATAACGCCAACTTGAAAAATCCTCGAAATCTTCGGGTCGTGTTCGGGCAACCAGCACTTCTTTGTTTGAACCTCGAAGGCCGTACACATAAATAAATCCGTCGGAATCCGTAGCGCCTGCCTGTTCCGTATTCACCAAAATTCCGGCTCCAAAGGAGCCACTTCCTTGCTTATCGTCTTTCTGAATAAACAAAGGGGTGTCGAACTGCCGATAATCAGCAAAGGGAGGTTTGCTTCCCTCGGGAATAGCGATCAATGTATTTCCAACCTCCTCAAAGCCAAATACCTTTGCTCCAGTATTTCGTATCCGATAACCAAAAATATAGGTGGTATTGTCAAGAGCATGATTGACGAAACCATCACCCAGCCAATAATATTCCCCCTTTTTTGATTGTGGTGTTTGGGGAATAAACAATGTGCTAAGTTCTTCAATCGCTCCATCATCACCGTAAAACTGCATAGACTGGTTCGTGGGTTGTTTACCGTTTAAAATCGCAACTGAGTTATTTACCATTTTGGAACCCGATTGCAGTTTTCCATCGTCAATCTCGCCAAACATCGTATCGCTAAAAATAAAAAGTGTTTTGATGTCTGTCTGACGGCCAGAGGAATCAATGCCGTCCATCGGAATCGTGTAGATCCCGTCTCCTCCAAACCAACCTTCATTTCGTTTAAAAAGAGAAGTCCAATCGTCAGCAGGCTCCACTTGAAAATCAATTTCAAAGACAGAGGAATCTACAGGACCCGAAAGAGTAGCCTGTGAGAAGCACTGATGCACAGCACAAAAAAGAAGTGATAGTAATAATAAATTTTTCATTCCCACGAACAGATTCAGTTTACGAAGAAGCAGGCTCAACGTTAACGCTGAACACGACCAGAGCCATCGCCTTTTAATAGTGTCTCCACATCCGCAAGTGTAGCGTGGTTCATATCTCCGGGAATTGTATGTTTCAATGCCGAAGCTGCCACCGCAAACTCTGCCGCGTCGGGTAATGATTTATCGGTCATCAGTCCATAAATCAAGCCGCTAGCAAACGAGTCGCCACCTCCCACACGGTCGACGATACGGATTTCATATTTCTTCGTATGATAGAATTCTTTGCCATCATACACCAGTGCAGACCAACCGTTATCAGAAGCACTATGACTCTCGCGCAGAGACGAAGCTACGTATTTGAAATTAAATTTGTCAATCATCTGACGACATACGTCCTTAAACCCATCGAGGTTTAACTCGCCTTTGGTTACATCAGTTCCCTCGCTCGTAAACCCTAAAGAGTCATGAGCGTCTTCTTCATTCCCGATGCAGACGTCGACATACTGACAAAGACGAGTCATTACCTCTCTTGCTTTTTCTTTACTCCAGAGCTTTTTACGATAATTTAAATCGATACTCGTTGTGATGCCCTTCGTTTTAGCAGCCTTCAACGCCGCTTCTGTCAAAGCAGCCGCTTGATCACTCAAAGCTGGCGTAATTCCCGTTGTGTGAAACCAATCCGCTCCATCAAATATCTTATCAAAGTCGAAATCGCTTATCTTCGCTTCAGAAATCGCTGTATTGGCCCGATCGTACACAACTTGCGATGCCCTCATGGAAGCACCAGTCTCTAAAAAATAGATCCCAAGTCGGTCCCCTCCTCGGGCTATAAATTGAGTATCCACGCCATACCGACGCAAATGATTAATAGCAGACTGACCGATCGGGTTGTCGGGAACGCGAGTCACGAACACACCGTTTAATCCATAATTACACAGCGATGTTGCAACATTAGCTTCTCCACCGCCATAGGTGACATCAAAACTATCGCTTTGCACAAACCGCTTGAATCCAGGAGTTGATAGTCGTAACATAATTTCTCCGAGTGTTACTGCCTTTTTAGCCATTTTAGAAAACAATTAGATAATAATAATTTAGTTATTTGCTTATTGGTACGTACCCGATACTAATACATTCAGGTATTTGACAAAATAAAGTTACCCATAATTTTGGCTTTTACAAATAAACCCGCTTCCAATTAAATGAAAATATTTCTTGCAGAAACTCCAGTCAAAGCCTATGTTTGGATAACCATCAGCTAAATATTATGAGAGCACTTCTTTTTGTTTGTATTCTTTTTACGTCATGCAACATCAAATCAAACAGCGAGAGCACGGAAAAGGTTGACTTGCTCATTGGCACCTATACGGACTCAGGTGACAGTGAAGGAATTTATGTATATACGTTCGATACAGACAGTGGTACATTAGTTTACAAAAATAAAGTTACCGGTATTGATAACCCTTCGTATCTTGCGCTTTCTCCAGATCTCAATCACGTGTATGCAGTATCTGAGTGGGGTAAAGATTCTGTGGGGACTGTATATGCTTATGATTTCGATCGACAGACAGGCCAACTGACGTTTTTAAATAAACAATCTTCAGGAGGAAACGGACCTTGTTATGTAGCGACAGATCCTACTGGGTCCTACGTCTATACAGCTAATTATGGTAGCGGTAGCCTAGCTGCAATACCGACCGAACCTGATGGCTCACTCGGCAGCGAAATTCAGGAGATTTACCATAGGGGCAATATAGTCGACGGCACAGAAGGATCGTCTCGTATGCATGCAGCAGTCGTTTCACCAGATCACAGTTTTCTATTTGTTACCAACTTGGGAACCGATAAAATTATCGGCTATCCACTTAATACAAACGCCGAGACATTTCCCTTAGACACGACGGAAGCGAGAACCGTCTCATTAGAAGACGGCAGTGGCCCGAGACATTTCACATTTCATCCAAATGGGAAATACGCATATGCGATTCACGAGCTCAACGGCAAAATAACGTTATTTGATTACAAAGACGGCAGACTAACCGAGAAGCAGCAGGTAAACATTTTACCTGAAGGTTTTGCCGATAAATTCGCAGCCGCTGATATTCACATCTCTCCTGATGGCAAGTTTCTTTACGGATCCAACAGGCTCGGACTGAATGAAATTGTTATTTTTGGGATTGACCCGGCAACCGGTGAACTCAACTTTGTGGGTCGCGAAACATCTCGCGGAAAAACACCAAGAAATTTCGTAATTGACCCGTCGGGAAAATTCCTTTTGGTTGCAAACCAAGACACAAACGACATTTTTGTCTTTAGGCGTGATGTGGAGACAGGTCTTTTAGCGCCTACACCAGAAAAAATCACTGTTGGGAATCCAGTTTGCTTAAAATTTGTATACTAATTGGCTTGACTTCGGTTAGGGTGGTAAGCAATTGGTTTGCAATCAACTCCCAATTCCATGCGTACTATTTAATTGAAATTGATAGTTAACAGCATTCTGGCTAGACGCGACTGAGGGAAAACGTCGAATCACTCTACTCCTTTATTGTTTGTTTCTAACTGCAATAACGTTCGGAATTTACAGTTGATCTATAATCCGTTTCACCTCATCCTCTGTTGCCGTGAGCTTCGCCCGGCATACTTCAATTAAAAGAGATGCTCTTTTAATCTTATCAGCCAATTCATCAACAGCAACATCACCCTTTTCTAAATGAGATATAATGGTTTGCAACTCGTCGAACGCCTCTGTATAGGTAATTTTATCTGCCATATATTTGCGGTTAAATGTTAATTGTACTTTTCACTTCGCCATCATGTAATTTAGTTACTAATGGCACTGAAGTATCGATCTGATGTTTGCTCTTGATTAACTCGCCGTTTTGATAGCTCAGGCTAAAGCCTCTCTTTAAAACGTTTTCTGGACTTAATAGGCGGACTTGTTTTTCAAGCGATTCCAAGGCTTTCGATTCCGTACGCAAATGTTGGTTTACTAAAAGATGTACAGAGTTTTCAAATGTTGACAATCTCGAAGTCTCTATCCCGATTAAATTACCGCTCGCCAACTGAAACTGCCGAGTCGCCTGATCAACCTCCGTTTTTCTGTCTTTAATATACTCTCCAATTCGGGTCTTCAGGTACTCTTCTGCGTTCAATACGGGTACCGCAAATTCATGGAAGCGTTGAATGAGTAAATCGGCAAGCTCACTCGGGGTAATCGCATTCTTAAATGCAACCATCTCACTCACGGTTTCATTGGTTGAATGACCAATACCGGTTAATACCGGCAACGGAAAGATTGCTATTTCCTTTGCTAGGTCGTAATTGTTATAACAAGACAGACCGATATCGCCGCCGCCGCCGCGAATAATAGCTACAGCATCAAATTCTTCCGTCAAGCTCGATATCGTATACAATTGCTCAATAATCGACTGAACGGCCTTATCCCCTTGCAGTAGGGCCGGGAATAGCTTATACTCAAATTTGTAATTATAAGGATTATTGTCAATGATTTTAAGGAAGTCAGCATAGCCTTTGCTCGTTTCAACAGAAATGATCGCCAAGCGTTTGGGAAGAACTGGAAATTTAAGTCTTTTATTTGCGTCAAAAATTCTTTCTTTCTGAAGTCTTGCGATTGACTCTTGTTTTTCTCGTGCCAATTCACCCAATGAGAAAGAGGGGTCAATATCTAAAATACGAAGGCTCATACCGTAAATGGGGTCAAACGAAATGTTGACGAGCATCAATACGGCCACTCCATCCTTTAGGGGTTCATTAAGAATTTCCAGAAACCGTTGATTGATACCTTGAAAATCGCTTTTCCACAGAATAGATCGCATCTCGGCAATAACTTTTCCGTCCCGCTTCTCCACCAAATCGGGATAGCAATGTCCTGAATGGGAATAGTGATTCAGCTTGTTCATTTCGGCTTTTACCCAATACGCACTACCATATCTATCGGCAAGAGTTTTCTGAATACTTTTTGCAACCTGCGACAAGCTAAAAATTTTCCGATCCATAGATTCTGTCATCAAAGAAGTCGATAAACGTAGAATTTCCTGTTATACGTCTAACAAAGATAATAATATAAAAAGACCATCTCAATGCACATTAAGATGGTCTTTTATCTAAATTATAGTATGCGCTAGTTTACCACGGGTAGAAACGAATAATTCTTGCCGTATTCCATCATTTGCTCAAAAAATGATGTTGGATATTCCAACTTGACATCTACAACCTTGCCGTCTTGCGTTTCTGCGACTAAACGAGGTTGAATAAAGCCTTTGTAGGGTTTAAGGTTTAAGCTTTCATAGCGTTCCAACACTTCTTTATGAAGCTCATGGTCTACCTTTACTCCATAAGTTTCTACAAGGGCCTTGCCTGCTTCATAATCGCCTTCCGATTTAATTCGCTGAATCTCTGCAAGTAATTTGCCGAACAGCTCCCGTAGCTTCTCGTAGTCATTGATTTGAACATAGGTTTTATCGTCTTTTTTTACGAACTCAACCACATTATCAGCCTTTCCTTTTTCATATACCCAGTAGGCGTTCAGGGCACGATTACGCATATGTGATTCTTCAATATTATCACCTAATTTTAAACGCGATAGCTGCGTCATCAAACCGTTCATCATGTAGCTATCGTATTCAGCCTTACCGACCTCTAATGTTTCCATGACGCCGATGTCGATCAACTTTTCATCCAGTAGATAATACAGGGCTACCAAATCGGCCCGCGCTTCTTCCAATGTAGAAGCATAAGTTTTTAGTGTTTTATCAGGTGTACCCACGCCTGGATTGATCTGCCCCGATGCATGACCAATACATTCGTGCATATCTGTGTGAAGGTCGCTAGCTAGATTTCCATGCTTCTTCATTCGATCAATCACCGCTTGATCGGCCACAAACTCTTCAAGGAAGCCACTGTTAGCGCTGCTCTCATTATAAGCGTGAATAATATTGCTGAGAGAAACAGATTTAGAACCATATTCTTTGCGAATCCAATCTGAGTTTGGCAGGTTAATTCCGATCGGCGTGCTTGGAGCTGCATCGCCAGACTCAACAATCACAGTGATTGCTTTTGCACTGATACCTTTTACTTCGGCCTTCTTGTGCTGTGGAAGTAAAGGCGAATTGTCTTCAAACCATTGTGCTTCGTCGGCAATGGCTTTAATTCGTTTGGTCGTTTCGAAATCACGTAAGGAAAGGACACTTTCAAAACTTCCTTTGATACCCAAAGCATCATTATAAACTTCTATAAAACCGTTGGCAAAGTCAATTACGCTGGTTGTATCTTTGACCCATGATATATTATATTCATCCCAGATTTTCAGGTCGCCTGTTTTATAATACTCGATCAATAATTCCAACGAGTTTTTTTGTTGGTCATTTTCAGCAACGGTTACTGCCTTTTCAAGCCAGAAAATCATCTTATCAATAGCAGCGCCGTACATCCCTCCCGACTTCCAAACTTTTTCCACAACTTGGCCGTCTTCTTTAACAACCTTACTGTTTAGCCCCCATTCAGGTTCATGGTCGCTTTGTGGAAAACTAGCGTAAAACTCTTCAACTTCGCTTGCACTAACGCCTTCGTAAAAATTATTTGCAGATTCTTTAACATTATCGACGCCTGCCGTTAGGTTAACCATCTTAGGCATAAAGGTGGCATCAAAGATTATCGGTTCTATTTTCGTAATAAATTCATCAACGGATTCACCTTCTTGAAGGGGAAGCAATGTGGAATCTGCAGCCTTTACCAGACTAACGAAATAGTCTTTGCTGAAATTAGGGGCAAATTTATCGTTGGAATAGTGATGATAAACGCCATTAGCAAACCATACTTGGCCAGAATAGGTTCTAAAAGAATCCCAATCAGCGTGGTTCTTATCCGTCTCGTCATTTGCCCAAATACTTTCAATAGTTTTACGAACCATTAAGTTGTATTTACCGCGTTGATCATAGATAATATCTCTTCCCGAGAGCGACGCTTCATATAAATAATAGGCTAGCTCCTTTTGTTTGGCATCGAGGTTTTCCCAACCAGGCACTTCGTAAGTTAAGATTTGCAGATCGGCAAATTCACGATCATTTGTGGATGGCGATGAGGAAACGTCATTTTGACCTTCTTTGCACGAGGCAGAAAAAATCAAAACGCAAAGGATGCTTGTAATACTTAAAAAAGATTTACTGTTCATTGGTTGTTTTTTTAATTAGGAAATCTGCTTTTTTATTTTTTTCTTAGAAACTCTGTCCTAAGGACGACCTTCATTTTGTCGACTTTGCAATCTACTTCATCCTCGTCATCTGTTAAACGAATATTCTTAATGACTGTTCCCTTCTTTATCGTTAACGACGAACCTTTTACTTTTAGGCTTTTAATGGTAACAACAGTATCCCCATCATTTAGTGGATTGCCATTACTATCTTTTACTTCCATGAATGGTGTTTTATTAAATTGATATTATTGACTCCCAAAAGTAATATAAAATTGCGAAATTAATAAGTTTTGATCCGACTCGCACTGGCTTCCCAATGAGATATAGTTTAATCAACTAAGTAACAAAGGGTTAATATTCGACTTAAAACTTTTCTTACTTTTCATTTGTCTTCTATGCAAGAAAAAACAATTTTGTTATGTTAAAGAATTTAGAAAACCTAGTGCGGGAAAATGCACAAGCGGCCATTGTTGATAACAATGAGATTCCAAATGAAAAAAACGAAGCGGCTATTGAAGCGGCTTCTACGTCGATCATAGACGTGCTACGCCAAAAGGTATCTTCGGGTGATATTAATGGTTTGGTCAACTCCTTTAAAAACCCTTCAGAACAGAGCGCTACAGCAAATCAAGTTAGCGATACATTTACAAATAAATTACAGGGGTTGGGAATTAATATGGACTCTGCAAAAGCGGTGGCAGCGTCTATTATACCTGCAATTTTAGCTAAATTTAATCAAAAGACAAATGACCCGAACGACAGCTCATTTGACTTTCAGGATATCGTAACACAAGTGGCGGGTCCAGATGGCAAATTCCAACTTTCAGACCTGACCAACCTTTTCAATCAAGGAGGTAATTCGTCGACTGAATCATCCGATCAAAACAAAGAAAATGGCGGAGGCTTTATCGATAAAATGAAAGATATGTTTTAACAGAAATCATTTTTCTGTTAAATACTGTTAAATAGCACCTTTTTTTAGGTGCTATTCTTTTATAAAAATGATTTTGCACGGTCTTTGTACTTTTTCGTCTGTAATCAACAAAAAGTGATATGAAAACTAAATATTTGTTCCTATTCACAGCCGCCGTCATGGTTGTTTTGAGCTCATGCGGCGCAAAAAAGAAACTGCAAGACGCAGAGAATAGATATTCTCAGCTTGACAGTAGTTATAGAATGACTCAACAGGAGTTAGCGCAATACAAGGATTCTACCAGTCGGTATAAAAACGAAAATGAACGCCTTGAAAGTTTATTGCAAGATCAGAAGTCTAGCAATAACCAGATGGTAGAGCAATTGAAGAACCTTTCAGTAATTTCAAGTTCACAGGCTGAAAGTATCAACAAGTCCTTGGAAAATATCAGCAACAAGGACGCATACATTCAAGATTTACAGTCCGCTATTTCTCGTAAAGATTCATTAAACATGGCGCTCGTAATGAATCTAAAAGGAGCAATCGGAAATTTAGATGACGAAGACATCAATATTAAAGTTGATAAAGGTGTTGTTTACATTGATATTTCGGATAAGCTCTTGTTCAAAAGTGGAAGTTATGAACTCAGCGGAAGAGCCCCAGAGGTACTCGGCAAAGTAGCAAAAGTATTGGCGAACCAGCCTCATATTGAGTTTTTGGTCGAGGGACACACCGACAATGTGCCTTATAGAAAAGGAGTCTTGTTAGACAATTGGGACTTAAGTGTAAAAAGAGCTACTACGATTGTACGGGTTCTTCAGGACACTTATAACTTAGATCCTGCTAGAATGACCGCGGCTGGTCGCGGCGAGTACGTTCCGATTGCAAGCAATGCAACTGAAGACGGAAAGGCCGAAAATAGAAGGACCAGAATTGTGATTCTCCCGGAACTCGATCAGTTCTTTAAACTACTCGAGACTCCACAAAAATAAAATTAATCAAAAAGTTCTTCGTTCAATCAGCGAAGAACTTTTTGATTACTTTGAAAATGACCATTTAAGATAATTGATACTCTTATTTACCATCAGGTATTTTTTCTCATAATACGTCTTTATAGAAAGAATATCGTCAAGAATTGCGTCGTGGTACAGATCCTCCGTTGCTTCAAGGACGGTCTCTTTCCTTTCATGCAGTTTACCGAGAGTATATTGATACAAGCCGTCATTATCCGTTTTCAAATGAATAAATCCATTTGGAATCAGGATTTCCTGATATTTATCTAAAAAACGATCCGAAGTAAGACGTTTCTTTTCCCTGCCTAATTGTGGTTGCGGGTCTGGAAACGTTATCCATATTTCTGAGACTTCTCCCTGTGAAAAATAAGTAAGGATATCCTCAATTTGGATTCTGAGAAAAGCCACATTCTGAATCCCCTCTTCAATAGCAGTCTTTGCACCCCTCCAAATTCTATTACCTTTATAATCGATACCAATAAAATTTCTTTCAGGAAACGCCTTTGCCATATTCACTGAATATTCCCCTTTCCCACAAGCTAATTCAAGAACAATCGGCTTATTGTTTCTAAAGTGTTTCATGGCCCACTGTCCTTTGTTGATTGCTCCAGCCTCAAGTTGATATACATTTGGGAAGGTCCCGATTTCCGCGAATTTCCTTAACTTATCTTTACCCATTGTGAGTCTTGTATATGATTATTTGTTTCTGCCGACAAAATTAATTTTATCTTTGGATATACGCTTTAAAATATGGAAAAAGACGCTAAAATATACATTGCGGGGCATCGCGGGATGGTTGGCTCGGCGATCCATCGAAATTTAATTCAAAAAGGCTATTCTAATTTTATCTTGCGAACGTCGAGCGAACTTGATTTGAGGAACCAACAGCAGGTAAGTAACTTCTTTGAAGAAGAAAAACCCGACTACGTTTTTTTGGCAGCGGCTAAAGTAGGTGGCATCCATGCTAACAACACGTACCGAGCAGAATTCCTCCATGACAATTTATGTATACAGAACAACGTTATCCATAGTTCGTTTATCAACGGAGTCAACAAGCTTTTATTTCTTGGATCTAGCTGTATCTATCCTAAACTAGCTCCGCAGCCGTTAAAAGAAGAATATTTATTAACGGGCAAATTAGAGCCGACCAATGAGCCTTATGCGATTGCCAAAATAGCCGGTATTAAGCTCTGTGAAGCGTATCGTGATCAATATGGATGTAATTTCATATCTGCTATGCCTACCAATCTATATGGTAAAAATGACAACTATCATCCCGAAAACTCCCACGTATTACCAGCTCTTATCCGACGTTTTCATGAAGCGAAAATACATCAAAAAGAACAAGTAGTTATTTGGGGGACAGGCACGCCTCTACGTGAATTTTTGAACGCAGATGATATGGCTGACGCCTGCGTTTTCCTAATGACCCATTACGATGGGAAAGAGTTTGTTAATATAGGTTCAGGCATCGATATCTCTATTCGCGACTTAGCCGAATTGATTAAAACTACGATTGGGTATACAGGAAATATAAGCTTTGACTCTAGTAAGCCTGATGGGACACCTCGCAAACTCATGGATGTTTCAAAACTGACTGAGTTAGGCTGGCAATATAAGATTGATCTGAAGCAGGGTGTCAGAGCAGCGTATAAAGATTTCCTAGGGAATTAATAGGTCTCACTATCCGGGGGGATACCGTAATCGCGCTGTTTTCTTTTCTTTCTCTTCTTGCCTTCTGACGGACGAATAATGGTAGCCAGTTTATTAATGAAGCTGGTAAGGCGATCCTGATTGATAGCTCCTGCAGCCTTCTGTGATGCAAGGAGTAGAAGTGTCTTCTTAATAAATCCCGCTTTTCTAAATAGAACTCGATTGAAAATTACTGGTAGGCCAACACGGAGCGCCTTCGTTAACCAATCGGATTGATCATTATCTCCTTTTAGCTTGCGCGATATATTATTGGGGGTAGGGCGCCATGAAGTGAATCTTTTAATGAACCGTACAGGAGCCTCCACTTTATACTGTAACAATCCCATCTGATCCCCTAGGTAACCTTCCTGTTCTTTCTTTAAAGATTCTAGTCGCGCTATTTCCGCTCGCAATTCATCTAGGTTAGTAATATTTCTATTTGTCGCCATCAGTTTCGTTCCATTTTTTTAGTAGTTTCCGTATAGAAAGATTCATTAATCCTTTTTCGACACCACCTTTTGAAATTAAAAGAATAATAATCAGAAGTAGGTAAACACCGGCTAATGCTAAAAATCCGAGTGCATCACTATCGAATAAATCTCCAAAATAGAAGCCGAGCCCAATGCTTGCAAACAAAAGAATAAAGACGGCAAATACCAGCATTAACCCATCAGTAATAACGGTAGCGATGACGCTGGAAATTTTTTCGACGATCTTTAGAATCGTTATATTCTTTGTATTTTCAAGGTATTCTTTAAACTTCTGGATTGTTCCATGAAGTGAGAATTTTTGGTCTTCCATAGTGTGTTTTTTAAGAGGAACCTACGCTCGATACGTTCCTCTTTCATTTATATTCAGGCGTGTTCGTCAATCTCACTTTCCAGATTATCGACCCCACGGTCTACTTTACCTCTTATCGTAGAGACAAGCTTGTCTTTCAGCTCGTTTAAATGTTCCTTTTGTTCTGCTGAGCGTTCTTTGATAGCATCGCCTAGATCTTTCAATGATTCATTTAATTTCTCACGTGTGTCTGCACCCTTTTCTGGTGCGAAAAGCAAACCCACCGCAGCTCCCGCAGCCAATCCTGCTAATAGCGCCGCTACTACTTTTGCGTTATCATTCATAAGGTTGTTCTTTAAAAATTGTTGAATAATCTTTATTTAATAATACAAATTTTATTACAAACTGTTTGCCAAAAAAGCCAAACTAATTGTAAACACCACATTTTGAGAATAAAAAAAGAGGCCACCCGATGGATGGCCTCTTTAAACGATTTATGATTTAGTCTTAGATAACTTTAACATTTACCGCATTAAGTCCTTTTTTGCCTTGCTCTACGTCGAAACTTACGTTATCGTTTTCACGTATGCTGTCAATTAGACCTGTTGAATGAACAAAGATTTCACTCTCTCCGGAATTAGGGATGATGAAACCGAAACCTTTAGTTTCATTAAAGAATTTTACTACTCCTTCTTGCATGATTTTAAATATAATATTAATAAAGTACAAACATGCACAAAAAATATCTATAAACAGAAATTCTGACAAAATTATATTTTAAGAAAAAGCAAATAACACGTCATTTTTTAGCGACTCGCATCTATTGACCATCTCCATATTTAAAAAAAGTATTGACGGTAACCGGCAACTTTCCGGTAGCTTCAATTTCTCTCAAAATCACCTTTGCTGCAGCCCGTTGTAAAGTTTCGTCGTTCTGATAGCCTATCATCAGCGAGTTAGCAGCTTCGATCCCAGGCAAGGATGCTAGTGTATAAGGATTCGCAAACAAAACAAAATGAGCACTCGTACTTGCGAGCTGGCTAATAAACAACTTAACCGTGCTATTGTAACGGAGTGTACTACCTGGTCTTGTCCTAGAATCATGTAAGGCGACGATCACCTGATCGTAGTTCCTTAGCGCAGAACTCACCCTTGAAACTTCATCGGCGGTAGCATTTTCGCTTAGAAGGAATGGAAGTTCATTGTCTAAACGATCGTTGAGAATTCTCTGGAATGGGCTAAGCTCATTTGTGCCAATACTAATAATTGCTGTTTTTCGAGTGAACGAAAGCTCAGACAGTTTCCTTTTTCCTTTCAACACCGTAATTGCGTGATCAGCTAATGTTTGGCTTAATTGCAAAGACGCTCGCCTGTTAAGATCGGAATACAGGTTCTGAAGATTTACAGGCTTAATATTATCCAAGCCCAACCAATATTTCGATGCTAATACTTTTTTAACACGGCGCTCTAGGTCGTCTTTATCGATGCGCTTCTGACGAACTGCTTTACGAACTGCTTTAATCGCACGTTTACTATCTTGTGAAAGTTCAAGGATGTCATTTCCCGCGATGATAGCACGAACATCAGCTTCGCCATTTTTAAAGTATTTGACTACACCTCGCATGTCCATCGCATCCGTAAATGTGAGGCCTTTAAACCCTAATTCGCCTTTTAGTATCTCACTAATCACCTTTTCGGACAAAGACGAGGGCAAATTAGGCGTATTGTCTAAGCTTGGAATATTCATATGAGCGACCATGACGCCCGACGCCCCTTCTTTAATTAGTTCTCTAAATGGATACATTTCGAGAGAATCGAGCCGCTCGCGACTGAAGGAAAGTACCGGCAGATCATGGTGCGAATCTACATCAGTGTCGCCGTGTCCTGGAAAGTGCTTCAACGATACAATGATGCCCTCATCCATCATTCCTTTCATATAGGCTCCTCCTTTTCGAGTAACATTTCTTTTATCCTCTCCAAAAGAACGATAATTTATCACCGGATTCCGTGGATTGTTATTTACATCGACAACAGGTGCGAAATTCACAGTCAAGCCCAAACGCTTAAAATCTTTTGCTATTTCGCGACCCATCCGATAAATGAGATCATTATCTTGTATCGCGCCTAGAGCCATCTGGTAAGGATAAGAAACGGTAGAATCAGGCAAACGCATACCTAAACCCCACTCTCCATCAAGTGCGAACAAAAGAGGAACTTCAGAAACAGCCTGATATTCATTGATCAGGTTAGCATGCCTAACCGGTCCTCCCTGGAATAACACAACTCCACCCAACCCTTCTTTCTTAATGACTTTAGCGACTGAGTCGATATAATTTTGTCCCAAATTCGTATGAGCTCTAACCATAAAAAGTTGCGCGATTCGCTTCTTTTTATTCAATTTATTGTATACGGAGTCTACCCAGTCGTGCTGGCTATTAATAAACTCAACGAAATTCGGTCGCTGTTGACCTGAAACAAGACTATTAAAAGATAAAAACAGTCCGACCAAAAATACCAGCCTAATTTTCATAACATTTTTATAATGACGTCAAAGATAACAAGCAAGTATCAATAAATCCCAATCTGGTGTGAGAAAAACATTGTTGTAACTTTCATTACAATGCTGCTATTTAGATGAAAAAAAACAATAAGTCAACTTAAAGAGCTAACATTTTATTAATAGCTACATGATATTATTAAAAATATAGCAATTTATATGGAGATTTATAAATAATAATCACTACATTTGTATCTTTGGCAATTCAAAAGACAATGGAATTATTATTAAACGATACATATCATGCCTTGCAGGCTCCATTACGGACGCCGCATGCTGGTATTTATGATCCTCGTTCTATTGATAATTTAACCTTTAGAGTCCGACGACCGCTAAAGCCAAGGGCTTAGTATTTGGCAATCTTTCTTCATCTTCCATAGATAAGCCCCGTCTACTGGAAGCTCTCACAAAAAATATTTAGTAAACAATTGTAATTAACAATTAATGAGTCTTTGTCAATGAATCTTTCAGATTTTGTTGTGATCCCCGCGACGGAGCAACATATCAAGTATGCAGAGCAAATATGCGATGAAATGGCCGAATCGGCAAAAGCACGTGGTACGGGTATAGCTCGTAGGAAACCTGAATATGTCAGTCAGAAAATGCGGGAAGGTAAAGCCGTAATTGCTTTAACTAGAGAAGATTCCCTCTGGGCTGGCTTCTGTTATATTGAAACATTCAGTCACGGCGAATATGTTGCAAATTCAGGTTTAATAGTAAACCCGGAATATCGGAATGTTGGATTAGCCAAAGCCATTAAAAAACGGATTTTCAACCTTTCGAGAGAAAAATATCCGAAGTCTAAAATTTTTGGACTGACGACGGGCTTTGCTGTTATGAAAATCAACTCAGATTTAGGTTATGAGCCTGTCCCCTATTCAGAATTAACTCAAGACGAAGAATTTTGGAAAGGCTGCCAAAGCTGTGTAAATTACGATGTTTTGCAAAGTAAAGGCCGCAAGAATTGTCTTTGCACTGCTATGCTTTGGGATCCGGCGGAAAAGGAAAAAGAAATCCGCCTGAAAATTGAGGAAAAAGCGCGTGCGCGAGAACGTCTAAAGCAAATAACAAAGAAATCGTCACTCCTGAAGAGACTTGGAATAAAGCTCCGGCGGTCAACAAAAATGATTTTTACAATGATTCTGCATTAAAACATAAATTTAGCAATGAAGAAAAAAGTAGTATTAGCATATAGCGGAGGTCTTGACACCTCTTATTGTGTCGTTTATTTAACGCGTGAACTAGATCTAGAAGTACATTCTGTTTTGGTGAATACAGGTGGCTTTACTGAGGACGAATTAAAACAAGTTGAAAAACGCGCCTATGCGATGGGTGTAACATCCCATCATACCGTCGACGAGTCTGAAAACTATTACGAATCAAGTATCAAATATTTAATCTTCGGTAATGTTCTTAAAAATGCGACATACCCTCTCTCAGTAAGCGCAGAACGTGTTTCGCAAGCAACAGCAATCGCTAAATACGTTCAAGAAATTGATGCCGACTATGTGGCACACGGCAGTACCGGAGCTGGGAATGACCAAGTCCGATTCGATATGATTTTCAATATATTGATACCGAATATTGAGATTATCACACCGATACGAGATAAGAAACTGAGCCGGGAAGAAGAAATAGCATACCTGCAGCAGCACGGAATAGAGCTGAATGCAGAAAAAGCTAAATATTCAATTAATAAAGGGATTTGGGGAACCTCTGTTGGAGGAAAAGAAACATTAACATCCGACCAAACATTACCGGAAGAGGCATGGCCAACTCCTTTAACAGCTAAAGAAAAAAGGACTGTGCGAATTGATTTCGAACAAGGAGAGCCTGTAGGATTAGACGGCGAACGACTAAAACCGGTTTCCTTGATTCAGAGATTACAAGAAATCGCCCAGCCTTATGGCATCGGTCGAGATATTCACGTCGGCGATACGATTATTGGAATAAAAGGCCGAGTAGGCTTTGAAGCGGCTGCTCCTATCATCATTATTAAAGCACACCACACCTTAGAAAAACATACACTAACAAAATGGCAATTGAGCTGGAAGGACCAACTTGCCGGATTCTATGGTAACTGGCTACATGAAGGACAGTTCCACGATCCAGTTATGCGCGATATCGAGGCGTTTTTAACCAGTTCACAACAGGTTGTAAACGGCACTGTTTCGATCGAACTAAACCCACACCGCTTCCATATAATTGGGATTGAGTCTGAAAACGATTTGATGTCTAATAAATTTGGCAGTTATGGTGAAATGAATAATGCATGGACAGGAGACGATGTGAAAGGCTTCTCTAAGATTTTTGGGAATCAGGTCATGATTTGGCATAAAGTGAATAAAGGAGGTGAGAAATGAGTAAACAGCCACTGAAAGTAGGTGTCGTCGGATCTGCAGGCTACACTGGCGGCGAATTGATTAGATTACTTTTAAATCACCCGTCGGTAGAAATAGCCTTCGCTCACAGTGAAAGCAATGGTGGTAACCCGATATCCGACATCCATCTGGATTTGTTGGGGGAGACCGATCTCCATTTCTCAACGAGCCTTAATCAGGATATTGATGTATTGTTCTTATGCGTAGGACATGGCAATGCACGAAAATTCTTATCAAATCATAAAATATCGGAAGAGGTTCGCATCATTGATTTAAGTCAGGACTTCAGGTTAAAAGACAATGCGCATTTTGAGGGTCGTGAGTTTGTGTACGGGTTGCCTGAGCTACAGCGAAGGGCAATTCAATCTGCCAAGAATATTGCTAACCCTGGCTGCTTTGCGACTACAATAGAATTGGCTTTATTGCCGCTGGCTCAAAATGACTTGATACAAAGCGAAGTTCATGTGAATGCAACGACTGGGGCTACCGGCGCAGGTCAGAGTCCAAGCTCTACAACGCATTTTAGCTGGCGGAACAATAACTTATCCACCTATAATATGTTTCAGCATCGACATTTGGCAGAAATAGGTGAGGTTCTTTCCCAGCCATCGATGCCACGTCCACAAATTAACTTTATACCACAGCGAGGTGACTTCCCCCGCGGCATATTCGCAACGAATTACCTGAAAAGCGACTTGAGTATTGAGGAAGCTTATGACCTATATGAAACCTACTACGCAGATCATCCTTTTACACATGTAAGTAAAAGAAATATTGACTTGAAGCAAGTCGTTAACACCAATAAGTCGTTGTTGCATCTCGTTAAACATGAAGATCTGTTACTCATTATCAGCATGACCGACAATCTCCTCAAAGGAGCAAGCGGTCAGGCAGTACAAAACATGAACTTAATGTTTGGTTTCGAAGAAAAAACAGGACTGAATTTGAAATCTATTGTATATTAGAAACCTATGAAAGTTTTTGACGTATATCCACTGAACCCTATTGAGATCGCAAAGGCTGCTGGGCTCAATGTCTGGGATGCTGCTGGTCAAAAATACCTCGACCTATATGGAGGGCACGCTGTTATCTCTATCGGGCATACACACCCCCATTATGTACAAAAGCTAACCGATCAGTTAAATGCCGTTGCTTTTTATTCCAACTCGGTTCTAAATCCTCTTCAACAAGAATTAGCGCGCCTCCTAGGAGAAGCTTCTGATAAACAAGATTATTCGCTATTCCTTTGCTCGACAGGTGCCGAAGCCAACGAAAATGCGCTTAAGGTTGCTTCTTTTTATAATAACAGAAAAAAAATCATCGCTTTTACAGGTGCATTCCATGGTCGTACATCCTTGGCAGTGGCCTGCACCGACAATCCAAAAATTGTTGCGCCGGTAAATCAGCATGATATTGAGTTTCTTCCGTTCAATGACGAAGATGCATTAGAAAGTGCATTTAAAACATATGGAGAAGAGATCGCAGCGGTAATCGTTGAGAGTATACAGGGGGTCGGAGGTATCCAAGAAGCTACCCCCCTATTTCTTGCAAAAATCAGAGAACTTACGAGCGCCTATGATGCGGTGTTTATAGCCGATGAGGTACAATGCGGATATGGCCGTTCAGGGCGGTTTTATGCGCAGGATGATTCTAATCTCAAAGCCGACATTTACACTATGGCGAAAGGTATGGGCAATGGATATCCAATCGCCGGCATCGTACTGTCTCCTAAATTTACACCTTGGCATGGCATGTTAGGGACGACCTTTGGTGGCAGTCATCTAGCCTGTGCTGCCGGTATCGCGGTTCTCGAAGTGATCAAAACTGAAAACTTAATTGACAACGCTAAAAATATAGGAGCGTACCTATTAGATGAATTACGGACTTTTGATAAAACTCTTGCGGTCAGAGGTCGCGGGTTAATGATTGGAATCGATCTCCCTGAAGAATTAAAGCACATCAGAAAGGATCTCCTTTTTAAGGATCATATATTCACCGGAACAGCCAACCCCAATGTTATACGTCTGCTTCCGGCTTTGAATATCACCAAAAAGGATGCTGATTTTTTTCTAGAGGCACTAAACAAGCGTTTATCCATGGCTTAATTCACTTTTCTTAGATCCAAATCTCAAAACAATATAATATGAAAAATTTCTTCTCTGTAAACGATGTACCTGACCTAAAACAATTTGTTGAAAAAGCAAAGGCGGTAAAAGCATCTCCTTTTGAGGATAAAACACTTGGAGAAAATAAAACATTAGGGCTCATCTTTTTGAATCCCAGCTTGAGAACCCGTTTGAGTACTCAAAAAGCAGGGTTAAATTTAGGGATGCAGGTAATGGTAATGAATATGGGGCAAGAAGGATGGGCGCTCGAGACACGCGACGGTGTTGCTATGGACGGCACGACCGTGGAACATATACGAGAGGCAGCCGGCGTTATTGGCCAGTATTGTGATGTGGTTGGATTTCGGTCATTCCCCTCACTGAAAGATCGTGAGGAAGATTATAATGAAACACTATTCAACAAGTTTATGGAGTTTTGTGCGGTTCCATTAATAAGCCTAGAAAGCGCAACTCGACATCCTCTACAAAGTTTTGCCGACCTTTTAACCATAGAAGAGCACAAAACGGTCACCAAACCAAAAGTTGTACTTTCCTGGGCTCCGCATGTAAAAGCGCTACCTCAGGCTGTCCCGAATTCGTTTGCTGAATGGATGAATCGAGCTGAAAAAGAAGGAATGATTGATTTTTGTATTACTCATCCGAAAGGATACGAACTGGCAGATGAATTTACGGGAAACAGCCGCATTATCTACGATCAAGAAGAAGCGATCAATGACGCCGATTTTGTGTATGTTAAGAACTGGTCGAGCTACCATGACTACGGCAAGGTCATTAGCACAGATAAAAATTGGATGATCGCTCCAGATCAATTATCAAAAAACACCAAGGTAATGCATTGCTTGCCGGTGCGCCGCGATGTGGAATTGGCTTCAGCTATATTAGACGGGCCTCAGTCGCTTGTTCAAAAAGAAGCAGGAAATCGCTTGTGGGCCGCTCAAACGGTTTTAAAAGAAATATTAACTTCTGATTCTTAGCAAATGAATAAAGATAAACTAAGAATTATCAAGATTGGGGGAAATATTATCGATTCCCCTTCTCTATTAACAGAGTTTTTATCGGACTTCAATGCAATAGAAGGGAAAAAGATATTGGTTCACGGAGGCGGTAAGATTGCAACCGATTTTGCTTCTAAGATGGGTATTGAGGCAAAAATGGTTGAGGGTCGACGAATCACAGATGAGGCCATGTTGGATATAGTGACGATGGTGTACGCGGGGTTGGTAAATAAAAAGGTCGTTGCTCAATTGCAAGCTACTGGCTGTAATGCTGTGGGTCTTTCGGGAGCTGATGCAAATTCTATCAGAGTAATTAAACGTCCGGTGAAGTCAATTGATTATGGCTTGGTGGGCGATATTCAGGACGATTCGGTTGACACACACACATTGTCTATTTTTCTAGAGAATGGTCTCGTTCCAGTGTTTTCTGCGATAACCCATGACGGGAAAGGCCAACTTCTTAATACGAATGCAGATACAATAGCATCCAGTATTGCCACCGCACTATCTACTTCATATTCAGTATCACTAATATATTGTTTTGAAAAAAAAGGAGTGTTGCGAGATGTAAACGATGAAAAATCGCTCGTAACTGAAATCAAAAGGGAAGATTTCGACAATTTACAAAGGGAAGGGGTAATTGCTGGTGGAATGATTCCGAAGCTTCATAACGCCTTTGATGCGATTGACAAGGGGGTTTGTGAGGTCCTAGTTGGCCAGGCGTCCGATTTAAAATTTGTAGATAGCAGCCAGTTTGGCACACGAATCATAAAATAAAAACCTAAAATGAAAAAAGTTACGATCATCGGATCCGGAAATATCGGCCTCTCATTAGCCAGTGGGTTGGTAAATAGGTCGTATTGTAAGGCAGAAGACATTACACTCACCCGAAGAAACCTCAAACATCTTTCTGCACAATCGGCAGAAGGCTATTTGACAAGCGACAACAACGCTGATGCTATCAAAGGAGCTGATATCATCGTATTAGCTGTCTTGCCTCAGCAATTGAATGAAGTTATTAGTCAAATCGACGGGAATATCATTCCCGAAAAGCAGTTGGTAGTATCTGTAGTTTCAGGTGTAACATGTCAGGACATCCGTAGCCAATTGGGCAACAATGTTGAGGTTATCCGCGCCATGCCTAATACGGCGATATCAATTGGACAGTCGATGACCTGTATTGCGGGCGACCATGCCCCTCCTGAAGCTATCGAAGAGGCAGCAACTCTTTTTAAAACGGTTGGTTCAGTTATCAAAATCAATGAAGAACTAATGACAGCTGCTACTGCATTATGTGCATGTGGAATTGCATTTTTTTTAAGATCTATTAGAGCAGCATCCCAAGGGGGTGTAGAGGTCGGATTCCATGCAGATGAGGCCTTAAAGATGGCAATACAAACCGCTAAAGGCGCTGCAGATTTATTATTACAAATGCAAAGTCACCCAGAAAGTGAAATCGACAAAGTAACATCGCCAAAGGGTTGTACGATTGCAGGTCTCAACGAAATGGAACACAACGGATTTAGTTCATCCATGATCAAAGGGATTAAACTATCTGCGCAAAAAGCTGGCGGTCTATATCAGAACGAAAACAAAATGTGATGAAATCCTTACAAACGCTTACAAACGACAGCATTGAACTTCTTAAAAGGCTTATTAGTATTCCTTCTTTCAGTCGAGAGGAAAAAAATACAGCTGATGCAATTGCTAGTTTTTTAGCCGACAGAAAAGTGAAAACCCACCGCAAGGATCATAATGTTTGGTGTTACAATAAACATTTCGATGAAAGTAAACCTACAATTCTCCTCAACTCACATCACGACACGGTAAAGCCTAACGCTGGATACACTCATGACCCTTTTAGTCCAATAGTAGATGATCGAAAGTTATATGGACTGGGAAGTAATGATGCAGGAGGTGCCCTCGTTTCCTTGCTGGCTGTCTTTCTGTACTTTTATGACGGACGAAATTTAAAATACAACTTATGTTATGCTGCGACAGCTGAAGAAGAAATTTCTGGAAGAAACGGAATAGAATCGATCCTGTCCGAAATTGGTGAAATCAGTTTTGCGATCGTCGGAGAACCGACTTTGATGCATCTTGCTATTGCTGAGAGAGGACTTATGGTTATTGATTGTGAAGCACCTGGCAAGGCGGGACATGCAGCCAGAAATGAAGGAGATAACGCGATTTATAACGCAATCGAGGATATCAATTGGTTTAGAAATCATAGGTTCCCTAAAGAATCGACTTTATTTGGCCCAATCTCAATGAACGTTACAATAATAGAGGCAGGGTCTCAACATAATGTTATCCCATCAAGCTGTAAATTTACGGTAGATGTCCGAGTAACGGATGCCTATCGGAATGAAGAGGTGCTCGAGATTATCAAAGCGAGTATCAAATCAAATGCGGTGGCAAGGTCTACTCGCTTGAAACCGTCCGCAATCGCACCCGAACACCCGATCGTGCAGGCAGGCTTAGATCTTGGCAGGAAAACCTATGGTTCACCGACGACAAGCGACCAAGCACTTTTGGATGTTCCTTCGCTAAAATTAGGGCCGGGTGATTCCGCGCGGTCCCATACGGCAAATGAGTATATTTACATCCACGAAATCGAGGACGGCATTAATTTATATATCGAGATGCTTAAAGCCGTACTTATCTAATAAAACACTCTAAAAAATGAAACTCTGGGAAAAAAGTAGTCAAACTGAAAATATAATAGAAAAATTTACTGTAGGTAATGATCGCGAACTTGACCTCCAATTAGCCACAGCAGATGTTATTGGCTCTCTTGCTCATACGAAGATGCTCCATACTATTGGATTATTATCGTTGAGCGAACTAGAAAGTATCCATAAGGAGTTAAAAAAGCTTTATCGTGAGATCAACGATGGAAACTTTGAGATTGAAGAGGGTGTCGAAGATATCCATTCTCAGGTTGAGCTCATCCTAACACAGCGCATTGGCGACGCAGGTAAGAAAATTCATAGTGGTAGATCCAGAAATGACCAAGTACTGGTCGACTTGAAAATATTTTTTAGATCTGAGATCGAAAAAATTGTAAACAATAGCAAGCTTCTGTTCGATCAGCTGAACAACTTGAGTGAAGAATATAAGGATGTACTGATCCCGGGTTATACGCATCTACAAATAGCCATGCCTTCTTCATTCGGACTATGGTTTGGCGCATATGCCGAGAGTCTGATTGATGACTTAGAGATGATGTTAGCCGCGTGGAAAGTGAGCAATAAAAACCCTTTAGGATCTGCAGCTGGCTATGGATCCTCTTTCCCTTTAAACAGAACGCTCACTACTGAACTGTTGGGCTTTGATGGTTTAAACTATAATGTTGTGTACGCACAAATGGGACGAGGCAAAACAGAACGAATTATTGCACAGGGCATTTCATCAATTGCCGCAACTCTGGCAAAGTTCTCAATGGATGTATGTTTATACATCAATCAGAACTTTGGGTTCATCTCATTTCCGGACGAATTAACTACTGGGTCAAGCATTATGCCGCATAAAAAAAATCCAGATGTTTTTGAATTAATTCGTTCTCGCTGCAATAAAATTCAGGCACTACCGAATGAAATCGCGATGATGACAACTAATTTACCGTCAGGCTATCATCGCGACCTACAACTTTTAAAGGAAAATCTATTTTCGGCCTTCGAGTCCCTCAATGAATGTCTGTTGATAAGCAAATATATGCTCGAACACATCATTATTAAAGACAACATACTCGACGACTCAAAGTATGACTATTTATTTAGTGTGGAAGTGGTGAATAATGAGGTTTTAAACGGCGTTCCGTTCCGTGAAGCATATAAAAACATTGGTGCAGCAATCGAGTCTGGAACTTTCCAGCCGATACGCGCGGTTAAGCACACACATGAAGGGAGTATTGGCAATTTGTGCCATAAAGAAATTCGTGAAGACTTCACCCAAGTCTATAATTCGTTTAACTTTGAGAAAGTACATACTGCAATTGAGAATCTTGTAAAGTAACGCCTCATGAAATATCAGAATCCAGAAGAAGCTGTAAAGCTAATTGAGTCAAATCATAGTGTTTTTATTCATTCAGCAGCTGCTACGCCGCGCGAATTAGTGAAGGCGATGTCTAATCGAAGCTCTGAAATTAAAAATGTGAAAGTGTATAGTATGCATACGGAATGGGAAGCTCCATATGGAGATGCCGAACACGCCGAATCATTTGACATCAATGCCTTTTTTGTAGGAGCCAATATACGCAAAGCTATCAACGAAGGACGTGCGGCCTATGTGCCTATGTTTTTGAGTGAGATACCCAAGGCTTTCAGAAGCGGCCTAGTTCCGTTGGATGTTGCGTTAATATCCGTTTCACCACCAGACAAGAATGGGTATTGTTCCATGGGTGTTTCGTGTGATATTTCACGCGCAGCTGTTGAGAAAGCATCCATCATCATTGCAGAAGTAAACCCGCATATGCCAGTTGTAATGGGCGATGGAGTAATTCATATTTCCGAAATAACTGCATATGTTGACGTAGATTATCCAATCTATGCACAACAACTAAAAGAGCCGACTGAGATTGAATTAGCTATTGGAAGGAACGTGGCTGCACTAGTTGAAGATGGAGCTACTCTGCAGATGGGTATCGGTGGTATCCCTAATGCAGTACTCCAGTGTTTGACCAATCATAAGAACTTGGGCATCCATACTGAAATGTTTTCGGACGGTGTTGTGCCTTTGTTTGAAAAAGGAATTATAAATAACCGTGAAAAGAAAAGTCATCCCGGAGCTATTGTTTCCAGTTTTTCAATTGGATCAAAAAAACTATACGACTTTCTAGACCATAACCCTTTGGTAAGAATGCTGGACATCGAATATGTAAATGATCCTGTTACCATTTCTAAAAATCCGAAAGTGACAGCAATCAACAGTGCAATCGAAGTGGACATTTTTGGTCAAGTATGTGCTGACTCCATTGGGACCAGACAATATAGCGGTGTAGGAGGCCAGGTGGACTTTATGAGAGGGGCTGCTCTTTCAAAAGGAGGCAAGCCCATTATTGCGATTCCTTCCGTGACAAATAAAGGGATTTCAAGGATTGTATCTCTATTAAAACCTGGAGCATCCGTGGTTACCACGCGTGCTCATGTCCATTATGTTGCTACCGAGTACGGTGTAGCCTATTTACACGGAAAAAACCTTCGCGATCGTGCAAAAGAATTGATTCGAATCGCTCACCCTGACCATCAAGAACAAATTGAAAAAGAAGCGTTCTCTATCTTTAAATCAATTTAAACAGATCGGCTTCGGAAACTTGCACTTGGGAGCCGTCAATCATATTCTTTAGAGTATAGATACCGGCTCTCATTTCATCTTCACCGATGAGCACGACAAAAGGTATATTCTTGGCATTCGCATAGGTCATTTGTTTTTTTAGCTTGGCCGCCGAAGGATAAAGTTCAGCTGATACCCCGTGTGTCCGTAGCTTCGTCAACAAGGGTAAGGCGTAGGCCTCGGTTGCACTATCAAAATTAGTTATCAAGACACGCGTTCCGATACTAGTCTCTTCTGGAAAGAGACCAAGCTCCAATAATACATCGTATATCCGGTCTGCGCCGAAAGAAATACCTACTCCAGTAAGTCCCGATGTGCCGAACATTCCTGTCAGGTCATCATATCTTCCTCCCCCTCCGATGCTCCCCATTTGAACCTCGTTAGTTTTGACCTCCAGAATGGTCCCGGTATAATAGTTCAAGCCTCTCGCCAGAGTAATATCGAGTTCCAAAAACTTGAAGATATCTTTGTTAAGAAGTGTGACATATTCCAGCACTTGCTCAATCTCATCAATCCCCTTTTGCCCAATAGTTGAAGTCTTCAATGTATCTTTTAAAACCTGTAATTGTGACTCTACGCTCCCCGATGATTCTAGAATTCGCCGTAGCTGACTAATTTCTTCTTCACCGAAGCCATTAGACGATAGTTCACGAATTACACCTTCCACGCCGATCTTATCCAGCTTATCAATCGCAACTGTCATAGGAATTAGACGATCCGTCTGATTCAACACTTCCGCAATACCAGCTAAAACCTTCCTATTATTGATCTTAATGCTAAAATCTCTTAGTCCTAATGATGTAAGTACTTCATAATAAATCGCAATAAACTCAGCCTCGTTAAGTAGGCTGTCTGAACCAACGACATCCGCATCACACTGATAGAACTCTCTATACCTACCGCGCTGCGGGCGGTCTGCGCGCCAGACAGGTTGTATCTGAAAACGTTTAAATGGAAGAGTTATATCATTTTGGTGCATAACCACATAGCGAGCGAATGGCACGGTCAAGTCGTAACGAAGTGCTCTTTCTGATATGAAAGGTATCAGAGTTTTAGAATCAACTGTGGTCAGTTGGCCCTTTGTAAGCTTCGATAGGAACTCCCCTGAATTTAATATTTTGAATATCAACTGATCGCCTTCATCTCCATACTTTCCGGTGAGTGTTGTCAAGTGTTCAAAAGAAGGTGTTTGTATTTCACTATAACCAAACTTTCTAAAAACGCCTTTTATTGTATCAAATATATAATTACGTCTCTCCATTTCCAATGGGGAGAAGTCACGTGTGCCTTTCGGTATTGATGGTTTTATCTTTGCCATATTCGCAAAGGTAATCATTACAGTCCATTGTAAAATAAGTTGATCTCTGCAATATGAAAAATTGCTATTTTTATTTTTCTTTTGCTAAATTAGGTATCACAAATAACCCATTAATTATGAAAAAAATAATCTTCCTCCTAGCGCTGACCATCGGATTTACGTTAAATTCTATGGCACAGCAGGACAAAACAAAAAGGGCAAGCCCGCCCGACTCAATAACGGTGACAACCGACAATGGAGTTACAATAACAATCGATTACAGTCGCCCTTATCTAAAAGGACGTGATTTGGCTACATTGACCCCAATTGGCAAGGTATGGCGAACTGGTGCAAACGAAGCTACGACTTTTGAAATCGACAAGGATGTCAAAGTTAACGGCCAGAAATTACCAGCGGGAAAATATAGTCTATACACGATACCCGGAGAGAGCCAATCTACTATTATATTTAACAAAACCTGGAATCAGTGGGGTACTAAATACGATGAAGCAGCAGATGCATTACGGGTAAAAACTACCACAAGTCTGGGGAATCCGATGGTAGAACAGTTTACGATACGCGTTGATAAAAAAGGCAAAGTGAATCTACTTTGGGGTGACGCCGTGCTTTCTTTTAATGTTGAATAAGGTAATTGAGCAACTTGTATACGAAGGCTTGTCCAGTTTAGCTGGACAAGCCTTTTAAGTTTTCGTCTGCCCTTATAAATCGATCGAAGATCCTATTTCTAATAGATGCAGATTAAGTCCCACATCTTGAAACCGCTTTTGTGCATCTGCTTCGTCAATCTTGATTGGCGGAAACGTGTTATAATGGATTCCGATAATATTTTGGCAATTAATTAACTTAGCGGCTTGAATGGCGTCATTTACATCCATTGTGAAGTATCCCCCAATCGGCAGAAAAGCCCAATCAATTTGTTCGTCTTTCAACAGTTGCATTTCGAGTGTTAGGGCAGTATCCCCAGCGAAATAAATTGTCTTACCTTGTGATTTAAGCAAATATCCCGCAGGTGCACCCGCATAGCTCCCATCCGGCGCTCCGTTCGTATGTAATGCATAGACTATTTTGGCCGACCCAAACCCACCGTTCATAGTCCCTCCAAAATTCATTGCAGTAACCTTATCTTCAGGAACTCCTTGTTTTTGTACCCAGTCCCCAGTTTCAACAATGGCGACGACCTGGGCATCACTTTGCTGTTGTATTTGCGCCATATCATGGACATGGTCTCCATGACAATGACTTAAAAAAATATAATGAGGATTAATCGAGCCTATTTCAATGTCTTTTGCAAGCTCATTCGGCGTAATAAAAGGATCAAATAAAATCCGAGTCCCGTTTAGGTCCAAATGAACCGTCGAATGACCAAAATATGTTGCTTTCATTCCGCTATTATTTTTTATTTGTTAAACATCCCTCCTAGCCCACCTAACATATCCTTAGTTACCGCTTGCATTTCACTTTGACTTACCTGATCGGCTTGTAAAAGCGCCTTGTTTACGGCAATGACAAGTAACTCCTCTAGTTCCTCTTTATCAGCCCCTTCTAAAAAATCCGACTGAATCGAAATCTCTTTTATCTCCTTATTGCCATTGGCTATCACTTTGATTTTTCCACCTTCTACCTCTCCAAAGACACTGATCCCGTCAAGCCTCTTTTTTACCTCTTCAGCTTTCTGCTGAGCCTGCATTAATTTATCAAACATAACATTCGGTTTTTCAACGATTAAACACTGTATTCAACTAATTGTTCTTAATATTACTCTATTAGCTCTCCATTGCTATTATATGCTCCACGCCTAATAACAGGCATGTCCAATATCTCATATATTTCATCCAAATGATTTAAGCTACTATTGGCCATATTGGAGAGAAGCACAATGGTGATATCATTTTTCAGATCTCTGACATAAAGATTTTTAAAGCCATGCCACCAACCAGTATGATAGGCCACTGTATGGTCACCTTCTTTATAGAGCCGCCACCCATACCCATAATTAAAAACTCCACGGACAGGTTCGCTATAGCCTTGATAAGCCGAATCTAATAACTCCTTCCCTATTATTCTTCCTTCAGAAAGGGCTCTGTCAAACAGGAACAAATCACCCACTGTGCTATAGATGCCCTTATCTCCGACTGGCCCATCTAAAAAATTCTGAACCACAGAGCGTCGAAAAACTTTGTCGTGACCTACCACGTCTGTTGGAATCTCCTCGTAATCAGCCTTAGAATAAACCGCGGTATTCTTTAAACCGAAAGGCCGAAACAGGTTTTCTTGCATGAATACGGTAAAAGACTGTTTAGAAACCACTTCGATGATAGCCGCAAGGACCATATAATTGCTATTATTATATAAAAAGCGAGTGTCGGGAGTGTTATATCTGGCTGGTTTTTTTTCGATAAGCAAATCTATAGCTTCCTTATTGGTAAGACCTTTTGTTTTATCCTTCCAAATGCCATCGATAAAATATATGTAATTCGGAAGACCTGAGCGATGAGTCAACAATTGCTGAATGGTGACTCCCTCGTAAGGGAAGTCAGGTATAAATTCATTGACTGTTTGACTTAAATTTATTTTACCTTGTTCGACGAGCATTAGAATTGCCGTAGCAGTAAACGGTTTCGATACCGATGCTAACTCAAATTGGGAATCGATATCAAGACTATCTCGATACAAGTAATCTGCCCAACCAAACGAATTCTGATATATGATCTTTCCTTTTTTAGCGACCAAAACGTTTCCGTTGAAACCGGATCGACTATGCAATCGTTGCATAAAATCGTCAATGCGAGCATCCGCCTTTGCAGGATCGTAAATAAGCCGTATACTATCGGTTAGTTGTTGCTTTTTTTCCGCCTTAATCCGTTTGCTTTCAGCAGAGGAGCAGGCGACAAAAACACATAGAACAATAAAAAATAGTAATTTTAACTTTCTAAGCATGTAATCGTGGAAACTTGATTTTTGAAATAACGAAAATGCGTAAATATTTTTAAATACACGAGTTTATATCATTTTAAATACAATTTAAAATGTGGTCCATTCCTCCTAAACGTTTACTATTGTTAACTTTGCTTAAATAAATCTTAATACTATGTCATACAGAATTGAGCATGATACCATGGGTGAAGTCCAGGTACCTGCTGATAAATACTGGGGAGCCCAGACAGAACGGTCTAGAAACAATTTTAAAATAGGCGCGCCTTCATCCATGCCGAAAGAAATAATAAACGCTTTCGCATACCTGAAGAAAGCAGCTGCATTTACGAATGCTGATGCGAAGGTTTTACCTGATGAAAAGCGTGATTTAATAGCGCAAGTGTGCGACGAAATCCTCAATGGCAAATTAGATGACCAGTTTCCACTTGTAATTTGGCAAACTGGCTCGGGCACACAGTCAAATATGAATGTGAATGAGGTGGTTTCCAACCGTGCCCATGTAATCCAAGGAAATGAACTGGGGAAAGGCAGCCCTTTTATCCACCCTAATGATGATGTTAACAAATCACAATCCTCAAACGACACGTTCCCTACAGCGATGCATATTGCTGCTTATAAAATGATTGTCGAGACAACTATTCCAGGAGTCGAAAAGCTTCGCGATTCATTACAAGCAAAGTCCGAAGCTTTCAAGGATGTTGTAAAAATCGGAAGAACACATCTTATGGACGCTACGCCGCTGACTTTAGGACAAGAGTTTTCCGGTTATACAGCTCAGTTAAACTTCGGTTTAAAAGCTCTAAAAAATACTCTGGATCATTTATCACAACTCGCTTTGGGAGGCACTGCTGTAGGGACGGGAATCAATACGCCAAAAGGTTATGCCGTTAATGTTGCTAAATATATCGCTGATTTCACAGGACTACCTTTTGTTACCGCTGAAAATAAGTTCGAAGCCTTAGCAGCACATGATGCGATCGTAGAAAGCCACGGTGCTCTAAAGCAACTGGCTGTTTCTTTGATGAAAATAGCTAATGATATTCGCTTATTAGCTTCTGGTCCGCGTTCCGGGATTGGTGAAATCATCATCCCTGAAAATGAGCCGGGATCTTCGATTATGCCAGGTAAAGTGAACCCAACACAATGTGAAGCATTAACTATGGTTGCTGCTCAAGTAATAGGGAATGATGTGGCGATTTCTGTTGGTGGCTCAAATGGCCATTACGAGTTAAATGTTTTTAAACCCATGATGGCGTCGAATTTCTTAGAAAGTGCTCGTTTGATAGGAGAAGCCTGCGTTTCATTTACTGAACTTTGCGCTTCAGGGATTGAGCCAAACTATGATGGTATTAAAAAACATCTCGACAACTCACTTATGTTAGTTACGGCTTTAAACCCTCATATCGGCTATGAAAATGCGGCAAAAATTGCAAAAAAAGCGCATAAAGAGAACACTTCGTTGCGTGACGCTGCTTTGTCCTTAGGTTTATTAACAAATGAACAGTTTGACGAATGGGTTCGCCCCGAAGACATGATCGGTGGTTTAAAATAAAGATGGGAATCAGCTCAATAAGATCATTTAAATCAGCATACGGAATTATTTTTTCTTGTATGCTGATTATTGCTATCAGTTCGTGTAGGCGCAATTCAGATATGCAAGGAGAAGGAGCAGTTTTTCTTCAGGGCAATTGGACCACTGATTCGATACCTAACCAAGATCAGCTTCTTCGATATGAAGAGATCGATTTCCGTTTTAATTGCGACTCGGTATTCGTTAAAATCAAAACGTACTCGAAAGCAAAAATGGATGTCGACTCTTGCTATGGCAATGGTGAGTGGGTTGAATATGCACGTGGAGTCTATGAAGTCCGCGACGATAGCTTATTTATCCAAGCTACGTACACACATGAGAATTGGCGCCAAAAGCTCAGCGGTTGCCATCACATCGGCCAATACCTCCCTCGTTTTAAGATCATAAAACAGACAAAGGACTCCCTGTCGCTAGAAAACCGATTCAGTCATAATCCTTTTCGACTGCATAAGACAAAAACAACGACCTGTGTTCCGCAAGAGGTGTATTAGCTAGGTCCGATTGTTTTCGAATTTGTGTATTCGCTCTGGTGTTAGACAAAAATCTAACTTAATATCAAAGGGATTTATATCTTTAATTTTTGCTATGGGAGCAAAAAAGGAAAGGCCAATGATTAGACAATCAGGTCTACATGCAGCCAGAAACCGGTCGTAAAAGCCTTTCCCAAAACCAACGCGATGCCCCGTTTGGTCAAAGGCGAGCAAGGGAACAATAACGGCGTCAAGCTGCTGAGGAACAATCGATTTGCCTTCGATAGGTTCTTCAATTCCCCAGAGGTTTACTTCAAAAGCAAGATCATCTTCCCAGACAAAGTGTTCCATTAAATTTGTCTTCAAATCCGATTTTGAGATAACGAGCTTGAGTTCTGGAAAAGCTTTCCGGAGCCAATCTATCAAGCGATAAGTATCGGGCTCAATTTGCTTTTTGATAGGAAGGAACGTATGCACATATTCCAGTCCTCGCCAATCAAATTGCTGAAATTGAGTAAGCAGTCCATCATTGAATAGGTCGACCTCCGAACCAGTTAACTTAGATCGTCTTTCCTTAAAAAAGGCTCGTAATTCCTTTTTAGTACCTTCCATTTTACACAAAACAACAAAGAGGACCCAACAATAGCAGGAATCCTCTTTGAATCTATAAAAGTGAACTATTTTACTCTTTCAACATAGCTTCCGGTACGCGTATCCACTTTAACCCGGTCGCCCTGGTTTATAAACAATGGGACTTTAATCTCAACTCCCGTTTCAACAGTTGCATTTTTCATCGCACCGGTTGATGTGTCTCCTTTAACCGCTGGTTCGGTATAGGTAATCTCAAGTTCTATGTTAGCAGGTATGCTGGCTATGATGGGCTCTTCGCTTTCAAAAGCTACGATTACATTCATACCTTCTTTCAAAAACTTGGCAGAATCACCAAATAAATGCTTTGGTATATTATACTGATCGAATGTATTGTTATCCATCACCACGAAAAAATCACCCTCGTCATATAAGTATTGATAATCGCTGGTTTCTACTCTTGCAATTTCTACTTCCTCGTCCGTTCTAAAACGGTATTCAACCAACTTACCGGTTCTTACATTCCTCATTTTGGCCTGATAGAATGCACGGAGGTTACCAGGCGTTCGATGAATAAACTCTTCTACTGTAACCAACTCGCCGTTAAACCGTAAAACATTTCCCGTCCTTACATCAGATGCTTTTGCCATTTTTCCTTTAATTTAATTTAACATTGATCATTTATACAAAGATAGTTTTTTCATCAATAAACAGGCCTGCCGACAAGTTTATTTATAACTATCAATCAATAAGTGATTATTACAAAAAGTATATTCTTCCGGTTGATTTGAGCAGACAACAAGCAAACGATTTTGTGAAAACTTCTCTATTAAATGAAGGTACCAATCAACGCCTTCTCGATCAAGATTAGTGGTCGGTTCGTCAAGCAATAAAACCGGACTGTTTGTGCAACAAGCTAACAGTAACTTGACACGCTGTTTCATTCCGGAAGAGAAATATCGAATTTCTTTATTCTTTGATCGTACTAGCCCGAGAAAGTCGACCATTCGCTGAACGTCCCACCCTTCAAGGATGTTTTTGAACCGAAAATGAAATGTGATTAACTCACTCAATGTGAATTCCTCTATCAGCTCAAGGTAAGGTGTAGCGATTGAGAGATAACCAAACACAGACTCGATGTCGACAGGCCTAGAGTTAGATAAATAGTTAATCTTGCCTTCCGATACGCTTAGACTGCCCGATAAAATTTGCAATAGAGTTGACTTCCCAGAGCCATTAGGACCCAGAATCGCATAAGATTCTCCTTGAATGAAATGGCAGTTAATCTTCCTAAAGATCCATTCTTGATTAAATCGTCTACCGACATTTTCAAGTATAATGTCCATTTATCTACATGACCCCTAATTTGCCTTGTCCAAAGCCCTTCATTACACCACGGTTAGAATTTCTGATAAAATCTATAATTTCATCTCGTATTTCCGTTGGTTTATATTCGGTCTCGATAATCCCTAGCGCTTTTGACAAATTATTGTTTTTCACGAACAATGTTCTGTAGATATCTTGGATTTCATTAATCATCTCTGATGAAAAGCCTCTTCTACGGAGTCCCACTGAGTTGATGCCAACATAGGCAATAGGTTCTCTTGCAGCCTTCACAAATGGCGGAACATCTTTACGTACTAACGTGCCTCCGGCAATAAAAGCATGAGAGCCAATGCTACAAAATTGGTGTACAGCCACCATTCCTGCCAAAACCACATAATCTCCTACCGTTATGTGTCCAGCCAATGTACTGCTATTTGAAAAGATACAATTATCACCAACAACACAATCATGTGCAATATGACTGTAGGCTTGAATCAGACAGTTTTTGCCGACAACGGTTTTCCATCTATCTTTTGTACCCCTGTTAATGGTTACGCACTCCCGGATCGTTGTATTGTCACCAATCTCAGCAGTAGTCTCTTCACCGTCAAATTTCAAATCTTGTGGTATTCCCGAAATAACAGCACCGGGGAAAATCTTACACCCCTTACCGATCCTAGCGCCTTCCATAATAGTAACATTGGAACCAATCCAAGTACCTTGGCCGATTTCAACGTTTTTGTGAATCGTAACAAAAGGCTCAATAACTACATTATTAGCGATTTTTGCTTCAGGATGAATATAAGCTAATGGTTGAATCATATTTACGTAGTTTCGCTGTCTTTTACTCTAACTATTTGAGCCATCATCTCGGCTTCTACAACTACCTTCTCACCGACAGTCCCAACACCTTTCATTTGTGCAATACCTCTTCGAATAGGTTCCATCAGATCACAACGAAAGACAACAGTATCTCCAGGAGAAACTTGCGCACGGAACCTTACGTTATCGATTTTTAAGAACAAAGTTAAGTAATTCCTAGGATCCGGCACCGTACTTAATACTAAAATCCCACCCGTTTGTGCCATCGCTTCGACCTGAATTACACCTGGGAAAACAGGTGCTCCCGGAAAATGTCCCTGAAAGAAACTTTCATTCATTGTCACATTTTTCACTCCGACTACGTGAGTTTTAGACAGCTCCATTATTTTATCAATAAACAAGAACGGTGGCCGATGTGGCAAAATATCCATAATTTGAACCACGTCATACAATGGTTTCGCGGATGGGTCATATGTCGGAACCCGTTTTTTATTTCTTTCCTTTTTAATGGCAGCTTTAATTTTCTTAGCGAATGCAACATTTGCGGCGTGACCAGGTCTTGCCGCCATAATATGCCCTTTTATTGGCATTCCAATCAGAGCAAGATCACCCACCATATCTAGGAGCTTATGCCTAGCTGGTTCATTCTGGTGCCTTAACTCTATATTATTTAAAATTCCTTCTTTAGCAACTTTGATATCTTTACGGTTGAACAGTTTAGCAAGCTCTGTAAGTTCGTCCTCATTAACCTGTTTATCAACAATAACAATAGCGTTATTAAGATCTCCTCCTTTAATAAGATTATGCTCTACGAGAGCTTCTAATTCATGAAGGAAGCAGAAAGTCCGAGATGAAGCGATCTCCGTCTTGAACTCGTCAATATTTGATATAGATGCGTGCTGGCTGCCCAATACCGGAGAATTGTAGTCAATCATACAAGTCAATCGATAACCATCATCAAGAGGCATCGCTACCATTTCCACTTTCCGGTCCGGCTCCGAATAGTGCATATTGTGTGGGATTACATAGTACTCACGATCTACATTTTGCGTAACATAGCCCGCTTCTTCAATGGCGTCGGCAAAGAAAGATGAGCTTCCATCCATTATAGGAACCTCAGGCCCATCGATCTCGATTAATACATTATCGATTTCCATACCAACCAATGCAGCCAATAAATGCTCTATTGTACTAACACTAGCACCGTTCTGTGAAATAGTAGTCCCCCTTGAAGTATCGCTAACATTATCAACATCGGCGTCAATAATAGGAGTTCCTTCTAAATCAACCCTTTTGAATTTATATCCGTGGTTCTCCGGAGCGGCTTTAAATGTTAAAGAAGCAGGCTTTCCGGTGTGTAATCCTACGCCTGAGATCTTCACTTCATTTCTAATAGTTCTCTGTTTAGCATTCATTCTTTCAAACTTCGCTTTCGATTCTAGATTAAAGTTAACTTTTATTTATTAAGTTTTCCAATTGCTCTATCCGCTTCTCAAGCCCAGGCAGCTTCTGCAACGTAACCTGTATTCGCATTTGAGAGGTATATTTAATAGCTGGAGTACCAGCCCATTTTTTTCCGACTTCGGTAATAGATCGGTTGATTCCAGATTGCGCCTGTACTTGTGAATCATTTGCCACAGTAATGTGGCCGGCAACTCCGACTTGTCCACCTAAAACTACATTTTCTCCAACTTTGGTACTACCGGAAATTCCAGTTTGTGCCGCAACCACAGTATTCTTCCCAACTTCAACATTATGAGCCAACTGAATCAAATTATCCAACTTCACTCCATTATTGATTTTCGTCGACCCTAATGTAGCACGATCGATAGTTGTGTTAGCTCCGATCTCGACGTCATCTCCTATAAGCACGTTCCCGATTTGGCTAATCTTTTTATACGATCTATCATCCTGGGGGGCAAATCCGAAACCATCGCTTCCAATGACCGCACCGGCATGAATGATAACCCGTTCACCAATAATACTGTCGAAATAGATTTTCACCCCTGCGTAAATCGTACAAAAGGAGCCTATCTCCACAGAGTCCCCTATATAGCTATTCGGATAAATTTTTGTGTGATCACCAATACGAACATTAGGACCGATGTAAGCAAAGGCTCCTATGTATACATTTTTTCCGATGGTAGCTGTGGGGTGAATAAACGAAGGCTCTTCAATCCCACTCTTATCTGCTCTTAGCTGGTTATATGCATCTAACAAGATTGAGAAGGCAGTATATGCATTCTTAACTCGGATAAGAGTAGGTTTAACCGCTTGCTTCAGTATGAGGTCTTCATTTATGATTACAATAGATGCGTTTGTCGTATATAAATAATTTTCATACTTAGGGTTCGCCAAAAAGGATATGCTCCCAGCTTGCCCTTCTTCGATTTTCGACATCTCTGAAACCGTTCGGCCTACATCTCCTTCAACAGTTCCGTTAACGATATCGCTAATTTGTTGTGCGGTAAATTGCATCTGCAAATCTAAATGTTATTAATTTATGAACAAACAATTAAAATCAAATAATCAAGACGCTAAATTAAAGCTTTTGAATGAAGTTCCTTTGGAAAGGAAACAATATATTTTTCTACTTTTTGAGATAGAACCTCCAAGTTCGATAAATCCGAAGCCTCTGTTATATCCTTTAGTGCCCCATCTTTCATTAGAATTTTAATGCTTTCGTTCCCAATATCATAGGCGCTATTCGATATAATATTGTAATAAACAAAGTAATCCACTTCATCATCGGATAGCGAATAGTAACTCATGGCCGCATCTTTTATCCGCATTAGATAATCCTTGTCTGGCCGGTTATTCATAATTTCTACTCGGTTAAGACGCCTACTCAATAATTGTCTACACAATAGAGATAATGTTTTATCCTGATGAGAACTCCAAACCTTCATACTAGCTAGAATATCAACGTCATCTAACTTCAGAAAGGTTTCCAAATGCAAGGGGTCTACTTCGAAGGACTCTTTGGTAACCCGCGTATTTAAAAAGTGTTGCAAAGGAGGCGTTGCAAATAATGTCTCGCCCGCTAAGCCTAATTGCTTTGCACGATGCAAGATTTTAATCAACATGTGCTCGGCGCTCACAACCGTTTTGTGCAGATACACCTGCCAGTACATAAGCCTACGTGCAATCAAAAATTTCTCAATCGAATAAATACCCTTCTCTTCTACAACCAATTCATTATTGGCAACAGTCAGCATTTTTATAATGCGATTAAAGCTGATCACACCCTCCGTAACACCTGTATAAAAGCTATCACGAATCAGGTAATCCATTCGGTCAGTATCAAGTTGGCTTGACACCAATTGATGAAGAAACGTTTTTGAATACGCATTCCGAAAGATTGCAATCGCCAAATCGAGTCGCCCATTGAAGCTTTTATTCAAGTCATCCATGATACGACCTGAAATGTACTCATGCGATACGCCTTCTACAATCGAGTGCTCTAAGGAATGAGAAAACGGCCCGTGCCCAATATCATGCAACAGAATCGCCGCTGTAACGGCCTCCTCTTCTTCACCGCTAATTTCAACATTCTTACCTCTTAATGTTTCAATAGCAAGACCCATCAGGTGTACTGCGCCCAAAGCATGTTGAAAACGGGTATGCAGCGCTCCTGGGTAGACCATATGAGTTAGACTAACCTGCTTAATGTTCCGTAAACGCTGAAAATAAGGATGCTCTATTAGCTCATAAATCAGACCACTAGGTAGAGATATGAAGCCGTAAACCGGATCGTTGATGATTTTTTTCTTCTTCAATTTTTAAAATGCTTGATACAAAAGTGCTGTTTTAGGATTAAACTTTTATGAAGATCTTTCTGTTAAACATAATCAACGCGATGATTCCCCAAATTGAAACAAAGAAAAGAGCATATACCAAAGATGCATTCGTCGGCGAAAAATAAGGAGTCATGAATGTATTATATATCCACGCCTTTAAACTGAGGTCTTCCGATACTTTTATCAAACCTAGACATCGCGCCATAATCCCCGATAAAAAGAAAACCGTAATGGCATTCATACCGAATATAACAAATGGTTTAGTAAATCGTCTATAACCCTTATAATCGATAATCCAATACGTCAAAGCTAAAACCAGCGTGGCCAACCCTCCAGTATACAAAACAAACGAGCTCGTCCACAATGATTTATTCAAGGGGAATTGCAATGCCCATGCCATCCCTATGATAAATGTAAGGAACCCATAAAAACATAGCCAAGCAACCTTTGTGGGGTGGTCAACATCAGTTCTCTTTAAATAAACGCCCACCAAAATTCCAAATAAACACGTAGAAATTGCAGGAACTGTACTTAAAATACCTTCTGGATCCCATGTTTTCACGGACTTCCACAAGTGTGCCTCTGTTAAGAGTGTCCGATCAAGCCATGCACCCATATTGGTTTCTTTACCAAGATTCGCAGGACCGATACCGGGTACAGGAATAAACGTCATAATAATCCAGTAAATTACCAATAGGGCCACGCCAACAAATAAGATTTTCTTGGGTGGTAGCTTAAGAAAAAGAAATGCGGAAATAAAAAAGACGACGGCAATTCTTTGTAAAACGCCAGGTATACGCACAACTTCAAAAGCCCCGATCGGATCAACGAAAACCCGTGGGAATAAAGACAGCATCAGCCCCAAACCAAACAAGATAAGCGTCCGTTTACCGGCTTTTAATAACAACGCCGGGTGTAGGGGTTTATCCATCTTCTTAGTACCATATGCATAGGCTATTGAGACACCTACAATAAAAAGAAAAAATGGAAAAATTAAATCTGTCGGCGTACATCCGTTCCACTCCGCATGCTTCAAGGTTGCGTAAATATTTCCCCAACTGCCGGGGTTGTTCACTAATATCATTGCAGCAACAGTCGCACCTCGAAAAACATCGAGAGACAAGAGACGTTTAGCTTTCGTTTGCATAAGGTTGAGTAAATACCTATTTTTATTTACGGTAGACGGAAATATTTTGTTAATCTTTGTTAAAAATAAGCGAGATCAGCTAACATTCCCTTAAGTTCGTGAACTTACAAATAAAAATAAGACAATGCAAGAAACCAACATATTGTGGGCAGATGACGAAATAGATTTATTAAAACCCCATATCTTTCTTTTAAACGAAAAAGGATACTTTGTTAAAACGGTTACAAATGGAAGAGATGCGGTCGATGCCTTCAAAAATGCGTACTTTGATTTAGTCTTTCTAGACGAAAATATGCCGGGATTAACCGGACTTGAAACGCTCGCTGAATTGAAAAGTATCAACCCGGCGGTACCGATGGTTCTAGTCACAAAAAACGAGGAAGAACACTTGATGGAAGATGCTATTGGATCAAAAATAGATGATTATTTAATAAAGCCCGTTAATCCCAAGCAGATACTCTTAACAATCAAAAAGCTTACTGAAAATAAACGCTTGGTAAGCGAAAAAACGTCTACAGCATACCAGCAGGATTTCAGAATACTGGGTATGACCCTCAACGACCGCTTGAATCACGAACAGTGGGCAGAGGTCTATAAAAAGTTAGTTTACTGGGAACTATCATTAGAGAAACTGGAAGATGCAGGTATGCACGAAGTATTAACCTTACAAAAGGCAGAAGCGAATGCCCAGTTTTCAAAGTTTATCGAAAACAACTATCTCGACTGGATAAAGTCACCTGAGGATGGACCGGTTATGTCTCATCAACTTTTTTCTAAAAAATTATTCCCATCATTAGAAACCGATAAACCGACGTTCTTCTTCTTAATCGATAACTTACGCTATGACCAATGGCGTATTATCAATAATATCATCAGCAATTACTTCCGTTTGGATGATGAAGACCATTATTATAGTATCCTTCCTACTGCTACCCAATATGCTCGAAATGCTATATTTAGTGGATTAATGCCATTGGATATGGAAAAACGATATCCAGATATGTGGCAGAACGATGAAGATGAAGGCGGAAAAAACCTGCATGAGGAAGATTTCATAGCCGACCAAATTAAGCGACTATTACGGAAAAGCAGCAAATTTTCATACAATAAGATCCTTACTTTAGAACAGGGTCGTGAAATAGCCGATAACATATACAACCTAATGGATAATGACCTCAATGTGTTAGTTTATAACTTTGTTGATATGCTATCCCATGCTCGGACTGATATGGCCATGATCCGTGAGCTTGCAAACGACGAGTCTGCCTATCGTTCTTTGACGCTATCTTGGTTCGAACACTCGCCTTTGCTAGAGGCCATCAAAAAATTATCGCAAAAAAATGTCAGAGTTGTAGTCACAACCGACCACGGAACAATACGAGTGAAACATGCGAGTAAAGTAATCGGCGACAGAAATACGAACACAAACCTGAGATACAAACAAGGCAAGAACCTCAATTATATCGCAAAGGACGTGTTCCATATTAAAAACCCACATGATGCGATGCTTCCTAAGCTCCACGTTAGCTCCAGTTTTATTTTCGCTAAAGAAGACACCTATTTTGTCTATCCAAATAACTATAATCAATTTGTCAATTATTATAATGAGACATTCCAACACGGAGGCATTTCAATGGAGGAGGTTATCATTCCATATATAACATATAGTTCGAAGTAAATTGAAAGAAATAGTTGTTAATAATCCAGAGGACCTGCATCACGCTGCCCAGAAAATTCTTGAGACCGTCAATAGCAAAAGTCGAATTTTCTTATTTGATGCTGTGATGGGTGCAGGAAAAACGACATTCATTAAAGCTCTCTGTCGGTATCTTGGAGTACAAGAAAATGTAAGTAGTCCAACATTCTCAATCGTAAATGAATACCGCGGGATTGATGGGCCTGTCTATCATTTCGATTTTTACCGGATAAAAGATGAGAAAGAAGCTTATGATTTAGGATATGAGGAATATTTCTATTCCGGCCATTATTGTTTCATCGAATGGCCACAGAAAATATCCAATCTCATCCCCGATGACGCACTTTCTGTTAAGATAGAAGTAACTGGCTCTGAAACTCGTATAATCAAGTTATTAGATTAGTTCTGCGTTCGTTTTAAAATATTTACGGTTTCTTTTTCGTATCTTAATCCCCGTTTATGAATAATTTCATGTATGAATGAGTTTTCCAAATTAGCTAAACAGGCATTGAGGCAACCACAAGAAATGTTGCAGGAAACGGGCAGGAAAAAAAATGAGTTATTTATCGGAATTCCAAAAGAAGTCTCGTTTCAGGAAAAGAGGATTGCTCTTACTCCACTATCAGTCGCACTTCTAGTAGAAAATGGACATCGAGTAGTGATGGAGAGTGGTGCAGGGAAATCAGCAAACTTTCTTGATCACCATTACAGCGAACAAGGAGCTGAAATTGTACCTGATAAAGCGAGTGTATACAAAGCAGACTTCATCGTGAAAATCGCGCCTCCAACGATGGAAGAGATCGATTTGATGAAAAACGGGCAGGTTCTTTTTTCATCACAACAACCTTCCCTCCTAAGCCTAAACCATCTCCAAGCTATGATGAGGAAAAAGATTACGGCCATTAGCTATGAGTATCTACGGGACGAGGGGAACATCCTAACTGTGGTACGTGCCATGAGCGAGATTGTCGGTGCAACGTCTGTTCTAATTGCTGCTGAATATCTTAGCAATGTTTTCGAAGGAAAGGGCCTGATGTTGGGAGGCATTACCGGTGTTCCGCCAACAGAAATAGTTATCCTCGGCGCGGGCACAGTTGCTGAGTATGCAGCAAGAACAGCCCTTTCTTTGGGCGCACAAGTTAAAGTTTTCGACAGTTCCATTTACAGGCTGCGTCGACTGCAAACCAATATTGGCAGCTTAGTATTTACATCCGTTATTCAACCGATAGTCCTACGCAAAGCAGTGCTTAACTCAGATGTTGTCATCGGGGCAGTACGCTCCAATAATGGGCGTTGTCCTTGCATTATTGATGAGGCCACAGTTGAAAAAATGAAACCTAACTCTGTATTGATCGACGTAAGCATTGATCAGGGCGGTTGTTTCGAAACATCACAGATCACAAATCATTTAAAACCTACATTCCGGAAACATGACGTCATCCATTATTGTGTTCCCAACATTGCATCTCGAGTAGCACGTACTGCAACCTATGCATTAACCAATATTTTCACTCCTATTCTTTTAGAGATAGGCGAACGAGGCAGCATGATGAATCTCATTTGGAATCGGCCGGGTATACGTAATGCTGTGTATTTATATCAAGGTTCACTAACGAATAAAGACATTGGAGAAAGATTTAATATGAGCCCGAAAGACCTTGAATTGATTGCTTTCTCCCAAAGATAATACAAACCAAATTACGATCTCACCGTTTATCCTTTAAAACTGAGTTAGTATATGGCGTTAAATAAGCAATTCTTCACAAGTATTTTTTCACTCCTTAAAGAAACATTTTCAGGTTTTTCAGACGACAAGGTGATGAAAAAAAGTGCATCTTTAGCCTACTACACTATTTTTTCTTTGGCACCGGTTATACTCATTCTCATGTGGACTGTCGGGTTTTTCTATGGCGAAGATGCCACTAACGGCCAGATTTTCTCGGAAATAAATGAGCTTGTTGGAGCCAAAGCCGCTGCCCAAATTCAAGACATTATTAAACAGATCAGCCTATCTGAAAAATCAGGAATGGCGATTATAATTGGAGTTGGAACACTGATTGTTGGCTCAACAACCGTCTTCATCGAAATCCAAGATTCGATAAATGCTATTTGGGGAGTCAAAGCCAAACCCAAGAAAGGATGGAGGAAAATGTTGCTCGACCGCGTCCTTTCATTTTCTATGATTATCGGCTTGGGGTTCCTATTAATCGTATCGTTATTAGTTAGTACGATTATTGAAATATTAAGTGATTATCTAATCAAGATATTACCAGACATCATGGGTCCCTTGTTCAACTTAGTAAATTTCGGAATAACCTTTCTCGTGATTTCGTCCTTATTTGCGATCATCTTTAAATTTCTACCCGACGCCCAGGTAAAATGGAAATATGTAAGGAGTGGCGCTATCTTTACTGCGTTACTTTTTATCGGCGGGAAATTTTTAATTAGCCTATACATGCAATATACCGCACCAGAAAGTGCCTACGGGGCGGCAGGCGCTATTATTATTATCCTATTGTGGGTTTACTACACCGCAGCTATCCTCTATTTCGGTGCTGAGTTTACCAAGGTTTACACCAAACGAAAGTGTGGCGAAATACATCCTTCCAAATTTGCAGTAAGGGTAGTTCAACAAGAAATTGAAGAGGACGAGAATAGTTCCCACCCAACTTTTCAAGATCGAGAGAAGAGGAGTAAAACCTAATCAGGTAGAGCCACTATAAAGAAAGAATGTCAGCGATTTTCAATAAATTGGGGTTCACGGTATGAATATGCTTAATGGCATTATCAAAGGGTGTGAACGCAATATCGCCACATATAATCCCCGCCATTTCACCAGATTTGCCAGCAATCAATCCTTCTACCGCGGCGACACCTAAGCGGCTCGCTAGCACTCTATCCATACAAGAAGGTTTGCCTCCACGCTGAATATGTCCCAAAATGGAAACCCTAACATCATAGTGCGGAAAACGACCTTTTACCTTTTCTGCAGTTTCAAATGCTCCTCCTTCATTCTCCCCTTCAGCAACAATAATAATCCTTGAAGACTTATTTTTACGTATGCTATCCATCCGGTTGAGCACATCGGTAAAATCTATTTTAGCCTCCGGAATCAAGATCGCCTCAGCTCCTATTCCTATGCCGCTACGCAATGCAATTAAACCAGAATCTCGACCCATTACTTCGACGATAAATACGCGGTCATGTGATTCAGCTGTATCACGTATTTTATCAACTGCATCCACAACTGTATTGATTGCCGTATCGTAACCAATAGTAAAATCAGTTCCTTGTAAATCATTATCAATTGTGCCGGGAATTCCGATAACCGGTATATCCTGCTCTTCCATAAACACTTTAGCTCCAGTAAAGGTCCCATCGCCGCCAATCGCTACCAAAGCATCTATATTGTGTTTACGAAGTTGTTCGCGAGCCTTCGCTCTTCCTTCCACGGTAAGAAACTCTTGACTTCTAGCGGTTTTAAGGATAGTCCCCCCACGCTGAATAATATTAGCAACAGACTTTGCTCCCATTTCAACAATATCGCCTTTCACTAATCCATCATAACCTCGCGTTATCCCATATACATTTAGATCATAATATAACGCTGTTCTCACTACAGCTCGAATGGCAGCATTCATTCCAGGAGAATCACCTCCCGAAGTTAAAATGCCTATACTTTTAATTTTATTCATGTACTGCTGGTGTTTTAATATAACTGCTATAATAAGGAATCTTAACTATAAACACGGATTTTTTACTTACTTTTTTTAAACATTTCGATCCCCGACTGAAGAAAATCTACGTAATTTTGTACATCCAAGTTAAAAGCCTGCGGAGGAACCAATTTATTGCCGTCATGGTCTACGATAACGTAATAGGGTTGTGAATTCGTACCGTATACCGAAGCTTGCATATCACTCCATTTTTGACCAATCCTCGAGATTTTCTTTCCACTAAAATCCGAAATGTATTTTTCATAGTCGTCGAGTTCCGTCCGATCATCAACATACAGGGAAATAAGCACATAATCCTCTTTTAATCTTTTAAGCACCTCGGGTTCTGGCCAAACAGACGCTTCCATTTTTCTACAGTTTACACAACTCCATCCGGTAAAATCAATTAGCGCAGGTTTGCCCACTTTCCTAGCGTATGCTAAACCTTCTTCATAATCGTAGAACGCTTCAAGTCCGTGCGGAGCATGGAAAATATCTGCATATTTCTTTTCTACGGCCGATTCTCCGCCCGATTCTACAGAGCTGAAACCCCCGTAGGTTAATTTATTCAGATCAAAATCCTGCGTGGGCTGTGGAGGCAACCACGCACTAATGCCTTTCAACGGTGCACCCCATAATCCCGGAACCATATAGACCGTAAAAGTTAATACCAACATCGCTACGAATAGTCGGGGAAGAGAAATTATTTTAATTTGATCTGCTTCTGATAATCTAATTTTACCCATTAGATAAAACCCAAAAATCGCAAAGATGACAATCCAGATAGCTAAAAATATCTCTCGATCTAAGATCCCCCAATGATAAGCTAAATCGACATTTGAAAGGAATTTAAAGGCTAAAGCTAATTCTAGAAACCCTAAAGAAACTTTAATTGTGTTCAGCCACCCACCAGATTTCGGCATTTCTTTTAAAAAAGCTGGGAATAACGCAAAGATGATGAATGGTATCGCCAGTGCTACCGAGAAGCCTAACATACCAACAGCAGGACCTAATAACGAGCCCTTAGAAACAGCTTCTACCAACAAGTAGCCTATTATCGGACCAGTACACGAGAATGACACCAAAGCCAATGTAAATGCCATAAAAAAGATACCAATCAATCCTCCACGGTTCGACTGGTTATCGATCTTATTGACAAAACGAGATGGTAGCGTAATTTCAAATGCACCTAGAAATGAAATGGCGAAAATGACGATAATGACGAAAAAGGCGAGATTAAACCAAGCGCTACTAGCGGCTTGGTTTAAAGCGGAGGCGCCGAATATCAATGTGATAACCATCCCCAATGCGACGTAGATCACAATAATAGATACACCGTAGACAATTGCGTTCCAAATACCCTTCGACCGACTGCCACTCTGTTTCGTAAAAAAGGAAGTAGTTAAAGGTACCATCGGATAAATACAAGGCATAAGAAATGCTGCAAATCCCCCCACTAAACCAGCAATAAAAATAGCCCATAGACTTCTTTCTTCATTACCTTGGGATTTGGTAGTTTCCGCCTCCATATCCCGTGCAACTACATCCCGTGAGTTGGCTGCTGCCAACAAGGTGTCTTCGGCAATTGAATCCCGACTGGCAGCTATAAGTTGACTTTCCAATGTATCTTGCTTCTTCTCATCAACATCCAAGGCAATCTCTTTATTTTCAACAATGGCTTCGCTGGAGGTATTATTAGCAGCGGGAGCAGACTGCGATGATGCGAACGATTCAGAAGCATCTATATCAATAGAAAAAGGAACTTCTTCTGGCGGCAAACAGTTTGTATCATTACAAGTCATGAACTCAAGTGTACCATTAATGGTCATCACTGGTTCATTAAGTTTAACTTTCTGGCGAAAATCTACTCTTGTTTTATGCCAAGCAATCTGCATATTGAAATTCGGATCAAAAGCCGAGATCGCTTTCGGACTTTCGCTCACTGTCCCCTTAAGCTCGTATCCATCATCAGGATCGAATCTAAAGCTAGTCGGGATCGGTCCTCCCTCATCAATAAATTGGGAATAAACATGCCAACCTGGTTCTATATGAGCCGTGATTACCAAAGTCGCCTCATTGCCTTCGATATCTCTAACGCTGAACTTCCAATCGACCGGATCATAAATCTGTGCAATCGAACTTAGGCTTAGTAAGCTAAAAACCAGCGATACTAAAAACTTCTTCATAAACAAAATTTAAAAAACAAATACTATTTCTTTAAAGTCAAAACTCGCATGATGCCCTTGAAAGTCCAATATCAAGTGACCCTCACCGGATACGTCAATAATTTTTCCCAGTACCCGAACACCATCAATACTATATTCACGAACTTGATTATGTCCAAAAAGATGTTGGATATAAATTGACTTAAGCTGTGAAATACCTGTTGCTTTCAGCTCAAGATAATTTGCTTCAATCCGTCCGCAAAGTTCGTACAATAAGTCGGTTATAATGTATTCTTCCTGTAATAATTGCTTTATAGAGCAAGCCCGAGTCAACTCTCCAAAATGATCTTGGTTGACATTAATACCAATTCCAACGACAGACTCTTTCCATTCCGCACCAGAAATCGTATTCTCAATCAACATACCACCAAGCTTTTGGTCACCAATATAAATATCATTCGGCCACTTTATCAATATCCGATTACCAAGCAGCATCTGTAAACACTGAATTACGGAGACGCTAATTGCAATATTTAAGTCAAATTGCCTTTCTATATTTAAAAATGTCGGCTTGAGTAGGAGACTAAAGGTAAGATTTTTGCCGGGCTCGCTTAACCATTTATTGCCACGTTGACCTCGCCCCTTCCACTGGTCAACTGCCATTATTACAGTCCCTTCCTTAAATGGCGCAGATTTTGACAGTCTATCTTTCAAGTAGTCATTTGTAGATGAAACCTCATTCAGTGTAATTAATTTTTGACCCGAAAAAAATGCTGAAAAAGTGTTACTTTGCAAGAGTACTTATTATATGTTAATAATTGTCAAAACTAATATTTTTAATGACAAAAAATAAAAACTCTAATGAATCCACTTATATTTCGGAGATAGCCGTCCATGGCCTCCAAGAGAAGAAGGGGAACGAAATTGTGCGTGTTGATCTGAGAAAACTTCAAGCATCTGTAACTGATTTTTTTGTAATCGCTCATGCGGACTCGTCTACGCAAGTACGTGCCCTAGCAGACAGCGTGGAAAAGGAAATATATAATTCATTAAAGCAAAACCCATGGAGAAAAGAGGGTTATGAGTTAGGAGAATGGGTCTTATTAGATTACGTCGATGTCGTCGTTCATATTTTCAAAACTGAAAAACGTTCATATTACGGCATCGAAGATCTATGGGGCGACGCTAAAACAGAAAACTACCAAAGCGCATAAAATAATAAATAATCATATTAAGATAAAAAAGAAAAACAACAACAAGTTGTGATATAAAGACTAAGAATGGAAGAAAAGTTTTCAAACCAGGCAAGAGGTAATAAGAAAATACCTAGTAAAAAGATAACGCCTAAACCGCCTCGGTTTAACATTATGTGGCTGTGGATGATCCTATTATTAGGGTTTTTCGTACTTCAATATGTTTTCAGTGGTGACACCGCCAAACAAATAACTTATCAACGCTTCGAAGAGCATATGTTAAAGCCAGGAGATGTAGATCATCTAATTGCTTACAAAAAAAACGAGTTAATTGCAGTAGAAGTATTTATAAAAAAGGACAAACTATCAACAGACAAGTACAAAGAGGTACAACCGCAAGAGAGTCCGCTTAATCTAAGCAACGCACAAGGCCCACAATATGTCTTTCAAGAGGGTTCTTTTGATGCTTTGGAGAGAAAGCTTAATGCAGCACAAGCTGATTTACCGGCCAATGAGCGTGTGAGTGTTAAGTTAGAAGAGCGAAATAGTCCATGGACCGGTTGGTTATTGACTTTATTGCCTTTTGTGTTGCTTATCGCATTTTGGATATACCTTATGCGCAGAATGGGCAGCGGTGGTGGCGGCCCAGGTGGACAGATCTTCAATATCGGTAAATCAAAAGCCAAACTGTTTGATAAAGAATCTCAAGTTAACATCACATTCAATGATGTAGCGGGGCTGGAAGAAGCCAAGCAGGAGGTAATGGAAATTGTCGATTTCCTTAGAAATCCAAAAAAATACACGAATTTGGGAGGTAAAATCCCTAAGGGAGCATTATTAGTAGGCTCGCCAGGAACAGGTAAAACTTTGTTAGCAAAAGCTGTTGCAGGGGAAGCACAGGTTCCGTTCTTCTCTCTTTCAGGTTCTGACTTCGTCGAAATGTTCGTCGGCGTTGGTGCGTCTCGCGTTCGGGACTTATTTAAACAAGCCAAGGAAAAAGCACCTTGCATAATTTTTATTGATGAGATTGACGCTATCGGTCGCGCACGTGGAAAAAATAGTATGATGGGGGGGAATGATGAGCGGGAAAATACATTAAATCAACTCTTGGTTGAAATGGATGGTTTCGGAACTGATTCTGGAATTATCATTATGGCAGCTACGAACCGCCCAGATGTATTGGATGCCGCACTACTTCGGCCGGGACGATTCGACAGACAGATCTCTATTGATAAACCAGATCTCGTAGGTCGCGAACAGATCTTTAAAGTACACTTAAAACCAATAAAGCTAGCTTCAGACGTCGATGCCAAAAAATTATCGGCTCAAACGCCCGGTTTCGCAGGTGCAGAAATCGCCAACGTTTGTAACGAAGCCGCACTAATTGCAGCTAGAAGGGCCAAAGAAGCTGTAGATATGCAAGATTTCCAAGATGCGATCGACCGGGTAATTGGTGGGCTTGAAAAGAAAAATAAAATTATCTCTCCTGAGGAAAAGCGCATTGTAGCTTATCATGAAGCGGGACATGCCATAGCCGGCTGGTTCTTAGAACACGTTGATCCGCTTGTTAAGGTTTCGATCGTTCCGCGCGGGGTAGCTGCTTTAGGATATGCACAATACCTGCCTAAGGAACAATTCTTATACACTACGGAACAGTTAATTGATTCAATCTGTATGACTATGGGTGGTCGTGTAGCAGAAGACTTGACTTTTGGTAAAATTTCAACGGGCGCTCAGAATGATTTGGAACGTATTACGAAGCTGGCATATGCTATGGTAACAGTCTATGGTATGAACCACCGGATAGGAAACGTTTCTTTTAACGAGGCTCAAGAAGGCAATCAATTTAGTAAACCGTATTCTGAAAAAACTGCGGAACTGATTGACGATGAAGTTCGTATGCTTATTGCTGAATGCTACGACCGGACTAAGAAGTTGTTGCAAACTAATAAAGAAGGTTTAGAAAAACTTGCCGAAAAATTACTCGATAAAGAAATCTTATTCCAATCGGATCTCGAAGAAATCTTGGGCAAACGACCGTTTGATAAACGTACCGCTTACGACGAATTTGTAAATAGCGGCAACGATGAAGCCGACCAGAAACCGGTTGCAGAGAACTTGATCCATGACGGTGTAGGTGATAATTCCGATACGTTTGATAAGCCAGAAAAGGACGATACAGCAAGCGAGACTAAACTATGAAGCAATCCACATCCAAAGAAAAAATCTTAAAAAAAGTTAGGGCTGCTTTATTGCAAAAAAGAGATAATCCGTATTTGAATATGGAAGAAACGTCCCTCTATCTTCCTTTTACAGAACCTTTGGAAATTGAATTCGCTAAACAGTTTTCTGCTGTATCGGGAAAATTTATTTTCTGTGAAGATGAACTCGACTTAGTGGAGAACTTGATCCTACTAGCAGACCAGTTTACTTTACGAAAAATGTATGCTTGGGAGCCACAGTTGAAAAAGCTGTTGGATCAATACGACTTCCCCTACTACAGCACTGATACCGATTTTGATAAAGCAGATGCTGGTATTACCTTTTGTGAAGCACTCATAGCACGAAACGGGAGCATCCTAATCAGCAACGGAACGCCGATGGGAAGGAGATTGGCCATCTTCCCGCATATCCACATCGTTATAGCCTATACATCACAGCTTTTACCAGACATCAAAGATGGCCTAGACTTTATGAAAGAGAAATACAATTACAAGTTACCCTCTATGGTCAATTTAATTACTGGACCGAGTAGAACTGCAGATATTGAGAAAACATTGGTTCTGGGTGCTCACGGACCGCGTGAACTTTTTGTATTTCTTCTCGACGACTCTATCGCTACAAAACACGAAGCTTAATAAAAATACTCATTCAACAAAAATACTAAAATATTTAGGATTTTTATTGAATGAGTATACATACTGAATTTATAAAAGGTCGCGGATCGCAGATTAACCCAAATAACAAATTCTTGGAAAAGAAATACGTACAAGAATTTGTTGAGGGGCTCGATGAAGAGTTCATTAAAAATAATCCGACGAAATTCTTCAAGGAAACCCCAAAAAAAATAATCAGTATTAATAATAGTCCGGATCTCTCTTTTAGTCAGTCCATCAATCCTTATCAGGGCTGTGAACACGGTTGTATCTACTGTTATGCACGAAACTCACACGAATATTGGGGTTTCAGCGCGGGATTAGATTTTGAGCGAAAAATCATTGTAAAACACAATGCAGCACAACTTTTGGAGGATGCATTAAATAAAAAAGGGTATATAGCAAAGACCATCGTCCTTTCAGGTAATACCGACTGCTATCAGCCGATAGAAAGAAAGCTTAAAATTACAAGATCACTTCTGGAGATTTTCAATGATTATCAACACCCAGTGTCGATTATTACAAAAAATAATCTTATCCTACGCGACAGCGATTTATTGAAGGAGTTAGCGGCAAAAAATCTGATTAGCGTTGCTATCACAATTAATTCATTAAATGAAAGCTTGCGGCAAAAAATGGAACCACGTACAGTTACAGCAAAAGGACGACTTAACGTCATTGAAAAGCTCAGCAAAGAAGGAATCCCGGTCATGTTGATGTGCGCACCAATTATTCCCGGATTAAATAGTGATGAAATGCCAAAATTGATCAAAGCTGCTGCCGATGCAGGCGCCTGTTCTGCGTCGTTTACCATGGTCAGACTAAATGGTGCTATAGCTGATATATTCACAGATTGGGTAAACAAAACTTTCCCCGATCGCGCTGAAAAAATATTACATGGCATTCAATCTTCGCATGGAGGTCATTTAAATGATAGTGATTGGAGCAGAAGGATGCGAGGCGATGGTCATCTGGCCGAAAGTATACACTCTCTGTTCAAGATTGCTAAAGACCGCTATATGAAAGGCAGGACACCTGGTCCACTTCGAACCGATTTATTCATACCCAAAAAAGGAAAGCAATTAAATTTGTTCGGCGATTAAAATACCGGATTGAAGTATTTTTATTACCTTTCAAAATCAGATAATAATCAGAACAGACAATGCAAGAATACATTCTTTATAATCCTGTCGCAAGCTTTATACTCGTATTTACATTAATCACCAGTATCTATACTTTTTCTAGCCCTCAACTATTTGGAAAATTTATGTTACACCCTTATAGTGTTAGCAGGGGAAAAAATCTTTATACGGTGATTACCAGCGGTGTAATCCATCGTGATTGGATGCATTTGTTGTTCAATATGTTGACATTTTTCTTTTTCGGATTTCCTTTGGAACGTATTTTAGCGAGCGTGAGCTCCTGGGGACATATCCAGTTTCTTGTGATTTATGTGTTAGCTTTAATTTTGAGCGACATTACTACGATTTTTAAGCATAAAAACAATTACGGTTATCATAGCCTTGGTGCTTCGGGAGCTATTTCGGCAGTACTTTTTAGTTATATATTATTTGACCCGAGTATGTCCATCTATCTCTTTTTCATCCCAATACCAATTCCGGCCGTCATTTTTGGGCCACTCTATTTGGCATATTGTGTTTGGGCGGCAAACTCAGCTAATGATAGCATTAATCACGATGCCCATTTTTACGGAGCATTAACAGGAGTCGCTATTACGATCATTCTTTATCCGCAGGTTCTAGGAAACTTTATAAATGAACTGGGTAACATGTTTTAACCCAAGTTTTACATAGACTGAAGAATTTCTAATTAGATACAGAGATGGTTGGAATATCTCCATCCTTTACTTGAATAAATTCCCTGTCCTCGTTATAAATAAAAGACATCGGATTTTCTGGATCTTTGATAATTTCAAATAAAGTATACCCCCATGGTTTCCAAAAATTTTCCAATACCTGTCCATACGTTTTCACTTGCCAGTGATCAAAAACTGGTCTCGAATTTACGCCCAAAAGAGACATCGGTTCGATATACAGTTTATTTTCTAAAAATGAAATCATATAGTCTGGAAGACGGTTAAATAGATAACTAGAGTAAAAAAACCGCCCGCATAATTCTTCGAATTGAATAGGATGCAACTTTTCGCCTTCCACATCTTTTAGAACCTGTTCATGGTAGCGAAGATTTGCTTCGTTATCCTGTAAACAAGCGATAATACCAAGATTCTTCACTTTCAAAGAGAATACCAGTGTATTAATTTCATCGCGGTAATTATATGTGTCTTCTGGGCTGTCTATCTCAAAAACCCGTATACTAAAAGGGTTCTGACTTTCAAACTCAACATCGTAAATAAGCGACTGGAGCATCGTATGAAGGTTCTTAAATTTATGCATTAAGGTTTGAGAAAAATTCAACGGTTCTCCGCTCATTACTTGTTGGCGGATACCCATCTGAATTTCATTGAAAATAATTCCATATACCCATTTAGCAATCCATTTGAAAAGAAAGACCGAATCTAACCGGACGACCTTCTCATATCCCCCTTTAAAACCCTCTTCGGCTTGTCTGTCAAGAATTTCTAGACGATTATAAACTTCGCTGCAACAAGGAAGAGTAAGCTCACCATAGCGTTTAAAATTTTCATCTAGCATTTTAAACGCCATTTCTTCCAGCCCGTATTCTTTTAGTATCCAACGTGGGAAGACCGGAAAATATAAAGGTCTTTCTAACTTCTCCCCAGTTAAAAAACAGCGCGTGCCATCAAAGGTAAAGTCTTCAAATGGATTATAAAATTCTGCTTTCATAGACTGGCAAAGATAAGATTAAAACGAAAGAATCTGTGTCAGTGGAAAGTTGAAATAAAAAACTATAAATTCGCTGAATAAACAGCATATTATGAGTCAGAAAATTAATTTCTTCAACGAAGATATTCAATTTACCTTAAAGAATAAGATCCAAATACGAAAATGGATCAGAAAATCGATAGAAAATGAAGGTTTTAAGCTCGGGGAATTAAATTTCATTTTTTGTTCAGATGGCTATTTGTTGCAAATAAATCAAGAGTATTTAAAACATGATACCTACACAGATATCATAACCTTTGATAATAGCGAGCTTAGCGAAATCATTTCAGGTGATATTTTTATTAGCATTGACCGGATTATTGAAAATGCAGAAAAGTTTCAAATTAATTTTGATAACGAACTCCATCGAGTCATGATCCATGGCGTATTGCATCTGATGGGCTATCCGGATAAAAAAAGAGAAGAAAAAGTAATTATGACATCCAAGGAAGACTATTATTTGACCCAACGTCTTTAATAACTTCATAAACTCTTGTCTTACCTTATCCGAAAATCCAAGTCTATCTCATATATATCAAATCCGCATTTTGAGCCTAAAATACGGATGGAATGCGGGTGAAATGCGGAAGGAATGCGGTAATATGTAAACCAATTTATTATCTAATCCTTAGGAATATTACTGTTGACCATTAAAAGAAAAAGGATAATACATGAACAATGTATTATCCTTTTTCTTTTAATGTTACGTTTATTATTTGACAGACATCTTCTATTAGTCACGTCCGCCAAACAGGAAACTTGCATAGTATGCTAATGTCGCTAAAGCTGATAATGCAGCAACTACGTAAGTCATAGCAGCCCATTTTAAGGCATCTTTAGCACCTCTATGCTCAATACTATCACCCATAACTGATGGATTCATATCTAACCATGCTAGAGCACGTTTAGAAGCATCAAATTCAACCGGTAGTGTGATAAATGCGAATAGAGTTGTAATGGCCAAAGCAGCCACTCCAATACCTAGTAAAAGAATATTTCCTGAAGCGAAATACATGAAAATACCAATCATTAATACTACCGAAGTTAAATTGGACGCGATGCTCACTATTGGAACGACTGCTGAACGCAACGTTAACCACGAATACGCCTTAGCATGTTGAACAGCGTGTCCGCATTCGTGTGCTGCAACGGCGGCAGCGGCGACACTTCTTCCTTCGTATACTTCCGGACTTAAATTTACAGTACGGTCGGCCGGATTGTAGTGATCCGATAATCTACCTTGAGCGGATTGTACTTGTACATCATAAATACCATTGTCATGAAGCATCTTTAATGCTATATCTTTTCCACTCATTCCGCTCATGAGCGGAGTCTCCGAATACTTTTTAAATTTATTTTTAAACTTCCATTGCACGCCAAAGCTGATGATTGCAATGACGATAAATAATATCAATCCCATTTTATTTTCCTTTTTGTTTTAGTGTTTTACAAAAACCATTATCAATTTATATACCGCAATAAAAATAGCGCAAAAAAACCTAATCGGATAAATAATAACGTAATAGTTTTCTCACATTTACTAAGTGTTTTGGAAAAAACTGACAAAATATCCGATTTTATTGGTAAACTAAATTTATTAGCTTTGTAATACTAATAAATTTATCAATGGATTATTTACTACATTTTTTATTGTTAATCGGCACGGTCGTGATTTTTCTACTTATTATTAAAAGAATATCCAACGGTTACAAGGCCAAAATAGAAGCAATGAACAATGAGAGAGAAAATCTCATTGTAGATCTTGCTCGTTCTGAACAGGAAGTCAACGGATTAGAGAAAGAAAAAGAGACAATGACCTCGCTATTGAAACAACAAATCATTGCATTACAGAACGATTTAGAAAGTGAAAGAGATAAATACCTAGAAGTACAAAAGAATTTAGATAAGACACAATCATATTATGACGCACAGGCAGAAAAAATTAGGGATCAACGTAAGGAAATAGATGATCTGAAAACTCAAATGGTAAGGGATTTCGAAATAATAGCTAATAAGATTCTTACAGAAAAGTCTGAGCGATTTACGGAAACTAACCAAAAAAATATCTTTCAAATCTTAAATCCTCTTAAAGAAAATTTAAAAAGTTTTGAGGACAAAGTAGAACGAGTCTACAATGAAGAAACCAAAGATAGAAACTCCCTGAAAGGGGCTGTAGATTTACTGATAGAACAAAGTAAGCAAATACAAGATGAAGCGAATAACCTATCTAAAGCACTAAAAGGGAGCAGTAAAAAACAAGGAAATTGGGGAGAAATTATCTTAGAACGCATACTGGAACGCTCTGGCTTGTTGAAAGATCAGGAATACCATTTACAAGCTAGTTTCACGGACAATCAAGGTAAACGACTACAGCCAGACGCCATTATCGACTTACCCGATAATAAAAACTTAATAATCGATTCAAAAGTATCTTTAGTGGCTTACGAGCGGTGGGTAGCTACAGAGATGGAGGAAGAGAAAGCATCTTTTGCGAAACAACATTTACAATCACTTAGAAATCATATAGTAGATTTGTCCTCAAAAAATTATTGCGATATCTATCAAATAAATTCGCCGGACTTTGTACTATTGTTTATTCCTATAGAGTCGTCCTTTAGTATGTCTATCAGTATGGACAACGATCTTTTCAACTTTGCTTGGGACAGACGAGTTGTCTTAGTTAGTCCATCCACTCTTTTAGCTACATTACGAACCATTGCTGGTCTTTGGAAACAAGAGAAACAAAGCAGAAACGTGATAGCAATTGCCAGGGAAGCAGGGCTGCTGTATGATAAGTTTGTCGGTTTTATCGAAGATATGGATAAAGTTGAAAAACAGATTTCAATTTTAAGTAGGACTCACGAAGAAGCTAGACGAAAGTTGGATAGCGGTCGTGGTAATCTCATTTCGAAAATTGAAAAATTAAAAAAACTTGGTGCAAAAACAACTAAACAGCTCGATCCTAGCTTATTAGATGAAGACTGATAAAATCCTGCGATAAAAATATTATTTAAAATATGTTATTCTGATTTATTAAAGGCGTTCCATCCTTGAGCTTTAAGTGGATGAACCTTATTGGATTTTGATATTAACTCGCAACCGGCTGCTTCCTCAGTGATATGACCTATCACCGTAATATCCATCAAATTTTTCACCTTTTCATAGTCATTTTGAGAAATCGTAAAAAGCAGTTCGTAATCTTCCCCGCCACTCAACGCACAGACAGTTGGATCTAATCCGAATTCAAAAGCTGTATCAAAAGTCATCTGATCGATTGGTATTTTATCTTCATATATTTTACAGCCCTTTTTAGATTGAGAACATATATGCAATATATCTGAAGCTAACCCATCTGATATATCGATCATGGAAGTAGGTAATATTTCTTTTTCGTCCAAAAGTTCAATAACATCCCTTCTCGCTTCGGGCTTTAATTGTCTTTCTACGATGTAGTCTTTACCCTCTAAATCTGGTTGAATGTTAGGATTTTCGAGAAATATCTTCTTTTCTCTCTCTAGTAATTGTAAGCCAACATAAGCAGCACCTAAATCGCCAGAAACACAGATAAGATTGCCTTCCGCCGCTCCGTTTCGATAGACTACCTTATTTTCGTCAACATAACCAATACTGGTAACACTAATAACTAAACCTTGCGCAGATGATGAAGTATCCCCCCCGATAAGATCGACTTGATAATGTTTACATGCTAATAACGCGCCCTCGTAAATCTCTTCTATTGCTTCCAATGGAAACTTACTCGACAACCCAATAGAAAACGTAATTTGCGAAGCCATTCCGTTCATAGCATAAATATCACTAAGGTTCACTTGAACAGCTTTATAGCCTAGATGTTTTAAAGGAACATAACGTAAATCAAAATGAATACCTTCTAATAAAAGATCAGTAGATATTAGCGTTTTTTTATTAGAGAAATCGAGAACGGCAGCATCATCGCCTACGCCTTTTACTGTAGTTGGTTGGCTAAGGCTAATGGCTTCAGTCAGGTGTCTAATTAACCCGAATTCCCCTAACTCTTCTAAATTTGTTCTCTCGCTATTGTCAAACATATGAGCTTATATTAATATAAAGAATGAGCTTATAATCCCAAACGTGCAGAAATTTCTAACATACGTTCGATCGGTTTACGAGCTCGTTCAATTAGTTTCGGTTCCAAGGTAACTTCAGGTAACTCATATTTCATACAATTATAGAGCTTCTCTAAGGTATTTAATTTCATATGAGGACAGTCATTACATGCACAAGCATTTGTTGGCGGTGCAGGAATGAAAGTTTTGTCTGGATTAGCTTTTTGCATCTGATAGATAATCCCACTCTCGGTCGCAACGATAAACACCTTAGAAGGATTTTCTTTAGTATATTTTAGTAGTCCTGACGTTGAACCAATAAAATCGGCATTATCCAATATATGGTTCTCGCATTCTGGGTGAGCTATTAATTTTGCTTCGGGATATTCTTCCCGAATCGCTTCTATTTTTTCTTCCGAAAATATCTCATGAACCATACATGCACCATTCCAAAGTACAATATTATCTCTGCCGGTTTTTTTTATGACATAATCACCTAAATTTTTATCGGGACCAAAGATAATTTTTTGATTGTCCGGTAGGCTTTCCACTATTTGAACCGCATTGGATGAAGTGCATACAATATCACTTAACGCCTTCAACTCTGCTGTGCAATTAACATACGTAATAACTAAATGATCGGGATATTGCTCTTTAAATTTAGCAAACAAATGCGGTGGACAACTATCGGATAAAGAGCAACCAGCTTTTAAATCTGGTAATAATACTTTTTTGCTTGGCGATAAGATTTTAGCTGTTTCAGCCATAAAATGAACCCCAGCGAAGACAATCACATCCGCCTCGGTATTCGCAGCTTGTTGTGATAAGCCCAAACTATCTCCAATGTAGTCCGCAATATCTTGTATTTCTGATTCTTGATAATAATGAGCTAAAATAACAGCGTTCTTTTCCATTTTCAGCTGTTGTATAGCTTTTACAATATCTAAACTCGGATCTATCGGTTCATCAATAAATCCTTTTTCATTTAAATCAATCTCGTATCCTGTTTCCATTTTTATATTGTCCCTTTCACAAAAATACATAAAGAAAATGAATTACCGCTTTTAGAGCCAACCCTCTTGTCCACATAGCCAACAATAAATAATAATTTATTTTTATAAAAGAATCTTATTGTTTATTAGGATGTTGGTATTGTGAAAAGATAAGAGGTTTAAAAATTGTTATTTTGTTTATTCTATTTTTATCCACAGGTTGTTAACAGGTGCTCGTTTGTAAAATACTGATATATAACGATAGTTCATTTCAAATATTTATTTAGAAAAGTTGTTATGTGGAATAAAGTAAGAGCTGACGAACGTTAATAAATGACTATTTTCGCTGTATAATTTGTATGTGTTTTGTTCAGTACTTATGTTTTTTGTCTAATTTTATTGTTTGAGAGTTTTAGTTAACGATTAATTCACATTCATTTCACATATATCATCGGGTTATTCACCGTGATCGTGAATAAATAGTAAATAGATTTTTTTTTAATGCACAATGTTGACTTCTTAGTTGTCGGTTCAGGAATAGCCGGATTAAATTACGCGCTAAAAGCTGCGCAACATGGTAAGGTTCTTATCATTACGAAATCAAATGAAGATGAATCCAATACGAAGTATGCACAAGGAGGTGTAGCAGCGGTTGTTGATAAGTCTGATTCGTTTGAAAAGCATATCGCTGATACTCTGGCTGCTGGAGACGGATTATGCGACCCTGATATTGTGGAAATAGTTGTTAAGGAAGGGCCATCGCGAGTGCAAGAAATTATCGAGTACGGAACCCATTTTGATAAAATGGGAACGGGACAATACGATCTTGCGAAAGAGGGAGGACATTCAGAAAATAGGATTCTTCATTATAAAGATATTACCGGTTTTGAGATTGAGCGAGCTTTACTGGCTAAGGTACATGACAATAAGAATATTACGGTATTAACCCATTACTTTGCTATAGATTTGATTACACAACATCATTTGGGTGAGTATGTGGGTAAAGATTCGGAAAATATAGATTGTTACGGTATTTACGCATTAAATACTAAGGATAATAAAGTAGAAAAGTTTTTGAGTAAAGTCACCGTTATGGCCAGTGGTGGTGCCGGCCACATTTATTCAAGTACAACCAATCCGGTAATAGCAACGGGCGATGGAATAGCAATGGTTTACCGCGCAAAAGGAAAGGTTAGAAACATGGAGTTCATACAATTTCATCCTACATCTCTTTACAATCCGGGTGAGTATCCAGCATTTCTTATTTCAGAAGCATTGAGAGGGTTTGGTGCTATATTAAGGCGGTTGAATGGGGATGAATTTATGTATGAATATGATGATCGTGGATCACTTGCACCCAGAGATATAGTAGCACGTGCGATTGATGCAGAAATGAAAAAATCAGGAGAAGATTATGTTTATTTAGATGTTACGCATCGATCAAAAGACGAGATATTATCTCATTTCCCTAATATATACGCGAAATGTTTAAGTATTGGAATTGATTTAACGAAAGATTATGTTCCAGTGGCTCCAGCTGCACATTATTTGTGTGGTGGAATCTGTGTAGATGAATGGGGAAAAACAAGTATTAATAGACTCTATGCATGTGGCGAATGTGCATCTACAGGTTTGCATGGTGCTAATAGATTAGCATCAAACTCTTTATTAGAGGCTACAGTTTTTGCGCACAGAATTTATGAGGATTCTTCGAGGAAATTTAGTACTTATAATTTTCCAACTAATATTCCGGATTGGGATGAATCCAATACGCAACTTTCTAACGAGGATATTTTGGTTATGCATAATTTACGCGAAACTCAAAAGATTATGAGTGATTACGTAGGCATAGTCCGTTCTGATTTTCGTTTGGATCGTGCTATGAGGAGATTGGGCTTATTGTATGAGGAGACCGAGAGCTTTTATAAAAATACACGCCTTTCGGTGAAACTTTGCGAATTAAGGAACGTAATTCAAGTCTCTTTCATTGTTATTAAAAGTGCATTACTTAGAAAAGAGAGCAGAGGATTACATTTTACAACTGATTACGCTAAGCATGCTCAGGAAATTCATGATACAATTTTTTAAATAGATTATGGCACTTATACGTTCGGTAAGAGGCCTTCGGCCTAGCATTTCGGAAACTTGTTTTATAGCTGATAATGCTACAGTTGTTGGAGACGTCGTTGTTGGAGAGTTTTGTTCTATTTGGTTTAATGCGGTCGTTAGAGGTGACGTTAATTCAATTAGGATTGGTAATTATTGTAATATTCAGGACGGTTCGGTTATCCACTGTACTTACAAAGGTGCATCAACAAAAATAGGGAATTACGTTTCGGTGGGGCATCAAGCACTTATACACGGCTGTGATTTGAAAGATCATGTATTAGTTGGGATGGGCGCGATTGTTATGGATCATGCCATCATAGAGGAATATGTAATCATAGCGGCAGGCGCTGTTGTATTAGAGTATTCTCGATGTGAATCAGGTTATATATACGCCGGTATCCCTGCTAAAAAGATAAAAGCAATTACAAATGAACAAAGAGAGATGCTTGATAAACTACCTCATAACTATGTCATGTACTCAACTTGGTTCAAAGAAGATTAATACTTCTGAACTTCTTCTTCTTCTGTTCGTGTTTCGACACCCTCAATTATTTTTTCTTCTGGTTGCTGGGAATTGGTTTGATTTGTCGCAGGAACTACGGTACCCGATTTTATATAAGGTTCATTTAATGGATTATTAGAATCATCCTTTGATTTACTTTGATTCGTAGTATCTGGTTTGTTTTCCGGAATTAAAGTTTTTGTTGTTTCCAAACTAGGTACGGTTACAATTTCTTCCTGTTCCCAGTTCGGTCGGACTGTGATAATTTTATTCCAATACCATAGTTCTTCTGGTTGCGTTTTTGTTTCGAGATTACCTGTATCCCATTTATTATTTTTGTTTTCGTCGTAAACTACGCGTACTGTATAGTTCTGACCGGGTAATTGTTTGTATGTGATTTTTTGCGAGCGGTTGATTACATCTGCTTTTATAACCTGTGATTTATCTTCTTTTATTACTTCGACAATATAATTATTAGAATCGGGTAGCTTAATATCTAAGACAATATCTCCATAGTTACCCGAATCATCGAATGTGAATTTTCTTTGCCCTGCTTTAGATAATTCTCCAAAGCGACCGATAAATGCACCCTCTTGTAGTTCAAGTATATAGGTCCTTTTTGGTTTCCATCTATATCGTAGATAGGCCTTCCTCATATTCTCGTTATCGAGTGATAATTGGAAGTTAGTTTGAGCTGTAGTATCCTCTATTAGAGTAATTTTGGATAGATCTGCCGATTGGATAGGTGCTGATCCTGTAAAAATAACATTCCGGACTTGGTCTACTCGTTGATTGCTTAAATTATCAGTAATCGTAATGGAACGATCATATTCGTCGTTTTGGTTCCGTCTTAAGGTAATCGTATCAAGCGCGATGTTTTCGTCGGCTATCTCCACATTAACGGAATCGAATTCAAGTATTGGTAGCCAAATGTAAGCACTGTCTCGCGTCGGTGTGAATTTAGCTATTTTATTAGTATTTAGTTCGTTATCGTCTAATATTGTTAACGAAGGATTCTTTAGCGATTTATTGAATACGAACATAATTCTCCCGCTGCTTTCTATCTTTCTATCAAGTACCCGGAAGTCTTTCGGTATTTCTTTGAATGTTTTAAGTTTAATTCCCGTGATATTCCGGTCAAGGTATATGCTGTCCTGTTGGAATGCTATCAGCTCTCCTGGGTTATTATAAATTCTATCTGAAGCTTCTTCTTTCAACGCATAAATACGATATGCAGTTTCACTTAAATTCTGTAAAGTGAAATTACCCGAACTATCTGTTTTGGTGAAAATATTTGCTTTTCTTTTTCCGAAAATCGAATCTTGTGAAACAGGAATTAGGAGTACATTTATGTCAGTTTCCGGTTCAAGAGAAATGGAGTTGATGACGGTTCCTGAAATTGATAAGGAATCAATTTCATCTCCGGTTGAAAAGACATATCGATAATTCACTAGCGGATTTGATTCATTGAAGTCGACCAGTCCCTCTCCGAAGTTAATAGAATAGGTAGTATTTTCAGCCAATGTATCTGGAAGGGTAATAATAAGTGATTTCTTTTTGATTTTATACTCGGGCGCCTCATCTAAGTCTGGTGAAATACTAAATTCCTGAAATTGGTTATTAAGCTTTATATATTCATCGAACTCGATTACTATTTCACGTGTTGTGAAATTTCGTGTAAGATTTTTAGGGGTTTCACTTATGACATTCGGAGGTATAGAGTCTTTCGGACCTCCAGTAGGCTGTTGTATACTGGCGCAACCAGTGATAAACGATGAGCCTACCGTTAATATCAGTAAAAAGAGTGTAAACGCCCGCATACTTATTTTTAAGCGTTTTAAGCGATTTATATGTTTTTTAATACTACAAGTCATATTTTTTAAAATAATCGATGACATCGCTTTAAAATAAGTTGTTTATTATATTCTGTAATGTATTGATTTTTAATCAGTTACGATAAATGAACCATTAAAACACTAATATCTGAGGGTTTCACGCCCGAAATCCGCGATGCTTGTCCAATGGTTCGTGGTTTTACTCGTGTCAATTTTTCGCGCGCTTCTTTCGACAGGGATTTGAGAATCGAATAATCAAAATCCGGGTTGATACTCTGGTCTTCCATTTTTTTCATTTTATTCACAAGTTCAACTTCTTTTTCAAAATAACTACTGTATTTTATTTTAATTTCGGCTTGTTCAATAGTTTCTTCGTTTAATGGATGTAAAAATTCTTTAAACGAATGATGTGCTTCCGCTAGATCGTAAATATTCAACTGTGGTCTAGTTAACAAGTTGATCATTTTAATATTCTGCGTTAGTGGACTACTGTGTTTACGTTCTAAAATCGGATTGATACTATCCTTATCAATCGATGTCTTTTGAAGGTAGGAAATAATGCGGTTAGTATTCTTAATTTTTTCATTTACTTTATCGAAGCGTTCGTTAGAAACTAAACCTAATTGGAACGCCATTGGGGTTAACCTCTCATCCGCATTGTCTTGCCGAAGTAGTAACCTGTGTTCGGCTCGTGAAGTGAACATGCGATACGGTTCATCTGTGCCTTTTGTTACGAGATCGTCTATTAATACACCTATATATGATTCTGATCTTTTTAATATCAATTCATGATGATCGTTAATTCGCTGGTGTGCATTGATACCGGCAACGAGTCCTTGACTAGCTGCTTCTTCATACCCAGTTGTGCCATTGATTTGACCCGCAAAAAATAGATTTTTGATTAAAAAAGTCTCTAATGTGGCATCGAGTTGCATTGGGGGAAAAAAGTCATATTCAATCGCGTAACCTGGCCGAAACATTTTAGCGTTTTCGAAACCTGGTATTTTTTGAAGTGCTCTATATTGGACATCTTCCGGAAGAGAAGTAGAAAATCCGTTTACATAAATTTCTACAGTATTCCATCCTTCTGGTTCAACAAATATTTGGTGCCTATCTCTTTCTGCAAATCTGTTTATTTTGTCTTCAATAGATGGGCAATACCTTGGACCCAATCCTTTAATTCTTCCTGTGAACATTGGGGATTTTTCGAATCCCTCTCGTAACGTTTGATGAACACTATCATTAGTGTATGTAATCCAGCAACAACGTTGTTCCTCTGGTAGAGCAATATCTGAAAAGGAGAAACGTCCACGCTTTTCATCACCCCATTGCTCTTCCATTAAATCGTAGTTGAGCGTCCTTCCATCTACTCGTGGCGGTGTGCCCGTTTTCATTCGACCCGATGTAAATCCTAATTCTACTAATTGCTCAGTTAACCCCGTCGCGGCTTTTTCTCCTGCACGACCACCCCCTAGTTTTTTCTCTCCGATATGAATTAGTCCATTTAGAAAGGTTCCGTTGGTAAGAATAACCGCATCGGAAGAGATCTCCATCCCTAGTGAAGTTTTTACACCGACGGCGCGTCCGTTCTTAACAAGAATTTCTTTTACGGTGTCCTGCCAAAAATCGATATTGCGGCGTTGTTCGAGCTGTAAACGCCACTCTTCAGAAAAACGCATCCTGTCGTTTTGTGTACGGGGACTCCACATTGCGGGACCCTTCGAACGATTTAGCATTCTAAATTGTATCGTTGTTTTATCGGCGATCATGCCAGAAAGGCCTCCCATTGCATCAATTTCGCGGAGAATCTGCCCTTTTGCTACGCCACCCATTGCAGGGTTGCAACTCATCTGCGCTATCGTAGTCATATTCATTGTGACTAGTAATACACTTGAACCTAAATTCGATGCCGCAATTGCAGCTTCGCAACCAGCGTGTCCTCCTCCTACTACGATTACATTATATTTTTTAAACATACTCACTATTTGTAATGTTTCACGTGGAACATTAGTTTTCTTTATCTATTAGTTCGATCCAACGATCTTCTTTCACTGATAGTTGAACCGTAAGATTTTTGATTTCATCAGCTAACTTCATTAACGCTTCGTGGTCTGAAATTTCGTTCATTTCTTTTGTTAAGCGCTTAATTTCGGAATCAATTTCAGGAATTGAAAGCTCAAGAGATTCAAGTTCTTTTTTTTCTTTAAAAGTTCTTTTTTGTTGACTACCTATAGCTGCCTTCTCTTGGTGCGATTCCGTTGCTTTCCGCTTTTCTGTTTTTTCACTTTTTTCTTGGAGTAACTGCTCCGATTTAAAATCGGAGTAGTTGCCATTATAGATCTGAATTTCCGGTGACTCGGTAAATATAAATAATTGGTCTGTTAACTTGTCGAGCAAATAGCGGTCGTGCGACACAAGTAATAATACACCCTCATACAATTCTAAAAATTCTTCTAGTATATTGAGTGTGTTAATATCCAGATCATTCGATGGTTCATCGAGAATTAAAAAGTTTGGGTTCCTCATTAATATTTGAAGGAGTTGCAGTCTTTTTCTCTCTCCACCGCTTAATTTATTTACGAACCCATACTGTTTTTCTGGTGGAAAAAGAAATCGCGTTAGCAGTTGAGAAGCACTGATTTCTTCGCCATTTCCCATTTTGATAAATTCTCCAACTCTTTTTACGATATCGATCACTCGAACTTCCTCCGGTAATTGTAAGCCTAGTTGATGATAATAGCCAAAAACGGTAGTCATGCCAACGCTGATAGAACCTTGATCCGGTTGGAGTTCTTCTGTAATCAAGTTTAGAAAAGTTGACTTTCCGGTACCGTTTCTTCCAGCGAGGCCTATGCGATCCCCTTTTTTAAACACATAATTAAAACCATTAATTATATGTCGCCCACCAAATGATTTGTAGACGTTTTCGATCTCTAATATCTTCCCTCCTTGTCTCGATATTTCGACGGAGAGCTTTAACGGGTCTTGTGATTTTTTATTCCTTGTGCTGTCCTCCAAATCGTAGAATGCTTCGATTCTGGCTTTTGATTTAGTGCCACGTGCTTGTGGCTGCCGTCTCATCCATTCTAACTCTTTTTTTAATAAGTTTCGATTTTTTTGCAGAGTGAGAGCTTCCGTTGTTTCGCGTTCGGCTTTGCTTTGTAAAAATTGATCATATTTTCCATGATGGGTATAGATTACACCATCTTCTAATTCGCGAATTTCCGTGCATATATTATTTAGAAAGTAACGGTCATGACTTACGAAAATAATTGTTTTTTGATTGGATGTCAACAAAGTTTCCAGCCATTCTATAGTTTCTATGTCGAGATGGTTTGTTGGTTCGTCTAAAATATATACGTCAGGTTCATTAATTAAAAGCCTAGCCAATGCTAGTCTTTTTTGTTGTCCTCCGGAAAGGTTTTCAATTTTTTGGTTGAGGTCTGTAATGCCAAGCCTGCCGAGAATTGTTTTAATTTGATATTCATATTCCCAAGCGTTCGACGCACTTAATTTATCGGTAATATCTGTGAGCTTTTTTTCATCAATAGTGTCGCTATTGATTAATCGTTCATACTGACTGATCAGTTTTTGCTGTTCATTCTCGGCATTGAATACAAAGCTGTTTATATCACTAAATGATTGAAAATCAGGATTTTGGTCTAAATATCCAATCGATAAATCGCGCTCGGTTACAACTTTTCCTTGCTTAGCTTCTTCTTTTCCTGCAATTATTTTTAGGAGCGTCGACTTTCCAGTCCCATTGGCCCCCACGAGAGCTACTCGATCGCCTTGTCGAACGCCGAAAGAGACATCTTGAAATAGCCAGCGATCACCATATGTATGACCTAATTTCTCGGTTGAAAGTATACTCACATCTTTATTATTAAAATAAAAAGCCGTATTATAACAACTCTTCATTATTTATTTTCTACAAAAATACAAATTTCATTTGGAGGCATGATATTTGGACGAAAATGAGTGATATAAACACTTCATTATAATAGAATCCATTATGAATAAAAGAAAGACCTACGAAAGTGGAATTATCGGGAATTGTGCATTTCTAGCCTATGTAAATAAGAATACGGATATTTCCTGGTTATGTTGGCCCCGGTTCGATAGCTCTTTTGTTTTTGGAAATATGCTCGATGAAGAACGTGGGGGCACGTTTTCGATTAAACCACAGCATGGTGATTTTGAATCTGACCAGTATTATATAGAGAACACAAACGTCTTACGGACCGAAATAACTGCATCCGATGGTACGTATCGTGTAACGGATTTCTGTCCGCGATTTAAACAATATGATCGTTATTTTAAACCGTTAATGTTAATTCGTAAGATTGAAGCAATTGAGGGAAATCCTAAAATAAAAGTTAGTTGCCGTCCCACTTATAATTATGGGCAAACGGAACTCACAACGCATCGGGGAAGTAATCATATCGAATTCCATGGTGGGCCAGAACCGATACGTCTTACGACAGATATTCCAGTAACGAACTTATTGGAAGAACAAGCATTTGTATTAACAGAACCACGTTATATTTTTCTTACGTATGGTGTGCCTCTCGAAGCACCAATAGTAAGTACGGCAGAGCGTTTTCTTCGTGAGACAATTAATTATTGGCGTCTCTGGATAAAACACTCGACAATAGCTCCGATTTATCAAAAGGTAGTCATCCGTTCGTCTCTAGCGTTGAAGATTCATCAATTTGAGGACACCGGTGCTATTATTGCGGCGGGAACCACTAGTTTGCCAGAATTTGACGGAGGAGGGCGAAATTGGGATTATCGATACTGTTGGTTGCGAGACAGTTTTTATATATTAACAGCACTAAACCATATCGGACATTTCGAAGAAATGGAACGGTATGCTTCTTATATCGCTAATATTTCATATGAAGAACAAGGTAGATTTCAGCCGCTATATAGTATCTCTGGTGCTAAAATATTGACCGAAACAACCTTGCCACACCTTAAAGGTTATATGAACAATCAGCCTGTACGAATTGGAAACCAAGCTTACGAACATGTTCAAAATGATGTGTATGGCCAAGCTATGTTGTCTGTATTGCCATTATATACCGATTATCGTTTCGTTTTTAAAGAACGTACAGACTCAAGTCGCTGGGTATCCTTCTTACTGGATAAAATTGAAAGAACAATTGATGAAGAAGATGCCGGGCTGTGGGAGTTCAGAAATTTTGCAAACCAACATTGCTATAGTAATTTGTTTCAATGGGCAGGCAGTCACGCTGCTCTGAAAATTGCGTTACTGATTGGCAATAAGGAAGTTCAGGATCGAGCAAAAAGATTGATTGACCGAGCAAAAAAATATATCGAAGCTTGCTACGATGAAGAGCGAAAAGTTTATACGCATGCAGTGGGGAGTCCCCACTTAGATGCTAGCACACTTCAATTAATTATGATGAATTATCTTGATCCGAATTCCCAACGTGCAAGAGATCACCTTAAGGCCTTAGAAAGCGAATTAAAAACGCCCGAAGGACTTTTTTACCGTTATCTCCACGCGGATGATTTTGGTAAACCAAAAACAACTTTTTTGATCTGTGCTTTTTGGTATGTGGAGGCTCTTGCGAGCGTAGGTCGAATTGATGAAGCCCAAGAAACGTTTGAGCGATTGCTAAGTTACGGGAATCATTTGATGTTATTTAGTGAAGATATTGATGAACAAGACGGAAGCCAATGGGGCAATTTCCCACAGGCTTATAGCCATGTGGGTCTAATGAATGCAGCATATCGTATTTCACAAAAGTTAGATCAACCTTCCTTCCTTTTGAATCAAACCTAACTAGATGTGACCAAGCTTTTAAGAAAAGCGCGAACTTCTAATTGGTTTTTTATGGAAAAACGTGCTGACGACAGGTGATTTCCCACCTTAATTGTAATTGCACTATCAGGTAATACTTTAAAGGTGTCTTCATCCGTATAGTCGTCTCCGATCGCGAGAATAAAATCGAATTTTTCTTTTTCCAACAGTTGCAAGGCTGCTTTTCCTTTATTAACCTCGGATTGTTTGACTTCTACAACCTTATCTCCGTTTAATAATTGCAGTCCGTAGCTAGGAATAATGTACCGTAAATTATCCATTAGATTATTAGCTCGTAATGGTCCGAGTCCTTTTTGTACTTTTCGATAGTGCCATACTAAAGAATAACTTTTTTCTTCGATGAAGGAGCCTGGGGTGCGATCACAGAAATCATCCATAAGCTGGTGTACTTCTTCTTTCCAAGAATCAGAAAGACCTTGTTTCTTTTTCCATGCTGTATTTATATCTTTTGTCCATGCCCCGTGTTCAGCAACAAGGTACAAGGCTCTGCTTCCGAACCATTTTTCTAATGTTTGGTGTTTTCTACCACTGATGATTGTCGTCGTATTTTTCTTATCTGTTATAAATTTGTCTAGTAATTCAAGTAAATCTCGATCCGGTGATGCCAAGTCAATTTGTTTTTTGAACCCTACCAACGTTCCATCGTAATCCAATAGAATGAGACGTTTTGATGCTTGATTATAAAGTTGAGCAATCTCATTTCGAAGTTGTTCTTTAACCAAACGTGTTTTCATCGAAGTCTTAATTTCGATCAGTTCCGAGAGTCGTGCCATGTAGATTTTAACCCAATGATCAATGTTGTATTTGAAGATGAGCTCCCGCATGGTTGACATACGGTCCCTCATTTCCTCTTCAGGCATATTAAGTGCTTCGACCAGCGCATCTTTAACTTCGTGTAGATTGTTTGGGTTGATTATGAGAGCATCATTTAGTTCTTTAGACGCTCCGGCCATTTCACTTAAGATGAGAACTCCTGTATTGTCATTTCTGCTAGCAATATATTCTTTACACACCAAATTCATTCCATCACGCATTGAAGTAACCAAGCAAACGTCAGCAATATTGTATAAAGCGGAAAGGTATTCAATAGGGAAACTATTGTAAAAATAGGCAACTGGGGTCCAATCGTATTTCCCGTGTTGAGAGTTGATATTTCCCACGAGTCGATCCACTTCGTCTTTTAGTCTTTGATACTCAAGAACATTATCCCTGGAAGGTACAACGATCATAAATAAAACAACCTTCTCATGGTATTCGGAGTTATCTTCTAAGAATTGGTGGTAGGCCTCTAGTCGTTGTATTATTCCCTTGCTATAGTCGAGTCGGTCAATAGAAAGTAGTATCCTTTGATTTTTATAAGAAGATTTTATACGGTTTTCTATCTCTTTAACATTGTTTGACTCGGATAGCTCTGAGAATTTACGGCTATCTATACCCATAGGGAAAGGCTCTACAGCTATGGCCCGCTCATCCATCCTAATAATACTTCCGTCGATATGCAGGTCTAGTAATTGCGTAGCTGCACTAATAAAGTGGCGAACATCGTCATACGTATGGAATCCAACAAGGTCAGCGCCTAGAATACCTGACAGTAATTCTTTCCTCCATGGAATCATCCGAAATAACTCTTGTGACGGGAAAGGGATATGCTGAAAAAAAGCTATAGATACTTCTGGGAATTGTTCCCGGATTATGTTGGGTAGAAGCAGCAACTGGTAATCATGTACCCACACGGTATCACCGGGCTCTATGTACTGCGATATAATCTGAGCGAACTTTTGGTTTACATTTTTATATGATTCCCATTTATCTAGGTCAAAGCGTGCATAGGTTGATATGTAATGGAATACGGGCCATAATACCTCATTGGAAAAACCCTCGTAATAGCCGGTAATATCTTCTTCTGTTAAGAAAACAGGAACTAGGTTTAACTCTTTTAATTTTTCGCTAACAAATCCTTTTATATCTTCCTCGACTACCATTCCAGGCCAACCGATCCATATATTACCTTGTTCCTTGTATATTGACCCTAAGCCTGTTGCAAGCCCACCCTCACTTGGACTAAACTCCAATCGTGAATCACCTCGACTGATTTTTACAGGTAATCTATTTGATACAATAATTGTTTTGCTCACGTCTTCTAATTTATATGTATAATTGACAGAATATATGGAAAATTGTTTGAAAATATGTGATTTATGAATCAAAATGTACATTTTTGCATATGCGGTTTATGATCATATGCGTTTTGATAACCTTAATAGGTGTATATCTGTGTAGAAAAGCGTTTCATCAAATACCGACCACTGTGAAGGCTTGGCTCGGCTGGCTTGCCGCCGTCGGAGCTTTAATTGGCTGGTTTTATTTGTTAATTCGGCTGAGATAAACAAAAAACTTATTTCACGATAAAATTTTATTTTTCTCGTTGAATATTAATATCTTTGCAGCCCCGCAGCATGCAGCTCCGGGAATATGTTGGATACATAAATTATTTAAAATGGCAACTAAAATAAGATTGCAAAGATTTGGTAAGAAGGGAAAACCATTTTACCATGTAGTAGTAGCAGACTCTCGTGCACCGAGAGACGGCAAATTTATTGAACGTTTAGGTTCATATAATCCTAATACCAATCCTGCTACGGTTTCTATCGATTTTGATAAAACATTAGATTGGTTAAATAAAGGGGCACAACCAACGGATACTGCTCGTGCTATTCTGTCCTATAGAGGCGTGCTTTATAAAAAGCATCTTATGGGAGGAGTGAAGAAAGGTGCCTTTGATGAAGCGACTGCAGATGCACGATTCCAAGAATGGCTGGCTGGTAAAGAAGAGCAAATAAACAATAAAAAGAAAAATATTGCTGATGCTACTTCCGAGTCAAAGAAATCTGCGTTAGCTGCAGAATCTAAAAAGAAGGAAGCCAAAGCAGCAGCTATAGTTGCTAAAAATACGCCGCCAGCTGAAGAGTCAGAAGAAACAACGGAAGAGGTTGCGGATGAAGTGAGTACTGAAGTTGAAGATCCGGCATCTGAAGAAACGCCTAACGAGGAATAAGCATTTTGATAATTAGGAATAAATGTCATTCTAAGAGAGTATTTCTTAAGGATGACATTTTTTTTATATAGAATGGATCATAAAGGTTATTTCAACATCGGCTATTTTACAAAGACCCGTGGCTTAAAGGGAGAACTTCAGTTGTTTTTTGATTTTGATGATCCTGAGTCTCTTGAGCTTGATTCATTCTATATTGAGATAGATCGTCAATTAGTTCCTTTTTTTATTGATTCGTATCGTCTCCTAGCTAATCAAACCGGATATTTTTTTCTAGAGGATGTTGACCATATCGATAAGGCACAGGATTTAGTTCGTAAGCGTGTTTTTCAATCGAACGAAAAAAAGCCGATTAGAGATGATAGCGAATTCTATATGGAGGATCTGAAAGGTTTTGAAGCAATTGAAACAAATCGAGGCAAACTCGGCGAGATAACTCAAATAGACGAATTTCCACAACAATTTATCGCAACAGTTATAATAAATTCAAAACCAGTTATGTTTCCACTCAGTGACGATTTCATTATTGAGATTGACGAGGAACGTAAGAAGCTATACATTAGTTTACCTGATGGGTTGGTAGATATTTATCTTGATTAAATATGATGAGGTTCGATATCATAACGGTCTTGCCAGGGCTCTTAGAAGGTCCTTTTTCTCATTCTATATTGAAGAGAGCTCAAAGTAAGGGTTTGGCGGAAATCTTTATACATAATTTGCGTGATTATTCTGACAATAAACATAAAAGCGTAGATGACTATCCATATGGTGGAGGGAGTGGAATGGTTATGACTATCCAGCCGTTTGCAAATTGTATCGATATGCTAAAAGCGGAACGAATATACGATGAAGTTGTCTTTATGACACCGGACGGAGAACAATTTAAGCAAGATACGGCCAATGAGCTTTCGGGATATAAAAATATGATCATTTTATGTGGACATTATAAAGGGATAGATCAAAGGATAAGAGACGTATATGTCAGCAGAGAAATTTCAATTGGAGACTATGTGGTTTCTGGTGGAGAGTTACCAGCGGCTATCCTTGTCGATTCAGTCGTAAGAATAATTCCAGGCGTTCTCTCTGATGAAACATCGGCGCTGTCTGATTCTTTCCAAGGAGGACTGCTAGATGGACCTGTATATACCAGGCCGGCTGAATGGGAAGGTCACAAGGTTCCGGATATCTTGTTGAGTGGGAATCAGGCTGCCATTGAAAATTGGCGGTATGAACAATCAGTCATTCGGACAAAAGAACGTAGACCCGATTTATTAGATAGTTGAGCATTTTTTTAGGGTTCAATTATTTTAAAATAAGTGTTTAAAAATTAAAATAAATTAACTAATATTGCAATCCGATTTTTACGGGTTAAAAATCGTCATTAATTACTTGAAATCATGGATTTAGTAAAGTTTGTAGAAGAGCAAGCGGTAACAAGAAATGAAGTTCCCGCATTTAAGGCAGGTGACACCATAAGTGTTCACTATAAAATACGTGAAGGAAATAAAGAACGTGTTCAGATTTATCAAGGTGTCGTTATACAACGCAACAGTGTAGGAACGAGTGAAACATTCACAGTTCGAAAAATGTCTAATGGTGTTGGTGTAGAACGTATTTTTCCAATAAATTCTCCTAATATTGAGAAAATTGTGATTAATAGCTTTGGAAAGGTTCGTCGCTCTAAAATATATTATCTGCGAGGTCTTACTGGTAAGGCAGCTCGTATTAAATCAAAACGAATTTAAACGACTTCTGTCAAATAATAAAGCAGCCCGATAGAGTGATTCCATCGGGCTGCTTTATTATTCGGGGGAATTCATAAAAGTTAGCGTTTTGACCCCTCGTATAACTCATATTCAAGCAGTCGACAATCCAATTTTCCGTTATAGAATTCGGTCTTTCTAGATGCGCGCAGACCAATTTTTTTTGCTAGAATTGGATTTCCCGTGAAAATATATCCCATGTACCCCTTACACGATTGCTTTAGGAAGTCGCCCATAGCTCGGTAGGTTAGCTCTAATTTAGAATGCACCCCTAGCCGATCTCCGTATTCTGGATTAAAGATAACTACACCAGGAGAAGGGTCAATTGTTGTTGTTCTGAAGTCTCCTATTTGAAAATCGATAAGTTGATCCACCCCTGCCGTCTTAGCATTCTTACGTGCTATTTCAATCGCCTCCTTGGAAATATCACTAGCGATTATTTTTATAGACTTTGCTTTATCAATATCAGACTTTAGTGCACGACGTGCTTCGAAAAATACTTCTTCGTCGTAACCTAAGATGTGCATAAATCCGTAATTCATTCTAAAAAGGCCAGGTTTTCGATTGGTCGCGATTAGTGCTGCCTCGATAGCCAAAGTTCCTGATCCGCACATTGGATTGATAAAGGGAGAGTTTTTATCCCACTTGAGGGCGTATACAACACCCGAAGCAAGGGCTTCGAGCATAGGAGCTTTCCCGGGGTGCTTGCGATAAGAATGCTTTGCCAGCGTTTCGCCAGAAGTATCAATGAATATTTCCGCCAAGTTTTCCTGCCAATATAAATGAATGACTGTTCTGTGTAACTCTGGTCCGCTATCAGGGCGTAGGCCTTTTCTAGCTTTTATTCGATCAGCAATGGCATCTTTAACTTTTAGATTAGCGAACAAAGGTGTCGTTATTGTGTCATTGTTAACATTGGAATTGATCGAAACGTAACCGTTAAAATCAATTAAATCCTCCCAAGCAATGGATGCGACTTCACGATATACTTCATCCGCATTTTGCGCTTGGAAGCTTTTTATTGAATATAAGATTTGACTAGCACAACGTAAGTTGAGATTTAGCCTTATGCAGTCATTGACACTAGCATTTAATTCTATACCTGTGGAAAAGGCACGTATAATTTTGAAGCCAAGCTCTTCTACCTCTTGTGAAAGATAGGGTGCTAATCTTTTGTTACAGGTTATAATAACCTTAGATGTACTGTTGAAAACTTGCATAGATATATTATACGAAGGTACAGATTATTGTAACTTAAATTCCTTATTTTTACAGTTTATTAATATTTAATAGTATGGAAATTACCGGAAAAGTACATGAAATTGGTCAGGTGCAGCAAGTAACCGATACATTTAAGAAACGTGATTTAGTAGTGCAGTATGCTGAAAATCCGCAATTTGTTGAATATATAAAGTTCGAGGCGACACAAGATCGAGTAAATTTGTTTGACAATCTGAATCCGGGGGATGAAGTGACTGTTTCATTTAATTTACGAGGCAGACCTTGGACGAATAAAGAAGGCGTGACGAGCTATTTCAACTCGTTAGTTGCTTGGAGAGTAAATAAAGCCGCTACGAGTCAGCCTGCTGATGCAAGCTATCAGAATCAACCTCCTTCAGCTCCTCCTGTGGACATCTCGTCAGATAACGACGACGATGATCTTCCTTTTTAGATCGATATTGAAGAAATTTGGTCGGCCCCTTCGCAGGATGGGGCCGTTTTCTTTTTTCAGAAATTGTTAAAAAGAAATAAGCGTTTAAGGTGTTAAATTATGTTAAAAGCATGTTAAACACTTTTTGCTTCTGTATTTTTGTTATATGAATAAAAGAAGTATCAGTCTTATAATAGGCTTGATGGCGATTGCCCTACTGGGAGTTATGGCTATGCAGTTTTATTTTATAAGACAATCTTTTAATTTGAAGGCACAGCTGTTCGATGAGTCCGTAATGGCGGCACTTAACACGGTAGCATTGAAGGCTGAAAAAGATGAAGCCCTTCGCTTCTTGAACGAAAAGGAGATGCATGAGAATCGAATTAGGCGAACAAAGGAGCAACAAGCACAGAAATCTTCAGAACATCAAAAGTCGCTAGAGTATGCTAACCGGATGCGCATGAAGCGGCAGCAATTGAATTCAGAATTCAAAGCATTAGAACAACAAGTGAAGCGACGCTACCCAGGCGCTGTTTTATTAGATAACAGTTTCTATGAAACCTATATGAAGGATCCTGCATTCCGCAATCATGTTAAATACGAGATTACGATTCAAACGGCTTATGATGAGAAGGGTAATGCATTTCAACAACAAGAATGGGGAATTTATTCGGATCGAAAGGCAAAAGTCGTCAAGAAGGCAAAGGATGATAGCGTCCGTTACTTTGTTGTAGATCCTGTAGTTGGTGAGTTTGTTATTTCTTTGCCCCCGCGAGTGGATGCTAAGCTTGAACAGGAAATTAGAAGACTTGAACATGAAGCTAAAATGCGTGCTGCAAGCATTTATATGGATTCAATAAAAGCAAGTACGAATGGCGATGGCTCTGCACTTAAAGATCTTGCAAATGAGTTTGAAAGGTCAAAAAAGTCAATCAGCCAACGTATCGATCCTGATTTTATGCATGAAGAGCTACGCAAGGAGCTTGACCTTAGAGATATACATTTGGACTTTGATTTTAAGATCAATAATAATTCTACGGATTCAGTTATTTTTAAATTCGCTAGTGTCGACTTCGCTTCTGAGTCGGGAGCAACTTACCAAACTGTATTATTTCCGAATGATATGGCAAGTGAAGGCGCGGTACTTTCAGTCTACTTCCCCAAAAAGTCCTCTTTGCTACTCGGCAACATGAAGATTATGCTAGCGTCTTCAGTCGCTTTACTTTTAGTTTTAATCGGATGTTTCGCTTATACTATTCTTTCGATTATTAAGCAAAAGAAGCTTTCTGAAATGAAAAGTGATTTTATGAATAATATGACCCATGAGTTTAAGACGCCGGTAGCCACGATTATGATTGCAAGTGAGTCACTGAAAGATCCAGAAATTTCTTTGGATGGAGGTAGGGTTAAAAGATTGGCTGGGATAATTTATGATGAAAATGTACGTTTAGGGAACCATATTGAACGTGTGTTGAATATCGCACGAATTGAAAAAGGAGATCTTAGTCTAGAATCAGAGCCTATTAATATGAACGAACTGATATCAACGGTAACCGATAGTATGAGTCTTCAGCTTCAAAAAAAGAACGTGACGATCAACTTAGACTTGGCAGCAATAGAATCTACAGTGTTGGGAGATGAACTTCATTTTTCTAACGTGATATTCAATCTGATTGATAATTCAATTAAATATTCAGAAGGTGAGCCTTTCATTAACATTCGAACGGTTAGTCACGCTAAAAAATTATTGATCTATTTTAAAGACAATGGCATCGGTATGAGCAAAGATCAGCTGTCAAAAATTTTCGATCAATTTTATCGGATACCTACGGGTAATGTTCACAACGTCAAGGGTTTTGGTCTTGGCTTGAGTTATGTACAAGATATTATAAAGAGACTTGGAGGCAGTATTAAAGTTAAAAGTGAACTCCACCGTGGAGCGGAATTCGAAATAACCTTACCTTTATATAACTAATTATCGTATCATGACTAAGATTTTATTGGCAGAAGATGACCCGAACCTAGGAGATATCCTGAAAGAATATCTGGAATTGAAAGGTAAGTTTGAAGTTACGCTATCGGTAGATGGTGAGGATGCGTTGAGGACATTTAGTCGCGAATCCTTTGATTTATGTATACTCGACGTAATGATGCCCAAAAAGGATGGATTCACTTTAGGAAAGGAAATACGGAAGTTAGACGAAAGCATTCCGATCATTTTCGCTACTGCGAAAGGTATGATGGAAGATAAGTCGATCGCCTTTGGCCTAGGAGGTGATGATTATATAACTAAACCATTCCGTGTTGAGGAGTTGCTATTACGAATCAATGCTCTGATGAAGCGGGCGTCCAATAAAGAGGCAGAGGCGAAGGAGCCAACGCCGACGAATTTCAAAATTGGCTCATATGATTTTGATTTCGTTTCTCAGTTAATAACAAGAAACGGTGAACACCAAAAGTTATCAACCAAAGAAGCGGAGTTATTACAAATGCTTTGTTTGCGTAAAAATGATGTGTTGACAAGAGAAGAAGCCTTAATAAAAATCTGGCATGATGATAACTACTTCAATGGACGGAGCATGGACGTGTTCCTAAGTAAACTGCGTAAATATTTGAGAGCAGATCCTAATGTGGAAATAGTGAATGTTCACGGGAAAGGTTATAAGCTAATCGTCAGCTAAATCAGGACCTAGCTGAGATCGAACTTTATCCCCTGAGCTAATGGTATTTCCTTCGAGTAGTTGATTGTATTAGTTTGTCTGCGCATATAGGCCTTCCACGATTCGGTTCCTGATTCTCGGCCACCACCTGTTTCTTTCTCCCCGCCAAAAGCACCACCAATTTCCGCACCGGATGTACCGATATTAACGTTCGCTATTCCACAGTCGGACCCTTTGTGTGAAAGAAAGACCTCAGCCTCTCGTAGGTTCAATGTCATGATAGAAGAAGAAAGCCCTTGCGGAACATTGTTTTGAATCTGTATGGCTTCATCTAATGTTTTGTATTTCATGATATACAAAATGGGAGCAAATGTTTCTGTTTTAATTATGTCGAAAGAGGGATCGACTTCCGCAATACAAGGTTGGACATACGTGTCGGAACCCAGTTCGGTTGGTTTAAACACTTTTCCTTCAACTAAAAAAGATCCTCCCTCAGTTTTTATCGCCTCGATAGTGTTTAGGTATGACTGTATTGCATCTTTATCGATTAATGGACCCATATGGTTATTCTCGTCCAATGGATTCCCGATGTTGATTTGCTTATATGCACCGACAAGCTTCTTTTTGAACTCTTCATATACGTCTTCATGTATTATCAGCCTTCGTGTCGATGTGCATCTCTGGCCAGCGGTACCTACGGCTCCAAATACAGCTGCTGGAAGTGCAGTATCTAAATCCGCGTCCGCGGTAATAATCATAGCGTTATTTCCGCCAAGCTCTAATATAGTTTTCCCTAAACGAGCAGCTACGGCGGTGGCAACTGCCTTTCCCATTTTAGTGCTGCCTGTCGCTGAAATGAGTGCTATACGACTATCATTAGTCATTTTAGAGCCAATTTCCGCTCCTCCATGTATGAGGTTACTGATACCATCCGGTAATTCATGGTTTTGAAGAACTGAACTTAGTAGTTTTTGGCAAACCACTGCTGATATGGGCGTTTTTTCAGACGGTTTCCATAAACATACATTGCCACAAACCAATGCAAGTGCTGCATTCCAGCTCCATACAGCGACTGGAAAATTAAAGGCCGATATAATGCCCACGATACCTAATGGATGCCATTGTTCATACATCCGATGATTAGGTCGCTCCGAGTGAATGGTTAAACCATATAATTGTCGGCTTAAGCCTACCGCGAAATCACATATGTCGATCATTTCCTGTACCTCTCCATACCCCTCTTGCAAGCTTTTCCCCATTTCGTAAGAAACCAACGTTCCTAGATCTTTCTTGTGTTTACGCAGAGTGTCTCCGAAATCTCGTAACACCTGCCCCCGTTGGGGAGCGGGGATGTCTCTCCATATAGTATAAGCGGCTTTCGCCGTTCTTATTACCTTTTCAAAGTCATCGTCACTAATTACACCTACTGATGCAATATCCTGCATATCTACTGGAGAAACACTTGTTATCTTCTTCGACGACACATTGATGTCGTCATTTTTCCCCGTACTCCATGATGGATTGATGGGAGAAATTCCTAATCTTTCAATTACTGAATGTATTTTGGTCGTCATATCTGTTAGTATATGGTTTTTGGATATCGAAATATACAATTAATTTCATACTTTTGTAGGCTGTCATAATAACTCTCTAGCAGACTCCTCCACTACATTTATGGAATATGTATAAGTTTTAGACATTCTGTCAGGAATAAGTTATTGATAGTTAGCTTTTTGCAGTAACGAAATGAAATTTGTGAACAAAATAAGTTGGTGGATATGTTCAAATCCGTTAATTTGATTGTATAAAGTGTAATTAATATACTGTATAGTCGAGTTCTTAAATAGTGTAACATGGAAGAAAATTATGATTTTGATTTTTCCGAAGATCCAAAATTTTCGGTTGAGAGATACGAAGAAATGATTCGTAATAAAGATCAGTATTTTTTTGATTCACAGGCGTTTGAGGGAATTATCGATTTTTATATTGAGAAAAACGACCCCATAAAGGCGCTTCAGGTCGTTGATTATGCTGTTAATCAACATCCCTACGCTGTCCCTTTTTTAATCAAGCAAGCTCAACTCTATATCTTGGTATCAAAGATAGATTTAGCATTTGATTCACTTCATAAGGCCGAAATGTTAGACCCATCCGAAGTAGATATTTATTTGATTCGTGGTGGAGTTTTGAGTACCCTTGAGCGATATGACGAGGCGATGGGCGAACTCAATCGGGCGATGGATATCGCAGAAAATCCGATCGAAGTACATTTGCAGATAGCGATGATGTTGCAAGGTAAAGGAGACTTTGAAGAGGCGATTGTCCATCTAAAAAAGAGTTTGGAGTGCGACATGGAGAATCAGGACGCTTTATACGAATTGGCATTCTGCTATGACGTTTTGGACAAACAGGCTGAGAGTATTAGTTTTTATCTGCAATATATTGATAATGACCCCTATTCATATGCTGCTTGGTATAACCTCGGAAATGCGTACCATAAATTGGAGCAATATGAAAAGGCAATTGATGCTTATGATTATGCGATTATTATCCGAGAAAACTTCGCTTCAGCTTATTTCAATAAAGGGAATGCGTTAGTCAATATAGGCAAATTCGAAGAGGCGATCGTTATCTACAAAGAAACTTTTGAATTCGAACCACCTAATGCGGATACATATTGTGCAATTGGTGAGTGCTATGAAAAGCTCGATCAAATGCAATTAGCTAGGTCATTTTACAAGAAAGCTGTAAAGCTAGATTCCAAGCTTGCTGACGCATGGTTCGGAATAGGAGTTACATTAGACTTTGAAACGCGTTATTTTGAGTCTCTTTATTATTATCGAAAAGCTTTGCATTTGGACGAGGCTAATCCCGACTATTGGTTTGCTATTGCAGATGCGCAGTATAAACTTAAGCAAATTGCCGAAGCAGAAATAGCCTATCAACATGTCGTCGAATTGAATCCAATAGACGTTGACGCATGGTTAGACTACTCATCTATTATATATGAACAACGCAAATTGGACGAAGCGATTGGCATTATTTCAGAGGCTATTAAGTGCAATCCCGACGCAGCAGAGTTGTATTACCGTATGGTTGCCTATATGTTTGCGGCCGGTAAGTATAACGATGCATTGAATTATTTGGATGTGGCGCTCAACTTGAATGTTGAAAAACACCATATATTATTTGAATATCTTCCTCAATTACAAGACAATAAGATCATTATCGAAATCATAAAAAAATACACTGAGCAATCATCGGGCTAATTAGTTGACTGATAATTCCTTCTATTCAATTTTTTTTTGGACATTTGCACTCCATGAATTTTCAACTTAACAATATACCTGACCGTAGCGATAAACCTAGGGAAAGAGGCATTACTATGGTAATGGACAAGGGTTTATCAATAAGACAAGTCGAAGATTTCTTGTCTGTTGCCGAACCTCATACCGACATTGTTAAATTAGGCTGGGCTACTTCTTACGTAACTCCGAATTTAGAGCAGAAGCTAGCGATTTATCGCGAAGCGAAGGTTCCTGTTTATTTTGGTGGTACATTATTCGAAGCATTTGCTATACGCAATCAATTTGATGATTACCGACGCATTCTCGACCAGTACAAACTTGAATACGCAGAGGTTTCAGATGGTTCGATCGATATCCCACATGAACAAAAATGTGAGTATATTCATCAATTAAGCAAGCAGGTAACCGTTATTTCTGAGGTAGGATCGAAAGACGAGGAAAAGATTATTGCACCTTACCGCTGGATAGAATTAATGGAGGCAGAAATTCAGGCAGGTTCTTGGAAGTTGATAGCAGAAGCGAGAGAAAGTGGCAGTGTTGGCATTTATAGAGAAAGTGGGGAGGTGCGGCAAGGCCTTATCGACGAAATTTTAACTCAGATACCTTACGAGAAAATAATTTTTGAAGCACCTCAAAAGGCACAACAGGTGTGGTTTATTAAACTTTTGGGCGCTAATGTTAATCTCGGTAACATTGCACCAGCCGAGGTAATCCCTCTGGAAACAATTCGATTGGGTCTGCGTGGTGACACGTTTAGCCATTATCTTAAATAATTTTTGATGAAGAAGTTTGGACTGATCGGTCATCCCCTAGGACACTCGTTTTCCAAGCAATATTACACGAAAAAGTTCAAAGAATTAGGTCTAGTTGACTATCAGTACGAACTTTATCCTATATCTAGGTTGAGCGAGTTCCCGCTTTTACTCAGGAATCAACCGGATCTGTGCGGTCTAAATGTAACAATTCCTCATAAAATTGGCATCCTCTATTATTTAGACTGGATTAGCCCAGAGGCCAAAATGGTTAACGCAGTCAACTGTATTAAAATTATAAATAAGAATCCGTTAGACGATCTATTTTCGGGTGAATGCTCTCTTGAACCTATACGGTTAAAAGGTTTTAACACGGATGTCTTTGGTTTTGAAGAATCTCTAAAGCCCCTTTTAAAAAAGCAGCATAACAAAGCGCTCATATTAGGGAATGGAGGAGCTGCTCGAGCCGTTATGTACGTGCTGAAAAAGCTGGACATAGACTATCAAGTCGTGTCGAGAAAGGCAACTCATTCACAATTATCATATGGCGATTTGTCTGATGCAATAATCCAGAAACATCCATTAATTATTAATACAACACCGGTTGGTACATATCCAGACGTACACAAGCATTTGGATTTGCCGTTTCATAGAATTGGAGAGCGTCATTTATTGTATGATTTGATTTATAACCCCCAAGAAACCGAGTTCCTGAAAAGAGGCCGAGAGAATGGTGCAACGGTTAAAAATGGTCAGGAAATGCTTGAGTTACAAGCCGAGAAAAATTGGGAAATTTGGCAGAGTTAGTTTCTTTTTAACTAAACGTTCATATTTATTGTATTTTTGTGATATGAGCATTCATATCAAAACTTTTGTTTGTAACCCTTATCAGGAAAATACATATGTGTTATATGATGAGACTGGATCAGGCGTGATTATCGACCCCGGAATGTATGATTCTGCAGAGGGAACGGAAGTTTTAACTTTTATTAAGGACAATAATATCCATTTAGAGTTACTTCTAAATACGCATTGCCATATAGATCACGTGTTGGGGAATAAGCTAATTTATGATACATACACGTTACTACCCAATTTTAATGAAAAGGAGATACCGTTGTATGCTGAAATTCAGAGCTATGCTCCACAAATGGGAATACGTTATGAGGTCTCCCCTATTTCTGAGACTTTCTTGCCAGAAAGTGGCAGTATTGAATTTGGGAATCATTCTCTCGAATTGATTTTTGCACCAGGGCACTCACCAGGGCACTCACCAGGGCACCTGTGTTTTTACAATAAAGATCAGGGTTTCCTAATCGGAGGAGATGTATTGTTTAAAGGAAGTATTGGAAGAACAGATTTACCGGGCGGTGATCACGATCAATTGATACAAAGTATTGTGAAAAACGTATATGTCTTACCAGACGAAACCATCGTTTATCCAGGGCATGGTCCAGCGACTACAGTGGGACAGGAAAAGAGAACCAACCCATTTGTTAGAGGATAATATGAATACTCCCCTATTTATTGCTAAGCGATATTTGTTCTCGAAAAAATCCGTAAATGCAATCAATATCATTTCGGGAATAAGCACTTTGGGTGTATTAATCGGGAGTGCAGCATTAATTATTATTTTATCGGTGTTCAATGGCTTCGAGCTTCTGATTCTGAATATGTATAGTAGCTTCACTCCTGAGATCCGAATTGAACCAAACGTGGGGAAATCTTTTGAATTGCCTGCTGACTTGGAAGAATATTTATCTCAACAAGAAGGTATTGCACATTATACAGAAGTGCTTCAGGAAAAAGTATTACTTCGATACGGACAAAATCAGTACATAGCTAATCTCAAAGGTGAGAATATGCGTGCCGTCCCTGAGGCAGTGGCTGACAGCCTATTATTCCAAGGCAAATTCGTACTAAAGGAAAAGGAGACAAACTATGCTGTTGTAGGTGCAGCAATACAAGCTTATTTAGGAATTAATTTAAAGAATGATCAAAAAGAGATATCGATCTATTCTCCGCGTAAAGGTGTGATTAACTCCTTGAATCCTGCTGAAGAATTTAATTTGCGATCTATTCCCCTAGCAGGAATCTTAATGGCGCAGCCTGTGTTCGACAACGTAATCATCGTTCCGCTTTCTTTTGCTAGAGATGTGTTAGATGAACCTGATCGAATGTCGGCAGTTGAGATATACGTAGACAAAGATGCGGACCCTCAGTACATAGAACGTTCCCTAATTCGACTTTTCGGTGATCAGTTTTTGATAAAAAATCGTGCCCAACAGAACCCCACACTCTACAAAGTGTTAAACTCTGAAAAGTGGGCGATATTCTTTATCCTTACGTTTGTTCTGATCATAGCGATTTTCAACATCATAGGCTCCCTAACAATGTTGGTGATAGATAAGAAAAGGGACATCGCTGTGCTAAAAAGTTTGGGTGCAAGTGATTCTTTTATCAAAAAGATATTCTTTAGTGAAGGTATGTTTATATCGTTATTGGGCTGTGTTGTGGGCATGATCTTAGGGCTTTCTTTTTGTCTTCTACAGCAGGAATACGGACTAATAAAAATGGACGAGGCTGCGTTAGTCACCAGTGTTTTCCCTATTTCAATTAAGGTCACAGATTTTATTTTGGTATTCGCTACCGTGACAACCGTCGCGTTCATTGCTTCTTATGTGTCTTCCCATTTGAGTGTCAAAGGGGAAGAAGCGCTTTCTTAAATTCATAACAGGTCGGTCAAGCGAAAATATTTTCTTGATAGGCAGGAATCACTTGCAAAGACCTTGCTTCTTCAAATAGTTTAGTTACAGCTTCACGACCCGACGTACCTAAACCAAGTGAATAATCATTTACATACAAGTTTATGTGTTTTGAAATCACCTCATCTTCCATTTCTTGTGAATGACTTTTTATAAAGTCGAGACTAGATTTTGGATTTTGGAAGGCAAATTCTATACTTTGATGAATTAGGTGATTTATCTTATACTGGATTTCAGGGTCAATACGCCTATTAACTACAATCCCACCCAAAGGGATTGGCAAATTTGTTTTTTGCTCCCAAAAATTTCCAAGATCTAGTACCTTATATAGCCCTTTTCTTTGATAAGTAAAACGAGATTCATGGATAATTAAACCTAAGTCGACTTTGTTATTCGAAACTGCATTCTCTATGTCTGAGAAGAGGTGGACCCTCTTCTGTTGCAACAATGGGAACGCCAGATTTAGGAGAAAATTAGCTGTCGTGTACGTTCCTGGTATCGCTACGGTCAGTTCTGGTGCGTGTTCAAGCACAAATTCCGGTGTACGGCTTTCGTCCGCAGTAATAAGCAACGGCCCCACTCCATGACCTAAAGCACTCCCTGAATCAAGAAGAGCGTAATTCTTCAAAGCGAATGCAAATGCATGAAAGCTCAGCTTTGTGATGTCAAGATGGTTGTCAAAAGTCATCTTGTTGAGAGTTTCAACGTCTTCGTACACTACATCGAAATCAAGACCGGCGGTGTCGATCTTTTTATGAATCAGTGCGTCAAAAATAAAGGTATCGTTGGGGCACGGCGAGAATCCTAATGTTAATGTCATCTATCAATTGTTTAAATAGTAAAGCTATAATCGTTGTCTTAGCCGTGAATGCTAATCATAGATGTCCTTCGTTAGATTAAGTAACCAATTATTCAAATTAGTAATCGCGAGGCGTACATCCCAGCTGTCTCGATTTCTGGTTTCCACGTAATTTGAGATTGATCTTACTTGCAAGACAGGTATATTTAGTGCATTGGCAACATAAAATACTGCGGCTCCTTCCATACTCTCTAGGTCTGCATCGACGCGGCTCGTGAATGTTTCTATACTTTTACTGTTCCCGTGTACTGTGTTTACGGTAACTCCCTTGAAGGATTCAAGTTTGCTTATAGAAGAATACCTTTCGAATGTCTCGGGCAACTTGTCAACGTACTGACTTTCCCCTAACCCAATATCTTCGAATGTTAAGAAATCATCCCCGTCTTCGGCTCCTAGTTCGCTAAACTGGTCTTTGTTAATTCGCACGACTGCTCCTAGCCTAATGTCTCTTCGAAAACTCCCTGCTATACCTACGTTAATGATTAGGTCATAAGTATAGGCTGCCGTTGCGAAATGTTGACCCAGTTTAAATGCAGTAGGGACCATGCCTGCCCCTGTGATTATAATATCAACTGGGAGCTTATCGTCCTTGATTTTGGAGTGATAAGCTGAAACTTCAAATTCGGTAGCAGCAACAATCAGTATCTTCATTATATAACTTATGGCGAATATACAATATAAGGCAGAATTTCTGAAAAATGGATAATCGCCGGCTATATTCGGTTCAATATAGTATCTTTGCACTATGATTCACATTACAAGAAGGGAACGTTTTTCTGCTGCCCATAAGCTGTATCGATCAGACTGGTCAATGGACAAGAACTTGGAAGTTTTTGGAAAGTGCTCTAACCCTAACTGGCATGGGCACAATTATGAATTGTTTGTCACAGTAAAAGGTGATATTAATCCAGAAACGGGGTTCTTAATTGATTTAAGGGTTTTAAAGGAGATTATCTTAGTAGAGGTAATAGACAAACTTGATCACAGGAACGTTAATATAGACGTAGATTTTATGCAGGGCAAGATGGCGTCAACCGAGGTAATGGCTGTCGAGATATTTAATATCTTGGCACCGAAGATACAAGAAGAAGGTGCTACACTCCATTCTATTAAGCTCTGTGAAACAGAGAATAATTTTATCGAATACTTTGGTAAATAAACGTAACACAGCTTAGACAACACAAAATGGATAAAACAGACAAAGAAATCATTGTTGAGCAAGCCGATACAGAGGGATATATGAAGATCGATCGATATAATGTCGATACGGTCAATAGAATTGCAGATCATTATGGGGATATTTTAGCTGCTTTAGGAGAAGATCCAAAACGCGAAGGTTTGCTGAAGACCCCCGAGAGAGTGGCTAAGTCTTTACAATTTTTAACCCACGGGTACGATATTAATCCCGCAGAAATACTTAAAGGTGCTATGTTCGCGGAAGAGTATAGTCAGATGGTTGTAGTCAAGGATATTGAAGTTTATTCTTTATGTGAGCATCATATGCTTCCCTTTTTTGGAAAAGCGCATATAGCTTACATTCCAAATGGACATATTGTTGGTTTAAGTAAAATTCCTCGTATTGTTGATGCCTTCGCGCGGCGTCTGCAGGTACAAGAAAGACTAACTAATGAAATCAGAGATTGTATTCATAATACATTGGCGCCGTTGGGCGTAGCTGTTGTTATGGAGTGTCGGCATCTATGTATGTCGATGCGTGGCGTGCAAAAACAGAATTCAGTCACCACAACATCGGCATTTACAGGCGAGTTTGCGAAGGAACGAACAAGGAACGAATTTTTAAGATTAATAACGGCAAGTTTAGATTAAACGAATTACTAGATTATGAAAGCAGCGTATCTTTTCCCCGGTCAGGGAGCTCAATTTGTTGGAATGGGTCAGGATGTTTATAATCATAGCATCCAGAGCAAGGACCTCTTTGAGCAAGCAAATGAAATTCTTGGGTTTCGAATTACCGACATCATGTTCAACGGAACGGATGAAGAGTTGAAACAAACAAAGGTTACTCAACCATCCATTTTTATACATTCTGTCATTTTGGCTAAGGCTCTAGGTGATTCGTTTAAGCCAGACATGGTTGCGGGACATTCACTGGGAGAGTTTTCTGCCTTGGTAAGCGCAGGTGTTTTAGATTTTGAGGCTGGTTTGAAATTGGTGGCTGCGAGAGCTAATGCTATGCAGAAGGCTTGTGAAATACAACCTTCGACAATGGCTGCAATATTAGGATTGGATGATTTTATCGTTGAAGATATTTGCCAGCGAGTAAGTGACGTGGTTGTGCCTGCTAACTATAACTGTCCGGGACAACTCGTGCTTTCCGGTAGCATTGCGGGTATCGACCGAGCATGTGAGCTTTTAGAGGAAGCCGGCGCACGACGGGTTTTAAAGTTAAACGTTGGTGGGGCTTTCCACTCGCCATTAATGGAATCGGCTCGTGTTGAATTGGAGAAGGCTATCGCTGCAACAACATTTAATACGCCGATATGTCCAATATATCAAAATGTAGATGCGAGACCATATATAGATGCAGACATAATCAAAAGCAACCTGATAGAACAACTTACTGGACCGGTTAAATGGTCTCAGATTCTGTCAGCAATGATTGAAGACGGTGCAACGAAATTTATTGAGGTGGGACCCGGAAATGTACTCCAAGGGCTAGTTAAAAAAGTAGACAGGAAAGCAGATACTTCTGCAGCGACATTATAAAAGCCACTCGATAGAATATTTATTAGCTCCGTAGATTTTTAGTTCTGTGGAGCTTTTTTTATTACTTTTATGTGAACTGATCTTACCTGAGTGAATAATATATTAAAGATACGAATTCTTCTTCTGCTGCTAACACTTTGTTTTGCGGGCACAGCAATAACGATAAACCTAACATATCAAGAGAAAGAGATACTGCTTATTGACGGAAATGAAGTTGAGGAAAACTTGCACAGGAAGGAGTCGGTTGTTGAGTCCTTGTTTGATGATCCAACATTCCTAGATCAATTGAGGTCAATTGAAGATGATTATCGATTGAAAGATTTTGTTATCAATGACTTAGGGGGCAAGCAGAATATCTATTTATATACCTATGCGAACAATGACTTAGTGTTCTGGGGCTCTGAGCAAATTGTCCCGAGGTCAGACGCAGGCATCCGTGAAGGCAGCAGCGTGATTTCATGGAACAATGGTTGGTATGAAGCACGTAAAAAAAGTTCCGGTGGATTCTCTGTACTTTGTTTGATTCCAATAAAGGCAAATTATGCGTTGTCCAACAGATATTTAGTGAACGAGTTTTCTGCCGATCTAATTACGAGCCCAAATTTGGATGTTGCTTCTTATAGCGACCGTTTTGTCTATAACTTGCGCAATAGCGACGGACAGTATTTGTTATCGTTGAAACTTAAGTCGAGTACCTTCAATACATTTTATTCCCGCTTAGAATTGATTATGTGGCTGCTCTTTGTCTTTACGGCCACTGTATTGATGACTTCAATATGCACGTGGATCGCAAAAAAAGGCTTTGTTAAACTTTCGATAGTTTTATTAGCGATATATCTCTTTGGGGTGCGTTATTTCGATCTAAAAACACAGTGGCTGGCCGAAAACTTTTATTCGGGGTTCTTTGATCCGAGAGTCTATGCTTCAAGTGAAATTCTGCCTTCATTAGGTTCTTTGGCTTTACACGTTATCGCTGCAACTTGGATAATATGTTATATTTACTATTGTCGGTTTGATCTAGGTCTTTTCAAAGATAGAGAGAAGACATCGCGATTGACTCAAATACTCGCTTTTTTGCTTTCCGGTGCGGTACTTTATTTTTGTTGCGAGGTCGCAGTTTACATTTTCGAAAGCCTCGTCGTAGACTCCAGTATAAGTTTTGAGGTAAATAATCTGTTAAATCTCAATATCTACAGCTGGTCGGGCATTATTCTACTTTGCTTAGTATTATTCTGTCTTTATCTTCTTCTCGAAGCTATCATATCAGTTATTAAGCGTTTGAAGATGACCCAAAAGGAGTTATTCCTTTTTTCTGCTATCACCGTATTGCTCTGTCTTTCCTTGAAATTAAGATTAGACGAATTAACGATATCCACATTTTTGTTCATAGCAATCGTTTTTCTGAAGAGCTGGACAGCTCATATCAATAATCGATTTAATCTCGCACTGTTTGTTGTGATTCTTTTTCTATTTGCTGGAATTGCGTCTTTAAAACAAAGCGTCTTTCAAAACATAAAAAATCAGAGCAAACAACTTATTGCATTACAAAAGCTGGAGTCTTCGGAAGACCCCGACGCAGTGCTGTTGTTTATGGAAATAGAAGAAGAAATCGTTAACGACGAGACATTAATCAACTATTTCCTATATAACCGGAAAGATCAACAACAATTAGCCAAAGAGCTCCGGAATGTATATTTGGGGGGCTACCTCACTAAATATGAATTCAACGGTTATGCTATCTCTGTCGATTCTGCATTAAACAACGCCGATGCAATTTCTAAGTTTACCTATTATAAAGATCGAGTTATTAGTGGTTCACGAAAGATCTCCAAGAATTTCTATCGTCTATCGCACAATATCGGGCATGTAAACTATTTCGCCCTGTTGCCTGTACGTCATGATGATGAAGTGATCGGTACTTATCTCATTGAGTTGAAAAATAAATCATTAGGGAGATATACGTCTTCGCTTGAACTATTGTTTGCGGGTAGCGTAGACAATCCTAATGAGTATGAAAATTATTCTTATGCATATTATAATCAAGACGTCTTAAGAACGCAACATGGAGCTTACAAGTATCCAATTTCAACTACCTTTTCGCCTCCCGAGGCAGGGAAATATATGCAATATACTTCGGAAGGATATAATCATATTTTTAATAGCCCCAATGGGAATGACCTTTTAATACTGAGCAGCCGAGCCCAAAGTGGTTGGCAGCAGTTGGCTTCTCTATCCTTTTTATTTTTAGTCTTTTTAGTTTTTTCTATTCTACTCTACACCGTCCAATGGGTTGTCTCTGTTTTAAGCGACTATGACTTTAGTCTTCGGAATTTTCGTTGGTCTGTAATGATATTACAGAACAGGGTTCTATATAGCACGCGTATCCAAGCCTTTGTTGTATTAGCCGTAGTGGGCACATTGGTTATCGTTGGTTTTATTTCATTCTTTAGTCTAAGCGGGCAATATAAGGATCGTCAAGAGAGCACAATGATCAGAAAAATATCTCAAGTAGCTAGAGGAATGGAAGCGCAATTTGCTGCTGGAAATCAAGGTATAGAATCGTTGGATGGAGAGCAGCAGTTTAGCGCTGCAGCAGAGATGAACGCGATAGAATTAAATCTATATGATCTAAACGGAGAAATTCTGTATAGTACTCAGCGTAAAATTTTTGACTTGGGACTTATATCAAGATATATAAATGCCAATGCATGGCTAAATATGCACGATTATAAACGTGAAGAGTTTGTTCATCACGAGAATATCGGCGAACTAGTCTTCTTAATAGCCTACACCCCTATTCGGAACGAGAAAAGCGAAATAATTGCCTATTTAGGCATGCCTTACTATTCGAATCAAAAAGACCTCGATCAACAAGTTGGGCTATTGCTCAACACGATTATTAACGTTTATGCTCTAGTTTTAGTGATATTAGGACTTTTCGCGGTTTTCGTTGCCAACAAGATAACTGCACCACTAACGATGGTCCAGAAGAGTCTTGCTAAAACTAATATTGGTAGAAAGAATGAGCCAATATTCTGGAAGCGTAATGATGAGATAGGGTCTCTTATTAAAGAGTATAATAATATGCTGGTTGCGTTAGATAACAGTGCCGATCAGATTATGAGATCAGAGCGTGAATCTGCTTGGAGAGAAATGGCAAAACAGGTGGCACATGAAATTAAAAATCCTTTAACTCCCTTAAGGCTCGGAGTACAATTATTAGAACGTTCTTGGAAGGAACAAGATCCGCGTTTTGATGAGAAATTCAATCGGTTTACGAAGTCTTTTATAGAGCAGATTGAAAGCCTAAACCGCATAGCTTCCGAATTCTCCAATTTCGCTAAAATGCCTGATACTAGACTAGATGATGTCAAAATCATCGATATGATAGAAAAATCAATTGATTTATATAGTGATAATCCGAGGATCAATATTGAGCTGGTCGTGCGAGAAGACCGTGAAGTTCTAGTACATGGAGATCAAGACCAATTACTTAGATCGTTCAATAATTTGATCAAGAACTCAATCGAGGCGGCGGCAGGAAAACCTCAGTGTAGAATTAGAATTATGGTAGAGATACAAAGGCCGGGTTATTTAACTATAACGTTTCAAGATTTTGGGAAAGGAATAGATGAGTTAGTTAGAGATAGAATATTCCAGCCTAACTTTACAACGAAGAGCTCTGGAACGGGACTGGGGTTAGCCTTCGTAAAGCAGGCTATTGAAACCATGAAAGGCACAATTACTTTTAAAACGAAGAAGGGCGTCGGTACAATATTTTATATTACAATGCCGATCAAGAATCGCTAATTTATTTTAGTACGATGGCAGCTCTACCCAAAATACTTTCGGTTGTATATAGAATAACTGTATAGGTTCCCTTTTGGAATTTATAGTCCTGCGGCTCCCACTCGATCGAATGTTGTTTGCCATCGTTTTGGAAATCAATTATGCCTGCTTCCGTGTATTGAATCTCTTCGTTATTAACCTCAAAGATACTCCCGTCGGTAAGAAGATTCCCGCTAGGCTCTGTTATTCTATAATAAATAGTATGAGTACCGGTTGCCGCCAAAGGGTTGTTAGCGATCGTGAAGTGTATTCGGAATTTGTCTGTTCTTCTTGCTCGTGTTTCCGCATCAGATTGTTCGTTGTCGTTTGCGCGCTGCGGCGTAATATTCATGGAAGAAACTTTTAAAACTGACGCGGATTTAACCATTTCTTCGAGCCCACTATTTTCGGCTTCCAATTCGCCAACGCGTTCCGTTATACTGCTGATAGAATTTTGTAGATTGTCGCGCTCTGCTGAAAGTTCACGGTTTTCATCTTTTAGGCTTTCCAAGTCAGTGCTATATTGCTCCACCAATGAGCGTAGTCTTCTGATTTCCTGCTGAGTTTTTAACAAATCGTCTTGACTAATGTTCGGATCGGCATCTAATTGACTTCTGAGTTCTGCAATAAGCGCTCGAGCAGAATCATGCTCTTCTTGGAATTCAGCAGCTAATTCCAGATTTTCGCCAGTAACGCGGTTCAACTCAGCCTCGATGCGGTCTATTTCTATTTCAAGCTGACTTTTTTCTGAATTTAATACCTCGACTTGTTTGCCCAAGTTTTTATATCTTATTGCATAATATGCGTTTGTTGCTAACAAAGCAACTATAGCAAGAATAAAAAAATATATTTTACTAGAATTTTTTGGTTTCTCGTCCTGCGCTTTCTCGTCATCTAGGATTAATTTCCCGTTCTTTATTTCCATAGCATAGTACCGTCGTTTGAAAACTGTAATTGACTGAAGCAAAAATTGTTCCAAATAAATGGAGTCATTTTTCGTTGTTAATTAGAGCTTTAGTTATCTTTGGCTCGTATAAAATTTCACATATGGGTAAAAATAGTTTAAGAATACTTATTTGTCTGTTTTTAGTTGTCTTTTCTAATTTGACCGCGACGGCACAAAGTGGTTTAATGCCTAAGCGTGAGTTTAGGGGCGTTTGGGTTGCGACGGTTGTTAATATTGACTGGCCTTCTAAACCTGGGCTTAGTGTTGGCCAACAGAAGGCGGAACTCATACAGATTTTTGATACACATCAACGCGCGGGAATTAATGCTATAATCTTTCAGATTAGGCCGGCCGCAGATGCTCTTTATGCAAAGTCGCGGGAACCATGGAGTGAGTATTTAACAGGAGTTCAAGGCAGAGAGCCTAATCCTGCTTATGACCCGCTAGCATTTGCCATTGAGGAGGCCCACGCTCGGGGGATGGAGTTACATGCTTGGATTAATCCATATCGAGCTACGTTCAGCAATAGCAGTAGTATAGCCAGAGATCATATTACCAATCGACACCCCGAGTGGTTTTTCAGTTATGGAGGCAAAAAGCTGTTTAACCCTGGATTACCAGAAGTGCGTTCATACATAACATCGGTTGTGATGGATATCGTACGTGGATACGATATCGACGGTGTTCATTTCGATGATTATTTCTATCCTTATCCGACTAAAAGCCCGTTGCCTGATGTAGCTACATTTAATAATCATAGCCGAGGATTCTCATCAATCGACGATTGGCGCCGTGATAATGTCAATCTCTTAATTAAAGGGGTATCGGATAGCATTAAATCTGTAAAGCCTTATGTGAAATTCGGCGTAAGTCCTTTTGGAATCTGGGATAATAAAAGAGATCACCCAGACGGTTCGGAAACAGCTGGGTTTAGTGGTTACAGGCAATTATATGCAGATGCGAAAAAATGGACAGAAGAAGGTTGGGTAGACTATAATAGTCCTCAACTTTACTTTCCGTTTAACTATAGAGCCGCCGCGTTTGAGGTTTTATTGGATTGGTGGGCTGGGCATAGCTACGGTCGCCATTTATATATCGGTCAAGCAGCTTATCGAGCAACTGAGCGAGGTACGGGGTGGAGAGAACCAGACCAACTTTCTAGGCAAATTCATTATCTCAGAAAAAATGAAAACGTAAATGGGAGCATCTTTTTCAGCTCAAAGTCATTAACAAATAACCTGAGAAACTTTCGCGATTCTCTACAATATAATCATTATAGGTATAAAGCCTTGCCCCCAACGATGCCTTGGCTTGACAATATAAAGCCATTGAATCCAAGAGGTTTGACGTTGCGAATAACCGGTGGGAAAGCGATTACTCTTCACTGGCAGAAGCCAGATTCCGCTCTTGATGGTGATACTGCGTATGGTTATGTGATTTATCGTTTCGAATCTGGCGAGCCGATCGATATAAACGATCCGCAAAATATACTCCATATCTCATATAACAACCGTTATACTACGTACACCGACGATGCCGTCCGAAAAAATACTAGCTACACCTATGTTATAACGAGCATTGATCGAATGAAGAACGAAAGTGGCCATTCTAACGTTGAGACAATACTTTTCCCGTAACGTTATTTTTCATTATACTAAAACCAAAACTTCATAAATAAACGTTATATTTGCTCTTCCATGAATATGACTTTACATTCTTAATAATATGAGAGAAATACAGTTCAGAGAGGCCCTTCGTGAAGCGATGAACGAAGAGATGCGGAAAGATGACAAGATTTTTTTAATGGGCGAGGAAGTCGCTGAGTACAACGGAGCTTACAAAGTGAGTCAAGGTATGCTTGATGAGTTTGGTGAGAAGCGTATTATTGATACACCGATAGCCGAGCTCGGCTTTGCTGGTATCGGCGTTGGAGCTGCTATGAATGGCTTAAAACCCATCATCGAATTTATGACTTTCAATTTTTCCTTGGTTGCGATAGATCAAGTGATTAACTCTGCAGCAAAAATGAACTCAATGAGTGGTGGGCAGTTTCCTCTACCGATTGTTTTCCGTGGGCCGACAGGAAATGCTGGGCAACTTGCCGCACAGCACTCTCAAAACTTTGAAAACTGGTATGCTAACACACCGGGGTTGAAAGTAGTAGTTCCGTCAAATCCATACGACGCTAAAGGCTTATTAAAGCAATCCATAATTGACCCAGATCCCGTTATTTTTATGGAATCAGAAGTGATGTACGGTGACAAAGGTGATGTGCCGGAAGATGAGTATTACCTGGAAATTGGAAAAGCGAATATTGTAAAGGAGGGCAAGGATGTTACCATCGTAAGTTTTGGTAAAATGGTGCCTAGAGTTGTGATTCCGGCATTAGAAGAACTTGAGAAGGAAGGGATCGATGCTGAATTAATCGATTTACGTTCTGTAAGACCTATCGATTATAATGCAATTCTTAACTCCATAAAAAAGACAAACCGATTAGTCGTTGTCGAAGAGGCGTGGCCATTAGCATCGATCTCAGCTGAGATAGCCTATAAGGTTCAAAGCGAAGCTTTCGACTATATGGATGCTCCCGTTGTGAGGATCACTTCGGCAGACGTCCCTATTCCTTACGCGCCGACTTTGTTAGAGGCGGCTTTGCCTTCTGTTTCTAAGGTGGTTAAGGCTGTTAAGGAAGTTTTATATAAAGTTAAGTAACAAGCAAAAGATTTAAGGGTTCTAATTCTCAGTTTTATATCATTTTAAATAGAAAGCTCGGTAGGTTACCGAGCTTTTTATTTAAAATGATATTCGCCATTAGATTAATTTTACTTCTATTCTTTGATAAAGAGTTGCGGCTTCGACGAGTAAGGAATCTGTACAAGAACGTGAAGAAATGCAATAAATATTCAATAAACAGCTATTTTCGAGCTGTTCTGATAACCACTATTGTGTTTGAATTAGTCGATAAGACTGATTTGGCGTCTGATACTTTCTTCAAGTGAGATAATGGTTTCGGTTCGTTGTATGCCTTTGATTCCTTGTATGCCTTCGTTAAGTACTTGTCGAAGATGGTCGGTATCACGACAAATTATTTTGGCAAACATACTGTAGGAGCCTGTGCAATAATGGAGCTCGACTACTTCTTTCACTTTACGCAGCTCTTCAACCGCATGATTGTATTGTGAACCCCTTTCTAAATATATACCGAGAAAAGCGGTTATATCGAATCCAATCTTTTGAGGATTTATCGTGAGGTTTGAGCTTCGGATAATACCTAAATCCTCCATTTTCTTCATCCTCACATGGATTGTGCCTCCCGAGACAACTAGCTTTTTTGCAATCTCTGTGTAAGGCACTGATGCATCGTTCATGAGGATCGATAGAATTTGAATATCCAAGTTGTCTAATTCAAAATTCGAATTTTTCTTTTCCATAAATTGACGGTTACTAAGGTGGTTCTGTACTCCTGTAATTATTCCATTATTTGGCACTAAAGCACTCTATAAATTATAAATTTAATAATTTACAGGATGATTTACCAAAAATATAAAAAAAGAGAGTAATATCAATTATTATTTTATTTATAACGCCGAAAGTTCATGTGATGAAGCTTGAACATACGGTTGGTTGAGAAGTATTTGTCTCTCTAGTTGCAGAATAATGGACATAAAAAACATATCTTTGATAAAAAGCCAAAAATAATGAAGACAGTAACAGTAGATGAATTAAAGAAAAAAATTGACGACAATGAAGATTTTCAATTAGTGGACGTTCGAGAAGCCTTTGAATATGAAACATCTAATTTAAATGGCGTCAACATACCCCTCGCTAACATTCTCTTGGAAAAAGATAAGGTTGCTACGGATAAGCCGGTTGTTGTACATTGTCGAAGTGGGAAGCGCAGCGCACAGGCTATTAAGCTGCTCGAAGGACAGGGATATACCAACTTGGCGAACCTCGAGGGGGGGATTCTTGCATGGAAGGATCAATTCGATCCTGATATGATTGTTTATTAATTATGGTAAAGAAACTATTATACAGCACATTCCTCAACGTAGGGATAATGGTACTTTTATACTGTGGCTTTATCGCTATAAATACCAAGCAGTATATATTGTTGGCAGGAATAGTACCTGGACTAGCCCTGCTTATTTATTTGAAGGTTCGTTTGCTAAGGAAGATACGATCGATTAATAGGAAGTAGTCTTGGAGCCTAATATCGCATATTATGTAGATGGTATTACGAAGGGGAATTATTCGGTTTTGGCTCGTGCTATTAGCATGGTGGAAAACGATAATTCTATGTCTTTGGATATACTCGAGCAAGTTAAGATATCAGCAGAAATACCAGTCATAGGATTTACAGGTCCACCCGGTGCGGGGAAAAGTACTCTAATTCGCGCGACGGTAGAAAATTACGTTAAAAAGAAGAAACGTGTGGCAGTGGTAGCAGTAGATCCTAGCTCTCCTTTTAATCAAGGCGCCTTATTAGGAGACAGGATACGACTGGGAGCATTGTTCAATCATCCAGACGTCTATATTCGTTCACTGTCGAGCCGTGGTGCACTTGGTGGGTTGTCTTACAAAACAATCGAGATTGTAGACCTTTTGCGATCTTCGAATTTTGATGCCATTATTCTCGAAACCGTTGGTGTAGGGCAGTCAGAGGTGGATGTTATTGGACTAGCGGACCGGGTCGTTGTGGTTTTGGTGCCGGAGAGTGGGGATGAAATTCAACATTCTAAATCTGGCATTATGGAGATAGCCGACTTGTTTGTGATAAATAAGGCTGATCGGCCGGGCGCAGATCTTTTCTTCTCGTCTCTGAAAAAGGCGTTGCTTCAGAATAATAAGAATATTGGAGTTCTTAAAACCAATGCAGAGGAAGAAGTTGGTACACACGAGTTGTTCGAATGGATTGAAAGTCCATTGATTATCGACCGAGAGAAAGCTTTGCTTGTCATGACGGAACGGGCTTGGCGTCTTATAATACACAAACAGGTCAGAGCGATTGACAAAATAGCTTTGGCCAAGAAATTAGAAGAACAAAACAAAGAACCAGATTTTAATTTGTACCGTTTTATTGCAGCTAATTACTAATTTCATCAGAGTGTGTGGCTTATATAGTGGACATTTGTGCTGAAAAGACCTCCATCAAAAATAAAATATAATCAAATTAACCATAAATAGATGTTTTTCTTAAAATTTTGACGAGTGGGTGTCTATTGGAATGATTATTGTTTCAAGGCGTATAAATATGCGTAATGATGGCATTAACGTATATTTTATAAAATACGTCCTTGTTTGATTTAAGTTTTTCATACTAAAAGCAAGGTTTTTGTAGGGAAAGTGAAGATTGGTACGGATTTTGTTTTTGTTGCGTAAATCAAACTATTAACTATTTTTGTATAAAAATTATACAATTAAAATTTTTAACCTTAAAAAAAAACAGAGTATGAACTATTCTACAATTAAAAAAGCAGCATTAGCTTGCACGTTGGTAGCCGCGATAGGTTATGCTGACGTTGCTAATGCACAGGAGCCAGCAAAAGTTTTTGGCGGAAGAAGCCAATACAGAACTTGGTCTATCGGCGTTAACGCTGGAGCTTTATCACCAGCTGTAGTTATCGGTGGTTTGAGAGATAACTCTCATCCTGAAATCACATTAGGATATGGAGCTAACATCCGTAAGCAATTCTCTCCACACTTCTCAATGCAAGCTGATTTCTTAAGAGGATCATTGGAAGCGTCTGGTGAGCCTTCAGAAGTTAATGATAACTGGCAGTACGGTGACGCCTACAAGACAGATCTTAACTGGCAAACAGGTTTAACCGGTAACTTCCACTTTGGAGCTATCGACTTCTTGCGTCGTGAAAATTCAGTAGGTTTTTACTTATCTGCTGGTTATAACATCGCAAATTACGAAGTTGTTGAAGGTCCAAATGTTGACGGACAAGACAGAACTGAACAAGTAATCCCTGTAGGTGGTGGTGTTAAGTTCAAATTAGGAGGTGTTGTTAACTTAGATTTAGGTTACAAAATGAACTTCTTAAATGCTGATAACTTAGATGGAGTATGGGCTAATAACGGTTCATTAGACCACTATAGCTACGGTTATGCTGGATTAGAATTCATCTTAGGAAGCAAAGACAAACCTTCTTTAGAGTGGAACAACCCAGTTGCTAATCTTTATGATGAGTTGAGAGACCCAGAATTGAGAAACGAAGTTGAAGCTTTAAAACAACGTGTAACTACATTAGAAGGTACTGTTGATGAGTTAGGAAGAGATTCTGACGGTGACGGTGTTGCTGACAGATTTGACAAATGTCAAGATACTCCTGCAGGAACTGTAGTTGACGGATCAGGTTGCCCAATCAAATTCCCTGAAACTCAGGAAGCAGTAGTTGGTGATTATTCTCCAATTCAGTTTGAATTTGATAGCTATGTATTGAAAACGTCTTCTTACCCAACGTTAGATAAAGTATCACAAGATCTACGTGACAGTGGAAATGCTCTTACTTTAGAAGGACATGCTTCTGCTGAAGGTACTGAAGATTATAACATGCAATTGTCGAAAGACCGTGCAAACGCTGTGAAAAACTACTTAGTAAACTCTGGCGTTGATGCTAACAAATTAGAAGTAGTTGGTTACGGTGAAACTCAACCAGTTGCATCTAACGCTACTGAATCAGGACGTATCCAGAACCGTCGTGTAGAATTCAGCAAATAGTTGAATTTTAATACAGTAGTATTAAATAATAATAAAGAAGGGTTCAGCGAATTTCGCTGAACCCTTCTTTATTTATAGAGTCCTTCCTTTGAATATTCCACAATCAAATGTAACTTCGTTCTATGTATTTTTTTGGAAAGAGAAAAGAGAATAGGCCTAAAAGTTTCAACTTAAAGGTGATGCATACTTTTAATAAGATTGCAATCATCGTGTTTATTGTAGGACTCCTATATAAATTAATAGAGTATTTATTCTTTTAGATTATCAAAATGAAATCAATAGTTAATACATCTAAGGCGCCAGCTCCCATTGGCCCTTATAATCAAGCAGTCAAGGCGGGAGGTACCTTATACATATCTGGTCAAATTCCATTGTCTGTTAGTAGTGGTGAAATCATCGTCGACGATATTGAAGCCGAGACCAAGCAGGTGATGGAAAACATAAATGCAATCCTGTCCAAAGCAGGTTGTAGCTTTCAAGATGTAGTTAAGACGACCATATTTTTATCGGATATGAGCCATTTCAATGATGTTAACCGCGTGTATGGTGGGTATTTCGATGACGAGGCACCCGCACGCGAGACTGTAGCAGTGAAAACTTTGCCGAAAAATGTAAGAGTGGAAATATCTGCGATTGCGTTCAAGCAAGAGTAATTAGCATTGCTCGCAAAGTTTGTTTCCCTCGGAAATACCTATTAAACTTCATAAAATTGATGGTAACAGAATTCAATTTGAAGACTCCTATTGGATACTTGACTGGAGTAGGGCCGCATCGTGCCGAAGTCCTAAACAAGGAATTGAATATTTTCACCTTCGGAGATTTATTACACTTTTATCCATTTAGATATGTAGACCGCACAATATTTCATAAAATTAATAACATCGATCCCTATGCACTCGGCGTGCAGTTCGTTGGTCGTCTTATAAATTACAGTATTCAGGGAGAGAAGCGGAGCAAGCGACTAATTGCAACCGTAAAGGACAATACCGGGCTAGCACAATTAGTTTGGTTTCAGGGTCTTAGATGGATTGAGAAGTCGCTCACGGTTGGTCAGGTTTACATCATTTATGGTAAGCCAAGTTTATTTAATGGTCAAATTTCCATTTCCCACCCAGAAGTGGAAGTTTATAAAGCTAAACGAGCCGAACGTGCATTTCAACCGGTATATAGCTCTACAGAGAAATTAAAGCGATTGTCTTTAGACAGTAAAGGTATATCGAAGTTGATTGGCGTGTTAATTGAATTGCTTAAAATTGAGGAAAGCTTACCTCCAGAGATAGTTAACAAGCACAACCTGGTACCTCTTAAGACGGCATTGCACCATATCCATTTCCCTAAAGACCCAACAACCCTTGCCCTAGCAAAGTATCGACTGAAGTTCGAGGAATTATTTATTCTTCAGTTGAAGGTATTAAAAACTAAAATGGCGAGCAGTAATCGATTCGCGGGGCCTGTATTCGAAAAAGTGGGAGCATATTTTAATTTGTTTTACAAAAAGAAGCTCCCATTTGAGTTGACGAACGCACAGAAGCGTGTGTTAAAGGAAATCCGGAAGGATACTGTTCATGGTGCTCAAATGAATAGGCTTCTCCAAGGCGATGTGGGAAGTGGGAAGACTATTGTGGCTCTGATGAGTATGTTGCTGGCCATAGACAATGGTTATCAAGCTTGTTTGATGGCACCAACGGAAATCTTGGCACAACAACATTATCAAGGATTGAAAAGTCTGGTGGGAAACGATATTGCAATTGAATTGCTGACGGGGTCTACAAAACAGAAGTTGAGAAAGGAAATCTACAGTAGTTTAGAGCAGGGTGAGCTGCAGATCCTTGTAGGTACCCATGCGCTACTAGAAGACAAGGTTCAGTTTGATAACCTAGGTTTAGCTATCATTGATGAACAACACAGGTTTGGGGTGCAGCAACGAGCTAAGCTATGGAGGAAAAATACGATTCCGCCACATATGTTGGTCATGACTGCAACACCAATACCGCGTACTTTAGCAATGACCTTATATGGTGATTTAGATATCTCTGTTATTGATGAGTTGCCTGCCGGACGACGACCGATTGTAACGGTGCATTTAAAAGAAGATCAGCGTTTACGAATGTTCGGCCTGTTGCGAGAAGAGATATCTAAAGGACGTCAGGTGTATGTAGTCTATCCGTTGATCGAAGAAAGCGAGAAGCTCGATTTATTATACTTAGAAGCAGGTATGGAGGCTTTGGAAAGAGAGTTTCCTTTGCCTACCTATAAAATCGGAATTGTGCATGGACGGTTGACTCCCAAAGAAAAGGAATCGGAAATGGATCGCTTTGCAAAGGGGGAAACTCAGATTTTGGTCGCCACGACGGTCATTGAAGTAGGGGTCAATGTGCCTAACGCTTCCGTTATGGTTATTGAAAACGCTGAACGGTTCGGACTGTCACAGTTGCACCAATTAAGGGGCAGAGTAGGACGTGGTGCGGAACAATCGTTCTGTGTCTTAATGTCAAAAGATAAGCTTAGTAAAGAAAGCAAAATCAGATTGGAGACGATGGTTAGAACAAACGATGGGTTCGAAATTGCAGAGACAGATTTGCAATTACGAGGTCCAGGCGATATTGCAGGTTTACAGCAAAGCGGCATTGTCGATTTGAAAATTGCTGATTTAACAACCGATCAACAGCTATTACAAATGGTAAGAACTGAGGTTATGCGAATATTCGATGAAGATCCGAGTTTGGAAAAGAAGGAGAATGTGTTGATAAAGACACTTCTCACACAGAAATCAGGTGGTATTGGCTGGGAAAAAATATCTTAAGAAAACACCTATCTTTATGCTTTGTTAAGATATTAGATATCTAATAAGATACCATCATATGGATGGTGACATCGAGAAAAATTAAATTAATGGCGAGAGCAAAATATTTTGACACGGCAATACAGCCTGAGAGAGCAGTGCTTGTCGGTATCATTACACCGGCAGAGGATGAAGAATTGGAGCGTGAGTATTTAGAAGAATTAGCATTTTTAGTGGATACTGCCGGCGGAGAGACCGTTTTTTCTTTTACGCAAAAGGTGCAAAAGCCAGATCGGTCTACTTTTGTAGGGAGTGGGAAACTTGATGAGATTAAAGATTACGTAAATGCGGAGGGAATTGACATCGTTGTGTTTGATGACGAACTGTCGCCCACGCAGTTACGGAATATTGAGAGAGAACTGAAAGTTAAAATTCTCGATCGAAGTAATCTGATCCTGGATATTTTTGCTAAACGAGCCAAGAGCGCTCAGGCAAAAACACAAGTTGAATTGGCTCAATTGCAATATCTACTTCCTCGTCTTACCCGCTTGTGGACTCACCTTGAGCGACAGCGAGGCGGAATTGGGATGCGCGGTCCGGGTGAGAGCCAAATAGAGACTGACAGGCGTTTAATTTTAAACAAAGTTTCGCTTCTAAAAGACAAGCTAAAGGCTATTGATAAGCAAAATGAGACACAACGAAAGAATCGGGGACAATTAGTTCGTGTAGCTTTAGTAGGTTACACGAATGTCGGGAAATCGACGATTATGAATATGCTTTCTAAGTCGGATGTCTTTGCGGAGGATAAATTATTTGCTACGCTTGACACGACCGTGAGAAAAGTCGTCATCGATAACCTCCCCTTTTTGTTATCAGACACGGTGGGTTTTATTAGAAAATTGCCACATCATTTGGTCGAGTGTTTTAAGTCAACACTAGATGAAGTCAGAGAAGCCGACGTTTTACTTCACGTGGTTGATATCTCTCATCCCAATTTTGAGGATCAAATTAGTGCGGTAAACGAGACGCTGAAAGATATTGGCGCTTTAGATAAACCTATTATTACAGTTTTTAATAAGATAGATATTTTTCAGAACGATCGGAAGGATGAGTCGGGTCAAGATTATACGATTAAAGATTTTGAAAACAGTTGGATGAAGAAGAATTCGAGCCCAGCGATTTTTATATCCGCTACCGAGCGGGATAATATTGAAGAGTTAAGACATTTGGTCTACAAGGAGGTAGTGACAATACACAAGTCCCGTTATCCTCACGACAACCTTTTGTATTAAAAAACTATATCTTAATAAGTTATCATTATGACAACAGAAAGTAAAAGGCAGCAAAAATTTGGTAAGATAATTCAACAAGACCTAGGTGATATTTTTCTTCGTGAAGGAGGGAGTTGGTTGCCTGGCGTTATGATAACGGTTACTAACGTAAGGGTAACCTCAGATTTAGGAATTGCTCGAGTTTATTTAAGCTTCTTAAGTGCCAAATCTTCGCAAGAAGCAATTGATCAGATTCGATCCCGAACCAGCGAAATTCGCTATAAATTAGGAAACAAAATTAAAAATCAAGCGAAAAGTGTTCCTAACTTAGAGTTTTTTGTTGACGATAGTCAAGAATATCGAGAGCACATTGATAAGCTATTCGGTGAGATAAATAAAGATAAAGAGGATTAAAATCTCTTCTTTCGTTTTAGAACAGGAAACTTCATCTTGTAATCAACGTTAACCTTCCCCTTCGCGATTGCGTCTAATTTGCTTTTTAGCAATGCTTTACGAAGTGGGGTAATCCTGTCGGTAAATAACTTTCCTTCAATATGGTCATATTCATGCTGGATGATGCGAGCGGCTAGGCCGTCAAATGTTTCTTCATGCTCTTCCCAGTTTTCGTCCAAGTAGTTGATAGTTAACGTGGGGAGTCGGTAAACATCTTCGCGTATGTCGGGAATACTTAGACAGCCCTCGCTTGAAGCCCACTTTTCTCCGTCCTCTTGTACAATAATCGGGTTAATGAATACTTTCTTAAAATCCTTCAATTGTGGTTCATCTTCTTCATATGGAGATGCGTCTATTACAAACAAACGAATTGATTTCCCTATCTGTGGTGCTGCGATGCCAACCCCTGATGCTGCATACATTGTTTCAAACATATTAGCAATAAGGCTATCCAACTCTGGATAATCCTCATCAATTTCTTTCGCTTTCTGTCTTAACACGGGATCGCCGTAAGCAATGATCGGTAATTTCATTAAATTGTTTAACTTTTAAAGTGCTAATTTATTAAATTTTATCAAATGAAGGCTCAAAAACCAAGGTGTTTATTCGGTCCGGAGCGAAGATATCGTTCGCTACTTCCCATATATTTTCAGCTGTTACTGCCTCAATTTGATTGTAAAGTTCATCCAATGTCTGAACATATCCTAGATCCATTAAGTTTTTCGTCATTGCGATGATCAATGACATCCTATTCTCTTCTCCTAATGCTATTTGGCCAATAAATTTATTTTTTGCCTGTTTTAACAGGACACTTCCCATCTTTTTGTTTCGAGTTTTTTTCAATTCGCCATGTACCAAGGCTAATGCCTTTCTTCCTTTCTCATGTTCGGTTCCAAAATATATAGAGAAGATTCCGGTGTCAGAATACGCGGTATAGTTGGATTCAATGATATATGCGATTCCATGCTTCTCTCTAACGAGTAAATTAAGGCGTGAGCTCATCCCCATGCCGCCTAAAAAGTTATTTAATACCATGAGCGGCATCTTTTTCTCATGACTTATCGGGTAGGCGCTTGTGCCGAGCATATAATGTGCTTGGTTTATCGGTCTAGTTAGGGTCACTTTCTGAGATAAAGGCTCTGATGGTGGAGTACGGATATGCGTTACGCTTTTGCTTTTACGATTGCCGAAATATCGGTCAACAATTCGTTTAACTTGGTTAAGGGTATAGTCGCCCGTTATTCCGAGTACCATATTCTCAGGCTGGTAATATTTTTCTACGAAAACTGCTATTTTAGTTTTGTTGAGTGAAGCTAAGTCTTTTTCGGTACCGAGAATATTATGACCCAGTCCGCTTTCAGAAAAAATCATATCTTCGAAGTCGTCTGCAATCGCTTCTTCCGGACTATCTTGATAGGAGCTAATCTCATCAAGTATTACATTTTTTTCTTTTTCGATTTCATCTGATGGGAACGTGGAGTTAAATAGTATATCTTCGAACAAGTCGATCGCCCTTGTTAGATGCGTGTGAAGAAAAGACGCATGAATGCATGTATATTCCTTTGTCGTATATGCATTTAAGTCGGCACCAACTAACTCCAGTCGGTTTAATATTTGGTTGGTGTTTCTCCTTTTTGTTCGTTTAAAGAGTAAATGTTCTATAAAATGGGCAATGCCAAATTCTCCTGACGGCTCATCTCTGGTCCCAACATTAACGACCATACAAGCGTGAGTGATAACTGATCGAGTGGGGTTAAAAACGACTCGCAGGCCGTTTTCTAAAGTGAGAATATGATGATCCATTAGCGGACAAAGTTAAAAAATAAAGTTGAACGCATATGATAGGCTATTTCGATCAGACAAGCGTTTGTTGAGTACGGTAGAAGTTCGCCTGGTATATATTCACTTTTGCATTTATTACTGACTAGAGTGACTTGCCAATTTTACCGTATGCCAGACACCCGGAACTTCTTTTCTGGAAATACCCGATCTTGGTCTTGTCAGACCGTACGGACTTCGACCGTAGTAGGGGTAGCCATATCGATATCGTCTAAATCCTGGATCCGTGTAACGAGTAGTTATGATTTCGTTAATGCGCAAGTTTATCGCAAAAGAAGTATTAGTATCGATTTTTAGTTTATTTAGAGGTATTGCCAGTTCGTAGTTTAATACATCCGACGAGTCGATTCTTATTGCCGGCTTTACGCCGTATGTGTTGCGGATTGAAATCATACCGTCAACGATCTCATCGAAGCCACGTACGTAAATGGCACGAATGGTCTCCAATCCAAATTGACGGCGATTAGCAGCTTTTTCAAAATTTGTTTCTGCATTGACGGCTTGCAATGCTGCTTTGTCGGGCAAGGGGAATATGACAGACGAGCCCGATTCTTCTTTTGGACTTTCGCTGATGGTAATGTTAAACCCATTATAAATGGCCTTTAACTGTTGACCTTGGTGCGGCACCTTAATAAATATATATAAATAGCTTTCATCGTTTGAGATAGCATACTTCAGCCCTTGCTCCTCATAAAAATAGCGAAGACTATCCTCCTGCCAGTCGACGAAACTAGCATCGATTTTAATATCTTGCTTCCATGGAAGTAGTTCTTGTGCAGATGCAGTCGAACTTACTAGTAAGCAAACAGAGAAAACAATTGAGAGTAGATTGAAGTTCATGATTGTAAATATTGAGTTTTTGACGGAGTGCTACTCAAGATGTTTAAATGTAATGTAAATATTACATAGATTTAAAATAAAAAGCACTTTTGTTTTTAATTTTAACCGAGATGAGGTCCAAAGAGGAGTTTTGCCAATGTGTTTATCAACTTGTTCGTCAAGTTCCGGAGGGACGGATAACGACATATGGCGCTATTGCGAAAGCGATGGGTGAACCTAAAGCATCGCGTCGAGTAGGGTACGCTATGCGTATCTCGGGCGATGTACAGCCTCCGGTACCAGCACATAGGGTAGTCAGCAGCAGTGGCAGGATAAGTTGTAGGTCTACCAGAGTCCAAGAATTTTTGGAAAACGAACGTATTGAGATTCGCCAAGATTCAATTATCGGATTTAAAAAGCTATTCTGGGCTTGTTTCAAGTGAAAGGATTAATCCACAATTAAGTCATCACGTTCGTCTACCTTTACCTCAAGAATAAATTTATCGTAGAACTCCTGATCTTGATCGGAATAGGTGCCATACGCATTTAGGATCATACCCTGTTGGCCGTCATCTCCTTCAACTGCATAAAGCACACCCATGTCTGCTGGATCAGAAGTCCCTTCAAATCTATATGTTTTGACGATGGTTAGTTCTTGGGGATTATATCGTTTACTTTTACCATCCAGATAGGCGCCATCTCGGCCAATTTTAAATTCATTTCCGTATCCTTTTTCCGTTAGCCGGTTCATCACAAGAGATAGAGGGGTCATTGAAGCAGAAGTACTCATAGTATAATATATAAAGTTATAATATGAATTAAACGCCAGATAGATTAGATTGTTTGCTTGTTCGGGTTTCTCTTTTTAGTCTGGGTTAAATATGAAAAACTGAGCTTGTGCAGGATCAATTTTCAGCTCCTTTTCATTGTTCAACAAGATTAAGTGTCCTCCATTTTGAGCTTTATAAAACTCTTGCGGACTATTGTCTGAAAAAGTTACACGTACGATATTATCTTCAATAACAACCCAGCTACCGGTGTGCTTAGAGGTTTTCTTTGTCTTACTTTGAATGTATCGTTGTGATTTGACAAGTGAGTTATCATCCTTAAAGTTTAGCGTAACCTCCACACCCGGACAATCGCTGCAAGGAATGGCACCCTTATATACTCCGGATGGTGCGACAAAAAACAATGGACCTCGAGGCGTCCATTCATTTAAATTTACTTCATTTGGATGGGAAGTTACTTTCTGTCCCACCTTCGGAGAGCAACCAGTATAAGAAATCGAGATAATAAGAAGTAGTCGAACTAATTTGTCTTTCATGAAAAGATTTTACGATAATATCAATACCAATAACGCAATTAATAAGGCTAATAGTATAATAAGTTGATTATTTTCCGGTTTCGTTTATTTTCTTTTGTATAGCTATGTTAATGATGCATGTGCCGATCAGCATTAATGCCGTTATAGCAAACAGAATTTCGTTAATAAATGGCAACAGTTTATAGCGCATAGCAGATAGTCCTTGAAGCATTAACGCTATTTCATTGGCGATAATGCCAACGATAAAGATAACAATTCCGATCCAAAGTAATTTGCTATAGCGTATATATTGCCTGTCTAATAGATAGGCTAAAATAAAAATTGTAATTACTGCGAGAAAGACTAAGTGAAGGTAGCCGATAACGATGGGACGGTATCCAAACGCCATGTTATTTAATGACGGAACGATAGAGCCTGTTTGGAGAACTACTTTGATTGTATAGGCTGTCGCCGATAACAATAATAGCCATTTAACTTGCGAAGAGATGCTTTTGTTCAGTTGTGTCAAGTGGGGTTTTAGTTTCTTTAAAAACCACAGCCAGCCGAGGGTCAATACAATCCCTGAAACTGCGATAACTAAATAGACACCTGTCGTAAAGTGCATCCACAGTGTTGAAAGAAAGTATGATATCGTCGTCGCAATGCTGTAAACCCAGAAGAATTTACTCAAATTCTGTATGCTTATCGCTTTTTCTCGCAGTATATTTAAGAACAGACCAAAACAGGCGAAAAAGAAGAAACCATTATATTGAAAATGAAGAAAATAATAGGTTGTTGCTTGCTGCACATTAATGTCTCTGTTCTTTGACATCATAAGGTAGACAAGAAACACGATTCCTAGCGTTGACAAAGCTGCGAAAACGAGTGAGGCTTTAAACCAGCGAAAACTAGGCAACTTGATGGGAGCTTTCGACATATCCCTCCAAAGCTGAACCGCAAAATAGTACAGGGCTAAAATCGAACATGTGGAAAAGAAGATCGAAACAGCGCCATAGCCTTGGAACAGAAATGAAACCAGCATCCCATATGCGGAAACGAGATTGAAAAATAAAACGAAATTATATTTCTTGAAATGTTCTTCGCCGAATAATGTAGAAATGTTGTGTGACAGAAATATCATGATTATTTGCGTAATCCACCCGGCCATCGCAAAATGTGAATGGCTATGCTGTAGATATTTTTGGTTTATGACCGGTAAGGAAAATGTGATTTTGTAACGCAATAAAACTCCAAGAACGGCAACGAGGAAAATACTAAAAACCGTGATTTTAATCCATCTTTTAATAGTCATAATAGGTGGGTTTGTTTTCAAATTAATGGTTTTGTCCCAAATATAATCTTTTTGGAATTAGTAGAAGTTTAAACAAACATCCAAGATTGTGATATATATCATATTAAAATAAACAATTGATTTCTATATTTGTTAAATATCATACTAAAGTAAAATTATCGAAATTATGAAAAAACTATGTTATTTGGCTCTTATGGTGGTGTTTGCTTACGCTTGTGGTAACAATTCTAATAGTGAGAGTAACAACACGGATAATACAGCGGGTACGGCAGAAACGGCCACTGAAGAGGATACTCCAGAAGCCGCTCAAATCGAATACGACGAAGTAGTCGGTCACGGCAAATTTACCGAAGAGAATTTTGAGTTTGCAATGGAACCGCAACTCACTGAAAAAGGTAACGCTATCTATAGTGCAAAGTGTCAAAGCTGTCACAAGTTAACAGATGAACAACTCGTAGGTCCTGGATTTGCAGGAGTAAGTGAACGGAGAACGCCAGTATGGATCATGAACTTCTTAACCAATACCGACGAAATGATTGATCTTGATCCAGCTTTACAAGAACAACTGGAAGTGTGTATGGTTAGAATGCCAGATCAGGCATTGAGCGACGATGATGCTCTTTCTATTGTCAGCTTCTTCCACGCCAACGATGCAAACTAGTTAGTTTTCAGGAAGTACGATCTTCCTTAAATGTTATTAAGCGACAGCCCCCTTATAGGGCTGTCGCTTTTTTTGTGCCTAAAGAGGATAAAAAACTCTTCTGTTAAAAATGTTTACCTTTGTACTATATTTTAAAAGATGATATTTTCTAAAACATGTGAATACGCCATTCGGGCGATGATTTTTATTTCTCAAAAATCGAATGAAGGTCTCAAAGTTGGCGTTAAGGAGGTTGCGAAAGGGATAGATTCACCTGAGCATTTTATTGCAAAGATTCTGCAGGACTTGAGCCGTAAGACTTTGATAAGATCTTTTAAAGGGCCGAATGGTGGCTTCTTTATCGATAGTGACTCATCAGTAACATTAGCTGACGTGGTTCGTGCAATTGACGGCGACAAGCTATTTGTAAACTGTGGTTTGGGTTTGGGGTACTGTTCTGAAGTTCATCCATGTCCTATCCATAGCGAGTTCAAGAAGATTAGAAATGACATGTCCTCTATGTTAACATCTTCTAAAATAACAGACTATAACGAATTGCTTAAGAATAAGGAAGCATACCTTCGCTTATTTCCCACTAAAATTTGCTAGTATAATGACAGTTGAAAAAAAAGATATCGAAAACCTAGATGACATCAAGAAATTAGTCGATGTCTTCTATGATAAGGTGCGGGAGGATGAGCTACTAGCACCTATTTTTAATGGAATTATTCAAGATCGATGGCCACAACATCTGAATATAATGTACACGTTTTGGCAGACAGTCTTGTTGGGAGAGCATACCTATTATGGAAGCCCATTCGTTCCTCATGCCAATTTACCTGTAGATCATCATCATTTTCAAGCCTGGCTTAGGTTATTTAATGCAACGGTAGACGACCTTTTTGCGGGTAAGATAGCAGATGAGGCAAAATGGAGAGCTGATAAGATGGCTTTAATGTTCGAAACCAAAATAAAGTATTTTCAGTCCAGCAATAAGCCACTAAGCTGATAGCTGACAGCGTATTTTTTAGGTTTATTTTCATTCTATTGTAAAAAACAGCAGTATTTGAAATAATAAAAGACAAAAACATCTTTTATTATTTCAAATACATTACTTTTGAATTGTTAAATCAACAAGTTAATAGAATTAAAAAGACATTATTATGATTACTTCAGAAACACTCGATGTTACAACAATTGAGCCTAGGTTAAAGCATCCGACTATTTTTCAATATTTTGATGCCCTCCGTCCCGGTGAAAACTTTATTATTCACAATGATCATGATCCTAAACCACTTTATTATCAATTATTGGGAGAGCGAGGAGCGATTTTTACCTGGGAGTATCTAGAGCAAGGGCCAACCTCTTGGCTCGTAAAAATTGCTAAGAACAAGTTGGATAGTAATACCAATGCGGAAACGGTAGGCTCAATTGCCGCAAAAGATTATCGCAAGGCAGAAGTTTTTAAGAAATTCGGAATAGATTTTTGTTGTGGTGGCGAAAAGACGTTAAAAGAGGCTAGTGAAGAAGCAGGAATCTCAGAAGAAGAATTAAAAACGGAATTAGAGGAAGCCGATACGGTTACCACTGCAGCGTCGCAAGATTACAACAAATGGAAAATCGATTTTCTTGCTGACTTTATTTCTAATACGCACCATCAATATGTAAAAGAAAATTCAACCGTGATTATGGGTCTAGCAAACAAAGTAGCTCAACATCATGGTGCTCAACATCCCGAGCTATGGTCAGTAAACAAAAAAGTTGAAGCCTTAATGAATGATTTATTAGATCATATTTCTAAAGAAGATACTATATTGTTTCCGGCAATAAAAGAACTCAGCAAGAATGGCAAGCGGACAGAAAAACCTTCAATAGAAATGATTATAAAAATGATGCATGAAGATCATGATCATACCGGTGAAGATTTGCGCCAACTTCGAAAACTTACGGATGATTACACATTGCCGGCTGAAGCATGTAATTCGTATATGTATTTATTTGAAAAGTTAAAAGAGTTTGAAGATGATACTTTTAAACATATCCATTTGGAAAATAATATTTTATTTCCAAAGGCGATTGATTTAGAAACTCAAAACTAAATCAAACATTTAACGGCATTTAAGGTTTCCTTTTAATGTTTTATTTACCATTAAGCATCCTCGAGACAGGGGGTGCTTATTTTGAATTTTAGCGAAAGTATTGCCAACAGATCCCCTATGATATCCGGAAACTCAAAAACAACAGATTACTCAACTATTTTGCCATTTTATGGTACAGCGGCTATCTTTTTCTTTCTATTGAGCGTTTTAATGTTTATTGCTGCAGACCGATTTGAAGATCATTTTTTTAAAGCTGAAACTTTGGCCCTCGTTCATTTAGCTGTTTTAGGATGGGGGACGATGATTATTTTTGGAGCAGCCTATCAGCTGCTTCCCGTTATTTTCGGTAAGCCTCTTTATAGTTCGAGCTTAGCTTATGCATCTTATTGGTTTCTCTTGTTTGGGACGCTTTTTCTTGTTTTTTCTTTTTGGCAGTTTTTAATTGGTTCACCTATGATCGTCGGCGGAACAATGATTCTCATCGGAGTCTTGTTGTACAATATTAATGTAATACGCACGTCGAAAAAGGCAGAAACAAATATCCAACGTTATTTTCTTGTGATTTCGGGAATTTGGTTGTTTTTGACTGTGTCAGTCGGCCTCATGCTCGCCGTCAATCTTTACACTCCATACCTACCGGTAAGCCACATGGAAATTCTTAAAGCTCATGCGCATATGGGTTTTGCCGGTTGGTTCCTTCAGCTAATTACGGGCGTTAGCTCTAAGCTCGTACCGATGTTTTTATTTGGGAAATCTAAGAAAGAATATCTACTAAAGATATCTCTTATGTTTCAAAACATAGGTCTTGTCGGTTTCGCTATTGATCAGTTATGTTTTGGGAGCTCATTTAGGATGTATTTTTATTTCATCATTATTGTCGTAGGTATTGTTACATGGATTTATTATCTTGGTGATGTATTCCTTAATCGAGTAAAAAAGCGGGTTGATATGCAAATGAAGTATACGTTAATTTCATTACTATCTTTGATTGGAGCTATTTTTCTGGTTCCTGTTTTAGCAAACGTTTCAGCTAACCAATGGAGTATTCTATACGGAGTATTTATCATCCTTGGATGGGTAAGCGGTATTATATTTGGCAAGACATTTAAGACCTTACCTTTCATAGTTTGGAACAAACATTATGAAAACTCTCACGGGCGTAAAGGCATCCCATTACCAAAGCATCTATATAATGAAAAATATCTTCGATACCAGTTTATATTATTCATAATTGCACTTATTTCACTCAGTATTGGCGTCGTTCTCAGCATCACGGTTGTTATAAAAGCTAGTCTCATCTTGTGGATACTCGTGGCTATATTGTATGTTGTAAACGTAGCTAAAGTTTTCTTTCACAAACCCATTAGTCATGGAATTACAAATTAGCGATCCCTATTTCTCAGAGAAATCAGAGATCATGACGGCCCTTTATCAGGTTAATGATCCTGAACTTATGGTTAATATCATTGATCTTGGTTTGGTTTATGATATCGACCTGTCGATTCCCGGGCAGATCAAAGTAGTTATGACACTCACGTCGAAGGGCTGCCCTTTAGGACATGCGATAGAACAGGGTGTCAAAAATGCTGTGAATGAAAAATTTCCCAATGCAAATGTTATTGTAGAAATAGTTTGGGATCCAGTATGGACATTTGAAGAGATATCAGCGGCAGGGCGCGAACAGCTTGGGTTTTAGTACTTAAAATCAACTACGGAAATGATACTAGTCACTGTTTATTGTTAACTATTATGGTATTTTTGTCTTAAAAGAAAAGCAACAATAAATAAAATTTAATTAATTGGTTATGAAAAAAGTAAACATCCAACATTTAGTCAAAAAGCTCGTTCCAATCGGTATCGTTGCCATGACTGCATTGTTCGCTGCGTGTAGTGGACAAAGCAGCGGTCCAGGCGTGATGGAAGCAACCTTTGAAGGTGAGGGAGATGATTTAGAAAGAATAACGCAGGAGATGGTAATGCCGCCGCTTGTCCCCGAACACGAACAAGTTGCGACTGGCGGACCTAAGGTAGTTGAAGTAACAGTTGAAATTGAAGAAAAGAAAATGGAGGTAGCACCTGGCGACTCTATCTGGGCTTTAACATTTAACGGTTCAGTACCGGGACCATTGATCGTCGTTCATCAGAATGACTTCGTCGAGTTAACATTAAAAAACCCTGCGACGAATACAATGATGCACAACATCGACTTTCATTCCGCGACCGGACATGAAGGGGGTGCAGACATCTCGAAGGTGAACCCAGGCGAAGAAGTAACCTTCCGTTTTAGAGCAACTAGAGCAGGTGTGTTTGTATACCATTGTGCACCTGGAGGTATGATGACACCGATGCACGTTGTCTCAGGGATGAACGGCGCAATTATGGTATTGCCACGAGAAGGACTGAAAGATGAGAAGGGCAAATTGGTGAAATACGATAAAGCGTTCTACGTTATGGAACAAGATTACTATTTGCCGAAAAATGAAGACGGTTCATTTAAGAGCATAGCGACTGCCAATGAAAGCATGTCGGAAATGGAACAATCGATCCGAACGTTGATACCAACACACATTGTATTCAATGGAAGAAGAAACTCGCTTACAGGTAAAAATGCAATGAGCGTAAATGTTGGGGATAATGTATTATTCATTAGCGGTCAAGCGAATCGAGATACTCGTCTTCACCTAATTGGAGGCCACGCCGACTTGTTCTGGCCAGGAGGTAAATTTAGCAATACCCCTTATACGGATTTTGAGACTTGGGCAATTCCGGGTGGATCAGCAGCAGCAGCCTTGTATAAGTTCAGAGAGCCAGGAACATATACCTTCTTGAATCACAATTTGATTGAAGCAGTAGCCTTTGGTGCAGTAGCACAAGTTAAGGCTGAGGGTGAGTGGGATAACGCACTGATGAAAGAAATTTCAGAAGCTGGCCCTATCAAATAAGCATGTTTTGATTTGTTGTTAATAGTGAAAGGGGCGGTATCGATCGATACCGCCCCTTTATTATTCGTGATTAATTATTTCTAAGCAAGTTAGCTGATAAGGCCAATCATATCAGCCATCACTTTCAAGCTCTCCTCTTCAATAAAATCTACATCCGTCGTTGAGCCTTCTTCTGAATCCTCCGGTAAGCCTAAGGATGCTTGGCGTGCTTCCCGTCTAGCTTTTGATCGTTTTTCGTTCTCTGCCCGTTCGGCCCGAAGCTTTGTTTCCTGTAGAGAAACGCTGGTTTCACCTTCTCTCTCCTTTAGATATGCAATATCCTCCAATAGATTTTCGTATTCCGGCGATTTTTCCATACGGCTCTCATGACTGATATTTAAGCTGTCGATGATCGGACCTAAATCTGCCACTGGCGAGTACTTAGTTGCGTTGATCTGATCCCAAGGTAAGGCAGCCGGTTCTGAGCTCTCGCCAAACTTGTCTGCTGGATAGATCATCGGGAACTTGATATCAGGTATTACTCCTTTGTGTTGCGTACTGCTACCGGTTATACGATAAAATTTAGCCATCGTAATATTAATCTGGCCAAAGGCCGGCGCGCCGTCTGCAAGCAGCTCGGCATCATTCGTAGCAGTGGAACTTTGTGCTTTAAGTAATAGACGGTTAGCCGGACTGATGACACGCGCCATGTCTATTGCCGACTGCACAGTCCCTTTTCCATAACTTTGGGTACCAAGAATCAACCCACGTCCATAATCTTGAATAGCCCCAGCAAATATCTCGGATGCTGATGCACTAAAGCGATCGATCATTACACCCATAGGCCCATCCCATAAAATGCTTGGATCGTCATCACTATCTACTTCGATCCGATTCCGTGTGTCTCTAACTTGCACCACTGGTCCGCTTTTAATAAACAATCCGGTAAGCTCAATCGCTTCCATTAGTGATCCGCCACCATTACCGCGTAGATCTACTAAGATTGCGTCCACATTTTCTTGTTTAAGTGTGTCCAAAATAAGTTTAACATCCCGTGTTGTGCTCTTATAGTTAGGATCCTTTGCATTATAAGCTTCGAAGTCAATATAGAAGCCAGGAATCTTTATAACTCCAACTTTGTAGGTTTTCCCATCCTGTCCGGTAACGGTTTTTGTTTCCTTCTTCGCTGAAGACTCTTCCATTACAATTTTGTCACGGGTGAGAGATACAATCGTTGGCTGTGAAGTTAGTTCTTGTCCAGCCGGAATAATCTTTAGCCGAACTACAGTGCCCTTCGGACCCTTAATTTTTGAAACAGCATTATCCAAGCGCCATCCGACGATGTCGACAAACTCGTCATCTCCTTGGGCTACACCGATGATCCGATCATCGACCTGTAGCGTTTTATCTTTGAACGCAGGTCCGCCCGGCAAAACTTCTGAAATTTTAACAACCTCATTATCCATCATCAGGCGTGCGCCAATCCCTTCAAAGGTCCTAGCCATGTCTTCGTTGAATGCCTGTGCAAAAGAAGGGTTAAAATAATTCGTATGCGGGTCAATGGCACCTGTGAACGCATTCATAATGATTTGAAATGCATCATCATTATTAGTCTTTTCTGCTTGTGATATCAGGTTGTTGTATCGGTCGGTTAAGGTTTCAATCCTTTTTTGCCGATCCTCTTTTCCCTCTTCCTCTCTAATCTTTAGCGTAAGCATATCATATTTCACACGCTTTCTCCATGTGTCTTCAGCTTCTTCTTCAGATCCAAACCAGTCCTCGTCCTTTCTATTATATATGTATTCCTCGTCTTTGGTGAAGTCGAATTCTGTATCAACTAAAGAAACCGCATAGTTCAGCCTTTCAAGATACCGCGTTTGATATACATTAAAAATGTGAAACATAGCGCTCAGGTCCCCTTCAGTTAAGTCCTTTAACAAAACTGGACGATACTGTTCGAAGCTTTGAATATCACTTTTTAAGAAATAGTTCTTCCCTTCGTCAAGCGTCTTAATGTATACATCATATATTTCTGATGAGAGAGAGTCATTAAAAGGAACTTTCTTATAATGAACAGTTTCGAACAGGCTCACTAAGTCCTTAACGATTACACTTTGTGCCGCGTTAGGTTGCAGTGTACCCGGTTCCTCCCCATTTAAATCTACACGCGCACCCGCACTGCATGAAATAGCCGCAGCTATAAATATGGCTAAAAATACTTTTTTTAACATTTCTTGAAACGATTTGTAACTCATTTTATAAACTTGATAAATTTATAAAGCTCCTACTGTAAATTAACAAAATAAAATCCACTTTTAGCGAGAGCCCTATGATATTTGTGAGAGATTAAAAAGAATCCTCACATAGTATTGACTTTTTTACATTAGAATTTGTTTGTTAATAAATTCCACTTTGAGGATATTATAAGAATTTAAAGCTAAAGCGGCCTCTGTGTATTTCCCTGTATTAAGATAAGCATCGCCAATTCCATCTTCTATTTCAATTAACAATGCTTCCATCTGATGTTTAATGGCCAGTTCTTTCGCATGCTTATAGTCATCTATTGCTAAAGCTCCGTCCCCGATTTTATTCTTTAACTCAGCTATCTTAAATAAGCTCTCTGCCAATCCTTTTTCATCTTTGTGCATGGTCGCCACATCCGCTGCCTGTAGGTAAATCCATTTTGCTTCTACAAATTTTTCTTCGTTTTCCTTGATTAAAGCCAAGGTGTTTAAAGCGTCTACAATATCTGGATAACTCTTCGATTTCTGCAAGAGTGGAAAGCTGCGAGTTAGGACTACATTATGCGCGGCTTGATAATTGCCCAGTTTAGCCTCGATATTAGCGATTGCCAATGTATATAAACCTTCTGCCAAAATATCTTTGTTCGCTTTCGCTATGGCAATTAATTTATCGTAATACCTCAATGAGTTGGTTAAATTTCCCGCATCATTCTCAAGAATCGCCAAGTTATTGAGGATGGCAACGTTTTTTCTATTGTCACCCAATAGCTCGTATTCTATTGTCACCTCTAAAAACAGCTCTCGTGCCGAATCGTGATCCCCTTTTAACAGCTTGATGATTCCCAAGTGGTTCTGCCAGGCCCATACAGAATCAAGATTATTAATCTGATTATAATAATTTATGGCTGCCGTCACTTGTTCCTCGCGACTAACAACTGAGGTGTCCTTTGTTATTTTAAAGGGCAGCTCGCCATTGTCCACTTTTTTTAACCTCTCGAACAGTTGTTGACGTTCAATCAAGGAAAGCAATTCACTTTGTTCCTTCTTTTTTGCAGAATACTGACCTTGAATGATCTCTATTTTTGTTTTAGGAGGAGGTAAGATATATACTTTGGGACCGATGCCAGAGAATTGTTCATTATAATTAGAAGGTTGGCTAAACTTCGTCTGACCCTTACTTTCAAATGCTGATAAACTTAAAAGAAGTATCAAACAATAAACCCATAACCCATTTTTCATACATACACCTGTTAAACCAATACCTGTTTTATAATAACTAATACTTACAAATATAATGCAAATTTTTTCTACCCGCTGTCTCCGCGTGATAGACAGGTGCTTTCGGGAAAAAAATAACTATTTTTGCTTAAAGATGGCAACTTTACCTCCTTTAGCAGAACGACTCCGCCCTAAGTCCTTGGATGAGTATATTGGACAGACACACATCGTGGGCCCTAATGCAGTATTACGCAACGCTATAGAAAATAGCAATATACCTTCTATGATTCTCTGGGGGCCACCAGGTGTGGGCAAGACAACCTTGGCAAATATTATCGCAGAAACGTTAGGTCGTCCATTTTTTAACCTGAGTGCCATTAATGCAGGTGTAAAGGATATCAGAGATGTTATCAGTAAAGCGAAAGCTATTCGTCAAGCTCAAACCGAGCAGCCCATTCTATTTATCGACGAGATCCATCGGTTCTCGAAATCACAACAAGATTCACTCCTTGGGGCTGTTGAAAGTGGCCTGGTGACCTTGATTGGTGCGACTACAGAAAATCCTTCTTTTGAAGTCATTTCAGCCTTACTATCGCGTTGTCAGGTATATATCTTGAAGTCTATCGATGAGCGAGATCTGATCCATCTAATAGATAGTGCCATTAAAAAAGATGAAATTTTAAAAAATAAGTCACTACAAATTACAGAGTACGATGCATTATTACGCATATCGGGTGGTGATGCCCGTAAACTTTTAAATTTGTTAGAGCTTGTGTCTAACGCGAAAGAAATCGAATCCTCTCCTGTTGACAATGCTCTCGTGTTGAAATTAGTTCAACAAAATCTAGCCTTTTATGATAAATCCGGAGAGCAACATTATGATATTATTTCTGCATTTATCAAATCGATTCGTGGAAGCGACCCGAATGCAGCTGTTTACTGGTTGGCTAGAATGATCGAAGGCGGAGAAGATCCTAAATTTATCGCTCGTCGGTTGTTGATCTTGGCATCAGAGGATATTGGAAATGCGAACCCCAATGCGCTTCTTTTAGCAAACAATTGCTTTCAGGCAGTCTCTGTTATCGGCTGGCCGGAGTCTCGAATTATCCTTTCACAAACTGTCACCTATTTAGCGTCTAGCGACAAGAGTAATGCCTCGTATGAGGCTATTAATAAGGCGCAAGCTTTAGTCCGTCAGACAGGTGATCTGCCTGTTCCTTTGCATCTTCGGAATGCGCCGACTAAATTAATGAAAGACATTGGTTACGGGAAAGATTATCAATATTCACACGCATATGAGGGTAATTTCGTACAGCAAGAGTTTATGCCAGAAAAAGTCAGCAGTACTAAGCTATACGAGCCTGGTAATAATTCAGCCGAAAATAGACTACGTGAAAAACTAAGGAATAATTGGAAAGACAAGTATGGCTATTGAGCGGCTAACGCTTCGTAGGCTTTCTCTGCAGCTATTTTTTCTGCATTTTTCTTGTTGTAATCTTGGCCCGTTCCTCGCACTTCACCGTCGATCAGGACATCCACAGTGAACAAACGTGAATGATCTTCCTCATTGTTCTTTACTTTCACAAATTGGATTTCCTTATTATTCTGTTGACACCACTCAATAAGGCGACTCTTGAAATTCATTTCCGTATTCTCGAGTTGTTGGATATCAACAAAAGGGGCTATAATCCGAGTTAAAATAAATCGTTGCGTTTTCTCGTAGCCTTTATCTAGATAGACGGCCCCGATCAAAGCCTCAAATGCGTCCCCCAATAATGAACTTTGCCTATGCGGATAGGTCATCACTCGCATATCGTACTCTATTAATTCATTAAGACCCAGTTTCCTTGCAAGGATGTTTAGGTTTGCGCGACTTACAATTTTAGAGCGCATTTCCGTTAGAAAACCCTCACCTTTAAATGGGTACTTTTTAAAGAGCAAGGTTGCTACTACTGAACCAAGGATAGCGTCACCCAAAAATTCTAGACGCTCATTACTATTCTTCGCGCTTTCATTCTCGTTGATGACAATGGCAGCAGATTTATGTCTAAAAGCCATTCGATAAAGGCGTACATTTCCCGGGACAAACCCCAAAAGATTTCTTAAAGCTCGAATGTATTCGCGTTCAGAAGAAATATGGAGTTTATAGATTCTGGAAATAGGCATAGCCTTTAGATCATTTTACTCCTCGTATTTTTTAAAGACAACCGAAGCATTATGACCACCAAAACCAAAGGTATTACTTTGGGCATACTGGATATCCCGTTTCTGTGCCGTATTAAACGTGAAATTTAGCTTTGGGTCCAAAGCAGGGTCATCAGTAAAATGGTTGATTGTAGGAGGAACAACGCTATTCTTAATTGCCAATATACAGGCTATTGATTCAGCTGCACCAGCTGCACCCAATAGATGTCCCGTCATTGATTTTGTTGAACTAATGTTCAACTCAAATGCATGTTGTCCAAAAAGATCCATAATGGCCTTTGTTTCACTGATATCACCTACGGGCGTAGATGTACCATGAACATTGATATAGTCAATGTTGTCCGTAGAAATGTGTGCATCACGCATAGCATTAACCATGGCTAAACGTGCGCCCAAACCTTCCGGATGTGATGCTGTAATATGGTGGGCGTCTGCACTCATGCCGCCTCCAACCAATTCAGCATAAATTTTGGCTCCTCGAGCCTTTGCATGTTCCAAGCTCTCCAGAATAATGGTTCCGGATCCTTCGCCTGCTACAAACCCGTCGCGATCTTTATCGAACGGACGTGACGCAGTTGCTGGATCGTCGTTTCTGGTTGAAAGTGCGTGCATCGCATTGAAACCGCCAATACCTGCCTCATTGATGATTGCCTCTGATCCTCCGCTGATAATCATATCCGCATAACCACAACGAATGTAGTTTAGTGAATCAATTAGCGCATTGGTTGATGAAGCACATGCAGAAACAGTTGAAAAGTTAGGTCCATGTAAACCATATCTCATCGAGATATGCCCCGGTGCTATATCCAAAATCATTTTTGGTATAAAAAAGGGGTTGAACCGTGGTGACCCATCACCATTGGAGAAGTTTGTCACTTCATCTAAGAATGTTTTTAGGCCTCCAATTCCCGAACCCCAAATAACACCGATACGGTTTGTATCGAGTTTCTCAAAATCCAATTCCGCATCTTTAACAGCTTCATCGGTTGAGGCTAATGCATAATGAACGAAAGGATCCAACTTGCGTGCTTCTTTACGATCCATAAAGTCTTCAGCATTGAAGTCCTTTACTTCACACGCAAACCTGGTCTTAAATTTACTAGCATCAAAACGAGTGATTGGAGCGGCACCACTTACTCCATTTGCTAAACTGTTCCAGTATTCTGGAACAGTATTACCAATTGGAGTAAGTGCACCGAGCCCAGTTACAACTACTCTTTTAAGCTCCATGTATAAATTTTGGCTTAATGAAATTAGTTATTTTACATTCTTTTCTAAATAGGTCACAGCTTGACCTACAGTGCTGATCGTTTCAGCTTGGTCATCAGGAATGGCAACGTTGAATTCCTTTTCAAATTCCATGATTAGTTCTACGGTATCTAACGAATCCGCTCCTAAATCATTTGTGAATGAAGCCTCTGGTGTAACTTCGTTTTCGTCAACACCCAATTTTTCAACGATAATTGCTTTTACTCTTGAAGCGATATCAGACATGATTTTTATAGTTTAATGTTTAATAAATCAAATGCAAAGAAAAATAAATTAAATCACATATCAAATCTTTTTAATTTTTACCGGCAGTTTTGATAGGAAATATATCTATTAATCAATTAATAATGAATTTTGTTTTTATTATCTTCGTGTGAAAATACGAAAGATAATTGAATAAAATTACCTTAAAATACGAAATTGATCTCGATTTTCTATTAATCGCGATCACTTGCCCGTTAAAAGACTATCGATTTTGTTATTACATAAACAAATATACGGGTCTGAACCTTGAAAAAACAGCAGATCATGAAACCTGGATGACAAGCTCCACATCGCTGTATTTTAGTAAATATTCATATATAAGCGATAATACCGGGACTGAGTTTTATGTTATAGCAAATAAGGGTGTCGAGTCTGGATACTTGCTTCCTGAGTTGCGAGGTTCCGACTATTTTTTACTGATCAAAGAGTTCATCGACGATGAGGATTTGAAAAATCTACATAAATCACTGAATAGTATACCTGATGTTGTAGTGGCTACCGAAATTGATCCCGAAAAGTTGAAATCCAAAGAAAATCTCGTATTTTAGCGACATATTATTGGGTGTATAACTAACACTTATAATATATAACAAACTGTGTAATAGACACGTAAGATTAACATATATGAATAAAGTTCAAAAGAGAACTAAGATTGTTGCCACATTAGGGCCTGCATCTACTAGCAAAGACATTCTGTCTAACATGGTAGCCCTCGGAGTTGATGTATGTCGTTTAAACTTCTCCCATGGGAGCCAAGAAGATCATCAAAAGGCTATTGAAACCATTCGCGAGATCATCGATGAGTATAACGTACCACTTTCTATTTTGGCGGATTTACAAGGTCCCAAAATTCGAATTGGAAAAATGAAGGAAGGAGGAGCGCTATTAGTTAATGGAAATAATGTAACGATCACAACTAATGAGCAAATAGGAGATGAGAAAAATATTTACATTACATATCCGAATTTTCCAAACGACGTATCGGAAAATGAAATCATCTTATTAGATGACGGAAAAATTCAATTACGTGTACTTGCGACTAATCGTCAGGATACAGTAGACTGTGAAATTGTGCACGGTGGAGTACTTACTTCTAGAAAAGGTGTAAACTTACCCAACACTAAAATTTCAATTCCATCATTGACAGAGGAAGATATTGACAATTTGAACTTTGCTCTATCTTTTGATGTCGAGTGGGTAGCCATGTCTTTCGTTCGTACTGCGGCTGACATAGAATTACTTCGTAAACACATTAAGGAGCAGAACAAAACCGCTAGAATCATAGCAAAAATTGAGAAACCCGAAGCCATTGAAAATATCGATGCAATCATAGAAGCGTCTGATGGCATTATGGTAGCACGCGGTGACTTAGGGGTAGAGATGCCGATGGAGGAAGTTCCAGGACTTCAAAAGATCATCGTTCAGAAGTGCCGTGATGCTTCAAAACCCGTTATTATTGCAACTCAGATGCTTGAAAGTATGATTACTACACCTCGCCCAACGCGAGCTGAGGTAAATGACGTGGCTAATTCAGTATTGGATGGAGCGGATGCTGTTATGCTGAGCGGCGAGACGTCTGTAGGCGAGTTCCCGGAAATCGTGATTGAAACGATGTCAAAAGTAATTACTCATGTCGAGAAAACTTCTTATCCATATTTTACTGAAAAAGTAACGAAACTAGATCAGGTTAATTTGGTGCCGGATCACATATGTAGCTCATCTGTATTCCTGGCTGAGAAGATTGCCGCTAAGGCCATTGTAGCTATGACATCTTCAGGTTATACTGCATTTGAGATCTCGAGCCATCGACCCAAATCAAATGTCTATATCTTTACAGGAAATACATCTTTATTAAATACCTTAAGTCTCGTTTGGGGGGTTACAGGTTTTTATTATGACGGTTATGAAAGTACGGACGTCACGATTAAAGATGTGAACAATGCCCTTTTAGAAAAAGGCCTGATTAATAAGGGAGATTTTGTTGTGAACACAGCATCCATTCCGATTGAGGAGAAAGGAAAAACCAACATGATCAAAGTGGCAGCGATTTAACCTGCTTATAATAACCTGGAATATCGGGATCATGAAAAAGCGTCTGTATGATATCATACAGACGCTTTTTTTATGAACTAATTTTTTGTTGCTCATCTTTTAATAATCCTTTCTTAACACAAACTTTATCTTACTATCCCGTTATTTGCCCCTGTCTTCGGTCGCCTTTTTATTAGTCTGGCGGTTTTGCTAACAGACGAAGGCATTAAAATTATTATGCATTTTTTAATTCAGTCAAATTAGGTACTTATGTCTAAAAATTACAACATTCAATGCAATGTTATTTTATTCTTTCTTTTATTTGTCTTCGTTCCGTTTTACGCTTTTTCTCAAAACTCGGCCGATTTAATTCGAGGTAAAGTTCTAGATGAGACGGGTCAACCTCTTCCTGGGGTGAATGTCACTATCAATGACAGAGCCTTATCCTCATCTACAGACTCCGAGGGCCAATTTTCTATCAGCTCGTCCAACAATGAGGAAACCCTAAAATTTACATTTATCGGATTTACGACGAAAGAAGTTACACTAAGCAAAGGTGAAAGCCATGTCGTCGTTATGGAGCCTGAAGTCTCGTCATTAGAGCAGGTGGTTGTCGTCGGTTATGGACAAGTAAAGAAAAGAGATCTAACCGGAGCGGTATCGTCTATAACTGGTGACGACCTAAGCGGCATACCGGTACAAAGAGTGGATCAAATGTTACAAGGTCGTGCCGCCGGTGTACAGGTAACGTCAACCACTGGCGCCCCTGGCGCAGGTACAACGATCCGTATACGCGGAAGTCGTTCCGTAAGTGCATCCAATGAGCCTTTATATGTTATAGACGGAATCGTAGGAGCAGGTGATCTCAATACCATCAATCCGGCGGATATCGAAAGCATCGATGTTCTCAAAGACGCATCGTCAGCAGCTATTTACGGTTCAAGAGCCTCTAATGGGGTGATTATCATTACAACCAAAAAAGGGAAAGCTGGAAGAGATCAGATTTCATTTTCAGCCACCCATGGTATTTCCGATGTTCCTAAATTAGTCGATATGATGGGTGCAAAAGATTTCGTTTCTTTCGTCAACGAAGCCTATATTGATGAAGGACAGAAACCATTGTACCCCAACGTAGACTCCGTTTTAGCCATCACAGGCCCTGAAGGTACCAATTGGCAAGAGGAAATTTTCCAAACTGGAGCGTATTCTGACTTTAATTTGGCACTATCGGGAGGTTCCGAAGATTTCACCTATCGCGTTTCAGGGAATGTAGTTGATCAAAAGGGCGTGGTTTTAAATTCTTCTTATAAACGCTATCAAGCAAACTTAAACTTAACGAAAAACATCGGTTCCCGTTTAAAGATGGGTCTGAACATGAATATCGCCAGATATAAAAGGGAACCAGGCTCAAGTGTGAACCTTGGAACAACGGCCGGCTGGAAAAGCTCCATGATTACGCTCCCTCCAACAATGCCCGCACGAAATCCAGATGGTTCGCCTTCTAGTTTTAATCCGATAGCTTATTTTGGTGGAGGCGTTGTCAATACATCACTTGCTTCAGCGGAACTCATAACGGCTTATACAAGCTATAACGATTTATTAGGTAGCGTATATGCTCAATATGAAATAATTGATGGCTTGAATTTCAAAACGTCGCTGGGTGTCAATCTCGGGAATAGTAATTTCTATCGCTATGTCCCGTCTTACATGCCATCCTATGTAGCTAGTGGTGCCGAGTTCGGAAACGCAAGAAGAGATGTCGGTTTCAATGACTACCTTTTGAGCGAAAACACGCTTACTTATGATAAGTCCTTCGGCGAACATAATTTCAATTTCTTAGGCGGGTTTACCTATCAAACCTCTGAAAGCAACTCTGTAGATGTCTGGGGTGGCGGTCTGACCAATGATATCGTTCGCTGGAATAGCTTTGGCAGTATACCTCAAGAGCAGAGAAACATAAGCTCAGGGTACACTTTAAATAAGCAGTTGTCTTTTATAGGCCGTGTACAATACAATTATGCGAATAAATATTACCTAACGGTTACCAACCGTTACGACGGAGCCTCTAATTTTGCAGCCAATGAAAAGTGGGGCTATTTCCCTTCGTCTGCAGTTAAGTGGAGAATTGCGGAAGAGGATTTCTTCAAGAACCTATCAATATCGGAATCCCTTCTGAACGACCTTTCTTTACGTTTAAGCTATGGCCTATCTGGTAACCAAGGAATTAGTAACTATCAGTCCCTCCCCACCCTGTCGGCTGACGCCACTGCCTATATATTCGGAGGTGTACCAATTTTAGGTTATAAGCAGGGGAATATTGCTAATGACGATCTCACTTGGGAAACCACCAAACAGTTAAACGTTGGTTTAGACTTCCAGTTATTCGATGGTAGAATTGACGTTAGCACGAATTATTACAACATGCATACGAAAAATTTACTATTGACCGTTCAGACGCCTACACAAACCGGTTATGGGAGTCGGCTAATAAACATCGGAAAGACCGTTTCCTCTGGATTTGAAATTGGCCTTAGAGGAAACGTCATAAACAACGAAAACTTTGGTTGGTCAACGTCTTTAAATCTTAGTACGAACGATCAGGAAGTCACCGACTTAGGACCTTTGGTTATGGTGGCTTTGGATAACACGGGTTATGGAGCAACGACCAACTACCTTCAGGTGGGTGTTCCTGTGGGTGCCAATTTCGGCTTGGAATACGCGGGTGTATGGCATAGTCAGGAAGAAATAGACGCAGAGCTGGCCAAGCCTCTTGAAGAGCGGACCTATGTTTCTATCTCAAACTTCTACCAGCCGGGCAAACAGAAGTATTATGATTATAAACGCGATGGTATGCTGAACATCGATGATTATCATTACCTGGGTACTCCCAATCCACCATTCTTCGGAGGATGGGGGAATACATTGCGATATAAGAACTTGTCACTAGATATGTTCCTGCAGTTTCAGCATGGTAGCACCATGTGGAACAGCATGCAATATTTTACGGGCGTTGGCATGTACCTCACGAATCAAATGAGTTATATGAAAGACCGGTGGACCGAGGATAACCCTACCTCTGACATTCCTGCGGTAAACTCAAGAGACAATATCCCAAGTACTTACTTGCTGCAAAACTCATCATTCTTAAGGCTTAAAGCACTGACACTGAATTACGATTTAAGTCCGTCTGTCTTCAAAGGCTCTGATAGGAAGCTAAATGTATTCTTGTCGGGAACCAATTTGTTCTTATTAACGGATTACAATGGATATGACCCTGAGGTGAATTCTGCGGGAACAAGCTCTACGGTTCGTGCAAAAGATAATGGAGCATATCCAAATAGTCGAACGATTTCAATTGGAGCGAGTGTCAATTTCTAATTTCTAAAAATGATTATCATGTTAAAACGTAAAATTTTCTTCATACCCTTAATCTGTATCATATCCGTGTTTGTAAGCTGTGAAAAGACACTCACGGAAGATCCCCAAAGCATCATCGCTCCTGACGCTTTTTTTCAAACAGAAGCCCAGAGCCGGCAAGCCACAAATGGGGTTTACAGTCATTTGCCAGGGATATTTAATCAGACAGGCCTTCGTGCTGTCACACTAGCAGGAACAGATCTGTTTATGAATCAGGGTGGAAGTGCAACGGTTGAAGCTATTCAGGATTATAATTTTTCTTCAGCCACAGAAGCAAATAGCCATGCAGTTTGGAAAGTTTGCTATGCTGCTATCAAAGATGCTAATTTTGTTATCAGCAGGATTTCTGCGTCTTCAATAGATGAAGAGACCAAAGCTCAGCTACTAGCTGAAAACAAGTTTTTAAGAGCTCTATATTATTTTATATTAAGTAACACCTTCGGCGATGTTCCCTTGTGGACAGAAGAGCTGAAAATTCAGGAAATTTCTACTCTTCCTCGCAGCCCTTTAGCTGAAGTACGCGCTCAAATGATTCAGGATCTGGAAGAAGCCGCAGCCTCTCTACCGGCTCGTTATGATGCGAGTAATATTGGAAGAGCAACAAAAGGTGCTGCCTTGACATTGCTGGCAAAAGTTCATTTATTTAATGAGGATTGGCAAAAAGCGTATGATACGGCAAGTCAGGTAAAAGACGGAGAGTATATTCTCTTGCCGCATTATGCCGATCTGTTTGATCCGTATAATAAGAGTAAAAATAATCAAGAGTCGATTTTTGAAATCCAGTATAAACGTAGCGCGGCAACCAATCAAAACTTTGTTGTTAACTCATTTTATACATGGTTTTTCCCAACGGGCGACGCCACTGGTGGCACCTATGCAGGGGTTGATTTCGGCTCGACTATTCTACAGTCTTACCCGCAGTTTTATCCAACACAATACATGATTGATCTATACGAGAAACAGGATGAGCGTCGGGAAGTTTCTCTCGCATGGGGTTTTAATGGTCAAGAGTTTGACAGAGGATCTAAAGATGATCGTCCGTGGTTTGGACCTAAATTCTGGGATCTTACTGCCAATCGTACGGCGAGCGAGAAGAATTTCTACTTTCTTCGTTATGCTGATGTGATCCTGATTCTAGCTGAAGCATCAAATGAACTGGGCAATACGGTCGAGGCGGTTGCACATATTAACATGATCAAAGATAGAGCGAAAGCCGAACTGTTAGAGGTAGGTGGAAAATTGAATCAGGAGCAGTTGCGAGAGGTTATTATGAAAGAGCGCGCCCGTGAGTTTGTCGGTGAATTCCAAAGAAAATGGGATCTTAGTCGTTGGGGTAAATTGGTAGAGGCCATCCAGAGGATAGCAAATGACAGTCGAGACGGAGCAACAAACGTTCAGGCCCATCATGCTTTGTTCCCCATCCCTTATGACGAAATCGTTAAAAATGGTAAGCTGACACAAAATCCAGGTTACAATTAACGGCAAGTTACGGCTTATATGCAAACGGTCTGTAGAAACTGCTCTGCAGGCCGTTTCATTTTACAATACACTAATCAGTTGTTCAAAAGCCATCCCCCGGGAAGCTTTTAACAAGATGAGTTGGCCTCTCAACGGCGATTGGAGAAGCCATTCACGCGCAGCGTCTGTGGTTTTGAAAAATAAATAGTCTTCTGATTTATGTTCAAAAAAGGCCGATCCGATAAAAAGACAATTCAGCCCATCGATTGCCCCCGCCAGTTCAATTAGGTTTTTATGTTCTTTTGATGAATCGTCCCCTAACTCAAACATATCACCTAGAATAGCAACTTTCGGTAGATCGGTCTGAATCGACCGGAGATTTTCTAAAGCCGCTTTCATGCTGCTGACGTTCGCATTATAGTAATCGCAGATTAGTGTATTGCGATCTGTATTAAGAACCTGAGAGCGGTTATTCATTGGCTGATAGCTGCTGACACCCCTATTGATTTCTTCTTCGGTCAGGCCAAAGAAGGTACCAATGCAGACAGCTGCAAGAATATTTTCTGTGTTATATGCGCCGGTTAATTGGGTTGATGCCAGATTTTCAATACCTCTAGATTTCCATTTCAGTCGCAAAAACGGATTGTTTTCAACCAAATGGCCTGAAACCATCGCTTCTTTTGAGAAACCGTAGCCAATCCGCTCTTTAAAGCTTAACCCACCAGCCATGTCCATTAACTCTTCATTATTCTGTTGGATAAAAAGCGTTCCGTTATGGCTGCTTAGCCAACTATACAGTTCGCCCTTCGCCTTTTTAACACCCTCATAGCTCCCAAAGCCTTCCAGGTGCGCTCTGCCCACATTCGTTATTAACCCATAATCGGGTTTGGCTATTGAGCATAAGAAAGCAATTTCACCAATATGATTTGCTCCCATCTCGACAACGGCAACCTCAATATCCTTGCCTATCGACAGTATGGACAGTGGTACACCGATATGATTGTTTAGGTTCCCCTGCGTTGCAAAGACGTGAAATTTTTCTTTTAATACACTGTATATTAGTTCTTTGGTTGTGGTCTTCCCATTTGTCCCCGTAATTCCAATCACCGGGATGTTTAACTGATCGCGATGAAATCTCGCCAGTTCCTGCAAGGTTGTTAAGGCATCCGGAACTAAAATCATTCGCTCATTGGTTTTGTATTTTGCGTCGTCGACAATGGCATAAGCTGCGCCGAGTCCTAACGCCTTCTCAGCAAATTCATTTCCATTGAAATTCGCCCCTTTTAACGCAAGAAAGATTGAGCCAGACTCAATCTTTCTTGTATCCGTAGATATCTGTGGATGGTTTAAATAAATCTTATAAATATCGGCTATCTGCATGCTTCTTCTTTTTAACCCATCTAATGGTTCAGTAAAAGTAAGCACTAATTTTTAATTAACGTATCGATAGGGGTCGCTATTGTATCATTTGGGGAGGTCGTTGAATCGCTAGGAAGCGGAATCGGCGCACCTGTGGCTTTTGCCACATATTGCAGACCATTAACCGTCATAACCCATTCAGATGGATAATAGGCGCGGTTATCGAAATCATCATTATCGACACCGTCATCTGGAAGGTTATAAATGCGATGTTGAACGTTTTCGTCGATAATAACGCGTGTGCCTACGGGAATATTTAGTTCAACCCAGATTTCTTGGTCTCTTATCAATTCTCCTTGGCCGATAGAACCATGGCTGTCAAAAATGATCTTCCGATTGTCCTGTTTTACTTGATAGCTTATGTGTTGAGCCCTGCTCGTCGCTACTTCAAAATTGCGTCCTTCAGCACTGTAGTTTTTAGTAATTGTAGCCGTGTCGCCAAAAGTCAATTTGTTAATGTAAATCCGCGGCCTGATCTGCTTAGACCATTCGCCGTCCGTTATATCAATAACTCTTCTTCTTACTCGCGTATTAGGCTCTGACTGTTTGGCAACTGCAGTTACATCGTTCATAGTCAGAAAATATACACTGTCAGCTTGGAGAGTTTCAGTTTCTACTACTTTCCCGTCAAACGAATGGTCTACCGATATCAATGTGCTATAGTAAATAACGAAACCGATGGATATGATCCATAGAATTAGTAAAGAGTAGCCCAGATATTTGCTTATTTTAATCGACGAAATCATTCTGACTGACAAGAGAATTAGGGCCAGCAAAGGGATCGCAGCGGCGATGAAACTTGCCCAAACTAAAGGTTGATAGTATGCCGGATCTACGAGAAGTGCCGGTGCGAAATCATCACCAAAATAGCCGCCATTTGATACTCCTAAAAAGACGGACAAGGCAATAAAACCAGCCACCAAGCCAATTGCCGAAGTGATAATGACCAATACGCCAATAATTTTGACAACCAAACTAACGCCTTGTCCCAAAACCATACCGGTTCTCTGAGCCGTTTTTTTAAGGCCGGGGCTTATTCTTTGACCGGCCTCGGTAAAATTTCGGCGGATACCCTCCATTTCTTCATCAAAATTTCTTTTGAAATTGTGAATATTTGCCGCCTCACCTCGCATCGACATCTTATCGGCTCGAGTTCTGGCGATAGGCATCAAAATCCATAAGATGATATACAGCAAAAGTCCGGTACCGGCAAACAAAAACAGAAGGATCAGAATCAGTCGAATCCATTTAGCCTCGATTTCAAAATAATGTCCCAAGCCTGAACATACGCCTCCAAGTATTTTATCGTCTGGGTCTCGGAACAAACCCCGTCTCTCGGAGTCATAGGAGTAGTCTTGATAGTCAGCTGCGTATTCTTCTCCCTTTTCATCAAAATCTTCAAAGTCACTAATACGGCCCATTTGAGCGGTTACTTCGTTCACATCGTCCATTGTAATAACAGCCTTTTGTGGGGTAATTCGCTCGTTAAACATCTCAGCAATTCTGTTTTCAATGTCACTGACAATTTCATTGCTATCTGTGGAGTAACCAAAGTGTTTCTTTACACTGGTCATATAGGTCTGTAGAACCTCATAAGCATCCTCTTCAATATGGAAAATGATGCCGTTAATGTTGATTATAATCGTTTTATTCATGATTTCTGTTATTGATCTGTTATAGGTTTGTCTGACTGTGAATTATTTCGCCTGTGTTCCATCGCAGTGTCTACTGCAAAAACCAGTTCTTCCCAGGTTTTGTCCAGTTTATTGAGTACATCGAGGCCTGTTGAAGTGATTTCATAATATTTCCTTGGCGGACCAGACGTAGATTCCCGCCAGTTATAACTCAGCAGGCCGTTGTTTTTCAGACGAGTTAGTAGTGGGTACAGCGTCCCCTCCACCACCAGTAAGCGAGCCTTTTTTAACTCGCTTAGAATATCTGAGGCATAGATCTCGCCCTGCGAGATTATTGAGAGAATGCAATATTCCAAGATTCCCTTTCTCATTTGTGTTTGTGTATTTTCAGCAATCATATTACAAAGATATATGTTTAAGACGGTAGTATGCAATGCATAGTTACATGCAATGCCGCATAATTTATATAATCATCTGATTTTCAGCTAAATAATTTTCATATTTTTTCATCTTTTCTATATTTATCAGAATAAATACGCTTAATACAGAAATTATTTTAATATTTGATGTTAGCTAATAAAACAAAATGGAAAACAATTATAACGAAGCACAAAGACCCAATTATTCTTTTGCTCTTTCAACCTTAATCTCTTTATTTTTTATGTGGGGTTTTATCACCTGCATGAATGATATTCTAATCCCTCATTTAAAGGAGCTGTTTCAACTAACATACTTGCAATCTATGTTAGTTCAATTCGCTTTTTTTGGTGCATATTTTATCGGGTCCTTAATTTACTTTCTCCTTTCTTATTTCTATGGCGACCCTATAAACAAGATAGGGTATAAGGGTGGTATACTCATTGGGCTTCTCTTGTCTGCTTTGGGCTGTTTTCTGTTCTACCCGGCAGAAGAGCTGCTGGTTTATAATATGTTTCTGCTTGCACTCTTTACATTGGGACTTGGTTTTACTCTTTTGCAGATATCGGCCAATCCTTATGTTGCGATCCTTGGTTCCGAGGAAAGTTCATCCAGCCGACTAAATTTGGCTCAAGCGTTTAATTCCTTGGGTACTACCATCGCGCCAATCTTAGGGGGCTATCTGATATTCGAATTTTTTGGCAAGGGTGGTGAAATGACTGCTGAAGCGACCAAAATACCCTATCTGATCTTCGCAGCTATCTTTATACTATTAGCGTTATTCATCTATTTCGTCAAGTTACCGGAGTTTAAAAACGATGATCCTTCCATGAGAGGACTTGGTGCATTGGCTTTTCCGCAACTTAAAATGGGGATTTTCGGTATCTTCTTTTACGTGGGCGCGGAAGTTGCCATCGGTAGTTTAATCATCAGTTTCCTCAGCTTAGATGAGGTAATGGGTTTCAATGAAAGTGTTGCCAAAAACTACTTAGCACTTTATTGGGGTGGTGCGATGATAGGGCGTTTCCTTGGAGCTATTTCTTTGAACAATAAACTTACTGCTGTTAAACGTGCCATGTATATGGTGTTTGCTGCTATCGCCGTTGTGTTGCTCATCTTCGCTATTGTAGACATTCCTTTCGCTGACTTCAGTATTTTCTTAATCTTTGTTGCTTTGAATCTGGTCGCATTTGCTCTGGGGAAAGCAGTTTCGTCTCGTACACTCGCTTTATTCAGTATCGTAAATATTATCTTGTTGGTATTGACCTTGGTAAGTTCAGGTGTAGTTGCTATGTGGTGTTTACTGGGTATTGGTTTGTTCAATTCCATTATGTGGTCCAATATCTTTACTCTGTCCATTACTGGGCTAGGTAAGCATACCAGTCAGGGTTCCTCATTATTAGTTATGGGTATCTTGGGGGGCGCTCTTATCCCTCTAATCCAAGGCGGACTTGCTGATGCCTTTGGCGTACGGTTTTCATTTATCTTGCCTATGTTCTGCTATGCTTACATCGCGTTCTACGGCTTTTATTGTTTAAAGAACTTGAAAGGCGCTTCTAAAGCCGAGCTGTAATGATTAAGGTGGATGAAACAACCCTCAAGAAATTTGTTGTACATAAGATAGGATCGGAAGAAAGTCGCTCAGTGCTGAGCAATCAATTATGGCCGCAGGGAGATGAGGATAGCGAAATCATCTTAAAAAAGTTGCTTCTGAATCCCTTCTTGAATCATGCTAGTACGTACGAGTTTACGCATGAGGTGAATATCGAATATAATGTGCTCTTTGGACTTGCGAAATCGATTTTAAACGGAGGCGACTTTATCGAGTCTTCAAAATCGATCGCCCAGCACTTGATTTCTGCTTCGAAGCATGCAAACATCAATGATGGCGACCTCTTCGTGGCAGAGTTTGATGGTGTGGAGTTGAACGGAAACTACGTTCAGGCTCTTGGTATCTATAAGTTTGAGGAAAAGGAAAATTTCTTGGAGACTAATGTCGTTGATCGACGTTCAGTAATCGACCGCCGCAAGGGACTTAGTTCGCGGAAGCCAGACAAAGCCTGTCTGATCTTGTTTACTGAGGAGCCTTTTACCTTGTTGATTCTGGATAATAATAGCAAGTCGACCGACTATTGGCAGAACGAATTCATCAAGCACCGATCTAAGAATGACTTCGTCAACAACACAACTGATTTTTTAACCATCACCAAAAATTACATCACGGAACAGATAGGGAACGATTTTGAAGTGTCAAAAGCTGATCAGATTGACTTACTGAACCGATCGGTAGATTATTTCAAAAAGAATGAAACTTTTGTTAAAGATGAGTTTGAAGAATCGGTCTTCAACGACGCTAGTGTAATTGATTCTTTCCGTCGTTATGACGAACGTTACAAGCAAGAGCATGAGCTTGAGATGGACGACAACTTTCAGATATCTGCTCAAGCTGTGAAAAAGCAACAGCGTGTTTTCAAGAGCGTGTTAAAACTCGACAAGAACTTTCATGTTTATATCCACGGTAACAGAGATTTGATTGAACGCGGGGTTGATGACAATGGTAGGAAGTACTACAAAATCTATTACGAAGAAGAAAGCTAAGGCGGTGTTGTCCTTTATAAACAACTAGAACGGACAATAACTTGGTTTACGTAGCCGCGTGGATACCCCTTAGAGCTTTGTTAATAAATCTCCGTTTACCCACTAATATACGGATGCAATTGGGAGTTAATAGATAACTGATAGGTAAATACGTAATACAAGCTTACAACAGCTCTACCTTGGAAGCTCCGGTCGCCGCATATGATATTGAGTGGCGGTGATGGCATCCATAAAAGCCACAAGAGCTTGTATTTCTTCTTTCGTAAGGTTCAACGGTTGCATCAAGGGGTCGGTAACCGGATAAAGAGGATCAGCCGCTTTTTCTGCGGAATCTGGGTCGATCATGTGCATCCCACTATTGTACATATTGATAATCCCCGTAATATTGTTGAAAAGACCATTATGCATCCATGGAGAATTATGCATAACATTTCTAAGGGATGGGGTTCTGAATTTACCAACATCTTCCGGGTTTTTGGTGATGTTGTAACGACCCAAATCTTCATATTTTCGTTTGTAATAAGTCAACCCAATATTATGAAAATCCTCATCGGTTAAGAACTTACCGTTGTGACAGTTCATGCAACGTGCTTTATTACGGAATAAATGCATTCCTTTAATCTCTTGATCGGTCATCGCGTCGTAGTCGCCATTCAAAAAATCGTCGAAGCGGCTTTGACGGCTTGTAATTGTTTTCTGAAATTCGGCTAAGGACTCAAGGATACGATCGTAGGTTACCTCTTCATCACCATAAGCTTCTTTAAACATGTCTTGATAACCTTTGATAGCACCGAGCTTCTCTCCAAGCTCCTCAGGGTTCATCGCCATTTCGTGATGAGCAACGATAGGTTCTTTGGCTTGATCTTCTAAGCTGCTAGCTCTGCCGTCCCAAAAGAACGTCTCACGAGATGCGACATTTAAAAGCGATAGCGTATTTCTATTACCTTCTAGATGATCATTACCCAAAGCAACCGAGCGCTTGTCTGCCCATGACATTTGTGGGTCATGGCAGCTGCTACAGGATATTTGGTTGGAACCGGATAGCATCGGGTCGAAAAAGAGAATTTTACCCAAATGAACCTTTGGCTGTGCTATGATCCGAAAATAGCTATTATCTCTTTTGTCCAATGCTTCAAACTCTTCCCAATCTACGCCCGGGTCGATAAAGGGCTTCGGCCATTCGCTTACCGGTTTGCTATAAAGAGCGCGTAAGTTCTCCTCTTGCCGTTCTGCTAGAAAGGCCGTTGTAACAATAAAAACTCCGATTGAGAGCAGCAGAAGAAGATACCTGTTCATGATAACAAAAATAGAAATTAAAAAATAAAGCCTGTAGAGATAATGAATTGATTACCTTGATAAGAATCGGTGAAGTTGGTATAGTTCCCAGAGGCTTGTACAAAAAAATTGAGGTCTTTAGGGAGCGAATAATCGACACGTAGCTTGCCCAGTACTTGGAAACTCGAGGACGATACATACTGAAAGTTACTGGTTAGCATATCATATATTCCAGATTCCCAATTCACATCACTCCAAAAGTAATTGGCATCAATATTCTGAAGCTTCTGCGCGCCTAACTGAGTGCTCAGTACTGCTTTCTTGAGTGGTTTAACACCCGTAATGTTTAAGCCTACTAATAAATTCTGATAATCCATCGTTCGGTCGGGGCTCACATAATTCTGATTGTCTTCAAAATATTGAACCTTTCCTTGAATATAGAAGTCGAAGTCAGCTGTTTTGCGTCCGTATAACGCTTCGAGCCGTAGCTGGTTGCGCGTGTTCCGATAACGGATATCTTCGGATACCATTTGTAAAAAATGATTGCTATTTCTATTATCAAATTTAGCCTCGGTACCGTTTCTATTCTTATGAATGCCAATTAGTTTAATAGATAAGTTGTGTTCATCAGTTGTCTGTAAATAACCTAGAAGAGCATTGATCTGCTGATCGTTAACTTGCCCTACTGCATCGGCGACGCCAGCGAGATCTTTGTCAAAGCTGAACTTATGGTACCCGATTTGAGCAACAAAGCCATTCCCATTGGATGGGATTAAATTCAACTGCCCACCAATGGTGTAACCTCTGTAATATGCTAGATTCCGACTGCCAGCTAAGACTTTATTATAAACACCTAGCCCGGCATCATGATAAATTAACGGGGCTCCCAGCTCACTGACAAAGTCGAGTGTGTTCTCCTGATCATATTTCCTAAGGTTGAGGTCGGCTGATGCCTTATAATCTTTCAATAAACTAGTAGCGATGGAAAGTGTGGCTTTGATATCTGAGCTTATGTTTTTAGGTCTCGGATCACGATCGCGGTAGGCTTGTACACCTCGGAAACTTATTTGAAGACCGTATTCGAAAGCACCAAGTTGTTTGCTTAGACCACCGGAAAAGAAATAGCTTTCTGAGGATAATTCACCGCCGACGGTATCTGCCATAACATAGGGGTAAACTAAATCAAAGTCATTGCTTTCGTTATAATTAACTTGTTTTACATTCTTGTTTGAATAATAGGCATTTCCCCATAAAGTAGTTGACGGACTATTTTTAAGGTAAGATTGAGCGTCAACACGGAACCCTTGCTGTCCACTTCCCTTTTGTTTGATGAAAAGATCCTGGTCACTATAAAAGTAGCTTGCGCCAATTTGAGTAAAGCTGTTCTTTCTTTCGAAAGATTCAAGGGACGGACTTGAATAATACTCTTTTTGAAATGTAGTGAACGGAGAGTTATTTTCCTCGATGACTGATGACATCGTACTATCCTGAGCATAGAGAGTCCCTATGCTCAGGAATAATGCGAATACTAATGCAATTATATTATTTGAAAAATGCACTTAGAACTTAATTCATTAATGATGGCTTCACCCCTGCTTCAAAGTCTTCTGTAGAATTATTGGTGTCTTTTAATATTTCGCGTCCGTCTGGCGTCGTGGTTAACACCCTACGAATAACGCTTTTACCGTAGCGGTCATCATCGCTATTCACTACTGCGCAATAAGTCCACCCCATGTCTAAAGAAGGTGAGGTAACAAGCCACTCGAAGGTTGTTTGGACACTTAGATTTACAGCATCGATAACCCAGTCATTAGGTAACTTATAAGCATCTCTATCCATTGGTATGCCCGAGTTACTTAAGTACTCATAGGTATATTTGTTATTTGCCAGGAATTCTTCGGTACTGGTTTCAAATCGCGCTAAAACATAACTTTTATGACCTCGATCATGCATAGTCATAGGACCAAAAATGTTAATTAAGTCTTCGACCTGTGGGTTATCTGCATTGATAGTAGTTAGCATTTCAAGTTCAAACTCAGCGCTAGTTAAGTCAAGTGAGTTCGGATTTAGTTCGAGGTGGTTAATAGCATTATTAGCGACTGTAAAAGACTCTCCCGGCTGAATCGGATATTCTTCCCCTTCACCAGGAATCATAACAATTGTTCCGGTCGTAAATGCTTCATTCATAACGTCAGGTGTGTATTGGGTTTTGCTAGTCGTGTTGAAGGTTGATTCAGCGATCACCAACCCGTCCGCATACAATACTTCATCTGAGTTATTATAAATAATAAAATATTTATCTCCATGGTAGGTTTTTCCTTCAAAGCTGCCCGTTCCAGTAAAGAAAATCTCTTTAATTACGAAGCCAGCTGTTTCACTGTGAAGAAAAAGCTCAACGGTAGCTATTGCGGTCGGTCCACTGAGAACCAAACCTGTTTGGTAACCGCGAACGGTCGAGGTTTGTGTTTGCCCATCGAGTTGATATTCGATCTCACCTTCAAAAGAGATATCATAAGAACCTTCGGGTAAGCTAATCACCAGTTCGTTGTTTGTAAAATCATTGGAGGTTGTGATGTTCCCACTATTAATTTCTGTAAAGGAAATTGTCCCACTTTTAATCTCGACAGCTTCGAGGTCTGTCGGATTTTCTATTGTTACCTTTAGGTCGGTTTTTTGCGTGGATAGATCATTGTCTTTTGTACAAGCCTGTAGTAACACGACGGTCATTAGTACGAAGCTGAATCCGATAGTTTTTAATTTGTTCATGTGATTTGTGATTTATTAATTTGAGTATTATAATGTAAAATTAAGCTCCATCCCAAAATAAGGAGCCGTTAGATTTTGCCTATATTGGGTAATGCCGTATGATTCGTAGTTCGGAGCGTATTTAAACAGACGGTTAACAAACATTGAAATCCGCATTTTGTTCTTAAATTCTTTCGTAGCCTTTAAGTTTACCTGAATATCGATGGGTACCGTGTATTTTCTAAAAGTACTTTCATGACGAGGAATATTCAACCATTGTAAGTCAGGATGCGATAGTTCTGCGTCCGTAAACGGGTGAAGTTCTTCTTGTATATCCATATAGGCTGTTGGTCTTCCTGAGTTAAAGTTTTGCTGTCTACTCGTGAACCAAAAGCTCTGAACAGAGCTAGAAAGTGTGAGACCCAATTTTGGCAGATAGCTGTCCACAATCAAATTCGTATTAAACTGCTGACGTACATTTCCTGCATCTTCTTCGTATATACCCACATATTGTCGCGTTTTTCCGTCCGTAACTACATTTTGTGTGATAACTTGATAAGAAGGTTGAGAACTGGCGTATGTTGATTTAAACCACGCTCCGCTCAACGTAAAGCGCGTATTGATACTCGATAAACGTTTGGTTGTAAATTGATATTCGATACCCTCTTTGTAAAGGGCGCTACCGTTTGAATTAACAGAATATCCTCTGAACTCCCTGGCTTCCTCATATTCAAAATCGCTAGTTTCAGGCGCTTGCGTTAGATTGCCGGCATCAATAGATGTATTGTCATAATCTTTATAATCTAGCACACGGTATCGTGATGAAGATCGGAAGCCTGAGCTCATTTTTTCATTGAAATAGGTGATGGCCAACCGGTTGCCGGCAAAATTGATATCACTATTAATTTCCCATTTCTTGTTAACGGCAGCTGCTAAGCCATAGTTAGTCGGGTCCGTAATGTAAGTCATTACGTTTGCTTTCCGGAACTCGGGGTTATTATGATAGAAATTAAGTTGGATAATATCTTCGTACACTGGATCTGGATACAAATGGTTTAATGTTGGCAGCTTGGTGTGAATTCCATATCCGCCTCCTAAGCCAATGGATAGTCTCTGTTGATTTATTTCCATTTGTGGAAGCGTCCACTTGATATTCAGCCGGGGATCCAAGTGTATTTTATTGGCAATAGAATATTGTTTATCCATGCTCAGCAAGCCCATTCCTCTTAACCCAGCTGATAGGTTGACGGTATGGTCACCGACATACATATGCATGACATCTTCGGCAAAGAAGGAGAGGTTATGCATGGCGGGAATAGAATTAAAAGCTCTCGGACGGGCAGTTTGATCTTGTCTTAAAGGAAAATCCAGGTCATAAACTTGTCCGTCACCGTTGTTCTTGCTGTAATTGGTTTCTGCGCCGACTTTAAACTGATGATTTATTTGTTTTGTGCGGAATTCGAAATCAGCTCTTGCCTTAACAAAGGCATTGAGGGGTTTGCCATCTACACGAAGTTCAGCAGCGTAACTTGGTGTTACATACCTTGCATCATGCGCTCCTTCCTCAAGTGAATTGATCAACACCGTGGCGGTTCTGGCCTGTGTCCATCTCACGAGGTCAACTAAGTCGTTCTGATAACTGAAGTTGGTAGACAGGTTTAATGACTTTAAAACTGACTTATTGGCAAATTTATAGGTAAACTGATTGCTCAGGGCGATGCGGTTATAGGTTGATTTGTAACTATCGGTAAGTGCATAACTGTTATCTGGATCGGTACGTTGATTGTCGATCGTAGTTCCATAATCAATGGAGGCGTTCCAGGTAAATTCACCTTGGTTGGTTTCCCACAACTTTTCTGTACGGATAGATCCGCTTAAGCGTTTAAAATTTTCATAATTGTCACGAGGATCCGATTTGGAATCTAAAAAGTCGATATCTGCGTTTAACGATAGGTTTTTTTCTGGGAAATAGAAACCTTTTCCCGCTGCCATTAATTTACTGAAACCGTCGGCCTTCATTCGAACAGAATAAGGGGTATTCCCTTTCTTACGGGTAATTTTAACTAATCCGCTGGTCAAGTCTCCATATTCTACGCTGGGAATCCCTCTGACAATTTCAACCGACTCGATTTGGTCAGTAGGAATGGATCGCATATCGACACCCTTGTTTGTTGAATTACGGGACCCGTGGGGATCTGTGGTGGTAAATCCTCTGGTTGTTTGCATATTGGCAGTTGTATTAATGGGGCTGCCGTCTATATAGAACGCTGTTCCGAGCGAACTGATATCATATCCCGCGCTAGCCTCTTCAACTTCCCTGAGCCGGATTTGATTCATGGTCGTCAGTTTAGGATCAATCGCCCTCCCACCGGGCAGTAGTTCCAATATATCGGTGAAGCTGGAAGGCTGAAGGTGCTCCATTGCTTTCCGGTCGATCGTTGAAGAACTCGTCAAGCCTTTAGATTCGGAGGCTGTGATGTAAACGTCGTCAAGAACACGCTGTGCGGGTTCGAGCGTGATATTTATTGTTGTGTCTTTATTGAGAGCAAGTTGAATATCTTTGGGTTGGAAGTGTATAGAAGAGATACTTAGCATATAGGAGCCGGCCGGTAAGTTTTCCAGTAAAAACCCACCCTTTTCATCGCTTATCGCCCGGTACTCTGCTGATTGGCTGTTTGCTGTAATTACTAAGAATGAGATTGGCTCATTGATACGACTATTTAATATCTTTCCCTGAACATTGAATGAGGGATATTGTGCAAACACGATATTCAACGAGAAGCAAGTGCCGATAATAGCTGACCATAGCCAAATAACTGATTTTCCGTACCTTCTTTTCACTGTGCAGCAGGTGTTCTTATTTAGACTGATTATACGCAGGCGCAAATGTACAGTATTTTAATTAAAGTTTGAGTTTCGCGGCGCTTTTAAATTGAGGGGTCGTGTTCCCAAAATATTCCAGAATCTAGGCTTAAAATTGTACTTTTAGATAAAATGAAGATACTTATAGTAGAAGATGAGCTTGAAATGGTTCGAAGTGTAAAGGAGTTTCTGCAAAGGGAAAACTTCTTGGTGGAAGAGGCATTGACTTATCATGCCGGTTTGGAAAAGGTGATGAGCTACGATTATGATTGTGTTCTATTGGATATCATGTTGCCAGGCGGTAATGGTCTGGATATTTTGAGGGAGCTTGAGAAAGAGGGAAGGAAACAACCTGTGCTGATCCTTTCTGCAAAAGGCGACGTGGAAGACAAGGTTCTCGGGCTGGAAATCGGGGCAGACGATTATTTGGCGAAACCTTTTCATCTGGCGGAATTGTTAGCGCGGATTAAATCGATCATTCGTAGAAATGTGCAACAAGGGGACAGGGTATTAACGTATAAAAACTTAACGCTGGCGCCAGATTCACGACAGGCGATGGTTGATGGAAAGGAAATATCGCTTAATAGGAAAGAGTATGATGTTCTTTATTATTTTTTGCTGAGACCAAATCGCTTGCTGGAAAAAACCTCGTTGGCTGAATCTGTTTGGGGCGACTATATCGACCAGTCTGATAACCTGGATTTTATTTACTCTCAGATAAAAAATTTGCGAAAAAAGCTGAAAAACTATGGTGCCGAAGCGGATATCCAAGCGGTCTACGGTGTTGGTTATAAATTAGTTTAAATGGCAATATCATTAAAAACCTATACAAACCGCTATCTTGTAATCGCTATCTTAGCGATTATGGCTATCTGGGCCTTGTTATTCTACGCGGTGTTGATGGACGAGGTATATGATAATATCGACGATGGCCTTAAGAATCAGAAAATCGAAATTATACGTGAAGCATATGCAGATCCTGATATTGTTAATACAACAACGTTTGGTATCAATCAGTTTCGTATAATTCCTGGTACTGCTGATGAGAATATCGATAAAAACTACTTTTACAACAAGGAGATGTATATGCCCTACGATGAGGAAGATGAACCTTACCGGATTCTTCGTACGGGTTTTTATACGAAAGATGGCAAACCCTATCAATTGGAAATACGGACGTCGACAGTTGAGGAGGATGATTTTCTGATTAACCTGGCATTCTCCCTCGCGGTATTATACGTCGTGATCGCGTTAAGCATCATTGTTATTAATTACGTTGGACTGACGAAGGCACTTCGGCCATTTAAGTTGATCATGAATGGGTTAGGAAATTATCGGTTTGGTGATAGTAAAAGTTTTATTCCAATAGAAAGTCAAGTAAAAGAATTTGACAATCTCAATAAACATATTGTACAGATGATTGATCAAAATGAGCAGATCTTTGAGCAGCAGAAGCGATTTATTGAGAATGCATCGCATGAACTTCAAACTCCGCTGGCGGTGACAGTCAGTAAATTGGATTTGCTGATGGACGATCAGCTGTTGCCGGAGGAGCCACTCTCTAAAATTGCGGAGGCTAAGCAGTCGCTTTTGCGTTTGGTGGGGTTGAACAAATCTTTACTTACCCTGTCCCGGATCGATAATAAGCAGTATCATGAAGAGGAAGTGGTTAACTTTTCTGAGTTAGTAATGGGGCTATTGGATGATTTTTCTGATTTGATCCAATTTCGGGAACTTCAGATTGAAGTGGAGGGCGACGGTCAGTTTGTGACAAAATACAATGGGGATTTGGCAAGTATTTTAATTTCCAATCTTTTACGAAATGCTATAAAATATAATACAAAAGGTGGAATATTACGTATCCGTCTACAGCGTGATCGTATCGAGATTGCCAATAGCAGTCTGGGAGAAGCTCTGAACCCGGATTATATATTTGAACGTTTCCATAAAGGGTCTCAGGACTCGCAGTCGAATGGTCTGGGGCTTTCCATTATACGATCTATCGTGGATAATTATCCGACAATTTCAGTTTCGTACACTTATGACGAAGATCTCCATGTGTTTTCGGTAAACAAAGCTTCCATTTAACTTGTTTTTCCTAATTGTTTCCCAAGTTGGATCTGATATTTGTATAAAGAATTTAAATAATAATGATATGAAAAAGCTTGTAACAGGAATTTTGATCATGGTAGTTGCCATGACGACGATGAGTGCTCAGGCACAGGAAGAAAAGGTTTTGACTTTTGATCAATTACCCCAAACTGCACAACAATTTATTAAGCAGCATTATAATGTAAAGTCCGTTTCTCACGTGATTATGGAAGATGAATTTTTTTCGTCGAAAGAGTACAAAGTGGCGTTGGCTGACGGTACGGAACTTGAATTCGACAGCAAAGGTCAATGGACAGAGGTAGATCCGGAAAAGGGAACTGTACCGAACGCAATTATACCCGGAAATATCCGTTCGTATATCAGCAAAAGTTTCCCTAATAACAAGGTTGAGCAGATATCGAGGTCTTCACGGAAATATGAGGTGGAATTGACCAGTGGCTTGGACTTGGAATTTGACCGCAAGGGTAAATTTTTGAGAATAGATGATTAAGAATTAGCATAGAAACCTCATTGCGATGTTTTGTTAAATCCTACACGATAACCCGTGTAGGATTTTTAATATCGGGAGATTAAGCAATTCTAATAATGACATTGCCCGTTTTCTGTCCGGTCTCTACATAACGGTGAGCTTCGACAATCTCGTCTAATGGATACTCTCTATCGATCACTGGTTTGAAATGGTTCTTCTTAGCCAGGTCCTGAAGGTAGAGGATGTCTTCCTTTTTTGCGGTGGGGATAGGGAATATAACTTTTTTCCCTTTCTTCAAGGGTGCAATCATGGCTAAAAAGATGTTTTCAGAATTTCTCCCCAGTTCTGTTGATACATAGATCCCTTTGGGTTTCATAAGCGGTTTGCACTGACGGAATGAGCTTTTTCCAACTGCATCAAAGACAAAATCAAAACGATGGGTTGTTTTTGTAAAATCTTGTGTCATGTAGTCGATGACTTCGTCGGCTCCTAATGTTTTAATCAATTCGACATTTTTTGTGTTGGCAACCGCTACGACGAAAGTACCCAGGTGTTTTAACAATTGAACTGCTGCAGAGCCGATAGCGCCGGTGGCTCCATAGACGAGAACTGTGTCTCCTGATTTAACCCGGGCTGCCCGGATGTTGCCTAATGCGTAATGGCTGCCTTCGGTGAGCGCCGCCCCTTCAGCGTAGCTGAGATTATCCGGGAGGTTAGTAACCGCCGCTGTGGCAGAAATTGTTTTGTACTCGGCATGACCACCAAAAGCATTGTCATCGTAGCCAAAAACATCATCCCCAATGTTAAACAGCGTAACATTTTCTCCAATAGCCTCTACCTTTCCCGCGAATTCGCAACCGAGGATTGCTTGTTTAGGCCTTAAAAGGCCGCTGAAAAGCCTGGATATGAAGTATTCTGCACTGCGAAAGCCGCAGTCAGTACGGTTTACTGAGGAAGCATATACTTTAATGAGTATCTCGTTTTCTTTCGGATGAGGTTTAGGTACTTCTTTTAAAGAAACTACCTCGGAACCCCCATAGCGAGTGTAAATGGCTGCTTTCATTTTAATTTCAGTTTTAGACGATGTTTACCTGCTTCTAATCTAACTGGTTTGCTATCTACAATGTTCTCAGGTGGGAAAAATGTAGCTGTGGAGTTTGGAGGTATCTGGACATCAAATGTAACGGTGCTTTTGTTTTTCTTCCAACTGGATATAATTGTGCCGTAGGGTGATTTGTGAGAGGCGGTCGACTGGCTCAGTCCTTTTGGGAATATCGGCTTCAAAAGAACATGTTTAAATCCTGGTTGCTCTGCATCTGGCAGAATCCCGCCTAGCGATTTGAAGAACCATCCTCCAATCTCTCCAAACATCATATGGTTGTCCGAAATGTCTCTTTCGGCTTCAAGATCCCAGTTCTCAAGCAAGGTGGTAGCTCCGTTCACCGCCCACCAACCCCATGAAGGGTAGGTATCCTGTACGGCGACTTTATAAGCACTTTCTCCATAGCCATTGTCTTTCAGTGCATTTAACAAGGCTTTGGCTCCCAGAACTCCTACATCCAGATGAAAATCAGTCTCTTCAACTTTTTGATTGAGGTTGGCCGCTACTTTCGCTTTCATGTTCTCAGGAACTACCCCCCAATGTAGCGGAACGCTAAGCTCAGTTTGTGTTCCGCTAGCATAGATGCCCGTTTCTTGATTTAGGAATTTATCGTTGATTGCCTGTTTAATCTTGTTTGCGAGCGAATTGTACTTCTGAAAATCGTCTTCCTTCCCGAATAGTTTTGCAGCAGAGGCTAGGATCTGTGCATCTACGTAGAAATAGACAGAGGATGTGAGCTCTAAATTGGACTGTGACTTTACGGGCACCCAGTCACCGCGGCCGAAAGTAGTCAGTCCGTTCGGGCTAATCTGATTTACATAATCTACATAACGCTTTATGTTTTCGTAGGTGTCGGCGAGTAGTCTGCTGTCGCCGTAAAACATGTATACCTCCCAGGGGATAATAGCGATGGTACTGGTCCAGTCTAACCCATTGGCTGTTCCATAGCCCCAACCGCCGGTGGGGATGATATCGGGCAATACACCGTTGGGTTGCTGCTCGTCGCGATGATCGGCAAGCCACTTTTCATATACGCTGATCCCATCAAAATTATACAAAGCTGTTTCGATGGCGAGGTGGCCGTCGCCTGTCCAGCCATTTTTCTCTCGCTGCGGACAATCGGTTGGGTAGCCCATCAGGTTTGATAGATACGCATTGTTCGTTATGCGCCAAAGGTCATTAACCAATGTCGAAGACGTCTTAATTTCACCAACAGGTTCTACATCGCTATGTATAAAATAGGCTTTCAGGTTGTTTTCGTCGAGTGAAACGGGCTTGCTACTCGTTATTTCTACATAACGGAATCCCTTATAGTTAAACTTAGCTGCGAACTCATCCTCTTTTTTACCGCTGAGGATGAGGATGTCCGTCTGGAATGGGTCGGTTTCCTTATTTCCACGGTAATATACGTCGATATTGGACATGTCCAGACGTCCATTATCATAAAGACGTTCGCCATGCTTGATTTTAAGAACCGTTCCTTCCGGGCCTTTGACTTTGAGCTGTGTTACACCTGCCATGTTTTGACCCATATCAAAGACATAGGTTGTGTCGTCAAACTTCTTTACAGATTGTGGGGAATATGATTTTACGAAGCGAATAGGTACCGTTTGCTGAGATACGATATGCGATGAGGGCGCACTTCGATAGCGAACGCCGTCCCATTTAGAATCGTCAAAGCCAGCTTTATTCCAACCTGTTTGCTCCAGACGGGCGTCATAATGTTCGCCTGTATAGATGCTGTTAGAGATAATAGGGCCGGATGAAGTCTTCCAGTTGTTGTCAGATACAATTGTCTCTTCGGTGCCATCCGTGTATACAATGCGAAGGTCTAAGCAGAAAGTTGGTCTCGCCCGCCAGGGGGCGTTGTGAAAGTTCCAAACGGCCAGTGATTGGTGATTGTACCAACCGTTACCCAGGGTTACGCCAATAGCATTCTCACCGGATTGTAGCATTTCAGTCACATCGTGCGTGACATATAATGTTCGTCTATCGAAGCGAGTATACATCGGGTCAAGCCGATGGTCGCTGACCCTTCCACCATTCAAAGTCAGCTCATACAAGCCCGCAACAGCGATGTAAGCTCGTGCATATTTAATTTTCTTAGCTACTGTAAATTCTTTCCGAAAATAAGGCGCTTCTTTATGGTGGATATCATGATGGTCACTGATCCACGAGCCTTTCCACCTGCTATTTCCCATCATGCCAGTTTCAAAGCTAGCAGCATGGGAAGCGTGTGATTTCCCGTTTTGGTCCCATGTCACGACTTTCCAGAAATATCGGGTCAGCGGTGCTAGATCTTGACCGGCATAGGATACAAGTATGTCTGCGCTGCTTTGTTTTCCGGTATTCCACATATTTCCCTTGTCGTTAACGATACCCATGGAGTCAGTTCCCACGAATATTTGATAGGCTGTTTGCAATGCTCCTTGTCGGTCGTCCTGTAAGCGCCACATGAGCCGAGGGTTTTCAATGTCGACTCCTAAGGGGTTTTCTAAATGTTCAACTTTTAATTGGGTGGGGATACCGTTTGTAGTGGAATCTTGACCATGAGTTCCTGTGGATATCAAGAGGGCGATGAACAGTAAATACTTTCCCATAGTTTATATAGTAAATAGCTAAAAGGGTTTAGTTGTATTCCCAAATGTATTTAATATTTCTGGTAGAATTATAAGGATGCTCATATCCATTCCCAATTGTTTCCTAAATTGTATATCATCTTTGAGCTAACAATATACATAGAAAGATGAAAAAAGTATCTAGTTTGCTGCTGGCATTGGTGATGGTAGTAGCTTTATCTTCTTGCGAAAAAGAAGAAGTTGTTGGTATCGAAGAAATACCTTCTGTAGGTCAAGCCTTTTTAGACGAACATTTTGGAGATCAAACAGTCGTCTCGGTAAAAAGGGAGAAGGAATCTTCAGAAGGTGGTGAGTATGAAGTTCGATTGGATAACGGAGTAACCGTCAAGTTCGATAAGGGCGGAAATTGGGAGGATGTAGATGCTCCGGTTAATGGATCGTTGCCCACAACGTTTATCCTAACACCTATTGTTGATTACGTAGAAGCCGAATACCCCAACGTGGGGATCAACGGGATTGACAAGGAACGTCAGGGTTTTGATGTTGAGTTAACGAATGGTGTTGATCTGGTCTTTGATACAGAGGGAAATTTTGTACGAATCGATCCTTAAAAGGTGAATTTCTTTGATTGCGAAGCATTTTAAGGATGCTTCTGACTTCCCACTTCTCCTGACCTATGGCAAGATTATTGTAAGGGTTAGTGTATAGATTTGATAAGTAAATAGCAAACCTTATGGCTCCGCAACCATCGAAGATCTGGGCAGATTATCCGATCAAAGATATTCATAAGTCCAAAGAATTCTATACAAAGCTTGGATTCACAGTTAACGAAAGCGTACACGACGGCGACAGTTTCCTCTCGCTCAACATCGGGGATTCCGGTTTTATTCTGAACCTGTTCCAAACGTCCCGCTTTGAAAAGGCCGTAAAGACCAAAGTAGCTGATCAGGGCAACGAAGTGAACTTCAGTATCTCCGCAGAAAGTAAGGAGGAAGTGTTGGAATGGGAGAAAGCACTCGACAGCATTGGTGCCGACATCATTAGCCGTCCCGAACAGATGAAAGAAGGCTGGTGGGTCATGCGCTTTGCGGATCCCGACGGACACAGGTGGGTCGTATTGAACATGTGAAACACATAAGAAATGAAGACAAAAACGATCAATCAGGAGGTCAAGATCAATGCAAGTGCGGAAAAGGTCTAGTAAAGGAATTGGCAGAAGCGTAACTGCCACTTTTTCTTTTTCCAGGAGCTATCTGGAACAAAAAAACGCCTTAACGATACTGCTAAGGCGTTTAATGGTTGTGCGTCCTATTATAAAAGTAGCCCTGACGGGAATCGAACCCATATCTAAAGTTTAGGAAACTTCTATTCTATCCGTTGAACTACAGGGCCTCGTTTTAATTCACAAAAATAGCATTTCAAATAGGATTTTTTGAGTAAAATAGGATATAAATGTATTTTTTCATGTCATTAAATACGTTAATATCATGGCTGTGTCATTATAGATTTTGCCTATAGTGTATCAGCTTAAAAGATAATTTTGTCCCTTTTTATTTTCTATATTTGCACCATCAAAAAAGGAACAAATTAAATTACAAATTATTATGAGCTTAGTAGGAAAAAAATTCCCTAATATTACGGTAGATGCCATGGATCACATGGGCGATGACCTAAAGATCAACATTTTTCAAGAAGCGACTTCAAAGGGAAAGAAAGTATTATTGTTTTGGTATCCGAAGGATTTTACTTTTGTTTGTCCAACTGAATTGCATGCATTCCAAGAAGCATTGCCTGAATTTGAAAAGCGCAACACGATAGTTGTTGGTGCATCTTGCGATACCAACGAAGTTCACTTTGCTTGGTTAAACACGGAAAAAGATAATGGCGGAATTGAAGGTGTAACGTATCCGATTTTAGCGGACACTACACGTAACTTGGCAAATGTATTAGGCATTCTTGATGTACAGAATGCTGAGTATGATGAGCAGTTGGATTCATTGATCATTGAAGGATCAAACGTAACGTTCCGCGCGACTTATCTAATTGATGAAGATGGTAAGGTATTCCACGAGAGTGTAAACGATATGCCGCTTGGTCGTAACGTTAAAGAATACATTCGTCTGATTGATGCTTATGCACACGTACAAAAGTTTGGTGAGGTTTGTCCTGCAAACTGGGAAGAAGGAAAAGAGGCTATGAACGCAAACCGTGACGGTGTTGCAAGTTACTTAGCTGCACATTAAAATAAGATTATGTTAGTAGAATTAGATAATGATAATTTAGCAGAGATCGTAGGTGGAGAGGATGTAGTATTGGTACAATACTCAGCTTCTTGGTGCGGGAACTGTAGAATTATGAAACCAAAGTTTAAAAAATTAGCTGGTGAGAATGAGGGAATGAAATTCGTTATTGCGGATGCAGAGAAGTTCCCAGAATCTAGAAAATTGGCTGATGTGAGTAATTTGCCGACTTTCGCAGCCTTTAAAGGTGGAAAGCTGGTGAATCAGATTCAGACAAATAAGTTGGATCCATTAACACAATTAGTGAATGAAGTTACCAGTAATTAAGCATCTGACTCAATTTATTGAGGAGAATGATGAAGATTTTGTGATAGAGACGATCGAAACCCTGGAATCATTAACAGAGGCACCCGGATTGAAGGATGATGAGATTGATGTGATTGGTGAATTAATCTCTAATATGTATGGTGCTGTTGAAGTAAACAAGTTGATTAAAGAAGAAGGTTTGGACAAGAAAGAAGCGCTTAACAGCTTTATGAAGCGTGTCTTAGGCTCTATAGACAAATAAATTTTCTTTCGAATGAAAGGGGTTATCAACATTAAAATGTTGATAACCCCTTTTTTGTTGAAAAGTTGGCTGTGTTTACGATGTAAATTTTCTGTAATTTTATAATTGTTATAGGATAAGCTTAGAGCTTGGTAGCTGAACGTTAAAGCTTTAAGGGAACCGAAAAAATTTTAATTGTTGATTTTTTAGAAGGAGGAGGCTTTAGGGGGCTTCCTCCTTCTTTTTTACTCGAGGCTAAAAGAAAATTTACCAATAGTCAGAATACTCGGCGTAAAAAACCATATTTGTATATGAATCATGGTTGTTTGTATCTAATACCCGTTCCATTGGGGGCTGATAGTGCTAATGCGTCTTTTACAACATTTCTTCAAGAAACAATTAATCAGATCGACGAATATATTGTAGAGAATGAAAAAACTGCACGCAAGTTTCTTAAACAGGCAGGGCTGAAAATTCCGCAAAGTGAATTGACCATCCATGATTATGGAAAGCATAAGCGATCAACGACTTCTACCAAAGATTATTTTAAAGGCTTATTGGCGGGAAAGGATGTGGGTTTAATGAGTGAGGCTGGCTGTCCGGGAATTGCGGACCCCGGTGCTGACATCATCGCATATGCGCACAAGCTAGGGATAAAGGTTGTACCCTTGGTGGGACCGAGCTCTATTATGCTGGCATTAATGGCTTCTGGCTTTAATGGGCAACGATTCACCTTTCATGGATATTTGCCAATTGATAAAGAGCAACGACGAAGACAGTTGCTCGCTGCGGAACAGAATGCTGCCAGATATCAGGAAACACAGATATTTATCGAAACTCCTTTTCGTAATAATGCTTTGTTGGAAAATATTTTGAAAATATGTAATGACCAAACAAAATTGTGTGTTGCATGTAATTTAACTGCAGAAGACGAATTGATCATTAGCGACACGGTGAAAGAATGGAAGAAAAGAAAAGTGGATTTTCATAAGAAGCCTGCGATCTTTTTACTTTATCGATGAAGTTTAACACAAAAAATGTTGATATCATTATCGTCGGAGCCTCTGCGGCGAGTATGGTGTTGGCTGCACAATTATTGAAATACGGGATTGAGCCGATGGTTGTTGACCACCGAAAAGGTATGTCAGATACTGAAAGCCTGATAACGTTGGATCGATTGTCACTCGACATGTTAGGGAGGCTCGGACTAATGGATACGCTTCTTCCGCTGGGAAGCGTGTGTAAAGGACTGACAGTTCAATTCGCCGATCAGGTATTGAAACAAATAGATTTGACTCACGATGAACATCTGTCGGCTTATCATTACTTTTTAAATATCGAACAGGGCAAAGTCGACAAAGCCTTGCTGCAATATTTGGGCTCGAAGGCATGTCCCGTATATTGGGACTCAAGAATAAAGGATATTTACCAAGATGATTCAGGCGTGAGGGTGGTGATGGAACAGGATCAATCATCACATGATATAAAATCGAAGTGGGTTGTGTTTTCTGATTGTGAAAATGATCATATTCTGACGCGATTGGGCTTCGATCATAAAAGTTGGGTTATTCCCCAACAGTTGTACTGTTCCAAAATAGAGCCTAATGAACTTGTTGATTGTGATCAGCGTCTTGTAATGATGAGTGACGGTTTTATGTTCGCTAAGTCGGATGAGCGGACAAATCGATACCATTTATTAAGCTCGACGAAAAGTGATGGCTCATCGAGCAAAAATGTGATTGGCTCAGTTGCACTCAATTATCTTCAACAGCGGTGTATTTCCTTCGGGAGGTTGAACGTCGACGGTTTGTTCTTGTTAGATTCGATAATAAACCTGCATTTTCAAGATGCAGCCAATTTGAGCTGGAAATTGGCTTTTATTATATCGGAGAAGATGAATAAAACTATGCTCAGTTCATATGAAGTAGAGCGTAAATTTCTAGCAATGAGGGTTTATAGGAAATCTTACTGGTTGTTGAATGTTCTGTTATATAAAGGTAGGTTATTTTCAAAACTTCGGCAGCAATTAGCGTTAAAAAGTCTTGATAATATTCTCTTCACTGAGTACAATTATCGTAGAAGTGAACTGTCTTTACATCATTCATTGTCTAAAAAAATTGTTGCTGGCGATCGACTACCGAATTTTACGGTATATGACGAAAAGAGTGGTGTAGACACTAGTTTACATGAATGGGTTAAAAAGTCCGGTTTCGTTCTCTTGCTCTTAGGTAGTTTATCAAGTTATTTGCGGTTTAATATTGGTCAAGGGATCAAGAAAAAATATACTTCCTATATGCATGTTTACTATTTGCCTTATTCCAGTAAAAACGAACATGTGTTTAAGGCATTTGAGATGAAAGCGGAACAGCATAAAATGATTCTCATTAGACCCGACGGATATATTGGATTTATAAATGATGTGTTAAACGCATCGCTGGTAGATACCTATATGGAGGAGCTAATGAAATGGCGATATTAATGGTACAGTCCTTTGCTGTCAATAAAATTGGCAACCGCGTCCGGTATGAAGAACTTTACGCTTTTATCATTAGCGATAGATTTTCGGATAAAGGTTGAAGACAACTCCATTAATGGTGTGTCAGTTATGGTGATCGAGGGGTGCATAGACATCTCTTCATCCTGGTATCCGGGACGTGGATACACGAATATCTTATAGTCGCGGAGGATGACTTCATAGTTTTTCCACTTCTTGAGGCTTACCAAGTTGTCTGAACCCATGATTAAGATAAACTCTTTAGATGGATACCGCTCTTGAAGATGGATAAGGGTGTCAATTGTATAAGACGGTTGGTTCAACCTAAACTCGATATCGCTGCTCTTGATGTTCTCAGTATCCTGTATTGCCAAATTGACCATCTCAAGTCGATCGTACATATTGGCCAAATTGCTTTTTTTCTTTAATGGATTATGAGGTGAGACCATCAACCATACTTCATCTAAATCAGTATGATTCGCCATGTAATTTGCGATGATTAAGTGACCAATATGGATCGGGTTAAATGAGCCAAAAAATAGACCTATTTTATTCATATTGATGAGTTGTGACCCGAAAGAAAATCGTCAATTAACTGTTCGGCTTTTATACACGCTTCTGTTAGGTCGTCGTTCTCTAAGATAACGTCAAACTGACCCGCATATTCTAATTCTTTTTTTGCTTTTCCAATTCGCTCATTGAGTTTGTCAATTGTGTCTGTACCACGACCGTACAGTCGCTCAGAAAGCACTTCTAACGATGGAGGTCGTACGAATATGGCTAATGCCTGATCTTTGAATTTGTCTTTTAAGTGCAAGCCGCCTATAACATCAATATCAAAAATAACAGCCTTGTTCTCTCCCCATATTCTTTCTATTTCTGACCGAAGAGTACCATAATAGGTTCCTGAGTAGACTTCCTCAAATTCAACAAACTCCTTCTGAGCTATTCTATGAAGAAAATCTTCTTGAGTAATGAAATAGTAGTCTTTACCATGAATTTCATTTTCCCGTGGCTGACGTGTACAGGCAGAGATGGAGAATGCTAGTTTATCGTTATACTTTGAGAGTAAATGTCTGACAATTGTTGTTTTTCCAGCACCTGATGGCGCGGAAAAAATAATTAACTTTCCAACCATTTTATAAAACATTCAAGAGTTGCTCCTTAATTTTTTCTAATTCTTCTTTCATTCTGACAACGATCTGCTGAATCTCGGCATGATTGGCTTTTGAACCTAAGGTGTTGATTTCGCGACCCATCTCTTGCGAAATAAAGCTAAGCTTTTTGCCGTTTGCATCTCTACTTTCGAGAGCCTTGCTGAAGTAATTACAATGGCTCCGTAACCGTACCTTTTCTTCGGTGATATCTAGTTTATCGATGTAATAGATAAGCTCTTGCTCAAAGCGGTTTTTGTCGACATTCTCTTTACCGACTGTCTCGTCAAGGTAATTGATTATTCGTTCCCTGATCATCGGGATCCGACTGGTCTCTTTTGTTTCAATTTCCGTTAGAAGGGTGACGATCTTGGTAGCACGCATGGCTAAATCTGCGCGTAAAACTTCTCCTTCGTCTTTCCTGAATTGATCAAACTTATGTATTGCATCAATGAAAACACCATAAATTGCGTTCCAAGCATTTTCATCAGCTTTCTCTTCGCTATGGCCAATTACTTCAGGTAGTGTTAATACCATCGATAACAGGTTTTCTTTAGAAGCGCCAACATTATCCGCTATTTCCTTTAATTCATTATAATAGAATTTTACTAAAGGTTTATTGATAGTAGCAGCATTCATGACTGGATCGTCATGTTCAGCGGTAATCGTTATATTGATTTTTCCACGTTCCAGCAGTCGGGAACATTCGTTTCTCAAAAAGAGCTCTTTGTCAGAAAATATTTTTGGTATTTTCAGGTTTAACTCTAAGAATTTGGAATTCAGAGATTTTATTTCAACGATGTAATGTCCGTATTCGGTATCGGCGTTGGCAATACCATAGCCAGTCATTGATTTGATCATTCGCAAAGATAATGTAAATTCTTTTAACATTTTTTAGCATACTCTTTGTACCCTTTTCTTTATGTTTACATGATTCTAATGTGTCATGAACAGATTATTAAAAATTGTACTCTTGTTTTTCATATCGCTGCCTATGGTAGGTCTGGGACAGCAGACGGTTCGCGGTGTCGTATTAAACTCGTCTAACGAAACACGGGTTGGCGACGTAGAAATACGGAATTTAAGAACTCATGACCGCTTTGTTTCCAATACACTTGGACTGTTTAATTTGGTCGCTGAACTAGGAGATACATTGCGAGTGTTCAAGGAGGGCTACAATGAGCAAAACTTGATACTCTCGTCCACGGAAGACATGATTATTAGACTTCGTCCGTTATCAACACAACTACGGACGGTCAATGTCTTTGGGCAAACAAAGGAACAGCGGATGGAAGAAGTTATCGAGCAATATAGAAAACAAGGCAGCTATTTTGATGGGAAGCCACCCGTGCTTGCTTATATATTCAATCCCATTTCTGCATTAAGTGAGACTTTCGGCAAAACTGGGAGAAGATCCCGAAGGTTTCAAGAGTATATGAGTTATGAACAGGATCAATTAGTAGTTGACCGAAAATTCAATAAACCGCTGATCAAGTCGTTAACCCACTTGGAAGGCGAAGACTTGGAAAACTTTGTTATTATTTATCGACCCTCATTTGAACGCGCTCGCAAATGGAATCAATACGATGCAACTAACTATGTTATGGAAGCCTTTAAGCAATTCGAAAAAAACGGTAGACCCGCAGCTCCTAAATTGCCTGAGTTTAAGGCGCCCGACTTGAGTGAATCGCTAAGGTGACAATAATTTAATCTGGAACAGTGTGTTCCATTTTTTTCCGGTAACAAATATCCGGTTATTCTCACGATCATAAGCAATGCCGTTAAGAACGTCGGTGTCGAGTTTACGGTCTTTTTGCGGAAGTAAACCTATTAAATTAAGCTCACCTTCGACAATGCCGGTCACAGGATCAATAATCGCAATTTTATCTGTTAAATAGATATTGGCATAGATCTTCCCATTGATATACTCAAGTTCGTTAAGATTGTCAACGGGACCATTATGGTTATAAACATCGATGTATCGGCCGGTTTCTGCATAAGTGTCTTTATCTAGGAAATAGAGACGGTTAGACCCGTCAGACTTAATAAGTTTTTCTCCGTCATAGCATATGCCCCAACCTTCGCGACTTGCTTGATAGTTGAACTCTTTGACTTTTTCGAAGGATGATTTATCGTATACTAGCCCAATGCCCTCTCGCCACGTAAGCTGGATAATACGATTATCTATAATAGTTAGGCCTTCTCCAAACTGAGTCTGTGGAAGGTCGACTTTCTGAATAACGTTCCCGGTAGCAAGATCTACTTTGCGAAGACTAGAATGGCCATATTCTCCCGTGCTCTCATATAGAAAGCCGTTCTGATATTCAAGCCCTTGTGTATAAGCCTCATCATCATGCGGAAACGTGTTTACGACAGAGAAGCTAAATTGCTCAGGAGCCTGCTGTGGTAAAAGAGTGACCGAGACCTTCCTTTCGGTTAATTCGCCATTCTGATAATGCTTCGCAACGAGCTGCTGAGGGCCAATGCGTAAATTGCTACTGTCAAAAAAGACTGGTTCGTTCCCGTTGCTTCTTTCAATCAGGCTGTCATTAACATAATAAACTATAGAATCGGTCTGTTCTGTTTCTGGTATATTCAGCTGTAATTTAATAGTATCCCCCATTCGGATATTCCCGGGCTCTGGGCTGAGGAACGTAATACGGGAAGCTTTCTTTTGGCTGTTGCATCCTACCGAAACGATAATAAACAAGCTGATTACAGAAAGGAATAAATTTCTCATACGATTTCAATATTTCGCTAAAATAATGATTTATGTTTTAAAAGACTATTCGGGCCAAAAAGCATCCTTGATATGCTCCACCTTCATCTTCTTGGCTGGGTCGGAGAATATAGAAATAATATCAAAGCGAATATCACCTTGGTGTTTTTTGTATGAAATGTATAGGTTGGCTGCCCGATTGAGTTTTTGTTGTTTCCGATAGTCAACCGCTTCATAGGGTTGGCCATAGAGCAAACTTTTACGTGTTTTAACCTCTATAAAGACTAATACATCTTTGTCCATCGCAATGATATCGACTTCAAGGTGTTTATAGCGCCAGTTCACTTCTAATATAGTATATCCAATTTCATTTACAAATCTGCATGCTTCAGCTTCGCCAGACCGGCCTGTTTCTAAATGTATTGACATATTTACCTGCTTATAACCGTTCCTAAAAATTCCAGGGTTTCTTTCTCTACTTCTTTGAGTTTTTGGTACTTATGTAGTAGAATTGAAATATTATCTGCATTCGACTCAGATTTCATTTCTTCTCGAACCTGTTGGATCCGTTCGTCTATTTTTCGTCTTTTCATCCTAAAAATTGCACGTAGTACAGTGTCTTTCAGGTTGTCGGTTTCCTGTTTCACATAGATTTGTCGCTTTTCATCATTCCAGTTAGGGCTCAGATTGTATGGATTAGATAAAAGAGAAATGGCTAGACTTGAAATTCCTTTGTCGCCGTGTGTGATGAAGAAGCGGTTCTCTGGTAAATCTTGTTTGTTAACATATTCGATGAAGATGTCCATAATTTTCTTTGCTTCGGGATGAGTAAATTCGATATCTTGAAGTGAAGAAAGTATCAGGACAGCAATGGGATAGTTGTCATTCTCTAACCATGTTGCCGGTTGGTCACCATAAAGAAGAAGCAATCGAATAATCTCCTTTTCTTGAAGGTCGTTCGAGTTGACCGCTTTCGGCCGATCGGTAGTCTGCGGAACGCTACTCGGATCGGTTCCGACTGTAGCCGCTGGTTTATTGCCAAGTGAAGGGTTTGATTGTCGTTTTTTAGCCTCTTGAAGCTTAATCTTATTTAGCTCGGCAATTAATATTCGCTCTTCGATGTCAAGTTTCACACTACAGTCCCGAATAAATAACGATGCCTTTATGGAATCAGGAATTAATGCAATACTCTCTACAATTTCACGGATTACTCCAGCTCGTTTTACAGGATCATTACCTGCTTCGTTGAGCAGCACTTGGGTTTTAAAGGAAATAAAGTCTTGTTGGTTCTGTTCAATGTAGTCTTGGAAACTTTTTGGACCAAACTTTTGAATATAAGAATCTGGGTCGTTCCCTTCGGGAAAAAGCAGAATGCGAACATTTAAGCCTTCCTTTAATAACATGTCGGTTCCCCTAAGCGACGCCTTTATCCCTGCCGCATCTCCGTCATAAAGCATGGTCACGTTCTTTGTAAATCGGGAAATCAATTTGACCTGCTCAATGGTAAGCGAAGTCCCCGAAGATGCTACTACATTTTCCACCCCTGCTTGGTGCATGGATAAAACATCAGCATAACCCTCTACTAAGTAACACGTATCGGTGTTGACGATGGCTTTTTTTGCAAAATACAACCCGTAGAGGATGGCTGACTTATGATAGATTTCGCTCTCGGGTGAGTTTACATACTTGGGTACCTTTTTGTCGGTTTTTAAAGTACGCCCACCAAAACCCAGTGCTCTCCCAGTGAGGTTGTGGATAGGAAACATTACTCGACTACGGAATCGATCGTAGCTCTTACCCCCCTCTTTCTGGATGATCAAACCTGTACTAACTAGATACTCTTCTTGGTGGCCTTCTGCTTTTGCCTGTTTATATAAATAGTCCCAGCTTTCTGGTGAGTAACCTAACTCAAATTTTTTAATGATATCATCGCGGTAACCACGTTCTCGGAAGTAACTTAGGCCAATGGATTTACCTTCATCTGTTTCCCATAAACTTTTTTGGAAAACATCTGCTGCCCAACTGGTTACAATGTATAGGCTTTCGCGACGATCATGTATCAGCTGTTGCTCTTCACTTTGTTCTTCTTCTTCAACCTCAATATTATATTTTTTGGCAAGGTAGCGGATAGTTTCGGGGTACGAGTATTTTTCGTGTTTCATGACGAAGTCAACCGCGTGGCCGCCTTCACCACATCCAAAACACTTGTAAATCCCTTTACTTATTGATACATTGAATGAAGGGGTTTTTTCATTATGAAAGGGGCATAAACCAATTAGGTTTGTGCCCCTTTTTTTTAAATCGACAAAATCACCTACCACCTCTTCTATGCGAATGGTATCGAATACACGGTCGATGGTACGTTGCTTAATCACTCAAATATCCTCCACCGTAAAGTTAATTAATTTTCTTTATCGTGGTTGTTTTTGGATTCGGGAAGTTCATTGTTTTTAGGATTAGGGTGGCCAGGCTTCAAAGCTAACGCATCGCTTCCGGCTACATCCTCGAATATTTCTAAATCAAAATATTTGACAGAAGAAATCAAATGATCAAAAATATCTGATAAGATAGCTTCATATTCCATCCACTTTACAGTATCGGTAAACGTATATACCTCGAAAGGAAGTCCTTTGTTAGTAGGATCTAGTTGTCTTACGAGGATAGTCATATCTTTATTAATGCCCATATGTGTTCGAAGATACCAATCGATATACTTTCTAAAAAGTCCAGCATTCGTAAGGTTTCGTCCATTTACTCGGAGCGATCGGTCCATGCCCAATTTGTCATTGTGTTTCGTAATCTCTGCTTGTCTTTCGTGAATATAGTCAGCAATACCTTGTATTTTCTTAAAGTCAGCTAATTCATCATCCTCTAGGAAACGTACGGAAGATTGCTTAACAATGATCGATCGTTTAATTCGTCGTCCCCCGCTCATCTGCATTCCTCGGTAATTATGAAAAGCATCCGATATTAATGCATAGGTTGGCACCGTAGTAATCGTCTTGTCCCAATTTTGAATTTTTACGGTTGTCAGGTTAATCTCCAACACGTCGCCATCCGTTCCATATTTCGGCATAGCAATCCAATCGCCAATTCGGACCATATCATTTGTCGTTACTTGTATGCTTGCAGCAAAGCCCTTAATGGTGTCTTGGAAAATTAGAAGTAGAACTGCTGAGGTAGCGCCCAATATTGCAAAGAACTCTAATGGTGAGTTTTGAGTAACCCGCACATACATAAAAATGGCACCGAAGAAGAAAAGAACAAATGTTAGGATCTGGATAAAACTCTCCATAGGTCGGAACCTAAAAACTTCGTTTTTCTGTTTAAGTACATCGATTAATGCCCGAGCTACAGATGTAATGATCGAGACCACCATGAATACAGAATAAAGATCTGTTAAAAGAGATAAGGGTCGTATCCAAGCAGGATAGTTTTCAAAAACTATCGGCAAGGCGGCGTGAATCAAACTGACTGGTGCGATAAGTGCTAAATAGTGAGGAAAGCGATGTATGCGCAGATATGCCAAAAGCGAATCGTCATTTTTGGTCATCTTGCTAAGGATGATGCGGAAAATTCCCCGAACAATGCCATGAATTACAAAAATAAGTATGAGCAATAGTGCCAGAAGAACAAGACAGTTCACTAAGGCTGCCCAATCCTGAGAAACTCCCCATTTGACAAGCATATCATATGAGTACTTACTTATGAAACTAGATGACTTCTCCAGGTTTTGACCTAGATTATCGGATAATACTTCCATACTAAAAAAGTTTGTGTGGATTAAAAAGTTAAAGAATTAATTGCCGAGCTGCTTGATGCTAATATAAGCCATTAGGCCAGTACTTAGTTGGAGAGCTTCTTCGTCAATGTCAAAAGTAGTGGTGTGGACTGCCGATGTGATGCCCCGCGCTTCGTTTCGTGTCCCTAAGCGATAAAAACAAGCATCTGCTTGCTGTGAATAATAAGCAAAATCTTCGGCTGCGAGCCACAGGTCGAGGTCGACTATATTCTCTTTGCCAAGATAGTCCTCCGCAAACGAACGAACGGATGCAGTTAATTTTTCCTCATTAACTAAGAAAGGATAGCCTTTTCTTACCTCGAATTCACAGCGAGCGCCCATACTTTCCGCCATTCCTTCGGCCATCTTTTTCATACGATGATGAGCTTCCTTTCTCCAAGCTTCGTCAAACGTGCGGAAAGTACCTTCCAAGTAGACCTCATTGGGTATCACGTTGGTTGCCCCGTCGGCTATAATTTTACCGAAAGAAAGCACAGATGGTGTTTTTGGATCGCCAATACGACTAACAATTTGCTGTAGAGCTGTGATAATATGTGCGGTAATAACAATCGGGTCTATATTCTCTTGAGGTTGTGCGCCATGACCACCTTTCCCAATAACACGCACATATAGCTCATCAGCGGATGCCATGTATTTTCCAGATCGAAAGCCAATCTTTCCGCTGTCGATGAGTGGTAGAACATGCTGTCCTATCACCGCGTCGGGAGCGGGATTTGAAAGAACGCCTTCTTTGATTAGGAGGCTGGCGCCACCAGGAAGTTTTTCCTCACCTGGTTGGAATATCAGTTTGACCGTACCTGCAAATTTACTTTTCAAACTGCTCAAAATCTTTGCTGTTCCCAATAAAGAAGAAGTGTGAACATCATGGCCGCAGGCGTGCATCACTCCTGGTTTTGAAGATCCGTAGCTCCTACCATCTACCTCTTGTATCGGCAGAGCATCCATATCTGCACGTAAAGCAATGACCTTGTCTGATTCTAAATCGCCTTTGATCAGGCCAATTACTCCAGTGGTTGCCATACTTTCCCATGGTATGTCTAGTTCGTCTAGTTTGTTTTTTATAAAAGAAGCAGTATTAAATTCTTCGAATGACAGTTCTGGGTTTGTATGCAGATGTCTTCGATTTGCAATGGTTTCGGGGTGAATTTGTTTAGCCAGTTCTTTTATTTCGTTTTGAAGCATAGTTGTTTTAGTAATATACGTAAACTTGTTCTGTAAACAAGAATACCATCGGATAGTCGTTTTTTACCTCGCGCATAAATGCTTGCGCTTCACTCCGACTTCTGAAGTCGCCGACTTTAACCCGATAGTTAGGTTGCGTATAACTTACATAGGTTGCAATATCTTTATATTGTTTCTGAAATCTCGCTTGCGTTGCATAAGCCTCGTTCCTGCTTGATCCGGAATATATTTGAACACGGAAACCTAACACGGTGCTTCTTGTGCCGTTTTCTTTGTCCACCGGGCGAACTTCTACAGGGTTATTCTCAAAGTAAACTCGACGTTCCTGTAGCAAATCAATCATTGGACTCTTCACAATCTCTAGATTTCCCTTTTTCTCTTGTGCAAAAACAGCAACTGAGAATAATAGTAAGCTTAGACTAAGAATAATTGATTTGTAATTCATCGTACTTTAAGTTTCTTTATCCCTGTCCTATCCCATGACAGTTTTTAAATTTCTTTCCGCTACCACATGGGCAAGGTTCATTTCGTCCGACTTTATTATCATTTCTGATAGGCTGGGTCTTCTGAACCTCTCTCGTGTCTTCATTCATCGCTTGCGCAGCTCCGGAACCTGCAGTTGCTAGTTCGGGCTTAGACACTTTGATTTGTTTATTTTGTGTCGGTGCCGGCCTAGCCTCTCGCACGTCTTGTGGGTTCTGAGTTGGAATCCCACCCTTGAATAAGAAACTAACAATTTCCTTATTCATGTCAACCAGCATCTGCTTAAACAGGTTGAAGGCTTCCATTTTGTAAATAATAATCGGATCCTTTTGCTCATACACGGCATTTTGTACCGATTGTTTTAAATCGTCCATTTCTCGAAGATGTTCCTTCCATGACTCGTCAATCAAAGCAAGAACAATGCCTTTTTCAAAAGCTTTGAATACCTCTAAACCATTCGATTCGACTGCTTTCTTCAGATTCGCTGTTACTTGTATCGCACGTGTCCCGTCTGTAAACGGCACGACAATATTCTCGATTTGCTCGCCTCTAGTCTCGAAAACGTCTTTTAAAACTGGTAAGGTCTGTTTTGCTAAGTTATCAGCTTTCTGTTTGTAATAACTGTTCACCTTCTCAAAAAGTTGGTCGGTCAACGATGCGATACCAAGGCTGTTGAAAGTTTCCTCGTTTAATTCAGGATCTATAGAGAATACACGAATAAACTCAATCTGCAAATCTTCGTAGGTTCCGCCCTCTTTACAGTCACTGACAATCTCTTCAATGGTGTCGAAAATAAGATTATTTAAATCCACATCTAAACGCTCACCAAATAATGCGTTCTTCCGTTTCGAATAGATGACGCTTCGTTGAGAGTTCATGACGTCATCGTATTCCAAAAGGCGTTTTCGGATACCGAAGTTATTCTCCTCAACTTTTTTCTGTGCACGCTCGATCGATTTCGTAATCATAGAGTGCTGAATCACCTCACCTTCTTCGATTCCCATTTTCAACATGATATTGGAAATTCGCTCCGAACCAAAAAGGCGCATCAAGTTGTCTTCAAGTGATACAAAGAACTGAGAAGATCCAGGGTCTCCTTGACGGCCGGAACGACCTCTCAACTGGCGGTCCACCCGTCTAGACTCATGACGTTCTGTACCGACAATAGCTAAACCTCCAGCAGCTTTCACTCCCTCGCCAAGCTTGATATCCGTACCACGACCGGCCATATTCGTCGCTATTGTAACCGTTCCTGGTTGACCCGCCTCTGCTACAATATCTGCTTCTCGTTGATGCAATTTCGCATTTAAGACGTTATGCTTGATCCCTCTCAGTTTCAGCATTCGACTTAAAAGCTCAGAAATCTCAACGGAGGTTGTACCGACCAAAACTGGTCGTTTAGCTTCGGTAAGACGTTGGATTTCTTCGGCAACAGCATTATATTTTTCACGTGCAGTTCGATAAACTGCGTCTTGCATATCGTCTCGTTGGATGGGTAGGTTGGTCGGTATCTCGACTACGTCGAGCTTATAGATTTGCCATAGCTCCCCAGCTTCGGTGGTTGCAGTTCCGGTCATCCCCGCCAACTTGTGGTACATCCGGAAGTAGTTCTGCAAAGTAATCGTAGCGTAAGTTTGCGTGGCATCCTCTACCTTTACGTTTTCTTTTGCTTCAATCGCTTGGTGAAGTCCATCCGAATAACGACGGCCTTCCATCACGCGGCCGGTTTGCTCGTCTACAATCTTTACTTTACTATCGTCAATGATGTATTCCACATCATTTTCAAATAATGTGTATGCTTTTAATAGCTGATTGACTGAGTGGATGCGTTCTGATTTTACAGAGAAATCGCGCATGATTTCCTCTTTCTTAGCTGATTTATCTTCCGCGCTTAGATCAGATTTCTCTAACTCTGCTATTTCAGAGCCAACATCCGGCATGATGAAAAAATTAGCATCCTCTCCTGAAGCTGTAATTAATTCGATACCTTTTTCCGTAAGTTCTACCTGATTGTGTTTCTCATTAATTACAAAGAAGAGTTCTGCATCGACCTTAGGCATGTTCTTACTCTGCTCCTGCATATAGAAGTTCTCTGCCTTCGTAAGCACCTGCCTATTACTTCCTTCACTTAGAAACTTAATCAAGGCTTTGTTTTTAGGTAAGCCCCTATGTGCACGAAGCAGTGCAAGACCGCCACTTTCAGGGTCTATGTCTCCTGCCTTGATTGCTTTTTTAGCTTCATTCAATACTGTATTTATAAAAGCTTTCTGAGCATTTACTAAGCGTTCGATTCTAGGCTTTAATTCATAAAACTCATGTTCGTCACCCCTTGGGACTGGCCCCGAGATGATTAATGGTGTTCTTGCGTCGTCAATAAGTACAGAGTCCACCTCATCGACCATCGCAAAGTGCAATTTCCGTTGAACCAAGCCGTCCGGATTTTGCGTCATATTGTCTCTTAGATAATCAAAACCAAATTCGTTGTTAGTTCCAAAGATAATATCAGCAGCGTAGGCTTTTTTACGTGCTGCAGAGTTTGGTTGGTGTTTGTCTATACAGTCAACTTTCAACCCATGGAATTCAAATATTGGCCCGTTCCATTCAGCATCACGACGAGCTAGATAGTCATTCACCGTTACAATATGTACACCTTGTCCCGACAAAGCGTTAAGATAGGCCGGGAGGGTTCCTACTAAGGTTTTACCCTCACCCGTAGCCATCTCGGCAATCTTTCCTTCATGGAGAACAATACCGCCAATCAACTGGACATCGTAATGAATCATATTCCAGGTTACTTGTGAACCTGCTGCAGTCCAAGTGTTTTGCCAGATAGCTTTCTCATCTTTAATCTCGATATGAGGATGAATAGCTGCCAAGTCACGATCGAATTCTAATGCGGTGACTTCTAGACTTGAGTTTTCGGTGAATCGTCTTGCTGTTTCTTTTACAACTGCGAATGCCTCAGGAAGAATTTCTATGAGCACGTTTTCAAGCTCTTTGTCTCTGTTTTTCTCTAATTTATCCACTTGCTCGTAGAGAGAGGTTTTTGTGGACATATCGGTATCGGCCTTTTCGGCTTCTTCTTTTAATTCCTTGATCTGAGAGTCTATATCTTTTAAGTACTCAGCGATTCTTTCTTTGAATGCAAACGTCTTTCCTCTCAGCTCGTCGTTTGAGATTGACTCTAGGTTACTGTATTCAGCCTTGATTTTATCTACTAATGGTTGAACGTGTTTTATGTCTCGCGCTGATTTACTGCCGAAAACTTTGCTTAGAAATCCTAACATTTATCTTATATCTTATTTTATATTTATCTTCTACGTAATTTGACAATAAATAATCCAAAATCACGTATCCGCCAAATTGACAGAGATGATCTTGCAAAGTTAATAATATTAGACTATATTATCGCCACGCCTTAAATTGATTGATAAGTCCATTGGTCGATGAGTCGTGGGTAGACACCGTAGAATCATCAGCTAGTTCAGGGAGTATTTTGCCGGCTAATTGTTTTCCAAGCTCAACACCCCATTGATCAAAGCTAAAAATATTCCAAACAACTCCCTGTACAAATATTTTATGTTCGTAAAAGGCAATCAGACAACCTAGTGTCCGAGGAGTAATCTTTTTGATTAAAAATGAGTTGCTGGGACGGTTGCCATCAAATACTTTGTATGGGCTTAGTGCTTTAATTTCAACATCGTTCTTGCCGGCCTTCTTAAGTTCTGCAATCGCTTCTTCTTCTGTCTTCCCGTTCATTAAAGCCTCTGTTTGTGCAAAATAATTGGACAGAAGTAGAGTATGGTGGTTGCCAATGGGGTTGTGACTTTGTGCTGGTGCGATGAAATCACAAGGGATCAATTTAGTGCCTTGATGGATTAGTTGATAAAATGCGTGCTGCCCATTTGTCCCAGGTTCGCCCCAGATGATCGGTCCTGTTTGATAGTCGATTGTTTCGCCATTCCGATCTACGTTTTTTCCATTACTTTCCATATCGCCTTGTTGAAAATAAGCCGCAAAACGATGCATGTATTGATCATACGGGAGGATTGCTTGGCTTTCTGCGTCAAAGAAGTTGTTATACCACACTCCCAACATGGCCATGATTACTGGTATATTTTCTTCAAAGGGAGCGTTGCGGAAATGTTCATCAGCCTCGTTGGCACCTTCAAGCAGTTCTTTGAAGTTATTGAAACCGATACTTAAGGCGATCGATAAACCAATCGCACTCCACAATGAATAACGTCCGCCCACCCAATCCCAGAATACAAACATGTTATCAGGGCTAATTCCGAATGATCGAACCGCTGCTTCATTGGTCGAGAGCGCTACAAAGTGTTTTTCGATATCCGATTCACTCGCTCCATCATCCAAAATCCATTTTCGAGCAGAAAAGGCATTTGCCATAGTTTCTTGTGTCGTAAATGTCTTGGATGCGATTAAGAACAACGTTGTCTTTGGATTCAGGTCTTTTAAGGTTTCCACGATATGTGTGCCATCTACATTGGAAACAAAATGAATATTTAATCGCGTTTTATAAGCTTTAAGGGCTTCAGTTACCATTACAGGCCCGAGGTCCGAACCGCCAATGCCAATATTAACCACATCGGTAATCTCGTCACCTTGATACCCTTTCCACGTTCCGGAAATTACATTTTCGCAGAAAACTTCCATTTGTTTTAATACCGCACGAATCTCGGGTTTGATGTCTTGCCCGTCAACGTAAATTGGTTCGTCGTTTTGACTACGTAATGCTGTGTGAAGAACCGCTCGCTTTTCAGTTTCATTGATCAGCTCGCCATTGAACATGGAGCTTATCGCTTCTTTGACTTTACACTCTCTCGCTAATTGAACAAGTAAAGCTAAGGTTTCGTCGTTTATCCGATTCTTAGAATAATCAAAGAGAATATCATTAAGCTGAATAGAGAATTTTTGAAAGCGATTTGGGTCAGAAGAAAATAGATCTTTCAAGTGTTTAGGCGCTATTTCGATGTAGTGATTTGCAAGATATTGATATGCTGGAGTTTCGTTGAATTTGATTTTTGATAACATGGTACGATAAGCTTTTGAATAAGGGCGAAATTACCATTTTGGCATTGTGTTTGCAATATCGCTGATAGAAAATAAAAATAAAAACAAACGTTATGAATATTTCAAAAAAGATATCAGTATTCGGGATAGCATTAGCTACTGCTACCATGGTTTTTTCAAGTTGTAGCTCGTTGACCAATACGCAAAAAGGTGTCGGGATCGGTGCTGGTGCTGGCGCGGGGATTGGCGCTATTATCGGTAACAAGGCTGGGAATACAGCCGCGGGTGCCGTTATCGGTGGTGCTATTGGTGGTGTTGCTGGTGGTCTTATCGGCAAGAAAATGGACAAACAAGCAGCGGAAATTGAAAATACGGTTGAAGGAGCAGAAGTAATCAAGGCAGGTGAGGGTATCATTGTAAAATTTGATTCTGGAATCCTTTTTGATTTTGACAAAAGTGATTTAAAGCCAGTAGCAAAAGAAAATATTCGCAAGCTTGTACAGTCATTAAATGACAACCCTGACACGGATATTCTTGTTATTGGACATACCGATAATGTGGGTAGAGCTTCGTATAATCAAGGTTTGTCAGAGCGTCGTGCAGCTTCTGTAAAAAGTTATGCGACCGCACAAGGCTTGAGTGGCTCAAGGATCCAAACCAAAGGAATGGGTGCAGATGAACCTATTGCCAGCAATGAAACAGATGCAGGTAGAGCTGAAAATAGACGGGTGGAGATCGTGATTGTTGCAAATGATCAGATGAAAGCTGAAGCAAAAGCTGAAGCCGCTCAATAACGCAATACGATAAGCAAATATTTGAGATACAAATAAATCTAAAATGCTGTGGATGTAAAATATTCACAGCATTTTTTTATTTTTACGGTCAACCTATATATCTTATGTTGATTGATTTGTGCTAACATGAACAAGGGACATCGCCTACTGATTCTTCTTCTACTATTTAATTTAACACTATTGGCGCAAAAGCGAGCTGATATACAGCTTGTCGTTTATGGCCAAGGTGATGCGGCTTTCGGAGCCGCTGTTCAATCTGCCAATTCTGGTGTTCAGACCTTGTGGGTCAATCCCGACCAATCATTTGAGAGTAGCTTGACGCAAGGGGACGAGATATTGAAGGTAACTTCTTATCAGAATCTAGATGGTGGACTATGGGGTGAGTTCTTGAAGTCTACGATCAATGCATCGCGGTGCACGGATTCGGTCTTCAATCGTGCTAAACGTCACTTAAATCCTCGTGTAGCTCTAAATTCATTTGAAAAGATCATTGACTCTGTTAGTAACTTGACAGTTGTATATGGCACAACGATCGACGAGATTAGGCGTACTCGTAAAGATTGGAGGCTTGGTCTTGATAATGGTAGCGATTATAAAGTTTTTGCGGTGGTTGATGCGACGGGAAACGGCGCACTGCTGCAACTAGTTGATCCGGAAGAAAAGATATCAGATAGCTCTACCATGCAGCGAATTCCGACAAAGGATATTTATGCCTCTACTGCATTTAAAACGAGTTTGATGATTGAAGAACACCAAAATGTTGAGTCCATTGTTCCCGCCTCTGTGCTAATAAGACCCTATGCAAAAAACCTATTTTCTGCATTTGACCCAAACAACGTTAAGGCTCTGGAGAACTCTTCAATACAGGACGTGCCACGCCGGATTCTGCTTGGACAGGTACTTGGCGCTATGGCCGGATATTGCGCTTTTTTTGAGCTTGATTATGATAAAATCAATATTCGTACACTTCAAGGCGAATTATTAGCATTTAAAGCACAATTAATACCTTTCCACGATATAGCTTTTGAAGATGTCCATAATACCTTCATTCAACATATCGGTTTGTCCGGAATTCTAAAGGGTAGGACCGGCGAGCATGGTAAGTTTATCTTCGATCCGGCAGGTGCTGTTTCGACAGATGAGATAGAATTCGTGATGCGTAATATATATACGAGAAGTCAAATTTGGTTTAATCAACATTCAATTGATAAACTGAGCGTCGGAGAAACCATTGATCTCATTAAATTTATAGCATTAAAGGGAGACGAAGTAGATCGAGCGGTTCAAAATGGTTGGCATAGCAGATTCCATTTTGAGAGCAAATTTGATGCGAATAATCCAATCACGAGAAGACAATTTGCCGTTCTGGTGGATACGTATCTCCAACCTTTCAGCGTAAAAGTCGATAAGAAAGGGAATTTCGTTTATTAAAAACCAAAAAAAGCCGTCACGATAATTAAATACGATGACGGCTTTTTTTTATTTTTTTAACGAGTGTTATACTTCTTCGTCAAACTTCCATCTGACGAATGCTTCGATGGATTCGTATTCTGCTAATCCTAAATCGTCGTAGATTTTTGCTGTTTCCGCAGTACGCTCTTCGGCGCGTACCCAGAATTCCCTAGCATCATCGCCAGGGAATACTGGTGTGTCTTTTTGCGATTGATGTTTGAAAATTGCATGTCGCTTACGTATCACTTCAGCTGGAGATAACGGAACAGCCATTTCTATCTCATGAATCTCAAATTCGTGCCAAGCACCTCGATACAACCACAACCAGCAATCTTTTGTCCATTCTTCAGTTTCCCGGAGTCGTGTAATAGCTTCCTTAAGAATATCGAAACAAACCTTGTGTGTGCCGTGCGGATCGGCAAAGTCGCCCGCCGCGAAAATCTGATGAGGTTTGATTTCTTCAAGTAGTTTCATCGTTTGAATGATATCATCTTCAGTCGAAACATTCTTCGCATATTTTGCTCGATCGTAGAACGGCAAGTTCTGAAAATGAATGTTTTTATCAGGAAGCCCTGCAAAGCGAGCACCTGCGATAGCTTCTCCTTTTCTGATCAACCCATTCACGGTAAGGATTTCATCGATATCAGCTTGGTTGGGCTTCTTTCTGTCTAAGAACTCGCGCGTGTCGTTGTAAACTTTATCTAAGGTCTCCGTGTCAAGATTCATAGCTTTCGAGAAATCACGGGCAAATTCAATAAAACGGAGTGTATCATCGCTCCATACCGCGGTATTCCCCGAGGTCTGATAGGCTACATGTACATCATGTCCTTGGTCGGCTAAACGAATGAATGTACCACCCATTGAAATCACATCATCATCCGGATGAGGTGAGAAGATGACGCTACGTTTCTTTTTCGGCAAGGCACGTTCTGGCCGTTGACTATCATCGGCATCTGGTTTACCTCCTGGCCAGCCAGTAATCGTGTGTTGAATTAAATTAAATATCTCTATATTGATGTTGTATACAGGACCCTTTTCGGTGGCAAGTTGTGCCATGCCATTGTTGTTATAATCCTCCTCTGTAAGTTTGAGAATTGGCTTTTTTAAGGTTTTTGCTAACCATATCACAGCTTTTTTGATGGTCCCTTGATCCCAAACACAATCTTTTGCTAACCACGGAGTATCGAAACGCGTAAGACCAGATGCTGCATCTTTATCAAGAATAAATTCTACATTATCAGAAAGTTGCAAATAGGTAGCAGGTACCTCTGCACTAATTGCACCCTCAACAGCTTTCTTTACAATCTGGGCTTTGGTTCCGTTCCAAGCCATTAAGATGATTTCACGAGCTTTGAAAATAGTACCAACTCCCATCGTGATTGCTTTGGTAGGCACATTTTCTTTTCCACCAAAATTCCTAGACGCATCCCGTCTGGTTAAATCATCTAGCGTTACTAATCGGGTTCCTGAGTTGGGTGCTGATCCTGGTTCGTTGAATCCGATATGTCCTGTACGACCAATACCTAAAATTTGCAGATCAAGACCGCCAAGATCAGAGATTTTCTTCTCATATTGTAAACAATAGTCATGAATCTGCTCTTCGGGGAGTGTCCCATCCGGAATATGAATATTATTCCTATCGATGTCTACATGGTTAAACAGCACTCGGTTCATAAAATAAACATAGCTCTGTTCTGCATCGGGTTGCATAGGATAATATTCATCCAAGTTGAATGTAATAACATTCTTGAAACTTAAGCCTTCTTCTTTATGAAGACGAATAAGTTCATCGTAAACTTTAACTGGAGTTGCTCCTGTTGCCAGACCCAATACGGCCGACTCACCTTTTTCTTGTTTGTTTTTGATTAGCGCTGCTATTCGGTTTGCAACAGCGATTGAAGCTTCCTCCTGGTTAGGAAATACAGTAACTGGTAACTTTTCAAAACGCGTTTCTTCCAGTAAATTTAATCTTGCCATTTTGGTTTAATACGTTTAAGGTGAGAAGCAAATCTAATAATTCTATTCTACAAAATGCTTCGTTTTTGGTGTATTTATAGTATTATTGACATAAATCTGTCGCGTTAACTCAATGCACACGATTGCGCAAGACCTAAAAACAACGGAATGAATAAAAATCTTGAAGCTTTATGTAATATTGGCGAGAAGGATACTCGGATAATCATCGGACTTATGTCAGGTACATCACTCGATGGACTCGATATCGCACTGACTAAAATTCAGGGAAGTGGGACTAAAACTCGTTTAGAATTGCTGGCATTTGAGTCGCTCGAATATTCGAGTGCCTTTCGGAATGAGATAAAATCAATATTCTCAAAAGAAACGGTTTATACGGAAATGCTCTGTGCGATGAATGCCAAAATAGGGATTGCGCATGCGGAACTAGTGGGTAAAACTCTAAAAAAATGGAGCTTGGATGCAAGTAAGATTGATCTCATTGCAAGTCATGGTCAGACGGTTTTCCATGCACCTATCAATTCAACGCATGCTCAAGGGTTTACGAATAGTACATTACAGATCGGAGATGGTGATCATATTGCTCGATACACCGGTATTATTACGATATCCGATTTTCGTCAAAAACATGTAGCTGCTGGGGGTGAAGGAGCGCCACTGGTAATTTATGGCGATTATTTGCTTTTCGGACATGGGTCGGAGAATCGCGTTCTTTTGAATATAGGAGGAATTTCGAATTTTTCGTTTTTACCTGCAGGTAGACGCGTTGAAGGTGTATTTGCGTCAGACGTTGGTCCCGGTAATACACTTATGAATCAATATATGCAAGTTAACTGGTCGAAGCCCTATGATAAAGATGGTGAAGTTGCCCGTCTGGGGCTAGTCAATCAAGATTTGTTAAATAGCTTGCTTGAACATCCTTTTTTTCATAAAAGCCATCCGAAAACAACCGGACCTGAGCTCTTTAATCTTTCTTACCTTGAAAAGGCACAATTACGGAGTGATACGCAGAAGCTTGAGAAGGAACATGTGATGGCTACCTTGTCTATGTTTACTGCACGATGCATTGCTGACTCCCTCGCTCCTTTAAAGGAGCAGTACGGAGCTTTATCTTTATATGTTAGCGGTGGTGGACATCTTAATAAGACACTAATGACAAACTTAGAGTCGCTTTTAGTGGGTACTACGATTGAGAATACATCTGTTTTAGGGATGAACCCTGACGCCAAAGAAGCGGTTCTGTTTTCACTTCTAGCCAATGAAACTGTTGCAGGTGCTCCCATTATTTTTCCAGCGGTATCAGGTGCCCCCGGGGTTTGCTTTGGTAAGATCAGCTTTCCCGATTAACAATTATCGGCGTTTAAAAGATATCACTTTAAAGCTTGTTAGGATGACAAGCGTTTTGTAAAATCTGCAATAGCGAGTTGAGGATCTTTGCTTTTCATAAAATTCTCGCCAATTAAAAATGCGTTAAACCCTGCTGTTTTGAGCTCTTTAATCGTATTCACTTCGCTGATCCCACTTTCGGAAATTTTAATATACTGATCAGGTATTTGGTTAACCAAATTTAAAGAGTGATCTACGGAGACTGTGAAATCGTTTAAGTTCCGGTTGTTCACTCCTATGGCATCGACCGTATCGATGAGATTGTCACTTAGTTCTTTCTCATTATGAACTTCCAACAATACATTTAAATCCAATGTTTTTGCTATCGTTGATAGTTGGATTATCTCTCTTGGTGTTAGGCATGATGCGATAAGTAAAATAATATCAGCTCCATAGGCTTTTGCTTCGATAATTTGAAATTCATCGATAATGAACTCTTTTCTCAACAAAGGGATACTGACGTGCTGGCGTGCAATTGACAGGTCCTGCAGGCTACCTCCGAAAAAGTCACGATCCGTCAGGACAGAAATGGCGGACACGCCGTTCGCAGCGTAGGCTGTTACAATATCAACTATATTTGAATGGTCATTGATAACACCCTTCGATGGGGAAGCTCTTTTAAATTCGGAAATAATTCCATTTCGGTTGGGATCGAAAACAAAATCTGCTAGCTGGTAAGGTGTCCGAGAAAATAAAGGCATTGATTCTAACTCAGCTACCGAAACGCGCTCTTTTGCATCAGCTACTTCTATTTTTTTCCGTTGGATAATCTTTTCTAATATATTCATTTGAGTTATACTTAAATTATTGCTTCAGCCAATTACTAATTAGTTGTACACCATGTTCGCTAAGAATGGATTCTGGGTGAAACTGTACTCCGCGGACATCGAGGGTCCGGTGACTGGCCGCCATGATGACTCCTTGATTGTCTACGGCTGTTATTTCTAGTTCGTCTGGCACCGCTTCTCTGTCCACCGCCCAAGAATGGTAGCGGCCGACCAAAAACGAATTGGGCAGTTCTTGGAAAAGGACATCATTCGGCTTTAATACTGTAATCGGTGTTGCAGTGCCGTGTACAGGCTTATCTAAGTTGTATAACTGACCTCCATATACTTCTGCAATAGCCTGAAGACCAAGGCACACTCCTAAAATGCTCTTTTTTGTGCCATATTCTTTTATCACATCCAAAAGCAAACCGGATTCAGCAGGAATACCTGGGCCCGGAGATAACATGATCTTATCGAAACGCGCTAAATCAGCTAATTCAAACTTGTCGTTTCTCCATACTGTCGCCTCGTAACCACATTCGTGTAATAGATGTACTAAGTTAAAAGTAAATGAGTCATAGTTGTCGATAATGACAACTTCTTTCTTAACCGCTGTTTTCATTTTTTTTCTTCTAATTCTTATTAATGGTCTCGGCAAATTGTAATGCTTTTCTTAGCGCTGCGATTTTATTGTCTACCTCTTTTAGTTCGCTTTCCGCATTAGAGTCGGCGACGATTCCCGCGCCAGCCTGATAATGTAACGTGTTCTGCTTGCTTAGGAACGAGCGTATCATAATGGCGTGATTGAAGTCGCCGTTAAAACCCATAAATCCGATGGCGCCACTATAATAGCTCCGTTGGACGGTCTCATAGCGATCGATCAACGTGAGCGCCATATATTTAGGTGAGCCGCTTAACGTGCCGGCAGGGAATGTATCTGCAACGATATCAAATGGATTGACATCTTTTCTAAGTGTCCCCGTCACTTTAGACACAAGATGTATAACATGAGAGTATAGTTGTGATTCCTTGAAGGATTGTACCTTAACGTCCTCGCAATGTTTACTGAGGTCGTTTCTTGCTAAATCTACCAGCATAACGTGTTCTGCACTCTCTTTTGGGTCATTTTTTAAAGCATCCGCTATTGCTAAATCTTCCTCATCATTACCACTTCTTTTAAAGGTACCGGCAATCGGATAGATAGCAGCTTCATCGTTTTTAATGGTTAATTGCGATTCGGGAGAAGAACCGAAGAGTTTGAAGCTTCCATAATCGAAATAGAAAAGATAAGGTGATGGATTGATGGAACGAAGGGCGCGGTATACATTGAATTCATCCCCTAAAAAAGGTTGCGAGAATGCTCTGGACGGCACAATTTGAAAGACGTCGCCACGATAAATATGCTTCTTCATCATTTCAACAAGGTCTTTAAATTCTTTATCTTCCAAATTGGAACTTTCCGGACCGTTTAATGAGAATTGATAATCAGGGAAATCTTTGTTTTGAATTAGGTATTCTATCTGGTCTAAACCGTAAGGTTCTTTATCATCCGTTGTATGTTCGAAAATATAAAGCTCATTTCTAAAATGGTCTATTGCAATAACATATTGATAGATGTTGTATTGCATAAACGGTATATCCCTCGCTTTTGAAGCTTCGGTGTTAAGCTTTATGTCTTCAAAATGTTGTACAGCATCAAAGGTAAAATATCCAAATAAACCGTTAGAGATAAATTTCACGTCTGACTCATCTGCCGTTATCGAATTACAGAAATCAGAAATTTCTTTTCTTATTTCGATCGAGCTCGAAGTCTTTGTCACCTTCTCTCCATCGGGATAGCTTATCTCAAATTGATCTTTGTCGAGTTTTATACCGGCTATCGGTACACAACAGACATAACTCATGTTATTTTCTCGACTATGGTAGTCGGAGCTTTCAAGTAAGAGGCTATTGGGAAACATATCCCTCAATCGCAAATAAATACTGACGGGGGTCGTCGTATCGGCGAGCATCTTTCTAAAAGAAGTTGATATCTTAATTTTCTTCATTTCACTGTTTTTAAACACAAAAAAACCCGACATTTTATACGTCGGGTCTTCAAATAGAATCTAATATTTTGTTATACGTTTAGCCCGGCGTGCTTATTTATCACACCACCACCAGCTAATTGTATATGTTTTTTTCATCATTGATGACAAATTTAAGAAGATTTCTTAAAAAACCTAATCTCGGGTTATTTTTTTAAGACATAGCCCAAATCGGGATTCCGCTCATGCTGACTGCAACAATTACAATAATTAAGGCTAAGGTGTAAAAAATCGCAATGGTCTTATGCTTTTGTGTTGACGCTGTAATCTTTTTTGATTTAGAGTGACCAATAGTAATCAACACGACGGCGATCAACATCATGAATAAATGCTCTACAGTCCAGTATCTGCTGATGCTGTCTTTCATGGCCATTGCCATATCATCTAAGCGCACTTTCGGACTAACAAAATATAATATTAGACCGATTAGTGCTTGAAGATGAAAAGCAATCAAGGTAAATAAATTAAGCTTCCGATTGCCTTCTGTGTAGTTGTTTTTTCCAAACCAGCCAGAGAATGCACTAATAATCGCGATAATAATCAACAACAGTGCAACGTAACGCCATCCGGAGTGTAGATGCTTTAAAGCTAAATGTAAATTCATGATTCTTTATTTCTTGTTTCCACCAAAGCTACATTTTTTTACTCAAAGTAGTAAAAAAGAAAATTAGAATGGCGGTTCATTTCCTCCAAAGCTATCTTCTTGGTTTCGATCTGTTTGCTTTGTGTTGAAATTATTTTTTCCAAAGCGATAACTCAATGATAATGTGACCGTTCTGCGCATCCATCGCCTTTCAAATTCCTGTGTAAAATATTGTGTTGAAGTAGTTCCACCCCAGCGTCGTTGATTAAACAGGTCGCGTACATTTAGCATGATGCTCCCCTTTTTATTCATAACGTCCATTTTAACGCCAGCATCCATCACAAATGAGGCGATTGAAGTTCCCTGTGCTCTGGTTCTCGGAGCATAATATTGGGCCCGAATTTGTCCGCTGAGATCCTTTAGTATTTTCACATTACTGCTAATGTTCGCATCCCAGTTGAATCCGTCGGTAGGCTCTAAATTAAACTCTTCACTGCCGAAATATTTATTATAGAATGCATTAAAGTTCGCAGTTGCGTCAATTTTTGGACTGAACGTGACTTTTGAAATTAATTCAAAACCGGTAGCGTCAGTTCGGCTAATATTATACCATTGAGACATGGTCGCTGATGTTTCTTCATTTGCACTAGTTCGAATGCTCTCGATTCCATCGTTTACGCGTCGATGATAGACTGATGATGTAAGTGTAACCATTGGCCAAAACTTGGCGTAACTCAATTCAAAAGAATGAATGTCTTCAGGCATAAGATTCGGGTTCCCGGTACGAATATTCATCGGATCGGAGATGTCTATGAATGGATTTACCTGCCAGCCGCGTGGTCGACGTACACGTCTCGTATAGCTGGCTTGTAGTTGTTCATCTTCTCCTAATTGTTGAGTGAGAAACAAGCTCGGGTATAATCGTAAGTAATCTAGTTTACCTTCGGTCAGATGATTTTCCTCAGCAACCGACGGGTCGAGTGATTCGTAAATTGTATTTAAATAAGCCTGCTCTAGACGCAGACCCAGCTGGAAGCCCAGTTTATCGGTAATCTTATTCTGATAATTACTGTAAACCGAGTGAACTATATCTTCCATTTCAAAACGATTCGTCAGGTCGTAGTCGCGTATTAGCGAATTTGACACTGGGTCAAAACGGTCGGAAATTTGTTCTTCATCATCGTATCGTATGGATGTCCGGTACCCTGCTTCCAATCTGTTTTCTTCATCAAAAGGCAACACATAGTCAATTTGAATATTTGCATTTTTCCCTACTTCAGAAGTATTATTTATACGTTGATCATCTGGTGCATCTTCCGAAAAAACTTGATTAAAGTGCTGTACGCCATCTTCCGTGCTTTTGCCATAAGCAAAGTTTGCCATCAAGTTTTCCCCTGGTCGATTAAAATCGCGACGGAAGTCTAAGTTTAAATCATAACCAAAATCGTCCTCGTTTTGTTCAGTTATTCGATTACTGGTGCCAGATAGGTCTGGCTGGTTGAAATATTGATAAAACAGTACTTCTGAGCGATTATTGTCTCGTATACTAAAGTTACTTGATAAACCTATCGTTGTTTTGTCGTCAATATTATAATCAATGCCTAGTTTGCCTGAATGTCCATTTCCTTTTCTAGAATTTTCGCTTGTATTTTCGGTTCTTCCGTTGTTTGATAGGTTTGTGTTTTTATTAAAACCATCGCCTAGTCGGTTTGATTTGCGGAAGTTGTAGTTACCGTAATAATTGAACTTCTCGTCTCGATAATTTAAACTAATTCCTCCGTCATAATTATTATAAGATCCGCCCGAAGCGGTGATCATCCCATTTAGCCCCCGGCGGATATTCTTTTTTAAGACGATATTAATAATTCCGGATTGTCCTTCTGCATCGTATTTGGATGATGGATTGGTGATAACTTCAATGCTCTGGATGGAGTTTGCCGGCAGGGACTGTAAGGTTTGTGTAATGTCACTTCCTGCCATTGCAGATGGTTTTCCGTCGATTAGAATACGAACATTGCTGGAACCTCGTAGACTTACGGTGCCATCCATGTCGACTGAAAGGGAAGGGACATTCTCTAGAAGATCCGTTGCAGAGCCGCCTTCGCTAAGTAAGCTTTGAGATACGTTAAATACCTTCCTGTCAATTCCTAGGCGCATATCTGGAACTTCTGCTTCGACAACTACTGCATCAAGCACTTCCGCAGAAGCACGATGAAGATTGATTGTGCCCAGATTCTTATTTTCGTCAGTCTTTAATGAAACTCGTTGCTCATAATTCGCATACCCGACAAAAGTGACGCGAAGCGTATAGGTTCCAACCGCTAAATTAGCGAAACTAAACTCACCTGCTTCATTGGAGAGCATTCCTGCAACTTGTGAATTTGCGGCATTAAAAAGCGCTACGCTAGCAAAATCTACCGCTGTCGATGTTGATTGGTCGACTAGCTTGCCTGTTAATACTGAATTTTTCTGTGCAAACGTCGCATTAAATGTAAGGAATAATATAAGAAATGATAAGAGGGTGGATAGTACGTTACGTTCCATTTAAGGTTTAAATGATTTTGATAAATTACTTATTTAAATATGTTGCTTGTTTGTTGGTAAAGGTAAACCCAAAAAGCTTGTGTATGGCCTTGGTAACTATATTATTACGTGTTCTCAGATTCCAAAGAACAACGAATGGTCTAATTGATTAGAATGAAAATGGATGACGTAAGCTAGGAGGCCTATTCAACGGTAACTGTCAAGCCTTCCTGTTTAAGTATCTTGCGGTAGACTTCAACCTCGGTCCAAGACCCTTCTAGGATCGGACATTTTCCTTTGGTGTGAACTGTCCAGGCTATTTTCTCAGCCTGTGTTTCTGTGTAGTCCAAATATTTTACGAGACAATGAATGACGTGATCAAATGTATTGGTCTCATCATTCCATAAGATAAGCCGGTGACTTTTTTTAACAGCGGATAGGATTTCATCTAATGTAAAGGTCTCTTCTTGAACTTCTGTCTCTGGCATTTGTTAAACTGATTTTTGTGCAAAATTAGAAAAATTAAAAGCTATTTTCAATCTGCATTTGTTTTCTTGATCATCTGTTCCAGTGAGTCCCACATTTCATCTGTAATATGGCGAAAGTCGTTGAATTGACCAGCTCCTTGTATCCACTCACCTCCATCGATGGTAATCGTTTCTCCGTTGATGTATTCTGCGAAGTCTGACATTAAGAAGGCTGCTAAGTTGGCGAGCTCTTGGTGTTCGCCTGTCCGATTAAGTGGGACACGGTTTTGCGGTTTAAACTTCTCCGCTAAATTGCCGGGGAGCAAGCGATCCCAAGCGCCCTTTGTCGGAAATAAACCAGGAGCAATGGCATTGTGACGTATACCGTACTTGCCCCATTCAGCAGCGAGCGATTTAGTCAACGATAATACACCTCCTTTAGCCGCAGCGGAAGGAACGACATAGGCTGAACCGGTAGATGCATAGGTTGTTACAATATTTAAGACGGAAGCTTTATGCTTTTCTTTAATCCAATGTTTTCCTAATGCTAGGGTGCAATTGACGGTTCCTTTCAACACAATGTCAATGATTGTAGAAAAGGCATTTGCTGATAATCGTTCGGTTGGCGATATAAAGTTTCCCGCAGCATTATTTATTAACCCGTCTATCTTTCCATATTTTTCCAAACCTGTTTTTAATAAATGGTCAACCTGCTGGTAATCGCGGACGTCGCAGGCCACTGGCAACACAGAACCGGAGGTTGCATCTTCCATTTCTCTGGCAGCAAGCGTCAGAACATCAAATTTACGGCTTGTTATGATCAGATTTGCGCCTAGTTCAAGAAAATAAGCGCCCATGGCTCTACCTAGGCCGGTTCCCCCGCCGGTGATAAGGATCGTTTTACCGTTCAAACTATCCGCTTTTAAAGCACCTTGAATATTCATGTTATGTGACATTATTTCTTTTCGGTCAGGTTATTGATAATTGTTTTCAAAATTGATCGTGTCGACGGATCCCACCATTGTTTTAAGAGGGTGTTGATCAATTCGTCGTCCTTTTCCTTGAAACTTGCAATCATCTCTCTGCGCATGTTCAATTTACTTTGTTGCCATGCATTAGCATCGAATTGGATATAGGTCTGAAGCTTTTTTTCAGCTTCTAAGCGAAGTCTTGTTGAGTCAACAACTTGGTCGACCAGATTATCTTGCAGTGCTTCGTCAGGGCTTAAAAGTTTCCCCTCGATAAGATATTGATAAGCTTTTCGTTCACCCAACCAAAAACTGTAAAGCGAAAAAATACTGCTTGGAACAATTAGTCCCACCGGAATCTCGTTTAGCCCGATAATGAAATCACCTTGGTTCATAATTCGATAGTCACAACACAATGCAATAACGCATCCACCCGCAGGACTATGGCCATTAATGGCGGCTATCGCGGGTTTCTTGAAGGAAACAAATGTTTCTACGACTTCTAGGAACAATTTCCAAAAATCACGTATTTGTTGTTCATCATAATCGTATAGTTCGATCAGGTCTAAGCCTGAGCTAAAAAACCGTTCTTTACCATGGATGATGATGCCGGCAATGCTCTCATCTTGTTCGATATTATTTAAAAGAGAACCAAATTCTTGAAGCATTTCAAAGTTGAGGGCGTTCGACTTACCTCTGTTGAAACCAATTAGTGCCATTCGGTCGTTAACTGTGAGTTGTAGTGTTTTCATATAAGTTTAATTGTCAGCTATCTCTCATCCTTTCCGGTTGGTCGGCCAAAGATAAAGGTACGATTTTAATGCTGTATCTATCTAAGGCTTTGGTGAGCGTTTCGAATTAAATAAGATCTTGTCAGCGTTATTGTTTAGAAAAAAATATCTTTGTAATCATAGATGGAATTATTTTGATAGCTAAAACTAAAAACATGAATATTTTGATCCTAGGTTCCGGGGGTAGAGAATCGGCTTTTGCGTGGAAAATTGCACAAAGTAATCAGATAGACCAAATTTTTATAGCACCGGGCAATGGAGGGACAGAGCAATATGGGGAAAACATTGATTTACAGGTTAATGACTTTGACGGAATTGCATCATTTGCATTGAAAGAGGCAATTGACCTTATTGTCGTCGGACCCGAAGAGCCATTGGTGAACGGTATTCATGATTACTTTTTAGAACGATCTGATTTAGCTAAGATAGCCATCATAGGTCCGCAGCGAGAAGGAGCACAGTTGGAAGGTAGCAAGGATTTCTCTAAGCAATTTATGAACAAATATAATATCCCCACGGCGTCTTCTAAAACTTTCACCGCAGACACGATTGATGAAGGCTTGGCTTATTTGGAGGAGCATGATTTACCGATAGTTCTAAAAGCAGATGGATTGGCGGCGGGAAAAGGGGTGCTGATCTGCCAAACACATGAAGAGGCTAAAGCCGAGTTAAAGTCGATGCTGATTGATTCTAAATTTGGAAAGGCAAGTAGCATGGTCGTTGTCGAGCAGTTTTTAGAAGGTATCGAGCTCTCAGTGTTTGTTTTAACGGATGGCCTTTCGTACAAAATATTACCAAGTGCAAAAGATTATAAGCGAATTGGCGAGAATGATGAAGGACTTAACACAGGAGGAATGGGTTCGGTGTCGCCAGTTCCCTTCGCTAGTGAAGAGTTTTTAAAAAAGGTAGAAGATCGAATCATTGTTCCAACTATTGAAGGTTTAAAGAACGAAGAAATTCCTTATAAGGGGTTTATATTCCTAGGCTTGATGAACGTGGCCGGTAACCCCTATTTGATCGAGTATAATGTGAGGATGGGTGACCCCGAAACAGAGAGTGTATTTCCTCGAATTGAAAGTGATTTAGTAGATTTACTGGTAGGCGTCGCCGAGCAAAACTTGGGAGAAAAGGAATTGATCTTATCGCCAAAGACCGCGGCGACGGTAATGCTAGTTTCGGGAGGGTACCCAGGGAACTATGAAAAAGGAAAGGTGATTAACGGGCTTGAAAATATCAAAGAGTCTATTTTATTTCATGCTGGAACAACAGCTAAAGGTAGTGAGGTTGTTACTAACGGCGGACGAGTAATCGCGGTTACTGCATTGAAGGATACTCTTTTCGATGCCCTTCAGCAGGCTACTGCGGATTCGGGACGTATTTTCTACAATGGGCGTTATTTCAGGACCGATATAGGCTTTGACCTAACGGAGTATATTTAATTAGATGTTACAAAATCAATAATTTTGAAAAAACTATTTTTATTGGACGGAATGGCGCTTATTTATCGCGCTCATTTTGCACTGAGTAAAAATCCTCGATTTACAGCAGCCGGTCTAAACACATCGGCTATTATGGGTTTTACCAATACGTTGTTAGAGGTATTGAAAAAAGAACAGCCTACACATATTGCGGCTGTCTTTGATACAGCTGCGCCAACGTTGCGACATCTTGAATTCGAAACTTACAAGGCTCAGCGCGAGGCAATGCCCGAAGATCTTTCTGCAGCTATACCGTATATACACCGACTGCTAGAGGGCTTTAATATCCCTGTCATAACCTTGGATGGATACGAAGCGGATGACATTATCGGAACATTGGCAAAAAAAGCAGAAAAGGAGGATTTTGTAACGTATTGCATGACGCCTGATAAAGATTTTGCCCAGTTGGTTTCGGATAAAATTTTTATTTATAAGCCGGCCCGTATGGGGAATGGTGCTGAGGTTCATGGAGTTCAAGAAGTACTTGATAAATGGGAAGTTGAACGGGTTGAGCAGGTAATTGATATCCTAGGTTTATGGGGGGACGCTGTTGATAATATCCCCGGAATTCCGGGAATCGGAGAAAAGACGGCCAAGAAATTGATTAAAGAATACGGCAGCGTTGAAAACATAATCGCAAATAGCCATCAACTGAAAGGAAAGCAACGGGAAAATGTTGAAAACTTTGCAGAGCAGGGCTTGCTGTCGAAGAAACTGGCCACTATACTTTTAGACGTACCTATTGAGTTAGAAGATAACCGGCTGGAATTAGAAGATCCGGACGCCGAAATTCTAGAACCTCTATTTGCTGAATTAGAGTTTCGTACCCTAGGTAAGAGAGTCTTCGGAGAGGACTTTAATGTGAATGATGCGAAACCTGTGCAAGGTCAACAGTTTGATATGTTTAATCAGCCACAGGGAGGTGCGGAAACTGAGACCTCTCCCGCAGTTGTGCTTCCTGGCAAAAATATATCGAATACAGAGCATGATTATCAGGTTTTGACAGAGTCGGGCCAGATTGACACTCTCATAACACAGTTGAGTCAGGAGCAGGCGATTTGTTTCGACACTGAGACAACAGGAATAGATGCAAATTGCTGTGATCTTATTGGACTTTCATTTTCGGTTTCACCTGGAAGTGCGTGGTATATTCCGCTTTCATTGGAAAGAGAAGAATGTCTTGTAATTTTAAATAAATTTAAAGGGATCCTCGAAAATCCCGATATCACCAAAATTGGACAAAATCTAAAATATGATATATTGGTTCTATCTTGGTATGGTATAAAGATGTGCGGGCCATTATTTGATACCATGCTCGCACATTACTTGATTGATCCAGACTCTCGTCACAATATGGATATTTTGGCGGAGAGCTATTTAGGCTATTCAACAATACCTATTTCGAACCTAATTGGTCCTAAGGGGAAAAAACAGGGCAATATGAAAGATGTCCCGGTTGAGATAGCTGGTGAATATGCTTGTGAAGATGCAGACATTACACTTCAGCTAAAAGAAGCTCTGTTGCCATTATTAGACGCAAATACCTTATTGCTAGCTAATGAGATGGAATTTCCATTGATTTATGTATTAGCTGAGATGGAAAAGGAAGGTGTACAATTAGACGTGGCAGTACTTGAAGAGATATCGAAAGCCATCACCATTGAGATCCGGCAGTTGGAAGAAGAGATACATTCGAAAGCCGGGGTGCAATTTAATATTGCCTCACCGAAGCAGCTGGGCGAGGTTCTTTTCGTTAAGTTGGCTCTAGACCCCAAAGCAAAGAAAACGAAGACAGGCCAGTATCAAACCAACGAAGATGTATTACTACGTTTGGCTCCCAAAAGTGATATCGTACAGGATATTTTAAATTTCAGACAATTGCAGAAGTTGAAATCCACCTATGTCGATGCGCTTCCTCAACTTATAAATAAGAAATCAGGACGCATTCACACTTCGTTCAATCAGGCTGTAGCGGCTACCGGACGACTCAGTTCAACCAACCCGAATCTTCAGAATATTCCCGTGAAGACAGCACGCGGCCGGGAAGTGCGACGCGCCTTCGTCCCAAGAGATAGGGAACATGTAATTGTGGCGGCTGACTACTCTCAAATAGAACTGCGTCTAGTTGCCGAAATTAGCGGCGATAAGAACATGAAAGATGCTTTTATTCAAGGTCTTGATATCCATACCGCTACAGCATCTAAAGTTTACGGTGTAGATCTTGAGTCGGTTACTTCTGAGATGAGAAGAAATGCAAAAGCAGTCAATTTTGGCATTATATACGGTCAGTCAGCCTTTGGTCTTTCTCAGAATCTGGGTATTCCACGTCGCGAAGCCGCGGACATTATTGAACAATATTTTATCCAATACCCTGGGATTAAACAATATATGAATGATACAATCGCCTTTGCCAGAGAGAATGGTTATGTTGAGACGTTATTGAAACGAAGACGCTATCTGCGTGACATTAATTCTCAGAATGCGACGGTGCGCGGTTTTGCAGAGCGAAATGGGATCAATGCCCCGATACAAGGGTCTGCAGCCGATATGATCAAACTTGCAATGATTCAAATTCAGAAGGATATTTGGGAAAAGAGATTAAAAGGAAGAATGACGATGCAAGTTCATGATGAGTTGGTTTTCGACGTTCCTCGTGATGAGGTTGACACGTTTAAAGTCATTGTAGAAAACCGTATGAAAAATGCTATAAACACAGAGGTGCCGATTGTCGTTGAGATAGGTGTAGGGAAGAATTGGTTAGAAGCTCATTAATTAAGATATGTTATTGTCAGCTTTTCAAAATAGATATATAGAAGCGGGTTGCGATGAGGCAGGACGTGGTTGTCTGGCTGGCCCAGTGTTTGCAGCGGCGGTTGTGTTTCCTCCTGATTTTAAACACATCGGGTTGAACGATTCAAAAAAATTGAGCAAGGTTCAGCGCTATGCTTTTCGTGAAGTGATTCAGCGAGAGGCAGTAGCCTTCGCCGTTGCCCAAGTCGATCCAGAAGAAATTGATGAAATTAATATACTAAATGCTTCATTTCTAGCGATGCATAAGGCTGTGGATCTTCTTAAAGTTTCAGCTGAATTCTTGATAATTGATGGAAATCGGTTTAAGCCTTATAAGGCAATACCCCACGAATGTGTCGTGCAAGGAGATGGTAAATATTTGTCGATTGCTGCTGCATCCATCTTAGCGAAGACTTATCGAGATGATTACATGACCGAACTTGCCATGCAATATCCGCAATATGGCTGGGATCAAAATAAAGGATATGCAACTCTGGCACATCGACAAGCAGTGGCTGAGCATGGCCTGAGCCCATACCATAGAAAGAGTTTTCGCACAAAAATAGTCCAGTTGGAAATGTTCGGCTAGAACAAAAAATTGATTACTTTTGCTAAAATCTAAGTCGTTTTTAAAACATGAAGAATACTGCACTAACCGACGTCCACGTATCGCTCGGGGCTAAAATGGTACCTTTCGCCGGATATAATATGCCGGTGCAATACTCAGGAATTAACGCAGAACATGAAGCTGTCCGTAAATCGGTTGGTGTTTTTGACGTAAGTCATATGGGTGAGTTTATCCTCAAGGGTGACCGAGCACTCGATTTGATTCAACGGGTAAGTTCAAACGATGCATCGAAACTATACGACGGTAAAATCCAATATACTTACTTACCGAACGAAGATGGCGGGATTGTAGATGATTTACTGGTGTATCGTATCGATGCAAAAACATATATGCTTGTCGTAAACGCATCCAATATTGAGAAGGACTGGGATTGGATTAGTAAGCACAATACCGAGGACGTAGAAATGGTTGATATATCAGATAAAACGTCGTTGCTAGCCGTTCAGGGACCAAAATCGGTTCGCGTATTACAAGCCCTTACTGACATTGATCTATCTTCCATGGATTATTATACGTTTGCTAAGGGCGTATTTGCAGGAGTAGACAACGTGTTGATCTCCGCTACCGGTTATACTGGTGCAGGAGGGTTTGAAATATACTTTGAAAATTCACATGCCGAACATATTTGGAATGCTGTTTTCGAAGCTGGGAAAGACTTCGATATCAAGCCTGTTGGTTTAGGTGCTCGTGATACATTGCGCTTGGAAATGGGATTTTGTCTTTATGGGAATGATATAGACGAATCAACATCGCCATTAGAAGCTGGACTGGGCTGGGTGACTAAGTTTACCAAGGATTTTGTGAACTCCGATAACTTAAAGAACGAAAAGGAACAAGGTATTAAAAATAAGCTGGTTGGCTTTGAGGTGCTTGATCGTGGAATTGCTAGGCATGATTATGAAATCCAAGACGAAAAAGGGAATCAAATAGGCAGAGTTACTTCGGGTACACAATCTCCATCTTTGAGCAAATCGATTGGATTAGGTTACGTGAAAAAAGATTTCTCGAAAGAGGGTACAAACATATTTATTAATATCCGTAATAAGCCGGTACGGGCTGTTGTGGTGAAGCCACCTTTTATTAAATAATTTAACCTGTCGCCTGTTGAATAAGAATCAGACAAGAACATTGAGCGTTTGCTTGTCACCGGCATTGCTTTCGTCTTATAATTTAGAGGATAGTATCGTTGTTGTCATCGATATTTTTAGAGCATCAACATCTATTTGCTACGGTATTCATAACGGTGCTACATCGATAATTCCCGTGTCGACTGTTGAAGAGTGTCTTAAGTACAGTTCGTCCGGACACTTACTCGCTGCTGAGCGTAACGGCGCCATCGTAGAGGGCTTCAACTTTGGGAACTCACCGTTTTCCTATACGATAGATAAGGTTCAGGGAAAAACGATTGTATTGACAACAACGAATGGTACAAGATCGATTCAGCTATCGAAAAGCAAAAGAGCCAGCAAAGTTTTAGTGGGATCGTTCTTGAATATTACAGCATTATGCAATTGGCTGAAAATCCAGGGCCAATCGGTCGTTCTCTTGTGTGCAGGTTGGAAAGAAAATTTTTCCTTGGAAGATACACTCTTTGCAGGTGCAGCTGTTGAAAAACTCAAAGACGGGTTCCTCATAAAGGACGATGCAGCTCATGCGGCCTTTGACCTTTATCAGCTTGCTAAAGTGGACATCGGCTCATATCTAAAAAAATCATCACACAGCGCACGATTAGAAAAATTGAATATAGAGGCGGATATCAAATTTTGTTTGGAACTCGACACAGTTGATTCCATCCCTGTGCTATCAGGAGATAAGTTGATAAAAATGATTTAGTAAATTAATCCTTAAGCTTCAAATTATTCTTGTGCCGATCCTTATCTCGTTTCGTCTTCTTCTGGATGTTATTCGAGAATGCTTCTGTTAGGTTGACGTTGGTTTGATTTGCTATACAAATTAGAACAAATAACGCATCGGCGAGTTCATCAGCAAGGTCAATGACTTCATCCGACTTTTTGAACGATTGATCTCCATAGCGACGTGCCATAATTCTTGCTATTTCACCAACTTCTTCCATTAATATGGCGGTATTAGTCAGTTCACTGAAATAACGAACTCCAGTTGTTTTAATCCACTGGTCCACGATTTTTTGCGCTTCTTGTATTTCCATCAATAATTGTCTTTGTTGTTTGTATCCATCATAATCGTAACAGGGCCATCGTTTATTAATTCGATTTTCATATCCGCACCAAATATTCCAGTTGCGATTTTTCGATTTAGGCTTTTTTCTAATTCAGCAATCATAGCTTCATAGATGGGAATCGCCGGCTCGGGCTTAGCTGCGCGGATGAATGAGGGGCGATTCCCTTTTTTTGTTGCTGCCAGCAATGTGAACTGAGAAATCAAAAGAATGTTTCCGTCTATATCAATCAAAGACTTGTTCATTAACCCTTGTTCATCGTTGAATATTCTGAGATGTGTAATCTTCTTAGCTAACCAACTGATGTCGTTCAAATCATCGCTGTCTTCTATACCCAGAAGAACTAATAAACCCGCTTTTATCTCACCCGTAATATTACTGTTTACACGACAGCTCGCTTTGCTGACACGTTGAATTACTGCTCTCATCTTCGTCCTTGTGATTTAGTTTCGCGTCTCATTGCCATGATAGATGCTTAAGTAGCTTTGATACCGTGAAGGCGCAATTTCCTCATTTTCGACAGCCTCCAATATGGCACATCCTGGTTCATTTATATGTTTGCAGTTATGATACTTGCATTGATTCCGACGCTCGCGAAATTCGGGGAAAAAATGCCCTAATTCTTGTGGTTCAATATCCACTACACCGAATTCTTGTATTCCAGGTGTGTCAATTATAAAACCACCTTCTGGCAACTCCAGCATTTCCGCGAATGTAGTTGTATGTTTTCCTTTTTCCGACCAGGCCGAGATATCACCCGTTCGTAGTTCAGCAGACGGAATTAGTTGGTTAATCAGCGTAGACTTACCTACGCCTGAATGACCAGCAATGAGTGTTGTTTTATTCTGAAGGTTCCGGCGGAGCTCATCAATATTTTTTCCTTCTAGAGCAGAAATACGAAAACACCGATAGCCTATTTCTTTGTAAATATCCTCAAATTGCTCGAGCACTTCTAGGCCTTCATCGCTAAACAAGTCCAGTTTGTTAAAAATAACAACTGCTGGAATATCATATGCTTCGGCAGTTACAAGAAAGCGATCGATAAACCCTAAAGAGGTCATCGGACTTGCTAGTGTCACGACTAAAATAGCTTGATCTAGATTTGCTGCGATAATTTGGACTGATTTCGAAAGATTGATCGATTTCCGAATAATGTAATTGCGCCTTGGATGCAATTTTGTAATAATACCTTTTTCTTGATCCTCTTCTAAAGAGATGTCAACCTCATCTCCGACTGCAATGGGATTGGTTGAGACTATACCTTTGATTCGAAATTTCCCTTTAATTCTGCAAGAATAAACCTCACCACCAGAAGCCAACACCTGGTACCAACTGCCGGTCGATTTAATCACTAGTCCCTTCATCTAAAAACCCTCTTCATAGGTGTTGATTTGCTTACAATTCAAATCTACGCATAAAGTGAATCTTTTGGAAAGTTTTTTTAACTTGCACTATGGATAATTTCGATTTAAGCTTCCTCAGTATCCGCTTTTTAGATATCATAGACGTACTATTAGTTGCGATAATTATCTATTACATATATAACCTGATTAGAGGTACAATTGCCGTAAACATCCTGGTCGGCTTAATCATCATCTACTTAGTCTTTATCATTGTCCAGCAATCTCATATGCGTTTGCTGACTGAAATATTCGGTGGCTTTATTAGTGTAGGATCAATTGCACTGATCGTTGTTTTCCAACAAGAAATACGAAGATTCCTACTTCATATCGGAAAAAATATATCCTTAAAGAGAAATCGATTTTTTATGTCACTCTTTTTAAATAAGAAAGATGTAGAAAAAGATAATACAGCACGCCTAAAACCTATAGTTGATGCATGCAGAAGTATGCAAAAGTCACGTACAGGTGCACTATTGGTTTTTTCCAAATATTTTGATGAGGAGTATTATCAGAACAGTGGTGAGTATATCGATGCGCAACTCTCCAAGCGCCTATTAGAGAGCATTTTCCAAAAGCATAGCCCTCTTCATGATGGAGCGGTGGTTGTTGTTGACTTCAAAATTAAAACCGCTAGTTGTATCCTACCTCTTTCTGATAGCGAAGATCTGCCCCTACAGTTTGGGTTGCGACATCGAGCGGCGATTGGCGTAACCGAATTGAGCGATGCTGTTGCGGTGGTAGTGAGTGAAGAGACTGGGGAAATTTCCTATGCCAAGCAGGGCAATGTGAATATGAACATTGGCCATGAAGATCTTGAGCGTCTTCTTAATGAAGATTTATAAATGAGAAGCGTATCTCCTAAAATACAATGTTTCAAGATACACTTCTCATGTATTTAATTTTTTTTTAGCAATATTCGTTGAACGCTGCAACAAGGTTGTCGGCAATCATTTGTGCTGGCTTACCTTCAATGTGATGTCTTTCGATCATGTGCACGAGTTTGCCATCTTGAAACAATGCCATGGACGGAGACGATGGCGGGTAAGGTGCCATGTATGAGCGCGCCTTGTCTACTGCATCTTTTTCAACACCAGCAAAAACGGTGACGATCTTCGCAGGTTTTTTTTCATTTTGTATGGCAGCTTTAGCTGCTGGGCGGGCGTTAGAAGCCGCACAGCCACAAACAGAGTTTACAACGACTAAGACCGTTCCTTTTTGATTGATTGCATTATCAACTTCTTCGGGTGTTCGTAAGTCTTCGAAACCTACGTCGGTTAATTCTTGGCGCATAGGCGCTACTAAATAATCTGGGTACATTATGTATTCCTTTCTATGTTAAACTTTTTACAAATATACATGAACCCAACTGGGTGCCAAAATGCTTCTTTCAGTTGAATGTAATAATTGAGCTTTTTGTTTAACAATTTGATAATAAGGTCTAATTCAGTACTTTTGTTTGGAAAATTAAATTAAGAACATATGTCTGTAAAAACCGAATATATCCCCTTCAGAGTTAAAGATTTGTCTCTTGCAGACTGGGGTAGGAAAGAAATTGAATTAGCAGAAGCTGAAATGCCTGGACTAATGGCGCTTCGCGAAGAATACGGAGCATCCCAACCATTGAAAGGCGCTCGTATCGCAGGGTGTCTTCATATGACTATACAGACCGCTGTGTTAATCGAAACACTTACCGCCCTGGGAGCTGAGGTAACTTGGTCGTCTTGCAATATTTTTTCGACACAGGACCATGCTGCAGCTGCCATTGCTGCGACTGGGGTATCTGTCTATGCTTGGAAGGGAATGACGGAAGAAGAATTTGACTGGTGCATCGAGCAAACCTTGCTCTTCGGCGAAGAACGTAAGCCTTTAAACATGATATTAGACGATGGAGGCGACCTAACGAATATGGTTCTCGATCGCTATCCAGAGCTGGTAAGCGAAATCAAAGGTCTTTCAGAAGAAACAACTACGGGAGTTCATCGCTTGTATGAGCGTATGAAAAATGGCACATTACCTATACCGGCGATCAATGTGAACGACTCAGTTACGAAATCGAAGTTCGACAACAAATACGGGTGTCGTGAGTCACTAGTTGATGCGATCCGTCGTGCGACAGACTTGATGTTGGCAGGAAAGGTGGCGGCTGTCGCAGGTTTCGGAGACGTAGGGAAAGGCTCCGCAGAATCTTTACGCAGTGCTGGTGTCCGTGTGATTGTATCTGAGATTGACCCGATTTGTGCTTTGCAAGCAGCGATGGAAGGCTTTGAAGTTAAAAAGTTTAGTAATGCTGTAAAAGAAGCAGACATCGTAGTGACGTGCACAGGTAATAAAGATATTGTACGCGCTGAACATTTTGAGAGTATGAAGGATAAAACCGTTGTGTGTAATATTGGGCATTTCGATAATGAGATCGATGTTGCTTGGCTGAATCAAAAGCACGGTGCTTCTAAAGTAGAAATTAAACCACAGGTGGATAAATATACGATTGATGGGAAAGATATTATTTTACTAGCCGAAGGTCGTTTGGTTAATTTAGGTTGTGCAACCGGACATCCATCATTTGTGATGAGTAATTCCTTTACTAATCAGACTTTGGCGCAAATTGAGTTGTGGAAAAATACGGATCAATATGAGAACAAGGTATATACGCTTCCGAAGCATCTAGACGAGAAAGTGGCTGAATTGCATCTAGCTAAGATTGGTGTTGAACTTGACGTTCTTACACCCGAACAAGCTCAATATATAGGTGTCACCGTGGAGGGGCCTTTCAAGTCGGAACATTATCGCTACTAAAAAATGACAAAGCTTTCTGTAAACATCAATAAGATCGCTACGCTGCGAAACTCGCGAGGGGGGGATACTCCTAATGTTCTACAAGCTGCTCTAGCATGTGAAAAGTTTGGTGCCCAAGGTATCACGGTTCATCCCCGCCCAGACGAGCGACACATCACATACGAAGATGTATATACACTGAAAGAGCATATACGTACCGAGTTTAATATTGAAGGGAATTGTCAGGAGCAAAAATTCATCGATTTAGTTATAGCAAATAAACCAGCTCAGGTAACCTTGGTTCCTGATGCCCGAGGTCAGATTACATCTAACCATGGTTGGGATACCGTTAAGGAGCGTGATTATTTACGGGATATGGTATCGTTGTTTAAAGAACAAGGGATACGAGTTTCTATATTTGTAGATCCCGATGTTAGAATGGTTGAAGCTGCAAAGGAAACTGGTACCGATCGCATTGAGCTTTATACAGAAGACTACGCTCTTAACTATAAAAAAGCTAGTGCTGAGGAAGCTCTCGAACCCTACTTGAACGCTGCTTTGGCAGCTAAAGATTGTGACTTAGGTTTAAATGCAGGCCACGATCTCGACTTGGATAACTTGCCTTATTTTGCAAAGAATATGCCTGGGTTATTAGAAGTGAGTATTGGTCATGCATTGATTTCAGACGCTCTCTATATGGGCTTAGAGGAAACGATTAAAAGCTATCGGGAGGCACTCGCATAGAGCGGAAACAAGATTATCTATTAGATTATTTATATAAAAAAATGCCGATGCTGTTAAAACGACACCGGCATTTTTTATGGAAAATAGTTTTGGATTAGAATCTTTCAATCTGAGAGAAAAAGAAGCTGCCCTCAATCTCGGCATTTTCATCCGAATCAGATCCATGTACCGCATTCGCTTCAATCGATTCAGCGTACTTTTTTCTGATTGTCCCTTTAGCTGCTTCCGCCGGATTTGTCGCTCCGATCAGTTTTCGGAAATCTTCGACTGCATTATCTTTTTCTAGGATCGCTGCGATAATCGGTCCTGAACTCATGAAGGTAACCAAATCACCGTAAAAAGGTCTTTCTTTGTGTACTGCGTAGAAGGCACCTGCATTTTCTTCCGTCAATTGAGTGTATTTAAGTGCGATAATTTTAAATCCCGCACTCGTGATATCATTTAGAATTGCTCCTATATGCCCGTTACTTACAGCATCAGGTTTAATCATTGTAAAAGTTCTGTTCGTAGCCATATTTAAATCTTTTTTGCAAAAATACAGTTTTATTCCGAAAGCTACCATCACACGGTTCATTATGAGCAGAAACGCTTTCTTAGCGAGATGAATACAAGAAAAAACGTGAATAGGTTTATAGATAAATTTTTATAGATTTGCTTTCTTGAATTAGGCGCATGTTATTGTTAAATGAACTAAAAGAAAAATTAACTAAACGACAGAAAATCGTCATTACAACACACTTTAAACCAGATGGTGATGCAATGGGTTCTTCATTAGGATTATATCACTGGTTGAAAGGACATGGCCATGAAGTTGACTTGATAGTACCTTCTGATTATCCCTCATTTTTATTCTGGATGCCAGGCCAGGATCAGGTAATCGTGTATCCCACAAATAAGCAAAAAGCCGATCAACTGATAGAAAATGCTGATATCCTCTTCTGTTTAGACTTTAATAATCTTTCTCGTATTCACGACATGGCACCAAGTGTCAGAAACGCTAAGGGAACGAAAGTCATGATCGACCACCACTTGACACCGGAAGGCTTCGATGATTTTAGGCATTGGGACAATCATGCGGCTGCAACCGCTCAATTGGTATATGACTTTATCGTTAACCATTTTGACGATCGCTCGGCGATCACGCCTGATATTGCAACTTCATTGTATACGGGAATCATGACTGATACAGGATCTTTCAGATTTCAATCTACTACCGCTGAGGTTCACTTAATTGTAGCTGACCTGATCACGTTAGGAGCGGAGAATTGGAAAATTCATGAACATATTTTCAATAGTTCTACTGAAAATCGTTTGAAGTTCTTGGGATTCTGCCTTCTCAATCGTTTAGAAGTAATACCTGAATATAACACCGCGCTTTTTGCTGTTAGTTCGGAAGATCTAAAAACATTTAACGTAACTACCGGAGACACCGAAGGTCTAGTCAATTATGCATTGTCAGTAAGTGGTATTCGTCTTGCCGCCCTGATTATTGATCGGACTGAGCGCGTAAAACTTTCTTTGAGGTCGATCGGCGACATACCGTGTAACGAAATCTGTAGCGCTTATTTTGGTGGTGGCGGGCATAAAAATGCCGCCGGAGGACAGTCGACTGAGCCTATGACTCAAGTTGTAGAAACATTTAAATCAATTTTACCGAAATATAAAAATCTTTTAACTTAGAAAAATCGAAACAAAAAAAATGAAAAAATCAATTGTTATTTTAGGCTTTGCGGTGCTCGGTCTAACTGCATGTCAGCAATTCCAAGAAGGAGAAGGCGGGATGCAATATAAAATTATTAAGGATAACGGACAACCTAAAATTCAAGAAGGTGACTTCATATCTGTAGGTGCAATTATTAAAACCGAAAACGATTCTCTGCTTGTGAGCACCTATGAAACAGGACAGCCTACATACATGGCAGCTCAAAAGCCAATGTATGAGGGTGATATCATGTCGGCACTATTCAAATTAGGAAGCGGTGATAGTGCTGTTTTCAAATTTAATATCGACAGCATGGTTGCACGTGGCATCCCTAAACCCGAAGGGATCGAAGGGTCTTATTTGGTATATACTTTCAAAGTAAATCATGTAATCCCCAAAGGTGAGCTCTCGGATAGCGTATTTCATAGCCAAGTGGAGGAGTATATTGCGGCTGAACAAGAAAAGGTGAAAAACGCTGAAGCGGGTATCATTGAAGGCTTTATAGAAAAAGAGAACTTGACTACTCAGACGACGGAGTCGGGTCTTCAATATGTTATTGAAGAAGAAGGAAATGGCCCGATTGCAAAAGTTGGCGATACCGTGACCGTTAATTACACAGGACGGTTCTTAACCGGCGAAAGAAAAGTTTTTGATACTTCTGTTGAAGCAGTCGCCAAAGAAGCTGGAGGTAATGTTTACAATCCTCAACGTCCTTATGAACCTATATCCATTCCAGTAGGCCTTGGGGCAGTTATTCCAGGATGGGACGAAGGCTTGCAGTTGCTTCCCGAGGGATCAAAAGCGCGTCTGATCGTCCCTTCGAAACTTGCTTATGGGGAACAAGGTGCTATGAATGCAATTGCGCCGTATACACCCTTAGAATTTGAAGTTGAAATTGTTGAGGTAACTCCACAAAAAGAAGAATAGAATATTTTTAAAAAGCGCCGACAAGGCGCTTTTTTTATTGTTTTTATTGTCATGCAGCTAACCGACACCCATACGCATATTTATTACCACGCTCAGAGTCCGGAACTTCAAAAGCAGATTGATCGTTGCTTAGCAAATCATATTGAACGATTGTTTCTCCCGAATGTTGATCTTAGTTCGGTTGATCAGGTAATGCAAACGGTAGCAGCTTATCCTGATTATTGTTACGCAATGCTGGGCTTACATCCATGTAGCATAAAAAAAGAAGGCTTTAGGGACGAGCTATTAAAATTAGAAAGAATTTTAGATCAACATACGATTTACGCTGTTGGTGAAATCGGATTAGATCTTTATTGGGATAAAACGACGTTCGATGAACAGGTTGAGGCTTTTAAGATTCAGGTAGTTTGGGCGACAGAGCGTAACTTGCCTATTGTTATCCATTGCAGGGAAGCTTTTGATGAACTGTTCATATTATTAAATAAGTTAAAAAGCGAAAAGCTGAGAGGAATTTTTCATTGTTTCACAGGAGACTATGATCAAGCCTTGAAGGCCATTGACTTTGGTTTCTACCTTGGAATAGGCGGCGTCGTTACATTTAAGAATGCAGGCCTTGACAAGGTCGTGAAGGATATCCCTCTAGAGCACATTGTTTTGGAAACTGACTCGCCATATTTGGCACCGGTACCATTTCGTGGGAAAGAGAATGAAAGCAGCTATCTGCTCCATATCGCTCAGAAAGTAGCTGACCTTCATCATCTGCCTTTAGAAGATATAGCGGCAATAACTACGCAAAACTCTAAAAATATTTTTGGAGTTTAATCTTCTTTATTAACTTCGGGGCTTGCCTATAAATTTTCGAATGAATCATATTCTGATAATATACACTGGTGGAACCATCGGTATGGTGATGGACGAACAGACAGATTCGTTTGTACCTTTTGATTTTGACTTAATCAGTAAAAATGTTCCTGAGCTCAATCGTCTCAATTATAAGTTAACTGTTTGCTCTTTCGATCCAATTATTGATTCATCGAATATGACTCCGGAAATCTGGGTTGAGATGGCAGAAATAGTTCGGCGGAATTATGACGAATATGACGGTTTTGTTATCCTCCATGGATCGGACACGATGGCTTTTTCGGCTTCCGCATTGAGTTTTATGCTAGAAGGCTTGCAGAAACCAGTAGTTATTTCCGGGTCACAACTGCCCATCGGTGAAATTCGTACCGATGCTCGGGAAAATCTAATTACGGCGCTTGAGATCGCGTCTGCGAAAAAGGGAGATCGCTCTCTTGTTCATGAAGTCGGTATTTATTTCGACGGACAGTTATATCGTGGTAATCGAGCTTTTAAATATAATTCAGCTAAGTTTGAAGCGTTTCGGTCACCTAACTACCCTGTTCTGGTTGAGGCTGGAGTTCATGTCAAATATAACGAATCGGCATTGCAAGATAATAGTGAAAAAGAGTTTATTGTGCATACCAAAATGGACAATTCAATTTCGGTGTTAAAATTATATCCGGGAATTAATGATAAGGTCGTTCGAAGTGTGCTCGAGTCGGATGCACGTTCCGTCATCATGGAAACATTTGGATCGGGGAATACAACAACGCAGACGTGGTTCCTTAATTTATTGCGGGAAGCTATCCGAAATAACAAGAATATCGTAAACATTTCACAATGCCGCGTTGGGTCCGTAGAACTAGGTCGTTATGAAACTAGCAAATGGTTAAAGGACATGGGCGTACTCAGTGGTTATGATATGACCTTTGAAGCTGCCGTTACGAAACTGATGTACCTGCAAGGTGAATTTGAAGATCAACACGACGTTGCTCGCTGGGTAGAAGTGAGTCTCCGTGGTGAATTAACACAAAGTGCGTACTGACCTTATTCATTGATGCCTTCAAGCTTGAATAGAAAAGCATAGTTTAATGCTACATCATTTAAATAATCGAATCGGCCCGAAGCGCCGCCATGTCCAAATTCCATATTTGTATGCAGCAATACAACTTGATCGCCCGTTTTAGTTGCGCGTAACTTCGCAACCCATTTTGCCGGTTCAAAATATTGTACCTGGCTATCGTGCAGTCCAGTAGTTACCAAAAGGTTCGGGTAGTTTTGAGCCTCTATATTCTCGTACGGCGAATAGCTTTTCATATACATATAGGCATCCTCTTCTTTCGGATTACCCCATTCATCAAATTCATTGGTTGTCAAAGGGATACTTTCATCCAGCATTGTATTAACAACATCGACAAAGGGAACTTGGGCAATGACTCCGTTCCATAATTCGGGGCGCATATTAATAATCGCTCCCATAAGCAAGCCTCCTGCGCTCCCACCTTGCGCGTATAGATGCTCGGAGGACGTATATCCTTCTGTTATCAAATGTTCCGCACAGTCGATGAAATCTGTGAAGGTGTTTTTCTTCTTCATTAGTTTGCCGTCCAGGTACCATTGTCTTCCCATTTCTTGGCCCCCTCGGATATGAGCTATTGCAAAGATGAATCCGCGGTCGAGGAGACTTAATCTGTTAGGGCTAAAGGAGGCGTCAATTGAATTGCCATACGAACCATATGCATATAATAGAAGTGGAGTTTCGGAATTTCGTGCTAGATCTTTCCGGTATACCAATGATATGGGTACTTTTTTCCCATCGCGGGCAGTTGCAAAAATTCTCTCCGTAACATAATCTTCGGGGGAATACGTACCTAACACTTCCTGCTGTTTCAACAGTGTTTTCTCACCTGTTTCGAGATCATACTCGAAAGTAGAGTTTGCGGTTGTTAGCGATGCATAATTATAACGAAGTTCGGTCGATTCAAATTCCCGGTTACTACTTGTATAGGTCGTATATGCGGGCTCTCCGAAATCTAAGTAGGAACTTTCACTGTCCTTTAAGTTTCTGATATTTAGTTGCGTCAATCCATCCTTCCGCTCCGAAATTACAATAAAGTCTTTAAACTCATCTACGTCCTCAAGCAATACGTCATTTCGGTGTGGAATGAGCTCCTGCCAATTAATCACCTCGGTGCGTTCGAAACTTGTCTCCATCACCCTAAAATTCTGTGCGTCTAAATTGGTTAGAATCAAAAATTTATCTTCTAAAGCTATGACATCATAGAGCACATTCTCCATTCTTGGTTGAAATACGGTAAATGGATCATTCGGCTGGTCCGCATCGATATATCGAGTCTCAGAATTTGTCGTAGCCTGAGAATGGATGTAAATAAATTTCCCAGATTTTGCTTTGGAGACCCCAATGTAATTAGAGGGGTCTTGCTCATGATAGACTACGACATCATCAGCGGTATTGATACCAATCCGATGTTTTTTGATTTTCTCGCTCAATAGCGTCGATTCATTCTTTGATGTATAAAACAATGTTCTGTTATCATTGGCCCAAACGGAGCCACCGGTCGTATTGCTTAGTCTGTCTTGGAGGACTTCGCCTGTTTTAATATTTTTTATATGGATGGTATATTGTCTCCTCGAAAGCGTGTCTACTCCGTAGGCGATTAGCTGATTGTCCGGACTTACGTTAAACCCTACAGCTGCAAAATAAGCATAGCCCTCAGCCATTTTGTCGACATCCAATAGGATCTCTTCCGGCGCATTTAGGTTGCCTTTTTTTCTACAAAATTTAAAATATTCGCTTCCCTCTTCTGTGCGCGTATAATAATAATAACCGTTTTGGTAATAGGGAACCGATTCATCATCTTTTTTAATCCGTCCCTTCATCTCTTTGAATAAACTTTCCTGCAAGTCTTTAGTTCCAGACATCATGGTCTTTAGATATGCATTTTCAGCTTCCAAATAGTCAATTACTGCGGAGCTACCGGGACCTTTCTTAAAATAGTCATTTAGCCAGAAGTATTGATCTATAACGGTGTCCTGATGAATAATACGTGTATAGGGTTTGGTTTCAGCCACAGGAGCATTTGCGTCCGGCCAGTCGGTATTCTTGTCTGTCATCGTCTTTTGAGAACATGCCATTATGAAAAGGCAAAGGATAAGTAGAATGTTTTTCAAAATTTAATTGTTCTGATTGCAGAAACAAGATCGTAATTTTTTTTAACAAAAAGGCTTTGATATATTTGATACATGCGAATTTTAATTGTTTGTTTAGGTAATATCTGTAGGTCGCCCTTGGGTCACGGTTGTTTAGAACATTTGGTCAGTGAAGCCGGCCTAGAATGGGAGGTTGATTCGGCAGGTACGGGTGCATGGCATATAGGTAATATGCCAGATAAGCGAGCAATTGCGGTTGCAAAGAAGAATAATATTGATATATCACATCAGCGCGCACGCCAAATTCAGACAAGTGACTTTGACAAATTTGACCATATCTTCGTGATGGATCAACAGAACTATGATGATGTATTAGCTCTGGCGGCCAATGATAAACAACGATCGAAGGTGAAGTTATTTCTAGGAGAAGAAACTTATGTAAAAGATCCTTACTGGGATGACACGTTGTTTGAACCTGTCTTCAATCAGATTTTTGAGCACTCGCGACAATTGATAGAAGAATTGAGTAACAAACCGACGAATACCGAATAGCCACGGAAAACATATTGTTATTGCCAATAAAAAAGGGTTGCTTGAAAAAAAGCAACCCTTTTGGATATTAGTTATTATTCCTTAAACCAGTAATCGAACCGGCTCTTCCAATAGATTTTTTAGAGTCTGTAAGAATGCCGCGCCTGTTGCACCATCAACAACACGATGGTCACAGCTTAAGGTAACTTTCATAATGTTTCCTGGAACAATTGCACCATTCTTTACGACTGGTACTTGCTGAATACCGCCTACTGCAAGAATACACGCATCGGGAGAGTTAATGATCGCTGTAAACTCATCAATACCAAACATTCCTAAGTTCGATACAGTAAATGTAGATCCCTCCCAATCAGCAGGTTGAAGTTTTTTTGCTTTGGCCTTTTGAGCAAAATCTTTCACTTCCGCCGAGATGTGTGAAAGCGACTTTCCGTCTGCAAAACGCACAACCGGCACCAATAGACCTTCATCAACAGCAATCGCAACACCAACATTCACATGCTCGTTATATCTAATCTTATCGCCTTGCCATGAAGAATTAACATTAGGATGTTGCTTCAATGCTACTGCGACTGCTTTCACTACTAAGTCATTAAATGAAACTTTAACGGGAGCTACCTCATTGATTTTTGCCCTTGCAGCCATTGCACTGTCCATATCAATTTTCATTGTCAGATAGAAGTGAGGTGCTGTAAACAGACTTTCTGATAACCGTCTTGCAATGGTTTTACGCATTTGCGTCACCGGTTTTTCGGTGTAGCTTTCTTCACCTACAAATTGAGGAATATTAATTGTTTTCTCACCACCAACTTCTTCTTTACGAGTAGGTGCAGCTGTTTCAGTTTTGCTTTCTTTCGGTTTGAAGCCCTCGATGTCTCTCTTTACAATTCGTCCCCCTTCGGCTGATCCTTGAACATCTTTAAGGTCAATGCCTTTCTCTTTAGCCATTTTTCTTGCCAAAGGAGAAGCTTTAATCCTATCGTCTGAAGAGGAGCTAGTATCTTTCGAATCAGATGATGAAGAGGCTGACTCACTGCTAGAATCACTCTTTTCCGTATCTTCTTTTTCTGTATCTTGTTCTTTCCCTTTATCGCTATCTGTATTTTTCTGATTTAATAAAGGCGTAATGTCAGTGCCTTTTGGCCCGACCATAGCAATAATATCATTTACTTTAGCAGCTTCGCCTTTTTCCAAACCGATATATAACAAGGTGCCATCCGCATACGCTGTTACCTCCATTGTTGCCTTATCCGTTTCCACATCAGCAATGGCATCGTCGCTTTTTATTTCGTCTCCTACTTTAAAGTTCCATTCCGCGATCACCCCTTCTGTCATCGTATCACTCAAAAGAGGCATCGTGATAACCGTAACTCCCAGGTCCTCCGCCGTTACGTCACTGCCAGATTCACTATCAGAACTCTCCTCTTTTTTCGTCTCTTTTGCTTCGTCGTCCTTCTTTTTATTATCGGCGTTATTTTCTTTTTCTCCGGAGTCTGAGTCGCTCTCTTCTTTTAGCAGTGCCTCATAATTTTCCCCTTCTTCCCCTAAAACTGCAATTACCGCATCGATAGGGACTGCCTCTCCTTCTTTTGGGCCAATGTAAAGCAACGTACCATCTTGGTAAGATTCGAAATCCATTGTCGCTTTGTCAGTTTCAACTTCTGCTATAACATCTCCAGAACTTACTTTATCACCAACTTTTTTATGCCATTTAGCGATTACCCCTTCAGTCATGGTGTCGCTCATTTTAGGCATTCGAACTACTTCAGCCATTCTTATTTATTTGAGTTTCGTTAAAAATCTATTAAATGTTAGTTATGTATGAACGGATAATCCTCCTGCGCGTACACATCTTTATATAGCTCGTCCACTTCAGGAAAAGGAGAATCTTCTGCAAACTTAACAGCATCAGCTACTATTTGTTTCACTTCAGCATCTACTTCCTCAAACCATTTTTCGTCTGCATATTTCTTTTTCGTGATCGTATTTTTAACAGAAATAATCGGATCTCTGCCTTTATATGATTCCAGCTCCTCTTTTGTGCGATACTTTGCAGGGTCAGACATCGAGTGTCCTTTATAACGATACGTACGGATTTCAAGGAAGGTTGGGCCGTCTCCCTTCCGGGCACGAGTAACCGCTTCATCCATTGCGTTATGTACTGCAACGACATCCATGCCATCAACAGGTGCGCTCGGCATATCAAACGCAAAGCCCATTTTGTAGATATCTACCTGGTTAGTGGTACGTTTTAATGAAGTTCCCATAGCATAGCCATTATTTTCGCAAACGAAAATTACGGGAAGTTTCCAAAGCATCGCCATGTTTAAAGCCTCGTTGAAAGCACCTTGGCGTACAGCTCCATCTCCCATATAGCATACGCAAACATTATCGGTACCGTTAAATTTTTCTGCAAAAGCAATTCCGGCGCCAAGTGGTATTTGTCCGCCGACAATCCCGTGTCCACCCATAAACTTATGCTCTTTGCTGAAAAAGTGCATGGAACCTCCCTTGCCCTTTGAACAGCCGGTTGCTTTTCCATACATTTCAGCCATTGCTTCGTTGGGGCTCATCCCTTTGGCAATTGCGTGGGCGTGATCACGGTAAGCCGTAATCATTGAGTCCTCAGCTTTGATAACCGACATCGTTCCTGCAACCACTGCCTCCTGGCCGATGTTGAGATGGCAAAAGCCTCTTATTTTCTGTTGACCGTATAACTGACCAGTCTTTTCCTCGAACTTACGCATGAGCAGCATAGATTTATACCACTCTAAATAGGTTTCTTTTGTAATCGCTATTGAACTCATTTTTACGTATTAATAATATCTTAAATTGCGGTACGCAAATCTAATCAATTGATTTGAATTATGATAATATGCAACCTTAATTTTAAATTGTGTATAGTATTTCAGACACAATGTATAGAAAAGTAAAAAAATCTTAGAAAAAGCTTGGAGCCAATTAGGTTTTAATTTAGATTTGCTTTAGATCTTACAACAAACTTAAACAAATTTAGTTTTAAAAGAATTTAATTCAGTTTGATTATATGAAAACAACAGTATGTGCAGTATGTATGCTGCTTACCTGCTTAACATTTCGCGCGAACGCGCAAGATCAATCCTCCCCAGAAAATCCATCAAACGACCCCGATAATTTAGCTAAAGAATATTTCTCTCAAATAATGGGAGTAGCTGCGGCTTCTACTGCCAGTACCAAAATGTATCAATTTATTTATGATTGGATTGGAACGCCGTATCGCTTAGGTGGAACAACCAAGAAAGGGATCGACTGCTCAAAGTTTGCTGCAGAATTATACGAGCAAGTTTTTAATACAACCATCGGATATAACTCTAGAAATATTTATTCCAAAGTTGACAAGGTTAGCAAGAACAATTTACAGCCGGGAGATTTCGTCTTCTTCAAAATACGAAGCCGAAATATTACCCACATCGGGGTTTACATTGGTGATAACCGTTTTGCTCATGCTTCATCTAGCCGAGGTGTAATGATAAGCGACTTGGAAGATGCGTATTGGAAGCGTTATTATTTTAATGGCGGTAGAGCATTAGTTGCTGACGCAGAAACAGCAAATATAGAAGAGAATACAGTAGACTAACCTAATCAACTATATAGATTCTTAAAATTAGCCGAATGTTCTCCATTCGGTTTTTTTATTTTTTCATTTTCGATTAAATTATTAGTCCGAAAAAATAGTTACTTTTATTTTTTATCTGATCAATATGTCAAAGAAAATAACCATACTCGATAGTGAACAAATGCAGCAGAGAACGATAAGAATCGCATATCAAATTTTAGAAGATTCTATGGATGAGAAGGAGCTTGTTTTCGCGGCTATTGCCGAACGGGGTTATGTATTTGCTTCGCGTATCATTGAAGAGCTTGCAAAAATTTCCAAACAAAAGGTGGATCTAATTAAGATTACCTTAGATAAAGAAAGTACATACTTGCAGGCAGATACAGATAAGGATGTTGCTTTGGCAAAAAATAAAGTGGTTGTCTTAGTAGATGATGTTCTGAACAGTGGGAGGACGCTGGCCTATGGCTTAGGTGTATTTCTTAATGTCCCTTTAAAGAAAATGCGTATCGCAGTGATGATCGACCGAAGTCATCATAGCTATCCAGTTGAAAGTGATTTTGCGGGATTGAAATTGTCAACCGTTTTAAATGAACACGTTTCTGTTGTTTTCTCCGACGACAAAAATAAGGATGGAGCCTATCTTATCTAACTGACGAGAACGCTACTTTAATCCTGCATAATTTTAAGGGTCATGCCGGGCTTAATCGTATTGTTCGTCAAACCATTCATCGCTTTAAGTGACGAAACCGTTGATCCTTTAAATCTTTTGGCAATGCCATCTAACGTATCACCGTTTCTCACTTTATATGCGATGTAATAGCTGTTCTCTTTGGATTTGCTTGGTTCTTCGGCGATACGCTGTTTTACATCTGGATTAGCAGTGGCGACGATGAGGTTTCTGCCTTCAATTTTAGTTCCTTCTTTTAGGTTGTTCCATGCAAGGAGTTCTCGTGTTTCAACGTTGTAGTGTAAAGCTATCTCTGCTAGTTTTTCGCCCTTCCTTACCCGATGGTATTGCGGACTGGCCGAATGATCGCCCTTCCTTTCATTGTTGTTGGCAAGCATTACTTTCTGTCCGTTCAATTTGCCTTCTAAAAAGTTGTACAATTTAGCATAATCGCGCTTTGCAACCTTCGGTACAATGAGTCGCCCCGGATTTATCTTCGTTCCGTTAATGATCTTCTTTTTGTACGATGGGTTTAACGTATAAAGATAATCCTGACTGATTCCAAGCGTTTCGGCAACGGAAGCCAAGCTGATATTACGACTCACCATAATGATGTCTACAGCCTCGGGAAGATCCGCATATGATACTTCAACCGGATATTCAGTTGGGTTCCCCAAAACATGACTAATTGCTATAAAAGAAGGAATATAATTTTTTGTTTCATTTGGCAGATATGGCCGGATGTCCCAGAATGAAGGATTTGATTTTCCACTCCGTCTAATAGCTCTGTTTACATTTCCCATTCCACAGTTATACGAAGCAATGGCCAGAAGCCAGTCGTCATATACATCGTAGGCCTCTTTCAGGTAGTTCGCTGCAGCATAAGTTGCCTCTATCGGATCCTTACGTTGATCTACATACGAGTTGATTTGCAGACCATAACCCTTTGCTGTCGCATACATAAACTGCCAAGGGCCTGTTGCGCCAACTCTTGATACTGCATGTGGATTTAGGGATGACTCAATGACAGACAAATACTTGATATCAGAAGGAATACCAACTTCTCGGAATATTTTTTCAAAAATAGGGAAATAATAGGAAGCGAGTCCTTTCATCTCAGCCAAGTGTGAGGTGTAATTTCTACTGGCATATTTGTTGATATATGAGCTAACATAACTGTTATGGTTAGCTTCCAAAAGTTGTCGGAAGGGAGAGTGTTGAGTCTCCAATAAGTCATGTATGGGCTTTGAAGCTAAACGCTTCTCGTCTGCTGTCAGTTGTGGTAAACTTGCCTTTGTTGTTTCGGCTGAGTTGATTGGCTCAACCATAGCCATCCGTGTAGAGTCAGCCTTCTTTGTTTTCGCAATAGGGTTGCTGTATGCTATACTGCTGAATAAAAGTAAGGACAGCCCTATTGCTGAGGTGCGCTTTAATAGCATATTGATTATCGGTTTTATTTAAAAACGATCACCTTCTCTATTTATTGTATAAATACAAAAGCATTCTACACTGCTTTAGCAGAATATGCAGAATGCAAATTTCAGTGCTGTTTAATGGTTGTTATTTTTGCTCTTCCTCTACCTTTTCTTTGGTAGAAACTGTCTTATCGTCTTCGTTCTGAGCCGTCTTAAACTCACGAATCCCTTTCCCTAAACCACGCATTAGTTCAGGAATCTTCTTTCCTCCGAACAGTAGCAATAGCGCTAAGGCTATGAGAATTAATTCTTGTCCGCCCAAACCTAAAATTCCTAAAGTTGTACTAATCATTTGTGTACTTTTAAAAGTATATTAATAATAAACCTTAATAATAAACCCTTGAATCGTCCATGCAAAAACATTTCAGATAGGAAAACAAATATACGACTATTATTTAGAAACGTGCAAGCCAAGGAGTTGGATTTATTGGGGCCGAACCCTCCCAAAGTTCAAAATGCACCTCCGTAGTACCTTCATCAGGGTCTGTGGCCGCTGTACCGATTGCTTGCTTTACTGTAACTTTTGTGCCGCGTGATACTGAAACCGATCGTAGGTTCGAATAAACTGAGAAATATTTACCGTGGCGAATGATCACTGCGTAGCCGGCTCCCATCATTTGAACCACGCTGGTCACCTCTCCATTGAAGATTGCGCGAACGGCAGCTCCGCTGTTCGTGCGAATGTTAACACCGTTATTTTCCATCTTGACACCCTTGCCGTAGGTATGCATACCAAAGCCCTGGGTAATCGTTCCTTGCGCAACCGGCCAAGGAAGTTTGCCGCGATTTCCCATAAACTCATTGGAGAGTTTAGCGGCTTCGGGTGTTGCAGATAAAACTCCCGAAGCAGTTTTTGGTGCTGCTGTAGCCGCAGGTTTTTCGGTTTCGACCGGTTTAGGGGTTTCTCCCGCTGCTTTTGCTCGGGCCGCCTCTTTTGCAGCAGCTAGCCTAGCTTCTTCTTCGGCACGTTTTCTTTCGGCTTCGATTTCTCGCCTGATGGCAGCTTGAATTGCACGGGCTAATCGTTGCGACTCTTGTTGCTTTTTTGATATTTCTTGTTTGTATTGTTTTTCCTGACTCGCAAAGCTACTGACTACCTTCGATTTTTCACTCTTTTGACCATTCAACTTATTTCGCTCGGCCTGCTGAACTTCTAATAAGGCGGATTGTTCTTTCTTCGCTGCAGCTAGCTCCTCAATTTTCCGCTTGATGGTTCCCTGGGTCTCTTCGATCTCTTTTGCTTGGTTTTTTCGGGATTCGCTGAATTGCTGAAGGTACTTAACGCGTTTAAAAGCTTGATTAAAGTCCTTTGACGCAAAGATAAACATCATTTTATTATAGCCGTTCTTGTTCCGGAACGCAAAACGGATCATACTAGCATAATCTTTCTTAAGTTTCTCGAGCTGCTCTTCCAGTTTCTTAATTTCCTGCGTGTTATCTTGAATTTGTCTTTCGATAAGCCGCACTTCTGAGCTTATCGTACTGATCTTACGTTCTCGAAGTTGAATCTGTGTGTTGAGAGCATTGACCTGCTTTAAAGTGAGAGCCTTGCTACTGGAAGTTTCTTTTAAACTTTCATTAAGGAGACTAATTTCCCGGTCGAGGCGTTCACGTTGTTTTTTTAGCTCCGCACTGGATTGTGCGAAACTTACGGCAGAAAGGAATATCAGTGTTAAAACAATGGTTATCTTTCTAATCAAATTCATTCTTCTCAGTGCTAAGTGTAAACCCCTTACGTTCTTTTTTCGGCTACGAAGTTAATAATTATATTTCCAACAGCTCACACTTTATTGAACCATAGCCTTATAGCTTTTTGTATCGTGTAGGAACTGAAAATGGAAATTCTACGTCTTTATTAAAACGTATATCTTCGTATTCCATTTCAGCGTTTAAATCTGCTTTTTCAGCTGTCAGACTTATATCTACTGTTTTAGGGACTTTGAAAGCTTCGACATCCGTAAAGTTTCTATAGTCAACCTGCATGCTTTGACTGCGACTGTCCTCGGAAAGTTTAGTCTGTTTTAAAGAATAATTTTCTCCGAAGGTCATTTCGAAATCTAAATTTTCTAACTGACCCATAATCAAATAGGAATCCCCCAATGTCAACATCTGGTTGATCTCGTTGTCGTAGAAAGCCATTGCATTACCGATGAGAAGATCTTCTAGCTCTTGGAATGTCAACTCTCGGGCAGTATAGTTATAGATATATTCAAACGGCTTGTCGATATACGTGCTTTGTAATCTATTTATGATTTGGATCCGATCGGGTGTTATCATAATTCTTGCCGCTTCAATCCCTAAAAAAGCGGTGGCGGAGATCCAGATTGTCTCATTGCTTTTAATCCGGATGTTTAGTGTTGAATTAAAGGATTTGTTATCGACACTCAACTTTGTTTTAGCCTTTGTGCTAAATGTCTCATATTGCAATTTGTTTGCTGCAATCGCTGACATAAAATCTCGTTTAGCTTTTTTGGAAAGCTCTTTAGCTGCCCCGCCGCTTGTACTGACGGTTTTGGTGGTTGAACAAGCTGTTGTAAACAACAGCAAGAAAATTCCGATTATTATGTTTCTACTAGTCCACATATTCTTTTGTATCCACTTTTTGACTCAATTTTTCATTATCACCTGTCTCGCTTAGTTTCAAAGCACGTTCCCATAACTTGACTGCTTCTTGTTTTTTACCAAGTTTAAAAAGGATGTCACCTTTATGCTCAATCAGTGTCGCCGACGGGTCGACTGAACTTTTAACTGCTTTGTCAATCCACATCAGTGCTGCATCGTAATCACCCTGTTGAAACAGCACCCAGGCATAGGTGTCCTGATAAGAGGCATTATCCGGTTCTAGTTCATTCGATTTTTTAGACATGCTTGCCGCTTTAGTCAGTTCCTCTTTTCTTAACGCAAGATAATACGCAAAATTATTAAGCACGTATGTATTGTTGCTATCAATTTTTAATGCTTCGCTATACGCTATATTGGATGCCGGCCCCATATCGAGTGCATGGTAGTTATCCCCCAGAGCACTGTATATTTGTACCATTAAAGCTTCATTTTTCGGATCGGCTTTATTTAAGGACTCTTCTAAGAACGCGCGAGCCTCTTGATATTTTTTGTCAAGAAGATATGCATAGCCGGTAAAAAGCAATATTATCGAATTGTCGGGGAATTGATTGATAGCTTCCAGTCCATGTTCTTGAGCTTCCAAGAGCTTGTTGTTGGCAACTTCTAATTGCAGAAGCTGTTCCCAAACGATATATAGCTTCTTATTCAAGTCGATAGCTTTAGAAAATGCCTCATAAGCTAGGTCCTCTTTACCCTGTTGTAAAGCAATGTCACCAAATACAGCTTGTGCCAACGCCTCATTGGGATACTTATCGACGAGGACATTGCTTATGTCCGCAGCTATTTTTAACGATTTTCCCTCGTTGCTTCCTTGCAACACATTATACACGGTCCGTACTTTATTGTTCATCGATAGGCTATCCATTACGAACGCCTTCTGCAGTTCATCCGATAGCTTTGAGTAGTCTTTTAATGCTTGGTATGCGTCTGCCTTCGTCAGCGGTATATACGGGTCGTTCGGGAATTCAGATTCGAGTCCCTCCAACGTTTTTAATGCATCTTTCGGCTTGTCAAAATCAAGATACGTATTTGCCAACATCAAATGAGAATGACTCGTATGAGGCTTGTGTTGAACAAAGTTTTTTGCAACAGAGAGAGCTTTTTTACGATCTTTTTGCTGTCTATATAACTCGTTCCTTGCAAGGAAGAGACGGTCCGTCAGGCCAAACTTATCTTCAATGCTCTGATAAAGTTGTAATGCACCTTCTTCCTGGCCGTTTAGTGAAAGAGTGAAGGCCTTATCATAGTAATATGAAGATTCTTCGGGGTTTAACCGAATAAGTTTATTATACACTCGTATCAAACCTGTATAGTCTTCTAGCGCTTTGTAGGTGTCCGCCAAAGCGATCCAATGATCCTCTCGTTGCGGATTTAATGCAGTAAGGCGCAGTGCTATATTCCTAGCTTCCTCAAATTTCCGTTGGGCATAATAGATACGCATCAGATTCAGGTTAGCGTCTTGGTGGGTACTATCCAAAGCTAAGGCCTGCTCTAGCTGATTCTGTGCAGTATAAAACTCCCCAGTGTTCAGGTTGTTTAGGGCTCGTTGATAGATGGAGTCTACTTGTACGCTATCGTCCTGAATTTGGTTATCGAGCTTTTGCCCAAATACACTGAATGCAGACAACCACATTAAGATGAAGGAGACGGAAAAGAGGATTGATTTCATTAATACGTAAATCTAAACATTAAACAACACCAGTATGGCCGTATCCACCCGCTCCACGAACGGTGTCAGTTAGCTCACTCGTTTCTTCCCAGTCTACCTGCTCATGTTCAGCGATTATCATTTGAGCAATCCGTTCTCCATGAACTATTTCAAATGGTTCGTTTGATAAATTAACCAAAAGAACTTTGATCTCTCCTCGGTAGTCTGCATCGATTGTTCCCGGAGAGTTTAAAACGGTAATGCCGTGCTTATACGCTAAACCACTGCGTGGGCGGATTTGGGCTTCAAAACCCAGAGGCAACTCCATGAATAATCCTGTAGGAACCAAAATCCGTTCCAACGTTCCTATTTTTAAATTTCCCTCAGGAAGATTGGCTCTCAGATCCATCCCAGCGGAAGCTTCTGTTTGGTAATTTGGCAGATCGTTCCCAGATTTATTAATCACTTTAACTATCATCTCTATTCTTTGATATTTGATTTATGAAATTTTTCTTTTCTATGAAAATGGTTGCAACAATGAACGTTAGCAAAATTACGTTGCCGATAATAAGATCTCTGTTGAGTACATAAAAACAGAAATAGCTCAATAATGCGGCAGCACCAATATAGCAAATGTTCTTTTTAATATGGTAGGGTATCGGGTAGTTTTTTTGTCCTAAGAGATAGGATAGCACCATCATTACAAAGTAGGCTAGCAGGGTTATCCAAGCCGATGCTACATAGCTATATTCCGGGATATAAATAAGGTTTAGAAATATCGTGATCATGGCACCGATACCTGAGATATACAGACCAAAACGAGTTTGATCAGATAACTTATACCAAATCGAAAGATTCATATAAATCCCAAGAAAAATATAGCCTAACGATAAGATTGGGACAATTTTCAAACCGGACCAATATAAGGCCTGTTCTTCGAGGTTTTTACCTTCAATAAAATACTTTAGAATGTCGATGTTCACAACTAAACCCACCACAGCCACGCACATCAAAATGATAAAATAATCCATAATAACCGCATAGGTTGTCCGTGCGTTCGGGTTTTTGGCGTGACTGAAGAAAAAAGGTTCTGCTCCGAGACGGAAAGCTTGAACGGCAATACTGAGGAAAACGGCAATTTTTGAACAAGCACCATAAATCCCCAAGTCGCGTTCGCCGATACCTTCCGGCAATAATTTAAGAAGGAAGACTTTATCTAAGTGTTCATTGATAATAAAAGAAAGATTGGCAATCAAGATGGGAAGTGAATACCATAGCATGCTTTTCATTAATTTCTTATTCGGACGGATTTGCAATTGTGACAATTCCGGTATTAGCAAAATGAGCGTGACTACACTGGCGATTAGGTTCGCCAGAAAAGCATATCCGACCCATATTTCAGGGAGTGTATTAGCGGAAACCGGTACTGAATTTTCTTGGAACTTCAACCAACCGCTGATCCAATCAGCACCAACTAAGTTGTTTTTTGCAATGTAAGGCAATATCACAATAAACAACAGCGTAAAGGTGACCATAACGGCAATGTTAACCAGTTTGATCACACCATAACGCATCGGCCTTTCATTTGCCCGGATGAGAGCAAAAGGTATGACTGCTAAGGCGTCTAGAGTCAATATAAAAGCAAAAAGGTAGATGTACGCAACCCGCTCAGGTCCCTTTTCCTCAAATAAGAAAGTAGAAATGTCATTTGCGAACAAGATGGTTCCTAACAAGAAAACGCCGGAGGTGATAAGTGTAAAAAAGAAAGTATTGTTCAATACCGCCCGCTTGTCGCCTTCATGCTTTTGTAGGTAACGGAAGAAGGTGGTTTCCATCCCAAGAGCCAAAACCGCATTTAAAATGGCCGCGGCACTATAAAGGCTGGTAAAGATACCGAAGGTTGCAGGTTGATAGACTTTAACATAGACGGGCGTAAGTACAAAACTAAGTAATCTTGCAATTACGGAGCTTAGTCCATAAATAAGTGTTTGTCCTGCAAATTTTTTTAAGGTAGACAAGCTCTGAAATTTGATTTACACCTTTGTTTTCGAAAAAACAAAGTTACAATTGTTTTTGAGCTTCCCTAAGCTAATTTTACGACTTCTGTTGCATCCGTTATATTCAGACCTTTGTTGTTTGTAAGCAGATTGACGCCTGGTTTCTTTCCGGGTTCCAAACTACCATAGACGTCGTCGACACCAAAATATTTGGCTCCATTGATCGTCGCCCATTTAATTGCCAGTTCAAGTGATAAATTACTCGAATTCTTCAAGAGAGTTTTAATCTCGGACAGGATGGATAATTTGTCGTTTGACGCTAAGCTATCGGTTCCCAGAACAACGGGTCGGCGCGAACGGATAAACAGGTCGATATTCGGCAGTCGGCTCTCAATATATAAGTTCGCATTAGGGCAAAGACACCATGTGACGTCACGTTTGTAACGGTCCACAAAATTGTTGTCTTTAAAAGACGTATAGGTATTATGAACCAGTAAAATCCGCTGCGACTCAGGTAGCAAAGGAAGAACGGATCTCAGGGAGTTCCGAGCTTGGGCTTTGAAGAAGCTGATATCCTTGTTGAATGACTCGTAAAAATTAACGAATGCACCTGTTTTGTATCGGTAGAGCTTGTTTTCTTCTTCAGACTCTTGATTATGAATGCTAATCAGATTGTGTCCATCATCACAAAAAGACTTTATATATCGGAATAGCTCTTTGGTAACTGAATATGGAGCATGAGGAGTAATCGATGAAGATAAAGGTGAAAAAGCTTCGCAAAGATCGTTGCCTTTTTTAAATGTTTCTTTCGCTTCTTCAGGATTAAAGTTAAACACCTCCGCAAATGTATGATAGTGGATGGAGCTATCGAGTTTTACTTGGCGGCTGTTCAGCGTATTGGCGATATCACCAACCACCACGATGCCCTCTTTTTGCATGGCTTCATCCGCCTCTCTTATGGCCGTATCAATGGCCTGCTGCTCAACCGACCGTTCGGCGGTCACGGAACGAATAAAGTCGATTAAGCCTGTTTCGGATGGTATCTGCTTATGTAGATACGATAACTCTAAATGGCAATGAGAGTTAACAAAACCCGGAACAAGGATACCGCGATGCTCTTCAACTGATATTCCCGAAGGCACCTGTTCGTCCGAAATTAATTTGATGATCTCTCCTTCTTCATCCATTACGATTACCCCGTTCCTTATAGGAGGGGTATTTACTGGGAAAAGATAATCGGCCGAGACGTATCTACGCATTCTAAAAAAGAGGTTTTAAGCGATCAATTATGAACGCAACAAAATTAATACTTTTCTAATATAGAAAAAAAATTGACGCAACGAACAAAATGTGCTTTTATTTTATCTATCGTTAATTAATTGCCATGGAGTTTTCTGTTCAAAAACCTGTAACTTTGCGACATCATGGGAATTTCTAAACAAATTGATATTCGTTCATTGACTCTCAATGAATTAAAAGCGAATATAGAAGGTATTGGTGAGAAGGCATTTCGTGCAAAGCAGATATATGAATGGCTCTGGCAGAAATCCTGTGTTGACTTTGATCAGATGAGTAATTTAAGCAAAGATCTTCGTGAAAAGTTAAAAGCACAATATGTAATCAATCCGGTTTCTATTCATAGCTCTCAATTAAGCTCAGATGAAACTATTAAGAATGCCTTCAAACTTTATGATTCTAATATAATTGAAGGAGTTTTGATCCCTACGTCCAATCGGATGACGGCTTGTGTGAGTTCACAAGTAGGTTGCAGTTTGTCTTGCAAGTTTTGTGCGACAGGCTACATGGATCGAAAGAGAAATGTGAACGCGGACGAAATTTACGATCAAGTGGTTCTGATTAACCGACAGGCTGAAGAGAACTATCATAAACCTCTTAGCAATATCGTATATATGGGTATGGGTGAGCCACTGCTGAATTATTCGAATGTGCTGAAGTCGATCGACCGGATCACGTCGCCTGATGGACTTAATATGTCGCCAAAACGAATTACGGTTTCCACGGCTGGTATTGCTAAGATGATTAAAAAGTTAGGAGATGATGAGGTGCGCTTTAATCTGGCACTCTCACTTCACGCAGCGAACGATAAGAAACGTAACGAGATTATGCCAATCAATGAGCAAAACTCGCTCGATGCCCTTGCTGAAGCATTAAAGTACTATTATGCGAAGACTAAAAATCCGGTAACCTATGAATATATTGTCTTCAATGATTTTAATGATGAGTTGATCGACGCTGCTGAATTAGCTCAGTTTTGCAAGCACGTTCCTTGTATGGTCAATATAATCGAATACAACCCCATAGCTTTTGCCGATTACGAAAATGCGGGAGCTGATAAAATCGACCTTTTTGCCGACTTTTTACGGGAAAAGGGAATTAACACGCGTATACGTAGAAGCAGAGGTAAAGATATTGATGCTGCCTGCGGGCAGCTGGCTGTCAAGGAAAAATAAACATGTCTCTTATAGATTTAGTTAAAGACTCTATTGCGCTTCTTTTTCCTGAACTCTGTATTGGCTGCAATAGAAACCTGGTCAAGCAAGAAAAATACTTGTGCTTAAATTGCAGTTATGATTTGCCGGTAACCAATTATCATCTTGATTCGGATAGTCTGATTGATCGGCGACTTAAAGCTCGTCTTCCACTTGCTAAGGTGAGTGCTTACTTATACTTTACGGGTGGTTCACGCGTTCAAAGGATTATCCACCACATTAAATATCAGAATGGCTTTGCACTGGCTCGGTTTCTAGGGCAGCGCTATGGAGAGATTGTCAAAGATTCAGCCTACTTTCAAGATATCGATGTCATTGTCCCCGTCCCTTTGCACAAGAAAAGACAACGACAGCGAGGCTATAATCAGAGTGAATACATCGCACATGGTTTGTCAGAAGTATTGGGAGCTCAGGTTTCAACAGGTAACCTCATTCGTTTGGTTCATAAGAAAAGCCAGACCAAAACCAGTGGGCGATATGAGCGCTTTGAAAACATGGAAAATATGTTCGCAATTCATAAACCCGATGAATTTGAAAATAAGCATGTTTTGTTAGTCGATGACGTGTTGACCACCGGCGCTACCCTGGAGGCTTGTGCCATCGCGCTATTGCGAGTACAGAACATTAAGCTAAGTGTTGCTACACTCGCTTTCACGAAGTAAAGTTGATTAAGGCATGCTCAGTACGCGCTGGTAGTTGTCGGTTACTGGAATGCAATAGACACTCTGTAAACGGCCGTTTGAGCGAGTCCAATAGGGACACAATTGGGTACTGATTGGGAATTGAGTAGAACAAGCTCCTTGTCATTTGTCGGCTAATAGCCACAAATTACATTCTTATGAAAACGATTTTTTTTCTTCTTGACGGTCGCTAACTGACCCGTCTTCGCTTTTGCCGAACTTCCAGTAAGAATAGGCATATAAGGCTGATTGCGGCCAGCCAACTTCCTTACGTAAGAAATAGCGGATTGCTTTAACACTAGAGAACTCAGCTGCTACGTATCCAAAAACTGAGGTATTGCTATGGTCTGGAATATTAGCTTTTCGGACAACCTCGGGCAGCACTTGCTTTTCTCCTGGTTGAGGATTGTGAATCCAGTGAATTGAAATATCTGCCTCAGTCGCCAGCGGCAATTCCTCTTCTTCATTAAGAACTTCGATGTATGCTTCACCTTTGACATTTGCCGGTAGATGTTCCAAGATACTCGCTATTACAGGAATACCTGTTGCATCACAAACGAAAAGAAACCAATCTGCAGGCGGGTGCAGAGGGCCGGTCCCAAGTTTCATGGCTATTCCAAGCGGATCACCAGGTTTTGCGCGGAGGGCCCAAGCAGATGCCGGCCCACTATCGCCATGTGCTATGAAATCGACGTACATTTCTCCTTTATCCAAGTCGATACCGCGATGTGTATAGGTGCGTCTTATCGGCTTTAGATTTTCAGGGATTTCTTCTGCGTCACCGTTGGCTTCGTCAACCATCGGGAAGTGAACTTCCTTAGTTCCTTCGGGCGGAAGAAAAATTTTGTTGTTTTTGCCGATCGTTGCGTCCTTAAATAGAGGAACGTCATCGCCGGTGAATGTAATACGTATATAATGCGGCGTTAGATTTTCTTTTTTCTTCACGGTTAATATAGACCGTTGCGCTGTCGGATTCATGCTATTGTTCATTCTCATTCGTGTAACTTCCCAAAGTTACTATTATAAAATAACAAAGAGCCAACATACGGATATGTGGCTCTTTGTCTTTGTAGTATGGTTCGACTTTAGTCGGTCTCTTTATTTATATAGAGGGAAACGTTCCATCATCTCATTTACCTGTGTGGATATTTCAGCTAATCTATCCTCGTTTTCATGATTCATTAGTGCTTCGTCAATAAAATCGACAACGGTTTTCATATCCTCTTCTTTCAAACCGCGGGTTGTGATAGCAGCGGTTCCTACGCGGATTCCCGATGTTATGAATGCGGATTTGTCATCAAAAGGGATCATGTTTTTGTTAATGGTGATGCCGGCTTCTCCTAGCACGCGTTCCGCTACCTTTCCGGTGATATCTTTATTGCGGAGATCGATAAGCATTAGGTGGTTATCGGTTCCTCCGGAAATAACTTGATAGTCTTTTTCAATAAAAGCCTTGGCCATTGCTTCGGCATTTTTCTTAACCTGAACAATATAGTCCATGTACTCATCGCTTAAGGCTTCGCCAAATGCGATAGCTTTTGCTGCAATGGTATGTTCTAATGGGCCTCCCTGTGTTCCAGGAAAAACTGCCAGGTCTAACAGCGATGACATCATTCGGGTTTCACCCTTTGGAGTTTTTAGTCCGAATGGATTTTCGAAGTCTTTGCCCAAAAGGATTAGACCACCACGAGGGCCACGAAGTGTTTTGTGTGTGGTAGTAGTCACGATATGGCAATGTGGAAGCGGGTCATTCAACAAACCACGTGCTATCAGTCCGGCTGGATGGGAGATATCAGCTAATACCAATGCGCCAATTTTATCAGCTACTTCGCGAATGAATTTGTAATCCCAATCCCGAGAATAAGCTGAAGCACCGCAAATAATCAATTTTGGTTTTTCACGAAGTGCCGTTTCTTCGAGTGCCTTGTAATCGATCCGACCGGTTTCTTTCTCAACTCCGTAGAAAAACGGTTGATAAAGTTTGCCTGAAGAGTTTACAGGTGACCCATGGGTTAAATGTCCGCCATGAGAAAGATCAAAACCTAGTATTTTATCACCTGGTTTTAAGATTGCCAGAAAGACAGCAGCATTTGCCTGAGCTCCGGAATGTGGCTGGACGTTTGCCCATTCAGCATTAAATAGCTGCTTGGCTCTGTCGATTGCAATGGTTTCAATTTCGTCAACTACTTCGCAACCTCCATAATAACGTTTTCCCGGAAGCCCCTCAGCATATTTGTTCGTCAATACCGATCCAGCGGCTTCCATCACCTGTTTGCTAACAAAATTTTCGGAGGCGATTAGCTCTAAGCCTTCTTCTTGTCGCTCCAATTCTTCGTTGATCAGGTCGAATATTAGATTGTCTCTTTCCATGTGTTCTAAATAAAATCAGATAAAAGCCAAAGATATAAAAATGAATGTTTTAATGCCGGAAATATTTGGAAAATCGTCGATTGCGCCTGTCGAATTAAACAGTGGTAGCCACCGCTGTTTAATAAAAAGGAAATTGCTTAATTCTGGTGTTCGTTTTTTCCTAAGACCAAAAAATTGTTATAGCCACTTTGTATTTGGATGTCCACTAATTGCTGCTGAAGCATTTCTAGGATCGCCAAGAAATTGTATACGAAATGCACCTTATTCTCAGAGCTTTTTAAAAGCGTCTGGAAGTCAATTTTTTCATTGACCAGGAGCAGGTCGGCCAGGGCTTTCTTTTGTGCTTCAATCGTATACGGATATTGAACCACCTGATGTTTTACTTCTTGGCTGCGACCATGGTGATTTTTCATTAGGCGTTCATAGACGTGCATGAGCTTGTACAGGTCGAACGACTGGAGCTCCTCTTGATATTCCCTTGTCTCAGCAGCTCGGTCTAGATCTTGATGGATATATTTTCGTTTTTCCATCTTACTTCGTTTTTCCTCTAACGTACGTAGCTCTTCACAAATATCTTTGAACTGCTTGTATATAATTAGCTTTTGTATAAGATCTTCTTTAGGATCGATTTCATCTTCTTCATCCGCTTTATTGCTAGGCAACAAGGTTCTGGCCTTGATTCGCATGAGCGTCGCGGCAACAAAAATAAACTCACTGGCGATTTCGACATTCAATGCCGTCATTTGCTGGATATAGTCTAAAAAATCTTGGGTTATTTTAGCGATGGGGATGTCATGTATGTTTAATTCATCGCGTTCAATGAAGAATAATAGCAGGTCAAAGGGTCCTTCAAACTGTGGGAGGTTAATTTCAAATGGTGTTTCCTTCATCGATAATCGCCAAGAATCTTTATATGCAAATGTAAAAAACTTATATTAGTATTGAATCTGTTTCATTAATCAATAAGCCTGTATCATTACCTTAGGAAGGTGTTCGCTTAGGATGTTATAAATATTATGACTTAATTTGTAAAAGTTTTGTAAGAAGTTTTGAATATGGATTTTGAACCGGGAGAGTTACTCAAAAATATAACCACACCCGCAGATCTAAAAAAGCTGAAAGAGTTTGATTTAGAGCAGCTAAGTAAGGAGCTGCGTCAATATATCGTTGACGTGGTTTCGGTGTATGGAGGGCATTTTGGAGCAAGCTTGGGAGTGGTGGAATTGACGGTAGCTTTACATTATGTACTGAATACGCCTTATGATCAACTGGTCTGGGATGTAGGACATCAGGCTTATGGTCACAAAATCCTGACTGGTCGGCGGGAGTTGTTCTATACCAATCGTCGATATAATGGATTAAGCGGCTTTCCAAAACGCAGTGAGAGTGAGTATGATACCTTTGGCGTGGGGCATTCGTCAACGTCCATTTCCGCGGCATTAGGTATGGCGGTGGCTTCGGCGTATAAGGGAGAAACGGATAGGCAGCATGTGGCAGTAATTGGTGATGGTGCAATGACAGCTGGATTAGCTTTCGAGGCTCTGAATCATGCAGGAATTGCGAATACCAATTTGCTGGTTATTTTAAATGATAACTGTATGTCTATTGACCCCAATGTAGGAGCGTTGAAGGAATACTTGACAAGTATGTCCACTTCAAAGTCCTACAATCGTTTTCGCGACGACATTGGTTTTGTCTTGGGGAAAATTTCCGAATTAGGTCCGGATGCTCTGGGCATGGTTAAGAAGATTGAAAAGAGCATTAAAGGCACATTGCTAAAGAACAGCAATTTGTTTGAATCCTTGAAGTTCAGATACTTTGGTCCGGTCGACGGGCATGATGTTAAGCGCTTGGTGAAGACATTGGAAGATTTGAAAGATATCCCAGGGCCTAAGCTCCTGCACTGTATAACCGTGAAAGGTAAAGGTTTTGCGATGGCAGAAAAAGATCAAACCAAATGGCATGCCCCGGGTTTGTTCGACAAAATTACAGGCGAGATAAAAAAATCGGTTCCCATTAAACCGGTACCTCCTAAATATCAAGATGTTTTCGGTCATACGATTGTTGAACTAGCCGAAAAGAATGACAAAATCATGGGTATCACGCCGGCCATGCCATCAGGTTCATCATTGAATATCATGATGAAAGCTATGCCGGACCGTGCTTTTGACGTTGGTATTGCCGAGCAGCATGCGGTCACTTTTTCAGCGGGTTTGGCAACACAGGGTATGGTGCCGTTTTGTAATATCTATTCTAGTTTTATGCAGCGGGCCTATGATCAGGTCATTCATGATGTAGCTTTGCAGAAGCTCAATGTTGTTTTTTGTTTGGATCGTGCAGGCATTGCTGGCGCAGATGGAGCAACACATCATGGGGCCTATGATTTGGCATATATGCGTTGTGTTCCGAATATGACGGTATCGGCCCCGATGAATGAAGAAGAGTTAAGAAATTTGATGTATACCGCACAGTTGCCTGATATGGGGCCTTTTGTGATCCGATATCCACGCGGACAGGGTGTTATGGTTGATTGGCGTCAGCCTATGAAGGAGATTGAGATAGGGAAAGGAAGAAAACTATGTGACGGTGAGGATGTTGCGATTCTTTCCATTGGCCATATAGGGAATGAAGTTAGCAAAGCTAGGATAGCATTAAACGAGGAAGGTATTTATCCTGCTCATTATGATATGCGTTTTGCAAAACCACTTGACCATTCTTTACTGGACGAGGTGTTTAAGAAATACAAAAAGATTATCACTGTCGAAGACGGGGTGCTTGAGGGGGGAATGGGCAGCGCGATTTTAGAGTATATGGCGGACAAGAGCTATTTTGCTCAGGTCGTTCGCTTAGGCATTCCTGATAGAGTGGTGGAGCATGGTGAACAATCAGAACTTTGGAATGAGTGTGGATATGATGCTAACTCGATAATCAAAGAAGTAAAGAATTTAGCCGTAAGTAGAATTACAGATACGTTGGCGGGCTAATTTGAAAAAATAAAGATACAACAACAGAATATATGCTGAGAACTCATACTTGTGGCGATTTAACGATTGCCGATTTAGGAAAAGAGGTGCAACTTTGTGGATGGGTGCAAAAATCACGCGATTTGGGTGGTATGACCTTTGTGGATATGCGTGATCGCTTTGGTATTACTCAACTTACATTTAACTCAGAAGATGACCCGCAATTGCGCGCGAAGGCTCGGGAACTGGGGAGGGAGTTTGTTATTCGTGTTGTTGGTACTGTTATAGAAAGAACGAACAAGAATGTAAAAATCCCGACCGGTGAGATTGAAATTAAAGTTTTACAGCTCGAAGTTTTAAATGAAGCGAAATTACCACCTTTTCTCATAGAGGATGAAACGGACGGCGGCGAAGAGCTTCGTATGAAATATCGGTATTTGGATCTTCGCCGAAATCCGGTACGACAGAATATTGTTCTGCGCCATAGGCTGGCGCAAGAAATCCGAAAATATTTAGACGCTGAAAATTTCCTTGAAATTGAAACTCCAGTGCTGATTAAGTCGACACCTGAGGGTGCGAGGGACTTTGTAGTGCCGAGTAGAATGAACCCCGGAGAATTTTATGCGCTTCCGCAGTCTCCGCAAACGTTTAAGCAACTATTAATGGTCTCTGGTTTTGACCGTTATTTTCAGATTGTTAAATGCTTTCGGGACGAAGATCTTAGAGCAGACAGGCAGCCAGAGTTTACTCAGATCGACTGTGAACTGACTTTTGTAGAACAAGAGGATATTCTAAATATCTTCGAAGGCTTGATTAAACATCTGTTTAAGTCTGTTAAAGGTGTTGTTTTAGGCGATTTCCCAAGGATGGACTACGCTGATGCAATGCGCCTTTATGGATCTGATAAGCCGGACATCCGATTTGATATGAAGTTTGTCGAATTAAACGATCTGGTAAAGGATTCAGAATTTAAGGTTTTTTCGTCTGCAGAACTTGTGGTAGGTATAACTGCCGAAAATTGTGTCTCCTATACAAGGAAACAGGTGGATGCATTGATCGATTTCGTTCGCAAACCGCAGATCGGGGCCAGCGGTTTGGTGTACATACGCTACCTTGTTGACGGATCTTTAAAGTCGTCTGTAGATAAATTTTATACCGAAGGTCAGTTGAAAGCAATAGCCGATAAAATGAATGCAAAGCCGGGCGACTTGATGTTACTTATGGCTGGACCTGCGGAAAAGACACGGAAGCAGCTTTCTGAATTACGTTTGGAGATGGCTCGACTTTTAGGCTTGAAAAGCAAGGATACTTATTCTCCGCTTTGGGTTGTAGACTTTCCATTGTTGGAATGGGATGAAGAAAACAATCGGCATCATGCCATGCACCACCCGTTTACTGCACCGAAACCCGCTGATGTCAGTAAGTTAGATTCAGACCCATTGAGTGTGAGGGCTAATGCATACGATGTGGTTATTAACGGTGTAGAGATTGGCGGTGGTTCCATTCGAATACACGATCGAGAAAGTCAATCTAAAATGTTCGAATTACTCGGCTTCTCTCCAGAAGAAGCGAAGGCACAATTCGGGTTCTTGATGGACGCCTTTACTTACGGGGCGCCACCACACGGTGGAATTGCACTTGGCTTCGATCGGTTAGTTTCTATTTTTGCCGGCTTAGACTCGATTCGTGATGTCATAGCATTTCCAAAAAACAATGCAGGTAGAGATGTAATGATAGACTCCCCATCTGCATTGGATCATCGTCAATTGGATGAACTTCAAATTAGCTTAAAAGAGGTCGATTGATACCGGCTTTTAAATAAAGGAATGGATGATCTCCTTAAAAAGGGAGATCATCATCTTCGTTCTGGTTCTCTTTAAAATCTACCGAGGTTTCATTTTCTCTATTCCCACCATTAGAGGGACCTTCAAAATCACTTTTCCGCCCAAGCATGGTAAAGCTATCTGCGACAATCTCTGTAGTATAACGTTTTATGTTCTCTTTGTCCTCATAGGATCGGCTGCGGATCTTGCCTTCGATGTAGACTAATTTGCCTTTATGGAGGAATTTTTCTGCGATTTCAGCCAAACCGCGCCACATAACGATGTTGTGCCACTCGGTTTGTTCCATTCGTTTTCCGTCCTTGTTATAAGTTTCTGAGGTGGCTAATGGAAAGCTTGCCACAGTTACGTTGTTGTCTAGGTGACGTATATCCGGATCTTTTCCTAAATGCCCTACTAAAATAACTTTGTTGATACCTGACATAATTTAATTGGTTAAGTGAAGAATGAATCAAAAAAAGTGTATATAAGCTTTGGTTTAGCTAATTTATCTAAATCTTTTATCAAAACATAATTCCTCGATTTTTTTATCATCCGCTGTTCATCTGCGTCTTTAATTTCATAGAAACGAGCGTAAATGTTTTGGTGGCTCAGAACATGTTTAATGATCTGACTTTGATAAATGATTGATGTCTTTTCTCCAAATGCATTTCTATATTGAGGCGAAGACTGGATTTGCACGTCGGACACTTGTTCCTCCGTTTCAATTAAGGGCAGCTCATACATGTTTTTCCATATGTCGTTTCCATCTCTTTTTTGCATAAGAATAGAATCTCCTTTCCGGACGATAAAATAATGGAAAAAGCGGTTCTTGCTTTTTGCAGCCTTAAGTTTGGAGGGCAGCAGATGGATTTCCTTGTTTTGAAACGCGTAACAATCCGTTTTTAATGGGCATCTATCACAATTTGGGGATTGGGGCTTGCATTGAAGAGCGCCAAATTCCATAATAGCTTGATTAAAAATACCAGCATTTTCTTGCGGCAGTACTTCTTGCGCCATACGTTGAAATAACTTTTTCCCCGCAGTCGAATTAATAGCTTCCTTTATTCCAAAATAGCGGGATAGAACGCGACTAACATTGCCGTCCAATACTGCATTTGGCTCATTGGCCGAAAACGAGGAAATCGCGGCCGCTGTATACTCGCCAATGCCAGGGAGCTTGATTAGTTCCTGATAATTTGTAGGAAAAACACCTTGGAAATCGCTCATGACTTTTTGCGCAGCCTTGGTCATATTTCGAGCTCTGGAGTAGTAACCTAATCCCTGCCAGTGCCGTAGGATATCGTCTTCCGGAGCATTGGCAAAATCACGAATCGTTGGATAATTTTCTAAGAATGTATAAAAATAGGATATCCCTTGGTTGACGCGCGTTTGTTGAAGGATTATTTCGGATAGCCAAATAACATAGGGATCCTGCGTTGTACGCCAGGGCAGGTCACGCTTGTTTTGATGATACCATGTTAGTATTGTTTGGGAGAAGTACATGCCGCAAAAATCAAAAATATATTTCATCTTTTCTATACCATAAGAGATGGTGATGCTAAACCCTTAAGCTTTTTTCTTTGTAATATTTCAATTGGATTTGCTTAGGTGTTGGTTAGTAGGAAGTTTCGTGAAATAATTGTTGATTTTGATTTTGTTTAATCATTTAAAAGCGATACTTTTGCATCCCGATTCTGTTAATAGAAAATAAGAAAAGCTTAAAAATAAAAATTTAATTAAAAACATGACTAAAGCAGATATTATCACGGAAATATCCAATAAGACTGGATTAGAGAAACAAGATGTGCAAGCGACCGTTGAAGCGTTTTTCAAAGTTGTTAAAAACTCAATGATTGAAGGCGAGAATGTTTATGTGAGAGGTTTTGGAAGTTTCGTTGTTAAGAAACGTGCTCAAAAAACTGCTCGTAATATTTCAAAAAACACAGCAATCATTATCCCAGAGCACTACGTGCCAAGCTTTAAACCAGCTAAAGTTTTCGTAGACAAGGTAAAATCTGGAAATAAAGTTAAATAAGTCGATCTAAATTTCAGAGAGCGTGTTACAAACCAAACAGATAATAGCAATTGCAGGGGTTGTACTACTTATGGTAGTGTTGTTCTTGCAGCCCGTAAAGAGTTTAATTAAAGACGACGAGGCTGAAGCAACTGCTGAAACTGCTGTAGCAACCGATGTGTTCTCTCTGGAATCTGTTTCTGAAATTGCAAAACAAGGTCTAAGTGCCGATTTGACGAGAACAATAGAGGAGGTTGAAGCTGAATTAGCAGCTGCCCCTGATGGAGAAAAACTACCCCTTTATAAAAAGCTTGCTACTCTTTGGCAAGATGTTAACCAACCAATGCCAGCAGCCTACGCTTATGAAGAGGTCGCTGAGAATGAGCCCTCCTTAGAAAGTTGGTTGAAAACAGGTGATTTGTTTACTGATTCATATCAGCATTTATCCGATACTGTAATGGCTCCAGTCCTCATGCAGCACGCTAAGGACGCTTATGAGAAGGCGCTTGAGTTTGATGAGAATAATTTGGATGCCAAAGCTGGTGTTGCTACCTCCTTGGTAAATGGACCTGCACCGATGCAGGGCATCACAATGCTGTTAGAAGTTGTTGAACAAGATCCGAATCACTTAAAAGCGAATTATAATTTAGGATTGTTTTCGATGCAATCTAGACAATTCGATAAAGCGGTGGATCGATTTAATACCGTAATCGAACAAACACCTAATGACGCAGAGGTTTGGTTTTATCTCGCAACAAGCTATGAAAATATTGGCTTGAATCAAGATGCTATACAGGCTTATCAGAAAAGTAAAGAATTAGCTGCTGATCCAAGCTTATCTCAATTTATTGATCGAAAAGTCGATGAGTTGAGTAATTAATAACATTAAAAACATTAAAAAAAATTATTATGCCAAGCGGAAAAAAAAGAAAGAGACATAAGATGTCAACCCACAAACGCAAGAAACGTTTAAGAAAAAATAGACACAAGAAAAAATAGTTTAATCTATAGATATGTTAATTGCCTGTAACTAATATATGAGTTACAGGCTGTTACGTTTCTACCTATTTGGTGCCGATAAGCATAGCTTTTTCGGTTTGTGTTCGTATATATAAGTCTTATGGTTTCACCGAAAGTTGCGTCTTAGTCCATGGGCTGGAAGTTCAGATTTCTCTTATAATAATATGGGACCGTGCCTTATCAGATAGGGTGCGGTCGCTGTCGTTGAACTGATTTCCGAGGTGGTATAGCAACTTTCAAATACAAAAGCTGTTGGTTAAGGAATTAATAATCGATTCTGCACCTGATTCAGGTGTTACGATCGCCTTGCTTCAAGATAAACAGCTTGTTGAGCTTAATACCGAACAAGTAAACAATAATTACGCTGTTGGCGATATCTATCTTGGCAGAATTAAAAAGATTATGCCGGGCTTAAATGCCGCTTTTGTGGACGTTGGATACTCGAAAGATGCATTTCTGCATTATTTAGACCTAGGTCCACAGGTACAGACACTCATCAAGCTTACCAAGATTGTGAAAAATGGAGGTGTTAAAGAAAAGCTCTTAACTTCATTAAATCTTGAAAAGGATATAAATAAATCTGGCAAAATTTCTGAGATACTTAGTCGGAATATGCTATTGCCAGTACAGATTGCAAAAGAGCCGATCTCAACTAAGGGGCCGCGTTTAAGTTCGGATTTATCCATTGCGGGACGTTTCGTAGTGTTGGTTCCTTTTTCGGACGTCGTTTCGATCTCAAAAAAGATCAAGACGGGCAGTGAGCGGAATAGGCTCAAGAAAATAGTAGAAGGAATAAAACCAAAGAATTTTGGGATCATTATCCGGACCGTCTCTGAAGGGAAGGGTGTGGCGGAAATAGAGAAAGATATCCTAGATCTTGTTTCGAAATGGGAGAAGTTTGTCAAACGCTTGCAGGTGGCTGAGCCAACCAATAAGGTGCTTGGTGAGATGGACAGAACGTCGACGATTTTACGAGACCTCCTTACGGATGAGTTTACACATATTCATGTAAATGATTCTTTGATCTTTGAGGAGACACGTTCCTATATTCATGATATTTCTCCCGACTTAGAGCGGATCGTTAAATATTATAAACACAAGGAGCCAATCTTTGAGCATTTCGGTGTAGAAAAGCAAATCAAGTCGGCCTTTGGGAAAACGGTGAATTTGCATGGCGGTGCCTACCTCGTGATTGAACATACGGAGGCGCTACATGTGGTGGATGTGAATAGCGGTAATCGAACGGCTAATAAAGAAAATCAAGAAGAGAACGCCTTGATGGTCAACAAGGAAGCCGCTAAGGAAATTGCACGTCAACTTCGCCTGCGTGATATGGGTGGCATTGTGGTGGTCGATTTTATAGATATGCATAAGGCTCCTAATCGCAAAGAACTTTTCGAATACTTGAAACAGTGCATGAAGGATGACCGGGCGAAACACACTATTTTGCCGCCGAGTAAATTCGGACTTGTTCAGATTACTCGCCAACGGGTACGTCCTGAGATGAATATTGTTACCAATGAGAAATGCCCAGCATGTGATGGTACGGGCGAGATTCGAGCAAGTATTGTCTTGATGGATGATATAGAGAGCAATCTCAACTACATCTTGAATGAGCAGAATGAACAAGGGGTTACTTTATGTGTTCACCCTTATATTGAAGCGTATATTAAAAAAGGTTTTCTGTCCAAACGGATCAAGTGGTTTTTCAAATATAATAAATGGATTAAGGTAAAGAGTATCGGCTCCTATTACCTAACGGAGTTCCATTTTCTGAATAACAAAGACGAAGAGATTAAGCTTTAGTAATATGGCCAAGACGCGCAGGACTTATTTCTGTCAAAATTGTGGATTTGAAAGTGCCAAGTGGTTGGGAAAATGTCCTTCCTGTAGTCAATGGAATACCTTTATTGAAGAGGTGGTTGAAAAAGGAGGGACGAAAGTCCCCGACTGGCGAACTGAAAAGTCGGGCACACTGCGTGCGTCTAAGGCTGCAGCGATTCATTCGATCGTTTACAAAGAAGAATTAAGAATAGAAACACCTGACCAGGAACTCAACAGAGTATTGGGCGGGGGTATTGTCCCTGGGTCCCTGGTTCTTATTGGCGGGGAGCCGGGAATTGGTAAATCTACATTAATGCTTCAATTGGCGTTAACATTGCCAAAACTAAAAGTTCTTTATGTTTCTGGTGAAGAAAGCGAGCAGCAGATAAAAATGCGTGCCGAGCGGATCGATCAATCGTCTAAAGCATCCTGCTATATTTTGACGGAGACCGCTACGAAGAATATCTTTAAGCAGATCGAACAGATTGCACCTGAGCTCGTCATTATTGATTCTATTCAGACATTGCATTCCGCGCATATCGATTCATCGCCAGGTAGTGTATCGCAGGTCCGAGAATGTACCGCAGAACTCCTCCGTTATGCAAAAGAGTCGGGAACACCCGTGTTTATAATTGGTCACATTACGAAAGAAGGCTCTATAGCTGGTCCTAAAGTTTTGGAGCATATGGTGGATACCGTACTGCAGTTTGAAGGCGATAGGCATCATGTATATCGCATTTTACGTGCGGTAAAAAATAGGTTCGGATCATCGTCCGAATTGGGTATTTACGAGATGCAGGGTGCCGGATTGCGTGAAGTATCTAATCCCTCCGAAATATTGCTGTCACAGCGTGAATCGTCTTTGTCGGGGATTGCAATTGCAGCTATGCTGGAAGGGGTACGACCGATGCTGATCGAGGTGCAGGCTCTAGTGAGTACCTCTGCCTACGGAACCCCACAACGCTCTACAACCGGATTTGAAGCAAAGAGAATGAACATGCTCCTCGCAGTTCTTGAAAAGCGATTCGGTTTTCGTCTTTCCATTCAAGATGTATTTCTCAATATTGCAGGCGGCTTGCGTGTTGAAGATCCTGCGATTGATTTAGCTGTTCTGATGGCTATTATTTCCTCACAGCAAGATATTCCCTTGCCGTCGACCGTTGTGTTTGCAGGTGAAGTGGGTCTTTCGGGAGAGATCAGAGCAATCAACCGGATTGAACAGCGAATTGCAGAAGCAGATAAGCTAGGCTTTGAAACTATTTATGTTTCTAAGTATAACATTAAAGGGCTCGACCTTAATCGCTTTAAAATAAAAATCGTGGCTTTATCCAAAGTGGAAGAATTGTTCCAGCAACTATTTGGTTAGTGACAGGGTAGCGATTACGAGGCCTCGGCCTCCGAAATAAATGATAAACGGCACTTTCTCGTTTAGAGAAGTGCCGTTCTTATTAATTAATGTTAAAGAGTCAGGTTACTTACTAAGATACATTGATTTCTTCGTATTCAATTCTCTGAATTTCTCGTCGTTCAAATCCTTGATGAAGAGGATAGATTCGCCGGTAGATTTCATTTCAGGGCCTAATTGTTTATCTACATCTGGGAATTTATTGAATGAGAAAACAGGTTCTTTTATGGCATAACCTTTAAGTTTTCTTTCAATGGTAAAGTCCTTCAATTTGTTTGCCCCCAACATCACTTTCGTCGCAATATTGATATAAGGCACATCATATGCTTTAGCGATGAAAGGAACTGTTCTTGACGCCCGAGGGTTGGCTTCGATCACGTATACCTTTTCGTCCTTGACGGCAAACTGGATATTTAGCAATCCGCGTACATTCAGAGCTTTGGCAAGTTTGATCGAGTACTCTTCCATTTGCTTGATGACATTGTCGGATAAGCTAAACGGTGGTAGTACAGCATTGGAGTCGCCAGAGTGGATACCTGCAGGTTCAATATGTTCCATTAACCCGATAATATGAACATCTTCACCATCGGAGATAGAATCTGATTCGGATTCCTCTGCACGGTCTAAGAAATGGTCGATTAGAACGCGGTTGCCTGGCAAGTTTCTTAATAGCTTCACAACTGCCTTCTCCAGATCTTCATCATTGATGACGATGCTCATGCCTTGTCCCCCAAGCACATAACTTGGACGTACTAGAACAGGATACCCCACTTCATTAGCCACTTTTAATGCTTCTTCAGCACTCTCAGCTACCCCATATTTAGGATACGGGATATCTAGATCCTTAAGTAGATCAGAAAAACTTCCTCTGTCTTCAGCTAAATCCATATTTTCGAACGAGGTCCCGATAATCTTGATGCCGTGTTCGTGCAGTTTTTCAGCCATTTTCAGAGCGGTTTGTCCGCCTAACTGAACAATAACACCTTCCGGTTTTTCATGTTCGATAATCTCGCGCACGTGTTCCCAGAAAACCGGCTCAAAGTATAGCTTATCAGCCATATTGAAATCGGTAGAAACTGTTTCCGGGTTACAGTTAATCATGATAGCTTCGTAGCCTGCCTCTTTAGCTGCAATTAATCCATGTACACATGAATAATCAAATTCAATGCCCTGTCCAATCCTGTTCGGGCCGGAACCTAAAACGATCACTTTCTTACGATCACTTACAACCGATTCGTTCTCGTCCTCAAAAGTGGAATAAAAATAAGGTGTATGTGCAGGAAATTCTGCGGCACAGGTATCTACCATTTTGAAAACACGATGGATGTCAAGCGATTTTCTTCTCTGATAGACATCTTCTTCGGTTACATTGCCGAGTAACCATGCAATTTGTGCATCCGAAAATCCTTTTTGTTTTAAGGTAACAAAAAACTCTTTCGGTATATTGTTGAGCTGATAGCGTTTAAGTTCTACTTCTAAATGAACAAGCTCTTGTATTTGCTGCAAGAACCATTTGTCGATAAGAGTCACTTTTCGTATCGACTCAAGCGGTACACCCATTTCAAAGGCATCTTTGATATGGAATAACCTGTCTGAACTTGGGTGTTCGAGACTATGCATAATCTCTTCCAAGTTTCTATTTTGTTTTCCATCAGCTCCTAAGCCTAAACGGTTTGTTTCCAAACTTTGACAAGCTTTTTGCAGTGCCTCGATGAAAGTACGGCCAATTGCCATCACTTCGCCTACAGACTTCATTTGTAGGCCCAGTTCCGTGTTAGCGCCTTTAAATTTGTCAAAGTTCCAGCGAGGAACCTTAACAATGACATAGTCAAGACTCGGTTCAAAGTATGCGGATGTGGTTTTTGTGATCTGATTTTCGATCTCATCCAAGTTGTAACCAATGGCCAATTTGGAGGCTATTTTGGCAATAGGATAGCCAGTTGCTTTCGATGCCAGTGCTGATGAACGAGAAACCCTTGGGTTAATTTCAATGGCAATAATCTCTTCTGTTTCGGGGTTTACCGAGAATTGAACGTTACAACCTCCAGCAAAATTCCCGATGGCTCTCATCATTTTAATGGCTTGATCCCGCATGTCCTGATAGCAGCGGTCACTCAGTGTCATGGCAGGAGCCACAGTAATTGAGTCACCGGTATGTATTCCCATCGGATCAAAGTTTTCAATTGTACAGATGATGATAACGTTGTCGTTATTATCCCGCAAAAGCTCGAGTTCGAACTCTTTCCATCCCAATACCGCCTGTTCTACAAGAACTTCATGAGTTGGGGATGCTTGAAGACCCCTACTTAGTGCTGTCTCGAATTCTTCCTTTTTGTGTACAAAACCGCCACCCGTGCCACCGAGTGTGTATGACGGACGTATAACCAGTGGGAAGCCTATTTCTTGAGCCGCTTCCTTTCCTTCAAGAAACGAGTTTGCAATCTTCGATGTGGCTACGCCAATACCAATGTCAACCATGAGTTGTCTAAATTCTTCACGATTCTCGGTTTTCTCGATTGCCGCAATGTCAACTCCGATAATGTCCACATTGTGTTTGGACCAGATACCTCGTTCATCTGCCTCAATACAGAGATTAAGAGCGGTCTGCCCGCCCATAGTGGGTAATACCGCATCAATTTGTCGTTCAGACAATATCTGCTCAATACTTTCACATGTAAGCGGTAAGAGATAAACATGATCAGCGATAACCTTGTCTGTCATGATCGTTGCCGGATTGGAATTGATAATCGAGACCTCGATACCTTCTTCTTTAAGAGAAAGCGCAGCCTGAGATCCCGCATAGTCGAATTCACAAGCTTGACCGATGATTATTGGTCCGGAGCCAATAATTAAGATGGAGCGGATGGAAGTGTTTTTTGGCATTTTAAATTTTAAAAGTACAAATCTTTGAGATAAGCGCCGGATCTGTTCTTACTTATTAGAAGGGAAATTCCGACAGCTGTGTCGGAGTGCAAAGATAATAGATTCTCTTTTGATTCCGATAAAAAAATCGGAATAATTCTGAAATCCGATGACTTGTTTTATTTATTCTTCCCCAAGTCGTACCTTGCAGCGCCTATGTCTGTCGATAAAATCCTTAAAATAGCTGTAGTAGGCCCAGAGTCTACCGGCAAATCCGTCGTAACCGAACAGCTTGCAAAAGCTTTTGATACAATCTATATTCCAGAATATTCTCGTGAATATTGTCAGGGGCTTGACCGGAATTACACACTGGAAGACGAAGTTAATATCTTTTGGGGGCAGTTGGCGTTGGAAAAGGAAATGATAAGCAAGGCCAGAAATGGTCTCGTATTTTGTGATACGATGGTACTCACAGTGAAGATTTGGAGCGATTATCTTTTTTCCGGAACGCCGCCCGAAGTATTGGCGGAGCTTGCTAAACAACACTATGACCTATATTTACTAATGGATATCGATCTGCCTTGGGAGGATGATGAATTACGCGACTTTCCTAACCTGCGCGCGTATTTTATGAGTGTTTGGCATAAAGAGTTAAAGGCACGCAACGCTAACTATCAGGTAGTCTCCGGTCTCGGAGAAAACAGATTTGAAAACGCAAAGCGAATTGTCGCGAATTATTTAGTAGACGTCACTTAAAGCCGATTGCTATCCAAGTCAAACATGCCTTTTTTGAGAGTGAAAACAACGTACTCATGTGTGCGACGAAGACGCTGCGATAAGCGTTGAACTAGTTCAGTTTCCTTTCCTGGTTCAAAAGCGAGGTCTTCCGCGCTCAAATGGTTGTATTTGCGCAGGAGCTTTATTTTTAATTTATCCCATTGCTCGGCAGTAATAGTCAAGTCTTTCATGTTATACGATATGTTTAAGCAAAAGTAGGTAAAAAGCCAATGGAAGTCAAGAGTCCACCGCAGGAGGATAGATTTAGTTAAAAACTGCAAAAAAGACTTTTAGGCTCGAAATTTGCTGCTTGTTAGAGATTAAAAACAAAAATCATCAATCATGAAAAAACTTTTTCTCAGCCTTATTTTATTAGTCGGAACGACAATGATTGCTTCCGCACAGATTCTACCCTCTATCCAATTTGGATTGAAGGCAGGAGCAAACTTTTCTAATCTTAACGATATCTCGTTAGACACCAAAACGCGGACAGGGCTCCTCGGCGGTGTTTGGGCCCGTGTAGGAGGAGCTGGATTCCATTTTCAACCCGAGCTATACTTTACAAGCAAAGGATCGGAAGGGGAAGAAGGAACATCGAAATTCAGTACGCTTGATTTACCTCTATTACTAGGTACACGCATCGGTTTAGGTCCTATAGCTGGACGCGTTCAGGTGGGGCCAGTAGTATCATTTGTTTTGGATGAAGAGAATACCTTCGGCGAAAATATTAGTCAGGTTACGAAATTTGATGAATATAAGAACCAAACATTTGCATTAACCGGAGGTGTCGGCGTTGATATTATGAAATTTAGAGCTGACTTGCGTTACGAACACGGATTAAGCGACGTCTATGACAACGACGATGACGACAATGGAAAACTTAAGCTTTGGACGCTGAGCGTAGGTTACAGACTATTTTAACCTTAAAAAATCTCATTGATATGAGTCGTTGATAAGAAAAGCCGATGAGCATTGCCCATCGCCTTTTCTTATTCTATTCGTTCTTCTTTGTTTATCATACCTTCCTTTTGAAGTCGATCTAACCGTTTTTCTGCAATTTTGTTCGTCTCGTAAATTCGGACCGTAATTAGAAAATAGGAAAGTAGTAAAGGGCCATATACCAGACCCATTAAACCGAAGAGCGGTATACCGATGATGACGCCAATGATGGTTATGATAGGGTGGATATCTCCTACTCGCTTTGCTATAATCAACCTTAAAACATTATCAATATTGGTAATAATGATAAAACCAAACAGCAACATACCTATCCCGTCAAAGTTATTTCCCTGAGCGATTGCCACAAGACTCGCTGGTACAAAGACCATCGGAGCGCCTAATACGGGAATAAATGAAAGAATAGCGCAAATAATCCCCCAAAAAAGCGGATCGTCGAAGTTAAATATCACATAACCGAGGGTTACTAAGGCGCCTTGTAGCATAGCAATAAAGCCTTGCCCCAATACATTTGAATACGTGATATTTCTGAGTTCACGACCAAAACGAAGCGCGTTCTCTTGCCGAAATGGTGAATAGCGGAGAAGTCCCGCTTCGAACTGCTTGTATTCAACCAGAACAAAGTACAGCAAAAAATACATCACCGACAGGCTCAATACCAAGTCTGCCGCACCACTCAAGAGCGAGGTGAATATGCTGCCAGCAGAATTAATAATGTTACGTAGCCCGTCGGCCATTAAATCCGGCTGCCCAAGTTTGTCGCCAGCAAACTCATTTACTTTATTAATCGTCTCCTGTATCCATTGTGTGTTTTCCTGTAGTTTGCCAACCTTAGAAATAACCATCGAGCTCACACCTAGTATGGGGACCACGATTACCAAAAAGGAGAAAAGAATTATAAATATCGCGGCAATGCTTCTTTTCCATTTCCATTTTAGAACCAAATGCAAGAGAACGGGGCGAAATATGGTATACATGACCATCGTACCTAACAAGGCCCCAAAAATTCCACGTATTGAATAGACAATAAAAGCACCTAAGATGACTAGGATGCCTAAGGTTAACAGGTTTCGCTCTTTGGAATTATACAATGGTATCGGCATCCGTTATCTCGCTAAGGTTTCTTCTTAAAATTAGGTTTTCTCTTCTCGATAAATGCAGCTACACCCTCTCGGAACTCTGCTGTCCCAAAACGCTTAGAAAACTCATCGATCTCCACCTCGTACCCAGAAGCTTGTTGAGAAGCGTTCACTGCTTTAATAGCGGCAGCAAGCGCCTGTGGAGATCGGGATCCTATGATCTCAAGTATTTCCTTTGCCTTGTCGATCGCCTCTTCCGGAGAGGTAATATAGTTAACAAGCCCCAATGAGTACGCGCGTTCTGCAGTTATCATCTCACCCGTTAAAATAAGTTCGAAAGCTAAACCTCTGCCGACGATCTGCGTGAGCCTTTGAGTGCCTCCATAACCCGGTATCAATCCTAAGGAAACTTCTGGAAAACCGAACTTAGCCGATGTGCTGGCAATCCGCATATGACACGCAAGCGCAAGTTCGAAACCTCCTCCGAGAGCGAAACCATTAATAACTGCGATAATTGGTTTCCCAGCGTGATGTATAACGTCAAATACCTTTGTTTGCGCTTCAGCAGCTAATTCTTTCCCTTCTTCAGCATTGTAATTAGAAAACTCAGATATATCAGCTCCGGCCACAAATGCTTTGCTTCCTTTTCCGGTGATGATAATCGAAGATATGCTTTCATCTCGCAGAGCCGAGGTTACAGCCTGATGGAGTTCGTTGAGGGTTGCCTTATTCAGGGCGTTCAATTTTTTTTCTCGGTCTATTGAAATCAAACATATCGATTCCTCTAATGATATTGCAAGGTTTTCATAGTCGGTTCCCATCATGATTTTCGCTTGATATACTGTTAATAATTTCTATTCTCTACCACCCATTCCTTTATATAGTCGGCGATATCGCCCAATGTAGATCCAGCGGCAAATAGTTTGCCAACTCCTAAATTTTGTAAAGCGATCATATCATCTTTGGGAATAATCCCTCCACCGGTAAGGAGTACATTGTCAACTCCCTTTTCACGCATCAGTTGTATGATCTTAGGGAAAACGGTCATGTGGGCACCAGATAATATCGATACACCTATTGCATCAACATCTTCCTGTAAAGCTGTGTTTACCACCATTTCTGCGGTTTGACGTAAACCTGTGTAAATCACTTCCATTCCAGCATCACGTAGCATAGTCGCAATAACTTTTGCTCCCCTATCATGACCATCTAAACCAACCTTGGCAACTAAAACGCGAATCGGTCTGTTAAAATCTTTTGACATAGGTTTTTTGTCTAAAGTTAAAGATTTTATATGGAATCTGCATAAGCATCAAAAAGAACTTTATGTCATTTAAGCGTTATTTTGTTTCCTATTTATATATGAAATTGCCTATTAGTTATAAAAATGTTTGTTATGCTCCTGTTATTTTCTTTATCTTTGTATTGGATCGAGAGGAATGAATTATGAAAAGATTAAAGTTGTCGACATTTCCTGTAGTAGTTTTAGCTATTATCGCTATGGTTACTCTTAGCTGGGTTCCGGTAAACCCTGTTAATGTTGACCCCAAAGAAGAAGAAAATTTAGTTTTAGCTCCAGAGATGATTTTAGAACAACAAGCTTCTACAATCTACCAGGATGCTGATTTGGCCTCAAGTGGCCTTCGCTTCGATGTTTTCGAAAGAGCGTATACAGGGTACTTGAACCTCCAAGAAAATCGTAACTCGTCGTCTACTTCACATATTATATCGATTGCTGATTTTAGTCAGTCTAGTAAGAAGAAGCGTCTATGGATTGTCGATTTGACTAATTCCAGTCTTCTGCTAAACACATGGGTATCTCATGGTCGTGGTAGTGGCGGAGATATGGCGACTAGTTTTTCTAATATTAACAATTCCCATCAGAGCAGCTTAGGTTTCTACCTAACTGGCGAGGTCTACTATGGGAAGCACGGTCGTTCTTTACGTCTGGATGGAATGGACTCGGGCTTCAATGACAACGCCCGAAGCAGGGCCATCGTTATGCACGGGGCATCCTATGTTAGTCAATCGGCCATTAATAGCCTTAACAGATTGGGTTTGAGTCATGGCTGCCCAGCGGTACCACTTGAATTAACTGATGAAATTATTGATTTGGTTAAGAATAAAACCGTGTTGTACATTCACGGAGATTCACCTCAGTATCAATCTGTTTACTTGGATAGTGAAAAAGCAGGAAGAACTCTTCTAGCATCCGAAGGTCTAGACGAAATACAATATTCGGGGCTATAAACAAAACGAAGGTTGCCCACTTCTATCTGGCCACGAGAGAATAGTACTACAGATACGGATATATAACGTGATCTAATCCATATACATCAGGGTGAATTACTAACTTACCATCTCTGTTTTCCGCAGTAACATAGTCTAAAACAACCTGAATCTGTGGCGAAAGCTCAATATTTCTAGCACTTTTCTGCTCATCTGATTCCATGTCGCCTTTTATAGTTTCGAATTTATCTCCCGCGCCAAACAGCGCTTTTGCTAATTCTAAGGGTTCCTTAACCCGAACACAGCCGTGGCTGGAGGCTCTGACATCTCGATCAAATGCAGCTTGTGCCGGGGTGTCGTGAAGATAAACACTACTATTGTTCTTAAACAAGAATTTAATCTTTCCAAGGGCGTTCTCGTCTCCGGGTCTTTGTCTAAAACGGAAAGGTAGGTTGCCGGCGGAATAAGAGGACCAATCCAAATTTTCGGGATCCTCGATTACTTGCCCATCCTGAATGACGTCAATACCTGCGTTGGAAAGGTAAAAACGGTCTGCTTGGACATGCTTCAAAATTTCTTTACCAGCGATGCTTTCTGGGATGTTCCATACCGGATTCACCTGAACACTATGGATCATACTGCTCAGTATCGGAGTTTCATGAGAATGCGGAGCATCCTTAATTTTCTGATCGGAAAAGGAAGCATTATCTCCATTGTTTCGTCCGGTGCCCACCACAGTCTTCATGCTACCTGCCACTTTCCCGTCTTTATAAATGTCCAGACGGAAAGCTGGTATATTAACGTAGATCAGTTTGCTACTGTCTATATCATGCTGCCAGCGTGCCCGTTCTAAATTGACTCTGATCGTCTTGCTTCGATCTTGATCGCCACCAGCTTTCAGGGCCTCTTGAAGGAGCATATAATTGGCAGATTTAGGCTGAACACTATCCAGGAGGGTCGCCAGATCCTGACTCCTTAAAATATCCATCATAAAGTTGGAGTCAGCCTGCTTCGTTTCCATATAATAGCGTGATAGTATCTTATTGGGATTAACCACACCAAACTGGAGGGTTGAACTATAATCCAATAATGCTTTGGCTGTCGCAAGCTCAAGTGCTGCTACCTGTTGATACGCCTCATCGAGCGATTGGACACCATCTTTAGAATGAACTAAGTCATATTGAGCTCTGTATTCTTTAGCAGCAAAATGATTCTCGTCTAAGCCGTGTTCAGCGGCGGCAGATAAGTGATCAGCTAGAATAGCGAGCTTGCCGTCCGGCATAAATTTTATGATAAGCGATGCCTGATAGCCATTTTTTTGATAATAGCTATTCAGTACGGCTTTATTCTTAAAATCCTCTGATTCGATACTATTTTTTATTGATTCCGCTAGTCGCGGTTCTTCGATATCTTTATAGATCTTATTTTTCGTCTCTTTAGAAAGAACCCGATCGATCGTGGCCTCACGGTTACAGGAGGCTACCAAAATCGAAATAAATAAAATTCCGAAAAGAATGTTTATAGGTCTTTTTTGTAGCAGTATCTTTTTTATTGAGTTTAGCATACACTCCTCAATACAATAACATTGCCATTTTTTAGAAGTCGCTCGCGGCAATACGAATTCCTACGTCATGAATTCCCTCTACAGGATTGGCACGCATATTCTGTTTCACTTTAAAAGTGTACATCCCTGAATCTGGGAAATGATAGTCGCTTAGAAACCTAACTTGCTGGGAATAAATATTTCCAGAGCCTTTTCCGATCCAGAGCCCTTCACCGTTTGTCATTTTTATTTTGACAACATAGTTGACCTTACTATTGTCCGGATTTAGTTGCTCTATTTCTAAAAATAAATCTGAGAACTGAAAATTGACCGAGTTGCGAATATTTAAAAACAGATCGTAAGCAGTCGTTGGACTGTCTATTTTAACGTTAAAGGCTGGTTCCTGCTCCCGAAACCAACGACGTCCATGAATTGCCTCATTTTCATCTAATATAGACTGCTTCCGACAAGACGCTAGACTCAGTATAATAAAAACAACAATCGACCAGCTTTTAGCCTTCATTTGTATTATTGGGTTTGCTATTCCCTTTAGGTCTTGGCTTTGAATAGCGTTTCTTTCTTCTATTATCTGGACGCTCTGTGCCGTCTTTCGGCTTGCTAGCAGTATTTCTCGTATTCAGATTATCTTTCGTGCGGTTTTCAGCTTTACCCTCCTTCGCTTTTGGGCCGCCCGACTTAGGCTTTCCGGGTCTTTGTCCACTGTTTCCCGCATCACTTTTACTTTCGCCAGCCTGGGCTGTTTCTGCACCTTTCGGTTTGTCTCCGCGCTTGCGATTTCTGTTTTTCTTACGGTTCCCTTTTTTCTTCGGTTTGTTGTCATCCAAACGAGTCAAGCTGTCTTGGCCAACCACGTTTTCGTAGTCGTAGGTCCGTTCCTTTTCCTTGACCTCAACCTCCGCCGTCATATCTTTGATATCCTCTGGTTTGTTACCAAGCAGATTCTCTTGTTGAATTTCCTTTACCCGATCAATCGGTAAAGGAATCCAGCTGTCATCTCCCTGATAGCTAAACCACATCAATTTTTTAAAGATATCCGTTTTCTGCAGAAAAGCGAATCCCCGCTTCGTTTCAATTTTGTTGATATCATTTGGGATGTCTTTCAGGGCATCCATGTAGGTATCCAACTCGTAATTCAAACAACATTTTAACTTACCGCACTGGCCGGCCAATTTCAATGTATTTAAAGAGAGATTCTGATAACGAGCAGCCGAGGTTGAAACCGTTTTAAAGTCGGTCAGCCAAGTAGAACAGCAAAGCTCCCGCCCGCATGAACCTATTCCGCCGAGACGACTAGCCTCTTGGCGCATTCCAATCTGCCGCATTTCAATTCGTATATGAAAAGCCTCAGCCATTCTTTTAATAAGTTCGCGGAAATCAACTCTACCGTCGGCAGTATAATAAAAGGTTGCTTTCGTTTTATCTCCCTGATAATCTACGTCACTAATCTTCATTGATAGCCCCAGCTCCAGTGCCAACGTGCGAGCCCTATGCATCGTCTCCCATTCCAAGTCTTTGGCGGCTAAATATTTGTCTATATCGATTTGGGTCGGTTTCCGATAGATAACTTTGTTCACAGCATCTTCCTGTACTTTATTCTTTTTTAGTTGTAGCCTTACCAGCTCACCCATCAGAGAAATATGTCCCACATCATAGCCACCTGTAGATGACTCAACCACTACAATCTCTCCCATCTCTAGGTATAGATTGTCCTTATTGATAAAAAACTCTTTTCTTGATCCTTTGAATCGAACTTCAACGATGTTGAAGGGTTTATAGTTAGAAGGAAGGTCCATGTCGGCCAACCAATCGTAAACATCTAATTTATTACACCCATTTGTTGGGCAGCTACCGTTACCTTGGCAGCCCTTCGGAGTACAACCTCCTCCGGATGAACAACTACTACATCCCATTTCTTTATATATATAGAGTCCCTTTCGGGAGCGTTTGATATTCTAAAACTAATACTATTTGCAAAGATACATCTAAAAATAAGATTTTCGGATTTGCATTCCGTTCAATATGATAGCTAGCTTTCTCAAACTCATTGATAACAGCTTCAATTTGCTCATGCTTGTACATGGAGCTAAACTTCTCTGCAAAGCTGTTCTCTAGCTCCGGAAGCGTAACCAATTCCGCCAAGCCCTCTTTGAGCAAAAGCGATTCGCGCATCATGTTAATTGCATACAGCAGAAAACTCTTCTGGTTCTCACGGCCCAATTTAGCTAAAGTTCCTTCAACAAAAGCAATAATGTCCAAACCTTTTTCACGTGCACAAACATTCATCCAACTCCGAAGTAACTCGAAATGGTTGCTTGTTTCTTCGCCAATCAAACCTTGAATTCGCTGAATATTGCCTTCGCTAAGGTAGGCAATTTGCTCAGCGCGTTCTTTCTCTAAGCCTTTTTCCTGCATTAGATAGTCGGTTATTTCAGCGTCCTTTAATCGGTTAACCTTAACTAGTTGTGTCCGCGACAGGATGGTGGTTAATATTTGGTCCTGGTTCTCGCTTACCAGCAAAAAAAGTGTCTTTGCAGGTGGCTCTTCGATAAGCTTTAAAAGTGCATTCCCTTGTTTGTCCAGATATTCTGGGAGCCACATGATTAATACCTTGTACCCACCTTCAAAACTTTTCAGACTTAACTTCTTAATGATCCGATGACATTCGGCGATATTAATATTGGCTTGTTTTTTCTCTTCACCTACTGCATGCCGCCATGTATCAAGACTCAGATAAGGGTTTTTTAAAAATGCAGAACGCCATTGCTCCAAATAGTTAACTGTCGTCTCGTCTGATTTTTTTGCAAAAAAAGGATATGAAAAGTCGAGATCCGGATGAATCAGTTTGCTGTATTTTCGACAGGACGGACATTCACCACAACTATCATCCTCTTGTTTATTCTCACAATTGATGTATTGGGCATAGGCATGTGCCAAAGCTAAACTACCATAACCTGTTGGGCCTAAAAACAATTGAGCATGACTTACCCGATTTTCTTTAACCGTCTGTATCAGTTGTTTTTTTAAGGTCGCTTGACCGGCTATCTCGCTGAATCGCATTAGCTAATGGCTTTGTTTTAAATTGTAAGCGGTATATTTGTGTCCAAACAAAGATAATAAAAATGAGGATAATGGCTTTTGATTATGGAACAAAACGAATTGGTATCGCTGTGACCGACCCTCTACAGATTATCGCTACGGCATTAACAACCATACACCCTAATGAGGTTATTCAGTTTATTAAGCAATACATGAACAAGGAGAGCGTTGAAAAATTCATCGTCGGCATGCCCTTGCGGATGGATGGTAGTGATTCTCAATCCATGCCCCATGTCAAAGGTTTTGTTCGTAGTTTAAAAAAGAACTTTCCCCAGGTTCCCGTCGTTACAATGGACGAGCGTTTTACATCTAAGATGGCTTCGTCTACAATCGCTCAAAGTGGGATGAGAAGGGCTAAAAGACAGGAAAAATCACTGGTTGATAAAATTTCTGCCGTAATAATATTGCAAAGCTACATGGAAAGTTCTTATCTTCATTAGGTTTTATTATTACTTTTGCCCCTTATGGAGTTGTTTACTGAGAGTTTAACAAGCTATCTAGAGAGCCATACAGATCCTGAAACCGATCTCCTGAAGCGAATTAACCGGGAGACTTATCTAAAGGAAACCAGAGCACACATGCTTTCGGGTCATCTGCAAGGGCGAGTATTGAGTCTTCTAAGTAAGCTCAAATCACCAAATACCATTCTTGAAGTCGGTACCTTCACCGGCTATGCTACTCTCTGCTTAGCAGAAGGCTTACAAGCAGAAGGCAAGCTGCATACCATCGATATTAACGAAGAACTGGAAGACCGTGTACGGGCTTATTTTGACGAATCTCCTTATGCTAAGCAGATCGATTATCACATCGGTAATGCGATGGATATTATCCCCGGTCTTAAAGGTCCTTTCGATTTGGTATTTATCGATGCAGACAAAAAAAACAATATAAACTACTACCAACTCGTTATTGATAAAGTTCCCCCTGGTGGACTCATACTTATCGACAATGTCTTGTGGAAAGGTAAAGTCCTTCAGGAAGATTACGACAAACAAACTGAACTCATTTTAGAACTTAATAAACAAATAGCAGCCGATTCACGTGCGGAAAAGGTCATCCTTCCCTTGAGAGACGGACTTTTTCTGATTCGGAAGCTATAAATAAAACGAACAAAAATGAATGTTTCACAAAATGTACGAACTGTCTTTGTTTTCCTAATCAGTCTAGCGGTCTTACTGCCTAGCCTTTCGTACGGACAAAAGCGTTTAACCGCTAAAGAATACATTGAAAAACATAAAGAAGCTGCTATTCGGTACATGGAAGAATATGGTGTTCCGGCCAGTATCATCCTAGGGATTGCCTACCACGAAAGTGCCGGAGGTAATAGTAAAATTGCCCGTTATCTAAACAATCATTTTGGAATTAAGGGCAGAAATAACAGTACTGAAATTCGCTCGGCATACAAAGGTTATGATTCCGTAAGTGATTCTTATCGTGATTTTGTTGAATTGATGGAACGACGTAGACAATACAACAAGCTGATTGATCTTTATGGCCCTGGAAATTATAAAAACTGGGTCTATGGTATTGCACGTGGTGGTTATGCAGCCAGTAAAACTTGGCCTTCTAGGGTAATTGCGATAATCGACAAATATGAGTTGTACGAACTCGATAAATATAAAGTTTCACCTGGCAAAGAAGCGGAAAAATTAGCCGATAGCGACGCCTACAAGGTGAAAAAAGGTGATACCCTTTCAGGCATCGCAAAGCGACATCGCGTAACGGTTGACGAAATTAAAAATAAGAATGGCTTAACGACATCGAGCCTGCAAATTGGTCAAGAGCTCATGTTATAAATAAAGTCTATGCAACGATTTTTAGTACTGATCATTTTATTGTTGTGTTTAACGTCTTGTTTGCCGAAAAGAGGCGTCGTTCTTCAGGATCCCGATTGGAAGGGCCGCCCATCATCACCCAGCCTCCCATCTGATGATGTTCCTTTACCCCGCAGCAGTACTGCGGAAGCCTATATTGCTCGTTATAAAAATATTGCTATCGAGGAAATGCAGCAATATGGTATTCCGGCAAGTATCAAGTTAGCCCAGGCTCTACTTGAGTCTGGAAACGGGAATTCTGCATTGGCTCGTAATGCCAATAATCACTTTGGAATCAAAAGCACCCCTTCCTGGCAAGGGAAGTCTATATTAAAAGCTGACGATCGTCCGGACGATCGCTTTCGTGTTTACAAATCACCCGAAGAGTCTTATAGAGATCATTCCGAGTTTTTACTGCGCAAGCGCTACGCTGCTCTCTTTGAACTGGACAGGGATGATTATAAAGCATGGGCGCGAGGATTAAAGAAAGCAGGATATGCAACTAACCCTAGGTATGCGGAACTGCTGATTAATCTAATTGAACGATATGAGCTGTATCAATACGATCGTCCCGAAAGCAGGACAGAGAAAATACAACGTGAAGAAGTTGTCTTAGCCGAAGTTGTCGAAGAAATTCCGGAAGATAAAAACAAAGAAATGGCAAAACCGCCGGTAGCTATGTCCATTCATGAAGTCCGGTCGGGAGATACTCTCTTGGCAATCTCAAAAACATATTCCATTTCTATAGAGGATATCAAGACACTTAATAACCTTAGCGATGACGCGTTGAGTCCCGGTCAATTGCTGTTGGTTTCCAAATAGCCGGTATTTTTATCGGTACATTTGTTAAAAACTGTGAAAATGTTTCTTCAATTCATGAAACTTCTTAGTTTTACCTTATTGAAGCATTTAATCCTCGTTATCATTCTTTGTATGTGTTCCGGACTTCTTTTAGCCCAGCAAGAAGTCAGTGGAATTATCTTTGATAAAGATACCAAACAGCGTGTTGCAAAAGTTTACATCTACAATACCAACACCGACAAGGGGATTTTTAATAATTTAAAAGGCGAGTTTACATTATCGGCTAGTCCCGGCGATGTGCTGATAGCTGCTACCGAAGGTTATTTTCCGGACACCCTGAAGGTATCGAAAGAGGATGTCTTAGTGTTATATCTGAAGCGTTCGTCCATCATGTTAAAGGAAGTAAGCATCGTCGCACGAAAATCGCCACAAGAGGTTCTTGAACAGAAAAAGGAGGATTATAACATTGCTTATCGTCGTGGTGACCCTGGTTCCTTACTATCAAGCGGACACTCAGGAGCCGGACTCAGTATTGATGCATTGTATTCTATTTTGAGTCGCGAAGGTAAAAATGCACGGTATTTGCAGGAAATCATCGAACGAGATTACCAGAATGATATAATTGACTATCGCTACACACCTGAATTTGTTCACGCAAACACGGGCTTGGAAGGCGATGCATTAGAAGAATTTATGCTACAGTATCGTCCGTCCTATTATTTTGTCTTACAGAGCAACGATTATCAGTTGGCCTTATTTGTTCGCCAAAGCTATCGGCAATATCGCCGGAACCCCGAGGCCAGAAGGCTACCCTCTCTAGAGGAAATACCGATTGAAAGCCTTGAAGAAACACAAACACCTAAATAACATATAGATAATACAAACCCTTTCCTTATTTTTGCTGTATGAAGCACATCTTTACTCTTTCAATAATTGCCATTTTTCTTTGCCAGAGCGCAGTTTTTGCACAGGAACCCGACTTAGACCGACTACGTCAAGTTCCGCAAACCGAAAGTTTACCAGTAAAAACACCTGCGCTGGAACTTCAAGAAGTTGAGATACCGCAAAGCACACTTGATTTGAAAATTAATTATTGGCGAAGTTGGACAACGATCGGCCTTAACGCCAACCAAGCCTCGTTCAGTGATAACTGGAACGGTGGGGGAGTAAACTCGCTCTCACTTGGGGCAAACTTTGACCATAAGTCGGAATACAACAAAGACAATAAAAATTTTACAACACAGTTGGTATTACGCTATGGTACCATCAAAAACAAAGATCAATTGTCAAAAAAGAGTAATGACCGGATTTTTTGGGATAATAAGTTCTCCGTAAAGATGTCTAAATCCTGGTCTTTCTTTGCTTCGTTAGCTTGGGAAACCCAATTTATCGAAGGTTATAAATATGAGAAAGATCCGGAAACCGGTGAAGAGTTCCGGTCGCATGTCATCTCCAACTTTATGGCACCGGGTTACCTAACTGAATCGATCGGTATCGAATTTGCACCTGATAAAACCTTCTCCGTACGTTTTGGTACGGGTACAGCACGTCAGACGTTTATTTTGGACGATCGACTGGTTTATGATGATCGAGAGAGCTTCGGTGTGGATACAGGTAAAAATTTTAGAAATGAGCTCGCCTTCCAGCTGGTGGCCAACCTTGATCGCGATTTAGGCAAGAACCTCAATATTAAGAGCCGTTATGCCTTCTTCGCAAATTACAATGAATGGTCTGATGCCAGTCACCGTTTAGATGCTACACTTACTGCCAGGGTCAGTAGAGTTATCCATGTTGCTCTAAGTACTATTCTTTGGTATGATAAAAACCTTGTAGAGGAAGGTGAAGACGTCTTACAGCGAAGCCAGTCGCTCGCCCTCGGACTAACATACAAATTTCCCCGATAGTGGTCCAACACTTGTAGGATAAGGTTCAAACCTGCGTTTTTAAGAATGAAAAATAGAAAAAGAGTTGATATGAAGAAGAGTGCGAATCTATTAATTTTCGGATACATCCTATTGCTTTTGGTAAGTTCCTGCGCAGCGAAGAAAAACCAATATGCTAAAACCAATAAAGTTCACACACAGCATGTGGAAGAAGCTGCGGAAACGATCAAGAAGCCTCTTCCTCCTCCACAGTTACCTGTTGACTCCTCATCTCCATCCCCTGAAGTATTTGTTGCTGATGTAGAAGGCAAGCGAAGTGACCTCGATTGGGTCGGCACCGTTAATTTTGATATGCGGCGTCCAAGCTACGTAATCATACACCATACCGCGCAGCAAAGTTTGGAACAGACGATTCGTACCTTTACCTTAGAACATGCGCAGGTGAGTTCTCATTATGTAATCGGTCGCGACGGCAGAACGGTCCAGATGTTAAACGATTATCTTCGGGCTTGGCATGCCGGCGCATCCAAATGGGGGAAGGTTACCGATATGAATTCTCAGTCTATCGGCATCGAGTTAGACAACAACGGTCGCGAACCTTTCACCAATGTGCAGATAAAGAGTCTTCTGCGTTTATTAGATACGCTGAAAACGAATTACCGGATTCCGAAAGAAAACTTCATTGGTCATTCGGATATCGCGCCAACGAGGAAACAGGATCCGAGTGTCCACTTTCCATGGAAAACGTTAGCAGATCATGGTTTCGGTCTTTGGTATGAAAATCCACTGCCTGTTCCACCGGCTAATTTCAATCCGGGGATGGCGCTTCAAATTATCGGCTATGACACCCGTAACCTGAATGCAGCCATCGTTGCTTTCAAGAGACATTATATTCAATCGGATATCAGTCCCGAACTCACACCGTTTGATTTGCGTGTACTCTACAGTATCTATCTACAGCAATAAGTCTATTTTTTCGCCCAGTTATCGCGCAAACCAACGGTACGGTTGAAAACCAGTTTCTCGTCGGAAGATAACTTATCCAATGTAAAATAACCTTTCCTGATAAATTGATACCCTCTTTTAGTATCCGCGTTTAGTAAATCCGGTTCAATAAAGGCATCGATGATGGTTAAGCTATCCGGATTCAGTGTTGATTTGAAATCAGGTTCCGCAGCAGGATCTTCTACTTGAAATAAGCGATCATACAACCGCACTTCGGCTGTTTTAGCATGTGGTACGCTTACCCAGTGAATTGTACCCTTTACCTTCAATCCGCTTGTGTCCTCTCCACTTTTCGACTCAGGGACATAGCTGCAATAGATCTCCGTAATGTTGCCATTCTCATCCTTTTTAAAATCGTCACACTGAATGATATAAGCATGCTTTAAGCGAACTTGCTTCCCAGGGCTCAGTCGGAAGAACTTTCTCGGAGCATCTTCCAGAAAATCATCACGCTCAATCCAGAGCTCCCTGCTGAAAGGGATCTCTCTTTGCCCTTCGCCGCCTTCCACTTCTGGGTTGTTCTCACCAATCAAAACCTCTTCCTGACCTTCGGGATAATTGGTGATAATTAATTTTAGCGGATCTAATACGGCCATTCTGCGCCAAGCTGTTTTATTCAAGTCCTCACGAACACAGAACTCTAGCAAGCTAAAATCAATCTTATTTTCCCGTTTGGCAACACCAATCCGATCACAGAAATCACGTATGCTCGCCGGTGTATAACCCCGTCTCCGCAAACCGCTTATGGTTGGCATCCGAGGGTCATCCCAGCCCTCCACCAGTTTGTCATTCACCAATTGCAATAGCCTGCGCTTGCTCATAACCGTATAGGTCATGTTCAGACGCGCAAATTCATATTGTCTCGACTCATAGATACCGATGTTTTCGATCAGCCAATCGTATAAAGGTCGGTGCGGAACAAACTCCAATGTGCAGACCGAATGCGTAATTTCCTCTATCGAGTCACTTTGTCCGTGTGCAAAATCGTACATCGGATAAATGCACCATTCATCGCCTGTACGGTGGTGATGCGCATGTTTAATACGGTACAACAGTGGGTCACGCATATGCATGTTTGGGCTGGCTAAGTCTATCTTCGCACGGAGAACCCATTCCCCGTCCTTATATTTTCCCTCACGCATTTCCCTGAATATCCTCAAGTTCTCTTCCACACTTCGGCTTCTCGCCGGTGTTGGTATTCCTGGTTCTGTTGGTGTACCTTTAGCTTTCGCGATCTCATCGGGATCGCTTTCATCTACATAGGCCAAACCTTTATTGATCAGGATGACAGCAAATTCATATAATTTCTCGAAATAATCCGATGTATAAAGCTCTTCTTCCCATTCAAAACCCAACCAGTTTATATCATATTTGATACTATCAACATATTCAACATCCTCCGATAAGGGGTTGGTGTCATCAAAGCGGAGATTCGTTTTTCCACCATACTTATCCGCCAAACCAAAATTCAGGCAAATCGACTTCGCATGTCCAATGTGTAGATAGCCATTAGGCTCTGGTGGAAAGCGAGTTAACACGCGTCCGCCATGCTTGTTGCTTTTTAAATCAGCCTCTATAATTTCCTCGATAAAATTGAGTGATCTTTCCTCGTTCATAGTACGCAAAAATAAGAATTTACCCCAAGATTGACGATATATTCGCAAGATAACTATCTTTGCATTGTTACGTGAATATTACTACTATATTAGACCAATTTAAAAGCAATACCAAGGTCGACGAATTGGTAAAAGCTTTACAAGAAGCAAGCAAGCCCAAAATAGCTCTTAAAGGCTTAATCGGTTCTGCGGATGCTATGGTGGCTATTAGCGCCTATCAGCTACACCAAACCCCCTTTGTTTTTATTCTTCCAGACCATGAAGAGGCCTCATTCTTCCTCAGCGATCTCGAAAATATACTAGATCGGCCTTTGCTGTTCTTTCCATCCTCGTACCGGAAATCATACGATTTTACGCAATTAGACAGTGCACAGGTTTTGCAGCGAGCGGAGACACTCAACACGCTCAATCAGGATAGCGACAGTCCGAAGTTGGTAGTCACCTATCCGGAAGCCTTGGCAGAAAAGGTGATTAACAGGGGGGACTTGGATAAAAACACGCTGGAGATAAGACAGGATACTCAGCTCGATATTGATTTTATCAATGAGTTTCTGATTGAATACGACTTTGAGCGGGTCGATTTCGTTTATGAGCCGGGACAATTTGCCATTCGTGGGGGTATTGTCGACATCTTCTCATTTTCAAATGACCACCCGTACCGGATCGAGTTTTTTGGCAACACCATTGAAAGCATTCGAACCTTTGATATAGAAAGTCAGCTTTCTGTCAACAAAATCAATCACGTTACCATCCTTCCCAATGTACAAGCCAAGTTTTTGACGGAAAGCAATATTTCCTTGTTAGAGTATATCGATCCTCATTCCGTGATCTGGTTCAAAGACGTACAGTTCACGCTCGATATCCTCAAAGCAGGCTATAAAAAAGCAACCGCTCTGTGGCAAGCATTGTCGGCCGAAGAGAAAGAACAAAACCCAGAATGGATTGATCCTAAGTTTAATTTTACTGACGACAGCTTACTTGCCGTCCAAGTCCAAGATTTTCCAATTATCGAGTTTGGTAAACAGTTTTTTTATCAAGCCGATGTGCAGATTCAATTCGACCAACGTCCTCAACCATCGTTCAATAAAGACTTCAACTTGTTGATCCATCATCTGAAAGAGGGCACGAGTGCGAAGTTTGATACCTATGTTTTTAGTGATTCGACAAAGCAAATTGAACGCCTGCTGACCATACTCGAGGATATCGACCCGTCGGTTTCCTTCACGCCCATCCATTTAGCATTGCGTCAGGGTTTTTCAGATGACACGCTGAAGCTCATGGCTTATACCGATCATCAGATCTTCGATCGCTATTATAAATATAAGCTAAATAAGGGTTATTCGCGTTCACAAGCTATCACGCTGAAAGATCTTCGGGATCTGAAAGCGGGCGACTATATCACGCATATAGATCATGGCGTAGGAAAATATGCGGGACTAGAAAAGATTGAAGTCAACGGAAAAACTCAGGAGATGATTCGTTTGGTGTATGCCGATAACGATCTTCTATACGTTAACATCAACTCATTGAACCGGATATCGAAGTACTCTGGTAAAGAAGGTACCGTGCCGAAAATGAATAAGCTGGGGACGGATACTTGGGAGAAGCTTAAACGGACGACGAAAAAAAAAGTTAAAGACATTGCCCGTGACCTAATCAAGCTATACGCACAACGAAAAGCAGAAACAGGTAACTCATTCTCACCCGACACTTATTTGCAGAACGAACTGGAAGCATCTTTTATCTATGAAGATACACCAGATCAGGAGAAAGCGACGGTCGATGTAAAGAAAGATATGGAATCGCCGCACCCGATGGATCGGCTCGTATGCGGGGATGTGGGTTTTGGAAAAACGGAGATTGCCGTTCGTGCTGCCTTTAAAGCGGTAGCCGACAGTAAGCAAGTCGCCATTCTGGTTCCTACAACGATCTTAGCTTCACAGCATCATCGGACTTTTTCCGAACGATTAAACGGTTTTCCGGTGACCATCGATTATATCAATCGCTTTAAAACATCCAAGCAGATTAAGGAAACTCTCACGAAACTCAAAGAAGGTAAGATCGACATCATTATCGGTACCCACCGTCTGGTCAGTAAAGATGTGAAATTCAAAGATCTCGGACTGCTCATCATCGACGAGGAACAGAAGTTTGGTGTTTCCGTAAAGGAAAAGTTGAAGCAATTGCGAGCTAACGTAGATACCCTGACACTAACGGCAACGCCTATTCCGCGGACCTTGCATTTTTCATTAATGGGCGCGCGCGACCTGAGTATTATCAGTACGCCTCCACCTAATCGGATTCCGGTGCAAACCGAATTGCATGTGTTTAATGAAACCCTGATTAAGGAGGCCGTGGCCTATGAAATAGACCGTGGAGGACAGGTGTTCTTTATCCATAACCGCGTTAACGACCTGGAGCAGTTGGGCGGAATGATTAAAAAGTTGGTTCCCCAAGCACGTGTCGGCATTGCGCATGGGCAGTTGGAAGGCGATCAGCTGGAGGATGTGATGTTGAAGTTCATTAACCACGACTATGATGTCTTGGTTGCGACCACCATCATCGAAGCCGGATTGGATATTTCAAATGCCAATACAATTATTATCAACCATGCCCATATGTTTGGTTTGAGCGATTTGCACCAAATGCGTGGTCGCGTCGGTCGTTCCAATAAAAAAGCATTTTGTTATCTATTGAGCCCACCATTATCCACACTAACCAGCGAAGCACGTAAGCGACTTAGTGCAATCGAAGAATTTTCCGATTTAGGGAGTGGTTTCAATGTGGCTATGCGCGACTTGGATATCCGGGGAAGCGGTAATTTATTGGGCGCAGAACAAAGCGGGTTCATTGCAGAAATTGGCTTTGAGATGTACCATAAGATACTCGACGAAGCCATCCAGGAGTTGAAAGACGAAGAGTTTAGCGGGCTCTTTACCGATGACAAGCCACGCGAATTTGTAAATTTTACCCAAGTGGATACCGACTTAGAGGTGCATATCCCGAGCGATTATGTCACCAATATTACCGAGCGCTACAACTTGTACTCACAGCTTTCTACGCTAGAGAACGAGGAACAGTTACAGTCGTTCAAAAAAGAGCTGCTCGACCGCTTTGGGCCTCTACCGATTGAAGTCAATGAACTTTTCAATACCCTCCGTTTGCAGTGGTATGGTAAGAAAATCGGATTCGAAAAGGTGTCCTATAAAAAGAATGTTCTAAGAGGTTATTTTGTCAGCGATAAGCAGTCGTCTTATTTCGAAAGTGACCGTTTTGGCATGGTGCTCGACTTTGTACAGCGGAACCCTTCGATTTGTAATTTAAAGGAAGTCAAAGGCACGCTCCGCATCGGTTTCGATCGCATCTTTGACATCAAACAAGCGATAGATATTTTAAAAGAACTCGCCGGCGCATGAATCCAGAGATTTGTGGTTATATAGCCCTTTTCTAAAATTTATTCAACTGGTTTTGATATCTTTGTTATTCGATTGTATGAAATTGACTGCTAAACATATCGCCCAATTAAAAAAATATTTCACTAGTAGACCAGTGAAACGGGCTTATCTATTTGGATCATATTCGCGGAATGAGGCCTTAAATGATAGCGATGTCGATATTCTTGTTGAGTTAGATCATAGTCAGCCTATTGGATTGAAGTTTTTTATATTTAAGGAGGAACTTGAAAATATCTTGAAACGTAAAGTCGATTTGATAAGTTCTGAGGGTATATCACCATATATCAAGAATATCATCGACGAGGATAAAGTGCTAATCTATGAAGAGTGAGTTGGGAGATAAGGTTAGGTTACTCCATATTCTGGATGCTATAAATTCAGTTGAAAGATATATTCTCCATGTTTTTTATAATGAATTTTTGGAAAACTCAGAAAAACGTTTTGCTACTGTTAAGCAGATTGAAATTATTGGAGAAGCATGCAATGCTTTGTCAGAAAAACTTAAAACAGAACACTCAGATATACCCTGGAAGGCAATTAAAGGTTTCCGAAACGTATCTATACATGAATATTTTGGTGTTGATTTCCATGTTGTTTGGGAGATTGCGACCCATGACTTGCCTGACCTAAAGGTAAAGATACAGGGGATATTGGAGAATATCGAAAAAACAAAATAATCATACTCGCCGACGCATGAATCCAGAACTTTTGATGGCGCTTGTCCAAACTCGTATGCCCTATGGCAAATATAAAGATCGTTTGATATGCGATCTCCCCGAACATTATTTGGTTTGGTATCAAGAAAAAGGCTTCCCCGCAGGGAAACTCGGCGGGCTAATGGCTACCATGTATGAAATCAAGCTCAACGGTCTGGAATATTTGCTTAAACCTTTGAGAAAATAAGGTCTTAATTTATACAGATTTCTCTTTTTTCCTTCAAGATGCCCAGTTCGTCTTTTATTTCAAGGATATAGTCCCCTGGGAAAAGATACAATTCTCCTTTCTTCTTTCCGATTACTAATTGATCTGCAGGAATACGGATACCAGGCTCTTCATTTTTATAAAAAGCTTGAACGATATAGCCGTTCGCCAAATTTATGTCATCGACTTCGTACGGGTACCTTAACCCTCCAATTTGATAAAAGCTCGGACGGTGTTTTTTTGTCGATAGCGTGGATATATCACAGAAACATCAACAAACTTACCATGCCACGCTTTTCCATTTTTAATAGCTACAACTGGTTTTTTTATCTGTTTTAATGAATTTACTGCTGCAAATTCCTTCTCTTCTCGTTGCGGATAAAAATGTTCTATCTGTGCCGTCTGATCGATAGAGAAAGGTTCGACGCCTGTCATCTCCCAGAAGTATTCGGCCATCTTTTTCCAGCCGTTGCTATTGCCCTTATGCACATGATCGTACCCAGCATAGACTAGAATTTTCGCTTGATTGTCTTTCTCTATAACTTTGCTCAGATTGACTGCCATAATGGAATCGCGGAAGCTGTTGCAATAATTCCGCTCCGAGCTCTTATTGTCACACTTTTCTTGAGATTCATATGGAACAAGATGGAAGCCAAGTCGTAAAGCGTAACGTATCAGCTCACCAAAAAGAGGCTCTCGACTATAATATCCTGTTTGGTATGTTAATTTTTGATTGACATTGATCAATGAGTCTTGTAGAGTCTCTATTGCAAGATAGTCGTATCCCGCCTCACAAAAGTCGACTAACATTTCCATGATAAAGGCACGGTGAAATGGACTATGATGTGCTTCATTGATCATTGTTACTTGATGTTGTTTCGCTTTATCAGTTATATAGTGAGTTGCATCAATAAATTCATGTTCAAGAACAAAGTTTGTATCGACTTTAGTTTGAATAGTATCTATTAAATCTCGGTGTCTAGCGTCCGAATAATACAACGTACTATCATAATCACCCAAAAATGAATTATACGTCATCATTGCTTGGAGCCACATACTTAATCCTCCTAAGTCGTCTTCGTCAACTGGAATGTTCTTTAATGCTTTTAAAGGAGCAATATAGTTTTCTGGATCTGCATCTGTAATACTCATAGCTTTTGTGAAGGAGGCATTTGCTTCACTTTGCGCAAATATATTGTTTGCCGTTAAGCATAATAAAAGAGATAAAAGTAACCGTAAATATTTCATATAAATCTCGCTATTACCAAAACTAATCTTTTAGTTTATTAACAGCAAGTTATTAACTAAAAAATTAGTTGCCCGACTTTATAGCATATTGTTTTGCTTGACGAAGGACACTGGATGTTTACTACGATTCCATCTTTTGAAAATGAAATAATTTACTGCTCTATGCCCATTTCTTTAGAACGGTATATATTTATCATAAGGTGTAAAGATTGTACTTTGACAAAGAAAATATAATACAGACCTTATTTCACCTCCTCCAGTGCCTCATGCAGGAACTGTATGAAAGGCTGCATCAATCGACATCGTTCCAACACCAATTTATCAGCATCGTCCCTTGTTAACTCATCATCCGATAAAGCCGCAGTTGCCGTAAAGCTCTTCAATCGTAAGTACTCTATATTTGGATCGTCAATCGCATAACCGGCCGGTGCACGTTTTAATTTATCTTCCTGATCTAGTGTTAGGTATTTCTTGAAGTCGGTATTTTCTACAATGGAACGGAAATGTTCGCTATTATAATCAATCTCTTGTCGCACAGCTGCTAGCTTCTCCTTGTCAGGATGCCATAATCCAGATGTCATAAAACTGTTTCCCGGTTGGATATGAAGATAGTATCCAGGAATGTCAGTTACTCGCCCTTCGGACGAGTAGGCAGCAGAAAAATATCTTTTGTAAGGTGTCTTATCCTTGCTAAAACGTATGTCACGGTAGATCCGGTATACAAACTTAGAAACCGGCAAATCTCGTGGGATACGATTGTCCATCGTAGCCAATCCATCGCGAATGCTACCGGCAAAGTCAATAAACAGCTCCCGTTCCTTTTCGTAGCGAGCTTCTTTATGTTCGTTAAACCATTCCCGATTATTGTTTTTAGCGAGGTCTTTAAGAAATTTAAAGGTACTAGGAAATACTTTCATTTGATCAAAAATAGCGATAATTTGCGGTCGGCTCTCTTTTTTCGTAAATTTAGTATAAATGGATTTACTATACAAAACGCTGTCGAGCATTGCCGAAACGAGTCGCACAACCGAAGAAGTTGAAGCCGGATTTCTAGAAGCGGCTAAGCTTATATTAATCGATTATCAGCTTATTGCCGGTAATGAAAGCTTCGAAGTACTTGAACTTGAATTTTATTTCTATCAAAAGGAAATACATCCTGATCCCTATTCACATGCTTTTCAATATCCTAAGCGGGTTATCCCCAAGATGTCAGTTACCGGTTCTTGGTATTTTCATCGTTTTATCGGCATAGAAAAGTACACACATACCCGTCGAGGTCTCGATTTAACCTATGGTTCTGCCGTACAAGAAGCTTATGGAGGATTACTCATCCGATCGGTCAAACGAGAAAGCGATGGTAAGCGAATTTCCGGACCTTCTAATGTTGTTGCTTATGTACTCGCGGCCGCCAACAATCCTGAAGCTATTCAACACCTCGCTTTTAATCGCGATGAAGGGATGGCTTTTCGGGCCGATTCTGTCATCCGTTTCCAGCCGAGAGCGCAGAAGCTTTTCAAAGCTGTTTACCAAACTAGCCGGCATGGCTTGGGCGATAAGATGCCATTCTATCGTGATAAAGAGTACCGTTATTATACCGATGCATCGGTGTTAAAAAAGCGACCTAAAAAAAAGCGTGATCACACAACCCACATCAAAAACAGATAAACCAAAGGAGCCGATAATAACAGCCCGTCAAAGCGATCTAGAAAACCACCATGACCCGGAAGGATATTCCCTGAATCCTTGATGCCATAGCTCCGTTTCAACATCGATTCGGTCAAATCGCCATAGGTGCCGAAAACCACTATAATAACCGACGTGATCATCCATTCCCACGTTTCCAGACCTACGAAATAACGTGATAAAATAAACGCGGCTAGGAGACTGATCAGCAGTCCGCCAAAGCTGCCCTCCCATGTCTTTTTAGGAGAATGTCTTTCAAATAGCTTCGTTTTCCCTAAACTTCGGCCAGCCAGATAGGCGCCTGTATCGCTTGCCCATAACAAAATAAGAAAACCCAATGGGTATTGGTAATCATACGACCCGTCAATAAAACCTAGCAAATAGAAGAAAACGAATGGAACCACCGCATAGATAATTCCCAGAAAAGTGAAGGCAATATTGCCGAAAGGATTTCCGGTCTTACGGAACAATTCCGTCCAGAAAAGCAGGGTGATCAAAGGAATCAGAGCCAAGAGGACTGAAGAGGTAATGACGTGCATCTGGAATAAAATAGCCCCGCCAAACAAGCCAGCTCCCGCAGCAATCCCCACAACCCGGTTGGTGCTTATTTTCTCGGAATTGCTATCGACAATACCGTAAAACTCATTCAGACTTAAAAGTGCGATCAGAGCAAAAAACAGTGAGAATACCCACGGACCCAATAAAAAGGAGCCCACCAGCACTATGACAAATACAATACCTGTTATCGCCCTTGTTTTCATGCTACTTAATCTTCAATTTCCGACATTTCTTCGATAATTGCTTTCGCACCCTCCTCATCGCGCTCATGAACATAGAGTTCTATTTGACCAAATTTATACGAAGAGTCTTGCTTGTTCATGACCACTGCAGAAATTTCTCGGTCCTCCAAAACCTGTCTGATCAGCTCCACTTTGTAAAAGTTAGTACCGGTGTAAATTTTTTTCCAATCTTTTTCCATACAATATTTCTTTAGAAACGTTTTTGTTTTTTTTAAGACTCTAGCTCGTTTTTCTCTTTGTTATCGGTTAATCCGCCCGTTTCACCGGTATCTTCATCCTCGCTTAGCTTCTTGAAACGGATAAATAAATAAACCAAGATGCCAGCGCATACAATTGCCACCGGCCAGTACGACAGGTCCGCTTCGCTAAGCTCTTCATAGGTTTTGCCTTGCCGCTGTCCCACAAAGAAGAGTATAACCGCAGCTGCATTATTCAAAAAGTGCGCTAAGATAGGCAACCAAATGCTTTTCGACCAATAAAATAAATATCCAAAAGCAGCACCCATCAGCAGTCGTGGTATAAATCCGTAGAATTGAACGTGGATGGCACTGAACACAATCGCCGCCACCCAAATGGCAACATGTGGGTTTTTAAACCAGCGTGTCAAAATCGGCTGCAAAGAACCCCGGAAGAGCAATTCCTCGCCGATGGCGGGTACAACGGCTACCACGATTAGATTTAAAAGCAGATCCAAAAAACTGACACCGTGAAGCATTTTTTCAGTTACCAGCTTCATCTCAAGCTCCTTGGCCTCCATCCAAGCTTCCATATTCGCCAAGCTCTCGGGCAGTTTCATCTGTTGGTTCAAATAACCTGAAATTTCAATTACTGGCCCCGCCAAGAGCATAATCCCGATGGTCAACCAAATAAGTTGACGTTCTTTGGGACCTGAAAAATCATAATAAAACGAACGCTTTCGCTCAAATGTTCGCAACAGCAGACTGGGTACAACAAAAACACCGATACTGGAAACCAGCTGAAAGATCTTTAAGAATAAAATACCTTCGTCCGAATTTCCGCCCATTAACGCTGGCAGATCCTTCAATATATCCACTCCATGCATTGCGAAGCCGATCCCGATTCCTAGTAAAGAGAACACGAAAGCGCCAATCATCACAAAGAGCAATAAGTATATCAGCGACACGATCGGGTGATTTTCAGGATATTTATAATGAAATGCCTTTTGATTTTCGTAAATTTGCGCCATTAATCTGCAATTAATTAAAAATTGGTTCAAGATAGGGAATGTCTGTTAAGATAGGAAATATAGATTTAGGAGAATTTCCATTGCTTTTAGCGCCGATGGAAGATGTCAGCGATCCGCCCTTCCGTTTTGTCTGTAAACAGAACGGCGTGGACATGATGTACACCGAATTCATTTCGTCTGAAGGACTTATCCGTGACGCAGCAAAAAGCAAACAAAAACTGGATATCTTTGAGTATGAGCGACCTATCGGCATTCAGATCTTTGGTAGTGATATTGATACGATGCGCGAAGCAACCGAGATTGCTAGTCTTGCAGGACCAGATTTGATTGATATTAACTACGGTTGCCCCGTTAAAAACGTGGCTTGCCGTGGTGCCGGCGCTAGTCTGCTCCAAGATATCGATAAAATGACGGCGATGACCAAGGCCGTAGTAGAATCAACCCATCTACCCGTTACCGTGAAAACGCGCCTAGGGTGGGATGATAACACCAAGAATGTCTATGAGGTAGCCGAGCGTTTACAAGATGTTGGCATCCAGGCGCTCAGTATTCATGGTCGCACCCGCTCTCAGATGTATAAAGGTCAGGCCGACTGGACGATGATTCGTGACATTAAGCGTAACCCGCGTATCGAAATCCCAGTTTTTGGTAACGGAGATGTCGACAGTATTGAAAAGGCAGCTGCCTGGAGAATGGAGTATGAGGTTGATGGTATCATGATTGGCCGTGCTTCCATCGGTTATCCATGGATATTCCGTGAACTCAAACATTTCTTCCAGACCGGTGAGCGCTTAGCGGGGCCAAGCATTACAGAGCGCGTTGAAACCTGCCGTATTCATCTTCAGAAATCCATTCAATGGAAAGGCCCTAAAACGGGCATTTTTGAAATGCGCCGACATTATGCTAATTACTTCAAAGGCATACCTCACTTTAAAGAATATCGCATGAAGCTTGTCAAGCTCGATAACATAGCTGACATAGAAGAAGTTCTAAGCGAGATCGAGTCGAATTTTGCGAATTTGGAAGTCATTTATTAACTTGTGGAAAAAAGTGATGAATGGCTACACAAATTACAGAGAATGTTAAAGTTTCTGTAGAAACGGTATATCAGTCTGAGTACTCCAATCCTCAGAACGACCATTATATGTTTGCCTACCACGTGACCATCGAAAACTTGGGCGAACATAGCGTGCAGCTATTGCGTAGACATTGGGTTATTTTTGATTCCGCAGGCGCCAAGCGCGAAGTAGAAGGCGAGGGCGTTGTTGGTGTTCAACCGGTTATCGCACCCGGTGAAACCCACGATTATGTTTCAGGCTGTAACCTTCAAAGTGAAATGGGCTTTATGGAGGGAACTTATCAAATGATGCGTGAAGTTGACGGCGTAATGTTTGAAGTACACATTCCCCGTTTCAGTCTCGTTGCTCCATTTCGAATGAATTAACGTCCTAACTCCAATTCAAGCAGTACTGGGCAATGATCCGAATGCAGGGCATCCGTTAAGATTGTAGACTTCTTGATTTTACTTTCCAGCGGTTTGCTCACCATATTATAATCAATCCGCCAACCCAAATTCTTCGCACGAGCATTTGCCCGATAGCTCCACCACGTATAATTATGCGGTTCAGGGTTAAGGTGTCGGAATGAGTCTACATAACCAGAATTAATAAAGCTTTCCATCCACGCCCGTTCCTCCGGCAGGAAGCCAGACGATTTTGCATTTGATTTCGGATTATGAATATCAATCGGCCGATGACAGATATTATAATCGCCCGACACAATCAGGTTTGGCAGTTCTTGCAGCAGTTTGTTGCTGTAAAGTTGAAAATCGTCCAGAAAGCGAAATTTAAAATCTTGTCGCACGTCGCCGCTAGATCCCGATGGGAAATAAGCGCTGATTACCGAGAACTCATCAAAATCGGCACGAATAATTCTACCTTCCTTATCGTACAATTCCTCTCCACAGCCATATTCCACATGCTTAGGGCTCTTCTTGGTTAAAATAGCCGTACCGCTATACCCCTTTTTTTCTGCCGGATACCAATAATGTTCATAGCCCAGCTGTTCAAGCAGCAGCAAATCGACCAGCTGATCTGGCGAAGCTTTGATTTCCTGCAAACAGATAACATCGGCATCCGTTTCTTTCACCCAGCTCAGCCAATCTTTCCGCATGGCGGCCCGAATACCATTTACATTGTAGGTAACAATCTTCATAATTATCTATCCTCCTCTAATTGTCTTTCCAGCCGCCTAGCCTCGCCGCGTCTTAACACCCGCATCTGCATTCTTTGGTCAACCACTGGGCGGTCAAATTCGTCCGTCGGCACCCCTGCTATCTGATCCACTATTTCAATACCCTGAACCACTTCGCCAAAAACCGTATAATTCTGATCCAAATGCGGTACCCCTCCTATTGTTTTATACACTTCACGTTGGTATTCAGGAATCTGCCGACCTTTCAGTCGCACTTCCTCCAAACGGTCCAGCTCCTCATCCGTAAAAACTTTCCCTTGAACCAGGTAAAATTGATTAGCGCTTGATGCCTTTTCCGGATTGTCATCACGGGCAGCAGCCAAAGCCCCTTTCTTATGAAACAAACTATCACGGAATTCGGCCTCAATCGTATATCCCAGTGTGCCGTCGCCAAGTTGCGCCCCCTTTTCTGCATTCTTTGAATCTGGATCGCCGCCTTGGATCATAAACTGTTCGATCACCCGATGGAACAATAAGCCATCGTAGAAATCATCCTTCACCAATTTGATAAAGTTGTCCCGGTGTTTGGGTGTCTGATTATATAATTTGACAATAGAAACACCATAATCTGTTCTGATTTCCACGTACGTGTTTCTGTCTTTCTTTCCGAAAATTGAGAACTGAGCCCATGCGGGTACAACCAGTATGCTCAGAATAAAAAGTACAAGTATTTTTCTTATCATGTTACGAAGTTAAAAATCCTGACTCATTTCTTCCTCAAAATAATTCACGATTAGTGATTTCATTACCATTTCCTGTTCTAGGAGTGTATAGTTGGGAATTGGTTTTATTAATTTCCAATGCGGCCATCCATCCTGATCGGTACCAATTAGCTCATAGAAGCCCATCGAGCTAAATAATCGGCAGTTTGCTATATGCATAAGCTCCTCTTTCTGTCTTTTACTAAACTTTTTTGGCCCTTGTCCTAATTCTTGAATGCCGATTAAAAACAAGAAATTCTGTATATCAGGTGTGTCTACATCGAAGTCTTCGACGATCTTCATTTGCAGTTCCGCCCATTTTTTATTTACTGTTGCTAAATCCATTTCGCAAAGATACTCAATTGCGATTGTGGAATAAAGGGACAAAGTGTGGAATTTGTTCTACACTTTGCTTTCTTGGTGTTGAGTGCCAAATTATACTAAAGCGGTCAGGATCAATAGGATTAGCATAAATCCGATTCGTGGCACAAAGTTTATCTATTGGGTAGGTAATCGTGTTTAAAAGATTCACTGAAAAATCTTTATTTAAGTATAGTTTGTTTTAGTATCTGAGAAGAGGTTGTTGTGAAATAACCTCTTTTTTTGTGCCCTGAATCCATTTTCATGTGAGCCATGGGATTATCATGTTCAGCACAAATTTTGCAGCCTAAAGCTATCGTGTCGGTAAAGGATCTGTTCTAGGTAAGACGGGTGTCGCCAGGCGGTAGTTTTCTGTTAGGTCTCAGTTTTAGCGTTGTTGAACGGGTCCAATAGGGACACAATAGAAAACTGATTGGTAGTTGAGTCGAACAACTTTCGTCCGATGTTGAGGTCTTTACCTCATATTGTAGAACTCGTTACACACTATGAGGTTAAGTTTAGCGGTCGCGATTGCGCTTTAACGCTTTTAAACGAGCTTTTCGAGTTTTGGCATAGCATTTTCAATACCCTTGGCAAATACATTATTAACAGAATTTAAAACTATTAAAAATTATAGTAAGATGAAAAAGTTAATGTTATCAGCCGCAGTATTGGCATTCGCAGGATTTACGGCGACAAATGTAAACGCAGAGACAACTAATTTCCCAGCAGCTAGCGAGGTTGTGATGGGAGTTCAAGATAAAACCCCAGTTAACCCGGAAGATTTACCTGATGCAGTTAAAGAAGCCCTTGCAGGTGAAGAGTATGCAGAATGGTCAGTTAAAGAAGCCTTTTCAGTAGCTCCGGCAGACGGAATTCCTTTTTACGAGATTTCTTTACAAAAAGATCAAGAAACAAAAGTGGTTAACTTGAACGAAGCGGGTGAAGTGGTTGAGTTGCCAGTGGCAACTGAAAGCCCAGCAGACCCAATGGAGCCAGCAGAACCGACTCCTACAGTGCCTTCTGAGCCGACAACTCCGAGTGAGCCGACTCCTTCTGAGCCGACACCGGCACCAACTCCAGGAATGTAATTCTGAAGATTTAAGGAAATTAGAATTTCCAATTTCTAAAAAATCAACAAAAGAGAAGCCGCATCATTTAAACATGGTGCGGCTTCTTTTATTTAACGTTTCATTAACATTTTCGTAAAAAAGTCATGGAATTGTAATTCGTTTCTTGTTAGTTTGTCTTATAGGTAATATTAAATCATTTTAAGAAATATATTGAGTTAGTATCAAATATTTCTTTATAAAAACCAAGTCACATATACTAAATAATGATTTTCAGGGTTTAATATTTATCAATCGTTGATAATTAAGTATAAACAAATCACAAACACATGAAAAAACAATTACTATTGTTCTTCGTGGCGGGTATTCTGATTATTAGTTCAGCTTATGCCCAAAATCGAAGAGTAAGCGGAAAAGTAACTTCTCAAGAGGATGGTCTAGGGATCCCGGGAGTTACAGTTACGGTATCGGGTACGACAACTGGTACTACGACAGATGGTGAAGGTTTTTATAGTTTAGATGTTCCAGCATCCGCAACGGCGCTGGAATTTTCTTTTATAGGCTATACAAAACAGACCTTGCAAATTGGTGATCGCACAACGATCAATGTTACACTTGTGAATGATGCAACTCAACTAGGGGAGGTTATCGTAACGGCTTTGGGTATACAGCGTCAGCGTAACGAGTTGCCTTATGCAGCACAGGAAGTAAAAGCGGAAGAGATAACGCGTACACGTGACAACAATTTTGTCAATGCGCTTTCGGGGAAGGTTGCCGGCTTGGATATCAAGCAATCTGGTACCATGGGTGGCTCGACGAATGTTGTAATGCGTGGTATAAAGTCGATGACAGGAAATAACCAAGCGTTATTTGTTGTTGACGGAGCGCCTATCAGTAATGCTAATACCAACACATCTAACCAAACTACGGGTCGTGGTGGTTATGACTACGGTAATGCGGCAGCAGATATTAACCCGGACGATATCGAATCCTTAACGGTTTTGAAGGGCGCTGCAGCAACCGCGTTGTACGGATCTCGCGCTGCAAATGGTGTGATTATGATTACCACCAAAAAAGGTAAAAAGAATTCGATGAATATAACCGTCAATACTGGCCTTACTTTCGGGAATATTGACAAGTCAACTTTTGCCGAATATCAGACGGAATACGGTGCAGGTTATATCAACGAATATTCTAAAAGCGAATATATAAGATTAGCCGAGTTGGCAAACTCCGATGGAGATCCAGATAATGATATGGACGTCACTGACTTTCCTACGTATGGATCGGAAGACGGTAGCTTCTGGTTCAGAGGGACTCCATTTGAAAACGGGAATTCGCTAATTGTGCCTTTCACAGAAGATGCTTCTTATGGAGGGGCATTTGATCCAAACCTCATGGTCTATCAATGGGATGCATTTGATCCAAGCTCCCCTACTTATGGACAGAAAACACCTTGGGTAGCCGCTAAAAATGATCCTTCTACTTTCTTTGAGACTGGCGTGAATTCAACCCACAGTATTACGTTGGACGGCGGTGGCGATAATGCAACTTTTAAAGCTGGTTATACCAGAAACGACGAAACAGGTATTCTTCCGAACAGTAAAATCATTAAGAATATATTCAATTTAGGTGGATCCTATGATATTACTGAAAACTTAAAAGCTTCTGGTACAGCTAATTTTTCAAAGATTGATGGACTAGGTAGATTTGGTACAGGATACTCTGGAAATAATGTAAACCAGCAATTCAGACAATGGTGGCAAACCAATGTTGATATGAAAGAACAGGAGGCTGCTTATTATAGAAATAAACAAAATATAACTTGGAACTGGTCAGATCATACCGCAGTTTCGCCGATCTATTCTAATAATCCATATTTCACCAGATTTGAGAATTACCAGAATGATACTAGGAACCGATATTTCGGAAACTTCGCATTGTCATGGACTCCTTTGGAATGGATGAACATTGTTGGTCGCGTAACCTATGATGGTTCTACAGAAAAGCAAGAGGAGCGTTGGGCACAAGGAGGAGCAGATGTTCCTGGGTACAGTTTGTTTAATCGCACTTTTAGCGAAACAAACTATGATTTATTAATTAATTTCAACAGAGATATCAGCGAAGACATTTCATTTACCGGTTTACTAGGTAGTAATATTCGCAGAAGCGAGCTTTCTAGCGTGTATGCTGAAACCGTTGGTGGCTTAGCCTTCCCAGGTTTATATTCGCTATCCAATTCGTTCTCTCCTATGGATGCACCGGTTGAGCAATATCGTAGGATAGGTGTGGATGGTATTTTCGCTTCAGCGAATTTTGGTTATAAGGATACTTACTTCTTAGACGCTACGATTCGTCGCGACCAGTCGAGTACCTTACCACAGGATAATAATACGTATTGGTATCCGTCTATTGCCGGTGGTTTTATTTTCAGTAATTTAATCGAAGATAAATCCATTTTAAATTACGGTAAAGTAAGGTTGAATTATGCGCAAGTAGGAGCCGATGCACCTGCATTGAGTTTATATGATACTTTTATCATCAACTTCCCTTTTAACGGAATCCACCAAACTTCAGTTTATTCTTATAAGCAAAATATGGAGTTATTGCCTGAGCGTACCCGTAGTGTGGAAGCAGGTATTGAAATGGCATTCTTCAACTCCCGTTTGGGTTTTGATGCTAGTTACTATCAAACAACTTCATTTGATCAGATTATGGGCGTTAGTGTATCGACAGCAACCGGTTACGGATTTAAATTCGTAAATGCTGGATCGATAGAGAATAAAGGTTTTGAGATTTCAGCCTATGGTATCCCCGTTAAGACAGATAATTTCTCTTGGACGATCAATGCAAACTTCTCAAGAAATCGTAATGAGGTTATAGACCTATATGAAGGGAATAAGAATCTCCAGATTGCTACTTTCCAAGGTGGTGTGTCGTTAAATGCAACCGTGGGGCAGCCCTTTGGAACGTTTAGAGGTGTAGACTATCAGTATATAGATGGTCAAAAAGTTGTAGGTGAAGATGGGTATTACTTGAGTTCAGATCCGAACACAGTTATGGGTGATATTAATCCTGACTGGACTGGTGGTATTCAGAATATGTTCACCTATAAAAACTTTGCTCTTAATTTCCTAATTGACATTAAGCAAGGTGGTGATGTGTGGTCACTAGATCAATACTATGGTATGGCGACCGGTCTTTATCCTGAAACAGCTGGGTTGAATGATTTAGGAAACCCTTCTAGATTGCCGATTTCACAAGGTGGAGGTGTTATTCTGCCGGGAGTAAAAGAAGATGGTACACCAAACGACATTCGTGTTGAAAACTACGATTCTTCCGTGACACCATATGGTTATGCGAACAATCCGACTGCGGTAGGCCTTTTCGATGCTAGCTATGTAAAATTAAGAGAAGCAGCAATTACTTATTCACTGCCTTCAGAGTGGCTAGAAAGAACGAGAGCTATCAAAGGCATTGACGTGTCATTAATCGGTAGAAACTTATGGATTATTCACAAGAATTTACCGTATGCCGATCCGGAAGCAGGATTAAGTTCTGGTAATATTCAAGGTTACCAAAGTGGGGCTTATCCGACAGTTAGGTCAGTAGGATTTAATTTACGTTTCAAATTCTAATAACCTCAAAAAAAAAATAAACATGAAAAAGATATTTTTATTAATTCTTCCTGTGGTTCTGTTAGGGTCATGTGTGAAGAGTCTAGACGACTATAATATAGACCAGAAAAACCCATCTGAGGTTACGCCGGGCTCATTATTTGCTAACTCAACCAAGGTTATTTCTGATATATTGACTACTCCAAACGTTAACAGCAATGTATTCCGATTTTGGATGCAACAGTGGACCGCAACTACATATCAAGATGAGCCGCGTTATGATTTCGTCACGAGAAATATACCTCTCAATTTCTGGACACAGTTTTATCGTGAGGCTTTAATGGATTTGAAAACGAGTAAAGAAACCATTGAAGCTGACGAATTCTTGGATCCGGCAATCAAAGCCAATCAAGTAGCACTAACCGAAATACTTTCTGTGTATGCATGGACGGTTGTTGTGAACACTTGGGGTGATGTACCTTATTCCGAAGCATTGAATTTAGTGGAGACTGGAAGACCTGTATATGATGATGCTGCAACCATTTACACCGATTTATTCAGTCGCTTAGATGCTGCTATTGCCGCACTTGATCCTTCTGCCGAAGGCTTCGGAGCTTCTGATTTAATCTATTATGATGATATAAATGCGTGGTTAAAATTTGCACATAGTTTGAAAATTAAGATGGCGATCACCATTGCTGACGCTGATGCTGCTACAGCTCAGTCTGCATTCGCAGCTTCGGCAGACAAAGTTTTCAATAGCAATGCCGACAATGCGGCGTTTGCATATCAAGCAGCATCACCCAACAATAATCCGGTTTCGGCTAACTTGGTTCCTCCATTTACCTCACGGAAGGACTATGTGATTGCTTCTACCATTGTAAACAAGATGAAGGATTTGGAAGACCCAAGAATGGATTTCTTTTTTAAAGATAAAATTGACGGAGAATATGTTGGTGGAACGCCGGGCGTTACCTCACCATCCGATGATTTTTCACACGTAAGCGATAAAATCACCGATCCGACCTTTGAAGCATTACTTTTAGATTATTCTGAAGTATTGTTTATAAAAGCTGAAGCAGCTGCAAGAGGTTGGGGTGGAAATGCTACTGCGCTCTATAATGATGCTATTACTGCATCCATGGAGTATTGGGGTGTAGGAGGCGCAGACATAGCCACATACCTTGCGCAACCCGACGTCAATATAACGATTTCCGGTTCTAACTACAAAGAAGCAATAGGTAATCAAAAATGGCTTGCACTATACAATAGAGGTTATGATGCATGGGTAGAATGGAGACGATTGGATTTCCCAGCGCTATCACCGGCACAAAATGCGGATGGACCGATGCCTACACGTTTGCCATATGTAACCAGCGAATATACGCTTAACGAAGACAATGTTTCAGCTGCAGCCGCTAAGGTTGAAGGTGGCGATGCAGCAGACGGGAAAGTGTTCTGGGATAAGTTTTAAGCCCGGAGATAGATTAATAATACTGCCACCTTTATTAAAAAAGGTAGCAGTATTATTAATAGCGAAAATTTTTACATTATAAAACCAAACCAAAATAAATTATGAGAAAATTATTAATACCGCTTTTTTGGATTTCTCTTTTTATCATCTCTTCGTGTAAAAAGGCTCCGAAAGATGATATTCGATTGGATCATACCGATTTAATGGAAAGTAACGATATGACCCTATATAGCGTTAACCCATATAATTTTGACTGGGAAAATGCTGATTTTATGCCAATGCCCAATAATACGCAAATTTTAGTTCCGTGGGCGTCGGGTGCTAGTACTCAGATTACCCCAGAAATACTTCACGATTATAAAAAAACGGATGGCTGGACTCTAGTTTACAATACCTTTAGTCCTACCGCAGTACCAGAACATTTCTATTTTATGTTGTACAATAAATACAGAGGGGTTCTGAGAATGTATTACTATATCCCCAGTAATAGTAATTTCATAGAATCGAAAAATATTGTCCATAAGCTGGGGACAGCAGGAAATTATGCACAGTCGTCGCCTATTATGAATTTTGCAGCAACTACGCTTATCGACTTTGACAATAACGAAACGATGGCATCGACATTAGAGCAATGGCAGGTTGCAAAAGCGACTTGGTACGCCTTCGAATATGAGTTAGCATATGATCCTGATCTTGCAAATGTTTCTTATACTTCGTTGTGGTTGCAGTGGCCCATTATTTCTAACCAAGTTACACAGATAACAATGAATGGGCAATCAAGTGGAACCGTGACAGGGAGCATATCTCTTCCTGGTTTTGATTTAACTGTGAGCCCGTCCTTCAACACTAACAATATTGGTGATGGCAATATAATCATCAAGGGTTTGAGCGATGCGGAAAAGGTAAAACCGAAATTATCTACAAAGCTGTTTAACTCAATTAAAGATCTTGTTACCAAAAATATTACGAGCGGCGTGTCGGGCGTAATACAAAACTTGTTAAGTGGAATTTTTGGTGGTAAAAGCGCCGAAAATAGCGACAATGTAAATTTACGCATTAAGAGTGATATATCAATGCAGGGTGCGCTGGAAAGCAGTTTCCTCGTATCTGCTTCCAATATTTACGCCCCGGGCACCAATTATTCAGGGGCGAGCGGATATATACCATTATATGATGAGCCGTTAGGGGTATTCTATGTTAGTGATAAACCTGTTGTGAATCGAGAAGTTCAATCAGAGCTAATGTCTGATGGTATGACTTATGTGACAAGGCAAGATTATACGGTGGACGATTCATCATTTGACGTTATATTTAATAATGCATTGTCCGATGAGGTAGATTTTGGTATTCCATTTAAAGAAGTGGTTCTATTCGACATGCCAGATACCGGTATAATTGAAATTTATGGAACGGAAGAAGAGGTTGGCGAAGAAACCATTTATACCGGAGTTTATCCATTCTTTTCGAGAGGATGGCCTCGTCCGCGGACAACTGACCTTACTGTAGGTATACGGGTAAGTTTTGATGTTATACCTAAAGACGGAAGTAAGAAAACCAGAATTGTTAAGACATTTCTAGCTGATGTTGTTGATATATAAATTTCGCTAAACTGCTTTCATAGAAAATGCCATGTCAAATCAACATGGCATTTTCTATGAAAGCAGTTTCATGATAGTACCTTAATTGTCAATTTAAAATTTTTCAATCATCTATTCAAATGAGTATTTAGTGTTACACACTTGCAATGCAGGCATAGTAATGATTATTGCTATTTTCGCATTTTATGGTTATTATTTGCGTGAATTGTTCATAAATCCTTAAAAATTACGTAACAATTATGTTACTTACCGCATTTTCTTAAAACATTCATTTAAGTTTGGTTTATAATTAACAATAATTTTACAAGAGAGAAAGGAACATATAAGAAAAGATTGTTACATCCAAATAGCAGATTAAGTGAAAGAATTTATTGCGAGGGAGTAGTACTGCGCCCTCCGATTCCAGATTTCCCATTTTTAAATTTTCTAAAACAAATTAATTTTAAACACATGAAACAAAAATTACTAGTTTTTTTCATGCTAAGTGTGTTGCTGGTGGGTACAGCATTTGCACAAAGCAAAACGGTTACCGGTACGGTAACTGCCAGCGATGATGGTTCGCCTTTACCAGGCGTGACCGTTTTGATCGATGGTACTAACGAGGGAACGCAAACCGATCAGAACGGTAACTACTCCCTAACTGTGCCATCAAATGCGACTTCATTGACCTTTAGTTATATAGGTTTTGAGAGCCAGTCCGTTGTCGTGGGCAACAGAACAAATGTGTCCGTTGTGCTACAGACTAGTGCAAGTACTTTGAGTGAGGTTGTCATTAGTGCTGGTGGTATCGAAGTTCAAAAAAGAGCGCAAGGCTACGCTTCTACTGATATCAAAGCAGCTGATCTGACCACCGCTCGTCCGGTAAACATCGCGAGTGGTTTGAGTGGTAAGGTAGCCGGTATGAGAATTAATGCGACAAGTGGTGGAGTTAATCCAAATTACCGGGTTAATCTCCGAGGTATGCGTTCGTTAACGGGAAATAATGAAGCGTTAATCGTGTTAGATAACATCGTAGTTCCGAATGAAGTACTTGGAAACCTAAATCCGAGTGACGTTGCCAATATTACTGTTTTAAATGGTGCAGGTGCTTCGGCATTATATGGATCAGAGGCTTCGAATGGTGCTTTAATTATTACGACTAAGAAAGGACAAGCGGGATCGACAAGAGTAACAGTATCTAATACGAGTACATTCGAACAGGTCGCGTTTTATCCTGATCTTCAAACGAGTTTCGGTGCTGGATCCGATAGAGATTTGCAAATTTATACTCCATACGAAAATCAGCAGTTTGGGCCGAAGTTTGATGGTTCAATGAGAGAGATCGGGTATATTTTACCATATCCTGATGCTACTTTACAAAGTGTCCCATACGCAGCAACAGACGAGAAGAAGGAGTTCTGGCAGAACGGTTACACGAATCAAACTGATTTAGCTGTATCGACTGGGACCGATCGCGGTACAATGTACTTATCTGCTCAATACGCAGATGTTGAAGGCACGACTCCCGGCGATTTATTTAACCGTGCAACAGTTCGTTTCAATGGTACGTACGAGATGGCTAAAAATTTAACTGCAACGGTTAGTTCAAGTTATACTCAAAATAACTACGATATTACAACATCGACAGCAACTCTTTATGATCAATTGTTGCAGACGCCGGCTAATATTCCTGTAACTGCATATAAAGATTGGAGAAATGATCCATTTGCTAGTCCTGATGGTTACTATAACGCTTATTACAACAACCCGTATTTTACGGCAGACAATAACCGTCGGAACGCACGTAATGAATATGTAATTGGTGGAGTTGAGTTAAAATATGCGCCTCTTGATTGGTTAGATTTTACTTATCGTATCGGATTAACTTCTAGAAGTTATACCGCGAAGGAATTCCAGGATATTTACACATATTCTCCGTTCACGAAAAATCAAGCACAAGCTTCAACTTATAAAGTTCAAGATATCGCCGGTTTGACCTATGAAAACAGTATGTCTACAACGCGTGTAAACAGCGACTTTATGGCTGGTTTGAAGAAAGATGTGGATGACTTCACATTCCGTTTAACTCTTGGTGCTGCTGTTCGTCAAGATCAGACCAGAAGTGCAGATGCGGAAGTTCTTGGTCTCGTTATTCCGGGGTTGTTCAACTTAGGGAACAGTACGAATCCTCCAACAGCTACTGAATCAAATTACACAGCGAGACAAGTAGGTCTTTACGGAGATTTAAATATCGGTTACCGTAATTATTTATTCTTACACATCACTGGAAGAAATGACTGGACGTCTACACTTGCTTCAGATAATAATTCTTTCTTCTATCCTGCTGCGGACGTTTCGTTTATTGCAACGGATGCGATTGAGAGTTTACAAGACATTGAAGGAATTGACTTTGTTAAATTACGTGCTGGCATATCTAAGACAGGTAACGTGAACCTCGGTAACCGTAGCCAATTTGGCGCATATAAACTAGACCCGACTTTCGGGCAAGGTGCAGGTTATCCATATAGCGGTACAGGTGGCTTTACCATTAATAATACCATGGTTGCTGCCAATCTAAATCCGGAAATAACCAATGGTTACGAATTCGGGTTTGACGCGAACTTTTGGACAAATCGTATCCAGACGCGGTTTACCTACTTTGATAATCAAACGACTGATCAAACAGTTCGTACGGGGGTTTCATCAACTACAGGATTCTCGACATATCTGCTAAATGCTGCGAAAACAAGCAGTAGAGGTATTGAGACCTCATTGCGTTTAGTTCCTATTCGTACAGCAGACTGGGAAGTAAGTGTTGGTGGTAATTTCAGTTATTATGATAATGAGGTATTGGAAGTATCCGATGACGCCGATCAGTTGCAGTTAGGAGCTTATGGTTCTGGAGCTGGTTCATATGCCGTAAAAGGACAGCCATTCCCAGTACTTATGGGTAGTACTCATGAGCGCGATGATCAAGGAAGAATTATAGTTGATCCAAGCTCTGGTTATCCAACCGAAAGCCAAAATATATCTATTTTGGGTAACGCTGCACCTAAACATATTTTAGGGCTAGATCTTGGAGTAACCTGGAGACAGTTAACATTAAGTGCCTTGGCAGAATATCGTGGTGGATACTCTTACTTCTTTGCGGGATCGACAATCGATTTCTCAGGATCGTCTATAGCAACGACTTATTATGATCGTGATCGTTTCGTTATTCCAAATTCTTCATATTTAGATGAATCTGGGAACTACGTGCCGAACACAAATATTACAGTGAGAGATGGAGGTCCTGGATTCTGGACAATGGCTGGTACACGTACTGGTATTGATGAAAATTACGTTATCTCTGGTGCATTTTGGAAGTTGAGAGAGATTGCTTTGAGCTACGACTTGCCAAAAGAATTCTTAGCGCGCAGTCAATTTATTGAAGGCGCACGTCTGAGCTTACAAGGTCGTAACTTATTTATGTGGACTCCGAAAACTAATATTTATACTGATCCTGAATATAGCGACGGTGATGGTTTAAATAACGGTAATGCTATTGGCTTAGCAAACCTAGGACAGACGCCACCATCAAGATACTTTGGATTAACCGTTTCTCTTACTTTTTAAAAGTTGATACAAATGAAAAAAATATTTAATTTATTATTAATAGGTCTCATTGTTGTCACCGGCACTTCTTGTAAGAAGTTTCTGGACATCAACGAAAATCCCAACGAAGCGCTAACAGCGACTCCTGAGTTGATATTACCTCAGGCTATTACAGCGACCGCCAACCATATTTATAACTATAATGTTTACGGTGGTCAAACAGTTGGTTATTATGCCAATGGTGGAGGAGTTAGTGGTTGGGGCTCAATCATCACCTACAATTATACCACTACAGACTTTCAAGTTCTTTGGAATACTTCTTACGATATTCTCAATGACTTTGAGTACGTGATTAACGATACCGAAGGGGAGGGTAAAGAACAATATGCATATTTCAATGCGATCGCTAAAATTATGAAGGCTTATAACTTTCAGTTATTAGTTGACACATATAATGATGTTCCTTATAGTCAAGCTTTTCAAGGAAATGCTCAATTAGCTGTTCCTTATGACGACGCTGTAACTATCTATAAGGAGATTACCGATCTCGTTGATCAAGCATTTACGACCATTATGGAGGCGGATGAAGAGGTGACTCTTGAACTTGGCGATGCCCAAGATCCGATGTTTGGTGGTGATATGCTGAGCTGGGCTCAATTTGCACAATCTCTAAAATTAAAATTGATTATCAGAGGCGGAGATAAAGTAGCATTTTCGAACAAAACCTTCGACGAATCCATTGGTTTTTTAGAAGACGATGCAATTGTTAACCCGGGATATGCGAAGATTGAAGACAAACAAAACAGACTATGGAACAACTGGGCATACAATGCAGCAGGTACGAGACAAACAAGGGGGGGGCAGTTTGTACCTACTCCATATGTGTTAGGATTCTATAGCGGTGATAAAATTTCCGACAATGCTCGTGGAGCTGCTGTATACAAAGCTTTCTCTAACGGATCAGCACCAACTAACCAGTTAGGTTATGAAGGTTCGGATGCTGAAAGAGGAGAAAACCCGAATTCATGGTTCATTGGCTCAAGTTCGACTTCCTATAGTGAATTGGGAATCTTTAAAGGTTACGACGCAGGTCAACCTCTAATGCTAGCGGCAGAAGTTTACCTAAACAAAGCTGAGGCTGTTCTTAAAGGAATAATTTCAGGAGATGCAAAGGAAGATTTTGAAAATGGCGTGATCGCATCATTCGCGTATCTTTATAAAGATGCGGCAGGGTCGATTCCCGCAGACAGAGATTTTGAAGGCGACGCTGCTGCATACTTTGCGGCAAACAGCAATAATCCTTTGGTAAACTTCTCTGGATCGAATGAGCAGAAGTTGGAGGCAATCATTACGCAAAAGTATATTGCTTATAATATGATTATGGGTCATGAAGCATGGAACGATTACCGAAGAACAGGATACCCGACAACGGTTGCGAACCCTCAGGGGAACGCCGTGAACTCGATGGTGTCACTCGTATCACAAGCATCCACACCGGATCGTCTTCCTACAAGACTCTTGTATCCGGAAAGTGAATTCAAGTATAATAGCAGTAATGTTATTGCCATTAATCCAGACACTGATAAGATCTTTTGGGCTAAATAGTAAAAGTAAAAAAAATGAAAAAAATAATATATGTAATTGCGCTCTTTCTGGCAGTCGGATTTTCATCCTGTCTGAAAGACGATGCTATCGTTGGACCAGAAGCGCCCGGATATATTCCGAATGTAATCGAATTGTATAATATTGCTCCTGTTACATCTCCGGAGACTGGGTCTACATATCCGAGTTGGACGCTTGCGTTTGATCCACAGGATGAAGTTGAACTAGATTTGGTAGTTAGTTACTCAGGTGCAGAAACTGCACCAAGTGACATAAATGTTAAAATCGTTGTTGATCCAACTATCGCGGAAACTTATAACGCGGATAATGACGCCAATTATGAAGTAATTCCCGCCGACTGGTTGGAAATAGCGAACGGCGGTTCCGCAGTAATTAAACAAGGTGAAAAAAGAGTAACTATCCCTGTTAAAATTAAGTTAGGTCTGTTTGACTTAAGTACTGATTACGGGTTACCAATCAGAATCGAATCCGCATCTGTTGGAGAAATTAGTGGTAACTTTGGGGCTGGACTCTATGCCGTTTCTCCGAAATCAATCTTGGACGGTACTTATGTTAACACGTTCCAATCGTCTGCCGGGTCTGGAGAAAATGAACAAACATTTTCAACGGTAACACCTTTAGTTGTTACAGCTCCGTTTATCGGAATATATAGTAACGAGACAACGGTGACATTAGATCCTGAAAATCCGACACAAGTTATAAGTGTAGCGGTATCTGGACTTGGTGAATCTTCAGTTGCAGCGGGTACGTTGGATCCAGCGAAGAACTATTATGACGAAGCGACTGAAACGCTATATTTAGATTATGATTTACCTCCAAGTGGACACTGGGGTGTACAAAAACTTGTAAAAAAGAAGTAGTATACAGTTAAAACCGGATTTTTTGTATATTTAATATAAGGGGCTGCGATAAGTAGCCCCTTTTTTTGTCTTATTTTTAATCAATATAGCGTGTAAAGGTCTGAGATCGACACCCACTGTCTGTAAATAGACGATAAAACATTCATGTCAGTTCGCTGTTAAATTCTAACAAGAATTATCTCTTATGAAAAGCCTCATCGCCAAGGTTAACCATTTTCTTTTGTTTTGGATATTGTTGGTGGTCGTCCTTATCTATGGAAAGCCAATACTAATACCCATTGCTTTTGCCGGAGTTTTAGCCATGCTGATGGTTCCACTGATTGATTTTCTTGATCGTAAAGGTTGGAAAAGGGTCTTTTCAACGATTCTTGTGATCGTCATTCTTCTTGCTTTTATCTTTATGATCATGATGGTGCTGGTGGGTCAGGTGGCTAGTTTGAAGAATGAGCTTCCACGAATTGAACAGCGGGCAAATGAGCTGATAAACTATCTTCATGACTATGTGCAAACGACATTCAACTATTCGGTAGAGTCACAAAAGGAATACCTTAAATCACAGGTGAAGACGATGGGGGAATCGTCGGCTACTTATTTCACTACGCTGTTGACAGGGGTTACCGGGGTAATCGTGCAGATCATTATTACGTTGGTAGTGACATTCTTATTGCTATTTGATAAGGAGAAATATCGTGCTTTCTTTTTCCAGATTTTGAAGATGGAGGACAAGGGTGAGAAGCATGAGGTGCTGAATCGGATAACCAAAGTTTCGCAACAATATTTATTAGGTCGCATCATTTCCATGAGTATCTTGTTTGTGCTTTATTATATTGCATTGGTTGCGATTGGTGTTGAAAATGCTCTCTTGTTGGCGGGGGCAGCAGCCATCGTAAACATCATTCCCTATGTTGGGCCGATATTGGCAGCGGTATTTCCAGTGATTATGGCTTTGGTAACATTTGATAGTTTTGAACCGGCTATTTGGGTAATCATTACCTTTAGCGTGATTCAAGGAATTGATAATTATTTCGTAACGCCGTTTTTTATGGGTGGCGAAGTGAAGTTAAGTGCTCTAGCTACGATTTTAATTATTATCTGCGGTGGTTTTGTATGGGGCATACCCGGTATGATTTTGTTTGTACCCTTATTGAGCATGGTTAAAATTGTCTTTGATCATGTGGATTCGCTCAAACCTTATGGAACATTAATCGGTAATCCAGATAAAGAAACGCCATCGAAAAGATTTCATAATTGGTTGCGTGGAAAAAGGCGATGATCTTTTTCGGTATCAATAGTTTTACAATTATTTTTTATTAACTTCACAATACTAAATTATTGATACAATCTTTTTTGAAGTCAAATGAAGAGCTTGAATGATCTACAACTGCTTGCCTTGGTAAGAAAGGACAATGGGTTAGCATTTCAAGAGATATACAATCGCTACTGGAGGGTGCTATATAATTCGGCTTACCAAAAGCTTCAAAGTGCTCCGCTCGCTGAAGAGATGGTTCAAGAGACTTTTTTGAATCTATATGTTAAAAGAGACACTGTACAAGTTAGCGATTCACTATCACCGTATCTTCATTCGGTTCTAAAAAACAAAGTCATTGATGAAATTCGTAAACAGATTTCATCAAAAAAATATCAAGACACGCTTTCTGTCCAGCCGCCAGTGACTGCTATCTCCAGCCACGATCTGTTGGAGGAAAAGGAAGTAAAGGAAAAGATTATTGAATTCTCAGAGACCTTGCCTAAAAGGTGTCGTGAAGTATTTTTAATGAAACAACAAGATCTGAGCAATAAGATGATAGCTGAGATGCTTCAGATTTCAGAAAAAACAGTGGAAGGACATATCTCGTATGCAAGAAAACTTCTTAGAAGTTACATGACGGAATTATACCTCTATTCACTGATTTTTCTTATCTCATATATACCTTATTAATTTTTTTCTACCTAAAGCAAGGGGTAATCCGACTTTAAACGATATAGGTTATAGAATCTCATGCTATGACCAAGGAACGACTGTCCTATTTGATTGATATCTGTAAAACGCCCCGAGCAACTTCTTCAGAAAGAGAGGAGCTAGACCAATGGTATAAACATTTTGGTAGAAAAAGGGATTTTCTGGATGGTTTTAACGAATTGGAACAGACGAATATCCGTTCGCGAATTTGGCGTGAACTTATTAGTAGACCTGAATTAGCATCACTAAATAATGGGCAAAAAAGGAAACATACGGAATGGAGATGGACTTTAAAAGTCGCCGTTATAGCAATAGCTGTGTTGTCTCTAGGACTGTTTCTCTACCTGCAACAGAGTATTGACTTGGGGAGTGATGAAATGGTAAAAAACGAGATTGTTGTTTCGCCGGGTGGGAATAAAGCTATTTTAACATTGGAAAATGGGACTAAGATTGATTTAAAAACGATCGCCGTGGGTGAAGCAATTCAGGAAGAAGGCTTTAAAGTTGTCAAAAATGAAGATGGAGCAATTTCTTATACGGTATTAGATCATGTTTTGGGACAAGAGGATGCTCCTTTTAATACGATGAGTACGCCGCGTGGTGGCCAGTTCAAGGTAACATTGCCTGACGGCAGCCTCGTCTGGTTGAACTCTGCATCATCTATTCGGTATCAAACGAGTTTTGATGATAATGAACGAGTAGTGTATTTGACAGGTGAAGCATACTTTGAGATTAAACCACAGTTATCAGCAAATGGGAAGAAAAAGGTGCCGTTTATTGTAAGCACCGCCAATCAAGAAATAGAAGTGTTGGGAACGCATTTTAATGTGACCGCCTATGAGGACGATGCTTCTACACAAACTACGCTACTAGAGGGTAAGGTGCGGTTAACTGCAATTGCTGATGATTTATCAAAGGTGGAAAGAATCTTAAATGTTGGTGAAACTGTTCGTTGGGATAGAAACGAATTTATAGACGAACAGATCCCAGCGGACAAAGCGGTGGCCTGGACAAAAGGTAAATTTGTGTTTACCGGTGAAAATATCACAGAGATTATGAAGAGGATAGGTCGATGGTATGATGTAAACGTGGTCTATAACGGGAACATGAAAGGGGTAAACTTTACTGGCTCCTTGTCTCAATACGATAATATAGATAAGGTTTTGGAAAAATTAGCATTGACCGGAATCGTTCGTTTTGAAGTGAATGAAGTAAAAAAAGCGAACGGGTTGGAAAGGAGGGTTACGGTGATGCGATAAAACTTACACAACATATTAAAAAAATGTCCGGAGATGTTGCAACCATCGCCGGACTGTTGAGTACCAGTTTGTTAAAAACTTACAATTTAAACCCAAACAATTCAAATGTATGAAATTCTACCTTAAGTTCAAGGCGGGGATACAGGCTTTTCTCAAGCGCCTGCATATGACTGCTCGAAAGAAGCATCCCGCGTTGTTAGACATTCTTATTTATAAGAAGATAATTATGCGTGTTAATTTAACGATTGCCTTTTTGATTGTAGCGCTAATGCAAGTAAGCGCAGAAGGCTTTGCCCAGCGAATCACCTTAAATGAAACCAATACGTCAATTAAGCAGATTTTTTCGGAGTTGAACGAAAAAAATGGTTTGGACTTTATTTATAGTCCAGAGATGCTTAGCGAGGCGAATCCGGTAAACATTGATGTGGAAAATGCTTCTATTGAAGAAGTACTGGAGACTATCTTTAGAGATCAACCTCTAACGTACACAATTGAAGATAATGTAGTTGTGGTAAGACGTAGTTCACCCGTTCCTGCGTCGGCAACAAGTTTCAAGCAGCAGCTTATAAGTGGGGTCGTTACTGATGAGAACGGCTCACCAATGCCAGGAGTCACTATTCTAATCAAAGGTTCGCAGCAGGCTACCAGCACTGATGAAAATGGACGGTATGCGATCAATGCTTCGCAAGGCGATGTGCTCGTTTTCAATATGCTGGGATATAAATCAATTGAACGTTCTGTAGGGACTGCAAACACAATTAATCTTCAGTTAGAGATGGATGTAAGTGTTTTACGCGATGTGGAAGTGGTTTCTACAGGATATCAAAACTTGAGTCGGAAGTTTTTTACGGGAGCTTCAGCAACCTTGAAGGCAGAGGACGTCAAGCGTGATGGAATTGCCGATGTGAGTCGGATGCTGGAAGGGCAAGTAGCGGGCGTATCGGTGCAGAATGTTTCGGGGACGTTCGGAGCTGCTCCTAAAATCAGGATCCGGGGTGCGACGTCGATAACTGGTGATAATAAACCTTTATGGGTGATCGATGGCATTATCCTAGAAGATGTGGTGAATATTTCCAATGAGCAATTGTCGACCGGTGACCCTTCAACATTGATTGGTTCTTCGGTGGCAGGCTTAAATCCGGATGATATTGCGAGCTTTGAAATTCTAAAAGATGCTTCTGCTACGGCGCTTTATGGTGCGAGGGCGATGAACGGGGTGATTGTTGTAACAACCAAGAAGGGTAGAAAGACCGACGGTAAACCAGTAGTGTCATATACGGGAAATTTCTCGACCTATTTAAAACCTACTTATAGTACCTTCGATATTTTGAACTCGGCAGACCAAATGTCGGTTTTTATTGAAATGAAAAATAAAGGGTTTCTGAATCATGCGGGTGCATCGAGATCGTCTGAAGGGGGGATCTTCTCGAAGATGTATAATCAAATGTACGAATACAACCCTGACACTGATAGTTTTACACTACGAAATGATGTTGGGTCGGAGGTTGATTTTCTTCAACGGTATGCGAAAGCCAATACAAATTGGTTTGATCTACTGTTTGATAATTCATTGATGCAAGAGCATTCGGTGAGCTTGACATCTGGTTCAGAACGTTCACAATTCTATGGTTCTACGTCTTTTCTGCATGATAACGGTTGGACTATTGGTGATCAAGTAAAGCGATTCACAGGGAACGTTCGTGGTACGTTCCAGCTTAACGACCGCCTCTCGATCGAGTTAATTACTCAGGGTTCCATAAGGGATCAGCAGGCACCGGGATCTCAGGGTCGTAAAAGTAATCCTGTAACTGGTGAGTATGATCGTGATTTTGACATAAACCCATTTAGCTATGCGCTGAATACCAGTCGTACCATGACTGCCTTTGACGAAAACGGTGATCTGGAATATTTCACAAGGTATTATGCTCCGTTTAATATTTTTAATGAATTGGAATATAATACCATGGACTTGACGATGATAGATTTCAAGGTGCAAGGTGGATTGAAGTATAATATTCTTGATGAACTGCGCTATTCGTTCGACGGTGCTTATCGTTATGCGAAAACGGATCAAGAGCATAAGATTCATGAAAACTCGAATATGCCGCAGGCTTATAGGGCCGGTATCTTTCCAGAGGATGCAACGATTAGAAATGCAAATAGGTTTTTATATAGTAATCCTGATAATCCCACTGCATTGCCAGTTTCGGTGCTCCCTTATGGAGGGTTCTATAATACAGAATCAGACGGCCTTGTTAGTTACTATATGCGTCATGGTGTGGAGTGGAATCATACTTTTGACGAAAAGCATATGGTGAATGTATATTCATCAGCGGAAATGCGTTTTGCTAATCGGCAGAATCGATTTTTTGATGGCTATGGCTATCAGTTTGATCGTGGCGGTGTGCCTTATATCGATCCGAACATTGTGAAACAAAATGTGGAAGGCAATCTGAACTATTATGGCATGACCTATCGTTACGATCGTTACTTGGCCTATATGGGTCGTGCAGCATATTCATACGATGGGAAATACAGTTTGAATGCAACTCTACGTTATGACGGCTCGAACTTACTGGGTGAGTCACGAACAGCCCGCTGGTTGCCAACATGGAACGTGAGCGGTGCGTGGAATATTGATACAGAGCCCTTTATGCAGTCTCAAAATGTGGTGAGTCAAGCTACTCTTCGTGCTACATATGGTTTAACAGCTAGTATGGGTGCGGCGAGTAATTCTAGTTTGGTGCTTCAAAACCAGAGTACAAGAAGACCTTATTTATCAGAAATGGAAACTGCCTTGTTAATTGCTGGTTTGGAGAATTCCGAATTGACGTGGGAAAAACAATATGAAACCAATATTGGCGCTGATATTGGCTTTCTCAATAATCGGATCACTCTAACAGTTGATTGGTACAAGAGAAGTAGCTTTGATTTGATTGGAGCAATCCGAACCTCCGGGATTGGTGGTGAAGAAGTGAAAATGGCCAATTATGCTGATATGGAATCCCATGGATTAGAGGGAACGTTAGGTGCAACTGCAGTAAGAACGTCGGACTGGACTTGGAGAACGCAGTTTAACTTCGGATACCATGTGGGTGAAATTACGAAGTTGGAAAACAAGCCTAACATTTGGAGCTTGATTGTGCAAGACGGCGGTCCGAAAGAAGGATATCCTTACCGAGGATTATTCTCGATTCCATTTGTCGGACTAGATCATGACGAGGGTTATCCAGTTTTTATTAATGAAGATGGTGAAGAAAGTAGTGAAGTATATTTCCAAAGCGATGAGTCTCAATATCTAACATATGAGGGCCCGGTAGATCCTGTTTTTACAGGTGGTTTCTATAACTCGGTTAAATTTAAAAACGTATCACTTTCTGCACTAGTGACCTTTGCACAGGGGAACAAGGTGCGACTGGATCCTTCGTTTAGAAACAGCTATACTGATCAGTCTTCAATGTCTAAGGACTTCTTAAACCGCTGGGTAATGCCGGGTGACGAAGAATGGACGAATGTACCATCGATTATGGACCGCTATGTAGCATCTAGAGTAGGTAGTCAGAATCCATATAATAGTTATAACTATTCATCTGTGAGGGTAGCTGATGGCGACTTTGTCCGCCTAAAGCAGGTTAACTTATCTTACCAACTACCATCGAATGCCTTTAAGAAGCTAGGTGTAACAAATGCATCCTTAAGTCTAGTGGCAAATAATCTTTGGTTAATCTATTCGGATAGTAGATTAAATGGACAGGATCCTGAGTTCTTCGGATCTGGTGGGGTTGCTTTGCCAATGCCAAGACAATTTACACTATCGTTAAAAGTTGGGTTTTAATAGTAATGGATATGAAAAATAGAAAACAATATACATTTATATATATACTGGGTGCCGCTCTTATCTTTTCAGCAGGGTGTAAAAAGTATCTCGAGCATGCGCCGGATATGAGGACGAAGCTTAATTCAGTAGAAAAAGTTGGGGAACTGTTGGTTTCCGCTTATCCGAAAGCTGACTATATAACTTTCGCTGAATCTGCATCAGATAACGCAGAGGATAAGGGAGAGGGCGTAGGCAGTGAAGATCAGCGTTATGTCGACCCATATCATTGGGAAGATGTAGATAGTCGGGCACAAGGATCTCCAACGTTTTATTGGAATAATAGCTATGAAGCGATCGCCGCAGCAAATCAGGCTTTGGCGGCAATCGCGGAGGAATCGGACAATGAGGAGTATCTGCCTTATAAAGGCGAAGCCTTAGTCGCCCGCGCTTACGCACATTTTATGCTCGCAGTGCTTTATGCTAAGACTTATGACCCAGCAGGCGATAATTCCTCACCGGGAATACCATATGTTACTGAACCGGAAACGGTGGTGTTTGGTCAATATGATCGTGGAACGGTTGCTTCCACTTATGAGATGATCGAGAAAGATTTGGAGGAAGGCCTTCCTTTAATAAAGAACTCAGCTTATAATGTGCCGAAATATCACTTCAACATTGCTGCTGCACATGCGTTTGCGGCACGCTTTTATTTGTTTAAGGGTGAATACGATAAGGTAATTGAGCATGTGAACAATATTTATCCCAGTGGCGACTTTAAATCAAATCTCCGTCCTTGGGCTACTCGTTATTATAGCTACGGTTCAGGAGAGATGCAAATTAATTTCACAAAAGCGACAGAAAACTCAAATCTTCTGTTGATTGAAACAGCTTCTCTTTGGGCGCGGACAACTTCGCCGCGCTTTGGCTTTGGAATTAAGATGAACACGCAGTTATTTATTAATGACAATGTGACGGGGACCAATTTTGATCACCGTATTTGGAGTTATGGGGTGCCGAATTATACTTTGTTAAAATGGCGCGAACATTTTGTTCGGACTAGTGCAAACGCTACTATTGGTTTCCCTTATACAATTGTTCCGGTCTTGACTGCTGATGAAGCCTTAATGAATCGTGCAGAAGCATATGCTGAAGTCGGAAATTTTGAAGCAGCTTTAAGCGATATTAACACGTTCGCTAGCACAAGGATTCGGGATTATAATGAGAGCGAACATGCGGTGACTTTAGAAAAGATCGCGGACTTTTATGCGACGGATGATCCGAAAGAAGGTGTTGTTCAAACGATTTTGGACTTCAAAAAGGCAGAATTTATTCAGGAGGGAGTTCGATGGTTTGATATTCTCCGTCATCGGTTGCCAGTCACTCACAATTTAATTGATGTAAATAAAAAGGAGACGTTTATCACTCTGGAACCAGATGATCCTAGACGACTTTTTCAGTTGCCTGAAGAAGTTGAGAAGTCTGGAATCGAAAGAAACCCTCGCTAACTATTAATAAATCATGAAGATGAAAAAAATTAATTATATACTCATATTTTCATTTCTCTTTTCGGGGATGTTTCTTGCGTCCTGCGAGAAAGAAGAGGCCTTAGATGTAGATTTTTCGAAGTATAATGTAGACGACTATGTTAAGGGACCATTAGACGATTGGTTGACCCAAGAGTTTTTAGACCCTTATAATATATCCGTTGAATATAGATGGCAGCGTTCATTGTCGCCTGTGAATAAAGATATCACACCGCCGAAGGAGGAAAAAGTTCAACCGGCAATGGAGGCTATCAGGGACGTTTGGATTAAACCTTATATGGAAGTTGCCGGTGCTGCTTTTTTTAAACCCATTGCCCCAAAGCAGATTGTATTGGTGGGAAGTCCTGAATACAATGATAATGGTACGATCACACTAGGAACGGCCGAAGGCGGGCGTAAGATTTATCTCACAGTAATCAATAATTTCGATAAATCTAATGGGGCCGCAGTAAAGCGAATGATGCGCACTGTGCATCATGAGTTTGCTCATATTATTAACCAAGTGGTGAGTATCCCGCCAGAATTTGGAGTGATATCACCGGAATTTACGAGTAACTGGACATCGGAGTCGGCTGCGGACGCAAAAGCTCTTGGTTTTATATCTCAATATGCTCGTATGAATCCAGGCGAAGACTTTGCGGAGATGACCTCTCATTTACTTATTGAAGGACAATATTGGTTTGATGAATACGTAGCATCTGCGCCTGAAACTGCACAGGACCGATTGAGGCAAAAGGAACAAATCGTGGTGGATTACTTCAATCTTTCATTTGGTATCGACTTCCGCGCATTGCAAGACAATATTCAACAAAAGTTGGAAGTGGTTACTCCTCCAACTCCTTTTGCGGAGAGGCTTCAAGATAATGGCTTTGCGCAAATGACTATTGACCTCGCGACCCAATCAGTTAAATCTGCTGCCTATGAAGCGGTATGGAATGAAACTACAGCGGCATTGGCGGCTATAGGTAATGCAGGTAGATCATTCCAAAGAATGGAGTTTCACTTTGATGGTGTTACGGAGTTAAGAGTTCGATATATCTATCAAAATACAGCGGGAACAACTTTCAATGCGGATGTGGATTTTGATATGGTAGTAGACGATGATGGGACGACTACCTTCACACTGGTAGAAAATCGAGGCGATGAAACAGCATATGGCAATTTTGGTGTTGTAGGCGCCGGCTTTCAACCAATGCAGGATTATTTACAAAGTTCAGTTTTCATCGCTAAGTGGGTAACTGATATTCTGCCTAATACACGGGATCGGAAGGGTGGTTTTGCTAAGAAGGATAACCCAAGTTCTTATTTCTACGGTGACCTAACGGCTGGATAGTTAAAATTTAAAGAAAAGAACAATGAAAAAATATGTTATATTAATTGTAATAGCTCTAATTGCCTTTTCAGGTTGTAAGGAGGATACCTTCACTCCAATTAAAGGAGAAAAACCAGAAGAACGGATGTATAAGGCGTTAGCAGAGTACGAACAAGAATTAATAAATCATGAATATGGTTGGAAAGCTTATTTGTATTCAGATGGAGGAATTGGTTCGGGTTATTACATGGAGTTCTCAGATGATGACCGTGTGAAAATGTTAGCCGATCTCGGGGAGGAGATGGCATCTGAACTACGGGAAAGTGGCTATCGATTAAAAGCAGTCATGGCACCATCTCTTCTTTTTGATACCGATAACTACATTCACATGTTGGCGAACCCAGATCCTTCGGAAGCTGGTGGAACTGCAGGATCGGGCTTTGAGTCTGATTTTGAGTTTGAATTTAGAGAACAGTCTAATGACACACTGAAACTTATCGGTAAAAAGCGGAGAAGCGAGTTTTTGTTGATTAAGGCTACGGAAGAAGAGCAGGAACTGTATTTAAATGGTGGATTTAGCGAGCGATTACAAGGTATGGTGGAGTATCTAACTGCTAATCCAAATCTGTATATTGACACTGAGAGTGATGAAAAGGTGCAACTTTCAATTAATTGGGGAATACGTGAGGCAAGCTTTGTTTGGGTGGAGTCAGGGGAGGTTAAGTCTGAGAAACAGCCTTTTGCATTTTCTGTTAATGGTATTCATTTGAAAGATACGTTGTCTTATAATGGTATCCATGTCCAAGAAGTTTTATGGAATGATGGATTTACGGCCATTACTTACGCTGGCGATGAGATGGAAGTAAAAACATCTCCAGCACCCCTTGTACCGCTATACATGCTTATGGGGACGCAATATTCAACTATGTATTTTCCACAAACTCTGATTCCAGGTGGTTCAGAAAGCTTTAATACCATGTGGAATCAGTATATTACGGATATTGGACCTGGAGCTCCTGGACGGTTCACGTTCGATTACGGCCATTTAACTGTTGAGTTTGATACGGTCAATGAACGTCTAATGTTAGGCTTTTTCGTAAGTCAGAATGGTGGTAATAGTGGTTGGACAACTTACTATCCATATAATTACACACTTGACTCTGAAGGTGTGTTTACAATGACGTTGAATGAAGATGGTATCACAGGAAGCCGCTATGATGAGGAAGAGTCTCTAACATTCATTGAAAAATTCGATGGTATGCGAATTAAGCTTGATTTTCATATTGACGGAGCGAATGTCTTCGGGAAGATCATTGATGCGGATGATCCGGACTTTTATATGATTGGTGTATTGGATTAACGGGATTTAGATACCCTTATGTTTTTGTTTCAAAGGATGCTGGCAAGTAACTTGGCAGCATCCTTTCTTTATTTAAAGCCGAGTTGTATATATAGCTTTTCTTTGCCTGTTTTTGCATAGTTGAAAAATATCATGCATCTTTGGGAAGCTTATTTAACCTATACCATTATGAAATTTCCTCTTCTTTTATCGCGCTATTTAGCGGTCGCTATTTTTATAACGAGTTTATGGGCTTGTTCATCGTCTCAAGTTCTTGTAGGTTCTGGCGACAAGAAGAGCATAGATCGTGACCTGCAAACTGGACCTGTTGATGTGCCGCGAGAGTTTAGAGCGGCATGGGTGGCTACGGTAGCAAATATTAACTGGCCAAGTAAACCTGGTCTTTCGGTTGAACAACAGCAAAAGGAGGCTATCGCATTATTGGATTCTCTAGAGAAATTAAATTTCAACGCGGTGGTCTTTCAGGTGCGGCCACAAGCGGACGCGCTCTATGCAAGTGAGCTGGAACCATGGTCTTATTATCTGACGGGTGAGCAAGGCAAAGCACCAGACCCGTTTTATGACCCTTTGGAGTTTTGGATTCGTGAGGCGCACGCCAGAGGAATGGAGCTGCATGCGTGGCTGAACCCGTATCGTGCGCATCATACAAGTAGTGGTAAGGAACCTGGCGCCACATCGATTATTCACAAGATACCTGAATCGGTGGTGCGACTGGAACAGGGTTATTGGTGGTTTGACCCATCGCTGGAAAGTACGCAAGCGCATTCGCTGGCGGTAGTGAAAGATATAGTAACTAGATATGATGTAGATGGGATTCATTTTGATGATTATTTTTATCCTTACGAGTCCTATAACGGTGGGAAGGATTTTCCTGACGATGCTAGTTGGGAACGGTATCAGCAGAGCGGCGGGAAATTGTCGCGAGCAGATTGGCGCCGGAAGAGTGTGAACGAGTTTATTCAAAAGGTATATGCGGGGATCAAAGAAGTGAAGGAGGATGTGAAATTTGGTCTTAGTCCTTTTGGTATTTGGCGCCCGGGCTACCCATCATCGATCGCAGGCATGGATCAGTATAACACGCTGTATGCGGATGCGAAATTGTGGTTGAATGAGGGCTGGGTAGATTATTTTTCGCCCCAATTGTATTGGCCAATCAATAGAATTCCACAGAGTTTTCCAGTCCTGCTGAATTGGTGGCAGGAACAGAATACGCATCAAAGGCATTTATGGCCGGGAATTAATGTTTCGGCTGGTGGGCGCGGTGAAGATGGTGCTGATGAGGTTGAAAATCAAATTATGATAACGAGAGGCATTTTATCGGAAAGCCCAGGTGTGGTGCATTGGAGTGTATCTCCGGTACTGCGAAACGACAGTTTGAAGGCTCGCTTGCTTAAGGGGGTTTACAGGCAGCAGGCATTGGTGCCGGTGACCGATTGGTTGAGTGCGCCTTCGTTAAAGAAGCCCGATGTGGAGATTGGGAAGTCGGCCGACTATGTAGATGTCCGATGGGGTGCGCCGATGAAAGGGCAATCGTTCCAGACGATTGTGTACTATCGGTATGGTAGTGCGTGGAGCTACCAGATTATGGGTGAGAAGTTTACTTCGGTGCGACTAAATCTGCGCAAGGGCGGTTCAGACTTAAATGCTGTGCAGGTGGCCTATGTCGATAAGAATGGCCGGATTGGGGACTTGACAGAAGTAGATTTGTAGGATATGAGATACTTGACTTATTCTTTCATCGTCTTTTGTAGCTTGTTATTGACTAGCACCAATCTGCATGCTCAAGATTCCCTGGAATATCGGCGACCTGTAGAATATAAAGTCGCGAAGACGGTTGGCGACTTTCCATTTTTAGAATATGGGACGGGGCAGGATCGTTTGGGCGGTGCGAAGTTAACATTTCTGGACACGGGCGTTGTGCTGAATATCATCGACAGCGTCGGCAGCCGCTATAAAGTGCGACTTTCTCGTCTGCATCATGCTTTTATACCCAAAAATAAGGTTGAGTTGACCGGTGGGTCGTTGAGCGGTGACGATATTAGTTTAACGAAGTCATGGTACGTGTCGGGCGACGAGGATTATGATTATGTGCGAATTGCACTGGATAAGAAGTTGTCCTATCGGACAATGCAGCAAATTAATCCGAATCGGATTGTGCTCGATATTTTTGGGGCTACGAGTAACACGAACTGGATTACGCAGTTACGGTCTGTGGAGGAAATCAAGAATGTTTATCATGAGCAGATCGAGGAGGATGTGTTTCGGGTTGTGGTTGAGCTGAACGGTAAGCAGCACTGGGGTTATCATATGTATTATGAGGGGAACAGTTTGGTGATGCGTGTAAAGAGACATCCAGAGCAATTTAAGATGAAGAATTTGAAGATTGCGATTGATGCTGGTCATGGTGGTTCGGCCACCGGTGCTGTGGGAAGTACAGGAGCGATGGAGAAAGAATATACATTGCTATTTGCGAAGGAATTGGAGGCTCTGTTAGATAAAAAGGGTATTGAAACTGTCATGACGCGGACCGAAGATGTGGATGTGTCTATGACGGAACGATTGACACAGCTTTTGGAAGAAGACCCGACTATTTTGATTAGTTTGCATTTGAATTCGGCTTCAAGGGAATCGGCGCAAGGGGTGAGTACATATTATCGGTACATAGGATTTAGACCGATGACAGAACACATCTTGGACAGGATGTTGGATCTGGGATTGAACGAATTCGGTAATATAGGCAGTTTCAATTTTTCGCTTAGCGGCCCTACTGAATATCCGAATTGCCTGGTAGAAATAGCCTTTATTAGTAATAAGGAAGATGAACAACGTATTATGGATCCTAAATTCCATAAGCAGGTTGCTAAACAAATCTACAAGGGGATTCGCGACTGGTTAAAGGCTAGTAAGGATTGAGGATCAAATAACGTGCACTTGATTTGCAAATTTCTCTAGGCTCTGATGCTTCGGGTCTAAATCGGTAATCAAATAGTGAATATTACTAAGGCTACAAACTTTCATTTTTTGCACGGAATTGAGCTTTTCTGCGATACTTAGCAGCGCGATTTTTTCCGAACAGCGTAGCATCGCTTTCTTAATTTGGATAATCTCCCAATCTGAATCGGTTAAGCCTTCTTCAACGGATAAACTATTCGTTCCCAATAGACATAGATCTACTTTAATTTCGGAGAGCTGATTGATGACTTGTGACCCGATGCTTACATTACTGCTTTTCGACAGTCGCCCACCAATAAGAATAACCTCCGCATGGCTCCGTTCTGCCATTTCAAGTGCTACAAGCGGACTGATGGTGAAAAAAGTGCATTGTAAATTTTTTGGAAAGGCTTTGGCCATTTCAAGCATGGTTGTGCCTCCTCCGGCAAGCACGGTCATTCCTGGCTTAATAAGTTTGGTAGTCTTTACGCCAATAATCTTCTTCGCATCCCTTGCGTATACCTCGTTTTCCTGAAAGGGGAATTGATAGGATTTTGAAAGAGCCCCACCGTATACCTTCGTGACTTTGCCGTTTTCTGCTAATTCGTTGAGGTCACGTCGGATCGTATCTTCTGATACACCCAGTTTATCGCTCATATCAGCTGATAAAACCCTGTTATGCAGATTAATCTGTTTAAGTATGTATGATTGTCGCTCTTCTTTTAGCATGATGTTTAGGCTGGTTTATGGATTAAAGATACATAAAAAAGTGTTCCCTGATAGGGAAATATTTTTTAATTGTGCGGGTTTGTGTAGGTGTATTTGCTTGGTGTGCTGCGTTTTAATGCGTTTTGTTACAAAAAGAATACGCTAGATAAGCGTTTTATCGTGCAATATTGGCCGTTTTTGAAATAAACCGTGCACAAATATGCACGATTTGTAAAATATCGTTATGTTTGTATAGAACAGAACCCGGATTATTAACCATTGTAAACAAACAATAAAGATGTTTTTAGGAAGAAAAGAGCTAATTCAGTCAGTATATGTTTCTCTCGTGTTGATAGTTTGCGCAACTTTTACGGCTTGCTCATCGGGAACCTCGGCGAAAGATCATGCGAATCAGACTTCGGAAGAAAGCACTGAAATTACACCAGGCGCTGATCAGCTCGAATTGTACCTGCCGCTTTTGGAAGGACAGAAGGTTGGAATTATGGGTAACCAGACTTCGGTAGTTGGGGATCGGCATTTGGTTGATGTTCTACTAGAGAATGAAGTTGACGTTAAGTTTGCCTTTGCACCGGAACATGGTTTTCGTGGTAAGATTGAGCGTGGCGAGAAAGTGAGTAACGACGTTGATGAGGAAACGGGATTGCCCTTGTATTCTCTGTATGGGAAAAATGAGAAAGCCGACTCTATAGTCAATTCGGTGGATGTGATGATCTTTGATCTACAGGATGTAGGTGCTCGTTTTTATACTTATATAACTTCTATGCACCGGGTTATGCAGCTTGCAGTAAACCACGGAAAGAAGGTTATTGTATTGGACAGGCCTAACCCCAACGGCGATCAAGTAGATGGACCTGTTAGAAAAGATGATAAATTTAAATCGAATGTTAGCTATCATAAGATTGCCATGATTCATGGGTTGACGGTTGGTGAGCTTGCAAAAATGATTAATGGCGAGGGTTGGTTGGAGAACGGCGAACAGGTTGATTTAACAGTCATACCGGTTAAGAACTATGATCACAGTATGAAGTATGAATTGCCGGTAATTCCATCTCCAAGTCTTCCGAATTACACATCGGTACGCCTCTATATGTCGCTTTGCTTGTTTGAAGGTACAGATGTTAGTATTGGTCGTGGTACTGATTGGCCTTTTCAGGTAATTGGGTATCCAGACCCTGTGTTCGGTGATTTTACTTTTACGCCGGGAACAAGACCGGGAATGGCTGCACATGTTGAACAGCAGGGCGAGTTGTGCTATGGTATAGACTTAAGGGACGTTGATGCTGAGAACGAAAAATTCACATTAAAATATTTACTTGATTTTTATAATAAAGCGGACTTCAAGGATGAGTTTTTTGCAAGACCCGAATTCTTCGACAAACTGGCTGGGACTGATGAGTTGAGGAAGCAGATTATTGCTGGGAAAAGCGAAGAAGAAATTCGCGCTTCTTGGAAAGAAGACTTGGATGCTTATAAAGAGATGCGTGAGAAATATCTTTTATATCCTGATTTTGAATAAATAAATAACCTAACCAATTGTATGTCCTGTTGTATTGCAGGATACAACGGTTTAAACTAAATGATGATTACAGTAAATTACTTAACAAACTAACAAATGAGCAAAGTTTTACTCTTTTCTGTTGCATTAGGTTTGATGATTTCTGCAGATGTCCCAAGGGCAAAAGCAGGAACAGTAGCAGACCTATCGACAACTGCAATCTACTCGGAGAATAGATTGAAGCAGAACACGGTACAAGGTACTGTGACTGATGAGCAAGGACCGGTTCCGGGGGTTACTGTCACCGTAGTAGGAACAAATACGGTGGTTGTAACGGATGGTGAGGGGCAGTACCGTATTGATGCTCCGGTTGGTTCAACCTTACGTTTTTCAAGTATCGGCTATAGCACAAAGGAGGTTGAGGTCTCCTCGGCGACGCTGAATGTTATATTAGAAATGTCACACAGTTCCTTAGAGCAGGTAGTTGTTGTGGGTTACGGTACACAAAAGAAGGAGCACTTAACAGGAGCGGTTTCATCTGTAAATGTTGAAGAGGTATTGGGAAGTAGACCGATTCCGGATGTAGGTAGAGGTCTACAAGGTACCGTACCTGGGCTTTCCATAGTGGTGCCGAGTGGCGAAGTGGGTTCAGACCCAGTAATGAAAATCCGTGGTCAGATTGGCTCAATAGCAGGTTCGAGTAACCCATTGATTTTGGTTGACAACGTTGAGATACCAAGTATCCAAATGATCAATCCCAATGATATTGAATCGATCAGTGTGTTGAAAGACGCAGCTTCTACTTCGATTTACGGTGCTAAAGCAGCTTTCGGGGTGGTATTGATCACTACAAAGAAGGGTGCTAAGGTAGATGGTAACGAAGTTTCATATTCAACGAATCTTTCGTTTCAAAGTCCGTTTAAAGAAATCGACATTGCTGGGATTGACGGTTTGGAGTATACGCTGGAAGCACATGAAAATATGAAGGCAAGCGGTGCAGCGGGCGGTTTTTGGCGTGTAAGCAGGGAGAGTTTTGAAAAGATCAAAGAGTGGCAAACCTTATACGGCGGCGTTGTTGACTACGACGATCCGGTTGTCTATGGGAGAGATTGGTATTATGATGGAGTGGATAAATTCGGTGTACGGATTTATGACCCAGTGAAAACAATGATTAAGGATCATGGCTTTTCTCAGAAACATAATATTAGCCTGAACGGTAAAAAAGAAGATACAAAATATAACTTTAGTGTTGGATATTTAGGTCAGGAAGGAATGATGAAGCCTGCTAATCATGATGATTTTAAGAGATTTACTTCCAATCTGAATGCTTCAACGGCAGTGAATGACTTTTTAACCCTGCGCGGTGGTGCACGGTTCACCGATGGTACTAAACGCTATGCGAATTCGGCGACTGGCTTTGGAGCTGACCCTTGGTTGTACTTGTACAGGTGGAGCCGTTTGTTCCCAACAGGTGTTACAGAATTAGGAGAGGAAATAAGAGACCCCTATTTTGATACGAAGAATGCCAATGATGCGATTCAGCAAGATCGGTATCTCAATTTGAACTTAGGGACAACGGTCGACTTTACAAGTAACTGGAATTTGATCGCCGATTACTCATACACGGCAGAATTTGATAGGTTTACGAGCTCGATGCCGCGGATGGACGGTGCCTTCCACTGGTATGCACCACAGGAATGGTATGATGAGGAAGGAAATCGTGTGTATGTTGATGAAGCGGGAAATAGAGTTGAGGACGGTGGTGTGGCCGGCTATCGTTTTCCAGTAACTGAATATGTAGGGAAGAATGATACATATTTCTATCAAAATTCATTTAACTCAGCTAAACACACCTTTAATGCGTATTCAACTTATAACTTGAGTTTGCAAGATAATCACGAACTTAAATTTATGTTGGGTACGAATATGGTGGCGTATAAATGGAATAGTCATTCATCACGTCGTACGGATTTAATTAACCCAGAAAACCCCCAGTTTCCATTTACGGTAGGTACAGCAGAGGTAGGTGGTGGAGCAAACTGGGAATCACAAGTCGGCTTTTTTGGACGTGCTAATTATGCTTTCATGGATAAATATCTCTTAGAAGCAAATTTACGTTATGACGCAACATCGAAATTCCCTAGTCATTTGCAATGGAAATGGTACCCGTCGTTCTCGGCTGGTTGGATATTGACCAATGAAGATTTTATGCAGTCCCTCAATCCAATTTTAAGCTTTGCGAAGCTTAGAGGGTCTTGGGGCAGCATTGGTGACCAATCGGTGTCTAATTCACTTTATTTACCGACGATGGGCATTGGACAGAATTCTTGGTTGAGTAGTTCTGGTGAACAATTTTTTCAGTTAGGCACTCCTGCACCTGTTTCAATGGGCATTACTTGGCAGGATATTGAACACTTGAACTTGGGTGCGGATTTGCGTTTCTTTAACAACCGTTTGGGCATTACAGCTGAGTGGTTTCAACGCGATACGCGAAATATGATCATCTCTGGAGAAGATTTACCTGCAGTTTATGGAGCAAGTGCACCACAGGGGAACTACGGTAACTTGAGAACCAAAGGTTGGGAGTTGGCAGCCGATTACAGCCACTTATTCGAAAATGGTCTTCGGCTTACATTCAATGCAAACATTTCGGATGCGACTACGGTGATTACGAAAAGTGCAGATTGGAACACGCCATGGGAAAATAGACTCATAAGCAGCACTTTTGCCACTGGAAAACGCTATGGTGATATTTATGGATTCGTTACAGATCGTTTATATCAAAAAGAAGATTTTGTATATGATGCAGATGGAAATATGCAGCAAGTAACGATTGTTTATGAGGGAGGTGCTAAAGTAACCAACCAGTTAGCCGGCGATAACCCAGTATATCAAACTTACTTTGAAGATGGTAACCAGGTGATGTTAATTAGTCCTGGAGACGTGAAGTTTGTGGATGTGAACGGTGATGGATACATTGATGCAGGTAATGGAACCTTCGGTGACCCGGGAGATCGTGTGGTGATCGGAAACTCAACGCCGCGATATCAATACGGTTTCCGTGTTGGAGCAGATTTTAAAGGTTTTGATTTGTCTGTATTCCTACAAGGTGTAGGAAAAAGAAAAATTTGGGGTAACGGACAGCTTGCTACGCCAGGCTACCATGTTAAAGATGGAGCGATGCCGCAGGCGATTGCAGAAGATTTCTGGAAAGAAGACAGAACCGACGCGTTCTATCCTAGGGCTTGGAACCTAGGAGGAGCTAATAGTGGCTTTGTAATGAGACCGCAGACTCGCTACCTATTAGATATGTCTTATCTGAAAATCAAGAATATTACTTTCGGATATGCTCTTCCACAAAATATATTAAGAACTATAAAACTGTCGCGAGCCCGTGTTTATGTTTCATTGGAGAACATGTTCACCTTTGATAATTTACGTGGACTTCCGATTGATCCGGAGGCAATTTCGGGTCACTCGTTGCTAACAGATAATAATGGTAATTACAATCTGGGACGAACGAGTATGTCAAACCCAGCCTTTAAATCGGCTTCGTTTGGTATTCAAATAGGTTTATAATTTTAAAAGATAGTAAAATGAAAATCAAGCATATAATAATCGGATTTTTAACTCTTGCACTCGGCGGGTGTACGGAGTATTTAGACAGACCGCCGCTGACAGCATTTACCGATGAAACGGCATGGGAAACCGAGGATAATGTTCGAATGTATGCGAACAAATACTATCCGAGCTTCTTCACGGGATATGGGACTGGGTATGGCTATAGCGGCGCAGCCCTAATGGGTTTCACTTTTAGCGATGATGCAGTCAATCTGGGTCGCCAAGGTAATTTTACGCGGGCAGTGCCCAATACAGGTGCCTGGAGTTATACTCTGCTTCGGTCGATTAATCTTATGATTGATCGGGTAGAGAATAATATGGCGGATAAGCTGGAAGAAGAGGCTTATCTCCATTGGATGGGAATCGGTCGTTTTTTTAGAGGATTTCGGTACTCTCAACTGGTATTCCAATATGGGGACGTTCCTTATTATGATCATGTGGTGAGCGACATCGATTTAGATGATTTATACAAGCCGAGAACACCAAGAAATGAAGTGATGGACGCAGTGTACGAGGATTTTAAATTTTCATTGGAAAATGTGAGGTTGAATGATGGGGACCAGACTGTAAATAGATACGTAGTAGCAGGTATAGTGTCGAGATTAGCGCTTCACGAAGGGACCTGGCAAAAGTATTACTATAATAATAATGAGCAAGCGAGGAAATTCTTTGAGTTAGCTGTTGAAGCAGGGAATATGGTGAAAAACAGTGGTAGATATGATATTGTTACTGACTATCGCAGTTTATTCGCTTCAAATGACTTGAAAGGTAATCCTGATGTACTGTTGTACAGGCACTATGATGCCGCAGTTGGTGTTACACATGCTATTGCTACCAATTCGAACCTAACAGAATCATTGATTTTCGGTCCGTCGACTGACTTGATCAAATCATACATTTGTCAGGATGGTGAGGTTTGGCAGAATTCTGATGTGGAAGATCCGTCTAATTTTGAAATTGAGAACCTAATGAAAACAAGGGATTCACGGTTTGAAGCATCTTACCACATTGAACCACAGTCAAGAAATCGGGGTTCACTTCTTTATATCACTAAATTCATACCCCGTGATATTGAAGAAAGCGTAGCAGCGGGTGGTCCGGTACCTCCAGAGTTTTTAAGTGCCGATAATGTTACAGATTATCCTGTATTGAGATATTCAGAAGTATTGATCAACCTAATTGAGGCGAAAGCAGAATTGGCAACCGTAGGTGGCGCTGCGGTAACTCAGGGAGATTTGGACGAAACGATCAATAAAATACGCGAAAGGCCTTTAGCAGCTCAAGCAATAGAGAGGGGTGTAGAAAAAACAGCTCCGCTGGTTTTGGGTGAATTGCCTCAAGACCCTGCTCGTGATCCTGAAGTGTCTGCGCTCTTGTGGGAAATTAGGAGGGAACGCAGAATGGAGTTTGCGTTCGAGGCTTCTCGTATTGCCGATTTGGAGCGTTGGCATAAACTTGATTACATGGATACCGACGCTCATGCCGATTTACTATCGGGTTCTTGGGTGAACTTCCCTGAAGAGTTGAGTTCAGAGTTGGAGCCTGCAAATATCGGTGAAATATCGGTAGTAGGTTTGGACGGTTCAATTACGGTATATAATGGTAGTAACGGTGACGAAATGGAAGGGTTTTATAGACATACCAGTAACGAAGGGCGCTTGCCGTTTCTGAATCAACCGAATATAAACCCATATCTGGCGCCGATAAGTAAATCTGAGATGGATGAATATGCTACAAGAGGATATGAGTTGAAGCAGACGGAGGGGTGGCCGCAGAATTAATCGGACATGCTAGAATGATTATTTTTAGAAATTGACAGATATGAAAACATTATATAATTTTCCAAAATGGGGACGACTACTATTTGTATTGATAGGCATGGTAGTGCTCAACTCATGCTCCGAAGACTTTCCGGAGAACATTGAGTCATCAAAGATGGTCGTATTGAAGTCGATCAAGATTTTAAATGCGGGCGCCGATGGCTCGACAGTAATAGAAGGTGTAATCGATGAAAATAAGAAAACAGTTTCGTTCCCACGGGTAGATCCAGAAACCGATGTGTCTGCACTTCAATTTGAAGCAGTAACCTCAGAGGGCGCATCCTTAGAGAAGAATACATATGCATTTCCTTTTGATGAAGGAAGTGATTCAAGAACAATTACGATTAAAGTGATAAACGAACCAAGATATCGCGAATATTTGGTGACTTTACGTTTACGAGTTCCTGTATTTGGTGCGGATTTCAGTAAGCCAAATATTATTGACCATACCAACAATGACTTAGGAAGCCCGGTTTATCCTGAATTTACGGGGATGGTGACACGGGGGTCAGGTTTCGATGGTGAACATGTATTGGTTGTTACCCGGAAGGATAAACCAGTTCAACCTCATTTATTAAGCGTTGCAGATTTGAAAAACAATGATATTAACCCAATACCGTTGAATATGACAGGTGTTAGCGGCGGTACGTATACAATTAACATGGGTGCGCAAGTAAATGGTCATACCTATATTGCAAACTTATCAGGCGGTACAGCGGCAAGCCCTTTGAATATTTACCATTGGGATGACCCAAGCGCGGCGCCGCAGCGTATTGCCAACCTGGATTTGTCGACTGTATCAGGTTCTGGCGGACGTCATGGTGATAATATGTCGGTTAACCTAGATGAAAACGGGAACGGCTACATCTTCTTCGGAGACAATGCGGGTAACAAAGGCTTGAGATTGCAGGTCACCGGTTATACAACGATTTCTAGTCCGGCAGCATTTGCTATTTCGCCGGCTGCGCAAGCTTGGGCTACTTGGACCCAAGTTGGAAATACAGGTAACTATCTGTACTCTTCACATTCTTCACCAATAAGTGTAGTGAACGCTGGTGGTACAAAATCGTACACAATGGGCAGTACAACAATTCCGATTCGGAGTTCAGATCCACGTGTGTTTAACTTTAATGGTAAACGTTACTTAATGGCTACCACTGCTGCCCGCGCAGCGGGAGAACCGGTAGTTCTATCTGTATACGATATATCGAATGGAGGTGATATTGTTGAGGCACTCAATATCTTTGAAGCGTTACCTGAACGTAATCCGGTTTATGAATACTCTCTTCTAGGGCCAAATAATTCGGCTCCTTCAACGCAGACAGCTTTTAATATTATAAAAGATGAGGAAGGCAATGACCAAACTCTCGTTTTATACACAGCATCAACAGATGCAGGCTTTGTAATCATTGAATTCCCGAGAATGGAGCTAGACGATTAGTTGGGGTTAATAGGTGATATACCGATTGGGCTAGATGAACGTATCAAACTCAATCGGTATTTAATAATATCGATGAAAGAAATAGTAAAGTATACATGAAAAGATTTGCACTTTATTCGATAGCATTTTTATTGTTCTCGATTTTTCTTGCCTCCTGTAAAAAGGATGATATTAATCCGGAGCCTATAGAGCCTGACCCGCCGGTAACTGAAGATGAGCTTGTTTTTCCGAAAAAGGAGATGCGCGCGGTTTGGGTTACTACGGCATGGGGTTTGGATTGGCCACAAAGTGATCATAATATTGAGTCACAGAAGCAACAATATATAGATTATCTAGATCGGTTTAGTGAATTAAATATCAACGCAATCTTTTTCCAAGTGAAAGGGATGGGCGATGCATTTTATGATTCACCATTCGAGCCTTGGAGTGTTGCGATTACTGGAGTTCGTGGTCAAGATCCGGGGTATGATGTGTTGAAGTTTATGATAGATGAAGCACACGCTAGAGGTATTGAATTTCACGCTTGGTTGAATCCTTATCGTATAGCGACACGCGCAAATACGGGGACTTCTTATCCTGCTTTACATAGTTCCATTGAACCTGAATGGGTAGTTAGCCATGAAAAAATACAAATATACAATCCGGCGCTTCCAGAGGTGAGAGAGCGTTTGGTTGCTATTGTAAAAGACTTGATATCTAAGTATGAGGTTGACGGTGTTCATTTCGATGATTACTTCTACCCCGCCCCATCTGCGGCTGGACAAATGGTTTCGGATCAATCCGATTATGAAGAATATGGCGCCGGATACAATTCAATAGAAGATTTCAGGAGAAGTAATGTTGACAAGGCAATTGAAGCCGTTCATAATATGATTGTAGGTACAAAGCCAGAAGTGGTGTTTTCTGTATCGCCTGCGCCAGGACGGGATTATAATTATAATACAATGTTTGCCGACGTAGTCAAGTGGAATCAAGAAGGTTGGGTAGATATTGTTATACCTCAGCTATACCAGGAGATCGGTAATCAGTATAATGACTTTCAAACGAATTTAGGATGGTGGTCACAGTATAACTATAAAGCGGCTTTGATGATTGGCCATGGTTACTATAAGTTTGGTGACCCTACAGCACCTGCGGCTTTTCAATCCGCGTCCGAATTGGAAAAGCAATTTGACTTGACTCGGCGTAACAAGAAGGTAATTGGCAATGCGATGTATAGTGCACGGTATATCATGCTTAACAGAGTGGGTGTAACCGACAGATTAGCTGCTATTTATGACAAGCCTGCTGTGATGCCATTTGTGGGTCGCTCGGTTCTTCCTGCCCCAACTCCAGCGACCGGTGTTAAATTAGACGGCAGTAAGTTGACATGGAGTACATCAGGTGATGTAAGGTCGGTTGTTTACTATTTTTCTGACCTTTCTGAGGAAGGCGAAGTGTTTGCCATAACTGAAGACACAAGTATTGATGTCGGGTCGAATGGTCATTACGCTGTTTCGACCATTAATCGTGATCACGTTGAGAGTAAACCATCTGAAGTTATCGAAAAGAAATAAATATGAAACGGGTATTACTTCTCAGCTTGACGTTTTGCTGCTTTCTTTTATTCGGAGAAGTGCTTGCCCAACCTTTCAAGTTTGCGCATGTAACCGACACGCATATTGGAGGAAATACAGCTGCAGAAGATTTGAGAAGAACCATTCAGGATATCAATAAAAATTCGGAAATCAAGTTTGTTTTAATAACGGGTGATATTACAGAGTTTGGGTCTGATGAGGAGTTGACTTTGGCAAAACGAATGTTAGATAGCTTGGAACGACCTTGGTACATTGTGCCAGGGAATCATGACGCGAATTGGTCTGAAAGCGGTGGCAACAGTTTCAGGGAAATTTTCGGATCAGAGACGTTCGAGTTTAAATATAATGGTTATCAGTTTATCGGGACGAATTCAGGGCCTAATATGCGAATGAGTCCCGGACAGGTTCCTAGAGAAAATTTGGTATGGATGGATTCGGTGTTCCGTGCAGCGGCGAACAATGATATGCCGCTGATTTTTATTAACCACTATCCTCTGGATGATGGGTTGAATAATTGGTATGAGGTGATTGATCATTTAAAAACTAGAAATATACAACTTGCTTTATGTGGTCACGGGCACAATAATAAGGTGATGAGTTTTGAAGGTATTCCGGGTGTTATGGGTCGGTCTAACTTGAGGGCGAAAGATAGCGTCGGAGGCTATAATGTTGTAACGATACAAAACAATGAAGCGGTATATGCAACTCGGATTCCGGGGGTGATAACTAAGGAGCCTTGGACGAGGGTAAAGTTGACGGATCATCGTTTTAGCAAGGTAAAAAATGAATGGCCTAGACCAGACTTTTCCGTTAACGAACGTTATGATAATGTAAATGTAGAATGGGAATATCAGGATGATAACGATTTAGGGACGGGGCTGGTAATTTATAAAAACTCGGTTATTACAGCGAATACGAAAGGCGCAGTGTATGCTCTTGATTTGAAGAATGGCAGGAAGCTTTGGTCGTTCCAGACGAATGGGAAGATTTACTCGACCCCGGCTGTTTCTGGCGACTATGTAGTGGTAGGTTCGTCGGACGGGAATATCTATTGTTTAAACGCAAGAACTGGTCAAGAAAATTGGATCATAGAAACAGATAAGGCTGTATTAGGTTCACCTATAATAATAGATAAAACGGTCTATATAGGAGGATCTGATAATCATTTTAGGGCATTGAGCCTAAAAGATGGCCGGGTGAAGTGGGATTTCGAAAGGGTAAAAAATTATATCTCGTCGACGCCGTTGTTTTCTGAAGGGAGGCTCTATTTTGGAAGTTGGGGTAACGATTTTTACGCTCTGGATGCGAGAACAGGGATTCAAGAATGGGAATGGGATAATGGCCATACGAATCGGATGTTATCAGCGGCCGCGGTGGTGCCGGTTGAAGCTCATAATCGGATTTTCATTGTTGCCCCGGACCGGTATATGACGGCATTGAATGCTACAACAGGTGATGTCATTTGGCGGGAGAAGAAGGATAGCATTCGAGTTCGTGAATCGATCGGCTTAGCGGAGGACAAAGAGAAAGTATATATAAAAACGATGGATGGTGACCTCTTTGGTGTGTCGACCCGCGCGGACAATATGGATATTATTTGGGAGTCGGAACTGGATCTTCCTTATGAGTTAACACCTTCTGCAATTGTTGAGCATAATGGACTTGTATTTGTTCCAAGTCACAGTGGGTTGGTAAGCGCAGTGAATGCTGATAATGGAGCGGTTGAATGGCAATATAAAATATCCAATGCCATGGTTAACCCAATCACGCCGTATGGAAAGAATAAGATATTGGTGAGTTCAATGGATGGTACTATTTTTTGTTTAAAATATTATTAGGTCTTATAAGACAGAATACCTGATCATGAAAGAGAAAACGATTAACCATATCATTCTGACTGTTCTTGGACTGCTGATGGTGGTCGGGTTTACAGCGTGTTCTGCGAAAAAGTTGGGATCTCAACAGGAGGCACGAGCATGGATACGGATTAATCAACTAGGATATACGCCTGATGGTGGAAAAGTAGCTGTATGGGCGTCGAAGTCATCCAACGCGCTTGATTCGTTTCGGCTGATGGATGCGAAAACGGATGAAGAAGTGTTTAACGCGGAGGCAGGTTCGGCATTCGGCGCATATGGTCCGTTTTCAGAAACCTATCGTTTGGATTTCAGTACATTTACCGATACAGGGACGTTTTATTTGGTGGCAGGAAACGTAACGTCACCGGTTTTTTCTATTAACAACGATGTGTATAAAGGTACAGCCGATTTCGTGTTGAGGTACCTCCGACAACAAAGAAGTGGTTTTAATCCGTATCTAAAGGACTCGTGTCATGTGCATGACGGTTATACAATGTATGGTCCTATGCCGGATTCGACGCTGATCGACGTGTCTGGCGGATGGCATGATGCATCTGACTATTTACAATATTCGACAACTTCTGCGAATGCTACTTACCATTTGCTGGCGGCTTATCGGGATTTTGGAGAGGTGTTCGCAGATGCCCATTTAGCTAATGGATTAGAGGGAAAGAACGACATTCCGGATGTCTTAGACGAAGCACGCTGGGGTTTGGAATGGTTGATGAAGATGCATCCGAGAGCCGATTGGATGTTTAACCAATTGGCAGATGATCGCGACCATCAAGGATTACGATTACCAACGATTGACTCGGTGGACTATGGGATGGGACCTGGTGGGGCAAGACCAGTTTATTTTATAACAGGAGAACCGCAAGGCTTGGGAAAACATAAGAATCGGGCAACGGGAACTTCATCAACGGCGGGTAAGTTTGCATCGGCTTTTGCATTGGCATCTCAAATATATGATGGGAAAGACGCTAACCTAGCAAGTACTTTTCATGATAAAGCGCTTTCAGCATATCAGTTCGGTTTAAGAAAGCTGGGCGTGAGTCAGACCGCACCAAACCGCGCCCCTTATTTTTATGAAGAGGATAGCTGGGCGGACGACATGGAATTGGCGGCTTCGAATCTTTGGAAGCTGACTGGAGAAGAGGAATACCTAAACAAAGCGCTGGATTATGCTCGTTTGGAGAAAGTGACTCCTTGGCTAGGACAAGATACAGCTAGGCACTATCAGTGGTATCCTTTCCATAATTTTGGTCATTATGAGATCGGAAGCAACGAAACGGCTGCATATTACAAACACGGAATTGAGAAAGTGTTAGCAAAGGCAAAAAACAACGCATTTTTTAGAGGGATACCTTTTATATGGTGTTCAAATAATTTGACGACATCATTCGCGATACAGTGTTACTTATATAGAAAGATGACGGGTGATGATCGCTATAAGGAATTGGAACAGGCAAATATAGATTGGCTTTTTGGCCTGAATCCTTGGGGAACCAGTATGGTCTATGGTTTACCGTCCTGGGGTGATACTCCAGTTGACCCGCACTCGGCTTTCACACATTTACATGATTTTCCGGTGGATGGCGGGTTGGTTGACGGACCGGTATATACGTCCATTTACAGCAACCTAATTGGTATTACCTTATATAGGCCGGATGAGTACGCGCAGTTTCAGTCGGATCTGGCCGTGTACCATGATGATTTTGGTGACTATAGTACGAATGAACCGACGATGGATGGAACTGCCTCTTTGGTTTATCTGTTGGCCGCGATGGAGAACGAAGAGCTAATGAATAAATCGGCGAACAAGAATAAGCGCGACTCTCATGGAGCCTTTATACGAGGAGATATTTCAGAAAAGAAAGTCGCGTTGATATTTTCAGCGGATGAGTTTGGTGAAGGAGCCGCTTATATTGCAGAGGTTCTTAATAGTGAGAATCAAAAGGCGTCATTCTTCTTTACCGGTAACTATTTGAGAGTTGTTGAAAACCAGGATGTTGTGGGTGAATTAGTGAACGAGGGCCATTATGTGGGTGCGCATTCCGACCAACATTTATTGTATGCACCGTGGGAGAATCGGGATTCATTATTAATTTCGCAAGAGGAATTTAAGAAAGATATTATTGAAAATTATAACTTGCTTAAGAAATGGAATATCGACAAGTCGAAAAGTAGATTTTTTCTGCCTCCTTATGAGTGGTATAATGACTCAATAGCGCATTGGGCAGCGGGGATGGGATTGGATCTTGTTAATTTTACGCCGGGTATTCGAACACCCGCAGACTACACTTGGCCCGAAATGGGCGACCGTTATGTAAATAATAAGACAATTTTTGAGTCAATTAAAGATTATAAAAAGAATAATAAAAATGGGTTAAATGGTACAATTATTTTGATTCATGCTGGCACGGATCCGAGAAGAACGGACAAATTCTATCATGAACTCCCCAAAATAATTGAATTATTGAAAAATGATGGATACCAATCCGTCACAATAGATAAATTGCTAAATGAATCGCGTAACTGAAAAAGAATCGAATTATAATCATCTGGAGCAGATGAGTATCCATGAGGTGTTGACGAATATCAATCATGAGGACCAAAGTGTACCTGGTGCCGTGAAGAAGAGTATTCCGCAAATCGAGGCACTAACAGGCGCTATTGTCGAAAAAATGAAGAATGGTGGCAGACTTTTTTATATCGGAGCCGGAACCAGCGGCCGTCTTGGCATTTTGGATGCGTCGGAGTGTCCGCCTACGTTTGGTGTTCCCTATGATTGGGTGATTGGTCATATCGCTGGTGGCGACTCTGCCATTAGGAAGGCCGTTGAGTTTGCTGAAGACGATCAACTGCAAGGATGGAAGGATTTGCAGGAGTATTCAATTAATGAAAAGGATGTGCTCGTAGGAATTGCTGCTTCTGGTACTACGCCTTATGTTATCGGTGCATTGAATGCAGCAAATGACGCTGGACTAGTTACAGGTTGTGTGGTATGTAATTTAGATTCACCGGTAGCTGCGGCGTCGAAATTTCCAGTGGAGGTGGTTGTAGGTCCTGAGTTTGTAACCGGGTCTACGAGGATGAAGGCTGGTACCGCACAAAAATTGGTTCTCAATATGATCTCGACTACCGCGATGATTCAGCTTGGACGGGTGAAAGGCAATAAGATGGTTGACATGCAATTGAGCAATAATAAGTTGGTTGCACGCGGTGTTAAGATTATTATGGACGAAACTGGCGTGACGGAAGATCGTGCAGCCGAGTTGCTGGAAAAACATGGAAGTGTGAGAGCTTCGATTGATAATTGTAGATCGTAAAGATACTAAGGAATGACTCCAATTACATTATTAAGCTTTTTAATCGGATATTTTACAATTCTTGTTGGTGTATCTTACATTACATCCAGAAAAAAATCGGATAATAGTGCGTTTTTTAGTGCTAACAAAAATTCCAAGTGGTATGTTGTTGCCTTCGGGATGATTGGTACAGCTCTTTCAGGAGTGACTTTTATCTCGGTTCCCGGCGCTGTAGGGACAGGAAGTTTTAGTTATTTTCAATTTATACTGGGGAACGCTGTTGGTTACGTAATAGTAGCTTTTGTGCTTCTACCCCTATATTATAAAATGAATCTGGTGTCGATTTACACCTATCTGGAGCAGCGATTTGGTTATCTGAGTTACAAAAGCGGTGCGATGATCTTTTTAGTATCCCGTACAATTGGGTCTGCCTTTCGTTTATACTTGGTAGCAATTATTCTCCAACGTTTTATTTTTGACGCATGGAATGTGCCTTTTGCGGTTACGATTGCAATATGTCTGATTCTTATTTGGGTTTATACGCATAAGGGAGGCCTTAAAACGATTATTATAACCGACCTGATGCAAACTTTCTTTTTGCTGTTATCGGTTATCTTGTCGATTTATTTCATTGCGGATAGCATGGACTTAAACATGATCGAGACATTCGATAAAATTAAGGAAAGCAGTTATTCCCAAATTTTCTTTTGGGATGATTTTACAGGGGATACACGGAATTTCTTTAAACAGTTCCTAGGTGGAATATTCGTGACATTAGCGATGTTTGGACTGGATCAGGATATGATGCAGAAAAATATCAGTATGAAGACCATCGGCGAGGCCCAAAAGAATATGCTCTCCTTTACAGTGGTGTTTGTGCTCATTAACATCTTTTTCCTTTCGGTTGGTGCGATGTTATATTTTTACGCTACACAGAATGGTTTGGATGTTTCTGCTTTACCAACTCCAGATTATTTATTTCCTGAGATTGCTTTAAATTATTTGCCGATTTTGCCTGGAATTATCTTCATGATGGGATTGACGGCGGCTACGTTTGCTACAACGGATTCAGCGCTGACCGCCTTGACGACTTCGTTTTGTGTCGATTTCTTAAATTTTCATAAAAAGGAAGATCCCAACGCCCCCTCGCTCGTACGGACAAGAACATTGGTTCATGTCGGTTTTTCAGTTGTGATGCTATTGGTGATCATGGGTTTTAGAATTATTAATGATGAATCTGTAGTTACGGCGATCTTTATCGCAGCTGGTTATACCTACGGTCCTCTACTTGGATTGTTTGTTTTCGGTATGTTTACAAAGCGTTCGGTAACAGACTCTCTTGTGCCATATATATGTATCCTGTCCCCTATTTTACTTTATCTTTTAAAATTGGGTTTAGAGAAATATGCTGGGTATGGGATGAGTTTTGAATTGATTGTTATTAATGGTGCGATTACATGGATCATGTTGTTTTTGACTAGTAAGCCTGGTTTGCCAGCGCCGGATGGGAAACAATAGTTAGCGAGAACCATATTTCATGATAATCTCATAGCTGCAGAATAATATGATGTCGCTACGATTGCTTTTCCTTAAGTGTTTTTGGTTTCTGCACTTTCTGAAAAAAACACGCACAAACATGCGCAATATTCATATTTTATTATTATTATTGTCTAACCAATAATGATAAACGTTATTCAGTGATTCTGATCTATTGTATACCTGAGATACCACTAGTGCGTTTGAAAGAAATTACAACCAAAACCGATGATATGAAAAAACAAAGCATTTTATCTTAGTGGCAATGTAGAGCCAGCTAATAGTTCTACTCCGTGTAGACCGACGGAACCCCGCTATAGTAGTTAATTGTAAACTAAAATTATGAAATATGAAAAAACAAAGACTAATGGCTACACTGCTGCCGGTTTTGTTTTTATTTTGTGCATTTAATGCGTTCGCACAAACAAGAACAATCACCGGTACGGTGTACAATGAAGAAAATGCTCGTTTCTCGGGTGTAACCGTCACGGTGGTGGGTACGACGACCAGTACATCTACGGACGATAATGGAAACTTTACGATCACCGCTAGTAATAGTGATGCGCTCGTTTTTACGGCGGTCGGCTATGAAGACCAATCTGTGCCTGTTGGCTCGCGGTCAAAGATAACGGTAACGATGAGAGAAGGCGTTAGTGATTTGAGCGAGGTAGTGGTTACCGCGGAGTTCGGTATGAAAAGAGCGGCACGTGCAGTGGGCTCTTCTGTACAGCAGATAGATGGGGCAACTATCAGTGAATCCGGTCGGGAATCATTTGTTACCGCCTTGGCGGGACGAGTGCCGGGCTTGAATGTCACCTCTACGAGTGGTACGCCAGGTTCTTCTAACACAGTTGTGCTTCGCAATATCACTTCGATCTCTGGAAACAACCAACCTTTATATGTCGTTGATGGGGTGCCAATGAACAATAGTACATTCGATCCATTGACAGGTATGGCTGGCGCGGGTGTCGATACGTATTCTGTACGGAATATGGATTATTCTTCACGTGGTAATGACTTTAACCCGGAAGATATTGCATCGATAACGGTTTTGAAAGGTGCGGCCGCTGCGGCTCTTTATGGTTCCGATGCTTCAAACGGTGCAATTATTATTACCACTAAAAAAGGGCGTCCTGGTGCTGGCCGAGTGCAGTACAGTAACTCTTTTAAGTTTGATAAAGCTTATGGATACCCCGAGTTGCAGACAAAATATGCTAATGGTTACTATGGCACCACGAATTATTGGTATAATTCTAAGTTTGGTGGCTTGTATCCAGAAGGTGTAAAAACCTATGATAACTTCGCGGCGGTTCTTCAGACAGGGTTCACGAACAGGCACAATGTGTCTGTGGAAGGAGGGTCAGACAAGTCGACCATCCGTGCAGGTTTCTCGTTTCTAGGGCAAGAAGGGGTGATCAAAACTACGGACTATGAGCGTACAAACCTGAGTTTGGCTGGACAGTCTCAAATAACCGATTGGTTGAAATTTGAGGGTTCTATGCAATATACCAATACTTCCAACCACAAAGTAATGAGAGGGACGGACGGTCCTCTTTATCGCGCTATGTTATGGCCGGTAGTAGACGACATGTCTAATTACCTGACTGAGGACGGGATTTATATGAAGGTGCCAGACTATTACTTGGATGAGGATTTACTGAACCCGTTGTACGGATTGTATAAAAACAAGTTCTTCGATAAGTCGGATCGCTTTATCAGTAATATAGCATTCAATTTGACGCCCATCGAAAATACCTTTTTCAGGGCACAGGTGGGATGGGATGTCGGCATGCAAAATTTTGAGACGTCGAGACATCCGTACTATGCAGCCAGAAACGCCGGCTTGGGTCAATATAACCTTGTAGAGTCTAATTTCTCGGATCCAACCATCAACTTACTAGCAGGATATGATAATACATTCATGGACGGTAAACTTTCTTTTTCCGGTCAGCTGGGATATCACCAGATGGAAAATGGAGTGACAAGGCTTGCTAGCCATGGTAGTGATTTTATTGTAGCCGACTTCCAGTCGATAAATAATACGGAAGTGAGCACGCAGGTTGCTTCTCAGCGGAACACGAAGCGGAGAATTCAGGCTTTATCGGGCCAATTTCAGTTTGGATACGACAATCTAGCCTTTATTACATTAAGAGGACGTAATGACTGGTCCTCTACATTGCCGGTAAATAATAATCGATACTTCTATCCATCTATTGAAGGATCGATTATACTGTCTGATTTGGATTTTTTCAAATCCGTGGAAGATATAAACTACATCAAGCTCCGTGGATCGGTGGCGCAGGTGGGTAAGGATGCAGGACCGTTGGAGATCGATCCGCAATTGGAGCCCACTAATCTGACTGGAGGAGGATTTAAGTACGGATTTACAGGACCAAACCCAAATCTTCGCCCCGAGATGACCACTGCACACGAAGTGGGGCTAGACTTTCAGCTCTTCAACAATCGCCTGAACGGTAGTTTTACCTATTTTGGTACAAAAAATGCCGATCAGATTGTTAAAGGCTTTCGCTTAAGTTATGCCACTGGTTTTGTTCTAAACAATATGAATGTGGGTACATTTAAAACGTGGGGATGGGAAGCTGCTTTAGACGGAGATATCATTAGACTTGACAATGGCCTTACCTGGAATGTGGGAGTTAATGCGTCTCATGGCAAGTCTGAAGTCGTATATCTGCCAGATAATGTAACCGAATATTATAACCCGTATACTTGGAACTATGGCAATATTCGTAACGGTATTATGGTTGGCCACCCGATCACTACATTGACCGGTATGGCCTATATGAGAAATGATGCTGGAGATATCTTGATTAGCCCGTCTACGGGGCTCCCGTTGACAGATAATGTTTGGTCGGTCATCGGAGACAGGGAGCCTCTTTTGCGCTTTGGTATACGTACTTCGCTGAGCTATAAAAACTTCCGTGCATCCGCTCTGTTTGCTGGACGCTTTGGCGCAACGGTGCTAAACGGAACGAAAGGACAAATGATGTCCTCCGGAACCAGTTGGGAGTCTGTGGAGCGTCGTGAAAGCGGACCTTTTATTTTCAATGGTGTGCTAAGAGACGGATTGGAAAACACGGATAATCCAACCAAAAATAACATTATCACCGATTTTAGAGATTATGGAGCGACCATTTTTGCCGGAAGTAATGAAGATTGGCTTGAAACAGATGTTCATTATCTAAGACTGAGAGAGTTGCGTCTTTCGTATCGTTTCCCGGCATCTGCTTTGAGCTGGACTAAAATTGCATCCAACTTTGATGTGTTTGTAGTGGGTAACGACTTGCTGACTTGGACTAATTATTCTGGTATCGACGCAGTTGGAAACACCGTTTCTGCTGCTGCGGGAGGTACCGGTGGGGAGGGAATGGATATCTGGTCAATTCCAAATCCACGCGGAATCTTATTTGGTATTAGTTTAACCCTGAATTAAAAATGAAAGCGATGAAAAAGATATTATTATATGCGATTCCATTATTTCTACTCCTGAGTGGATGTGAGAAATACTTGGATGTGAACAAGAATATAGATGCTCCTGATGAAGTAGAAAGCTATCTTTACTTAGCCAATAATATTCAGCAGTTGCAAGGAGTTTATTGGGATATCCGGGCTTTGGGCCCGATGACACAGATGATGGGAACGACCAGTTACGTCAATTTCGCTAATCATTATTATAATACGGGTAGTGATGCAGGTGGGGAGATTTGGCGCGTGGTTTATTGGTTGCAAGGCATGAACCTAGAGAATATGATCAATCAGTCTGTCGAAAAAGAAGAATGGACCTTAGCAGGGATGGGGTTGGCTCTGAAAGCTTTTAGTTGGGACCTATTGACAAAAGTGCATGGTGAGGTGCCGATGGAAGATGCTTTTGTTCCTGGATTGCTTTCTCATGATTATGATTATCAGGAAAATATTTACCCACAGGTAAGGGCTTGGGCTTATGAAGCCATTGAGATGTTGGAAAGATCAGATGAGACCGTATATGGCTCTAAGATTACTGACAATGATTTTATGTACGGAGGGAATAAAGATCAATGGATTAAGTTTGCTTACGCGGTGATCGTGCGTAATTTAGCCTCATTAACCAATAAAGATGATTTTAGCTCGGCCTATGCACAAGAATTGATTACTGCCGCTGGAAAATCTTTCCAGTCTTCAGCCGATGATGCAACAATTAGCATTGAAGGTGGCTCGCAAGGGGCTCCTTATAGTGGGTACAATAATTTCTGGGGTACTGCCCGTGGTAATTTGAGTTTACTCTATTTTCAACATGATTATGCAGTACAGGTGTTTACAGGTACTGTGCCTCAGTACGATGAGCAAACCGGAGATAAAATTCGTCAGGAAAACAATGACCGATATCCATTTAAACCTGCTGATAGTCAGATAATAACGGATACTTTAAAAGACGTTTCCGGGCACTTTGATCCTCGGGTGACCGTGAAGCTGGCGACAGCTAGCAATCCTGACTACGAAAATTTGGATAATGCAGATAGTGTAAAAGCGTATGATTACTACGGAGGTTCATTTACAAGTCGTTCAGGCCCAATAGGTACTGCCCCTTCTTATTATGGAAGGAATGTAACGCCTACTTGGAGTGGTACGGAGCATGATGGTGCTGGTAGATGGCTCTACAGAGATAACGCCCCTTACATTCTAACTACGTATGCAGAAATTCAGTTCTGTTTAGCAGAAGCGTATTGGAAATTGGATCAACCAGGACAGGCATTTGCTGCCTTTCAGAACGGTGTTCGCGCGGACATGGAGTTTACATCAAGATACATTACACCAGGTAAAGAAGGCAGTCCAACCGGTGGTGATAAGATTACTAAAGGGGTGTTTGACGCCTTGGCTACCGAATATTTGAATGGCCCATATGTAGCGGGATTGACTGATTTTTCATTGTCCCATATTATGATGCAGAAGTGGGTTGCACTGTATCCATGGGGGGCTCCAGAAGCATGGGTAGACATGCGTAAGTATCATTATGATATTGAGTATACTGGTGATTACCCAAGTAACGGGAACGGTTGGATTCAGGCGCAAATTGACCAGAAATGGGATAGTGATCCAACCAAGGTGTATAAAGGTTTATATATGGGACCAGCACAGGTTCAAAATAGGAAATCGACATATAATGTTTTTAATGAGGGCTCACCGAGTTATCGTCTGAGGCCACGCTATAATTCTGAGTATATGTGGAACTTGGAGTCTTTGGAAGGATTGAAGCCCATTTCAGGGACAGCTCCGAATTACCAGACTTCTATTCCATGGTTTGCTTATCCGGGAGATATGCCTAATTAATCGATGACATATTCAAAACTAAGACGAGATGAAAAAAATATTTAAAATATTAGCCATTGTGATGGTTCTAGCAGTACAATCTTCATGTGAAAAGCATGTTGTGGAGTTGGATGCAGAGCCAATCAGCGATGAGACGACTCAAATCCAGTTATTTTACATGGTGCCCCTGGCCTCTGGTACTGCAAATAGTATCAACAAGGTAGAGCTGAATGGCAAATTGCTAACTAATGAAACGACTCCGCTCAATACGTTTAATTTCTTGCCGAGTGGCGCGGTGAATAAGTTTTTTGCGACAGAAACAGGAAGTGTTAACCTCAAGTTATACAGAGGTGCAGTAACTGACATGACATTAGCGTACGATAAGGATGTGAATTTGCTCCCTGGTAAACAAGCTCTTTTTATTCATGATTTTGATGAACCACCGGTAATTCTGCCCCACCCTATGCCGATGCCGTCGGTGACGACCGAAAATACAGCAACTACAGCCTGGGTCAGGTTTATTAATTTGATGTATGAGTCTGCGGGTGTGCCGACTGATTTGACAATTCAGTATCAGTGGCAATATACGACGGACAATGAGACTGGCGCGAAAAGTGAGTGGTTTGATCTTGGTGAACCAGTAGCGTTTGGAGAAGCGACTGGTTGGGAGCCGGTAACAGTAAACAAGACTGTCGAGCAATCGTCGGGTTCTGCTAGAATCGACTACAGAATTCGTCTGATCGGAGCTGATGGCTCGGATCAAGGCAGTCTTCAGATTCGCAATTCTGCCGGCAACATGGTTGATTACTCCGATTGGTGGAACGCTTTTATTGGCCGGGCATATAATCATGTTTTTGCTGGATATCGCGATGCGGCCAGCTTGGGCGTGGGTATTCGTCAGTCAACTGCACTTTAGCAGCAATAGAGCCACAGTCAGGATTTTATAAGGAATATATTTTATTACCTATTGAAACTAGAAAAGCTACTCGCCTGAGTAGCTTTTCTAGTTAAAAACTCATAAAGTTTATTGTTTTCCTTATGCGTATCTACTGGAATTTCTTTGCGTTTACTTTGCGATCTGCTTCTTTTAAGAAAATCTTACGTAAACGAATATTTTTTGGTGTCACCTCGATATATTCATCGCCTTGAATATATTCCATAGATTCTTCTAATGAGAATTTAATTGCTGGTGCGATACGCGTATTGTCATCACTTCCGGATGCACGCATGTTCGTTAATTGCTTTCCTTTTACAATATTAACAACTAAGTCATTCTCACGAATATGTTCGCCGACGATTTGGCCTTCATAGACATCTACTCCTGGATCAACGAAGAAACGACCACGATCTTGAAGTTTGTCGATTGAGTAAGCGGTTGTTTGACCTTTTTCCATTGAAACAAGTACTCCGCTCAGACGACCAGGAATTGTGCCCTTCCAAGGTTCGTAGCTCTTAAAACGGTGTGCCATAACAGCTTCACCAGCGGTAGCCGTTAATATGTTATTTCGTAGACCGATAATGCCGCGAGAAGGAATTTCAAATTCTAAGTGCTGTAAAGTCCCCTTACTCTCCATGATGAGGAGCTCACCTTTACGTTGGGTAACAAGTTCAATAACTTTACCAGAGACATCGGCAGGTACGTCTACAATAAGTATTTCAACTGGCTCACATTTTTGCCCGTCAATCTCCTTCAAAATCACTTGTGGTTGACCTACTTGTAGTTCGTATCCCTCGCGACGCATCGTTTCAATTAGAACCGAAAGGTGAAGAATACCTCGTCCATAAACCAAGAACGCATCAGCTGAATCGGTAGGGACAACTTTAAGCGCTAGATTCTTCTCCATCTCTTTATACAGTCGCTCATGCAAGTGGCGAGAGGTTACAAATTTTCCTTCTTTACCAAAGAAAGGTGAGTTATTAATCGTGAACAACATGTTCATAGTCGGTTCGTCGATATGAATCACCTCCAATTGTTCTGGATTCTCAAAATCGGCAATGGTATCACCTATATCAAACCCGTCGATTCCGACAACCGCGCAAATGTCGCCCGCTTTAACTTCAGCGACTTTCATTTTCCCTAAACCAACGAATGTATGTAGTTCTTTTACACGTGATTTGATAATCTTGCCATCTCGTTTCACCAATGAGATAGGCTGATTTTCCTTAATCACACCGCGTGCAACACGACCAATCGCAATTCGGCCAACAAAAGATGAATAGTCAAGCGATGTAATCTGCATTTGTAAGGTGCCTTCGTTGGTAGGTGCTGGTGGAATATGTTCTAAGATAGCGTCTAAGAGAGGTTCGAAGCTGTCACTAGGTTTTTTCCAGTCGGTAGACATCCACCCTTGCTTCGAGGAACCATAAAGAACCGGAAATTCTAGCTGTTCATCATTGGCGTCTAGGTTGAAAAATAACTCCCATACGGACTCGTATACTTCATCCGGACGACAGTTTTCTTTGTCAACTTTATTTACTACAACAATGGGTTTTAAACCAAGCCCCAACGCCTTTTGTGTTACGAAACGAGTTTGTGGCATAGGGCCTTCAAACGCGTCCACTAACAGGATTACCCCGTCAGCCATTTTAAGTACACGTTCGACTTCACCTCCAAAGTCAGCGTGACCAGGGGTGTCGATAATGTTGATCTTAACATCTTTATATTGGATGGATACGTTTTTCGATACAATGGTGATGCCTCGTTCACGTTCCAAGTCATTGTTGTCAAGAATAAGGTCTCCGGATTCCTCCCCTTCACGAAAGAGGTTGCTTGAGTGTAATAATTTGTCAACAAGGGTGGTTTTACCGTGGTCAACGTGAGCAATAATTGCTATATTTCTGATTTTCTGCATTTTATCGGTAATAGATACTCGAAATTTTTCGCAAAGATAGGTATTCACATTGGAAAAATTTGTCAGGATTCATTGTTTTTTTCGTGTAATTGTTATTTTTTTTCGTGAATGTCTGTCTTAAAGCTTAGCTTTGTATTTATGGACATTCAGTTAATTTTAGTGATAGCTATTTTTACGGGTGCTCTTTTTTACTTAGGGAGAATGTTGTATTTCAGCATTAAACCTGGGAAGAAAAGCGGCGCGTGTAAGTCGTGTTGTGGATGTGACAGCATCACTGATTTAGACAAGGTGGAATCACCTCGAAATTAAGCACACTGCATAGGCAACAACACCTTCTTCACGGCCAATAAATCCCATAGTTTCATTGGTTGTAGCTTTAATGGAAATGTCTTCTACACTGATTTTCGCAGCTGCAGCTATATTTTTTTTCATCTCGGGGATATAAGGTTTGATTTTCGGAGCCTCAATACATAGCATCGCGTCGATATTGCCTAGTTTCCATCCCTTTCCATCTAGAAGCTCCATGCATTTTTCCAGTAAAATTAGACTATTAACGCCTTTCCACTGGGGGTCGGTATTGGGGAAGTGATAGCCTATGTCTTCTAAATTAGCGGCGCCGAGTATGGCGTCACAAATGGCGTGTGCTAATACGTCGGCATCTGAATGGCCAAAGGTACCCGAATGGTGATCAAGTTCGACACCTCCGAGTATAAATGGATGGTTCTCTTTTAATTGATGTACATCAAAGCCAAATCCTACTTTTATATTCATGTAAAATGTGATTGAATTGCTTCAAACATACGATTTTTATTCAACAGTGACGGATTTAGCAAGGTTACGAGGTTGGTCAACATTGCAATCACGTAAAAGAGCAACATGATAGGATAAGAGTTGAAGTGGCACCGTGGCTAGTAAAGGTAGATAGCTTTCATGCGCATCGGGTATTTCAATAACAAAATCAGCTTCTTTCTTTATCTTCTCATCGCCCTCAGTAATAATGGCGATTACTTTCCCTTTCCGCGCCTTCACCTCCTGAATGTTGCTGAGTACTTTTTTATAAGATGAGGTTTTAGTAGCTACGACTACAACAGGAAGTTCATCATCGATAAGGGCGATCGGCCCGTGTTTCATTTCTGCTGCAGGATAGCCTTCTGCATGAATATAAGATATCTCTTTAAGTTTAAGTGCTCCCTCAAGAGCCACGGGGAAGCCTGTTCCCCGGCCTAAAAATAGGCAGCTCACTGCATCCTTTATTTCTTCAGCAATGTATTTGGTTGCCTCTTCAGTCGCTAGGCACTTTTCAACTAATGTTGGAATAGAATCAAGTTCTGTTATCAATTCTTTTAGTACCGTAGGGCTTGTGGTTTCTCTTAGTTGAGCCATATAAAAGGCCATCAGACTAATAACAGTAACCTGGGCCGTAAATGCCTTTGTCGAAGCGACCCCGATCTCCGGACCAGCATGGGTATAGGCGCCGCCATCGGTCAGTCGGGTTATCGAAGAGCCCACAACGTTGCAAATTCCCAGAATTAGGGCCCCTTTTGATTTTGCAAGTTCAATAGCCGCCATCGTGTCGGCAGTTTCACCTGATTGCGATATGGCGATTACAATGTCTTTTTCAGAAACAACGGGATTTCGATAGCGGAACTCCGACGCATATTCAACTTCAACGGGGATACGAGCATAGTTTTCTATTAGATATTCACCTACTAATCCGGCATGCCATGATGTACCACATGCGATAATGATGATACGATTTGCATTTTTCAGCTTTTCATCATAATCCTTTAGACCACCTAGTTGAACAGTTCCTTCCGATGGAGAAATCCTCCCACGCAAACAATCACGTATAGAACGGGGCTGCTCATAGATTTCCTTTAACATAAAATGGTCGTAACCTGCTTTTTCGAGCATTTCTAATTTTAACTCCAGGCGATGTACAAAGGGTGTCTGTATCTCGTTGTCGACAGTTCTAATCTCAATGCTATCCGGCGTAATGGTAGCGATCTCCTCGTCTTTAAGATAGATAATGTCTTTTGTATACTCAATAATGGGGGATGCATCCGACCCGATAATGTATTCATCGTCGCCGACGCCTATTACCATTGGACTGCCTTTCCGTGCAGCAACTAGCTGGTTGGGATGTTCTTTATCAATTACTACGATAGCATATGCACCAACAACCTGAGTCAGGGTTAGTCGCACTGCTTCCGTGAGGTCACACTGCTCTGCTTGTTGAATGTCTTCGATAAGGTGGACAAGAACCTCGGTGTCGGTATCACTTAAAAAGGAATGCCCACCGTTAATTAATGTCTCCTTGATGACTGCATAATTCTCTATAATTCCATTATGTACTAAAGCTAGCCGACCAGTACCAGAAAAATGTGGATGTGCGTTTTTGTCTGAGGGTTCGCCATGAGTCGCCCAGCGCGTATGTCCAATGCCTACAGTGCCGGTTTGATCTTTTCCATCCGCAAACTCTTCCAATACCGATACTTTTCCCGCCTTCTTATAAGAAGTAATCCCGTTCGAAGAAACGAAAGCAATTCCGGCACTATCGTAGCCTCGATACTCTAGACGTTTTAATCCTTTTAATATAATTGGCCACGCCTGCTGTTTACCTATATATCCAACAATTCCACACATAAATTCTGTCTATTATTTTTTTAATAAAGTCGAAAGTCGGAAAAAAATCCGACTTTCAATGAAGCTTTTTAAAAAATAACAGAAAATTTATGCTAACTACACAATCGATTGATTAACCCTAATCAATCGATTGTCTTAGTATAGTAGATATTTAGCTTCATCTTATAATTAGGGTTTTCATGAGTCCCTAAAATAGCTCTCGAAGCTGAATAAATATTGGCTTGGTAGGGGACAACATCCGCGTAGATATTGGCAGCGGGTTCTATGTAAAACTCCGAATTGCTTATTTTTCCTAACAAAATATCCTGTATAAACGACGTTAAGATAAATGAGTATTGTTTTTTTTCTGAATTATACGTTCCGCCAAACGCCAAGCCAAAACTACGTGGATCACGAATTTGATCACGCGTGTCTCCGTCTGGAATCGGTGTTCGCTGGTTGGCTATATCTTCACGATATAAAGTAAGGCGAGGTGCTTGTTTGTTGAAAGCAGAACCGGCTGTCTCCTCATCTGTAAAGATGACCAATTCAGCCTTATTGATAATTAAACCTCTATCTTGGAGTGACGAGATCGTAGGGAGTGATAGTTTCACACGGAGGCCGCCTATACCTTGTGTATAAACCGTTTCATAGCTGTTGTCCGGATTGTCTAATTGCTCCTGAACTTCGGCTGTGTAAATATGATTTACCGAGGCAGCCGCATTGGTTGGTGATATCGTGTAGAATTTACTTTTCTGAAGAGTCGTGTCAGGTGTTTTGTAATAAACCATCAAACCGTTTCCACCCTCACTGCTGATTGCCAAATGGACAATCCCTCCGATACCTTGTTGAGACTCTTTATTTATGCTCATTTGGAATCCTCTCACGCGACTATGGTAAAATTCATGATCATTGAATATAGCAGAATCAATATTGCCGTCAAATAGTTCAGCAATTTTCTCATTTTCCAAACGAACGCGAAGTTGTGGAACAACCGTCACGGTGGTGTCTTTACCGTCGATTACGGAATTAACATCGATACTATCCGTATATGCAAACTTGTCAATTGTTTTACTTCCCCAGATAATGGGATCAACCTCCCAGGTGGCGTTTGTTGGATAGTTCTTGCCAACTTCGTAAGGGTTACTTAATTGCTTTACCTCAATGGTGGTGCTAGAGTTTAGGGAGTCTCCAAAGAAATCCTTACCGTAATTGATAATCATGACTGCGGAGTCAATCGTTGCGTCTAAAGGGATCCGGGAGTCACCCTTAGAAAGATTTTGTAATGCGAATTGGATGCTTGCACTACTTTCACCAATAATCGGATCGTTCAAGTATCCCAATGGTAGCTGTGCCAGTCCTTTCGTAAAAACGCTATCTAATTTAACAGTTGAAGCCTCGATTGCGAGCGTGTCGATTAAAGATCCTTGAATCTGGTCGCCTGGATCTACATCTAATCCGACTTTTGAGGGGTTGTCGCAACCTCCTAAAATAAAGAGACTTATCAACAGTGTTAATAAGTCTCGGAAGTAATATTTCATATGTTAAAATTGAAAACTAACCAACAATTATGCAGTTTCAAGCTCTTCGCTTGCAAATTGCTCGTAAAGGTTGCAATAATTTTCGAAATCTTCATCATTTTCAGCGTTAGTAAGAGGAATATCTGCTTTTTTAACAAATTTTAACAGATCTTCGCTGACATTGTCTTCTGCAATAACGACTGCATCAGAATAAGAAATTGCCCCTTGGTACAGGTCAAGGTGGTCTCCTTTGCCATAAGGCGTTATGTGTTCCTCCTTCATCGAGGAGATAAGCGCTTTTTTACCAAAGTCCTCACCGAGTGATTCGGGGAAATGGTCATTATAGAGCGAATAGATTACCTTCGAATCTTTGTATGTAGGATCGTCTTTATAGCTGGTTTTTAAATAAGCAGGAATCAATGCACTCATCCATCCATGACAGTGAACTACATCCGGTGCCCAGCCTAATTTTTTAACCGTTTCTAATGCCCCCTTACAGAAGAAGATTGCCCTTTCATCGTTATCGGCAAAGAATTTGTTGCTTTTGTCTCTAAAAACTTGTTTACGATGAAAGTACTCGTCGTTATCTAAGAAATAAACTTGCATCCTAGCGGCCGGAATTGACGCTACTTTGATGATTAAAGGGTTGTCATTGTTGTCTACCACAATGTTCATCCCCGATAAGCGAATAACTTCATGAAGTCGGTTTCGACGTTCATTGATCGTGCCGAAGCGAGGCATAAGAATCCGAATCTCAAAGCCTTTTTCTTGCATCGCCTGAGGCAGTTGTCGGGTTATTTCTGAAATCTTGCTTAGTTCGAGGAAAGGCGCCATCTCGTGCGTAATGAACAATATCTTTGTTTTTGCCATCTCCAATAATTTATTTGTATTTTGTGTCTTTTTGTAATCGAGTCTTATGCTGAACGGTCTGCAAAGATAAGCATTATCTGTCAATTTATCAACGAATTACGAAAAAGGCTTTGCTTTACCAATAGAATTTACCACTTTTGGCGGTATTTTCTAAAACGTTAATCGTGCTTGTATTTAACACAAAAAGAGATCTAAAAGAACATCTGGATAAGCTTCGTAGCCAAGGCAAACGAATTGGTTTAGTGACGACGATGGGTGCCTTGCATGAAGGGCACTTATCATTGATGAAATTCACCAAAGAGGATAGCGATGTGTTAGTCTGCAGTATCTTTGTGAACCCCACTCAATTTAATAACGACGATGATTTGTTAAAATATCCTCGACCTATTGAGCAGGACATTTCACTGTTAGAAAAGATCGATTGTGATGTGCTGTTTCTGCCAAACGTGGAAGAAATGTATTCAGAACCCGAACAATGGCATATTGACCTTGACGGCATGGATACAATATTGGAAGGAGCATTCAGACCGGGTCATTTCCAAGGGGTCACGCAGATTGTCAAAAAGCTTTTTGATGCAGTGGAACCTCATTTTGCCAGTTTTGGACAGAAGGATTATCAACAGTATGTGGTTATAGCAAAAATGGTCGAGCTATTCAATCTACCAGTTGAATTAAAGCTTTGTCCTACCGTTCGCGAACCCAACGGTTTGGCTATGAGCTCAAGGAATGTTCGCTTGACGGACAACGGTAAGAAGCAAGCTTTGGCTTTGTCTGCTGCCCTACGCAGTGTATCAGAGAAAGTTCGCGGTGGGGCTGAGTTTTATTCCAAGCTGAAACAGGAAGCCATTTCATTTTTAGAGAATGCCGATGGGGTAGAATTAGAGTATTTCGAGATTTGTGACCGTGAAACCCTGCAGCCTGTAGATCGGCCCCAGAATGATATTAAGTTGGTTGCTCTCGTCGCAGCTTGGGTAGAAGGGGTTCGACTGATAGACAATATGTTTATTGACCAGCCCGACTGAAAGTAAATTTATCCTGTATTTATTTTTTCGTAAATTTGCACCATGGTTATCGAGGTAATGAAATCAAAAATTCATCGTGCGCGTGTTACTCAGGCGGAGTTGAATTATGTCGGCAGTATCACAATCGATGAAGATCTAATTGATGCTGCTAATATTATTCCCAATGAGAAGGTTCAGATTGTCAATAACAACAACGGTGCACGATTTGAAACCTATGTTATTAAAGGCGAACGAGGTTCGGGGGTAATATGCCTGAACGGTGCAGCGGCACGCCTAGCTCAGGTGGGAGATGTTGTAATTATTATCTCATATGCACAAATGACGATGGAGGAAGGTCGTAATTATAAGCCTTTGCTTATTTTCCCTGACGAGAATAATCGATTAATCAAATAATTTATGCGTGCATAGCATTTTTTTGTAAATTTAAAAAAAATGCTGTCATGATGTTCGAATTAACCGAAGAGCAGAAAATGATTCGAGATGCTGCTCGTGAATTTGCTCAAACTGAACTAAAGCCCGGCGTTATCGATCGGGATGAAAATCAAACCTTTCCTGCTGCACAAGTAAAAAAGTTAGGCGAGCTCGGATTCCTGGGTATGATGGTTGATCCCAAATATCACGGTGGAGGTATGGACGCGGTATCCTACGTTCTTGTTATGGAAGAATTGTCCAAGATAGATGCAAGTGCGTCAGTGGTCGTCTCTGTGAATAATTCATTGGTATGTTACGGGTTACAAAAGTTTGGGACAGAAGAACAAAAAGAAAAATATCTCAAACCACTCGCATCTGGCAAGGTAATCGGCGCATTTTGCCTTTCGGAGCCGGAAGCAGGATCGGACGCCTCGTCCCAACGTACAACTGCTATAGATAAAGGTGATCATTACCTATTAAATGGCACAAAAAATTGGATTACTAATGGCAATTCAGCTTCGGTATATCTTGTCATGGCACAGACACATCCTGAACTCGGTGTCAAAGGCGTCAACGCCTTTATTATTGATCGGGATACCCCAGGCTTTAATATCGGGCCAAAAGAGAATAAGATGGGGATTAGAGGCTCAGACACGCACTCGCTACACTTTGCAGATGTTAAAGTACCGGTAGAAAACCGGATTGGCGAGGATGGATTTGGGTTCAAATTTGCAATGAAGACATTGGAAGGAGGAAGAATTGGTATCGCAGCGCAAGCTTTAGGGATAGCATCCGGCGCGTATGAACTTGCTTTGAAATACGCTAAAGAAAGAACGGCCTTCGGTAGACCTATCGCTGATCTACAGGCCATTAGTTTTAAATTAGCAGATATGGCTACAGAGATCGAAGCAGCGCGACTCCTGTGCTTTAAAGCAGCTTGGCTTAAGGACCAAGGCTTGCCTTATGGGGAGGCTTCATCCATGGCGAAGCTCAAGGCGTCTGAGGTGGCCATGAATGTGACCGTAGAAGCCGTACAAATCCACGGAGGCTATGGCTATGTGAAGGAATATCATGTCGAACGCTTAATGAGAGATGCAAAAATCACGCAGATATATGAAGGGACATCTGAAATACAACGCTTAGTGATTGCGAGGGAAATACTTAAATAACTATATTTACCGAAACAATTCGTAACAATGAGATATATTTCACCAGTAGCTTTTCTTATAATATGTATAGCGGTCATCGGATGTGGCCGTCAACCAGTCGACTTGCAAAACGGAATATGGAGAGGGACGTTTCAAACGGACTCGACCATTGAAATCCCGTTTAATTTTGAAATTTATGACTCAGCTGGTGTTAAACAGATCGCATTTATCAACGGCAAGGAGCGACTCAATATTAATGAAGTAGAGGTTCGAGATGATTCAGTGTTTTTCAAGACGCCATTATACGAAACAGAGATTCGAGCACAATTAAATAATGATGGTTTAGAAGGTATTTGGCTGAGGAAGTTGCCGAATCTAACCCAACGTATGCCCTTTAAAGCTACACATGAGTCCGATTGGCGCTTTGTGAAGGAACCAAAGCCTTCTAGTGCGGATGTCTCAGGACGTTGGTCGGTCATTTTTTCCAAAGCGAATAGCAACGATACAACGTTGGCGATTGGGGAGTTTGAACAAGACAGCAGCATGGTCTATGGCACATTTCTAACAAATTACGGCGATTACCGGTTTTTAAGCGGAGAACTCGATGGAGATGTTCTTCGATTGTCTGCATACGGCGGGATGAGTCCGTCTATGTTCATGGCGACGGTTGACGGGAACGTGATGACGGGCGATCTTTATTCTGGGCCGAGCAGCCATTCAACATGGGAAGCAGAAAGAGATCCCGACGCCGAATTAGCAGATGCTTACTCGCTTACAAAATTGAAAGAGGGTTATAATACGCTATCTTTTGAATTTCAGGATACTGAAGGAAATTTGGTTTCCTTAGATGATGAACGTTATCAAGATAAAGTAGTAGTTCTTCAGTTTTTAGGTTCTTGGTGTCCGAATTGTATGGATGAAACTGCTTATTTAAGCTCTTTTTATAAAAAATACCGAGACAGAGGAGTTGAGGTTATAGCACTTGCTTACGAACGATATGCTGAAATTGAAAAGGCGAAAAAAGCAGTCAGCAATTTAATTGATCGTTTTGATATGACCTATCCTGTTCTTTTGACAGGCTATACGAATAAACAAGTTCTTGAGAGCTTGCCGGCCATGGAAAGCTTTAATGCGTTTCCTTCCACTATTATTATCAATAAAGAGGGAGAAGTCCATTCAATCCATACTGGCTTTAACGGGCCAGCGACAGGTCAGGCTTATGTCGACTATATTACTCAATTTGAACAAACTATCAACGAGCTTTTGAACGAATAGTTAGTACAGTTACATTCTAATGTGACATTCGTTATGTTTTAAACGCATAATAATCATTCACTTTACAGCTATATTAAGTAATGGTTTATTATGAGTCACTCTTTTCATATTCCTGTACTGGGTTTAGCATTCTCTATTGATACACCTGTTAAGGTTGCACATTATGGAATTTCATCGGTAGTTTCTATCGTCGACGATATTCTTCTTGAGCGGATGCGTGAGTTTTATTCGAAAAAATATGACGAACCGTTTTTGCCTATTAGTAACCGTGAGCCAGATTTCCGAACCAGAAGAATCACAGCGTATCTGAATTTAATTCGTAGAATTGTTGATTCGAATTTCGATAAGCTTCGGAAATCCGATTTTGTTGAAGGTTCAGAAATCACCAAGTATTTTGAGTTGCTACCCGAACGGTCAGAGTTAAAGAAAGTGTACTCGAGTATGTTGACTGTAAATGATGCACAGGCTAGATCCACAACGCAAGATTCTTTGAGACACCGACTCCGCTGTGGGGCAATTGATGTCAACATTATGTCGAAAGTAGATAAAGTGAACTACGATCGTAACGGTAATTCGTTAGGCGATCAGTTTACAGATGCCGTTGCGGCAGCAAGGGGTTTCGCCGAGTCAGAACTGTCGTCCGCTTTGGTACTGTCAGCAGGAATGAACCCACGACTGTATAGTTCTCTCGAAGCCTATGATGATTTCTATCCAAATCAGAATGGAGATATACGAAAAAAACTTATACTCAAGGTCAGTGACTTTCGTTCGGCCTTGATCCAAGCTAAGTTTCTTGCAAAAAAGGGATTATGGGTATCAGAATTCAGAATTGAATCAGGTTTAAACTGTGGAGGTCATGCCTTCGCTACTGAAGGGTTTTTATTAGGGCCAATTTTGGAAGAGTTCAAACAAAAGCGTGCTGAATTATCTGATGTGGTTTTTGATATTTATCAACAAGCTCTTCTGTCAAAAAATCGAAAGATTACTACAGTTCCCGAGATGAAGGTGACCGTTCAGGGCGGAATTGGGACAGCGGAAGAGAACAGTTTTTTAATGGACTACTATAATCTTGATGGAACCGGATGGGGGAGTCCATTCTTGTTGGTTCCGGAAGCTACAAATGTCGACGAAGATACCCTGGACAGACTAGTCGTTGCTAAGCAGTCTGATTTTTATATAAGCGGTTCTTCACCTCTTGGCGTTCCCTTTAATAATTTCAAAGGCTCTTCATCAGAGGCTCTGCGCTTGGAACGAATTAAAAGAGGCAGACCAGGAAGCCCCTGCAAGAAAAAGTTTCTGGTTTCTAATACGGAATTTACAGAAAAACCAATTTGTACTGCGTCTAGAGAATACCAAAGCCTGAAAATAAAAGAACTAGAAGGTCGGAATGTGTCCGCAGAGGAATATAAAAAGGAATACGACCGTATTGCAGAAAAAGCGTGCTTGTGTGAAGGGTTAGCGACTTCCGTTTATATTAAGAATGATATGTTAAAGCCACGTGAAGATCGAGCGGTGTCTATATGTCCCGGACCTAATATCGCTTATTTTTCTGGAAGGTATTCTTTGCAACAGATGGTCAATCATATTTATGGTAAGCAAAATTTACTCCTGAACGCCATAAGACCAAATATATTCATCAATGAATTGAAGTTATATATCGAATATCTTCAAAAGGACGTGAGTCAGCACCTTAGCGATATTTCCGACAAGAGAAGTAAGTACTTTATTAAATTTAAGTCACAATTACAACAGGGCATTGAATATTATAAAGCACTTATTCCCGCTATTTATAACGAAAGCGACGCCTATAAAAGACGAATGATTCAGGAGATTCAGAAGCTTGAGCTGCGTCTCTTGCGAGTTATTTAATAAAGTGCTTTAACTGGATAACCTCTTTTTCCTCAAGATGGCGCCAGCGTCCTCGTGGAAGATCCTTTTTTGTTAAGTTAGCATAAATTACGCGGTCGAGTTTAATCACATCATATTGAAGATGTTCGAAAATTCGTCGTACAATCCGATTCTTCCCACTATGAATTTGGATGCCGACTTCATTTTTCCCGGCGCCTTGGATGTAACTAACAGAATCTGGTTTAATAAAGCCGTCTTCTAGTTCAAGCCCATATTCTATCTTATTGAAATCACCCTGCGAAAGGGATTTGTTAAGTTCTACATGATAGATTTTCGTGATGTTGTTACGAGGATGAGAAAGCTTTTCGGCCAATTCACCGTCGTTCGTCATTAGCAAGAGTCCTGTTGTATTGCGGTCGAGCCTTCCGATAGGATAAATACGCTCCTTACTGGCTTTCTGAACCAATTGCATGACCGTTTTGCGTTCCTGAGGGTCATCAGTCGTCGTGATATAGTCCTTCGGTTTATTCAAGAGTACGTAAACCAGCTTCTCCCTCTTTAGACGTTCACCATTATAGCGAACCTCATCCTTCATTGGATTTACTTTCGTTCCCAAAGATGTGACAACTTCGCCGTTGATTGTAATAACGCCGGCCTCAATTAATTCATCTGCCTTCCTTCTCGAACAAACCCCCGCATTAGCAATGTAACGATTCAGGCGAATTAAGCCATCTGTGATTCGATCAGATTGATATGTTGGGCCTTCGGGTTTGTCGAAATTCTTTGTTCGAGGGCGTTTCTTTTTGTTGGATTCGACTTTCTGATAGCGTTGCTCTCCAGAGTATCGCTCTGATGGAGATTTTTTTTCAGCGGGATTAAAACGTTCTCGCTTTTTAAAAGATCGCTCTTCTCGTTTTTTGTTCGAAGGGTCGTCATTGCGTTTATATCGATCTTCTTTTTTATGGAAGTTAGAGCTCCCTCCTTTTTTATCCCCTTTACTAGATTTGCCGTCTCGGCTATTCCACTTTTTATCGAATGGCATATTATTACCCATAAATGAATCAGCAAAGGTAGAGCATTTTTTTCAAATTTAGTCGATATTCAGAGTTTTATCTTACCTACAAAAGCTCACAGCGAAAATCATAGTTTAAAGCTTATAGAAACGTATTTTTCATAACTATTTGGTAGTTAGGTAAATAGTTTGTACATTTGCCGCCACATTTTTACAAAACCAACAGGAGAGGTAAAAAATGATTAAAAAACACATGTTCACATGTGCATTAGCGGTTGTAATGTTGATAGGCTCAAAGTTGTTTATCTCTAGCACACCGATATCTGAAAAAGATGAAATAATTGCACAAATAGATGCTGAGGAGTTTGTTGAAAGACATCGTGAAGCAATCGAGGTCGAGAAAAGAGCAGCGTACCTTTCTTCCTTAAATTTCGCTAACGAAGCAGTCCCATTGGAGCATAAAGAAGTGGCGAAACGATTGAAGAGAAATCTTGATAAATTTTCCTATTCAAATCTTCATACTCATAAACTACATCGTTTATCTAAGCAGTGGTTCCCGGTCATTGAACCTATTTTGGCTAAACATGGAATCCCAGAAGATTTTAAATATGTGCCTCTTGTAGAAAGCGGTTTAAGATCCGGTACTTCGCATAAAGGAGCTTCCGGTTATTGGCAATTTATGCCGGCGACCGCTCGTGCCTTCGGCTTACGAGTAGACAATGATGTTGATGAACGTCAGAATATTGTAAAGTCAACTGAGGCGGCCGCAAAATACATCAAAACATTGTATAGGATGTTTGACGACTGGACCTTGGTAGCAGCAGCTTATAACGTTGGCGAAGGAAACTTGTTGAGATCGTTGAAAACGCAGAGAAAAGACAACTATTATCAGCTTTCTCTAAACCCTGAGACGCGTGTATATGTTTATAAGCTTATATCCATGAAGGAAATTATAGAGCATCCTGAACTCTACGGATATAGACCTGCGAGTGGAAGAGGCATGCTTGCCGATAACCTAGACGATTCGGACACCAACTCGCGCTTGTAACAACCATAAAATTTCGTTTTATTATCCGTATTTTTGCTTAATTGATCTGACTTATAAAGATCGAAATCAATGAGCGTCTTATATGGTTAATAATACTATTCCTGATTTAGAGGAGCAAAATGAAATTGAAGTTTATGGTGCACGGGTTCATAATCTAAAAAATATTGATGTCAGCTTTCCGCGTAACAAGCTAGTCGTTATAACAGGGTTAAGTGGAAGTGGAAAATCTTCCCTGGCATTCGATACTATTTATGCTGAGGGCCAACGTCGGTACCTTGAAACATTCAGTGCCTACAGCCGTCAATTTTTAGGTGGCCTAGAACGTCCTGATGTCGATAAAATATCGGGTCTAAGTCCTGTAATTGCCATTGAGCAAAAGACTACGAGCAAGAACCCGCGATCAACGGTTGGTACCATTACAGAGGTTTATGATTTTCTTCGTCTCCTGTACGCTCGTGCAAGCGAGGCCTTCTCTTATGCATCAGGTAAGAAGATGGCTCGCTTGTCAGAGGATCAAATCATAGAAAAGATTTTAGACCAATTTGATGATCAAGCAATAAATATCCTTGCCCCGGTTGTAAAAGGAAGAAAAGGACATTATAGAGAGCTTTTTGAGCAAATTAGAAAACAAGGATTTGTAAAGGTGCGGGTCGACGGTGAATTATTGGATTTAAAGCCAAAAATGCAGGTTGACCGTTATAAGACTCACGATATTGAAGTGGTGATTGACCGACTTCTTGTAAGCAACAAAGATAAGAAGCGGCTTATAAGTTCCGTCCAGCAAGCGATGAAACATGCACGCGGGGTTATTAAGATCAGCAATGCTGCTAACGATGAATTTTTCTTTAGTCGTTTTCTAATGGATCCCGATTCGGGGATTTCCTATGATGAGCCACAGCCAAATACATTTTCGTTCAACTCTCCCTATGGCGCATGTAGTAACTGTGACGGATTAGGTTACGTATTTCAATTGGATCGGGAAAGCGTTATCCCTGATGATACGCTGAGCATTATGCGCGGCGGTATCTTGCCTATCGGTGAATACAAAGACAATTGGACCTTCCAACAATTAAAGGCACTGGGTAAACAATATGGTTTTTCATTAACAACGCCAATCAAGGATCTATCAGAAGAACATCTAGATCTGATTTTTCACGGTGCACCTGATATAATAAGCGTACCTGTTTCCTATAATAAGTGGAATGTAAAGAACTATAAAATTACGTTCGAAGGGCTGATTAAACAATGGGAGGAGCAGCATGAGCAGAAAGGTGGGGCGGGCGACTTCGATGACTTCCGTTCGCTGAAGACATGTCCCGTTTGTCAGGGCGCGCGACTAAAGAAGGAAGCCCTGCACTTTAAAGTGGACGATAAGAATATTGCACAGTTAGCGGAGATGGACATTGCTGGATTAGCTGAATGGTTCCAGGGGCTAGAGAACCGGTTGAATGACCGACAGAAAGTGATTGCCGTCGAGATTTTAAAGGAAATCCGTTCTCGGCTAGGCTTCTTGCTTGATGTAGGGCTCGACTATTTAACGTTAAATCGTACCGCTAAGACACTTTCAGGAGGGGAAGCACAGCGTATACGTCTTGCAACACAGATCGGGTCGCAATTGGTGAATGTACTGTACATTTTAGATGAACCAAGTATCGGTCTTCATCAAAGGGACAATGAACGCCTAATCAATGCATTAAAGGAGTTACGCGATTTAGGTAATAGTGTTCTCGTTGTGGAACACGATAAAGATATGATTCTCGCGGCCGATTATGTGATTGATATGGGACCTGCAGCTGGCTCTCATGGCGGTGAAGTGGTTGCCCAAGGTGTCCCGCAAGTTATTGAGCACAGTCGCACACTAACGGCAGATTATCTCACAGAACGTCGGTCGATCGTCGTGCCAGCAGAGCGTAGAGAAGGTAACGGGAATTATCTGACGCTGGAGAATGCTAAAGGAAACAATTTGAAAAACGTAACCGTAAGCTTTCCTTTAGGGACTTTTATCGCAGTTACGGGCGTGTCGGGTAGTGGAAAATCGAGTTTGATTACAGAGACCCTCTATCCCATTCTAAATAAATACATCTTTAGAGCCAAGAAGATACCGCTTCCTTACGGAAGTATTCAAGGTTTGGAGCATGTGGATAAAGTAATTGAAATTGACCAGTCTCCTATCGGTCGCACGCCCAGATCGAATCCGTCCACTTACACGGGTGTTTTTTCGGATATTCGTAATTTATTTGTACAATTACCAGAAGCTAAAATTAGAGGTTACAAACCCGGTCGTTTCTCTTTTAATGTGAAGGGCGGACGTTGTGAAACCTGTAAAGGGGCCGGAATGAAGGTGATCGAGATGAACTTCCTGCCGGATGTCCAGGTCCCATGCGAAACCTGTCAAGGTAAGCGCTATAACAGAGAGACCTTGGAAGTAAGATATCGAGGGAAATCGATTAGTGACGTATTGGACATGCGCGTATCCGACGCGATGGAGTTTTTTGAACCTATACCTGCTATTTACCGCAAGGTTAAAACGTTAAATGATGTCGGCTTGGGTTACCTTACATTGGGACAGTCTTCCGTATCTTTATCGGGTGGGGAAGCACAACGGGTTAAGTTAGCTACCGAACTGTCAAAAAAAGATACCGGCAAAACGTTCTATATTCTAGATGAACCGACGACGGGTTTGCATTTTGAAGATGTAAGTGTGTTGCTGGGGGTTCTCAATAGACTTGTAGATCGGGGGAATACGGTTTTGGTGATTGAGCATAATATGGACGTCGTTAAAGTTGCAGACTATGTGATTGATATGGGTCCTGAGGGAGGAATGCGAGGCGGTCAGCTCGTATTCTCAGGGACACCTGAGAAGCTAGCGAAAAGTAAACGAAGTGAAACAGCACGTTTCATAGCCGCGGAGTTAGGAATAAATAGTGAAATGATTAATTAAATTCAAATAGTATGATTGTATTAGATAAATTAGGGGTAGCGGATCAGATTAAAGAAGCTTTAGAAAGTGTCTTTGATCCGGAAATACCCGTTAATATCGTTGAGCTGGGATTGGTTTATGAAATCATTACCAAAGAGGATGGTACAGCAAAAGTTATTATGACATTGACTGCACCAAACTGCCCGGTTGCCGATGGGATCATCAACGAGGTTCAAGAAAAGATAGAAAGCGTTGACAAGGTAGAAAATGCATTGGTTGAGCTTACTTTTGACCCGGCTTGGGATAGAAGTATGATGAGCGACGAAGCTCGTTTGGAGCTCGGGTTTATGTAAAGGGGAGTTAACTTCTTCTTTCCCCCTTTTGCTCAAGATCTTGAAGGGTCTTCGTTGGTTGGACGGTTTTGTCAACCTCGTTCCGCCCCAGGGTTTGCTTCCAAATGGTTCTTGATTCCTTCGTGAGTATCGGTGCAACGATACTTAATATAAGAACATACACCACCACAAACGATTGGATAATCGGATTGAGCCCTCCTGCTTTCCCTATATTTGCCATAATGATGGAGAATTCTCCCCGGGCCGATAGGGTGAAGCCAATATCAAACGAGAGACGTTTCTTCATCTTAGAGATCTTTGTCGCAAAGTAGCCGGATGCAAGGTTGGCAATGATCGTTAGGCCGGCGGCTATTGCTGCCCACTGTACTGCACCGCCTAACGTGGTCGGGTCTATAGAGAGGCCGAAGCTAAAGAAGAACATGGCGCCGAAATAATCCTTATACGGTAATACCATACCTTCAATACGCTTAATATATTTAGAGTCGGCCAAAACAAGCCCGGCCATTAAAGCACCAATAGCTTCAGCCACATGAATGCTTTCTGAGAATCCCGCCGTTATAAATAATAAAGCAAAGATGATAAGGATAAATATTTCAGATGAATTCACTGAGAGCAGCTTGTCGATAGCCGGTACTACTTTTCTTCCTAGGATTAGGAAAAGAAGGATGAAGCCAAGAGCAAGTAGGCAGGTTCCGATCACTTGCCAGACAGAGCCTCCGCCGCTGAGCACCAAGCCGGAAAGGAAGGAAATGTGCATGGCAATAAAAAGATCATCAAACATGATCATTCCCATGATGATTTCAGTTTCCGGATTTGCCGTTCGCCGTAAATCTGTTAGCACTTTGGCCACAATTGCTGTGGATGAACTCGTCATGATACCACAAATCACCATGATTTCGGCGAAAGGTAAACCCATCATCCATCCAACCAGTAGACCGGTGACGAAGTTGATACATACATAGATGGTGCCTCCGGTAACAATTGATTTACCTGACTTAATGAGTCGCCCAACAGAAAACTCCAGTCCTAAGTAGAATAATAGGAATAACACGCCTAAGCGACCCATGAATTCAATAAAGGGCATGCTTTCCTTGAACTGGAGGTCAATTATTCCTAGATCAGGCGCGTTCGGCCCAAGGATCATCCCAATCAAAATAAAAAAAGGAATTACCGATACTCGAAGTTTGTTTGATATCAGGCCCACCAAGGCTACCAAACCAACTGCAATTCCAATTTCTAAAATGAGCGTATTCATGTTCCGTTTTGAGTGTCTTTACTTATTTATCTAATAGTATTTGTTTTAATAGTTTGATATGATTTCTCTTACCGGCAACAATTAGAGTTGTATTCGGATTAATAACAAAATCTGGCCCTGGGTTTATGGTTGTTTCATCCTCTTCTATCGCGGCAATGATGGATGCCCCTGTCATTTTCCGAACTTCTAAATCACCAATGGTCTTGTTAATTGCTTTGGCTTCATTCGGAACCTTATACCATTCGATGATTAAATCGTCTAAGGCCACCTCAATGGTTTCTAGAGCCTTAGGTTTGTATGATAGACCGCCGATGATACCTGCAACTTGGCGCGCTTCTTCATCGTTCAGAGTCAATACACATTTCGATTCGCTTTCAACTTCATCAAATTCATAGATTTCACGACGACCGTCATCATGTATTACAATTACCACGTGATCTCCGTAACTCGTTTCTAATTGATATTTTTTTCCAATACCAATCAGATCCGTTTCTTTTACATTCGACATAATCAATTTTTCTGGTAAATAGTTAATAGCCAAAAACATCAAGCTTTTGACCCTTATGCAAATTTATGAAAAAATAGGACTTTTTCGTACATTCAAGAATGCGAAAAATAATAAGTGCTTCTCAGGTCAAATTAGCTGACAGTGACTGCTTGGTGTCGGAAAATATAAGCTCTCATGAATTGATGGACAGAGCTGCTTCGGCCTTTGTAGGCGTGTTTAGAGGCTTGGTCCCTGATAAAAATACTCCGATTATCATCCTTTGTGGAACGGGCAACAACGGCGGTGATGGACTAGCCATATCGCTGCTCCTGCAATGTGATGGCTACGACGATATCAATATCGTCATTATACCAACGGGACATCGTCAGAGCGATGATTTTGCCTACAATATGCAACGGGTTAAAGAAAGGCAAATTTCAATCCACCAATTAGAAAGAACGTCCTTACAGGATTTTGACGGTTTGGGTTTACGCCTGACGGAGTCGGTTCTAATTGATAGTATATTGGGTGTTGGAATCAATCGGCCTTTGGATAGAGCCCTCGCCGAGATTATAAAAATGATCAATCAACAATGCAAACGTGTGGTGGCGGTCGATTTGCCAACTGGTTTTCGCTGTGAAGGCGAGCTTGATGATGATGGAACGGTTCTTTATGCCCATGAGGTTATTAGCTTTCAACGGCCTAAGTTGAACTTCTTTTTTCCTGAATCGGCCAAGTACATGGAAAACTTTCATGTTGTTGATATCGGTTTGCGGGAAGCATTTTTAGCAGAACTACCATCCGATTATTATCTTATTGATAGTGCCGATATTGAAGAAATTTATAATAAACGAAAAAGCTTCAGCCACAAAGGAAACTATGGTCATGCTTTAATTTACGCAGGTTCTGCCGGAAAAGTCGGAGCGGCGCTGATTGCCACAGAAGCGTGCTTGCGCACAGGAGTTGGTTTGGCTACAGTTTGTTTGCCCGAGGAGGAGCGACACGCTTTGTATGCGCGTCTCCCCGAAGCTATGCTGGGAAGCTCTGAGGAGCTATTTGAAGGAGTGAAATATTCAGCGATTGCTTTTGGTCCTGGTCTCGGTCGCCGGGCTTCGTTTCTTTCGGATCTTTTTAAAAAGGCGAATGCGCCCTTAATTATTGATGCCGACGGCCTGAATTATCTTTCGAAGGAAGATACGTTGTTAAATGCGCTTCCTGCGGATACAGTGTTAACACCGCATATGAAGGAGTTTGACCGACTTTTTGGACCGTCTGAAAACTGGTGGCAACGTCTGCAACTAGCTAGAAGGAATGCTCAAAAGTTTAAGATTACAATCGTTCTTAAAAATCGATACACATTTATTATCACGGAAAAAGGAGAGGTGTTGATTAATCCAACAGGTAATCCGGCGATGGCAATTGCAGGAATGGGTGATGCATTAACAGGGATGCTTACTTCATTTATTGCACAGGGTTATTCGCCACGTGAAGCTTGCATTTTAGGCTGTTTTCTTCACGGACGCGCCGGCGATAGGCTTCGGTTAGAAGGACATGCAGTCGTCCTTCCAACGGTCTTGCTAACCCAGATACCTTTATTGTTAGGCGAATTGAAAAATGTTCCATTCGCCTAACAGAGTATTTCTTATAAGTCGTTTAGTTGGTTTTTGAGTAACGCTCTTCGGGAAGTATGTTCAAAGGATACATATTGATGCTCCTTTTCAAGGAAGTCCACAAGCTCAATGTAGTATCGGTACATTTTTAACTGCTCTGTCAATTCGTCTTGCAGGCCGGCATACTCATCAATGAAGTAAGCTAGTGTGTCCAACTCTTCTGGCTGAAATTGCAGTTTCTTGATCTCGTAAGCAAAAGTATCTTCGTCGATCGACATCAATTGGTCAATTCGAAGCTTGAAGTAGTCCGATAGTTTGTCTTCAATCATTAGCTTCGCTTCAGCTTCATTGTCTTCAATAATGAGTCGCTTAACCCTCGCCAATACTTGGTTTAACTGCTGCATTTGAGCAGTAATGGAATCTCTTTTCAGCATAGCTCTACAAATTTACCAGCTTCCGCTTGCACCTCCACCGCCAAAACTTCCACCGCCAAATCCTCCGAAACCTCCACCTCCGAAGCCACCGCCGCCTCCGAAACCTCCCCCGCCGCCAAAGCCGCCACCACGGCCGCCTCTACCCATGCCACTTAACAAGGTCCACCAGAGAAGATCCGAGCTTCCACGGCCGCCGATGACCTTGCCACCACCGCGGCCACCGCCACCTTTTGAGAATATACTAAGAATAACAAAGATAACAACGATGATTACGATAAAGGGAACTCCTGAACTTTCTTCGCGTTTCTTTTTTGGCTTCGCTTTATACTCTCCCTTTGTATAGGAAATCAAAGCGTCGGTCGCCCTATCCAAACCCGTGTAATAGTCCTGTCTAGAAAAAGCTGGTTTAATTTCATTGTTGATAATTTGGTAGGCAATAGCATCCGGCACTGCACCCTCGACCCCATATCCGGTTTGGATCGTGACTCTACGATCACCCAGCGATGCCAAAAGAAGGATCCCATTGTCATTTTCAGCGCCACCGATGCCCCATTTCTGTGCTAGACGTACACCGTAATCTGCAACATCGTAATCTCCAAGTGAGTTGATCAATACGACCGCAATCTGTGTAGTGGTCGTATCATTGAAGGCTACCAACTTGCTTTCTAACTGCTGAACTTGAGCAGAACTAAGCGTATTGGTATAATCATTCACAAGCCGGTTCGGCTTACTTGGGAAATCCTGACCGTAACCAAAACTTGTAATGAAGGTTATAAGAAAGAGGGTACTAAGGAATCTAAAAATAGGCAATGTCATCAGGTAATTCATTTATATCATCATCCGAACGGGGGAAAAAAGTCTTGAGCTGTTTGCCTGCACGATCAATGCCGGCAACCAAGCCATCAACATAAAGATCTTTCTTGAAATAATCGACCATTAAGTCTTTCGTTTCCTGCCAAAAGTTTTCTGGCACCTTCTGATCGATTCCGGCGTCACCAATAATCGCAAATTTATGATCGTCTAAGGCAAGAAAGATCAGAATTCCGTTCTTTAGCGCCGTCTTATGCATGTCCAGTTGTCTGAAGCGCTTGGTAGCTTGTTCAATGACATCTCCTGCACACTTTTTCTCAACGCATAGTCGGATTTCTCCAGATGTACGATTTTCAGCCAGATTGATCGCGTGTGTTAAACGTTCTTCTTCCTCTGTATTAAATAGTTTCATTATATCTAAAATTGAACCTCAGGTGCTTGATCGGCGCCTGCTTCAGCAGTAAATGAACCCTTTTGCTTAAAGCCGAAAATTCCAGCCGTAATATTATTAGGGAACTTGCGTACGGTCGCATTGTATTGTTGCGTAGCTTCAATGAATGCACGTCTTTCTACTGAAATTCGATTTTCTGTTCCCTCCAATTGAGCTTGTAGTTGTAAAAAGTTCTGATTTGCTTTGATGTCCGGGTAGGCTTCTACCGTTGCTAGAAGGCGCCCGAGAGACTGTGAAAGAGCGCCTTGCGCTTGTTGGAATTGCGCAACTGCTTCCGGAGTTAGATTATCAGCATCAACTTGAATGGAGGTTGCTTTAGCTCTAGCTTCAACAACTTGGGTTAATGTTTCTTGTTCGAACTCGGCTGCTCCTTTCACTGTGTTTACCAGGTTAGGAATGAGGTCGGCTCTTCTTTGGTAAGCATTTTCAACTTGAGCCCATTTGGCTTTAACATTTTCGTCAAGTTCTACCATTGTATTATATCCACAAGAACTTAGCGTGGAGATGACCAATAAGCCAATAAGTCCGAATAATAACTTTCTCATAATATTCAAGTTTGAAAAAATAAATTTAGTTTGTTGTGTTTATTTCAGTCGGCTTCAAAAATTATACCTTTACGTATCCATGTAAGAATACATGACACAATATGCAAAAAGAAATTGAATTAGCAATCATCCCAGAAAAAATTTCTGACGATCTATTTATAAAAAAAGAAGCTTCTAAAAAATTAAATATCTCCCTTGAACGCATCAAAACCGCGAAAATACGAAAGCGGTCGATTGATGCAAGAAGCAAGAAAGTGGTGTTCCGTGTTCGACTTGTTGTCTCAATCGACGAAGAGCTTGAGGAACAGACTTACCAGTGGAAATCGGAAAATGTGTCACAAGGGCGGCCCGTAATTATTATCGGTGCTGGGCCGGCAGGCTTGTTTGCAGCCTTGCAATGTATCGAGGACGGTTTCAAACCCATTATTCTTGAGCGTGGTAAGAACGTAAAAGATCGCCGCAGGGATCTTGCTTTATTAAACAGAGAGGGTCTTGTCAATTCCGAATCTAATTATTGCTTTGGCGAAGGGGGTGCAGGCACGTACTCAGATGGAAAACTATACACCCGTTCCAATAAACGAGGCGACGTAAACCGTGTTCTCGAACTTTTTGTCGCACACGGTGCCCCGTCTGATATTTTGGTAGACGCAAGACCTCATATAGGAACGAACAAATTGCCTCATATCATCGAGAAGATCAGAGAGTCCATCCTAACAGCTGGAGGGGAAATTCATTTCGACACCAAAGTAACTGATATAGAAACTGCTTTTGGTAAGGTGAAGGGCGTCAGGTTAGCATCGGGAGAACAGCTTTTAGCGGATTCAGTTATTCTTGCGACCGGGCATTCTGCACGAGATATTTTCGAAATTTTCCGCAAACATAATTGGGCATTGGAAGCCAAACCTTTTGCTCTCGGTGTGCGTATTGAGCATCCACAAGCATTGGTTGATAAGGCTCAGTATCATTGCGATGTGCGGAGTGAATTTTTACCACCAGCTTATTACAGTCTGGTTCAGCAAGTTGGAGAAAGAGGCGTCTTTTCTTTTTGTATGTGCCCGGGAGGCATTGTAGCTCCTTGTGCCACGGAAGAAGGCGAGATTGTCGTGAACGGCTGGTCGCCTTCTAAGCGGAATAATAGCTTTGCTAATTCTGGTACGGTCGTTCAAGTCGGTCTGCAAGACGTTCCGCATCAAAAAGGGGATGTTTTTTCCTTGTTGGACTTCCAAAGGGAGGTAGAGCAGCGCGCATTTCGGTTGGGTGGGGGGCGACAGGTTGCGCCGGCTCAGCGTATGGTGGACTTTGTCGAAAATAGGGTATCGGGCAGCCTCCCGGTCAATTCCTATAAACCAGGCACTGTCTCGGTAAAGCTGGACGAAGTATTACCCGATTTTGTGGCCACTGCTCTCAAAAGAGCCTTACCGAAGTTTGGTGAAAAAATGAGGGGATATTTCACAAATGAAGCAATTTTGATAGGCGTAGAATCCCGCACCTCTTCACCCGTCAGAATTCTCCGTGACACGGATACTTTGCAACACCCTGATGTCGAGGGTCTTTTTCCTTGTGGCGAAGGAGCCGGCTACGCTGGCGGAATCGTCTCCGCTGCTATTGACGGGATAAATTGTGCCAAAGCTCTGAAAAAACCATAAGCACATATTATTTGTTATTGGTAAAAAGGAGGAGACATGAAAAAAACGATGATCATTGGTGCCACCCCCAATCCTGACCGATACGCACATAAAGCTGCGACGAGGCTGGTTTACACTGGTAATAAAATTGTAAATATCGGGATTAAAAAAGGAGAGGCAGCGGGTGTGCAGATTGAAAAGCCAAACAATATTTATAACGATATTCATACAATTACACTTTATATTGGGAAGAAAAAGCAAAAGGAGTATTACGATTATATACTTGATACGAAACCGAAACGCTTGATTTTTAATCCCGGTGCGGAGAATGACGAGTTATATAAACTGGCTGAGGAGAATGGAATTGAAGCCACCAATGCCTGTACATTGGTTTTACTGGCCAGCAACCAGTTTTAAAAAAGTAAGACTGACTATTTGCTATGACCGTCTTCACCTGCCTTACTGCCAAATGCCAAATCTCCAGCATCGCCCAGTCCCGGGACGATATAGGCTTTGCTAGTTAGTTCGTCGTCAACTGCGCCAACCCACAATTTACAATCCGGAACGAAAGCTTTTACATGTTCCAGCCCTTCTTCACTGGCTATAGCGGCAACAATGTGGAGCTGTTTTATTTTGAATTGTGCCGCTAGATCCTTGCAGACTAATACAATACTCCGACCGGTAGCAATCATAGGGTCTGAAAGGATCACGACGCGATTGTTCAAATCGGGGGTAATTTCATATTCTTTATAAATTTCGAATTCGCCGCTTTTTTTTGTCTTTCGATAGGCTGCTATAAATCCTGAGTCAGCCTGGTCAAATACATTCAACAAACCCTGATGCAGTGGAAGTCCGGCTCGTATGATCGTGGCCAAAACGGGCTGACTACTCATTAACTCAGTTTGCGCCTCTCCCAGCGGGGTAGAAATACTGGCCTCTTCATAATCGAATCCTTTGCTGATCTCATAGCCGAAAATTTCACCGAGCCGTTCCAGATTTCTTCTGAACCTCATCCTGTCGGATTGCACTTCAATGTTTCTAAGTTCCGCAATATAATGGTTGGCGATGCTGTTCTGATTCGTTAAAATGTTTACCATTAGAAAATCGATTGTTGGTTGAATTATTATCTTTGTTTTACAAACAATTTTCACTTCTTTAAGTTTTTGCAGTACATGGATTTTCAACTTACCTCGCAATATCAACCGACCGGTGATCAGCCGGAAGCAATTAGACAACTTGTTGAAGGAGTGAAAGCTGGCGAACACTATCAAAATCTTTTGGGGGTAACGGGTTCTGGAAAGACCTTTACAGTGGCTAATGTGATTCAGCAGACTCAGCGGCCAACGCTCATCTTAAGCCATAACAAAACGTTGGCTGCACAGCTCTACGGGGAGTTCAAGCAATTTTTCCCAGAAAACTCTGTGAACTATTTCGTGTCATACTACGATTATTATCAGCCAGAAGCTTTTATAGCCACGACGAATACATATATAGAAAAGGACCTTGCCATCAATGATGAAATAGAGAAACTGCGACTGAAAACCACCTCTGCATTAATGTCCGGACGGCGTGACATCGTTGTGGTGTCGTCTATTTCTTGTATCTACGGTATGGGTAATCCTGAGGATTTTTCAAAAATGGTTTTCCGCTTCGCCAAAGGGACTGTGATTTCAAGGAATGCTTTTCTACATAAGCTGGTTGAGATCTTATATACGCGTACGACGATGGACTTTAAGCGGGGTACTTTTAGGGTGAAAGGTGATGTGGTCGATATCTATCCCGCCTATCTGGACGATGCCTACCGGGTGTCCTTTTTTGGCGATGAAATTGATGAATTAAGCGTAATTGATCCGGCTACGGGTAAAACCATCGAAAAGGTTTCTCACATGGCTCTTTATCCCGCTAACCTGTTTGTTACACCAAGAGACCGCTTTTTAGACGCTATCTGGAATATTCAAGAGGAGCTTGAACTTAGAAAGGAGCAATTGTTGAACGATAAGCGTACTATGGAAGCCAAGCGCCTAGAGGAGCGGGTAAATTATGACTTGGAGATGATGCGTGAGCTTGGCTATTGTAGCGGGATTGAAAACTACTCTCGTTTCTTTGACGGACGCCAGCCGGGAATGCGACCGTTCTGCTTACTGGATTATTTTCCAGATGATTACCTCATGGTCATTGACGAAAGCCACGTGACAGTTCCACAAATCCGCGCCATGTATGGTGGCGACCGGTCACGGAAGCTTTCACTCGTCGAATATGGCTTTCGCTTGCCCGCAGCACTAGATAATCGCCCACTTAATTTTGCTGAATTTGAAGCATTGGCACCTCAGACTATCTATGTGAGCGCTACGCCGGGCGATTATGAACTGCAACAAACTGAAGGTGTGGTGGTTGAGCAGGTAATTCGGCCGACTGGTTTGCTTGATCCCGTGATTGATATACGACCTGTTATCAATCAGGTCGATGATCTGCTGGATGAAGTCGACAAAACTGTTAAGGAGGGTGGAAGAATCTTGGTTACTACCTTAACCAAACGAATGGCGGAAGAGCTGACGAAATACATGGCCAGATTAAACATCAAAGTCCGCTACATCCACTCGGAAATCAAGACCTTGGAACGGGTAGAGATATTAAGAGGTTTACGCTTGGGCGAGTTCGATGTGTTGGTGGGTATTAACCTGTTGCGAGAAGGCTTGGATTTGCCTGAAGTTACGTTGGTGGCTATTTTAGATGCAGATAAGGAGGGCTTTTTGCGATCGGAACGGTCACTGATACAGACGATTGGTCGCGCAGCGAGGAACGAGAAAGGTCGTGTTATCATGTATGCCGATACAATTACCAAAAGCATGCAGATCACGATTGATGAAACAAACCGCCGCCGCCAGAAGCAAGTCGACTATAATGAGGCTCATGGAATTACGCCGCGAACCGTTGGCAAGACCCGTGAAGCAATTATCGAACAGACCTCGGTAGCCGACTTTATGGGTATTCCTAAGGCATATGCTGGCCCGGAAGAAGTGAATATTGCTGCTGACCCGGTGGTACAATACATGAGTAAAGACCAATTGCAAAAGGCACTCGACGAATCCAAGAAAAAAATGCAAAAGGCTGCTAAAACAATGGACTTCCTGGAAGCCGCTAAGTACCGTGACGAGATGTTCGCCTTTGAGAAGCTTCTTAACGAAAAGTTTTCTTAAGGTCAGAGTCTCATAATCAATTTTAACAACACGCTTTACCGATAAATAACATGCAAATGCCTTACTTCACTTTGAGGTAGAATCTGGCCTTGCTCCATACCCATCAAATCCGCATTTTGAGCGTAAAATCCGCATGAAATGCGGATTGAATCTGGTATAAATCCATTATGATGCGAAACAATTCTTACAGAACTTCAGCAAATGATATCTTGCTCTGAGATGGACCTTGTATAGGGCTTGTTCGACACGTCTCCGCGGTGGCCGGGCAGTGACCCCGCTATGCTCGTAGTCAAACGGCCGTTCCAGCGGGGCCACTGCGGGATCATTCTTGGTGCACCAAGGGAACGTGTCGAAGATGAGTGTTTGATGATTCGGGGAACGACCCAATGGGTTGATCCTTAACCGCTTGTCACGCTGATATTTTTTACGAGCTCTGCCAATTCGATATCGCTGTGCGAAGCATGGTAGCTACACTGACCGTTCTGGATAAGCAGTACTTGGGGCGACTCGTGTCTGATGTTCCAGTGTTCAGCAATGTGACTGGATATATCGCGGTATTTAATGAGATCCAGGTAGTAAACATCAACTTCCTCGGGGAGTAGCGGAGCTTCCAACTGAAAGTTTCTTTTAGCCATGCCGCTGACCGGGCAGCGTGTACTATGTTTAAATATTATAGACGGTGTGCTGCTTGTCTTGATTTGTTCTAACTGATTAATGTCCTCTAAAGCTATCCAGTTCATCATTAAGGTTTTTTAAATTTCTGGGGTTCTATATTCAACAGGGCGGCGGCAATTGGATATCCAAAGGTTTCTCCGGTTGATTTGTCGGTAAACTGTGTTGGTAAAATTAAGCCTCCGCCTAAATCTTTTGTTTGGGAGACGAGCAACTCGTGACTTAGTCGGTTCTTACTGTCATAGGTATTCCACTTGTAAATTGTTCCGTCTTGGAAGTCGACGTAGATCTTACTTGATTTGTACTTAGAATCAGGGCTAGTGACCCTTAATACATGGAATTTCTTAGAATCAACGATTTCAGGTTCCAACTCGACTGTATTGATTTCCTGCTTAGCAATGAGGATGGGGATGAACAGAAAATACGAATCATCTTCGAAGGACTGCCGAACATCTTTTAATAAGCTTTCGTCTGTGACTGAATTTTCGTCGACGAATACTTGGCCGCCAGCCGCGTCAGTATTGAAAAGAACAACCAGGTCTTTTAGGTCTTTAGTTTGTCCTTCGAAGCGGCAATTGCCACTTTCCCAATCGTATAAATAGCTGGTCTCAGACTCTTTATTGTCTGAATGGTAGCTAAATATAAGGTATCTAGCCTCTTCCGCGGTACTTTTATCTCCCAAGCCCCGAGAAAGACTGTTTACAGCCGTATTTGGGTTTGTTTGCGCTGAAGCGATCGTGGGGTATAAACCTAGCGTTAGCGTAAATAAAAATGCGGTGAGATATAATTTTCTTGTGTAAATCATGATATTAAAGTTTTTCGGTGATTGAACATCACTGATTATAATATCCTTTAACCCAAAGATAAACGATTATATTTAGAATGTGTTTTTATTATTTTGTCAGGCTAGCTTGAATATGCGCCATTTGAATTGCCGTAATTGCAGCTTCTTCTCCCTTATTCCCATGTTTTCCGCCTGAACGATCTTCTGCCTGCTGCTGGTTATCGGTGGTCAATACACCAAATATGACCGGTTTGTTATACTTAATTGAAACATTGGCTATGCCATTGGCAACGGCATCACAAATAAAGTCGAAATGACGCGTTTCTCCTTGAATTACGCAACCTAGGCAAATCACAGCATCGAGAGATGTGTCGCTGAGTAGCATGTCTGCACCGGAGATTAATTCAAAGCTTCCAGGCACTTGAATGGTTTTGATGTTTTCGGGTGCGACTTTCTTATCTAGAAGCAATTGGTAAGCACCGTCATATAATGCGCCTGTAATGGCAACATTCCATTGAGCGACAACAATTCCAACCTTCAGGTTCTCTGCTGAAGCGACTTCAAGATGTGAAAAATCAGATAGGCTTTTCAGATAAGTTGCCATGGACTATAGGATCTTGTTTATAACTGTGCTTCTGCACGTGCTATATAGGCGTCTGCCACAGAAGCTTCGTAACTTCTTGGGTATTCGTTTTTAATCTTCTTGTAAGCTTCTAAGGCTCCCTTAAAGTCGTTTTGAGCTTCATTAACTAAGCCCAACTTCTTTAAAAACAAAGGAGATGTAAAATCATTCGACTTTAACTCAGCTGCTTTCTTGTATTGTTCAGCTGCCTTTTTATAGTCTTCAAGCTCAGAGTAAGCATCGCCTAACAGACCAATAACAAGAGGATCAAGAATTGGACTACCAGTTGACGTATATTTCTCTAACGCATCAACTGCTTCTTGATAAGAACCTTGACGTAAATACAAGCCGCCAAGGTACGCATTGGCTATATTAGCCGAAGGTGTATTGGAGTATTCTTTTGCTATTTGCTCAAAACCCGGGTATGAACCGTCACCGGAAATTGCTAGCTTCTGAAGTGAATCGATTTGTGCGTATGCTTCGGCTTTGAAAATTTCGTTGCTTGCTTTTTCAGCACGTGGAGCCAAATAGAAGTTTTGATAGCCTATATATAATAAAACTAGGACGACAATTCCTCCTGCGATAAAACCTAAGCTTTTTTGGTTTTCTTGTATAAAGCTTCTTTCCCCGCCGTGAGCCGAAGAAGCAGTCGTTATTTTGTTTTTTGCTTTTGCTGACATCTTTAAAAATAATTCGGACTGCAAAAATACGTTTTTAGCTTGGAGATACAAGGGCTTTAGAGAAGTTTATTCCTCGTAACCGGGTGAATCAGTTGTTTTTGTGCTTGTCGGTCTTGGAAATTAATTAAAAACATATCTTTGTTAGCTATGTGGCTAACGGAACTTTCCCTTTTGAATTTTAAAAATTACGATGAATTGATAGCCGAATTCTCACCCACGGTGAACGTTTTTTACGGGCATAATGGTGCAGGGAAGACGAATTTGCTTGATGCCGTGCATTATCTTTCTTTATGTAAGAGTTATTTTAACCCGATTGACTCTCAGCAAGTCAAGCAAGGACAGGAATTTTTTATGATTCAGGGGCGCTTTGAAAAAAACGATCAGGAGGATGTGATTGTATGCAGTCTGAAGAGAAATCAAAAGAAAAAGTTCCAACGTAATAAGAAAGATTACACTCGTCTAGCAGATCACATCGGTTTATTTCCTTTGGTGATGGTTACACCGAACGATTCGTCGCTAATTATGGAAGGAAGTGAAGAGCGTAGAAAGTTTGTCGACAATGTAATTTCACAAACGAACTCGGCTTATCTTGACTTGCTGATTACCTATAATAAAGTACTACAAAACCGGAATAGTCTATTAAAACAGGCACGGGGTGTGAGGCTTGACGAGGCGCTATTAACGATCTATAATGAGCAACTTATTGATCTCGGTGAGCGGATTCATAAAGAGCGGAAGCGATTTATGAAGTTGTTTATCAAATTATTTGATAGGCATTATTCATTTTTGACGAACGATGCCGAGGATGCAGGGCTTCACTATGAGTCTCAGTTGAATACCGATTCATTTGAAAACCTATTGAGCAAGTCGCTCGAAAAGGATATGCTATTGGAAAGGACGACCACGGGTATTCATAAAGATGATCTGATATTTAGCGTAAATGGCATGCCTTTGAAAAAATTTGGATCGCAAGGTCAGCAGAAATCGTTTGTCATTGCGCTGAAACTTGCGCAATACACCTTTCTTACGCAAGAAAAAGGGTTTAAACCTTTACTTCTACTCGATGATATTTTTGATAAGATTGATATGCTGAGAATTAAGCGACTGTTAATCATGATATCAGAGGATGAGTTTGGCCAGATCTTTATAACCCACACCAACAAAGAAAGAATTGAGGAGCTGTTCGAGAGTATCTCGGTTGATTTGCGTACTTTTGAGATTGAGAAGGGCACGCTTAAGAAAGTCGGTTAAGGTATGAACAAACGAAACAATGATAAGACATTAAAGGAAGCCATTGATCAGATGCTCGAAGTGTATCGATTGAGGCAGAAGTTTGATGAGACATCCATTGTCGCTGCATGGCCTGAACTGATGGGTACGGCGATAGCGAATCGAACCACCCGTCTTTATATTTCTAATAAAAAACTGTTTGTTGGACTCGAATCATCCGTTATAAAAAACGAACTTATGATGATGAAAACTCAGATTATGAAAAAGCTCAACGATCAAGCTGGTAAAGAAATTATTACATCGATTGTGTTTCTTTAACGAGCAATTCCAACATGTTTTTCGGTGACAATTTCAGTGGGTTAATGTGAATCCGCGCTTTTTTGTAAAAAGTCGACCGTTCTTCGAGTTTGTCGTGGATATAGCTTAATAATTGCTTGTCATCCATATTGGATAATAGAGGTCGCGTGCTCCTATCGGAAGTGATTAGCCGACTCAAAATAACTTTTGGGTTTAGATCCAGGTAAAGGGTTAGACCGTGACGATTCATCCAGTCGATATTATCACGATAGCAAGGAGCTCCGCCGCCGGTTGAGATAAAAGCACCTGCGTCGGGAGCGATTGATTTGAGTGTTTTTTCCTCCAAGTCTCGAAACGCGTTTTCGCCGTGTAGTTCAAAATAATCACTGATAGACATACCCGATGTTTCCACAATTCGTTGGTCCAAATCAATAAACGGCACATCGGCTAGACGCGATAGCTTTTTGCCCAATGTAGTCTTGCCACTACCCATAAAGCCAATGATAAAGATGGGAAGATGTATTGCGTTATTCATTATTCCGGAGAAAGGTATTTAGAAGAAAGTTGTTCAGCATCGGGCATTAAATGAAAATGCCATTTCTTGATTACCACACCATCTCTTAATAAGACAAGGCCTGGGTTGGAACGAACCATCGTTTTCAAGGGTACCGCATCTGCAAATAGAGCCTCGGCGTATAAAGTACTGTCACCGATTGCGCTTTCAACATCGGCAAGTGTGCTAGCGGTTAACAGAACCGTATGTAACCGGTAGTCGCGTGCAAGGTCTTTCGCCAGTTTATTCATTTTCAGCAAAGCAGGCTGATTTGCTTTATTAATATCATATGCTACGATCAATAAAATATTATCCGGGTTGGCAACTATATCATCAGTACGATTAATCCCTTCATGATCATTAATGATTAAATCACTGATGGGAACCTGATATCCTTCTTTTACAAGACGGGTTTCGGGGTCACCTATAATCTTCCACTCTTCATCCTTCCAAATTTCTTCGCTTAAGTATTCTTTGTCCGTCATTTTTTTGACTTCGCCGGAACGCTCGTTTTCGAGGGTATAGATAGTTTCATACTCGTCCAGAGACTCCCCTTCTGGAACGGTCATAAGCGATGGTAGATGATTGCCAACTTTGTATGGTAGGAAATCAACTATAGGCAGGAAGTTGTAGGTATAAACACCCAGACCTACAGAAATCACAATGATGCAGGCTGTTAAAATTGAGCGAGTGTAGGAATCACTGATCAGCGGAGTGATTTTCCGTTGGTGGTAGACAAGGAAGCTTATAAGGAGCAATAGGATACAATCCTTAATAAACGATTGCCAAGGCGTAAGCGGAATAGCGTCTCCAAAACATCCGCAAGAGGTGACGACTTCAAAATAAGCAGAATAAAAGGTGAGGAAGGTGAAGAAAATTGTCAATAGTAAAAGTCCCCAGACAACTTTTTTTCGCCAGAAGCCAAAGATCAGCAAGGAACCTAATATGATTTCTAAACTGCAGATAAAAATAGCGAAAGCAACTTTATAGTCGTTCAAAAACGGCAGTCCGAATACGGTAAAATACTCTTCAAGTTTATATCCAAAACCAATGGGGTCATTAGCTTTAACGACACCTGAAAAAATAAATACTGCGGCTACGATGATCCGAACAATCCAAATCGCTTGATAGGAGATGTGATTTTTTGCCATTTATAACTAATTAATTCCCATCCGAATGAGCGCGAACACAGCGTAGTTGAGCATATCTTGGTAGTTTGCTGCAACACCTTCAGATACGAGCGTTTTGCCTTGGTTATCCTCTATTTGTTTGGTGCGATAAATCTTCATCAAGATAAGGTCAGTTAATGAACTGATCCGCATATCTCGCCATGCCTCACCGTAATCGTGGTTTTTGGCCGTCATCAGGTCGAATGTTTCCTTAACTTTAAGATCGTATTTGCTTTCAAGATCTTCTAATGAGACTTCAGTAGGTTCATCGTCCTGCATTTCTACCTGTAACAGAGCAATGACGCAGTAATTAACAATTGCGATAAACTCCGATTGGACATCTTCGTCTACTTTTGCCATGCCTTCGGTTTCAATTGTGCGTATCCGTTGTGCTTTGATAAATAGCTGATCAGTAATCGATGTGAGTCGCATAATTCTCCAAGAGGTACCATAATCTTTCGCTTTCTTTAAGAACAACTCTTTGCAATGATTTATTACTGAATAGTATTCTTTTGTAGTATCTTTCATTTTGATATCGATGACGCTTCCTGTTTTCACAAAATTACCGGAATATATGTAATTTAGCGAACACATAAAAAATTAATTAGGTGCTTAGTTCAAGTTTCAAAACAATTCGTTCGGGTCAAACCTTACTGGATCTCAGCAGTCCAAAAATTATGGGGATTGTGAATGTAACTCCAGACTCATTTTACGATGGAGGCAAATATTCAAACAGCGATAAGGCACTTGAACATGCTACTAAGCTTCTATCAGAAGGGGCCGATATATTAGATATAGGAGCGTATTCATCGAGGCCCAATGCAAAGTACGTAAGTGAAGATGAAGAGCTTGCGCGTCTTATTCCATTTATTGTACGATTGAAGGAGTTGCATCCGACCAGTATTATTTCGGTTGATACGTTCCGTGCGAAAGTCGCTGCCGAAGCCATTGTAAATGGGGCTCATATCATAAACGATATTTCAGGAGGAAGTCTCGATGAAGAAATGTTTGCGACCGCTGGACGGCTACAAGTTCCTTATATCTTGATGCACATGAGAGGAAACCCTCAGACGATGCAATCATTGACGGATTATGATGATCTTATTTCAGATATTTCTGATTATTTTGCAGAACGAATTCCGAAATTGAGGAGGCACGGGGTGCACGACATTATTTTAGATCCGGGGCCGGGTTTCGCAAAAACCATCGAACAGAATTATGAACTTATCGGTCGATTTAAAGAATTGAAGGGTTTCCGGCTCCCATTATTGGGAGCAGTATCCCGCAAATCTATGATATACAATGCATTAAATGTTTCTGCAAATGATGCCTTGAGCGGTACGATCGTATTGAACACAGTACTCTTACTGCAATCTGCGAATATTTTACGAGTGCATGATGTTAAAGAAGCGAAAGAAACGATTCGATTGATCGGGTTATTAAAACAACAAAAACAATTGCTTAACCTATGAAGATAATAGAAAATCCGCTTGAAGGAGTATTTCTTATTGAGCCAAACGTTATAAAAGATGAACGCGGTTATTTTTACGAAAGTTTCAATGAGCGTACATTTCACGATTTGACGGGGCAAGCTGCTCATTTTGTTCAGGATAATCAATCCTATTCATCATACGGAGTCATTCGTGGTTTACACGCCCAGGCAGCGGAACACGCCCAGGCGAAGTTAGTCCGCGTGTTAAGCGGTGAGGTGTTGGATGTGATTGTGGATGGTCGAAAGGATAGTAAAAGCTACGGCCAGAGTTATACGGTGCGACTAAATGCAGCGAATAGGTTTCAGCTCTATATTCCGAGGGGTTTCTTTCACGGCTTTGCTGTTTTGAGTGATACGGCCGAATTCTTTTATAAATGTGATAATTTTTATCGAAAAGATGCTGAAGTCGGCATTTTTTATGATGATCCGGACTTAGGTATCGACTGGGGGATTGTAGATGAAAAGCGTGTCCTTACTGATAAAGATATGAACTTGCCATTGTTTAAAACGATATGAAAAAAGCGATAGTATTAGGAGGGAGCGGCCAATTAGGTCAATGTATTCAAGCTGCAGATACCGGCGGATTGGAAATCATCTACTGTAATTCGCAGGATGCAAACGTGCTTGAGGAAGACCAGCTTCGTACTGTTTTTAGTCGCGAACGACCGGATGTTATCATTAACTGTGCAGCCTATACGGCGGTTGACGCAGCAGAAGATGAGCCCTTGAGAGCGGCTGCAGTTAACGCACAAGCACCTGAACTGATAGCTCAATTGTGTTTAGAATATAATATTCTTCTGATTCATATTTCAACCGATTTTGTGTTTGATGGATATTCGCCAACTCCTCGTAAAGAGAGTGATGCGCCCAACCCGATCGGCGCCTATGGGAAAACAAAATTGGCCGGAGAAGAAGCGATTACGCATACGATGGAGAAGTTTGTTATCCTTCGCACTAGTTGGTTATATTCAGAGTATGGGAATAACTTCCTTAAAACCATGATACGAGTGGCTAAGGACCGTGGAGAGCTGTCGGTGGTTTATGATCAGACGGGTACACCGACCTATGCTATGGATCTTGCAGATGCAATCGTAAAAATAGCTCTCATGGATGAACCAGTTTACGGTATTTATCATTATAGCAATGAAGGAGTGGCTTCATGGTATGATTTCGCACATGCTATTTTTACTGCTTCAAATATGAATGTGAAACTACATCCGGTGCTTTCTGCTGCTTATCCTACAAAGGCAGAACGACCCAAATATTCGGTATTGGATAAAGCAAAGCTAAAAAAGAACTTTAAGCTCGATGTTCCCCACTGGCGAGACAGTTTAAATAAATGTATTAGCAGATTATGAGTGAGTTAAGCTGGAAGGTTTTAGAATCTAACTATTTGGTAAAGGCTCCTTGGGCTGTCTTAAGAAAGGATGTATGTCAAATGCCGAACGGGCATATTGTGCCGGAATATTACGTGTTAGAATATCCAGATTGGGCTAATGTTGTTGCTCTGACGAATGAAGGCCAGTTTATTCTAGTGAAGCAGTATAGACACGGAGCTGGTGAAGTGTTCTTGGAAATACCAGGAGGGGTTATTGATGAAGGAGAGACGGCACAGGAGGCTGCTGTGCGGGAAATGTTGGAAGAAACCGGCTATGAATTTGAGTCTTTCGAGGAACTTTGTCAGCTTTATCCGAACCCTGCTACGAGTAATAATATAACTACCACATTCTTAGCACGAGGCGGCGTGAAGAAGCAAGAACAAGCTTTGGATTCTCAGGAGGAGATTGATGTCCTTTTGGCATCACCAGATGAGCTTAAGGAGTTTCTTTTCGAAAACAAGTTCGGACAATCCCTGCATGCGTCCGCACTGTTTTATGCTCTTAAACATTTGGAGCTGATAGGCTAGAGATCTTTTTAAATTATTATTTTTGCCACATGGCAAGAGAAATCTTTGAGACGAAGCGCAAGGCTTTGAGAATAAATCTAAACGGTGAGATTTATGGGACCTTTGCAGAGATTGGTGCAGGTCAGGAGGTAGCGCGCAATTTTTTTACCGCAGGAGCAGCTTCAGGAACCATCGCTAAATCTATGTCGGCTTATGATATGGCTTTTAGTGACTCGATTTACGGAGTAGAGCGTTCCAAGCGCTATGTTAGTCAATCGCGACTCGAAAAGATGCTTGATCATGAATATCGCTTACTAACCGAAAGATTAAAAGGACCTAAATACGCTGATAGGAGCCTTTTTGCCTTTGCCAATACGGTGACGACCCTTAACTTTAGTAAAACAAATGACCCACATGGATGGATTGGAATTCGTTTTCAGGTAGAACCCGGTGGTAAGCCTAATGAAATTATCTTCCATGTCCGTCTGCTTGATAGCGACTCAAGTCTACAACAGTCGGTGCTCGGTATTTTGGGAGTAAACCTGGTGTATGCATCCTATTACTATAGGAACGATCCGCAGGTGATGATTGAATCGTTGGTTGATAATCTCTCTCCAGGATCTGTCGAAATTGATTTGGTTAAAGTGAAAGGAACGATTTTCCGCGATACTAATGAACGCCTGCTTAATTTATATTTGGTAGCGAAGAATTTCTCCAGTGCAGCGATCTTTGATCCGGACGGTCATGTACTGCAAGCCAAGGATTTCCTTTATAAAAAGGATATTATGATCTTACGGACGAAATATCGACAACAGTCCAATCCCAATTTTGATCTCTTTAACTTGGCTGTGGAGGAGTTTAGAAAGAATACCAAAACAAAGGAATCAAATCTAGTCGTTATGATTGAGGTGTTGATGTCCAATGCCCTGGAAGATCAATTGCATTTGAGTCATGAAGATTTAAATTATTTTGCCAAACGGGCGGAAGATTTGTGTGCAACTGGAAATCACATTATTGTATCGAACTTTTCACGTAATAATTTTCTTGCTGAGTTTCTGTCTAGATTTAAACCGAGAAGCGTAGGTATCTCAAGCAATATTTCGAATCTTCGAAATATTTTCAATTCCAAGTTATACGGAGATAATTATACAGACGAGTTATTGGCATACGTCAGTGGAATGTTCAGTAAGAACGTTAAGCTCTATGCCTATCCTTATTTGAACAGAAAGAATGATGAAGTGATTACGACAGCAAACATGCCTGTCTCGCCAGAGGCAAGGCCGTTATTTGAGTTCCTCATCCAAAATCAATACATTATCGACATTGAAAATTATGATATACGCTTTGTAAAAACGTTGAAGCGTTAGGCTAATTATTTGGGAAAAAAGTCTCGTATTGAGGCGCAATGAAGAAGGCTACGTATAATGCAGCGATAATTAGTGCGATCAAGGCGAGCAATCCCCATTGGCGTGTTTTGGTTCGTTTGTCTTTTCGAGCAATCCAGATGAGTAGAACCACAAAAGGGATCACAAAGATGGCGAGAAATATTAAGCTTGGAGTATCCATTGTGTTATATTATATGATGCAAAAGTCCACAAAAAAAAGCTAAAAAAGAATTATTCGACTGACCACCGTGTTAAAGGAGCGACATCCTGTGTAGTGAAATCTTTTTCTAAGTATTTATAATAGCCCGCAATACTTATCATAGCTGCATTATCTGTACAATACTCGAACTTTGGAATAAAGATATTCCATTGGTTTTCCGCCCCTCTTTCCTTTAATGTGCTTCTTAACCCACTATTTGCGGATACACCACCCGCTATTGCAATGTTTTTGATACCCAGAGATTTAGCTGCTGTTTCTAGTTTGTTTAAGAGGATGCTGACGATCCGATCTTGTATGGAGGCGCAAATGTCAACAAGGTTGTCTTCGACGAATGATGGGTTCTTTGCCGTATTCCGTTGTATGAAATATAAGATGGATGTTTTTAGACCGCTGAAACTGAAATTAAACTCAGGTACATTGGGCTCGGGAAATTGAAACCTTAGCGGATCTCCTTGTTGTGCATAGCGGTCGATCAAGGGGCCACCCGGATAAGGTAAATTGAGGATCTTAGCAGTTTTGTCAAAAGCTTCGCCGGCCGCATCATCTAATGTTTGCCCGATCAATTCCATCTCGAAGTAGTTGTTGACTTTCACAATCTGTGTATGTCCGCCAGATACAGTGAGACACAGAAAAGGAAATTCCGGTTTTGGATCTTCGATGAAGTGGGCCAATATATGCGCTTGCATATGATTAATCTCAATTAATGGAATGTTTTTAGAGAGTGCGAAGGCTTTGGCAAAGGAAGTGCCGACCAATAGAGAACCCAAAAGTCCGGGTCCTCGCGAAAAAGCAACCGCATCTATGTCATTTTTATGTATTTTTGCATCTATAATACATTGGTCGACCGTGGGGATAATGTTTTGCTGATGCGCCCGGGACGCGAGTTCAGGGACCACACCACCATATTTCCCATGTACGGCTTGGTTTGCGATAATATTTGAGTATATTTTTCCGTCTATACAAATAGATGCAGATGTTTCGTCACATGTGGACTCAATGCCAAGGATGGTTGCCAAATTGTTTGTTATTTAAATAAAAGACAAAAGTATCAAAAAAGTACTAAAAATAGCATTGTGGTTGTTGCTTGGGATTGTTGTACTTCTTATAGCCTTGACCCTTTCATTGCAATTGAAGCCGGTTCAGAACTACATTGCGGATCGGGCGGCCAATTACTTGTCGGAAGAGTTGGATACTGAAATTCATTTAAGATCTATTTATTACGAACCTTTTAATTCGATAAAGATCGAGGAACTTTTCGTCGCTGACCAAGAACAAGACACTCTTTTATACTTTGGTGAATTCGGCGCTCAATTAGATATCCGTTCGTTGCTTAGTTCGAAACTTATTGTCAACGATCTGACGATAAAAGAAGGCAAAGTACTTATAAAAAAGTACCGTGACTCTACAACAAATTTTACATTTATTCAGGACTATCTTGCACCTCAACGCGCAGACACCCAAAAAGAGAAGAAGCAGTTCGAGCTAATTCTGCCTGATGCTTCTTTCAGTGGTATCGAATTCCGATATATAAATTACTTGAAAAGACAAGAGGTTGACGGCATTAATTACAACGATATTCATATTTATGGGCTAGGTGGAACATTACTGGAAATAGATTATGTGAACCATCTGTTTCAGACTAAAATCAGTGACTTGACCTTCCGCGAGAAATCGGGTCTTGTGGTGAAAAATATTACAACCGATCTGACTGTCGACAGCAACCGGATGGAATTTGCTGCGCTTGACCTCGAGTTGAACTCTAGTTATATCAAGGATTATATTCTCTTCGAATACGACTCTCTTTCGGCATTTTCGAATTTTATCGAAGATGTTCAGGTAACTGGAAACCTTCAGAATTCTCGTATTGTTTCTCGTGATATAGCTTATTTTTCACCGGGCGTGGGTGTTACGGATTTTAATGTGCTCTTTAGTGGAAACTTAACGGGCACTGTCGAAGATATCCATGCTAGTCAGGTTCAGATACGCGCTGGCAAACAAACATGGCTGGAAGGTGATCTTACAATTCGTGGACTACCCGATATCAATAACACGCTATTCGATATGGATCTTTCTAGGCTGTTGACAAACCGACAGGATCTCGAGAGGTTGGTAGCAGGATTTAGCGGACAGAATACGTTTATGTTGCCGGCGGTGATTGACCGGATTGGGGATATTCATTATCAGGGTCGGGTGACGGGCTTCTATAACGATTTTATAACGCAAGGCATCTTCAAGTCGAAATTGGGCGATGTGGTTGCAGATTTGAAACTATCCCTTAAAAACAAAGGGTCCTATAGTGGGAAACTATTGACTCCGGGTTTTGAGTTAGGACTCTTGTTAAACAACCCAATCATCGGATCAGTTGCTGGAACGATTGAAGGGAGCGGTCTCGGTTTCGCTTTGGCTGATCTTTACGAAGAGGTAAATGCCTCAATCGATTATTTGGAGTATCAGGGTTATCGCTATACGGATATTTTGGTTGACGGAACCTATTCAGATCGATATTTTACGGGTAATGTGGATATAGACGATACCAATTTACGTTTATCTCTTGTGGGAGAGGTTGATGTTAGCAACGGGCAACTTATCGCGGATATACATGCAGATGTCGACAAAGCTGATCTTTATCGCTTGAAACTCACAAAGGACTCATTAGAGCTAGCCGGTGTTGTATCTGGAAACTTCTCTGGTAAGGAACTGAATACTGTTATTGGCCAGCTTTCTTTAAGGGATGTTTCTCTTATCACACCGGATACAGTTTTTAGAACGGATTCAGTGGTTTTAATAGCGGAAGGACTTGAGGATAATCGGACTATTGCGATTCAGTCGGATGTCTTGGATGCTCGTATAAATGGACAGATTGATTTGAATACCTTTCCGTCCTATTTTAAAGGGATTGCTAAGCAGTATGTACCATCGTTGGATGTGAATATTATCAATGGAGGAAATCAAGAGTTTTCTTTCGATTTAACCTTGAAAGATTTTACGCCGTTTTCGTTGCTTTTCGTACCCGGTCTAGAGATTCCTGAGGAGGTGATTATGACGGGAAAGTTTTCTTCAGTTGATGGAGTCAGCTCATTAAGCGGTTTTGTGCCTGTCGGAATATATAAAGGGGTAACGATAAACAACTTAATTTTTGACCAGACTGCAAATAATCAGTTTTTAAATTTATTCGTTACCTCAGATCGTGTCAGCTTTACGGATAGCCTATTCATTAATAATGTAAACATTGCCAATATTCTGCGGAATGATAGTTTACGTTTTAACATTAAAATGTCTGATCTTGATGAAACCAATCAACTCGACTTGAACGGCCTTGTGGAGTTTGGTGAAGAGTCTTCGTCGCGACTCAGTTTACTGCCATCGGACATGATTATTAATAACGAAGATTGGCGAATTGAGGAGAAGGTAAAGTTTGACTTCGAGGAAGGAAAGACACTGATTAATGGTTTAGAGCTATCGCAGGGAGAGCAAATTGTAGCCATCGATGGAGCAATATCAAAAAATGATGATGATATTCTGAAAATAACTTTTTCCGACTTTTTGTTGGAAACGTTTAATCCGCTTACAGTACCGCTTGGCATTGATTTAGCTGGCATGATGAACGGTGAAGTGCAAATTCGATCCCTATTAGAACAACCTTTCATTCAAAGCGATATTCGAGCCGATGATATTGTCTACAATGAAACAGCAATTGGCGACATGACGGTAGGTGCCGCGCTTGATCCTGAAACGAGGGTGGTTCGGGTAAAGGTTGATATCCAAGATGGTGGAGTGGAATCGTTAACTCTCAATGGAGTGTATGATGCATCAAATGAAGAGAGCCCGCTGAATTTGCAAGCCCATATGGATGAAAATCCATTGATTATTTTTAGCCCATTTTTGCGAAATTTAGTTTCAGACCTATCGGGTACAGCTACTGCCGATTTGACGATCACCGGAACATCATTGAATCCCGTGATTAATGGCACTGCTCGATTGAACAATAGCAGGATGGTTGTGAATTATTTGCAGACTCCCTATCGAATTGATGATGAGATAAGTGTCAGCAACAGTAAGATCCTCTTGAAAGACTTAATTATTGTTGATGAGAACAATCAACAAGCCGTCGCAAATGGGTCGGTGGATATGTCTAATCCCATCAACCCTGAAATCCATGTAGATATTTCCGCTAATAATTTTATGGCATTGAATACGACTGCGAAGGACAATCCATTATATTATGGTGTCGCATACGGAACGGGTAGTTTCCGATTTAATGGACCGACAGATGATATTGATATTCAAATCGTAGCAGCTACAAACCGGGGAACGGTTATTAATATACCATTGAATGCAGCCGGGGAGATTACAGAACAAGATTTCATAACTTTTGTCAATGCGGATTCGACGGCAACACCGAAGCCCAATTCCTTTGAAGGGCTTACAATGACGATGGACTTGTCGGTTGACCCAGAATCGGAAGTAAATATATTTACAGACCTAGGGAAGTTATCAGGACGGGGTGAAGGGCTTTTATCTTTGCATATCACAAGTCTAGGCGACTTTGAGATGTTTGGGGATTATGCGATACAACAGGGAAAATTTGAATTCACAGCTCAGGACTTCATCAATAAAATATTTGAGATTGAAAGCGGAGGGTCGATTCGATGGACGGGCAACCCTGAGGAGGCGTTGATTAATCTTACGGCGACGTATCAGGTACGAACCAGTGTTAGGCCACTTTACACCGCAGCGGGGCGCGCAGGTACGGATCAGCGTGTTCAAGCGCAAGCCGAAATGATACTCAACGGAAATCTCTTACAACCCGATATAACTTTTGGAATCGATTTCCCTACCGATTCATATGTAGAGGATGAACTCCAGAGCTATTTGAGCGACATAAACAATGTAAACCAACAGGCGTTGAGTTTAATTGTACGACGTAGCTTTGCTCCGGGAACTGGCACTGATCTTACGAGAGAGCTGAATACGACTGTCTTTAGTGCAGGTACTGAGTTGGCTTTTAATCAATTAAATAACATTATCTCTCAATCATTAAACTTGAATTTTGTTGATTTCAACATCCGGTCTTTCAATGAAGCTAGTGCTTCCATAAGATTGCTAAATGATCGACTAATCTTGACGGGAGGCGTAACAGACCGTAGAGGCGAACTGAACGATTTTAATGTTTTTGGAAAGGATATTGCGAGTGATGTAGAGGCTTTGTATTTGATAAGGAAAAGTGGGAATCTGTTATTTAGAGCGTCGAACCGACTAAATAACAGGAATTTCTTAAATCCAGAAGATGAGTATGTGAGTGCCTTCGGGCTTGTTTATCGTCAGGAGTTCGATACGTTCGGCGAGTTCTTTAGAAAATTAGTTTCGTTTTCGAAGAAGAAGCCAGCCGAAGATGCATCGTTTATCGAGTTTAAGACTGACACAACTGCCGCTTCCAAAGACACTATTAACGTAGATCTGAATTAAAGGACGTCGCTCTTAGCAGTATCTTCAAGCTCTTTAAACCACTCTTCTCCGTATTTTCTGATTAAGGGAGCTTTTACGAAGTTATAAACTGGAACGTTTAATTGCTTTCCAAAAGAGCAGGCTGCATGGCAGATATGCCATCGATCATAGTTAAGCACATCAAATTCGGGATACTGAGTAATTCGGATGGGATAGAGATGGCAGGAGATTGGTTTTTGCCAGTCTATCTTACCGTCCTCAAAAGCTTTTTCAATGGCACATTTTGTGATTCCATTTTCCCAGGTCACATAAGCACATTCTTTATTTTTATCAACACAGGGTGTAGTGAGATCTCCGTCATCGTCAACAACATGGGTTCCTCGCGCTTCAATCGTTTCGATACCTGTAGTTGTCATATATGGCTTCACAGCAGGATATATTCTTTCCAGTATCTCAAGCTCATCTTTCTCTAATGGTGCGCCAGAGTCTCCTTCAATACAACAAGCACCCTTGCAAGCATTGAGATTACAAACAAATTCTTCTTTGATGAGATCCTCACTAACTAGGACGCCGTCTATTTCAATCATTTTTAATTTTTCTTTAAGGGATACTTTAACCCCGATGCATCAGTTAGCTCCAGGGTTACAGACCCAACTAATATCTCAACTTCCGCTTTTACGGGTATTCTGTTTCCATCATCAGTGACCCACAAGTAAAGTTTGCTATCTTTCCTGAAAATCCGGCCAGGTTTAATTTCTGGGCTGAATTTTAAACAGTTGAAGGTTCCCATATCTGTCTTGATGCGCTCTTTGCCGAGATATGTAATCCCTAGTGTGCTGACTTCATCGTTTAAGAAATAAGTCATATTAAAAGACTGGCCTACTTTTATCTTCGATAGATCAAGGTTTCTGGCAAAATAATAAGCAGAGAGCAAGTCAAATGTTTGACTAGCTCCTTTAAAAGTACCTTCATTACCTTTTATTTTCCGCTGCTTTTGGTAGAAGCGAACTTTATCGTTTCTTCTGTACTTACCCTCCTTTATCGTTTCAGAATAGAAGTAGGGGAGAAATGTGTCTTGGTCAATATACGAGTTGTAACGATTGTGCACACCAAAAAGAAGACTAAATGCACTTGATGTTTTCCCTTCTGCCGACAGATGATAGGTCGGTTTTCCGTCGAATTTCAATGTGCTCTTGTTGACCTTCAATGTACCGTTTGCTGCAGAAACAAAACCATATTTTAATTTATACTTTAATACCTCACCTGGCTTAAAAACGGGTTCGTTCAGATGTGGCAAATCCTGCGAAAAACCATTGAACCATAAGAATGAGATAAAAGCTACTAATATTATTTTCTTCATATAGAAGGTATGGCAAAAAATATGCCTTTAAGCTTTTCGCTTAAAGATTGGCACGGATGAGCAGGCTTCACCGTACATAATACTTTTTGCAACTTTACTTAATTTTCTCGTCAATGTAATGAATGCAGACTCTGGAACTTTGATATCACCGCAACCTTTCACCATAATTCGTTGGTCGACGAATTGCTCCATATGCAATTGTCCAAGTGCCTTTTCGTAGAGGATGGATCTGAGTTGTTCGATGGACCCAAAGGTAACTTCGCTCACATAAGGCTCGAGCTTATTAGAAATTAGCATATAAGCCCAAGTCGGGATAATTGCATCTGTCGAACAGGTGATAGCTACGTTCTTACCTTCATATTGCGACCAGTCGTTTTCTTTCACGAACGCCCTAAAATCTTTCTCTCGAAGGATTAAACCGTGGAATAAATGGTCTTTGATATCAAATAAAACCAGCTCGCCTTTCGGCGCTAAGGTTGCAAGGTCAAAAGTGATTAGACCACTTGCCGCAACTTTATTTACTATTTTATCTTGAATTTCCATGCTTTATATACAAAAAATCCGGATAAAGAGAGAATCTCTATCCGGATACAAAGTTAGGTATTTTAAAATTAATAGAATCTTGCTCTATTATCGGTAATATCTGCTTTTTCTAAAAGTGCTTGGAATACACTGCCCGGCGCGCGCTGTTGAAGCATGTTTATACTTTGCTGCTTGATTGCATCAAGGTTTTGAGCCTGTTGCGGATTGATAAAATCATGGACAGAAACAACGTATACACCACGGTTTCCTTCAATACTTTTTGACAACGTGTTCGGTTGAAGACCAAATACGGTTCCGATCACTTTGCCTTCTTGAGCTACGCCTGGGATTATCGGGTTTGCGAACACAATATTTTCTGCCTTCACAGCAGTTTTATCTAACTTTTGACCGAGTTCCTCGATAGTAGACGTGCCATTCATCGCACTATTCAGCTTTTCGGTCAGAATAGCTGCTTTTGCTTTATTGATAACTTGAGTTTTAATATCTTCTTTAACGCTGTTAAGCGGAAGGTATCCTTCTTCTCTGATCTCAGATAACTGGGCAACAACATATTTGTTTGGTAATTCATATACCTTGTCCGTTACATCACCCTCTTCTGCCTTATATGCCCAGCGGATCAGTTCACGCGGGTTCTCGAGGTCTTGAATGAAGGTTTGCATTGGTGCAATCTCAGTGCCGTTTTGAATGGTGTAACCCGCATCAGCAGCAAGATCATTGAAGTTGTCCTCGTTAACTTGTCCGAAGAATTCTGAAGCTTCACTGTAAGCCGCATTTAAAGTTTCTTTACTGCTTTGGATGGAACGATCGATAATCGCAGCCTTTACAACTTTTGATGATCCTATTTGATTGTCTATTCTGATTACATGCACACCGTATTGGGTCGGAACCACAAGGACATCACCAGTTTTACCGTCGAAAACGGCATTTTCAAAATCGGGGATCATGGCGCCTCTTCCGAAGGTTCCTAATTTACCGCCTTCTTCTCTCGATGCATCGGTCCCGAACTGAGAAGCTAAATCTGCGAAGCTTGCACCATTTTGAATAAGGTTTTTAATAGAGTCAGCTTTTGCAGTTGCCTGATCAACTCCGCCTTCTAAAGCAGGATTCAGTAGAATATGACTAGCTGTTACTGAATCGGGTCCAACTTTGCTTTCAAGCACCTTAGCCATTTCGTAGGTTCCGTTCGATAAGAATGGACCCACAACTGTTCCCGCAGATGCATTGAATAAAGCAGAATCCAAAGCCGGTGATAAATTGCCCTTCGTATAGTACGTAACTGGATACTTAGTTTCGGAATTGATAGCAGCATACAATGAATCATTTTCTGCAATTTCTAATCCATGAGCCAATTCTGTTGCTTTTTCTTTTACAGCTAATGAGTCGGCAGCTGTTGGCTCAGCATTAAAGACCACGTAACGAATACTTCTTGTTTCGTTAGGATTATAGAACTCCTCTTTATGCTCATCATAGTACGCTTGATAATCCGCATCTGTTACCTCTACATCTTGATCTGGTATAGAAGAGTAATCGAGCAGCAGGTAGCTAAAGTTTGCAATCTTGTTTCGTTGTTTATGCTCCTCTTCCGCTTCTAAGGACGTAACATAGACGCTGTTTTGGATTAACTGATTATATTTTTGCTGCAAGCGATCGTTTTTAATCACTTGTAAGAAATTCTCCCATTGCTGTTTTTGAACGCTGCTTGCCGGCTCGTTTCGGATATTAGTTAAGAAAACACTTAATTGATTACGATCAAACTCTCCTGTTTGAGGGTTTGTGAAAGATTGTACAATTTGTGGAGACGGGTTTTGTCCGGAAACCATGTCATTTAACTCGCTTGACCCCACGCTCAAGCCTATTCTTTCCACCTCTTCCTCAAGTAAAGCATTGGAAATATATTGGTTCCAGACGTTCTCGACAACATAGGCGCTCATTTGATCGTTTGATCCACCCATTTGCTGACGCATATTATTAATACCAGCTTCCACCTCTTGATTAAAGGTTAGATATTCTATTTCCTCCCCATTAATCTCGCCGATTTGATTTTGATTCGCATTCATATTCCCCAGCATCTGAGGGATAATCTCACCTAATAAAAATGCAATAAGAGCGATCCCGATTGCCCATACAACCAATAAGCCTGCGCGGTTTCGCAAAAAAGTCATTATTCCCATAGAATCTTCTATACTTAGTTTAGTTTGTTAATTCGTTTGCTCTTTGAATTCAAACGTGTAATATACATGTTTTACAAATGCGGGCGCAAGATACAATTAAATGTAAAAATTAAAAAGATAAATTAAAAAGATAGCGTCGAAAAGTCCTGTATCTTAAAGAAATAATCAGAGCCGATCGTCGCTATTAAGTCGAATATCACCGGTATGAGAAGTGATTTCAAAATGGGAAAAATCTTCCGTAGCCCAAAATGATGTGCCATATGCGATTTGGTCATTTACGGTTATTTCTACTGGAAGGTTCGAATAGAATCGACCTGTGTTCTCATCCCATATAAGCTCTTCCGATTTCAGTGTCATGCCGTCTGCACGAGTGGCAACTACATTCTTCTTTAGCTCAGTAATGCCGGTATTGACATGTTGGATTGCATAATCTGAACGTACCCGTTGTGTTTCCGTCCGAGTGGAATCGTAAAGTATCAATAAGCCACCTTCTGGAAACTCATAGAATGGGTTTTCAGTTTTATGGTGTAACATCTTTGGTGTTGTCAATTGGGCTTTTACAATAGCGGAATCGCTGTAGATAACTTTCACTCCATGTGAAACATCGATAGGTTCTTCGTTTATATCTTGAGATACCCGTTCTACTTCCTCCAGATCGTTTTCACAGGCAACGAGTGACAGGAAAAGGAAAGGAACGATATATAGATATCTACGAACCATCTTATTTAGTCATATTTATAACGTTGGAACCAGCGGTCATTAAGAGTAAATCCGAGTCGGAGCGTGATGTAGTTCTCTTTAACTAGGTTACTACTCAGGGTTCCCCTCTGACCAAATTCTGCTGAGAGATTTATTTTATAAAAAGTACTCTGTCGGTTGGATGGCAACGGAAGGCCGAGTCCGACAGTGATGGCCATATCGTTTATATCCTGCTCATTTATGCGCAATTGAGTTTTATCGTACCGAAACCCAAGACGATAATCGACTAAGCTAAAATACCGATTCGAGGTATAGTCGGGAGTCAGGCTACCTCCGATGGCAAATCCATAACGATCTTCAAAATTACCAGCTACATCACCTTCTTGGAAATCAGACCATTTTCCATAATGGAAATCCCCACCAATTAGCCATGAGTTATGCTTCCTGAAACTGACACCCACCTTATGCTCTAAAGGCATGATGATATCCTGACGGGCAAACTCCTTGTAGCTGATGGTATCTAAGGCGATATTGTCTTCTATATCAGTTTCGTTGCCAAAGGTTCTAGTTGCCGATCGAGTAGCTTTGGAACGTAGGGAGTGACCTGAATTGCCTGAATAGCCGATTACTAATCCATAGTTGTCGTTGATATTCGTAAAGTATTGTATTCCATAGTCTAGTGAAAAGCCATTGATCGCCCTGCTATTTTCAATTTTAGAATTGAGTGCACCAGAATTCAACGGATATTGTGCTTCTTGGTTCTCCTCTATTTTCCCAAATATGTAACCAGCGTTTGCGCCGATGCTAAAGTGCTCGCCAATTTGTTGACCATAGCCAAAGTAGGCTTTAGTAAGTCCGCCTTCTCCCGAATATACACTGTTTATATTCATGGTATCAATTGTTCCAGGCGCTGAATACCTGTAGCCAACACTTGAATAAGGCTTAAAACCGAAACTAAGCGCGGATTTCTGAGACACGGGAACCGCAAACGAGAGATATCCCAAGGAAAAGTTTTTGTTGCTTTGCTTTATATTTTCGCGTTGCTGTGTCGAAAAGTTTCCATATACACCAATGTCAATCGCCATTAACCTGATACTGGAATAAGAGGCTGGATTTTCAGTATTGATATTATAATAGGAACCTAGACTGCGTATCCCAGTAGAGATGCCCCCCATTGCCCTCAATTGAGGAAGGTTTTCTCCACCTAGTTCTCCCAAACCGTATTTTGAATAGGGGGAGCTGGTCAATGATTGCGCCATAGCTCCTGAAGAAACAAAAAGCAACGTCAAGCAAACAAAGTTACGGATGGATAATTTTGATAGAATCATGGATAGTTGTTAACGCAAAAAATGTATTTTGCATGCAAATCTATTTATTTTTTACCTGCTTTGCATGCTATTTTTGTTAAAAAAGGTTAAAGATACTTTATATCCATTGAAAATATAGTATAGCTAAAAATAAAAGAGCGAACGCACTTTCATATAACCACCTTGTTTTAGCGTGAGTGAAATAGTATGCCATATAAATTGCAAGTGGGGCGACGCAAAGAAGGAAATGATATTCTTCTAGATTGCTGTTGAGGTAGAAAGAGACAGTTGCCAACAACAACATAAAAAACAGTAATTGAAATGCCTTGCGAATAAAGACGAGGCTTTTGAAGAAGTTTTGCCTAATTGAAATAATGAATAATATCAGAATGAACAGCGGAGCTAGGAGTACCCAGTAATCATATAAATCAATATTGAGTGATGTGGGAAAAGTTCGAGTAAGCGGATGCCAGATCATTTTAAATGCATCGAGCATATCAAACCATAAGTAAATGATGAAAAGTAAGAAGTAGATCGTAATGAATCCCATCACTCCGACGATCCACTCACGCAAATTGAATGATCGGAAGATAATAAGTGCAAACCAGATAACGGGAAACATGGCAATAAATGGGAAATAGAATAAAGACCCTACTGCGATAATTAATCCCATATCAAATAACACGGCCATGATTTCTCCGGCTCGATATACCGACAATAGCTTGTCTATCATCCAGATTAACAAAAAATTACACAACAGTGCCGATGACAGGGTAAGAAAGGGCGTAATAATGCTTGCTAGTGTCACGAAGATCAGTGCTGTTAGGTAATTAACCTTTCCTAATAAATTGTACTTGCTAATAATATGATTTAATAAGATCCCTTGCAAGATTGTTAGGCTCAACGTGATTAAGATGCTTGATTCTGGCGTAATTGATTTTTCGTAAACATTGCCGATAAGGTTTGAAAGAGCCGGAGCAAAAAAAACGGGTCTGAGATCAATTGGCACGTTGATAAAAGCACCGATACAAAGTAAGAGAGCTATTGGAATTAAATATATTAGATTAACGGGAGTATACCTCCTGAATAAATTAATCATCTTCTAAGAATATGCAAAGTTCACAAAACTACTAATTAATCAACATAATGACGGTTGAAGACAAAGCTAAATAATAGCTTGAGCTTTTTTCGTAATTTAGCGTTGGATATTAAACTATACCATGATAAAAATGAACAAATCATTAATATTATCGATGCTCATCGCTTGTTTGCTACCGCTCAATCTGTTTGCACAAGAATCTATACCCTTAATACCAAAGCCGCAAAAATTAATTATGGAGTCAGGTTCGTACAATTTGGCAACCCCAGGTCTCCAAGTTTCAGCATTCGAAGAGTTTATGGATGTGTCAGAGTTGCTTAAAGACCTCCCATATATTGATTTCGAAGAGGTAGAGTTAATAAAAAAGCGAAAGAGGATTCCCGACGTAGGTATTCGTTTGATTCCTCCTGAAGATGGAGATAAACTTCCAAAAAATGCCTATCGTGTTAAGGTTGATTCTCAAGGCATTGTTATAACTGCATGGGATAGCCCTGGAATGATAAACGCGATTATGACTCTTGTGCAAATTTCTTATCTACAGGATAAGGGCTACGTGGTGCCTGCACTGACAATAGAAGATTCGCCGCGATTCGGTTATCGTGGGCTACATTTGGATGTTTCACGACATTTTTTTCCAATGTCCTTTTTGGAAAAATATATTGATTTAATGGCTATTTATAAATTAAATAAATTTCATTGGCACTTAACTGATGGTGCAGGCTGGCGATTGGAAATTGATCAATATCCGGAGCTGACGCAGAAGGCAGCCTGGCGGAACTTCGCCCTATGGAAGGATTGGTGGAACAGTCCGCGACGCTACGTCGAAATGGGATCTCCTAATGCTCACGGCGGTTTTTATACTCAGGAAGAAGCTAGGCACTTGGTTGATTATGCAGCAAAAAAGGGTATTACTGTGATTCCGGAGATTGAAATGCCAGGCCATTCAGAAGAAGTATTGGCTGTATATCCTGAGCTATCGTGCTCCGGCTCACCATATATTAATTCCGAATTTTGTATTGGTAATGAAGAGACATTTACCTTTTTAACAAATGTGTTGGATGAAGTTATGGCGGTATTTCCTTCCGAATTAATTCATATAGGTGGCGATGAGGCAAGCAAAGAAAGCTGGAAGACATGTCCTAAGTGTAAAAAGCGAATGGAAGAGGAAGGCTTGGAAAATGTGGATGAACTGCAAAGCTATCTAATAAAGCGCATCAACGAATATGTGAAATCAAAAGGCCGTAAAATTATCGGCTGGGATGAAATTCTTGAAGGTGGGTTAGCAGAAGGGGCGACCGTAATGTCTTGGCGAGGAGAAGAGGGCGGAATAGAAGCTGCGAATACCGGGCACGATGTGATTATGACACCTGGCTCTCCTATGTACTTTGATTCTTACCAAAGCAACCCGATGGATCAACCAGAAGCAATCGGCGGCTTTACGCCTTTATCGAAAGTATACGACTATGAACCGATACCCGGTGAGATTGCAGACAATAACCAGAAGCATATCCTAGGCGTCCAAGCAAATTTATGGACTGAGTACATGCCCACCCAGGAGCATGTCGAATATATGGCTTATCCTCGCGTGTTGGCATTGTCGGAAGTGGCATGGACCGCAGCTGAACAAAAAGATTGGGATGACTTCGAAAATAGATTGCAGAGTCATTATTTGTTATTGCAACGACATAATGTTAATTATTACCGGCCGACCTACAAGCCGATGATCAAAGCATTGTATGATGACAGTACTGAAAGTTCGAAGGTTACTATTTCGTCAGAACAATATGAACCTACCATACGGTACACAATCGACGGGACTGATCCGACGAAGAATTCACCTGCATACGTTGAGCCTTTAGAGTTATTAAAATCAACTTTGATCAAGAGCGCGGTGTTTGCTGACTCGACTCGTTTAGGTGCAATTGATAGTCTGCAGGTCGATATTCATCGTGCGATCGGTAAAGAAGTGGTCTATAATAACCCTTGGGATACCTACGAAGCGCATGGAGCAAAGACCTTGGTGAATGGAATTAAAGGCGGCCATAGTTATGGAGATGGCGAATGGCAGGGCTTTACAAAAGGCGGACTCGACGTGACGATTGACTTCGAGCGGCGAGAAGAATTCAATTCACTCTCGATTCGTTTTATGCAGGTTACCGGACCGGGTGTATATATGCCTGGCAAGGTAGTTTTAGAGGTATCCGACAATGGGAAGGATTTCAAAGAGTGGAAAAGTATAAAGAACGATGTGCCAACAACCCGCTCCAGATTGAACTTTAAAGAATTTACATTCGATTTAGAGGGTAAAATGGCACGCTATCTACGCGTTAAAGCGACGAATCCACAGGGGGGCTATTTATTTACTGATGAGATTATCGTATACTAAAATTCAATATTATCAACATGAGATTTTTTCTTTTATTATTATCGTTTCTCGTTACGTTTTCGGTTCAATCGCAAAATACTGATTCCGTTGTTAAGGTCAGCTACTATAGAAGCTCTAACGGTAAGCTTTTGCAAAATCAGGATCCAATCATTTTGTATACATCGAGTTCTCAGACAGCCATTGCGTCGGAAGCTATTATTAATGGTAAGGGCGCGCGTCCTTTTGAACGCTTTTTTGTCGACCGCGCCAACAATAGTTATATTAAACAAGCATTTCTTCAAAACGGTAAGCAAATTGTAATGAGCGACCCAGACTTGTTATCGAAGCATACTTTTACGATCACGGAAGAAAAAAAAGAAATACTTGGTTATGAGTGTACAAAGGCAGTTACTTCAGTTAACTCCAATACAATAGAATTATGGTTTACAAATGATCTTCGCGTTAAAGGGGCGCCTACTGAATTGGGACAGAATTTAGGGCTGGTTTTGGAGATGGTAAGAAACGGGAACTATGCAGTTACCGCGCAAGAAATTGAATATATAGATAAGATGCCGGAATCACTACAGCTGCCAAATATTGAAAATTCGGTTGATGATCTGAGTTATAAGGATCTATTATGGAAAAGTCGTTTTGTCAACCTCTCCATATTTGATAACGAACAGATCAATTTTATTGCTGACCCTAAGTCGGATAGTGTGCTTCGTTTCGCAAATGGTACTATTATTCTCAAAAAAGTAAAGATACCTCACATTGAAAACGGCAATAGCATTTTTGTGGAATTGGTAGAAAAGTCAAATGGAGACGCATATGATAGAACTGGAACTGTATTTATGATCCCGACAGACAATGGCATTTCGTTCCTGGATGGGCTGAAGAAGGGAGCCTCGGCTCTTCCCATTTATGAGAATGGAAACGGTAAGAAGTATCAAGGTGTGGTTCGGACTGATCAGTATACACCTTTAGTCGAGCTTATGCGGTTCTTTACACCTTTTGGTGTAAAGCAATTTAATCATATACAATTAAAAGGCAAAAATTGGCAAGATAGTGTTTCCTATAGGCATGATGTTACCGAATTTGCACCACTTTTAACTGACCGAGAGGCATGGATAGGTGTGTTTATTGGTAATTATGACGGAGGAGGACATATAGTAAGTTTGGATTTAACTATTCATCCTGGGCGGCCCGATGATTCTCAATCCCAGCAAATAGTTCCGCTATTCAATACCCTAAATGTAATGGAAATGGCTGGGCAGGAATACGCTACCATGTTTGATGTGGAAAAGGGATTAGAGGTCAAGTTTACGCTTCAGAAAGACATGAAAAATGCTAAACTCCGTTTCATTACTACGGGACATGGAGGTTGGGGGAATGGCGACGAATTTGTTCCAAAAGAAAATACGATCTACCTCGACGGCAGCGAAGCTTTCAGTTTCACGCCCTGGCGAACGGACTGTGGATCTTATCGACTGTATAATCCGGCATCAGGTAATTTTAGCAATGGCTTATCATCTTCGGATCTGAGCCGTTCAAACTGGTGTCCTGGAACCTTGACAAGTCCTATTTTTATTAACCTGGGAGACTTGAATGCAGGAGAACATACTGTCAGAGTACAAATTCCACAAGGTGCACCTGAAGGGACAAGTTTTAGTTCTTGGAATGTTTCAGGGGTTCTGATTGGTGAGTAGAGGTACTTATATAATAAAAAAGAGGCTGGACAGCCTCTTTTTTATTATATAAGTATTGTTTGTTGTTGTGTTTTTATTCAGCGCCTTCGTTCGCTTGCATTGGCCAACCCGGGTTTTGATAAATAACCGATGTGTTAACATCGCCTGGAGTCTCACTGGTAATAATAAAGTGTTCCATAGCGATTGGCTCTAAGTAATGCGCCGGATGCCAGCTGTAACCATTTTGGACAAAGTTACTTGCATTAAGAATTACACGGTAGGGTCTTAAGTAATCGCTTTCCTCGCTGCTTGAAACGTTGGCAGTTTGACCTGACGTGCCCTGCTCCACCAAGTTGTCATACCATTCTTCCATGGGTCCGAATACTTTGAATCCTTCAATGATATAAGGGTCACTAGCAAGTTGATCAAGTGCTCTCCAGCGTTTTAAATCTGCATATCGCATGCCTTCTGCAATAAATTCGGTTCAACTTAATAAAAAGTTAACATATGAATGCAAACTAAAGAGTAGAACGTCGGTAAGTCTTGAACCAAGGAGTTTATTCCTTGTTCAAATTAAATGTATATTCGAATCCTAAAACTACAAACCATGCCATCATTCATTAAATTGCTAGTGCTACTCACGTTTACTTTATTGGCCACGGCATGCTCCGAGAAAGTTCCAGCGGAGCAGACAAGCCCAAACATCATACTTATTCTTGTTGATGATCTTGGGTTTGGAGATATTAGTATTAATGGACAAAAATATATTGAAACACCCAACCTGCACCAGATGGCTCATGACGGAATGGTGCTTTCTCAATTTTATGCTGGTAGCCCGGTTTGCGCACCATCTCGCTCTGCCTTAATGACTGGTATGCATACAGGTCACACTCATATTCGGGGAAATAAAGAGATACAGCCCGAAGGGCAAGAACCGATCTTAGACTCCTTGACGACAATCGCAGAAGTGTTAAAGTCGAGCGGTTACAAGACTGGTGCTTTTGGTAAATGGGGCTTAGGATTTGTTGGTACAGAGGGTGACCCTTTAAATCAGGGGTTTGACCAATTTTATGGTTATAATTGTCAAAGACAATCACATCGCTATTATCCTCCACATTTATGGAGTAATGACACGCGAATAGAACTTCCAAACAACAATCCGCAGAATGCAGATGGTTATGCGCCAGATTTGATTCAAAAGGAGGCTCTCGGTTTTATCGAGTCCAACGCTGATAAACCCTTCTTCTTATTTTTACCTTATACGTTGCCGCATGCGGAGTTAGTCGTTCCGGAAGATAGTTTATTTCAAAAATACAAGGGGAAGTTTGAGGAAGTCCCTTACCATGGGAATGACTATGTGCCCGGCGAGGCTCGCACGGGCTATGCTTCGCAACCTTATCCAAAAGCTGCTTATGCTGCGATGGTAAATCGAATAGATGTTTATGTGGGACAGGTCATGGCAAAGTTGGTAGAATTAGGAATTGATGAAAATACTTTAGTTATATTCACAAGTGATAATGGGCCGGCCAAAGAAGGCGGTGCCGACCCAGATTTTTTCGATAGTAATGGTATATACCGAGGCTACAAACGTGACGTTTACGAAGGAGGGGTTCGCGTACCATTTATTGCCAGATGGCCAGGGAAGATTGCGTCTGGAGCGACTAATACCCATGTCAGTGCTTTTTGGGATTTGCTGCCTACATTCGCGGAAATAGCTGATGTAGATGTTAAGCATAAAATAGACGGGCTTTCTATTTTGCCTGCCTTGATCGACAAAGGTGAGCAGCAGGAGCATTCCTATCTTTACTGGGAGTTCCATGAACAAGGTGGGAAACAGGCAGTTCGTAAGGGCGATTGGAAAGCGGTTCGACTAAATGTTAAAGATAACCCAGACGAGGCAATTGAACTTTATGATTTGAAAGAAGATCCTGAAGAACAAAAAAACCTTGCATTGCAGTATCCTCATATTGTTGAAGAGATGGCAACAATTATGGACGAAGCACATGTTGAGAGTGATATTTTTCCTTTTATAAGGTAAGAACCTTTGTAGTAATCTATTTCCTTATAAGATCCTTTTGGAAAGTTAGCGGGCTTTTTTGTGTTATTGTTTTGAAGTTTTTATGAAAACTGGCGAAGTTATTAAAGCCGCTCTCATAGCAAATTTGCTTTACGCTAAGCTTATTTTCAACAAGCAGTCTACAGGCGTGACCGACTCTGATTTCGTTCAAAAAACGTGAAAAAGTTTTCCCGGTCCGTGATTTAAAATATCTACAAAATGAGTTACTACTCAATCCTGCGATAGCCGCTGGCTCCTCTAACGATATCTTTCGCTTGAAATTATTGATTGCGAAGTTGTATACCATATTGATCCGGTCGCGTTCGTCTTCCTCCATATGCAAGTTGAAGCCTTTCGAAGAAATGGTGATTACCTCTTCAGATTCGGCCAAAATGCTAAGAGTCTCTAATAATAAGATAATTCTTTTCATGTCCTTCGCGCTTGCCATTTCGTTGATTAGTCGGATGATCTTACTTCTCATCGTTCCTCGTACCTCCAGACCTCGTTTAGCACGTTCAAAGAGAGCTCTTAGTTGTATATTCTCAGGTAAGTTGATAAAGGTATCACCCCAAAAGTTGTTGTTAAAATGAATTACATGTACATCCGCTTTATGTTCATCTGGTTTCTCGAAAAAGATAGTATCAAAACGCCAATAATGAGGAAGGTTGGATCCTAGCAAAACAACGTCACCCTTATCGAAGTTGCCAATGTGATCACCGATAAAGCGGGTACCTTTGCCTCGCTCGAAATATATGAGTTCAAGCTCATTATGATAATGCCATCTATTATTTACATGAGGAACATCATCGCGCCGTATGCTAAATGAATAATGCGGTCCGGTGGGGACTTGTAGTAGTTGAGGTTTCATGCTGTTTTACTTTAACAATTGTTAATGTAGACTAACAAATTAATGTTTTTATTCTTTAAAAGCTCGTTTATTACAAAAGTAAGTTAATATTGTTGAGTGATCGGTTAATTGCATGTAAGTTTTTTCTGGTTTTAATTCTTTAATTTGTATATAAATTATGAAAAAATATGCACTAACTCTCGATTTAAAAGATGATCCCACGCTCATTCGCGAGTACATCGCTTTACATGAGAATGTGTGGCCCGAGATAAAAAGTTCGTTTAGCCGGTCAGGCATTCATGACATGATCATCTACCGGTTTCATACGCGATTATTTATGCTCATCTATACAGAAGATGATTTTAGCTTCGAAAAAAAGGCGCGTCTTGATCAGTCAGATCCGCAAGTTCAGAAATGGGAGACCTTAATGGGTGGCTATCAGCAAAGTTTACAGGATGGAAATCCAGATGAGAAGTGGCAGCTTATGGAAGAAATTTTTAATTTAAGAGATTCGGAAGAGATATGAATAAATTGACTCAATATTTGCAGATTCATCCTGCAGATAATGTATTGGTGGCCCTACAAGATTTAGAAGAGGGGCATAACATATCGTTTAATGGGATAGAGTTTAAGCTTCCGAATCGTGTAAAAGCTAAACATAAATTTTCACTGTATGATCTTCCCCAAGATAGTGAGATCCTGATGTACGGTGTATTAGTAGGTAGAAATAAGAATGAATTAAGAAGAGGCGAGCTGTTGACTACGCTAAATACCGAACATGCGACGGAGGAGTTTACGCTTAAGGAAAGAAAGCTGAATTGGAATATTCCTGATACAGATCGTTTTTCTGAGCGGACTTTCAAAGGATACGTACGTAGTGATGGGAAAGTCGGTACTGCAAACCATTGGTTAGTGATACCATTGGTCTTTTGCGAAAATAAAAATATTGAGGTGCTGAAAGATGCATTGAAGGAAGAATTGGGCTATCAGGCTATTAAAAATTATCAAGCAGAGACTCGGCAACTTATTGAGCTTTATCAAGCAGGTAAGACCATAGAGGAGATTATTTCGGTTGATCTCGACGGCTCCGAAGATGTTCGAGGATCAAAGAGGATATTTAGAAATGTTGATGGAGTTAAGTTTCTAACACATAGTATGGGTTGTGGAGGAACGAGGTTGGATTCAGACTCATTGTGTGGCTTGCTGGCTGGCTATATCACTCACCCCAATGTGGCGGGTGCAACCGTTTTGAGCTTGGGGTGTCAACACGCACAGGCATCGATTTTGAAAAAGGAAATCTATGCGAGGTGTGCGACGTTTGATAAGCCTTTGTATATACTTGAACAGCAAAAGTATGGAACGGAAGAGCGCATGATACAAGCCGCGATTAAATCCACGTTCACTGGCCTAATGCAGGCTAACCAACACGAGCGCCAAGATGCACCACTCTCAAAATTAACTATTGGGCTAGAGTGTGGCGGCTCTGACGGTTTTTCCGGTATTTCAGCTAACCCAGCCGTAGGTTATGCGTCGGACTTATTGGTCGCGTTAGGCGGTAGTGTAATCTTATCCGAGTTCCCCGAACTTTGTGGTGTCGAACAGGAGCTGAGCGACCGTTGCGTGGACGAACAGACAGCATTAAAGTTCATGAATTTAATGAAGAATTATAATAAGAGAGCGGAAGAAGACGGTTCAGGTTTTTATGCAAACCCATCTCCTGGCAATATTCGAGATGGGCTGATTACCGATGCTATCAAATCGGCCGGCGCAGCAAAGAAAGGAGGGACCTCGCCCATCGTTGACGTTGTAGACTATCCGAACGTGTGCACTAAACCGGGTTTGAACTTACTATGTACTCCCGGCAACGATGTGGAGAGTACAACAGCTGAAGTGGGCGCCGGTGCGAATGTCGTACTTTTTACTACGGGATTAGGAACACCAACAGGAAATCCTGTTGCTCCAGTAATTAAGATCTCATCGAATACAACGATCTTTGAGAAGATGAATGATATTATTGATGTTAATTGCGGTACGATTATCGAAGGGGAAGAGTCCATCAAAGAAGCGGGTGAGCGGATCTTAGATTACGTTATTTCAGTGGCTTCTGGCGAATTGCAGCCTAAAGCAGTACAACTGGGGCAAGATGACTTTATCCCGTGGAGACGTGGGATTTCTTTATAATAACCGTTATGTTTAAATTAAAAGATAAAATAGTAATAATCACCGGAGGGGGTAGTGGAATTGGGCGAGCAATGAGTTTGTTGTTCGCGGAAAGTGGTGCCGATGTCCGTATTTTTGATTATAATACCGATAATGCGTCCTCCGTTGTCGACATGATCATGAAAAAAGGAGGTACTGCGCAAGCGTATAACTGCGATGTTTCGGATCAAGATCAAGTGGTTTCTTTGCTTAAAAGCTTTGAACGGGTCGATGTATTAATTAACAATGCAGGAATTTCAAATATAGGTCGCGCTGATAACACGTCTGTAAGCGACTTTGATCAAGTGTATCAAGTGAACGTAAAAGGCGCATATAATTTATTATATGCCTGTTTACCTATTATGATGAAGCAAGAAGGTGCTTCAATCATAAATATGGCGTCTATAGCTGCACATGTCGGCCTGGCCGATCGCTTTGCCTACTCAATGAGCAAAGGAGCGATTGCTGCAATGACATTGTCCGTCGCCCGGGATTATATTGATTATAATATCCGTTGCAATAGCATTTCTCCGGCACGGGTGCATACACCGTTTGTCGATGGCTTTATTTCTAAAAATTATCCAGGGCAGGAGGAAAAGATGTTCAAGGATCTGTCTGACAGTCAGCCCATAAAGCGAATGGCAAGACCGGAAGAGATCGCCGCTTTAGCCTTGTATTTGGCGTCCGATGAAGCAAGTTTTATTACAGGAAGCGATTATCCGATTGATGGCGGATTTATAACTCTTAATAATTAAAATATTCAAACCTTAAATAGAAAGTCATGAAATTAATAAGATATGGTAAGTTAGGGCAGGAAAGAACAGGGGTTCAAATAGATGGTAAAAACTTCGATACCTCAGGTTTTGGAGAGGATTATAATGAAGCTTTTTTTGCGAGCGGAGGTTTAAAGAGATTAGCCGATTTCGTGGCGAATAATCAACTCGAAAAGTTAAACAGTGATATTCGTATTGCTAGTCCTATCGCAAGACCCTCGAAAATTCTTTGTATTGGTCTGAACTACAAAGATCATGCGGCAGAAACGGGCGCTAAGATTCCCTCTGAACCTATCATTTTTATGAAATCAACGACTGCTGTTATAGGGCCGGATGATGATATTATGATACCCAAAGGTTCGACAAAAACGGATTGGGAAGTTGAGTTTTGCGTGGTTATAGGCAAGAAAGCAAGTTATGTCGAAGAAGCGGATGCCGAGGATTATATAGCAGGCTATTTACTGCATAACGATGTATCTGAGCGGGAATACCAACTAGAGCGTGGTGGAACTTGGGATAAAGGGAAAGGATGCGATACTTTTGCTCCATTAGGCCCCGTACTGGCTACAAGAGATGAAATAAAAGATATTAACGATATTGATATTTGGTTGAAGTTAAATGGTGAAATTGTACAGAAGAGTAATACGAAGAACCTAATTTTCGACGTTCCTTTCATTATTTCGTACGTTAGTAAATTTATGACCCTTTTGCCGGGAGATATTATCTCTACAGGTACACCTGCTGGCGTCGGCTTAGGAATGAATCCTCCAGTCTATTTAAAGCCGGGTGATGTTCTTGAATTAGGGGCGGATAGTTTAGGCGTTCAAAAACAAAACGTGATTGCATATAGACCTTAGTTTATGGACTTAGCATTAAAAAACAAAGTTATAATTGTTACTGGTGGCGCAAAGGGGATTGGAAGATCCATTTGCTTGACCTTAGCTCAAGAAGGTGCCATTCCGGTTATCGTGGGAAGGAATGATCTGGATAATCAGAGTGTACTGGAGGAGATCATAAGCTACGGAGGAAGAGCACTTGCCGTTAAAGCGGAGTTGACTAATCCAGCAGATTGCAAACGGGCAATTGACGAAACACTTTCGGCTTACAACCAAATAGATGGTCTTGTAAATAATGCGGGGCTCAATGATGGCGTGAGTTTAGAGACTGGGACCTATGATGATTTTGTACGGAGTCTGCACCGAAACGTAATCCATTATTATATTATGGCACATCATGCCCTGCCTTCGCTAAAGCAAACGAAAGGTGCCATTGTCAATATCAGTTCAAAAACGGCTGATGTGGGACAAGGCAGCACATCGGGTTATGCGGCATCTAATGGTGGCCGAAATGCACTGACACGCGAATGGGCTGTAGATTTAGCGAAATATGGTATTCGTGTTAATGCGATTATTGTTTCAGAATGTTGGACTCCGCAGTATGAAAAATGGATTGAAACAGTTAGTAATTCTGAAAGTAACGAAGCTCTGCGTAGAATAACCGAAAAAATTCCTCTTGGAAACCGGATGACCCAATCGGATGAAATCGCGGATACTGCAGCATTTCTTCTGTCGAACCGATCAAGCCACACTACAGGGCAGCTTCTATATGTTGACGGCGGGTACGTTCATCTGGATCGAGCGATAAAACCATTAGGAGGGAACGGAAAATAGATTTATCACAAAATAGACCTCAGGAAAATAAGTCTCAATTATTATGAAGTGTTATATTAAGTACGCTGTTTTGCTACTTCTTTTATGTTGGATCGACATTGCTCAAGGACAAAATAGACTGAGTTTATGGTATGATAAGCCGGCGACCGATTGGATGACCGAAGCGCTTCCAATAGGAAATGGATATATGGGTGTTATGTTTTTCGGTGGAATAGAAAGTGCGCAGTTGCAGTTTACGGAAGGCTCCTTGTGGAGCGGAGGGCCAAATTCTAGTCCAGACTATAATTACGGAAATAAACCAGGTTCATGGAAATATCTTGACGAAGTAAGAAGCTTGATCAGGGACGGCGAGTTGGAGAAAGCAAATGAGCTGGTAAAGGCGCATTTCACCGGAGTAGGACCGAAAACGACGGATGGCAAATCTGATTGGGGAGACTATGGCGCACAACAGACAATGGGTGATTTATTCGTTAGTTTGGATCATGGTTCCAAAAACCTATCGGACTATAAAAGAGAACTTGACATTAGCAAAGCAGTAGGTACTGTAAGTTACAAAATAGGTTCAGACACGTATAGGCGAGAATATTTCGGAAATTATCCAAGTGGTGTGATGGTCTATAAGTTTTCTTCTAGTAAACCCACTCAATACACCATCCGTTTCCAGACTCCACACGTGGTGGACCAAGAAGAATATACAAATGGAGTTTGGCGTTTTGATGCCCATGTTAATGATAATGGACAAGCGTTTCAAACTGCGTTTAAAATTATAACGGATGGTAGGGAAAGCTATCGAGAAGGTCTGCTAACAGTCACGGAGGCTAGCTATGTCATTGTCTATCATACGGCTGCAACTGATTATAAATTGGATTACCCGACGTATACCGGTAATGCTTATAAAGCAATCGTAAATCATCGATTTAATAAAATAGAAACACTGGATTATGATGATATATTCACACAGCATATCCGAGACTATCAAGGTCTATTTAATCGTGTATCGATTTCACTCGGAAATAGAAAAGTGAGTGAGTTGCCCACCGACGAAAGACAGCGAAAGTATTTCGAAGGAGCAGATGACTCGGCTCTGGAGGAACTTTATTTTCAGTACGGCCGATACCTTATGATTGCCGCATCGCGGCCCGGTACAATGCCCATGAACTTGCAGGGTAAATGGAATAACAGTGTTAGTCCTCCTTGGGCAGCTGATTATCACATGAACATCAATCAACAAATGCTTTATTGGCCTGCAGAAGTTACAAATCTGGCTGAATGTCACGAACCATTATTAACCTATATCGAGAGTTTGGTTGAACCTGGTACGCAAAGCGCAAAGGACTTCTTTAATACGCGCGGGTGGGTGGTAAACACAATGAACAACGCCTATGGATATACTGCACCGGGCTGGGATGTTCCATGGGGCTTTTTTCCAGGGGGAGCTGCGTGGTTAGCACAACACTTGTGGGACCATTACGAATTTGGCTTGGATACCGCCTACCTGAAAGACCAAGCCTATCCAGTGATGAAAGCTGCATCATTGTTTTGGATGGACTATTTAATTGAGGGCGAGAATGGATTTTTAGTATCCTCCCCTTCGTATTCCCCGGAACATGGCGGTATTTCTGGCGGTGCGTCGATGGACCATCAAATAGCTTGGGACGTTTTGAACAATAGTATTAAGGCTGCAAAGATTTTGGAAGATAATAAGTTTGTAAAGGAAGCTGAAGCTGTCAAAAAGAAAATTCTACCACCTGAGATCGGAAGCTGGGGGCAGTTGCAAGAATGGAAAGAAGATGTAGATGATTCTACAAGCCGACACCGTCATGTTTCTCATTTATTTGCCCTGCATCCCGGTCGACAGATTTCACCATCGGAAACCCCAGATTTAGCAAAAGCGGCGCGTGTAACCTTAGATGCACGAGGAGATGATGCAACTGGCTGGTCTCTTGCGTGGAAGGTCAACTTTTGGGCACGATTAAATGATGGAAACCGAGCCTATAAACTGTACAGGATGATAATGAAGCCTTCGGGAGCTGGTGGTTCTGGTTCGGGATCCTATGCTAATCTCCTGGATGCGCACCCACCGTTTCAACTCGACGGGAATATGGGAGCCACTGCAGGTGTGGCCGAAATGTTGCTCCAGTCTCACACCGGTGAAATAGCTATCCTACCAGCACTTCCTGCTGTCTGGTCTACAGGTCATGTAAAAGGACTACGTGCTCGAGGTGGTTATACGCTCGATATCTATTGGGAAAATTCGGAATTGAAAAAGTTGGTTATCAATGCAGAAAATGCAGGAGACTGCAAATTGTCCTATTTAAATATAGATATGATTGTCCCAATGGAGGCTAATTCTCGTGTTGAGATAAAATTGAGTGATTTCGTAAATAATAAGTGACATTTTTCTTGCATAGTCATGACAGAAGAGATTTGTATAAGTGTAATATGTACACTATATTTGTTCTTTCATAATTTAGGTTTATAATTGGTTAGTAAAGGTCTCCATTCTCCCCGTTTGGGGACCTTTCTTTTTTCGATATAAGCTTGCCCCCTTTCTTTTTAAAAAGCTGTATTTTTTTTTCGAATCCGTCGGGATCAATTGCTCTCGTCCCGTCCAGAAGTATTTCTGCTTGGAAACCAAGTTCTAATGCGTCCATAGCAGTATAGTAAACACAAAAGTCAGCCGCCAATCCGCAAACCGTTACCTGTTGCACCCCTCGTTCTATGAGATATCCTGCTAAGCCGGTAGATTTCTTATGACCATTATCAAAGAAGGCACTGTAGCTATCAATTCGTTTGTTCGTTCCTTTCCGTACAATTAGCTCAATCCGATGGGTCTCTAGGTCGACCGAAAACTCGGCCCCCTTGCTTCCCTGAACACAATGGTCCGGCCATAAAATTTGTTGAAGACCGTCTAGGTCGATGATGTCCATGGCATTTTTTCCTGCATGATTAGAAGCAAAACTAGCGTGGTCTACCGGATGCCAGTCCTGCGTGGCTACTATGAGATTAAATTCGGATTGTATCTTGTTTACAACGGGTAACACTTCGTCCCCACCCGCAACAGCCAAAGATCCCCTTGGTAGAAAGTCGTTTTGCATGTCTACTATAATGAGTGCTTTTTTAGCTTGGTCGTTTGTGCTGTCAGTATCAAAATATAAGCTTTCCTCAAAATCATATTCTTCTTTGAGTCGTCTTACTAGTGGCGGTGGAAATATATTGCTCATAGTATGAAAGGTACAAAAAAATAAGTACATGGTATCTGTTTCCACAGCACCGGACCCTATAGCCGCTTTCTCGGAACAGCGAAACGATTAATATCTTATTGTTATTTATACACTATCCTTGTTAAATTGTTACAATTTGCATATGACGAAAATTACGCAACCGTTTGTTCTTTAGTTATGAAAATTGCGCAACCGTTTGTGTTGGTAATGCCCTTGTGGGTTTGTGTTTAAATCTATATACTCGCAGTATAAGTATGACATAAATTTACATAGTATATAGAGGGAACAGTTACATTCTAACCAATTTTTAACATCAAAATAAAAGAAGGAAACCCCTTTCTAGGTGAATGTTTTTGATTCGAAATTACAAAACGACTTACAACTATAAACCGGATAAATACAACTAAACATATGATGAAACAATCAATGGTTTGTGCAATATCATTAAAACACTACCTCATTTGCATGATGCTTCTGGTTCCTTTTTTCGCTCTAGCTGAATTGAGTCCACATCGTAGCGTCCAACCCGACACCCTAATGACTGACACATTGGATGAGACAGGTCTTGAAATTCTAAAGAACATCAATACCATAGCTGTTAAAGGAGTGCGTGATTCATTGTCGCTGTCCGATGTTCAGACGACGCCCTTTGTTTCTTTGCAACAGTACCTAAAAGGGAAAATTGCAGGATTATATGTTCAGGAGAACAGTGGCGAGCCTGGGGTCAACCAATCGATGATGGTCAGAGGGCTTGTTGCTCCTGTTTTTAATTCAAGAGACATCTATAATCAGCAGCCAATTGTTTATTTGAATGGAATTCCACTCATTCAAGATCATCCGTATGCTTACGATATTCAAAAATATGATTATAACAGAATTGGCCCTGCTACTAACTTGTTGTCTTCGATCGACCCTAGTAATATAAGTTCAATCGAAGTAATTAAAAATCCGTTAGAGTTAGCTAAGCTAGGCCCGATGGCAGCGAATGGTGCGATCTGGATTAGTACAAAAAATGCACAGTCAGGATATAGGCAGATAAGCATAAATAGCTATTACGGTATGGCTGCTCCTGAAAGTATAACACCAACTAATGCAGATTATGAAGATCGCTTTAGGCAACCATTTTATGGGAAATATGCGGGTAATCAAGAAGCGTTGAATTATGCTGCATATCTTCGAGACTCAACTAATTCCGACTATTATGGGCCTTCAAGGTGGGATGAATTATACTACCAGGCAAAACCTTTATACACGGTAGACATGAGTCTGACAGGCGGGTCGGAACGAGCGAATTTTCGTTTTTTTGGAAGCGCAATGAAAAACTCTGGCAATGCCGATGAAACTAGCTTGAGTCGATACAATGCGTCGTTTTATATTAACATGGCCCCGTTTGAATGGTTAACGATCTCCAGCATGGTAAATGCTGTTCGTATGGATCGTGATCGGAATAGGAATATGAGAGACCGCTATGCAGAAACCCGTTATTTACCGGACTTAAGTACACCTCTTCCGCCGAATAAAGGAGTTTATGGAGCGTTCCTTAATGAATATGATAAGGCCATTGATGACAACATAAATAATATAGCCCAAGGGTACCTCTCATTGAATTTTAAATTCAATGAGAATTTCAACTACGTAAGTCGTATGTCTGTGGATTACAATGAGGGGATCCGTGACGTATTTTGGCCGTCTACATTAATGGAGACTAACAACTTTGTCTCGAACTACTTTGGATATAACCAGCGGTTAGTTTTTAGTAATACTTTGACGTATCGAAATGATATTAATGAAAAGGAATCTATTAGCCTAGATTTAGGACAGGTATGGTGGTCGGATACTCATAAATATAATTACGCGACGGCCTATAACGGCCCTAGTGATTTTATTAAGATTAATGTGGTAGAAGGAAATCCGGGCAGCGGAGACTATTTAACCCCGCAAGGTTTTCTTGTTCATCGTTATACAGATCGTGAACGACTCAAAATGCTGTCATTCTATGGAAGTGCAAAATACAAATATGATGACTTGTTGACTGTTTCTGCTGTGTTGAGAAGCGATGGATCATCCAATCTAACGCCCGACAATCGATGGTTCTTTAGTCCGGCATTGAGTACGACCTTGAACCTTAAATCAATGATCGCTAAAGATTCAAAAATTGATGCGTTAAATGCTACCTTGTCAATTGCGAGACTAGGCGAGACCTTCCAAACCGACCGATATGCTTTCGGTCCCCAATACAGAGTTGACTTAGGGTGGTCACAAGAACCAACATTGTTTTCTTACAATGCTATCGCGGGCATATCTAGGCCATATACACAGGGGTGGGTAGGTTACGATATTTCTAACCCATATTCTGATCAGTTGGACATTACGTTAGACGGATCTTTCTGGGAGAATAGGCTGAGCGTGTCCGCCACCGCTTATACGAATACCTATGAAAATATGATCTTGCACATCCCAGTGCCAGCTGAATATGGCTACACCGGTAAGTATGCTTCAGGTATGGCTGTTAACAATAAAGGGGTTGAAGTGCTTCTCTCAGCGCAGCTTACGCAGAAGCAGGTTAACTGGATATCTTCAGTTAATTTGGGCTTTAACAAAAACCAGTTGAACGCTCTCCCCGAAGGACTGGATGAAATTACAATTGATAATAGAAAGCTTAAAGTGGGCGAGCCGATTGATCAATTCTGGTTATATGAGAATCGGGGGATTTATGAAAGCGATATGGACATTCCGGTAAACCCTCAAACTGGCGAGAAGCTCTCGTTTAAGCATATACCTTTAGCCGGGGGAGATCCGCAATGGATGGATCTAAATGGCGATTATTTAATTAACGATGAAGATAGGGTGTTCAAGGGTAATATGATGCCGAAGCTTACCGGAGGGTGGACAAACGAGATTAAATATAAAAACTGGGATTTTGGAGTACAGCTATTCTTTGCATTAGGGCATGATATTTTAAATGCTGAAGCGGCCAATCAGTATGATTTTATCAATAGGGAACAATCGAATGATATTAACTCCATCAGAGAAATTTATTCATGGCAACAGCGTTTAGACCTCACGAAATACCCAATCTATAATCCTTGGAGTCCAGTTGTGCCCTATCGTATTGAGCAAGATCTCTTTTTAGAAGATGCGTCCTATTTAAAGGTTAGATCGGCAACACTCGGGTATGAACTTGGCAACACGCCGTTTTTCAAAAACATAGGCGGGAGTTTCAAGCGGTTGTATGTATATGCCACGGGCGCAAACCTGTTAACAATTACACCATTTAGCGGGGCTGATCCAGAGTTGGTTAGCTTAATGGGACAATACTCTGGTTATGGTTTGCCAATTCCGAGAACGTTTATCGTCGGATTTAAAATTGAATTGTAAGAAATAGACATATGATACTTAGTAAAAAATATTTATTAAATAGGACAACGTGTCTTGCGTTATTGACAGCTATAATGATGAGCTCCACCTCTTGCAAAAAAACACTGGAGGTAGATTCGACACATTTGGCGACCGAAGGTTTACAATGGAAGAGTATCACTGACACTCGTTCGGCTTTAATCGGAACTTATGGATTGTTTCGGGCCGCGTTAGCTGATAATAATGCTCATTGGTTGTGGGGCGAATTACGTAACGGAGACTTTGTTTCCTACTCACGATCGGATTTAAGTGCAATTAATACCGGGAGCCTAAACGCTGCTTTCCCTGTCGTTGAGCAGCTGAAGAATTGGCGTAGGTTTTATGCAGTGATTAATAGTGCTAGCCTCTTTATTGAGCGTGCACATGAGGTGCATGAAATTGATCCGCTCTATACGGAAGTAAACCTTAAAATCGATATTGCGCAAGCTCGTGCATTGCGTGCTTTCGCATATTTTTACATGGCTAGAATTTGGGGAGATGTTCCATTAATCACCTCTTCGCATGATAACGGTTCCTTCGAGGCAAGACCAAGAACGGACGAAGCCACGGTGCTCGCATTTGCTGAGAAAGAGTTGCTTGCGGCTGCTCAAGAATTACCATATAAGTATGGAGTAGCGCCAGCAGAATACTATAATGAAACCGAGGGCAGATGGAATGGTGTTCTTCTTACTAAAAATTCTGCATATGCAATATTAGCTCACATTGCCGCTTGGTCCGGAAATTATTTAAACGCCGACGCCTATACCGAATTTGTAATTAATAATTATACGAAGTCTGGTATTGATTATTCAACAATCGAACAATTAACCTCTAGCGATCAATTTTTTAATGGTAAGAATGCGAAACAGATTGTTGCATTTAATTTTGTCGACGGTCATGGAGAGTCGACTGCGAGTGGGCATATTGAGCAACTTACACTTGCACAACCTTTAGTATTAAAACAAAACCCAGAGATTTTCGTGCCTAAAGATAGCATCTCTGTGATTTTTAATGATCCAGAAAATCGCGATATAAGATTCGGTATCGATACCGTTTCTGGCTTAGTTAGAACAAACTATTTTACGAATTATAGCGGTGCAACCCCGATCTTCAGTAAGATCAAAGTTTTAAGAGGTGGAAGTACGGAAGGCAACTTTGCTATTTTCAGTTCAGCCATTGTATTCACTAGGTTAGAGGAAATTATTTTACTGCGGGCCGAAGCTTTAACAGCTTTAGGTAAAATTGAGGAAGCTTTGCCACTATTAAACTCGATTCGTAACCGTCGATCCTTAAGTTCCATAATAACTGATTCGAGAGAAGAGTTAATTAACGAAATTTTTGGAGAGCGAAGACGAGAGTTAATGGGCGAGGGACATCGTTGGTATGATCAAGTCCGCTTCCATCGACTCATGCAGAGCGACCCTGAATTTAGCAAATTAATAAATTCAGGAGGGGTATACTGGCCTGTAGCGGACCAAGTATTAAAGAATAATACAAGTCTTTCCCAAAATGCCTATTGGGATTAAAAATAATACCACTAATAAATCAAATTTAAATGATCAAATTTAATCTTACGTTCTTCTTACTAGTTGGCTTTGCCTCGCTCTTTTTGCTAGTGGGCTGTGAGAAAGGTGATGAATATTATGCGCGATACGAAAATGAAATCCAAGTTTTCGATGGCAGCACATATGATTACTTGGAATCTAGGCCAGGTGTATATGATTCGTTACTTTTAGTGCTGGATCGACTGGTTCCACTTAGAGATACATTGAGACATGAAAATGTAACTCTGTTCGCATTAACCAATAAAAGCTTTGAGTTAGCAATTCAAAATTTGAATAATAAACGTGCGACCAGCAATAACGTGCCACTCTATCTCGAAGATATCGACAGAATTAGCCTCGATTCTATTATGTGTCGGTATATATTCTCGGATTTAATCACTACTGATTCCGTTAGCCATTTAATAGACGGCGTAGTTCTTCCCAGCCTTAAAAATCACTATGAAATGCATATTCAATATGATAAGCTAAATGCATCAGGCTTTGTCGAAGGGGCACAACAGCAGTTGATTTTTACCGATCCTAACGAATCAATCTTCGAGCGGTATTGGCAGAGAACTCCAACTAATTCGGTGAATATTAGAACACGAAACGGTATTATCCATGTACTATCTCCCAGTCATGATTTTGGGTTTAATAAACTCGGACAATGGGAAAATTAAAAAATAATATGAACAATAAATACGTACTTGATTCAATCTCAAAGCTATGTCTTTTCATGACTATTGTTATGCTAATGACTTCATGCGTAGATAAGTTTTTACCGGATGACTTAGATTCATTAGGTGTTGACTCAAGATTTACACAAACGGATTACAGACCTGTTCTTGGACGAAATACACTGATGAATAATAATTTTAATGCGGGTAATGCGTCTCAGCCGTTGACATTTAAGATTATTAACATTCGTAAAATGAACGGAGATCCGGCGAAGGAATTGACGGAAAATTTTCCGGTTCAAGTGTGGAAAAAGCCATATCTGGGCACAGAAAAATCTCTTGAGGAAATAGAAAATAAGCGAACCATAGAGAACCAGCCCCTCTTTGATATACGTGAGCATAATGGAGCATTTGAAATGTGGGCTGCTGCAAACTCGTCTTTCGTAAGAACTGCGCCGGATTCAGGTTATGTGTTTGATGTCGAAGTTTCAAATAGCGGCGGACGACGGTACTTTACAGATATGCGATTGACACCTATGAAAGAAAGACCCTACGAACCATCTAACCTTGATGAAACAACAGGAGGTGCTACACAGCCCTTTGTTAGACCCACGAGCGTTAGTGGCATGCGCGGACATAGGACATCAAACTTTTTGGGTACGAGTAACATTGAGGTATATTTCCGTAAAGTCGTAGATGAAAATGGTAATAACATAGGTGACGGTAATAGTATTAAGTTCCTTTTTAAGGATTCTCTTAACTCTCCGATAGATCCGAATAAGTTCGCCCTCACTGACTGGGATAATCTTATGCACGGTTTCAATATGGAAAAGACTGATGAGTATGTTAAATATCAAGTAGCATACCCAATCCCACTGATTCCTTACGAAACAAAATATACTACAGTAGATGGGACAAGAGCTCACTTGAATTTTAGATACGAGCGACTAGGATTTGGAAATAGAAGAGAAGAAGCTTCCTTGGTATTCGATTTTGCAATTTTTGAAAAAGGGGACTGGGAGGTTATTTTTCGATTTGCTCAAGAGCGTCCAAAGTTTGAAAATGAATAACCAGTACTAGAATTATCGAATTAATTATATAATATGAATAATTTTTATAGATTAACTTGTAGCCTATTATTTTTTTGTTTACTAAATCTCAGTTTATACGGACAAAAAATAATCTCAGGAGAAGTAATTGACCGAGAAGCAAACTTACCCCTGCCTGGGGTATCAGTCCTAACGGGGAGCCCTTCGAAAGGAATTGCTGTGACGAATGCAGACGGATCTTTCACGGTTTCAGTACCAGTGGGAGCGGAGCTGACCTTTAAATTTATCGGGTTTGAAAATACTGTCGAAATCATTGATGATGAGGTCGATCGATTGACGGTGTATATGGATGTTGAATCAAATGTAATGCAGGAGGCTGTTGTAGTCGGCTATCAGCAAAGAACCCGAGAAACGATGACAGGATCGAGTGTTGTCATTTCAGGTAAGGAACTGCAAAACGTTCCGGTTGCTAACGTAATGGAACTTCTGCAAGGGAAAGTAGCCGGTTTAAATATTCAAAATAACGTTGGTTCACCAGGTATGCGTGGTTCTACCGTAATTCGAGGCATATCAAATATTAATGTGACTGGCGCTGGTAATGATGCGTATTTGACGCCTACTGCTCCATTATTTGTTATTGATGGGGTTCCTGTTGATGATAACGTAAATTATCAATATGGATTTGAGCAAGCTGGTCCGGGAATTAGCCCCCTGTCACTTATACCGTCAGAAGATATTGAACAAATAGAGGTGTTAAAAGATGCGCAGGCTACTTCTTTATATGGGTCAAGAGGGGCTTACGGTGTGATCTTGGTAACAACAAAACGTGGGAAATCAAAAATTCCTATTATCCAATATACGTCTAACTTCTTTGTGAGCACGCCCCCCCAACTTCGTGAAGTAATTGGTGGAAAAGAAGAACGGATGCTTCGAATAAACCAAATTCTACAGAATGATACAAGCTATTATAATGCACTTGATTTGGTTAACAAGACGAGCTTTCTGGCGGATAGTTTAAACCCGTATTATAATAACTCTACTAATTGGCAATCGTATTTTTATCGTACTACCTATAACCAGACGCATAATGTTAATATTTCTGGAGGAGATCAACTGTTCAACTATAAAGTGAATACCGGATACTATGATGAAAAGGGTATTATAGAAAATACGGGCTTTACTCGCTATTCACTTAATATGAATATGCAATATCAACCAACTAACCGTTTTAAACTTTTTGCGGCTATTAATTCTGCTGTAGGGAATAACAGCAAGGGTAGTGGAAATAGTTTAAAACAAACTGGCGTTGCAGGCGGGGGAGCAGCGTCATCTCTTTTGCCTTCTCCTTCGCTCTATACCGCTAGTAACGAGTTATTGGGAGCCTTGTCCGTTAAAAATGAAAATAAGACCACCAATATCTCTACAAATCTAGAACTTCAATACGAGCCGATACAGGGTTTACGGGGGACTACTACATTCAGTTATACTTATAATACTGCAACTGAAGATAGTTTTAAGCCATCTGCGTTAAATAATAACTTTTCTGAAGTATATGCGTACAATGACCGGAGAAGCTCTCTTTATAACCGGAATATGATATCGTACGTCAAGTCTTGGCAAGACAAACACACGTTCAGTATCTATGCATTTAACGAATTAAACTTAACCGATTTCAGAGCAGATGTTATTCTGAATAAACGCACACCAAGTGATCAAATTCAAGGACCATTAGGATATGATTGGTTTAACTCACGTGGCGGGACTTTGAACAATTTGACTGATGCCAGATCAGTTGCTTTTGCGGGTTCTGCTTCTTATAACTACGATCTAAAATATGTGGTAGACCTTTCTTATCGTTTCGATGGATCGTCTACGAACGGCCCAGAATCTCCTTATTCCAAGAACCCATCTGTAGCCGTTAGATGGAACTTTTATCGTGAAAACTTCCTCGAAAACGCGGATTGGTTGGACTACGGTTCTATACGTCTAAGTTGGGGTAAGAACATTGTTCCTACGGGATCTATTTACGACGTATATGGGAAATATGTAGGTAACGTTACTAACTACAATAATAATCCTACGGTGGCCTTAGATCTTGGAGCTATTCCCAATACGTCATTGCTTCCTAGCACGACCACTCAGTGGAACGGAGGATTCGATTTAGGGTTTCTTGGTGGGAAGTATAATATCACATTTGACACCTATTATAAACAAGTTGATGCACTATTACGACAGAAGGAGATAGCTAACCACAATGCATTCGGCGGAATCAGCACAAATGAAACAAGTATGGTTAACTATGGTTATGAGCTTTCTTTTACTGTGCGACCATTGAATGCGTCGAGTCCTGTACAATGGACTGTCTCAGCAAATGGAGCGCTGAATAAAGATGTGATGGCGAGTTTACCGGATGGAGTTAGGCAATTGTTATTAGAAGACAATACAGCTACCAATCAGGCAATACTTTATCGACTAGGGATTAATAGCTTGTCAAATGTATTGCTTCATAATAAAGGTGTTTTTGTGACCGATCAAGGCGTTCCAGTTGACCCATTGACTGGATTAAGATACCGTTCGAGTGTGAGTACGGAAGAAGGGAGTTACTATCGTGCGGGTGATCCTTACTTCACTGACCTGAATGGTGATTATATCCTGGACGAAAATGATTACGTAATCGTGGGTAACTCACAGCCAAAGGTGACTGGCGGTATCTCCTCATTCTTACAGTATAAAAACTGGTCAATGAATCTGAATTTCTCATACACTCTTTATCGAGATGTACTAAATAATGCTTTGGCACAGCGTTTCCAAAATTTCGCCAATCCGTTAAATATGGGAGCTCTAGTTCCTGTTGAAGAGATGGACTATTGGAGAAATCCGGGTGACCAAGCCATGTATCCGAATCCTTATGATTATACCCGTTATAATTATTATCAACCGTATAGGTATGATCAAACTCTCTTCCAAGAAGACGGATCTTATTTTAAAATTAATCAGATTACCCTTTCCTATAATCTAGACCGCAACTTTACACAACAATACGGTATTAGTTCGATAAGGTTATATGGTACTGCATACAACGTTTATACGTTTAGCAATTATTCTGGACCAGATCCTGAATTGGTAACCGCACTAGGGCGTGATAGCTCCGGAGGCTATCCTAATAAAAGAAGTTATACACTTGGTTTACAAGTTCAATTTTAGAATCATAAGCTATGAAAAACAAGTATAAAATATTGGTGGTTTTTTGTTTCACTGGACTGACTTTAGTTTTTTCCAGCTGCAAAGATTTTTTAAATGTCACTCCGGTTGATAACCTTTCGGGTAATAATTATTGGAAAACAGTGGAAGACGTTGAAGCTTACACCGCTGGCATCTATAGTCGGTTTAGAGACGCGACTATGACTAATATGTTCTTCCCCGCTACTGGCGATATGAGGGGAGCGCCAGTAAAACCGAACGTGAACGGACGTGAATACATAACTGAGCTCAGACAGAATAATTTGAAAGCATACTTAGCCCGTGATGGTAGCTTCTTTGGTTTTCAAAGACCTACCCAGTGGGATGACTTTTATAATATGGTGCAGTCTGCAAATATCCTTTATGAACAGATGGACCGTTTGGAGCCTGGTGTACTCAGTGAAACTGATCGCGTTAAATATAGAGCAGAGGCTGTATTTCTCCGGAACCTTGCTTACTTTTTTATGGTTAGGCTATATGGGGATGTACCTTACTATACCGATGCTTATAATAGCGAGCCTCTGCCGAGAATGAATCAAATAGAAGTACTCGACAACTGTATTGCTGATTTAATGGCAGTGAAAAATGACCTTCCGTGGACGTTTGACGACCCTTCTATTGTAGCAGTTAGGGCAATGCGGGGGAGTGCAATCGCCTTGCTTATGCATATGAATATGTGGAACGCCGGTTTCGCAGAAGAAAAAACACCCTACTATGAAGCTACTGCCAAGTTGGGAGATGAAATATTGAATAATCCGGGAGCTTATGAGCTTTTACCCTTAGAAGAAACGAAGGAAATCTTTAAGGGGCGAACTAAAGAGGGGCTGTTCGAGATTCTACAGAGCCTGAACTATGGTGAGCGATTTAGTATCGTTGCGCAGTTTTCCGACTATGTTCTCCATTACCCTAATAAAATTACTACGAAATCATATGTGTCTTACGATCCTAAGTTCATGGATGAAATCTATCCGCTTACTGCAATTGACCGGAGGAAGGAAATCTGGTTTGATGAAGATATGTATAACACCGATGGTAGTATGCAATTACTCAAATTTGTAAACATCTTTGCTGAAGAAGGCGAGGACCAAAACCCCGATGACAACCAAGTGGTTTTCCGCTATGCCGATGTCATTCTCTTGCATGCTGAAGCTTTGGCCGAATTAGGGAGAGATGAAGAGGCGCGGACCAGCGTTAATATGATCCGCGAGCGCGCAGGCGCAACTGCATTTACTTCTTCCGGGCAACAGCTGAAAGATAATATATATTGGGAACGGTGTCGAGAATTAATGGGAGAGGGACACTATTTTTATGATTTAGTCAGAACTAAAAAGGCTGTAGATTCTGATTATTCTTTTGCACCAATCGGTGTAGATGCCTTTAATAGAGGGGCCTGGACATGGCCGATAGATGAATCGGCTATGGATAATAATCCGTACATGGTACTTAATAATTACTGGCGATAGCTAACAATAAAAACAAATTAAATGAGATCAAGAAATATCTTTTTAATACTTTTTGTTTCGAGTATAATCGTGACCGCTTGCAATAAACAAGACTATTATTTAGACTCGGGCACCCATAACGGGAAGTATGACGGTACAGTGTATGAATATTTAAATGCGAAACCTGCATACTTTGATACGTTAATGAAAGTAATTGATGTGGCGGGAATGAAAGAGGTGCTAGAAAATGAGGAAATCACTTTTTTTGCTCCCCCTAGTTCATCTATTTATAAATCGGTAAGGAGCTTAAACCAATATCTTAGAAATGACGGTAAAGATACCGTTAGCGAGCTAAGTCAGATAAAGTCTGAAGTATGGCAAGAAATGTTATCGCTTTATATCTTCAAAGGAAAATACATGCTCAAGGATTACGCTCAAGTTGATACGTTAGATCTAGAGGCGTTCGGTGGGCAAGGCTTTACTTCCTATGGAGGCAGGTCGATGAATATTGGGGTAATTTATAATGATGCAGGTGGCGTCAAATATGCGGGCTATCGCCAATTATGGCTTTCATATATATCTGATTTTAGTAAACCAAAAGGCTCTCTTATCAATATTCCAATTGCCTCGTCGAATATAGAACCAACTAATGGCGCAATACACGTACTGCAGTATCGTAATCATGTTTTTGGTTTTACGTCCAGTAATTTTATTCTCTCCGCTACAAGTAAGGGGATAGACCCTGTTGTTAACGAAGAATAGTTTTTAATCCTTAAATCAAAAGAAAGAAATGAAGTTTTTTCATAATAAAGGAGTTTCAGTAATCCTATTAAGTATTCTTTTATCGGCAATTTTTACTGCATGTCAAAATAAGGAAATCATAGGGGAAGATCCATACGCTGGAGGGAAAGAAGCTCTCGGTGTTAGATTTATAGGTGATTACCCGACGCCGGAAAGTGGTCTGCCAGGGTCAAGTGTAACTTTTAGTGTAGAAGGACTTGCCGCATGGGAAGGGAAATTTGATTTTTTCATTAACGATGAACCAGCTGAGGTTATGAGTGTAACTGATAGTACGATTCAAGTAATCGTGCCGGAAGAAGCAAGCTCAGGCGGAGCATCAATTAGCTTGGAAGGGCAAGTATTCTTCGGACCTCGGTTCAATATTGAAGGGAACGTGTCCTTAGATGAAAACTACGAAGTTGTTAATGGTACTAATTCGCCAGTTCAAGACTTAATTGATTTTCAGTCGGGATATGTACTCGTAGGTAGTTTCACAAACTTTGAAAATAAAGCAGGTGCTGGCACTTGGATAAATCGTATAGTCTCTATATCAAGTTTGGGGGCGTACCAAGAGAATATCAATTCCACAAAAGGGGCTAATGGTACTTTACTGTCTATTAATCGCCTGTCAGACGGTAAATATATCGTATCCGGGGCTTTTAATTCTTATAATGATATTGGTGGAATTAATGGTATTACGCGGTTAAATGCTGACTTTTCTATTGACTCGATAAGAAAAGAAATGATTAACCTAACGCCCGATGAGCCTTTAAACGGATGGGATACTGTAGCAACCTTTAATGGTGGAGTGTTTGGTACGGTATTGAAGTCTTTTGTCTCCCAAACACCAGACAAGGGTGAACAAATAACGGTTGTTGGAGATTTTAGACAATATGGTTCTTACTATTACGAACGTGCAACACGTGACTATCAGCCGATGGACATTGTGACGGTGCCCCAGGTCGTTAGAATGGATACGCATGGTAAGATTGATTCTACTTACAATTTTGATAAAGCAGCGGGTAAATTTAATTTGGGAGGTAACGGATTTGTTTTGGATGCTGTTCAGACGGCAGACAATAAGATTGTATTAGTTGGAAGTTTTACCACATTTCATGGTGAATCTGCTAATTACATAGTTATGCTCGATGAAGACGGTCATGTTGACCCGGCGTTTAACGTTGGATCAGGAGCAAATGATGTCGTTTCTTCCATCGAATACGACCCTGTTTCTGACACTTACCTATTGGTGGGAGCTTTTTCCTCTTTCAATGGACAACAGGCAAACAGAATTGTTAGAATCAATGGTGATGGGGCAATAGATCAGAGCTTCGAGGTTTCGGAATTTGAAGGCGGCGAGCCCAATTTCGCCTATCAACTAAAGAGTGGAATGATTATCGTCTCTGGGACTTTTGAAAAATATAATAATATTACAAGACGAGGTTTCCTGATTCTTAATAATGACGGCACTGTCACACAGAAATATAACAATGTCGGGGCCTTTGAAGGAAAGATTCATAAAGTTGTCGAGACTTCATCGACGTTAGGTCATCCTGCTGTGCTGTTAATTGGCTATATAGGGAAATTTAATGACCAAGATGCGGGGAATATTATTCGTGTCGAAATAAAGAACAACTAGCTAATCTTATATAAATAACAACTATGTCGAGAAATATTATTAATTATATGATAAACAGGACTGTTAGGACGACGATCTTCCTCCTTTCCATTGTTGCTATGACATCATGTAATACTGATTTCCCTAATCTATTAAATGAGGAATATCCAGATAATCTGAATAGCGGAGTGCCTGAAAATTCTCAGGTTTTACTCGTGATCGTCGACGGTATCAAAGGAAGTGTATTATTGGATATTGATGATACTGAGATTCCGAATATAAGCGAGATGAGCCGAAATTCAATATATTCATATGGTTCGCTGGCTGATTTCGAACCCGTAGAGATGGGGAATGCATCAGGCTGGACGACACTAATGACAGGTGTAACCAGTAGTAAGCATGCAGTGATTGGAGAAGACTTCACGGGAATTGATTTAAATAGTTTTCCAACAGTTTTGTCAAGGATTAAAGAAACACGGCCTGAATCAAGAACTGCTGCTTTTGGAGCATCGAGTGAATTCATAAGCCATTTAGCCGAAGATGCGGTTGAGAAAGCGCGTTTTGATACAGACGAAAGTGTAAAAGAAGCCACGGTTGCTGAGATCCAAGAACACGACGCAGAACTGATTATAACTCAATTCGGCGGAGTGGAAACAGCGGGTAAAACGTTTGGTTATGATCCAAATGCAATTGAATATGTGCGTGCAATAAGTAATGTCGATGCTCTCATTGCAGAGTTGAAGGATGCGATTATGCAACGCCCAGAGTATTCTCGTGAAAACTGGATGATTATTATTACAAGCGGTAAGGGTGATGAAAATGATGGTACCATTGATCCCGTAGCTTATAATGATGAAAGTAGGAATACATTCACGATGATATATAGTCCTAAGTTTTCGAGTCGTTATATACCAAAACCGGACTCAGATAACATTCCTTATGTAGGTTTTTCTCCAGTTTATTATGGAAGCAATGCCGACAATGTTGTTGCTACGCTTGCAGATGAGGATGCGTATAATATCGGGATGGACGACTACACGATCCAGTTTAACGTAAAAGGCGATGGGAATGCCAGGTCCTGGCCGGTGTTTCTTTCTAAGTCGAATGGAATTAATACTGCTGCTCCGGGATGGCTAATATATATGTCAGGGGTGAATTGGTCAATGAACGTTAGCGGTAATGGAAGTTGGCAGAACTTTGGTTCGGGCGTCAATGTAAATGATGGTGAATGGCATACGATAACGGTCGTTTTTTATAGCGAAGGAAGCTCTCGGAAGCTGAAAATGTTTACAAATGGAGAAAGAAGCGGAGATATAATTGACATTACCGGACGAGGTGCCTTAAATTCAGTTCAACCGTTAAGAATAGGTCGAAATGGCGCCGGTGACGTAGCAAACCCAAATCTACAGATAACTAATCTTCAGATTTATGATGCTGCATTGCCAGACGATGTAGTGGCGAGTACCGCATGTAATACTGCTGTAACGGAAGCACATCCCTATTATACTAATCTAGTTGGATACTGGCCATCTGGCGAGGGCAGCGGCGATGTATTGGAAAATCATGCACCCATTGTAGAGGGTAACAATTTTAAACTATCTGGAGCGTATCGGTGGGAAAGCTTTGTAGATGTTTCACCTAATTTATGTCCTCCGGTCAACGATGCATTCTACCAAGTAGTTCCCAATTCTGTCGATTTAACATTTCAAATTTATACATGGTTGGGTATTAGAATTCCCGAAAGTTGGGGCTTGGACGGAAAAGCTTGGACTCCGAGTTATACCAATATTAGACCATAGACTATAAAAATGTAATAAGATGTTTAGTATAAATATTATGACGAATAAAGAGATTTTGTTGATACTTTTTTCTGTTCTGATTTTGAGTGCCGGTTGTACCAAAGATTATGGGTATGAATTTGAGGATGGAGTAGACTCCGGAGCTGAAACGAGCAACGTAACGGTTGATACTGCGATGAGCACAATCGATCGTAGTTTGTATCATAAAGCACGAATTTTTCCCGGGATGGTTGCCGCGACGGAAACTAGACTTGAAAACCATGAAGTGGAACTCGATTTAAATTACGTGCCGACGGAATACTTACGAGTGAATGTTCCGCCGCGAGGAGTTCATAGTGTAGGTTTATATGCCCCTGCCGGAGAATTAATAAAAGTTGTTGTGCCCCCAGGGGTTGAAGGGTTAACTCTTCAGATTGGAGTTCATACTGATAATCTTACGGGAAAAACATCCTTACGACGAGATCCGGTTATTTATACAGTGAAGGCGCTCTTTCCTGGCGTTAATTATTTGAGAAATTTGTACGGAGGGTTAATTTGGATAAAGAGTAGGCAGCCAATAGAAGCGCCCGTGAATGTCAAATTCACGGGCGCTGTTAAATCACCGGATTTCATTTTAGGTGAATCGCAGGATGGAGAATGGCTAGAGCGATTGCGCGAATCGTCAGTACCTTGGCTTGAATTAAGATCAAAGCACGTAATATATACGATGCAGCGTGAAATTTTATTAAGATTAGTGAGTAAGGGTGTTTTAAAAAGTCCCACCGCAGTATTGGAAGAATGGGACAATATCTACGAAAAAGACTTTTACAATTGGATGGGACTGACCGTCGGTAATCCAGATTATAAACATCGTGCTCCGGATTTGCCCGAGAGAGGTGTGCTCGATATTCAAATTTCAGCGGGATATGGCCACAACGGCTACCCATGGATGGCACAACTAGATGAAGGTTGGTCGTCTGAATGGGTAGATATTAATTCAATAAAAGGAGGAGGATCATGGGGGTCGTATCACGAAGTTGGACATAATTATCAGCAAGGGAATTGGAGCTGGGACGGACTAGGGGAAACCACTAATAACTTATTTATATTTAAGGGAGCACACCGAAACAATTCCTTTCCTACGCACCCAGCCTTGCCGGAACAGTTTCCAATTGCGTTGGCGTTCGCTGCTGAAGATGGCGCAAAAGATTTTGATGCAGAAGACAACCCATTTTTTAAACTTGTTCCTTTTGTTCAACTATTTAATTTGATTTCTAACCCTGCGACAGGTGAGGATGGTTGGGAGTTTATGGCCTACCTTTATACAAAAACGAGAGACGCTCAAAGACTCAGCAACAATATTCAAGATCGGAAAGACTTTTTCTATGAGGCTTTGTGTGATTTTACGCAAAGGGATTATTTTAGATTCATGAGTGCATGGGGGATACCAGTAAGTGCGCAGTCACGCTCAAAAGTGGAAGCTAAAGGGTATCCTGCAATTAAAACTGAGATATGGAAATATAACCCGTTAACGAATGAGGGTGGAGACACGCCGATACCAACAAAATTTGATTATCCGCGCGCCGACTGGGAAGCGATTGGCCTAAGTTCCGAAGAGCCAGCGGAAGGGGCTGCACCACAGGGTAGAATCGCAGCGATGTTTGATGGTAATGTAAATACCCATTGGCATTCACAATGGGCAGGGGCAAATCCTCCTCCCCCACATTATTTCATATTAGATATGAAGGCGGCGTTAGATGTCAAAGGGCTCTATTTCCATCAACGATTTACTAATCAAACTCGCGCTCAGGAAGTTGAAATAGAGATAAGTGAAGACAATGTATCATGGACAGATTTAGGGAACTTCCCTCTCTTAAATAATAATAGTCGCCAGGAAATTGTATTCGACCAACTGAAGGAATTTAGATACATAAGGATAACTTTCAATAAGTACAATTATAATGGCGGAGTTCATGCTGCAATGGCTGAATTCGGAGCTTTTTATGATGAAGACTAACAATTAAAATTTAGCAATGAAAATATTCAAAATGAAGCGTGATAATTTTAGAAACTATGTCTCTTTTATGTGTTTGGCTATGGTCACCTTAGGAACAGTTTCTTCATGTACAATGTATGAGAATCCATCCCCAGTCTTTGAGGAGTATGAAACTAACACGAATAGCGAAATACAAAGAAAAGTATTAGTTGTAAGCATTGATGGTGTAGTTGGGAGTGAGATAGAACAGGCAGTGCCGCAGACAATCTCTAAACTGATAGAAAACGGAAAATATACTTGGAGCGGAATTAGTGAAGCCAAAACCAATGATGCTTCAACGTGGACGAGTATGGTGACTGGAGTGAGTGTTGATAAGCACCTTGTCGAAGATGAGACTTTTAGGGCCCTTCCTGATCCAAACGATCCTCACTCATTGCCTGATTTCTATCCATCCTTGTTTTATCGTTTGCTAGAAGCACGACCCGAGTATAACACAGTAGCTATTTCACCATGGAGTAACTTAGTGAATACGTTGTTGATTGAAGCTGAAAGTCGTATAATTCCCGAAAATGATGTCGCAGTGAAAGACTCCGCAGTATTCCAGCTTGTTAATAAGGATCCGGAAGTGATGTTTGTTAATTTCCGAAGTGTTTTGGAAGCGGGAGTGGCCGATGGTTTTTCAATAGAAAATCCGTCGTATTTAGAAGCTATTAATGTAGTCGACGGTTACTTAGCGGAAATTTTTGAAGCATTAGAGAACCGTGAGGCCTACGAAAAAGAGGAATGGCTGGTAGTCGTTACATCAAATCACGGTGGAACAGGTAATAGTTATGGGGAAGGCTCTTTGCGTGAGAGGAACACATTTTCAGTATATCACCATAAAAACTTTGAGTCGACCGAACTTATTCCGACGTTCATTGAAGCGCCAGACTTTTACCAAACTGGTACAAATAGTTATACAGCGCCAGTCTATGAAGCAGCTAACGCAAATGACTATGATTTTGACGGCACGAGTATGACTGTTGAATTCAGGTTGAAAAGAAATGCGAAATACCCATGGGTTGGTGAGCCAATGATTTTTGGCAAAACAGGCCGGACAAGTTTTCAAACGAAAGGGAAAGGTTGGGGCGTAGCTACTCAATCGAATCATTTGACTTTCTACGCGCAGTTAGAAGACGGAACGGATATTGAATTTCCATTCCAAGGTGACATCGATGATTTTCAATGGCATCATTTTGTTTTAACTTTTGAGGTCAAAGAAAATGTCTTCACACTGAAATTGTATAATGATGGCCGTTTAACAAAAGAGTCATCGTATGATGTAGAAAATGCAAATGCCGCTAAGATACAATCGACAGCACCGTTCTTCGTCGGAGTACGCAATTCTCATAATGCAGGTGTTCTTTCTCGCGATGATCTTAACTTCGGGGAAATCCGGATCTATGATAAAGCATTGACAGCTGATGAAGTTATGGAGAGTGCTTGTCTACCTTTCTTGGATGAAGAGAGTACCAATTATAATCATCTAGTGGGATATTGGAGGCTAAACACGAAAGTTGGTGATCGATTTGAAAATACAATTGAGAGTAAATCAGCCTTGGTCGCTACGTCGTCTTTGCCATTATATTCGAGTATGAGCAGCTTGGTAACGCCGTGTAATGTTGACGATGACCAAAATGTTATTGTTGGGAATGTTGATCTTTTATCCCAAATATTCTATTGGCTCCGAATTGAGACGAAGCCAGACTGGGCCTTAGACGGTAGTGTTTTTTTGGACCAATACGAGATTGAATTTGTAAATTAATGTACTAAAAATATGCGAAATTTTTTATTATTTATTTTATTAGGATTGTTCGCAACGGCGTGCATAGAAGATAAGCTTATACTGCCGGAGGCAGTTGATGTCGAAGACAAGGGGGATGGGACTGATCGTCCACCCGTTAAACCCGATTACATACAAGTTATAAGTGATTATGATGGTGTAATTAGATTGCACTGGCCTGAAATAGATTCAGAACGGATTAAGGCTATCTCTATCTCGTATATGAAGGACGGTGAAGATCAGCAATTAGAAGTGACGGACTTTTCAGATGATTTAATCTTGGATGATTTAGAGATTGGACAGGAGTACGAATTTATTTTCACTGCTATCGGTATCGATGGCCAAGTTTCAAAAGACTATAAGATCACGGCAAGCCCGAAACCTCTGGCGGTCAATGTGGTTTATGAATCACTATCTGTAAATCCTTTTAGTTTCGGAGACATAGCGGTCAGGTGGTTTAATAGCACTGGACATGAGGTGTCGATTAATGTTCGGTTAGCAGAAGATTCTTATAATTCAGAATTGAGTGATACTACATCTGGACTCTTTTTTATTGAAGATATTGAACGAGCTGAGTATATGTTAGAGGTGGCTGTAACCGATGATGCAGGGAATCAGTCGCCCAGAAAGATCTATCCGGTAAAAGTGGTTTCCGAATTATTAGCCGTGACTGACGGATGGATTGCTACAGCAAATAGCGAACACCATCCGGGAGAAAATACAGGATTAGCGTCAGCGTTGATCGACGGAGACTTAAATACTATATGGCATACTAGATGGGACGCCGGTGCACCTAGTTATCCTCACTGGGCTCAATTTGACATGATAAGCAGCTCACTAGTCAGTAAAATATCGATGGCTGCACGTCAGAACAATACGATGGGGATGACAAAATTTAGAATAGAAGGTAGTATGGACGGTATCAAATGGTTTACAATAATTGACGATCAAAGCTTTGATCCCGAAAACAAAGAATACCAAGAGTACACCTTTGAGCCTGTGGACGCTAGATACCTTAAACTCGTTGCTATCGAAGGGAAAGCGTTTTATACGCATCTTGCCGAATTCAGAGTCTATATTTACGAATAATACCGGAAATATGCCTTAAATTAGCGATGCTTTGAAAACAATATAAAGTAAACGAAAATTATTATTATAGGTTTATATGCTTAATAATCACTGGAAATTCATTTGCTCGATCACTGTTGGCGTTTTATTCGCATTATTGAGTGAATCCGTATTCGCCCAACGAAATCTAACCGCTCAGAGTCAGACTATACCGATTGGTGGCAACACGTGGCAAACTGTGGAAAACCAATCGAACTCAAGAGTTATAACAAACGAAGGCATCCGGAGATGGGATGATGCTGACGCGACATTCAAGACATTCTTTCGTGTCGGAAAAACGGGCTCATTGGAGCTATGGCTAAATGCATCTTCTCCGTCTGGTGCAGCTGTTCTAGATGTGAAAATCGGTGGCGAATCAAAAAAGATTGTATTAAAAGGACAGGAGTTTGTTGATACGTACGTTGGCGAATGGAACCTTGTAGATACGGGCTATGTGGAGGTGGAACTTAGAGGTGTTTCGAAAGAAGGAAAATATTTTCCTTCTATTGCTAGTTATAAGATTGCTGGCACGGCGATTGACAAGCGCACCCAATTTGTAAAAAACAACGAGGGTAACTTTTTCTACTGGGGTCGTAGGGGACCTTCCGTTCATATGCGATACCCCATGCCGGAAGAAATAGAAGCTAAATGGTATTATAATGAAATTACCGTTCCTGAGGGAGATGATGTAGTCGGATCCTATTACATGGCAAATGGGTTCAATGGAGGTTATTTCGGGATACAAGTGAATTCGGAAACGGAAAGAAGAATACTGTTTTCGGTTTGGAGTCCGTTCGTTACCGATAACCCAGACGAGATACCGGAGGATCAAAAGATCAAACTATTGAAGAAGGGTAAAGGCGTCAATACTGGCGAATTCGGCAATGAAGGTTCTGGTGGACAAAGCTTTTTGCGTTACAATTGGAAGGCGGGAAATACCTATAAATTTCTTCTCAAAGGCGAGCCCGTTGGTAACAATCATACTGAGTACAGCGCTTGGTTCTTTGCTCCGGAAGAAGGTGAATGGCGGCTGATAGCTAGCTTTAGTCGGCCGAAAACAAACTCGTGGTTGACGGGCTTTCATTCATTCTTAGAAAACTTTGCGCCACAGCAAGGTATATTTGAGCGCAACGTGTTGTTTTCCAATCAATGGGTTGGTGATAAGAATAACAACTGGACGGAACTGACTGAAGGGGTCTTTTCTGCTGACAACACAGCGCGTACAGGATATCGAATTGATTATGCTGGTGGCGAAAAAGATGGTTCTTTCTATTTAAGAAACTGTGGTTTTTTTGATGATTACACGTCCATCGGTACTTCATTCACTAGGCCCCCTACACAAGAAAAGCCTGAGGTCGACTTGAATAATCTTCCTTAGAGAACCGTAATCCACTTAGGCGTTAGATTTGATTGTAATAAAATGGTTACGATTAAACCTAACGCTTTGGTTTTTCTCTAAAGGATAGATACATAACATTTTACCTAAACTATGATTAAAGGTCTATTCCTTGCACCATTTCTCGTGTTTATCGCGTTGATGGCTTCGGCTCAGTCTTCTGTGTCAGGCGTTGTTAGAGATAGCTTGACTAACGACCCACTTATGGGGGCAAGGGTCGAGCTTCGTTCGGCCGCTGATTCTTTAATGAAGTCAGCCAGTTCTGAAGAGAAAGGTAATTTTCACTTCGTAAATATTCCTAATGGTTCTTATACCCTAAAAATATATTTTGTAGGCTTTAAACCCTATCAAAAGAAATTCGTTCTGAATGCCGAAAATACCTCAGAAGCATTTAATGTACTGCTTCCTTTAGATATGACTATCTTAAGTGCAGTAGATATTAACGCAGAACCGCCGATGGTCGTGCTAAAAGGTGATACGACCGAATTTAACGCTGGGGCTTTTACTACAGAACCGTATGCTGATGCCGATGCATTGATCGGTCAGCTACCTGGAGCAGAGATCGACGGTGAAGGTAAGCTCACATTTCAAGGTGAGGAGGTTCAGCGAATCATGGTCGACGGTAAAGAGTTCTTTAGTACCGATCCGCGAATCGCGATGAAAACAATACCGGCAGATATTATTAGTAAATTACAGGTTATCGACGAACAAAGTGATCAGGCTAAATTTACCGGTTTTGATGACGGCGAAAGGAAAAAGGTAATCAATATTGTAACAAAACCGGATAGACGGCATGGATATTTCGGTAAAATTGCTGGTGGTTACGGTAATTCGGAAAGATATAATACGGGTGGTAGCTATAATATATTTAACGGTGAGCGAAGGATATCGTTTAATGCCGTTTCAAATAACGTAAACCAACGTGATTTTTCCATGGAGAACCTCGCTGGTGGTGAGACCTTAGATGGCAGGGGTAGATCTCGTGGCAGGGGCAGGAATAATGCTGGGGCCGGCTTAAGAAATACCAACAATATTGCCATGAATTATAATAATGAATGGGGTGATAAAGTAGATTTAAACGCAAATTATTCATTTAACAAAACGGATAGCTATACCGAGAGCTTGATTAATCGTGAGTATTTAATCGGGAATAAGAGTAATCAGCTGAATGTGCAACAGCTAAATACATCTGGAAAAAACTTGAGTCACCGAGCGAATATTCGATTTGAATATGAGGTTGATAGCAACAACTCGATCTCTTTTAGACCAAGTATTCAATATCAAAAAAGTGGGATGTTTTTAAGCTCGACCAATAATACAATGCTGTCTACAGAAGAGCCCGTTAATGCATCGGTCCGTGACAATCAGAACGACCATAAAAACTTCAATATATCTGGTGATTTCAGCTATCGACGTCGCCTAAATGATAAGGGAAGAACTGTGTCACTAAGTGTTAACGGGTCCTTAAATAGTAACAAGGGGCTCGCTTATAATTTATCAATGAATGAATTCTATCAAGATTACTTGTTAAATAGAATTGATACTGTCAACAATGAGAACAACACTCACGCAAACGGTAATGGGTTAACTGGCAGATTGGCCTATACAGAACCTATCAGCGAGAACAGCAGACTTCAAATCAATTACAGTATCCGAAATACGAATAATTACTCGAACCGGGAGACATTCGAGTTTTTAGCAGAAACAGGGCAGTTTGTTGAGCTCAATGAGCAGCTGTCCAATGAATTCAGAAATGACTATGTTTACCATAGCGGAGGCCTCGGTTACCAGTATAATGTGGAGGATTTTCGGTTCGATTTGGGCTTAGACATGCAGCGAGCACGGTTGCAAAACCATCAATTTTTCCCAGACGAGGAACTCAATTCGAGTAGCTTTAATAGTTACCTGCCGAACGCTAGTCTCACTTATCGTTTTTCCAAGAGTAAAGATATTCGTGTTAATTACAATACAGCGACCAATGCACCCAACATTAATCAGCTACAAAATGTCATAAATAATCAAAACTCGTTGAATGTGAGAGTGGGGAACCCCGATCTAAAGCAGGAGTATGGCCATCGCTTCTCCTTGCGTTACAAAACAGTGAACCGGGAAACAAGCGCGAATTTTGCTGCGAATATAGATGCTGAATTCTCGAATAATCACATTGTAAACTCGACTTTCATTGCTGAACAGGATACGCTTATTAGTCCAGACTTGCTATTAGGGAAAGGCGGGCGATTTACAAAACCTGAGAACGTAGACGGATATTATCGGTTAAGGGGGAATGCTAATATCGGTATCCCGATAGAGAAGCTAAAAATTAACCTTAGTATGAATACCGGTGTGTTTCATACTAGAGATATTGGTCTGCTCAATAATGAAATTTCCTATGCAAATTCATCAGGCATTAATCAACGTATATCAGTTAATAGCAAAATTAGTCAGAAAATTATCTTTAGCTTTTCGTACGGAGGTAACTACAGTGTTGTTCGTAATAATATGAATCCCGATTTGAGTTATAACTTCTATAATCAGAACCTAAGAAATGATTTTACATTCATCTTTTTGAAAGGGATGCGTATATCGTCAACCTTCAATTACAATTACAATACTGGTTTAACAAGCGATGACTCTCAACGCTTCATTTTGTGGAACGCTTCCATAGGTAAGAAACTTTTTGCGCGACAGCAGGGAGAGATTGCCATCTCTGCTTATGATATCCTCAATACCAACACCAATATTTCAAGAAATATCAGCGAGCAATTCATTGAGGATCGTGAGAGTATTATGTTAAACCAGTATTTTATATTAAGTTTTACGTACAACGTCCGAAAGTTCGGGGGCAATTCGAACCGCCCCCGTCGGATGTAAAGTAGTTTACACTGTCACACCGGTTGTGCCTCCACCTTCCAAGGTCAAGTTAACTGGTGTGTTGGTTTTCCATGAGCCTGCAGTAAAATCAGGGACATCGATTGAATCCGACCTATTGGCAACTGACCATTCACTTAATGGACCGATAACACTCCATAAGGCGGCGTCATATACATCTTGGTCTAGAGGTAGTCCATTACGTAGACAATCAATCAATCGCCAATCCATCATAAAATCCATACCACCGTGTCCGCCAATTTTTTTCGCCATCTCACCAACTTTCTTTACGATTTCAGGGGTGTAAGTAGTTTCTAGCTTTTCAAATTCTTCTTTACTAAGCCATTGATGTCCTTTTGCCACTCGTGCAGGACTGGGGTATTTCCTCGCAAAAGCTTTCGTGCCACTTACTAGATGGATTCGTGAGTACGGGCGAGGTGAAGTAACGTCATGTTGAATCATGATTGTTCGTCCTTTAGCGGTACGAATACTGGTTGTATTCATATTGCCACGGTAATCTTTTCCAACAAACTCATTGTAAAAATCGTCTTTTGCAGCTAACTCTTTTGCTTTATCGGCCATGTGAAAATCATTCGATGCCATAGAGGTCAGATAATCCATTTTGTCGCCACGATTTATATCCATAATCTGACAAACAGGTCCAAGACCATGTGTCGGATAAAGATTTCCGTCACGATAGTTTTCCTTCAAACGCCACATGTTTTGGTAACCATTCTTTGAGAAATTTAAGTCGAGCAAGTCATGGATATATGCACCTTCAGCATGGATAATCTCTCCAAAATAACCTTGTCTAGCCATATTCAATGTCATCAACTCAAAGAAGTCATAGCAGCAATTCTCAAGCATCATGCAGTGCTTTTTCGTTTTTTCCGAAGTTTCTACAAGCTGCCAGCACTCTTCTACCGTAACTGCAGCTGGAACTTCGACAGCCACATGTTTTCCCGCTTCCATCGCATATACGGCCATCGGAGCATGGAGGTGCCACGGTGTACAAATGTAAATTAGATCGATATCATCTCGATCGCATAAGGCTTTCCACGCATCCTCCGACCCTGAATAAGAAGCTGGATTATGACGGCTGGATTTAAGATTTTTCTTAACTGAATCAACCCGCTCAGGAATTAAATCACTCAGGCCTTTAATCTCTACACCATCTATATGGCTAATTCGGTTAACTGCACCAGGACCCCGCATACCTAGTCCGATGATCCCAACTCTTACGGTTTCTATTTTCGGTGCAGCATAACCGCTCATATTGAAACGTTGCTTATGTGACCCACCGTAGGGTTTGGAGCTAGCGCCCAAGGTTGCACAGCCTGCTAAACTACTGCCCATCAAGCCTAAGCCAGTAAGGCCCGTTAGCTTTAGAAAGTCTCTTCTTTTTGTACTCATAATAGAATTATCGTTATGATGAAATTAGGTTTCAGCTACAATAATAAGAGAGATGGAAGCTAAAACCAAATGTTTAAGCAACGCAAACGATTGTCCGTTTTCATTTATTAAGGTGAGGTAGTTTGGGAAAGTATCTGCTTCAATTCTGCTACTTTTTCAGAATGTTGTTTTGCAACGTTATTTTGCTCGCTTAGGTCTTCTTTTAAATTATATAGTTGATCCTCTTTTGAATTTCCAGTTTCTATATTGGTCAGCTTCGCTACAGCGACACCCGGATTGGGAGTGATATATTTCCAACGGCCTTTGGTAACGCTTAGCGCACCTCCTTGCTTAATCAAGATATCTCTCCCTTGCTTAGATTGGCCGAGGAACGCAGATAACGTGTTTTGGCTGTCTTGTCCCTGTTCTTCAGAGAGTGGTTGCTTGATCAAATGGGCGAAAGATCGTAGGAAATCTACCTGACAAACCAAGGCATCAGAGATTGAGGCTTCGATGTTTCCGGGCCAGGAAATAATAAAAGGTACCCGACTTCCGCCTTCAAAAGCACTGTATTTTCCGCCACGCAAAGGACCAGCGGGTCGGTGCTTGCCGTTCATCTCGACAGCATAATCAACATAGCCATCGTTGAGTACGGGACCATTGTCACTTGTGAATATAATGATAGTATTTTTTTCTATTCCCAACGCTTTAAGCTGTTTCGTAATTTCTCCGACAGCCCAGTCGATCTGTAAGATAGCATCTCCACGATATCCTAATTTGCTTTTACCTTTAAAAATAGTTGAAGGCATACGCGGAACATGAGGCTCTGTTAGTGCATAATAAAGGAAAAAAGGTTTATTTTTATTTTTTTGGATAAAGTCTTTTGCTTTTACTAGAAATGTTATCGGCACCTCCTCATCCGTCCATCTAGCTTTTTGACCACCGGTCATATAACCGATACGGCCAATTCCATTGACGATCGTATTATTATGGCCATGGTTTGGAGAAGCACGCATCTTAAGCAGTTCTGGATTGGATATACCCGTAGGGTCGTTGCCGATTGCTTCCTTGTAGTTAACCCCTATCAGGTCATCCGCTTCAAGACCTAACACCAGTCCGTTCTCCATGAAAACTGTCGGGACACGATCTGCGGTCGCGGGAAATATAAAAGAATAGTCAAAACCAACTTCGTTCGGTCCGGGTGTTATCGGTTTGTTCCAATCTTTTTCTAATGTTTTCCCCAACCCTAGATGCCATTTGCCGACAATGCCGGTTGCGTATCCTGCTTTTTGAAACAGCGAAGGAACTGTGGTTTTGTCAGTGGGGATAATCAATGCTGCGTCGCCGGGCAAAATCTTTGTATCTCTACGCCAGGGATATTCGCCTGTTAACAAGGCGTATCTCGATGGAGTACAAGTAGCTGATGTGGCGTGGCCATTGGTAAACCGAATGCCGTTCTCCGCTAAGGCGTCAATATGCGGTGTTTTGATCTCGGTTGCACCATAAGCACTTAGGTCTCCGTAACCTAGGTCGTCCGTGTTGATGATGATAACATTCGGCTTTTCGATCGTCTGTGCATCCGTATCTAAAAATGGAACGGACGAAAGTAAGATAAGGATTACGCTGATACGGTGTTTCAGAATTATTTTCATTTGGTATGATGATGTATAGTTAAATTTAAAGATACAATAATCTCAAATGATTTTGCTCCTCTAGAGAGAGTCTATCAAATATAATGAGAGGTTAATGCTATCATATTAAGCCTATACTCTAATCTATCTGTAGTCAATCTTTGGTCAAACCGTCCTCAAGCAGTCCTTTTACCACTGTTTGAGGACTGTTTTACCACTGTTTTACCACTGTTTAACCACTGTTTAACCACTGTTTGTCCTACTGGGGGTCGCCGTGGTTTTCTTGGGGTTGGGTGGGTTGGGCATAGCGCCGTCGGCGCTGTTTGTGGGTTGGGTATGCTGGGCGGGGGTGTTCCCCTTTGGCGCCTTCTTGTTTTTGTGGGGGGTGCTAGAAAAACAATCGTGCTGTTTTTCAGGCCGTTGCGTTTCCCCCTGAAAATAAAGTGGCGCGGTGTTTGGAAGTTGGCTTGTAGTTCCTATCTTTGCATCCCGCAAACGAGGTATTGCGGATTGTTCATTGAGTTCTGGGGTTTATTTTCGATGTTTTTGAGCGGTAGGATCTGGTGTATTTTTTTCGGATTTTATTTTGCCATGACAGGAAAAGCCCTTATCTTTGCAGCCCGGCATTTCGGGGGATTTGCTGGAGACGAGGGGTGCGAAAAAAAATAAAATTTTTTATTTTGCGGAATCAAAAAAACCTCTTACCTTTGCAATCCCGAAACGAACGGGGTCCTGAGCGCGACGCTCGGGAGTGTTGAAAAAAGGATCAGATGATCGGGGTCAGTCCCTGGTTGAAAGATATAAAAAGTCGGACCGTGAGGCCACCGGCGCAGAAGTTCTTAAAAGAGAAGATTATCATGTAGCGTAACGAGTAGTTTGAGAGATAACGAAAGTTAGAAGTTCAAACCAAGTCAATGACCGGTACCGTAGATATAACAGTACCGATTCTATTAACAGATTTTGAGTGAATAGGGTCAGGTAGCAAACCAACATTTTTACAATGGAGAGTTTGATCCTGGCTCAGGATGAACGCTAGCGGCAGGCCTAATACATGCAAGTCGAACGGGATCCCAGGGTAAGCTTGCTTATCTTGGGTGAGAGTGGCGTACGGGTGCGTAACGCGTGAGCAACCTACCATTGTCTGGGGGATAGCCCGGAGAAATCCGGATTAATACCGCATAACATCATTTTCCGGCATTGGATTATGATCAAACATTTATGGGACAATGATGGGCTCGCGTGACATTAGCTAGTTGGAGTGGTAACGGCACACCAAGGCGACGATGTCTAGGGGATCTGAGAGGATGACCCCCCACACTGGGACTGAGACACGGCCCAGACTCCTACGGGAGGCAGCAGTAAGGAATATTGGTCAATGGAGGCAACTCTGAACCAGCCATGCCGCGTGCAGGAAGACGGCCCTCTGGGTTGTAAACTGCTTTTGCCGGGGAATAAACCCCTCTACGTGTAGAGGGCTGAATGTACCCGGCGAATAAGGATCGGCTAACTCCGTGCCAGCAGCCGCGGTAATACGGAGGATCCGAGCGTTATCCGGAATTATTGGGTTTAAAGGGTGCGTAGGCGGCCTGATAAGTCAGGGGTGAAAGACGGTGGCTCAACCATCGCAGTGCCTTTGATACTGTCGGGCTTGAATGTACTTGAGGTAGGCGGAATGTGACAAGTAGCGGTGAAATGCATAGATATGTCACAGAACACCGATTGCGAAGGCAGCTTACTAAAGTATGATTGACGCTGAGGCACGAAAGCGTGGGGATCAAACAGGATTAGATACCCTGGTAGTCCACGCCCTAAACGATGAATACTCGATGTTGGCGATATACAGTCAGCGTCCAAGCGAAAGCGTTAAGTATTCCACCTGGGGAGTACGGCCGCAAGGTTGAAACTCAAAGGAATTGACGGGGGCCCGCACAAGCGGAGGAGCATGTGGTTTAATTCGATGATACGCGAGGAACCTTACCCGGGCTTGAAAGTTAGTGAAGTATCCAGAGACGGATACGTCCTTCGGGACACGAAACTAGGTGCTGCATGGCTGTCGTCAGCTCGTGCCGTGAGGTGTTGGGTTAAGTCCCGCAACGAGCGCAACCCCTATGTTTAGTTGCCAGCATGTTATGGTGGGGACTCTAAACAGACTGCCTGTGCAAACAGTGAGGAAGGTGGGGACGACGTCAAGTCATCATGGCCCTTACGTCCGGGGCTACACACGTGCTACAATGGTCGGTACAGAGGGCAGCTAACCAGCAATGGTATGCCAATCTCCAAAAGCCGATCACAGTTCGGATCGGGGTCTGCAACTCGACCCCGTGAAGTTGGATTCGCTAGTAATCGCGTATCAGCAATGACGCGGTGAATACGTTCCCGGGCCTTGTACACACCGCCCGTCAAGCCATGAAAGCTGGGGGTACCTGAAGTATGTAACCGCAAGGAGCGTACTAAGGTAAAACCGGTAATTGGGGCTAAGTCGTAACAAGGTAGCCGTACCGGAAGGTGCGGCTGGAATACCTCCTTTCTAGAGTGGCCGGTTATTGTCACTCGTTGCGCCATGAGATTTTCTTGATAAAGACATAAAGAATGAAGAATAAGAGTACCTGTCCCCTATGGGGTACCCTTGCAGCATTGGAAAAGCTAGTCCCGTAGCTCAGTTGGTTAGAGCACTACACTGATAATGTAGGGGTCAGCAGTTCAAATCTGCTCGGGACTACCATCGAAAGAGGGGGAATTAGCTCAGCTGGCTAGAGCGCCTGCCTTGCACGCAGGAGGTCATCGGTTCGACTCCGATATTCTCCACATCTAGGGACCGTGATGTTTCCGGGAGGTCTAATCCGCCTTTTGGTTTCGTATAATCGGTTTTCCGAACGTTCTTTGACATATTGGAAGAAAAAGAAAATTGAAGAGAAGACAACAGTAGAGACGTTGGCTGCTTTGATGTTAGGCTATTGGGCTTGCCCGGTAGGCTGCAGAAGAGTTTGCCGACAGACAATAAAAGCATCCGCATATACTAGCAAAAGGGTATGCGGAGAAGAAAGTAAGAAAGGGCACACGGTGGATGCCTAGGCTCTCAGAGGCGATGAAGGACGTGATAAGCTGCGATAAGCCACGGGGATCAGCACATATGATTTGATCCGTGGATTTCCGAATGGGGCAACCCGGCATGTTGAAGACATGTCACGAAGAAGAGCAAACCCGCTGAACTGAAACATCTAAGTAGGCGGAGGAGAAGAAAATAACAATGATTTCCTGAGTAGTGGCGAGCGAAAGGGAAAGAGCCCAAACCGGACATGTTACGGCATGTTCGGGGTTGTAGGACTGCGATGTGATTACAGGTTAGCGAAGTAGAATTCCGGTGGAAAACGGGAGCCATAGCGTGTGACAGCCACGTATACGTAAGCGAGCCTGGTCTAGCAGTATCCTGAGTACCGCGGGGTCGGAGACGCCCTGTGGGAATCTGCCAGCACCATCTGGTAAGGCTAAATACTCCTGAGAGACCGATAGTGGACTAGTACCGTGAGGGAAAGGTGAAAAGAACCCCGAACAGGGGAGTGAAATAGAACCTGAAACCGTGTGCTTACAAGCGGTCGGAGCGGACTTGTTCCGTGACGGCGTGCCTTTTGCATAATGAGCCTACGAGTTACTCTTCCCTGGCAAGGTTAAGTGGTTCAGCCACGGATCCGCAGCGAAAGCGAGTCTGAATAGGGCGCATAGTCAGGGGAGGTAGACGCGAAACCTTGTGATCTACCCATGGACAGGTTGAAGGTACGGTAACACGTACTGGAGGACCGAACCGATAAACGTTGAAAAGTTTCCGGATGATCTGTGGGTAGGGGTGAAAGGCTAATCAAACTGGGAAATAGCTCGTACTCCCCGAAATGTTTTTAGGAACAGCGTCGGTGTTGAGTTTCATAGAGGTAGAGCTACTGATTGGGTGCGGGGGAGTCACATCCTACCAAATCCAGACAAACTCCGAATGCTATGAAATATAACCGGCAGTGAGGCTCTGGGTGCTAAGGTCCAGGGCCGAGAGGGAAAGAACCCAGACCATCAGCTAAGGTCCCCAAGTATACGCTAAGTTGAGCTAACGAGGTCCGATTGCACAGACAGCTAGGATGTTGGCTTGGAAGCAGCCATTCATTTAAAGAGTGCGTAACAGCTCACTAGTCGAGCGATCGGGCATGGATAATAAACGGGCATCAAGTGTATCACCGAAGCTATGGGATCGAAAGATCGGTAGGGGAGCATTCCAGCGGAGCTGAAGGTATGGCGTAAGCCGTGCTGGATCTTCTGGAAAAGCAAATGTAGGCATAAGTAACGATAAGGCGGGCGAGAAACCCGCCCACCGAAAGACCAAGGTTTCCTGATCAACGCTAATCGGATCAGGGTTAGTCGGGTCCTAAGGTGTACCCGAAGGGGGAATCCGATGGACAACTGGTTAATATTCCAGTACTTTTTATAACTGCGATGTGGTGACGGAGTAGTGACACTGCCGCGAACTGACGGAATAGTTCGTTGAAGGGTGTAGGTATAGGTATGGTAGGCAAATCCGCCGTACTTGCTGAATCCCGACAGTACAGCAAGCCTTCGGGTGCGCTGATAGTGCAGGTAATCAGACTTCCAAGAAAACCCGCTAAGCTTCAGGTTATAAAAACCCGTACCGCAAACCGACACAGGTGGTCGAGGAGAGAATCCTAAGGTGCTCGAGTGAATCATGGCTAAGGAACTCGGCAAAATGGCCCTGTAACTTCGGGAGAAGGGGCGCTTCCTCCATTCTTCGGGATGGAGAAGCCGCAGTGAAACGGCCCAGGCGACTGTTTAACAAAAACATATGGCTTTGCCAAATCGAAAGATGAAGTATAAGGCCTGACACCTGCCCGGTGCTGGAAGGTTAAGAGGGGATGTTAGTCGCAAGGCGAAGCATTGAATCGAAGCCCCAGTAAACGGCGGCCGTAACTATAACGGTCCTAAGGTAGCGAAATTCCTTGTCGGGTAAGTTCCGACCTGCACGAATGGTGTAACGATCTGGGCGCTGTCTCAGCCATGAGCTCGGTGAAATTGTGGTATCGGTGAAGACGCCGATTACCCGCAACGGGACGGAAAGACCCCATGAACCTTCACTATAGCTTAACATTGTGACTGGGTACAGGATGTGTAGGATAGGTGGGAGATTGTGAAGCGGTGTCGCCAGGCATCGTGGAATCATCCTTGAAATACCACCCTTTCTGTAACCGGTTCCTAACCCCGCTGTAGCGGGGGACATTGTTTGGTGGGTAGTTTGACTGGGGTGGTCGCCTCCAAAAAGGTAACGGAGGCTTTCAAAGGTAAGCTCAGTACGCTTGGTAACCGTACGTGGAGTGCAATAGCATAAGCTTGCTTGACTGTGAGACCTACAAGTCGATCAGGGTCGAAAGACGGATATAGTGATCCGGTGGTTCTGCATGGAAGGGCCATCGCTCAAAGGATAAAAGGTACTCTGGGGATAACAGGCTGATCTCCCCCAAGAGCTCATATCGACGGGGAGGTTTGGCACCTCGATGTCGGCTCGTCACATCCTGGGGCTGGAGAAGGTCCCAAGGGTTGGGCTGTTCGCCCATTAAAGTGGCACGCGAGCTGGGTTCAGAACGTCGCGAGACAGTTCGGTCCCTATCTGTTGTGGGCGTAGGAAGTTTGAGTGGGGCTGTCCTTAGTACGAGAGGACCGGGATGGACCAACCTCTGGTGTATCTGTTATGGCGCCAGCTGTACCGCAGAGTAGCTATGTTGGGAATAGATAAGCGCTGAAAGCATCTAAGCGCGAAACTAGCCACGAGATGAGACTTCCATTGAGGGCCGTCGCAGACTACGACGTCGATAGGCCGCAGGTGTAAAGGTAGGAATACCAAAGCCGAGCGGTACTAATCACCCGAAGCTTTCTCAAAGCAGATAGACTGTTGTTTTCTCTCTCGATTCTTTTTTTCTTCCAATGCATGTCATTGCTTGTTCCCCTGTTAGGGGCTTGCATATCAAGATTTTCAGGTGCCTATATCGGCGGTGTCCACCTCTTCCCATACCGAACAGAGAAGTTAAGCCCGCCAGAGCCGATGGTACTGCCGTAACAGGTGGGAGAGTAGGTCGGCGCCCTACCCTTTTCCCGGGCCCGTTCACACATCGTGGACGGGCCCGTGGTATTTAATGCCAAAATTCAAATCAACAACAAGATCAACACCTATAAAACTGGAAACTCGACTTACGAGAGTCAATCCCTTTACTTTTAACTCTTTTTAACCATTTTCAGAGTGATATTATTTTATCTTTGTGATAAGTGATTATACATGGAGTAATATGATTAATAAAACTAGCATATTGTTTTTTGTCCTGTTGACGTCGATTACAACGTCATTACTTGCGCAAGAGTATAAAGCGGGCATAGCTAATTGGCAGAATCTTGATTTCGTCGAAGATGGCGTACATGGTTTAAGTACTGAAAAGGCTTATCGTACGCTTTTAAAAAATAAGCAAGGAGAAACCGTTATTGTAGCGGTGATTGATGGTGGTGTGCAGACGGATCATGAAGATCTGAAAGATGTCATGTGGGTGAATCAAGGCGAAGTTGCAGGGAATGGAATTGACGATGATGGGAATGGTTATATCGATGATATACACGGGTGGAATTTTCTTGGTAACGCAGATGGTGAGAATGTACGGTATGATAATCTCGAACTAGTGAGGTTGCTCAGAGAACTACAACCGAAATATATATCTGTTTTGCCATCTACCCCGCTTGATGAAAAGGAAAAACGCGCGTTCAACGAGTATCAGAAGATGACGACTGATTATATGGCGAAGCTAAAGCAAGCGCGTAGGGGCGAGTTGAACTACGGAATGCTTAAAGAGGTTATAGATAGCATTGTGGTGAGCATCGGAGAACCAACACCAACGGCTGCGCAATTCAGAAATTATAAAGCAAAAAATAAAAATGAGTCGCGAGCTCTAAGGATCGTTCAGTCGGAAGTTGAAGAAAAAGGCTTTGAGAAGTTTTATGAAGAACTTGACGAAGCCTTTGAGTATTACTCTAATCAATTAAAGTATCATCTTAATATGGACTTTGATTCGCGACATATCGTAGGTGATAATTATGAAGACAGCAGTGAACGGATTTATGGAAACGCAGATATTGAAGGTCCAGACGGGAAGCATGGAACACATGTCGCAGGGATAATTGGTGCTGTTAGAAACAATAGCATCGGAATGAACGGAGTTGCGGATCATGTGCTGATTATGGGAGTACGAGCAGTACCAGACGGAGATGAGCGAGACAAGGATGTAGCCAATGCCATACGTTATGCTGCTGATAATGGAGCAAAAGTTATTAATATGAGTTTTGGTAAAGCTTATGTTAAAGACAAACAGGTGGTCGACGACGCAGTTCAATATGCGATGGAGAAGGACGTTTTATTAATCCACGCTGCAGGTAATGATAGTAAAGATAACGATGAGATCTCGAGTTATCCGAATCCGATTTATGTTGATAGTTTAGGTTTTAATCAAGGAAAAGGAGAAGCTTGGATAGAGGTCGGGGCAACTTCTTGGGATGAAAATGACTTGATCGCCTCTTTCTCAAATTATGGCAAACAGACGGTTGATTTATTTGCTCCAGGCGTTGATATTTACTCGACAGTACCTGACTCTGAATATGATGAATTAAGTGGAACCAGTATGGCGGCACCGACTGTCGCAGGCTTAGCTGCTATCATCCGTTCATATTACCCAAGGTTTACGGCTGTAGAAGTAAAAGATATTATCCTAAGGTCGGTTGTAAAAATTGATAATAAAGTCAAAATCAGACAAGATAATACCAACAAGCGAGTGTATTTGAGTGACATTAGTATCACAGGCGGAATAGCGAATGCTTACAAAGCGATTGAATTAGCTGATAAACTATATAAGGATAAGTAAGAAACTTTTGGCCTTGATCGGTGCTCAATATGCAAGGTTGATTGTCTTTAAAATTAATATTGTTTTAGTTATTTAAAGAAATTAAATACTAATCCCGAGCTAGTAGCGTTATATTTATTCTAAATTGCTATTTATTATGCTTATGGATGAAATATTTACCCCTAACAATCAAAAATATAACAAAAGTAAGATAGACTTGTTACATAAGTCGGTTAAGAAAGATGCGATGAATATTGATGCCAAACTAGCTTTATTACTAGATCAAGAATTAAGAAATCCTCGCGAAAAGATTATTCAAAATTTATTGGAGTTCTCGAAGACTTTATAGCTTTTGTTTAGATAATCTAATTTCTATCTTTGACTATGCTCAAAAAAGATAGATATAAAGCTTTCGTCGATTATTTTTCAAAAAACCAGCCTAATGCGGAGACGGAGCTTAATTATAATAATCCATATCAACTTTTGGTTGCCGTCATTCTATCTGCACAGTGTACAGATAAACGTGTAAACATGGTGACGCCTACACTTTTTGAACGATTCCCCAATCCGCAGTCGCTAGCGGACAGCACTTCCGATCTTGTGTTCGATTACATCAGGAGTATCAGCTATCCAAACAACAAAGCGAAGCATTTAGTAGGCATGGCGAAAATGTTAGTGGCGGATTTTAATGGAGAGGTGCCAGATACGGTCGAAAAATTGATCAAGTTACCCGGTGTGGGGCGGAAAACAGCAAATGTTATCGTTTCGGTGATTTACAACCATCCCGCGATGGCGGTTGATACTCATGTGTTTAGAGTATCAAGGAGAATTGGATTGACAAATGCTAAAACAGTGCTAGCAGTAGAAAAAGATTTAGTTAAGAACTTGCCATCCGAGATCGTTCACCTTGCTCATCACTGGTTAATCTTACATGGACGATATATTTGTGTTGCACGAAACCCCAAATGCGATATCTGTCCGATAAGTTATTTCTGTCGTTATTACGAGGAGGTATACAGTAAAGAAAATAACAAAGCAAAATAAATTAGTATTATTTGTAAATGTTAATACTTTATTGTATTTTGGCTAAAATTATTAGTATATAAATTAATTGTTATCATATTTAGATTGTCGTTATGAATGAGAATGCTGAAAAGTTAAAGGCTTTACAATTGACATTGGATAAGTTAGAGAAGTCTTATGGTAAAGGCGCTGTGATGAAATTAGGTGATTCTGCGGTTGAACCAATTGATTCCATATCTACTGGATCCTTGGGTTTGGATATTGCTTTGGGTATTGGAGGAGTTCCTAAGGGCCGTGTGGTGGAAATATATGGACCGGAGTCTTCCGGTAAAACTACGCTGGCTACTCATATGATAGCAGAGGCCCAAAAGAAAGGCGGAGTAGCTGCAATTATCGATGCGGAACATGCTTTTGATAAATACTACGCCAGTAAACTAGGAGTGGATGTTGAAAACCTTCTGATAGCGCAACCGGATAATGGAGAGCAGGCACTTGAGATTGCTGATAATTTGATTCGTTCCGGAGCTATTGATATCATCGTGATTGACTCAGTGGCGGCATTGGTTCCGAAAGCTGAGATCGAAGGTGAGATGGGTGACTCAAGAATGGGTCTACAGGCTCGATTGATGTCTCAAGCTTTAAGAAAATTGACTGGTACGATTTCAAAAACTAACTGTTGCTGTATTTTCATTAACCAATTGCGTGAAAAGATAGGTGTTATGTTTGGTAACCCCGAAACAACAACTGGAGGAAATGCTTTGAAGTTTTATGCTTCGGTTAGGTTGGATATTAGAAGGACATCACAGATTAAGGATACAGACGAGGTATCGGGAAATCGAGTTAAGGTTAAAATTGTTAAGAATAAGGTGGCCCCGCCGTTCCGAGTGGCGGAATTTGATATTATGTTTGGTGAAGGTATTTCAAAAGTTGGAGAAATTATTGACCTTGGAGTAGACTTCAATATTATTAAAAAGGCTGGATCATGGTTTAGTTATGGTGATACTCGTTTGGGCCAGGGAAGAGATGCAGTTAAAAAACTCTTGTTAGACAATCCAGATTTAATGGACGAACTTGAAGCGAAAATCAGAACGGAAGTCACTGGTGAAAAATTAGATGAAATGAATGAGCTAAGCGAGGATTAAAATCGCCTAAGCAACTAAAGGTCATACAAAAGAAAGCCGCGATGATATTCATCGCGGCTTTCTTATAATATATAACCTAATGATTTAAGACTCGGTGTCCATATATTCTTCGATCGGTGGACATGCGCAAATAAGTGTTCGATCGCCGTATGAGTCGTTAACACGGCCAACTGACGGCCAAAACTTATTGTCACGAATATAGTCTAACGGGAAGGCTGCTTCTTCTCGAGTATAACTGCGATCCCATCCACTGCTCGCAATATTTTGTGCAGTATGCGGAGCGTTTTTCAACGGGTTGTTAACTTTATCTCCGCCGTCCTCGATAGCTTGGATCTCCTTTCTTATAGATAACAAAGCATCACAAAATCGATCTAATTCGGGCTTTGATTCTGATTCTGTTGGTTCAATCATCAAGGTGCCCGCTACCGGAAAAGAAACGGTTGGTGCGTGAAAGCCATAGTCCATTAAGCGTTTAGCTATATCCGTTACTTCAATACCAACGGTCTTAAACGATCGGCAGTCGAGAATCATTTCGTGAGCGCATGTGTTATTGGCTCCTGAGTAAAGTACGGTATAATGTTTCTCTAAGCGCGCTTTGATATAGTTTGCATTTAGTATGGCGAAGCGAGTGGCATTAGTTAGGCCTTCGGCGCCCATCATTGCGATGTATCCATGCGAGATGCCGAGGATCGATGCAGAACCCCATGGTGCAGCTGCTACTGAAGAGATGGAGTGGCTGCCCTCAAGCTCCACGATGGGATGTCCTGGAAGAAAATCTATCAAGTGACTTGCGACACCAATTGGCCCCATTCCTGGTCCGCCGCCTCCGTGAGGAATGCAGAATGTTTTGTGAAGATTTAAGTGACAAACATCGGCTCCAATAAATCCAGGGCTGGTAAATCCGACTTGGGCGTTCATGTTAGCGCCATCCATATACACCTGGCCCCCGTTTTTGTGTATAATATCGCACATTTCTACGATGGACTCTTCAAATACTCCGTAAGTGGAAGGATAAGTAACCATAAGGCAGGAAAGGTTCTCCTTGTGTTTTTCAGCCTGTGCTCTAAGGTCTTCGACGTCTATATTCCCTTTTTCGTCCGACTTGATGACAACGATCTTCATGCCCGCCATGGATGCCGAAGCAGGGTTTGTGCCATGAGCAGAAGCTGGGATAAGAGCAACATTTCGTTGTTGTTCGCCATTGGCTTGATGGTAAGCCCGAATAACCATTAACCCCGTATATTCTCCCTGGGCTCCTGAGTTAGGTTGGAAACTCATTCTCTTGAACCCAGTTATTTCACATAGCCACTGGTTCAATTCATCAAATAGTTGCATGTAACCGTTCGTTTGATCGGTAGGTGCGAAAGGATGGATGTTTCCAATTTCCGGCCAGGTCAGAGGGATCATTTCTGTCGTAGCATTAAGTTTCATTGTACATGAACCTAGAGGGATCATGGAGTGACATAATGAAAGATCTTTTGCTTCTAACGATTTAATATAGCGGAGCATTTCATGCTCCGAATGATAAGAGTTGAATACCGGGTGTGTAAGGTATTCGGAAGTCCTTTGTAATGTCTCTGGGATACAAGTTTGCAGATCTTCTGCAAGCTCACTAATCACGATTTCATTGTTCCCTTGACCTTTAATTTTTGCAAATACCTTAATAAGTGCTTCTAAATCGGCTTTGTCGGTGGTTTCATCAATAGAAATACCAATGGTGCCCAATTTATCGTAACGAAGGTTGATTTCACTATTTAAAGCATCAGCATGTATTGGCTCCAGTAGATCTCCTACTTCAACTGTTAAGGTGTCAAAAAACGACTTGTTCGTTATCGTATATCCAAGATTCTCTAAAGCTTTTGCTAAAACTAAGGTGGTTCCATGAATGCGAGATGCAATATTTTTTATGCCTTTTGGGCCGTGGTAAACTGTGTAGAATCCGGCCATAATAGCGAGTAGAGCTTGTGCAGTACAGATATTTGAGGACGCTTTATCACGGCGGATATGCTGTTCACGAGTTTGCAAAGCCATTCTCAAGGCATACTTCCCGGTAGCATCTATAGTTACACCAATAATACGGCCTGGAATATTTCTTTTATATTTTTCTTTGGTAGCAAAGTAAGCTGCATGTGGTCCGCCAAAACCCATCGGGATTCCCAAGCGCTGGGTAGAACCAACGACAACATCAGCACCCCATTCTCCTGGAGGCGTTAACAATGCCAAACTCATGATGTCCGCAACTACACCAAGAGTCATGTTTTGAGCATGAAGTTTGTCGGCTAATTCTTGAAATTCAGTTACTTCTCCATTAGCTGCTGGGTATTGTACAAGTGCGCCAAATAGATTCTCATTTAATTCGATGTTGTTAAAATCACCTACGATGAGTTCAATTCCGTAAGATTCGCTTCGCGTACGAATAACATCAATCGTCTGAGGGAATATGTTTTCCGATACAAAAAAGGTGTTTGCTGCTTTATTCTTTCTAACACTGTACTGCATAAACATAGCTTCTGCAGCGGCTGTGGCCTCATCTAGCAAGGAAGCATTGGCGATTTCCATACCAGTCAGATCAATAACAGAAGTTTGGAAATTTAACAATGCTTGTAGTCTACCTTGTGCTATTTCTGCTTGATAAGGAGTGTATTGCGTATACCATCCTGGATTCTCCAGCACATTGCGGAGTATGACATTTGGCAGGGTTACGTTATAGTAACCTTGACCGATATAGGATTTAAATACCTTATTCTTCGAAGCGATTTGCTTCATTTTTTTCAAATAGTCAACTTCACTTAGTGCAGGCGGAAGGTTTAAAGGAGATTTTAACCTAATGTTTTCAGGGATTGTTTTATCAATTAATTCATCAATTGAGCTTACGCCAATGGCTTCTAGCATGGCAGGAACGTCTGCTTCGCTTGGAGAAATATGTCGATCTTCAAACTGCTCGACGAAATTAAAATCTATTTTCATTGAATTTTTGTTTTTTAATAAAAATATGGCCTTATTTGACTGCAATAAGCGGTTCTATTTTTTCTGCAAAGGTAAAGAATAAAGTCCGGAATTGCTGATAATTGAACGTCACAAAGTGTAATATAAATGACCTACACCGAACAAGTTAAGCAACTGTTTTTAAACTCGGAACAATTGGTAAGAGAAGCATTGCAAGCTGAGCGCATCCAAAAGATGACAAAAGTTCAGCTAGATTACATTTATGAGAATGAATTGTTCCACTTATTAGTTCCGAAAGATATCGGCGGAGCAGAATTGGATTTGCCGTCCTTTGCCCGGTTAATGGAGCGTTTTGCGGAAGTGGACGGTGCTATTGCTTGGGTAATCAATCTCGGGGCAGGGGCTAATATGTTTTCCGGTTTTATGGAGAAGCAGGCTGCCCGTGACATATTTTCCAATAAGAGAACATGTGTTGCGGGAAGCGGTGCGGCTACTGGGACGGCCTTATCAAGAGATGGCAGTTTTGTGATCGATGGTCATTGGAAGTATGCCAGTGGTTCTGCTCACGCTAATTGGTTCTCATTAAATGCAATGATTGACGGAGGTGATACTTACAAGTCGTTTTTAGTTCCCCGAAATCAAGTAGAAATTTTAGATACTTGGCATGTTTATGGCCTGAAGGCTACGACTAGTTGCGATTTTAAAATTGCAAATGCGCTGGTGCCAAGCGATTTTCAATTTGATCTGCAAAACGCTTCCGATAAGAGAGAATCGCCATTGTATCGGTTCCCGTTTATGATATTAGCTGAGATCAATATGTTGGTGATGCTTACGGGAATGACGATGAATTTCTCGAAAAAGGTATTACAGTACACAAGTGGAAAGTCTATTACGTTACCATGGTACGATGAAGAAATCTGCCGCGTCAAGGAAAGCAGAGATCGGGTTTTCGAGATGTTGGATATGCTTTGGGCGGGAATCGTTGCTGGTACCGATGTCGATGAAAAGCTAAGTCGAAAATTTAGTGTGGAGGTAAACGAAGCCGCGAATCTATGTCGTATGTTAGTCGACAAGCTATATGTCTATACAGGAATGAGTGCCGTGTTTGAGGGCAATGAAATATCAAGGATCTATCGGGATTTCAAAGTTGCATCTCAGCATGGATTATTATTTCCTCGAAATGCTGTTTGATGATTTTTCTTATAACTTTGTTTATCTAAATTAAAAATTACTCTTTATGAAGGTGAAAAATAAAAAGCAGGACGCGCTCGATTACCATAGTAGCGGGAGGCCTGGGAAAATTGAGGTTGTTCCAACGAAACCAACGAATTCACAACGCGATTTGTCATTAGCTTACTCGCCCGGAGTTGCTGAGCCTTGTTTACGAATTGCGGATAATAAAGAAGACGCTTATAAATACACTGCAAAGGGCAATCTAGTAGCAGTTATCAGTAATGGAACTTCGGTTTTAGGCTTGGGCGACATCGGTCCTGATGCGGGAAAGCCTGTCATGGAAGGTAAAGGGTTGTTATTTAAAATATTTGCGGATATAGATGTCTTTGATCTTGAACTAGACACCAAAAATGTTGACGAGTTCGTTAATATTGTCAAAGCGTTAGAGCCGACCTTCGGAGGAATCAATCTAGAAGATATTAAAGCTCCAGAGTGTTTTGAAATTGAGCAGCGGCTGAAAAAGGAAATGTCAATACCTGTAATGCATGACGATCAACATGGAACTGCTATTATATCGGGTGCGGCATTAATTAATGCATGTGAGATTCAGAAGAAGAAAATTGATAAAGTAAAGATTGTTGTAAATGGTGCTGGTGCCGCAGCTATTTCCTGTACTAAGATCTATATGTCTTTGGGAGCAAAGAAGGAGAATATTGTTATGCTAGATCGTTCCGGTGTGATCCGGACCGACCGTCAAGTGCTCGAAAAGACCAAAGGTGAATTTGCAACAGATCGAGATATACACACATTGGAGGAGGCTGTAAAGGGTGCCGATGTTTTCATCGGACTTTCTGCGGGAAATGTCTTGTCGGTCGATATGTTAAAGTCAATGAATAAGAAACCGATTGTGTTTGCAATGGCGAATCCAGAACCGGAGATCGATTATGATTTGGCAACAAGTACACGGTCAGATATTATTATGGCGACTGGTCGTTCCGACTTTCCGAATCAGGTTAACAATGTCCTTGGTTTTCCATATATTTTCAGAGGTGCTCTGGACGTCCGTGCAACAGCCATCAACGAGGAAATGAAGATTGCTGCTGTATATGCGATTGCTGAATTAGCTAAAAAATCAGTGCCCGAAGCGGTAAATGAAGCCTATGAAGAAAGTAACCTGAAATTTGGGAAAGAATATATTATTCCGAAACCTAATGACCCTCGCTTGATTGCCTCAGTCGCACCTGCCGTAGCAAAAGCTGCCATTGAGACTGGTGTAGCGCGTAACGCAATCGACGATTTTGATGCTTACGTTACTGAATTAAGAAACCGACTTGGTTCGGACGATCGGATCATTCGGGACGTAACGATCCTAGCCAAGAAAGATCCTAAACGTGTAGTCTTTACCGAAGCTGATAATTACAAAATTCTGAAAGCAGCTCAGATTGTTAAGGATGAAGGTATTGCCTACCCGATTCTGTTGGGTAACCGACAGAAAATTGATCGGTTGATTAAAGAATATGCTTTAGAGTTGGGAGAGGTGGAAATCATTGATCCGTTTGAAGAACAGAATAGTGAGCGCTTCATTAAGTATGCGCAATTCTTATTTAAGAAAAGACAGCGACGCGGTGTTACCGAAAGCGGAGCGAATAAATTGATGTTGGATCGGAATTATTTTGCAGCTTGTATGGTTGAATTTGGAGAGGCCGATACATTAATCTCCGGGTTAACGAAGAATTATGCCACTGCGATTAAACCTGCACTGCAAGTGATAGGTACTCAATCGGGCAGTCGCGTCGCTGGGATGTACATGATGTTAACAAAAAAAGGCCCTGTGTTCTTTGGGGATACGACAATTAATGAAAATCCGACGGTCGACGAATTGGTCGATATAAGCGTATTGCTTGATAAGGCGGTGAGACGTTTTAATATCAAGCCTCGTTTAGCGGTCCTTTCCTATAGTAACTTTGGTTCAAGCGATGGGGCGATTCCCGTGAAAACCAGGGACGTTGTACGTAGACTGCATGAATTACATCCAGAAATTGTTGTGGATGGAGAGATGCAGGCTAACTTTGCGATTAATTCAGAGCTGTTGGTTGATAACTTCCCTTTTAGCACCCTTTCCGGGAAAGCTGCAAACACCTTAGTGTTTCCAAATCTAGAATCTGGAAATATTGCATATAAGCTGTTGCAGGAGCTAGGGGACGCAGAAGCTGTAGGCCCTATATTATTGGGGATGAATAAGCCTGTGCATGTTCTGCAATTAGATAGCTCGGTTCGGGAGATTATTAATATGGTGACCATTGCAGTGGTAGACGTACAATCTCATTCCAAATCCGCCAAAAAGCGGCGTAAATAAGGTATAATTATTTGGCTATGTATGATTACTTAAATGGTAAGCTAGTTTATAAAGGCCCAACTCATGTAGTTTTGGATGTCGGCGGTGTGGGTTATCATATTGTGATTTCCTTAAACACGTATGAGCAGATTAAATCGCACGAACAGTGTAAGCTTTATATAAGTTTCCAGGTCAGGGAGGATGCTCACACCCTTTATGGCTTTTATGAGGAGGGTGAAAGACGGCTTTTTCAACATTTAATCTCTGTATCCGGAATTGGCGCTAGTATTGCTAGAATGATGCTATCTTCGATTACACCCGCAGAGATACAAACCGCTATTGTGAACGGTGATGTAGGTTTGGTTCAGCGAATTAAAGGGATTGGACCGAAAAGTGCACAGCGACTTATTCTTGAACTACAGGATAAATTGAAGAAGGAAGGCCCAGATACGTTAACGCAGGTATCTAAGAACCAGACTGTAATTGATGAGGCCCTATCAGCCTTGGTTATGCTGGGCTTCGTTAAACAAAAAGCTGAAAAAGTGCTTCTTTCAATTCATAAAAATGAACCCGATAGCACGGTCGAGCATTTAATCAAGGTTGCTCTAAAGAGCTTATAATTGGTTTGTGCTTTATTTTGTTAATATCCATTTAGATTAATAAATTTGAAATAAAAATAGCAACTATGAATTTTCCATCAGAATTGAAATACACCAAAGATCACGAGTGGGTTCGTTTAGAAGGTGATGAAGCGGTAATCGGTATTACTGAATTTGCACAAAGTGAACTGGGTGATATTGTTTTTGTTGATATTGACACCGTTGGGGATGAAGTCAATAAAGATGATCTTTTCGGAACCATCGAAGCTGTAAAGACAGTTTCAGATCTTTTTATGCCTGCAAAGTCCACTGTATTGGAGGTCAATGAACAACTGGATGCTAATCCTGAGTTAGTTAATAATGACCCTTACGGCGACGGATGGATGGTTCGTGTAAAGTTAGATAATCCGTCCGATGTCGAATCTTTGCTAACGGCTGATGGTTATAAAGAGCTGATAGGTAAATAACCTGTAAGTCTGAAGCTTCGAAAAAAAACACGGATTTGAACGAGAGATGTTCTTCTCCGTGTTTTTTGTATTGATTAAATTCTCTCCGAATGAAACATTATCTATGGGCTATTATATGGGCGATACTCGTACTCATCTTAATATCATCGCCGATGCCGGATGTCACCGACTCTCGTCACTCTTTTCCGGGTATTGATAAATTAGTTCACACGGGCTTCTTTTTTGTTTTCACCGTATTAATGTTCTTTGGTTCGTTGATGAATGGGAATGAACCCAATTTAATCAGCTGGCCAAATGTAATGGTTCTTTTTTTTGCGAGTTCCTTTGCTATTGGAACCGAATTAATACAAAAGTTTTTCACCTCCAATAGGCAATTTGAATACTGGGATATCTTTGCGGATCATGTGGGGATAGGCATGGGTTATTTTGCCTATCTTGTTCTCGTTCTGGCGATAAAGAAGACAAAAATATAACTATTCTCCGCTTATTGGCATTACTTACTTGTAATGGTTCTAAATAATTGTATTTTTGCTAGCTAAAAGCTAAGCGCATGAAATTGTCTGACCTAAAAATTGGCGAGCGAGGAATAATTAAAGAAATTACAGATCTTTCTTTATCTATTAAGTTGATGGAAATGGGTTGCCTTCCTGGCGAACCAGTGCTTTTAGAACGAATTGCTCCACTGGGTGATCCGATTGCAATCAAAGTCTCTGGTTATCAGCTCAGTTTGCGTAAAAGCGAAGCATCAAAAGTAATCCTAGTAGCTCATCCTTAAAAATAAATAATTTGAAAGTCGCTTTAGTTGGGAATCCGAATACGGGTAAGTCATCTCTTTTTAACCTGTTGACAGGTTTAAATCAGAAAGTAGGAAATTTTCCGGGCGTGACAGTTGATAAAAAGATTGGCTCGTGCAGACTGCCTAATCATGAAGTCGTGCAAGTTATTGACCTTCCGGGCTGCTATAGTCTGCATCCGAAAACGGAAGATGAAGCTATTGTGTCAGATGTTTTGGCAGATAAGCATAACGCTTACCACCCTGACTTGGTCGTTGTAATCGTTGATGTTACCAATTTGAGACGAAACATGCTACTTTATACCCAAGTAGCTGACTTGGGAATCCCTACTATCTTGGCATTAAATATGAATGATCTTGCTGAGAAGGAAGGTATCAGGGTAGACGCCGATAAACTTTCGAGCGAGCTGGGGGTGCAAGTAGTAAAGATTAGTGCCCGGCATAATGTTAATATCGGCGGGTTGAAACAGGCCATTCTTGATGCGCCGAAAGTTGCTGTTCATAATCATATTTACACAATTCCCGAAAGTTCGAAAACGCTCGTTGCTGATTTAGCCGAAGAGACTGATCGGGATACTGAGTATGCCAGTCTGCTTTTTGCTCACCAATACTTATCAGACAGAAAATATGTAAACGGAAATACAGATCGAGTAGATTCGATTATCACTCAATATGCTTTTGTGTCTGACGATGAGCAGGTTAAAGAAACGCTTAATCGTTATCAATATATTGATACACTAATCAAGGATATTGTTCAGGTAGCTCCAAAAGAAGAGAAGGAATCCGTCACCGATAAAATAGACAACGTTCTTACACATAAGGTTTGGGGCTTCGTTATATTTTTCTTTCTCCTTTTACTGATATTCCAAGCAATTTTCTCTTGGGCAGAATACCCCATGACACTAATTGAGGGATTATTTGAATGGCTAGACGAGATTGGTCATCAGTTTTTGCCGGCAGGGGTGTTTGCGGATTTACTATTGGATGGTATTCTTGCTGGTCTGGGCGGTGTACTCGTGTTTATTCCGCAGATCGCCATATTATTTGGGTTTATCGCCATCTTAGAAGACACGGGCTACATGGCACGGATAACCTTTTTGATGGATAAGCTGATGCGGAAGGTCGGGTTAAACGGGAAGTCGGTGGTGCCAATGATTGGGGGCTTGGCATGTGCGGTACCTTCCATCATGGCTGCTAGGAATATTGAGAACTGGAAAGACCGAATTATAACGATCATGGTTACGCCACTGATTAGCTGTGCTGCTCGTTTACCGGTGTATATCCTCCTGATATCACTTGTGGTTCCTGATGAAAAGGTTTTTGGCTTTTTCGACTTACGCGGTCTAACACTTTTGGGTTTTTATATTTTAGGCGTTGTAGGAGCTGTGTTTGTCGCTTGGGTTATGAAGGGAATAATTAAAGGAAAGGTTGGATCCTACTTTATTATGGAGTTGCCTGTGTACCGTAAACCTCGTTGGAGGAATGTATTTATGACAATGTACGATAAGGTGCTCACTTTTGTTGTCGACGTCGGTAAAATTATTATTGCCATATCAATCGTTTTATGGGTCGCTGTGAGTTACGGGCCGCCAAGTAGGATGGAAGCGATTGAAATGAAGTATGAATCTCCAGAAATGATTAATCAATACGCTCCTGAAGAACTTGACCGAATGAGATCATCTGAGGAATTGGAAAACTCATATGTTGGAATTGTCGGTAAAGCAATTGAGCCAGCCATCCGCCCTTTAGGTTACGATTGGAAGATTGGTATCGCTCTTATCACGTCCGTTGCTGCAAGGGAAGTTTTTGTAGGGACAATGGCTACCATCTACAGCGTTGAAGGTAGCGATGACGATACCCGTAATATTCGGGAGCAGATGGAGCGAGCGACTGACCCCGTGACGGGTGAAAAGATCTATACTACCGCCACAGCATTCTCGCTCATGGTGTTCTATGCATTTGCTATGCAGTGCTTGAGCACAATTGCTGTAGTTAAACGAGAAACCAATGGGTGGAAGTGGCCGATTATTCAATTTACATATATGACCGCTATGGCTTATGTAGCTAGCTTAATTGTGTATCAATTATTGCGCTAAAATGAAGGAATCTGTGTTAGCTCGTTATCTACCGGCTGATGCCTTGCCTATCATCGAGCGATGGATTCGAGATGCTCCCTGCGAGTTTAAGATTACCAAAGGACGAATTAGCAAATACGGCGATTATAGACATCCCTATCAGACGAAAGGGCATCGAATTTCGGTGAATGGTGATCTGAATCCCTATGCCTTTTTAGTGACGACGGTACACGAATTTGCACATCTGAAAACCTGGCAGGAGCATAAAAACAAAGTTAAACCTCATGGTACTGCATGGAAGAATAATTTTAAGATGCTGATGGAGCCTTTTCTTTTACTGAATTGTTTTCCGTGCGATATCCAAGCGGCAGTTGTTAATTACCTCCGTAACCCGCGTGCCTCGAGCAGTAGTGACTTAGAGCTATTCCGTCTATTACATAAAGACAGCGTGAAGAAAAAAGGCGTGATTGCTTTAGAAGACCTACCTAATAAAGCTATTTTTGCGATTGCCTCCGGTCGGCGTTTTGAAAAAGGAGATAAGTTGAGAAAAAGGTACCGCTGTGTAGAACAAGGTACTGGGCGAGTATATCTGTTTAACCCCCTAGCGGAAGTTCAAATATAGATCCATTGCACTCCTTATCGGCACTTCGTTAAGATTTAGGATCGTTATTTTCCTTCCACTGTTGGCTGAAAGACTTATTAGCAATTGTGGGTAACGCTCGACGTTTGCCCCAGCTCTTTTTAAAGAAGGTCTTCATAAACCAATTTTTAGTTTTTCCACCTACTTTATCTACTAACGACCGTCTTGTTATAGCCTGGGAGAATATTTTCCAGCCTACGCGTTCTGCCATGGATGTATGCCCCTCTTTCACCGCATCCCGTCGGTTCGCTAACAGCATATTATGGATGTCTATCTTTACAGGACATACCTCCGTACACTTGCCACATAGACTGGATGCATAACTTAGGTGTTTAAAAGCGTCCATCCCCTTCATGTGTGGCGTAATCATGGATCCTATAGGTCCGCTATAAGTCGTATTATAGGTATGTCCTCCAATGTTCTTATAGACAGGACAAGCGTTTAAACATGCGCCACAGCGAATGCAATACAGAGCTTGTCGTTGATCCTCTTTAGCTAACACATTTGTTCGCCCATTGTCAAGTAGGATAACATACATTTTTTCCGGACCGTCAACTTCGCCCTCTTGGCGTGGCCCGCCAATAATACTATTGTATACGGTCAAGTTTTGCCCTGTTCCATGCGTAGCTAATAAGGGCAAAAATAGATTTAGGTCGCTGATAGAAGGGATGATTTTCTCGATCCCTGCCAAGGCAATGTGTACCTTCGGGAAGGTAGTACTTAATCGGATATTTCCTTCATTCTCGGTTAGGGCAATACTCCCGGTATCTGCAATAAGAAAATTGGCACCAGTAATACCGATGTCTGCTGATGTAAATTCTTCGCGAAGCAGCACTCTTGCTTTTAGAGTCAGCTGCTCAGCCGTAGCATCCAAGGGGGTGCCAAATTTCTCATGAAATAATTTAGCTATTTCTGCTATATTAAGGTGCATAGCCGGAGTAACGATATGGTAAGGTTTCTGACCCAGTAATTGTACGATATATTCGCCAAGGTCACTTTCTATCGCATGAATACCTTTGGTTTCGAGAAATTCATTCAAATCAATTTCTTCGGTAGTCATCGATTTCGATTTGATAACCGACTTTGCACCTTCCTCTTGGGCTATTTGCCAAATAAGCTCCTGAGCTTCTTTAGCATCGTTTGCCCAAAGAACCTTTCCTCCTTTTTTTTGGAAATTGGCTTCAAAATCTGGTAAATACTTGTCCAGATTTTCCATCACCCTCCATTTTAAGCTATATCCCTTTCTTTTTGAATTTTCTAAGTTATTGAATCTCGACAAGCCCACTTCAACGGCAGAGTCATACTTATTGATGTTGTAGTTGATCACCTTGCGATGATCCATGTCAAAAGCTTTCTTCTCGCTATCCGTTTGAAATGTCTGTGCCGGTTTCGATGCCATGTTAATTATTTTTTATTCGAGTCTACGACAAGTTTCTTGTCGCGATTAGCCACTTCCCATGCGGTGTGGAATACCAATTTAGCACGTTTTACTAAGAGCTCAAAATTTATCTTGTCAACTGTGTCAGTAGGTTTATGATAATCCTCATGAACACCATTAAAATAGAATATTACCGGGATACCATGTTTTGCGAAGTTATAATGATCAGAACGATAGTAAATTCGTTCAGGATCATTCGGGTCATTGTATTTGTAATCTAGATTAAGTTTTGTGAACTGTTGGTTCGCTGTTTCGCTAATGGCATGAAGCTCTGAACTTAATTTATCTGACCCGATAAGATAAATATAGTTTGGATTGTCTTCATGTGGAGGATCTACGCGTCCAATCATGTCTATATTCAGATCTGTAACCGTATTCTCTAATGGGAAAATCGGGTTTCTCGTATAATAGTCGGATCCCATTAATCCTTTTTCTTCAGCAGTAACCAGTAAGAATAAGATACTTCTTCTCGGACCATTTCCATCTTTTTTGCTTTTCACAAATGCCTGTGCCACTTCGATGACACCCGTTGTGCCTGACCCATCATCATCGGCGCCATTATATATTTCGCCGTTCTGTATTCCTACGTGATCGTAATGAGCGGAGATAACAACTACTTCTTCTTTTAAATCACTGCCTTCTAGGTATCCTAAAACGTTGTCTGATTTTACATCTGATGTTTTGATACCATAACTTGTTTTGAACAATGATTTTATAACAGTTGACTGAGGTTTGCCAGATTTATTAATCTTTGCTTGGAGGTCCTCAATCTTCTTGCCTTTAAGAAGTTCATTCGCTAGCGTAAAGTTTACATGTGCTACCGCCGGACTGTTAGGAGCTTCTTTATAGTCCTCACGAAGCATTAGTCGCGGTCTGTTAAGCCGATCCCCGAATCGCTCAAGGAAGCTGTCAATTTGCGATGAAGCAGCGATGATCAGTTTGGGGTTAAGAGAGGCGACCGACTGGATTCTTTTATTTCTTTGTGTAGACCAAGCTGATACTTCTTTGGTTCCACTAACATAATAGGTTCCATCGGCGTTTACTGGTTCACCCTCGTTGATCAGTAAGACAACTTTATTTTCAATGTCTATGTTTTTAAGGTCATTATAGTTTTCATTCGAAATCCCGTAACCGATAAATACAATTTCATCCGCTGTAATGGTCTGTTCGCCGGTTGCTGTCATATAAAAACCTTCGCCTACCTGGTATGACTTATTGTTAATCGCAAATTCTGAAACCTTAAGAGAAGTTTCTATCAAATCAACCGGTTGAAAGTAGCTGCCGTTAACAGGAGCTTCAAGACCTAGTTTTTTGAATTCGTCGGCAATGTATTGCGCGGCCTTGTGTCCTCCGGGTTTACCGGTATCTCTGCCTTCAAATTCATCTGAAGCTAGAATTGTTAGGTGTTTGGTAGCGCTTTCTACATTGATTTCTTGAGCGTATTTCTTAGAGATAGCGTCAGACTGCGCAAATGTAGTCGCCGTGACTGCTATGAAGGCTGTTAATAAAGAAGTCTTTTTTAGCATGAGATATTTTAATAGTTAAACTTTAGCATGATATTTTATTTACACGATTGGCGTGTCTTCCTCCTTCGAAGTCGGTCGAAAAGAATGTTTTTACAATCTCTTTTGCTTCATCGATGGAGACAAACCTTGCTGGAATACACACAATGTTTGCATTGTTGTGTTGACGGGCAAGGGATGCGATTTCCGCTTTCCAGCATAGAGCTGCCCGTACGTCTTGGTGTTTGTTTGCAGACATTGCCACGCCGTTCGCACTACCGCAGATTAAGATGCCAAAAACATCTTCACTTTCTTCGACGGCCTTGGCTACGGGGTGTGCAAAATCGGGGTAGTCGACCGAACTGTCGTCATAGGTGCCGAAGTCGTTCGACGTGAATCCCAGTTCATGCACATAGTTTTTTAGTGTTTCCTTGTACTCAAATCCCGCATGATCCGCTCCTATTGCAATATTTTTAATTGTTTTCATATGTTATGAGTTATAAAATTCTTTTTCTTTTTTCTTTTTGTTTTTTTCCACGCGCTCAGATATGATGATACTAATTTCATACAATAGCAGCAGTGGGAATGTTACGGCAAGCATCGTCATAATATCAGGTGTAGGCGTAACAATTGCAGCTATAACCAAAATAATGATGAATGCGTATCGTCTGGTTGACTTCATAAACGTTGGCGTCATGATTCCCACCTTCGATAAGATGAAGATAACAATCGGCAGCTCAAAAACAATCCCGGTACCTAGAGAAATAGTGGCAATAGACGACAGGTATGAACTAATCATAATCTGATTCGATACCTCATCACTTACTTGAAAATGAGCTAAGAAGTTAACAGATAAGGCCGAAATAATATAATAGCCAAATAAAACTCCGATGACAAAAAGCATGCTCGCATAGAAAACAAAACCTTGAGCAGATTTTTTCTCGATTTCTGATAAAGCGGGCTTTACAAAACGCCAGATTTCATACAAAAGATAGGGGAAACCAAGCATAACACCTATAAGCAACGACGAATTTATTTGTAAAGTAAACTGTCCGGCCAATTGCGTATTAATAAGCGTTATGGGGATGTCGTCTACACAGAACTCAGCACCTAAGCTGAATTTGTCAGCCAGTTGGCACATCATCCTATATGTCCAAAAGTCTGTTTTCAAAGGCCCCATAATGATATCATCAAATATGAAATCATAGAAAGAGAATGCCAGGGCCATAAAAACAAAAATAGCGATGGCCACCCGGATCAGGTGCCAGCGGAGCACTTCCAGGTGCTCAAAAAAAGACATCTCAGCTTCTAGGTTTTTCCCTTTTTGCTTGATTGTATCTAGTAGCTTTTTACTTTTTGTTTCACTCATAATCTTAAAAAACAAAAATACCATTCTTTTGCAAAGAATGGTATTTTAAAAATTATATCATCATTTATGACCGAGATTACTCTGAAAGGTCAAATGTCTCCATGAATTTCGTTGTAAAATTTCCTGCTCTGAAATTAGGATCAGCCATTAGACGTAAATGTAATGGTATCGTAGTTTTGACACCCTCAATGACGAACTCGCTTAATGCTCGCTCCATCGTTGAAATCGCTTCCTCACGTGTTTGAGCAACGCAGATCAGTTTCGCGATCATCGAATCATAGAACGGAGGGATGGTATAACCGGCATAAACATGCGTATCCACACGAACGCCATGTCCCCCCGGCGAATGGAAATTTGTAATGGTTCCAGGTGAAGGGCGGAAGTTATTGAACGGATCTTCGGCGTTGATTCTGCACTCAATTGCGTGCATCGTGGGCTCGTAATTGCTGCCGGAAATCGGAACACCGCTGGCCACTTTTATTTGCTCCTTTATCAGGTCAAAGTTGATAACCTCTTCTGTTACCGGATGCTCAACCTGAATCCGCGTATTCATTTCCATAAAGTAAAAGTCACCGTGTTTATCCACTAAAAACTCGATGGTTCCTGCGCCCTCATAGTTTACAGCTTTCGCTCCTGCAATTGCAGCGTCACCCATTCGTTTCCGAAGTTCCGGAGTGATAAAAGGAGAAGGTGCTTCTTCAACTAGTTTTTGATGACGGCGCTGAATAGAGCAATCACGTTCCGATAAGTGACAAACGGTACCAAATTGGTCACCAATGATCTGAATCTCTATATGTCTAGGGTCTTCGATGAATTTCTCTAGATAAATTCCATCATTACCAAAAGCAGCACCTGCTTCTTGTCTCGCTGAATCCCAAGCGTGTTCAAAGTCTTCTTTCTTCCAAACAATACGCATGCCTTTTCCTCCGCCACCAGCAGTCGCTTTCAAAATGATTGGGTAGCCGATTGTTTCAGCAACCTCTAAGCCTTCGTTTACGTCAGCGATGAGTCCGTCAGAACCCGGGATGGTTGGTACGCCGGCTTTTGCCATCGTTTCTTTTGCCGCAGCCTTATCGCCCATAGCGTTGATCTGTTCAGCGGTTGCACCGATAAATTTAATGCCATAATCGGCGCATATTGCTGAGAATTTTGCGTTTTCAGATAGAAAACCGTAGCCCGGATGAATGGCATCTGCGTTGGTTAGCTCTGCTGCAGATAATATATTGGGTATATTCAAATAAGAATCTTTACTGGCAGGCGGACCAATACATACTGCCTCATCAGCAAAACGAACGTGTAAACTATCGCGGTCAGCGGTTGAATACACCGCGACACTTTTTATTCCCATTTCTCTACATGTGCGAATAATGCGTAACGCAATTTCACCACGGTTAGCAATGAGTATCTTTTTAAACATCATGTATTTCGTTTATTTAACTAGGGTCCACCAAGAATAATGGTTGATCATATTCTACCGGTTGTGCATCATCAACAAGCACTTTTACAATCTTTCCAGATACTTCAGACTCGATCTCATTGAAAAGCTTCATTGCTTCAACGATACAGATCACCTGGCCTGTTGAAATGGAGTCTCCAACATTCACGAAAGCCGGCTTGTCAGGACTGGATGAACGGTAGAATGTGCCAATCATCGGTGATTTAACGGTCACATATTTTGATGAGTCGTCTGCAGATGGTTGTGGTTGCGCCGGTGCAGCACTCTCTGTTTGAGCCGCTGCCGTTGGTGCAGGGACAGCCGCTGGAACTGGGGCTGGAGCTGCTGCTGGTACAGCTGCAGTAACATAAGTTGGCTCTTTCCCTGCCTTAATCGTGATCTTAAAGTCTTGTTCTTCAATTGAAACCTCGTTGACGCCTGACTTGGCAACAAATTTTATCAGGTCTTGTATTTGTTTGATATCCATCGAGTTTTATTTGTATGGTTTGATAATGTTATAATTAAATATAGCGATATTTAGCTAATGAATCAATAGGCCCATTTGAGGTACACTGAACCCCATGTAAAACCACCGCCGAAGGCCGCCAATATTAACGTGTCGCCTTTTTTTAGTTTGTCTTCCCAGTCCCACAAACAGAGTGGAATTGTGCCATTTGTTGTATTTCCGTAACGATCAATATTGATCATGATTTTATCCTCGCCGATGTTCATTCGATTGGCTGTCGCATCGATGATGCGCTTGTTTGCTTGATGTGGCACAAGCCAGGCAATGTCATCCCCAACAAGGTTGTTTCTTTCCATTACTTCAGCAGCTGCATCTGCCATGTTGGTTACTGCGAATTTAAATACTGATTTTCCCTCTTGATAAATGAAGTGTTCGCGAGCAGCGACTGTCTCATGGCTCGCCGGATTCAATGAGCCGCCAGCTTTTTGATACAAATAATGTCTGCCCGCTCCATTACTTTTTAATACCGAGTCGATCACTCCGTTCCCTTCATCGTTAGGCTCCAACAGTACGGCTCCACAGCCATCACCAAACAAGATGCACGTCGTTCGATCCGTATAGTCGACAATCGATGACATTTTATCGCCACCAACGACCAATACTTTTTTATGTTTCCCAGATTCAATGTATTGAGCTCCAGTTGTCAACGCGTACAAAAAGCCAGAACAGGCTGCTTGTAAGTCGTAACCCCATGCATTCGTAGCGCCTATTTTGTCTGCAAGAATATTTGCTGTTGCGGGGAATGCCATATCTGCAGTTGCCGTCGCGAAAATAATCAACTCAATCTCATTAGCACTGACTCCACGCTTCTCTAGAAGTCCCTGTACAGCTGGGACCGCTAGATCTGAAGTTGCCTTTTCGGGATCTTTTAATATTCGACGCTCTCGAATACCGGTTCTCGTGGTAATCCACTCATCGTTGGTGTCCACAAGTGATTCTAGCTCTTTGTTTGTTAGAACATAAGGAGGGACATATCCATGAACAGCCGTTATGGCAGCATTAATTTTAGACATTTTATTTTTAATTAAAAGCGGATCTAATTTTATCTGTGATGTTAGATTCTATCATCAACCGCGAAAGTAAGATCATGTTTTTTATGGCTAACGGAGTTGATATGCCGTGGCCAATAATCACCGGTGCATTTACACCAAGAATGGGGCTACCCCCATATTGCTCATAATTGAAGCGGTCAAAAAATTCATCTTTAAAGTTTCGTTTCTCGACCAACGCGTGAAAGGATTCAGCAAGTTTTAGAACAATATTGCCTACAAAACCATCACAAACCATGACGTCAGCACGATCATTAAACAAATCTCTCCCTTCGATATTTCCGATGAAGTTAATTGACTTTTTTTCCTTTAATAATGGAAACGCGGCATGTGTCAGATTGTTTCCTTTTTCTTCTTCTTCTCCCAGATTTAATAAACCCACCTTTGGGTTTTTCACCTGGTAGATGTGTTCGATAAAAAGGCTACCTAAAATGGCGAATTGAAGTAGGGTCTCCGCTTTACAGTCGGCATTCGCACCTACATCCAGTAGAATACCATAACCGCTTTTCTCCTTAGGGATGTTGGTCGCTATAGCAGGCCGCGACACCCCTTCGATATTCTTGACACTAAACATTGACCCGACAAGCATAGCTCCGGTATTACCTGCTGATGCAAAGGAGTCGAGAGCCCCCTCTTTGAGCATTTGAAAGCCAAGACTGATACTGGAGTTAGGTTTTTGAGTTATAGCTTTGGTGGGATGTTCACTCATGCGGATGGCCTCTGTAGTATGTACAAATTCAAAACCATCCGGATTTTCGCCCGTTTTTTGAATGATTTGTTGGGCTTGGTCCTTATCACCAATAAGAACGATAGTTTGATCTGGCGATAATTCTTTTCGAGCATCCAGCGCTCCTAAAACAATTGATTCTGGGGCATAATCACCGCCCATAATGTCTACGCCAATCTTCATTCTATTTTATTTAAATAAAGTGAAAAAACATCCCAAGGTAGCACTTTTTTAGTGAACCTTAAGATGTTTTTCGTACCTAAAAAAATAAATTAAGCAACGGTTGCGTTTTCAATAAGTACTTTGCCGTTGTAGTATAATACACCGTCTACTTCATATGCACGGTGAGGCAGATGTACAGTGCCTGTGGTTTGACAAGTTGTTAGACTCGGAGCGGTCGCTTTGTAATGAGTTCTTCTTTTGTCTCTTCTAGATTTAGATGTTTTACGTTTCGGATGTGCCATCTTATTTTAATTTTATTGTTTCTTAATTTTATTTAATGCTTCCCACCTTGGGTCTGTTTTAGACTTTTCATCATTATTTTGATCTGAAGAAAGAGTCTCTAGCTTTTTAATCATCTCACGGTCACAAGCGGCCGTATTACCTGGATCTTCACAACGGTTGTTAAATGGAATTGCCAAGTTGATATATTCATAGATTAGAGATGCAATGTCAAACTCATAATCCTTTTTTGTTAAAACTAATATCTCCTCACTTTGTTCGTTCACCTCTTCGTTATCTGTGAATTTTACAATTAATTTCTCTTCAATATGACATTTAGAGGGGAAGTTATTGAGACATAGGTCACAACTTAACTTTACAAACCCTTCGATGTCAAAATTAACAAGCATTAGTGTTTCTTGTTTCTCAATCGTAACAATCGCTTTCAGATCCCCGTCCTTGACAATAGAATATTCATATTCATTGAAAAAGAGCTTATTTATTTCAAACTCAAATATGTGCTGACCTAATTTTAAGCCGATATATGGGATACGAAAGGTGTTCAAATAATTCAAAGCACGGTAATTAAAGCCCGCAAATTTAGGGAATATTTATAACTTGTGAAAGTATTTTAGATAATAGCTGTATTAGTCCCTGTCTTTCGATAGTCTTTTTGTTTTTAATGTGTTAGAAAGAAGGATTTTTTGTTCTTCTCTCTGTTTTACAATATTCAGAGCTGCAAATAAGGCTGATCTGAAAGAATCTGCCGACGCCATATTCTTCCCTGCAATATCGAATGCGGTTCCATGATCAGGGGAAGTGCGAACAATAGGCAAGCCGGCTGTGAAATTAATTCCATTATGTGAAGCGATATATTTGAACGGAATTAAACCCTGATCGTGGTACATGGCAAGAATGCCGTCAAAGTTCTTATAGTTATTGCCCGCGAAAAAACCATCGGCCGGATAGGGCCCGAAAGCAAAAATATCAAGCTCGTGAGCACGTTCAATAGCCGGCTCAATTATTTCTTTCTCCTCGGTTCCAATGAGGCCATTGTCACCAGCATGGGGGTTTAAACCCAGCACCGCAATCTTCGGCTTTTCTATCCAAAAGTCGTTTCGTAGACATTGGTTCATGACCTGTAGTTTGGATACAATCTGTTCGCTCGTGATTTTATCCGACACATCTTTCAGTGGAACGTGACCAGTAACCACTCCAATTCGTAAGTTGTCACTGATCATAAACATAAGTGAATCTTTCGCGCCGGTGCGTGACTGTAAGTACTCGGTATGTCCTGGAAAGCTGAAGGAATCGCTCTGAATGGAATTTTTATTGATCGGAGCCGTGACCAGCGCATCTAATTTTCCTTCTAGAAGATCGTTCATAGCAGCTTCGAGCGATAGGAATGCATACTTTCCACCCGTTTCGTTCTCTTCTCCCGGTGTAATTTTTACATCCTCATCCCAGCAATTAATCATATTTGCGCGTTTTTCATTCGCTTGGTCGGGATGGTTTATAACATGAAAACTAAAATCGTTTAAACCGATATTCTTACGGTAATAGGAAGCTATTTTTGTATTTCCGTATACGATAGGTGTGCAGAAATCGGTAATTCTTTGGTCCGCAAAGGTTTTGATAATCACCTCAAGACCAATACCGTTCACATCTCCGATGGATACTCCAACTTTTAATTTCTTTTCGCTCATGTTCATGCTTTATGAAATCAAAAGTATAAAAAATGCTAGATTAATTCAATTTGCTAAGTCGCCTCCATCTTTATTCTTTTAAATATTCACGTACCTTTGTGCTATCTATCCACCATATTTATGACGGTACAAGCGAAAAAGCATTTAGGGCAGCACTTTCTGACCGATAAGAACACCGCGAGAAAAATTGTTGATGCATTAGAAATGACGGATGGGCTGGACGCTGTGGTTGAAGTTGGCCCCGGCATGGGAGTTTTATCTGATTTTCTGATCGAAAGAAAGAAAAATACGTGGTTTATTGATATCGATAAGGAGTCGATTCAATATCTACATGAAAAGTACCCAGCGCTAAAAGATCGATTGATATTGCATGATTTTCTCGCTTTGCCACTTTCCAATTTGGTAGGCGATCAGCCGGTTGCGATCATCGGCAACTTCCCATATAATATTTCATCGCAAATACTATTTAAGATACTTGATGAAAGACAACAGGTCAACCAGGTTGTCGGTATGTTTCAAAAGGAGGTGGCCCAGCGTTGTATTGCGCAACCGGGCAGCAAAGAATACGGTATCCTGAGTGTGCTGCTACAGGCTTATTATGATATGAAATATCTGTTTACCGTGAAAGCAGGGGCATTTAACCCTCCGCCGAAAGTTCTATCGGGAGTGATTCGCTTAAGCAGAAATCACGTAGAGCATCTCGATTGTGATGAGAAATTATTTAAGCAAGTGGTCAAAGCGGGCTTCAACCAACGTCGAAAGACGCTAAGGAATGCCCTTTCGTCGTTGATAAATAAAGACAGGATGAATGAAAGCCGTTTTTTGGATTTAAGAGCAGAGCGGTTGTCGGTAGCGGACTTTGTCGAATTGACTAATGAAATAACAGAATCAAGAATAACGAATGAATAAGAATGAATTTAAACTATTGATTGTTGATGATATTCATCCGGTTTTTATAGAATCGGTGGAAAAAGCGGGTATTCAAGTCGACTATCAACCTGATATTCAACATAGACAAGCTGCGTCGGTGATAGGTGATTACGACGGGCTTATTGTCCGGTCAAAATTTAAAGTCGATGTCCCTTTTTTAGATCGTGGACTGAAATTGAAAATTATTGGGCGTGCCGGTGCGGGCGTTGATAATATTGACACGGTCTACGCGGAAAGTAAAAACATAGCATTGGTATCAGCTCCTGAGGGTAACTGTGACGCGGTGGCCGAACATATGCTAGGGATGCTTCTTGCTTTATTTAATAAAATTATCGTTGCTGATGCTGAGGTACGACACGGTCAGTGGCGGAGAGAAGAGAATCGAGGAATTGAGTTGACGGGTCGCACGGTTGGGTTAATTGGTTATGGAAACAATGGCAGTGCGATGGCAAGGAAACTGAGTGGTTTTGATGTTGAAATACTTGCCTATGATAAATATAAAACAGGATTTGGTACTGAAGTCGTGCAGGAGGTTGCTATGGATGAGTTGTTCGAAAAGGCAGATGTTTTGAGTCTGCACATTCCTCTGACAACCGAAACACGCGCAATGGTCGATCGGGATTTTCTTCAAAAGTTTAAAAAGCCCATTTTCTTCTTGAATGGTGCCCGAGGTGGAATTGTAGATATCGAAGCTATTTTAGAGGCAATTGATAAGAAGATGATTTTGGGAGCCTGTTTAGATGTTCTTCCCATCGAAAAGGTCATAGAACAACAGAAACAGGAGTGGTTTTCTAAATTAGCCAGCCTCGACAATGTTGTTTTAACGCCGCATGTTGCCGGATGGACGGTCGAGTCTTACTATAAAATATCTAAAGTTTTAGCAGACAAGGTGATTGCGGGCTATCAACAGCTACAAGGAGCCAGTTAACAGGTGAAAAATAAACACGCTTAGGAATTGGAGGATTAGCGTACCATCTAAGAATAGGAAATAAAAATATTCATTCTTTTTCCATTTTGATTTGAAGATGAGCCATCCGGTTAGTAAAGTGACCAGTATTAGAGCGATCGTATCCGAAGAGATCTGATCCACAAAGATTAACAAAATCGCAATATACATGATGAGGAGACTTTGGCACAATAACAACGATTTCTTGCCTCCCAGTAGAACCGGCAATGTTTTCAGATTGTATTTTTTGTCTTGGAACAAGTCACGTATATCAAACGGAATGGTAATAGCAGTAATAAACATAAAGCGCTTGGTTGCCAATAAAAAAGTATCGGTCCAAGTCACAGCATAGCCCCTCGCTCCCAGCTCGACAATCGGCACACATACACAGCTGAGCGTCCATACAATGGATATAATAAAAAGCTTGGCACCGGGTAGGTTGCGTAGATTGGAAAGTGACCGGAATAGTGGGCGGTTATAAGAAATGGCGATCAAACCCGTCAGTGCGAGTAGGGTGAGCGTAGGTATGGAAAATCGAAACGCAAGCGGAACCATCGCCACCAAGGCGAACGCACTCACAAACAGCACAAGCCTGTAGTGAGAATAAATCCAGTGCACCCGTCGGTGCGGTGAAGCCAAGGGGTTTGCTGGTTTGGCCATGATCATGCTGAAATTATAAAGGAACAGCGTGCCACAACCCGTGAAAAAAACGGTCGGATAGTCGATTGGCGTGTTCAAAAGAAGATACGTTAACCCTACCTGAGCCATTGCACAACAAGCAATAAAAATATTGCTAAATAGAACAAAGTCTATTATCTGTGTAAACGGCCTTGAGAGTAGCACCTCACTTTCAATTTAATCACGGTTTCTTTTCAGTAAATTAAGCAGAAAACGATGTGCCGCAGCCACAGGTTGATTCTGCATTCGGATTGTTAAAGATGAAGCCACGTGCGTTTAAGCCGCTTTGGAAGTCTATTTGCATGCCGGCCAAGTACAAGCCATGTGCTTGATTCATAAACACGCGGACACCATCAATCGTATATTCGGTATCGCCCTCCTTCTTTTGGTCAAAACCTAAGATATAATTCAATCCGGAGCAGCCTCCGCCTTCTACACCGATGCGTAAACCAAAGTCTTCTCCTATTTCTTGCTGATCTCTAAGCTTATTTAGTTCGCGAACAGCCCCTTCTGTAAATGAAACTGGGGAAATTGTTGAAGTTTCTTCTACCATTGCTATATTGTTTTATGTCTAAATATACTGTTACAAATATACAGCAAAATAATCAGAATTGTTTTTCTCCTTATCGTTTCGAAGGGACGGATGTGGTTTATCGCTGCAAAAGCCATCTGAAAAGATTAACTTTATGAATTATGACGGAAAAACGACATACATCCTCGGGCATCGAGGTTAAAGAATTATATGCCTATTGTAGACCGATGGAAGAACTTCCGGGCGATTTTCCCTTTACTCGGGGTATTCGGAAAGATATGTACCGCGGACGATTGTGGACAATGCGTCAATATGCCGGGTATTCGACAGCCGAAGAGTCGAATAAGCGTTATCATTATCTATTGAACCAAGGGACGACCGGCTTGTCTGTAGCTTTCGATCTGCCAACGCAGATCGGTTATGACTCGGATGACGTTATGGCCGAGGGTGAAGTCGGAAAGGTTGGCGTTGCGATCGACTCGCTCGCTGACATGGAAGTGCTTTTTGATGGTATCGATTTGGGGAAAATTACGACTTCCATGACCATTAATGCCACGGCTTCTATTCTGTTGGCGATGTATATCGCCGTTGCCAAGAAAAAGGGAACCGATTTGGCGCAGCTCTCCGGAACTATCCAAAATGATATCCTAAAAGAGTACATCGCACGAGGCACCTATATCTATCCCCCCAAGCCATCGATGCGACTTATTACAGATGTTTTTGAATATTGTAATGAACATGTGCCACGTTGGAATACCATTTCCGTTTCAGGTTATCATATCCGTGAAGCGGGGTCAACCGCAGCACAAGAGCTTGCTTTTACGCTGGCGAATGGCAAAGCGTATTTATTGGCTGCTATTGAGAAAGGCTTGGATATTAATCAGTTTTCTGCACGTATGTCGTTCTTCTTTAATTGCCACAACGACTTTTTCGAAGAAATCGCTAAGTTTCGAGCTGCTCGGAGAATGTGGGCCAAAATTACGAGGGATATGGGTGCAAGCAACCCGAAAGCCCAATCACTACGTTTTCATGCGCAAACAGGTGGGTCAACCCTGACAGCTCAACAGCCGCACAATAATATTGTGCGGGTAAGCAATCAGGCATTAGCTGCCGTTTTGGGTGGTGCACAGTCGCTACATACCAATGGCTATGACGAAGCAATCTCGTTGCCAACCGAGAAGGCGGCTAAGATCGCGTTGAGAACGCAACAGATCATCGCTTATGAAAGTGGGGTTGCTAATACAGTCGATCCCCTCGGAGGTTCTTTCTTTGTCGAGAGTTTAACCGACGAACTTGAGAAGTCGGCCGTCGGATATATGGAACAAATCGATGTGATCGGTGGTGCAGTCAAAGCGATAGAAGTAGGCTTTATGCAAGATGAAATATCGCGTGCAGCTTATGACCATCAGCTTAAGATAGAAAGTCGGGAGCAAATTGTCGTTGGAGTTAATAGGTTTGTCGAAGAGGAATCTAGACAGGAAGGTCTTTTTCGTGTAGACGATCAAATCCGACAACTGCAGGTTCAAAAGTTGCAGGCGCTGAAAAAGGAAAGAGCTCAAGAAAAAGTAACCGATGCGTTAATGAAACTGAAGGAGGCTGCGAGGAACGGTCAGAATACAATGCCTTTTATTTTAGATGCGGTTGAATCTTACGCAACATTAGGTGAAATCGCCAACGTGTTGAGAGGGATTTTCGGTGAGTTTAGGCAATAAATTATGAAAGAGTTACTTGAATAAAATATCCTCAAAATAGTGAACATCAATACGCTAGGAATAATTGCATTTTTTATTTCGCAAATAGAGTCTTTTTTGCCTATATTAAGACGGGAAAAATGGGTTGATTTTTACCTGAATTAAGAAGAGGAAAAAGTGCTTATTCGAGAATGTTGATAAATAAAATTTAAACCTAACTAATAGAGTAGTATTGTTGTTTTATTTGATATAATACGCTGTATTTCAATTAGTTGTTCCTTTATTTAAAATTAACTTTTTTTAATACTTTTTTTTTATGACCTTCGATTTTCCAAAGGGTTATTAACATAAAAACCCGCGAGTATTGTAAATCAGAATATTAAGAAAATAAACATGGAAAAAACGTGTACGGACGTATGGAAGAATTGCCTTCAAGTGATTAAAGATAATATTCCAGCACAAAGTTTTACCACGTGGTTTGAGCCGATCAAAGCCCTACGTCTTGAGGGTGATGTATTAACCATTCAGGTGCCAAGCTTATTCTTTTACGAATGGCTTGAGGAACATTTTGTAGGTCTGTTACGTAAAACTATTAAGCAGCAGTTGGGAGAGAACGGAAGGTTGGAATATAATATTGTTGTTGAAAATTCATCGAACAGTAATCCGTATACAACAAACATTCCTTCCAATGGTAACGGATCTGCAGCGAATAAGCAATCTATACCAGTGCCTGTAGCGTTGAATAAAGACATTAAAAATCCGTTCGTAATTCCTGGTCTCAAGAAGCTGCAAGTTAACCCTCAGTTAAATCAAAACTATACGTTTGATAATTTTATAGAAGGGGATTGCAATCGTCTAGCGCGGTCCGCTGGCTACGCTGTTGCGCAGAAACCAGGCGGGACATCTTTTAACCCCCTGATGGTGTACGGCGGTGTAGGCTTGGGTAAAACGCATCTTGTCCAAGCTATTGGTAATGAAATTAAAAAGAACCACCCAGATAAGCTAGTCATTTATGTTTCCTGCGAACGGTTCTGCCAACAATTTGTAGATTCGTTAAAAAACAGAACAATCAATGATTTTGTGAATTTCTATCAAGCGATGGACGTGATTATCATGGATGACGTGCATAACTTTGCGAATAAAGAAAAGACACAAGATATCTTTTTTCATATCTTCAATCATTTGCATCAGTCGGGAAAACAGATCATTTTAACGTCCGATCAGCCTCCGAAGGATTTGTCGGGCTTAGTTGAGCGCCTGTTAAGTCGCTTTAAATGGGGTTTGTCTGCAGATATGCAGGTTCCTGACCTTGAAACCCGCATGGCGATCCTTCAGAAAAAGATGTATTCTGATGGTATCGACCTGCCCTACGAGGTGGTAGAGTATGTAGCCAATAATATTGACAATAATGTCAGGGAACTGGAAGGCGCAATGGTGTCTCTCTTGGCGCAGTCTACATTGAACAAGAAGGAGATCGACTTGAATCTAGCGAAGTCGATGCTTAAAAACTTTATTAAGAATAGCCATAAGGAAATCTCGATCGACTATATCCAAAAGTTGGTATGTGATTACTTTGAGGTCCCGGTTGAAATGGTGAAGTCGAAAACTCGCAAAAGAGAAATCGTTCAAGCCCGACAAATCTCGATGTACTTGGCGAAAAGTCATACAAAAACCTCGTTAAAGTCGATCGGTTCCTTCTTCGGAGGGCGCGATCATTCGACCGTTATTTACGCATGCCAAACTGTAGTAGATCTTATTGAAACAGACAAGAAGTTCCGGTCTTACGTGCAGGATATTCAGAAAAAGCTAAAACTGAGTTAAGGGTTATGTCTCTCAACTCAGTTTCCACGTCCCTAGTATACTTACTGGATTGATTTCCTTAGAATTCAAGAAGGCTGCCGAATTTTTGAACTGAAAAAGTTCGGCGCGAATCAGGGCGAGCAATAAGCCGCTGTTGAACGTGAGGGCCTCGCTTAGGTCGATGTCAATATGCTTCTTGTCGAAACCATTCGCAATCTTGAAACGATCAGTGTTGACTACCTGAAGGATGTGCGGGTTGCTTTCGTCCTTCTCGTCAGTTGCGAAGCCCATCAGGGTGACTTCGTATGCCGCATAGTCAGCGTTTGCCAATTTCTTGTTTCTTTTAGTCGTATTGACTTTCGGAATATTGATACGGAGACGATTCCCGGTTTTGACCGCGGTTGGTAATATCGGGAACAGGTGTCTTAGGCTGTCGTTTCTGTCGAGCGCCATGTAATGTCCACCCTCCATTTCCTCGTAGTCTGGGAGGGATAAATGTCTCAACAAGCCGGTCAATCGCCCATGAAGGTAGCTATACGAGCGATCCCACGCGTAGTTTTTAAGATCTCGGTAGACCATGCCGCTCAACTCTGCCGCACTACGAAAGTGCTTGTTCATCTCAATAGTCCCACCTTTGGGTTTTATTGACCCGGGAGTCGATTGCAAAACCTGCTTGCCATTTACCTCGCGGTGAATGTAGTTTCCTATTTTACCCCGGATCTTTCCTTTTTTATCGATAATTGCCATAATATATTTATAAAAAAATTAACTAATTCGCGAATATGCTCAAGCGCCTATGAATAACCAAGTTTTGAAACGCTATGCGTACTTATGCAACAATATGCTAAAGTAAATGCACCTTTTTGGGGCTTTCGATGCCCTTGTTTTAGGTAGCTGGGGGGAGACTGTCCAACGGAACGCGTTTGGTTTCCTGTTTCCACCATGGGGACCGGGTGCAATAGGGAGTTGATAGAAAACTGATAGGTAAATAAGTAGAACGAGGTCATGCTCAAACTTTCGGCTTGGCCATAAAAAAAGTGGGAATCCTAGACTTGGGTTCCCACTTTTTTGTTTTGTTTTTTTTACGTTAAGAAATTACAACCGTCTTCTTGGTGTCGACTTCTTCTTTTTTGTTTAGCGAGACGGTCAAGACGCCGTCATCGTATTTTGCATTAACGTCTTCATCGTTGATGTTGTCCGGAAGAGTAAAGCTACGGGAGAACGACGTATAGTTAAATTCCCGTTTGTTGTATTTTTTTTCTTCTACATTTTCCTCGCTTTTGGTTTCTGCGCTGATGGTCAGCACATTTTTCTCAATGCTGATATTGAAGTCCTCCTTTTTAAGGCCCGGAGTTGCTAATTCGATTTCAAAGCCGTTGTCTTTTTCCACGATGTTTACTGCAGGGCTTTTACTAGAAAAACTGTTGCTCAATCCGTGGTCATTGAAAAATGAGTTGAACACATCGTTGAGCCAAGGGTCTACGCTGTGATTTTTTTGAAGTGATTTTGTACGTGTCATCATGTTGTTCCTTTATTTTAAGTGATTTTCTATTTTTTAATTTCACTTACACAAGAATCAAATTATAGACCGTTTGCTAAAAAGAGAAGTTTTAGTAAATAAATAGGACAATATGTCATGTGTCTTTGTGGTTTGCATGACATATTGTCTTCAATGTAAGAGTTGCGACTAAAAATGTTCTTTTCTGTGATGTTTTAAGCAGGAGAGTTGAACATCTTTCCCGGATTCATGATTCCCTTTGGGTCAAACACGTTTTTGATGCCGTGCATCAAAGCGATGTGAGTGGCATTGAACTTAAGCGGCATATAGTCTTTCTGTACATAGCCAATGCCATGTTCGCCAGAGAGTGTGCCGCCCAAGTTGACCGTCAGTTCAAAGATCTCTTTGATACCATCGTCTAACTTATGGTTCCAGTCCTCGTCGCTCATGTTCTCTTTGATAATATTCACGTGTAGATTTCCGTCTCCTGCGTGACCATAGCAAACCGATTCAAATCCGTAACGGGCGCCAATTTCCTTAATCCCTTTAATCAGCTTAGGGAGCTCAGCGCGTGGGACCACGGTGTCTTCTTCTTTGTAGACCGAATTGGATTTCACAGAAACAGCCATCGTGCGGCGCATATTCCACAAGGCTTCTTTTTGTGCGCTGGTGTCAGCTAATAATACGTCTTGGCAATCATTTTCTTCTAATACGATGTTGATCTGCTCACATTGTAAGAATAATTCATCCATACTGTCTCCGTTGACCTCGATTAGTAAGAATGCTTCAATGCCATCAACCAAGGTAAAAGCGATTTGATCGTATTTTATAACCCACTCCACGCCCTTGCGCTCCATAAATTCTAGGGACGAAGGGGTTTGCCCGGCCATAAATATTCGAGAGACGGCTTCACATGCAGCTTCATTCGATTTAAAAGAGGCTAACATAAGAATATTCTCTTTCGGTTTAGGAATCAACTTTACGACAACTTTAGTCACAATGCCGAGCGTTCCTTCGGATCCAATCATTAACTGAGTGAGGTTATAGCCCGATGAAAACTTTAAGGTGTTCGCGCCAGTCCAGATGATTTCTCCTGATGGAAGTACGACCTCTAGGTTTAGTATGTATTCTCGGATGGTGCCATACTTGACTACCTGTGGTCCACCGCTTCCGTGGGCAACATTCCCCCCAATAAAGCAGGATCCTTTGCTCGCCGGATCGACTGGGTAAAGCAAGCCTTTCTCGGCGACCGCGTCAATGAGGTTCTCTGTGATAACACCGGGCTCCAAGGTTGCTTGTAAGTTACGCTCATCTATTTCGATCAGCTTGTTCATCCGTTCCATGCAAATCACCAGTCCCCCATGAATTGGTAACGCTCCTCCGCTTAATCCCGTTCCAGCACCGCGTGGTGTAATCGGGATTTGATGCTCATTACAAAGCTCTACGAGCGCCGACACCTCTTCAGCAGATTCAGGAAGTGCTACCACCTCTGGATGAAAGATCAAATCTTCGGTTTCATCGTGGGAATAACGTTCTATATCTTCTTGTTTGTAAAACGTTCTTTCTTCACCTGTTATGCTGATAATCTGTTTAAGTATATCTTGGTTTATTGGAGTGAATTCCATTCTTTAAAAATTAATTTGTCCACAGTAAGCTAACTTTTGCATTCGCTCGGTCGCCACCAAAGGGAGGGTTTGTTTTTACGATGTGTACCTCAGCCTGCTTAACGCTTGGAAATTGCTTGATCAGTTCATCAAGAATTTCGTTGGCTACAGTTTCCAGGAGTTTTTTCGGTCGGCTCATAACATCTTTGGCGATCTGGTAGAGTGCTTCGTAGTTGACCGTATGCTCCAGGTCCTCCGTATCAAGCTCAGCAAAATCATATTGGGTTTTTATGGAGATTTCATATTCATTACCTAGAATCTGCTCTTCCGGATAGAATCCGTGATATGCAAAAAAGCGCGCATTTTCTAATTCAATATAAACGATTCTCCCCATAGAGCAAATCTAAATATTTTTTTAAGCAGGGGAAATTATAATTCAAATATTGTACATTTGGGAAGACATAAACCTCATTTTTTGTTATTATGAGTAATTACCAGTCGCCGGACTATTATTTATTGGATGAGTTGATTTCCGAGGAGCATAAAATGATTCGCTCCACGGTCAGAACTTGGGTCAATAAGAAATTGTTGCCGGTTATCGAACAGCACGCGCAGGAAGCAACATTTCCCAAAGAGCTTTTGCCAGAAATGGCTGAACTTGGGCTGTTCGGGCCAACCGTGCCACAAGAATATGGTGGTTCCGGCTTGGATTATCTTGCCTATGGAATCATGATGCAGGAGCTGGAAAGAGGAGATTCAGGGATCCGGTCGACCGCCTCCGTGCAAGGATCGCTGGTCATGTATCCCATTTTTGCTTTCGGTGATGAAGAACAAAAGCGTAAGTATCTGCCAAAGCTTGCGAGCGGAGAGCTCATGGGGTGTTTTGGTCTTACGGAGCCCGATCATGGTTCAAATCCGTCAGATATGCTATGCAGCTATACGGAAGACGGCGATGATATCATCCTTAATGGGAGTAAGATGTGGATTAGCAATGCGCCTTTTGCTGACCTTGCCATTGTATGGGCGAAAAATGAACAAGATGTAGTTCATGGCATCATCGTGGAACGGAATACGGAAGGCTTTACGACGCCCGAAACACATAACAAATGGAGTTTGCGTGCATCGGCTACAGGCGAATTGGTTTTCGATCATGCTAGAATACCTAAAGCGAATATTCTGCCAAACGTGAAAGGGATGAAAGGGCCGCTAAGTTGCCTAAATCAAGCGAGATATGGTATATCTTGGGGAGCCTTGGGCGCGGCAATGGATTGTTATGATACGGCATTGCGATACTCGAAAGAACGGACACAATTTGGGAAACCAATAGCAGGCTTTCAATTGCAACAGAAGAAATTGGCGGAAATGATCACTGAAATCACTAAAGGACAGTTGCTTGTATGGCGACTTTCTCAATTGAAAAACGAAGATCGTGCTACACCAGCTCAGATCTCCATGGCAAAACGAAACAGTGTTGAAGTTGCTCTGAAGATTGCCCGCGAGTCGCGACAGGTATTGGGAGCTATGGGGATTACAGGTGAATATTCGATTATGCGCCACATGATGAACTTGGAATCCGTGGTGACCTACGAAGGCACGCACGATATACATCTATTGATTACCGGATTAGATATTACGGGCATCAATGCTTTTTCTTAAGTCTATAAATTTAAAAACCAAATAAAACAATTCTAATGAAGTACTTTTTAGCCGCTAGTGTTTTAGTCAGTGCATGTTTGAGCGTTCAAGCGCAAGAAAAAATGAAACCTGAAGATACCGAAGTGTGGACGCCAGTCCCGAAAACGGTCACCATAGAAGGTGAAAACCACGTTCCATCTGATGCCATTGTGCTGTTTGATGGTTCATCGCTCGACGCATGGGTTAGCTCGAACGATAAAAAGGCGGCCCCATGGACGGTCGAAGATGGGATTTTTACCGTCAAGCCAGGCTCGGGAGGTATAGAAACCAAACAGCAATTTGAGGACTACCAATTGCATATCGAATGGCGCAGTCCCTTAGTGATAAAAGGAGAAGGTCAAGGACGCGGGAATAGCGGTGTTTTCATGCAAGGCATCTATGAAATACAAGTATTAGACACGTACAATAATAAAACGTATGTAAACGGACAAGCAGCAAGTGTTTACAAACAACATATTCCCCTGGTTTCAGCAGTAAAAAAGCCGGGCGAATGGCATACTTATGATATTATCTGGACTGCTCCTCGCTTTAATGAAGACGGTAGTGTGAAGTCAAAAGCAAGAGTAACCGTGCTGCATAATGGTATCCTTGTTCAGAACAATGTCGAATTAGAAGGCACTACGGAATACATCGGTTTACCGAAATATAAGGCGCATGGACCAGGACCAATCTCTTTGCAAGATCACGGCAATCCCGTAAGTTTCCGAAATGTATGGATAAGACCACTTTAAAGAGATAAGGTGTTCTTTCGCGGCTTCATTATTCGAAATAATTGAAGATTTTGAAGCCGCCTTTTTTAAGATAATCGTCTTTCTGCATCTCTTTGATATCAGATTGCATCATCTCCTCTATAAGGGCAGCTAAGCCATATTTTGGTTTCCATCCCAGTTGCTTATTTGCTTTAGAAGCGTCACCGATAAGTAATTCAACTTCTGTCGGTCTAAAGTATCGAGGGTCGACACGCACGACGGTCTGTCCCATCTTGATGCTTTCTTTGTTTAATCCGTAGGCAGCAACTCGCTCCTCATCAAAGTCGACAATAACGCCTTTTTCATTCTCATCTTTGCCGGCGAATTCCACTTCGATACCAATTTCTTCAAAGCTCTGTCTTACGAACTCGCGCACAGTGGTGGTGATACCGGTAGCAATTACATAATCTTCGGGTGTGTCCTGTTGTAACATAAGCCACATAGCTTCAATATAGTCCTTCGCATGACCCCAATCTCGCTGTGCAGATAAATTCCCTAGGTATAAGCAATCTTGGAGCCCTAAAGCAATCTTGCTAACGCCGCGAGTAATTTTTCTGGTAACAAAGGTCTCGCCCCGTACCGGACTTTCGTGATTAAACAAGATGCCATTGCAAGCATACATCTTATAGGCTTCTCGGTAGTTAACCGTAATCCAATAGGCATACAATTTAGCTACAGCGTAAGGCGAACGAGGATAAAAAGGGGTGTTTTCATTTTGTGGAACTTCTTGCACCAAACCGTACAATTCAGATGTTGAAGCTTGATAAATTCTGCATTTATCAGTCATCCCTAAAATACGGACAGCTTCAAGCAAGCGTAAGGTTCCAAGTCCGTCGGCGTTAGCTGTGTATTCTGGTGTGTCAAAGCTGACCTTGACATGGCTCTGTGCAGCTAGATTATATATCTCATCCGGTTGAACTTCCTGCACAATGCGAATCAGATTGGTCGCATCGGTCAAATCTCCATAGTGCAATTTGAAGCGTCTTTCTTTCTCATGTGGATCTTGGTATAGATGGTCAATGCGGTCTGTATTAAATAGAGAACTGCGACGTTTAACACCATGAACAAAATATCCCTTTTTCAACAGGAATTCTGCTAAATAAGCCCCGTCTTGTCCGGTAATTCCAGTTATTAATGCGATTTTCATAAATCTTATTTAACTTTTTTAAGTACTTTTTCTAACAAATATTGGCCGTATCCGCTTTTTACAAGCGGTTCTGCAATTTTCCGTAATTGTTCGCCGTCAATAAAATTCATCCGATAGGCCACCTCTTCGATGCAGCCGATTTTTAAGCCCTGACGTTCTTCAATAACTTGGACAAACTGTCCTGCTTGCATAAGTGAAGGGAAGGTTCCGGTATCCAGCCAGGCGGTACCGCGACTGAAGATACCTACATGTAATTTACGTTGCTCTAAATAGGCCTTATTTACATCCGTGATTTCATATTCGCCGCGTGCGGAAGGCTCCAAATTTTCTGCAATCTGGATAACAGAATTATCATAAAAATAAAGTCCGGGAACTGCGTAATCAGATTTGGGTTGAGCTGGCTTTTCTTCAATAGAGATCACCTGGTTGTCATCGTCAAATTCGACCACACCGTATCGTTCGGGGTCAGATACCTGATAGGCGAATATCGTAGCCCCTTCGTCTAGTGTCTTCTGTTGCAAGAGCTTAGAGATGCCGTCTCCATAAAATATATTGTCACCAAGGATTAAAGCCACCTTATCATTGCCGATAAACTCTTTACCAATTACGAATGCCTGAGCTAAACCATTGGGGGTAGCTTGTTCTGAGTAACTGAATTTACAACCAAGGTCTGCGCCCGTCCCCAATAATTTTTTGAATTGAGGCAAATCATGAGGTGTTGAAATAATTAGAATCTCCCGAATGCCAGCTAGCATTAACGTAGATAACGGATAATAGATCATCGGCTTATCGTAAACCGGCATTAATTGCTTGCTGACCGCTAATGTGAGTGGGTGTAATCGTGTGCCGGAACCTCCGGCAAGTATAATTCCTTTCAATGTATCAGATTTTTTAGGTAAAATTATAATATATTTTCTATTCGGTGCAACCTTTTCTCTTCTTAGACAGTCTAATAGATAATAAGCTTATAAAATAAACGACTGCGAGAACAAACTTTATAATTAAATCAATGAAAATTAATAAATTAAACATCATTAAGCGAAGAAATATGAAATCAATCATACTTTTAGGATTGGCATTAACTCTAGGGGTGACCAGCGTAATAGCACAGGAAAGAGCTGAGAATCAACGAAATCCAGATTCGATAAGAAGGGTAGCGGACAGTACTGTTGTGGAAATTGACCGGAACGGTGAAAAGAAAAAAGTCAAAATAATATTTGAATATGGCAAAGAAGAGATTGACAAGCGCATAAAGGATTCGACTGGTAAGGATATCGTTTCAGGAGACTCCAGTCAGTCGGACGACGATAATGATGAAGGCCGTGTATTTGCGGGCATAACTTTCGCACGCTTTGATTTGGGTTTGACGAAGTTAATGGACGATGGTAAGCTTGCATTAACACCGGAAAACGAGTTCCTAGAGTACAGAGGATGGAAATCAGTTAACGTTGGCTTCGACGTTCTGCAAATGGGCTACAAGTTCAGCAATCAGTTCCGTATACTCGCAGCAGCAGGGTTCGACTGGACGCATATTCGCTTGGAAAAGGATATTATTATGGCAGAAGATACGAAGCCTCTAGCGTATATGGAATCGTCGATCAACTATAGTAAGAATCGTTTTTCATCCAGTTATCTTCGCATTCCCTTGACTTTTGAGTTCCAAACACCTGCTGATGACAATGGCAACCGAATAAAACTAGCAGTAGGACCTGTAATGGGAATTCTATTGCAAGGCAGTCAAAAGTTTAAAAGTGATGAAGAAGGAAAACAAAAGGTAAAAGATGGGTTTAATTTTGCTCCGGTTACTTACGGTGGTTTTGCGCGCTTAGGTGTTGGCAGTTTCGGTGTCTACACCAAATACTATTTTAATGATATGTTTATTGATAGTCCCGACCAAAAGGGCTTGAAAAACCTTAGCTTTGGACTTATGCTTTTCTTTTAAAACAACGATCACTGACCTACATGAACCTAGAGAGCTTGTTAGAGGGCTGTATAAAAAATGACAGAAAAGCACAGGAAATGCTGTATCAAGCTTATGCGCCGAAAATGATGACCGTTTGTTTGCGATATGCAGATAGTCAGTTTGAGGCCGAGGAAATCATGCAGGTCGGGTTTATTAAGGTATTTAAACGTATTAGCTCTTTTACAGGAAAGGGTTCTTTTGAAGGCTGGGTGCGAAGAATAATAGTGAATACTGCGATTGAAGCATGCAAAAAGCAGACATTCATAACAAGCATTGATACGCTAGATAATGAGGGCCAGCTGAGTCTTCAAACAATCGACTCGGATCGAGCCACTGTCACGGAGTTGATGGAAATGATACGCGAATTGCCGGCAGGCTACCGTTTGGTGTTTAATATGTATTCAATTGAAGGCTTCTCTCACAAGGAAATTGCTGAACGATTGAATATTACTGAAGGAGCGTCTAAATCGCAGTTATCAAGGGCACGTTCACGCCTGCAGCAGAAAATGAAGATTATAGAAAGGGAATTACATGGCATCAAATCGTAAACCGGATATTGACGACATTTTTAAATCGAAGCTGGAGAACTATCCTTCAGAAGTTCCAACGTCGCTATGGGGTAAGATCTCGGCCGAATTGGACCAGGAAGTGACTTTAAATCACCAAACTCCACGCTTTGGTCGTGTCATTAGTCTTTCATGGGTCATAAGAATTGCTGCCGGGCTCTTGTTGTTTGGTTTTATCATTTGGAACTTTCAGGGTGAGGAAAAAATCTATCTAACGGCAGAAAACAAAAAGGTAGATGATTTGGCTCCAAAGACACCCCAGGATTTGTCCAAGACAGAAAGCGATGGCTTTATTGAGCAAAATAGTCAAGAGGTTCTTGGTTTAGAAGCCGATTCAGACCAGTCGTCGACTGCTGATGGGCAAGATCGCAACGAGCGACGTTTGGCTTATAATCAAATGGGTAGCAATGTGAATGAAACAGGAACTGTCCATACGGTGGTGGAGCCGGGAATGCAGGCTGTTGAGTCAACCAGTATGGCGGTTCAAAACGAACTGGCCGACCAAGAAATGGTTATCACAGAAGCACCTGATCGGGTGGCGGTTCTTGCTGATGAGCTGGAAGTCGGAAAATCGATGAACGCGGAAGTAATAGTAGCGAATGTAGAGAGTGAAAACGTAGTTATAAAGCCCGTTTTTGAAGAGTTTACGGAAAGTCAGGAACTTAAAAATCATTCTGAGCGAAGTGAAACATCAGATCAGTCGCCGATTCGGGATCGTCCGAAAGTTCTAAGTGGCGTGCTCAATTTTGTTGCAAGCAACCTTCAGGTGGGTGGTAATCAGGTCGTTCAGTTCAATGAAACTGATCAAGGAATCTTACTGGTTGATGTTAAAGGCGTATTCGATCGGTAGAGAGTCGCTTATTTTCGTAACTTTGCTATATATAAATCATATTTGATATATGTCAGTGTTACCCTCGAATGATTCATGTGGATTACCGGCAACAGCTAGTTATGAACCCAATCTACCCTTATTAGCCGTACGGAATGTTTCGAAGAAGTTTTCAGACCATCGTGATTCAGGTGGACTTCAAAATATTGCTTTTAGCGTAGCGGAAAATGAAATTACTGCAATCATTGGGAAGAGTGGGAGCGGTAAAAGCACCTTATTGCGATTAATTTATGGATTGTCTGAACCCGATCAAGGAGACATTCATTTTAGGGGTTATCAGGTGCAGGGGCCGAGTGAACAGCTTGTGCCCGGACATCCAGAGATGCGTATGGTTTCCCAAGGTTTCGATGACCTCAATACTTTTGCGACGGTCTATGATAATGTAGCGTCTCGCTTAAGTAATGAAAATTTAGACCACAAAGCTCAGCGTACGATGCAGATACTGGAGTCCTTGCGAATGGAACATCTGAAGGATCAACGGATAAGTGACCTGAGCGGTGGTGAAAAACAGCGAGCGGCGATTGCCAGAGCCTTGGTTACACAGCCGCTGCTTTTATTAATGGATGAGCCTTTCAATCAGGTTGATGCGGCTTTTCGTGATCAGTTACAACGGGATTTGAAAGCTATTGTGGAGACGAGCAAGTTAAGCGTGATCATTGTGTCTCATGACCCAGCGGAGGTGTTAGGTATGGCCAATCAGTTGGTTATTCTGAAAGACGGTGATTTAGCTGCCGTGGACAACCCATCTACCTTATATAACGAGCCGCCTAGTAGGTATATAGCACGAATGTTGGCAAAAAGTAATATTTTACGGCGAGAGCAGATGGGTACGTTGAACGTGGAAGCTACTCATAAATGTTATGCGATTCATCCGGAATGGATTGATATCGAAGCCGATGAAGACGCTTCTTTCTATGTTGATTCCATTTTTTTTAGAGGCTTTTATGAAGAGTTCTTGATCAGAAATGATGAAATCTATCTTCGGGTATATCGGAATGTGGGAAGTGGGCTGAAAAAAGGAGATAGGGTCTCTTGCCATATAAAACAGCATAGGGCGGTCTTGGATGATAATGAAAGGGAATAGCCAGCTATTGGACCATCTTATTCGCACAGGCTGAACTAGCAAACGCCTCAGGTTTAGCTTTGAAAACGAACCCCATTCCTAAAATATAGCCCATAGCATCGTGCAATGCTTGGTTCGACTTGAATTGTGGATTCGTATTGATGTCTGCGTGTACTTCGAGGTCGATTTCATATCGCTCTAGTAAAGGACATAGATCGTAGGCCACCATGATGGAACGCTGTACTTCAGCCAACATTCGCGTTTTAATAGCCATTTTTTCTTTCGTTTTTTCCTGATGGATAAACATAAAAGCACCTCGTTTTTCACGTACGAAAACAATTACCGTTGCGAAATCAATAAAATTGCCTTTCACTTGCGAATCGGTTCCGATACAAACTTTTAAATGATTGCCTAGTTCGTGCTCTCGCGCAATTACACGGTTTGCTTCTTCAAGGATGTCCTCACCTAGAATCTCTCCATTGAATTTCTTCCATGTCATAAGTTTAATCGTTAGTGGTCGTTTAAAGAAAAGGATATCTGTTTTTTTCTATTGGTAAATTAGTGTTTCCTTTTGATAATCAGGTTATTTAATTATTAACAAATCATGAATTGCCTCAGTATGTCCTGTCGATTTTGCTATTTATTCGCCATTTCGTAAACAATTGCTAGTTTTACTTGTTACAGTATAATTATTAGATAGAAGAAAAATCAAAACAATGAAACAAACATTTAAATTGAGCCTTGCCGCTCTCGCATTTGCAACTTTAGGTTTCACAGCTTGTAACTCGGGAAGTCAAAATTCCGATGCATCCAGCTCTGACAGCACCGAGGCTGCAATAGAAAGTTCTATTGAAGTATTACCCGTGGAAGACTCAAAGATATTTCCAGGGGCAAACCTTGAGGTTGCGTCTCTAACATCTGAAAAAGTGGGTACAGACTCTGCTAAAATAACAGTTAAATACAATGTGGAAAACTTCACACTGACCGAACATACAGATGATTCAAACGCTCATCATATGGCGAATTCTGGTCAAGGTCAACACATCCACTTTATCTTGGATAATACTCCTTATTCAGCGCTGTATGAGCCTGAGCATTCTGTTACTGTCAAAACAGGAACAGAGCATTACTTGTTGTCTTTCTTGTCACGCTCATATCACGAGTCGATTAAAGAAGATGGCGCTGCGGTATTAAAGCATTTTCGTATTGACGAGAACGGCGCAATAGAAGAACTGGATCTTCCAACCGATGCATCTTTGTTTTACAGTCGTCCGAAAGGAGAATATAAAGGAGCTGATGCTGAACGTGTATTACTAGATTTCTATTTATGGAACACGGATCTAACAGATGGTAATAAAGTGAAAGCTACCGTTAACGGTCAGGATTTTCTTTTAGACAACTGGGGGCCTTATGAAATTGTAAACGCTCCAAAAGGTGAAGTGACTATCAATTTATCATTGGTTGATGAGAACGGTAATCCATTATCGGGAGATAATGTATCGATTGACCGAACAATTACATTATCAGAATAAATAAACTATCGTCAATTTTTATTGAGGATATCAGTTTTGACAAGGAGTCGCCTGCATTTGTGGGCGACTTCTTTTGTTTGGGTGCTAAATATCCTAAGGTGAATTTGTACATTTGTAACCAAAGTTACAACTATGGATATTCACATTCCTGCTGATCTTGAAGAGCGGATCAACATCGTCATACACAAGTTGAAATTTATTGCTGAAGATCAAAAACCTCGTGTCCTGGTCATGACGGCTGTTAATTCTCCTGAATATGAAATGAATGAACGCCTGTCTGGTTTGCTGAGAATGGCGGGAGCCCGCGTTTATGATGCACAAGTTGGTGATGGCAGTGGAAAGTTCAATCCTGACCTGATTTTGGTATTAGCAGATCATTTTGAACATCTGTTCGGTGATCTAGCTGTGTTACTTTCCTTAGACGAATGGAAGGAAACGAATGCGGTAAAGAATAATCGTATTTATCTCGTGGATAGAGAAAGTAATTTATCGGATGACGAATCCCAACTTGCCGATGATCTCGAGTTATTAGCAGAAATAATTTACCCCCAATACCTCACCTATGGAGGCAATGGGGATAAATGGATTCAGTTTGATGTTTAAAATCAGCCTGTTTACTCGGCTGTGTTTAGCCTAGTTTCTTGTATTTAATTCGCTGTGGGGTGTAATCGCCTAAGCGTTTCTTTCTATTTTCTTCATACTCGGTGTAGTTTCCTTCAAAGAAGTATACTTGGGAGTCACCCTCAAAGGCTAGGATATGGGTACAAATCCGATCTAAAAACCACCGATCGTGAGAAATAATCACCGCACAACCACCGAAATTCTCTAAACCTTCTTCAAGGGCACGAAGCGTATTGATGTCGATATCGTTTGTTGGCTCATCCAGCAACAGTACGTTTGAGCTTTTCTTTAGCGTAATTGCCAAGTGAACTCGGTTTCGTTCTCCGCCGGAAAGTACACCGACTTTCTTTTGTTGATCAGCTCCGTTAAAATTGAATTTAGAAACATAAGCACGCGAGTTGATGGTTCGATTACCTAACTGGATGTTATCCAGTCCATCGGTAATGTTCTCCCAAACGGATTTTTCTGGATCCAGATCGTCATGCATCTGATCGACATAGCCCAATACCACAGTTTCACCTACCTTGAACGTTCCTTTGTCGGGCTGTTCCTGTCCGGTGATTAAGCGGAATAATGTAGTCTTGCCCGCACCGTTTGGCCCGATGATACCTACTATACCTGCTGGAGGCAGGGAGAAGTTAAGGTCTTCAAATAAAATTTTATCTCCATAAGCCTTGCTTACATTTTGCGCTTCAATAACTATATTTCCTAAACGCGGACCCGGCGGGATGAATAGTTCCAGTTTTTCTTCACGCTCTTTCGTCTCTTCTGAAGCAAGTTTTTCATAATTAGAAAGACGGGCTTTTGATTTTGCATGTCTCGCTTTAGGAGCCATTCTAGCCCACTCTAATTCGCGTTCAAGCGCTTTTTGGCGTTTGCTTTCGGTTTTTTCTTCTTGTTCTAGTCGCTTCGCTTTCTGGTCAAGCCAGGAAGAGTAATTGCCCTTCCACGGTATTCCTTCGCCACGGTCCAGCTCTAATATCCAACCGGCTATGTTATCTAAGAAGTAACGGTCGTGTGTAACGGCTATCACCGTTCCTTTATATTGATGTAGGTGTTGTTCTAACCAGTCGATCGATTCAGCATCTAAGTGGTTTGTTGGCTCGTCGAGTAGAAGAACATCAGGCTCTTGTAATAGAAGTCGGCATAGTGCCACGCGTCTACGTTCTCCTCCTGAGAGTGTAGCTATTTTAGTATCTGGTTCCGGACAACGTAAAGCATCCATGGCCCGCTCCAGTTTATTATCCAACTCCCAGCCCCCCATTGCATCGATTTTATCCTGAAGTTCGCCTTGTCTGATCATTAATTTGTCCATTGCATCGGAATCTTCATAAACTTCTGGCAGACCAAACCTCTCATTAATTTCTTCGTATTCCTTTAAAATGCCGATAATATCGGCACAACCTTCTTCAACAGTCGCTCTTACTGTTTTTTCAGGGTCAAGTTTTGGCTCTTGTTCCAGCAGGCCGACAGAATAGCCTGGGGAGAAAACAACTTCGCCCTGATAGGATTTGTCGATTCCTGCAATAATTTTTAACAGGGACGATTTTCCTGATCCATTCAAACCAATGACGCCAATTTTGGCGCCATAAAAAAAAGACAAATAGATATTTTTTAAAACTTGTTTCTGTGGCGGATAGATTTTGCTCACTCCAGCCATCGAAAAAATGATTTTCTCGTCTGACATATTTTCTTACTTAGTTTCTTCAAATATCGCCATTAATAAACGTTTTATGCCAATTTTTTCTTTTATTTCATAAAAAGTATACTAAGTTGACAGGTTAACGGCTGTGGCTCAGTTCTTGTTAAAACTTTAAAAAACCTTTAATAGATTAGTTGATTATTAATATATTAGAGCGTATAAAAAAAGGATAAATATGGATGCGAAATTTTCGCCACGTGTAAAAGATGTCATTTCTTATAGTAGGGAAGAGGCATTGAGACTTGGGCATGATTATATCGGCACAGAACATTTGTTGCTTGGTCTAATCAGGGAAGGAGACGGGATGGCGATCAGGATACTTGAAAACAACGATGTTGATACTTCTCGCTTACGTCGATCAATAGAAGAAGCGGTTAAAGGTACTTCTATTACAAGTGCAAATCTTGGTAACATACCCCTAACAAAACAAGCTGAAAAAGTTTTAAAAATTACCTATTTAGAGGCTAAGATATTTAAGAGTGATGTTATTGGAACAGAGCATTTATTGTTGTCAATTTTAAGAGATGAAGACAACATTGCTTCTCAGATACTTCAACAATACAACATTAACTATGATATTTTTAAGGCCGAGGTTGAACAAAATCGAACTGAAATCTCAGATCAGGCAAGCTCTGCTGCAGGAGATGATGATTATCAGGAAGAAGATTATGGACAACCGAAAAAGGTTTCTGATATCAAATCGAAGACCCCGGTATTAGATAATTTCGGGCGTGATTTGACCCGCGCTGCCGAAGAAGGTCGTTTAGACCCCATCGTAGGGCGCGAAAAGGAAATAGAACGTGTTTCTCAGATCCTTTCACGAAGAAAGAAGAACAACCCAATCTTAATTGGTGAGCCAGGTGTTGGTAAGTCGGCTATTGCGGAAGGTTTAGCTTTACGGATCGTGCAACGGAAAGTGTCACGGGTGCTTTTTAATAAGCGGGTTGTGACTTTGGATTTAGCGTCTTTAGTTGCGGGCACGAAGTATCGAGGCCAGTTCGAGGAGCGAATGAAGGCGGTTATGAATGAGCTGGAGAAATCGCCTGATGTAATCTTATTTATTGATGAGATTCACACCATTGTAGGTGCAGGAGGTGCATCAGGTTCACTTGATGCCTCGAATATGTTTAAGCCGGCTTTGGCTCGCGGAGAGATTCAATGCATTGGTGCAACGACGCTCGATGAGTACAGACAATTCATCGAAAAGGATGGCGCGCTAGATCGTCGTTTCCAAAAGGTTCTTGTTGAGCCAGCTACACATGAGGAAACTGTCGAAATCTTAAATCGTATTAAGGAAAAATATGAAGAGCATCACGGCGTTTCCTATACTCCTGAAGCAATTAATGCTTGTGTTACCTTGACTACGCGATATGTGACTGATCGTTTCTTGCCGGATAAAGCAATTGACGCGTTAGATGAAGCTGGTTCACGTGTTCACCTGAATAATATTCATGTTCCCCAATCGATTATTGATATCGAAGAGAAAATCGAAGAAATTAAGATTGAAAAGAACAAGGTGGTCAGAAGCCAGAAATACGAAGAGGCCGCTAAGTTGCGTGATACCGAGAAGCGCCTGTTAGATGAATTGGAGCAGGAAAAGAAGGCTTGGGAGGCAGAGACCAAAACTAAGCGTTATACTGTTGGCGAAGAAAATGTCGCTGAGGTGGTTTCGATGATGACAGGCATACCGGTACAACGCGTTGGTCAGACCGATAGTCAGAAGCTATTGGGTATGGGCGAGGCGATGAAGAACCGAATTATCGGGCAAGATGATGCTGTTCAGAAACTGGTACGTGCTATCCAACGTACTCGAGCAGGATTGAAAGATCCTAAAAAACCGATTGGTTCCTTTATCTTCTTAGGACCTACTGGAGTTGGTAAAACGGAGTTAGCTAAAGAGCTTGCGCGCTTTATGTTCGACAGCGAAGATTCTTTGATTCAAATCGACATGAGCGAGTATATGGAAAAATTTGCCGTATCGAGACTGGTTGGTGCGCCGCCGGGGTATGTAGGCTATGAAGAAGGGGGGCAGCTGACTGAAAAGATTCGTAGAAAGCCGTATTCGGTTATTCTATTAGATGAAATCGAGAAAGCTCACCCTGATGTATTTAATTTATTATTACAAGTATTGGATGAGGGTCAATTAACCGATAGCCTTGGAAGAAAGGTGGATTTTCGTAATACCATCGTGATTATGACATCGAATATTGGTGCTCGACAACTAAAAGACTTTGGTCAGGGTGTAGGTTTTACCACATCTGCCAAGGCAGGACAGGTAGATGCGCATTCAAGAAGTGTCATCGAAAATGCGTTAAAGCGTACCTTTGCTCCTGAATTTCTTAACAGGGTAGATGATGTCATCGTCTTTAACTCGCTTGGTCAGGATGAAATATTCAAGATTATTGATATCGAGCTGAAAACTCTTTTCGAACGAATCGAAGGATTAGGGTATACAATTAAGTTGACCGATGCGGCTAAAAAACACATTGCTGAAAAAGGATTTGACTCTAACTTCGGTGCAAGGCCGTTAAAACGTGCGATACAGAAATATCTGGAAGATCCTGTTGCAGAAGAAATTCTCAAAGGTGAGCTCGTGGAGGGCAGTACGTTGATGATTGATTTTAATTCCGATAAATCTGAGATGGTTGTTAAATCAGCGAAGGAAGGTAAGAGTAAATCATCGAAACCCACAGATGTAACTCCTAAACCAAGCAAGAAGGATGATAAAAAAGAAGAGAAATAATTGATTCTTCACGGTTAAGACTTGAAGGGCATGATAAATATCTATTTAATCATGCCCTTTTTTATTTTGGCGTGTTGTTTGCATTAAACCTTTTAACTATTTATTGCTCTAATTATTAAACAACAAATCAAAATATGAAAAAGCACCTACTACTAATATGCTCGCTGCTGTTAATTGGATTTTCAGCATGTGATGATGATGATAATGTTCAACCGATCGAAAACCCCAACACAGCTTTTGTTGTGACTCTCGATCCAGGTGGTTGGGAACGTATAAGTAATTCTCTTATAGCTTTCGATATTCCACTTCAAGATCTTACTGAATACTACATGTTGCAGGGTGGCGTGGCAGTCGCCTTGAGCTTTGATAACGAACAGACCTACGATGTTCTACCTACTACCTTCGCGGCTCAGTCATATTCAGTTAACTATACCATCGGCTTGGTTACAGTGTATATTGAAGATCCTCTTGCAGATGATGGAGTTACGATTGAGGCCCCTAATAGCGACGTAACGGCGAAGGTTATCCTGACAACGACTGATTATTTAGATTATCAAGGACTGTTTAATTCACCTAGTCTTCAGTTTAAAGAATTGAAGTAAGATCACGGTGGTTATTAAATCAAATAAACGAAGAACGGCAGCTACTACATGGCTGCCGTTCTTCGTTTATACTGACTTTTTATTAAATTGACGTTTTATGTTAATTTCAAAATTTAATTTTTATGAAAATAGCCTTCCATGGTGCTGCACAAACTGTAACTGGTAGTAAGCATCTGATTCATCTAGACAACGGCCAAAAAATACTGCTGGATTGTGGCATGTTTCAAGGCCGAGGTCTCGATAGCGATGTTATGAATCGCGATTTTGGCTTTAATCCGAAGGATATCAACTATGTTGTCCTTTCACACGCACACATTGATCATTCTGGTTTGCTTCCTTTCCTAGTAAAACAAGGTTTTCGAGGGAAAATATTTTGTACACCTGCTACAAGAGATTTATGTAAGATCCTTTTGCTTGATTCTGCCTATATCCAGGAGTCAGATGTCCGATATTTGAATAAGAAACGACGGAAACAAGGTAAGCCAGAGGTTGAACCCTTATATGATAAAGAAGATGCTTATATGGCGCTATCTTTAATCAGAAAGGTGAAGTATCGGACTCCTTTCCAAATAAACTCAGATGTGAGCTTGACCTATACCGATGCGGGGCATATTATAGGAAGTACTTCAGTTCATCTCGATATCACAGAAAACGGAAAAACAATCAAAGTTTCCTTTTCTGGTGATGTTGGACGATACGGAGATTTGATCTTAAAATCGCCAGAAATTTTTAGACAGGCAGATTATGTTTTATTAGAGTCTACGTATGGTGATGAATTACATCAAAAACCAGAGCCGGCAGAGGAGAACCTGCGACGGATAATTGATGAAACCTGTGTAGGGCGACAAGGCAAGGTGATTATTCCAGCGTTTAGTGTGGGACGTACGCAAGAACTTTTGTATCACTTAAATAACCTAAGTTTAAAAGGACACCTCCCTGCGGTACCTGTCTATGTCGACAGTCCGCTTTCTGAAAAGGCAACTCTGGTTATTAAGTCCCATCCTTGGAACTTCAATGACAAAGTCCAGGATGTGATGAAAAATGATGATGATCCTTTTGATTTTCCGGGTCTTCATTTTGTCGAGGATGCTGAAGAATCGAAATCTCTTAACTTTAGAAAGGAGCCGTGCATCATTATTTCTGCTTCAGGAATGGCTGAAGCTGGACGAATAAAACATCACATAAAAAATAATGTTGAAGATACGAGGAACACGATTTTACTCGTCGGTTATAGTGAACCCGGTTCACTGGCCGGTCGCCTAAAAGGGGGAGCGGCCTCTGTCTCTATTTTTGGTGAAAAATTTAAAGTGAATGCTCAAGTCCAAAGTGTTCAGTCGATGAGTGCACACGGTGATCAAAACGATTTGATGCAATTTTTATCGTCGCAGGACCCCGCAATTACGAAGAAAGTATTCCTTGTTCATGGTGAGCTAGATACACAGACGGTCTTCAAAGCTGTGCTTGAAGAAAAAGGCTATCAGGTAGAAATTCCCTCGAGACACCAATCCTTCGAGCTGCAGTAATAAAAAAGGACCACGTTTTCTCTGTGGTCCTTTTTTTATTAATATAAGTTTTAGAGCGAATTAATCTTCGCTTTCTCCCATATGTTGGATAATGGCTTCACTGACACCTGTAAATGAGAAACCGCCATCGTGGAAAAGATTTTGCATAGTCACCATTTTGGTTAGATCAGAAAACAAAGAGACAGCATAGTTAGCACATTCATCTGCAGTAGCATTTCCAAGTGGAGACATCTTGTCCGCGTAATCTACAAAGCCATCAAAGCCTTTGACTCCAGAACCTGCCGTAGTGCGAGTCGGGGATTGGCTGATGGTGTTGATTCTCACATGTTTTTTTACGCCATACTGATAACCAAAATTGCGAGCGATACTTTCTAAGAGAGCCTTAGCATCTGCCATATCGTTGTAGTCGGGGAATACACGTTGACCTGCAATGTAGCTAAGCGCTACCACAGAACCCCATTCATTGATTGCATCCTTTTTCATCGCTGTTTGAAGAATTCGATGAAGACTGATGGCAGAAATGTCAAACCCCTTATGCATATAGTCGTAATTGTTTTCCGTATAATGGATGCCTTTACGCACATTTATACTCATACCAATTGAGTGCAAAATAAAATCAACCTTGCCTCCAAAGTGTTCAATCGCTTGGTCGAATAGGTTTTCAATGTCTGCTGGGTTGGTCACATCGGCGGGGATTACCGGAGCATTGTTGCACTCCTTAGCAAGTTGATCAATCGTTCCCATACGTAATGCTACCGGAGCATTTGTGAGTACAATTTCTGCACCTTCTTCGACGCACCGTAAAGCTGTTTTCCACGCAATAGAGCGCTCATCTAACGCTCCAAAGATGATACCTTTTTTTCCTTTTAATAAATTATATGCCATAATGGATTGATTAATTTGCTTTTAAAAACTAAACCAAAGGTTGGAAAAAGATGCTAATTTGCCAAATTACCCATACCTTTTGTCTAGTGCTGATTATAAATAATAAAAATGTTAGTTTTTCATATGAAGATTAAGTAGTTCCCTTGCATGTAAGACAGCCGTTTCACTTAGATCTTTTCCGCCTAGCATCTGTGCTAATTCATTTACCCGATCTTCATGGTCTAATAATCGGATGTTCGTTAGGGTTCGACTGTCTTGCTGTTTCTTATAAACTTTAAAATGATGAATCCCTTGGGAAGCAATCTGTGGCAAGTGTGTGATAGCAATTACTTGTAAATTGTCCGTCAGGTCGCGCATGAGCTCTCCGACTTTCACGGCCACGTCACCCGATATGCCTGTATCAATCTCGTCAAATATTATAGTAGGTAACGCCGAAGTTTTGGCAATTAGCGATTTGATAGCCAGCATAAGTCGCGATAGTTCACCACCGGATGCAACTTTGCTCACGGATTGCGGTTCTTGCCCTTTATTCGCTGAAAACAAGAAAACCACTTCGTCGCGTCCGCTCTTTTTGAGTTTTTCATCAGGGAACGAGCTGAGCTTAATTTTAAAGATGCTATGTGGCATGCCGACTTCTGCTAAGGAACTTTTAATAGATTCTTCGATTAGTGGAATCGCTGCTAGACGACTCTCGGTTAGTTTTTTTCCGAGTTCTTGACTCTGTTTATAGGCTTTGCTTCGCTCTTCTGTCAACTCGCCGAGTCTCTCGTCGTTAAGCATGACCGCATTGATCTTTTCATCAAGCTCTTCCTGTATTCGTAGCAAGGAGCGGATGTCGTCCACCTGATGTTTCTGTTGTAGTTTGTATATCAGACTTAGTCGATCTTCCAGATACTGCATTCGTTCGGCGTCAACTGTAGTTTCACTGTCTAGGAGGCTGATCTCATTACTAATATCTTTAAGCTCTATCAAGCTACTGTTCAGCCGACCGCTCAATTCACCCAGCTTAGGGAAAAGCTGCTCAACCTGCTGTAGTTGTTGCAAGCCCTGTTTTAGTAAGCTAAGGGACGATTGGTCCTGCTCATCAAGCAGGTAGTTTGCCTGCTGCAAACTGCGTTTAATGTCTTCAGCGTGACTAAGCAGCGACTGTTCTTCCTCAAGTTGATGTTGTTCCTCTGCATTTAGGTCTGCTGTCTGAAGCTCGTCAAACAAAAATTGATGATAATCCATTTCTGTTTGCAGTTGTGTATTCTGTTGTGATAGGGTTTGATACTCATTATCTACTTGCAGGAAGTGATGATAGGCATCTTGAAACTCCTGCAGAAGCTTTTTGTTCTCTGCAACACTGTCAATACTTAGTAACTGAAATGCTTGTGTGTTGACCTCCAGCGTAGCATGCTGCGAGTGTATCGCAATTAACTTTTCACTGAGAGATTTTAGCAAATTAAGCTTGATGGGTGTGTCATTAATGAATGCGCGTGATTTGCCTTCGTGGTATATTTCACGTCTGATAATCGTCTGCGGTTCATAATCCAAGTCATACTTATCAAAAAAATCACGAATATCATAATGTTGGATATCAAAATAACCCTCAATTACGCATTTTTTTTCTTGATTATAAAAATATTTGCTTTCGGATCGTTGACCTAGAATAAGGGATAATGCGCCTAAAATTATCGATTTACCAGCACCCGTTTCCCCAGTTATAATATTCAGCCCACCTCCAAATTGTATGTCAATCTCATCGATTAATGCATAATTTTTTATCGACAAACGTACCAGCATGCAAATGTTAATTTATATGTCTAATAAAAGTTGATTGATCTTTAACTCAAAGATACGCAAAAAAGCCACCTAAAGTATGCTCAGTATGTGATTGGCTATGTCTTTTGCTACATCAACCTTGGCCTTTAGCTCGAAATGGTAATGCTCGCCTGTACGGTTGATAATGGTTATTTTGTTTTGGTCGCCTGCAAATCCTGCACCCTGATCTTGAAGACTATTGAGTACGATAAAATCTAGGTTCTTACTCACAAGTTTGCCCTCTGCATTTTCGATCTCATTTTGTGTTTCCAAGGCAAAACCAATTAAGATTTGCTTATCTGTCTTCCGGGTGCCTAGCGTTTTAAGAATATCACGAGTCTTCTCCAATTCGATGGACAGCGAATCTGATTTCTTTTTGATTTTTTGGTCGGCTATGACTTTAGGTCGATAATCGGCAACTGCCGCGCTCATAACAGTGATGTCAGTATTGTCAAAATTTTCTAAACAGGCATCCAGTAGTTCTTGAGCAGACGTAATTTTTATTAGTTTAACCCCGTTTGGCACCTGCTCATAACTCGGCCCACTAATCAAGGTCACTTCAGCACCCATGTCTTGGAGAACATGTGCAATCGCGTAACCCATTTTTCCGCTCGAATGATTGCCGATAAAGCGCACTGGGTCGATCGCTTCGTGTGTCGGACCTGCCGTAACCAGTACCTTCTTTCCTCGAAAACGTAATTCGGTTTTTAATTCCTTTTGTAGATGATCAACAATCTCTTCCGGTTCGGCCAGTCGTCCTTCCCCAAACAAACCACTCGCAAGTTCGCCTTTCGCTGGTTGGATCAAGTGGTTGCCGTAGGAATTTAATCGACTAATATTAGACTGAGTAGAAGGATGCGCCCACATATCTAAATCCATCGCCGGAGCCAGGTAGACCGGGCAACGTGCTGACAGGTAAACTGCAGAAAGTAGATTGTCACAGATACCTGTTGCAAACTTAGCAATGCTGTTCGCACTCGCCGGCGCTATAAGTACCAGATCTGCCCATAGTCCCAAGTCGACATGATTGTTCCATTCACCCGTCTTGGCGTTGAAGTAATCAGTTAAAACAGGGCGTTTGGATAATGTGGAAAGGCTAAGCGGGGTAATAAAATTTACCGCATCTTGCGTCATAATCACCTGTACATTTGCTCCAGCCTTTACTAAAAGCCGAAGCAAAAAAGCTGATTTATAAGCCGCTATGCTTCCACATACCCCGAGTATGATGTTTTTGTCTTTGAGCATAGGCGCGGAGGTATGGACTTAATCCTGCTCTGCAGTAGGATTTCGGTAGTAAATCTTGTCATTCATAAAATCGTTCACAGCCAGCAGTGTAGGCTTAGGCATGCGTTCGTAATGTTTAGAAATCTCGATTTGCTCACGATTCTCGAACACCTCTTCTAAATTATCATTAACAGTCGCGAAGTCAGCGAGTTTACTGTGAAGTTCTTCTTTGATATCGCTTGCGATCTGATTTGCACGTTTACCGATGATGACGATCGATTCATAGATGTTCTCGGTGTTTTTATCGAGGTCGCGTAAATCACGAGTAACGGTTGTGGTTGGAACTGGAACCACTTGTTTTTCTGTATTATTGTCCATAGTCTTTTATTTTCTACCTTTTTAGTACCAAGAGTTATCCTTGAGGACTAACAGGTGTTTCTTCTATAATTTCTTCAGTTTTAGCTTTTTCTTCTCTTCGCTGTTGTCTTTCCTCTGCTTCCTGCTGTAAAACAGACCATTCTGCCAAGGTTTGTTGAACTCGTACAATTCCTTTTTCTGCATCAGCTTTATATTTAAGAGCGTCCTCTAAGTGTTCACTTTCTGGATAATCATCAACGAACTCATCCGCAAATTCAATTGCATCATTAAAGCGTTCTTCCTGTCTACGCTCTGAACTGTTCAAAGCATATAAATATTGTGCCTCAATTTTATAGTATTCCAGCTCCTCAGCATACTTGGTGTCTGGGTAATCTCTCAACGAATTGTCAAAAGCAATCACAGCAGCCAAGTAGTCACCAATATCTAAATAAATTTTAGAATTTTCGTATGATTTGCGCTCCAATTTTGCCCGAAGGTTATCAATCAGGTTGGCCGCTTCCTCTGCACGTTCGCTTTCCGGATAGATATTGATAAATAATTGCAGTGCCTCAATCGCTTTTAGCGTATTGGATTGATCTAGTGAATATACTGGCGATTCCAGATAATAACAATAGGCCGCCATATACCTGCATTCTTCAGCTCGCTGACTGCCGGGGTACATTTCTGCAAAGCTCTGGAATTGATAGCGAGCTGTTGTATAGTCTTTTAACTGAAAGTTGGTATATGCGAAATAATAATTTAAATCTTCTGCTTCAGGACGCCCGCGGTATCTTTGCACCAGATCATCGAATAAAACAAGAGCTTTAGAAAACTTTCCTTCATTATAATATCGGATAGCTTCTTGGTATTTTCTGCCAGTATCATTGCTGGCGCGAAGCTTCTCGAATTTACTCTTACAGCCAGAAAAGCCAACGACAGCGAGCATCAAGATTGCAAGCGTTTGTACTATACGTTTGTTTTTAAACATTTTGCAAAGATAGTTGAATTAAAAATATGTAGCAATTATATTTTTTCGCTACCAAGATATTGTCAATATATTTAATATGAGCAAGGGCGTACTCCTTTTAACAAAGTTTAACAATTCGGTCTCTCTGCATAGCCATCAACTGCCAATTTGGTTAATCACGTTGCGGAGATTTTGCTCAATTAGGTCAGTCATCGTTTTACAATGATCATAGTTGTCTTCCTTGAAATACTTAGCCAGTCCTTTCTTTAGACGATTAATATTCTCATCGGTCGTAATCACATGATCGGATGACGCATCCCGTAAATCGGCTATACGGTGTCTTTCCATTCGCGCTCTTTGAATCAGCGATGAGCGTTCCTCTTGTTGGTATTGGAGAACCGTCTTTTCCGTCAGATTTGCCATGCTGATTTGCACATATGCATAATTGTCTCGGAAAAACTGAGGTAGATAAATTTTTACGTTGCCTTCATAGCCTTGTTGGTCAAAGTCAATCGACCGGATGCGGAACTGGAAATCATCAAAATCTGGGGTGATTTGTACAACGAAGTTATAGGATCGCATATCTCCCAGTAGCGTGATCACACAGCGTTCGTTAAATTTAACGAATTCCTTTGCAATACGTCGATGGTTATAATCCGATTTGTCAAAGCGGTGACTTGCGAAGACGTCTCCCGGTATTCCAGCAATATGTTCTTCGATTAACGTATCTCCGTCCACTAAATAGTTGACCTGGTTTGGCGATAAAATCTCCTCAAGTTCCAGTCCGTATATCCTTGAAGCATCTGCTTGTTTTACATAAAAGTAATCGTAGACATCGTTGAGTCGATTGACAATCTTAACTCGAAATGGATGCGTATTTCCAAATGTGCAATATTCGATGCGTTCAATGGCTTTATGTTCTACTACACGATAATTTCCCGATGCTTTTAATTTTGCGTAGATAATTTTTAATCTCTCATGGATGCGATCTATTTCATGCGAGGGATAGAGCGGACTTTCCCATAAGGTATCATTGCCATTCTTGTCGAGTACAGGTACCGTCTCATCAAAATGAAGTAACTCGGAATAGCGTAGAGGAAGGTTTGCCGCACGTTGGTATGAATGCAGATACCTTTTTAACGAAGGAATTACCGGAAATATGGGCTTCTTCTTGCTAATACGAACTTCATTACTTCTCATCTCGCTTCGTGTTTCTGTTTAATCAACAATCTTTTTCTCTTTTGCGAAGCTAATTAATTGATTTTCATTCTGAATACCAAGCTTTACATAAATATTTTCCATAATGGTTTGTATCGCAAATTCGCTTAGAAAAAGGAAATCGCTAATTTCCTTCCGATTGAAATCCTTCAGTGTCAGTTGGATGACCTCCACTTCTCGCTCAGTCAGGTGATAAGCCCTTAACTCCTCACTTAAATAATATGGTTTTGGAATCACAGCCGTTGCGTCAAGGTGCTCTCCCCAGGTTAGCCCTTCATACACCTCCAATGCCATTTTCTTGAACTCATCGAATCGAATTCCCTTGACGAAATACCCCTTTGCCCCTAAGGTTTTAATTTCAGCAATCAGCCGCGGTGAGCGATAGTCACTGATGACAATCGTTTTTACAGACGGATATTTTCGTGAGATCGCCAGTAGCGCATCAATGCCGTCAACAAGCGGCAGGTTAATATCCAGAACCAGAATATCCGGCAGATCCTGACGAAGTGAGACCACCAGGGCTTTTCTTGTATTTACCGAAGGTTGCAGCTCGAATATTTCATCTTCGCCTACAGATGAAATAAGCTCTTCGGCAGCAAAAGACCGATCAGCAACAAACAAGATTTTAATTTTCATTCTGAATCAATTTGCTCGAAGGTATTCGGATATAAATCAACACGCCTCCTTCTTTTTTGTTTAATACGTCTATCTGGCCGTTAAAATAATTAATCTTACTTGATATACTCAATTTCTTTTCTTTAGCCTGTGGGCTATCAGTTTTTATTCCACTGCCATTGTCCTCGGCAACGATGGTTATCTGGCTTTCGTGTTCAATAATCTGCAAAAATGCATTTTTGGCTGATGAATGTTGTACGATATTCGACAAGAGCTCCTGTGCAATTCTGTATAGATCGATTACAGCTGGTTTCTTGTAACGATCCATGTTCTCAAAACCAATGATTTTATACTCGAGATTAATGGTTTGCGCATGATTAATATTGTCGCAGAAATAACTAATCGCCGCCGCAAATCCCAGCTTTTGGAGATGGAAGGGAACAAGTAGATGGCCGATAGCAAGAATTTGGCTGTTTACTTGATGAATAATATCTTCAGCTGTATTTACCTGTTGTTGAATATCAGTCGGCAGATTAGCGTCTTTGATCGACGATAATTGAAGGGATGCGACGGATAACATAGAGCCTACGTCGTTGTGAAGCTGCTCAGCTATGCGGTTGCGCTCATTTTCCTGTATTTCGCGGAGCTGCTCGCTATGCTGTTGCTGCTGTCGGTTAATATTTTGGAGAAGGCGCTCTTGATCTTTTTCATAGGTATTGAACCGATAAACCAACCCAAATGTTAAAATAACCGACGTAATCATATACCCAGTCTGTACACCATGCTTCGCTAGATAATTATCGCTGAACACGCTTGTGCCCGTATGTGCTAAAAGCTCAATGATTGAGAATGCGATTAATACGGTAAATGCCAGCAGAAAGAACCATGCATTCCGATTCGCTTGCAGACTTTCCTTGATACAAATGAACAAAAATTGAACGACCAACAGGAGGTTCCAAGTGTTATGGACAATCAGAACGGATAGAACCAATTCGGGAAACTGGGAATAGTCGACCGGAATAGCAAAGAACAAAAGAATAGCCAAACCTATATATACAAGCGTTATATTAATATAGTATATGTAGCCTTGCTTTTTCAGCTTCAAAAATGCCTGGATAAATAATAAAGCTGTGACAGCTTGAGCGCAGCTAAATATAGGACGTGCTTTATTCTCAAACATCGGAAAGTCTGGCCACCATAATTGATAGCCCAGACCCAGGTTGGTTGATACCCACAAAAAGCCAGACAATATAAAGGCTGCATAAAATAAATACAGAACGTCAGCCATCGTTGCAAAAAGGAATACCCCAAAGAGCACCAGTAAAATAACCATTCCCATAAAAATACCGCTGATCAGCTGCTCTGATGATTGAGCTTTATGATAAGCGTCGACTGTCAGGAGTTGCTGACTGATCTGGAGAGATTCATGATGCTTGTCGATTTCTACGAAGTATAAAGATTCTGTGTCGGCTGAGCTTTGGATCGGGAAAGCAAACTTCTTCGAATATATGGGCCGACTATCATAAGGCATATGATCTCCCGTTTCATTGATTAGGCGCGCTTGATTGTTTTCTACTTCAAAAAAGTTGATCCAGTTGATATGTGGGTTCCCAATTACGTAGTAATAGTTTTGTGTAACCTCTTGCGGATGTAAGCGTAGGGCAAGCCAAAAAGTCGATTTTGTAAAACCCGGATTATAATCTCGGGTTTCTAGTCGCTCGAATTCACCATTAATAAATGCTTGATGAATTGCAGTTACGTTCATTGTGTTAGAGGGGTCCTCAAAAATAAATGCTTCATTCTGTCCGATAGGTTGCTGGACAAAGTTCTGTAAAAGTATGACAAGTGAAAGTAAAATCAGTTGCAAGGGGCTTATACGTTAAGGTTATCTAATGGCTATACTGTTAATCACACAAGTTCAATACTATTGTTTTGATTAAGTCCAAGGTAATATTTTTTTTTCATAAGACATACGATTTTTATCAAAGGATTATCGCTGTTTGTTGTTTTAATTTATTGAGGTCAATTGAATCTAGTCCGTTGTTGCCTTTTCCAGACTGCCTTGATGTTTTCCAGGCGCTTGCGCCGCCGTCCCCTTTGCTCGTACAGGGCGTGGCGGCTCATTTCTGAAAAACAATCGTATTGTTATCCAGCGTTTTGCGTGGTATTGTTAAAATAAAGTTTCTTTGTGTTTGGAAGTTGGCTTGTAGTTCCTATCTTTGCATCCCGCAAACGAGGTATTGCGGATTGTTCATTGAGTTCTGGGGTTTATTTTCGATGTTTTTGAGCGGTAGGATCTGGTGTATTTTTTTCGGATTTTATTTTGCCATGACAGGAAAAGCCCTTATCTTTGCAGCCCGGCATTTCGGGGGATTTGCTGGAGACGAGGGGTGCGAAAAAAAATAAAATTTTTTATTTTGCGGAATCAAAAAAACCTCTTACCTTTGCAATCCCGAAACGAACGGGGTCCTGAGCGCGACGCTCGGGAGTGTTGAAAAAAGGATCAGATGATCGGGGTCAGTCCCTGGTTGAAAGATATAAAAAGTCGGACCGTGAGGCCACCGGCGCAGAAGTTCTTAAAAGAGAAGATTATCATGTAGCGTAACGAGTAGTTTGAGAGATAACGAAAGTTAGAAGTTCAAACCAAGTCAATGACCGGTACCGTAGATATAACAGTACCGATTCTATTAACAGATTTTGAGTGAATAGGGTCAGGTAGCAAACCAACATTTTTACAATGGAGAGTTTGATCCTGGCTCAGGATGAACGCTAGCGGCAGGCCTAATACATGCAAGTCGAACGGGATCCCAGGGTAAGCTTGCTTATCTTGGGTGAGAGTGGCGTACGGGTGCGTAACGCGTGAGCAACCTACCATTGTCTGGGGGATAGCCCGGAGAAATCCGGATTAATACCGCATAACATCATTTTCCGGCATTGGATTATGATCAAACATTTATGGGACAATGATGGGCTCGCGTGACATTAGCTAGTTGGAGTGGTAACGGCACACCAAGGCGACGATGTCTAGGGGATCTGAGAGGATGACCCCCCACACTGGGACTGAGACACGGCCCAGACTCCTACGGGAGGCAGCAGTAAGGAATATTGGTCAATGGAGGCAACTCTGAACCAGCCATGCCGCGTGCAGGAAGACGGCCCTCTGGGTTGTAAACTGCTTTTGCCGGGGAATAAACCCCTCTACGTGTAGAGGGCTGAATGTACCCGGCGAATAAGGATCGGCTAACTCCGTGCCAGCAGCCGCGGTAATACGGAGGATCCGAGCGTTATCCGGAATTATTGGGTTTAAAGGGTGCGTAGGCGGCCTGATAAGTCAGGGGTGAAAGACGGTGGCTCAACCATCGCAGTGCCTTTGATACTGTCGGGCTTGAATGTACTTGAGGTAGGCGGAATGTGACAAGTAGCGGTGAAATGCATAGATATGTCACAGAACACCGATTGCGAAGGCAGCTTACTAAAGTATGATTGACGCTGAGGCACGAAAGCGTGGGGATCAAACAGGATTAGATACCCTGGTAGTCCACGCCCTAAACGATGAATACTCGATGTTGGCGATATACAGTCAGCGTCCAAGCGAAAGCGTTAAGTATTCCACCTGGGGAGTACGGCCGCAAGGTTGAAACTCAAAGGAATTGACGGGGGCCCGCACAAGCGGAGGAGCATGTGGTTTAATTCGATGATACGCGAGGAACCTTACCCGGGCTTGAAAGTTAGTGAAGTATCCAGAGACGGATACGTCCTTCGGGACACGAAACTAGGTGCTGCATGGCTGTCGTCAGCTCGTGCCGTGAGGTGTTGGGTTAAGTCCCGCAACGAGCGCAACCCCTATGTTTAGTTGCCAGCATGTTATGGTGGGGACTCTAAACAGACTGCCTGTGCAAACAGTGAGGAAGGTGGGGACGACGTCAAGTCATCATGGCCCTTACGTCCGGGGCTACACACGTGCTACAATGGTCGGTACAGAGGGCAGCTAACCAGCAATGGTATGCCAATCTCCAAAAGCCGATCACAGTTCGGATCGGGGTCTGCAACTCGACCCCGTGAAGTTGGATTCGCTAGTAATCGCGTATCAGCAATGACGCGGTGAATACGTTCCCGGGCCTTGTACACACCGCCCGTCAAGCCATGAAAGCTGGGGGTACCTGAAGTATGTAACCGCAAGGAGCGTACTAAGGTAAAACCGGTAATTGGGGCTAAGTCGTAACAAGGTAGCCGTACCGGAAGGTGCGGCTGGAATACCTCCTTTCTAGAGTGGCCGGTTATTGTCACTCGTTGCGCCATGAGATTTTCTTGATAAAGACATAAAGAATGAAGAATAAGAGTACCTGTCCCCTATGGGGTACCCTTGCAGCATTGGAAAAGCTAGTCCCGTAGCTCAGTTGGTTAGAGCACTACACTGATAATGTAGGGGTCAGCAGTTCAAATCTGCTCGGGACTACCATCGAAAGAGGGGGAATTAGCTCAGCTGGCTAGAGCGCCTGCCTTGCACGCAGGAGGTCATCGGTTCGACTCCGATATTCTCCACATCTAGGGACCGTGATGTTTCCGGGAGGTCTAATCCGCCTTTTGGTTTCGTATAATCGGTTTTCCGAACGTTCTTTGACATATTGGAAGAAAAAGAAAATTGAAGAGAAGACAACAGTAGAGACGTTGGCTGCTTTGATGTTAGGCTATTGGGCTTGCCCGGTAGGCTGCAGAAGAGTTTGCCGACAGACAATAAAAGCATCCGCATATACTAGCAAAAGGGTATGCGGAGAAGAAAGTAAGAAAGGGCACACGGTGGATGCCTAGGCTCTCAGAGGCGATGAAGGACGTGATAAGCTGCGATAAGCCACGGGGATCAGCACATATGATTTGATCCGTGGATTTCCGAATGGGGCAACCCGGCATGTTGAAGACATGTCACGAAGAAGAGCAAACCCGCTGAACTGAAACATCTAAGTAGGCGGAGGAGAAGAAAATAACAATGATTTCCTGAGTAGTGGCGAGCGAAAGGGAAAGAGCCCAAACCGGACATGTTACGGCATGTTCGGGGTTGTAGGACTGCGATGTGATTACAGGTTAGCGAAGTAGAATTCCGGTGGAAAACGGGAGCCATAGCGTGTGACAGCCACGTATACGTAAGCGAGCCTGGTCTAGCAGTATCCTGAGTACCGCGGGGTCGGAGACGCCCTGTGGGAATCTGCCAGCACCATCTGGTAAGGCTAAATACTCCTGAGAGACCGATAGTGGACTAGTACCGTGAGGGAAAGGTGAAAAGAACCCCGAACAGGGGAGTGAAATAGAACCTGAAACCGTGTGCTTACAAGCGGTCGGAGCGGACTTGTTCCGTGACGGCGTGCCTTTTGCATAATGAGCCTACGAGTTACTCTTCCCTGGCAAGGTTAAGTGGTTCAGCCACGGATCCGCAGCGAAAGCGAGTCTGAATAGGGCGCATAGTCAGGGGAGGTAGACGCGAAACCTTGTGATCTACCCATGGACAGGTTGAAGGTACGGTAACACGTACTGGAGGACCGAACCGATAAACGTTGAAAAGTTTCCGGATGATCTGTGGGTAGGGGTGAAAGGCTAATCAAACTGGGAAATAGCTCGTACTCCCCGAAATGTTTTTAGGAACAGCGTCGGTGTTGAGTTTCATAGAGGTAGAGCTACTGATTGGGTGCGGGGGAGTCACATCCTACCAAATCCAGACAAACTCCGAATGCTATGAAATATAACCGGCAGTGAGGCTCTGGGTGCTAAGGTCCAGGGCCGAGAGGGAAAGAACCCAGACCATCAGCTAAGGTCCCCAAGTATACGCTAAGTTGAGCTAACGAGGTCCGATTGCACAGACAGCTAGGATGTTGGCTTGGAAGCAGCCATTCATTTAAAGAGTGCGTAACAGCTCACTAGTCGAGCGATCGGGCATGGATAATAAACGGGCATCAAGTGTATCACCGAAGCTATGGGATCGAAAGATCGGTAGGGGAGCATTCCAGCGGAGCTGAAGGTATGGCGTAAGCCGTGCTGGATCTTCTGGAAAAGCAAATGTAGGCATAAGTAACGATAAGGCGGGCGAGAAACCCGCCCACCGAAAGACCAAGGTTTCCTGATCAACGCTAATCGGATCAGGGTTAGTCGGGTCCTAAGGTGTACCCGAAGGGGGAATCCGATGGACAACTGGTTAATATTCCAGTACTTTTTATAACTGCGATGTGGTGACGGAGTAGTGACACTGCCGCGAACTGACGGAATAGTTCGTTGAAGGGTGTAGGTATAGGTATGGTAGGCAAATCCGCCGTACTTGCTGAATCCCGACAGTACAGCAAGCCTTCGGGTGCGCTGATAGTGCAGGTAATCAGACTTCCAAGAAAACCCGCTAAGCTTCAGGTTATAAAAACCCGTACCGCAAACCGACACAGGTGGTCGAGGAGAGAATCCTAAGGTGCTCGAGTGAATCATGGCTAAGGAACTCGGCAAAATGGCCCTGTAACTTCGGGAGAAGGGGCGCTTCCTCCATTCTTCGGGATGGAGAAGCCGCAGTGAAACGGCCCAGGCGACTGTTTAACAAAAACATATGGCTTTGCCAAATCGAAAGATGAAGTATAAGGCCTGACACCTGCCCGGTGCTGGAAGGTTAAGAGGGGATGTTAGTCGCAAGGCGAAGCATTGAATCGAAGCCCCAGTAAACGGCGGCCGTAACTATAACGGTCCTAAGGTAGCGAAATTCCTTGTCGGGTAAGTTCCGACCTGCACGAATGGTGTAACGATCTGGGCGCTGTCTCAGCCATGAGCTCGGTGAAATTGTGGTATCGGTGAAGACGCCGATTACCCGCAACGGGACGGAAAGACCCCATGAACCTTCACTATAGCTTAACATTGTGACTGGGTACAGGATGTGTAGGATAGGTGGGAGATTGTGAAGCGGTGTCGCCAGGCATCGTGGAATCATCCTTGAAATACCACCCTTTCTGTAACCGGTTCCTAACCCCGCTGTAGCGGGGGACATTGTTTGGTGGGTAGTTTGACTGGGGTGGTCGCCTCCAAAAAGGTAACGGAGGCTTTCAAAGGTAAGCTCAGTACGCTTGGTAACCGTACGTGGAGTGCAATAGCATAAGCTTGCTTGACTGTGAGACCTACAAGTCGATCAGGGTCGAAAGACGGATATAGTGATCCGGTGGTTCTGCATGGAAGGGCCATCGCTCAAAGGATAAAAGGTACTCTGGGGATAACAGGCTGATCTCCCCCAAGAGCTCATATCGACGGGGAGGTTTGGCACCTCGATGTCGGCTCGTCACATCCTGGGGCTGGAGAAGGTCCCAAGGGTTGGGCTGTTCGCCCATTAAAGTGGCACGCGAGCTGGGTTCAGAACGTCGCGAGACAGTTCGGTCCCTATCTGTTGTGGGCGTAGGAAGTTTGAGTGGGGCTGTCCTTAGTACGAGAGGACCGGGATGGACCAACCTCTGGTGTATCTGTTATGGCGCCAGCTGTACCGCAGAGTAGCTATGTTGGGAATAGATAAGCGCTGAAAGCATCTAAGCGCGAAACTAGCCACGAGATGAGACTTCCATTGAGGGCCGTCGCAGACTACGACGTCGATAGGCCGCAGGTGTAAAGGTAGGAATACCAAAGCCGAGCGGTACTAATCACCCGAAGCTTTCTCAAAGCAGATAGACTGTTGTTTTCTCTCTCGATTCTTTTTTTCTTCCAATGCATGTCATTGCTTGTTCCCCTGTTAGGGGCTTGCATATCAAGATTTTCAGGTGCCTATATCGGCGGTGTCCACCTCTTCCCATACCGAACAGAGAAGTTAAGCCCGCCAGAGCCGATGGTACTGCCGTAACAGGTGGGAGAGTAGGTCGGCGCCCTACCCTTTTCCCGGGCCCGTTCACACATCGTGGACGGGCCCGTGGTATTTAATGCCAAAATTCAAATCAACAACAAGATCAACACCTATAAAACTGGAAACTCGACTTACGAGAGTCAATCCCTTTACTTTTAACTCTCTTTACGATTTCTTAGATTTGAGTTATTATTTATTTTTTTTGTGTTTTTATTCTCGTTGAATCAAAGCGAATCGCCCTAGGTTGAATTACCTTAAATATAAAGTCTGGTATCAGTAAAGTTTTCCCGAAACTCCTTAGGCGTACAGTTTTTCTGTTTCTTAAATACTCGATTGAAATAAGATATATTATTAAACCCGCAAGAATAAGCGATTTCTGAGATACTTTGAGTAGTATCAATAATAAGGCGGCTCGCTTGACCGATGCGTATTTCGTTGAGACAGTCGACAAAAGTCTTTCCCGTTTTCTTCTTAATGAATCTGCTTAATGAGGCTTCGTGCATGTTGACCAGTAAAGCGAGACCTTCTAGACTGATTTCTTTTCTGAAATTCTTATGCATATAGTCGAATACCATTTTGATTCTACGGCTATTCGTTGCTGAAGCCAGGGAGACCTCTTGGAAACCTTCGTTCGATAAAGTAGTGTACGGAGAGTAGGATAGTTCATGTAGTATATACATGAAGTCTAAAAAGGAGGGGAATCCTTGTTTTAATTTTAGATCAAAGATTTTGTCTTTTATACCTATAATCGTATCAGCAGGGAATGCAATCCCTTTTTTTGCATCTGCAAACATTTTTTTGAGATGATTGGATTGATTTTTATTCAAGAAATTTTCATTGAATATTTCATTGCTAAATTGAATGGTTACTTCGCGTATAAGCTTGCTCGTACATTCATGAGTAAACCAACCGTGCGGTAAATTTGATCCTATGAATACCAATTCGTGCTCGTCAATCGTACTGATATGATCTCCAACGATTCGACGTGCTCCGCTTGCATTGATGATGAGGTTGAGCTCATATTCTTCATGGTAATGAAGGGGGAAATCGAAGGTATCTTTCTCTCTCGCGAAAAGCATATAGAAGTCACTTTCAGTCAGTGGCGTTATTTCCTTTATGATCTCCTGGTTCATCCTTCTAAATCTTAGCTTGGTTAGTTTGAGTAAGTTAGTACTTTTTTTTCATCCAAATTGATATAAAGTTAAAATAGTGTTATGTAGTTTAGCTTAACAGTCTTATGTTTGTTCTAACCTAGACAATAAATCGATGCTAAATATTACTTATGGACCCTCATGAGGCTATCTACTCTTGATATCATTATTATCATCGGATATCTTGTCGTGATGGTGACGCTGGGTTTCATGCTCAAGAAGCGTGCGCAACGTAATAAGGAGTCCTATCTACTCGGTGGGAAGAAATTACCATGGTATATGTTGGGTTTATCAAATGCATCCGATATGTTTGATATTTCCGGCACGATGTGGATGGTAACCTTGGCATTTGTATACGGGCTTAAAAGTATCTGGATACCTTGGTTGTGGCCCGTTTTTAATCAAATATTCATGATGATGTACCTGTCGATTTGGTTGCGACGTTCCAATGCAACCACCGGTGCTGAGTGGATGGCCACTCGCTTTGGACTGACAGGGGAAGGTGTGAGGCCTTCACATATTATCGTCGTCGTCTTTGCTCTATTGAGTGGCTTGGGTTTCATGGCATACGGTTTTATCGGCTTAGGAAAGTTTGTAGAGATTTTTCTTCCTTGGGAACTTGTCAGTCCATATATCCCTTTTCATGTGGACTCACAGTTTGTCCCGCATTTCTATGGTATTATCTTTTCGGTCTTAACGGTAATTTATGCTGTTACGGGAGGGATGACAAGTATTGTTATTGGTGATCTAGTAAAGTATACAGTTACCACTGTGGCGGCCATTGTCATCGCCATTATTGCTATGCAGCATCTGGCAGGTCGGTCTTTAAACGTTCCGGCGGGCTGGTTCAATCCTTTCTTTGGTTGGACGCTCGATATGGACTGGACTCCACATATATCAGAAGTCAATCAAAAAATCAAAGAGGACGGCTTTTCGTTGTTTGGTATTTTCTTTATGATGATGTTATTCAAAGGTGTTTTTGCTTCATTGGCTGGGCCAGCACCGAACTATGATATGCAGAAGATCTTATCCACGCGATCACCGACAGACGCAGCGAAGATGAGTGGTTTGGTGTCCATAGTTTTGCTACCAGTGCGCTATGCACTGATTATGGGATTTGCCGTGTTGGGCTTGCTCTATTACGATCAGTTAGACTTATCGTCTGCGAGCGGGATTGATTTTGAACGGCTATTGCCAGCGGCTATTGTTGAGTTCGTTCCGGTCGGTCTCACCGGGCTACTTGTAGCTGCACTCCTCGCTGCTTTTATGGGTACCTTTGCAGGGACCCTCAATGCGGCACAGGCCTATATTGTAAACGATATTTACCTCAAGTACGTTCATCCGAAGGCTTCAAGCAAGTCTGTTCGTAATATGAGTTACCTCTCGGGCGTCTCAATTGCATTCTTAGGAATTTTATTGGGTTTATTTGTCGATGATATCAATAGCGTATTGCAGTGGATTGTTTCTGCTCTTTACGGCGGTTATATTGCGTCCAATATATTGAAATGGCATTGGTGGCGGTTCAATGCAAATGGTTTTTTCTGGGGAATGCTCGCTGGGGTTGCATCAGCATTGGTATTTCCACTATTTTTTGATACGCTAGATCTTTATTATTTTCCTTTACTTTTCATCATTTCATTGGCAGGCAGTATTGTTGGGACTTTTACCGCACCGCCGACAGATGAGAACATATTGAAATCATTTTATAGAACTGTCAAGCCTTGGGGCTTTTGGAGGCCTATCCGGAGACAACTTGAACAAGAAGAGGGCGTCGAATTTCGGAATAAAAACTTCGGCAAGGACATGTTTAATGTGGCCATAGGAATCATCGGACAGCTATGTTTGACCCTAGTGCCGATGTATTTGGTTCTTCAGTCAACGATGCCACTTGTTGTCACGCTGTTTATTTTAGGCGGTATTATTATTATATTGAAGAAAACTTGGTGGAATCAATTAGAAGACGATTATGAAAAAGCTAGCTAGTTTCATTGTAATCCTAGGAGGATTATTTTTAATTACTGCAAGTCAAAGCAGTTGTACCAGTCGCCAATCACAAGCCGTCCATATACCCACCGCGGTAGACAAGCACGGTTGGTTAACTATTAAAGATGGGAAAATGGTTGATGAAAACGGAGTCGCCCCCCGACTTCGCGGCATTAGTTTTTCCTGGAGCATCTGGGAGGGGAGGAAGTATTACAATACCGAGGTTATCGATTGGATAGTTGACGACTTTCAAGTTGATTTACTGCGTTTTTCGATGGCTATCGAGCCCGACAGCGGTTATCTTGACTTTCCTGACGAGCAAAAAGCACTTATTACCGGCATGATCGACCATGCAATTGACCGAGGAGTATACGTGCTAATCGACTGGCATGATCATCACGCCAATGAGAATATTGATGCAGCAAAATACTTTTTCGATGAAATGGCACAGCGCTATAAGGATGTTCCGAACGTATTGTATGAAATTTGGAATGAACCAGAAGAGCATAGTTGGGCTGAGATAAAAGCCTATTCAGAAGAACTTATTAAGACCATTCGTGTACATGATCAGAAAAACTTGATTGTAATACCCAGTGCTCGCTGGGATCAGGATGTCGATATCACTGCAAAGGACCCGATTACGAGCGACGGGCAACTCATTTATTCATTTCACTTCTATACAAGCGACCCGTGGCATCAGGAGAACTTGCGGAAAAAAGCTGAAGAAGCTATGCAAGCAGGCTTGCCCATAATTGTAAGCGAATGGGGCGTGAGTGAGTCAAATGGAGACGGTGATTTTAATTTGGAAACCACCAATCGGTGGGTCGAGTGGATGGACACCCACCAGCTTAGTTGGGCAAATTGGAACATAACCGACAAAGATGAAACATCTGCGTTATTAAAACCCGGTGCACCGATAGATGCGCATTGGCAAGCTAACGAGTTAACAGAAGCTGGGAATTACATCCGCGAAGTGTTACGGACAGATACACCCACATCTCCAGAAGGAGTTAACAAAGCACAACAAGTAGAGGACTCTTCAACGAACGAAAAGGAGCTAGTAAACTAAAATTTCCGTCTGTCAGATTTCAATATGAGAATACAGCGCAGCAGTTAACCGTTAGGAATCAATTGTACAGAAAAGCGCTTAGCTTCCTCGTCCTTAATAGGGCACAACCCATAATAACCACCGCCCGAGATCACAAGTTCGATATCGTAGTTTCGCAAATCAATTTCTTCCTTTAACAAAGCTTTGTAGACAATCAATGCGCGTTCATAACTCAAGCGATACGCCCACGTGTTATTGAGCTCGAAATCTTCTGTCCACTCGTTTGCAAGGTTACCTTCCAACACAAGCGTAAAATCGCCAAGTCGGCCTTCCTCTTCCAGTTGCTTAAGCACCAAAGTCAACTTTTTCCCTGCTTCATAAATAACTGTAGAGGCTCGTGGCTTCAAGTCTTCTTTATTTTTTTCAAAAAGATCATCTGCTTTAACAAAGTCCTCCATTACATATTTTTCGCAAGAATCCATGTACATAAAATGTTCGATCTTCTCCGGTTCCAACAGTTCATTTGCAGCCCCGTTCGTGTTACCAGCCGCTATCCCTTTCGCCAAGTTATTGTTCTTCGTAAAGTCGACCGGCTGTAAAAACAACAACATCGCCATAACCAAAAGGATTCCTCCAATAACGAATACACCTGCAATTAAAGCTTGTCTCATAATCTACTTTACTTTGTTAATCAACGACGGATTCTCGTTTTACGTCTATAAATCTAAAGATAGTTTCCTTTTAAATCAATCAAAAATCAATCAAAACTTGCGATTAATTGTTGCGTTTTTAGATTCTCTTACGTATTAGGAGAAGCAAGGAGCGGTTTTTGCTTTAAAGAACATAATTAAAACATAATAAGATGAATACATTGAGCCTTAGTATACTGAGTTTTTTTACCATTTTAGCCATTGCCCCCATGGCCTGTCAAGATTCTGCCGACCTTCAGAAAGATGAGGTTCGCCGTAACCTTGACTTTACACCCAAAGAGGAGCAGAAACTTGCCCAGGATAACGAATTCACCCTAAGCCTCTTTGGCGAAGCACTCAGCAGTTTAGAAAACGGCGATAATATTCTTATGTCACCTGTCAGCGCTAGTTTAGCCCTCGCCATGCTCAATAATGGCGCAGAAGGGGAAACTAAAGAGGCAATTAGACAAGCGCTCAAGTTCGACGGGTTTAGCGATGAAGAAATCAATACTTATTATCAAAAGATTATCGATGTATTGCCTCACCTAGATCCTAATACCACATTGGACATCGCCAACTCCATATGGTATAGGCAAGAATTCAACGCCAAACCTTCCTTCTTAGATATCAATCGCAGTTTTTATCATGCCGAACTCAGTGCTCTGGATTTCAAAAGCCCCAAAGCACCTGACCAGATCAACGACTGGGTGAGTGATAATACAAACGGAAAGATTCCAAGCATTGTAGATGACATCCCTGCCGATATGGTCATGTACCTCATCAACGCTATTTATTTTAAAGGCGCTTGGCAGGAGAAATTTGATCCGGAGCGTACGCGAGAAATGCCTTTTAAACGTCCGAGTGGGAGTGACCTTCAGACCGATTTCATGAACATTCAGGAAAAATTCAACATCGTTCAGAGCAAAGACGTACAAGGAGTCGAATTGCCCTACGGCGATGGTCAGTTCAGTATGTATGTTTTCATGCCAACAGGCGATACCCCTCTAAAAACGTTTATAAAGAAATTTGACGACAGTAATTTTCTTGCTGAAGTGTACGGAGGTTTCAGTAAACGGGAAACCAATCTCTCGTTACCAAAGTTCAAGTTTGCTTATGAAAATACCTTGAATGATGAACTCAAACGAATGGGAATGGACATCGCTTTTACAGATCGCGCAGACTTTTCGGGTATTGCCGATGAATCACTTATGCTTAGTGAAGTAAAGCAAAAAGCATTTATTGAAGTCAACGAAGAAGGAACCGAAGCCGCGGCGGTTACCGGTGTAGGCGTTAGCGTTACCTCCATGCCGATCGTCCAAACACTCACCTTCGACAAACCCTTTTTCTTCCTAATCCGTGAAAATAACTGTGGTTTGATACTCTTTACCGGTGCGGTAAACGATCCGTCGCAGAAAGAGAGCAAGAACTAGCAAAAGTATATGAGAATTTCCGTAAAAGCTTTAGCTGTCCGAGTTTAATCAAGCGTTTTTTGCAGTTTCGCGTTGGTTTTCACCTGCTGCGCTATTTTGATATCCGTATAGCTGACCTCATGGCCTAAACCTTGCTTCAGCTCAGCGGTAGTCTGTCCGGCGTTCTTTTCCATGTATCTCAGAATCGTATCCAACTTTTGCAGATTTATCAGCTGTTCAGCCAAAACCTCGGTTCCAATAAAAGAAATCAAGTGATTGGTAATTGTGTTTTCAGTCAAACCACGGAGAGTAGCAATCTCGCCAATACTTTTACCTTCTTTAAAAAACTGAAGGCTGATCACCTTCGTCTGGCCTTTAGGAGCTTTGGCAGGCTTCGCAGATCCAGCACCTCCAGTGCCTAAAATACTACCTTCCAGCACCGAAGAGCCCTTGCCCGTCAATTCAGCATCGATGCGAATCGAGTGAAAATCCTTCACCTGTTCCAGGATATCCGCAATCTCCATCTCCTCCAACAAAGCCTTACTCAGCGAGCGGCATTTTTTGAGTCGATCCAATTTTCGATAACAGTCGATTAGCAGAGCCTTACACTGTTGGATATACTTCTTTGTCCGCTTCTTCGCTGTCCATAGCTTAATATGATTCTCCAGCGGATCTAGCGCTTGTTTCTCTAATTTGGTTATAAACCAAGACGTCGCTTTCTCCGTCCGCTCATCAATTTGCTGCAATGCGACCGGCGAATTCGCCAACAAACTATTAAGTTGCCCTTGAAACTTCGCTGCGACCTCCTGATGCATGTTGCAAGCAATTGAAAGCGCATTTAGAAATTCCACCGCCTCCTGCTTATCAGCAATATTCTTCTCGCCCGTTTCATTCTTTAGAGTCGTCGCTTGTTCCCTTATCACAGTCCAGTCGAACGTCTCCAAGAGCAAGTTCATCAAGTACAAGCGTTGCGATTCCCGCAGCAGTTCATCATACTCATCACCCGCCAACTTCCTCCGCGAATAATCCACAACCGATTGGTTTGTGAAAATATTACTCGGGTTGATTACTGATCTCAATACCAAACCCTCCAACGACCGCACCCTGCTCAGCGCCACATACACCTGTCCTGCTGCAAAAGCAGCACCAGCGTCTATAATCGCCCGGTCGAATGTCAATCCCTGACTCTTGTGAATCGTTACCGCCCAAGCCAGTCGAATCGGAAACTGGCTAAAGGTACCCAGCGTTTCTTCCTGAACTTTATCTTCCGCCTTATCGTAATTATACTTAACATTTTTCCACTCTTCCTTACTGATCTTTACCTCCTCCGAACCATCGTTAAAAGCAATCCACATATCCCGTTTATTTGCACTAATATCCTTGATAAAGCCAATTTTACCATTATAATAGCGCTTTTCCAGCCCTTTGTCGTTCTTGATAAACATCACCTGCGCACCAATCTTCAATTGCAAGATCTGCTCGGTAGGGTAGGCCGATTCCGCATAATCACCCGTCACCAAGGCCTGTAAAGCAATCGTCTTACCCTTCAGCTCCTTCAGTCGTTCCCGATTAATCCGGTCCGCCTGCGCATTATGCGAACACAGCGTAATAAATACATCGTCCTTATCCGGTTTGAAATCGGCCCGGTAATGATCGTTTAGCAAACGAATATGTTCCGTCGTACACGCATTATTCCGAATACTATTAAGTAAATCGATAAAAACAGGATCCTGTTGGCGATAAATCTTCTCCAGTTCAATCTGCACCAGATCCAGCTCCCGTACCGCCATCGAATCAAAGAAAAAAGGCGTAGAATAATGCTCCCGTAGAAAAGCCCATTCCTGATTCTTCACCACCGGTGGCAACTGGTACAGATCACCAATCAACAAGAGTTGCAAACCACCAAACGGTCGCATATCTCGGCGAACCGACTTTAGCACATCGTCGATAGCATCCAGCACATCCGCCCGCAGCATCGATACCTCGTCTATTACTAATAGTTCCAGTTCCTGAAGCAAATTTCGGCGTTCCACAGAAAGTCTAATCTTGCTTAGCAGTCGCTGTCGGTTATAAATATGACTATCATGCTCATCCCAGCGCAATTGGTGATCGCGAATATAAGTCCCAAAAGGCAAATGAAACAGCGAGTGCAGTGTCGTGCCTCCTGCGTTAATTGCCGCTACCCCGATGGGCGCTGTGACCACCATTTTCTTCGCACAGTTTTTTTGAATGTATTTCAGAAAAGTCGTTTTTCCCGTCCCCGCCTTCCCCGTCAGGAAAATTGGCTTGTTTGTATGAATAACAAAAGATGCAGCTTTCGAAAAAATGTCATTAGTTTCCACTTCCATTTCCAGATTAAAAGTACAGCCTTTTTATCAGAACAAAAAATATCTCATTATATTAGCACAAAAAACAAAAAAATGGCAACTCAATCCAAAGAAGAACTATTTAAAGATATAGAACAAACCCTCGTAAACCATGGGTTCACCATTGTGGAACGCGATGAAAACCGCCCTTGGGGAGGTTTTTTTGTTATTGACGAAGAGCAGGCACAGCAATTTGCAGATGCCTTTTTCAATGGCATCGATGTCAAGGAACTTCGCATTGCTGGCAAATTAAGTCCGAAGATATTGTTCGTAGCCCCTCATAAAAAGCTATCTTGGCAATACCATCATCGCCGTGCAGAAATCTGGCAAGTTTATCAAGGCGAAGTTGGTGTCATCACCAGTCAGACAGACGAAGAAGGAGAACTTCAAACATTAAACGAAGGCGATGTTATCAAATTAGAGCAAGGGCAGCGTCACCGTTTGGTAGGCTTAGGCGATTGGGCCGTATTGGCAGAAATCTGGCAGCATACAGATCCGGCCAATCCGTCCAACGAAGAAGACATTGTACGCGTTCAAGACGATTTCGGCAGATAGCCAGTTCACGTAGTGGGTTTCATACAGCAGGTGTTCACGCAGAGGATTTTTACAGACGTTTTATCAGATAGAGGATACGCAGCAAACAAATGACAAATTATAACGAAGACAGCATACGGTCGCTTGACTGGAAAGAACATATCAGGCTTCGCCCCGGTATGTATATAGGGAAATTAGGAGACGGTTCAGCCTATGACGATGGTATCTATGTACTGTTAAAAGAAGTTGTAGACAACAGCATCGATGAATTCGTTATGGGTGCCGGCAAAACCATCGACATCAACGTTACCGAATCCAAAGTAGCCGTCCGTGATTACGGTCGCGGTATCCCCATAGGGAGCGTTGTAGACGTCGTATCCAAGATCAACACCGGCGGTAAGTACGACAGCAAAGCTTTCCAGAAGTCAGTCGGCCTCAATGGCGTTGGTACCAAGGCCGTCAATGCCCTTTCCAATGCATTCACCGTACAATCCTACCGTGCAGGCAAAACCCGCATAGCTGAATTCAGCAAAGGCGAGCTATTGAATGATCACGAAAAGGAAACCTCACAGCGCAACGGGACCGCCGTGGTTTTTCATCCCGATGAAAGCATTTTTAAGAACTACAAATACCGCATGGAATTTGTAGAAAACATGATCTGGAACTACGTATTCCTCAACTCTGGCCTCACCATCAACTTCAACGGCACCAAGTTCCATTCAGAACACGGTCTGAAAGACCTGTTAGAGCGAACCGTAGAGCCCGAAGGCATGCGTTATCCCATTGTTCATTTAAAAGGCGAAGACATCGAAGTAGCCCTTACCCATGGCCAAGCCTACGGAGAAGAATACTACTCTTTTGTCAACGGGCAGCACACCACCCAAGGCGGTACACACCAAGCCGCCTTCCGTGAAGCCATTGTTAAAACCGTTCGTGAGTTTTATAAAAAAGATTTTGACGCAGCCGATATCCGTGCATCCATCATTGCCGCCATCGCCATCAAAGTTCAGGAACCCGTCTTCGAGTCGCAGACCAAAACCAAGCTCGGCTCCCAGAGCATCGGACCAGAGGGCCCGACCGTACGTACCTTTATCAATGATTTTATCAAAAAATACCTTGATGACTACCTGCACCGCAACCAACAAGCCGCCGATGCACTCTTAAAACGTATTTTGCAATCCGAGCGTGAGCGCAAAGACATTGCAGGCATCAAGAAACTTGCTAACGAACGTGCCAAGAAAGCCTCCGTACACAACCGGAAGCTTCGTGATTGCAAGATTCATTACGACGACAAGCACGAGCGCAACCAAGAGACCACCCTGTTCATCACCGAGGGAGATTCCGCCAGCGGATCCATCACCAAATCGCGAGACGTACAAACCCAGGCCGTATTCAGTCTAAAAGGGAAGCCACTCAATGCCTACGGCCTCACCAAAAAAGTAGTCTATGAAAATGAAGAATTCAACCTCCTTCAGCACGCCTTAAATATCGAAGACGGCTTAGACGGTTTGCGCTACAATAACATCGTTATCGCCACCGATGCCGACGTCGACGGAATGCACATCCGCTTATTACTGATGACCTTCTTCCTGCAGTTCTTCCCTGATCTGGTAAAAGCAGGCCATGTATCCATCTTGCAGACCCCGCTATTCAGAGTACGGAACAAGAAAGAAACCATCTATTGCTATAGCGATGAAGAGCGCGTTGCCGCCATCGCCAAGCTCGGCAACAAGCCAGAGATCACCAGATTCAAAGGGCTCGGAGAGATTTCCCCAGAAGAATTTGGACTCTTTATTGGTGCTGATATGCGTCTAGACCCCGTTATGCTCATGAAAGAAAACAAGGTAGGCGAGCTGCTAAGCTATTATATGGGTAAAAACACACCCGACCGTCAGAAACATATTGTCAATAATCTACATGTAGAACTGGATGTAGAGGAGGAGCTGATAGGGGCGTAGGGACATTATCTAAGATAAGGATAGCTCTTGTTTAGTTTCCTGTATTAGAGTTAGACGTAACTATACGCAGAATATATTCATCAATGGCATATAAAGGTAGGTTTATTAGCCAGTTTTCTTTCCTGAAATCGGACATAGAGGTTCGTATGGATATCTTCGGCTTGTACTTGTCGTTAATTGTTCGCAAGCTTTTGGATTGTAGATTTTCTTCTGCTTTTACTTCAATCGGAATTGTATGTACTCCTAACTGTATCAAGAAATCAATCTCTGCTCGGGCGTTTTCGGCAGACCAATAATATACATCCATGTTGTGATGACTGCCGATTAGTTGGTTGAGGACGTATTGTTCGGTAAGGGCTCCTTTGAACTCTTCGAATACGCTGTATTGGTCAAGTAAGATTCTGGTATCAAGGTTACACATAGCGGCTAGTAGGCCGACATCTACCAAAAATAATTTAAATGCGCTGAAATCCTCATAAGCTTTTAATGGTACTGCCGACTTAGTTACTCTGTTTATTTTATGTAAAAGACCACAATCTATTAACCATGCTAAAGCTAATTCATAGTCTTTTGATCTCGCACCTTGTCGGATGATTCCGTAAATAAATTTCTTGTTCTCTTTAGCTAGCTGTGCCGGGATCGAATTCCATAGCATTCTGATTCGTGGAACAATGTCATTTGGTGCATGCTTGGAAAAATCTTGTTCGTAAGCTAAGAGTATTGCTTTTTGAATATCTCTTACTTCCTTGAAATCACGGTTTTCGGCAAATTGTCGTACTGCTTCCGGCATGCCACCTACAAAGTAATATTGTTTTAGTAGCTCGATGTACTCGTTCTTAAAGTTTTTTATTAATTCCCAATCATTGCTCTGCATCAGTTCTCCAAGTCTGTCTTTCTTTAAGGCCAGCATAAACTCGTGGAAGCTTAAAGGATGCATATTGAGGAAGTCAACTTTGCCGACCGGGAAGGATGTGTTTTTTGCTAATGCAACTCCTAATAACGAGCCAGCTGATATAATATGGTATTCCGGTGTGTTCTCATAGGTATTCTCATATTCCTACTAAAGATGATTTTGCTTATGAGGAACTATAGGTTATTAATAAAGTTGGTGTAAATATAATTTTCAATATACACTTTCACGTACGACTTTTTGTGAAATACTACATTTTTCTGTACGACTTTCCTTTTTTAACGTAAATTTCAAAATATATTATCAGATATTTCAAAGTTTAGAACTCGATATTTCAAAGTTTGCGTGTAGATATTTCAAAGTTTATCTTATTTTTGTATTAAATGAATGTTTGATATGGCTCAATTAATCGCTCGTAATCTGGCAAAAGAGATTTCTGAACGCAAGGATAAATTCCCAATTCTCGCTGTAACCGGTCCCCGACAGTCAGGTAAAACAACCTTGCTAAAAGCGATGTTCCCAGATTATACTTATGTGTCACTTGAAAATCCGGACAACCGCTCATTCGCAGGAGAGGATCCGAATGGTTTTTTGAAAATGTATTCTGAACGGGTTATCCTCGATGAGGTTCAACGCGTGCCAGAACTATTTTCTTATTTGCAGACAGCAGTAGACGCGTTAGGACAAATGGGGCAATATATCTTATCTGGCTCACAGAACTTTCATTTGGTTAAGAATATTACGCAGACTCTCGCTGGCCGAGTTGCTCTGTTCCGATTACTACCATTGGATCAGGAGGAAATGATGGACACCTCGATTTTGCCAGACAGTTATGCAGAAGCATGTTTTAAAGGGGGGTATCCTGCGGTTTACCATCGAGGTATTGAACCGCCAGATTTTTATACCAACTACATACAGACCTATATCGAAAAGGATGTAACGGAGTTGATCAATATACGGGATACCAATAGCTTTCGGACTTTTCTGAAGCTTTGCGCCGCGCGAGCAGGGCAATTGTTGAGTCTCAATGCTATTGCTAATGAATGCAATATTTCCCAACCCACTGCTAAAGCATGGCTATCGATCTTAGAAAGTAGCTATATTGTGTTCTTGCTGTATCCCTATCATGAAAATTTCAATAAGCGGCTCGTCAAAACTCCAAAACTTTATTTTTATGATACGGGGCTGATCTGCTATTTATTGGGAATAAGAGAGCATCAAGAAGTTCTGACGAACCGCTTGAAAGGGAATCTTTTCGAAAATATGGTTATAGCAAATTTTCAAAAAATAAATGAGCACCGATATTTGCATCGTGACTATTATTTCTGGCAAGATCATAACGGACTTGAAGTCGATCTGCTTCTGAAGACTCCAGAATATTTCGACGTTTTTGAAATAAAAGCTACACAGACACTGAATAACGACATATTTAAGAATCTACAGCATTTTGCAAAGATTATACAATCGGCACCGGTTCATTCTCATCTTATTTATGGTGGAGACCAGTCGCTAACACGAAGCACTGTCGACGTACAAAGTTGGAGAGGTAAAGTGTAATTACCTCTTCTCTCCAGCTTCTTTAAATTCTGACCCTTCTTTCCATTTAGGAAAAGTGGTTTCCATGCTTAATGTATAACCTACTTGGAAGAACAGCTTGATGTCGTTCATGATACCGCCCAGCTGCCAATAAGATTCGTCGTACTCGTCTTTCTGGGTGTGATACCTACCGGCAAACATTTCGCGCTTGCTCTGGGCTTCTTCGCTTTGGTCAACATAGTTGCTTCCGCCGCCTGCATAGATGGCCGGAACGCCAACTTTGGCAAAGTTGAAATGGTCTGAACGGAAGAAGGACCCTGCCGATGGGTTGCGGTCGCCCTGAATGCTGCGGCCTTGTAGACTAGCGGCTTCTTCAACGTATTCGTCCATTTCGGACTGACCAAGACCAATGACGGTGATGTCTTTGGTTTCACCTGTAGCGCCCATCGCATCGATGTTGATGTTGGCAACGGTTTTCGATAATGGGTAAATGGGGTGAGTGGCATAGTATTCTGATCCTAAAAGTCCTTGCTCTTCGGCGGTGAGTCCCATAAACAGAATGGTACGCTCGGGTGCTACGCTGGCTTGGGTAAATGCCTTGGCAATTTCTAGGATGGCTGCAATGCCGGTAGCATTGTCAATCGCGCCATTGTAAATGGAGTCGCCTTCTAAGGGCTCGCCAATACCTAGGTGATCCCAATGGCCGGCATAGATGATCACTTCGTCAGGGCGCTCGCTGCCTTCTAATTTGGCGATAACATTATTGGAGGTGGAGTGTTCTACTTCATTGCGGATGCTGGCGCTGGTGCTTAGGCCCAGGTCCACGGCTTTGAAGCCGGGCTTTTTGGCTTGTTCGATGATGTCGGCATCAACTCCGGCAAGGGCAAACATTTGTTTAGCGGATTCTGCGCTTAACCAACCTTCGAATTTGGCAAGTGAAGCTCCATTGTCTTCTGACTCGAGTGCCATTTGCGGGCCGCTCCAACCGGAACGTACAACATTCCAGCCATAGCTGGCGGCTCCGGTGTCGTGGATGATGAGAATGCCGGTAGCGCCTTGGCGGGCGGCTTCCTCAAATTTATAGGTCCAGCGACCGTAATAGGTCATGGTTTCACCTTTGAATAAACTCTTGTCGTAATAACCGGGGTCATTGACCATCACTACAACGGTTTTGCCTTCTACATCGAGGCCCTCATAGTCGTTCCAATCATATTCAGGGGCTACGATTCCAAAGCCGGCAAAGATAAGCTCGCTGTCTTCTACTTGGATGTTTTCTTCTAAATGCCGACTGCCCATAACGAAATCGTCAAGGAGGTTGAGGTTGATGCTTCCGTTCTCACCGCTTAGGGTCAGGGTCTGGTTGGGGAAGGAGGTGATTTCAACCAGGGGTGCCTCCTGGAAATAGCTGTCGCCATTGCCGGGCGCCAATCCAAGACTCTCAAATTGTTCTTTGAGATAGTTGATGGTTTTGGTTTCGCCTTCGGTGAAGGGCATGCGACCAAGAAATTCGTCGGACGACAGGGTCTTAACGGTGTTGACAAAGCTTTCTTCACTGATGGCATTCATGGCTACGGAGTCAACCGCAGGGGCCTCAGTGCTTTCGTTATTGTTGCAGGCAACGAGGGTTGCGCTGGCAAGAAATAGACAGGTGAGTGTTTGTTTCATCGGTAATAATGTGTTCGTTGGTTTGAAATAAAAAATAAAAATAGTATAATTTACTTGAATTTGTATTTTTACAGCAAATGCTAAATTTAATTGCATATATTATTTGATATGAGTGAAGAAATAAATCAAAACAACGAATTGCCGGAGGGAGAAGGGAATGGTGAGTTATCGGGTAGTCGGGTGATTCCTCTTTCGGGTTTATATGAGCGATGGTTTCTAGATTATGCGTCCTATGTGATTCTTGACAGGGCGGTTCCTTATATTAACGATGGTTTAAAGCCGGTTCAACGGCGGATCCTGCATTCCTTGAAGGAATTGGACGATGGCCGATATAACAAAGCGGCGAATGTCATCGGTAATACAATGAAGTACCATCCGCATGGGGATGCTTCCATTGGTGATGCCATGGTGCAATTGGGGCAAAAGAATTTGTTGATTGACACGCAGGGTAACTGGGGGGATCCGATAACGGGCGACTCAGCCGCTGCTCCGCGTTATATTGAGGGACGCTTGTCAAAATTTGCCAATGATGTGGTGTTCAATCCGGATACGACGGTGTGGCAGTTGAGTTATGATGGGCGGAACAGGGAACCGGTGACCTTGCCGGTGAAGTTTCCGCTGCTGCTGGCACAGGGGGCTGAAGGGATCGCTGTAGGTTTGGCGACCAAGATTATGCCGCATAATTTTATTGAGTTGATTGACGGCTGTATTTTGGCATTGAAGGGTGAGCGGCCTAATATTTTTCCGGACTTCCCAACGGGGGGGATGGCAGATTGCTCGGCTTATAATGAAGGACTTCGTGGGGGACGGATTAAGATTCGCGCCAAGATTGAGGAACGGGATCGGAAAACGCTGGCGATTACGGAGATTCCGTTTGGAACGACGACGGGCGGTTTGATTGACAGTGTGATCTCGGCGAACGACAAAGGGAAAATAAAGATTAAGAAGATTGAGGATAATACGGCTCAACATGTCGAGATTATCGTGCACCTGGCCTCTGGGGTTTCTCCGGATGTGACGATTGATGCGCTCTATGCATTTACGGATTGTGAGGTGTCTATTTCTCCGAATACCTGTGTGATCAGGAATGAGAAGCCGCAGTTTATGAGTGTAAACGATGTGCTGATCGAAAATGCGAAGTTTACACGAGGCTTGTTGAAGCAGGAATTAGAGATTAAGCTCAATGAGTTGCTCGAGAAGATTTTCTTTAGTTCGCTCTTGAAGATTTTCATTCAGGAAGGGATGTATAAGCATCCAGACTATGAGGGAGCGGGCAACTTTGAGACGGTAGTGGAGGTTTTGAATACCTTGTTTGAGCCTTTCTTCTCTCAGTTTTATCGTGAAATCTTGCCGGAAGATTACAAACGGTTAATCGATAAGCCGATGAGTAGCATTACGCGTTTCGACGTGAAAAAGGCGGATGAACAGATGAAGGGCTATGAGGAGGAGATTAAGAAAGTGAAGCATCACTTGAGGCATCTGACGGATTATGCGATTGCTTGGTTTGAAAAGCTGAAGGAAAAGTATGGTGAAGGAAGGGAACGGAAAACTGAGTTGCGGACTTTTGAGAAGGTAGAAGCTGCGGCTGTGGCCTTGGCGAATATCAAATTTTATGTGAACCGGGCCGACGGGTTTATCGGTACGGGACTGCGTAAGGATGAATATGTGGGTGATTGCTCTGATCTGGACGATATCATCGTGTTTAGGGAAGATGGTAAGATGGTGGTGACAAAAATTCAGGATAAGGTATTTGTGGGGAAAGGGATTGTTCACGTAGCCGTGTTTAAGAAGGGGGATGATCGTACGGTTTACAATATGATTTACCGAGATGGGAAGACTGGGGTTTCTTATGTAAAACGTTTCTCGATTTTAGGGGTAACGCGTGATAAGGAATATGACTTGACAACAGGCAACAAGGGGAATAAGATGTTATATTTTACGGCCAATCCAAATGGTGAGGCGGAAGTCGTGAATGTGCAGTTGCGCGCGCATTCGAAGTTAAGGAAGCTACAACTTGATATTGACTTTGCTGAGATAGCAATCAAGGGTCGCGGCTCAAAGGGGAATATCGTTACGAAGTATCCGATCAAGAAGATTGTGCTGAAAAAAGAAGGGGTGTCTACGCTAGCTGGTCGCAAGATATGGTTTGATGAGACGTTGAACCGTTTGAATGTGGATGAACGAGGTCTGTACCTGGGTGAGTTTGATGGGGACGATAAGATTTTGGTGGTGTTAAAGGATGGTAGCTATGAGTTGCGTTCGTTCGACTTGAGTACGCATTTCGACCATGAGTTTGTTAAGATTGAGAAATATGATCCGGAGCGGGTGTATTCGGTGATTCATAAGGACGGGAAGTCGGGTAATTACTATGTGAAGCGTTTCTTGATTGAAAATATGCCTATCGGAAAGCGGACAAGCCTGATAAATGAGGAGGCGGGTTCTAAGCTGATGGTCATCAGTAATGCGGATAATCCGATAGTTAAGGTGGATATCTTAAAAGGTAAATCGAAAACACCAGAAAGCTACGAGCAGGACTTAGCAGAATTTATCGACGTGAAAGGGATGAAGGCACAAGGCAACCGACTAACGCCGCATGACGTGAAGAAGCTTCAATTGCTTTCGACAGAAAAAATAGCGGGTGATCAGGAAGTTTCGGATGAACCGAATACGGTTCAGGCGGAAGAAAAGGGGACTGATACTAAGCCTGCTGATACGAAGTCGGCTGATGATAAAAAGGAAGATCCTGCCAAAAAGGAGTCTTCTAAGATTGAATTGGAAATCACCAACCCAGACGATCTGGAGATGGACGATAAAGGACAAATGGGCTTATTCTAGCCCATTTGTTTTATTTCTACGCTAAACTTTTAACAAATTTGTCGACTTTCGGACGGATGACCGCTGCGCAATAAGGTTGGTTAGGATTGCGGTTGAAATAATTGACATGATAGTCTTCTGCCTCATAGAAGGTATCGGCCGGAGATACTTTGGTTACAATCGGCCTGTCGAAGACCTGTTGCTCTGTTAAACCTTTGATAAAGGCTTCTGCTTGTTCTCTTTGTTCTTCGTTATGATAAAATATTTCTGAACGATACTGGGTCCCAATGTCGTTGCCTTGACGATTAAGGGTGGTAGGGTCATGTGTCTTGAAGAAGACACCTAAGATATCTTGATAATTTAATTGATCTTCGTCGTAGTTTATTTGGATGACCTCGGCATGTCCTGTTGTACCGCTACATACTTCCTCGTAGCTGGGGTTAGGGGTCGTTCCGCCCATATACCCGGGTATGATTTCATTGAGGCCTTCTAGCTTTTGGAAAACAGCTTCCGTACACCAAAAACATCCGCCTCCTAAAGTTGCTTTCATCGGTTTTGTATTTTTTATTTTACCTGAATTGATAAAGAATCAAATTTACGCATAATTATTTACTGATACTGGATGTAAACTGGTATGGGTTTCAGTTCCATCAGTTCCCCAGGGGTTAGTAGACGATTGGGGGCTTGTTTGATATCGTTCTTATAAAAGATTTTAAAGCCGGTAAACTCTACGGGTTCTTTGTAGATATAGCGTCTATAGGTGTCTTTTTTTAATGCCGGTGGTCCCCATCCGTCCATATGGATGACGGTCTGTACCTCGGGATGTAACTGGATGTCCTGATAGTTTCTGACCATACCCTGTGTAAAACGATGGACAATAAATACTTTTGGCGGCAGGTTGTGTTCCTGGACCAATTTGGCCAGATAGTTACTGGCGTAATTAATGTCGTCTGCTGTAAAATGACCTATTTTTCTGCCGGGTTTGGATCCGTCTTTCATCGAGAATTCGGGGTCGATACCCAAGTGCACATGAGGAAGTTTGAGGTATTTATCAAGATGGGGAAGCTCATCCTGAATGGTGCTCAGGGAAACTTGGATGTCTAAAAAGACAAGTGCATCACGCATCTTAGCAATAGCCAGTACAGAGTCGATTTGGCTGTCGGGCATCCGATTTCTGTATTTTCCATCCTTGCCGGCACTGCCTTGGGCTACAACGGCGATATAATGGAGTGCCGGTATGGCTTCGCGTGTGGAATCTACTTGATTCCATTTTTCTATTTCTTGATCGAGGCGAGAAAGCATTTCTTTCGGCGCATATTCACCAAGGATACCCATGCGCTTTGAGTATAGATTGCCATAATACGCTATGATTCTTTTTTGCGGTAGGATAGCTCCCGCGAGAGGGATCGGTTGATCATCGACCGGCCATATACCGGTGGTGTCTCCATTAACCAAAGCCTGCATTTGCTCGCGAAACTCGCTAGAGTCTACCATCAAGGAGACCGGTTTTTCGGCTTCCGGCTCGACCTTAACTAAGCTGTCAACTGTGAGGCTGTCGCTATGCGATTCTTGACCGTTGGCTTGATCTACACTTGAACCACAAGATGACAAACAGACTGCGAAGGCTGTCGTCAGGTAAATCAATTGGAAGAAGATATTGTTTTTCATAAGGATATTATAATGATTTTCTAAAGCGACCGTAATTGCTCATAATCAGCTTACGTTTTGTCGATGATTGTAAATACAGGTCGCCTGTTTCCAGGTTCCTTATGCGCGGATTATGGGTTTTAATCACTCGTTCAATATCCTCTGTATTGAAGCCCGGGGTGTAGGTGTTAAGCACTAGGAAATGTTCCTTCGGATCCAGTAGTCCACTTACCTGTTCGATCATTTCTTCAATCTGATTTTCCAGCTTCCAACGTTCGCCTTTCGGACCGTGACCGTATGCCGGCGGGTCGAGGATGATGCCGTTGTAAAGATTGCCTCGTTTCATTTCGCGTTTCACGAATTTAAACGCATCTTCCACTACCCAGCGGATGTCCCTTAGTCCGGATAGTTCCTGATTTTGATTGGCCCAGGTGACCACCTGCTTAATGGAATCGACATGCGTGACGTCCGCACCGCAGGCTTTGGCGACGATGGATGCACCACCTGTATAAGCGAAAAGATTCAATACCTTGGGTGCCGGATTTTTAAATTTAATGAGGGACGACGCGATATACTGCCAATTGGCGGCTTGTTCGGGGAAAATACCGATATGTTTGAATTTGGTAAGCGCTAAGCGAAGCTTGATGTTGACCTGACCGACATGGTAATTGATATGCCATTCGGATGGCTTGTTTTTTGATTTTTTAACCCATTCACCTTGGGTATTGGAGCGTGCGACAAAGCGTGCGTCATGTTTCTGATGCCACTCTTCGCCGGAAAGCGATTTCGGCCAATTGGCGCTCGGCTCGGGTCGGATGAGAGTAACGGCACCAAAACGTTCGAGCTTTTCTCCATTACCGCTATCGACAAGTTGGTAATCGTTCCACTCGCTGGGAGTAGTTTGTAAGGGTTGTGATGTTTTGGCCATGTATTAAGCGACTAGAAACTTTTTTTGGCAACTTTCATAAAGGGACTAGCGAAGACAAACTTGTTTAGCTCTTCGACCTCCGTGTGGGCAATCTCTTTGTTGGAGCCTTCCCATTCTTTATGGCCTTTGTAAAGAAATAAAATATAGTCGCCAATGCCCATTACTGAGTTCATGTCGTGGGTAACGACAATGGTGGTTGTATTAAATTCTTCGGTTAGATCTTGGATGAGTTCGTCGATCAGGATGGAGGTTTGTGGATCCAGTCCTGAATTTGGCTCATCACAAAAAAGATATTTTGGAGTCATGGAAATAGCACGAGCAATACCAACTCGCTTCTTCATACCTCCCGACAGTTCTGCCGGATAGAGATCGTTGGTGCCTTTCAGGTTTACCCGCTCCAAACAAAAGTTGGCGCGATCTACCTTCTCGCCGCGACTCATCTCGGTAAACATATCCAGGGAGAACATAATGTTCTGCTCTACGGTCATGGAATCGAAGAGGGCTGAATTTTGAAAAAGCATGCCGATTTCTTTCCGGATGGGGATTCTTTCTTCAAAAGACAATCGCGTAAATTCGACGTCGTTGTACAGGACTCTGCCGGCATTGGGCTTGTGTAAGCCAACCATACATTTTAGTAAGGTACTTTTACCGGAGCCCGATCCGCCGATAATCAAACTTATTTTACCGGGTTCAAATGTTGCAGAAATTCCTTTAAGGACTTCGTTATCTCCAAACGATTTATGAATATCAACTATCTCAATCATGCGTTCCCTATTATGGATTTTATTTGTTATAACATGACAGCCGTTATAATGTAATCGCAAGCTAAAATGGTAATACAACTAACAACTACACTCTTCGTACTGGCATAACCTACCTCCAGAGATCCTCCCGTTACATAGAAGCCCTGAAATGCTGAAACCGACGTGATGATGAATCCGAACACAAAGGCTTTTACCAAGGCTACGGCTACGGTATAGCCATTAAAATCGCTCGTGATACCCGTGATGTATTCGGCCGGCGTAACGGCTCCAGACAGCGCACCTCCCATTAAACCGCCAGCTAAGGCAAGAAAAATAGAGACGATAACCAAAAGGGGTACCATCGTGATGCCGGCTAATATCTTAGGTAGGATTAAATAGCCCGGTGCATTGATACCCATGATTTCTAAGGCATCGATCTGCTCCGATACGCGCATGGAGCCTATCTGGGAGGAAATAGAGGATCCGACCTTTCCGGCTAAAACGAGGGCGGTGATGGTCGGGCTCAATTCTAATATACTGGAGTCACGGTTAATCTGTCCGATAATGGAAGAGGGGATGAGGTCGGAAACCAACTGGAAGGCTATCTGCATGGTCATTACCGCTCCGATAAAGGTAGATATGATGCCTACCAGTCCCAGCGAGCCAACACCTATATTATTCATGTTTAAGAAAATCTCTTTCCAATAGATACTCCACTTTTCAGGTTTTTTGAAGACCTTTTTTAAAAGAATTAGATATTTGCCGAAATGCGTAAAAAACATAAATAACGATATATTGGGGTAAATATAATGTTTTAAAATTTGTAATTTTAATTTTTTAAAACCTAGCTAGCAGAGTAGAAATAATTATGAAAACAGCACTGATTACGGGAGCGACAAAAGGGATGGGTAGAGCCATTTCCTTGTCTTTGGCTCATGAGGGTTATCATGTGATAGCTTGTGCCAGGAAGCAGGACGACTTGCTCCGGCTGGAAAAGGAAATACAAGAAGTGAACGCAGGGGTGAAAGTGTACCTTCGTTCCTGCGATTTTGCTGATCCTGAACAAGTACGTTCCTTATGTGTCTGGTTGGAGCGGGAAGTTGAACAGGTAGACGTGCTGATTAATAATGTGGGCTTGTTTGTCCCGGGTCATTTTTTGGATGAAGACGAAAATGCCCTACGGCAACATATGCAGGTAAATGTGTTTGCGCCCCATGCCTTGTCTCGGACCGTTACCAAGTCTATGAAAGCGCGTAGCGAGGGGTATGTTTTTACGATTAGCTCCGTAGCGGCGAGAGAAGCGGTGCCAAGCGCGGCTTCCTATTCTGTAACAAAGTCGGCGCTGGCTGGTCTAACTAATGTCATTCGCGAGGAACTAAAGCAACATGGGGTCAAGGTCACTGAGATCGTTCCTGGTTCTACTTTAACCTCCTCTTGGGATGGCACCACCGTGCCGGCAAGCGAATTTATATTGCCGGAAGATATTGCCAAGGCTGTGGTATCTGTACTATCAATGAGTGAAGGTGCAAATGTGGATAAAATAGTGGTTCGACCTCGAAGGGGGCAGATCTAAATATGGACCTAAAGGTTTTTTATTATGAATGTGAAAAGAATAAGTTGGGGTTTGTTGGTCCTCTTTGTAGGATTCATTCTTCTGTTTACAAATCTAGGATATATCAACTTTAACTGGTCGGCTGTTTTTTCACTTTGGCCGGTATTGATCATTTTAATTGGAATCGGATACCTTTTGCCGGAGAAAACCGAAAGTAATTATATCATGGTTTTTGTAACCTTGGGTGTATTGGCTCTCTTTGCCTATCAAGGACTCACTGTACCCAAGAATAACGGTCTTTTGGGCCGGATATTTAATGATCACGATCGAAATTTTGAATGGGATTCATCGGGGTCAGATCATGGAACGTCGACTAGGGCTAGTAAGAACTTCAAAAGTCCTTATGATACGGCGATCGAATTTGCAGAGCTGTCTATTGAAGGTGGGGTAATTTCCTATCGCATCGGAGAACCAACCGATCAGCTATTTGAGGCCGATGCTGCTTCTGATTTTTCGAACTTTTCGTTAAAAGAAGTTCGTTCGGGTTCTAAAGCTGATTTGGACTTTAGGATGTCTGATGAGGATTCTAAGCGTTCAGGTGAGGATAGCAACGATAACTCGGTAATCATGCATTTGAATACGAATCCGATTTGGGACATCAGCTTGGAAATTGGTGCTGGGACGGCAAATTTCGATCTAAGCGCCTATAAATTGGAAAAACTGACGATCGAGGGCGGTGTGGCTAGTGTCAAAGCTAGGCTCGGAATGCCCCAGTCTGCCAAGTCGGAAGTCGATTTTGAAGGTGGACTCGCTGAATTTGAATTGGAGATACCGAAAGAAGCTGCTTGTCGTATCATCGCTGAATCTGCACTGTCATCAAAGAACTTCGACGGCTTTAGCAAGCAAAGCGATGGCTCTTATGTGTTAGGTAACTTTGATGCTGCTGAGAAGCGATATACAATTCATATTGAGAGTGGCCTGTCTAGTGTACGGGTGAGTCAATATTGATTGAAAAATAGGAGCCTGTGGAAGAGAAGCGGTATACGGTTGTTCAGCACGGCAAACCCAGCAAAGCCTATACCTTGGCGGAGTTGAAGTTGCTGAATCTAAAGACGAGTGATTTTGTCAAAGAGCAAGGGGCTTCCGACTTTAAGGAGTTACGTGAATTGCCCGAATTAAGTCGTTTGTTGGCCGTTGAATACCAAACGACGGAACCGCAGTACTTTGCGACTCTGGATGTGCGACTGCTAGCGTGGGCAATTGACTTTTTTCTGGCTTTCGCTGTTTATTGTATCTTAGTACTCGTGCCAATTATCGGGATTACGCTGCCGGAAGAGCGTCTCCCTTTAGCATTGACCGGCCTGCTTGCATTGATTCCTATAAAGTTTTTGATAACGCTCTTTATGGAGTGTTCTAAATATCAAGGCAGCCCGGGGAAATTAATTCTTCGAATCAGGGTTTGTGATGCCCACGGCCAACCCATCAGCTTCGCCAAGTCGCTTTTGCGAAATTTTGGCAAAGTACTGGGTTTTCTGAGTTTTGGCTTGGGTTTTCTGCTCGGCTTCTTTAACCGTAAACAGCAATGTTGGCATGATAAACTGGCCAATACACTGGTTGTTAAAGACCGACTGATCTAAGCTTCGTCTTTCGTATTGCGGACAAGTCCGATACCCGAGAAAAAGAAGATGATGCCGATGATACCTATAACTAGCAACTGTCTGTAGGCTTCGCTGTGCTGTACAAATTGCACACCTACATAGATTAATCCGATGATTCCGAGCACGGTCAGAATGGTTCCAAAAGTTCTTTTTACATTCATAATGTGATGGTTGAAGATTATTTATACACTGGAAGGCAATTTTTATGCCTAAAAGAAAAATATATCTTTAGATATGCCTCTAATTTGTATTTTTACCCTTATTGTTAATCCATATGTCTATGAAATACCTTTCTACACTCATTGTTACTTTGCTGTTTTTCACGCAAGCTTCTTTAGCTCAAAACCTAAGTCAAAAGATTGAAAATGCTTTTGAAGCCTTTGAGCAGGATCCGAATATGAAATACGGAATTGCATCCATCACCGTACTCAATGCTAATACCGGGGAAACGGTGTATGCAAAAAATGAGGGGACGGGTTTGGCGACGGCCTCGACCATGAAGGCGATTACGACGGCGACCGCCTACTCGGTTATGGGGGGTAACTATAAATATGAAACCAGTTTACGCTATAGTGGTCAGATCGACGGCGACGGTGTGTTGAATGGCGATGTGATTATACAAGGTACGGGAGATCCTTCTCTAGGTAGCGAAAATTTTGAAGAAACTAAACCAGAAAACATTCTCGCGCAGTGGGTCTCGGCGATAAAGCGTGCAGGTATTAAGAAAATCAATGGATCTATTATCGGTGACGATATTCTGTTTAATGGACAGATGGCGCCAAGCGGGTGGACTTGGGTTGATATGGGACAATACTATGGCTCTAGTGTATCCTCGCTAAATTGGCGTGAAAATAAATTTAAAATTATTCTATCCGGAAAAGGTAAGGTGGGCGGTCCGGCTTCATTGCTCCGTACGTCTCCGAATAAGCCTTATCTGAAAATTATTAATGAGGTAACAATAGGCAAAGCGGGTACAGGTGATCAGGTGTATGCATATTCAGCGCCTTATTCGTCGTTTATCGTTTTGAGAGGAACCTATGCTTCCGACTTGAATAAGCAAATTGAAATATCAATTCCTGATGGAGCCTTGGATGCGGCGTGGAGTTTGCAAATGGCGTTGGATGAAGCAGGGGTCTCGGTGGCGGAGCCTGCTAATACGGCCTTTTTGATGAAGTCGGATGGCGAGGGAATACCGTTAGAGACGACCTTGCTAGATCGTTACTTTTCTCCAACGATCAGTCAGATCTGTTATTGGTTTATGAAACGAAGCATTAACCTGTATGGCGAGGCGCTATTGAAAACGGCAGCGCTGCAGGAAGGTTCTGATCCGGAGACAGGCGAGGCGGTCGACTGGGAACGCGAGTATTGGAGTGAAAAAATCGGCGAAGATGAAGGCGCGTTGAAAATCAAGGATGGTAGCGGCCTATCGCCTGAAAGTCGGGTAACAACCATGGCGATGGCGAAGATCCTCTTATATGCTAAAAAGCAAAACTGGTTTGGAAGTTATTATGAAAATATGCCAACTTATAACAACATGAAGATGAAGAGTGGTACGATTGGTGGGGTTTTGGGCTATACGGGCTACCATACGGCTCCGGATGGTACACCACTTGTTTTTTCGTTTCTGATCAACAATCACATGGGACGCTCGCAACCGATGCGACTGAAAATGTTTAAAATGTTGGATGCCTTAAAATAGAGTGCTAGAAAATAGAGTGCTAGCTAAATATAGCGCAATTGCTTATCTTTGTATGTCATGGGATTAAACTTATCAGTATCAATCGATAAAGACTCTGGTTTCTGCTTTGGTGTTGTTTACGCTATTGATATGGCCGAGGAGATTTTGGAAGAGGATGGCTATCTGTATTGTCTAGGAGATATTGTTCACAATGATAAAGAGGTAGTGCGACTAAAAGACAAAGGTCTCCGCATTATTGGTCATGAAGATTTGCCGAATTTAAAGAATGAGAAGGTATTGATTCGCGCTCATGGTGAGGCACCGGAGACTTATAGGATTGCGCTTGAGAATAATATTACGCTGATTGATGCTTCATGTCCGGTTGTGCTGAAACTTCAGAATCGTATCAAAACCACCTTTGATGAAAAGGAGAAGGTGCTGATCTTTGGGAAACATGGGCACGCCGAAGTGATCGGTCTGCAGGGGCAAACGAATGGAGAGGCCATTGTCTTTCAAGATATAGCAGAGTTGGATCATGTGGACTTGCCACAAAAATTTACGCTATATAGCCAAACGACCAAGAGTACCGATAAGTTTTATGAAATCAAAGAGGAGCTCTTGAACAGGGGTTATGATGTGCGTGCGAATGACACGATATGTCGCCAAGTTTCTAGTCGCTATGAAGATTTGGGTACCTTTGCTCAAGGCTATGATAAAATTGTCTTTGTAGCAGGCAAGAAGTCTTCAAATGGTAAGGTTCTTTATGATGTGTGTTTGAAAGCGAATCCGAATACATACTTTATCTCTGACCCGAGCGAATTAGACGCTACCATCTTTCAGGAAAATGACCGTGTAGGTATATGCGGGGCAACCTCCACGCCTATGTGGTTGATGGAAAATGTTCGTGATGAACTAATAAAATATTGATTTGGGTCATATTAATCTCCGATTATCACAAGTTTACTTCTTAATTTCTTGGTTTTCGTAACTTTGCGGCATGATGAAAAAGGGAATATTGTTAATAAATCTGGGCACCCCCGACAGCCCATCGGTTTCAGATGTTCGTAGGTACTTAGATGAGTTCTTGATGGACGGACGGGTAATTGATATCAAGCCGATCCCAAGAAACTTATTGGTGCGTGGTGCTATTATTCCTTTTCGTGCTCCGCAGTCTGCAAAGATTTACAAGGCCATTTGGACAGATGAAGGTTCGCCATTGTTGATCTACGGTATGCAGAATAAAGAAAGACTGCAGGAACTGTTGGGCGATGAATACGTAGTTGCGCTGGGGATGCGCTACCAGAAGCCGTCAATTGAGTCGGCTCTCAACGAACTGCGGGCTCAAAAGGTGAAGTCTATTCAGGTGATACCATTGTTTCCGCAGTATGCTTCAGCAACTACCGGTTCTGTGCATCAAAAGGTTATGGAGATTGTTAGTAAATGGCAGGTGATTCCAGCAATCAACTTCATGAACTCTTACCATAATCTGCCGGAAATGATTGATATTTTTGCTGATAATGGTCGTAAATACGGTGTCGAAAATTATGATCATGTGATCTTTAGTTTTCATGGATTGCCTCAACGCCAATTGTTAAAAGCAGATGACACGAAACTGCATTGCTTGAAAGGCGCCGACTGCTGCCAAACGATTACAGATAAGAATTACTTTTGTTATTCGGCACAATGTTTTGATACCGCACGTTTGATTGCTGAGAATTTAGGCTTAACGAAAGATCAATATACGGTAAGCTTCCAGTCGCGTTTAGGAAAGGAACCGTGGATAGAGCCCTTCACCAGTCAGACGATTCACGAACTGGCGAAGGAAGGTAAAAAACGTTTGTTGGTTTTTTGCCCGGCTTTTGTGGCGGACTGTCTGGAAACACTTTACGAGATTGCGGTTGAATATCAGGAGGAATTTGTTGAAGCGGGTGGAGAAAAAGTGCAATTAGTGGAAAGTTTGAATGATGATCCTCGTTGGATCGATATCTTAAAAAACTTTGTGCTAAAAGAAGAAAAGCAAATACTTGCCTAAGTCATATTCATGAGATTTATCATCTTAAATTCGATTATTCTCCTCGTTTTAGATATTTATATCTATAAGGCTTTACGCGCCACGAATATTAAGTGGGCGAAATCAAGGGTCTTTTCTATACTTTGGTGGACATATTCGGTACTATTATTTATTGGGATTATTGCGACGGTTTATCTGGATCTGCGACTAACCGTCCGGTCGATCGTCCTTGTGGCTTTCTTTATTACGTTCGTTACCAAAGTAGTCTTCGCTCTATTTTTTCTAATTGACGATGTACGGCGCGGAGCGCTATGGGTGACGAGACGGCTCTTTAATAAGAATCGGGATGCCGGCGAGCCTTTGCCAGCTGAGGTGAGCGACAAGCTGCCCGAAGAAGGCGCGCTGCTGAATGAGAAGAAGAAGGGGATTTCTAGATCGGATTTCTTGGCCAAGACAGGGATCGTACTAGCAGCTGTGCCCTTCACGACGCTAAGTTGGGGGATTGTATCGGGTGCATACGACTATCGGGTGAGAAGACAAAAGTTGTATTTACCCAAGTTGCCGAAGGCTTTTCATGGGATGAAACTTGTTCAGCTGTCTGACATACACTCGGGAAGCTTTTATAATCAGAAGGCGGTCTTGGGAGGCATTGAGAAGGTCTTGGGTGAAAAGCCTGATGTGATCTTCTTTACAGGTGATTTGGTTAATAATCTTGCGTCTGAGTTGAAAGACTATAAAGATATTTTTGCAAAACTAAAGGCTCCACTGGGTATTTACTCGGTTTTAGGTAACCATGACTATGGCGAATATCACTTTGGTCATGCACCATCTCCCGAGAAAGCGCGGAACTTGGAGCTGATTAAAAAGGCGCAACGTGAGATGGGTTGGGACTTGCTATTGGATGAAAATCGCAAGCTGAAGGTTGACAATGAGGAAATTGGTATCATTGGTGTCGAAAACTGGGGTGCTGGAACGCGCTTCCCGAAATATGGTGATTTGAAAGAGGCACTAGTAGGAACGGAAGATATGCCTGTGAAGCTATTGCTTTCTCATGATCCATCACATTGGCGCGCGCAAATACTGGATCATCCGGATGTGGATGCTACGTTTAGTGGTCATACACACGGGATGCAGTTTGGTGTCCGTACTAAAAGCTTCCAATGGAGCCCGGTTCAGTATATTTATAAAGAGTGGGCTGGTCTGTATCAGGAGGGGCGACAACAGCTTTATGTTAACACCGGTTTTGGCTTCCTAGGCTATCCCGGACGTGTCGGTATTTTGCCTGAGATTACCGTGTTTGAGCTGCAGCGCGGAGAAAATCCAGCCTAATCTTCTTCTTTCTGTAACATTCGTATCCGAGGACGGTCTAACGTAAAACAGTAATTTTATGGCAGTAAAAATGTCTTTGCGTGAAACGGTCAAAATCTCGCTGCAATCCATCGGGAGCAATCGCCTGCGCGCATTTTTGACTGCTTTAATTATTGCTATTGGGATCACCGCATTGGTGGGGATTCTTACGTCGATTGACGCTATTGAGAAATCGATGACCGAATCATTCTCGGCGATGGGCTCCAGCGCCTTTAATATCCAGAATAGAGGACTCAATATCCGTATTGGCGGACAAGGTGAGCGACCGAAAACTTATCCTAATATCACCTATGATGAAGCGGTTGCCTTTCGTGATGAATTTACTTTTCCGGCGAAGGTGTCGGTTAAGGTATGGGTAACAGGCGGCTCAACGGTCAAATATGGAAGTGAGAAGACTAATCCGAATGTTTCGGTTCAGGGAGGAGATGCTCATTTTCTGGAAACTGGTGGTTATAAACTGGGGTTGGGACGTAATTTTACTTCGCGCGAACTAGAGCTCGGAACGAACGTTGTCATCATTGGATCGAAGATCAAAAGCAGTCTTTTTAAGAATAATGAAGATCCGCTGAATAAAATCATCACCATCGGGAATATGCGTTTTACCATTATTGGTGTATTGGAAGACAAGGGATCAAGTGCTGGAATGGGTGGCGATAATACAACCATTATTCCTTTGGTAAGGGCAAGGGCTATTATGCCAGCAACCAGACCGTCTTATACCATCACGGTTATGTTGGATCGGCCTGAAATGATGGATGCCGGAATTGGTGAGGCGACAGCCCTCTTTAGAAATATTCGTGGCGTGGAGGTTAAACAGGAAAATAATTTTGAGATTACGAAGAGTGATGCCATCGTACAGACCCTGATGAGTAATTTGGCTTATATTACAATGGGTGCTATAGTGATTGGATTAATTACCTTGGTCGGGGCGTCGATTGGTCTTATGAATATTATGTTGGTTTCGGTAAGCGAACGTACTCGCGAAATAGGACTGCGAAAGGCGGTGGGTGCCAATCCACAATTAATCAGACGCCAGTTTCTTACAGAGGCGATTGTGATCTGTATTATGGGAGGGATAGCTGGAATTGCTCTTGGCTTGATTATAGGAAATGGTGTCGCCCTTATATTGGGTGCCAGCTTCCTCATTCCTTGGCTATGGATGGTGGTAGGTATCGCCGTCTGTGTTATCGTCGGCGTGATTTCTGGTTTTTATCCCGCATCGAAAGCCTCCAAGCTAGACCCTGTGGAGGCCTTGCGATACGAATAAATCATTCAGAATATTTTACCTGTATCCGTTAGTCTTTATATTGCTGTTTATAGTATTCCAAGTACTGTCCGCTCGTCACATTTTCCAGCCATTCTCCGTTTTCAAGGAACCAGTCGACTGTCTTCTCCAGCCCTTCTTCAAAGGTAATGCTGGGTGTCCACCCTAGGTCTTTCTGTAATTTACTTGAGTCGATAGCATAACGCAAATCATGTCCGGCGCGATCGGTCACATAGGTAATGAGTTCAGCAGAACTGCCTTGTGGACGATTTAGTTTCCGATCCATGATCTCGCAAAGTAAATGAATCAGATCGATGTTCGTCCATTCATTATGGCCGCCGATATTGTAAGTGGACCCGCCGGCCGCTTTGTGATAGATCAAGTCGATCGCCCGTGCATGATCCTCAACCCATAGCCAGTCGCGTACATTCTCGCCTTTTCCATAAATCGGGATAGGTTGGTTATGCTTGATATTGTTGATAGCTAGAGGAATCAGTTTTTCCGGGAAATGATGCGACCCATAATTATTGGAACAATTGGAAATAACGATATTCAAACCGTAGGTGTCGCCATAAGCGCGAACAAAGTGGTCAGAGCTTGCCTTTGAAGCCGAGTAGGGCGAATGCGGGTCATAGCTCGTCTCTTCAGTAAAAAGCCCTTCGGCTCCCAGGGCTCCGTACACCTCGTCGGTTGACACATGATAGAAGCGATGTTGGTCATAAGCGCCCTCCCAATTATTGCGCGCAGCATTCAGCAAGTTAACCGTCCCGATCACATTGGTCATCACAAAAGCAGAAGGATCACTGATGGAGCGGTCTACATGTGATTCCGCAGCTAGATGGATAATGCCATCCGGTTTTTCTTCTTCGAATAGACGGTCGATGAAGTCCGCATCAACAATATCACCTTTGATAAAGCGATAGTTGGCTTTGTCTTCGATATCCTTTAAGTTTTCTAGATTCCCCGCATAGGTGAGTTTGTCCAAGTTGATAATCTCATAATCAGGGTAGGTGGTCACCATTCGACGAACCACATGGGAGCCTATAAAACCCGCTCCGCCGGTGATGATAATTTTTTTCATGATGTTATTCCGTATCAAATGGGTTTACGTCCTTCAAATATACTTCCCAGGCCCAAGCTGAACGCATCATTTCCTCGATGTCCAATTCAGCTTTCCATCCTAGTTCTTTGCTTGATTTGCTCACATCGCCCCACACCTTTTCGATATCGCCACTCCGACGTGCGCCGATCTGATAATTTAATTTTTCGCCTGTTGCTTTTTCAAATGCGTTAATAACTTCGAGAACCGAGCTTCCCTTGCCGGTTCCGATATTAAAGACATCGTAGTTTTTATTGTTGCCTCCCTGCTCAAGCAATTGGATGGCTGCTACGTGTGCTTTAGCTAAGTCGACCACATGAATGTAATCACGGATAGCTGATCCGTCAGGTGTATTATAGTCATCCCCATATACCGTAATCTTTTCACGCTTGCCAATGGCTGTTTGTGTGATAAAAGGTACAAGGTTTTGAGGAATACCAAGCGGTAATTCACCAATCAAAGCACTTTTGTGTGCACCTACGGGATTGAAATAGCGAAGTGAGAGTATATGAAAGTTCGAATTGCTCGCTGCTGATTCACGTAAGATCTCCTCTGCAATCTGTTTGGTATTTCCGTAAGGCGACTCGGCCCGTTTAACTTCTGCTGCCTCGGTTACCGGTAATTCGTCGGGTTGACCATAAACAGTGCAGCTTGATGAAAACACGAAATTAACCGGCTTAGCAGAAAAAGCATTAAGTAGATTGATGAGTGAAAAGAAATTGTTGTGATAATATTTCAATGGTTTTTCAACTGATTCACCAACGGCTTTGTAAGCAGCAAAATGAATCACGCCTTCAATATCGGGGTTACTACTCACAAAGTCTTGGACTTTTCTCTCATCGCAAAGATCAAAGTTGTGGAATTCCGGTTTCTTTCCTGTTATTTTTTCAATCTGACCCAGCACACCTATGTTGGAGTTGGATAGGTTATCAACGATGATCGGTGTATAGCCTGCTTCATAAAGTTCAACAACGGTATGTGATCCGATATATCCCGTTCCGCCGGTTACCAAAATTTTCTTCATTTTATTTTTTATTTATTGTAATACGAAAAGTCTTTATGATTAATTTCTTGTTCTGGAAGCGATTTAAAATATTCGTATGTAATCTTTAAACCCTCTTTCCGGTCTATTTTTGGAGACCAGCCCAACAGCTCTTTTGCTTTGCTGATATCGGGGCGTCGTTGTTTGGGATCGTCTACCGGCAGTGCATGATTAACAACACGCTGTTTGGTTCCTGTCAATTTGATGATCTCTTCAGCGAATTGGTTAATGGTAATTTCATCAGGATTGCCGATGTTAACCGGTTGCGCATAATCGCTCATCAGCAGACGGAATATTCCCTCTACCTGATCGTCTACATAACAAAATGATCTAGTTTGTGTGCCGTCACCAAATACAGTTAAATCTTCTCCTCTGAGGGCTTGACCAATAAAAGCCGGTAGTACGCGACCGTCGTTCAGACGCATTCTGGGGCCGTAGGTATTGAAAATTCGGACAATGCGCGTCTCTAAGTTATGGAATGTATGATAGGCCATGGTGATGGCTTCCTGGAAACGCTTAGCTTCATCATAAACGCCCCTTGGTCCAACGGGATTGACATTTCCCCAGTAATCTTCAGTTTGCGGACTAACGGTTGGATCGCCATATACTTCTGATGTAGAGGCTACCAGAATGCGAGCACCTTTAGCACGCGCAAGGCCAAGAAGATTGTGCGTGCCCAGTGAACCAACCTTTAAGGTTTGGATCGGTATTTTTAGGTAATCAATTGGGCTCGCAGGTGATGCAAAGTGTAAGATGTAATCGAGCTTGCCGGGAACGTGGACAAAGGTTGAAACATCGTGGCGATAGAATTCGAAATTTTCGCGCGGGAATAGATGTTCAATATTTCGTAAGTCACCGGTGATTAAATTATCCATACCGATGACATGAAAGTCCTCAGCTATAAATCGGTCGCAGAGGTGTGAGCCCAGGAAACCCGCTGCGCCTGTAATAAGAATCCGTTTTCTATTCATGATTGAGATTTATTATAATGATTACCTTTGGCGAAGGTAATTAATTTGGCAAAAACAAAATATTAAATTTTTTGCAAACATTTGTATTTTTAGTTGTTCTTTTAATTAAAATATTAATTGGCTCCCTTTATGACAGTTTTGTATAGCATTGGTATTTCTTTTTTTCATTTTCTGATTCGAGTCGGTGCTATTTTTGGGAATAAAGCTAAAAAGTGGGTAGACGGCCGAAAGGGACTGCTGGAGAAGATTAAAAACGAAGTAGATAGCTCAAGGAAACATAGTTGGTTTCATTTTGCTTCTCTGGGGGAATTCGAGCAAGGACGGTCTGTGTTAGAGGAGTTTAAGAAGCGTTTTCCGGATAAATCTATCGTCATTACCTTTTTTTCACCTTCGGGCTATGAAATTAGGCGAAATTACTCGTTGGCGGACCATGTGTTTTATTTGCCGGCTGATTCACGGTCTAATGCCAAGCGTTTTGTCGCGTTAATCAACCCTGAAATGGTCTTCTTTACAAAATACGACTATTGGTTGTTTTATTTCCGGGAATTGAAAGCTAAGAATATTCCCTTGTATATGGTGTCGGCGATCTATAGGCCCGATCAGGTTTTCTTTAAATGGTATGGAGGCCTTTTTCGACAAATGTTATCCTATATTAGTCATTTTTTTGTGCAAAACCAGGAGAGTGTCCGACTCTTGAAGGGGATTGGTTTTGATAATGTTAGTTTAAGTGGCGATACCCGATTTGACCGCGTTGTGAAGATTGCAAAAAATGTTCGTGAGTTACCAGTTATATCATATTTTGCGACAGGACATCGGGTGATGGTTGCCGGCAGTACCTGGCCTCAGGATCTAGAGCGCTTATTGGCACTTCATCAAGTTTTTCCCGACTGGAAATTGATCATCGCACCGCATGAAGTCAACAAAGAAAGCATTGATTATACACGTAAAATATTTTCATCTGGGATCTTATTTTCCGAGTTGAGCGACTATATGCATACTGAGCAACTGAAAAGAGATCAGTCGAAACAGCGGGAAGTAGATATGGACTTAGCATATCATGATACCGATACCGAGGCTGATATGATTCCCGAACATAAGTCTCCGATTCTGATCATTGATAATGTTGGGATGCTTTCCTCTCTTTATGGCTACGGCGATATCGCTTACATCGGAGGGGGCTTTGGCGTGGGTATTCACAATACGCTGGAAGCCGCGGCTTATGGGATGCCGGTTATTTTTGGCCCTAATTATCATAAATTCCAAGAAGCGAAAGATCTTATCCAGGCGAAAGCTGCTTACTCGATCAGCAACGAACGGGAATTAATACTTGTCATGGACGAACTGATGGATTATAAAGTACGTATAGAGGCAGGAAATCGTGCGGTTGGCTACGTGCAGCAACAGGCGGGGGCGACTGAGCGGATTATGGGCTTTGTGGAGGACCAGCTTAGTTAACTTGAGTAAGCTAATAACGTCAATAAACTGAACGCTGCTAAACGATGGTGACCCGTCTTGTCTCTTTAGGTTATGAATAGGTCGGCTGCAATCTGATCGGCGATGAGTTTACCCTCATCCGTGAGGATGTAATGTTTTTCTGATTTTTGAACCTTCCCTCTGGCGATGTATGATTGCAAAGGTTCGTTTATTTCAGTTAGGAAATCGGAAGGGAACCTCTTCTCGAGATAGGCATAGTCGACCCCCCATTTTGTTCGCAACGATGTCATGATGTACTCGTTGAATTGATCGGATAAGCTCAGGAGTTCTTTTTCTGCGGGTACCTGATCGGTCGATATCGACTCTAGATACTTCATGTTGTTTGCCACATTCCATTGGCGTTCAACTCCGTTGAACGAATGAGCTGACGGACCGATGCCGATATAGGGTATGCCTTTCCAATAACTGGTATTGTGCTGTGAGTAGTTTTTATCCCGTGCGAAGTTTGAAATTTCATATTGCTCATATCCGTTCTCTTGCATCTTCTGCATCAACAAGATGAATTGATCAGCGCTCTGCCCTTCGTTCATGGGCTGTTGCTTGCCTTTGCGGATAAAGGCTCCTAATGCTGTTTGCGGCTCAACGGTCATGCTGTAAGCAGAAAGATGAGGTACTTCAAATTCAATCATCTTGTTGATATTGTTCGTCCATTTTGCTTCGGAAAGCAACGGATACCCGTAGATAAGATCGCACGTAATGTTGTTGAAGCCCGCATCTTGCGCTCGTTTGATGGAGCTTTCAGCTTCTTGAGCGTTGTGCGCTCTGTTCATCCATTTCAAATCCTCTTCGAAAAAGGATTGAATACCAATACTAAATCTGTTGACCGGTGTAGTGCGGAGCTCGGAAATTTTACCTTTGGTTAAGTCGTCCGGATTGGCTTCAAGCGTGATTTCTATATCATTTTCGACGGGGTGTATAAGATAAACTTGGTCGATGATCCGGTTGATCTCCTTTGCGGAAAGCAGCGAAGGTGTACCTCCTCCGAAATAGATACTACTTATGGATGCTCCGGATAAGTAATCTTTTCTTAATTCAACCTCACTCTGGATAGCTTGAATAATTTCGTTTTTATATTTAACTGAAGTCGAAAAATGGAAGTCGCAATAATGACATGCTTGCTTGCAGAAAGGGATGTGGATATAGATACCGGCCATGAGACAAAGGTAAGATGAAATTGTGAGTCCGCATCGTCTTACAAAAAAACCGAACGATTAAAGATTACATCAGTGTGGGGAAATTTAAAATGGTTATGTGTTTTTTGACAAAAATCAATATATTGACAAACTTATATGAAGAAATTAGCATTGCATTGGCAGATTTTATTGGGAATTATAGCAGGAGTTGCAGCCGGTATTCTCTTTATTCAGTTTCCTTGGGGAAATACCTTTGTAGCAAATTGGATTAAACCGTTTGGTACAATTTTTATTAATCTCCTGAAAATGATCGCTATTCCGCTGATTATTGCTTCGTTGATTAAAGGAATAACGGATTTAAAAGATATAACGAAGTTGTCTAAAATGGGCTTTCGCACATTTGGTATTTATGTTATGACTACGTTTATTGCTGTATCCGTCGGGCTAACGACTGTGAATATTATCCAGCCAGGCGAGTTTGTTTCGGAAGCAACACGAAATGAAATGTTAAGTGTCTTTGGGAGTACCGCGGAAGAGAAACAAGCAGAGGCTGCTTTAACCAAGCAGCAGGGGCCATTGCAGCCATTAGTAGACATCGTTCCGGAGAATGCCTTTTTTGCAGCTAGCTCAAACGGTAATATGCTGCAAGTTATTTTCTTTACAATTTTGGCCGGTGTAGGTCTCATTTTGATCCCATCGAGTAGCAGTAAGCCAGTCAAAGATTTCTTTGACGGTCTTAATGAGGTGGTTCTTAAAATTGTCGATATAATCATGTTGACCGCACCAATAGGAGTATTCGCCTTAATTACTTCGTTGATTACTGAATCACCATCAGCTGATATTTTTGTTGCTTTAGGAATGTATAGTTTTACGGTGTTATTGGGGTTGGCGACTCTTCTTTATATCATATATCCGTTGATTTTAAAGTTTTGGGCGAAAACAAGTCCAATAAACTTTTATAAGAAACTCGCGCCAGCGCAGTTAGTTGCATTCTCGACCAGCTCCAGCGCGGCTACATTACCAGTAACAATGGAATGTGTTGAGGAGCATATTGGTGTAAATAAAGAAGTGAGTAGTTTCGTGCTGCCTATCGGAGCGACCATAAATATGGACGGCACCTGTTTGTATCAAGGTGTCGCAGCAGTATTTATTGCTCAAGTGTTGGGTTATGATTTAACTTTATCTCAGCAGCTAACCATTGTCGCGACGGCAACCTTGGCTTCAATCGGATCGGCAGCAGTGCCCGGTGCGGGCGTGTTGATGCTTGTCATAGTTTTGGAATCCATTGGGGTAAGTCCAGCGGGTATAGCTCTCATTTTTGCTGTGGATCGGCCTCTTGATATGTGTCGAACCATCATTAATGTTAGCGGTGATGCAATGGTAAGTGTAATCATGAATAAAGTTATGGGATATAGATTAAAACCGGCGCCAAAGAATCTAAGTGACGTCGAATAGACTGGTAATAAAACTCTGTCTTTATCGCTAATTAATGTTTCGTAAATAGCCTCCTAATTCTGGGCATATAGTAATACAGACTTAGACCTCTTACAGATACATAAATAATAAAAGCTATCCATAAACCTTTATTTCCAAAATGCCAGCTAAGCAGGGTACTGAAAGCAAGAAAAGTAAAAACGGAAAATATGCTGGCATTGCACATTTCCTTGCTTAACGTAGCGCCAATAAATACTCCGTCGAGTTGAAATGCATAGAACGAAACTAAGATATACAAACAAGCAAACGGTAAATAATCGGATGCAAAGGAACGGACAGTCTCATCGGTTGTTAGTCCACGGATAGCCCAGTCTCCACCGAAGAAGAATAATAAGGCTAAGATTAAGGCGGTAACTGCCGCAAGTTCATTGGCCATCTTGAGTTCAGTTCTGAATGCTATTTGGTTGCGCGCACCAAGGTTTTTTCCGACCATCATTTCGACGACATAGGCATAACCATCAAGGAAAAATGCGGATAGTGATACAAATTGCAAGAGGATATGGTTGGCTGCAAGAATTCCATCACCAAAACTTGCACCGCGATTGGTGAACCAAGCGAAACCAAAGAGAAGGGCCAATGTGCGGATCATGATATTTCCATTGGTCTGCATCATTTGGGCGAATTGGCTTTTTTCGAACAATGTCTTCCAGGCGACAGCTTTTTTTGCTTTTGGAGAAAGTCGATTTAATATCCGCCAAACCATCCAAGTGCCGACAAGAAAGGAGAACCACTCTGCCAATACGGTTCCGAGAGCGATACCCTGAACGCCGAAACCTAAGAAAACAACGAAAATAATGTTGAGTGTGATGTTGAGTCCGTTAAGCAGTAGTTGGAGGGCGAGTAGTTTCTTGGTTTCCCCTAAGCCAATCAAGATTCCCAATAAGGCGTAAGTGCATAATGTTGCTGGTGCTCCCCAAATTCGGACATAAAAATAATCTGCAACTAGTTGTTTGATGGAGTCGCTGGTATCTAACAAATAGAGCGATATAGGCAAGATGACCTGCTGTAGAAGTATAAAGATGGTTCCGACGGCTATGGCTATCACCCCGTATCGTAGTCCGATGTTTCGAACTTCATCGTGGTGGTCGGCTCCATACGCTTGGGCTACATAGCCTGTGGTTCCCATTCGCAGAAAACCGAAGCCCCAGTAGAGGAAACTGAAGACCAGAGCTCCCAAAGCAATAGCACCAATCTCCTGGGCACCGCCCATGTGACCAATAGCGGCTGTATCAGCAAGTCCTAATAATGGCGCACTAGCATTCGCCAATATAATCGGGAATGCCTTTCGTGCGATTGCTAAGTGACTTTTCATCTTGTGCGTAAAGCTAATGAAATTATGTTCGTAGCCGTGATTAGCAGCTGCCGAATGGGATCAAGATCTTTACTTGAAAACAAGGCTCCATACCAACTGGATAAAGATAAAAATTAGAATAATCGACGAAATATTCAAAGCAAAGCCAGCGCGAATCATTTCAGGAATGGTTACTTTACCTGAGCTAAAGACGATGGCGTTGGGTGGGGTGGCGACCGGCATCATGAATGCACAAGATGCGGATATGGCTGCACCGGCCAATAGTGGCAGGGTGTCCATATTCAGGGAAATCCCGATGGTAATCAGTACCGGTAATATCATGCTGGCTGTCGCCGTATTTGAAGTGATCTCCGTTAGGAAGTTAATGCTCGCAATGATTAGTAGCGTAAATATGGCTACCGGTAGAAAATCAAGCTGTGCAAAATGGCCAGCGAGCCAATTGGTGAGGTCTGTCGTAGAGAAACCTTTTGCAATGACTAAACCTGCCCCGAAAAGTAAGAGCACATCCCACGGTATTTTTTTTGCCGCTTCCCAGTTCATTAAAGGCCCTTTACCGTTGCCGGCAGGAATGGTAAACATCAGCATGGCACCGACGATAGCGATGATGGTATCATCAAGTGTAGGCAGGATGTCATTCCAAAGAAAAGAACGACTGATCCATAGAAATGCTACTAGAATAAAAACAATGGTAACACGTTTTTCAACGAGAGACATTTGCCCTAGGTTGTCTAATCCGTAATCGACTGGCCCCGACTCTATCTTTGTCTTGTATCTCGTCAACACAAACCAAGTAACAAGCAAAAGGATAATAGCAAAAGGTGTTGCAAACAGCATCCAATTTAAAAATGAAATATCGTACCCAAGAGACTCTTTTACCACGCCCGCTAAAATAATGTTCGGCGGAGTCCCTATTAATGTTGCCACACCACCGATGGAAGCAGCATAGGCTATACCAAACATTAGATTTTTAGAAAAAGGTTGCCGATCGCCGAAATGGCTAGCGACGGAAATGCCAATTGGCAGCATCATAATAGCAGTTGCCGTATTGGATATCCACATGGACAGGAAGCCTGTAGCAATCATAAAGCCTAAGATGACGTTCTTCTCGCTGGTGCCGACTACATTGATAATATTGAAGGCAATCCGCCTATGCAATCCAGATCGTTCAATGGCCAAACCGACGACAAAGCCTCCCATAAATAAGAAAATGTAAGGATTACCGTAGGCACTGGTTGTCTCGGCAACAGTCAGTGCACCCGATAAAGGGAAGATGATGATGGGCAAAATCGATGTAACTGGTAGCTCAACTGTTTCGGTAATCCACCAAAAGGCAACCCACAGAGTACATGCGAGAACAGCCTTGCCCTGTGGAGATAATCCTTCGAAGGGAATTGCATTGATTAGTAAAAATAATAGCGGGCCAACGATGAAATTGATGGTCTTGATATGCTTTTTGAACAAAGATCCAGAACGGGCTAAAATAATTATTTCGAAACTAGAAGCGGAGACAGAACTTAGAAAAGCAGCTGAGGAAAAAAAGCGAGAAGCTGAAGAGATTAGGAGAGAAGCTGAGAATCTGTAACAGACAGAATGGACTACTGTTCAATCGTTAAAATCAGTGGGGTTATTTCCTTTTCCACTGATTTTTATTGATGATCCTCTACTCATTATTTTTTTATCGATTTTTGCTCTCAGTATTGGAATTCCATAATATGGTATCCTTTGCAATATATTGTTATATTTACCTTCTCATCAAACATAAAATTTAGATTATTTTGACTCAATCAACACGATTAAAAATGAAAAACGATATTGGAGAGCGGCTGCGATGGTACTGTTTATACCATCTGGAGTCGTCGCGAGTGTATTAATTACTTTCCCACTTCATATTATATTGTATTTTACATTAAGTGGTGGACCTGAGCCTTTTATTACTCCCTATTTGGGCGACTTTTTTTGAAATATGATTCTTGTTTTCTGAATAACTGGGTATATCGGTCGGACATATATAGAAAGAATTAGTTCTTTGACATATTGCTTGGTATATGGGATTTATGGGAAATGGGAAAATAGAACTAACCAAATATTACATAAAGCTAAGGGGATTGCAATCCTAATGTCATTATTTAAGGGTTTATGGAGTTTCTTATTTGTTACTCCTTGTTTGTATTTGACTGATAGTCAGTGTGGTTTTCAATACCGGCCATCATGCAAAGATAGGGTAAAAAGGAATAAAAATTCAGGGCTTCGCGTTTCTTAAGCGAGAAAACAGATGAGCTGGTTAAAGTGTATTCTGATATGGAAAAACAAAGGGAGAAAGAGATTAAATTTGAATTTTCCCAGAAGAAGATAAAGGAAAGAGAAATGCTGGCCTTGCGGGCTCAAATGAACCCGCATTTCATATTCAATAGTATGAACGCTATTAAGAATTTAATTATGACCGAAAGGACTGAAGGTGCGATACATTACCTGGATAATTTTTCCAGCTTATTGCGCGGTGTATTGCAAAACAGTAAACGGGAAACCATTACGGTAGAAGATGAACTGGAGTACCAATATGCTTCATAGCAGTGCGCTGGCGTATTTGTTAAGCGTAAAATTGTTTATATTCATGATTAATTGATTTTATTGTAAATACCTTTTATTATTATTCATTCTCCAGCGTCCGGGTGATAAAAATTGATCTTGTATAAGCGCCCTGAACTCCATCTGTAAGATTGACTGCAGCACCATTTTTCCAATATTTGGCAATATCCCTTGAGTCGTTAAGTTCGGAGCCTGCTACATATACATCTCCGTTATCAATAAGAATGGAACGGGCAGACGATAAATTAATTCCATCGGTGAGGTTTATGGCAGCGCCATTTTTCCAATACTTAGCCTGTATATCCTCGCTTCCTGCTATATATACATCTTTGTTGTCTATGAAAATCGAGAATACGTCTGCATTTTTACTCCCATCGGTCAAGGCGACAGCGGTGCCGTTTTTCCAATATTTGGCTACATCTCTGGATCCGTTATGTTCGTATCCTGCTACATAAACGTCTCCGTCGCTCACGGCTATAGCATGCGCGCCGGCTGGTTGGATCCCGTCGGTCAGTGCTACGGGTTTGCCATTTTTCCAATATTTGGCAACATATACAACTCCGTTATATTCGTAACCGGCTGCATAAACATCTCCGTTATCTATCGCTAAAGAAAACACCCAAGCGTCGTTGCTTGTCTGGGATAGCTCAACCGCTTGGCCATTTTTCCAATATATGGCGGTTTGACCCTCATATCCGCCTATATATACATCTTTCTTGTCTAATAAAATGGAATGGGCCGCAGCACGTTTACTCCCATCGGTCAAGGCTACAACTTTACCATTTTTCCAATATTTGGCTACAGGTCTGGAAGCTTGATGCTCGTATCCCACTACATAAACATCTCCGTTGTGCACTGCTATGTCGTTTGCTTCGGCATGCCGGGTGCCATCTGTGAGCATTACCGGCTTACCGTTTCTCCAATACACAGCGGTGCGTTTTTGTCCTTTTTTCAGAACTCCAGCCACATATACATCTACTTGATATACTTTTAACGTAATGGCTTCGCTTTCCGGGTATCCTTCTTTTTTGGCTACAATCTGGTAGGCGCCGGCTTCATTAAAAGTGTGGGCAGTACTGGTTGTTTTTGTGTTATTGATATAAATATCGGCATCTATGGCTTTGTCACCGGCTGTAACTTCAAAAGTTACTTCGTCGCCTTTATCAATTTCAGTAGCAGATGCAACGACTACCAATTCCTGTTTATTAGGATCCGGCCCGTTATTTTTAGAGCAGGAAGCAAGTAGGAGGGTGCTGCATAATAATATGCCGAGGTATTTGTTGAATATTAAAGCGTTTAGTCTCATGATTGTTCGTATACGATGCAGTTCCTGAATGAAAAGAATCAGTGAACGTTAATAGCTCGGAGATGTCCTCCGAGCTATATGTAATTAATTCCCTAATTTGAAATAACGGTTTACGTCCTTATAATTGTTAAAATCAACCTTTTTTGACATAGTTTTAAACACATCAGCCTCTGTTACCAAAATGCGGAGCTTAACGTCATTTGGATAGGAACCCGTTCCAGATTGTCTGTGGATCCGAACATTTGTTTTGCTATTGTTCTCTGTATAATATATAAGAAACTCATCACCCGTACCGGAAGTGGATATTACTCCGGGAAGCGGATACCAATGTGTAAACTGAGTATAGGGTTGTACATAAGCGTTTACCACACTTCTTTCAAGCACTTCGAACGGCAGATCGATATCAATTAAAGTAATAAAGCCAGCCTCAGGTAATTGGGTTTTTAACGAAAATTGTATGGTATTAGCTAATTTAGCGATTAGCTTCCATGTACTGATGCGTCCGACTCCAGCACGGTAAAACAGTGTTTTACTTGCCGTGTTATAATAAAAATCACCCAGCTCGCCTTGATTGGAGGCGGGATCAGTGGACCCACTTAAAATGACATAATCGGCTTCCCCCTTATCCCCTTTAGCTCCTGTGTCTCCCTTGTCTCCCTTGTCTCCTTTAGCTCCTGTGTCTCCCTTGTCTCCTTTAGCTCCCGTGGCTCCTTTAGCCCCCAATATACTTTTACCACTTCCCCAACCCGAGGCTGTTTTCGGGCCAAAGAGTACGTAACTATTGGTGTTTAAATAGAAATCACCCAATTGACCTGCATCCTTTGTGGGGTTTGCTGTTCCGTTCAGGATGGTTCTACCGTCTATACCATCGACACCATCGGCGCCTTGTGCACCTGTTTCGCCTGCGGGGCCCACTGACCCATCTTTGCCGCATGAGGCAAGTCCCACTGTCAGGACAATCATCACTAAATATTTAATCAGCTTCATAATTATTTGTTTTTGTTTTCACTTAAAAAATGGCTTGCTTTCCACCGTTTATTGCCGCTAATATCAGCTCTCAGTGGCAGAAGTTTGGATTATTCCACTGGGGTTTTGACTACAACAATGGAAACTGCATCAACGCTCTCATTTTCGTCGGTGAGAGTCACAAGGGATCCGTTTTTCCAATAAGCGGCTTTGATTTTACCATCTGTAAATACTCGTCCCGCTACGTATACATCATCCCCATCCACCGCGATACCCGCTGCGTATGCTCCGTCATATTCACCTAGATCTAGGGCTACAGCTATTCCATTTTTCCAATATTTGACTGTCGAGGATTCACCTGGTGCGGTTTCCGTTCCCGCTATGTAAACATCTCCTCCTTCCACTGTTATAGCCGTTGCGACTGTATTCGTACTTTTATTGGACAAGGCTACAGCTTTTCCGTTTTTCCAGTATTTAGCGACAGAATTTGAACCGTTCCATTCAGTTCCAACGACATAAACGTCGTTCCCATTAAGGGCAATAGCAAATGCAACACCATTAGTGCTCAACGTATTAAGCACTCCTCCGTTTTTTGAGTATAGGATTGTTCCCACTTCATAGACAGAGGAGGGGAACCTACGTATGACGGTATGCACATCGCTACCGTCCACCGCTATGCCTGCAACATATTCGTTTCCAGGCACGTCTCTCAATGTTATAAGTTTTCCGTTCTTCCAGTATACCGGGTCGATATTATGCGTTCCGGCAGCGTAAACGTCGCCATTTTCTACGGCTATCGCATATGCTCTTCCATCGATCAGCTCGACAGCTTTTCCGTTCTTCCAATACATGGCAATACGATCCCGTCCTTCCGGGTCCCACGTGTATCCGGCAAGATAGATGTCGCCGCTATCCACTGTCATAGCGTACACTTCAGCGCCCTGAGACCCGACTTCCAAGTCTACGGGAATACCGTTTTTCCAGCATTTGGGCATAAGAACACGTCCATTAGATTCATATCCCGCAACATAAATATCCGTTTGGTATTGCTGTTCTTTTTCATCGGGTTCAACGCCTGTCCCATCCTTTTTGGAGCAGGAAAAGAGCAGGAGTGCGCTGCAAAGTAGCACTCCTGCGCATCTCTTGTATAGTATAAACTGTGTTTTCATGGTGTTGTTTTTTTGTATTTATAATCGTCGGGGATTTCAAATGTGCTGTCTGGGATATCTACTTGTTCCACAGACTCTAGTTCCATGATCATATTGACTTCGCCAGATTCAAGCGTGACTTGTTTTACGGGTATACCGTATTGATAAATAGCGGCACTGCTTTCACTCATTAATTCGGGTTGCGATTCCAATAATCGTTGATACTTCTCATAGCCTGGAATATCTTTCGTCATCCAATATTGAGTAACCGTTTCACCATCAGCTCCGATGATACCCTTTATAGCAGAAGGCACTTCGACAGTAGTCACCACATTGACTTGTATACAATCATATCCATTGATTTTTTCCTCTCCTACAACAATCAGGCTGTCCTTTTGCATTTCCTGCATCTTCTTCGTCATCTCATTGTCGGCAATTCCGCTGACATCCATTTTACTGTAGGTTTTTTTCTCTGTATTCAGCATAATGGTCTCATCGGGTTTATCCGCATTGCCAAGCATGGTCATTTTCATGTTCAGCCCTCGTATCTTTATGTCCATTTCTGAACGAACGGAGCCGTCAGAAAAAGACAGTCTAATACTCCCAGCCGGCTTCAAGCCTTCTTCTCCTTTATATTTAATTTGATATGCCAAAATCATATCCTCGCCTGAGGAACTTTCGGTATTGCTCGCTTCTCGACTCTCTGTACCTTCCTTATTCGAAAAATTGGAACAGGCTACAGAAGAGAACAAGAATAACAGAGCTAATGCAGTTATTAAATTACTTTTTATCATCATCGTTTTGTTTATTTATTGTTCCATAATCTTAAAATCACGTATAGCATAAAGTCCCCTGCTTTGGTACGTGCCGCATATATTTTTCGGGAGAAAGAAAGCAACAGGCTCGCATTATCAGACGGTTGGCTGAATAAATCGATTTCGGCTTTGATAATATTTTCCATTTACTACTCCTTCTTTCGTTATCTATGATAACAAATGTATCAAGACGGATTATCAAATTATACCCACATTGAGTGTATGGTCACTTTGATTTAGAATTTGGTCGTTCTAAGCGGAATTTGTTGCAGGATTCGGTAAAAGTCCCAGAAGCAGCTGCACGGAAGGTGCTAAAATAAGTTTCTTACCCGCGGCATGTAATAGTGTAGGCTCAGGCCGCGTACGGAGACGTAAATGATAAAAGATGCCCATAGACCCTTATTTCCAAAAAAATGGCTAAGCAGAACGCTACAGGCAAGGAAGACGAGCACCGAAAATACACTCGCATTACGCATTTCCTTGCTTAGGGTAGCCCCAATGAATACGCCATCTAACTGGAAAGCATAGAAAGAAAAAAGGATATAAAGGCAGGCTAGAGGAAGAAACTGATAGGCGAATTCACGAACGGTTTGATCGGTCGTCAGACCATCAATCGCTAGCTCACCTCCAAAGAAAAACAATATGGCCAGGACTAAAGCGGTAGCTCCTGCCAGTTCGTTGGCTAGCTTCAATTCGGTTTTAAAAGCCTGCTCATCTCGCGCTCCGATATTCTTACCCATCATCATCTCTACCACATAAGCATAGCCGTCAAGAAAGAAAGCCGACAAAGATACAAACTGCAAAAGAATGTGATTGGCTGCTAAAGTACCATCGCCAAAACCAGCTCCGCGATTGGTAAACCAAGCAAAACCAAACAGCAGCGCCAGGGTACGAACCATGATGTTGCCATTGGTCTGCATCATTTCGGTCAATTGACTCTTTTCAAAGAGGAGCTTCCAATTGATGGTTTGATTTGCAATTGGAGAAAGCCGATTAAGAGTTCGCCAAACCATCCAGATGCCGAAAAGAAGGGCGGTCCACTCAGCAAGGACGGTTCCTAGTGCGATTCCTTTAACCCCGAAGCCTAAAAATACGACGAAAATCACGTTCAGCATGATGTTGAGACCATTAAGGATCAATTGCAGTATCAATAGCTTTTTGGTTTCCCCCAAACCAATCAGGATGCCCAGTAGAGCATACATACCTAACGTTGCCGGCGCGCCCCATATTCGGATATGAAAATAGTCGCCAACCAATCGCTTAATTGCTTCGCTCGTGTCTAGCAGATAAAGAGATATCGGAAGGATGACCTGCTGTAAAAAAATAAAAAGGACACCTATAGCAGCTGCAATCACAGCATAGCGCAGACCTATATTTCGTATCTCATCGTAGCGTCCCGCTCCGAAGGCCTGAGAAACATAACCGGTTGTGCCCATTCTTAAGAAACCAAATCCCCAGTAGAGGAAGCTAAATACTAAGGCCCCTAAAGCAATGGCGCCGATTTCCTGAGCGCCGCCGGTATGGCCCATTGTGGCTGTGTCAACCAGACCGAGCAGGGGGACACTGGCATTGGCTAATATGATAGGGAAAGCCTTTTTGGCGATGGCTACACGACTTTTCATCATATTCGCAAATCTAAAGAAATTATATCTCGAATTGGAGGTGGCTGACTGCCTGGCTGTTTAAGGCTGCATAGTTATTTAAAGATAAGTCCCCATACAAATTGGACGAAAATAAAAGTTAAAAGGATAGCGGTTATATTCAAGGCAAATCCCGCTCGGATCATCTGGGAAATCGTTACTTTCCCTGAACTGAAAACGATGGCATTGGGTGGCGTTGCTACCGGCATCATAAAAGCACAGGATGCAGAGATAGCTGCCGATGCCAACAAGGGTAGAACATCCATATTCAACGACATGCCAATTGTAATTAGTACGGGAAGTAACATACTAGCTGTAGCGGTATTGGAGGTGATTTCCGTTAAAAAATTAATACTCGCAATGATTAGAAGGGTGAATACAGTCACCGGGAGAAAATCCAAATAGGTAAAGTGCTCTGCTAACCATGTGGTCAGATCGGTTGTTGAAAAACCCTTGGCGATGACCAGTCCCGCTCCAAAAAGCAGCAGTACATCCCATGGAATCTTTTTCGCGGACTCCCAGTTCATGAGCGACCCCTTGCCGTCGCCAGCGGGAACGGTAAACATGAGTAAGGCTCCCAGGATCGCTATCATAGTATCATCAAGCATCGGTAGAAGGTTGTTCCAGAGGAATGAACGACTGATCCACAAAAAACCTACAAGGATAAAAACCATGGTTACACGCTTTTCTACAACAGACATTCTACCTAAGGTGTTCAGTCCATAATTAGCAGGTTCGGAATTTTTGTCCGTTTTGTACCTCGTTAGGGTGAACCAAGTGATCAAGATGAGGATCACGGCAAAAGGGGTCGCAAAAAGCATCCAGTTGAGGAACGATATTTCATAACCCAGCGATTCTTTAACGATGCCGGCCAAAATAATATTGGGTGGCGTACCTATCAGGGTACCTATGCCTCCAATTGAGGCGGCATAGGCAATACCCAACATGAGATTTTTGGAAAAGGGTTGTCGATCACCAAAATGACTGGCTACCGAAATGCCGATGGGCAACATCATGATCGCCGTAGCCGTATTGGATATCCACATGGATAAGAAGCCTGTGGCTACCATAAATCCGAGAATAACGTTCTTTTCACTGGTGCCGACTACGTTAATGATATTAAAAGCTATTCTTTTGTGCAGACCCGACCGTTCGATCGCCAAGCCGATAACAAAGCCTCCCATAAATAAAAAAATGTAAGGATTGCCATAGGAACTAGTTGTTTCCGATACGGTTAACGCTCCTGCTAAGGGGAAGATCACAATTGGCAAGACAGACGTCACGGGAAGCTCAACTGCCTCGGTAATCCACCAGAAAGCCACCCAGATGGTACAAGCAAGAACCGCCCTGCCCTGAGGAGATAGGCCATCAAAAGGAATTAGATTAACAATTAAAAAAAGCAGAGGGCCGATGATGAAATTAAGGGTCTTGACGTGTCTTTTTAGCATGGATCCGAATGAGGTAATAAAATAAGTTTATGGTTAATCGGATTTGAAGATATAAAAAAAGTACTTAATACACGATTGCAGACTTGTTTTTGTAAAATAGTCTTTAATCAGTTATAGAACAGTAGTCAAACAGTCCTTTTCCCACGGGTAGAGGTCTGTTTGACCACTGTTTGACCACTGTTCAACCACCGTTTAGCTAAAACGAGTATTTTCCGTGTGTCTTATCCTATTATAACTATACACATGGTCCGATAATGAAAATGGTTTACAGTTTTTGGGATAAATCTTTCCAAAATGAATGAACATATTCGTTAATAAATACTGATTTGACTATGCATGGTAATGAATGAATTATACGAGATGAAGACGTTTTTCGACCCAATGAAAAACGTCGATAAAGGCGGGATCTAATTCCTTCATGGTTGAATCGACAGCCTCCATTGCGTTTCTTGTTTCAAATTCGGTGAACTTTTCTACCCAGACCCGTCGGCCAATTTGGTCCATCGCATAGACTAAGCTTTTCGGACGGTTATAACCAACCAAGTAGCGACTGTCAATGAAGCTTTTCAGAAACTTGTGAAACCCTTCTGTATTTTGAATGCCAAGCTGAGTCATAAATCGGTCTAGTACAGTTGCGTCACATTTACTCAATTGCTGATAAAACTGATGTGCGTCAAGATATTTGCTTTGTATTAAAAGGGCGTCAAGTATCAGTTCATAACCGATATGAGCTAAAAAAAAGGGTCGTTTGGGTGGTTGTGTAAAAACGTGGACAAGTTTCTTCCGCAGATGGGATGTGTGGTCAGCAAAGGGTGTGGAGCTGTGAAAAATGCGGTCGACTTCGATATGAAGTAACCATCCCTTAAGGAGCCAGGTCATGTCCTCATCATCTGGAACGATATCGATCTCGTGGAATTTCCATTCGTGATGGTGATTCCGAAAGAGGTCGGGCAGTACCGCACCCAGTGTGTAATAGGGATTGGTGGTCGACTGGGTATAATAGTAATGCGATAAAAAGTTCATATGTGTTCCTCATGGGTAAGATATGAAAAAGCACGGTATTTGTGAGATACCCTTCGTAAAAATTATGTTTATTTGTATATGACTCCTTATGAAGAACGCATTACTGCTGAACTGTCTTATTGGCAAATGAAAATGCAGAAAAAGGCTTCCTTGACAAACCGGTTCACGAAAAAAGTGCAGGTGAAGCTGAATAATATGATCCCTGAAAAAGTTCATCAGGGGATTACGTATGCGATTGAGAAAATGGTGAACGGCGTGTTATTCGGCACGAAATACATCACGCCGAAGCCGAAAGTAGATGCTTCCTTTCAATTGAGGGAGGCCTATGTCAAAAAGCAGATCAAGTTTTATCAAAAAACTGCGTCAGTAGAGGGGGCGGTTACCGGTGCAGGCGGATTGGTGATGGGCTTTGTGGATTTCCCGGCGTTTCTTGCCATTAAGATGAAAATGCTTTTTGAGGTGGCGGCTTTATATGGCTATAATGTAAAGGATTTTAAGGAACGTTTATTCATTTTATATATATTCCAACTGACATTCTCTAGTCAAGAAGGCCGGAACAAGGTGTATAAGATTATAGCGGATTGGGATCACTTCAGTCAGAATTTGCCAGAAGATATTGATAGTTTCGATTGGCGAACCTTTCAGCAAGAATATCGTGATTACATAGATTTAGCTAAGTTGGCGCAATTGGTTCCAATAATTGGGGCAGCAGTTGGTGCTGTTGCTAACTATCAGTTAGTAAAACAATTGGGACGGGTGGCTATGAACTGCTATCGTATGCGACACTTCAAGGGAATTTCCTAACTTTGTATATAATAATGGATATGGATACTACAGTTGGTAAGAAGCTTCCGGGAGTGTATTGCAATTCTTTGTTGCATTATTCCCGATACCAAACACGTGAAGTGACGGTTGGTGATGTGCCGATGGGCGCGAATAATCCCATTCGTATTCAGAGTATGACAACGGTCGATACAATGGATACGCTAGGTTCTGTTGAACAAACCTTGAGAATGGTAGATGCCGGCTGTGAATATGTGCGTATTACAGCACCTAGCATTAAGGAAGCACAGAACCTTGCTGAAATCAAGAAGCAATTGCGATTGAGGGGCTGCAATGTGCCATTGGTAGCCGATATTCATTTTACGCCAAACGCTGCGGAAGTAGCAGCCAGAATTGTTGAGAAGGTGCGAATTAATCCCGGTAATTATGCGGATAAGAAAAAGTTTAATGAACTAAGCTATACCGAAGCCGAGTATCAAAACGAACTGGAACGGATTTACAAAAAGTTTTCTCCCCTTGTCAATATTTGCAAAGAATATGGTACCGCGATGCGTATCGGTACGAACCATGGGTCTTTATCAGATCGGATCATGAGTCATTATGGTGATACGCCGGAGGGTATGGTTGAATCTGCGATGGAGTTTATCCGCATGTGTGAGGATTTGAAGTTCTATAATCTGGTTATTTCAATGAAGTCTAGTAATCCGCAGGTGATGATTCAGGCTTATCGGCAATTGGTCGAGAAAATGACTGAAGAGGGTATGAACTATCCGCTACATTTAGGGGTAACTGAAGCAGGCGATGGTGAAGATGGACGGATCAAATCGGCTGTAGGTATCGGAACTCTTTTGGAAGACGGTTTAGGAGATACGGTGCGTGTTTCATTGACAGAAGAGCCCGAATTAGAGGCGCCAGTGGCTATTGCGCTAGTAGAACGCTATAATGAACGTCGGTTAAAAGAAGTTTCTCCGGATGTGTTTTCTTCTTTTAAAGAGATGTGCTTGCCGGCGAGAGACCATACGAGAAGAGAAACGACCGAGGTAAATAATTTTATTGGTAGTTCTCAGGTTCCAAGAGTTGTAGCTGATATTTCTCGGGAGAACTTGCTCGACCCGTTCATATTAACACCTGTGGGCTATCGTTACGACGCTTTGTTGGATAAATATCACATGGGTGAGCAGTCGGTCGATTTCGTCTATTTGGCGGATCAGCTCCCATCTTTTATTATGCCCGCCAATCTGAAACAGATTTATGACTATGAGACTTGGAAGAATTTCAGACAACCTGTCAATATTCATCCGCTATTTAGTTTGAAAGAGTATTTGTCCGCCGAAGAGCGGGATGCTCAACTCAATTTAGTTAGGGTTAAGGCCAACGATTTGGAAGGCGATCTTTTTGCTGAGCTCCAATTTGATAAGACACTCGTTTTTGTTTTAGAGACCGACCAAGCGCATGGAATGGCAGATCAACGTTGGTTTTTTTGCCAACTGGTAGAAAACGGGATTGATGTGCCGGTAATTATCAAGCGGACATATGACCCCGAAGATTTTAGTGGACCTAAGGGTGACTTGATGAACCCGAATGAACCTATATCTAAATTGCAGATCTATGCAGGTACGGATTTTGGAGGCTTGTTAACAGAAGGCTACGGGGACGGAATCTGGCTTGATTCAAGAGCAACCCCATTGGAACACGTTGCGTCGATTTCCTTTGGAATTCTACAAGCAACACGTTCAAGAATATCAAAAACAGAATACATATCCTGCCCGAGTTGCGGGCGGACACTTTTCGACCTACAAGAAACTACTCAGCTTATTCGAAGTCGCACGAACCATTTGAAAGGTTTGAAGATTGGTATCATGGGTTGTATCGTGAACGGGCCGGGCGAAATGGCCGATGCAGACTATGGGTATGTCGGTGCGGGGCCGGGGAAAATCACCCTTTACCGGGGTAAGCAAGTGGTAAAGAAGAACGTTGATACGAATGATGCGTTGGATGAATTGATAGAAATCATTAAAGCGGATGGGAAGTGGATTGAAGATGAGGGTGTTAAGTCTTGATTTTATTTATAAACGTTCTAAATATACCTGTTTTACAAACAATTGACAATGAGCATGTACCTTATTGCTTATTTTTGTAGCTGTTTTAAAAGCACTATACGATACCTTGAAAAATCTTAAAGTAATTGCATATACGCATAAAAATGTGGATCTGAAGGATCTGGGTAACTTAGTGATCTGTGATGAAGAGTTGGATCCGAAGCTGTTGCAATTAAAAAACGTCTTAAAAACAAATGAACTTTTTTACATAGGAACATGTAATCGAGTGGAGTTTGTCTTTTATGATGAGAATAACCTAGATGATGAATTTAAAACACGTTTCTTCGAAGCGTTAAGTATTTCCATTCCAGAATGCAAGTTCAATCCTGTTTTATCCCAATTAGAATCTTACGAAGGCTTAGAAGCGATTAATCACTTGTTTCGTATTTCCTGCTCATTGGAAAGTCTAGTAGTGGGTGAAAAGGAGATTTTAGCTCAAGTACGGAAAGCATACGAACGTTCAAGGTCTGCCGGTTTTACAGGAGATTTTATGCGCATGTTGATGAATCAATTGGTTAAGACCGCTAAGGAGGTATATACTAATACAGATATTTCACGAAAGCCTATTTCCGTTGTTTCATTGGCCTATCGTAGTTTAAGAGAACAGGGGTTAGTTGAAAATCCACGCTTCCTGATTGTCGGTGCTGGTGAAACGAATCAGAATATCGCCAAATATATTCAAAAGCATAAGGACTCAGAATTTGTTGTGTTTAACCGTACGTTTGAAAAAGCAGAAGCTTTGGCAAAGGAGTTGAACGGCCGTGCTTATCCATTATCTGAGCTTGAAAATTATAACGGGGGCTTTGATGTACTGATTACCTGTACGGGTTCTACTGAGGCGATTATTACTAATGACCTCTATCAGAAGCTGATTGGTGACGACAAAAGTAAAAAGACGATTATTGATCTCGCTGTTCCTAATGATATATCGGAAGAGGTGCTGGCTAATAATGCTGTTAATTATATTGAAGTAAGCAGCCTTCAATCTGTTGCTAATAAGAATTTACAAGATCGATACGAAGAGTTGGTCCATGCCGAACGGATCATTGACGAGAATATACAAGAGTTTCTGCCTTTATTGAAACAACGTAAAGTGGAATTAGCGATGCGTGAAGTTCCGCAAAAAGTAAAGGAAATCAATTCTTTTGCTCTAAACACTGTTTTTGCACGAGAAGTGAGTACGCTGGATGAGAACTCGAGAGCAGTGTTGGAAAAGGTAGTAAATTATCTTGAAAAGAAATATATTAGCGTGCCCATGGTGATGGCGAAAGAGATCTTGGTAAAGAATAGCGAGATAGAATAATTTCTACTATTTTAGCGTCTGTTTACTTTTTCATTTAAGGATATTACTGTGGAGAAAACTTTTACTATTGGAACCAGAGGTAGTGAACTTGCGCTTTGGCAAGCCAATCATATAAAAGATCGTTTAGCAGAATTTGGCTACCCCGCCGAACTTAAAATCATTAAGACACAGGGCGATCATATTCAACACTTACGTTTGGATAAGCTGGAAGGGAAAGGCTTCTTTACAAAGGAGCTTGAAGAGGAACTTTTATCAGGTACAATTGATATCGCCGTACATTCGCATAAAGATTTACCGACAACGAATCCTCCGGGGTTAATCATCGCAGCTGTTTCTGACCGTGAAGACCCGTCGGAATTGCTATTGATTTTAAAGGATTGCGTCGACTCGAAAAAGAAGCTAGCATTGAAACACAATGCGATCGTGGGGACTTCTTCCAACAGACGGAAATCACAACTTTTGGCCTTGCGTCCGGATCTGGAGATAGAGGATTTGCGAGGAAACATCAATACGAGGATACAGAAGCTCCGTGATGAAAATTATGACGCTATTATGATTGCGAAGGCGGGTGTTGAGCGTATTCAGATTGACCTGAGTGAGTTTCACGTTGAAGTTATTAATCCGACGGAGATTGTTCCGGCTCCAGCGCAAGGAGTATTGGCCGTACAAATCAATGAGAACAATACAGAATTAAAAGAAATCTTACAGAAAATAAACTCAACGGCTGTGGAAGAAATAATTTCCATTGAAAGAAAGGTGTTGAATCTTTTTGACGGCGGATGTCACCTACCTTTGGGTTGTTATTCCCGTTATGAGGATGGCCAATTTGAAGTATGGACCTCCATGGCTGAAACAAGTAATCATTTCCCTGACCGGGTCTTTATGGCTTCTGAACATTCCGAAGGTTTAGCTGAGAAGATTTTTGATGTCTATAAGAATGAAGAGAGGAAACTGCCGTCCAGCGTCTTTATCAGCCGAGATATAGACGAAAATAGCTATTTGTTCCGAGCGCTAAAAAAAAATAATATAAGTTTGGAAGGAGAGTCCCTGATTCGAATATACCCAATAATTAATAAGCTTGATCCTTTTATTCTGAAGCATGTGGATTGGGTTTTCTTTAGTAGCAAAAATGGAATAGAGAATTTCTTTAGTCTTGAGCCAAGATTAAGTAAGAAAACGAAATTTGCTGTTGTAGGGCGTGGCTCAGAAGCAATGCTGAAGCAATTTGGACACGATGCTGCATATACCGGACAAGATGAGGGTATTGATACAGCCGAGATAGGCAGGGTGTTTGCCGCTGCTAACCCCAATACAACCGTTTTGTTCCCTGGAGCCAAAGGTTCGTATAAAACTATTCAAAGTCAGATGTCGGATGATATTAAAGTAATTGACTTGCCTGTATACGAAACTGTTTTGGCAGATGATGTATCGAAATCCAATGCCGAGGTTCTTATATTTACAAGCCCGAGCAATGTGGATGCATACTTCGCAACGAACTTGATTGATCCCGGACAGCGTGTGATCAGTATTGGTTATTCGACCGGCAAGAAACTCGAAGAATATGGAGTGTCCTATTCCTTGCCTTATTCGCCAGATGAGATTGGTTTGGCGGAAGCTGTCTTTGCTTTATCCTTATAAAAGGTATAAAAATTACGTATAGAAGACTACGTATAAAAATAATAATACAATGATTATACGACCACGACGATTAAGACGGAATGCCATTGTCAGGAATATGGTGGCAGAGACTCGCTTGTCCAGAGACATGTTGGTGTATCCATATTTTGTTATGCCTGGCGAGGGGATTAAGCATGAAATAGAAGCGATGCCTGGTATTTATCATTTTTCGGTTGATACCTTGATCGAAGATGTGAAAATCGGCTTGAATCTTGGAATCGACAAGGTTCTTCTTTTTGGTGTTGGCGAAGAAAAAACGGAAGACGCATCCTCATGTTATCATAATAACTCCATTGTTGTGACGGCGATTAAAGCATTGAAGAAGGAGTTCCAAGACCGTATTTTTATTATTACCGACATATGCGCTTGTGCTTATACGACGCATGGACATTGTGGGGTTTTGAGGGACGGTTATGTTCAAAATGATGAGACCGTTGAGGTGTTGGCTAAAATGGCCTTATCTCATGCACAAGCAGGTGCAGATATGGTTGCTCCCTCCGATATGATGGACGGTCGCGTAGCTGGTATTCGCAACTTGCTGGATGATAGTGGATTTGAACAAGTAGGGATTATGAGTTATAGCGTGAAGTTTGCGTCAGCGTATTACGGTCCTTTTAGGGAAGCGGCAGATTCTTCTCCGTCATCTGGCGATCGTAAGGCATATCAAATGGATTATCGTAATTCACGAGAATCAATTCGTGAAGCTCAGTTGGATGAGGATGAAGGTGCGGATGTTTTAATGGTGAAGCCTGCGCTGGCCTATCTCGATATTATTAAGGAAGTTAAAGAAAGCTCGTCCTTGCCTTTGGCAGCATATAACGTATCAGGCGAATATTCGCTTGTAAAGATGGGTGCGCGAGCGGGTTTAATTGATGAGCAGCAATTAGTACTCGAGAATATGTATGCATTCGCTCGTGCGGGCGCAGATATTATTATAACCTATCATGCAAGGGATTTGGTAGAAAAGGGCTGGCTGTCCTAAAAAATAAAAATGAATGATGATAGATTCTATTAAAAAAATGTTTTCTTCGAGTGAATCGGGTGGTTATAACGACGGTTCTAAGCCTGATATTTCTAGAGAAAAATCGACACAACTTTACGAGAAAGCCAAACAATATTTTCCAGGTGGGGTGAACTCACCAGTACGTGCTTTTAAATCGGTTCACGGGGCGCCTTTGTTTATTGAGAAGGGTGACGGCTGCCGAATTTGGGACGCCGACGGTAATGAATTTATTGATTTCTGCTGTTCATGGGGCCCGCTTATTCTGGGTCACAATCACGAGAAAGTTCGTGAGAGTGTTACGGAAGCCTTACAGAATGGCCTTAGTTTTGGGGCGCCGACCGTGTTAGAAAACGAATTGGCCGAATTGATCCTGCAAAACAACCGGTATCTGGAAAAAATCCGATTTGTAAGTTCCGGAACAGAAGCTGTGATGTCTGCGATTCGATTGGCAAGAGGTTATACAAAAAAGGACAAGATTATCAAATTTGAGGGGTGTTATCACGGTCATTCCGACTCTTTACTGGTAAAGGCCGGTTCTGGCTTGGTGACTTTTGGGGAAACTTCTTCTGCGGGTGTTCCGAAAAGCTTTGCCGATGAAACCATTGTTATTCCTCTCAACGATAAAGACGCCATTGAAGACGCCTTTGGACAATTCAAGGATCAAGTTGCAGCGGTGATTATTGAAGGGATTCCGGCAAATAACGGTTTGCTGATCCAAGAACAGGAGTATGTAGAATACCTGCGTAAAATAACGACGGAGAATAATGCTTTACTAATATTTGATGAGGTGATTACCGGATTCCGTTTAGGCTTTGAGGGTGCTGCTGCTTATTATGATATCCAGCCTGACATCATTACTTACGGGAAAATTATCGGTGGTGGAATGCCAGTTGGCGCCTATGGTGCATCCAGTGACATCATGAGTTATATATCTCCTGATGGTGGGGTTTATCAGGCCGGTACTTTGTCGGGCAATCCTATCGCAATGGCGGCAGGGATTGCTCAGTTAACGGTCTTAAAAAATGGAGTTTATAAATCCCTTAATAGTAAGACAAAAGACTTTGTGGAGGCACTTCGCCGTTTTGTTGCAGCGAAGAACTATAAAGTAAAAATATTCTCTGTGGGATCGATCTTTTGGATTGCTTTTACAGATCAGGAGCAAATTCGTGCAGCATCGGACATAGATCCGGCGAGCATGGAAAAGTATAAAGTGATGCACCGTGAATTGTTGAATCGCGGTATTTATTTTGGACCTTCAGGCTATGAGGTTGGTTTTGTTTCGAGTGCACATACCAAAACTGATTTGGAGAAAACGAAGCGTGCAATTTTTGAGAGCTTGGAAGTTGTTTTTAGGTAATTTAAGAGCGAATAGCGACTAAGCTGTTTTACCGTAAATTAATAAGGGCCGGAAACATTTGTTTCCAGCCCTTATTAATTTATTTATCCTGGCTTTAGATGATATTAAAAACCTAGTCTGTCTTCCACAGTTTCCTCTTCTTCCTGTCCTTGATAAAACTGATCTGTGTATTCATTACAGTCTAAGGTGATCTGTAGTCCGTTTTTCGGCAATTCAAAATCACCCTGAGTATAGTGTAACTCTTTATCAGCATATACTCGTTGCAAATAGAGAGCGTAAACAGGCAAAGCCGCATTGGCACCCTGACCTATCGCCGTGGAGCTAAAGCTAATGGCACGGTTTTCTGCACCTGTCCATACGCCAGTCACGAGATCCGGTGTGATACCAATATACCAAGCATCTGAGTTGTTATTCGTTGTCCCTGTTTTTCCGCCTTGTGGGTTGGTAAAATTAAACATCCAGCGGATACGGTGACCGCTTCCTTCATCGACAACACTCCGTAGCATGTCGACCATGGCGTAAGCGGTTTGTTCATTAAGGACAACGGATATTTTGGGGTTGTGTTCATAGATGACAGCGCCATTTCGGTCTTCAACCCTTAATACATAGGTTGGTTCCGTCCATATTCCGTGGTTTACAAAAGTAGAGTAGGCTCCAACCATATCATATAGAGATGCATCGAAAGAGCCTAAAGAAATAGAAGGCACGGGCTTTAAATCTGGACTTGTGATGCCCATATTGCGGATAAGATTTGCTACCGGAACCGGGCCAACCTGCTGCATGATATCAACCGTTGCGAAGTTTTGGGAATGAGCCAAGGCTCGGCGAAGCGTAATCGGGCTTCCGATTGATCTACCTCGTGGTGTCCAATTGCCAATCGTAATTGGTCGGTTGGGTACTTGGTAACAAGGCGAATAGCCGTTGTCGATTGCCACCGCATAGGTAAATGGTTTCGCAGTTGATCCTACTTGGCGCGTCCCTACTTTTACTTGGTCGTATTTAAAATGCTTAAAGTCGATTCCTCCCACCCAAGCCTTAACATGCCCGGTTTGTGGCTCCATAGACATGAGAGAGTTTCTGAGGATAAGTTTATGATACCGTATCGAGTCCATTGGAGTCATGACCGTATCCATTTCTCCCTTCCAGCTAAAGATGCTCATTTCGGTCGGTGTATTAAAACTTTCCGTAATCTCATCTTCAGATGCATCATTTTGCTTTAACCACCAATAGCGCCCCGATTGTTTTACGCCTTGATCGAGTAATACTTGATACTTGGCAAAGGGGTCACGGTTGCGATATTCTCTGTTGAATTGTTGCTGTAGTTGTTGTAACCATTCTTTCTGCGCTTCTTCAGCATAACGTTGCATACGAGAATCGATGGTCGTATAGATCTTTAAACCATCTCTATCCAAATCGTAAGGTGTGCCGTCAGCCTTGGTTCGCGACGTTTCTGAAAATATCTTTTTAAGTTCTTCTTTTAAGGTTGCACGGAAATAAGGAGCTAAACCTTCGCCGTAGCTTACCGGATTAAAAGCTAATACGAGAGGCTTTGCTTTGAGTTCGTCAGCTTCTTCTCTTGAAATAAATCCAGCCTTGCGCATGTTCTCAAGCACTGTATTTCGACGAGAAAATGAGTTCTTAGGGTTTTTAATCGGAGAATACAGAGTAGTGCCTTTGAGCATACCTACTAAAACAGCCGCCTGTTCAGGACTTAACTCCGCGGGCGTAGTGCTAAAGTATGTCCGCGCAGCTGATTTAATGCCATAGGTATTATATGCACCGAAATCGACCGTATTGAAATACATCGTAATGATCTCTTCCTTAGTGTAGTTTCGTTCGAGTCGTACAGCTGTTATCCACTCCTGAAACTTTTGGATAATACGTTTAAACGTGTTTCGGGCCCGGCCTTCCGAAAAAAGATTAAGCGCAAGCTGTTGAGTGATGGTACTGGCTCCTTGCCGTTTTCCTACCAAGTTATAGAATATAATGGTAAACGTACGTTTAAAATCGATACCCGAATGCGTATAGAATCGGATGTCTTCGGTGGAGATAAGAGCATTAATTAAATTGGGCGAGAGTTCCTCGTATGTGACATTGGAACGGTTTTGCGCGAAATAAGACCCCAAAACCTTACCATCAGCTGATATTACCTCGCTAGAAAGGTTGTTTTTAGGATTTTCGAGCTCCTTGAACGAAGGCAAAGGGCCAAATAGACCTAGCCTTACGGATAAGATGAATAGGAAGCCGAGTGCGATAGCGCCTATTATTAACTTCCAAAAATTGCGAGTATATCGCTTTACATCGTCTTTGGTTAATTTATCAGTTTTTGTTTTTCGCTGCATTTGAAACTATGGGCGTTATTTATTGTAAGTCCATTCGTTGGATAACCGATGGTAGCTAATTTCGTGCCTATTTTAATCGAAACTGTCTTATCTATTAATTATGCGTCAAAGATACGGTCTTTTATTTTTTTAAAAAATAGGCTATCGGTCTCTATTGTTGAATGATCATCGTTTGTATTAAAGATATTGTAAGTGAAATGGTTAAAGCATTTACTTATATTTGCAGCGTTTGTACAAGTCAAGAAGTTAGTAATTGCAAAGAGGTATTAAAGCATTTATAGAAACACTGAAACGAAAGTATCAGATAAAACTATTGCAGGACGATAGTTTTAAGGAAAAGCTATCGCTTAAGGCGCCGATGTGGGTTTTCATCTCATCCTTCGTTGCTCTAATGCTTGTCGTTCTTTTTATCGTTTTGCTTGTAGCCAGATATAGTCCCTTGCAGGAATATTTCGTGACTGATTACAATGAAAATCGCAGAGATCTGGTTGAAGCTTATGGTCGTATCGACTCGTTGAGTAGATTAGTTAGCGATAATGAGCTTTATCTGGATAATATACAAGGTGTATTGAGTGGTAGTGTAGGAGAGACGATTGAACAGGCTGTAGCGCGCGAGGAAAAGCAGATGCGAGAAGCAAAGCCCGCTACGGAAACAACTGAGTTGTCTGAGGATGAGCAAGTGCTACGCGATTTGTTGCTTTCCGGGACCAGTGCTAAAGCCCTAGATGACGATGTGGGTGAACGAGGAATATCTTCTTATACGTTTTATAGTCCGGTGAAGGGAATTGTTAGTGCTCAATATGATGAAGAGTTACAGCATTTCGCGACGGACATTGCGACCAAATTGAACGAACCGATTAAAACGACGCTCGATGGTCATGTGATTTTCGCATCGTTTACACCGGCAACCGGTTATGTGATTATTGTTCAGCACTTTGATAACATTATATCGGTTTATAAACATTGTGCGGTTCTTTTGAAGAAAGTGGGAAGTTTTGTAAGGGGAGGCGAGGTCATTGCTATGGTTGGAAATACCGGAGAGCTGTCGACCGGTCCGCATCTACATTTCGAGCTGTGGCATTATGGAAATCCGGTCGATGCTGAAAACTATATAACATTCTAAAGACGGAATAGAAATGACGAATAAGGATCAAAAGTCGACCGATGAAAAGACAAAGGGAAACCAGCTAAGCAGATATGCTTATTATTCCGGTTTGGGATTTCAAATGATCGCTATTATTGGTGTTTTTACGTTCATTGGTTATAAAATCGATGAATGGCAGGGTAATGAAAAGGCGGTTTTTACTGCGATTTTAGGTTTGATAGGTGTTTGTTCGAGCCTCTATACGGTTATCAAATCGGTTAATAAGAAAAAGGGTGAGTAAATGAGTATAGTCAAATTTATATTATATTTTTCACTTTTTGCGATTTTCGTTTTTGGCTTGCCTTATGGGCTCAGTAATGTGATTGGGAGGGATCTGGTTTCCGAATATTACATTCCTTTATTTGTTTTTCTTTTTGTCTTGACAACAATTGTCTACGTACTGTCTTTTTTTGGGATTAAAAAAGGTGGACAAACCTCCGTTTTAGCCCTATTAGGAGGCCTAACTTTGAAGATGATATTTAGCTTAGCAATGGTTCTGATGCTACTTTTGAAAGGTGCTGATAATCAAAAGGTTTTAGCCGGAAACTTTTTTTATATATATTTCTTATTTACACTCTTTGAAGTTATCTGTTTGTTGCGTAACTTGCGCGACCAAAATAAAATGTAAAAAACACGGAATAGATGGAATTCAGCCCTATTTTTAAATTGAAGAGTACGAAGATTATTGCTTTTCTCGCGCTTTTTTTCGCTTTTTCTACTGTAAATGCCCAAAATGACGTCCAGCCTCATGAGGAAATGCCGGAACAAATTTCTGAGGATGGAGAGGAAGTAGATATTAATAGTTTTATTTTACATCACATTGCGGATGCTCATGAATTTCATTTCTTTGGTGAAGGAGAGGGTTGGAAGGGCTTGCATCTTCCGATTATTCTGTGGACAGACAATGGTTTGACGATTTTCTCCTCAAAGAAGTTTCAGTTGGATAACGAAGGGAAAGTTGTTGCTGAGAGCAATGGCCAATACTTTACTCGTTATCACAATAAAATATACTATGCTTCTGAAGAAATGGTGCATGGTTCTTATTTAGAGATGGAGACGGCTGCTGATGGGCATCATGAAGTGTTAAACGCAAAGCCATTGGATTTTTCGATCACTAAAAATGTGTTCACCATCTTTTTCTCGATCATCGTCTTGTGCGTTCTTTTCATAGGCGTCGCAAATTCATATAAGAAACGTGAGGGTAAAGCTCCAAAAGGATTTCAGTCGCTCGTTGAGCCCATTATTATTTTTGTGCGAGACGATATTGCACGTCCGAATTTAGGGTACAAATATGAGCGCTTTATGCCTTATTTATTAACCGTGTTCTTTTTTATATGGTTTAATAATATGTTAGGTCTGGTGCCGTTTTTCCCAGGGAGTGCAAACGTAACGGGTAACATTGCGGTTACGATGGTTTTAGCTGCAATAACTTTTATTATTACGACGGTTAATGGTAATAAGTACTACTGGGCGCATATTTTTAAGCCTCACGTGCCATGGTGGTTATATCCGTTGATGATTCCGGTGGAGATCATCGGTATGTTTACCAAGCCAATAGCATTGATGATTCGTTTGTTTGCGAACATTACTGCAGGACACATTTTGGTGCTGGCATTGATCTCACTTATTTTTGTTTTCAAATCGGTAGCGGTTGCCCCTGCCTCATTACTCTTTGTTTTGTTCATTTCATTGATTGAGCTGTTGGTAGCTTTTATCCAAGCGTTTATCTTTACCATTCTATCAGCTCTGTTTATCGGGATGGCGATCGAAGAGCATCATTAATAACGAACATTATTGTTAAACTAAATATTAAATTAAATTAAAATGACTGGAACGTTAGCTGCAATTGGAGCCGGTTTAGCCGCAATCGGCGCCGGAATTGGTATCGGAAGAATTGGTGGTTCTGCAATGGAAAGTATTGCTCGCCAACCCGAAGCTGCTTCAAAGATTCAAACTGCAATGCTTATTGCTGCTGCCCTTATTGAGGCGGTTGCTCTATTCGCAGTGGTTGTTGCCTTCTTAGGTAACTAAGTATTAAAAGAAGAACTGATTGGTGGGATTGCCGCCAATCAATTCTTTTTATTTAACAATGATATTTAATAAACACGATATATAATGGAATTAGTTACCCCTGCGATTGGTTTAATATTTTGGCAAACTATAGGTTTCCTCATTTTGCTATTCCTCCTTACTAAATTTGCTTGGAAGCCAGTTATGAAGTCGATCAGTGATCGGGAGCGTTCGATAGAAGAGGCACTTGACTCGGCAGAGAAAGCCAAAGAAGAGCTGGCTCGTTTGACTAATGAGAACGAACAGTTGTTAATCCAAGCGCGTGCTGAACGTGACCAGATTTTAAAAGAAGCAAAAGAGTTAAAAGATCAAATCGTTTTGGACGCTAAAACTTCTGCAGAGGAAGAGGGTGCTAAAATGATTGAAAAAGCCCGCTTAGAAATACAACATCAAAAGACTCAGGCATTGGTCGAAGTGAAGAATGAAGTATCAGGTTTGGCTTTAGATATCGCTCGTAAGGTTTTGAAAGATAATTTTGAGGATCAAGCTAATCAGGAAAAGTTGGTCGAAGAATTATTGAAGGACATTAAGTTAAATTAAGAAATCGATGTCAGAATTTAAAGTAGCTTCTCGATACGCAAAATCTTTGATTGACTTGGCTAAAGAGCAGAATGCTTTGGAAGCTATACACGGAGATATGCTGCAAGTAATTGACGTTATCAAGTCGAACTCTAATTTGCGTGCTGTATTGAAAAATCCAATTATAAAATTGGATAAGAAGTCGAACATCTTAAAGGCAATTTTCGGAGCAAAGGCTCATGCAGCTGTAATTTCTTTTTTTGATTTGTTGGTAAAAAAAGGACGTGCAGGGGTGATTTACGCTACTGCCAAGGAATTCGTTTCTGAATATAACAGAGAAAAGGGTATCGTAGAAGCGTCAGTTGTTTCTGCTGTACCTTTATCAAAAGAACATCAGAATGAAATTATCTCTTTAATCAAGAAGGATTATGGTAATGAAGTAATTCTTACAAACGAAGTGAATCCAGATTTGATTGGTGGCTTCATCCTTCGTGTAGGAGATAAGCAAGTTGACACGAGTATCGCTAGTCAGCTGAATAAATTAGAACAGCATTTATCAGAATAAATAACATATATTAATAAATAATTATGGTAGAGGTAAGACCAGATGAAGTATCAGCAATTCTCAGGGAGCAATTGTCTAACTTTAAATCAGAAGCCGAACTTGAAGAAGTAGGTACCGTATTGCAGATCGGTGACGGTATTGCTCGTATCTACGGTTTAACTAAAGTTCAATCTGGAGAATTAGTTGAATTTGAAAATGGCCTGAAAGGTATCGTACTAAACTTAGAAGAAGACAATGTGGGTGTTGTTTTGCTCGGTTCTTCTGATGAGATAAAAGAAGGAGATACGATCAAACGGACCAATAAGATTGCTTCACTCCAGGTTGGTGAAGGTATGCTTGGCCGTGTTGTGAACACGCTAGGTGAGCCTATTGATGGTAAAGGGCCTATTACAGGGGAAACTTTTGAGATGCCAATTGAACGGAAGGCACCCGGAGTAATTTTCCGTGAGCCGGTAACAGAACCTCTACAAACTGGTATTAAAGCGATTGACGCTATGATACCGGTAGGTCGTGGACAGCGTGAGCTGGTAATTGGCGACCGTCAAACCGGTAAAACTGCTGTATGTATCGATACGATCATCAATCAAAAGGAATTCTATGAAGCAGGCGAACCTGTTTTCTGTATTTATGTAGCTATCGGACAGAAGAACTCAACAGTGGCGAACATTGTTCGTACTTTGGAAGAAAATGGTGCACTGCCATATACTGTGGTAGTCGCTGCATCTGCTTCAGATCCTGCACCGATGCAGTTTTACGCACCTATGGCAGGAGCTGCAATTGGTGAATACTTCCGTGATTCAGGACGTCCTGCTCTGATTGTTTATGATGATTTATCGAAGCAAGCTGTAGCTTATCGCGAAGTATCTTTATTGCTTCGCCGTCCACCAGGTCGTGAAGCTTATCCGGGTGATGTCTTCTATCTGCACAGTCGTTTATTAGAGCGTGCTGCAAAAATTACATCAGATGATGAAATTGCAAAAACAATGAACGATTTGCCTGACTCGATGAAAGATAAGGTGAAAGGAGGAGGATCTTTGACGGCCTTGCCTATCATTGAAACTCAAGCCGGTGATGTTTCAGCATATATTCCGACAAACGTAATTTCTATTACCGACGGACAGATATTCCTTGAGTCTAATCTATTTAATGCGGGCGTTCGTCCGGCGATTAACGTGGGTATCTCTGTATCGCGCGTTGGAGGTAATGCACAAATTAAGTCAATGAAGAAAGTAGCTGGTACATTGAAGCTTGATCAAGCCCAGTATCGCGAACTAGAAGCTTTTGCAAAATTTGGTTCTGATCTCGATGCAGCTACCAAGGCTGTACTTGACAAAGGCGTTAGAAACGTAGAGATCTTGAAACAGCCTCAATTCTCTCCGGTTGCTGTTGAGAAGCAAGTAGCAATTGTTTATGCAGGTGTTAAGGGTTTATTTAGAACTGTTCCTGTGGAGAAAGTTAGAGAGTTTGAAAAGGAATACTTACAGCAATTAGAATTAAGGCATCCAGAGGTGCTTAGAGAACTAAAGAGCGGTAAGTTTAATGATGATTTGACCGGTGTTTTAGAAAAGGTCGCTAAGGAGCTCGTTGCTAAATATTAATACAGATTTCATCGATACTAAGAAATGGCGAATTTAAAAGAAGTAAGAAATCGAATTTCATCGGTAACCTCAACTCAGCAGATCACCAATGCTATGAAAATGGTTTCTGCTGCTAAGTTGAAAAGAGCTACCAATGCAATTGTCGACTTGCGGCCTTATGCCACTAAATTAAAGGAAATATTGTCAAACCTTTCAGCTAGCATTGAAGGGAATGCATCTCCGTATTTGGAAAACAGAAGTCCAGAGAAGGTGCTGTTGGTGGTAATTACTTCTAATAGAGGCTTGGCAGGTGCGTTTAACTCGTCCATAATCAAGGCGACGAATTTGCTGATTTCCCAGAAATATGCTGAACAACACAGAAAGGGGAATGTTAGTATTTTGGCTATAGGAAAGCGGGGTCATGATCATTTTTCGAAAGCAAATTACGCTATGATTGGTAACCACAGTGAGTTGTTTTCACAGTTGAATTTTGAAAATACCTCGGCAATTACAGAGCTGGTGATGAAAGGTTTCGTTGATGGCGATTATGATCGGGTTGAGATTGTGTACAATCAGTTTAAGAATGCAGCTGTACAGATCTTGAGTACAGAGCAATTATTGCCGTTGGAGCCTACTGTTAGAGAAGAAACCGAAACACAGACGGAAGTCGACTACATTTTCGAGCCTTCCAAAGAAAAGATCACGGAAGACTTAATACCGAAATCGATTAAGATTCAATTGTATAAAGCTGTTTTGGATTCACATGCTTCTGAACATGGTGCGAGGATGACAGCTATGGATAAAGCGACTGAGAATGCCGGAGAACTGTTAAAGGCATTGAAGTTATCATATAACCAAGCTAGACAAGCCGCGATCACTACCGAATTGACGGAGATTGTGAGCGGTGCAGCGGCATTATCTGAAGGGTAGTCGTATCCAATATGAGTTTAAAAAGCCTTTACTTTATGTAGAGGCTTTTTTGTTGTCAATTAGATTTCTAATCATTTAAATATTTTGTATTTTTGTGGCAAATAAAATGCTATGAACACGAAAAATGAACCAAGACCACATGTAAAGACTGATAATAATGCGAATGAAACGCATTATTATGTATCCCTTGTTATTGCGATTGCTATCGGTATGGCCGGCGTGTTTGTGAGATTTATTCAGGAGACGTTTTTATTTGACACGATTGCTAATATACTTTTAGTTGTTGCTTCAGTAATGGCCATTCGAACTATACTTCGTATTCTTAAATAGACATATCATAATACGGTAATCAGATTTGTCTGTGTTATTTATAAAAACAGATCCATTTAGACTAGATTCTAAATGGATTTTTTGTTTTTATTCAGATGGTTAAACCTTTTGTTTCTCAGCGTGTTTATAAGGTATGAAGTATTTTGTTTTTACCATTTTAAGTATATTCTTTGCGACCGCAGCGCTTGCACAAGTGGATTCGGTTACTCATATATCAAAGTTGGAAATTAAAAAGAAAAAGCGTGAGCACATTTCCGGCGCGGATTCAACTCAACATGTTGTAATTGATACATTGATTATGCATGATAGAGCATCATTGCAGTTTTACGGGAAAAAACATGTTATATTGGAGGTGAAACATGCCATCATTCCCAAAAAAGCCTATATCTCAGCGACAGATGGAAAAAATAATGGATCAGACATGGATATCACAATAAGGTTTGACGAATTGGGCTCTTTGTTTGTGTTAGCAGGTGGCCGGGACGCCAACAATGGTAGTCGCACATATCCGAATGGAAATGGAGGAGAAGTGTTGTTAAGTTATCTTAGCGATGGAGTCGTGCCTCAGACTGCCGATGAAAAGGCAGAAGGTTATCTAGAAGTAGACACCAAGGCGGGAGGCTATTCTGTAAATTCCAGGAGCGATCTTTATAATATTTATAGTCGTATTGGAAGCGGGTCCCGGCCTCTGGGGCAGCTTCCGCAAGGCCAGGTTTATTCGGGTTCGCCGGGTATCGACGGGACTAGTGAGATAAAAGAGCTGACAAATTTCGATTTTTCTAAAAAATAATCGGTATTTATTTGTTGGAATTGGTAGATTTGGCTACGGCATAGCATAAAATGCCTGACTGTTCGTTATTAATATATTGATATCACTAGTAATGGCATTGAATTTTAGATTTTTTACGAAAATTACGCTTGTGGTTTGCCTTTTAGTAGGTTTTACCAAAAGTTCTAGTGCTCAGGACTACTATGGGTCTACCTATACCTACAAACCGATTAGCTTGGGTATTACATTTGCACCTAATGTGAGTTGGCACCGCTATGGCGCGGGGGTTGATATCGAGAAGGATTGGGAAGTGGGTTACGGTTATGGTTTGCTCGCTGATTTCGGTTTGTCCGAAAATTATTACTTCTCGACAGGTTTTCTTATTAATAACATTAAATCATCCGTTGATGTGGGACCGGAACAATTGTCGACAACTTATAGAACACAATATGCAGAGGTGCCGATTGGGCTCAAACTTAAAAGCACCCAACGATATTATCGAAGCTATTACGGGCAGTTTGGTTTCACTGGTGGAATTCGTATTGCAGGTGATAAGGAAGTTGAGGATATGGGACGTGAAGATTTCGAATCAAAGACGTTTCGTTTGGGTTTGGCTATTGGTGGAGGGATCGAATGGCAATTGGATCATAAGCTAAGTATGGTAACAGGTCTAACTTTTAATAATGGTTTTACTGAAATTCTGGATGATGGCTACGGTAAACCTAAAGATTCTTATTTGGCTTTTAATTTCGCTATTTTCTTCTAAACTCGTTAATCAGATATATGAACTTTGCTATTTCACAACTCAACTTCAAGATTGCAGACTTTGCTGTCAACACTCGGAAGATAATCGAAGCAATCCAATCAGCACATGCTCAAGGTGCCGACCTTGTTTTGTTTTCTGAGCTTGCTGTGAGTGGAGCGCCTGCCTTAGATCTACTGAAGTCTAGTGTTTTCCTTAACCAGGTAGATGAAGCCGTTCAGGAGATTGCGCGATCTTGTAAAAATATTGACTGTATTGTTGGTGCGCCTTATCGGGATTCCAGTTCTGGCCAGGTTTATAATGGAGCTTTGTTTTGCAGTCAAGGAAAAGTTGAACGTGTTATTTCTAAGAGAGAGCTTAACGATCAAGGTTTAATTCATGAAACGCCATATTTCGTTTCTGGTAGCGGTGCCGATCAAATTGAGGTTAAGGGAAGTAGGGTGCTAATAACATTAGATGATGTCTTGGAGAATGAAATTGCGGATTCGGTCGATTTGATAATATCTTTACGAAACTCACCTTTCTCATACACTGAATATGATCAGCGTATGGAACGAATTAAAGCAGTATCTCAACAATTGGCGACAGGGATGGTTGAAGTTAACCAAGTCGGTGCTCAGGGCCAACTTATATTTGATGGACGCTCGGTGGTTGTTAATTCTACAGAAGGCTACTTCGATAAGCTTAAAGCTTTTCAAGAAGATTTTAAGTTGTTTAGGCTGGAAGGGAAATCGTTGCAGTCACTACAACCAAAGATAGACACGGAAAAATATACGGAAACAGCGCTATTGTATGAGGCTTTGGTTTTAGGGATCAGAGATTATTTTGATAAGAATGGTCTGAAAAAAGCGCTTATCGGATTGTCTGGCGGAATCGATTCTTCACTCGTTGCTGCGCTCGCTTGCGAAGCGTTAGGCGCGGAGAATGTAAAAGGTATTTTAATGCCATCTATGTATTCTACCGGACACTCGGTGAAAGATGCTGAAGATCTTGCAAATAATTTCGGTTTTGAATACGAGATCGTACCAATTAAAGGGGGGTATGACGCATTTATAGAGATGTTGAATCCTGTATTTGGTACAGAAGATAGTGCAGAAGTTGATTTGACCGAACAGAACATTCAAGCAAGAGTGCGCGCGGTTGTTTTGATGGCGATATCAAACAAACAAGGCTACGTGGTTCTGAATACTTCAAATAAAAGTGAAGCGGCCATGGGTTATGGCACACTATATGGCGATTTGGTAGGAGCTATTAGTGTGTTAGGAGATGTTTATAAGACTCAAGTGTTTGAATTATCGCGCTATGTAAATCGCAATCAACAGCTGATCCCTGAACATGCAATAAATAAAGCGCCTTCCGCGGAACTGAAACCAGGACAAAAAGATAGCGACAGTCTACCAGTGTATGAAATTCTGGATCCTATTCTCTATTTATTGATAGAGAAGAACCTGAGTACTTCCCAGATTGTGGAATTAGGTCATGATAAAAACGAGGTCGAGCGTATTGTTCGTATGATGAGTAGAGTCGGATTTAAGTTGTTCCAAACTCCACCGGCTTTACGGGTCTCACCGCGTGCATTTGGTAGTGGTTTGAATCTGCCGCTAGTTGCTAAACTGGCTTAGTTTTTTTAAGCCTGAGTGCAATCAAAATGAGGAAAAGAAAACTCGCCCCAGCTCCAATGTAGGCTAGGTAATCGCCATGTCTGGTGTAAAAGGTAAGTTCTTCGTTTAAATTGATTTCTTGCTTGATAGCAGTAGGTGTCCACCACTCCGTCTGTTGAACGATATCTCCACGTTGGTTGATAAAAGCTGAAATTCCGGTATTTGCTGAACGTGCGACCCAGCGTCTATTCTCGATCGCACGGAGCTTAGCATAGGCAAGATGTTGATCCTTGCCGGCAGTGTTACCCCACCAACCATCGTTTGTGACAATTGCGACAAACTGTGCTCCCTTCTTAATGTATTCAGCTACATAGTCGCCCCAAATCGATTCGTAACAGATTACAGGAGCTGCACCGATGCCGCTCTGAGCATAAAAAACAGAAGGCTCTGCTTGGGAGCCATACGCGCCTGTTGATCCTCCGAATGCGGCGAACAAAGGTGTCATAAAAGAAAGAGATTCTCTGAATGGCATTTTCTCCACGCCGGGAACCAGTTTCGATTTGTGATAAAACTGAACTTTGCCCGAGTTTTCTAAAAGTACTGCGGCGTTGAAAGCATCCCAGTACATACCATTTTCTAGCGGTCGTGCACTACTCGTTTTCGCCGTGTCATACATTAAATAGCTCTCGATTCCTGATAGAATGTTGCCGTTCTTGTATCGGTTTAAAAAATCCTGTAACCTTACAAAGATTCGTGATGTATGTATTGTTTCTTCGTTGGTCAGTTCCGAAATGGCCGTTTCTGGCCAGATAAAGAATTCTGTATTGGGTTGGGCTATAGAATCAGATAAACGAATAAGATTGTTTATTTGATCCTCAACTGTCATTGTTGTATACTTGCTGTAGGGCTCGACATTTGGTTGAACCACAACAACCTCTGCCGGGTTTGTGTGTTCCTCGTAGCCCAAATACCGGGTGATTGACAATGCAGATGGGATAATTATAATAGCTAACCAGACGAGAGGCATGATGATGCCTTTTTGTGCAATTTTATTCCCTTTATTGAGCCGATAGGTATAGAGAATTTGGAAGAGAATAAGATTGCTAAGCCACACCCATACCGTTCCACCATACACGCCGGTGTATTCATACCATTGCACTAACTGATGGAATCCCGCAAAGCCATTCCCTAGATTCATCCACGGGAACGAAAGGTCCCAGCTCTGGTGTAGGAGCTCATATGCAATCCAAAAAGAAATTAATCCTGCCGCAGCGATACTGTAGCTATATCTCTTTCTTAATTGATAATATAAGCGAAACGCAATAGCCATGAGCACGGCTCCGAGACCAAAAGGAATGAGAGAAATCAATGCCGCAATTACGGTTGGCATGATCTCATTAACGGCGTTAAACACCCAATAGATGCTAGCCGTATTCCAGAATAAACATGTAATTCCTGCGGTCAAAAATATCTTTTTGCCTTTCTTTTTATATTCTCCTCGCATAATCTCTTCCAATGCGAAGAGGACGGGGATAAAGGCGATGAATAGGAGCGGAGTAGTATAAGTAAATGGTGGCCAAGCTAACCATAGTAAAAAGCCACTTAATAATGCTAATAGATAATTGTTTTTCACGGTTACAGCTGGCTTAGAAGTTCCTGTTTTTTACTGTTATATTCTTCTTGAGTGATTAACTGTTTATCATAAAGTGATTTGAGCTTCTTTAATTTTTTGGTCAATTCATCATCATCATCTTTCAAAATAGGCTCCTCTTCCGGCATTAATTTGAAGTTATGTTGGATCGATGGACGATCGTCACTTGTTTCACTGCCCGGTTTGTTCTCTTGGTCACGACGTTCTTGTTCTTGCTGTTTTTCCATAGACTCTTTTGCAAATTGATAGAGCTTTCTTGCTTGAACTTTGGGTATATAGTCCACCGTCAGGTTTTCATCATCAGTGGGTACAATAGTGAATTTTGCGCCGAAGAACTCTTCTTTGAACGTGATTGTTTTTAGGTCACTCCATTTGAAAATTTCAAAGTTAGTACTAAGACCTAGATTCGTGGCCTCGCAAAGGAAAATACGTTTGTTAGTTAAGACGATGCTGTCTGGTAAGAGAGTTACTGCCGGTTTTTTTTGTACAGCGATATACGTTACCAGTTCTCCAGAGTCGAGGATATCTTGTAATTTTCCCAATATCTTTTCGACCGTTTTTGGGTCTTGTTCTTCGTTGATATAGCGGTCTATGTTCATATTTCGTCAATAATATATTACTAATATACCTATTTTGCTCAACTCTTTTTAACGTTGTTGTCGGCTCCGTCTACACATATTACAAACTCACCCTTTATCAAATTGTTCTCAAAATGAATGATTAACTCTTCGATGCTTCCTCGTATCGTTTCCTCGTATATTTTGCTGATTTCTCGAGAAATAGATGCTTGTCTTCTAGATCCGAAATATTCTGAAAAATCTCGCAATGTTTTGATTATTCGATGTGGCGATTCGTAAAAGATCATGGTTCTTTGCTCATCTGTAAGGACTTTTAATCGTGTCTGCCTCCCTTTTTTTATGGGAAGGAAACCCTCGAATACGAAGCGATCATTTGGTAAGCCGGAATTTACAAGCGCTGGTACAAAAGCTGTAGCCCCAGGCAAACACACAACCTCAATGTCATTTTTAATCGCTTCTCGTACCAGCAAGTAACCAGGGTCTGAGATGGCTGGCGTTCCTGCGTCGGAAATCAGTGCAATTTCTTGACCTTCTTTTAAGAAGCGAACTATTTCGTTAACAGCTTTATGTTCGTTGTGTTGATGATGAGATAAAACTCGTTTTTCAATACCAAAATGCTTCAGTAATGGAGTGCTTGTACGCGTGTCTTCAGCTAAAATAATGTCGGCCTCTTTTAATACCCGTATGGCACGATGAGTTATATCTTCTAGATTGCCGATTGGTGTGGGAACGAGGTAGAGCATTTTGTTTTTTTTAAATAGATTTATGTATTAACTATTATCTTTGCCATAAACCACAAAGATATGTTGCAGATTAGTTATATCCGAGAAAACAAGGAAAAAGTTATCGAGGCTTTGAACAAGCGTGGCTTTAAAGAGATCGGTAAAATTGAAGAATTGATTGCGTTAGACGAACGAAAGAGATCGCTTCAGTCTGAATCGGATGATATCGCTGCACAAGCGAATAACGCAGCGCGCCAGATTGGCGAGTTGATGCGTCAAGGTAAGCGTGAGGAAGCTGAGGCGATTAAGCTAAAAACATCAAAATTTAAGAAACAGATAAAGAGTTTTTCAGATCAGCTCAATAAGTTAGAGAGTGATTTTTACTCTCTATTGGTTACTGTTCCTAACCTTCCACACGAATCTGTGCCAGCTGGTTTAACAGCCGAGGATAATGAGGTTGTTCTGCAGCATGGCGAAACACCTGATTTTAAACAAGAAGCTTTGCCACACTGGGAGCTCGCGACTAAATATGATATCATCGATTTTGAGACTGGGACTAAGATTTCGGGTGCTGGATTCCCTTTATATAAAGGGAAAGGAGCAAAGCTACAGCGTGCGTTAATTAATTTCTTTTTGGACGAGGCTGCTCAGGCAGGTTATAATGAAGTGCAGCCACCCATTGTAATTAACGAAGCGTCAGGATTTGGGACGGGGCAGTTGCCAGACAAGGAAGGGCAGATGTACTATATCGGTGAAGATGATCTTTACCTGATACCAACAGCAGAGGTCCCTGTTACAAATATTTATCGTGATACGATTGTAAGCGAAGGAAGTTTCCCAATAAAACACTGCGCATATACGCCTTGCTTTAGAAGAGAGGCAGGTTCGTATGGAGCTCATGTTCGTGGATTAAATCGTTTACATCAATTTGATAAGGTAGAGTTGGTTCAGATTGTTCATCCTGACAAATCTTATGACACCTTAGAAGAAATGAACCTATACGTCCAGTCGTTATTGCAGAAATTGGGTCTGCAGTACCGTGTACTTCGTCTTTGTGGTGGAGATATGGGCTTTACGTCTGCATTGACCTATGATATGGAGGTTTGGAGCGCGGCGCAACAGCGGTGGTTAGAAGTATCATCGGTTTCAAACTTTGAGTCGTACCAGAGTAACCGATTGAAAGTTCGTTTTAAGGGGGAAAATGGCAAGAGTCAGTTAGCGCATACATTAAACGGTAGTGCATTAGCGCTGCCTCGCATTGTGGCAGCTATCTTGGAGAATTTTCAAACAGAAGATGGCGTAGCTATACCTGATGTGTTAAAGCCTTATACCCGTTTTGATTTTATAGATTAATTTTTAAAATGGTGTTATTAGCTATAACAATAAAACTAGTAATAATAAGGGCCGTGTTGATAAGCACGGCCCTTATTATTACTTGGAGATTCCTCTGAGCTATTATTTCTTCAAGTACCCTCTAAGAACATATTGTAGGATACCACCATGTTTAAAATATTCGACATCAATATCAGAGTCTAAACGTGCTTTTGCTTCAAAGACAACCGTTTCACCAGATTCTTTCTTCGCAGATACATGCACCATTTTGAAAGGTTTTAAGTCTTCCGCAATTCCGGTAATTGTAAATTCTTCCTTGCCCGAAAGCCCTAACGACTCTGCGCTCTCACCAGCAGGAAATTCAAGTGGAAGTACTCCCATCCCGACCAAATTACTCCGGTGGATTCTTTCGAAGCTTTCAGCAATAACCGCTCTAATTCCTAATAAGCTAGAACCTTTAGCAGCCCAATCTCGCGACGAGCCACTTCCATAGTCTTTTCCAGCTAACACAACCAACGGAGTGTTGGTTTCTTGGTACTTCATAGCTGTATCAAATACGGTCAATGTTTCATTCGAAGGGAAATGCACGGAAAAGCCACCTTCCCTGTCAGTGATCTTGTTTTTAATACGGACGTTGGCGAAGGTACCCCTCATCATAACCTCATGATTGCCGCGTCGTGATCCGTAAGAGTTAAAATCTTTCCGCTCAATACCCTGGCTTAAAAGATATTGTCCAGCTGCACTTTCCTCGTTAAAGGAACCTGCAGGAGATATATGGTCAGTCGTTACTGAATCACCTAAAAATAGAAGTACCCTTGCGCTTTCAATATCGGTTAGGGGAATAGGTTCTGATGATATATCCTGAAAGAAAGGTACTTCTCGAATGTACGTAGAGCTATCATCCCATATATACTCTTTTCCTTCTGGCGCCGGAAGAGTTTTCCACTCTTCTTCGCCATCAAAAATAACACTGTATACCTCTTCAAAGTCTTCTTTACGCATTGCTTCTTTTATCGTCTGATTAATTTCTTCCTGACTTGGCCAGATATCTTTGAGGTACACCGGTTCGCCGTTCGGATCGTAGGATAGTGGATGTTCAAGCAGGTTAACGTCTACGCGGCCAATTAAAGCGTAGGCAACAACCAACATCGGTGACATCAAAAAGTTCATCTTAACTTGTGGGTGCACCCTTGCTTCAAAATTCCTGTTGCCAGATAAAACAGAAGCTACAATCATCTCGCTATTGTCAACTGCCTCTGCAATATGTGTTGGCAGGGGACCGCTATTTCCGATACAAGATGTACATCCGTAGCCCACCGTATGAAAACGTAAAGCCTCTAAATCCGTCGATAAACCTGATCGGTTTAAGTATTTCGTAACTACCTTCGAGCCCGGCGCCAAGCTGGTTTTCACCCACGATCTTGTACGTAATCCTCTTTCGACAGCCTTTTTTGCGACAAGACCTGCACCAACCATCACACTTGGGTTGGAGGTGTTTGTACAGCTTGTAATTGCGGCAATCACAATGCTACCATCGCTCAGTCGATACTCACCGTTCTTAAGCTTGATCTTTACGGATCGTAAATTATTTGGTTCCACAGTTACGGTATCTTGATGCTTGTCAGTATCGTCTTCTATGTACTGCGTACCCGATCCGCCTTCGTTTAACCAGGCATGCTCTCTCCTGTCATCAAAGGGAACGTAGTTTCTATCAAAGTCAGTCTCAAGAATTGATGAGAATTTAGAATCTAGCTCTTTCACAAGTATTTTGTCTTGTGGTCGTTTAGGTCCAGCTACCGTAGGCTCTAAGGTATTCAAGTCGAGTTCCACTACTTTCGAATATTCGATTTCTTCCGTGCCTGTACGCCAGAGCATATTCTCTTGACAATATTCTTTAACCAGATTTATCTGTTCTTGTGACCGATTGGTTCGGTCCATGTACTCCAATGTCTGATCATCAATAGGGAAATAGGTAACCGTGCATCCAAATTCCGGTGACATATTCGATATGGTGGCGCGGTCAGTTACTGATAATTTATCAAGTCCATCTCCAAAGACTTCAACAAATTTCCCTACAACTCCAGTGTCTCTTAGAATTTTTGTAATCGAGAGGACCATATCGGTAGCCGTACAACCGGCCGGAATTTCACCGCTCAGTTTGAGCCCGACAACTTGAGGGCATGTAAAATACACAGGCTGATCCAACATAGCTGCTTCGGCTTCGATACCGCCGACTCCCCAACCGAGAACGCCGATACCATTTACCATAGGAGTGTGTGAATCAGTGCCAACCAAGGTGTCAGGGAATGCCCATCCATCACGTTCCACTACTCCTTTTGCTAAATATTCAAGGTTTACTTGGTGACAAATTCCCATGCCAGGTGGGACAACGGTCAAGTTGGTAAGACCTTGCTGTGCCCATTTTAATAATTGATAACGTTCAGCATTTCTTTCGTATTCTCGTTCGACATTCTTTTGGTAGGAATAGTCTGTTCCGAAATAGTCTACTTGAACTGAGTGATCTATAACTAAATCGACCGGAATAGCCGGATTGATCTTTGCACTGTCTCCCCCTTTTCGTACAAACTCAGCTCGTATTGATGTAATATCTACTACAGCTGGTACACCTGTAAAATCTTGCATGAGAACCCTAGCCGGTTTAAAAGGGATGTCCTTATCCGTACCGTTCGCATTCCAATTGATGAGCGTATCAAGATGGTCGTCGGTAATCGCGAAGCCGTCATGATTTCTTAAAACGTTTTCAAGTAGAATTCGAATGGAGAAAGGGAGTCTATGAATGTCTTTTCCTTCGTCTTGAAGTTTTTTAAGAGAAGCTATTTTATGTTTCATGGTTTTGGATTTATTAGTTATAATCCAATTTAATGAAATTTGTTCACAAAGTAGCTACTCGGGATCAAAAGTTTACAGTAAAGACGTCTTTCGATAATATTAGATAGAGGAATTAATCTTCAACAATCTCGTTATTTAGATTGGATACTGTGGGGACATCTTCTTTAAAATAGCGCTTTTGTCCCAGTAAGATCAGAATGACTCCAACTGAGATAGCTGTATCTGCTAAATTAAAAACTGGTCGGAAGAATATAAAATCTTGTCCACCCCAAAGAGGCAGCCAAGTGGGGAAGTTGCCATTAATAATGGGGAAATAGAACATATCTACAACCTTTCCGTGAAGGAGACTTGAGTATCCGCCCCCTTCAGGGAATAGTTCGGCTTTGGTATACCAGGTGCTTTCACTGAAAATAACACCATAAAATACAGAGTCAATTATGTTTCCAACTGCGCCAGCAAAGATTAATGAGACATTCAAAATTAGTCCACGATGATATTTATGGCGAATCATATAATAGAGACCATAAGCAATAGCAATAATTGCAATGATTCTGAATAACGATAAAGCCAATTTCCCCATCTCACCGCCAAGCTCCAGTCCGAATGCCATACCGTTATTTTCCGTGAAATGGATAATAACCCGATCTTTGATAATATGAAACTCTTGGCCTAGCGTCATGTTCAGCTTGATCCAGAATTTGAGAACTTGGTCGAGCAGTAGCGTGACGAAAATTAGAATAAGAGGTTTGGTGAATCCTTTCATACAGTTGGGATGGAAAATTAATTCCTTTGGTTTAATTTCGCTTCCATGCTTAATGTTGCGTGAGGCACTGCGCGGAGACGTTCTTTCGGGATTAACTTACCAGTCACTCTGCAGATTCCATAGGTTTTATTTTCTATACGAACTAATGCTGCTTCTAATCCTTCTATAAACTTCTTTTGACGGGCGGCTAATTGGTTTATTTGTTCTTTTTCCAATGTCGCTGATCCGTCTTCCAATGTTTTGAATGTTCCTGCTGTATCGTCAGTGCCATTGCTATTAGGACTGCTCAATGACTGGGTCAATGATGTTAGTTCTTCCTTAGCAACTCTAATTTTTTCGGAAATGATATCCTTAAATTCTTTCAGTTCGCTATCGCTATACCGAGTTTTTTCTTTGTTCTCCATAATTTATTCCTTTACAATATTTATCTTTAGTTTTTTCTCTTCAACAATTACATCCTCTCCATTAGTCAATGCTTCTACAAAAAGAATGTCACTTGCTAGAATCTCGTTGCAAATATAGGCTAAATTGTTTTCAACTGCTTCTGAGAACTCTTTTTCCCCTGCAATCTTAACAATTATTTTATCTGTAACCTCAAAACCTTTGTTTTTTCGTAAGTTTTGGATTCGGTTAATCAGTTCACGAGCGACCCCTTCTTGTTTTAGTTCACTTGAAATGTTCACATCCAGCGCTACGGTTAATTTTCCGAGATTTGCTACTTGCCAACCTTCAACGTCCTCTGCGATGATTTCTACATCATCTAATCCGATAGTATATTCGCTTCCAGGAAGCTTCAATTGCCCCTCACTTTCCAATGTTCGGATCTGATGTGGATCGAGTGCAGAAATAGCCGAACTAACGAGCTTCATGTCTTTGCCGACTTTGGGCCCTAATGCTTTAAAGTTTGGTTTTATCTTCTTTGTGATAATTCCTTCAGTGTCCTGAATATATTCAATATGCTTGATATTTGTTTCAGAAAGAATTAAATCTTTTACGCTTTCTATTTTTTCCTCAAACATGCCATCTAAAACGGGAAGAAGTATTTTGTTTAAGGGTTGTCGGACATTGATACCGGTTTTCTTTCTTAACGAGAGTACCAAGGATGAGACATCCTGAGCCAGTTTCATTCGCTCTTCGAGTTGCGAATCAATTAAATCTTTATTTCCTTCCGGATAGTCGGAAAGGTGAACCGATTCAACGTTCTCTTTGTTTGTGACTGAATTGAGATCTCTGAACAAACGGTCACTAAAGAAAGGAGCAATCGGTGAGATGAGCTTAGAAATGGTAACCAGACAAGTATAGAGCGTTTGATAGGCTGATATCTTGTCGTTCGAATAATCACCTTTCCAGAAGCGGCGTCTGGATAAGCGGACATACCAATTGCTCAGATTCTCGTCGACAAAATTTTGTATCGCGCGTGCTGCTTTTGTCGGTTCGAAATCAGCATAATACTGGTCCACTTCAATGCTTAGCGTATTAAGAAGGGAAATGATCCACTGGTCAATTTCCGGGCGATCTTGAAAAGGGACCTCTTCCTCTGAGTAACTAAACTTATCGATATTGGCATAGAGGGCGAAAAACGAATACGTATTGTATAAAGTTCCAAAAAACTTTCGGCGAACTTCATCCAGACTTTCTTCGTTGAACTTTAAATTGTCCCAAGGCGCTGCATTGCTGATCATATACCAGCGGGTAGCGTCTGCACTGTATTTTTCGATGGTAATAAACGGGTCTACTGCATTGCCTAAACGTTTAGACATCTTGTTCCCATTCTTGTCAAGAACGAGTCCGTTAGAAACTACATTTTTAAATGCCACTGACCCGTTGAGCATCGTCGATATTGCATGAAGGGTAAAGAACCAGCCACGTGTCTGGTCGACCCCCTCAGCGATAAAATCAGCTGGATAGGCAAAATCAAAACCCGCTTTAAATGGATTTTTTTCGCCCTTTGCTAACTTTTCATGGTCAATTCCCCATTGCGCATAGGGCATAGCACCCGAATCGAACCATACGTCGATTAGATCCGGTTCTCTGAATAGTTTTTGTCCATCATCTGATACAAGCACCAGGTTATCAACATAAGGACGGTGTAGGTCAAAGCTGTTTTCATCGATCTTTGTCAGATAGTCCTCCAGCACCGCTCTTTCGTTTGCATTAATCACAGTAGATTCAAGGCTGGTTTTGATTCTAGCTTTTAATTCAGTGATGGATCCGAGACAAATTTCTTGCTTTTCGTCCTCGCTCCGCCAGATAGGCAGGGGTGTTCCCCAATATCTAGAACGGGAGAGGTTCCAATCCACAAGATTTTCGAGCCAATTGCCAAAGCGACCTGAACCCGTAGCTTCTGGTTTCCAATTGATGGAATTATTTAATGCCACTAATTGGTCTTTTACAGCTGTCGTCTTGATAAACCAGCTATCGAGCGGATAATATAAAACCGGTTTGTCTGTTCGCCAGCAATGTGGATAACTGTGTTCATAGCGTTTTACTTCAAAAGCTTTGTTTTGTTCTTTTAATTGAATAGCAATCAGAACATCTGTAGGCTTAAAGTCGGGTGCATTGCGAATTTCGTCTGCGTAGTACTCTTCCTTGACAAAACGTTCTGCATAGTCGGTGATTTCTTTTATGAATCTCCCCTGACGGTCGACTATAGGCAAGTCTTTTCCGTTCTCATCTTTTACGGTGATAGGGGGTATATTATTTTCCTGACATACCCTAAAGTCATCAGCACCAAATGTCGGGGAGGCGTGCACGATGCCGGTACCGTCTTCCGTACTAACAAAATCACCGGAAATCACACGGAAAGCCTGCTCTTCTATTTCTGGTGAATTTACATACGGCATTAACTGATGGTAGCGTAGATTAACAAGATCGCTGCCTTTGAACTCGTCTACTATCTCCCAGGGTATTAATTTGTCTCCAGCTTGATATGCTTTAAAATCTTGATCTTTGGCTTCTTTTTTGAAAAACTTTCCGACAAGATCCTTGGCCAGAATAACACTGACCGGCAAATGGGTATATGGGTTAAACGTTTGTATCTTTACATACGAGATATTCTTTCCGACCACCAGTGCCGAGTTTCCCGGAAGTGTCCACGGAGTGGTGGTCCAGGCAACAAATGCCGTATCTTCTTCATCGTATGTGAATATTCTGTTTAGTAATGGATGCACCTGGTCTCTGCGAATCCGGAACTCCGCGACAATCGTTGTATCTTTGACCATTTTATAAGTGCCCGGTTGGTTTAACTCATGAGAGCTCAGTCCAGTTCCTGCAGCCGGTGAAAAAGGTTGAATGGTGTAACCCTTATAGAGATACCCTTTTTTATAGAATTCTTTTAAGATATACCATAAAGTTTCGATGTATTCATTTTTGTAGGTTATGTATGGGTCTTCAAGGTCGACCCAATAGCCCATTTTCTCAGTGAGGTCATTCCATACATCCGTATATTTCATCACTTCTTTACGGCAATGCTCATTATACTCCTCAACCGTAATGGTTTTGCCAATATCCTCTTTCGTTATTCCAAGTGTTTTTTCGACTGCGAGCTCGATGGGCAGACCATGTGTATCCCAGCCTCCCTTTCGTTTTACTTGAAACCCTTTCAACGTTTTATATCTGCAAAAAATATCTTTAATTGTACGAGCCATAACATGATGTATTCCAGGCATTCCGTTAGCAGACGGGGGGCCTTCATAAAAGGTATATGGCTTAGAAGAGGGGCGGTTTGCTATACTCTTCTCGAAAATTTTCGTGGATTTCCAATTATCCAGAACATCTTTTCCGATTTCTGAAAGATTTAATTGTTTATATTCTTTGTACATCAAGTATTTGCATCTTAAATTTGAGGATGCAAAGTTAAGAATAAATGCTTAAAACGGAAATGAAAGGACTGCGGTGGAATGGATTAAAATTCGGTTTACTCGCTGGGAAACTGTAGAAAGGGAACTTTCGTATTCGTTCCGCATTTTGCGCCTTAAATGCGGTATAAATGCGGAGCGAATACAGGATAAATCCGCTTTCAGGTTTATCAAATTAAATAGCAAACCTTTAGAACGCTATGCTTAAATTTGTTTAATACAATGACTTAATATGTCCGACAATGAAGATGAATAAATACATAGGAAGAGGAATTTTGCTAACAATAACCGGTATTGGAGTTGGTTTGATCGGAAGTTACATGCAAGAGTTAGATCGGGGAATATATCGATGGTTGCTTATTCTGGCAGTCGTCGTATTTGGAATTGGTTTTTTAACGATTCTTTACGGTTTGATTCGGAAGATTGAGAGAAGAAGTATATTAGAAGAGCGCTCAGAACAACGAACAGAAGAAGATGAAGAAGCATAATTTTTTACGTTCGTTCGTGTATGCTTTTCAAGGTATTAGAGATAGCTTTAGAAGCGAATATAATTTTAAGTTTCATGCCTTAGCAGCTTGTGTTGCATTGGTCTTAGGCTTCTTCTTAGATATCTCAGTCATCGAATGGTTTTGTATTACGTTAGTTATTTCCCTGGTTTTTGCCGCGGAGTTATTCAATACGGCTGTCGAGTCTCTTGCAAACGCTGTTTCACTGGCGCCCAACCGACAGATTAAAAAAGCGAAGGATGCTGCTGCAGCGGCTGTGCTCGTATTGTCGATTTTTGCTTTGCTCTGTGGAGCTTATATTTATCTTCCTAAAATTTTTGGGGTTGAACTATAAGTAATTATGTTACATAAAACGCGAGGTATTGTTTTGAAGACTATCGATCACCGCGAAACGAGTGTGATCTGTCAGATTTTCACTGAAAAATTCGGCTTGCAGTCATATATTATCAATGGTGTAAAAAGAAACAAAGCAAAGATCCATATTAATATATTGCAGCCTCTTCATTTATTGGATATGATCGTGTACCATAAGGGTACGGGGGGGATCCAGCGAGTTTCTGAGGCGAGACAGGTGCCAGTTTTTCAGAGCATTCCATATGATGACAAGAAAAGGTCGTTGATTATCTTTCTTAATGAAGTATTGTCGAAATGCTTAAAGCAACAAAGCTCCGATGAGCCGCTGTTCGAGTATATCTATCATTCCATTCTTTGGCTGGACCAATCATCCGAAGCTTCAGCCAACTACCATTTGTACTTCCTGTTACGTTTAAGTAAGTTTTTAGGGTTTTATCCGGCAGTCTCAAACGATAATTTGCCATTTTTTGACCTTAAAGAGGGCGTTTTCTGTATTAGTATTCCCTATCATCACCTCTACCTCGATGAAAAGCGAACCCGACAATGGTCGGCAATCTTGTCGAGTTCGTTTCAAAATGTTCATGACGTTCGTATATCGTTAGAGGACCGTCGTGCGCTTCTGAATAATCTAATGGAGTATTATGCACTGCATGTCGATAATTTCGGAAGTGTAAAATCTCATTATATTCTAGAGGAAGTCTTTGGTTGATGTTCTTAGACTATTTTTCTTTCAATAGCTTTAATCACAGGCTCCATAAAGTCGACCTTATTTAGCTTTCCAGCGTTGCCTAAACCACCCGGACTGAATACATTTACTTCCATTAACTTGTCGCCAACAATGTCTAGACCAGTTAAGAACATCCCATCTTTAATCAGTTTCGGGGCTACCTCTTCCACTATCTCATAGCATCGTTTTGACAATTTCGCGATCTTCGCCGTTCCTCCTTGATGGATGTTACTTCGTATATCGTTCTTGGCTTGAGTACGATGAAGTGCCGCTGTTTTCCCATTTACAGTGATGGGTTGCCCATCAAGCAGGAAGAGACGTATGTCACCATGTTTTGCATCTGGCAGATACTCTTGCGCTACTACGAAGCCATCTCTTGAAATTGCTTCCACAATTTGATTTAAGTTTTTAATATCATCTTTTATCATAAACACGTTCTTTCCGCCTGAGCCTTGCAAAGGTTTCAAGATAATGTGTTTATTGAAATGTCGATAGAAGGCTTTGATGTCATCAATATTTCTTGTAATTATTGTTTCCGGTCGAACCGTTTTGGGAAAATATTGAAAGTACATTTTATTTAAAGCGCTTGCTAGCGTATTCGGGTCGTTTAAGACAACTACACCATGGCGTTGGGCCAACTGGCCGAAAACTATTCCCGAGTTTTGTGCCCAAGGACGATGATCGAAATCCGTCGATGGGTCGTTTCGGAGCATCAGAACATCCAGTTCTTTTGCTGTGATTAACTCCTTTTTCGCTTTTTTGATTGCATTAAGAAAAGTTTCGTTTGTTCGAAACTCTCGGTCAGGAGCTTTGCGAGCATGTGCGCCCATCTGTTCGTCCTGAAGGTATACAAAGTCGCCCACTCCAATATAGTAAATTTCATGTCCCATTCTGCTGGCTTGTAAAGCAAGTCCAGTCGTTGTATAGGGCGCTAATTCTTTAGGTGTTTGGTTGACAACAAATCCTATTTTCATATTTTTAAGGTTAGGTGTTTATTTTTGTTATTAATAATAAGTTGAAAACTTATTCATGAATCATATTGAAAACGTTTCCACCCGAGCGAATGTTTTCATATTTAACTAAATATTTTTCATCTAAATAGCGAGGTTTTATCGGTACTGTTGTTAAAATTTGTCTGTGTATAAGTTCTTGTACGACAGGTATATATCCTTGTCGTATCTTTCCGATTAGAAGGGGTTCCAGGCTCTTGCCTTTTTTAATGTAATCAATAATGTTCAGTAGCCCTTTCAAGTATACCGCATCTTTTGTTAATCCCCCTCCACGGTAAACACGCATTGCTAAAGAGAATGCTGCACTTTCACTAAATTCATATTTATCTACAAGTAAAAAAAAGGTATCAATGAATGAAGAGCCTGAAACCATTTGATGGACAGCGACCACTCGGGCTGCGATGGTTCTGAGTCGACTCAGCGTTAAACCATCTGCCATATATTCGGCGAATACAGCTAGACCTTCCTGGAGCTCTTCATATCCAGGAACACCGATGTAGAAAAGTTGCAGAGGCTGTGCTTTCCCATTATAATAAGTAACAACGTGAGTTCCTATTTCATGTTGCAGAAGGGCAAAGGCACGTTCTTCTGACACTTGGAAATTCTTATTAATGTTCAAGGTGCCTCTGTTGACCAGGATGCCTTCAATATCATCACGAATACGGACCGCAGTCGATATCGACGGATCCTGAAGTTTTAACCACTCTAATTCTTCTTCCGCCATGAGGGCAAATTCTTTAGCAGAGATCATCTTCTTTTTCTTGGTTGTCTCCGGAATTTCAATTGCAATCAGGATAGCTTTAGCTGTTTCAAGTAGTTTTTCATCGATTGGCCCAAATAGTTGCAGGCTGGTCAGCATAAAATCAGGCTTTTCTCTTTCTGCCATCATGTCTAGCATTCGATCGATCTCTTTTCTCTTATCACGGAAAAGAAAGGCTAAGGTCGGGTCTGAGATTTCTTCTATGGGCAGATTATATATCTTTCTTTTAATCAGCTCAGGGTCGATCGGCATTGGTCGATAGTGGAAGACCGGCTCTTTTAAAAAGTTAGATTTCTTGAAATCTTTCCAGGCTTCATCCGCATTTATCGGTGTGACAAGAAGAAGAAAGTCAAATAGATTGCTGTAATGGGCTAATTCTTTGTCAATTTCAAAGACATTTTTCCTCAAGCTGGTTGTTCCCAACATTTGAAAATTAGTTGCATTATACGAAGTGTGCATTCTTACAAATTCAAAGAAACCCTTTCGTATGGCTTTGCTAAATTTTGCACGGAGGTCACGCAGAAAAAGGGGATAAGCCTTGCCGGTCGCTTCGTTCATATATACAGGAGCTATCTCTAGACCGATAAGAGTAATAGAAGATTTGTTTGCTTCTTTGGCTTCAATAAGTGGTTTATAGTAATCGGGTGCGACTACATTTTTACCTTTGTTGACATTCGCTTTCAAGAAGTTTCCTAGAATTTTTATCTTTGAAAGCTCAGTTTTTAACTTTTCAGCTACCTCGGCTCCGCTTTTCTGTCCAACATGAACTGTAAAAGGTGCAACATTTCCCTCTTCCGCTAACCACACCTCTAGTAGAAGAAAGCCTTTAAACCTGTCTGCTAGCGTGTTTGCTACACTTTTAATGATTTCGGAGGTCGCCGCACTGTCGTGTGCATGTAAATAGGATGATTCTGTCTTTCCAAGACGTGATGTAAACCCATCTTTGCCACTAGGGGGAATTCTATATACCACCATAAATGGAACCGGCTTTTCCATATTAATCAAGCCTTTATTAGGAAGAGTTATCCGGAGTGGCTCGTTATTTTGAATTTTACTTAAAATACGGTTGAGCGTTTTTCTTTCTGGTGTATTGTTGTCGCTTTCGTTTGTCATTTTATTAGGATGCTGACTGAATATCGTCTGTTAAAAATGGTATTGAGTCGATAAGTACTCGGCGTATATCTTGAATATGGGCAATGTCTCCTCTTCCCGTCCATTCATCCATAAAAGTTTTCTTGAACTCAATCGATAGAACGTAACCATGTTCGCTATAATGTTGATTCACCCATTGAGAGAAGCCGCCCCCTTTAAATTTAATATTTTCTCTCACATCCGGAGCGTGCCCGTTGATCGTTGAGTTTGATAGGAAGTTTATGAAGTTGTTTGTCTGTATATTCCATTTCGATTCATTGTATTTCGACCCAATGTTGATTTCGGGATTACTTTCAAATGGCGCATCAATATCTGGACTTTCGCGACGATGATTATAAGAATGGATGTCTAAGATTATAAAAAAACCGAAATTTTGAATCGTGTTTTGGATGAGTATTTGAATATCAGAATAAAATTGATGGTAATAAGCCATCTGTTTTTTTTCGATTTCTTCCGGAAACTTTCCGTTCCACACTTGTAAACCCCATGCGTCTTCGGGTTGCTTGTAGATAGCCTCGTCTTTGAGTCGATTCAGGTCGACATAGAATCTGGATGTGTTTACGACAACCTTATTCACAGGAAGATCTGCCATTTGGGCCGTGTAGGGGTCTTCTTCTCGGAAACGTTCATGTTCCTCGAGTTTGATATTCCGTAGGATATCGGGCGGGATATAGTGCCCGTCGTGTAAGGCTAGAGAAATTATTGGAGAATTCTCTTTATGAATTTCGTAGGTAGTATTCATCAAAAAAATCTGTTGTTGATAATTGAACAGATCTTTTTGATGAATGTTTGCAAGTAATGACCGTAGGCAGTTTGAACCGCAATGGTCTTTACGTAGTCATTAGGAGTGAGCTCCATCCAGTCAATTGTTGAAGGATCGAACTCAAATCTTTTGCTGATACACGTTCTTGTTCCATCGAATCGCGATGACGTATGGTAACTGTATTGTCTTCTAGTGTCTGGTGGTCAACCGTAATGCAGACTGGAGTTCCTATTGCATCTTGTCTGCGGTAACGTTTTCCTATCGAATCTTTTTCATCGTATTGTGTATTGAAGTCGAATTTCAGATCACCAAGTATTTCTCGCGCTTTTTCTGGTAATCCATCTTTTTTAGTTAATGGAAGAACGGCTGCTTTTACAGGTGCAAGAGCAGGGTGAAAATGAAGCACGGTACGTTGATCTTTTTTCTCGGCTGTACTTAGATCCTGTTCGTGGTATGCATTACTGAGAACAGTTAGGAACATGCGGTCGAGGCCGATTGATGTTTCAATAACATAGGGTATGTAGTTTTGATTAATCTCTGGGTCAAAAAATTGCATCTTCTTGCCTGAGAACTCTTGATGTTGTCTGAGGTCAAAATCCGTGCGAGAATGAATGCCTTCTACTTCCTTGAAGCCGAAAGAGAACTCATATTCAATGTCTACTGCGGCGTTAGCATAGTGTGCGGGTTTCACATGGTCATGAAAACGGTATTTAGATGAATCTCCTCCCAATGCGAGGTGCCATTTGAGTCGTGTTTCTTTCCACTTTTCATACCATTCCATTTCAGTGCCAGGCCTTACGAAGAACTGTAACTCCATCTGCTCGAACTCGCGCATCCGCATTATAAACTGTCGGGCAATTACCTCATTTCTAAATGCTTTTCCAATCTGTGCTATTCCGAACGGGATCTTCATTCGTCCACTTTTTTGCACATTGAGAAAGTTTACAAAAATGCCTTGCGCAGTTTCGGGTCGAAGATACACTACTTCCGAGCCATCTGCCATGGCACCCATTTTTGTAGAAAACATCAAATTGAATTGACGTACATCCGTCCAGTTTTTCGTGCCGGAGACCGGACAAACTATCCCGTGTTCGATAATGATCTCTTTTAGCCGAGTTAGGTTGTCGCTTTTTACAGCTTCATCGAGATCGCCCTGGAGTGCTTTAGCCTTTTCAAGCTTTTTGTCTTTTTCATAACGAGTGATCTTGTCCTCAATAAGTTGGTCTGCGCGATAGCGTTTTTTTGAATCTTTATTATCGATCATCGGGTCGTTGAACCCATCAACATGGCCAGATGCCTTCCAGATCTTGGGATGCATAAAAATGGCGGAATCAATCCCTACTATGTTTTCATGGAGTTGAACCATTGATTTCCACCAATAAGTTTTGATGTTGTTTTTTAATTCGCTCCCTAGTTGGCCATAATCATAAACAGCACTTAGTCCGTCATAAATTTCACTTGATGGGAATACAAATCCGTATTCTTTGGCATGTGATACTACATTCTTTAAAATATCGTCAGTTTTGCTCATAGTAGGACAAATATAACCTGATTTATGAAAACTTGTAATAAATACGATGTATTTGGCTGTTATAGACCAAAAAAGTAGCCGTAATGTAATTATTCCTTAATTTTAATCGGATCTTGGCAAGGATTATTATATTTGTTACCACCGCGTAAATTAATATATATGATAATAGCTGTCCTCTCAGGTTTTCTTGTTGCTATTTTATTGCTATGCTTGACTAAACCTTTGAGTATAAGAGTATCTCCGTTATTGTCGTTGTTGCCAGCTGGATTATTCTCTTATTTTCTCTTGTTGCTTTCGAGCGTACTCTCTGGGCAGACTTTATTCTATAACTATTTTTGGGTTCCTTCGATGGAAATCAACTTGCAATTTAAGGTTGATGGCCTTTCGGTTCTATTTGCTATGTTGATTACGGGGATTGGGTTTTTGATCTTCATTTATTCATCCGCATATATGAAGGGGCATCAATATATTAATAGATTTTATGCCTATCTAAGCATGTTTATGGCATCAATGCTCGGCTTAGTTTTGGCGGATAATTTGTTGTTATTATTTATTTTCTGGGAGTTAACGGCTATTAGTTCTTTCTTTTTAATTGGCTTCAATAATTCAAGCGCAGCGTCACGAAGAAGCTCGCTCGTTGCATGGGGAATCACGGCGGGAGGGGGTTTCTTTCTGATGGCCGGGCTGATCTTTATTGGCAGCATTACAGGAACATACTCTATCCAGGAGATGTTGGGCTCAAGTGACGTCTTAAAGAACCATCCTTTATACGGGTTAATTCTGTTCCTGTTTTTTATGGGTGCTTTTACAAAATCCGCTCAGTTCCCGTTTCATTTCTGGTTACCTGGAGCAATGAAAGCACCTACACCAGTGTCTGCATATTTACATTCGGCCACCATGGTTAAGGCGGGAATTTATTTGATAGCGCGATTTACTCCAATTCTAGGTGGAACGGTCTATTGGAACACCACTTTGTTAACTATCGGAGGGGTTACGATGCTATATGCAGCATATCACTCGATTTTCAGAATCGACATGAAAAGTGTTTTGGCCTATTCTACGATTTCGGCATTGGGGATTTTGGTTTTTCTATTTGGCTTGGGGACTCATGCCGCCTTCACCGCCGCGATTGTTTTCATTCTAGTACATGCCTTGTATAAAGCGGGTTTGTTTCTAATCACTGGCGTTATAGATTATCAAACTGGGACGCGGGATTTGACGAAGCTGAGTGGTTTGCGTTTTACCATGCCATTACTCGCTGTTGCCGGATTGTTAGCTGCGTTGTCAAGCGCTGGAATACCGTTAACCTTTGGTTTTATAGGTAAGGATTTGATTTATGAGGCTACGTTGACAGGAAGTTACAGCTCCGTGTTTACGTTTTGCGCTTTCTTAGTTAATGTGCTATTGGCTTGTGCTGGATATTTGGCGGGGATCAAACCTTTTGTCGGAAGGCGTTTGGCTGAACTCGAGACTGAACGTCCTCTTTCTGTTTTAATGTGGTTGCCTCCGTTGTTATTAGGAGTGTTAGGTCTCCTGTTCGGTTGTTTCCCTGGTTTTATGAATGAAATGATCCAGCAAATTATTTTGCCGATGCAACAAGGCGAAAGGATCTCGTTAAAGATATGGCACGGATTTAATACGGTGTTAATAATAAGCTTAGTCACTATTCTTTTAGGGATTGTTTTGTTTTTCGTGTGGAAACCGTCTAGAATCAAAATGGACTTTATCACAAAGTTAGAACATCTTTCTCCTGAGTCTATCGCGAATACTATCACGCGAGGATTTAAGAATATTGCAGGGCGTTATACCCTTTTTATGCATAACGACTATCTGCGTTCGTATTTGCGAAAGATTACACTCTTCTTTGTGTGTTTAATCGGCTATTATCTCATTAAGAATGTTCATCTGCAAATTAATCTGGATAATTTAACTGCTATTAAGATATATGAAGTCGTGGTCTTTCTCATTATGGTAGCGGCGGTGATCACGGTCATTGTTTCTCCCTCGCGGTTAATTGCTATCATCGGAACGGGCGTGGTTGGTTATTGTATTTGCTTAATCTTCGTGTTTTTTGGTGCACCTGATCTAGCAATGACGCAATTTACAATTGATACGTTAACCACTGTGCTTTTTGTTTTAGTATTGCTCAAACTTCCGTCATTCTTAAATACGAAAGACACCTTAGCTCGGACAAAGGACGGTATTCTAGCCGCGCTTGTTGGTTTAATAATTTCGGTCATTGCTCTGCAGGTTTTAAATGAACCGACCGATAAAACGGTTAGTATGTTTTATGCAGATAATGCCTATTTATTAGCAAAGGGGAAAAATGTAGTAAATGTAATCTTAGTTGATTTTAGAGGTTATGATACTTTTGTCGAAATAACAGTTTTAACGATTGCTGCCATTGGTGTTTTTGGGATGTTGAAGATACGATCATCAGAAATTGAATAAGAATGAAAATACTTTTACTTCGTACAGCGTCAAACTATTTGTTGCCACTCTTATTGTTGTTTTCCGTTTTTATATTGCTGCGGGGACATTATGAGCCTGGCGGAGGGTTTGTTGGAGGGTTGATTGCCTCAATCGCCTTTATTTTGCATTCCCTGGCCCATGGGCTTAACAATACTAAAAAGATTCTTCGACGGCCGCCTTTTTATTTGATTCCTTTTGGTCTCGCGATGGCCATGCTAAGTGGTCTGTTACCTTTGTTTTTTGGACAGCCGTTTATGACTGGCTTGTGGATGGAAAATGCGCTTCCAATCATCGGGTTGGTAGGTACTGCTTTGTTTTTTGACATCGGGGTTTATATTGTTGTCATTGGAGTTACGTTAACTATTTTATTTACGATTTCCGAGAGTATTTAATAATATGGAGTTACTTATAGTTTTTTTAATTGGTCTTTTGTATGCATCGGGAATTTATATGATGCTTAGACGAAGTATGGTGAAATTACTGTTAGGTTTGTTACTGCTCGGAAATGGAGCAAACCTTCTGATTTTTCTGCTTGGTGATCTGACAGAAGGTAGGCCTCCTGTGATCCCTTCCGACTCAAATATTTTTATGGAGATTTATGCAGATCCAATACCTCAATCTTTGATTCTCACAGCGATTGTTATCAGCTTCGGTCTACAATCGTTCGCGATAATTTTGTTGAAAAAGGTTTACTTGGCCACAGGGTCCGAAAATTTAGATGACTTAAACACTCATGAACAAGATATATGATAGATAACTTTATTGTTCTACCATTATTAATGCACATGGCGACTGCAATACTATTGTTGCTTTTGTGGAACCGAAGTATTGTGCATAGAGTCGTAAGCGTGATATCCAATTTCGCCATCTTGATTGTCAGCATTATCTTGATGACACGAACTTGGAACGAAGGAGTTTTAACCATGCAGGCGGGTAATTGGCCGGCTCCTTTTGGGATAACATTTGTGTCGGATATGTTCAGTAGTACGATGGTTTTGTTAACAGCAATCTCCGCCCTGTGTATCAGTATATACTCAACTGTCGGAGTAAATCAAGCAAGAATGAAGTATGGGTATTTTCCTATTTCCCATTTCTTGTTCATGGGACTGAACGGTGCGTTTTTGACCGGAGATGTTTTTAATTTGTATGTCTGGTTTGAAGTGGTTATTATATCGTCTTTTGTGTTGATGACATTGGGTGGGAAGAAACCCCAAATGGAAAGTGCTATTAAGTATGTGGCGATAAACATGCTTGCCTCTGTTGTGTTCTTAACGGCAATCGCTATCCTGTATGGCCTTACAGGAAGTTTGAATATGGCAGATCTTTCTTTGAAAATTGCTGAAATCGACAATCGCCCCCTCATTAACGTGACAGGTTTGTTATTCTTTATTGGGTTCGGGATAAAGTCGGCCGTATTTCCATTGTATTTCTGGTTGCCATCGTCGTACCATACGCCGCCATCGTCGATAGCAGCAATCTTTGGTGGTTTATTAACTAAAATGGGGATATATGCCCTTATGCGTTTCTTTACACTTATTGTTGTTCCAACAGAATTTACAACAAATTTAATGACTTATGTCGCAGTGGCGACGCTCATTACTGGAGCTTTGGGAATGTTGGTAAAAAATGATTTCCGAAGAATGTTTTCTTATTTAATCATATGTCATATAGGTTATATGGTTGCAGGCCTGGGCTTGTTCTCTGAATTGGCACTGGCGGGCGCTTTGTTTTATCTTTTTCATGACATTATTGCTAAGACTAACTTGTTTTTAATTGGAGGATTGATATACCGGATCAAAGGGACTAGAAATATGTTGAACTTAGGCGGGATGTATACGGTGTACCCGAAGCTTTCATTTGTTATGGCTATTGTCCTTTTTTCAATTGTTGGTGTTCCCCCTTTGTCAGGGTTCTGGCCTAAAATTAATCTATTTCAGGCGGCATTTCAACAGTACAGCTATTTATTGATTGGAGCACTGATACTCGCTAGTTTTATCACACTTTTTGTGATAGCTCGAATGTGGTCGGAGGTTTTCTGGAAACCCCAACCTGTTTTGTTGCCTGGGGAGCGAAGTGGAATTAATAGATTTGATTCTCTACGAACCTTTGACAAATCATTATTGGTATTACCAGTGATTTTACTGACTGCGGTTAGTATTTATATAGGCTTTGGAGCAGATTATGTTATGGCAGTGTCCCAACGGATTGCCGCCGAAATGATGGATACATCAGCGTATGTACAGGCTGTACTTGGGGCTGATTATTTGAATGTTAATTAGGTGTTATGTTAAAACAATTTTTAATTAACTTATTGTTGACCTTTGTATGGGTTGCTTTAACGGGCAATTACTTTTTGGGCAATTACGCTTTCGGCTTTTTTTTAGGTTATTTTATTTTGCGGATGACCTCATTACGCAAGGGAGGTGTAGGTTATTTTAGTCGCATCCCGAAAATAATTGGTTTTGCGCTATTCTTTCTATACGAAATGCTCAAGGCGAATCTGCAAGTAGCTTTTGATGTGGTGACTCCACGCTTTTTTATGAAGCCCGGCATTGTGATGTTTCCGATGAAAGCGAAGACTGATTTCGAAATAACAATGTTGGCTAATTGTGTTTCATTAACACCTGGCACACTGATTTTGGCTATCAGCGATGATAAAAAGGCGATTTTTATTCACGTAATGTACTTAAAAGATAGAAACAAATTTGTAGAAGACTTGAGAAATGGTTTAGAAAGAAAATTATTGGAGGTGCTGCGATGACTTTATATAGCTTTTTGGTTTATATCATCATGCCAATTTTAAGTATTTCGTTATTGTTGGTATGTTATCGTTTTATTAAAGGCCCCCATACTTTTGATCGGGCAGTTGCTCTGGAACTGTTTATATCAATAGGTATCGCAGTTATCGCCGTTTTCTGTGTGCTGAGTGATAACTCGACCTTTTTAGACGTAGCGATGATTTTGGCACTGATTGCGTTCTTAGGTACTGTTGCATATTCTTATTATATAGAAAGGAGAAGAAGAGATGACTGATTTGTTGGTGATGGTGTTTAGTGGTCTGGGGTCGATTTTTATTTTAATTGCGTCAATTGGCATTGTTAGGATGCCAGACTTCTTCTTACGATTGTCGGTAACCGTCAAGGCTACAACCCTGGGTGTCGGTTTTATCTTATTGAGTTCAGTTATGTACTTTGGCGAATTGCCGGTTACAACGAAAGCTTTAGCGATTGTTCTCTTTCTATTTTTGACTTCACCCGTTGGCGCGCAGTTGATTGGCAGAGTAGCCTATTTCTCGGGGACAAAGCTCTGGAAAAACTCTGTCTTGGATGAATTAAACGAGAAGTTCGATAAAGAAAAAAATACAATTGGAAGTGAAAATAGTACCGATGATAAAGTTGAGGGGGACACTTAATCGTTTTGTCCGTCGGCCCGTCCGCAGTTGCGAGAATGCAACCCATATAAAAGATGATTAGGTTAATGTGTTGACGTCCGAATTTACAAAGTAAAAACATGATCATGTTTACTTTCATTTTTAATTTCATTCAGTAATTATCGCAACTTTTGCGTATCATTGCGTTATATATTTTCGTTATGAGATTCATAGTATCTACATCAGTTTTACTAAAGCAGTTGCAATCCGTTAATGGTGCATCTAGTAGCAGCACAGTATTGCCTATTTTGGAGAATTTTCTATTTGAAATTAAGGACAATATTTTAACTATTTCTGCTACGGATTTACAGACGAGTATGGTTACGTTTATGCAAGTCGAGTCAAAAGAAGAGGGGAGAATAGCGGTGCCTGCGAAGATTTTATTGGACACACTTAAAACGTTGCCAGATCAGCCGATAGCTTTTACAGTTGATCCGTCAACCTTTGCGATAGAAATAAGTGCAGGTGATGGTAAATACAAATTGAGCGGTGAAAATGCGGATGATTTTCCAAAGATACCCGTAGTAGACAACGCTTCATCCGTATCAATATCTGCGTCTGTACTAGCGGAATCAATCAATAAAACAATTTTCGCGGTTAGCAATGATGAGCTAAGACCTGCTATGACAGGAGTTTACTGTCACCTCACTCCACAAAATACAACCTTCGTTGGAACTGATGCTCATAAGTTGGTAAGATACAGACGGACTGACATTCGATCGGAAGTAGAGACATCGATGATTTTACCCAAAAAAGCGCTTAGTCTGCTTAAAGCGTCGCTACCTTCAGAGGATGTTGATGTTTCAATTGAATACAATTCTACAAGTGCATTCTTCAAATTTGGGAATATCCACTTGATTTGTCGGTTAATCGACGAACGCTACCCGGATTATGAGGCGGTGATACCTACAGTTAATCCTAATAAATTATCCATTGACCGTTTGTTGTTGCTAAATTCATTACGAAGAGTAGTCATTTATGCTAATAAAACGACTCATCAGGTCAGGTTGCGAATTGTTGGCAGTGAACTTAATATTTCTTCCGAGGACCTCGACTTCTCTAACGAGGCGCACGAAAGACTGAGTTGTCAGTTTGAAGGTGACGATATGGAGATAGGTTTCAATGCCAAATTTCTAATCGAGATGTTAAATAATTTAGACTGTGAAGAAGTTCAGTTGGAGATGAGTACGTCGAATAGAGCTGGACTGCTAACACCCATTTCGTCCGATGAAAATGAGGATGTCTTGATGTTGGTTATGCCAGTTATGCTCAACACTCAGGCCTAAAATATTCAAATAAAAAAAATTGGAATTAATTCAAACATTAATAGATTTTGTTCTTAACATTGATGAACATTTGGTGGAGATCGTAAACTCCTACCAGACTTGGACGTATTTGATACTCTTTCTCATCGTATTTGCAGAAACCGGGTTTGTGGTTACTCCATTCTTGCCTGGAGACTCCCTTCTCTTTGCTACTGGTGCTATTATCGCCAAACCTGAAACTGATCTGAATATTTTCTTTATGTGTTTCCTGCTAATTGCTGCAGGTTTTTTGGGAGACTTGGTAAATTATCATATTGGTCAATATATAGGTCCGAAGGCGTTTAGCGGTCGAATAAAGTTCTTGAAAAAGGAGTACTTAGATAAGACACAAGCCTTTTATGAAAAACATGGAGGCAAAACCATTATATATGCTCGGTTTATTCCTATTGTCCGCACTTTTGCTCCTTTTATTGCTGGTGTTGGGACCATGAGTTATCAGCGCTTCGGTTCTTATAATATTATTGGCGCCGTTTTATGGGTGGTCAGCTTTCTTTTTTTGGGGTACTTTTTTGGAGGCTTACCCATTATTAAGGATAACTTTACGTTAGTCATCTTCGCTATTATAATCCTATCTATTCTTCCTCCTTTACTCGAAGTTCTTAGGAGTAAAAAAAAAGTTAAAAATTAATAGAAAAAAGAACATAAGTGTTTGATACTTATTGTAATTTTTCTATCTTTGCCGTCCCTTAGGGAATTACTATGTCTTGAACGAAGCCCTACTGCTTCGATGGACGTTAACAGAAATTAAATAGAAATGTCAGGAATTATTGGAAAAAAAGTAGGTATGACCAGCATTTTCGATGAACAAGGTAAGAACATTCCTTGTACAGTTATCGAGGCTGGACCGTGCGTGGTAACGCAGATACGTACGGAAGAGAAAGATGGCTATGCTGCTGTTCAACTTGGTTATGATGACAAGAAAGAAAAGAACACACCGGCATCTTTGAAAGGGCACTTTGCTAAAGCAAACACAACGCCTAAGCGTAAATTGGTTGAATTCGAATTGTTTTCGGAAGAGAAAAACTTAGGGGATATCGTGACTGTATCGGTATTCCAAGAGGGTGATTTTGTCGATGTGGCAGGTACCTCTAAAGGAAAAGGTTTTCAGGGCGTAGTAAAACGTCATGGATTTGCAGGTTCTGCACAAACGCATGGTCAAAAAAGTCGTTTGCGCGCACCGGGTTCGGTAGGAGCAGCGTCTTGGCCTTCGCGTGTATTTAAAGGTATCCGTATGGCTGGCCGTATGGGTGGAGAACGCGTGAAAGTGCAAAATCTACAGGTGTTGAAGGTGTATGAAGACAAGAATCTTTTAGTAGTGAGTGGTTCTATACCGGGAGCAAAGGGTTCTTATGTAATTGTCGATAAATAAGAAGATGGAAGTTAAAGTTTTAAACATATCAGGTAAAGAAACAGGTGCCAAGGTGCAACTTCCTGAAGCAGTATTTGGTGTTGAGCCTAACGATCATGCTATTTATTTAGACGTTAAGCAATATCTTGCGAATCAAAGACAAGGTACACATAAGTCTAAGCAGCGTAATGAAATCGCTGGTTCAACTCGTAAACTACATAAACAAAAAGGTACTGGAGGGGCTAGAGCCGGCAGTATTAAGTCGCCATTATTTAATGGTGGAGGACGTATTTTTGGTCCGCAACCTCGTGATTATAGCTTTAAGTTAAATAAGAAGTTAAAAGTCGTTGCTCGTAAGTCTGCTTTGAGCTATAAAGCTAAAGACAGTAATATTCTAGTATTAGACGAGGTGAACTTTGATTCAATCAAGACTAAGAACTACTCGAAGCTTTTAGCTGATCTAAATGTAGCAACAGAAAAGACATTAATGGTTCTACCTTCCATTAATAATAATGTTTATTTATCAAGTAGAAATCTGAAGAAAGTAAAAGTGATTACTGCAGATCAATTAAATACATATGATGTATTAAATGCAGGGAAATTATTGCTTACTGCAGATACCGTTAAAATTTTGGAGGAGGCATTAGCCAAATAAGATGGAAATATTAAAGAAACCTATATTGACTGAGAAAGCTTCTATTTTAACTGAAAAGTTAAATCGTTATGCTTTCCAAGTAGATCATAGAGCAAATAAGCTGCAGATAAAAAATGCGGTAGAAAAGATGTTTGATGTTCATGTGAAATCCGTAAATACATCGGTTGTTACAGGTAAGGTTAAGATGCGTCAAACGAAAACTGGAATATCTTCCGGTCGTGCTCCAAAATATAAGAAGGCTATCATTACGTTAAATGATGGCGAAGTAATTGACTTTTACAGTACTATACAATAAGACATGGCAGTTAAAAGATTCAAACCGGTAACACCTGGAACGCGCTTTAGAATTGGCGCCGATTATTCTGAAATTACAACTAATGTGCCTGAAAAGTCATTGGTTGTAAAAATTAAGAAGTCAGGTGGAAGAAATAGTTCCGGTAAAATGACTATGCGTTACATCGGTGGGGGACATAAAAAATCATACCGATTGATAGATTTTAAACGCGATAAAAAAGATATCCCCGCAAAAGTAGCAACGATAGAATATGATCCTAACCGTTCTGCAAGGATCGCTCTACTTCATTACGCAGATGGAGAGAAACGTTATATCATTGCTCCTGATGGGCTGTCCGTAGGTGATACGATTGTTTCTGGTGAAAATGTGGCTCCAGAAGTTGGAAATACTTTACCTCTAAAAAACATTCCGCTAGGTTCAATTATTCATAATATTGAATTAAATCCCGGACAAGGCGGCACTATTGCAAGAAGTGCTGGTACATACGCTCAGTTGTCGGCTCGTGATGGGAAGTATGCTATTGTGAAGCTGCCTTCGGGAGAGACCAGAATGATTTTAGCTACATGTTTGGCTACTTTGGGCTTTGTGTCAAACTCGGAGCGGGCGAATCAAGTATTAGGTAAAGCAGGTAGAAAGCGTTGGTTAGGACGTCGTCCAAGAGTTCGTGGTGTTGCGATGAACCCGGTTGACCACCCGATGGGCGGTGGTGAAGGAAGGACGTCGGGAGGACATCCGCGATCAAGAAACGGTGTGTTAGCAAAAGGCTTCAAAACCCGTTATAAGAAAAAAGTATCGAATCGTTACATCATTGAGAGAAGGAAAAAATAATGGCACGTTCAATTAAAAAAGGTCCATATATTGACCATAACATAGAAAGAAAAGTTCTTTCTATGAATGAAACCAACAAAAAGTCAGTTATTAAAACATGGTCGCGAAGATCAATGATTTCTCCAGATTTTGTTGGCCATACCTTCGCGGTACACAACGGTAATAAATTTATTCCGGTTTACATAACAGAAAATATGGTTGGCCATAAACTTGGAGAATTTGCGCCAACCAGAACATTTAGAGGTCACTCTGAAAAGAAAAGATAAACTATGGAAGCAGTAGCAAAATTAAATAATTGCCCGACTTCGCCACGAAAGATGCGCTTAGTGGTTGATTTAATTCGTGGTGAACGTGTAGAAAAGGCACTATATATTTTAAAGTATACCAATAAAGAAGCCGCACAGCGTGTTGAAAAGCTTTTGCTGTCAGCAATTAAAAATTGGGAGTTAAAAAATGAAGGTCAACGTCCGGAAGAGAGCGAACTATATGTTAAAACAATCTCTGTAGACGGCGGTCGTCAATTAAAAAGATTAAGACCTGCGCCTCAAGGACGTGGTTATAGAATTCGTAAGCGTTCGAATCACGTGACTGTAGTTGTAGATAGTAATAAAAATTTGGTTGAAGAACAAACTAATTAAGGAGAAATGGGACAAAAAGCACATCCAATAGGTAACAGATTAGGAATCATCAAAGGTTGGGATTCTAACTGGTTCGGTGGCAACGACTACTCCGATAAATTAGTTGAAGACGAAAAAATAAGAAAATATCTCTCTGTGCGTATTGCGAAGGGTGGTGTTTCAAAGATTGTTATAGAACGTACGCTAAAGCGTATCACAGTTACGGTTCACACCGCGAGACCAGGTATAGTAATTGGTAAAGGTGGCCAGGAAGTAGATAAAATCAAAGAAGAGTTAAAAAAGCTAACTAAGAAAGACGTTCAGATTAATATTTTTGAGATTAAGCGTCCTGAATTAGACGCGCAGTTAGTCGCTGAAGGTGTAGCTAAACAACTTGAGGCTCGTATTTCATTTCGTAGAGCCATGAAGACTTCAATAGCATCAACGATGAGAATGGGTGCAGAAGGAATAAAAATCATGTGTTCAGGTCGTCTTGGTGGAGCTGAAATGGCACGTACAGAACAGTATAAGGAAGGTAGAATTCCTTTGCATACTTTCCGTGCGGATATCGACTATGCGTTAGCCGAAGCATATACTACATATGGTAAAATCGGAGTGAAAGTATGGATATGCAAGGGCGAAGTGTACGGAAAGCGTGATCTGTCTCCAAATATCGGACAGGCTAGCGGACCGAAAGGAAGACATGAAGGTGGCTCACCAAATGACCGTCGTCGCGGTGATCGCAGACAGCATGGACGTGGTGGAGCAAAGGGACGAAATTAAATTTTAATAATAATATTTTCCGTTTAATCGGGATTAAATAATACGAACATGTTACAGCCAAAAAGAACGAAGTTCAGAAAAATGCAGAAGGGACGTATGAAAGGTAATGCAGGCCGTGGAGCCGAGTTAGCTTTCGGATCGTTTGGCATTAAGTCTTTAGAGCCGGCTTGGATTACAAGCCGTCAAATAGAGGCAGCACGTATTGCAGTTACGCGTTTCATGAAACGTGAAGGTCAAGTTTGGATCCGCATATTTCCAGACAAGCCGGTTACTAAGAAACCAGCTGAGGTACGGATGGGTAAAGGTAAAGGTGCTCCTGAATATTGGGTTGCCGTTGTAAGGCCGGGTCGGATGTTATTCGAAGCTGAAGGAGTTCCTCTAGAAGTAGCTAAAGAAGCTTTACGTCTTGCTGCGCAGAAACTTCCTGTTCAAACTAAATTTGTTATTCGTAGAGATTACGTAGAGGCATAAAATATTAGTGCGAACCTTTGTTGATTTAGTTGCCGTTACCAACCGAATCGTATCTAAACAAAGTTTCTTGCTAGGACTAAGAAAAATAAAAAATGAAAAATTCAGAAATTTTAAATCTGACAACTGAAGAGATTATAGCTCAGATCGCTGAAGAGAAAGCTACTCTCAGTAAATTGAAATTTGCTCATGCTGTTTCTGCAATTGAAAATCCTAACAGGATTAAGTTTGCACGTAAAACAATAGCTCGTTTACAAACGGAATTAACTAACCGTAACGCTGCAGATGTAGCAGAGGTGAAAGAAACAGCCACTGAGGAACAATAATTTTAGAAATCCAAATGGAAAGAAAATTAAGAAAAACAAGAATTGGATTAGTAGTAAGTGACAAAATGAACAAGTCCATCGTTGTGGCTGTGGTACGTAAAGTAAAGCACCCAATGTACGGTAAGTTCGTTAAAACGACTACAAAATTCAAAGCTCATGATGAGTCTAATACCTGCGGTATCGGCGATAAGGTATTAATTATGGAAACACGTCCTTTGAGTAAAACAAAGAACTGGAGATTAGTAGAAATTTTAGAAAAGGCTAAGTAACATGGTACAACAAGAATCAAGATTAAATGTTGCTGACAATAGCGGAGCCAAAGAAGTTTTGGTAATTCGTGTATTAGGAGGCACCGGTAAGCGTTATGCGTCTATTGGCGATAAAATTGTTGTAAGCGTTAAAAGTGCTATTCCTTCCGGTAATATAAAAAAGGGCTCTGTGTCCAAAGCTGTTGTTGTAAGAACGAAAAAAGAGATTCGTCGTAAAGATGGTTCTTACATTCGCTTTGATGATAATGCGGCTGTATTGTTAAACAATCAAAATGAACCCCGCGGAACTCGTATCTTTGGCCCTGTAGCGAGAGAATTACGTGAAAAGCAGTTCATGAAAATTATTTCATTAGCACCGGAGGTTTTATAAAATGGGAAATATACAAACGAAACAACCAAAGCTAAAAATCCGTAAGGGTGATTTAGTTCAAATTATTGCTGGTAATTCCAAAGGAATTCAAGGTAAAGTTTTAGAAGTAAGTGTTAAGTCTAGTCGTGTCATAGTCGAAGGCGCTAACATTGTTTCTAAACATACAAAACCAAATGCAACGAACCCAAATGGTGGAATTATAAAAAAAGAAGCTTCAATCCATATTTCGAATGTAGCTTATGTAGATCCTAAATCTGGGAAACCTACGCGAATTGGTCGTAAATTAAATAGTGATAATAAGCTAGTTCGTATAGCAAAAAAATCAGGGGAGGAAATTAAATAATGAGTTACGTACCACGCTTAAAAAGCAAATATAACGAAGAAATCCGTACGGCACTGAAGGATAAATTCCAGTACAAAAGTGTAATGCAGGTTCCAAAACTGCAGAAGATTTCGATTAATCAAGGGGTTGGTGGCGCTACTACTGATAAGAAGTTGATTGAAAATGCAATCAACGAGATAACCACTATTACAGGTCAGCAGGCAGTTGCTGCAAAGTCAAAAAAGGACGTTTCTAACTTTAAGTTAAGAAAAGGAATGCCCGTTGGCGTCCGCGTAACACTTCGTGACGTTAAAATGTATGAATTTTTAGATCGATTAGTTTCGGTAGCATTGCCGCGTATTCGTGATTTTAGAGGTATTAATGATAAAGGGTTCGACGGTCATGGAAATTATACCTTAGGTATTAGTGAGCAAATTATCTTCCCTGAAATTAATATAGATAAGATTAATAAAATTACAGGTATGGATATTACGTTTGTAACTTCAGCGCAAAATGACGTGGAAGCATTGGAGTTATTGAAACAATTCGGATTACCATTTAAAAATCAAAATACAAACACAAATGGCTAAAGAAGGAATTAAAGCAAGAGGCGTAAAACGCGCCAAGTTGGTAGCTAAATATGCTGAGAAGCGTGCAACACTAAAAGCTGCTGGCGATTATGAGGCTTTAGATAAGCTTCCAAAAAACGCTTCTCCTGTTCGTTTGCACAATCGTTGTAAACTAACTGGTCGCCCTAAAGGGTATATGCGTCAGTTTGGTATTTCACGGGTTGCATTTCGTGAAATGGCTTTGGCTGGTAAAATACCGGGCGTAAAGAAAGCGAGCTGGTAATAGCAATAAGAAAATATTTTTAACCGATAGTAGGTCTGAGTCAATTATAGAAACCACTATCATAAATTAACAACAATGAATACAGATCCAATTGCGGACTATCTTACTCGAGTAAGGAATGCCATGAAGGCCAACCATAGGGTTGTAGAAATTCCTGCATCAAACCTAAAAAAGGAAATCACTAAAGTTCTTTTTGACAAAGGTTACATTACAAACTATAAGTTCGAAGATGAGTCAGCGCAAGGCACAATTAAGATTGCGTTGAAGTATCATCCGATTACGAAAGTTCCTGCTATTCGCACGCTTACCCGTGTGAGTAAACCTGGTTTAAGAAAATATGCAGGTGTAGATAATATTCCACGTGTTTTGAACGGTTTGGGTATAGCTATCCTGTCGACCTCAAAGGGTGTAATGACAGATAAAGAAGCTCGCGTTCAAAATATTGGTGGTGAGGTTTTATGTTATGTATATTAATCAGGAGGAAACGCAATGTCAAGAATAGGAAAATCACCAATCGCCATCCCAAGTGGTGTAACAATAATTGTTTCAGATAAAAACCTTGTTACTGTTAAAGGACCTAAAGGCGAATTGAATCAACAGGTTGATCCAGCGATAACTATCTCCCAAGAAGATGGCGAATTACTAGTTAAGAGATCAACTGAACAAAAACAACATAAATCACTTCACGGATTATACAGATCTTTAATTGCCAATATGGTAATTGGAGTTACTGAAGGGTTTAAAACGACTCAAGAGTTGGTGGGTGTTGGTTATCGTGCTACTAATCAAGGTAATACTTTAGATTTAGTATTGGGTTATTCTCACCATATCGTGTTTGTTTTACCGAAGGAAGTAAAAGTTACGACGGTTACGGAAAAAGGTAAAAATCCAACGATCACATTAGAATCAATCGACAAACAACTTATCGGACAAGTAGCTGCTAAAATCCGTGAGCTTCGTGCGCCGGAACCTTACAAAGGAAAAGGTATCAAGTTTGTTGGTGAAGAGTTAAGAAGAAAAGCAGGTAAATCAGCAGCTAAAAAATAATCATCATGGCAGGAAAAAAAATATCTCGCAGAGAGCGAATCAAGAGAGGAATTAGAAAACGTTTATCGGGATCGACCGAGCGTCCTCGTCTGTCTGTATTTAGAAGTAATAAAGGCATCTATGCACAGGTTATTGATGATGTTAACGGTAGAACAATTGTTTCAGCATCTTCTTTATCCAAAGATTTCGATGGAACGGGCAACAAAATAGAACAATCAAAAGTCGTAGGCAAGATGATTGCCGAAAGAGCTATCGCGGCCGGAGTAAATGATGTGGTTTTTGACCGTAACGGATATTTGTATCACGGTCGAGTAAAATCTTTAGCAGATGGTGCTCGCGAAGGTGGCTTGAAATTTTAAATTAAAAGAGATGTCAACAAATAATATAAAAAGAGTTAAATCAAGCGATATCGAATTAAAAGATCGCTTAGTTAGCATTCAACGAGTTGCAAAAGTAACCAAAGGTGGACGTACATTTAGTTTTTCGGCAATCGTAATAGTTGGGGATGAGAACGGTGTTGTTGGTTACGGCTTAGGAAAAGCTAAAGAAGTTACAGAAGCTATCGCGAAAGGTATTGATGATGCTAAGAAAAACTTAATTAAGGTTCCAATTATCAGAGGTACTGTTCCGCATAGCCAGAAAGGTAAATATTCAGGTGGCCGTGTTTTGATTAAGCCCGCAGTTAGTGGTACTGGTGTTCTTGCAGGTGGCGCGATGCGTGCGGTTCTTGAAAGTGCCGGAATCACAGACGTATTAGCAAAGTCAACAGGGTCATCCAACCCTCATAATGTGGTAAAAGCTACTATTGATGCGTTGGTTAATATGCGCGATGCTTATACGGTAGCTCAGCAACGAGGAGTTGAATTGAGTAAAGTATTTAACGGATAATCATTCATCATGGCGAAAATTAAAATCACACAAATAAAAAGCGTTATCGATAGAAGTGAACGCCAAAAAAGAACTATGCAAGCTTTAGGGTTAAAGAAAATTAACCATTCAGTTGAGGTAGAGGCTACACCATCGATTATAGGGATGATTCGAAAAGTTAATCATCTTGTTGCTTTAGAGAGTTTATAATATTATAGATTATTTCTATAATTTAATGTTAATCTTATGCCTGTAAAGTGAGAGCGAAGGCATAAATAATTGAAGTTATTACAATGAATTTAAGTAACTTAAAACCTGCGGCAGGTTCTACAAAAACAAAAAAGCGTATTGGACGTGGTACTGGATCAGGTCGTGGAGGTACTTCTACTAGAGGACATAAAGGAGCACAATCTCGTTCAGGATACAGTGTCAAAATTGGGTTTGAAGGTGGACAAATGCCATTACAGCGTCGAGTTCCAAAGTTTGGCTTTAAAAATGTCAATCGCGTTGAATATTCCGCTGTTAACCTTGACGTAATTCAGGCATTAGCAGAGAAGTTTAGTTTGACTACCATAGATTTCGACGTTTTGAAGGAGCATGGCCTAGTTTCGAAAAATGAGTTGGTAAAGGTATTAGGCCGTGGAGAAGTTTCATCAAAGTTGGAAGTTAAAGCACATGCCTTTTCTGCTTCTGCTCAAAAAGCGATTGAAGTTGCTGGTGGGTCGGTCGTTAAATTATAATAAATGAAGAAGCTGATTTCAACATTAACGAATATTTGGAAAATTGAAGATTTAAGGACGCGTATTCTGAATACGCTTCTTTTTCTTTTGATTTACCGTATTGGTTCGCATATTGTATTGCCTGGAGTTAATCCTGCGGCTCTTGATCAAGAAGCTAAGGAAGGTCTATTAGGTTTGTTAAACATGTTTGCGGGTGGGTCTTTTTCTCGTTCGGCAATTTTCGCATTAGGTGTAATGCCCTATATTTCTGCATCTATCGTGGTGCAATTATTAGGCATTGCGGTACCCTATTTTCAAAAGCTGCAGAAAGAAGGAGAGAGCGGTACTAAAAAAATGACGCAAATTACGAGATACCTGACACTGGTTATCACGCTTCTTCAGTCAGTAGCTTATATACGTTCACAAATCAGTCCCGACGCAATCATGATGTCCGAGCCACTGTTTACAATCTTATCTACAATTATATTAACATCAGGAACCATGTTTGTGATGTGGCTTGGAGAGAAGATTACAGACAAGGGTATTGGAAACGGTATTTCTCTAATTATCATGGTGGGTATTATTGCTCAATTACCAGGTGGATTGATGCAAGAAGGAGCTTCGAGGTTGGGTGGTAATGGCGGACTAATTGCTTTGATTTTAGAAATGGTCGCCTTGTTTGGGGTTGTGCTATTTACTATTTTGATCGTCCAAGGGGTTCGTAAGATCCCTGTTCAATATGCAAAGAGAATAGTGGGAAACAAACAATATGGTGGGGTAAGGCAATATATTCCTTTGAAGGTAAATACGTCTGGTGTAATGCCTATTATTTTCGCGCAAGCAATAATGTTCGTGCCGATGACGCTTCCTCAGTTTTTCCCTGATATGCAATCATCGTTAATTACATCTTTAAGTGACTACACATCTGTTGCTTACAACATAACTTTTGCTATTTTGATTATTGCCTTTACATTTTTCTATACAGCAATTATGGTCAATCCTCAACAAATGGCAGAAGATATGAAGAAAAATGGTGGTTTTATACCTGGAATCAAACCTGGTATTGCAACTACAGGTTTTATAGATGGAGTTCTATCCAAAATAACATTTCCAGGAGCTATCTTTTTGGCAATCATAGCGATATTCCCGGCAATTGCAACTAAGCTTGGTGTTAACAGTCAGTTTGCTCATTTTTATGGAGGAACTTCTTTACTGATTTTAGTGGGTGTTGTGCTAGATACATTGCAGCAGATTGAAAGTCATCTATTGATGCGTCATTATGATGGATTGATGAAAACGGGTCGAGTTAAAGGTCGAACATCTATGCCAAGTGCTGCTAATTCGCCCATTTAGGTATGTCGAAACTCATTCTTAAATCCGCAGAACAAATAGCTTTAATTCGCCAAAGTTGTGATCTTTTATCTAGAACACTCGGCGAATTAGCCAAGCTTATTAAGCCAGGCGTACGGACAATTGATCTAGATTCGATGGCTCGCGAATTTATTCGTGATAATGGTGGTGAGCCTGCGTTTTTGAATTACAATGGGTTTCCTTATTCTTTATGTATATCTGTGAACGATCAGGTTGTTCACGGTTTTCCCGGAAAGTATGAGCTAAAGGATGGTGATATTATATCCGTTGATGGAGGTATTGTGTTGAATGGATATATTAGTGACTCTGCATATACTTTTGCAGTAGGCGAAGTCAAACCTGAGGTCAGAGATCTTTTAAAAATAACAAAGGAAGCATTATACGCTGGGATTGATCAAGCGACAACTGGGAAGCGAGTTGGTGATATATCATACAGTATTCAATCTTATATTGAGAAGTACGGATACGGAATTGTAAGGGAATTAGTAGGACACGGAGTAGGAGTCAATCTGCATGAAAAGCCCGAAATACCTAATTACGGACGTAGAGGAAACGGTGTAAAGTTGGTCGACGGGATGGTGATTGCAATAGAACCGATGGTTAATTTGGGAAAAGCAGGTGTCAAATTTTGGGAAGATGGTTGGACTGTGAGTACAATAGATGGGTTACCTTCAGCACATTTTGAACATACCGTTGCTATAGCAAAAGGTAAACCAGAGGTTTTAACCACCTTCTCATATATCGAAGATATTTTAGATAAAAAAGATTGTTATTAGTTTTTTTTATTTGTATTTTTGCAACCCTGTTAGTATCAGGCATTAAACGATAATTTATATAATATATGGCTAAACAAGCCTCAATTGAACAAGACGGAGTCATTAGGGAAGCATTATCCAATGCTATGTTCCGAGTTGAACTGGAGAATGGGCATGAGATAATTGCCCACATTTCTGGTAAGATGAGAATGCACTATATTAAGATTTTACCGGGTGACCGAGTGAAGTTGGAAATGTCTCCTTATGATTTAACTAAAGGCCGAATTACCTATCGATACAAATAATAGTACACATTAGGTGCCTCATAGGACCTGTTTTATAATAATAATATTAAAGATGAAAGTTAGAGCATCCATAAAAAAACGTAGTGCCGATTGCAAGATCATTCGTCGCAATGGCAAATTGTATGTAATCAATAAAAAGAACCCTAGATTTAAACAGAGACAGGGATAAAATATTAAAATAATATATGGCAAGGATAGCAGGTATAGATTTACCCAAAAACAAACGAGGAGAAATCGGTCTTACTTACATTTATGGTATCGGTCGTTCAACAGCACAACGTATTTTGACCGATGCAGGCATAAGTTTTGACGTAAAAGTTCAAGAATGGACTGATGATCAACTAGCGACAATACGTACGCTTATTAATGACGAGATTAAGGTTGAAGGCGCGTTGCGTTCTGAAGTTCAATTGAATATCAAGCGATTGATGGATATTGGATGCTATCGTGGTCTTCGTCATCGTAAGGGATTACCAGTTCGTGGTCAACGCACTAAAAATAATTCCCGTACCCGTAAAGGAAGACGTAAGACAGTTGCGAACAAGAAAAAAGCTACTAAATAATAATTGACAAGATTTAATAATGGCTAAAAATAAAAAAATAACCAAAAAGCGTCTTGTTGTGATTGAGCCCGTAGGTCAGGCTCACATAAGCGCAACATTTAATAATATCATTGTCACTTTAACTAACAATCAAGGACAACCAATATCTTGGTCTTCTTCAGGTAAGATGGGTTTCCGTGGTTCTAAGAAGAATACGCCATATGCGGCTGGTCAAGCAGCTGCTGACTGTGCTAAAGTTGCTTACGATTTAGGACTGAGAAAGGTTGACGTATTTGTTAAAGGACCAGGGTCAGGACGCGAGTCGGCGATACGCACATTGCAGACTGCAGGAATTGAAGTTACATCAATACGTGATATCACTCCTCTTCCACATAATGGTTGCCGTCCTCCAAAAAGAAGAAGAGTTTAATTAATTCATTTTAAAGCTAAGATTCTCCCATATAGATAGAGAGGGGGATACTTTAAATAATAACAATATGGCTAGATATATCGGACCAAAGTCCAAAATCGCTCGCAGATTCAGGGAACCTATTTTTGGTCCTGATAAAGTATTAGATAGAAAAAATTACCCACCGGGTCAACACGGAAATGGTAGAAGACGGGGAAAACAATCTGAATACGCGATTCAGTTGATGGAGAAGCAAAAAGCTAAATATACCTATGGTATTTTAGAGCGTCAATTTGCTAATCTATTCGTGAAAGCTTCAGCGAAAGAAGGGATTACTGGTGAGGAGTTGTTTAAATTGCTTGAAGCGCGTTTAGACAATACGGTGTACCGTTTAGGGATAGCCCCTACGCGTGCCGCTGCACGGCAATTGGTTGGACATAAGCATATCACTGTGAATGGTGAGTTGGTTAATATTCCATCATATAGCCTTAGACCTGGTGATACTGTGGCTGTAAGAGAACGTTCAAAATCTCTGGAAGCAATCACAAATTCTGTAGCAGGTAAACAAATCAACAAATTCTCTTGGTTAGAATGGGACGGAAATGAGTTAGCTGGGAAGTTCTTGAACTATCCGAACCGCGACGAGATTCCTGAAAATATTAAGGAAAACTTAATCGTTGAGTTGTACTCTAAATAAACCTTTTAGTGGAAGATTATATTTTTAATATGTGGTCTTTCACTAAAATATAAATTCAACAATTTTAAATTGAAATAAATGGCAATTTTAGCATTTCAGAAACCGGACAAAGTTATTATGCAAAAAGCGACTGATTTTGATGGTCAGTTTGAATTTCGTCCATTAGAACCGGGTTTTGGTGTCACCATTGGTAATGCTTTGCGTCGTATTTTACTTTCTTCATTAGAAGGTTATGCAATTACTTCAACTCGGTTTTCAGGGGTATCGCATGAATTCTCGACCATTAAAGGTGTAGTGGAGGATGTTACGGAAATTATCTTAAACTTGAAGCAAGTGCGTTTCAAGAAGACAGGTGAGATGGGTGATACTGAAAAGATCTTTATCGTCATTAACGGTCAAGATCAGTTCAAAGCAGGAGAGATAACCAAGTTTTCATCTAACTTTACTGTTCTTAATCCCGATTTAGTAATATGTAACTTGGATAGCACTATTCCATTGGAGATCGAGATTACAGTAAACAAAGGTAGAGGTTATGTTAGTGCGGAAGAAAATAAAGTAGTCGATTCAGCGTTAGGTGTTATTGCTATTGATTCAATTTTTACACCAATCATTAATGTTAAATATACTATTGAGAACTTTCGTGTCGAGCAAAAAACTGACTACGAAAAGCTTCTCTTAGATATATCTACTGATGGTTCTATTCATCCAGAAGATGCGTTAAAAGAGGCTGCTAAGATTTTAATTCACCACTTCATGTTATTCTCTGACGAGAATATTCTTTTAGAATCACAAACGAAAGAAGAAACTAAAGAAGTGGATGAAGAAATTTTGCATATGCGTAAAGTTTTAAAAACTGAACTTGTGGATCTTGACTTGTCTGTTCGGGCATTAAACTGCTTGAAAGCCGCAGATATTCGTACGTTAGCGGAATTGATTTCCTACGATGTAGCAGACATGTTGAAGTTTAGAAATTTCGGTAAAAAGTCCCTAACGGAAATCCAAGAATTGGTAAAATCGAAAGGTTTGTCTTTCGGAATGAATCTTAGTAAGTATAAATTAGATGAGGAATAATTAGGTCGATATCTATCGATAGCAGACCTGTTGCATAATTCCCTCCATAGAACAAAGGAGACGGTATGCACAAAAAACTAAACAAATGAGACACGGAAAAAAAATCAATCACTTAAGTCGTACTGACAGCCACCGTAAGGCAATGTTATCAAATATGGCTACATCGCTTGTTAAACATAAGCGAATCACTACTACTTTAGCCAAAGCAAAAGCTTTACGCAAATATGTTGAGCCGCTAATTACGAAATCTAAAACAGATTCAACTCATTCTCGCCGTACGGTATTTTCGTACCTCAAGGATAAAGACGCGGTAACAATACTGTTCCGTGAGATTTCCGAGAAGGTAGCAAATCGTCCTGGTGGATATACTCGTATCATTAAGATGGCTAATCGTATAGGCGATAACGCAGAGATGGCTATAATCGAACTGGTAGACTATAACGAAGTCTATAATACTGCAGAAGCGAAGCCTGAAAAGAAAGCTACAAGACGTCGTGGTGGAGCTAAGAAGAAAGCTAGCAGTGCTAAGAAAGACGATGTAGCGGTGGAAGAACCAAAAGAAAAGGCACCTAAAGAAGAAGTAAAAGCGGACGACTTGACTAAAATTGAAGGTGTTGGACCGAAAATCGCTGAAGTGTTTACAAACGCTGGAATCAGTACATTTAAAGAATTGGCGGCTAAAACTCCTGAAGAGTTAAAAGAGGTTCTTACAAATGCAGGCGATCAGTTTAACACGGCTACTCCTGATACATGGCCTCAACAAGCTGAACTCGCAAGTGAAGGTAAGTTCGAAGAACTTGAAAAGTTACAGGACGAACTTAAGGGCGGTAAAGAAGAAGCTTAAGATACATTACATATTATTGTAGAAAGGTTGATCACTAGAAGTGGTCAACCTTTTTTTATATCCTTACTAGAGTTGTGTTTTTGCGGTAGAGCTGTGATGTGCACCAAAGACATTAGTTAAATTCATATGCCCGTAAGTTCAAGAGTGCTCCGTATGTGTAGAGTTCGTATAGCATTTTTAAACACTGTATCAGATTGACTAACGAAGGTAAGTGAAGAGTGTGTGTCAATTTGTCATTCGCTTGTTGGAATTTTAATTCTGCGATTCCCTTGGTATAAGGTTTGATGAGGCATTATAGTAATATCAAATTAAACTCAAAAAAAGGAAATATGTCAAAAATTATTGGAATCGACTTAGGAACAACGAATTCCTGTGTTGCAGTAATGGAAGGTAATGAACCAGTGGTGATTTCGAATAACGAAGGAAAACGCACTACGCCTTCTATTGTTGCTTTCGTCGAAAACGGAGAAAGAAAAGTAGGAGACCCTGCTAAACGTCAGGCTATAACGAATCCTACGAAGACCATATCATCAATTAAAAGGTTCATTGGCGAGACATTCGATGAAGTATCAAAAGAAATTGCTCGCGTGCCATATGAGGTAGTGAAAGGTGACAATAATACGCCTCGCGTAGTGATAGATGACAGGAAGTATACGCCTCAGGAGATATCTGCCATGATTCTACAAAAAATGAAGAAAACTGCAGAAGATTTCCTTGGACAAGAGGTATCAGAGGCTGTTATTACTGTACCAGCATACTTTAATGACTCTCAGCGTCAAGCTACCAAAGAAGCAGGTGAAATTGCTGGCTTGACAGTTAAGAGAATCATTAACGAGCCAACTGCGGCTGCGCTGGCTTACGGTCTAGACAAAGCTGACAAGGATATGAAGATCGCCGTCTTTGACTGCGGTGGCGGTACGCACGACGTTTCGATCCTGGAGCTAGGAGATGGGGTTTTTGAAGTTAAATCTACTGACGGGGATGTGCACTTGGGTGGTGACGACTTTGATCAGGTTATCATTGATTGGTTAGTACAAGAGTTCAAGACTGACAATAATGGCTTTGACTTGTCGAAAGACGCAATGGCCCTTCAACGTTTGAAAGAAGCTGCCGAAAAAGCGAAAGTAGAGCTTTCAAGTACATCTACTACGGAGATTAACTTACCTTATATAACAGCTGATCAAACCGGCCCGAAACACTTAGTTCGGAGCCTGACCCGTGCCAAGTTTGAACAGTTAGCAGACAGTTTGATTAAGCGCACAATAGAACCTTGTCGTTCCGCATTGAAAAATGCTGGTTTGGACAAGTCGGAAATTGACGAAATTATTCTAGTTGGTGGATCAACACGTATTCCTGCTATTCAGGAAGCAGTTAAGGCATTCTTTGGTAAAGAACCGTCGAAAGGTGTTAATCCAGACGAAGTAGTCGCATTAGGAGCAGCTATTCAAGGAGGAGTATTAACTGGTGAGGTTAAAGATGTTCTTCTACTAGACGTTACACCGCTTTCATTGGGTATCGAAACAATGGGTGGGGTAATGACCAAGTTGATTGAAGCTAACACGACTATCCCAAGTAGAAAATCAGAAACATTCTCAACGGCGTCAGATAATCAGCCGTCAGTTGAGATCCATATCTTGCAAGGTGAGCGCCCAATGGCTAACCAGAACCGGACTATCGGAAGATTCCATTTAGATGGAATACCACCAGCTCCACGTGGAGTGCCTCAAATTGAAGTGACATTCGATATTGATGCAAACGGTATCTTAAATGTATCTGCAAAAGACAAGGCTACGGGCAAAGAACAGAAGATTCGTATCGAAGCATCCTCTGGACTTAGTGATGAGGAAATTCAAAAGATGAAAGAAGAGGCTGAAGCGAATGCAGATCAAGATAAAAAAGCGAAAGAAGAAGCTGATAAAATTAATGCAGCAGATGCGCTAATATTCTCGACCGAGAGCCAGTTGAAAGAATATGGTGAGAAAATTCCTGCTGATAAAAAGGCTACAATCGAGGACGGTCTTGCTAAGTTGAAAGAAGCGCATGCTGCACGTGACTTTACAGCAATGGATGCAGCCCAAGAATCACTTCAAAATGCCTGGAACCAAGCAGCAGGTGATATGTATGCGCAAGGTCAGCCTTCAGGAGAAGCACAAGATCAGCCCTCAGAAGGTGAAACACAGAATGGCGATGACGTAACCGATGTGGACTTTGAAGAAGTGAAAGACGACGAAAAGAAATAAGTCACAACGGATATTCAATAAATGCAATGCCCCAAGAATGTTTATTTTTGGGGCATTTTTTATTGGAAAGTAACTAACTAATAATCACTATTATTTTTCCACGCTTGGTGGTTATACACTTACCCCCACAAGTGCTCAGGGTAGGTGCCATTCTCAATTAGTTTTGAAATATTTTCCTGTACAATCGGCTTGTCCTCCTTATATGTAACACCGAACCACTTTTCCGCAGTAGGAATTACCTTGAAGGTAGCTTTATCATTCTGGATCAAATGGTCGGCAACCAATGGGATGAAAAATTCCGATTTAGGGTTCGTATGATTCTTTTCGATAAAGTCTTTAAACAATTCTACGGATATATCAAAAACGGCTGGTGTGAAACCCCAGAAATTCATTGATACGCGTGCATCAGAAGGGAGGGCAGTCTCTTTTCCATCTTCTTCAAACACGATTTTCTTTTCTCCCTCAATGTCTTTGAAATAAACCTTTGTTCTTTCTATTATCTCAGTCATATTGCCTTTGTCATCTACCTGACAGACTCCGCGAGACACCGAGCCATGTTCAGATAGAGTTTTATCGATTTGAAAGCCCATTAGAGCAAACTCACTATCTGTTGCATCATTTATTAGGAAATCTGCCATTTTTTTAAACGAATCATAGCCGTAAAAATCGTCTGCGTTGATTACGCAAAAAGGCTCCTTAATTGTGTCTTTAGCTGATAAAACAGCGTGTGCAGTTCCCCAAGGTTTTGCTCGTTCCACTTCACGGTCAATACCATATTTTGTCAAGTCAAAATCTTGGAAGACATATTCCGTCTCAATTTTTCCTTTCAGCTTCGGGTCATAAATAGATCTGAAGTTATCCTCGAATTCTTTTTTTATAATGAACGTTACCTTGCCGAACCCAGCTCGTATCGCATCGTATATAGAATAATCAATTATCGTTTCTCCATTGGGTCCAAAAGCGTCGATTTGCTTCATGCTGCCATAACGACTTGCCATTCCTGCTGCCAAGATTAAAAGAGTTGGTTTTTTCATTTTAAAATAATTATTGATTTGTGTTTTAATTTTATCGTTTTCGTTTTGCCTTTTTTTTATCGTTTTCTTTTACCTTTTAGAAAGCTTGTAAGCGCTGTTAATATGATTCTGCCAGCCCCTGCAGCAAGCGTACGTATCAGCGTCTTTCCCGCAGCTTCTACCGGTGTCTGTCGGTTACTTCGTTTCCGGGTTTTACTAACTTTTTTGCTCTTGAGTTTTTCTGCTTCTGCCTCTAGTTCTCTCCTTCTTTCTTCAATTACTTCAGCAGCACTGTGACTGTCAGTCGACTGGCCGTATTTCTGGAACAGGTCAGATGAAGCGATGATCTTATCATAGTCACTGGTGTTCAACGGTCCCATCACCGCTCTAGGAGGGATCAGATGTGTTGCCACAACTTCAGTCGGTATCCCTTTATCATTCAGTACGGTAATCAGCGCCTGCCCTGTCCCTAGCTGTGTTAATATCTCATCTATTTTATAAAAATCGGAGTTTGGATATGTTTTAACCGTTTTGCGCAGATTTTCAGCATCATTAGGCGTAAAGGCCCTTAAAGCATGTTGTACTCTGTTCCCTAACTGCCCCAGCACATTCTCTGGGATATCTGTAGGCGCTTGCGTACAGAAAAACACGCCTACACCCTTTGAACGAATCAACCGGATAATCTGATCAACACGTGAAAGAAACACCTTTGATGCATTTTTAAAAAGAAGATGAGCCTCATCAAAGAAGAAGATAAGCTTCGGTTTATCCGGATTGCCTACCTCTGGTAAATTCTTAAAAAGCTGGTTCAATAAACTCAAAAGGAAAGTAGAGAACAAAACCGGTTGGTTTTGCACATCTGAAATGTTCAGCAGGCTGATTATCCCTTTGTCATCTATTTTTCGAAACAGATCATTGATGTCAAATTCTGGTTCGCCGAAGACATCGGAAAGCCCTTGCTGCTCCACCGATACAATTTTTCGAAGGATGGTTCCCGATGTACTGCTACTGATTTTTCCATAATCCTGCGCTATTTCCATAGCACCTTCACCTTGTGATAAAAAATTCAATAAAGCCTTTAGATCGTCAAAGTTAATCAGCGCAATCTGATGATCATCGGCATACTTAAAAATAGCCGTCAATACACCCGTTTGTGTATCATTCAGGTCAAGAACCCTTGCCAGCATAACGGGGCCAAAATCGCTGATTTTGATCCGTAGCGGGATTCCATTTTTTCCACTTAGCGAAAACAATTCTATCGGGAAGCTTTGCGGCACGAAAGGTCGCTCCAGCATTTTCCCGCGTTCCACAAGAGCCGGATTGCTTTCTCCAGCCTCTGCCAAACCTGACAAATCCCCTTTAACATCCAACATGAATACTGGTACACCCGCATCCGACAGCTGTTCAGCTATTAATTGTAGCGTGCGTGTTTTCCCAGTTCCAGTTGCCCCAGCGATTAGCCCATGTCTATTCATCATCTTCAGGGCCAGGTTGACTTGTGCAGGTGCTATGATCTCTTGCTCGAGAATACCGGAGCCCAAGTAAATAAATTCACCCTTTGGATTGTAAGATTCTTTTATCTTTTCTATAAACAATGCTTTATTTTCCATGAGTGGTTCCGATTAAAATATTATTTAGCAAATGAGCGATAGTCTTTTTCTGCTTCTAAGGCCAATACAGTTTCATATAGCAAACGGATAGCATTATCAACATCCTCAATATGTGCCATCTCTACTGTCGTGTGCATATAGCGTAGAGGCAAGGAAATCAGTGCTGATGCTACTCCTTGGTTCGAATAGGCAAATGCATCCGTATCCGTTCCTGTCGTTCTAGATGAAGCTTGTCTTTGGAAGGGTATATTCTTCTTCTGCGCCGTCTCCACGATCAGCCGATTCAGATTAATCTGCACAGCCGGTGCATAAGAGACTACCGGACCTTTCCCACAGGCAAGATCGCCTTGCACGTTTTTCTCAATCATAGGCGTCTGTGTATCATGCGTTACATCCGTAACAATTGCCACATCCGGTTGAATACGTTCAGCAATCATTTCAGCCCCTTTCAGTCCTATTTCCTCTTGCACTGAATTAACAATATATAATCCAAAAGGCAATTTCTTCTTATTTTCCTTTAACAGTCTCGCCACTTCTGCAATCATAAATCCGCCGATCCGGTTATCTAAAGCTCTGCCTACATAATAGCGATCGTTCAATACCATAAATTCATCCTCATAGGTGATCACAGAACCGACGTGAATGCCCAGCGCTTCTACCTCTTCTTTCGATGTGCAGCCGCAGTCCAAGAAAATGTTCTTTTGTGTAGGGTTATCCTCCTTTTCTTTTCCGTTGCGTGTATGAATGGCCGGCCATCCGAACACCGCTTTCCGAATTCCTTGGTCTGTGTGAATATTCACACGTTTAGATGGTGCAATTTGATGGTCAGATCCACCGTTTCGAATTACATAAATCAAGCCATCACTATTAATATAGTTCACAAACCAAGAGATTTCGTCAGCATGTGCTTCCAAGACTACTTTGTAGGCCGCATCCGGATTAATCACACCCACTGCCGAACCATAGGTGTCCGTGAAGCTATCATCAACATACTTGTTTAAATAGTCTAGCCATATCCGTTGGCCATCCCATTCAAAACCTGTAGGTGAAGGATTGTTTAAATACTGTTCTAAAAAACTTAATGATTTCTCATTGCTCAATTTCTTCGCTTGTTCTTTCTTTTTACTCATGTTTATTATTAACGTACATTATAAGGGAATATTCCCATGTTTTTTCTTTGGTAATTTTACTGCTTTGTTTTCAAGCATCTTAAAGGCAAAGATAAGTTTTTCACGAGTTTCTGCTGGCTCAATTACCTCATCAATAAAACCCCTTTCTGCCGCCCGATATGGATTTGCAAATTTATCAGAATACTCTTTCTCTTTCTTTAGCCATTCCTTTTCAGGATCTTCGGCTGATGAAATTTGCTTTTTAAAGATGATCTCAGCGGCACCTTTCGCACCCATAACTGCAATCTCTGCAGACGGCCATGCAAAGTTCATATCAGCTCCTATATGTTTACTGTTCATCACACAATAGGCCCCTCCATATGCTTTTCTCGTGATCACGGTGATCCGGGGAACTGTAGCTTCACTAAAAGCAAACAACAGTTTTGCACCATGTGTAATGATACCGTTCCACTCCTGATCCGTTCCGGGCAAGAAACCCGGTACATCCTCCAGTACTAATAGCGGGATATTGAAGCAGTCACAGAACCTGACAAAGCGCGCACCCTTTACTGATGCATCAATGTCAAGAACACCTGCTAAAGATGCGGGTTGATTTGCTACGATTCCGATACTGCGACCGGCCAGCCTTGCGAAACCCACAACAATATTCTCTGCAAAATCCCTATGTACTTCCATAAAAGAATCGGGGTCTGCAAGCTCTTCAATCACCAGTCGCATATCATAGGGTTGTGAAGCATTATCCGGGATAACCGAATTCAATACTTCCCGATGTTCATTTTTAATCTGATAATCTAGACAGGGGACAAGATCTTCACAGTTCTGCGGCATATAGCTCAATAGTCGTTTAATATGCTCAACGGCATCCAACTCATTTTCACATGCAAAATGCGTAACGCCTGATTTAGAGGCATGCGTTTCAGCGCCTCCTAACTCCTCTGCAGTAACGGATTCATGAGTCACCGTTTTTACCACATTGGGGCCGGTAACAAACATATACGATGTGTTTTTAACCATCACTGTAAAGTCAGTAATCGCCGGCGAATACACGGCGCCGCCCGCACTCGGACCCATAATGGCCGATATCTGAGGAATGACTCCCGAGGCTAGGGTATTTCTATAAAAAATATCAGCATATCCGCCGAGTGACACCACTCCCTCTTGGATGCGTGCACCGCCCGAGTCATTAAGGCCGATAATGGGTGCGCCATTTTGGAGTGCCAGATCCATTATTTTACAAATCTTTTCAGCGTAAGTCTCAGAAAGGGAACCTCCGAAAACAGTAAAATCCTGAGAGAAGACGTATACCGTACGGCCACCAATTGTGCCATATCCTGTTACCACTCCATCTCCCGCATAGGTTTCATTTTCCATGCCGAAGTCGGTACTCCGATGCTTCACCAACATGCCTATTTCCTGAAAAGAGCCTTCGTCCAGTAATAGCTGCAAACGTTCACGTGCCGTCAGCTTACCCTTTTTATGCTGGCTATCAATCCGTGCGGTTCCACCTCCTTGTAAAGCCTCCTTCTTTTTATCCTTCAGGTGTTGAATCTTATCTTTCAATTTTGAGCAGTTTGGTTAGGAGTAATTTAGCGATAATCCACCAATAAAGGTAATAAAATTGTTCATTTCCATTCATCAATCAACTTCGTCGTCGTCACTGACAAAAGTATATTGCATTTTCTTTAATATCGGAACCGGCAATTTCGTAATATTGCATTTATTTAGACCCTAATTTTTAATACTAATATAATGTGTGATAAAAAATTTGATAATGAAACCTTAACCAAGAGCTTTCATAAGATCATTGCGGGTAACCAGGCCTGGTCCAAAGAAGTAGAGGAAGATAAAACCGGACTTTTTACAGAACTGGCAAAAGGACAACATCCCGATCTCCTCTGGATCGGTTGTTCCGACAGTCGCGTTCCCGCCAATCAAATCACCGGCACTCGGCCCGGGGATGTTTTTGTCCATCGTAATGTCGCCAATCTCTGCGTCCATTCAGATATGAACATGCTGAGTGTGCTCGATTTTGCTGTTAATATTTTGAAGGTGAAGCACGTTATTGTCGCCGGCCATTATCGTTGTGGAGGGATAACTGCCGCTATGGGGCAAAAACAATATGGTCTTTTAGACAATTGGCTTCGGCATCTGAAAGATGTTTATCGCACCCATGCGCAAGAACTCAATGCTATCAGCGACCTACAAAAACGAGAAGATCGCTTTGTTGAGTTGAATGTTATTGAACAGGTTTCTAATCTTTGCAAGACGACGATTGTACAGAATGCATGGAAACAACGGGATGACCTCGCTATACACGGAATGATTATCCAATTGGAAACGGGTAAGCTGATCGACTTGAACGTCACAGCAACCAATGTTGACCAACAGCTAGGGGAATATTATCAGCTCAATAAATAGTTACGACTCGACTGTCCTGGCAGACTCGGTCTACACAATTACCTATCAGTTCCCAAATGGGTCCCTATTGAGTCCCTGTATTTCATGTATAATTGGGATTCATTTGAAAACCGATGGCGGTGAATCCCCCAATAAAGTAAAACAAGTCTTAAACAAAAACGGTTGCAGCTAATCGCTGCAACCGTTTTATCTTTCTTTATGTTGCAAAGAACTAGTCTTCCTGCATAAACGGATAACGATAGTCTTTTGGTGAGTCGAATGATTCTTTAATCGTACGAGGTGACACCCAGCGTAGTAGGTTGATCATCGAACCAGCTTTATCGTTTGTTCCCGAGCCTCTAGCGCCTCCAAAAGGTTGTTGGCCTACAACAGCTCCCGTACACTTATCGTTTACGTAAAAGTTTCCGGCAGCATTTTTCAGAGCTTTCGTCGCTTTGTCGATAGCATATCGATCTTGAGCAATCACTGCACCCGTTAATGCATAGATCGAGGTCTCATCGATCGTTTTAAGAATTTCATCATATTTTTCATCTTCATACACGAAAACGGTAAGGACAGGGCCGAATAGCTCTTCACACATGGTTACGTAATCGGGCTTCGACGCAACAATCACCGTTGGTTCAATAAAGTAACCTTTGCTCTTGTCATAGTTGCCACCAGCGATGATCTCTACAGATGAATCTGCCTTTGCATCGTCAATGTATTTTGCAAGCTTATCAAATGACTTCTCATCGATAACAGCATTGATGAAATTGGTAAAATCTTCAACACCGCCCATTTTGAATGATTTGATGTCACGAAGCATCAGTTCTTTGATCTGTGGCCAAAGGCTTTTAGCAATATATACCCTTGAAGCTGCGGAGCACTTCTGTCCTTGATATTCGAATGCACCTCTAACAATCGCTGTACTAGAAATTTCCACATCGGCTGATGGGTGGATCAAAATAAAGTCCTTTCCGCCTGTTTCCCCTACAATTCTAGGGTAGCTCTTATAGCGATGAATGTTATTTCCAATGGTTTTCCAGATATCTTGGAATACTGCAGTTGACCCTGTAAAGTGGATTCCTGCGAAGTCGGGGTGCTTAAATATCACATCTCCTGCATCCGGTCCTGATACGTATACCAAATTGATAACACCATCCGGAACTCCTGCTTCTTTGAAAATCTGCATGATGACATTGGCAGCGTAGATTTGTGTGTTGGCAGGTTTCCATACAACCACATTACCCATCATGGCAGCCGAGCTTGGCAGGTTACCCGCGATGGCAGTGAAGTTAAACGGAGTCAGTGCAAAAACAAATCCTTCCAGTGGTCTTTGCTCTACTTTATTCCATACACCTTTCGGAGAAACCGGTGGCTGCTGAGCATATATTTCCGTCATGTACTCAACATTGAAACGTAGAAAATCAGCAAGTTCACATGCAGAGTCAATCTCAGCTTGGAAAGCATTCTTTGACTGTCCCAACATCGTGGCTGCATTGATTTTCGCGCGGTAAGGACCTGAAACCAAGTCGGCCGCTTTTAAAAATATGGAAGCTCTCTCGTACCAAGGCAAATTTTCCCAGTCATGCTTAGCCGCCAAAGCTGCATCGATGGCATCATTTACATGGCTCTTATCACCTTCATGAAAGTATCCTAGCACGTGTTGGTGGTTATGAGGGGGTCTTAATGCTACTTTTTTTCCGGTTTTGATGGCTTTGTCACCAATATACATCGGAACCTCAATTTCGGTTTCTAATGCATCCTTAAGTGCTTTTTGTAATGACTTGCGTTCTGGAGTTCCGGGAGCGTATGATAAAACAGGTTCGTTCACCGGAGTCGGTACTTTGAAAAATCCTTTAGACATAGTTAAGTTTTTAAAAACAAAGATACAGATTTCTGACGGCACGCATAAATTTATGCGTAAATTTGACCTATATATGCTAAGGTTTTTACGATTAATTTTATGGCCGTTTTCTCTTGTTTACGGGATTATCATTTCTGCTCGTAATTTCATGTACGATCGTGGTATCCTGAAGACGACAAAATTTTCCCTCCCAGTTATTGTTGTTGGAAACCTTGCTGTTGGCGGAACAGGAAAAAGTCCGATGACCGAACTGCTAATCCGATTGCTTAAAAATGATTTTAAGCTTGCAACCCTTAGCAGGGGTTATGGAAGGAAAAGTTCAGGTTTTCTTTATGTAAGCCCTACAGATAGCGTGCGACAAGTTGGAGATGAACCACTGCAATTCAAAAACAAATTTCCGGAAATTACCGTAGCTGTTTGTGAAGATCGGGTGGTCGGTGTAGAAAAATTGCAGCGTGACCATGAACTTGTTCTGCTAGATGATGCTTACCAGCACCGCGCACTCACACCCGGATTCAGTATTCTTTTAATTGAGTATCAAAGTCTTTTTAAGACCAAGCTTTTGCTCCCGGCCGGAAACTTTAGAGATAGCTATTCCCAGCGAAAACGTGCGGATATGATCGTTATCAGCAAATCGCCCGAACAGTTGACCGCGGATAAGAAAAAGCAAGCTTTAGAAAGACTCGACGCTGACCCAGTACAAAACGTGTTTTTCTCCTATCTGTCTTATGATCATCCGCAGGTTGTTTTTACAAACAAGATCGCTGAAATACCCATCACGAAATCAGATCATATTCTCTTGGTTTCCGGTATCGCTAATCCAGCCCTCTTACAGAAATATTTACAAGGTCAATGTGCGTCTCTGAAAACATTGAGCTATCCGGATCATCATCTTTTTTCTGAGAATGATCTTCGAGACGTTATTGAGCTTTATCAACAGATACAATCTGATCAAAAATACATCGTCACGACCGAGAAGGATTATCAGCGACTTAAAGATTTTGCGCAGATGTTTGATCGTCTTCCGCCTTCGGCAGTTCGCGTGTTACCTGTTAAAACCAGCTTTCATGACGCTGGCGACGAGGGGTTTTCATCCATTGTGCATCAATATTGTAAGGGAAAAATAAGTTAGCGGAGCAAGCTGTGTCTTCAAATTAAAAGATTAACGTATTTTAGTAGAACTAGACATCATATTTACAAACACAAAGACATGCATTCAAGTATAGATCAATCCTTAAAATATATTCGTCACCATATTGGCGAGTTTCAGCCTGAAATAGGGATAATCTTAGGCACAGGCTTAGCAGGCCTTGCAGATGAGATCGTTGTAGAGAAGCAGTTACCCTACGCCAATATTCCTCATTTTCCCGTTTCTACAGTAGAGTTTCATTCCGGGAAACTCATTTTTGGAACCCTGAATGGTAAAAAGGTCGTTGCAATGCAGGGCAGGCTCCATTATTACGAAGGGTATAGTATGCAGCAGATTACGTTTCCAATCCGCATTATGAAGCTGCTGGGCATTACGAAGATGTTTGTTTCCAATGCCAGCGGATCCCTTAATCCCGACATAAAAAAGGGATCGTTGGTATTTATCACAGACCATATTAACCTTTTACCGGACAATCCCCTTCGTGGGGTAAACCATAACAGCTTTGGTCCGCGGTTCCCCGATATGTCCAAGCCTTATTGTACAGATCTGCTTTCAAAAGCAATAGCTATTACCAAAGAAAAAGGTATTGATGTACACCAAGGCGTCTATGTTGCCACCATGGGCCCTAATTTGGAGACCAGGGCGGAGTATCGCTACATGCGTATCATCGGTGGCGATGTTGTGGGTATGAGCACCGTTCCTGAGGTGATTGTAGCCAATCATATGTCGTTAAAAGTCTTCGCCGTTTCTGTCGTTACTGACGAAGGTTTTCACGAGGATCTCCAGCCGGTGTCTTTTGAGGAAATTGTGGCTGTAGCTGCACAAACAGAGCCTACCATGACTGAGATTTTAAAAGAATTAATAGCTTTGTAAAAAATAATGAATGTGCGCTTTTTATTAATCGGAATCTTTCTCTGCCTAATGGGGCAAACCCTTTACGCACAGGTTCCCATTGGTGGCGAAGAGTGGGGGGCGGATCTTGATTCTTTGAGAGATGCTGAGGAGCTAAAAGAAGATTCTATTATTTATAATGCGAGTTACATTCGCTATACCACGCTTGATCGGATGCGCTTGGGTACATCTACTGTTCAAATTGACACAAGCCATGTTGGTTATCAGTATTATAACCCACAATATGACCCTTATAATCCGAGTATAAATTTAGGAAGCTACGGCTTATCCACGCGCGATCTGCTATTTAGTCCTTCAAAAACCATCGGATTTCACACAGGTTTTCATAGTATGGACCGGTATGTTCGTTCACCTGACTCGATCAAGTATTATCGGGCGCGCTCTCCTTATTCAGAACTAGAGTTTGTGACTGGTGATCAGGTCTTCAAGGCCACGGTGGCCCAAAATATCAACCCGCGATGGAGCATCGGAACCGATCTCGACTTTGCACTATCAAAAGGCTTTTATCAAAACCAGCGCTATAACGATGTTAAAGCTGCCGTTTATTCATGGTATGAGTCGGAAAACCATCGCTACAATCTTTTAACGAATGCACTTTTCAATACCTTGGTTTCAACAGAAAACGGATCGGTATTAAACGATACGCTGTTTCGTACTCCCGATAGGCAGGCGAGCGACGCTGAGTTGGTAAGGCTCAATGGCCAACGCGAAGAAAGACCGCAGCAGACCTGGCGAGACTTTAGTTTTTTCTTGAGACAAAGCTATTTCATTGGAAGGATTGACTCGCTCAATGCGGGGCTGCCAGATATGGAAATACTGCCTACCCAGCGGGTCTACCATTCTTTACGCCTAAGTTCAAAGAAATATAAGTTTTATAAGAACGAAGATGACTCCGACGGTGCATTCCCTTTTATTGATGAGCAAGCCATCCTAACGAACGATTCTACGCGACTGAAATCAATTATCAACGAATTTGGTTACAGTTTCGCGTTACGGGGTAAATCGGATTCGTCTGCCAAGAACGAAGTGAAATTAGATGTCGGTCTCCGAAATGAGATCTCATGGTTTGATGCAAAAGACAATAAGTTTAGCTTTCAAAATACAACTGCTTTGGCTGGTGTCGGCTATCGTTTCAGTGATCGGGTGAATATTACGGGTGACTTTAGTCAGATCGTAGCCGGGCGTAATTTTGGAGATTTCCTCTATGAGGCGAAAGCCAATATTTTATTAAGCAACACGTTTGGCCGCATTGTTTTAGGTGCTTATACACAGAATAAATCGCCTGAATACCTCTATGAGTTCGCCAACTATCAATACCATCGATGGCCAGAAGCCGATCAGTCGCTCGATTTTGAAAAGACGAAGGTTAATAACCTCTCATTTCAATATGAAAATAAAAAGCTCGGTTTCTATGGCAAGGTTGAGTACTTTCTGATGAACAATTATCTTTACTTCAAGGAAGTCGATAACCCTGATTTCGACCAAACGCTGTTCAGGAAGATTGAACCAACGCAGTTTTCCGGAAGTATTAACATGTTGAAAATAACCGTAGGGGAGAAATTGAAGTTTGGTAATTTTCATTTTGATAACTTCGCAGTATATCAGAAGTCAGATTATATGAATATTCTGCAAACTCCTGAGTTGTATACTTGGCATAGTTTCTATTACAATAACACTTTGGTTAAAGTGGTTAATTTTAACATTGGCTTTGATGTTCGATTCAACACACCTTTCTCTACGCCATCCTATGCTATCAGTATAGGTCAGTTTTATAATGACAATGCGGATATTGAATTTTCTACCTATCCGGTTGTTGATGTATGGTTGACTGCCACCTTAAAACGTACCAACTTCTTCTTACGTTACAATTACCTGAACCAGGGTCTGTTGTCAGACGGATATTATACAGTCAGGCGTTATCCGATGGCCGATGCTCATCTGCGTTTTGGGGTCGCCTGGAAATTTTATGATTAAGCTTGTCTAACAAAATGCTACGTAGCGGTTTTGCATATAAAAAGCAATTTATCTAAGTTTGTCAAAATAAATTTATCGAAATGAGTAAAGCAATAATAAAAACTGAGAAGGGCGATATGACAGTCGAATTCTACGACAAAGATGCTCCGAATACGGTCGAAAATTTTCAAAAACTAGCTAAGTCAGGCTTTTATGATGGGGTGACTTTTCACAGAGTAATACCTGATTTCGTAGTTCAAGGTGGTGACCCGACCGGAACCGGTGCTGGTGGACCAGGTTACTCTATCAAATGTGAATTAGACGGTGAAAACCAATATCATGACCGTGGCGTACTTTCAATGGCTCATGCGGGTCGCGATACTGGTGGCTCACAGTTTTTCATCTGCCATAGTCGGAATAACACCGCTCACTTGGATAGGAACCATACCTGCTTTGGTAAAGTGGTTGAAAACGTAGACGTAGTAGATAATATCCGTCAAGGCGACAAGATTACAAGCATAGAAATTATTGAAGATTAATTAACCGTCAATAGCCAGTGCTATTGCAGTAAAATAACTAAATGAATTTACAAGGAATTGTATCCGTATCAGGAAAGCCTGGTTTATTTAAACTGATAGGGCAGAATAAAGCAGGCTTCGTATTAGAGAGCTTGGATGATCAAAAAGTGAAGTCGGTTGTAAATCTTTCTACCACCAAAATGGCTTCATTAGAAGACATTACTATATTCGGAGAAGACGATGATATCCAGTTGCCTGATATATTTGCAAAGATGAAAGAGGAGGGTGAGGCTCCGGAAGTGAAAAAGGCTAGCTCGGACAATTTGCGTGAGTTTTTCAGAACGGTAGCTCCTAATCACGATGAAGATAGGGTATATACCTCCGATATTAAAAAAATTATCAGCTGGTATAACATTTTAAAGGAACTTCCTTTATTTGAAGAAGAGAAGCCGAAAGAAAATGAAGCGTCTGCTTCTGACTCGGAGTAAGATGATCAGCGTAATACGAAATAGGGGAGCAGTTGCTCCCCTTCTTTATTTTGTTCCTTTTACGTAAAATAAATTAGCAAGGCGATTATGACAACGCCGACGATAATCGATATCGTCATTACTTTTTGTTCACTGGCTTGATTTCCACTTTTGTAACGATAATTTCTTTTTTGTTTATTAAACATATCAAATATCCTTTCCTGCCTGGTTGTTTATTTTAAGATGCATTATTTGGGTAGTTTGCATAAAATCAACCCGTTTTACTCATGGTGATAGGGTTCATTTTTCAGTATGCTCAATGCTCGGTAAAGCTGCTCTATAAAAAACAGACGAATCATCTGGTGTGAAAAAGTCATCTTTGATAACGATAGTTTTCCGTCCGATCGCTGTTCTACGCTCGTGTCAAATCCATAAGGCCCACCAATAACGAAAGTTAAATGCTGCGTGCTGGCTAACATTTTCTTCTCCAAAAAACTACTGAACTCAATGGATCTGTATTCCTTTCCTCGCTCATCCAGTAGAAATACAACATCTCCACCGTTAATGTGTTTTAAAATTAATTCGGCTTCTTTTTCTTTTTGTTGGTTCTGGCTGAGATTTTTACTGTTTTTAATATCCGGGATGATAACCAATTTGAAGTTGATGTAGAATTTTAGACGTTTTAGGTAATTTTCTATACCTTCTATCAAGTACTTCTCGTCGGTTTTTCCGACGCAAATTAGGCTTACCTTCATATGCGTAAAGTTAATTTTTTAAAGCCATATAGAAAGATTAAATTCGGAAATTATTAGATCTATGGAATTTCAACGAGAAGAATTTTATCAAGCCAATTGTGCAAAGGCGAATGGAAAGATTAAAGAGTTAACAACAAAGGTTAATAGATTGGCTCTATTTCGTCTCGGCGTCATTCTCCTGGGTGGCTTCGCACTTTTCCAAGTCATCCAAAGCCAAGAAGTAATTTTAACCCTTGGGGTATTTATTTTAATCATTATTCTCTTTTCGTGGCTTGTGTATCTTCAAAGTAAAGTGCGCAAGGTAAAGATACATACAGAAAACTATCTTAAAGTCAACGAGAATGAATTACAAATACGGCAAGATCGTTCGAAAAATATGTATTCCGCCGGAAGCAGGTATATTAATGACAAACATCCGTACAGTTCTGATTTAGATATATTCGGAGAGTTGTCGCTCTACCAGCTGGTCAACCGGAGTGCGACAGTAGGTGGCAATAAGAAACTAGCTGAATGGTTAAGCACACCGGCAAATAAAGAGGATATTGAAGCGAGGCAGGCATTTGCAAAAGAGCTAGGCAGCGACTATGACTTTTGGCAACAGATTCAAGCCAACATGCTTTTTAACTTAGATAAGCCGCTCGACTATCAAGCACAGTTAAGCCATTTCCTTTCAGAGCCGATCTCAGTAGCGCAAAGCAGCGTATTAAAAGCTTATGTTAAAGTAACATATTATATTTTTATCGCCTTATTTGTGGGGAGCTTCTTTTCATCTTTGGCACTGGCCGCTCTGATTGTCTTAGGCGTATTTAATTTTTTTCTTAGTCTTTTCTACGCTCGTAGAGTTAATTTGGTTGTGGCAAAAGTAGAACGGATTGGCAAGGCGCTTTCGTCTTTTTCTGATGTGTTTGAATCCATAGAACAAAGAAAATGGAAAAACAAGATGGCTGTGGATATGCTTCGTAATATCGAAGAGCAGAGCAATGAAGCAGTCTCAGTCTCCATTAGAAACTTATCAAGCATTTTAAATCGACTGGATGCGCGACTCAATATGTTTGTTGGTGCATTTCTTAACATTACGCAATTGTGGGACCTCAAGCATATTGCAGCTTTAGAAGAATGGAGACAGGGGCAGTCTGCCGGTATACCGGAAGCCTTTGAGTTTCTTTCGGACTTTGAGGCCATCGGTAGCTTGACCACCCTGCATTTTAATAATCCTCATTGGGCATTTCCGACAATCAATGAGAGTCAACGTCATGTGATCGATGCCCGGGGAATTGCACATCCTTTTATTAAAGATACAGATGTCGTTGCCAACGATTATTCGTTTGAGGATCATTCATTGGCATTGATTACCGGCTCAAACATGGCTGGCAAAAGTACGTTTCTAAGAACTTTAGGAATGAATGCTGTATTAGCCTATACTGGTGCACCGGTCAAGGCACAGTCGATGGACATCTCGGTAATGCACATAGTAACGTATATGCGCATCCGTGATTCGGTAAACGAAAGCACATCGACCTTCAAAGCAGAGCTTAACCGTATTAAACAGGTGTTAGAGGAAGTTGAGCAACACAAAAATGTTTGTTTCTTGCTTGATGAGTTGTTGCGTGGAACCAATTCTGTCGATAAGTACCTTGGATCTAAAGCAATCATTGAGAAGCTGATTTCCTATCAAGGGGTCGGGCTTGTAGCCACGCATGATTTGAAGCTAGCCGAGCTGGCAGAGGCCTATCCAGGTTATGTTCGCAATTTTCATTTCGATATTCAGGTAAAAGGCGAAGACATGTTGTTCGATTACCGCCTAAAAGACGGGGCATGCACCATCTTTAATGCATCGATGCTCTTAAAGAAAATTGGTATAACCATTTAGTGACAATTAATTCTTATTTTTAGCAGTTGAACACTTTTATCACAGAATTAACTATAAAATACATGAAATTACTTGACGGAAAAACAGCTCTTATCACAGGTGCTTCAAAAGGAATAGGGCGTAAAATTGCGGAGAAGTTTGCTGAGCAAGGAGCGAACGTAGCCTTTACTTATTTATCTTCAGTTGAAAAAGGTCAGCAATTAGAGCAGGAACTTCAGTCATTTGGTACGCAGGTGAAAGGTTATCGTTCAGATGCTTCTGATTTTGCTGCGGCCGATAAACTTATTCAAGATATTGTAGCGGATTTTGGTTCTTTAGAAATAGTTGTGAACAATGCGGGAGTTACTAAAGACGGTTTGTTATTGCGTATGACCGAGGAGAATTGGGATGACGTACTGAATATTAATTTGAAATCCATTTTTAACGTAACGAAAGCAGCATCTCGAGTAATGATGAAGAACCGAAAAGGTTCGTTCATTAATATGAGCTCGGTGGTGGGTGTGCAGGGTAACGCCGGACAAGCTAATTATGCAGCCTCTAAAGCAGGTATCATAGGCTTTTCAAAGTCTGTTGCCAAAGAATTGGGTTCTCGGAATATCCGAGCTAACGTAGTGGCTCCCGGTTTTATACGTACTGAAATGACCGATGTACTAGACCCCAAGGTGGTTGCCGGTTGGGAAGAGAATATTCCATTAAAACGAGCAGGTGAACCGGAAGATGTAGCAAATCTTTGTGTGTTTTTAGCCTCAGACTTGAGCACTTATATTACTGGGCAAGTGATTCCAGTGGATGGCGGGATGTTATAACTCCTGAAAAAGATAGTTTACGTTATTGTTCTCGGATAATAACGTAAACATCCTCATTATCTTTCTTCATAAAGTATTTTTCGCGGGCAAACTTTTGTAGTTGCTTTGGGTCATTGTCAAAACCTTCGAGGTCCTTTTGTACTTTTTCGATTTCTTTACTGTAGAAGACCTTTTCAGATTCCAATTCCTGAAGCTGACTATGATATTTGTATTGTGAGGAAAGGTCGTTTCGATCAAAGAATAACATCCACGCTGCAAACGCAAAGGAAGCAATAACATATTTATTCTTGATGATCTTAAATAATCTGTGCATAAAACAAAGATAGAGTTTGCTAGGCACAAATTATAAAAAAAAATGATTAATGCAAAAAGCCGGCATCTGCCGGCTTTTTGCATTAATTTTATATACAGCTGAGGTTTACTTAGCGAATTTGAAATCCTTACCTAAGAACCTTGCATTGCTTCCTAATTCTTCTTCGATACGAAGCAATTGGTTGTATTTAGCCACTCTGTCTGAACGAGACGCAGAACCGGTTTTGATCTGTCCACAGTTCAGTGCTACTGCTAAGTCCGCAATTGTATAATCTTCTGTTTCACCTGAACGATGGCTCATAACAGATGTAAATCCACTGTTTTGAGCCAGAGATACAGCATTGATAGTTTCTGTTAAGCTACCAATCTGATTTACTTTGATTAAGATGGAGTTTGCAATTCCCTTGCTAATACCATCCTGTAGACGAGTCACATTTGTTACGAATAAATCATCACCCACCAATTGAGTTGTATTGCCGATCGCTTTCGTCAAAGCTTCCCAACCGTTCCAATCATCTTCGTCCAATCCGTCTTCGATAGAGATGATCGGGTATTTTTTAGTCCAGTCAACCCAATAGTTTACTAACTCTTCAGACGTCATTTCTCTGTTATCGGATTTGCTGAATGTATACAGTCCGGTTTCTTTGTTGTAGAATTCAGATGAAGCCGCATCCATCGCGATGTAAACATCTTCGCCTGGTTTGAAGCCTGCAACTTCAATTGCCTGTAGTACTGTTTCGATCGCTTCTTCGTTTGATCCGATATTTGGAGCAAAACCACCTTCATCACCTACGTTCGTAGAATATCCTTTTTTCTTCAATACGGTTTTTAAGTGGTGGAAGATCTCCACACCCCAACGTAATGATTCGGAAAAAGTACTTGCCCCAACAGGCATAACCATAAACTCTTGGAAGTCTATTTTATTATCAGCGTGGGAACCTCCGTTAAGAATGTTCATCATTGGGATTGGCAATGTGTTTGCATTTACACCTCCAACATAGCGATACAAAGGCTGTCTGCTTTCTTGTGCTGCAGCTTTAGCTACGGCTAAGGAAACACCTAAGATTGCATTGGCACCTAATTTGGCTTTGTTTGGCGTACCATCCAATTCAAGCATTAGGTTGTCGATAGCATTTTGTTCAAAGACATCAGCACCCTTTAGTTCAAGTGCGATCGTCTCATTGACATTTTTAACTGCTTGTAAAACACCTTTTCCTAGGTAGGTTCCTTTATCGTTATCACGCAGCTCTACTGCTTCGTAGCTTCCAGTTGAAGCACCAGAAGGTACCGCAGCACGTCCTACAAATCCGTTTTGGGTTGTTACGTCAACCTCGATAGTTGGGTTTCCACGCGAATCTAGAATCTGTCGCGCATGTACATCAATAATCAAACTCATTTTTTATTGTTTTTCGATGAATAAATTCTTAGTGTAAAAATTACCCTTTGTTAGGTATAGCCAAACTTAGATAAATTTTCTTTTATATTAAATTATAATTGTGTTGTTTACTAGTTAATTACTAACCAAATCTAAGGCACTGATAAAATCATCAAATAAATATACAGAATCATGTGGTCCCGGTGATGATTCAGGATGGTATTGTACCGAAAAGGCCTTTTTCCCCTTCACTCGTATACCTTCAACGGTATGATCGTTAAGGTTACGATGTGTGATCTCTATTTTGTCTGACTTTTCAACATCTTCGGCCACTACCCCAAAGCCATGATTTTGACTTGTGATTTCACACTGCCCTGTGATGATATTTTTAACCGGGTGGTTTGTGCCTCGGTGACCGTTGAACATTTTTTCGGTACCAACGCCATTTGCTAGTGCTAGCAGTTGGTGCCCTAAGCAAATACCGAACATCGGCTTGTCAGATGCTATAATTGCTTTCATGGTTTCCAATGCATAAGGCATAGCAGCTGGATCACCTGGGCCGTTAGAAACAAAGTAACCCGCAGGCTCCCATTTTTCCATCTCTTCAAAAGTAGTTTTTGCAGGGAACACTTTGATAAACACATCGCGATTGTCAAAGTTGCGCAGGATGTTTTTCTTAATACCCAAGTCTAAGACAGCTACCCGGTGACTCGCGTTTTCATCACCGTAAAAATAAGGTTCCTTGGTGGAAACCTGCGATGATAGCTCTAGCCCCTCCATTGAAGGAACCTCTTTTAAACGCTTTTTTAGTTCTTCTACATCCAGTATTTCCGACGAGATAATCGCATTCATTGCGCCTTTGTCGCGAATATGTCGCACTAAGGAGCGTGTGTCAATATCCGAGATGCCGACTAAGTTTTCTTCTTCGAAATAGCTTTGAATCGACTTGTCAGCCATTTTACGACTATAATGGATGTTATAGTTTTTGCAAACGAGCCCAGATATTTGAATTTTAGCTGATTCGTTTTCTTCATCGCTGATACCATAGTTGCCAATGTGTGCATTGGTTGTTACCATGATCTGTCCGAAGTAAGAAGGGTCAGTGAAAATTTCCTGATAGCCGGTCATGCCCGTGTTGAAGCAGATTTCTCCGGTGGTAGTGCCAATTTTACCAGCGGCTTTTCCATGGTAGACGGTGCCGTCTTCTAATAGTAAAATTGCCGGAAGATTTGCGTAATTAGTCATGTATGTAAATATGTGAATTTGTGATTGTTAGAGTGGGATAGTGAAAAAAATAAGACTGTTTCCGCTTGGGTGATGCGGTGCTATTCTGTACATTAGGGAAGTCCTGTACTTCTTTTTTCACAAAGGACAAAGGTAGGGATTTTATAAACTCTTCACAAATAAAATATTGGGATACTTTGTCGGTTCGAGTCTATCGGTATATTGACCGAACACAAGGTTGATATACCGATAGGTTTGTTCTTTTATTGACAGAGTGTAAATTATCTATGACGATAGATTCATCCTTCAAGTGGATCTTGATACCGACTATTTTTTATTAATCGATATATAAAGTCAATAAGGATAACTAAGGGTCCCAACACAGGAACAAAGAAGAGAATTAATAGTCGAATAGCTTTTTCTCGTGTTGACATCTTGATATTAAGAAGATAGACAGCCATTCCGATTATTATTATTAAATAAGCTATTGTGATTAGATGTAAGTGATGGTTGGTTAAAAACATATGAGACGTTTCTAAAGTTTTGCAATAATGTTATTGTTTAGTACAACAAGCGAATGTGGAAGTGGTAACACAGTAATGGTTGTCGAATAAACATGAAGTGTCCGTTCCTATTAAACGACAGCCATATTTCTTTATATTGTCAGAGTCACTTCTGACATTTTTTTCATGATCTTCAGATCCAGTTTTCGTATAGCCCCAGCCTAATGTATACCCATAGTAAGGTTCCTGTCCTACACAGGCGTCGCCTTCTTCATCTTCTCTCTTGGCGATTTTAAATGATGGGGTATGTGTGTTGTTTGATTGTGTAAAATCAATAGTTGTAATATTTTGATTCGTCACATCGCTGCTAAGATACGGATCAGAAAGCATAGTCATAAGGAAGATTACCTCAATCTCTGTAGGTATCGAATTGTCTGGCTTTATTATTTCCTGACCTGAGTCGGTGGTTAGACTTTTTTTATATTGTATCTTTCCATCGACAGTATAAAGGATTGATCCTGTTTCTTTGTTAAATACAAGTTGACCAATTGTTTTATCCGGGTATGTTAATGTCAGTTGAGATACTTTTGGTTTATTGTTAGGTTCAGTGATATAAAGATACAAATAACAATCCTTATGACAAAAAAAATATAACTTCAGAGCTGGCTCTGTTCTGTCCTCTTTGTCTAAAAGGGTTTCCTACAGCTCTTTCCTTAATCGTGCTACTGGTATATTCATCGCTTCTCTGTATTTCGCTACGGTTCTTCTGGCAATAGGATATCCTTTTTCCTTGAGTACTTCGGTTAGCTTTTCGTCAGCCAAAGGCTTACGCTTGTCTTCATTCGCAATGCACTCTTCCAATATCTTCTTAACCTCTTTATTTGAAACCTCTTCGCCACTTTGTGTTTGTATGGCTTCAGAGAAAAATGACTTTAGAAGGAACGTGCCGAATTCTGTTTGTACATACTTAGAATTAGCAACGCGAGAAACGGTGGAAATATCCATGTCAACCCGATCGGCAATGTCTTTTAAGATCATCGGTTTGAGGTTGCGGTCGTCGCCGGTCAGGAAATACTCATATTGATAATTCATGATGGCATTCATGGTTTTTAATAGGGTATGTTGTCTTTGCTTAATCGCATCGATAAACCACTTTGCCGAATCCAGTTTCTGTTTTACAAACTGGACAGCTTCCTTCATTTTCTTGTCTTTTTGATCTGATTTTTCATAATGCTGGAACATTTCCTGATAAGATCTGCTTACTCTCAACTCCGGAGCGTTCCGTGCATTTAATGTAAGTGTCAATACGCCGTCGTTGTTCTCTATATGAAAGTCAGGAATGACATGCATCTGTTTGTTCGTGGATGCGCCAGAATCTCCAGGCTTCGGATTTAGTTTAAGTATCTCATCAATGATGGCCTTGAGCTCTTCTGAATTAATATTAAGAGTACGTTCTAATTTATCGTAGTGTTTTCTTGTGAATTCTTCCAGGTGATTTTCGATTAATTGTATGGCATTCTTAATCGTAGGGCTGTCCTGATCCTTTTTATTCAATTGGATCAGTAGGCATTCTTGCAAGTCGCGTGCCGCTACACCGGGAGGGTCAAATTGTTGTATTTTCTCTAGAACGGAAAGAACTTCATCCTCTTCGGCGATCACGTTCTGTGAGAAAGCCATGTCGTCTATCAATGATTCAATGGGTCTACGAAGGTATCCGTCATCATCGAGACTACCGATAATTTGTTGACCAATCATTAGATCACGCTCAGAAAGGTCCAGTAAGTCCAACTGCTGACTTAAATTTTCAAAAAATGAACTTTGAACTGCTATGGGGATTTCTTTATGTTCCTCATCGTCGCCACCTCGGCTTCTCGAGCCACCGTAATCATTTATATTGTCATCTTGCAGATAATCGTCGACGTTAAAATCGTCGGAGTCTGAGCTCTGCTCGTCTTTGTTCGTTTCCCCAGGGTCTTGATCCGGGTATTCTTCTTTAGGGTCTGTCATGTTCGTTAAGCTAGTGTCCTCTAGGGCAGGATTAATCTCTAGCTCTTCCTTGATTCTGGCATCCAAAGAAACAGTAGGCACTTGCAACAGTTTAATGAATTGAATCTGTTGAGGTGATAACTTCTGAAGTAACTTTTGTTGTAAACTCTGTTTAAGCATATCAAATTATACAAAGGCAAACTTACGGAAAAAGTGCAAATATTCGCTGAAGAGTAAAATTCTTAAGAAAGATACGAATTTAAATACTCGCTTTTTTACCGATCTTGCAAGAAATAAATTTTCAAATCTGCTTAGTTTTTATATTTTTATTTATAATATTGTATAACAAGTTTTTTATATCAATCGTTTTTAACTAACAATTATGGGTTTTATTAAAGAATTTAAGGAATTTGCAATGCGCGGTAGCGTAGTTGATCTGGCTGTCGGTGTGGTTATCGGCGCTGCATTCGGTAAGATTGTAACGTCACTCGTTGACGATATCATTATGCCGGGCGTTGGGTATATAACTGGTGGAACCGATTTTAGTGAGATGAAATATGTAATCGATCCGGGTGATCCTGCAGCTGAGATTCCCGAGACGGCAATTATGTATGGAAATTTTGTGAATGTGATCATTCAATTCATAATCGTTGCCTTTGTGATATTCCTAGTTATTAAAGGTATTAATTCAATGAAACGCAAGGAGGAGGTTGTTGAAGAAGCACCTGCAGGACCAACACAAGAAGAATTGCTAGCAGATATAAGGGACTTATTAAAGAAACAGGGTTAAAATAAAAAGTAAATATTTGATAATATAATCATTTAGCCTTACATTTGCATTCTCATTTTTTTAGAGTTTATAATATAAAGTCATGAAAAGAACATTTCAGCCTTCGCAGCGTAAAAGAAGAAATAAGCACGGTTTTAGAGAGCGTATGAGTACGGCTAACGGAAGAAGAGTATTAGCTGCAAGAAGAGCTAAAGGCAGAAAAAGATTATCTGTATCTGACGAGCGTCGTCATAAAGCTTAATTCATTTTTCATAGTGCCCTCCCTGCTTATTGGTCCCAACGGATTTGAGTATATTTGTAGGAGCACTTGAATAAATGAAGATATACCATTTTAAGAAAGAAGAACGACTTTGTAATAAGCGACTTATTAAGGTCCTTTATGAAAGTGGTTCTTCTTTTATTTTGTATCCCTATAAGGTGGTATTTCACCCCTGTAACGAACTTGACGTTCCGGTTCAAGTCGTGATTTCCGCTCCTAAACGCAGATTTAAAAAGGCTGTAGATCGCAACCTTTTGAAACGCCGTATGCGAGAAGCCTATCGTTTGCATAAAGGTACTCAGCTCTATCCTTTTTTTAAAGAGCAGCCTATTTTGCTATCCATCCAATACATTGGTAAGAACATAGAAAGCTATCATTTTATCGCCGAGAAGATGAGTAAGCTTTTTCGTAAATTGCAAGATGAATTTTCTAATATTCATATGGAATAAAGTGATAAAGGCATTTTTCGGATTTGTTTTTTTACTCATCATCCGGATTTATCAGCTTTTTATCTCCCCGCTATTCAGAGCGTCTTGTCGTTTTACACCCACATGCTCTCAGTACGGTTATTTAGCGATTAAGAAGCATGGACCCTTCAAAGGAGGGTGGCTCACCATGAAGCGTATCGCACGATGTCATCCATGGGGCGGACATGGGCATGATCCTGTTCCTTAGCTGTGCTTTTATTTAATATTTAGCCTTACATTTGTCTATGCTTATTCTTCAGATTGAAACAGCCACCGCAGTTTGTTCGGTAGCCTTATCCGATTCAGGTAAAACCATTCATCACGTTGACCTAAATGAGCCTAATGTGCATGCTTCCAAGCTAACGCGACTTATTGAGGAAGTGATGACGGAAACAGGGTATTCATTAAATAATTTGGATGCTATCGCCGTGAGCAAGGGTCCTGGATCTTATACTGGACTGCGGATAGGGGTGTCTACTGCGAAAGGTCTTTGCTACGGACTCGATAAACCCTTGGTTGCCATCGATTCTCTTTATTCTTTAGCTCACGGATATAATAAACTTCACGAGGCTGTTTCTGCTAATTCGCTTCTGTACCCGATGATTGACGCAAGAAGAAGAGAAGTATACACAGCTGCTTATGATGGGGCGTTAAATTTGAAAAAACCAACACAGGCTGAGATAATCGACGTGGATTTTTTTAACGATATCTCAGAATCGGATTCAATCGTTCTTTTTGGTGATGGCGCTGATAAGTTTGCTGAGACGTTTGTCGCAGACACTCGTGTTAACGTTGTCGAGAATTTTCGACAGTCGGCCGACTATCTGAGTGGGCCAGCGTTTCAGGCATTTGAGCGTAAGAACTTTGACGATGTTGCTTACTTTGAGCCTTTTTATCTCAAAGATTTCGTCCCTCTGAAATCTAAAAATCCATGAGTTAATGATTCCCTTTAACCCTTACGAAGACGTGTTTGATATTTCTTTTCCCCGTTTCTCTTTCGTCCACTTCAAAACGGTTGATGTCTTTGATTAAAGCTAACATTTTTGGGTAACCGTAGTTTCTTGGATCGAAATCGGGGTGCTTTTTTAGAATAAAATTTCCAAGGTCACCTAGAAATGTCCAACCATCCTCGTCCCCGAGATCGGAAATACTGGTACTGAGGAGACGTATCAGTGATTTGTCGATTTTACGCAGCGTTTTTTTCTTACTTGTTTTCTTCGCCGAGGTTTTATCCACACTATTAGATTCTTCGTCCGAACGGCTATCATTGTCATCCTCGCCAAGAATTTCGATATAGATGAATTTGTCACATGCAGTTATGAACGGCGTCAGGGTTTTTTTCTCGCCGATCCCGATCACTTTCATGCCAGCTTCACGTAGTCGCGTCGCTAGTCGCGTGAAATCGCTATCGCTCGAGACGATACAGAAACCGTCGACTTTCCCAGAATAGAGGATATCCATTGCGTCAATGATCATGGCGCTATCACTAGAATTTTTGCCGACAGAATAGCTGTATTGTTGAATGGGTGTGATCGCATTTTCAAGAAGTACGGTCTTCCAGCCCGATACGGTCGGTTTGGTCCAGTCTGCATAAATCCGTTTAAAAGTAGGACTGCCATATTTTGCAATCTCTTCAAACATAAGTTTGACTTTTCGGTACGGGACATTGTCCGCGTCAATTAGTACGGCTAACCTAAGATCTTGTATCGATTCCATAAAAGTATTTTTCGATTTGCTACAAAGGTATATAATTGAGTTACAATAATGGTCAGTAAGTATTTTAATTCTATCTTTATAGTGCCAACCAAAATCGAAGATAAAATATTTCATATGCATGATTTCTTAACACCTGTTTTGGAGTTTATGAGAGAATGGTATTGGGCGCCTTTAGCACTTATCTATACAGGTGTCATTATTACTATCTTGGCAGAAAATAGAAACCCCACGAAGACGTTAGCCTGGATTCTGGTGATTGTGTTTCTGCCGGGGGTGGGCTTATTGTTCTATTTCTTTTTCGGTCGGCGTTTTCAAAAGAAAAGAATCTTTCGCGAGAAAAATAAGGACGAGCACCGTAGTTTCTTTGCCCGATGGCAGGAGCATAGACCTATGCTTGAACAAAATCTGGAGCAGTTGGATAAAGAGCTCGGTGAGTTGGCCTCGGTCTACCGATTTTTATACAACGAAAATATTTCTGCTCCTCTGATGAACAACTATGTGAAGTTGTTGATCAATGGGGAAAAGAAGTTTCCAGAGCTCTTTAAAGAGATTAAACAGGCTAAACACCATATCCATCTTGAATATTATATTTACGAAGAGGGTGGGATTGGTACGGAACTACTTGAATTACTGTTGTTGAAGGTTCGAGAGGGCGTCAAAGTACGCCTGCTTGTCGACGATTTTGGGTCTTCTAAATTAAAGAAAGAGCGTATATTAATGCAAGAAGGAGGGGTTGATTTTGTGAGATTCCTGCCCGTACGTTTTGCGTCGATTTCAGACAGCAATTATCGGAATCACCGAAAGGTAGCGATCATCGACGGCGATCTGGCCTTTGTTGGTGGTATTAATGTCTCTGACCGCTATATCAACAACGGCAAAAATCGAATCTATTGGAGGGATACCGCTGTGAAGATTGAAGGGCAATCGGTTTTCTTGTTACAGTTTCAATTTTGGCTTACGTGGCATTTCTCCGAAGGGGCGCCATATAAATTGAGCGAGGACTACCTCGTGGAAAATATTCAGAACAAGGGGAATTCGACAGTCAGTTTTGCTTTAAGTGACCCTGGTTCGCCTGCTCCTTATACGATGGAAGCTATTTTATTGGCTATTTCTAGGGCTAAGCATTCCATACAGATTTGTACTCCTTACTTTGTACCCACCGATCAGATCAGTACAGCATTGCAAGTGGCTGCCGCAAGCGGGATCAAAGTTGAACTTCTGATGCCGAGAAATTCGGACTCTTTTATCGTGCATCATGCTTCATTTTCTTTCCTAAAGCCCTTGCTTAAACGTGGAGTGTCAGTCTACTTGTATGAAAAAGGTTTTATGCATGCTAAAACAGTTTGCATCGACAATAAATTAGCATTTGTTGGCACCGTTAATATCGACATCCGGAGTTTCTATATTAATTTTGAGATTACTTCTATTATTTATGACTTAAAGGTGTGCGAAGAGTTAAGCAGTCAGTTTGAAGAAGATAAGAAAGTTAGCTTATTAGTAGATATAGACTTTTGGAAAAAGCGATCAGTTTGGGCACGAGGCTTGGATTCTGTTTGTAGACTGTTAGCACCGTTACTTTAAATTTTTTTATCTTAGATAGATTAATTTTTTAAATTAGAATCCTAATACATTACTCTACATTAAATAGTTGTTATGAAATTAAGCAATACGTTGCAGATTTTTGTTTTGTTGTTTGTGGTATTTGCTGTTGGATGCAGTCCGAAGCTTCAAACCACACAGTCGAAGTTTAATATTGTTCAAAATATCCCTGAGAACATTGAAAGATGGGAGAAAGATATTGTTGCTTTTGAAGAAGCTGACAAGATCCAGAGGCCCAAGAAGGGAGGCATTGTATTTGTCGGTAGTTCATCGATTGTTGGTTGGAAAACTCTCGCTGAAGATTTCCCGGATCAAAATACAATAAATCGGGGTTTTGGAGGGTCACAGACGGACGAAGTACATTATTATGCTTATAGGATCCTTTATCCGTATAAGCCGAAACAAGTGGTTGTTTATGTAGGTGATAATGATTTAAATGCCGGCAAGTCGACCGAAAGAGTTTTTAATGACCTGAAAGATTTCTTTGACGATATACGCCTCCAGCTTCCTAAAACAAAGATTACTTTTCTTGCTATTAAACCTAGTCCAAGCCGCTGGCACTTGATTGACAGCATCAAAAAAACAAATGCAAAGGTTGAAGGTTATCTAAATACAATGGAAAATGCCAGTTACGTTGACATCTTGAATCCGATGTTAATGGACAACGGCAGACCGAATCCTGCATATTATCTGGCCGATAGTCTGCATATGACTGCTGCTGGTTATGATGTATGGGTTGAGAAACTAAAACCACATTTGGAATAAAATGAAACGTTGATATGTCTGGTACTTACTTGCAGAGCGAAGAAGAATTATTCGAAAAACTTAACAGCTCCGAGCAAGGGCTAGATAATCAACAAGTGGCTTCTATACGAGAAGTAGAGGGGCCGAATGTGATCGAACGGGCGAAGAAAAAGACCAAACTCGCAATTTTCCTAGGTCAGTTTAAGGATTTGATGATTCTTATTTTGGCTGCTGCTGCTGTCATTTCTTTTGTGGTAGGTGAGCAGGTTGACGCCTATGTCATCCTAGTCATTATCATTGGGAATGCTTTGATCGGTTTCTTTCAAGAAAACAATGCCGAGAATGCTGTACAAATGCTACAAGAAATGTCGGCACAACACGCGATCGCAGTAAGGAACAATAAACCAGTAAAATTAGATGCATCAGATCTTGTACCCGGTGATATTGTATTGCTCGAAGCCGGCGATGTTGTGCCTGCGGATGGACGCTTGCTGAAAGTAAACGCATTGAAAACCGATGAGTCGGCCTTGACCGGCGAAAGCCACACCGTTGAGAAGGAAATAGGTGTACTCGAAGAAAAGGACCTGCCGGTGGGCGATCAAAAGAACATGGTTTTTAAAGGGACGATGATCAGTAATGGCACAGCTAGTATGGTGGTTACGGCTACCGGCATGAAAACCGAAATCGGCAAGGTGGCCGGCTTACTTAAAGGCGATGATCCACAAACTCCCTTACAGAAAAGACTGGGCGTTTTTAGCAAGCAACTGGCTGTTATCGTTATTATCATTTGTGTTGTTGTCTTTCTCTTTGGTTGGTTGCGAGGGGAAGCACCGTTTTTGATGTTTTTGACTGCCTTGTCGCTTGCAGTTGCAGCCTTGCCGGAGGCTCTGCCCGCCGTGGTTACAATCGCCTTATCTGGTGGAGCGCGACGGATGGTGAAACAGAAAGCCCTTATGAGAAATTTACCGGCTGTGGAAACATTGGGGTCTGTCACCTATATCTGTAGTGATAAAACCGGCACGCTGACAAAGAATGTCATGACGGTTGAGAAAACAAAAGTGGTGGCCGGAGAAGAAGATAATCTTTTGGAGCATGCTATGCTTCTCAACAACGAGGTGCAGGTGTCAGATGATGAGCTTATGGGGGATTCGACAGAGACAGCGATGGTCCAATATGCGATAGCTGAGGGCTTGAGTCTTGAAAAAGCGCAAAAGGAGTTTCCACAGGTAGATAAAGTGCCGTTTGACTCCGAGCGCATGCGGATGAGTACACTGCATGAAAGAGAAGGCAAGTGGTTTTTGTTTACTAAAGGGGCGCCAGCCCGCATCGTCGAAGCTTTGTCAGATAAATACAAAGACGAAACTGAAGCTTGGTTGGGTATCAATCGACAATGGGCGGCAGAGGGTCTACGCGTTCTATTCTTTGCATATAAGATTTTTGACAAAAAACCTGAGAAATTTTCGGTGGATATGGAGATCGAGTTAGATTTTCTCGGTATGGTTGCAATGATTGATCCCCCAAGAGAAGAAGTCATTGATGCTATTCAAGAATGTCAAACAGCGGGAATACATTCGGTAATGATCACTGGAGATCAGGTTTTAACGGCCAAAGCGATAGCTCATCGTCTTAATATCAGCCAAGACGATAGTGATAACAGTTTAACAGGTGTAGCGCTAAGTAAGCTTTCAGAACACGAATTAAATGAACATGTCTCGAGTGTTTCTGTATACGCTCGCGTGTCACCCGAGCAGAAGCTGAACATTGTTAAAGCACTTCAAAAGCAAGGTGAATTTGTTGCCATGACGGGAGATGGAGTGAATGATGCGCCCTCACTGAAGCAAGCAAATATCGGCGTTGCGATGGGTATCACCGGAACTGAAGTGTCTAAGGAAGCAGCAGATATGATCTTATTAGATGATGATTTTGCCACGATCGTAAAAGCCATCAAAGAGGGAAGAAGAATATACGCAAATATTAAAAAGTTTGTTTTGTACGTTCTTTCTTGTAATCTAGGTGAGATTTTGACGATCTTTTTTGCACCCTTAATTGGCCTGGCCACACCTTTATTGCCGATTCATATCTTGTGGATTAATTTGGTGACCGATGGTTTGCCAGGTCTAGCTTTGGCGTCTGAACCTGCTGAGAAAGACACCATGAAAATTCCACCGCGGCCCCCTAAGGAGAATCTGTTTGCTGGCGGGATGGTGCCGAAGATTATTGCTACCGGAGTTATCATGGCTTTTGCCGCTATCTTTCTCCAATCATGGGCTGCCAATCAAAATTACGACGAAAATACCCAGCAGACCATGGTATTCACCCTGCTTTGTTTTATACAGCTGGGCAATTCATTTTCAGTGCGTTCCAGGAACTACCCAATATATACAGCTCTTTTTTCAAATGCAAAGATGTGGTTCGCTCTTCTATTCACGATCGCGTTGCAGTTGGCTATTATCTATGTGCCTGTTTTTGGTGGTATTTTGAAGGTAAGTCCACTTGATTGGCGATCTATGTCGATGATCACCCTCATTACCGCAGGAGGGATTGTTGCGATTGAATTGGTAAAACTGTTGATGAGAAAGAAAACAGAGAACGGAGCTTCTTAATTTGAAAATTGTATATTTGTTTCGATGAAAAAGATAATATTATTAGGAGTTGCTTTGTTAGTATCGACATGCATCTTCGCACAAGAAGATATTCGTTCAGCACAACCTGGCGTGGAATATGGAGAAGGCGTTGACGCCAATAAGCATATGACGGTGACAAAACTGGAGAAGAAACTTGACAAAGACTCAGTTTATAGTGGATCGGTTACCGGCAATATTGTGGAAGTATGCACGAAAAAAGGTTGTTTTATGAAATTGACCGACGACAAATCGGGTGAGCTTATTACCGTTCGTTTTAAAGACTATGGCTTCTTTATGCCACAAAATATTGTCGGTAAAACAGTGGCGGTAGAAGGTGAGGCAAAGCTTACAGAGCATTCGGTGAAGCAGTTACAACATTGGGCTGAGGATGCTGGTAAAAGCAAAGAAGAAATCGCTGCGATCCAAGCGCCAAGAAAAACCATTGAGATTATCGCAACAGGTGTTAAAGTTTTAAGATAGCTTAACGCGATCAATTGTTATTTTTGAAAAAGAGCAATTCAAAAGCTTTTTAAAAGAGAGCCCCAATACTGAAAAAGTATTGGGGCTTTTTTATATTACGAACAATTGTCGAATTGTTGAAGCGCAAAAGAAACTCTATGAATATGGGAAACAATCATTAACTTTACTTGTAATTGAATATACTCAAACAGATAATTTTAAATAATGGAACGCGAAAACCTTAGTTTACGATAGATGGAAATACTAATTATTCTAATCTTGATCATGTTAAATGGTTTCTTTGCGTTGTCAGAAATCGCTCTCGTATCGGTTAAGAAGAGCAGGTTTGAGCATTTAGCGGCCCAAGGCAACAGTCGTGCTGCCATGGTTTTGAAGCTTCTAAAAAATCCTGAAAATTTTCTGTCTTCTGTTCAGGTAGGCATCACCTTAATTGGGATTGTCTCCGGCGCATATGGAGGTGCGGCGTTAACCGATGATATGGTTGCGTTCCTATCTCAGTTTTCCTGGTTAGGTGATTCGATCAATACAGTCGCGATGATCATCGTTATCGGCGGTATCACGTATGTGTCTATCGTTATCGGTGAGTTAGTGCCTAAGACGATAGCCATGAATAATGCGGAACCTATCGCATTATTTGCCGTTCCGGTCATTCGATATTTCACATTTATAGCATATCCTTTTGTAAAACTATTGTCCTTTTCAACTTCCCTCATTATCAAACTATTTGGGATTAAGGAAAAGTCAGGCGAGCAAATTAGTGAGGATGAACTGCGTTTTATGTTGAAAACAGCCCACAATCAAGGTGTTTTAGAAAATGAAGAAACGCAGGTTCATCAAAACCTGTTTATGTTTACCGATCAGACTGCAAAGTCGATGTTAACCCACCGATCCGAATTGGAATGGATAAACCTCGAGGATAGCGCAGATGATATCTTCGATCAGATAAAAGAAAGTGTGCATTCAAAGTTTATCGTATCAGATGAGTCGATTGATAATATCAAGGGGGTTGTTTATATTAAAGATTTCTTAGAGAACTTCCGAACGGAAGGGTTTGATATCTTGTCAATTTTACGTAAACCGATTATCATCTCACAAAATACCCCTTCTTTTAAGATTCTAAATACGTTTAAAGCAGAGAAGCAGTACATCGCGATTGCGGTTGACGAATATGGAGGGGTAGTTGGAATAGTGACTATTCATGACTTATTTGAAGCTATCGTTGGAGATTTGCCCGATGAAGACGAAGAAACAAGTATATTAAGGCGAGCAGATGGCACGTTCTTAGTTGACGGTAAAACCTCTGTATTGGCAATCAATCAGTTTTTTGCCAAGGAATTAATCGAAGAAGATCACTCAAAATATACAACAATATCCGGCTTTATTCTTCATAAGCTTCGCGCAATACCGACGACCGGAGAAAAGCTAGAGGTAGAAGGTCTACAAATTGAAATCGTTGATATGGATGGTATGCGTATCGATAAGTTGTTGATTCTTGAAAACGTTGAAGATGAATCGGATGATTAAATTAAGACGAACATGAGTACAGAAGAGTTCTATCTTCATATATTTAAAAAGCAAAAGCTGCATGAAACAGTATCTTCAAACGAAGTTATTGAAAAATGGATAAATGACCTGTTAAATTTTGCATTCCCTGAACGCTCAGAAGGCGCGTTTTCCAGCCTCGAAGAAGTTGAGAGTTATTTCGCTAGGTTAGAAAAGGAGCTGCTAAGGATTTTAAATGTTACGAAGGCTTGTGACGATTGCAACAACGAGGAGATTGTTCGGTCCTTCTTTCGGGACTTCCCGGAGATTTACAGGAGAATGAACACGGACATCTTAGCCATCCAACAAGGAGATCCAGCCGCGACAAATACCTTTGAAATCATTCGCGCCTATCCAGGTTTTATTGCGATAGCGTTTTACAGAATTGCCAATGCTCTATTCCAATTGGATGTTCCCTTGATTCCTAGATTGTTGACGGAGCTAGCTCATTCTAAGACCGGAATTGATATCCATCCGGGTGCTACCATTGGTGATTATCTATGCATAGATCATGGTACGGGCATCGTGATCGGAGAAACAACGATCATTGGCAATCATGTGAAGATTTACCAAGGCGTAACCTTAGGTGCGCTGAGTGTTGATAAGGCTATGGTCGACGTCAAAAGACACCCAACCATAGGGGATCACGTTGTATTATATGCAGGCGCCACAATCTTGGGGGGCGATACCGTCATCGGAAGTCATTGTACAATTGGTGGTAATGTCTGGCTTACGCGTAGTGTTCCGCCTTTTGCGACTGTATACCATCAGCCAACTATTAAAGTGATTGAAGCGAAAAGTAAATCGTAAGAGACAGTATGAATACAATTATCGATACCGTTGGAAATACTCCGTTAGTAGAATTGAAACGTTTGAATACGAATAGCAAGGTTCGTGTTTTTGCAAAACTCGAAGGTTCAAACCCCGGCGGAAGTGTTAAGGATCGCGCCGCCTTGAATATGATTCGAAGTGCACTGGAAAGAGGAGATATTAAAAAGGGTACGAAGTTGATTGAGGCTACCAGCGGCAACACAGGTATTGCGCTTGCCATGATGGCCGGGATATATGGTCTGGATATTGAATTGGTCATGCCGGCGAGTTCTACCAGAGAACGAACGCTGACGATGCAAGCTTTTGGTGCGCAGGTTACCCTACTCGAATCAATCGAGGTCTGTCGGGATTACGCCGAAGAGAAAGGAAGTACTGAAGGTTATTTTCTATTAAATCAGTTTGCTAATGAAGATAATTACTTAGCTCATTACCGGACAACAGGACCAGAAATTTGGAGAGATACTGAAGCGGGTATCACGCATTTTGTAAGTTCTATGGGTACAACTGGTACGATAATGGGCTGCTCTAGATTTCTAAAAGAACAAAATACATCTATCCAGATTGTAGGCTGTCAACCTACCGATAACTCGTCGATTCCGGGGATTCGGAGATGGCCAGAGGAATATCTCCCAAAGATATTTGATCCTTCACGCGTTGACACAATAATGGATGTATCGGAAGAAGATGCTGTTGCAGCAGCGCGATCTTTGGCAAAAAAAGAGGGGATATTTGTAGGGATGAGTAGTGGAGGAGCCTGTGCGGTTGCATTAAGGCTTGCCGCTAAATTATCTGAAGGAATCATTGTTTTTATCGCCTGCGATCGTGGTGATCGATATCTTAGTAGCGATCTTTTCGCCTGATTATTAAGTCGATATAATTTTTTCTTTTTGAATTAATATCATTAACTTTAGTATAACATCCCGAAAGGAGGTACATAATGAACTTAATTCAAAAGGTGGAATATTGGGGAGATACCCACCATCCACAATGGTTAGATATTCTTAGAATAGCTTTAGGAATATTTATTTTTATAAAAGGTGTACTGTTCATAGCCGACACTAATTCTGTTTTACGACTACTTGAAGATACTGCTTTTCAACCGAATGCTTGGGCTATTATTCATTACGTGGCGTTCGCCCATCTGGTTGGAGGAATTTTTATTGCTTTTGGCTTATTAACCAGGATTTTTGTTGTTTTCCAGCTCCCTATTTTAATTGGTGCCGTATTCTTTGTTAATCTTACCAATGGACTTTCTTATCTTAATTCCGAGCTATGGGTATCTGTTTTAGTGCTCATTCTTTTACTTGTATTCCTTGTTGTCGGGTCAGGGTCAGGTACATACTCGACTGACGGCTTAATTAAGCGCCGGAGAAGCTTTTAGTACGATTTTTGCTGTTTGTTATATGACATTAAGGTGAAATCATTGATTTGTTGTCTAAGTCGATGGTAATGAGCTTTTTGTGTCGTTTTGTTGCACTGTTCATAAGGTAACAAAATCAGGTTGCGTTTAGAAAACGTAAAATTATTGTGAACAATAATTTACATTTGCCTAATATTTAGATAATACTAACAAAAATATAATGTTGTCGTCCCAGAGACGAACATATGAAGTATTAAGAAAGTTAACAATGGGTAAAAAATTATATGAGCGGGTAGCGGCTTTCAAGGATGCAGACGCTATCAAAGCAAAGGGGATCTACCCTTATTTCCGACCAATAGAGTCTGCACAGGATACCGAAGTTGTCATAGACGGTAAGAACGTGCTTATGTTTGGATCTAACTCCTATTTAGGATTGACAAATCATCCTAAGATAAAAGAGGCGTCGAAAGCTGCAGTCGACAAATATGGAACTGGTTGTGCCGGATCTAGGTTTCTAAATGGCACGCTGGATATTCATCTCGAGTTAGAGGAACGATTAGCCCGATACGTTAACAAAGAAGCGGCTGTACTTTTTAGCACCGGCTTTCAAGTGAATTTAGGCGTGATATCATGCCTATTGGACCGTAATGATTATCTGATTTTGGACGAATCAAATCACGCTTCTATCATTGACGGAAGTCGTCTTTCGTTCTCACGCACATTGAAATATGATCACAATAATATGGACGACTTGAGGAGCAAACTTAGTCGTCTACCGGCGGATGCAGCAAAATTAATCGTCGTAGACGGTATCTTTAGCATGGAAGGTGATCTTGTTAAGCTTCCGGAACTTGTAGAACTGAGCGAGGAGTTCGGAGTCAATATTATGATCGACGATGCGCATAGCTTGGGCGTGATTGGTCATCAGGGAGCGGGGACGGCTTCTCACTTTAACTTGGAGAAGGAGGTTGATTTGATTATGGGCACATTTAGTAAGTCGTTAGCCTCTTTAGGTGGTTTTGTTGCCGGAACGAAACCTACAATTGAATTTATTAAGCATCGTGCACGATCACTCATGTTTAGCGCTAGTATGCCACCAGCGTCTGTAGCTAGCGTCCTTGCCGCTTTGGATATTATTGAGTCTGAACCTGAAAGAATCGAGAAGTTATGGCAAAATACGCGTTATGCCACTGCACAATTGAGAGATGCAGGCTTTGATATCGGAAACTCAGAAAGTCCGATACTGCCGATATATATACGAGATAACGACAAAACATTCCGTTTAACTAATATTTTGCATAATAATGGGGTCTTCGTTAACCCCGTGGTCTCTCCAGCAGTTGCGTCAGAAGACTCCTTGATTCGTTTTTCGTTGATGGCGACGCACACATTCAGTCAGATAGATGAAGCAGTCGGAAAAATTATTGAGGCTTATAAGGCTGTGAACAGCGATCCTGTTAACGTAGCTATATGAGAAAGGTCATAGCGGTCGAAGGAAAGCGTGCACTAAAATCTTTTATTGATTTTCCTCACAGCTTATACAAGGATGATCCCTTTTATGTACCTGAATTGTATATTGCCCAGCGAGATATGCTCACTCCCGGTAAGCACCCCTTTCATGACCACTCAGAAGTTAAGTTATTTTTGGCATATGATGGCGATCAGCTTGTTGGTCGTATCGCAGCTATAAAGAATAATAATCATAATCGTGTTTATAAGCAAAAGGAAGGTTTCTTTGGTTTTTTCGACAGCATAAACGACCAGGACGTTGCCGATATGTTGTTGGACACTGCTATAAGCTGGCTGAAGGGTCAGGGCTTGACTTCGGTAATGGGGCCAACTAATTTCTCAACAAATGAAACCTGCGGTCTTTTGATAGATGGATACGATGGTATGCCACGGGTTATGATGCCATATAACTTTCCGTATTATTTAACCTTATTGGAACAATATGGTTTTAGCAAGAAAGTCGACCTCCGTGCATATTACTACGACGGAAATGATTATGACGACCGTTCCGTCGGTCTTTTGGAGGGTCTACAGAGGCGACTGGAGCGTAACGATATTCGGGTACGCAAGATTGATATTAAGAACTTTAAACAAGAGGCGAGTGCACTAAGGGAAGTGTATAATCAGGCTTGGGATCATAATTTGGGCTTTGTGCCGATGACGGATAAGGAGTTTGATTATATGGCGAAGGATTTAAAATTAATTCTAGATCCAGATTTTTGCTTGGTTGCAGAAAAGGAAGGAAAGTTAGTGGCCTTCGCATTGGCAATTCCCGATATTAATCCAATATTGAAGACGATCAAGCGGGGACGACTTTTTCCATTCGGTTTTTTGAAACTCTTATCGATGAAAAGAAAGGTAAAAGGTATTCGGATTATGGTTTTAGGGGTGATTGATGGCTATCGGAAGATGGGCATAGAAGTTTGTCTGTACGCCATGATTATTAAGGCTTTTCAAGAGAAAGGTCTGGAATACGCCGAGGCTTCTTGGACCTTGGAGGACAACGATCTAATCAATAAAGCTATCGAGCGAATCAAAGGGGTTCCTTATCGCACCTACCGAATTCTATCAAAATCGATATGAACGAGAAGATACTCATAACGGGAGCCAGCGGATTCGTTGGTTATCATCTCATTATAGAGGCTTTATCGCAAGGCTATGAAGTGCATGCTGCTATACGGGAAAACAGCAAGATAGATCATCTTAACAAGTTGCCGCTTCGATACATGTACCTCAATTATTCATCAATTGGTCATCTCCAATCCACCTTAAAAGATTTCGATTATATTATACATGCGGCTGGGATTACGAAAGCAAAAAATGAACAAGTTTACAATAAAGTTAATGCAGATGCTAGTAAAACCTTGGCTGAAGCAGCGGTAAAAGGCTGTGTTACATTGAAAAAGTTCGTTTTCGTGAGCAGCTTGGCTGCCCTGGGGCCGCTAACCGATTTGGACACGCTTATTCATGATGCTTCCGAACCACAGCCTGTCACGGCTTATGGACGGAGCAAGCTCAGGGCAGAACGGTATTTACAGTCGATTCCTAAACTCCCTTTACTCGGTTTTAGACCGACCGCAGTATACGGACCACGCGAAAGGGATCTATTCATTCTAATCCAGGCATTAAGTCGCGGACTTGATCCCCATATCGGTAGGTTTGATCAACAATTAAGTTTTATTTATGTAAAGGATTTGGCAAAAATAATCATCAATTCATTGCACGAAACACCTCCGAAACAGTTTTATAATGTCTCGGACGGTATGGTGTATGATCGCTATGCATTGGCAGATACGGCAAAACAGATCCTTCAAAAAAAGGCTTTGAGAATACACTTACCCTTGGGCGGTGTAAATATGCTAGCCTCTTTCATGGATCGTATATACGCAAAGCGTAGTTCAACGCCCGTATTGAATAAAGAGAAGATGAACGAGTTGACAGCAATAAACTGGGCTTGCGACGTTGATGCGCTAAAGGATGATTTGGGTTTTGTTCCGCAGTACGATTTGCAGTCGGGTTTAGCAGAGACAATCCAGTGGTATAAAGCTAATCATTGGATTTGACCTCGTGCTGTTTGACAGCGCCCTTAACCGAGTTGCTCTTTAATGTTTTTAAAACGATTCCTCCGGTATAGAATAAAGCTTATCATGATAAGGACACCTGCCATCCCTTCTAAAGCAACGATCGTAGTCGTTCCGATTTTGTGGGCTAGGTAGCCCATCAGAAGAGTGCCAAGTGGCAGCACACCCTGGAAGGCCATGATATAGTAGCTCATTGTTCGTCCCCGCATTTTATCGGGTGTATGTGTTTGTAAATAAGTGTTGATTGATGAATTCTGCGACATTAGTCCCAGGGCTGCTGTACCGGTGAACAACAAAGCCATAATCAGTGAAGGCGATAGTGCCAGTCCGAGTACAGATAGCGAGAGTGTGAAACTCGAACGGATAATGATCTTTATAAAATTGCGAGTCGACTTTAAAGTTGCCATGTATACCGCACCCATTAAAGCACCTAAGCCACCGACACTCTCAAACCAACTGAACGTTGTGGCGTCACCGTTAAAAATATCTTTAGCAAAGACGGGTAAAAACGTTGTAAAGGGTATGATAATTAAGCTGGATGCCGCCATAAGGAGTATAAGGGATGATATATTAGGTGAGTTTTTCAGGTAATTGAAACCCTCTTTCAGATCAAACCAGATGTTTTCTTTCGATTTTTCAACCGGCTTGAGCTTAATCTTCATCAATGATAAGCAAATAAGAACCGCTATGTAGGTTAGAAAATTGAGAAAGAAACACACATTTTCACCAAAAGAACTTAGAATGATGCCCGCCAGAGCAGGGCCGACTAGTCTGGCTCCGTTAAACATCGATGAGTTCAGGGCGATCGCATTTGGTAAATCCTCTTTTTTCTCGACGAAGTTGACGACAAGCGATTGTCTGGCCGTTACGTCTAGCGAGTTCACTAAGCCTTGAACGAGACTTAAGATACCTATCCAGGCAATGTTGTAGTAATCCAACCAGACCATCAATGCTAAGGTTCCCGCTTGCAACATCAACACGATCTGTGTAGATATAAAGATATTGAATTTATTATATCGATCTACCAAACTGCCAGCGAACGGAGCTAAGACTAATGAAGGTATTAAGCTGGCAAATGTGATTAAGCCCAACACGAAGGGCGACCCTGTCAGGCGGTAAACTAACCAACTGATTGCAACACGCTGCATCCAAGTCCCGATTAGAGAAATGGATTGTCCGGTAAAGAAAAGCCTGTAATTGTGATATTTAAGGGATCGAAAGATCTGCATTTTATATCTACGAAAATACGAAATTTAAAGTCAATGGCTTTAATATAACGGGAAAGATATAAAATGATCGTATTTTCGTTTTATGGAAACGATTCACATCGTCGGCGCGGGACCAGCTGGTCTTATGGCAGCTCAAGAGTATGCACTTCAAGGCCATCCTGTAATAGTTTACGATCATAAGGCAGCTGCGGCTAGGAAGTTCTTAGTAGCTGGTAATGGCGGTTTTAATTTAAGTCACGCCGAGCCGTTAGATGTCTTTCTTGATAGATACGATTCGGAACAGATTAAAGAAATTGTACAAACCTTTAATAACAAAGATACAGTTAGCTGGCTCGAGTCGATTGGCGTACCAACTTTTATCGGGTCGTCGGGCAAAGTCTTTCCTGTTAAAGGTATTAAGCCTATTGAAGTTTTACAGCGCTGGTTGCTGAGGTTGAGTCAGCTAGGTGTAGATTTTAAGTTTGGATACTACCTGAGTGATTTCGATTCTCGTAAATTAACTTTTTTGACCGTAAATAAGCAAATAGAGGTAATTTATAACCATGCTGTTCTAGCGCTTGGAGGCAGGAGCTGGCCTAAAACCGGATCAGACGGAAAGTGGATCGACTTGTTTCAAAACAAGGGGATTGCCGTGACCGCAACCGGTTCCGCTAATTCAGGTTTAGAACTAGCGACGGTGTATTCAAGCTTAGCTGGCCAGCCTTTGAAGAATGTACGATTGTTTAATCGTTATGCAGAAAAGTACGGCGAATTGGTTTTTACAGATTACGGTATCGAAGGAAATGCCGTTTATCATCTCAACCGCGCGGTCCGATCTCAAGCTTTTCCGCAAGAACTTTTTATTGATCTGAAGCCATCCTTTGATGAATCACGTATCATATCGGCGTTCAATGGAGAAAAGATTAGTAACGTTCTTAAACGACAACTGCGATTAGGACCAACCAAAATTTCTTTGCTGAGAACACTTGACAAAGATGTATATACATCCCCATCAAAACTGGCATATATCATAAAAAACTTTCCGTTGAAGGTCACTGGTTTTCGTCCGGTGGAAGAGGTTATCTCAACCCATGGTGGTGTCAGCTGGGACGAACTGAACCCAAACCTGTCCTTAAAGAAGTACCCCGCTATCCAGCTTTGTGGTGAGATGTTAGCTTGGGACGCTCCAACGGGCGGATACCTGCTTCAAGCCTGTTTTGCGACAGGTTATTATACCGCAAGAGGTGAAACCCACTAGTTTCGCATGTTGATATACTGTAATGGCTGTCCAAAATCTTCTCCCTTGCATAAAGCAATGACTTTCTGTAGGTCGTCGATGTTTTTGCTTTGTACTCTTACCTGATCATCCATTATTGAAGCCTGTACTTTTATCTTGCTCTCTTTGATTTTTGAAACAATTTTTTTAGCGGTCTCTTTATCGATACCTTCCTGAATCTTAACTTCTTTTCTGAGCATATTGCCAGACGCAATACTTTCCTTTCCAAAATCTAAGCTCGCTGGATCAAGTTTCTGCTTAAGCATTCTTGAAATAATTGAATCAGTAATCGCTTTTAGGCGCATATCATCTTCGGTCACAATGGTGATTACATTGCTTTTTTTATCTAAATCGATTGTACTTTTCGATGTTTGAAAGTCGTATCGGTTCAATATTTCTTTTTTTGCGTTGTTAATAGCATTATCGAGGGTCTGCCCGTCGATTTTGCTAACGATATCAAATGATGGCATATCTTTTAAAATAAAGTGAGCATGAATATAATGATTTTGAATGATATTTCTTTAAAAGGGCTTTTCACTCAATTACGTTTCCGATAATGCGACCAGCAATATTCTCTACGAGCGACTTAGGGAATAGCCAAGCCATAAAAGAAGCAGACTTATTCGTTAGGCCCGGAACGATTTCCGCTTTTTTCGAAAATAGAGCCCGAACGGCAATTTTAGCAACGTCTGAAGCTTCCATATGTACTTTTTTCATACGCTCAAGTCCCTTCTCTGTCAATTGAGCTCGCTCAACGAATGCCGTATTCGTAGGTCCCGGAGATATACAAGTGACTGACACAGATGATTTTTTTAATTCGTTGTTTAATGCGCGACTGAACGATAATACAAAAGCTTTAGATGCAGCATAAACCGCGAGGTTGGGCGTGGACTGGTAAGCTGAGGTGCTGGCCACATTTAGGATATAAGCTTGCGGGCAGCGCTTTAATAAGGGCAATAGTAAGTGAGTAAGACTAACTAAATTAGTCATGTTAAGCTGCATCATATTTTGAATCGTCTCTAGCTTTTGCTCCTCGAAACGACCGCTTAGACCGTAGCCGGCATTATTGACGAGGATACGGAGATCGACATGCAGTGAATGTACCCATTCACGCAGTCGCAGAGCCGCGTCGTCGGATGAAAGGTCTAGAACAAGTGACTGCGCGTCTACTGAGGCTTTATCCATGATTTCCTGACAGGTTTCCGACAGCGCCGACTCATTTCGTGCGACCAATAAAACGTCGTATCCTTTTAAAGCTAACTCCAGTGCGATGGCTTTACCAATTCCTTTACTCGCTCCGGTGATTAATGCATGTGCCATTCGTGTTTTATTTTAAATCTAAAGATAGATAAATTTAGGGCTACATCGCGGCGCCTAATAATCATTTCATTTAAACTGAGTTTGCGAAATGGGAAAGATAAATCTATCTTTAAGCATACCAACATCATCTATGAAGAAGGCATTTGTATTGTCGGGTGGAGCTGCTCGGGGTTTTGCGCATTTAGGTGTCGCCAAAGCCTTGTATGAGTATGGAATTTATCCATCGGCTATCTCAGGCACGAGTGCAGGAGCTATCGCAGGTGCATTTCTTGCGAATGGTTATACGCCGGATGAGATTATAGAGATGCTAGACGGAAAACTAACCCGAAAAATGCTGACCTGGCATTCTATCAGGCATGGTCTCGTCTCGTTCAAAAAAATCAAAGCCTATCTGGAAGAGAATCTTCGATATAAAACTTTCGAAGAGCTCCCCATTCCGCTATATGTCACAGCGACATCTTATGTGGACGGGAGACAGAAGATATTTAACGAGGGGAATATTTTGGATGCAATAGAAGCTTCTTGCGCTATACCAGCTATATTCCCGTCTGTTGAGATTGATTCAGTCGTCTATGTGGATGGAGGGCTTGCTAATAACTTACCCGTGGAGCCGTTTATTGATCGTAAAAATGAAATAATTGCGGTACATGTTAATCCTATTCGTGATTTAAATCCCAAAAGAGGTCTCTGGGAAACAATAGACCGTTCATTTCACTTAAGCTTCGCCAATACGGTTTATTCGTCGGCACGTGATTGCTTTATGTATATAGAGCCTAAAGAGCTGGTAAACTATTTACTGTTTGACCTAAATAAGTCGCACGAAATCATACAGGCAGGATACGATTATACGAAATTATACCTAGCCGAACGAACACATCTTTTAAAGGGTGAAAGTTCGTTTATAAATAAACTCAAAGCTGGGGTAAAGAATTTCCTGAAAAATTAAGGTTCTTCCATAATCCGGCAGCACCATAAATAGCAGACAGCTCACCCAACTCCGCAATTTTTATAGGGAGTTCAATTTGTTTGTTCGAAAGGTAGGTTTGGGTCGCATCCAAAAATAAATGATTGCTTTTCGCAATGTTGCCACCTAAGATAATGACCTGCGGATTATAGTTGACTTGTTCCATCGCAATCTCAATAAATTGGCCTAAACTGTCTCCAAATTCGATAAATAAATCGCGCGCGGTAGAATCCGTCTCTGCATGTTTGGCAAGCTCTTTAACGCCCGGAAACCGTAGACCGCTGCGTTCAAAATAGCTGTTCAGGAACCAGCGATTGGATATATATTCCTCGGCGATACTGTCTCGAAAGGGTGTGTTCCACAAACTAGCATCTTGGATGTTCATGCCTTTAGCAGAAGCCGAACCTAAGCCCGTGCCAAGGGTTACTCCCAATGCATATTCGAAATCTTTTCCTGCTCCCACAATCATTTCTCCTAACATAAAGCAGCTCGCGTCGTTTTGCATTGCAATATCGCAGCGTTCGATGCCGAGTCGCTCAGCTAATTGTGTCTTTATATTGACATTATAGAGTAAGTCGAATTTATCTTGATTTTTAATAAGACAGACTCCTTCATCATAGTCGAACGGTGCCGGTATGGCGATGCCTAACTGAGTGCCGGAAACGCCTGCCTTAGATTGACTTTCCTGGATGCACTCACACCATTGCCCTATAACTACATCGGCCTGCTCTTTTGAGTTTACCGCCTTGCGGCATAAGGTGTCCGGCACAATCTCCTTTTTTGCAAGGTCGACTTGCGCGCAGCTTATATGTGAACCACCGATGTCTACCCCCGTAACAATGTCCATAGATTATCTACTAGTTTTGTATTTTGTTGCCAAATATAATAAATCGTTTTAGCTTCACCCTGATCTCTTTATTTTTTTGAAGATTCTCGAATCTGCATAACTGTTGAAAGGATCGTTTCTTGAGGCGGACTAGAGGTCTTGCCACTTAGGCGCTTGAGGAGTAACTGGATCGCTTTGGTCGCTATTTCATTAATCGGTTGGTCTATTGACGTAATAGTTGGTGAGTGTAATTCGAATAGGTCATGATGGTCAAATGCAACCACGCCAATGTCTTCTGGTATTTTTAATTCTAGTTTTTGAAGCGCTTTTAATCCGCTTACTACTAGGTAGTTGGTTGCGAAGAGGATAGCGTCAAGTGACTCGTTGTTTTTCAGGAATGCTGTAATTTCTTTTGTAACCTTTTCGTCTTGCTGGCTGTATGCCACCCTATGAATGTACTCCTTCGCCCCAGCCTCCTTAACCGCACGTTGATATCCCTCAAGCCGGCTAATCATTTGCGTCTGATTTGAATCTAATGTCACAAAGCCAATGTTTTTAAATTTTTCGAGCAGATGCTTTGTCCCTTGGTAGGTGCTCTCTTCATTATTGATAATAACGAGGTCAGTTTCGACACTAATTTCACGGTCAAACATTACGACAGGGATATCAGCTTGAATCAGACTTTCTATCTCTTTTTCAATACCGGCAGGGGGACTGATAATGTAGCCGTCAACTTTACGTTCCTTAAAAACATGAAGCAGATCTTTCGTTTTTTCTGGACTGTTATCCGTACTGCAATAAAGGATTCGATAGCCATGATTATATGCTTCCTCTTCAATTTTTCTTGCAACCGTTCCAAAAAATGGGTTGGCAATATTTTCAACCATTAAGCCGATCGTATTGGTTTTGCCTGTACGAAGGCTGCGCGCTATAGAGCTTGGCTTATAGCCTACTTTCTCGACATAATCCTTGACGGTTTTTGTCAGCTTCTTGCTGATTCTTTTTTCTTCAGCCTTATTATTAAGAATAAAAGAAACCGTTGTTGGAGAGATATTCAACTCCTTGGCTATGTCTATAATTGATTTTTTTTTCATTACAAAAAACTTTATCGGATCTCATTTTATCCTTTAACCTTGTAAAATATACTGCCAAACAAGAATATAATTAAATAACAGATAATTGGTAAATAATATGCTTGCGAAATTCCATAATGATCGGCAATAGACCCCATAAAGTAAGGAAAAAATGCGGCTCCAACAACTCCCATCACGATAAACGACGATCCTTGCTGGGTATGCGGGCCAAGGTTTTTTAACCCTAAACTAAAGATAGTTGGGAACATAATACTAAAAAAGAAGTTTAACATTAGTAGAGCAACAAATGATGGCCAACCCCAAGCTCCGCCAATAATTACACACATGACAATATTGGCAAAGGCAAAAATTGACAAGAGTTTGTTGGGTGCTAAGTATTTCATTAAAAATGTGCCTGCGAACCGGCCTATCGTCATAAAGACCATACTGAGTGCGAAATAATAGCCTGCTAGTTCGTCTGAAAAGCCCATAATCTCATGCCCGTAGTTAATAAAGAATGCCCATGTTCCTCCTTGCGCGGCGGCATTAAAAAATTGTGCCGCAATTGCCCACTTAAAATGGCGATGCTGAAATAACTTTTTCTTGGGCGCTATTGGTTTGTCGATCTGTGCCTCATTTTCATCTTCAAAATTCGTGCTTAATGCTGGAATCTTCAAGGTCGAAAATATCAATGCGAATGCGGCAATTACACAACCTATAACTATGTAAAGAGTTTTAACAGAGTCTAGGGTGCCGTCTATGCCGCTACCTCGCAAAATAAAATAGCTTCCTATAACCGGGCCGATAATCGTTCCCAGTCCGTTGAAAGATTGTGCGAAGTTGATCCGCTGATCACTTGTGCGCTGATTCCCGAGTGCTGCTACAAAGGGGTGAGCAACGGTCTCTAAGGTTGCTAGGCCACAGGCGAGGATAAAAAGGGCTATCCTGAAATAGCCGAATGACTCAGCATTTGCTGCAGGCACAAATAGGAATGCTCCAAAAGCATAAAGTGAAAGCCCTAATAATACACCATTCTTGTAGCCAAAGCGCTTCATGAATAATCCTGCTGGTATCCCCATAACGGCATAGGCACCAAAAATGGAAAATTGAACCAATCCGGATTCCGACTTGCTGACCCCGAGAACGTTCTGGAAATGCTTGTTTAGTACATCTCCCATGGTTATAGCAATGCCCCACAACATAAATAAAGCGGTGACGCACAAGAGTGTAATGAGATACTTTTTCTCTGTGAATTTAGGTTTGGTCGTCATGTTGACTTTGATTTTATCTTCAAATAAAACAAAAACAAAACGATTTAGCAATAATTTTAGCTGCTTAAAGTTATATTTTTTTAATAATGTGGCTTTTTTAGGAAATTTTTAAACCATTTGCCGGAATATTTGATGGTTCTTTTCTGTGTTGAATAGTTGATATGAACAAGGCCGAATCTTGGCATAAAGCCTTCTGCCCACTCAAAATTGTCGATGAAGCTCCAAACGAAATAACCGTTCACGTCAACTCCTTCTTTTTTAGCTCTCAGTACCTGCTTCATGTGGCTCTCAAGATAGACCTTTCGCTGATTGTCATAAATTTCACCTTCTTTTTCCAAATCAGGAAATGAAGCACCGTTTTCGGTGATAATTAAGCTTTTTATACCCGGATACTCTGAAACCCGCTTCAAGCAATGATAAATAGATTCCGGGTATACCTCCCAGTTCATGCTGGTTCGGTCGACATTACGTTTGCTAGCAGACACCAGCTTTGCTTTAAGAATTGGGGTCAAATAAGAATGTTTGATGATTTCTCTCGTATAGCATTGAAGACCAATGAAGTCCATGTTAAATCGTAGTTTTTGATCATCGCCTTCCTTCATCCATTTTTCAATGGGTTGTAAACTTGCCAATCCATCTATCGGGTAACCGAGACCAATCAAGGGTTCAATAAATGTCCGATTTAAAAGCGTGTCAATTCTACTTGCTGATTTGATATCTCGAAGTCTTGTGCTGTAGGGCTCGACATGTGTATAGGAGAATGTTGTGCCTATATTCATGTTGTTCCGTTCCGATCGAATAATTCGCCCTCCCTCTGCCTGGCACAAAGCAGCGTGATGAGCAGCCGGGAAAAAATTGGAAAGCTTTCTTCGGCCCGGAGCGTGCACCCCTAGGAAATACCCAGCACCCGTGAACACCATGGGTTCATTGAGAATCATCCAATTTTGAACACGGTCGCCGAAAGTACGTATGCAGAAACTTGCATACTCGCCAAACCAATGAAGAATATCACGGTTAGTCCAACCTCCAAGCTTTTCTAAAGCAAATGGCAAATCCCAGTGATATAAAGTAATCCATGGCTCGATATTGTACTCCAAGCAGTTGTCAATAAGTTTATTGTAAAAGTCCACTCCTTCCTGGTTTACGCTCCCAGTGCCGTTTGGGAAAATACGGCTCCATGAAATCGAAAATCGGAAATTGGGGATACCCATTGCTTTCATCAGCGCTAAATCGCCCTCAAACCGGTTGTAGAAGTCCGCACTTATATTCGCATGATCGTTGTTTAAAATATTGCCTTTTTTCTTTACAAATTGATCCCAAATCGATAATCCTTTTCCTCCATCCTGGTACGCTCCCTCTATTTGATAGGCCGCTGTTGAGACCCACCAGTTAAAATTCTCTCCAAAGTCACTTTTTCTCATATCTATAAAACGATTTGTTCTTGGCTATGTTTAGACAAGATTAAATCAATGATCTCCTCTGTGTCGTCGGGATAGTCTACGGCAATTATTTGCTTCGAATTGACCCATTCTTTAATTTTCGGTAAGCGTTTTTTCTTTAAGTTCTTCAATACGGGTACGCCCATTTGTTTGAGTGCAGCTGCGTTGCAATGTTGTTCAAACTGATTTTTCATCGGAATAACTATTAGCTTCTTCTTCATATATAAAGCTTCGGCAGGCGTTTCGAAACCAGCGCCACAAAGAACACCAGCAGCCCCGGCCATGCTTTGAATAAATCGCTCGTTATTGATCCGGTGGATGAAAATATTGCCAATTTGATAGTCCTTGGCTGTGTGTTTTGAAAAAACCTGCCATCGTGTTTCTGGAATCTCAGAAAGCACACGAATTATTTTTTCATCATCATAGGAGGGAAGATAAACCGTATAATGCCCCTGATTTGTCGGCTTTTGGTCTCGAATCGTTTGTCTAATAACAGGTGTGTATATATTATTGTCGTATCGTTCGAAATGAAATCCAAATTGACTGGTCGTAGGAGCATAGTTCTTCAAAGTTATTTTACCGATCAGGTCTTGTTTTTTGGGTTTCGGTGCTTTATTGGCGACTACAGCTGCTTGGTGACTCAGCGATATGCACGGTTTGTTTTTTAGATAACATGCCCAGGCCGATACGGGTTCGAAATCGTTAATAATAACATCATATTCATCCAATGGAAGTTGTTTAATTTCATTTAACAGGCGACGTATATTTCCTTGCCTATAGGTTTCGACGAGATCCACTCCTCCAGTTTTGCCAAAAATAAAGCTTAAGCCGTTGAACCTGTATTTGACCTCATATGGCAGGTCAACGTCAGCCTGAGTGCCGCTGATAAGTAAGTCTAAATTGCCTTTGGATTGTAATATGGGAACAATATCCCTGGCTCTGCTCAGGTGGCCGTTCCCGGTGCCCTGAATCGCATATAGGATATTCAATTTCTTATTATTCATGATAGGTGATGGCTGACGAGAGGGAAAGAGTAGCAGTCTCCCTCGTCGGCGATAAAAATACTCAGTTCGTATTATGCTGGTATGAGCAGGGTATTAAGATTCTGTTAATGATAATCGCTATTTTACTTACTTGATAATTTATTATTTTTAATAAAAACTGTATAATGCGTGTTAAAAATCGGAATAATATGTTATTTTTATGACCATAATTGATTTTTATCATAAAAAAATGATTCAATATGTTTTTTTTATATATAGTTTGTTGATTTTATGAAAATATATATAATTTTACAGTGCAAAGTGAGTGTATTTTGTCTTTTATGTGATAGTATTAATAGATAGTCCATCTTTATGCCTTTTTTAATGCCTTTTTATTTTAAATTCTATGAAAAAAATAACAATTAAACAGAGTTTTCCGTTTTTGGTGCTTGCCGTGATAGCTATTTCAGCTCTTTTTATCCGCCCTGAATTGAATTTTGATGGTACTAATACCTATAATAGTTCAGACATTGCTTGGGTTCTTATCTCTGCTGCCTTAGTATTCCTCATGACCCCCGGTTTAGCTTTTTTTTACGGTGGAATGGTCAACAGTAAGAACGTGATTTCAACTATGATAAAGAGCTTTGTCTCAGCTGGCGTTGTAAGTATTCTTTGGGTGGTCGTAGGCTTTAGCCTTTGTTTTGGAGATTCATTAGGGGGGGTGATTGGGAATCCAACTTCCTTCTTGTTTCTGCAAAATGTTGTGTCGGGTGAACCTTGGCCAGCAGCACCGACTATACCTTTCTCGCTATTTGCATTCTTTCATTTAATGTTTGCGATTATTACGCCGGGTATTGTTGTTGGTGCGGTCGCCGAGCGGATTAAGTTTACATCCTACATTCTTTTTATCGTGCTTTTCTCGCTTTTTGTTTATGCACCTCTCGCTCACTGGAGCTGGCATCCTGAAGGTTTTCTTGCTCGTTTGGGGGTTCTCGACTTTGCTGGGGGAACGGTCGTTCATATTTCCGCCGGATGTGCGGCACTTGCAGGTGTTTTGGTACTTAAACGACGGAAGGCACATGCAAATCACATTAAAATTCAGCCTGCTAATATAACTTATGTGCTAATTGGTACAGGGCTTCTTTGGTTTGGATGGTTTGGTTTTAACGGAGGATCTGCACTAGCTGCTAACTCGTTGGCAGTTTCTGCCTTTTCAACGACTAATATAGCTGCTGCAGCCGCAGGATTAGCTTGGATGTTTTTTGATGTTCTACGTGGTAAAAAGCCTTCAGTTGTCGGCTTTTGTATCGGAGCTGTAGTGGGATTGGTTGCCATTACTCCATCGGCTGGTTTTGTTGCGATTCCGCAAAGTGTCTTTATTGGTGTTATTGCCGCTATTATTTCGAACCTAGCTATGGAATGGCGATCAAAATCATCCTTAGATGATACGCTGGATGTTATCCCATGTCATGGTGTTGGTGGGATTGTTGGTATGTTTTTTACGGGCGTTTTTGCTTCCACAATCGTGAATCCTGATGCTGCTGATGGATTACTTTTTGGAGAAACCAGTTTCTTCATTGCTCAGGTGGTGGGCATTCTGATTGTCACGAGCTATAGCTTCGCTGTTTCGTATGGTATTTTTAAATTAGTTAACCTCATTGATCCTATTCGAGTAACAGAAGCGGAAGAAGAACAGGGCTTGGATATTACTCAACATAATGAAGAGTTATATGTTTACCGCGTTGCTGACAAGGTTACTTTGCAGGAGACTTATTAACTCGGTGGACCGTTGCATGAGTTGACTATCGAGTAATCTGAATAAATCGTAACTTCGTGTATTCAAATATTTAATTCAGATGAGTAAGCTGTTTGTGAAAAATATGGTCTGCGATCGTTGCATTATGGTTGTGCAAGACCAGCTGGAAAAGCTGGGCATTGAAACCAAAAGCGTCAAATTAGGCGAAGTAGTAACCGCCCAGGAACTTAAGCTAGAGAAGCGCCAACAGCTGGAAGCTTCGTTAGAAGCTCTGGGTTTTCACCTCATCGATAATAAAAAAAGCAGAATAATTGAACAGGTTAAGAATGTTATTATTGATTTGGTTCATTATCAAAACAATGAAGCGAAAATCAACCTTTCAGATATTTTAAGTCAGCACTTGGATCTCGATTATAATTACCTGTCAAATTTGTTTTCAGAAGTAGAGGGTGTAACGATAGAGAAATATTTTATTGCACAGAAAATTGAAAAAGTTAAAGAGCTCTTGGTATACGATGAGTTATCATTAAGCGAAATCGCTTATCGTCTCAATTACTCAAGTGTCGCCTATTTAAGTAACCAATTTAAAAAGGTGACAGGTCTTACCCCCAGTCATTTTAAGCAAATAAAGGAAGATAAACGTAAACCATTAGACAAGGTATAAGTTAATAGGAGCCCGCCGAATATTTAAATCTTACAATTAAATTCCATAGTTCTGTAAGGATTCACAGTCTTTTTATTGCCAACTTTGTTAATAAAACAAAGGAGTAGTAATGGCAACGAATACCATAAGTTCAGAAAACGCATCGATCAAGCAATCCTTTCCGGTGCTGGGGATGACCTGTGCGTCCTGTGCCAGCAGTGCAGAAAGTATTGTGAAGCAAACACCAGGTGTCGTGGGCGCGTCGGTTAACTTCGCAACAGGTAACTTGGCGGTAGAATATCAACCCGAAATAACCGATACAGGAAAGTTGCAACAAGCCTTGCAGTCCGTTGGATACGATCTCTTGCTCGAGGATGAGTCAAAACAACAAGAAACTTTAGAAAGTATACACGCAGATAAATACAAAAAATTAAAAAGGAAAACGATATGGGCGGTTTTGCTGTCGGTTCCTGTGGTCATCATCGGTATGTTCTTTATGAACATATCCTATGCGAATGAAATCATGTGGCTGTTTTCTACACCTGTGGTGTTGTGGTTCGGTAAAGATTTCTTTGTAAATGCATGGAAACAAGCGCAGCACCGGTCGGCTAATATGGACACCCTAGTGGCTCTGAGTACGGGAATTGCTTATGTTTTTAGTGTTTTCAATATGTTTTTCCAGGATTTCTGGGCGCAGAGAGGTCTTGAGGCGCATGTTTATTTTGAGGCGGCAGCGGTTATCGTCGCATTCATACTGTTAGGAAGACTACTCGAGGAAAAGGCAAAGGGGAACACTTCATCTGCTATTAAAAAGCTAATGGGTTTGCAACCTAAAACTGTAACGTTTATCCAAGAAGACGGTTTGGAGGCCCAGAAGAAAATAGAAGATGTGGTAGTTGGGGACTTAATCTTGGTCAAGCCGGGAGAAAAAATTGCCGTAGACGGTATGGTTATCTCCGGAAGCTCATATGTCGACGAGAGCATGTTAAGTGGGGAACCGGTTCCAGGACTTAAAGAGAAGGATGAGAAGGTATTTGCCGGCACGATTAACCAAAAAGGGGGTTTTCGTTTTGAGGCGACTAAAGTGGGCAAAGAAACGATGCTTGCTCAGATTATAAGAATGGTCCAAGACGCCCAGGGAAGTAAGGCGCCGGTTCAAAAGCTGGTCGACAAAATAGCCGGAGTGTTTGTGCCCATTGTTATAGGTATCGCTATCCTGACGTTCGTTTTATGGCTGATCCTTGGTGGGGATAGCGGACTCGTGCATGGATTATTGGCTGCTGTAACTGTATTGGTAATAGCCTGTCCGTGTGCTTTGGGTTTGGCAACGCCAACGGCGATCATGGTCGGTGTAGGTAAGGGTGCAGAAACTGGTATTCTAATCAAGGATGCCGAGAGTCTTGAACTGGGTAAAAAAATAGATGCGATCGTTTTGGATAAAACAGGTACAATTACCGAGGGGAAACCTCAGGTTACGGGGGTCATCTGGCTTAACAACGACGATCGGATTAAGAATATCCTCAAGGGTCTTGAAATGCAATCAGAACACCCTTTAGCCGATGCTGTAGTTAAATATTTTGACGAAAGCGACGCTGTGGAAGTTTCGAAGTTCGAAAGTATAACAGGCAAAGGTGCGAAAGCTGTTTACGATGACGCTGCTTATTTTGTTGGTAACCCAGCTCTCATGAAAGAGCAAAAAATAGAGGTTTCGCAGGATTTGCAACAACAAGCCGATAGGTGGGGAGCTGAATCCAAAACGGTTATATGGTTCGCTGATCAACAACAAGCATTGGCCGTATTAGCTATTTCTGACAAGATCAAAGAAACGTCTGTTTCAGCTATCAAAAAGATGCAGGATATGGACATTGATCTTTATATGCTCACGGGAGATAATACGGCAACGGCAAAAGCCATTGCGGAGCAAACAGGTATTAAGAATTACCGAGCCGAAGTATTACCACAAGATAAGGCAGACTTTATCAAGGATCTGCAAAGCAGAGGAAAAATAGTTGCGATGGTAGGGGACGGTATTAACGACAGCACGGCCTTGGCCACGGCTGACGTAAGTATCGCGATGGGAAAAGGAAGTGATATCGCCATGGATGTGGCCAAGATGACAATCATTTCGTCTGATCTGGGTAAGATACCGCAGGCTATCAAATTATCTAAACAAACGGTAGCAACCGTTAAACAAAACCTTTTTTGGGCGTTTATATATAATCTGATCGGTATCCCGATAGCGGCAGGTATTCTCTATCCCATCAATGGCTTTTTACTGAACCCAATGATAGCCGGAGCTGCGATGGCTTTGAGTAGTGTAAGTGTTGTAAGCAATAGTTTACGATTAAAATGGAAGAAATAATAATGATCGTTAACATATAATATATAAAAACATGAAAACTAATAATTTTAAATTGAAAACAACCTTGAATTGCAGTGGTTGTGTATCTAAAGTCCAAGGAGATTTGGATAAATTGGTAGGCGCCGAAGAATGGAATGTTGATACCAACTCGCGTGATAAAGTCCTAACAGTCCATGCAGATGGTATTACCGAAGAGGAAGTAATTGCAGTTGTTAAAAGCAAAGGCTTTGACGCTGAACCGCTTTCTATCTAGTGTTTCACTGTCAAGGTGAAAAGAATAATGTGACATTGAAACTACCAGCATTCGACTAGTTCTTCTTAGATTTGATTGAGCGACTTGTCAGTTCGCATGATTAGTAACACACCTTAAGATAAAATCGTAGAGAATGGAACGTATTTGGATATATCAATCGAATAAGGAGCTCGCGGAACAAGAGCTTACTATCGCAGAAAATAAACTTCGGGAGTTCACGGAGCAGTGGAAAGCACATGGCAAGGAGTTGGCTGCAAGAGCTGAAGTTCGATACAATCGCTTTGTTATTTTATTTTTAAACGAGAGCTTGGAAGCTGCTTCCGGTTGCTCAATCGATTCATCCGTTCGCTTTTTGAAAGCAATCGAAAAAGAACTTAACATCGATTTATTCGATCGGATGCAAACAGCCTATTTTGACGGCGAAACGGTCAAAACAGCATCACGCACTGAGCTGGAAAGTCTATTAGCTAATGGTCAAATCAATGAGGATACACTCGTTTTTGATAATACTGTCCAGAATAGCAAGGAATTAGCTGAACGATGGATCGTCCCGATAAAAGAAAGCTGGCATAGTAAGGTATTTAATTTAGTTTAGTCCGACCTATAAGGGTGGGGCTTTCTAAAGGTACATGAGACGAGCAGATACTAAGGAATTTCGCTATGCGGCATATAGCGTACAATCCGATAAGCCCGATTGCTTATATAGTTCGTGGGCTTTGCTGGCGACCAGCGTAAGGGGTTTGGAAGTACGGCGGCAATTAGTGCGGCTTGACGCTTTGTAAGGCTTTGTGCAGATTTATTAAAGTAGTATTGGGTTGCAGATTCGGCACCATAAAGATTTGGACCCATTTCAATCACGTTTAGATAGACCTCTAGAATTCGTTCCTTACTCCAGAAAGCTTCAATTAATATCGTGAACCAAGCTTCCAAACCTTTTCGTATCCAGGATCGTTGTGGCCATAAGAAAACATTCTTTGCTGTTTGCTGACTAATCGTACTGCCTCCACGGAGTGTTCCGCCTTCTTTGTTTTTTTGTATAGCTTCCTTGATCGCTTTCTTGTCAAAACCCCGATGTTGCATAAAGTGCGCATCCTCGCTGGCAATAACCGCTCGTTTTAAATTTTCAGACAAATCTTCATAATTTACCCATTTTCTGGGTGCCGGTTGTTTTTCGTTTTGAATATCCTGAGAATTCCGTTGGATCATCAAAATTGTAATCGGTGGGTTGACAAAACGATAAAGGATCACCCAGCCGGCGCTGATAACAATAAAGTAAAAAACGACCCTCAACAGGATAGTAAAAATCCGCTTTTTATTTTTCGGTTTCTTCTTTATGGAACGTTGTTTTGCCATCATGTATTCTGACAAAAAAAGGCTATCCTGTTATGGATAGCCTTCTTTGTTTTAGTACTGTAATTTATTCAGCGATTACCTCAAAAGGAACTTGAACTTTAACTTCTTTATGAAGGTTCAGGTTAGCAATGTATTCACCAATAACCTTTGGTTCTTCTTCGAAAGTAATGCGACGACGGTCAACTTCATAGCCTTGCTTTTTAAGGGCATCAGCAATCTGGATAGTATTAACTGATCCGAAGATTTTGCCGCTCTCTCCAGCTTTCGCTCCGATGGTTAATTTTACAGATTCAAGCTTGCCGGCTAAAACCTCTGCGTCTTGTTTGATTTTATCTTGTTTGAATTGCGCTTGTCTGATATTTTCTGCTAAAACTTTTTTTGCAGAAGGAGTAGCCAATTCAGCAAATCCTTGGGGAATTAAGTAGTTACGACCGTATCCTGGTTTTACATCTACGATATCGTCCTTCTCGCCAAGTTTCTTAATATCTTGTTTTAAAATAATTTCCATGTTTCTTTACCTCCGTTTATTTTAATGAATCTGCAACATAAGGTAATAGACCAATGTGGCGTGCACGCTTAACAGCTTGTGCTACCTTGCGTTGAAATTTCAATGAAGTTCCAGTTAAACGTCTTGGTAAAAGCTTACCTTGGTCATTAACGAATTTCAATAAAAAGTTCGCGTCTTTATAGTCAATGTATTTAATGCCATTTTTCTTAAAACGGCAATATTTCTTACGGTTATCATCCACCTTGGGAGCAGTAACATACTGAATTTTTTGTTCTCTTGCCATTATTTTGCAGCCTCCTCAGTTTTAGGTTTTTTGTTAAAAGCACCGCTACGTTTTTTCTCGTTGTAAGCGATTGCATGTTTGTCCAAAGCAATTGTTAGGAAACGCATAATGCGCTCATCACGCTTATACTGAAGTTCCAGTTTGCTAATTAAATCACCTGGAGCCTTAAATTCAGTTAGGTGGAAGAATCCGGTTGATTTTTTCTCAATCGGATACGCTAATTTTCTCAAACCCCAATTATCTTCGTGGATAATTTCGGCTCCGTTCTCAGTCAAGAAAGTGCTAAATTTAGTAATAGTTTCTTTAGCTACTTCTTCTGACAACAACGGGGTTAGAATGATTACGGTTTCGTACTGTTGCATTTTTACGTATAAATTAATAATTTATGTTCCCACTAAAGCGGGATGCAAAAGTACAATGAAATATTTAAAATTACAATAGCTAACTGATTATTGCGATGCTAGTTGTGATTTCCGGAATGTAATTTCTGTGCGACTGTTTAACTCACTAGCCTCTGGATTAGGGGAACCATCTTTCAGCTCATAGGCAATCATCGGATATTGAGAGCCGACTCCTTGTGTAGTAACATTCACCTCGTCCTTAAGTCCCTTTTCTTTCAACCATTGGGCTATTTTAATCGCACGTTCAGCAGATAAAGATTTATTTGTCGCCGGATCACCCTCGCGTCCTGTATTTCCAGATATCAATACCTTCCCGAAGCCACGCTCGTTAATCACGTTGAGTGTTTCTTGGAGAGTCGCTTCATATCCGTCTTTAAACTCTGCACTGCCGTCTTCAAAGACGTCCGCATTTGGGAGAACAAGTTTCATTTGAGAACTGGTTTCGGTATATGTTAATGCACTTTGCGATAGGTCTACTTCCGGTTGCGAAGAAAGATCCCTCGAGGCAGGTGGGTTATCAGAATAAGCAATGGAATCAGTCATTGAAGCGTCGGTATCAGCCGAGCGGTCGTTACTGTTCTGATTGCAAGCAATCATGCAAAAACTAGCTAAGGATAATAAAGAAATTGTCAAGGTTTTCATAACAGTTGTTTTAATGTATAGTCTACTCTAAGTTAAACTCTGAAAGAGCTTTTTTGTTTACAAATTCAATAATAGCTATTTAATTTAAATTTTTATGCTGTATCTTCGTGCTAATGGATAATTTTATTGTTTCAGCACGAAAATACCGACCAGCCACCTTTGACACAGTTGTCGGACAGCAGCACATAACCGGGACATTAAGAAATGCTATCAAAAACAATCAACTGGCACAAGCATTTTTATTTTGTGGACCTCGGGGTGTGGGCAAAACCACCTGTGCTCGTATCCTAGCGAAAACAATTAATTGCCAAAACCTTACTTCTGAAATTGAAGCTTGTGGTACATGCGAAAGTTGCATGGCATTTCAGAATGGGGCCTCTTTCAATGTTCATGAACTTGATGCAGCATCGAACAACTCGGTCGAGGATATCCGTAATCTGATCGAACAGGTTCGGATTCCACCTCAAACAGGTGCTTATAAAATATACATCATTGATGAGGTTCACATGTTGTCTGCGCAGGCTTTTAACGCATTTTTGAAAACTTTAGAAGAGCCGCCATCTTATGCCAAGTTTATATTGGCGACTACAGAGAAACATAAGATTTTGCCAACCATCTTATCGCGTTGCCAAATTTTCGACTTTAACAGGATTAAAGTTGAAGACATCGCCGAGCATCTTGAAACAATCGCTAAAAAGGAAGATGTTCATTATGATTTGGACGGGTTACACCTAATCGCTCAAAAGGCGGACGGCGGTCTACGTGATGCTTTATCGATGTTCGATCAGCTCGTGAGCTTTTCGAATAAAAACCTGAATTATCAAGCTGTTATTGATAATCTGAATGTTTTAGATTACGATTACTATTTTAAACTTATGCAGGCTATTCTTGATGAGGATAGTTCCAAGTGTCTGCTGCTTTTTAACGAAGTACTATCAAAAGGTTTTGACGGCAGTCATTTTGTTTCCGGATTGGCGAGCCATTTCCGAAACCTATTGGTTGCAAAGGATATGGAGACAGTGAAGTTACTCGAGGTGAGTCAGACGATTAAAGATCGTTACTTGAGCCAAGCTGAAAAGGTGGGTCAAGGCTTACTTCTATCTGCCCTTAACATCGCTAACCAATGTGAAATCAATTACAAGAACAGCAGAAATCAGCGCTTACAGGTGGAATTGGCCTTGCTCAAAATGTGCCATATCAGTTCAGCTGTGCAACTGAGTAGACAGTCAGTAGTAAGTAAAGAAAACGGCGAAGCCGCTAAAAAAAAAACTTCCATAACCAAGTCGCCTGAACAAGATAAAGCGAAGGAAAGTGATGTGCCGACGGTTACATCGCCGCATGCATCTCAATCAAAAGACCGTGTCTCGCCAGAAAATAGTGCGTTGCCTGCAAGTTCTGCCCTTTCAGCGGAAGCAGAGCGTCCAGTTGCGAAGCCCAAACTCGTCATTCCCAAATTGGCGGATATTAATTTGACGACTAATATCCCGAATCTCAACACAGTCTTTGATGAGAAAGCGGATGATGGGTCACCGAACAAGGATCCTCAATACATTCAAGGAGAAGGAGAAGAGCCGTTCGACCAGGAGAAATTCCTTCAGTTGTGGAAAAAATTTGCTTTAGTGGCGAAAGAAGAAGGAAAAATAAGCCTTTTTACTTTGATGACCGCCAACGTTCCGATGCTAAAGGAAAATTATAAGGTTGACGTTATTGTGGAAAATCAAATTCAACAGCAGCTTCTATTTGAATCGAAGATCGATATTCTTAATTTCATTCGTCAGGGTCTTAATAATTTTAAAGTCGATCTCATCCCCGTACTCCAAAAATCAACTACGGTCAGAAAGCCAGTGACTGATACCGAAAAGTACCAGGCTATGGTTGCCAAGAATCCGATGCTCGATCAACTTCGGAAAGATTTTAATTTGGGTTTCGATTAAACAGTGCTTAAAGCAGAAATTTTGAAACAAATGAAGCTGGTTTTTGTTTTGCGATAAACCGATTATTTCAATATCATGAAAAGACGTAAATTTATTAGAAATGCAAGCTTGGCGGCAGCGGTCCTGTCGCTCAATAAACAAGATGCATTGGCAGCTCTTATAAATACCCAAGAATATAATTTTTTAACATTACGAGACAGTATCGGTATATTTACTGAAGCGGGTGGCACCATTGGTTGGTTAAATTCTGATGAAGGGTATCTGGTGGTAGATGCACAGTTCCCCCATTCGGCATCGCACTTAATCGGAGAGTTGAAAAAATTAGGCTCTAAGCCTTTTAACTATTTAATCAATACACATCATCATGGAGATCATACGGCCGGTAATATTGCTTTTAAAGGACTTATCGGTAAGGTTGTCGCCCATAACAATTCGCTAATTAATCAGAAAGCAGTTGCCAAACGGTCAGATAAAGAGAGCGAACAACTCTATCCTGATACCGTTTTTACAGAAAGCTGGGAACTAAAAACCGGTAAGGAGTCGGTTAAAGCTCATTATTTTGGTCCCGGACATACGAACGGTGATGCTATCATCCATTTCCAAAACGCAAATATCGTGCATATGGGGGATTTGGTCTTTAATAGACGCTATCCTTTTATCGACAAGTCTGCTGGTGCCGACATTGGCAATTGGATTCAAGTTTTACAAAAGGCGATGGACACTTTCGATAGGGACACGCTTTTTATTTTCGGACACAGCCTTGATCCAGAGAAGATCATTGGCAGTCAAGCTGATATCAAAGCATTTCAAAACTACCTTAGCGCGCTACTAGACCACGTCGGCGGCCAGATCAAGTCCGGTCGAAACCTCGAGGAGATCCTGAAAACCGAGAGTATACCGGGTGTTCCAGAATGGCAGGGTGACGGAATCGAACGAAGTTTAAATGCTGCGTACCAAGAATTAAACCAATAAAAAATACTAACATAAACCAGGTTCTCATCGATGGTCAAAAACTCCTCGAGAGACCGTTGCACCCTTTCCCTCGAGGAAAGACTCACTTTGTTCTTAAGGAGGAAAAATTGGTCGTTTTGGTGAGAAAGCGACTAATTTAACTAACTTAAACTTTATTAAATAAAAAAATCTCATTCAAAACCTTAAATCTCAAGGAGCTAGAACAGCTATCCCGAAAAGAGTTGAAAGAGGTGTGTTGATACCATAGTTTACCTAATCATATTATTTCGGCAGATTTTTTTTAAAAATTTGCCGGGATTCAAATCAAAATAACCATGAATAAAATAAAACAAATTTTTGTATGTAGTCTTTTTTTCTTTTTGTCATGTAACCTGGCAACAGAAATAAATACAGATACAATAACGATAGTTGCCGGTACTTCTAAAATAACAGGAAGAATCATCACTCCTGATGATCAAAATAAGGATAGTATTATGGTAACTATTACTGTCCTACATCCAATTTCAGGAGAAAATATTAGACATGAAGTTCTCGCTGACCAATCGGGCAAATTCTCTGTGGACATCGATGTGGAAACCGACATTTCTTATATCGGTTTGTATACCAGTGTAAATCTATCTAAGACTCTTATAGTAAAAACAATAAATGGGGGTCTTACCAACATCGATATAGCCTATAACTCAAACCGCGATTTCGAAAATATTGAGGTTAGGCCTGACATGAATGAATATGATATGACACGGAGAATGGAGGTGTTAAGCAAAATGATTGATTATAGACCAGATACATCAGGTTGGGTATATCCACGACTCTTTGATAAAAGTATAGATGAGTTCTTGGATTTTGCTAACAGTAACGTGTCTAAACGAATGGCGCTATTCGTAGATAATGATCATGAATTCTCCAAGGAGTTTAAAGAGTCTATAGCTAAAGATTATCGTTTATTTCTATATACGGGACATGTCTTTGATTACGAAAGACAGATGAAAAGTAATTATCGTAATGCAACTCGGGATACAATCGGGAAGCCTGAAATCCAAAAGATCGACCGATCCTATTTTCGTTTTTTGAAAGACTTCAATCTCAACGATCCACAATACCTCCACACGTTCACGTTTCCTGAATTTCAAGACTCTATTCTAAAAAATGAAGTATTGGGGCTCCCTGTGATCGGGGAAAGCGATATCCCCTCTTGGTTGGCAAGCGTGAAAGGTATTTTAGCTGATTTGGTCGGATTCGATGAAGGGCCATATTATGATATACTGGCGGCTAATGCCTATGGTCGGCAGTTCAACGAACAGGTAGAACCCCTAACTGAAAAGCAAAAAGAGAATATAACTAGTTATTGGAAAGATGGAGAAATCGCTAAAATACTGGCTCGGAAAAACGAACAAGTAATTGAACTGGACAAAGTAAAATCACCTGTTGTCGTAAATGATATCTCGAATGTTCCAGAAGATAAAGTCATGGAAACCATTGTTTCCAAATATAAGGACAAGGCTGTGTTTATTGACCTTTGGGCGACATGGTGTGCCCCATGTCTGGAAGCAATCAAACAATTCAGAGTTACAAAGGGCGATTTTCGGGATAAGGATGTTGTATTTGTATATATTACCAACGGGTCTTCACCCCCAAAGCTATGGGAAGAAAAAATAAAAGGAATTGGTAGCGAACATTATTACCTGACAGACGATCAGTGGACTTACATGATGGAATATTTTGAGTTTGAGTATATTCCTTCCTATCTGTTGTATAATAAACAAGGCGTGCTCATTGATAAATTTTCAGGCTTTCCCGGAAATGACGCAGTAAAGGAGATGATTGACGGGCAGTTAAATGAGTAAATCAGGTAAAGCAATCCCCTTGTTCGAGATTTTTACATCGTGCACCAATAGAGGCCGTGCGGTGGACCCGCTGGAACGGCAGTTTGACTACGTGCATAGCGGGATCACCGCCCGACCACAGCGGAGACATGTCGAACAAGTCCTATACAAGGTCTATCTCAGCTTGGGATATGAACTGCATAAATTCGACTAGAATTGGTTCACATCATAATGAATTCATGATGGATTCCATCCGCATTTTATCCACATTTTAAGGCTAAAATGCGGATTTGATGGGTGTGGATTCATCCCTGATTTTACCCTGAAATAAACCATGGTATTAAGAATAGAACTATGACTATAAAAGATTGAGCATGTCGAAAACTAAGCGTGCAGCTAACTTTGAAGTGCGATTGTCTAAATCAAAATTTGGGTTTACCTCGGCTATATCAATTGATATCACTTTGCCGGTGCTGAATACATCTTTTAAGCAACTATCAAATACAAAGTCGGGAGTCAGTCCTTTGGGGTTTGATGCACTAACCCCTGGAGCGTAGGCAGATGAAAAAGCATCCATATCAATCGTGATGTAGAGTTTGTCAATACCGTCACAGAAATTGGCTACTTTTTGCCTGATATAATCCATTTGAAGATGGTTGAATTCAGTATCAAAAATATAAGACACGTTTAGTTGGTCTGCGGTCTCAAATAACTCATGTGTGTTGCCTGCTTTCTGTATCCCGATAGCGAGGTAATCTAAATTCTTATCGCCTGATTCTTCGACAATCTGCCAAAAACCCGTACCCGAGTTCACGCCCTTGCTATCAGGTTTTCGCAAGTCGAAATGGGCGTCAAAACTAATGATGCCCACTTTTTCTGATGGGAATGATTTTTTGATGCCAGAATAATGTCCGAAGACGATTTCATGTCCGCCGCCCAAGAGCAGTGGTGTATAGCCATGTTTTAACAGTTTATCAACAGCGAGAGCCAATTGTTTTTGGGCTTTTTCTAAGTTTTCATCATAACATAGAACATCACCCGCATCGTATAGTGTAATTCCTTCAATATTAGGTAGGCTACTGCAAAGTCGTCGGATTCGTTCTGGCGCTTTGGCAGCGCCGATGCGACCCATATTTCTTTTAACACCCTCATCACTCGCAAATCCTATGAATGCGATATTCTTTGCCCCGCTTGATTGCGGTAGACGTCTGATGTCAACTGGTTCAATGCTCTGGTGCCAGCGTAATTGATTTTCATCAAACCCATCGATGCGGGCAAACCAAGTGCCTTCATTCGCCGGGGTATAAAAATTGGAGTCTATCATAATTGTATTCCTTTTTTCCAAATATTAAGTGGTTTCAATTGTCCTTGATGATAAAGAATCTCCCGGTAATCGGAGCAGGGGTAGGACTGGAAGTCAGCCATCTGCTTTTTTTCTATCCGACCTCGATCATCGAGGTTTAGCGCATGCGCTGCACGGAACGTCAACCCAGCCAATGTCTCGGCGACCGTCAATTTCTCGAAAGTCCCTAAGATGCTGGCTTGAATCAACAAGGAGCCCATTGGCGCAGACCCAGGGTTCCAATCGCTTGCAATAACCACACATGCACCAGCATCTAAGAGCCTTCTTGCTGGCCCGAAATTCATTCCTAAACCGATTGATGCTCCTGGAAGCACGACCGCCGTAGTGTTTGAACTAGCTAAAAGCTTTATTTCCTTTTCAGTTGACGCTTCCAGATGGTCGGCAGACAAAGCATTGTGTTTGACAGCCAATGCTGATCCCCCTGTGCTGAACTGATCTGCATGCACGGTAAAGTCAAACCCCAAAGAACCCGCTTCACTTAGAAAATAATCAGCATGGACCAGATCGAATGCTGAGTCTTCTACAAAGATGTCCATCCGTTTACTTAAATTCTTTTCTTGGATTAGCGGTAGTAGTTTCTTTATCAAATAGTTAATATACTCCTTTTGTCCGCCATCAAAGTCTTTCGGCTTCATATGTGCAGCCAAACAGGTACTAATGAGGTCCGCTTTGGTCAGTTGGTTGGCGGCGTCAATTGCATTTAGTATTTTTATTTCATCGTCAACATTCAAACCATAGCCACTTTTAACTTCTATGGTAGTTACACCTTCGTTGATATGCTTCGCCGCACGTGTTAACGTATGAGTTGTCAAATCCTGTTCAGTCGCCGCTCGGGTTTGGGTAACGGTATCCCAGATGCCTCCGCCTGCCCTCGCAATGTCCAGATAAGTTTTTCCAGCCACTCGCATCGCGTAATCCTTTGCACGACTGCCCCCAAAAGCAATATGTGTGTGACAGTCGACAAAGCCGGGTAACAGAACTGAAGGTTGTTCTATCTCTTCGAGTGTGGCGGATGAATGTTTTTTTCGGACTGCGTGGAATGATCCCACATCCTTAATTTCGCCGGAGCGACCAACGGCTACCGCTCCATCGTTGATAATCTCCAATTGTTCGTCAGCAATCGCTCCCTTCAAAGGAAGTTTAGCCATGGTGATAATCTGGCTGAAAGGGCCAATGATCTTTGTTCCTGATACCATTACCAAACCTTTAGATTGAATTTGTCGGCCCATTTATCCGCCTGGTCATAGCCTGCATCGGTATGACGGAACACACCCATTGCCGGGTCGTTATACAACACCCTTTCCAGGCATTTTTCCGCACGGTCCGTTCCGTCAGCAAGCACGACCATCCCAGCGTGCTGAGAATAACCGATACCGACTCCGCCGCCGTGATGAAAAGATATCCAGGTAGCTCCGCCGACAGCATTACTCATTAGGTTCAACAGAGGCCAGTCAGATACTGCATCCGAACCATCTAACATTCCCTCCGTCTCCCGATTGGGGGAAGCGACCGAGCCACAATCCAGATGGTCGCGACCGATTACGATGGGTGCTTTCACTTTGCCGGATCTTACTAAATCGTTGAATATCTTTCCTGCCCTCTCTCGCTCGCCCATTCCTAACCAGCAGATACGACAGGGGAGACCCTGAAAGGCTACTTTCTCTTGTGCCATTTTTAGCCAATTGATGAGCGCTTTATTTTCAGGAAAAGCTTCCATCAGTGCCCGGTCGGTTACATAAATATCTTCAGGGTCTCCGGACAAGGCAGCCCATCTAAAAGGCCCTTTGCCTTCACAAAAAAGGGGTCGTAAGTAGGCCGGTGTAAAACCGGGAAAGTCGAATGCATTTTCAGTACCCCCTTGCAGTGCGAATTCCCGTATATTATTTCCATAGTCAAACGTAACTGCGCCTTTCTGTTGTAGTTTTAACATTAAGTCAACATGTCTAGCCATGCTTTGTATGCTTTTTTCTTGATAAGATTTTGGGTCTTGTTTCCTAAGTTGTCCGGCTTCTTGCAGGTTCATGCCATGCGGCACATAGCCATTGAGTGGGTCATGGGCGGATGTCTGATCGGTGAGTATGTCTGGAATTAAGTTGTCAGCCAACAATTTTTCGAGTAAATCACCCGCATCGCTAACGATGCCCACTGACAAAGGTTTTTGTTCAGACATTGCTTCTTTAACCCATTGAATAGCTTCGTCATAAGATTCGGTCATTCGATCGATATACTTTGTCTCTAAGCGTTTTTTTATTCGTTCCGGATCAACATCGGCACCAAGAAAAACAGCCCCCGCCATGGTAGCAGCCAAAGGCTGAGCACCACCCATCCCGCCTAACCCGGCTGTAACAATCAGCTTTCCAGTCAAATCACCGTTAAATTCTTTTTGTGCACAAGCCATAAAAGTCTCGTAAGTGCCTTGTAAAATCCCCTGCGTACCAATGTAAATCCAACTTCCGGCAGTCATTTGTCCATACATCATTAAACCCTTGCTCCGAAGCTCATTGAAGTGATCCCATGTAGCCCAGTGGGGTACGAGGTTGCTATTAGCAATCAAAACCCTCGGTGCGGCGGGGTGAGAACGGACAATGCCCACCGGTTTTCCCGATTGGACCAATAAAGAGTGATGATCGTCAAGCTCTAATAAGATTTCAATAATTTTTTGTAACGACTCACGATTTCTGGCTGCTTGTCCGATTCCGCCATAGACTACTAACTCGTCGGGGTTCTCGGCGACTTCTCCATCTAGATTGTTTAATAACATCCTTAATGGAGCTTCAGTCTGCCAGCTTTTGGCATGCAGCTTAGTTCCGGTGGGAGATTTATAATGAGGGTGCTTAGCGTATTGGTTTAAAAAATCGGAAACATTCATAATGTTACTTGATGGTTTGTCCGAAATTTATAGAAATTAACCAATATCGCAAAACAATTATTCCGGTTCTTCGTCCGTATTGCGTTTTGGATAGCCCTCTTCATCCAAGTCAGTCCGCTTGTCCTCAGGTGTTTCTGCTAGTTTTTCGTCCATCGCATCTAATTCAACAATTTTTCCTTTGTCGACCCGCATACCGAGTTCCTCTATTTCCTCCTCTTCATTGAAATCTTCGTATTCATCACCCACATTTAGATTGGCCTCATCCCAATCCGAGTCCATATCTTCTCCATCCTCAGCAGCTGTATCATAGGGATTTTCATGTACATAGTCGTCTTCATCGTCTCCCTGTACATCAAGTTCGAAGCTGTCCTCTTCGTTATTATATTTCAAATCCTGAGCCGCCTCTTCTTTGCCTTCGTTGAATTTGTTCTCGTTGGGCAGGTTGTCGTATTTATCTTTTTGCTTAGCCATAAATCCTCCTTTTTTAGAACAACGTCGGGTATAGAAAAATTGTTTTTTCACGTGCCTGCCTGCAGTCGGATTTATTTCAGCAATAAATTTTATTCTTTTAACTCGACCGTTCCAATAATATCTTCTTTTTTAATAAAGCCGAAATAGCGAGAATCATATGAATTTGATCTATTATCACCCATTAAGAAATATTGTTCTGAATCGGCCGGTACGACGATGGGCCCTAGATTATTGGCCGTCCAATCATCCTGTTCGCTTGCGCCAAAGATTTCCATCGCGTCGTCTTCCGAGTTATTTGTATCAGAAGTCGAAAAACCATAGGGATCTTTTTCGGAATTTACTTGCAGTATACCATCGATAACTCGTATGGTATCTCCAGGAATGCCGACTACACGAAATATCCATATATTGTCGTCTTCGGGTGCATTAAATGCGACGATATCGTCTCTGGTTATTTCTGTGTTATTAATGATTGTCATTGCTTGTCCCTTCCTAATAGTCGGTTCCATACTTGTCGTTGCCATGTTGTAGGTCTTTGTGCAACCAAAGATGAGGAGAGTACAAATGGCAGCGAGTTTAATTAGTTTGTTCATGATTTCTGACGCTGTAAAGGGTTTAACTGGTTAAATGATAAAGGTAGTATAATCATTCGATTGTCACAATAAAAATTTGACAACTAGTGATATACACTGTGTTTCATGGAATGTCCTTAATCAAAGTGTTTTACAAAGCCTTTTATCTCCATTCCAGATGCAAAAAAATCGAATCAAAATCGTATATTTGGAACTTTTCGAATAAGTCAATAATTTTTAAAATAATATGTCAATACAGAAAATTAAAGTAGCAAATCCAGTAGTTGAATTGGATGGTGACGAGATGACTCGCATTATCTGGAAATTTATTAAAGATAAACTGATTTTATCCTATTTGGATCTTGATATCAAGTATTTCGATTTGGGAATGGAGCATCGTGATGCTACCGATGACCAAGTAACTATCGACGCGGCGAATGCAATCAAAGAATATGGTGTTGGTATTAAATGCGCTACCATTACACCTGATGAGGCTCGCGTAGAAGAATTTGGTTTGAAGCAAATGTGGCGTTCACCTAACGGAACCATCCGTAATATCTTAGACGGTACAGTTTTTCGTGAGCCTATCGTAATTAAGAATATCCCTCGTTTAGTGCCTAATTGGACAGCTCCAATATGTATCGGACGTCACGCATTTGGTGACCAATACCGCGCGACTGACTTCCTTACAAAAGGAAAAGGTAAGTTGACGATCAAGTTTGAAGGAGAGGATGGAAATACGCAAGAGTTTGAAGTTTTCAACTTTAAAGGTGACGGTGTTGCTTTGGCTATGTACAATACAGATGAAAGTATTTACGGTTTTGCACGTGCATGTTTTAATCAGGCATTGAGCAAAAAGTGGCCTCTTTACTTGTCGACTAAGAACACCATCTTAAAGAAATACGATGGTCGTTTCAAAGATATCTTTGAAGAAGTGTATCAAAATGAATTTAAAGATCAATTTGATGAAGCTGGAATTACCTATGAACACCGTCTAATTGACGATATGGTAGCAGCGGCGTTGAAATGGAACGGTAACTTTGTATGGGCATGTAAAAACTACGACGGTGATGTGCAGTCTGATACTGTTGCACAAGGCTTCGGTTCATTAGGTTTGATGACATCTACTTTGGTGACTCCAGACGGAAAAACCATGGAAGCAGAGGCGGCTCACGGTACAGTTACCCGTCACTACCGCGAGCATCAAAAAGGAAATCCTACTTCGACAAACCCAATTGCTTCGATCTTTGCATGGACGCGCGGGTTGGCATTCCGAGGTAAATTAGATAATAATCAAGAGCTAATCGATTTCGCAAATACGCTAGAAGCTGTTTGTATTGAAACAGTTGAAAGCGGGAAAATGACAAAGGATCTTGCTGTATGTATTCACGGTAATAAGGTTGAGAAAGAACATTATTTAAATACGCAGGATTTCTTGGCTGCAATTGATGAAAATCTTAAAAAAAGATTGAGTAACTAGTTTGATTTTACTTTAGAAAAGAGAAGCTTCGGTATTTTATCGAAGCTTTTCTTTTTTATTCTTTTTTTAGCTTAAAAATTGTTTAATTTCGAGTCGGATATTATAAACAAGTATAGCAGATGAAAAAAATTACCTTAGGTGTGGTTTGTACAATCGCTTCGCTGAGTCTGTTTTCATGCGCGAGCAAGCAGATGCAAATCAAAGATGGAGCTGTGGTGACATATAATGGTAAGACAGTAGAAAGCTCACAATCGAATAACAATAATTTGACACAAACCGATCGGGGGTTGATGATGACCTTTGAATCGGACGTGTTATTCCCGACCAACTCATCGTATTTGACGGATCAAGCTAAACAAGATTTACTTCGATTCGTAGAAACTGTGGCGAGCTATCCGAATTCGAATATTCAGGTAGATGGACATACAGATGCAACTGGCACAGCAGAATATAACAAATGGCTTTCTGATAAACGTGCAAATTCAGTTAAAGAATTTTTGGTAAACTCAGGAATTTCGGCTAGTCGTATTTCTACTGCCGGATTCGGACTTGAAAAGCCGATTGCAACCAATAAAACGAAAGAAGGGCGTCAACAAAATCGCCGTGTTGAGATTACAATTTTAGATTAATTTTTAATTTTTGAATGTGTGAGATCTGCGCGTGCGAGGGTTATAAACCATTCGCACGTGCAGTAATTTCAGCGATATCAAGTACGTCTATCTCTTTTTCTTTATCAAAATGTTTTACACCATCACGAAGCATGGTCATACAGAAGGGGCAAGAAGCGGCAACTACCTCGGCTTTTGACTCAAGTATCTCTTCTGCGCGTTCAACATTGATATCTTTTTTTCCTTTCTCAGGCTCCTTAAACATTTGGGCTCCGCCCGCACCACAACACAATCCATTGCTTTTGCAGCGTCTCATCTCAATTAAGTCGGCGTCGAGTGTTTCCAGTGCTTTCCTTGGCGCTTCGTATACGCCGTTCGCCCGTCCTAAATAGCAAGGATCGTGATACGTAATGCGTTTTCCTTTAAATGACTCACCACCTTCGGCTTTGAGCTTTCCACTGTCGATTAGTTCCTGGATTAACTGTGTATGATGGATGGTCTCATAATGCCCGCCAAGCGCTGGATATTCATTTTTTATAGTATTAAAACAATGCGGGCAGGCTGTGACAATTTTTTTTATCTGATAGCCATCCAGTACTTGTATGTTTGCCATGGCCTGCATTTGGAATAAGAATTCGTTGCCTGCCCGTTTCGCTGGGTCGCCTGTGCAGCTTTCTTCTTCGCCGAGGATAGCATATTTTAAACCTACATGCTGTAAGATTTTGCAAATATCTTTGGTTATCCGTTGTGCCCGCTCGTCATAGCTACCCATGCAACCAACCCAAAATAAGATATCTGGGATTTCCCCTTTGGCGGTTAATTCTGCCATGGTCGGTATATGTAGATCAGTCATGTTTGTGTTTTTAAAATGATGTAAATATTTATGATTTTGCCCAATTTGCGCGGTCTGATGGAGAATACTTCCAAGGTGCGCCATTGTTTTCAACATTGCCAAACATCGCATTGATCGGGCCGGGTGCTTGTGATTCTTCCATCACAGCATATTGTCTAAGTTCCATAATAATTTTCAGAGGATCAATGTTCACCGGACAGGCCTCTACGCAGGCATTGCACGTAGTGCAAGCCCAGATCTCTTCTCTGCTGATATAGGAATCTAAGAGACTTTTATCGTCGGGTTGAAAAGATCCGTTCTTGTCGATATTCTTGCCCACCTCGCTTAGTCGGTCGCGCGTATCCATCATGATCTTTCGAGGAGAAAGAAGCTTTCCAGTAATGTTTGCCGGACAAACCGAGGTGCAGCGTCCGCATTCCGTACAGGTGTAAGCATCCAGCAGGCTCTTCCAACTGAGATCGGCGACATCTTTGGCGCCAAAACGCAGTGGTTCTTCTGATGGTGGCGTAGGTGTAAAACTTGGATCGAGCATCGCCTTCACCTCGGTCGTGACACTGTCCATTAATGGGAACTTGCCCTTCGGTTCCAAGCGTGAAAAGTAGGTATTCGGAAATGCTAACAGAATATGAAGATGTTTGGAAACTACCAGGTAGTTTAGGAACACAAGAACACCGATAATGTGAAACCACCAAGCCGCTCGTTCTATAATTATAAGGGATTCAATACTGTCCGGTAGCAAATTGACAAGCATTGCGCTTATTGGAAAACTACCACCTTGAGTATAATTCTCGGCACCTGCTAATTGTAACTTATGATCGGCGGCATTCATGAGAAGAAAAGCAGACATCAACAAGACCTCCATGATCAAAATCAAATTAGCGTCCGTCTTTGGCCAGGAAGCCATCTCCGTACCGAAAAATCGCTTTACATGGAGAATATTGCGACGAATCAGAAAGATAATGCAACCGAGTAGAACGGATAATGCGAGCCATTCAAAGCTAGCGATAAGAAAGTTATAGAATGAACCCATTCCACTGAAAACACGATGGGTGCCGGCGATCCCGTCGATGATGATTTCCAGCATTTCAATGTTAATGATCACGAAGCCGAGATAGACAAATAAGTGTAAAATAGCTGGTATGGGTCGTTTAAACATTTTTTTCTGGCCGAAGGCAACTAAAAGCATGGTCCGTAAGCGTTCGGATGGCTTGTCACTCCGGTCTTCACTTCTGCCCAACTTAATATTGCGTATTATTTTACGAACATTGACGGTGAACAGGATAATCGCTCCCAAGAATAAAACCGTAAAAATGATTTGACTCAGCATGTTTATGTGGTTATGGTTTGATGTTCAAATATATGGATTAATGCTATATTAGCTACCAAATAACTAAGGAATTGAATATATTTGCTCCGTATGCAAAAGAAAAATCCTGTAACCTTATCGTCGATATTCTTCGTACTCCTTTGTATAGTCGTCTTTTTCTCAGCTTGTACGGTGCCGTCAAAAGGCAATCGAGATGGTAAACGTCCGCCTTTTACCCCCATTGTCGGAACGGATTTCTACGAAGCTAGAAGAGCCTTTGATAATGGTTTGTCTTTTGACACCATTGGTTTTCAACAGGAGCCAATCTGGCATATTCGTTTTGTTAATAATGACACAGTTTTGATTCATAGTGTGGAGGTAGACTCTATGATCCGTTTTCCGATTTACTATGATCACGATTCTATCTTTCATTTCGGTACGGAATGGTTTAGAGTGAAGAGTTTGGATACGGATAGTCTTTTGTTTCAGCGCTTGGCAGTGCAGGGGCTGCGTGTCAAAGAACCACGTTCCAACGTGTACATGAAATTTTATTCCGATCGCTTCATCAAGGACTCGTTAAAGACAACTATCGATGAGTTGAGAAAGCCTTCTAAAGCGGATACAACCTTTATACGTGCGCGTGTAGAACGTGCTAATCGCAACCCGGAATCGATTGACAGCGCTTTCTCTGCGCGTCATGGAGTAGAGCTGACGAGTGTTGACGGTAACCTGACCGTGGAACGTTATGAATATGACGAGGGAGAAGAACTGGGGAAAACAGCCGCATACCGTTACCTATACCCTGAGTTCGATATCGAAATAAAAGAGGTCTATAAAGAGTTCTATTACTCATTCTCGGTGTTGGTTGACGAGCACGGGAAGATGCGCGTTGGTAAGTTTGTTACTAGTCCCGAGTTCGAAGAATCACGTCGGCGTGTTTTACAAGGTATAATCGACGTTTATTTGCATAACCTAATGGATATTCAGCCGGGAACCACACTTGGTATGCCTCATAGTACACTCATCATGCTACATGTAAAGGGGATTCCTTGATTCAATATTTCAAAATAAAATATTCCACTAAAATAAACCACAGTCAATTATGAAAAAAGCTTCTTTGTTACTCTCTTTTCTTTTATTATCTGGCATTGCGTTTTCAGCGAGGGTTGATACCGTAAATGTTTTTAGCAAGGTCATGAATAAAAATATTAAAACGGTTACTATTCTGCCTGACGGTTATGATGATCACCATGCTTTGCCAGTATTGTACTTGCTTCATGGTTATGGTGGTAACTACGCAGACTGGGTGAATCGGGTACCGGCAGTCCAAGAGTTGGCCGACAGATATTCGATGATTGTTATTTGCCCCGACGGAGGAGTTGGTAGCTGGTATTGGGATAGCGAAGTGGATAAGGAGTTTCAATATGAAACCTTTGTAGCAAAAGAGTTGGTAGCTTGGGTAGACTCGGAATTTAATACACGTGAAAACCGCCAGTCACGCGCCATAACTGGTTTAAGTATGGGTGGTCACGGTGCATTATATTTGGCTATGCGTCATCAGGACGTATTCGGAGCCGGTGGGAGTATGTCGGGCGGTGTTGATATACGTCCGTTTCCATTGCGTTGGGATATGGCCAAACGCTTAGGAAGTTATGCTGAAAATCCAGCATCTTGGGAGTCTCATACTGTAATTAATCAGGTGCATTTATTAACGCCGGGTTCGTTGGAGTTGTTAATCGACTGCGGTACGGAGGACTTTTTCTACGGGGTGAACGAACGTCTCCATGACAGGCTTTTGGAACGTAATATACCTCATAGTTATATCGTGCGTCCGGGTGCGCACAACTGGGATTACTGGAAAGAAGCTATTCATTACCAGATGCTTTTTATGCATCGCTATTTTGAGAAAACGACTTAACGAATGTAATTCTCGTCGGCGAAGTCATCATCTGTATTTTCGTCATCATATTTGGAATTATGATCTGCCGCGGCAGATTGCTGGATCGTGAATTCCTGTTCTACGCGCTTTCTTCTTCCTCTCGCAAGAAACCCTAATAGAAACCCTAAAGCAAACAGAGCACCTAACACGGCAAGCTTAGGTATTTGAACGTCTCCAAATATCCAAAAAGTAACGGCGTCTGTATTGTTCATTAGAATAATAGTCACCAGGACGGTTGTGATAATGATAAAAATAGTTTTTGCTCTCATGGTATGGTTCTGTTGGTTTCGATGGATAAAGATAAATAATCTAATAGGAATAACTCAGACTGTATTGCAAAATAAATCGCTCCGGATTATCCTCATTAACTACAATAGCTTTTGCGCCCAGCTCAAATTCCGGTAGTAGAAAGCGAAGTAGGTTAACATCCGTTAAAAGTTCGATGCCATATGTTCGGGGTTTTGATTGTTCGTCGAATGAAAAATCTTCGAAATCTGTAAATAGGTTGGCTTTAATTCTATTCAGATAAATTAATGATCCGAGCTGGAAATCTGGATAGGCAAGGGGAAGCTTATAATTTAAGAACAAGGTGTTTTGAGGCTGGGTAGGCTTGAGCTGGGCAAATCCACTGACCATGGGGATGATGTTCTCGTAAGAGAAGACGCCATCCCGTTCTTGTAGGTTGAATCTAACTTGAGCTGAGTGATTGGTCGCCAAACCGGGGAAATAGAATGCCGATCGCAAGGCGAAGCGTGTACCTGATAGTTTAGAAAAGGGGAGGTGTCGGTAACCAAGCGAAATGTTTTGTCCCCATCGGGGTGCCAGATCGAGCGGCGCTCTTCGTGCGTTTCTGCCGAGACTTATCTGGTAGTGCATTGGAAATTCAATATGCTTAATGAAGACGTTCTGAAAGTCGGGGCGATTGATATTGTATCGACTGGTGTAAGAGCTAGCGATTCCAATATCGAAGTTATAGTTATAATTGAGCCGGTTGGTCGAAAATGGGAATTGTATTTGAAATTGACTGTAGTGTTCCCGCCAACGGACCGCCTGGATTTCCTTGCTTTGAGGGTGTTGGACGTTACTAAGTTGTTCGCGATTGTGATAGCCTATCGAAAACCGTGGGTAATAACGGCTATATGTTAATTGGCTGTGAAAGTTTAGCGAATGGATGTCTGGATCGTAAGTTCCGCCAACTTTCATGGCGAGTGTGTTCATTAGGTTATTTGATAAGAAAAATAAACCCGGTTTATAATCCGTAAGATTATCATATTCTCCGTCGTTGATTGAAATGCTGTGGAAATTAAAGAGATGTCCGATCTCTTTATAGGGTTTGTGTGTTAATTTAAGGTCGCCAGGCGCACTGACGGTCGTCTTTGCGCTTACTGTGTCTGAGATCGGCTTAAAATAGCTAATAAAGGTATTGTTGATATTCTTTATATCGGTCGTAGTTGTACTGTCCAAGTTGAGACGATGAAGTTCATAATCTTTTCCCGTGAAATTACTAAATAATACGTTTTGCGTTCCCCGCTGGTACGAAGGGGTAAATGCGCCGTATTTTACCGATGTTAGCTGGCGGATATTCTTAGTTTCAGGTTCAAGGATGTATAGGTTGTCGATACCGTTATAGTGAGCTTTAAATAGAATGTTTTCGTTGATGTAAATAGGGTTCTCGATTTCCTGAATTTGATGGTCGAGCAAAATCTTGCTAGTTTTATTAGTAAGGTCAAATTCAATGAGGGATGACCCTTCATCATTGCGTCCGACGGCTAGGACGGTGCTTGCATTATCCCGAAACGATACGTGTGAAAGATTGCGATTGCTAGGTGATGGGATTCGGTTGATTTCGCGGCCAGTCTCGCTATCAATGGTGACGAGAAAATTTTCATTTTTTCTGTTGATTTCAATAGCTGCAATTAGCTCGGCATTGCTACTCAAAGCGGGTGAAAAAAGTCTGCTCTTTTCGGTTATTTGGCGTGTTGTTTCTGTAGCTGAATTATAGAGATGGATGACGGAATAGTTTCTTAATTTAAAACGTGGATTCTCTCTTATTTCGTTCCACACGAAACTGCCAGCAGCATAGGAGAAGTAGGGTTCATGTTGCCTGCCGGTTTTTAGCACTTTCTTCGTGTTTCCACTAGAGTCAATTTGGACGATAGAGTTTACACGAAGTGGTGTTTTTCGAATTGCATATATTGTGCCGTCAGGTGCTGCTTGAGGATATAGATAGGCAGTGGGGAAATTAGTGCTATTCGCCCTGATCTTCGTGTATTTTTGGATGTTCAGATTGTTTGCTTGATCTTTCCATAAATCTTTAAGTTCCTTCATGGTTTGTTCATGCCAGCTCCTGCTATTATAACCAGTAAGTCTTTTTAATGAGCGGGAGAAATTGTATGGTCTGATCGGATTTTTTGCAATACGAGTAAGGATTCTTTTTGCCATGTCTGGTCCGTAATCTCGATATAGTTTGGTTGTCATAAAGTAACCTAATTGGTAGTGCCCTGGCGTGATATCCTTATAGGAACCTAGGTAGTCTTTTTCGTAGCTGTACGATTTTCCCTTTAAGAGGTTTGCACGTAAGTTCATTTCCCAAGAGGGGAGGATACCCCGCCCCCCAATGCTCAGTAACGTTTCGGTTAGCACCGCGTCTCCCTCATAGAACCAGGTGGGTAGTGCGACTCCAAAAAAAGCGAGTCCCAGTTCTTCAAATGGGAATCTGAGGTTTCCTGTCAATTTGTCAAACTGTACTACGTGTCGGTACTCATGAATGGCAAGCGTTTTTACCCAATCGTCTGGCGATCCTCCTTGAGGTGGCGTTGTGTAGAACTCGGATTTTCGCGGGGCGAGTTGCACATAGCCATTTGCGTCGAGGTTCTGGTTCTGGAGAATGATATCGATTTTCCTTGGATTTATACCAAGATGGTATCGTATGGATTCGATCTTGGTTTTAAGAAGTATTGCCGTTCGTGCCGCTACTTCTTGGAGTTCAATAGGGTAGATTAGGTTGAAATTCTTTTCATTTATCTGTTGCCATTCTACACTAGGAGGGGCTTGATGGTCACTAATCAGCTGCGCTGAGACCGTTGAAAAAGTGACTGTTGATATTATTGCAGTTAATACACTGATTATAAATATATTAATATTGTTTAGTAATCGGTACATGGCGGTATGCTAAATAATTTAGTACAAAAAGGTGCTTTTGGTGAATTTAAATATGTAGTATTTCTTTATTTGGATCGTTATAAATTCTGATTTACAGATCATTATGTGTATATCAATAAATCTATTGTTGTTGTTTTCTGTGGAAATCGTGGTTATCATAAATCAACTATTTTCACTAACATCGTCATTTCAAACCCCTCACCTGATTTCCATTCTAAAGTACACTAAGTTTTTTAATTTTCCGTCATAAAAATATTTTAGTTTGTGCGATTGTTCTCGAATCTATTTCTTTGTTGAGTCCAATGAATTTTGGATTTTTAATCTGTTAAATATTGGATCCATAAAAAGTGCAATTAGAGTTGTGTTGCATAATTGCTTTATAAAGAAGCGAGATGTTATGCGTTTTCTGTTTTTATTGATTGCGGTTGTATTATGTGATCAACTTTTAAATCCCGACACCTGAAATGTATACGTTGTATTGAGTATGTCATTCTGTCTTATCTTTATTTTTCAGTTAGCGGGATTGAACTTGACGAGTTTATTTTCGATAATCATAAAAACTTCTTGAGTCGACAGTTTTGTGCTATCAATTGGTGATGCGAATTGACTAGCCTACTTGGTAATTTTCGAAATGCTCTTATTGATGCCTATTGCGTATTGGAGTGGCGCTGGTACTTTAGTTGAGCTTAAGCAGTTCGACCATTGTATGGCGTTGATACGAGTGTTATGCTTACAGAGAAACTAGACTTTTGGCCGTAGTCTTCGGACCTTACGGTTCTGTTTCGGACGTTCTTGTTTTCCAACGAATGATCAATTTTTTTTGCTCCTATTTATTCGAACAATTGTCTCTTGTTTTAGCTGGGTCCTTGGACGAAAGTCGACTCTTTATTCATCGCGGACTAACGCATGTTATAGATTAATTGTACCTCGTTGTTACCATAGCTTAGTGTAAATGTTATCTTGGTAGTCGTTGGTTCTTGGTGGAAGTTCAATCTGAGATTCTGATAAAAATATTCTTCAATCTTAAAGCTCGTGTGCAACCCGTAAATTAACTATTATGGTGCGGCCAATCTTGTGTTCATATACACGAACTGTAGCTTTTATTTAGTGGTTGTAAGAGGCTTGGCCGTCACTGTTCATGTATATATATACGATATTTTCATGAAAAAATAGATCATTCCCGTTGAATTTGACACAGTTTAAGGCGTTGTGAAGGCGTTTTAGGTAGTTCGACATTCATTGGGTCTATAGCCTATAAAGATGTCGTCAGTGAGTGTTATTTGGCTTTATGTAGGTTTTGTGGTTTTTTTGTTAGGATTTTATCTGTTTTATTTTCTTAGCATATATACGAGTTTGGTGCCATTTTTTAAGATACGGATAAGAAAATACCGTTCCTAAAACGATGATTGCACCCAGGTAAAATCCAAGGCTCATTTGCTCTTGTTCGCCAAAAAATATCCAGGCGAGGATAATGCCGTACACAGGTTCTAAATTGGTAGCAAGTGCGACTGTAAATGCACTTAATTCCTTCATCACGGCTACTGCGAGAACATAGGCTGTAGCAGTACAGACCGTGCCCAAGATCAATAGATATTTCAAGTCGGACGAGTTCAATTTAATGCGATCATCATACATATTTGTGAGTCCCATAAAGATGGAAATCCAGACGAAGGCTCCCGCCATTTCATAGAAACTGATGGTAGTAGCGCTACCTTTGCTAACTAATTTAGAATTGATAATTGAGAAACAACTAGCTAAAAATGCGGCGATAATTCCATAGACAATGCCTTGAATGTAGTTAGCTTCAAAGGTAAATATGAGATAGATTCCGACGATGATGACCACCCCTACGACGATGTCTATTACGGATATTTTCTTTCGCTTAAAGATGGGTTCAAGAATCGCTGTAAATAATGTAACGGATGATAAACAGACTAGTGTGATGGAGACGGTTGACGTCTTAATGGATTCGAAAAATAGAATCCAGTGTGCGCCTACCAATGCGCCGGTAAAGATATATTGCAAGAGCTGTTTTCGAGCAATTAATAGCTTGCGACGACGGATGATTAGATAGACCAAGAGAGAAAGCGAAGCTATAAGGACGCGATACCATACGAGGTATATGGACGAAACCTGAATAAGTACGCCCAGTATTCCTGTGAAGCCCCAAATTAGCACAGTAAGATGGAGGATCCAACTGTTTTTATTCTGTATTTTAAGCATTTTAAAACCTACTTAGGCGCTTTGATCAGTAAGATGATAGAAAGGGCTCCAAATATAACATTAGGGATTAGCACGGCAATTAACGGGGACAGCCCTCCTTTCAGTGAAAACATCGTTGCAAATTGAATAAACAGGATATAGGTAAAGCTCAATGCAATACCAACCCCGAGGCTTAAGCCAATACCACCGCGTACTTTTCTCGAAGAAAGAGCGACGCCCATCAACGTTAGAATAAATGCGGAGAAAGGATATACAAAGCGCTTATACTTTTCTAGTAAAAGATGGGTCATATAGCCTGTTCCTCTCAATTTTTCCTTTTCGATACGATCGTTTAGTTCATCAAGATCCATGGCGATGAAGATGTTATCGTATACTTCGAAATCCTTCGGAGACATATCCAGTGTGGTATCCTTTGATGACCCTTTAATCATTTCCTCTTTTAGACTGTCTATTGTACGAATGGAGTAATTCTGTATATTCCATTTTGTGTTCACTGAATCCCATGTGATGCGATCAGCGATTAGTTTACTCTTAAGCTCTTGACCATCAAAAATCTCCAAGATAAAGTCGTATCCAATTTTACGATCATTGTCGAAGCTCTTGATATATACAAAGGTATTTGGATCAATCTGCATATGAGTCGACGTTTTGGTATTGCTGTCCATGGGTTTGACATAGACATTCTCGAAGCCAATTTTGAGTTTATTAGTTTTCGGGATCACATATAAGTTGAATACAAAGGTCACCAAAAAGATAAGTGATGCCGATATTATATATGGTTTAAGAAAACGATTAAAGCTCATTCCGCCACTTAATATTGGAACAATTTCCGTCTGATCAGCCATTTTGGCTGTGAAAAAGATAACAGCTATGAAGTTAATTAGCGGCGACAGAAAGTTGAGGTAGAAAGGGATGAAGCCCGCGTAATATTCAAATGCGATTTTAGACAATGGTGCCTTATGCTCTAAAAAATCGTCTAAACGCTCCGATATATCGAAAATAACCATCACAACCGTGAATATCGCCATCGTAAATATGAACGTTCCAAGGTATTTCTTAATGATGTATTTATCGATGATCGTTAATTTCATTGCGCTTCGATGTCCTTAATTTATAGTTTCTGATCGAGCTTCACAACCATTTCTTTTTTCCATTGGTAGAAAGTGCCGTTGAGAATATGTTTTCGTGCCTCGCCCATCAACCAAAGATAGAAGTGAAGATTATGAAGACTGGCAATTTGAGCACCAAGAATTTCTTTTGACCGAATTAAATGTCTTAAATAGGCTTTCGAATAAAGCTGGTCAGCAAATAACTCACTAGTAGCATCGATTGGTGAAAAATCATTTTCCCATTTCTTGTTTTTAATATTAATGATGCCTTCTTTCGTAAATAGCATGCCATTCCGGCCGTTTCGTGTAGGCATGACGCAATCAAACATATCAATCCCCAAAGCTATATTTTCAAGTAAATTGACTGGTGTGCCAACGCCCATCAGATAGCGAGGTTTACTTTCTGGTAGAATATTGCAGACTACCTCCGTCATGGCATACATCTCTTCGGCTGGCTCACCTACCGATAGTCCGCCAATTGCATTTCCTTCACGTTCATACGAAGCGATCGTTTCCGCGGATCGTTCCCTCAGATCTTTATAGACAGAACCTTGCACAATTGGGAAGAGTGTTTGTTCATAGCCGTATAAAGGCTCCGTTTTGTCGAATTGATCACAGCAGCGTTTTAACCATCGATGGGTCATGTCCAGCGACTTTCGGGCATAGGAATAATCACATGGATAGGGGGTACACTCATCGAATGCCATGATGATATCGGCGCCGATTACGCGTTGGATGTCCATTACATTTTCAGGTGTAAAGAGATGTTTGGATCCATCGATGTGTGAACGAAAGGTAACACCTTCCTCTTTAATTTTACGTACTTCGGTTAGCGAATAAACTTGATAGCCTCCGCTGTCGGTTAGGATTGGTCGATCCCACGCGTTGAATTTATGCAATCCTCCAGCTGCTTTAATGACATCTAGCCCCGGTCTGAGATATAAATGGTAGGTATTTCCTAAAATAATCTGCGCCTCCACATCCTTGACCAATTCGGTTTGATGCACTGCTTTGACCGAGCCAGCAGTTCCCACGGGCATAAAAATAGGTGTTTTAATATTGCCGTGAGCGGTTTCAATTTCTCCCGCGCGTGCTTTGCTTTGACTGTCCTTTGCTTCCAGCGTAAATTTCATCGACTTTCCTTATCTTGTAGGCCTGCAAAAATAACAAAAATACATGGTTATATTTGGGGTGTTTATTGCTAATTGACTGGATTTTGGATATAACATTGATTAATTACCTTCCTTTTGTGCCCTTGATCATTCTAGGCCTAGCGCTTTTGATTCAAGTTTATTTTTTGTTATTCGTTTATACAAAACTGGCTCTCTATAAAGTTCGTGACCTAGATAAAGGAATAGCTAGAACGCCCCCTTTGTCTGTTGTAATCTGTGCGAGAAATGAAGAGGTGAATTTGAAAGATAATCTGGAGCTCGTGCTCAATCAAGATTATCCTGATTATGAAGTTGTTGTCGTCAACGATTGCTCTTTTGATGACAGTGAGTGGGTTCTGAAAGAGTTTTCAGAGAAGTATCCGCAACTGAAGGTGGTGAGCTTAAAGGAGGATGTGCGATTTAAGCATGGGAAAAAATTTGCGGTGACTATGGGTATTAAAGCTGCCAAGAATGAACAAATGGTTTTTACAGATGCCGATTGTAGACCGGCGTCAGTCCATTGGCTGCGAAATATAGGTAGCGCTTTTGACAAAGAAAGGAAAATTGTACTGGGTTATTCTCCCTACACAAAATACCCAGGGTTCTTAAATTACTTCATCCGTTTCGAGACCTTCCACACAGCATTGAGCTATTTATCACATGCTTTAAAACGTAATCCATATATGGGGGTAGGTCGTAATCTTGCTTATACAAAAAGTTTATTCTTTGAAGGAAAAGGGTTTGCTTCGCATATGCATATTTTATCGGGCGACGACGATTTGTTTGTCAACCAGAATGGGAATCGCTACAATACAAATATCTGTATTCATCCCGATGCTCATGTATGGAGTGAACCTAAACGAGATTGGGCATCGTATTCTGTGCAAAAGGCCCGTCATCATGGTGCATCGGAAGCATATAAAGGTAAACATAAATGGATGCTGAGTCTACAAGTTGGATCAGCAGTTACGTTCTATATGTTTTTGATACTCTCTTTTATTCTGTATACAGCATGGTGGCCGTATTTATTGGGTGCTTATTTTCTACGATTAATCATTCAATTATTGGTGTATAGCCCGTGCATGAAGAAGCTCCAAGTGGGGGACTTACTGCTATCTTTGCCGATAATGGATATATTTTTCTATTTTTATACCAGTTTCAACGGTTTTTTCTCACTTCTAAGAAAAGATGTCCGTTGGAAATAAGCATTTAATTTTTGGTTTTGAATACGAACTCTGAGATTGTTTATAGGTATTTCCCGGATCTGACAGCATTGCAGAAAAAGCAATTTGATATGTTGTCGGATTGCTATCGAGATTGGAATGCAAAAATCAACGTAATATCCCGCAAGGATGTTGATAGCCTCTATATACGCCATGTTTTACATTCCTTGGCTATTGCTAAATATATAAAATTCCTGCCCGGAGAAAGAATACTTGATGTAGGAACCGGTGGCGGCTTTCCCGGTCTTCCATTAGCGATCCTTTTTCCTGAGACCGATTTTCTGTTGGTTGATTCTATTGGGAAGAAAATTAAAGTAGTCAATGAAGTGGCGTCGACCATTGGATTAAAGAACCTGAAAGGAGTGCACTCTCGAGCCGAGGCAATTGACGGAAAATTCAACTTCATTGTTTCCCGGGCTGTGACCCGTTTGAAGGATTTTTATCCGTGGGTCAAAGATAAAGTAGCCCGCCAATCCATCAATGCAATTCCTAATGGGATCTTATATTTAAAAGGAGGCGATTTAGAGGAGGAAATCGAAGAATCTGGTTTAGATACCACCTTGATTCCCATTGCAGACTATTTTAGCGAGGATTTTTTTGATACAAAATATATAGTGTATATACCCTTTTATTGATTTTATTTCCTATTTATCATGCAAGCTGAATCTTCTGAGATTGACGCGCTGGCACTTAGTTTTATAGCAGGTGTAGGTTCAGTCACTCAACGAAATTTAATTGATTATTTTGGTTCACCCAAAGCGGTTATAGACGCTTCTCAAGACGAGTTACAACAAATAAGTGGCATAGGAAAAGTCTTATCTTCGAATATTCTTACGGGTAAATCAGATGCTTATCGAAGGGCGGAGAAGGAACTGCTCTTTGCCGAAAAGCATCAAATAAAAATTGTTACTTATTCGGACCGTGCTTACCCTCGGAGATTGCGAGAATGTGCTGATGCACCTATGGTGTTTTATTATCGAGGTAACGCAGATTTAGACTCAACGAGGATAGTTAGTATTGTCGGTAGCCGCAAAGCGACCGCTTATGGGAAAATGTTATGTGAACGTCTCATTGAAAACCTTAGTGACTACAATGTGCTAGTTGTTAGCGGTTTGGCTTACGGTATCGATGTGTATGCTCACAAAGCGAGTCTGGAATTTGGAATACCGACAGTGGGGGTCTTAGGACATGGCTTAGATACTATATATCCAGCGGTTCATCGCAACGTTGCCGTCAAAATGCTAGATAACGGTGGACTGCTTTCTGAGTTTCCGTCAGATACTCCTGCTGATCCCAAGCATTTTCCTAAAAGGAATCGGATTGTAGCGGGCTTGGCCGATGTCACCATTGTTGTGGAAGCTGCGATTCGTGGCGGAGCATTAATTACCGCGGAACTTGCGAATAGTTACGATCGCGATGTATGCGCGTTTCCGGGTAATATAGGGAATGAATATTCGGCAGGCTGCAACATGTTGATCAAGAGCCACCGTGCACATCTGATAACTAGTGCAGACGACCTAGGTTATGTCATGGATTGGCAGCCTTGTAAAGAAAATATAGAGCAGAATAAAGAGACCGTTCAGGTTCGGTTAACAGGCACCGAGCAAACTGTTTTCGATATTGTCAAGGAAGGTGGACAGATAAGTATAGATGGAATTCTGAATCGTTCAAATATCCCAGCCAGTAAATTACCAATTATTTTGCTGGAATTGGAAATGAAGGGATTGGTTATTACCACTCCGGGTAAAATGTATCGTATTACGATTTAGGTGTCACGCGCCATGTAAGCGTTCCAGTTCCGATACTAATATGATTCCATTGTTCTTCGGTGAACGAGATATGCACGATCCCCGCCGTTGGAATGTTCCCTAAATATTCGTCGGTAAGGTATTCTGCAAAATTGGTAAGCCCAGGATTGTGTCCAAACAAAGCAACATGATCATATTGTTTTGGTAAATGGTTAGTAATCGCAAGGAGTGTTTCAATTGATGCTTCGTAGATCATGTTTTCCGGTTGGATTTGACCAACCGGTATATGGAAGGTCTCCGCAAAAATCATGGCTGTATTCAATGCCCGTTTCGCAGGGCTGCTAATGAATAGTTCAGGCTGGATGTCGTAATAGCGAAGCTTATTGCTCATCTTATTGGCTTCTTCGTAACCCGTTTCATTCAATGGCCTATCGAAGTCTTTCACTCCCGAAGGATGGCTGGATTCAGCGTGTCGAATCAGAAAAAGATGTTTTCCCATTATTGATCTTTTCAATAATGTGTTCAACTATCATGCCTGAATCGATACCGTTCATGCAAGCAAAATCACCTCGATAACATGTTTTGTTTCCAAAAACAGAGCATGGCCTACAGTGGAGATCAATTTGGATACAATCTTTTAAATCTTGGCCATAGCCTAAAAAGCCGGCGTGGGGATGAGTAGCGCCCCAGATAGATACAACTGGTGTCCCCATTAGCGACGCCATGTGCATTCCGGATGAGTCCATGCTAAGCATCAAATCCAGTTTGCCAATCAGTTGTAATTCTTCATCTAGTGTAGTTTTACCGATTAGGCTGGTGACATTCTCAAATTTTTCTTCCCAGATTGCTGCCTGGATGCGTTCCTCGGTGCCGCCACCAAATATTAACAGGCGATAGTTAAGTTGGTTTAGCTCGGCAATTATGTTCTCCATTTTATTGAGTGGGTACACTTTCTCGCGGTGCTTAGCAAAAGGCGAAATGCCGATGACAGCCTTATTATGTCGAACGTATCCTTTTAATGAACCCTCAATGGTAGCAACGTTCCTTATTAATTTATGACTCAAGTTAAGCGAAAAACCAAGTTGCCTAAATACGTCGGCGTAGCGTTCAGTAGTAGACTTAAGCTGTTTATTTATTTTGTTGTCTCTACGAGTTAGTCGCTTTTTCTCCGTTCTTCCTTTATCGATTTTAATGCTTCGTATTCCATGAAAAGCTTTAAAATAGAAAGAAAGAATGTTGCTGCGAAGGTTATTGTGCAGATCGGCAATGGCGATTGGCCTATATTTTTTTAGCTCCTTGTAAAGGTAAAATAAACCTGCAAGGCCTTTATGTTTATCATTAGAGCGGAGACTGTGAAATTTCACGCCATTGATATCATCAAAAAAAGGTTTGAAGGTGTGCCGACTGACCATAATCACCGTCATGCCAGCGTTCTGCTGAAGAAATTCTTTTATAACCGACGCGCTCATTGCCACGTCCCCCATAGCGGAGAAACGAAAAACGAGGAGACATCTTTCGGATTTCATCGCTTATTGTTTTGATGAATACAATACTGGGTTAAGATTAGGGTCGTTATACATTTTCATCTGTTTATACACCTTCATTATCTTTTTACCCTCTTCGATGTTCTTTAGTAATTCATCAATACTCTCCGAAAGGTCTTTTTGTTGCTCGATTAGCACATCTAATTTTACCTGACAGGCTTCTTTATGTTCTGGGTCTGCATCGTCTCTAAGGGTTTCAAGCCGCATATGATAGATCTTTAATGCTAAGATAGACAGACGGTCGATTGCCCATGCCGGGCTTTCGGTATTAACCGTAGCGTCAGCTTTAGGCGTGATGTCCTTATATTTATCCAAAAAGTAACTGTCTATGTATTCGACTGTATCTGTACGATCTTGGTTGGATTTGTCGATTCTCCGCTTCCATTTAAGCGCCTCGTCCGAATTGATATTCGGGTCACGAATTTCATCCTCCATATGCCATTGCATAGTATCTATCCAGCATTTTAAATACAGTAAATGTTCAATCCTTTCTGGCGGATACGGATTTTGGATGGGAAAATCTATCTCGTCATGGACATGGTAGTCCTTTATTGCTGCTTCAAATATGCGGTTTGCTGAATCACTGATCATGCCCAAATTTAAGGATTAATATTTGCTTTCCGAGCAGCGAAGTAATCTGTAACTTCTTTTTGGCCTAAACAGTTGAAGCAGTGTTCTGCTGTAAGACCACCTTTTCGAGCCACATTAATGCCATATTTCATATAAACAAGCTCGTCAACATGATGTGCATCTGGATTAATAGAAAGCATGACGCCCTTTTCTAGGCAATAAGAAATCCAGCGCCAGTCGATATCTAAACGTAATGGATTTGCATTGATTTCAATGATCACACCATTGGCCGCGCATGCGTCGATAACTTTTTTGTGATCGATTGAATAGCCTTTTCTCACCAATAATTGTCGTCCGGTGGGGTGTCCGAGAAATGTTGTATAAGGGTTTTCAATGGCTTTAATAAGTCGTGTCGTAGCTTTTTTCTCATCCATGGATAATTGCGAATGGATGGAAGCGACTACGAAATCGAATCCGGCTAATATTTCATCTGGATAATCCAATGAACCGTTTGAGAGAATGTCTGATTCGATCCCTTTAAAAATATGAAAAGGTGCCAATTTTTCGTTTAAGATATCAACTTCTCTCCATTGTGCTTGAACGCGATCAATACTTAAGCCATTTGCGTAAACCGCTGTTTTCGAGTGGTCAGAGATGCCGAAATATTGTAACCCTAAATTGTCTCGACAGTAAAGTGCCATGTCTTCGACCGAAAAAACACCGTCACTCCATAGGCTATGATTGTGAAGAGCGCCCTTGATATTAGCAAATTCCACTAAGTTAGGTAGCGAATGTGATAGAGCAAGGTCAATTTCATTGAGGCCTTCTCGCATTTCTGGAGCAATAAAATCCATGTTGGCCGCACCGTATATCTCTTCTTCGGTGTTTAATAACGGAATTTCTCCCTGAGGGAAATTGCTCTTTAGTAGTTTGATATGATCATTGTTGCCGGTTGTTTCCAATAACCTAGTGCTAAAAACATCGGGTGGACAATAATGAAAAATCACTTCGATGCCAGAAGCATGTTGACAATGAATGGTTTCATCTTTCTTCAGCATGTTGTCAAGTACACCTGTGGCTTGCAAATGTGATTCTAAGGAATCAGGTGCCAAGGCTACTAATATATCGATACACTTGATCAATTCATTGTATCGACGTATATCACCTGTCAATCCAAACTGTGTGTCAGTACTTAAAACAGTTCGAAGTTTAGAAAGTAATTCTTCTGCGATTTTCTCTGCATCGGCAAAGCGGAAATTGCCTTGATTTTCCAACGCATATTCCAGTACATTTTGTAGTTCGGCTTGAGTCTTAGCTCCAAAGCCTTTGAGCTTAGATATTTTATCCTCTTTACAAGCGTACCAAAGTTCAGCCTCGTTGTCAATGCCGAGTTCTTTCCAGATAGTCGACATTTTTTTAGGACTGATTCCTTTAATTTTCAATAAAGGAATGATACCCGGAGGTGTTTGTTGAATAAGTTCATTAAGCTCGGACATGCTGCCCTTTTCGAGAATCTCTATTATTTTGGTCGCAGTGCTTTTTCCAATACCAGGTATTTGGCTAAGTTCTTCCTGGTTCTTAGACGCGATGGTAAAAGGTAATTTGCTTAGGGTCGAAGCCGCGTTATTAATCGCCTTAACTTTAAAAGGGTTTTCGCCGTGAAATTCCAATAATTTGGCAAGTAATTTGAATTCGCGTGTAATCACCTTATTGTCCATATGCTGTTATTTTATTGTAATTGTATATGGTAGTCGTGCTTGGATACCTGTTTGCTCGAGCATTTCTTTACTCTGTTGATAAACAGGGTAAGCGACACCTAATTCTTTCTTTAGGAACCATTGACTGATTCTGTCTTTACTATTACCTAACAACGCTTCAAATGGATCCGAGATAGCTGGATAGGTAACTATCTTATACTCTTCGATATTGGCTTTGCTAGCTGCTGCTGTTATTGCATCTTCAATACCACCTAGCTTATCAACCAAACCCATCTCTAGGGCCTGCGACCCAGTCCACACTCGTCCTTGACCGATACTGTCGATATAGCTTTGCGATTTGTCACGGCCATCAGCCACCTTTTTCGTAAATGTGTCGTATATTTTGTTGACGCTCCGTTGAATGATAGCTTCTTCTTGTGCCGTTAAAGGTCTGTTAATTGACCCTAGGTCGGCAAATTCTCCAGTTTTAACGACATCGAATGTTATACCTAATTTGTCGTTAAAGAATCCTTGCATGTTAGGGATGATACCAAATACTCCGATTGATCCTGTAATGGTATTTGGTTGTGCGAAAATGGAATCTGCAGCAGCTGAGATGTAGTATCCGCCGGATGCAGCTAAATCTCCCATTGAAACAATAATCGGTTTTACTTCTTTCGTAAGTTTCACTTCGCGCCAGATGACATCAGAAGCTAAAGCGCTTCCGCCGGGTGAGTTTACACGTAAAACAACAGCCTTAACTTTATCATCTTTACGTACGGTCCGTATTGCTCTTGAAATTTTTTCAGAGCCAATCTGCTGGTCGCTACCTTCGCCCGAAACAATGTTTCCAACTGCGTATATTACTGCAATTCGGTCTCTGCTTGAGCTTGATTGATTAGGGTTGTTCACTACATATTTTTCGATACTTACAGACTTAACTTTATCATCATCATCCAGGTCCAAATAGCTTCTTAGCTCAGCCAAGACTTCGTCTTTATACTTGGTAGCATCAACTAAGCCGTAGTTTACTGCATCTTCCGCAGTTTCAACCTTTAGCTCGTTGGCGATCTGAAAGAGTGAATCGGCAGGGACGTTACGACTAGCGGCTATTTCATCGAGATAATTGCTGTAGATTGACCCTAAAAAGGAGCTTACTTGTTCGCGGTTTGCCGCACTCATTTTGTCAAGAACAAAGGGTTCAACAGCACTCTTATAGGTTCCCACCTTGATGATTTGAGCTTCAATGCCTAGCTTTTCCAGTGTATGCTTGAAAAATACAGATTGGCTTGAAAGACCACTAAAATCGATAATTCCCTCAGGGTTTAAATATACCTTGTCTGCGGTTGAAGCAAGATAGTAGGTGCCTTGAGAGTAGTATTCACTATAAGAAAGAATGAACTTACCAGAGGATTTAAAATCGATCAATGCGTTACGAATCTCCTGAAGAGTAGCAAAACTTGCTCCCATCATGCTCATATCTAAATAGATCCCCTTTATCTTGTCGTCTTCTTTAGCTGATTCAATCCGACTGAGAATATCATTTAATCCAATATTCTCTGAGAACATATCCGAAAAGCTATAGGATTGGAAGTTGTTCTTGTTAGTTCGTTCTTCAATAGGATAATTCAAAGAGATGTGTAATACGGTATTGTCTGATATTTCGACCGTCTTATCGGATAAGCTACTCATCCAGGCTCCCATGATACCAAAGGTGATAATGACTATCACAAAGAATGATAGGATGATTCCTACAATGGTGGCCAGCACCGATTTAAAAAATGATTTCATTCGTGTTTATTTTTCTTGTCTGTTCTATTCAACGCAATTTACCCTTAGATGTTTTCAAAGGCATTATGTTACACTTACTCAAATTTTACTAAAGGAATGACCTTATGGTTTTATGGTTGCATTATTAATCCTAGAATTTAATAATTTTGTCATATGAATATCGTTTATCTGTTGCTTGGTGTAAATTTAGGGGCGCGACACGAGCAGTTACGAAAAGCAGCTGCCGAAATTGAAGAACATGTGGGGGTTATAATCGAAAGGTCCTCCATTTACGAAACAGCTGCTTGGGGTATGGAAGACGAACCCTCTTATCTTAATCAGGTTCTTTTAATTGAAACGGAATTGAAACCACAGCTTTTATTGGCAAAAATACATGAAATAGAGAGTCGCCTGGGAAGAACACGGTTGAAAAAGTGGGGATCCAGACTGATCGATATTGATATACTTTTTTATAACGACTTCGTGATTGAAGAGGAGTTCTTGACGATACCACATCCTTTATTGCATAAGCGAAAATTTACTTTACTTCCACTTTCCGAGTTGACATTAGCGCTCATGCACCCGGTTTTAAAAAAAACAATCCAAGAGCTTTTAGACGAATTGAACGATCCGCTTGAGGTGCGACGGCTTAGTGGATTAGATAGTCTTACCGATTCAAACTAAGCTTCAGTATTGATAGTAGAATGTAGGTTACGATAATAAGTCCGACTGCGGCAAATTTGAATAACACAAATAAAATAATTCCAATAATGATAAGCGCATACTGGTAAATATTTTGTTTGACATCAAGGCTCTTGAACTTCAGAGCGATTAAGGGCAACTCAGAAATCATCAAAAGGCTCAAAATGCCAATTAAAATTAGCAAACTCAGTGTAGATTGGAATATATCGCCGATAAAACCGGGCTGTTCAACTAAGTATGGTATTGATAGTACGACGAGTGCTGATGACGGAACAGGAAGCCCAATAAAGCTGTCGCTTTGTCGCGTATCGATATTGAATTTGGCTAATCGCAGAGCAGAAAAGATCGTCAACACGAAGGCGGCGTATTGAAGCCATGGAAGTTGTTCAATCAGGCCGGTTGACGTTCCGATTAACTGATAGATGATAACAGAAGGTAAAAAGCCGAAACTGATCACGTCTGCTAAAGAATCGAGTTCTTTCCCTAAGTTTGAACTGATCCTTAGCGCGCGTGCTGCCAAGCCATCGAAAAAATCAAAGAACGCTGATAATAAAATTGCATAGCCAGCGCTCTTTAGATCTCCGTTAAATGCAAATACAATCCCGACGCACCCGCTAAAAAGATTTAAGCAGGTAATTACATTCGGAAGGGAAAGCAACATGCTGATTAAATTTAACGATTCATACTAATGAGGAACTCTTCGTTATCACGTGTGCCTCTAAGCTGCTGAAGAAGGAATTCCATCGATTCATTGGAGTTCATATCAGCTAAGTGGTTTCGTAATACCCAAATTCGCTGAATGGTTTCCTTGTCGTGAAGTAAATCATCTCGTCTTGTACTTGAGGCCGTTAGATCAATAGCAGGGAACACGCGTTTATTAGAAAGTTTCCGGTCTAATTGAAGCTCCATGTTACCAGTACCTTTAAATTCTTCGAAAATCACTTCGTCCATTTTGGACCCGGTATCAATTAACGCGGTTGCAAGTATGGTTAAGGAACCGCCGTGCTCAATATTACGTGCTGCGCCAAAAAAACGTTTAGGTTTGTGTAGCGCATTGGCATCAACCCCCCCTGATAGGATTTTACCAGATGCAGGTGCAACAGTGTTATAAGCACGTGCAAGTCTGGTAATGGAATCTAATAAGATCACGACATCGTGTCCACATTCCACCATTCGTTTTGCCTTTTCGAGTACGATATTGGCTATTTTAACGTGGCGTTCTGCGGGCTCGTCAAATGTAGAAGCGACAACTTCAGCGCGGACGCTTCTAGCCATATCGGTAACCTCTTCAGGCCGTTCATCGATTAAGAGGATAATTAGGTATGCTTCGGGGTGGTTCTTGGCGATCGCGTTTGCTACATCCTTAAGTAGCATTGTTTTACCTGTTTTGGGTTGTGCGACGATCAAGCCCCGCTGACCCTTACCTATAGGTGTGAATAGGTCAATTATTCTTGTCGAATAGTTGTTAGCGCCATTAAACAGTTTAAAGCGTTCGGTCGGAAACAGAGGTGTAAGGTAGTCGAAAGGAACACGATCACGAACTTCCGCGGGGTTTTGTCCATTTATCGACTCTACACGTACAAGTGGAAAGTACTTTTCACCTTCTTTTGGTGGACGGATACTTCCTCGAACGGTGTCGCCGGTTTTAAGTCCAAAAAGTTTTATTTGCGACTGTGAAACGTATATATCATCTGGTGAGGTAAGGTAGTTGTAATCAGATGAGCGAAGAAAACCGTAGCCGTCGGGCATGATCTCCAATACCCCTTCGTTAGCGATCACATTATCAAAATCTAATGCTGATACCGAACTGCTCCCACTTTGTGAGCTTTCGTTTTTATTCGGATTGGAATGTTTCCTTTCAGTTCTTTCAACCGGTTGTTGTTTGTCATCGTTGTGATGAGATGGACTCGACTGTGTTTCCGACGGGCGACTGCTTAAGTTAGGGTTTGATCCTTTCTCTCCTTGCGCGTCTTTTACCGGTTGTGCTGTTTTAACTAAACGTGTCCTTCTTCTAGGTTTCTCATTTGCATTATCGTCGTCCTTTGTTCCTCCTTGAACGGGGAATGCTGAAATTTGTGGTGAAGGTACTCCAGGGTTGTCTGTTTTTTTACGTGTACGAGTTTTCACTGGTTGCGGATCAGTTGATTGATCCACCTCTTCATCTGAGTTTTCCTTTCCGCTCTCAACAATTTTTTTGATAAGCTCTTGCTTTCGTAGTTTGTCGGCTTCTTTTATACCAATTGTTTTGGCGATTTCGCGTAGCTCAGACACAAGCTTCGCGTTCAATTCATTAATATCCATCAAATAATTATTATAAATAAATCGGATTATTGCTGTTTAAAGCAGTTTCTATTTCTCTTAATAGACCTGTTTTGAAATATTTTTTTCTAAGCGCTAAGATAATTATGATTATTTCTCGACTCTGAGTAATTTTGAGATTACGGCACAATTCTATGCATAAGAATTGGAATATCAAAAAAAAAGTGAAAATAATCGCCTTAGCACTTCAATTTTAATAGTTTTGCATCAAAATTTATACCGATATTTTATATGACTCGAGCAGAACTGATTCACGAGATTAAAACGAAACGTTCTTTTCTTTGTGTGGGATTAGATACAGACATTGCCAAGATCCCTGAATTTCTTCTGGATTATGAAGATCCAGTATATGAGTTTAATAAGCGAATTATTGAAGCTACTTCCGATCTTTGTGTCGCGTACAAACCTAATATTGCTTTTTATGAATATAGAGGCGCAGAAGGTTGGAATAGTTTGCAGAAGACTTGGTCATTAATCCCGAGTAATTGCTTTACGATTGCAGATGCAAAAAGGGGCGATATCGGCAATACGGCATCTATGTACGCACGTGCTTTTTTCGATGAAGAGCAAGGTGGTTTAGGGTTTGATTCGATCACCGTGGCTCCTTACATGGGTGAAGATTCCGTTAAACCTTTCCTCGAATTTGATAATAAATGGGCGATTGTACTGGCGCTTACATCGAATCAAGGAAGTGCTGATTTTCAAAACACACTTGATCAGGACGGCTACCAGTTGTTTGAGAAAGTAATTGTGAAGACCAACGGGTGGGGGACGGAAAAGAATCTGATGTATGTAGTTGGTGCCACACGTGGTGAAGCTTTTAAGACGATCCGGAAGCATGCACCGAATCATTTTTTGTTGGTGCCTGGCGTTGGCGCGCAAGGCGGAAGTTTGGAAGATGTCTGTAATTATGGAATGAATGAAGACTGTGGTTTGTTGGTTAATGCAACACGGTCTATTATATACGCTTCTGACGGGAAGGATTTTGCAGAAAAGGCCCGTGAGGAGGCACTTGCTCTTCAGAAGCAGATGGAATCCGAATTAATCAAAGCTAATATCATATAATAAGGCTACATTTGTCGACGGACGCACAATGCGAGGCGATAGGGTGATTATCACAATTCCGTAAAAAACGACTGCTAGTTTATTTAATTCGTTATCAAATTGTACCTTTGTAACGTAAAAAATAACTAATCGGCGCTGTTAGGCAGAGCGCTTACCCAAACCGCTGATAAACGAGAAATAATGTTTTCTCAAAATTCTATAATATGAGTTCAGAAAAAGAGTTATTAGAAGAATTAACTACCGAGGAATATAAATACGGATTTACCACTGATATTGAAATGGAGGTGGCTCCAAAGGGATTAACAGAAGATACGATCCGGTTCATTTCTGCTAAGAAGAACGAACCTGAATGGTTGTTGGAATGGAGATTGAAAGCGTTTCGCTACTTCATGGAGATGGGGATACCCACTTGGCAGAATTTCAAACATCCTGATGTTGATTTTCAGGACATGTCGTACTACGCCGCACCAAAGGAGAAGCCTAAATTGAATAGCATGGACGAAGTAGACCCTGAGCTAATAGATACGTTCAATAAATTAGGTATTCCTCTTGATGAACAGAAGGTTTTGGCAGGAGTTGTTGCGGTTGATGCGGTATTTGACTCGGTGTCAGTTAAAACGACGTTTCAGAAAAAATTAAAGGAGCAGGGTGTTATCTTTTGTTCTTTTGGAGAAGCTGTACAGGAGCATCCTGAATTAGTGAAAAAATACTTAGGAACGGTTGTGCCTTCTACCGATAATGTATATGCAGCTCTGAATGCAGCTGTTTTTTCCGATGGTTCCTTTGTGTATATTCCGAAAGGAGTACGTTGTCCAATGGAACTTTCGACCTATTTTAGGATCAATGCAGCTAATACAGGTCAGTTTGAAAGAACATTGATTGTTGCCGATGACAAATCCTATGTTAGTTACTTAGAAGGATGTACTGCGCCGATGCGCGACGAAAATCAGATGCACGCAGCCGTTGTTGAGTTGATTGCGATGGAAGATGCGGAGATTAAGTATTCGACAGTTCAGAATTGGTATCCAGGTGATAAGGATGGGAACGGTGGAATTTACAACTTTGTAACTAAGCGTGGTATCTGCAAGGGGGATCGTAGTAAGATTTCTTGGACGCAAGTGGAGACTGGTTCAGCGATAACTTGGAAATATCCTGGCGTTATTTTGAAAGGCGATGGTTCGGTAGGTGAATTTTACTCGGTGGCTTTAACACGGAACCATCAAGTAGCTGATACGGGAACCAAGATGATTCACTTGGGTAAAAATACACGCAGTCGTATTATTTCAAAAGGAATCTCTGCCGGGGTTAGTCAAAACAGTTATCGCGGATTGGTGAAAATTGCAAAGGGAGCAGATAATGCTCGTAATTTTACTCAATGTGATTCTATGTTAATCGGCGATAAGTGCGGTGCTCATACTTTCCCATATATTGAAACTAAAAATAATTCGGCTATGTTGGAGCATGAGGCAACAACCTCAAAAATTGGCGAAGACCAGGTGTTCTATCTAAATCAACGAGGAATTGACTCAGAACAAGCTGTTGGTTTGATTATTAATGGTTATGCGAAAGAGGTCCTTAACCAATTGCCAATGGAGTTTGCTGTGGAAGCACAAAAGTTGTTAGCAATATCCTTAGAAGGCAGTGTAGGTTAGTTTGGGAATATAGATTATAACAGGCAAGAATATTAATTGATAAAACAGCAATAAAATAAAATTTAAAAAAATGCTAGATATAAATAACCTTCAGGCGTCAATTGAAGATAAACAGATATTAAAAGGATTAAATCTTCAGGTAAAGCCAGGAGAAGTGCACGCGATTATGGGACCAAACGGTTCGGGAAAGAGCACATTGGCATCTGTACTGGCAGGTAGACCAGAATATGAAGTGACTGCAGGTGACGTAACGTTTGATGGAAAAGACTTGTTAGACCTTGCTCCGGAAGAACGTGCTAGCGAAGGATTGTTCCTCGCTTTTCAATATCCAGTTGAAATACCAGGAGTTTCAAATATAAACTTTCTTAAAACAGCTATTTCGGAAATTCGTAAATACAAGGGATTACCTCCTCTGACCGCAAAGGAATTCCTGAAATTAGTTAAAGAAAAACAGGAACTAGTTGATTTTGATGCAAAATTGACGAATCGTTCCCTTAATGAAGGGTTTTCCGGTGGAGAAAAAAAGAGAAATGAGATCTTCCAATTAGCTATGCTTCAACCTAAACTAGCTATTTTAGATGAAACAGATTCAGGCTTAGATATTGATGCCTTGAAAATTGTAGCTAATGGGGTAAATCAATTGAGGTCTCCGGATAATGCGTTTGTACTGATTACGCACTATCAGAGACTTTTAGAATACATCGTTCCTGATTTTGTCCATGTGCTATACAATGGGAAAATTGTACGGTCGGGTACGAAAGAGTTAGCGCTAGAACTAGAGGAGAAGGGGTACGACTGGATTAAAGAGAATGTTAGTGCTTAAAATGCAATTTAGAAAACAATGATTACACAAGTTTCCAGCTCTTTATATCAACAACTGATCAATACGCACGATGGATTAATTTCTCCATCTGCTTCATTTGAACAAAGACGTAAAGATGCTTTTGATCGATTTAAAAGTACTGGCTTTCCTTCGTCTAAAGCTGAGGAATGGAAGTACACAAACATACAACCGCTGCTAAATGAATCTTATCAAGTAGACGGTCACTTGCCTGGTAGAGCAGTTGCTTTAGATCTAGCTGCTATTGAGGGCTTGGATGCCTATAAGATCGTTTTGGTTAATGGTGTTTTTCGCAAGGATCTCTCCGATACGATCGATGAATCGGGTGTTTTTGTTTCATCATTTGGTGATGCCACAGAAGAAGACCTAGTAAAAAAACACTTTGCTGGACATGCTGATAAAGCCGAAAATCCGTTTGTTTCGTTAAATACGGCGTTGGCGAAGGATGGTTTTGTTATTACTATTGTAGGTGGGAACGTAGTTCAGAAGCCTATTCATATTATTCACGTTGCTGCCGCTGATTCTCAAACATTCTTTCAAGAGCGTAACTTAATCGTTCTTGGTAAGAGTGCCGAAGCTGAAATTATTGAGACATTTATTAATGAAACAGACTCGGCTAAGGTGTTTAGTAATGTTGTAAGCGAAATTGTCGTTGATGAGAACGCCAAGTTAGAACATTATTATTTACAGCAAGCGGGCTCGGTGGGGAATTACAATAACCACACAGAGATTATCCAATCGAAATACAGTTTGTATAATAACTATAACTGTACTTTCCCCGGTGCTTCTTTTGTTCGGAATACAATTAATGTCCGTTTGATTGATGCAGATGTCGAAAGTCATTTATATGGTATAACTCTGCTGTCTGATAGTCAGTTGGTAGATAATCATACTGTTGTAGATCATTTGATGCCAAATTGTGAGAGCTATGAGTGGTATAAGAATATCCTTCAAGATAAATCGACAGCTGTTTTTAATGGAAAGATTTTTGTCCGCGAAGACGCCCAGAAAACGAATGCATTCCAACAAAACAATAATCTACTGTTGAACCCAGATGCGACTATTAATACTAAACCTCAGTTAGAGATATTTGCAGATGACGTAAAGTGTAGTCATGGATGTACAATCGGACAGTTTGATGATGAAGCTAAGTTTTATCTACAGGCTCGAGGAATAAGCGAGGACCAAGCGAAAACCTTGCTCGTTCATGCATTTGCTTTTGACGTTACAGAACGTTTCAAAAATGAAACGGTAAAAAATCATGTAAATAATCTGGTTGAACAAGGTTTGAAGCACTAAAACCAATATTTTGACAGAATACGATATCCATAGTATTAGAAACGATTTCCCTATACTGAGAAGCATGGTCAATGGTAAGCCATTGGTCTATTTAGATAATGGTGCTTCCTCTCAGAAGCCACAGTCCGTTATTGATGCTATAGATCATTATTATACCAGTCAGAATAGCAATGTGCATCGTGGTGTTCATCATTTGAGTCAAATAGCTACGGATGCGTATGAGGTTACTCGTCGTAAACTGCGTGCCTTTATTAACGCAGCGCATGAACACGAGATCATCATTACGAAAGGAACGACCGATAGTATTAATCTGGTTGCTTCCAGCTATGGTAATGCATTCCTTAATGAGGGAGATGAGATCATCATATCTGAAATGGAACATCATTCTAATATCGTTCCATGGCAAATGCTTTGTGAAAATAGAAAAGCAACCTTGAAAGTGGTTCCGGTCAATGACGCAGGAGAGTTGGATATGGAGGTCTATCGTGGAATGTTAAATGACCGGGTGAAGATGGTGTCTATCACATATATATCTAACAGCTTGGGTACGATTAATCCAGTTAAGAAAATTATAGAATTAGCTCATCAATATAATATCCCTGTTTTATTGGATGCCGCACAGGCAGTTCATCATACTGCTGTCGATGTGCAAGACCTGGATGTTGACTTCTTAGCTTTTTCCGGTCACAAGATGTACGGACCCACGGGTGTTGGTGTGCTTTATGGGAAAGAAGCCTTATTGAACAAGATGCCTCCATATCAAGGTGGTGGAGAAATGATTAAGGATGTGACATTCGAAAAGACGACGTACAACGAACTGCCTTTTAAATTTGAAGCGGGCACTCCGAATATTGAAGCCGGTATAACTTTAGCTTTTGCAGTTGATTATATTAATTCGATTGGATTGGAGAAAATTGCCGAATATGAGCATGAGCTTTTGATGTATGCAACCGATCAACTAGAATCTATTGAAGGATTAAAGATCGTGGGTACGGCAAAAGAGAAGTCAGGTGTGATTTCGTTTGTTGTAGATGGTATTCATCCGTATGATATTGGAGTTATCTTAGACAAGCTTGGAATTGCTGTTCGTACCGGTCACCACTGTACACAACCATTAATGGCTAGGTACAATATTCCCGGAACAGTGCGTGCATCATTTGGTTTGTATAATACGAAAGAAGAAGTCGATGTATTGGTGGCGGGTGTAAAACGTGCTATTACGATGCTTTCTTAATGCCTATCAAAAAGCTGTTATGACAATAAATGATATTCAAGACGAATTAATAGATGATTTTTCTTTTTTTGAAGACTGGATGGCAAAATATGAATATATCATCCAGCTCGGAAAGGAATTGCCGTTGATCGATGATGTCTATAAAAGAAACGAATATTTAATTAAAGGCTGTCAGTCCCAAGTTTGGTTACAAGCTGATTTGGTTGATGGTAAAGTTGTTTTTACGGCTGATAGTGATGCCGTCATTACGAAGGGTTTGGTTAGCCTCATGGTTAAAGTATTGTCAAACCATAGTCCGGATGAAATCGTCGAAGCGGATTTATATTTTATCGATAACATCGGTTTAAAAGAACATTTATCTCCGACTCGCGCAAATGGATTAGTTTCAATGGTGAAGCAAATGAAAATGTATGCTTTGGCCATGAAGACAAAGGTTTAAAGAAAACGACTATTTATGTAGGCGGAGTGATCGCTTTTTATTTAAATTAGCGAAAAAATATTGAGATATGCCTTACCATCCCGACAAAGTTGACTTACAAATCTTACGTTTGTTGCAGGAGAATGGGAGAATAACGAACCTGCAACTTTCATCACATATTGGTCTTTCTCCCGCACCTACATTGGAACGCGTTCGGAAGCTAGAAAACTCGGGTTATATTAAGAGTTATCATGCTTTGGTGGACGAGGAGCTTTTAGGTTTAGGAATCAAATCCTTTATCCAAATATCGTTGGATTTCCATACTCATAATGCAATACCCGAATTCGTTGCTACTATCAAAGAAATAGAAGAAGTTACAGAATGCCATCATGTAACGGGGCAATGTGATTTTATTTTAAAAGTCTACGTGAAGGATATCAAAGCTTATGAAACACTAATTATGGAAAAGATATCCAAGATTCCTTTCGTCAAGACTTTTCACACGATGATGATCATGTCTACAAGTAAAAAGGAGCCAATTGTTCCGATGGAGTATTAAATCGGTATTTGCCAGTCGATTATCACTTGGCCATTCTCACTTAATATCTCATTTGATTTTTTAAAATGATGGCAATCCAAAAAACCTCTGTAAGCCGATAATGGCGAAGGATGGACAGATTTTAATATATAGTGTTTTGTTGTATCAATTAAAATTTCTTTCCGCTTAGCCGGGCTTCCCCATAGAAGAAAAATAACCTTCTCTTTTTTGTCGGAAATAGTTTGAATTATGCGATCCGTAAATTGTTCCCACCCGCGATGATGATGTGATCCAGCTTGGCCCTCTCTGACGGTTAGGACCGTATTGAGCAACAGGACTCCTTGTTCTGCCCAAGACGAAAGGTTCCCATGCGGTGGGGTAATGAAGTCAGGATAGTCATTCTTAATCGCTAAATATATGTTACGTAACGACGGAGGTATTTGAACGTTCTTCTGTACTGAGAATGCAAGTCCATGGGCCTGGCCCTTTCTATGATAGGGGTCTTGACCTAGAATAACAACTTTAATTTCATCAAAAGGTGTTTTGTCAAAAGCTTGGAAAATCTGTTTGGCGGGTGGAAAAATAAGATTTGTTTTATATTCCTTTTGTAGAAATATTTTCAGTTCTTTCATATACGGCTTATGCAGTTCTATGCCGACTGCTTTTTCCCAGCTTTTTTCCATCAGTTTTTATTTTTTTAATAAAAGTAAAGGAATTTCCATTATAAAAGAACTTTTGTTAAAACCATGAAATAAGTCGATATTTGTAGCAAATAATAAAAATCTTAACTTGAAAAAATAGATAAAATGCCAAATATAATTCGTTTGATAATTGCTTTTGCCTTATTGGGAGCGTCTGTGACTTTGTTCGTATTCGGCCATTGGGGCTGGGGGATTTTAGTGTTATTTGTAGCAATTATAGTAGGTGTAACTTTTTTCTTCAACGAAAATATGCTGATTGCTCAGTTTTATCTCCGGAAGGAGAATATGGAAAAAACTGCTTTCTGGTTAGGCAAAATCACCAATTATGAGAGACAACTTTTCCGTGGGCAACATGGTTATTATTTTCTGCTAATTGGTTTAATAGAATCTAGAACAGCACCACTTAAATCGGAAAAATATTTTAAACGAGCCTTGTCGCTAGGGCTTAAGATGAGCCACAATACCGCGATGGCCTTCTTGAGTTTGGCTGGAATCGCGATGGCAAAAAGAAATAAGCGAGAAGCAAATAGGTTTTTGCAGGAAGCAAAGCGAGCTGATAAAAATAAACTTCTAGCAGAACAGATCAAGACAATGAAGGATCAGATGGGCTTAATGGATAGGACACAGACTCGTTTCCGTTAATTTACTACGGTTTCTTCATCCAATTTCTGTTTTTCATATAATTCGAAATATTTTCCGCCGAGTGCGATAAGCTGGTCGTGATTACCTTTTTCAACTATTTTTCCGGCCTCTAATAAGATGATCTTGTCTGCGTTTTTAACGGTTGATACGCGGTGTGAGATAAGAATACTCGTCTTGCCTTGCATGATCTTGCCGAGCTGGTTTAGAATTTCTTCTTCTGTCTTTGTGTCTACAGCTGACAGGCAATCATCGAATATCAATATTTCTGGATCCTTGACTAGCGCCCGGGCGATCGATATACGTTGTTTTTGGCCACCCGACAATGTTATTCCTCGTTCGCCAATTGCTGTCTGGAAACCCTTATCGAAGTTCATAATGTTGTCATAAACGGCTGCTGATCGGGCAGCCCATTTAATTTTTTCCTCGTCTTCGGTGTTCTGGCCGAAAGCAATGTTCCTGGCAATCGTGTCGGAAAAAAGAAAGACGTCTTGAGGGACATAGCCGATTTGCTCACGATAATACTGTAAGTTATATTCGGTGATATCGACGTCGTCTATTGTTATTTTTCCAGCATTTAAGTTATACATCCGCATCAACAATGCTGCGATGGTAGACTTTCCCGAGCCGGTTTTACCCAAGATTGCTAATATTTCACCTTGGTTCACGTTAAAAGATATATCGTCCAAAGCGGTAATCCCGGTATCAGGATAGGTAAAAACTACATTTTTGAACGCTATTTTTCCTTCTAGTTTTTTTCTTATCCCATCGTTTTCGTTATAGATATCCGGTTTGGTCTCTAAAAATTCATTGATCCGTTTTTGTGAAGCAGCTGCACGTTGGATAAGAGAGTTTACCCAGGCAAGTGCCATTGCTGGGAAGGTTAGTTGGTTAACATAAACAATAAATTCTGCAATGTTTCCCGATGAAATAGTCCCTTTTATCACTTCTTGGCCCCCTACATATACGGTTAAAATTGTACTCAAACCAACAAGTAACAGGATTAAAGGAAAGAAGATCGCCTGTGCTTTGACTAGAGAGATGGAGACGTCTTTATATGTATTACTTTCATCTAAAAAATCACTCGCTTTTTTTTCTTCTCTATTATAACTTTTAATTACTCGGATGCCAGAAAATGTTTCTTGAACAAAATTCGATAATACAGAAAGTTGTTTCTGGATATTTTCACTTCGGATATTAATAATTTTATTAATGAAGAGTATTACGATCGTAAGAATTGGAATAGGGAGTAGTGCGTAAAATGTAAGTGTTTTATTTACTTGCAACATTGCTATAATCACCATAATGGTGAGAACAACAGTGTTAATCGAATACATCACAGCAGGTCCTAGGTATCCACGGACACGGCCGACATCTTCCGTTGCCCGGTTCATTAAATCGCCAGTATTGTTGCGTCTGTAAAACGCCATATCTAGTTTTTGGTAATGAGCATAGATTTCATTCTTTAAATCGTACTCAATGTGCCGCGATGTTAGGATAATTGTTTGTCTCATCAGAAACAGAAATAGACCTCTGATTAATGCTAGAATAAGGACTGCGGCACCAAATAATAATAAGCTGTATCCAAAAATCTGATAAATTTCCTGCTGCCTATTGAAGCCCTCGAATATCTGATATAAGCTGATGTTTTCTTTGACAAGATCAAACGCTACGCGAATGACCTGCGCTGGTAAGATGCCGAAGTAGTTGGAAGCGATTACAAATAATACGCCGGGAATTAACCTCCATTTATACTTATAAAAGTATTTGTTCAGGTATGATAGGTACTTCATAGAATACAAAAATATGAATTATCCTTTAATCATTAGGTAAATACCTAATACTTGATTTATAGCGTAATATTCTATAAAAATTATTACTTTTGACCGCAAGGGATCACCTTTGTTAAAATGAGTACTGAGAGCACAACAAATACCGACATTTTTCAATTGTTAAGTCAATTCGACCATCAAAAGATCGCGTTTTGCAATGATGAAAAGATAGGTCTTAAAGCTATTATCACAATTCATGATACCACTTTGGGACCCGCGATCGGAGGTACTCGTATCCTAGAATACAAAACTGAACAAGAAGTTATTAAAGATTCCTTGAGATTGTCAAAAGCCATGACATACAAGTCGGCGATCACCGGCGTGAATCTAGGCGGTGGAAACGCTGTAATAATTGGCAACAATTCCATAATAAAAAGTGAGTCTCTACTTAGACGCTTTGGTCAATTTGTCAATGAGTTGAATGGAACCTATATAACATCATTAGATATTGGCACTACCCCTCGAGACATGGAGATTATCAAAATGGAGACACCCCATGTTGCTGGTTTGCCCGCTTCTGTTGGAGGCAGCGGTGACTCTTCTCCATTTACTGCCAAAAGTGTTTACTATGGTATTAAAGCCGGTATTAAAGAGATGTTTGGTAATGATAGTTTAGCTGGACGGACAATTTTAGTACAAGGTAGTGGCCAAGTTGGTGCTGACCTAGTTTCTTTGCTTAGACGAGAAAATGCAAAAGTGTATGTCAGCGATATTGTGGTAGACAGAATGGTCTATGTTGCGAACCAATATGGAGCAGAAGTTGTTCAAGCAAATAATATATATAATATGGATGTCGACGTATACGCTCCTTGTGCATTGGGCGGAACGTTGAATGACGACACGATTCCTAAGTTAAAATGCAAAATTATTGCAGGATCCGCGAATAACCAATTGAAAGATGAAGATAGGAATGGTAGGATGCTTCTAGAACGGGGTATTTTGTATGCACCGGATTATTTGATTAACGCGGGCGGGTTGATTAGTTGCTATTCGGAATTAGCTGGTTATTCCAACTCTAGGACGTTAGAGCTTGCAGAAAATATCTATGAAGCAACACGTTCTGTGATTCAAAAATCAAAGCTAGAGCAAATTTCTGCCCATCAAGCGGCTAATAGAATAGCAGAGGATAGGATAAATTCAATAAAAATTATTAATAATCACAGGCGACTGTAAAAAGGTTATATTTCCACAAAAAAATCGTTCTTTATAATGTTAAATCGCAGACATCTCCGCGTTAAGGTCTTGCAGACTCTTTATGCATATTATCAATCCGAAGACAAAAACGTCACTAAGTTTGAAAAGGCCTTATTGAAAAATATTGATCAGGTAAATGAAATGTATATCTGGCTTTTAAATCTTTTGGTTGATATTGCTGATTATACAGTGATAGACGCGGACGAACGGTCTCGAAAGTTTTTACCGACTGAACAAGATCTTAATGCAAACCTACGTTTACAAGGCAATGTGTTTATCGATACGCTTCGTAAAAACGAAAAGTTTATCGATCAAAGTAAAAAGTATCATGTCTCATGGTCATTTGACCCAGAAATTGTAAGGCAGGTATTTCATAAACTGCGGGATTCGGATGAATACCAAGCGTATTTATCGCAAGATTCTCATAGCATATCAGAAGATAAGGATATCATCAAATATATTTTTAAGAAAATTATTCTTAAGCTTCCAATTGTTGATCAAGCCTTCGAAGAGAAATTTATAAATTGGCAGCTTGATAAAGAAGTATTACAAGCTTTGGTTGCCAAAACTTTTAAGAATTTCGTCTCACATAATCCTTATGAAAACAAGCTTGCCGATTTAACGCCGAATTGGAATGAGGATAAGGAGTTTATTATCGATTTATTTGTGCTAACCGTTCGTCATTCGGAAGAGTACAGCGAGATGATTGGGAAAAAGACAAAGAACTGGGAAGCGGATCGAATAGCGTTGATGGATACCCTGATCATGCAGTTGGCTATTTCGGAATTACTCAATTTTTCTTCAATTCCCGTTAAAGTTACTATCAACGAATATATAGAGATGTCCAAGCTTTTTAGTACGCCTAAGAGCAATACATTTATCAACGGAATACTTGATAAAATTCTGGGTGAGCTTAAAAGTAATGGAAGAATTCGGAAATATGGCCGAGGATTAAATGAATAAATTTATATTTGTAAAGAAGTACCAAATATTTAAAAGGGTTATGAGAAGGAACTATCTAAAATCGATATTGGCAGCGTTTGTAATATCTGTACTTGCTGTATCATGTAACAGCAGTGCAAATACAACAGCAGATACTGCAAGTACTGAAACCGAAAACACTCAATCTGATGAGGCTAGTGCCACAGAGTTTGCAGTTGTAGAAGTTGAAAATGATACCTATGATTTTGGCGTTGTAAACGAGGGACAAAAGGTCAAGCATGAGTACACATTCACAAATACCGGGAATACACCCTTAATTATAAGTTCAGTACGTGCTTCATGTGGATGTACAACACCAAATTATCCAAAAGAACCTATTAATCCTGGAGAGCAGTCAACGATTGAGGTTGTTTTTGACACCAGTAATCAACCGGGCATGCAACACAAAGTCATCACCATGCTTTCCAATACGAAAGAATCACAAACAATCTTTCATCTAAAAGGTCAGGTAAAATAAATTATATATAAGTAAATAGAAATATGACAACAGGAAACATTTTGCTACAGGCTGCTCCGGGCGGCGGATTAATGAGCTTTTTACCCATGATTTTGATAATCGTGGTCTTTTATTTTTTTATGATAAGACCACAGATGAAAAAATCAAAAGAACATAAGAAATATATTGAAGCATTAAAGGTTAATGACAAGGTTGTAACAACAGCTGGTATTCACGGACGAATTATGGAGGTTAACGATACATCAATATTACTTGATGTTGGTAATGGGGTTAAGATCCGCTTTGATAAAAGTTCAGTGTCTTTAGACGCTTCTAAAGCTGCTAACGCCCAGTAAGCTCGGTAGTCTCATTTCAGGCGCTTAACGAATGGTCATAACCTTTTATAACCGTTTGTTAAGCGTTTTTGATTTTAATATCTTACAGGAAGGACATGGCAATATTAAATTTAACAAAGGTTCAAAGGCAGAAAGTACGCATTTTCATTGTGTGTATATGTGTTTCTGTTTTTTCGTGGGCCTTATTTGCTATGTCTAATATGTACACTTACAGGATCCCCGCAGCTATTCGTTATGTCAATGCACCTAATAATAAAGCGTTCCACCCGCTTCAGTCGGACACAGTTGATCTCCAAGTAGAAGGTTCTGGGTGGCAAGTTGTTTTTGCGCGGCTTAGTTTCCAATCACAGGAAATCAACGTTGATATTAGTCCGTTAAGGACGCGTGATTGGGTGGTGTTTTCAAGTCAAATGGGTTTTATCAACAGGCAATTTTCTAGTAACCAGCGCATCGTATCAATATCTCCGGATACGCTCCATTTCGACTTTTCAAAACAGACTGTTAAGAAGGTCCCAATCAAGTTCGCATCGGATCTAAGCTTTCAAAAACAATATGCGATCATTGATAGTGTTCTATTGAACCCAAAATATGTAACCGTCACCGGTCCCTTAGAAGATCTAGCAAGGATTGATGCGTGGGAGACAGACACACTCCGTAGAAAAGATATTAATTCAGATATTTCTGGCAGACTTTTTCTCCAGCAGAAGAAACAGGCTAATATCAATGTCTATCCTAATATTGTCGAGTTCAAAATACCAGTAGGGGAGGTTACCGAAAAGGTTTTAGAGATTCCAATCCGGGTTGAGAATGCGGAGGAGTTTGCTTCTGTTCGTTTAATTCCGTCAAAAGTTAAAGTCACAGTTTTAGTTTCTTTGAGAAGTTATATGGATATTCTGCCGAGCTCGTTCGAAGCCGTCGTCAATCTTGAAAGTTGGAAGAATAACCAAGTCGAAAGTTTACCTGTTATCCTAACTCAGTTCCCTGAGTTTTGTGAAATCGTCAAAATTAGCCCTCAGAATGTTGATTTTATCATAAAGGAATAGAGATGCTTAAAATCGGAATAACTGGCGGTATTGGGAGCGGGAAAACCACCGTATGTAAGGTGTTTGAGATACTTAAGATTCCTGTGTTCTATGCCGATGATGCCGCTAAGTCTGTAATGAATAAAGACCCTCATTTAATTGACGCAATCAAGCGAGAATTTGGATCAGAGCTGTATTCCGAGGAGGAGATATTGGATAGAAAAGCTTTGGCGAAATTGGTTTTCAATAATTCACAAGCTTTAGAAAAGTTAAATAGTTTAGTCCATCCAGCTGCTATCCAGGCTTTTGAAGATTGGAGTAAAGAACAAGATAGTCCCTACATAATTAAAGAAGCGGCAATACTTTTTGAAAGTGGGTCATATAAGGATTGTGATTTCACTATCCTTGTTTATACTCCTGAGAATTTGCGGATTAAGCGAGTTATGAAACGTGACAATACTACAGAAGCAGAGGTGCGTGCGAGAATTGACAAACAGATGCCGGAGGATAAAAAGCGTGAACTTTCGGATTTTGTAATTGAAAACGACGGCAGCACTGCACTATTACCGCAAGTATTAAGCTTACACGGTTATTTTCTTAGCCGCTCAAAGTTAAACAAATCTTAGATGAAAGAAATCATTTCAGATTTTTTAGTAATGACGAAACAAGGCCTTTACTGTGCCACGGGCAATTTTCATATCGATCCAACAAGTTCGGTAAAGACAGCAGTTATCTCCCATGCTCATGGTGACCATGCTTGTAGAAATAATGTGACGGTTTACTGCACTCCGCCAACACAAGCATTCATGAAATCACGCTATGGTAAAGCGAGTGGGCACGAGTTTCGTTTATTTGAATACTTCCAGTCCTTTGATGTAGGTGGTGTGAAAATCACTTTTATTTCCGCGGGACATATTTTAGGATCGGCGCAGATTTTACTTGAATATAAAAATGTTAGCTATCTGTATACAGGAGATTATAAAGTTCAACCTGATCCCACTTGTACGCCGATTGACTATTTCCGAGCGGACGTGCTCATCACCGAAAGCACATTCGCAAACCCGACAACTCATCATCCGAGCGATGTTGAAGAGATTAAAAAATTAAATACGTTCAGCGATAATGTACTTTTAGGAGCTTATGGCTTAGGCAAGGCGCAGCGGTTGAATTATTTAATAAATAAATACTGTCCACAGAAAGCCGTCCACTTGCACTATTCCATTCTGCCCATACACAGGGTGTATGAACAATATGGAGTCGACTTTCTGCGATATAGCCCTTACGAGCGAAAAGCGCTGAAATCGAACTTAGAAAATCAAATTTATATCGTGCCACCATTGACCTTTAATAGTTATTTCAGAGCTACGAACTTGAAGAAAGTATTTGCTTCTGGATGGGAGCGTCTACAAAGGAATAACGACATGTCTTTATACATTTCAGACCATGTTGACTGGGGTGAAATTTTGGAATATATATGTGTAGTGGATCCGATAGAAATATGGACACTTCACGGTGACGGTAAATATTTGGAGGAACATTTCCACGCTAAAGTGCCTGTTAAAATCCTCAACTAATTAGTGAGAATGGCCAAACAGGAAATTAAGAAGAGATATTAGAACACCTAGTAATACAGCTACAATTTTCTGTCTATTATAACGGTGATCTTTTGTCGATGATTCGAATAGAATCGTTGTTGAAATATGTAAAAATATCCCAACAACAACCGCCATTATTTTATCAAAATATTGAGAGATATCTATCACTAAGTGGCTTTTAATCCCTTCGCTAAGTAAATATCCGAGCGGAGACATGGCTGCAAAGAGGATTAAAGACATTAAGGTTCGTCGATTGCTGAGCTGAGCGCGTAGTAATAATGTGCCAAGGGCAAATGCGGCTGGTATATGATGGATTGCAATACCGAAAAGTAAATAATTTCCGTGCTCTCCGGCTAAAGGCATTCCTTCGAGAAATGCGTGTAAACAAAGACTAGCCATCACGCCTACTGGGAACAGATATTTCTCATGTTCTTGATGATCGCCATTCTTGTGCGGGTGAAGGTGTCCGTGCTCAACACCGGCCGAAAATTGCTCCAAAAGCAATTGAAATAAAAATCCTCCTAAAACATATAAGCCTATTTTTTCATCACCTGCGTTATAGGTGTCAGGTATCAGGTGTAAAATAGTGATCGCAAAAATGTAGGATCCGCTAAATGCGAGAATAAGCTTGAGTAATTTAGTATTATCTCGTTTTACAATAAAGACGGAAAGCCCGCCTAAAAGAGCTGAAATAAACAGTATACTGCTAATGATCATGTTTCTGACCGTTGTGCTTTAGATTGGATGAAAAAGAATAGCCACGATGTAAAGAGTCCGATTGCAGTTCCGAGTAATGCGCCCACCAATATATCCCCTGGATAATGCACACCTACATAAATTTGTGCAAAACTGATGGATGCCGCCCATAAAAGTGAAAGCCAGACAATCGGTTTCCATTGACGCCTAAATAACATGAGGATAAAAATACCGATTGCGAAATGATTGGTGGCATGCGATGAGGGCATGCTATAGCCGCTTCCACAGCGTACCCGTGTAGTGACCTGCTCTTTAAACGGCACGTCGTTGCATGGTCGTACGCGCATAACTTCAGGCTTAATTATCGAAGCAGATGTATAGTCCCCTAAGCCGAATGTCACTAAAAGTAAAAGAATCATAATAATTCCTTTTTTCTTGTAATTTCTAATAGCGAAAATAATGAAGAATAGATATAAGGGTGCCCACGTGTAAGGGTTTCGAAGTAGGGGCATTAAGAAATCAAAAAATTGATTTGCTAATCCTTTATTGATCGATAAAAAGAGCTGTTGGTCTAATTCTATTAATTGTTCAATCATGATTGTTCATGCTAAATACATTGAGCTAGTGAGAATGAAGATACACATCTTTACTATTGGATGAAAAGCATTTTAAAAAAAAGCGGTAAGCGCACCGTGACATAATTAATAGGGCAATACCGTTGTTTCTTTACGTCGCTAATTCAATTAAGTTGCAAATATAATAAATGTACGGTTGTTTGTTTCATTTGAGACAGAAAAATTCCTTCACATTCCTTACTTTTACGGTTTTAAATCGAAGAAACTAGCTATGACACTGATTAAGTCTATTTCCGGAATACGTGGCACCATCGGAGGTCGTCCAAACGACGGATTAAGCCCATTAGATATTGTTAAATTTACAGCAGCCTTTGGCAGGTTGATTCTCCAGAATACCGGCAATAATAAAATTGTGGTTGGTCGTGATGCTCGGATGTCTGGCGAGATGGTAAGAAACTTGGTCGTAGGAACCCTCCAAAGTGTTGGAATGAATGTCGTAGACCTTGGATTATCTACTACTCCCACGGTGGAGATCGCTGTCCCGAAAGAGAACGCTGGTGGGGGGATCATTCTTACTGCTAGCCACAACCCTGCACAGTGGAACGCTTTAAAACTCTTAAATGAGAAGGGTGAGTTTATAAACGACGAGCAAGGAAAGAAAGTGCTTGAAATCGCCGATAAATTAGATTTCGACTTTTCGGAGGTATATGATCTTGGAAAAGTGAGCTTTGATGATTCATATCTCCAAAAGCATATTGACGAGGTTTTAGCATTAGAATTTGTTGATGTCGAAGCCATTAAACGTGCTAACTTTAAAATAGCGGTAGATGCAGTAAATTCAACAGGCGGAATCTTTGTGCCTGCTTTACTAAGGGCATTGGGTGTAGAAACGATTTATGAGATTTTTTGTGAACCTAATGGTGACTTTCCGCACAATCCAGAACCGTTAGCTGAAAATTTGACGGAATTATCTGCATTGGTTGTTAAGGAGCATGCGGATCTAGGGATCGCTGTTGACCCGGATGTAGATAGACTGTGTTTCGTCATGGAGAATGGTGAAATGTTTGGCGAAGAGTATACCTTGGTTGCGGTAGCTGATTTCATTTTAGAAAACAAACCAGGTAATACTGTTTCGAACTTGTCTTCTACGAGAGCATTGAGAGATGTGACCTTGAAACATGGTGGCGAATATTTTGCCGCTGCGGTGGGCGAAGTGAATGTGGTAAATAAAATGAAGGAAGTTGGAGCTGTCATTGGGGGTGAAGGAAATGGAGGTGTCATTTACCCTGAAACACATTACGGACGTGATGCATTAGCTGGTATAGCTTTGTTTTTAACTCATTTAGCCAAACGGAAACAAACGATTTCCGAGCTTCGCGCCACTTATCCACAATACTATATGTCCAAAAATAAGATCACCCTGACAGACGGTATGGACATCGACCAAATACTTAATGAGGTTGAAAAGATCTATCAGAATGAGAACTTTAGCACCATAGACGGACTGAAGATTGATTTTGAAGATAAATGGGTCCATCTGCGCAAATCGAACACCGAACCCATCATTCGTATATACTCCGAGGCACCTACATTGGCAGAAGCTGAAGCTATTGCTGATAAAGTTATGACCAATATTAGGTCTTTAATTAAAGACTAATTCATAAATTTGCAAAATGCGAATATATTTTGATAACGCTGCGACAACTGCTATTGATCCGGTGGTTGCGCAAGAGATGATTGACGTAATGCAACATGCATACGGCAACCCATCATCAATCCACGCTCATGGTCGCGAGGTAAGGACATTGATAGAAAAGGCGCGAAAAACAGTTGCAGGTCTCTTAAAAGTATCTCCAGCGGAAATCTTTTTTACGTCCGGAGGAACTGAAGCGGATAATATGGCGATCCGAAAAGGTATTGAGGATCATGATATTACACATGCTATTAGTTCTCCTATTGAACATCATGCAGTATTGCATACATTGGAAAATCTAGAGAAAGAGGGTAAAATCAAACTAAGTCAGCTGGATGTAGATGCCCATGGAAATGTCAATCTAGAGCAGCTTGAATCTTTGCTGGCGGCAAACCCCAAGTCCTTCGTATCGTTAATGCATGCAAACAATGAAATTGGTACACTACTCGATATCAAACGGGTGTCAGATATTTGCCAACAACATGAGGCACTGTTTCATTGTGATACCGTTCAAACGATGGGGCATTATGAGCACGACCTGAGTAAGATACATATAGATTTTGTAACCTGCGCGGCTCACAAACTTCATGGACCGAAGGGTGTCGGATTTTTATATATAAACCATAATGTAAAAATAAAACCCTTGTTATACGGTGGTGCTCAAGAACGTAATATGCGTGGCGGAACAGAAAATGTTTATGGGATTGTTGGCTTAGCAAAGGCACTTGAAATAGCGTATGAGCATATGGACGAACATCAGGCTCATATTCAGAGTTTGAAATCATATATGCTTGAACAAGTTCAAAAGCATATTCCAGAGTGTACGGTAAACGGTGAGCTGGATCCAGATAAAAGTTTATACACGGTTTTAAATATTTGTTTCCCAGAAATGGATATGGCGGATATGTTGTTGTTTAATCTTGACATTGCGGGTGTGTCCGCATCGGGCGGAAGCGCTTGTAGCTCTGGGTCTAACATCGGGTCCCATGTTTTAACTGCAATTGGCTCCAATCCTAATAAGCCCTCGGTCCGTTTCTCATTCAGTAAATACAATACGAAAGAGGAGGTTGATATAGTCGTGTCTAAACTTAAGGAGGTCTTCTTGACCGAACTGTCAAAATAAAAATACAAACAATGCTTTCGGATTCTCGTTTTCCTATAAATAAAGGAAGGAGAATTAATATGAAAGATCACGAAGAAAAGAATTCCAAGACAACTCGAAGAAGTGAATCGGAAGACGAATCGGATACAAGAGTACCGACAGGTTTCGATGACATTAATTCAGCAGATGCTGAGTCTCAAGATAATGTTATTTCCGATACCAAATCAGAAATACTAAATCGTAAGCGTGGTCGAGATCATGGGGAACCGTTGACCGGTTCAACCCCTAAGACTGATAGCTAAGATTTGTATCGTTACCACATTAGAAATCGCATCTATTTTACCATCCGTAAGAATGATGCGATTTTGCTTTTCATGTCTTTTCTATTGGCGATAAAATCGAGGAACCCATGCTCAAGCACAAACTCGGCAGTCTGAAATCCCTTAGGTAAGTCCTTTTTAATAGTTTCTTTAATGACACGTGGACCAGCGAATCCAATTAGAGCTCCTGGTTCTGATATGTTTATGTCCCCTAACATAGCATACGAAGCAGTTACCCCTCCTGTGGTCGGGTCGGTTAGATACGATATATAGGGAATCTTTGCTTGACTCAACAATGCCAGTTTCGCCGATGTTTTTGCCATTTGCATTAGTGAAAATGCTGCTTCCATCATCCGGGCACCGCCTGATTTCGATATAAGTAAAAAAGGAATCTTGTGCTCCATGCAATAGTCGATCGATCTTGCAATTTTTTCGCCAACTACCGAACCCATTGACCCACCTATAAAAGCGAAATCCATGCAGGCAATGACTAATTCTTCGCCCTCCATCTTACCGTGTGCACTTCTTATCGCATCGTTTAATCCAGTCTTTTTGTAACTGTCTGCCAGTCGGTCTGTATACTTTTTGGTATCCTCAAAGTTAAGAGGATCGCCCGATCTCAAGTTAGCGAAAAGCTCTGTAAATGAGTTGTCATCAAATAAAATCGAAAAATATTCTGCCGATCCTATTCTCAAATGAAAGTTACAATACTGACAAACATATTGATTTTCGATTTGCTCTGATTTTAAAAGAGGCTTCTTACATGACGGACATTTCTTCCATAAGCCATCTGGCGCTTCCTTCTTATTTTCTGTTGCAGTATTGATACCAACTTTATTACGTCTGAACCAAGCCATTTTCTATGTTTTCAATTTCGTGCAAATTAACGAAAAAAAATAGAAATAGAATTTCATTTGTTGTAGGTCTTTATAGATACCCGAACTTTTTTGTTAAATTCGTAAAGTTTAATTCAATTTTACAAATTATTATTTTTAATGAGCTTAAAAAATTACAAAGGTGTATTGCACGGAGACGCGGTACAAGAGCTGTTTGAAATAGCTAAAAAGAATCAATTTGCACTTCCGGCTGTAAATATTATTGGAACAAATTCTATTAATGCTGTAATGGAAACAGCGAAGGCGGTTAATTCACCCGTTATTATCCAGCTTTCAAATGGTGGAGCACAATTTTATGCAGGTAAGTCGTTAAATAACGATAATTTAAAGGCCTGTGTGCTTGGTGCGGTCTCAGCAGCACAACATGTTCATTTATTAGCCGAGCACTATGGTGTAGCAGTGATTTTACACACTGACCATGCTGCTAAAAAGTTACTTCCATGGATTGACGGTTTGTTAGATCATGGTGAGGAGTTTTTTAAGAAACACGGAAAGCCGCTTTTCTCATCTCACATGTTAGATCTTTCAGAGGAGTCTTTGGAGGAAAATATTGAGATCTCTGCTAAGTACCTAGAACGTATGAAGCCATTGGGGATGACTATTGAGATTGAACTTGGTGTTACTGGTGGCGAAGAAGATGGTGTTGACAATACGGATGTAGACAGCTCAAAGTTATATACACAACCCGAAGAAGTTGCATATGCTTTTGAGAAATTAAGTAAAGTGAGTGACAAGTTTACCGTAGCAGCAGCATTTGGTAATGTTCATGGCGTATATAAGCCTGGAAATGTGAAATTACAGCCGGTTATCTTAAATAATTCACAGAAATATATTCGTGAGAAATTTAATATTTCCGAGGACAAGCCAGTAAATTTTGTATTTCATGGTGGTTCTGGTTCTTCACCGGCAGAAATAAAGGAAGCTCTTTCATATGGTGCAATTAAGATGAACATCGATACGGATATGCAGTGGGCTTTCTGGGATGGTGTTCGTGATTACTATCAGGCTAATGAGGATTCGCTTCAAAGTCAGATCGGCAATTCCAATGACCCTGATGCTCCAAACAAGAAGTTTTATGATCCACGCGTATGGTTGCGTAAAGGAGAGGAATCATTCGTTACCCGATTGAAACAAGCTTTCGAGGAGCTGAATTGTTTAGATGCGAATAGCAAATTATAGTTTGACGCAAATTCGTTTTATTTCTCCATTTTTTTATCTTTGGTATAATAATTAACGCAGTTCTTGACTGTTATATCAAAAGTATACCGGTTTCGACTGCAATTAAGCAGTATAAAATTAAATTAATGAAAACCGGAAAAGTAAAGTGGTTTAATGCCCAAAAAGGATTTGGATTTATTATTCAGGAAGATGGTCAAGACATCTTCGTGCATTTCAAGGATGTAATAGGTGGAATCGATGTCTTAAATGACGGAGATGACGTTGAATTCGAAGTGACTGAAGGTCGTAAAGGCCTTCAAGCAGTGAACGTCCAAAAATTATAATTGCGAATAAGATTCTAAAATAAAAAAGGAGATTGTATGGTTACAATCTCCTTTTTTTGCGTTAATGGCTTTTTTAAAACAATGTATTGATGCACTTGTTGATTTGGTATATGAATTAGCATATGAAATTTGTATCCTATCTCGATGTTGACAGTCCCCGTTTAGGTATAATTGTAAACGATCAATTATACGATCTACATAATATCAACCCATTTATCAGCGAAACAATGCTTGGCTTCCTCCAACAAGAAAACCAAGGAATGGATTTTGCAAAAATTACCATAGAAGAAATTGCTAATGGGCAATATGCTCAGAAGTCTTTAGACGATAAAGTAATCACCGCACCGTTGCCTAATCCTAAATCATTTCGGAATTGCATTAATAAGAACGTAAAAGGGTTACCGTTTCCGATATGGAATTTTGGTAATCATCATGCGGTCGGAGGAGAGGGGGACGTTGATTGCATGCAATATCATTTTGGTAAATTGGATTTCGAATTAGAAATCGCTGCCGTTTTGAACAAAGAGGGCAGAAATATTCGGGCAGAACATGCCGATTATTACATTGGTGGTATTATGATGCTCGTTACGTATGTTTCAAGAGGTATCCAGGATGATGAACAGAACTTTGTCGATACTTCGGCGAAAAGCATGGACTTTAGTGTCACAACAGGTCCTTTTTTAGTAACACCAGATGAATTAGACGAGTATCAAGTCACAAAAGAAGGCCATATTGGTAAACACTACCAGATGGAAGCTGAATGTATTGTGAAGGGCGAGAAGGTTTATGAAACCAATACAATCCACTTGCCTTGGACATTTGCTGAAATAATAGAAAGGGTGTCTTACGGAGCAACATTATATCCTGGTGATATAATAGGTTCAGGTAAGATCCAAGGGGCTTGTTTAAAAGACGTTAATGAGGAAAATAAAAGGAATGATGAAGCCTATGAGGATCAATGGCTCAATCCCAATGATGAAGTTATGTTTCATGTCCAGGGCCTTGGAGAATTACGGAATAAAGCAAGTCTTAGCGCAGCCGAAATATCCTTGACGGACGATGATAGTTGACTGACCGGAAGTTTAGACAAATATCTGCGTGGATTTTACTTCTTTTTCGTAGAATATCCCCCCTTTTTCATTGAATATTGTTGGGTTTTCAGTGGTGAAAAATTTCTTATGGCTACCCTTGGACAAAGAGGAATCAAGCTCTTGGTGCCTATTTAGATAGTCTTTCAGACTTTCGGCTACTAGTCCTCCTTGTTCCATAATAGTGATGGACGGAGGGGTAAACTTCCGGATTAGTGGATATAGAAGTGGGTAGTGGGTACAAGCAAGAACGATAGTATCAATGTAGGGCGACTGTTTTAACAGCTGATCAACATGTTTTTTAACAAAATATGCGGCTCCTGCTGTATCCATTTCATTGTTTTCAACAAGCGAGACCCACATTGGACAAGCTTCTTGATATACGGAAATATCTGGGAAAAATCGTTCGATTTCTATCCGATAAGACTCTGATTTAATCGTTCCGGGGGTTGCTAAAATGCCTACATGCCTGGTTTTTGTAAACTCGCCGATCCGTTCTGTGGTCGGGCGAATGACGCCCAACACCTTTTTGGACTCAGGGTACGCAGGTAGGTTATTCATCTGGATCGTTCTCAGAGCTTTCGCTGATGCCGTATTGCAGGCAAGAACAACAAGTGGGCAGCCCATTTCAAACAGCGTACGTGTGCATTGCCACGTATATTGATAAACTGTTTCGAATGTTCGCGTACCATATGGTACGCGAGCATTGTCCCCTAAATAAATATAATCATACTGAGGTAGTAGCTTAACAATCTCCTTGAAAACTGTTAAGCCTCCGTACCCTGAATCGAATATGCCGATAGGCCCACCATTAGCGTTACGCATTTAATAAATGGGGTTTTTCCTGATATACTTTCCATAATAGTTCGCCGAACAGTGTATTGGTCCATGCAAACCAGCTTCTTGTAAAGTTAGAAGGATCGTCCTTATGGAAAGACTCATGCATAAAGCCGGTCCCTGCATTGCTTACACGCAGCATATCAATACATTTTTTTATTTCATTCTTATCACTAGTTGTCATCGCACGCATCACGATACTCATTGGCCATACCATGTCTAAGCCAATATGCGGTCCGCCAACGCCTTCAGCAACTTTTCCTTTGAAGAAGAATGGATTGTTTGGTGACAGAACATAATTTCTTGTACGTTGATAAATAGGGTCGTTCACTGTAACTGCATCTAGATAAGGTAGCGAGAGTAAACTTGGTACGTTCGAATCATCCATCATAAGATAGCTGCCGAAACCATCAACCTCAAAAGCGTAAACGCGGCCATGGCGTGGATGATCCACGATTCCGTGTTCCTGGATAGCTTTTTCCACTTCGTTAGCTAGCTCAAGCATTCGCGTCGCTGTTTCTTTCTCTTTTGTAATAGTGGTTAACATCTCAGCAGACTCACGCAGACTAATTACGGCAAATGCGTTGGATGGGATTAGGAATGAAAATACGCTTGCGTCGTCACTTGGACGGAAGCTGGAGCAGATCAAACCTACGGGTTTAACGGGATATCCATAGCCATCCATCGGCAAGGTGTCAGTAGCGCGAGCAGTTTCTCTTTCAAACTTATACGGGCCAAGATCCTCCTTCCGTTGTTGCTCGAGAAAAGTTTGCAAGGTTTTCTTCTGTGCGCTTACCCAAGCATCATTGAATGGCGAGGTGTCACCAGTTGCTTTCCAATATGCATAAGCTAAACGGATCGGATAGCAAAGTGAGTCAATTTCCCATTTTCTCTCATGTATTCCCGGTTGCATGTCGGTTCTATCGTCTTTCCAATCTCCAACCCGATCAGCTGTTTTGTAGAAAGCATTTGCGTAAGGATCTATATTGATATTCGCAGATTGTCTATTAATCACGCCAGCAATGAGGTCTTGTAATTTCTTGTCTTCTTTCATGAACGGCAGGTAGGGCCACACTTGTGCACTGCTATCGCGCAGCCACATGGCGTCAATGTCACCTGTAATTACATAGGTGTCCGGTCGTCCGTTCAATACCTGATAATCCACTGTGGTGTCTAACGTGTTTGGAAAACAATTAGAAAATAGCCAAGCGAGTTCTTTATTCTTTACTTTACTTTGGAATTCTTTGATTACCTTTTCAATAGCCGGGCTGCTGAAGTGTCTTTCTGCAACGGGAGGTCTCATGTCCTTAAATTGCTGGCTTCCTGCCGCGAAACTTAAGTTCCCCGCCATAACGCCAGCAGACAGTAATGCTGATTGTTGTAAAAATAGTCTGCGTTTCATAGGTTTAAAGTATTTTCAATTTCGTGTTGTAAATAATAGTTCGAATTTTCCTCCTAATATGCAAAAAAAAGAACGAAACTGAATCAAGTAATAAGAAAATGCTTCTTATCTTTGATAAAACGACCTTAGCATGAAAATACAAATCATTAACGGACCAAATCTTAATTTACTAGGAAAGCGTGAACCTGAAGTTTACGGCAAAAAGTCGTTCGATGAATACTTTCAAGTATTAACTGAAGCGTTTGCCCAGCACGAAATCATCTATTTTCAGAGCAATAGCGAGGGTGCTATTATCGACAAGATTCATGAAGTTGGTTTTGATGTCGACGGAATTGTCTTAAATGCGGGTGCCTACACACACACATCTTTGGCGATTGCCGATGCTATAAGTGCTGTTTCGTGTCCAGTTATTGAAGTACATATTTCTAATGTACACGCACGCGAGGCATACCGTCAACATTCTTATCTTGCGAAAAATTGCCTTGGTGTGATAAGTGGATTTGGTCTGGAAAGCTATCGTTTAGCGATACAGGGGTTAGAGCTTAACTGAATTTGTCTTCACGTAAATCTCCAAAACGTCTTTTATTCTTGACAAAAAAGTCCCATATAATAAGACCATCGTAAACCTTGGAAGTTAAAAACGGAGCTGTGAAAGCGTTCCTTTTTTTGATCATTCTGCGATAGTTTCGAAAGAGATCTATATGGGCTCTGCTGACCGCTCCGGCATCAGCGAACTTGCCGGATAAAGCGAAACGCAATAGCGCTATCAGGTCAAGCCACAATCTTATAAAGATTGTACAATTAGGGTAACGAGCATTTTTAAGAATCATGAATAAGTTGTTCCTGAAGTTTAAAAATGTCTTCTGAGCATTTGACTTGTCGAGTGTCCCACCACCGACATGATAGACTTCCGAATCAGAATAATACCAGATCTTGTGTCCACGCCTCTTTAACCTCCAGCAAAGGTCGATCTCCTCCATATGAGCAAAAAAGTCGCTGTCAAAACCTCCGATCTCTTTCCACCGATCGCTCCGAATAAAAAGCGCTGCACCCGTAGCCCAGAAGATTTCTTTTGAATCGTTATATTGACCAATGTCCCTTTCAACATGATTAAATAAACGTCCGCGACAAAAAGGGTAGCCGTAGCGGTCTATAAATCCACCCGCAGCTCCTGCATATTCAAATGAGTCCTTCAAGGACCATGATCGTATCTTGGGTTGAGCAGCTGCTACCTCTGGGTCAGATTCCATTGCGGCAATGATCGGTTCAATCCAGTTATTAGTTACCTCGACATCCGAATTCAGTAATATAAAGTAATCGGCTTCCACTTGTTCCAGCACACGATTATATCCTTCAGCGAAGCCATAATTAGCGTCGTTTCTAATAATGCGTATTAGCGGGAAATTATTTTCGATAAAATCAATGGAATCATCTGTTGACGCATTATCACCTATCACGAACTCCAAGTTCGGGTACGTGCTATTATAGACTGATGGAAGGAAGCTTTCAAGATGAAATTTTCCGTTCCAGTTCAAAATAACAATTGCTACACTTGGATAATTATGCATGAGGTTTATGTTTCCATCGTTTATGTGACCACAACCAAAGTTCGGGTTTTTTCTGAATTAATTGTTCGAGAAATGAACTGTGTAAATCTGTGATCTCGTTTTCCGAGTATTCTGAGGGGTTATCAACTAAAACTGTAAATTCACAAGTATAGTACCCTCTTTTAACACGATCAATGTGACTATATATTATCGGGTAATTTAATTTTTTGGCAATTTTTTCGATACCAAGATACATTAGCGTTGGCTGATTGAGGAAAGTGATAAAGTGTTTTGATTCGCTTTTCATAGGTGTCTGATCGGCTAGGAAGACACTTGTATGCGCTCGATTTCTATAATGATGTATTTTTCTGAGTGTTTGTTTCATTGGCACCATCACGGCACCAAATCGCGACCTGATTTTATTGTATGCTGCGCCGAACACCTTATTGCTTAGTGGTTTATACACAATAAGAGAGGGGTAGGGTGATAACAATGAGAGTGCGTGAATACCCAACTCCCAATTTGAATAATGTCCTGTAACCATAATTACAGGCTGGCCTTTTTCTAGATAGTCAAGTAGTACACGTTCATTAAGAATCGTGAGGCGTTTTTTTGATTCCTTGGCAGAGATACTTGCCATTTTTATGTTTTCAACAATCATATCGCCTAACGAACGATAGAACAACTTTTCGATTCGCTTTAAGTCATCGCTACTTTTTTCGGGGAAGGATTTTTTTAGATTTTTAAAAACAACTTCACGACGATAGCCGACGATATAATACAATACATAGTACAAAATATCAGATAGTAGATACAGAGCCCAAAAAGGGAGTAGTGAGCAGAGGTAAATAAAAAATGATAGTATCCGAGACTGAATTTCCATGTATTTCTTAAACCAAAGCAAATATCTTTTTATTTATTTATTTTCGCAGAAAAAAAACTTAATATTACGAATATATGGAAAATGGTATTCTTTTACCCTTGTTTTATCTGGGACCAATCGAGTATTTTAGTAAAATTAAGTCGAATTCGTCACAAGTGTATTTAGAGAAGTTCGAGCATTACCCTAAACAAACGTTTCGGAACAGGGCTTCAATTCAGTCTCCCAATGGTAAACTTGACCTAACCATCCCTATTAAGAAAGGTGCACACGTACACACTAAAATGAAAGATGTGCGCATTAGTTATGATGCCGATTGGCAACGTCTCCACTGGCGGAGTCTTCAAACCTCTTATCGGAGCTCGTCATACTTCGAATACTACGAAGATGATTTTGCGCCTTTTTTCCATTCTAAAATAGAGTTCCTTTTCGACTTCAACCTATCATTGTTGGAGTTGTGCCTCTCTTTGCTAAAAATCGATCCAACGTTGCAACATACTGAAACGTATATGAAAAGCCCTGAGGGAGTAAACGATTATCGTGACGTAATCAGTCCAAAAAAGCTTAATACATTTGTCGCAAAACCTTATTTTCAAGTTTTTGAAGACCAGCATGGCTTTCTTCCAAACCTAAGTATTGTCGATTTATTGTTTAGTCAAGGGCCACAAAGTAAACAGTATTTATAGACAGAAGTTAGTCGTTCAAAACAATGGGTACAGATTCATGTTTTATAAAGAAATTTCTATGAGAATCATCTTTATTATTATTCTACTCTCTGTTTTCGGTCACGCGGTCGGTCAGGTCTCGCCCGACCCGTCTCCGGGTAAAAAGGTTTTTGTTTCAAGTGGACTTGGTTTCGGATTTCCTGTCGGTGACATCAATCAAGCCCTTTCACCTAAAGTTTCGAATATTCTCGGACTTAACATACCTCTCAGCAGCGATCGCTATTTTTTGTATCCAGTAGTCGATTTTCTACGATTCTCATACGATGAGGTCGTTGATAACCCCGATTCCGAATTCCGACTTCAGAATGGTTCTTTGAATATGTATGGATTGTCAATCATGCCTGGTATCAACCAGTTTTTAGGTTCATTGCGATTGTATGCCTATGCTGGACCGTCACTTCAACTAATTTACGAGCCATATATCGTAGTCGACATTTCAGCAGGGCAGGCAGACATTAAAAAAACTTCGTCTTGGACAGCCGGGCTCCGTGGCGGAATGGGTGCGCATTATCGGATGGGAGACTTTTACCTGTTTGTTGAATCGTCTTATGTTCGTAATTTCCGTGAAACTCAAGGAAGTGATTTGAGTGTGGTTACATTGCATGGCGGTCTCAAAACCGATGTTACCATGCTCATTGACAAGATATTTTAATTCTTCATAGGCGCGGGCTGATCGGCTAATAATTGGATTGTCTCTGAAGGTAAAGGCGTATTTCTGTCCGGAAGTACTCCTAAAATAATATCAGAGCTTCTTCGCAGGTCGTCCGTCACCCGTCGCAGTTCACGTGTTTGCGAGATAAGGAATGTCTTCTCGTCGGACTCCACCAAATCCACTAACAGTGTTTCTGGCATATTTATTTGCGCTGGTTCGAACGGACTCTTGCTGTCTTCCTGGAACTGATCGATTAGTTTTTCAAGTTTTATCGTTATACGTTTTAAGTTTCGCACAGGCCGTCCACTAATATCCTGACTATTTGTAGATTGAACAGCATCAATTAGATTAGCCGTATGCGATGTGAACAAGTGATTCACTACAATAAACTTATTCAGGCTTTTTGAGTTTTTCTGTTTGCTCTTCGGCTCCGTAATCATCCGTTGATACGCAGAAGCCATGTTTGCGCTGGCTACGTAGACTTCCTTTCTTGCAAGCTTATAATCTGTTTCCGTCAAGTCGGTCCTTACCAGCGTTTCCGGTATTTTAATAAAGTAATTGTAATTGGCAATCAAAAGCTTACGCATATATTTTTCGATTTGTTCCCCTTCCCAGCTTGGCAAGATAATATAGCTGGATATAAATGCCAGTCCACAACCTATAAACGTCGCAAATATTCGTTCCCTTGCTACATCGATGGTTCCCTCTCCTAAAAAACTGAACATAATCAATAAATAAGGGGTCATGAAAATAACACCCACGATATAGTTGATGCGTATCAAGCTATACGTGAGCACCATAAATACCAATAACATAAAAAAGCGTGTGGTTGGATCAGTCACCCAGATCAATAAAATAATCCCCATTCCTCCCCCCACAATCGTTCCCACCAGTCGTTGGAAGTTACGCTCACGGGTCAAGCTCCAACCCGGTTTCAATATCACCAATATCGTTAATAGTATCCAGTTGATATGTTGTCCGAAATCGATTGAATAGGCGAGGGCAAAGGCTCCAACCATCACGACCGACGTCCGGATAGCATGCCTGAAAATATCAGACTTTAGGGTCAGGTTGTTTCTGAAAACCTTAAGGTCAATCGTGTCATGCGAAACGAATTTACTAATGTCCCCAATGTTTCGTTGACGGTCCACTTCTTTGTTTTGGAAATAACTATAAAGCGTTTGTGTTCGTCTTGAGATACTCCTTATGTTGATAAGTACCTTCTTTAAATAAAACGTGTTCTCATGCTTATTGTGTGATGTCTGATCAATTACTTCTTTTAGTTTTTCTAAATCTTGTTGAAGATTAAACAGCAGTTTGGGTCTACGATTTGATGCGAGGTAATACCCAAAATTATCCAATTCGTTTGATAGGCGAATCAGTGTGAATCTAATTTCCTTTAATGCATCGGTATCGCCAAACTTACCTCTAATTTCATCGTAATTGTATTGGGTCGACATTGCCTTCTCATAGAGGTCGATGATGTCTGAGAATACTAAAATTAAAGTCCGTCCAATTGAGGTGGCGTCCTTTACGATCAGTTTACTCTTAAAAAGAATCTCCCTTAAACTATGTAAGTGACCATTTATTTTAATTTGTTGGTCGATTAATTTGGTATACGACTTGTCGATATCGCTGCTTGGATCGTAAAACTCAGACTTGATACGAATAAAAGTCGCTATCTCTCTGACTGCTTCCGCTAACTCTTGTTGCGCAAGCCTATAGGGCATTACCTGTGTCAATGAAAGGCTTAATAAAGCGTACCAGCCGCTGCCAAGTGTGATAAATGCGGAGTATTCAACAATACTATGCCCCCCTTCAGGAGGTTCAATATTCAAAAAAACAATAAGCATAGCAGTGGTCCCTACCGCTGCGGCACGCGGGCCGTATGCTGCTAACATTGAGAATAAAAAACTAAAGACTAAAAGTTCTGTAACTAATAATATCGGTGAGCCGTTCAAATACTGCGTTATCAGCGTCATTAAAAACACTAAAAGCAGCGTCGCCAATAGCGCATTTCGCCGGTGAGCCACTGGCCCTGGAGTATCAGCAATGCTGGCATAAAGCGCACCGATAGATATCGCAATACCGGTCTCTAAATCGCCAAAATAAAAACCCACTAAGGCAGGGATAATTGCCCCAAAAGAAATCCGTAAACCATTCGCAAAGTCTTGACCATGCAAAAAGTGTAAGAAATCCGCCTTCTTTATCATTTTAAGCGTATTACAGGGAGTCTAAGATGTCTTGAATTCTAATAGCTAGTAATACGCAAATGTACGAAAACAAGACATCAGTTACAACGCAAGCACAATCGATTCGATGTTTCCTTTTGTCGCTTTGGAATATGGGCAAACATGGTTGGCCTTTTCCGCCAAATGTTGCGCTTCTTCAATATGTATATCTGGAATATGAACATCAAGTTCGGCGGACAAAACAAAGGATTCGCCGGCTTTATTAAAAGAAACTCTCACAATCACTTCTGCCAATGATGCATCAACTCCTTCCTTTGTCGCCACGGCTATCAATGCTGATAAATAACATGTAGCCCAAGCAGCAGCAAAAAGTTGCTCAGGATTATACCCCGCTTCCTGACCTTTTAGTTCCTTAGGTCTGCGCATCTTCCAATCGATCATTCCGTCGGCAGATTTAACGTGTCCGTCCCGTCCACCCGTCGCAGTTACCTCAGCAGTATACAATTTTTCCATTTTGTTTGGTATTAATAGATAAAGCGTATCAAGTAAACAACCGCAGCTACGATTTGTTTATGAAAGACAGAAGCACAAGTTAGCAATGCTAAGTATGAATTTTTGGTTTAGTAATTTGATATTAATATTGTCCTATTAGTGATATAGTTATAACGGAATGAGGTATTAAAAATAGAATAAACAACATAAAAGGTTTTTTATTTCATTTATTTCAATTAAATTCGAAGGTTGTTAGGATTGCTAGAACTCCGATAAAACACAGATTATATGAGAATTGAAAAACAAGAAACAATCTATCAAAATGAGGTCTTGACCCGTTTTGAGCTATATAACAGCTTATTTCAAACATTACCCTTTCAGAAAATTAAGTATACGGGCGCTTTACTGCCGTTTTTCACCTTACACTGTGAGCGTGAAGTAGAGAACCAAGTAGATCCAAAAACTATTATCGAAGACTTCTTTGAAAAATATGGACAGTATCAACAAGGAATGGATAAAGTCGATCTCCTATTCCGAATTATCCAATATATCGAACGACGTGTCGTTCTTTTTGATGCTATAGAAGATGCCGCGTTTGTGAAGACAGGAAGATCTGAGGACGCTTATCTGTTAGGCAGTTTGGTTAATCAAGCAGCATCTGATGAAGATCTTAACGAAAAGATTATCGAGAAGCTAAAGAACTTCTCCTTGCGTCTGGTCTTAACAGCACACCCTACTCAGTTTTATCCGGGTGAGGTGTTGGGGATCATAACGGATCTTACACAGGCTTTGAAGAATAATGACCTAGACAATATCGTGCTTCTTTTACAGCAGTTAGGCAAAACCCCTTTTATAAAAAAGGAAAAGCCGACTCCGGTCGATGAAGCAATTAGCTTAGCATGGTTTCTTGAAAATGTTTTTTATCCAGTTATTTCTACGATTCGTAAACAACTAGGTAGTAATTTTGAGAGTCTTGAATCGAAAGATCAAATCATCCAATTAGGCTTTTGGCCGGGAGGTGACCGCGATGGTAACCCGAATGTCCGCGTCGAAAGTACTAAAGAAGTGTCTGCACTTCTTCGTACAGTTCTGTTCCGCGCTTATTATCGTGACTTCAGGGTGCTGAGAAGACGGATCACCTTCCGCGGAGTTGAACAATATATGAATAACCTTCAAAGTGTTCTCTATGACAATAGCTTTAACCCGGCAGACGAGCCTGAGAATGTAAAGCCGTATATCATTGAAAACCTTGAGGCCATTAAAGATGTGTTAACAGAGCGTCATAACGGCTTGTTTACCGAATTAGTCGACGATTTAGCTCTGAAGGTTAAGACTTTTGGGTGTTATTTTGCTAGTATAGATATTCGTCAGGATAGTAGTATTTTGCGTAAAGCACATCAGATTGTACGAGAGCAAACTTATCCGAACGCACTTAACAAGGAGCAGTTTGATGATTTATCAGAACAAGAGAAGAATGGTTCCTTGCAGTTCAAAGAAACCACATTATCCTTAGATAATATTGATGACCCTTTAGTCGCCGATACGTTCGATGTAATTAAGTACATAAAAACAATGCAGAAAGCAGGCGGCGAGTTGGCTTGTCACCGTTTTATTATTAGTAACTGCCAGCAGGCATCAGATATTCTGCAGTTAATGGAGCTTTTCTTGGCAAATGGATGGAACATAGACGAGTTGCCGATAGACTTTGTACCTCTGTTTGAAACAGTAGACGATCTGGAGCGCGCGGCAAATGTTATGAAGATGCTGTACACACATCCGGTTTATCAAAAACATATCAAAGAAAGAAAAGGTCAAACTATCATGCTTGGTTTTTCTGATAGTACAAAGGACGGTGGTTACCTAAGAGCCAACTGGTCTATTTATAAGGCGAAGATTGAATTGACTGCGGTTTCTAGAGAACATGAGGTTGACCTTACCTTCTTCGATGGAAGAGGAGGGCCTCCCGCAAGAGGTGGCGGTAAAACGCAGGCGTTTTATGCGTCCATGGGCTCTGAGGTCGAAAATAACCATATCGAATTGACAATTCAAGGGCAGACTATTAGTAGCCTTTATGGATCATTTGATACAGCTCACTATAATATTGAACAGCTACTGCAGGCAGGTCTGGCATCTACGCTAAATCCTAAACCGGGTGATACGTTAAATGATGGAGAAAAGGCCCTCATTGAAGCAATGGCCGATGTAAGTCATAAGAAATTCTTGGATTTGCGTCATCATCCTTTGTTCCTAGAGTATTTAGAAGAGAAAAGTCCTCTTAAATTCTTGTCGGAAATCAATATCAGTAGTCGACCAGTCAAAAGAAACGGAAATAGTAAACTTCGTTTGGAAGATCTCAGAGCGATCAGCTTTGTCACCTCTTGGAGTCAACTGAAACAGGGTATTCCAGGGTTCTACGGTGTTGGTTCTGCGCTTGAAAATGCAGAGAAAACTGGTAAATGGGATGATGTCCAAGCGCTTTATCGTAGTTCAGGTATGTTTAAGACGATTATTGACAATTGTTCGATGGCAATGTCTAAAATCAACTTCAATATTACTTCCCATCTGGCCGAAGACGAAAAATATGGAGACTTCTGGAAGACCATGAAGGAAGAGTACGAACGGACTAAAAAATATTTGGTTAAGATCAGTAATGGCGATAGCTTAATGGATGAGTTTCCGGTAGATCGCGACTCCATCGCTATGCGGGAACGTATTATCTTGCCGCTCGTGGTGATTCAGCATTATTCTATACAAAAGTTGAGTGAGCTCGATGAGAATGACCCACTTCACAAGGTATATTCAAAATTAATTACACGAACTATTTTTGGAATAGTGAATGCAGGAAGGAATCTGGCTTAGGTAAGTTGAATAAAATAACTAAATTTACCGCTTCAAAATACTTATTACAATGAAACAACCTGCTTTTTTTTATTCTAGTCTGCTAGCAGCGGCTTTATTCATGGGTTCTTGTGGCGATTCAAACAAGACTTTTCGGTACAATGATTATACAAAGGTAGATACAGAGGCTTATAAGGCTCTTAATATCGTATATGAAGAGGCTCTTTTCCAAGAGTATGCGGCTCTTAATTTGAACCCTAAGTCGCAAGAGTTAGCTACGAAGTATAAAGATTTAGCAAATGAAGTAGCTAGCTTGGCTATTGAATCAAACGTTATCTTGCCCGAGTTTGCAGAAGATCATTTCGATGTTAAAGCTGGTAAATCCACTGGATATCCTGTCGCAGCCGCTCCGGCTGTTGCAGATAGTTTGGCAACCGATTCGACGGTTACAAACGCCGTCGAGTCTCCGTCTGCTCCGGTACTTTCTGCTGAAAAGATGGCAGAAAAGGTAAAGCATTCTCAAGGAGAAATTGTACACCAATTGGAGAATATCAGCAGAAACACGAACACAGTTATTCAAGACTTTGCAGTAGAAAAACTAAAAGAGTTTGAACACTAATCACCCCATAAAAACCGGACTGCTATCATATGGTATGTCCGGTAAATTATTTCATGCGCCTTTTGTTGCTGAAAGCGATCGCTTTGACTTTGTCGCTGTAGTAGAACGCAGTAAGAAGGAGGTACAAAAGCGGTACCCGTCCGTAAAATCGTATGACTCGGTCGATGCCTTGATGAATGACTCGGAAATCGAGCTCGTCATCATCAATACACCGAATAACACTCATTATGAATTTACTGCCCAAGCGTTAAACGCCGGCAAAGATGTTTTAGTCGAAAAACCTTTCGTTGCAACAAGTGCGGAAGCAAAGGAGCTTTTTGAATTAGCTAAATCCCTAAATAGAAAACTGTTAATTTATCAAAATCGACGCTGGAACAGCGACTTTTTATCCGTGAAACACGTTTTGGAAAGCGGGAAGCTTGGCAAGTTAATAGAAATGCACGTACGGTTCGATCGCTATCGCGCGGAAATAGGTCCAAAAGCATTTAAAGAAAAACCGATCCCTGCTAGTGGAATCGCATACGATTTAGGATCGCACATTATTGATCAGGTTATTTACCTCTTTGGTAAACCCAGCAAAACGCTCAAAATCGGTACAAAGAATCGGGAAGGCACCCAGGTTGAGGATTACGTGCTTTTCATCCTCTCCTATGAAAACGGCGTACAAGTTTACATTACGACGAGCTATCTGGCTGCTGATCCAGGAACAGCCTACGTTCTAAATGGAAGCAAAGGCAGCTTCAAAAAAGACCGTTCCGACGTGCAAGAACAGCAATTGCTGGAAGGCATTAAACCCACAGATGCTGGATACGGTTTAGAGCCAACGGAAAGTAAGGGCAAGCTTACATACTTCATTGATGAAGAAGATAAGATGACCGAATATATTGAAGCCGACAGCGCCACGTTTATGGATTTGTTCGAATGTGTCTATCAGACGATCCGGAATGATCAAGAGTATCCAATCAAAGAAGACCAAATCATCCATCAATTGGAAGTTTTAGAGCAGCCATTTTGGAATTAATCATCTTATTATATTAAATTGCATACTGTTAATATTAACTTAACAAATACTTTATATTGCATTACAATATTTGTAATAGAACTAAAGTGTCTGTTAGTAATTTATGCAAGAAGATTCAGAATTAAAGGAAATCGACATACCCCTCGTTAATAGAGAACTGAGTTGGCTACATTTTAACGAACGGGTACTACAAGAAGCGGCGGATCCTACAGTTCCGTTAATAGAAAGGCTGCGTTTCCTTGCTATCTTCTCTTCCAATTTAGATGAGTTTTATCGAGTTCGTGTAGCAACGTTAAACCGGTTTGCGGATGTAAATGTCAAAGCGAAAGAGTTCTTAGGCTATAGCCCGAAAAAGATTCTAAAGCTCATAAAGGAACTAGTGGTCTCCCTCGAAAGACGATTCGATATACTTTACGATGAAATTATTGATCTTCTAGCGAAGGAGAAAATATTTATCATCAATGAAATGCAACTCAATGTTGCGCGCGGACAATTTGTTAGGCAATATTTTGTGGAGATTGTTCTGCCAAAGCTTGTCCCCATCATGCTTGATTATGGAAAAGTTAGCAAGCCATTTCCCGAACTGAAAGATCGGCGTATTTACTTCCTGATAAAGTTTAACTACAAGAAAAAAATAGGATATTCACTTCTGGAAGTACCGTCAAATGTTATATCGCGATTTTTAATACTCCCCAAAGAGCGAAATCTTAATTTCATTATTCTCTTAGATGACATCATCCGGTACTGCTTTGAAGAGTTGTTCTTTATCTTCAAATACGATAGTATCCAAGCGTACACTATACAGCTCACACGCGATGCAGAACTCGACCTAGATACGAATGTGAACGACGCATTTATCAACATTCTTTCATCTAGTCTTAAAAAGCGTGAGAAAGGAAAGCCAATGCGTTTACTGTATGATGCTGATATGCCGCAGGACATGTTAGATTATCTCGTTGAGAAAACCGAACTGGACTCGGACGCACTTATTCCGGGGAATCGCTATCATAACTTTAAAGATTTTATCGATTTTCCGAACGTCGGGAGTAAAGAATTAGAATATAGGTATTTACAAACACTTAAGGTTGCCAATTTTGATCTGCAAAAGAGCCTTTTCGACCAGATGAAAAAATCGGATTATCTGATTAATCTCCCTTATCAGTCCTACGATTATATTATTCATTTTCTCCGGGAGGCGGCGATTGATCCAAAAGTAGTTAACATATCCATTTCCCTTTATCGACTTGCGGAAAATTCCAATGTAATCAATGCGTTGATAAATGCTGTTAGGAATGGCAAAAAAGTCTATTGTTTCCTCGAATTAAAGGCCCGTTTTGATGAAAAAGCAAACATTGACTGGGGTGAAAAACTTACCGAGGCTGGCGTCAAAGTGTATTATGGTCAGGCGGATTATAAAGTACATGCCAAGATCTGTTTGGTTGGCCGACGTGAACAGAAAACAATAAAATATTATGCTACATTGGCTACGGGCAACTTTAACGAAAAAACCGCAGTCAAGTATTGTGATCACAATTTATTCACCGTGAATAAGTCGATTGTCAGCGACTTGAAACGGCTATTCTCTGATCTAAGACATAATAAGTACAATGATGATTATCAGTCGATCATCACCTCTCCGTTAGAAACACGATCTACGCTTAATAAGTTAATCGATCGTGAGATCGATAATGCGAAAGCCGGCAAATCCGCTGCCATGACCTTTAAGATGAATTCATTGACCGATGAATCTCTCATCCGGAAGCTCTACGAGGCAAGCAATGCCGGTGTAAAAATAGAATTGATCGTTCGAGGGATGTGTTGTTTGGTTCCAAACGTGCCCGGCTTCAGTGAAAATATCTATGTTCGTAGCATTGTTGGTCGTTATCTAGAGCATGCCCGCATTTGGATATTCCACAATAATGGAGATGAGGAATATTTTTTAAGTTCCGCAGATTTTATGAATCGTAATCTCGATAGGCGAGTAGAAGTCACCTTTCCCATTTTAGACGAGGCGATCAAAGAAGAAATTAAGCAAATTATTTATTATCAATTGAATGATAACACGAAAGCTAGGGAGATCAATGTCAATAATGACAATCGTTACCTAAGCTCAGGAGCAGGCAAGCGTTATCATGCTCAGTTAGACACCTATTTATATTTAAAAGATAAAATCAACAAATGAGATACGCAGCAATCGACATCGGATCGAATGCCGTTCGTCTGTTAATATCAGATATATCAAAAAGCGGCGGTGATTACAGTTTTAATAAAGATACCCTTGTTCGGGTTCCATTACGTTTAGGAGATGATGCTTTTTTAGATCATGAAATATCAGATAAAAAGGCCGGTTTGTTAATTAAAACAATGTCCGCTTTCCGCAACTTAATGGACGCATATGAAGTCAAGGACTACATGGCTTGTGCTACCTCTGCGATGCGCGAAGCCGACAACGGACCTGATCTTGTTAAAAGAATAAAAGAGATCGGTGTCGATTTGCAGATCATCGATGGGAAGGAAGAAGCAAAAATCATTTACTCGAACCAATTAGTTAGTAAATTGGACTCAAAAAAAACATACCTATACATCGATGTTGGAGGCGGGAGTACGGAATTGTCGATCTTAGATAAAGGTAAGGTAAAAGCTTCCCAATCGTTTAATATTGGCACGATCCGTATCCTTGACAATCAAGATAAAGAAGAAACTTGGATTGAGATGAAAAAATGGGTACGTGAGCAAACTAAAGAATTTAAAAATGTTATCGGCGTCGGTTCTGGCGGTAATATTAATAAGCTTTTCTCATTGTCAAATGAAAAGCCGGACAGTCTGCTTAGCTTTGACAAGCTTAAAGCTCTGTCAGATTATCTTAACAGCTATTCGCTTAAAGAGCGGATTACAGTTCTCGGCCTTAAGCCCGATAGAGCAGATGTGATCATACCTGCTTGTTTAATTTTTATCAGTGTCATGAAGTGGGGAAAGCTTAAAAAGATTGCTGTTCCTCGCATTGGCTTAGTTGATGGTGTTATTCAAACATTAATCGACAAAAACCTGAAAAGCTAATTGTCAATAAATGAATAGCTTATCTTCAAATGTTAAAAAAATGTATCTTAATGTTTGTAGAATTGCTTAAAGTATGTACTTTTGCCCCCGGAGAGCTGGCAGAGTGGTCGAATGCGGCGGTCTTGAAAACCGTTGTCTGTCACAGGACCGGGGGTTCGAATCCCTCGCTCTCCGCCAACACAAAAGAAGCCTTCTCGTTTTAAACGAGGGGGCTTCTTTTGTGTTGAAGCCCCCCTCACTAGGGTGGCTGCGGCCTTTGCGTGCGGGGATAGCGCGACCCAGCCAATCCCACTATGGGTTATAATTTATTTTTATTTAAATAAACCTTAAGCGTTTCTCTGTAACTACTGCCAACGGGAACTTCCAATTCCTGTATGGTGCGATTAAAGTACGGGAGTAACCTTTCGGATAACCGAGTTCAAAATAATTTCAATTCCTGTATGGTGCGATTAAAGTATGATAGACGGAATAAACTCCTTTAAGGAAGAAAATTTCAATTCCTGTATGGTGCGATTAAAGTAAGTATAGCATACATGGTTATGTTATAGAATCGGACGGATTTCAATTCCTGTATGGTGCGATTAAAGTAACAGAGCCTAAGTCCATTGTTGGAGTTTTATAACTATTTCAATTCCTGTATGGTGCGATTAAAGTGTATATCGATTAGATATTGAGGATGTTAACTATAAATTTCAATTCCTGTATGGTGCGATTAAAGTTAGTTGTAAAAGATCGCTATTTTGCCTTCGTTTAATATTTCAATTCCTGTTAAAACCGTACGAATTCACAACTAACAATCACTCCTCCTCCTCTAAATAAGGACGCATTTTTTCTCCAATAAACTTTCTCGATTCCATCAGTGTAATCGCATATTGCTCCAGTTCCTTTTCCTTATCGGTCAACGGGATCCATTTAGGGACTTTTACAGGTTTGTGGTTATCGTCAACAGCAACAAAGATAATAATGCAGTGAGTAGCTTTTTTCATTTTATCGCCTTCCAGCTCACCGGAATACACATCTACCGATAGGTGCATACTGGTATTCCCTGTATAAATCACTTTTGCTGTCAGCTCAACCATGTCGCCAATATCAATGGGTGAAAAGAAGCGGATACCCCCAACATAGAGAGTCACGCAGTAGTGACCGCTCCAACCTGCCGCACATGTATATGCCACTTGATCAATCCACTTCATGACTGCCCCACCATGAACCTTACCCCCATAGTTAACATGTTCAGGTTCTGCTAAAAAACGGAAAGTGACCTCAGATTTCTTTTTATTTTTCATATATGTTAATTTAAAAAAAATATACTACTTAAATAAGAAAGAAAAGATAATAGCCCAATGCAGACGAATCTTACCGTGCTTGCTGATAACTATAGGTATAGGTTTCGATCAGTTCACCTGTAGCTTTTTGATATACCTCTTTTGTTAGAGGATATCCCGCATTATTGTAAGTATATCGAAGTTCCCGTTCATAATCCTCCGTACCGTCTTCCAAAATAGACACAATGCGCTGATGGTTTTGAGTTCCCGGGAAGCGCCAATTGTACGGATTACCGTATTTATTTGGCCTGATCTTCCCGTCCAGGTTGCTCATAACTTCCTTGTGAAAATAATTCTCTGCCGTCACTTCAAATGAAAAAATATCTCCACTATCATTGTAGATGTAGGTCTCGGTAAATCCACCGGTTAGTTCACCTCGTGGATGAGCATATTGTACCAGTTTATTAGCCGAATACTGAAAGCTCCAATCATAAATGACCTCGTCTGGTTGGTTGGGCACACTTTCATTCATCGTCATGGGACGCCCCTGATTGTCGTGAGTTGTATATTCCGAAACTCTTATTGCGCGACCTAATTCATTTTTATCGATAACAGTCGATAAATAACCTCGCTCATTATAGGTGTACTCTATGGACGATCGTACTTCATTTTCCGTAGAATACTGTGTGTTCTTGATCAAACGATTTTGTTCATCAAAGGTATTTCGGAAGTAAGTCTTTCCATACTGTGTTTGCCTTGTATATTCAGAAACTAACAGGATGTCGCCAGGTTGAGGGTCGCTCGGGCCCTGATAACATGGACTGTCTTCACGTGTCGGATCACAGGGAATTTTATCTTTCTTACAGGAAACAGTAGCCAGTGCAATAAAGCATAGCCATACGAATTTGAAACTTGTTTTCATTTTTCAGGTATTATTGATTACGAAAGCAAAGGTATTGAGCTATGTGTCTGTAGTTTACCCCCAAAAGGGGGATATTTTATTTTACTTTTTAAAGTCTTTAAGTCTCCTCCAAAAATCCCCCTTTTGGGGGTATTGGTGAAATTGTTCGGAACATACCTTTGTTCCAACAAATTAAGTAACCAATAAAATAAATTTAGAAACATGAAAAAAACAATCATCTTACTGAGCATATTATTTGCTTTCTGCTTAGTAGCTTGTGAGAAAGGAGAAATAGGTGCGGAGGGTCCTCAGGGGCCACAAGGAGAGCAAGGCGTTCAAGGTGTCTCCGGCGCTGATGGTACCAAAATTTTGTCAGGTACAGCAGCACCTTCAGCTGATATTGGATCAGAAGGAGACTTCTATCTTCGCACAAGCAACTCTGTATTATATGGCCCTAAAACCAGCACTGGCTGGGGCACAGGCTCAAGTCTTAAAGGCTCCACAGGCGCTACCGGAGCACGCGGTCCGGCAGGTACACCAGGTACAAAAATGTTGAGTGGTACGGCAGTTCCAGCAAGTTCGGTCGGTGCGATAGGTGACTTTTACTTTCATACTACGTCCGGTATCTTATATGGTCCTAAGACCAATGCCGGTTGGGGAACAGGGATAAGTTTAAAAGGTCCGAAAGGTGACAAGGGTGATAAAGGGGACAAGGGTGATACCGGGAATGCGAATGTGCAGGTGTTCGAAATTGGCAGGAAAACCTTTACGGGGACATTACAACTCGATTTGCCTATCTCTTATGACGAAGCAATTCAAAAGAACATGCTCGTATATGTTAAATATGGAAATCCGTGGTATAATCTTCCATTTTTATACCAAAGCTTCACGGTCACCTATTCGACATTCCCATACAATAGTAGCTTCAGAGTTTCCGTTTCTGTGAGAAACCCTTCAACCTACGCTTTGCACACCAATCAGATCACTTTTGGGGGAGTAAGGGTTGTCTTCATCGAAGCTAGTGAATACACAAAAATAGCATCTGCTGGTGTCGATCTGAAAAATTTCGATGAAGTTAAAGCAGCCTTAAATATTCAATCGCGAATTGAATGATAAATAACCAGTTTAACTTTTAGTTTTCTTTTCGTTGAAGAAGGGGCTCCGAAAGGGGTCCTTTTTTCTTTCCAATTCGAGGCACTAAATTAAAGTGTCTTTTTAAAATGTTCCGGGTGTCCCGAAAAATTGAAGCTGATGGAAACAAAAAATATTCTATCGAAGCAGTATTTTCATATATTTGATCGTAATCTTTTATCAAGAGCGATTGTCAAATAAATTATGCTGAAACAGATATTACTTGTAGGATTAGGCGGCGGTATAGGAAGCATTCTGCGCTTTCTCACTTCTGTCGTCACTCAAAAGTATAACTCCAGTTTGTTTCCGCTAGCAACTTTTGCTGTGAATATCTTGGGTTGCTTTTTAATCGGACTTTTGATCGGCTCACTAAGCTCAAGCATTCAGAATAACCAAAATCTAAGACTCTTATTAATTACCGGATTTTGCGGTGGATATACAACATTCTCAACCTTTGCTTCTGAAAACTTCAGCCTCTTGCAAAATCAATATTACGGGACTGCAGCTTTATATATCGGCACTAGCATCATCGGCGGACTTATCGCAGTTTGGTTAGGTCTGACACTTGCCAAATAAATTCTCGTGCTGCTGAACTCTCGCGACCTTTTCTTAAATAATGGTGTACTAATGGATCAGATTAGCCGGCTAATGTGAAGATACCGCTTTCAGCCCGACGATTGAGGCAATCAACGTAGTAATAAAAAAGATTCGCCAGAAAGTTGCAGGTTCTTTAAAAATAAAGATACCGACTAAAACAGTCCCAACGGCTCCAATCCCCGTCCAAACGGCATATGCGGTTCCCAGTGGGAGACTCTGAGTGGCTTTGATAAGCAACACCATACTAACAACCAAAGAAACTAGAAACCCACCATACCATAGATAGGCCTCTGTTCCGGTCGACTCTTTTGCCTTTCCTAAACAGGACGTGAAACCAACTTCGAATAATCCAGCGATAATCAATATAATCCAATTCATTTTTTTATTTTTTTTCAAAGGTCAGTATTTTACAGCTACTGATCTTTTACAAATGATAAAAAAACTCTATTTAATTTCCGCTCTGATTCTGCTTAAGCTAACTTGCGTGATACCAAGATAGGAAGCAATATATCCAAGTTGAACACGGTTGATTAGGTCAGGACTTTTATCGAGTATTTCTTGATAGCGTTCGGTCGCCGTTAAAAACTGCAATGAAATCAGCCGTTCTTCGGCTTTGATAATCTCTTTTTCCGAAAATTTTCTTCCCCAATTCGCTAGATGGATGTCTTCTGTATAAAGTTGTTGTAGGCTGTCGCCCTTAATTTCGTACAAATCAGAAGCTTCTAAAAGTTCGATGTTCTCATAACTTCTTTGATTATCCACATAGCTTCTCATTGAGATAATAGCATCTCCCTCTTTCCCAAACCAGAAAGTAACCTCATTCTCTTCTACATATGAATAACCACGTGCTATTCCTTTCTTTATAAAGTATAGTTTTTTTTCAATCCTATCAGCTCTCAAAATGATATGTCCTTTTGGAAAACTAACTTCTCTTACACACTTCTTCAGCTTCTCCTTAGAAGGTTTCGGCAACGGATATATAGAGTCAAGAATTTGGTTTAAATCCATGCCACTAAAATAAGCTTTCGGATGACAATCCCGTTATTTCTTTTGAGTTAAAAATGAAAAATCAATTCTGGTAGATAAAACAAAATAAAACGCATGGTCAAGTTGCTATTCCAGCTGTTTCTTGCACATAAATTGGTGCAATTTTGCTCTGGTCTGAGACGGACTCTAGACGGACATCAAACGGACATTAGACGGACTTTAAACAGATGGGCCCGATTGATCTCCGGTGAATGTCCGTTTAATCTCCGTTGTTGCTATGTTTTAAATTGCTGTAAATTACATTTAACTATTAAGAAAGTTTAAAGGAATAAAAAAGGCGAGGTGCCAATTTCTCATTGAATCGGAACCTCGCCTTTTTTATTTTTAAGATTATCTTATTTCTTTAAAGAAAGAGAATGCACGTAATCGTTATACATGGAATCATAACAGGCTTTCAGGTCTTTTAGGTCTGGGTATTTACTTTCGTACATAAATGGGCCGGAATAACCTGTTTCATCCAAAGCGGCTATGATATCCACCCAGTTATTTTCGCCTTCACCAGAACATGGGAAAGCATGGTTCTCTTCTTTGCCGGTTCCGTCAGCAACATGAACCGTTTTAACGCGCTTTCCGAGCGCGCGAATAAGCTTTTCGGGGTTTTTAATATGGTTCATGTCGACCGCCGAATAAATGTCTTCAGGCAGACGGTTCATGATTTCTACTGCTTCCTCTACAGTTCGAAGAAGAGGACGTTCACGTTTTCCATTGGCCAATACCAGTTCGTAGCCTAACATGTTCTCAATTACCATGGTAGCATCGATGGTTTTAACATACTTGTTCAATTCAATCGCAGATTTGATAAGCTGCTGCTTTCTTTCCTCGCGCTCATTCAGACCCAGATAGAAGCTTGGGTGAAAAAGAATAATCTCTGGGTTCAGAATTTTAACATACTCCAGTACTTGTTTATGGAGTTCGATGGTTTTTGCTCGTGCCTCCTCGTTCCGCATCGAAAGGTCGATCTTATTGCTAAAAGGCATGTGAATAGACCAGATGTTAATACCTGCACCGTCGGCCGCCTTTTTGACTTCCGTAACCAATTTTAAAATTTCTTGGTGACTCTTTGTAAAGGTTAAGGTTTCTCGGTCGATTAACGCACCTACACCTATTTCGATATGGTGTATATCGGCCGATTTAGCATATTTCATGTTCTCGGCCGTAATTTTATCGATTCCCATAGCAACACCTATTTCTAATTTCTTTGGCGGTTTAGGTACTGCGATCGACAGGCTCGTTTGCCATAAAAATAAAGCACAGATTAAACAGAGGGTTATTCCGATTCTTTTCATAAGGTTCATTATTTACCTGCAAATTAGAGTTTATTATTGAATTGATTGAATTTTTTTTCACTTCGCATGGGGGTGGATCAAGTTCTTGTTGTCATATATCTAAACAGTCAAACTAAATAAAAATGAAAATGAAAACAATGAACATGTTTGTATTTGCTGCACTGATGCTAACTTCAGTACTCGTAAAGGCTCAGAGCGTAGACTTAGGTGTTAAAGCAGGTGTAAATTATGGCACGCTTCCATCTGGTATGGATGAATTAACTGACGAGGCAGGTAAATTAGGTTTCAATCTAGGTGTATTCGCCCGGGTAGGAGACGAGTTGTACTTTCAGCCGGAAGTTAACTTTTCAAGCTACAGCTCCGAGTATACCTATGCATCTGAAAAGTTTGAGCCTAAATTTCGGAACCTGAACGTGCCCCTGATGGTGGGTTACAAGATTGTGAACGAAGAAGCTTTGAAGTTTAGGGTGTCATTGGGGCCAGATCTTAATTATGCTTTAAAAGATCCAATTGCTCCTGCGGATACAGAGTATAAAAAATTCAACGCTGGTGGTGTTCTCAATGCCGGGGTTGATTTGGGAATGTTTACGATTGATGCCAGGTATAGCCGCGGTTTGACAAAAGCGAACGAGGGACTGGATCAGAAATCGGGTATTTTTAATCTATCGCTTGGATTTATTATCAGATAATTTTCATTGATTTTTTTGAATTTTGACCTAATCGGATACCTTTGGTGGATATTATCAGCAATAACTTGGTGGAAGTAAGTACGGATACAATTGACACCGCTTTTGAGGATTTATTTAAAGCTCATTTCAAAGCTTTACATGCTTATGCGTACGCGATTGTCAAAGATGAAATTATCGCCGAAGAGGTTGTTCAGTCGGTCTTCCTTAGATTATGGGAGAAACGTTCAAGTCTTACTGTCCATACATCCATTAAGGCTTTCTTGTATCGAAGTGTGTACAACGAAAGCCTTAATTATCACAAACACCAAAAAGTGAAGTCTGCTTATCATCAACATCAACGATATGTTCGTGGGAATGACTCAGGTGATGACTCAAGCAATCGTGTGCAAATGAAAGATCTAGAAGGCCGGCTAGAGTTGGCGTTGAATAAACTGCCCGAGGCTTGTCGGACTATATTTCAAATGAGTCGGTTCGAGGAGTTGAAATATCGTGAAATCGCAGAGCAATTGAACATTTCCATCAAAACCGTTGAAAATCAGATGGGCAAAGCTCTGAGGATTTTACGATTGGAGCTTGTTGACTTTTTACCAATTCTTTTTTTAATTGTTAATCTCTTCCGGCTATGAACAAACACGTGAACGATGATATATTGACCAAATACTTGGTTGGCGAGGCTAGCGAGGAAGAAAAAGCACTTGTAGAAGCTTGGATTGCGGCGAGCGAAGAGAACCAGAAACAATACCGCGATTTTAAGCTGTTGTGGGCGACTAGCGAAAAGTTGGCTCTGACAAGCAAGATTGATGAAAACTTAGCTTGGAACCGGTTCCAACAGCGCTTGGCCGACGAGAAGCCTTCTGCGGAAACAAAGAAAAGCTCTTGGTCGTGGCTGAAAGTTGCTGCGGGTATCATCTTGGTAAGTTTGGGAGCTTGGGGAGCATTTTATGCTTATAATCAATCTTCCTTAAATCAGCTTATCGTAGAAACAGGTAATTATAGCAAGATAGATACGCTGTCGGACGGTTCAGTTATTACGCTCAACCGTCATAGTAAAGTTCAATATCCAACGCACTTTGCGAATAAACATCGAACCGTTAAGTTAATCGAAGGTGAAGCGTTCTTTGATGTGGCACCAGATGCGAACAAGCCTTTTCATGTTATTATTAATGATATTGACGTTAAAGTAGTAGGTACCTCTTTCAATATTAAAATCAATGAAGAGACAACTGAATTAATCGTTGAGACCGGCGTGGTCGAAGTTCGTAAAGAACATGTTGTTGTGCGTTTGAAACGGGATGAAACTGTAGAGATTGATCGAGATTCACATGACCTTAAGAAAGGTTCGGTGCAGGATCAATTGTATAAATACTATCGAAATAATAAATTAATTGCAGATGGTACACCTTTGTACAGAGTGGTGGATGTGTTAAATGATGCATATGACGTCCATATCGTCATCGAAGGTGTGGAATTAGAAAATTTAGAATTAAATACAACGCTTACGTACAATAATTCGATTCGGTCGAATTTAGATCTTATATGCGAGACTTTCGGAATCAAAATGAAGAAAAGAGGAGAGCAGATCGTACTTTACAAATAAGGCTATTCGTCCTCCTTTTCTTTGCTCTTTTTTCGCTACCGAGCTTTGCTCAGAACTACCTTTCTACTTTGATATCAATCGATGCTAAGGAAGAAAGGTTAGACTCCTTATTGGCACAGATTAGCAGGATAGGTGGCTTTTATTTTTCTTATAGTAGCGATGCATTGCCGAAAGACAGCTTGGTGAGTATGTCGGTTCGTCAAGAACCCGTTGAAAAAATATTGAACATGCTTTTGAAAGGCGACTATGAGTATAAAGAGACACCCAATTATGTTATACTCCGATTAGCGCCGAACCGTTTGCAACTGGTTTCTGAAGATAATCATGAATATGGGAAAATTCATACGATAACTGGGCATGTAATTGATGATGTGACTGGCGAGCGAATTGCTCATGCCAGTGTCTATGAGAAGCGCTTGCTTCTTTCTACCTTGACCGATAAGAATGGCTATTTCAGTCTCAAAGTCAAGAATCCGGTCACCAGCTTATCTATTACCGTCAGTAAGGAATATTATCGGGATACTACGGTGGTTCTCTTAGCTCCGGTATTGGTTGGAAAGAGTGATCAAAATTATGGGTATCACGCTGGTTCCGACTTGAATGCAGCTGAACGCACGGGCGTAGGTCGCTTCCTCGTTTCCTCTAAACAGAAGCTTCAAAGTTTAAATTTGGGCGGCTTCTTTGCGAACTCGCCGGTGCAGACTTCGCTCACGCCTGGTTTGAGTACGCACGGATCATTGAGTGGTCAGGTAGTGCCTAAAGTTTCTATTAACATGATAGGGGGCTATACCTTTGGTGTAGAAGGTGTCGAATTGGGGGGTGCTTTTAATATTAATAAATCGGATGTTCGCGTTGTACAGGCCGCCGGTATTTTTAATCTGGTAGGGGGCGGTATGCGCGGTGTGCAATTAGCCGGAATCAGCAATACGGTTATGGACAGTGTTATTGGTCTGCAAGCTAGTGGATTGTATAATCACAATTTAAAAAATGTAAAGGGTGTATTGATGTCTGGAGGAATCAATTTGGTACACGGAAATGTAGATGGTGTACAGATCGCAGGTTTAGCTAATATTACTCATGGCGAGGTTCAAGGATCGCAATTTGGAGCATTTAATTATGCCAAGAAGATCAGCGGCCTTCAGGTTGGTCTAGTCAATATCGCGGATACTAGTTCGGGTGTGAGCATAGGACTGCTCAATTTTATTAAAGGGGGCTATCATCGTTTGTCTGTCTCAAATAATGAATTTACACACGTGAATGTGGAATACCAATCAGGGGTTGCTGGCTTTTACACGGTTCTGAAAGTAGGAATGAGTGTAGTGCCTAACCAAAAGATGTTTCTTTTAGGCGGAGGTTTCGGACGTGATTTCCTCTTTAACGACCACTTCTCTTTAGGGAGTCAGTTGACCTCACAAAATGCCTATCTGGGCAATTGGAATGAGTTGAGTAATTTATACCGAGCTAAATTAGTTGCCAATTTTAGACTTTCGAAGAACCTTGAGATTTATGCAGGTCCGGCTTTGAATGTTTTTGTAGATGATCGGAGCGAAGAGGTTGCTAGGTATAAAAATTATTTTCCATTTCAAAACTATGACGGCAAGCGTTTTAATGCCAAAACAAATGCTTGGATAGGTTGGGATATAGGCGTTACCTTATTTTAATTGAACGTAACATAGGGGTAAATGCCAACAAGATTGTCTTATCTATAAATAAGACAAAATATGAAATCACAATTAATTGCTATTGCAATAGGTATCAGCCTCAGTTTATTTTCCTTTATAGACACGTCTTTCGCACAAGAATCTGATCAGACTAAAGGCTTCATGCACAATATCCATATTGGATTAATTTATCCGATCAGTAATCATGGTGTACATGCGGGAGAATATTCCAATGTATTATCTGTGCACGGACTTGCAGGGCTTTCAAAAAATGAAAGAGGGTTCAGTATGGCGGGTATAGCCAATTTAATTAAAGAGGACGCACAAGGTGCTCAGTTTGCAGGAATTCTAAATCAATATCACAACGCAAAGGGAATTCAGATGGCTGGGCTGTTAAATCTTGCTAAGGGACATGTGAGTGGTGTTCAAATTGCCGGCCTACTTAATAAGGCAGGAACAGTAGATGGCGTTCAGTTTGCCGGACTAATGAATATTGCCGACAGCAGTGATTATCCGGTCGGGCTCGTTAATATCATTAAAAATGGAACGATGTCGATTGGCCTAAGTGTAGACGATGATCAGACAATTCTAGCGTCCTTTCGGTCGGGAGGTCGAGTTTTATATGGAATTATCGGATTGGGGTATAATCTACAGAACGGTGAACAGAAATATGCGTTTGAAGGCGGTATAGGAGCTCATTTATTGTCAAGAGGTGCTTTTACCTTGAACATGGAGGTAATTGGTTCTGGTTTGATTGATTTTGAAGGCGGTATGTATAATAAAAATTCCTTGCGACTATTACCAGCTTACAAATTGTCTGAGTCGATTGAAATCTATGCCGGTCCTGTTGCTTCCCATATTTTTACAAACACGGAAGACGGAAAGGAGATGATCAAAAATACCATCTGGAAAAAGAGTTTGAGTGATGGTGAGATGAGCGCTGTGAATATTGGATTTATCGGCGGCATTCAAATCTACCTTTAGTCAAGATAAATTGTTTTATTCTGCTTTGCCGATTGTATTGCCGCTTCCAAAATCTCTACGACGGTAACGTTAATATCCAATCCATACATTCTATATTCTTCAGGCTTCAGTTGATTGTTAACTACGGCGCCCAAGAGAGAGAAGGGATCATCAAAAGGAGCAGGTCTTGAATCTAATTTCAAGTGCTGTTCCTTTGAGTTTTCTTGTAGACGCTGACGTACATTTGTAGCATTAACGGCAATCGCATATCCGTTATCGCCATACACTTCCATATCCTTTCTAGAGAAAGGCCAGTTCCACGACGCTTGTATAATGCATTGCGCTTTTGGGTATTGCAAAATAATGGAGGCTTCGTCGTCTACCTCTTTGTATATCTGAGGTTTATTTTGGTGGGTGACAGCGGTGACGGAAATGGGTCTTTCTCCCTTAAGTAACCAGGTCATTAGATTGGCTCCATAACATCCGAAGTCGACTAAGGCACCGGCGCCATTTTTTCTGGGGTCGGTTAGGATTTCAAGAAATTCCTCACTTACACCGATCTCTTTAGGTCCTTGATGTCCATCGTTAACCATCACCTTTCGAATTTCCCCAAGCTGGCCTTCTTGAAGGAGCTTATTTACATGTTGGTTGCTGGAATACCAGGAGGTTTCGAAATTTGTTAAAACATGAATGTTGTTTTTCTGAGCTAACTGCTGTATTTCCTTCGCATCGGCAAAATTCGTTGCCAGCGGTTTTTCTACCATCACATGGATTCTCTTCGGCGCGCAGGCTCTGACCACGGTGATATGCTCGCTGATTGCTCCGAAAGCGGAGACTGCGTCGGGGGCGACCTGATCAAGCATTTCATCAAGATCCGTAAAGAACAGCGCTCGGTCAAGCCCATAACGTTCGGCGTATCGGTCTATCAATTCTTTATTGGTTTCATAAATGCCAACAAGCCGTATATCGCTCTTTTCTTTTCGATTAAATATCCAGTCAACATGCCCGTGACTGAGTCCGGCGATAGCAAGCTTTATCGGTTTTTGAGCGAAAGTCGGTAAAGAGAGAAATACAGCAATTAGTGCGACGATAAGATGTTTCATGAAGTACTATTTGGGTTTGTGATGTCTAAAATTAACATAAAAGGACAGAATAGCGGCAAGAATAAAGCAGATCGGTAATTGGGCAATAGCCAATTCCAAACCAAATGCCTAAACCGAGCCACGAGAATGCCGTCAATAGAATAACGTATAAGTGCAAACGTCTGGTACGTTTCCATATCCACCCACTTAAGTTAAAGATAATAATGATGAGGTGAATGGAAGTTAATACGAAGTCGAGCGCCTGCAACATCTGGGTTTTTGTAAACTTAAAATTGATTTCTTTGTTAGAGCATATAATCTATGGCCCTAATATATTGAAAATGGAAAAGATATCACAAGAAGACTGGAAGGTAGTGGATGAAAAGCTTTATAAGAAATTTATATTTAGTGACTTTCAGGAGGCTTTTGCCTTTATGCTTAAAGTAGCTTTTGTGGCAGAAAAGAACAATCATCATCCTCGTTGGACAAACGAGTATAACACGCTTGAGTTTTGGTTAAGTACACATGATAAAGGCGACATTGTCACCGAAAAAGATCATAAATTGGCTGAGGAGATCGATAAGCTACGATAGACGCTTTAAACTTCATCGAGGATAGATTCGCCGCTTGTTTTATCTCCGGAGGTCCATTGCCATTTCTCATGGAGCCTTATTTTTCCATTGGCCAGCATTTCGGGGGTTGAATGGCAAACACCGATCATCAATTCTCCTTGGTCGTTGATTTGATGGTAGTGCATGTCGATATCGCCTTGCTCATTTACCAGGCCGATTAAATGGCCCGCCGAGATTTTGCCGCCTGAATATTCTGCCGTTAGTACATTGCCCGATTGTCTGTAATGAAAAACCGTGTCTCTAGAGGTTTCGCCATTTGCGGTAGTGCGGACTGGTTTAAAAAATTTGTTATTATAATTTATCATAACGTTGTTCTGCACATCAAAGATATAAATCTGAATTTTATATTATGAAAAATATAATCTATTTTTATATGGTACTTTAGATCAGACAATTATGGAATTTCCTAAAAATGACCCTATTCTTCCAATCCTTGATGAGAAGACCATTAACGATGGAAAGACAACGGCCATTATAGCCTACATTTCAGTTATAGGCCTTATCATCGCCATTGTGTTAAATAACGATAAAAAGAATGCATTCGCGTCTTTTCATATCAGACAATCTTTGGGACTCAACATAGCATCACTGATCATCGGTGTTCTCAATATTATACCTTATATCGGTTGGTTTGCATTTGCGGTTGGCTGGGTTCTCCTATTTATTATGTGGATTATAGGACTCGTTAATGCATTAAGTGGCAAGGCCAAACCAGTGCCGATCTTAGGCCCTAAATTTGAAGAATGGTTTAGAGGTGTAAATTAGGGCATGCCGCCTAGGCACTGTTTTCTTTAAACCATTGGGCTGTTTTCTTTATGCCTTCCTCATATGATGTCGGTTTAAAATGGAATGCTTTATTAAATTTGCTCGAATCAAATTCAAAGGGATATTCGTCTTGATAGTTTAGCTCGTTCATCTCATTAATAAATGGATTAAATAATCCAAGTGTTTTTAATAGCCATTTCGGTAACACGAACATCTTGTCGGTTGTACCGATATGTTTAGCAGCTTCTCTGACAAATTCGTTTCCACTCAGTGCCTTAGGCGCTGTTGGTAAATGCCATACTTGCCCATATGCTTCATCTGTTGTCGCTAATAAATAGAGGGCTTTTGCAGCATCGGGCACATAATTAAATGTTCGGGGCACATGGGGATTAATCATCCACTGTGCTTTCTTCTTTTTCTTAAGATTCATGAACACCAATAATCCGGGAGCGCTTTTCTCGGTTACTTCCGGGCCGTAAAAGTCGGCCGCCCGTGCAATGATCGCTTGAAAGTTGTTCCTTGTCACTTCTTCGTGAATGGTCTTCGCCACTTTCGCTCTTACGGCCCCTTTTTTACTAGACGGATTATAAGGTGTCTCTTCCGTAATGTTACCTTCCACTTTTCCGTACATATAGGCATTGTCGAAAAAGACAAGTTTGGCACCCGTAGTTTTACAGGCATTTATTACGTTGGCTATGATTTGCGGCCAATCTCTTGCCCATATCTTCGCATTGTATTGAATCCCTACCAATAGATAGACAATATCAGAGCCATTTGCCGCGGACAGTACTTCGTTGTAGTTTAAAACATCCGCTTTAATATTTTCTACGCCTATAATCGTCTTCGGGTTTCTCGATGCGAGCCGGATGCTATGATTATTTTCCTTTAAGATAGGTAGCAATGCATTGGCGATGGTGCCATTTGCTCCTAATATGGTGTGAATTGCCATGATTTTCTTTTTTATTTATAAATTTATATTTCGATTGTTTAACAAATGTACGACACGGTTATTCTCGATAATTGTAAGAAAACGAACAAGAATGGAAGCTTTATTTATTGGTGAAAACGTGGCGGTTGATGAGCGCCTTAAGAATGTGATTAGCAGATTTTATTATGTCGATGCTCACGAAATAGACAATTCCGTTTCCTACCATTACCCTCCCTCGTTAGAAATGATGATCATCTTTAGTTTTGGATCACCTATCCACTGTTCGTTCGGAGAAAGTGAAATACTGGATCATTCGCTAGAAAAAATTGCTGTAATTGGTCCCTTGCGGAAAATAATGAATTATGAAATCGCGGTAGGGTCCGAATTTTTGGTATTGCCTTTTATTTACGATGGTTTTTATCGTTTCTTTTCACTGTCAATTGAGGGGATGTCAGAGGGGAAATTAAGTGAAAAGGAAGTGGCAACCTATAATTCCACGCTAGAGAAGATTTGGAAGGCGCTTTCGGAACTGTCGACGAATAAGGAAAGGGTAGATTGGATGAGCAACTACTTAATTACTCATTTAAACCCCTCTTCTACTGGTGCCTTGCCGCTGTTGGATGCTATTCCTTCATTGGATACTGCCTTTAATCCCGTTAAGGTCATCGCCCACGATCATGCCGTGTCAGAAAGAACCATTCAGAAGCGATTTAGAAAATATACCGGCTACTCACCGAAAGAATTAATGAGGTTTCTGCGTTTCAAACAGGTCATTACTTATATTTCAGGTAAGGAATTAAAGGAGGTGGATTGGTTTGATGTGATTTATAAGTTTGGTTATCACGATCAAAGCCATTTAAACAAAGATTTTAAATATTATACGGGTACTTCACCGGCCAAGTTTGCCGGGCTTAACCTTCAAAGAAATTTTTGCTTTCATCCAGAGGGCCGATAAGCAATTCCTCTAATGTTTCCTGTTCCTCAGCCAACGCTACAACATCACCAATGACGATGATTGCTGGGTTGGCAAAATTTTGTCTAGTAGCCTCTTTATTCAGATCTTTTACCTTGCAGATTAGCTTTCGTTGGGTTTCCAAAGAACCGTTCTCTATAATGCAAGCAGAGGTGTGGCCTTTTCCTGCTTCCTGATAGATCTGAGCAATTTCTGCTAATTTGCTCATGCCCATGTAAATGACTATGGTTGATGTGCTCCGTGCGGCAAGGTGAAGATCGGCCGCCAACGATCCGTCTTTCCTAGTGCCCGTAATAGCCCAGACCCCAGTACTGATTCCCCGATAGGTGAGGGGGATATCGTGTAGGCCCGTAGTTTGCATGCTACTAATTCCAGGAATATAGCTAGCACATATATTGTTTTCTTTCGCAAACTGGAGTTCTTCATAGCCACGACCGAAAATATGAGGGTCTCCACCCTTTAATCGGACGATATTTTCGACTGAAAGTGCATAAAATCTGATTAAATCATTGATTTCTGATTGACTTATGGTGTTTTCATAAGGTTTTTTGCCAACAAAAACCTTAATACATGTCTTTTTTGCAAAGTTTAACAGCGATTTGTTTACTAAATTGTCATAAAGTATGACGTCTGCCGATTTTATAGTCTCTAAAGCGGCCAATGTTAGTAGTTTTGGGTCTCCCGGACCAGATCCTACAATAAATAATTTGCCATTTTCTGATTTTACGTTCATTATGATATAATTTAATTTAAATATTTTTATGGAAATTAGAAATTCATGGATAATATTAGCAAATATCATAAAAAATATGTGTGAATATTATATTAATATAAAAAAAACTATATATTTGTTGTATAAATTTAAGTGTTTATGCTATTAAGTATAAAAAATCTAATTTTTTAGCCCTATGAAACCGAAAAAAATAATTGTAATTGGAAATGGGATGGTCAGTTACAAGTTTTGCGAAAAAATTAAGTCGAAAGGTCACTCCTTTTATATCCAAGTGTTTGGCGAAGAGCCTCAAAGAGCTTATGATCGGGTTCATTTGAGCCAATTGTTCAGTGGGAAGACTGCAGACTCTTTATCACTGTGCGATGAATCTTGGTATGCCGACAACGAGATTGAGTTGAATTTGGGAGATGCGATCGTTCAGATCGATCGTAATAATAAATCGGTATTAGCTGCGAGTGGACGTTTGGAGACGTACGATTATTTGGTGATTGCTACGGGGTCAGCGCCTTTTGTGCCACCCATTTCGGGTATAGAAAAAGAAGGTGTCTTCGTGTACCGAACGATTGAGGATCTGGAGAAAATTAGAAATTATGCATCAGAAGTTAAACGAGGTAGCGTTTTGGGCGGTGGCCTATTAGGCTTAGAAGCGGCAAAAGCATTAATAGATCTCGATTTAGTTGAGACGCACGTGGTGGAGTCGGCAGCTAAACTAATGCCAAAACAAATTGATGATCAGGGAAGTGGGGGCCTGGAAAGCCAATTGGCTGATTTGGATTTACAGATACATTTGAACAAGCTGACCGTCGGCATCGCGGGAGACAAGAAGGTAAGTGCTTTAAAATTTGACGACGGTAGCAGCCTAGAAACCGATATGTTGGTTATTTCTGCTGGTATTCGACCGCGAGATCAGCTAGCCAAAGATTGTGGGTTGTCGATTGGAGACCGAGGAGGTATCGTCGTAAACGAACATATGCAGAGCTCCGACGGTAATATATATGCGATTGGTGAATGTGCTTTATTTGAGGATTGTACTTACGGACTAGTGGCTCCCGGCTATGAGATGGCTGATGTAGCGGTTGATTCGATAACGGGTGGACAAAAGACATTTAAAACTTTTGATATGAGCACCAAGCTGAAGCTGATCGGGGTGGATGTGGCGAGCTTTGGAGATCCTTTTATTTCCGAACCCTTTGCGCAAAGCATAGTTTTCGAAAATCGATTAAAGGGTATTTATAAACGCATAAACGTAAGCAATGACGGTAAAAAACTATTAGGTGGGATCTTAGTTGGCGATGCGTCGGCATATAACCTTCTTTCACAAACCGTTGTAAACAACATCGTATTGCCACCAAATCCGGAAGACTTGATTGTTGATGCGAAAACTGAAAAATCAGCTCCCGATGGTCTTGCGGGCCTACCTGATGAAGCAATAATTTGTAGTTGTGAGGGGGTTACCAAGGGCACCATTTGTAAATCGGTATCAGATCAGAATTGTGAGTCGGTTGATGCAATTAAGAAATGTACCGGCGCTGGTTCCGGATGTGGTGGTTGTGTTCCAATGGTGAAGGATTTGATGCTGTATACCATGAAATCGAAAGGAAAATACGTCAGAAATGTCGTGTGTGAGCATTTCGATCTGAGTAGACAAGAGCTATACGATTTAATTAAGATCCATGGATTGGACAGCTATAATGATGTGTTGGACAATCTGGGAAGCGGTGATGGCTGCGAGATTTGCAAGCCTTTGGTGTCTTCGCTATTGGCAAGTATATGGAACGATATGATTCTAAAGAAGGGGAATGATGCGGCGCAAGATAGTAACGACCGATTTTTAGCGAATATCCAAAAGGGTGGATCTTATTCAGTTGTGCCTAGAATTCCTGGTGGCGAGATAACACCCGAAAAATTGATTGTAATCGGAAATGTAGCCCATAAGTATGGACTGTATACTAAAATTACGGGCGGCCAGCGTATCGATATGTTTGGAGCACACGTTAAGGACCTTCCTTTCATCTGGGAAGAGTTGATTGCTGCTGGTTTTGAAAGTGGCCACGCTTATGGAAAAGGGCTGCGGACGGTCAAGAGTTGCGTTGGGAGTACCTGGTGCCGTTTTGGCCTCCATGACAGCGTAAGTTTTGCTATACAGATTGAAGAACGATATAAGGGCTTACGTGCACCACATAAATATAAGTCGGCCGTAAGCGGTTGCATCCGCGAGTGCGCTGAGGCACAGAGTAAGGATTTTGGAATTATTGCAACTGAAAAGGGTTGGAATCTATATGTCTGTGGCAATGGCGGGAGTAAACCTCAACATGGAAAATTGCTGGCCAGCGATATTGATAGTGATACCTGTATCCGGTATCTCGACCGTTTCTTAATGTTTTATATCAAAACAGCAGACCCTTTGACGCGGACGGCTACTTGGTTAAATAAAATGGATGGTGGCATAGAATATCTTAGGAATGTAATCGTAAATGACAGTCTCAATATGGCTGAAAAATGGGAAGCGGAGATGGATCAGTTTGTTCAGTCTTACAGATGCGAATGGAAGACTGCCGTGGAAGATCCGGGTATCCGCAAACGCTTCAACCACTTTGTGAATGCTCCGGAGGAAACGGATCCTTCAATCAGATTTGAAACCATGCGAGGACAGAAGAGAGCCATGCCATGGTCGGAAGTCACTGTTTAATAAGAACCAAATAAAATAAATTCAATGGAAATAACTACCGAAGAGTCAATATGGTTTGCCGCATGCAGAGTGGAAGATGCGGTAGAGAACGGCGGTGTCTGCGTTAAATATCGCGACCAGCAAATCGCCCTATTCTATTTTACACGAAGAAATGAATGGTACGCTACACAAAATGAATGTCCCCACCGTAAGCAGATGGCCTTAAGCCGTGGGCTTTTAGGGTCGACCGGGGATGATTTGAAAGTCGCTTGTCCGTTTCATAAGAAGACATTCTCATTACGTACCGGAGAATGCTTGTCTGGAGATGAGTGTTCACTCCAAACCTTCCCCGTGAAAGTCGAGGAAGGCATCGTATATATTCAAGTACCTTTAAATAATTCGTAAATATGGACTACGTTAACCCCAAAGAAGTTGCTTCAACGATGATGAGTGCAGCTTTAGCAAAATCCTCTCTGTCAGTTAAAGATCTGTTAGTCAGAGGCTGCTTGTCAGGCGCTTTGCTTGCTATTTCAGTTTGTTTGGCATTTTTTGCCACTACACAAACAAGTTTCAGTCTGGCTGGCGCTATTATTTTTCCGGTCGGATTTATCATGATTGTTATCCTGGGACTGGAGCTGGTCACCGGTAGCTTTTCTTTGGTTCCGCTTGCTTATATGGAAAAGAAAATAAGCTTAAAAACTATGGTTCGGAGCTTGTTTTGGGTATTTGTCGGAAACCTGATAGGCAGTGTCTTTTTTGCCATCCTTTATTGGGCGGCTGTTTCTGAGACGGGTACCGTTGACGCTCTAGGGGGCGTAGAACAAATGATCATTGCCACGAGCGAGAAAAAAACCATAGGCTATGCGCAGAATGGTGCGGCAGGACTTTTTACTGCTTTTGTCAAAGCTATTCTCTGTAATTGGATGGTTTGTATGGGTGTGGTTATGGCAATGACATCTAAATCAACACTCGGAAAAATAGCAGCTGCGGGAATACCAATTTTCATGTTTTTCGCACTCGGTTATGAACACGCGGTAGTAAATATGTTCGTAATCCCAGCGGGGATGATGTTTGGTGCGGACGTAAGTATAGGTGATTGGTGGCTCTACAATCAACTCATTGTCACCCTGGGTAATATAGTCGGCGGACTGCTCTTTACAGGCATGGCTATTTATTACACTTTTCGGACAAAAGAAGGCAGCCTTCCCCTAGTAAGTAAATAAGCTTTAACATTAAATTTGTATATAAAAAATTAATACTCAGATCATGATCATAAACCGATTAAAACAAACTTTGATGATTTTGATAATCATAACAGTGTCGTCTGGGCTTTCCTATGCTCAAGAGAAGAAGGTGAAAGCTACTTGGGGCGAAGGGGTTATTGTGGGAGGTTATGTTGACGAAGGTGCTTACCTTAACTTCGCCGGACCGGCACTTAAATTTTCTGGTAATTCTTTTTCTGTATTGGCGGGTTTGCTGCCCAGTCTACGTTTCAAGGAGGATAAATCTGAGGGCGATACAAAAAATTCGTTAGTAACCTCAGCCTTAGGTTTTGGCCTGACGGGAGTTTACAAACATGTTGCCGTCCAAGTACCCTTCTTTTATAATCCTAAAACAGCTGTAAGCGATGGGAAATGGAACGTAGGTATAGGATAGGATATAAATTCTGATCCTCGTCAACACGTAAAAAAAAGGTAGATTCAGTCATGTTTCTACCTTTTTTTATGGTAACGGATTTGGATAAAATACTAGAGTTTGAAAGCTACGCCCACGTTCAGCACTGAAATTCCGTAGCCCAGCTCTGCAAAGGCGGCGGTAGACTGGTTGAAATAATAGCGGCCGCCTAGATACCAAGCCCATGAAAGTCCACTTGCCGCACCTCCGGCATCTACAGCACCACTATATTTGGTCGATACTATATTATAGCCGAGCATCAAGCCGGTATAGGTGTCGAACTTATCGACAAGGGCATAGTGCAATGCACCGCGAGCTCCAACCACAAATGTACTTGACTTCCACGACCAATCGTCCATAGGGTCATTGTATTTTGCTGAGCTGTAGCCCAATATTGCGCCAACTCCTAAGGAGCTCTTCTCATCAAACAGCTGATCTTTCACACAGCTTTCATAGCTCAATGTAATAGCAGGTATTCGCTTAATATCAGAGCCATAGCCGGAATACAGGTTTCCGCCGAGACCGACCCCGATATTAATAACACGGTCTGGTTTTACAAAAGTTGACTCCTGAGCTGATGATGTGCTCACTCCCATGCATAGTATACAGAGGATAACGACAAAATTTTTCATATCTTTCTTGTTTAAAAGGGTTTATGAAAGGTCAATTTATTATTTAGCCTTTCTGGGTTAACGATGAAGCAAAGATAGAGTGGGTGTTGTATCTCCAATTACCCCCTAAATGGGGGAATTTATAAACCGTACATAAAATATATTTGCATAGATATGAAAACAACCTACTTGACTAGATCAAAATCAGTCTTTGCCGCCATCTACCTGAGCTTGCTCTCTCTCTGCATGGTAACCTATGCACAAAATGTCGATTCCTTAGAAAAGATACTGGAATCAGAAGACTTGAAGCCTTCCGATCTCATTGTAATTTATGATGATCTCAGTTGGGGTTACATGGATTCTGATGCTAGGAAATCGACTTTCTACAGTTATAAAGGTCTAGACTTGGCTGAAAAGATGGAGAATGATCCAATGATAGCGACGTTCTATCGGAATTTGGGGGTAGCCTACTATATGGTCAACTCTTATGATACGGCAGCAAGCTACCTTGACACCGGCTTGGAGATAGCGAATGCCGTGGAAAATGAAAAATTGCAGGCAAGAATCTACGTAGCACTTGGCAACCTGTACAATCAAACCAGTGATTATACCAAAGCGCTCGATTATTATATGAAATCGTTGCGAATGTTTGAAAGCGCTGGCGAAGAAGAAAGGTTAGCGGCCATTTTGCATAATATCGGTGCCTTGTATCAACGCATTAGGAATACTGATGAGGCCGTGTATTATTTTACAGAATCCATGCGCATTGCTGAAAAGATAGGCGATAGGGAAAGTATTGCACATACGCTGATGGCTATGACGAATATTTATATGGATTCAGATTATGCGAAGGCTATTGAGCTTGCAAAAGAAGCGGCTGCAATTTTCAAAGAACATGATAATTTATATGGTGAAACGATGAGTATACTGACCATTGCACAGAGTCATTATTTCGCTGAAAACTATAATGACGCTATGGTGTATGCGGAGCGCGGGATGAAAATGGCAAATGAGTCCAACTTTCCTAAACTGACGGCTGAGGCAAATGGCGTTCTATCGAATATATATTATTATTTGCGAAACTTTAAGGATAGCGAATACTATGCATTGTCTGCCTTAGAGATAGACTCTACTGATTTGAACTTGACAGGGAATATGATTGTGAATGCCCTCCGTGCCAATATATTCTTAGCTAAACCAGAAATGGCGATCAGTTACTTGGATAAGTATCGAGAGTGGATTGATTTGTATGCCAATGATGCTTTCCAGCAATCGCTTAGTGAAATGAAAGTCAAATATGAGACCGAAAAAAAGCAATTGCAGATCAACTCACTCGAGAAAGAAAGACGCCTGACGATTGGCTTGGGTGTGTCGCTTGCCATTTTGTTGCTTGTCTTGCTAGCCTATTTTATTATTAGACACCGCTTAGCTGTTGCCAAGCGGAAAGTAGCCGAGCAGCATGTCGGTCAGCTGGAAAAAGAAAAACAGTTGGCTACTATGCAGGCTATCCTAGACGGAGAAACTGCAGAACGCAGCCGTTTGGCGAAAGACCTACATGACGGATTGGGAAGTATGCTTTCTGTGGTCAAATTAAATTTACCAGATTTAAACGAACATGGTGTGCTAGCTTCGGAAGATCGGAAACGATTCCATAGTGCACTTGGAATGTTAGACCAGTCGATCAGTGAGCTACGTCGTGTAGCTCACCATATGATGCCTGAGTCTTTAGTGAGGTATGGATTGAAGGTGTCCTTGTCAGATTTCTGCGATGCCATCCCTATTGCCGAATTTCATTATTATGGTAATGAAGAGCGTTTGGATAATAAACTAGAAGTGTTGATCTATCGATGTGCACATGAGTTGGTTAACAATGCTTTGAAGCACGCAGAGGCTACTCAGATCAATGTTCAACTTGTGCAGGAAGTCGATCGAGTTTCATTGGTTGTGCAAGATAACGGAAATGGTTTCGATTATATAAAACAAAAGGAAGGGATGGGGTTGGATAATATTCGACAACGCGTTGAAGCCCATCGAGGAGAGATGAATATATACTCCTCGGCTGGGAAAGGAACTGAAGTAAATATTGAATTAGCATTTGATACCTAGAATTAATGGACGAAAAAATTAAAGTAGGAATCGTAGACGATCATAAGATCCTGACGGAAGGCCTGAATAGCTTAATTGAAGAGTCAACTTTTGCAACGGTAGTGGGTGTAGCTCACAGCGCCAAGGCGTGCCGAGATCAGATTCCGTTTTGGCATCCGGATGTCATTCTGTTGGACGTGAGCTTGCCTGACATCAGTGGAATAGAGTTTTGTAAGGAATTGGTTGACAGTTATCCTGAATTGAAAATCTTAGCCTTGACCAGCCATAATGAGTATGCTGTTGTCAGGCAAATGCTGACTAACGGTGCATCGGGCTATTTAGTGAAAAATGCAATGTCTGCTGAGGTGCTGGCGGGAATTAAAGCCGTATATGAAGGCGATGAGTTCTTGAGCCATGAGATAGACGTACTTCTTAACAAACAATCGTCGAGAACGATTTGGTTAACCGACCGTGAACGCGAGCTGCTGAAACTGGTGGCAGAGGGGTATACGAATATTGAAATAGCTGATAAAATATTCTTAAGTCCAGAAACCATCAAGGGGTACCGTAAGAATTTATTACTTAAATTAGGGGCAAAAAATACAGCTGTACTTGTTCGAATGGCATTCGAGCAAAAGTTGATTTGACTTACTAGTTACCTATTTGCCTATATGAAAAGAATATCCTTATCCCTTTTGTTTTTGATTTCCGTAGCTTTTGTTCAAGCGCAAAATCCAATGCATCCTACGGTTACTAAATTTAATACGTATTACTCGTCTAACCAGGCGGATAGTATTTTTCTTCTGTTTAATGCAAAAATGAAAGATGCCGTTAAGCCTGAAGGAGCGACGATGCTTGTTAATCAACTGAAGAGCGGACTGGGAACGATTGTGAAAACACGGAAGGTAGAATCCCCGGCGCCGGGGGTCAACGAGTATCGAATCAGTTTTGAGAAGCCAATCGTTGATTTAGCCTTAATAATACAAGAAGATTCAATTGCCGGAATCTGGCAACGGCCAGTTGAAAATACAAGTAGCGATTCAACTGTTCAAGCAAGTCCAGATAATTTCTCGGTGGATAATGATTACGGTACATTATATGGAACCTTGGTATTGCCGGAAGTGGAGGGTAAGGTGCCGGTAGTTTTGATGATCGCTGGCTCGGGGCCGACCGACCGCAACATGAATCAAGGCGCAGCTTTAAAAACCAATTCAGCGTTACAGCTGGCAGAAGCTTTAGCTAAGAACGGTATAGCCTCGCTTCGTTATGATAAAAGAGGTGTCGGTAAAAGTGCCGATGCGATCGGCACGTCGGATGTTGTTTTGGGCGACTTTATCGAAGACGCGGAGTTGTTTGTCGCCAAACTACAAGCTGATGCTAGGTTTTCTAATGTGATCGTCCTTGGACACAGTGAGGGGTCTATCATTGGTTCCGTTGCTTCTTTAGAAAGCAAACCAACGGCGTTTATTTCCTTATGCGGTCCTGCTAACCCTTTGTTAGATTTGGTAAGAACACAAATCAAGGGCAGTATTTCTCCGGAGAATCTGTTAATTGCCAATGAGGTTTTGGATAGTCTAAAAGCTGGAAAAACCTTCAGTCGAAATCTGCCACCGGCTTTAGCTCCACTTTTTCACCCTTCCGTGCAACCTTATCTGATATCCACCAACCAATATCGGCCGACTACGATCGTGTCAGTACTTGAAATTCCCATTCTCATTGTCGGCGGTGATAATGATCTTCAAGTACGTATCCAAGAAACGAACCTTTTGGCAAAGGCTGCTAAGAAGGCGACCGTTCACCGAATACACAGCATGAACCACATCTTAAAAAGCGCACCTACAGACCGCGCAGGGAATTTAGCGACCTACAACAGGCCTGATCTGCCTCTACATCCTGATCTGGCCCCTATCCTGATCGATTTTATTAAGAAAGTGAGTAAAATTTAGCATATTAGGCATTTAAAATAGAAAATTATGCGCTACATACTCGGACTTGCCTTAAGCCTATTATCTATTATTTCTTATGCACAAACCAACCCGGTCTCAGTTGCGTCAGAGCTTCAACGTTTATTGAAAACTAATGAATTACCTAAATATAGAGATCAGTCGGTCGTTAAACAAATATCATCATATGACCGTACCGGCGGGAATGATGATGGCTTTGACGGGACCTATTCTTCTATTCGAGAGGAAGCAGATGGTTCCTTGGTTGTATTTGAAGCAGAAGGTAAGGGGGTTATAGAGCGTATTTGGACGCCAACCCCAACAGATGATACCTTGGACTTCTATTTTGATGGAAACTCAGAACCCTCGTTTTCTATCCGGTATCGAGATCTTTTTTCGGGAGAAGTATATCCTTTTGTGTCTCCATTAAGTGGTAGCATTGTTGGTGGAAATTACACCTATTTGCCCATTCCTTTTGAAAACGGCGTCAAGATTGTTTTTCGAGGTGAAAAGATACTCTTTCATCAATTTCAATATCGTGAATTGAGTGATGATGTGAATGTCAAAACGTTTGACATCAATTTTCAGCCAAAGGAAAATGAGCTTCTTAATGATCTGGCGACGCTTTGGAATGCAGCGGATGCAGGTGTGGCCGACTTTTACGCTGAGCTGAGAGACAATATTGAGAAGGTGGAAGTATCAAAAACCTTAAAACCCGGACAAAGTTTAACCTTAGCAGAATTTGGAGAAGGAGGACGAGTGTTAGGGATTGAACTTGACCATGCGGGGCAGTTTGAGGGATTGTCAAAACAATTAGATATTAAAATTACTTGGGACGGGGAAAGTCAGCCAGCAGTTTACGCCCCTTTAGCTGACTACTTTGGATATGCTTTTGGTGATATCTCAATGAAAAGCCTGCTTCAGGGCGTGAAAGAGAATACTGTGTTTTCTTATTTTCCCATGCCTTATGATCGTCATGCCAAAATTGAACTTGTTTACAGAAAATTGTCAGGGGAAAAGCAGACACCTTTGGAAATAGACGCTAGAGTGTATCATCACGACCAAGCTCGTGATCCTAGGGTAGAAGGGAAATTCTATGCCTATTGGAAATATGAATCGCCAGCACTGGGAGAACCCTATGTATTGCTAGAAGGAAAAGGGAAAGGTCATTATGTGGGGACCGTGCTGCACAGTCAAGCGACTAGTTTTACTCATTTTACTGAATTTTTTGAAGGAGACGATCAAACATTTATTGATGGCGAGATGACCGTTCATGGCACTGGCTCAGAAGATTATTTTAATGGGGGATGGTACGCGCAACCAAACGGCTGGGTCGAAAAGAAAGGCACCCATTTGCACGGATGTCTTGACTATTCATTGCCATTCAGTAGAACTGGTGGGTATCGCTTGTTTGTAAGCGACAAAATGCCGTTTGATGAAAGTATTCAGCATCAGATAGAGCACGGACCAGTCGATAACAATCGAGCGGTAGCGTACTCTTCAGTAGCTCTGTATTATGCTGAAAAGCCAGTACTGGTGAATGAACGGCCACAAAATATCGAAACACAGGTTCTTATTCCTGATACCCTGACATTTTACTCGCGCTTGATGAAGCATCTGACTTACGATAAAAACATGGCTTTAGCTCATGACGACGCAACTTTTCATGGAGGTGAGGAAGGTGTCATGAATATTGATCTTCGTGAGATCCCAGCGGGAAACTATCAGGTTTTGGTACATTCAACGTCCGTTGTCCCTGAAGGACTATCCGTATCCATTGGTAACCAGTCGCCTGCCGCTTTATCGCAATCAGCGGTTAACACAGGCACCGCTGATGTGTCAATTGGTAACTTAAAAGTATCAGAGGGCATGGATTCTACAGTTGTTTCGTTTACATCGGCTGGAGATAAGTTCACATTTAACCGCGTAATGCTCGTTTCTGCAGAATAAAAAATGCTTGTCAATAGCTTTTTATATTATATTTGTGACAAAACAAACCTATACTTATGCGCAAAACAACCACAATGCTCGTTATGGCTGTTGTATTCATTCTGGTCGGCTGTTCCAAAGGTGACAACACTCCCAAGTACAAAATAAATGAAGAAGCTCTAATAACCAATTTCGATAAAGATTTTCAGTTTCTAATTGAAGGCGATCCCGCAGATGTCACATGGAGTTCAAGTGACGAATGGGTAGGCACAATTGATGAAACAGGATTATTCGAGGCTTCGAAAATTGGTAATACAACTATTACCGCTACTATCCAGGGAGCCACAGTAAAAAGCGAGGTGACTGTTGAGTCTTATAATGAGATGTTTATAGAGCCTTATGCAGACTATGGCAGTAGCAAGGAGGCTATTAAAGCAAAAGAGTCCCGTCAGATTGCTGGAGAGGATGCGGAAGCCATTCTGTATGTGGGTGAGAATACAGATCTGTCCAATGTTATGTATCTGTTTACGAATGATAAAATGGATGGTGCAGCTGCCGTTTTTGGATCCGATGATAGCAAAATGGAACAAGTTTTACGATTCTATCTCGAACGATACGAGTTTCTTGGAACGAGTGATAATGTGGGCATTTTTGACAATGGTATCTCTAATTTATTAGTAGGCTTAACCGCTGAACTTGGATGGGTAGCATTATATAGTAAGTCGGAAATGTCGACGAGCCAACCTCAGTCTTTGGTTAAGAAGGAATTCGACTTCAATGCCCTCAAGAAGTCGCTTAACGGAGCTAAGGAAACAACACTTAACGATTTAAGGGTTCTCGATATTAATAAGGCGCTTCGGTAGATTTTCTTGGAAGATTAGGCTAGAATTCGTCACGTTTGCGGAGCCCGAAAAGATCATCTATTAAAAATAAAAGAGTCTAACTGTTTTATAATAAAATAGTTAGACTCTTTTTCTGCGGAGAGACTGGGATTCGAACCCAGGATACCCTTGCGAGTATACAAACTTTCCAGGCTTGCTCTTTCGACCACTCAGACACCTCTCCGATAAATTTGAGAGGGCGAATTTACGTCTAAATTTGCTGATTTGGAAATATATTATTTTTCTACGGGCATATCATCTTCTTCCCATGCTAGCATACCGCCATCAAGGTTCACAATCCTCGTAAAACCCATGCTCTCTAGAGTACTTGCAGCTTTCATGCTTCTTTTACCTGATCTACAGTAGACTAGAACAGGCTTGCTTTTGTCTAGTTTAGCAGCTTTCGCTTTGAAATCATCCTTCAACACGTCGATATTGACTGCATCCTCAATATGACCACCTTCATATTCTTCGGCCGTGCGAACATCAAGAACCTGCACGTTGTCCAACAGTAATAGTTTACTGAACTGTTCCGTATTGACGGATTTCACGTTGTTAGATGAAACAGATGCACTGGTGCTAGTGCCGGCACTAGTACTTGTCGATGCTTCAGTTGTTGTTTCTACGGATGTTCTATTGTTTCCATCTGTCGACGCGGTAGGTGTTGATTTGAGCGAGGAACAAGCGCTCACGACAATCCCCATTAGCAGGACGCCGCTAATATTTAAAAATATTTTTCTCATTTTATGTGTGTTTTAAAAGCTCTTCAGTAAGTTCTCCTAACGGTCGCACCCCGCTCTGACGCCATTTTAGTTCTCCATTTTTGAAGATGATTAAAGTTGGTACACCTTGTATTCCCAAAGAACTGGCAATAGTCGGATTCTTATCAACATCTACTTTTATAATCGTGGCTTTGTCGCCAACCGATTTCTTTAAATCATTCAATATTGGCTTCAGTGTCTGACACGGGCCGCACCATTCTGCGAAAAAATCTACCAAAACGGGCTTATCGGAATTTATTAACTCTGCAAATTTACTCATACTCTAAAAAACAGTATTTATGAAAGAATGTTTTTGTGATAAAGGTATGGTTTTCGTTCATAGAGTACTAAAGCAAATTGTATATTTGTTTATAAATCCGGAAACATGGGAAAACATTATCGCAAACTGATCTTACTTTTAGCTGTTCTGTCAATGACTCAAATAACCTTAGCTCAATCCGTTAAAACCGACAGGAAGTTGCAGAAGACATTAGAGGAATTAACGAAGGAACATAAAGGAGACGTTGGGGTATATGTATATCATCTAAAAGACCACAAAGAGGTCTCTATCAATGCAGATACTATTTTTCCGACGGCTAGTATCGTGAAAGTACCGATACTGATTGGTCTATTTAAGAAGATATCAGACGGAGAGTACACGCTGAATCAGCCCTTGGTTTATGACGATGGCCGAGCTTATGGTGGGTCAGGTCTCATGCAATTTTACAAAGACAGTTCACAAACGGATTTAAGAACGCTCGCTTCTTTGATGATTACCTATAGTGATAACACGACGTCACTATGGTGTCAAGAGTTGGCCGGCGGAGGTGCGGAGATTAACAAATTGATGGCTGAAATCGGATTAGAGAACACCCGCGTAAACTCTAGAACAAAAGGGAGAGAAAAAATCTGGGAGATTTACGGTTGGGGACAGACGACACCAAGAGAGATGGCATCTTTATTGATTAAAATAAGAGAAGGTAAATTGATAGATAAGGTGGCGAGCGAGCAGATGTATCGGCTAATGACTAGTGGGTTTTATGTAGACAATGCAGCATCTCAAATTCCACCCTATGTTCAAAAGGCGTCCAAAACAGGTGCTGTTGATGCTTCGCGTTCAGAGCTGATCATGGTGAATGCCCCGCACGGCGACTATGTTTTATATATTGGTACCAAAAATAATAAAGATCGGAGCTGGACCTATGATAATGAAGCAAGCGAGTTAATGAGGAAGATCTCAGCAGCCGTATGGAATCATTTTGAACCGAAGGCGAATTGGGAACCTGCGGAAGGAACCGAAGCATTGAAACGCGATCAGCCTTACTGATTATACGTTATCTTCTTTAATATAAGAGGTATATAATTTTATGTTAATAGAAGATTTATCTAGTTTTGTAAACTATTATTTTCTCCGAGCGGGTTCATGATTGATTATTTAAAAGAAAGCACTTTTGTCGTAAACGACGTTATTAGCGATGCTTGGGATGTTTTAAAAAAGCGGTACTTAGCTATCGCCGGTATTTGTTTTTCTCTCTTCATTGTCTCTAATATTTCTGGGATATTAGCAGCATATCTTGGTAGCATTAATATCGTGCTTAGTGTCTTCATGGCGCTTCTATTTTTATTCTTGTATTTCAGTATCCAGCTCACTTTATTCAAGCATATTTTTCAGGTTTTGGACAAAGAGCCTAATGAAGTCAAGCTAGCGAAGAGCGTTCCAACTATGAAAGAAATAATTTATTTTTTTGCTTGCGTTCTGACCATTTCTGTGGGAACTTTTATCGGCTATCTGATTATTTCCGTTTTGTTTTTTCCGTTAATATATTTAGTTGATATCGAGGCGATGGTTAATATCGTCTATATCATTACGATTGTCTTGTCTTCCTATACCTTTCTGCGAATCGCTTTCTTTCCATTTTTTATTCTGGATAAGAAAGAAACTCCCTTCAAAGCCATCCGCCTGAGTTTAGCGGTTACCCGAGGGAACTTTGTCAAGATTATTTTGTTGATCGCTTTTTTTGCCCTCTCGGGCTCATTATATTTATATTTCAGCTATCGTGGATATCCCTTTATTTCAGCGATATTGAGTTTAGTAAACTCCTTTGTGATTATTCCACTATCTAGTGTGACCTTCATTATCGCCTATCGTAAGATGGTAAACGACTATAAAGGGGATGCCAATCCGTCCATCATGCAGAACATCATTTAAAAGAAAAGAGTAAGAAATTTTATGGGTATCAAAGCATCATTAAGTAAAGTCTACGCTGCATTTAATTCGCGAAAACTCAATCGCTGGCGTAAGGATGCTGTTTCTGTACAGGAGAAGACTTTCCAGAAGTTGATATCGGCCGCGAAGGACACAGCTTTTGGACGGGACCATCATTTTGATGAAATAAAAACCTATGCTGATTTTAAGGAACGTGTAGCTGTACAAGATTATGAAGACCTGAGAAAATATATAGATAGAATTGTGGAAGGTGAAGCCAATGTGCTTTGGCCGGGTAAACCTTCTTACTTGGCGAAAACCTCTGGAACGACTTCCGGTGTGAAATATATTCCGTTGACAAAGGAGTCCTTACCAGACCAGATAAGCGCAGCAAGGGATGCTCTGCTTAATTATATTCATGAAACCGGGAAAACTGACTTTGTCGACGGGAAAATGATCTTCATTCAAGGCAGTCCTGTGCTAGAAAAGAAGAATGGGGTTGATTTTGGGCGACTGTCAGGTATTGTGGCACATCATATACCCGCTTATTTGCAAAAAAACCGACTCCCTTCTTATGACACAAATTGTATTGAAGATTGGGAAACTAAGATTGAAGCGATTGTCGACGAGACCATTAAGGAGGATATGCGACTTATTTCTGGGATACCACCCTGGATTCAGATGTATTTTGATCGGTTAATCGCTCGCGCTGATGGGAAGCGAGTTAAGGATATTTTTAAAAACTTCAGTCTTTTCGTCTATGGAGGAGTGAATTTCGAACCCTATCGTGCTAAACTGGAAGAGAGTATCGGTAAAAGAATAGATTCTATTGAAACCTATCCTGCATCAGAGGGCTTTATTGCTTTCCAAGATCAACAAGACGAAAAGGGAATGTTACTTTTGCCTGAATCAGGTATTTTTTACGAGTTTGTTCCAGCCGACGAGTTTTTTGATGAAAACCCGACCCGCTTATCGCTGCGGGAAGTTGCACTGGATGTCAACTATGCACTTGTGTTAAATACAAATGCAGGCTTGTGGGGTTACAGTATCGGAGATACGGTAAAATTTGTTTCTTTAAATCCTTATCGTATTATTGTAAGCGGAAGAATAAAGCACTTCATTTCTGCATTTGGAGAACACGTGATCGGAGAGGAGGTTGAATATGCGCTTTTATCGGTAGCTAAAGACGAACGAGTTGAAATCGTGGAGTTTACCGTTGCGCCGCAAGTAACACCTGATGGCAATGAACTGCCATATCACGAATGGTTTATTGAGTTTAATAAACTTCCTGAAGACATCGAGTTGTTCCGCAGTAGAGTAGATGAAGCATTGCAAAAGAAAAATTCCTATTATTTTGACCTGATTGAAGGTAAAGTTTTACAACCATTGAAGATCAGACCGATGCAAAAGGGTGCATTTATAAATTATATGAAATCGAAAGGTAAGCTGGGTGGTCAGAATAAGTTACCCCGCTTATCGAATGACCGCGCTATGGCAGATGAATTAGAAAAATATATCTTGTGAGAAAGAAGAGTATAGCCATATTGGGGTCCACAGGAAGTATTGGAACACAAACGTTAGCTGTTATTAAGGAACATCCGGACCTGTTTAAGGCTGAGGTGCTAACTGCAGCTAACAACTACAGCTTATTAATAGAACAGGCGAAGCAGTTCCAACCAAAGGCTGTGGTCATTGGTAACACTGAGTTTTATTCGCTGGTTAAAGAAACGCTTGCTGATGAAGACATCCAAGTGTATGCTGGTACAGAGGCGCTCTCTGAAGTTGTCCAGATCCCCTCGGTAGATGTGGTACTCACTGCGCTGGTGGGTTTTTCAGGTCTATTGCCTACCGTTCAAGCAATAAAAGCTCAGAAGACGATCGCCTTAGCGAATAAGGAAACGCTCGTTGTGGCTGGCGCGTTGATAACTGAATTAGCCAAACAAAATGGAGTGGATATATTGCCGGTCGATTCAGAACACTCGGCTATATTTCAGTGCCTCGTAGGGGAAGAGCCAAGTTCGATTGAAAAGCTGATTTTGACAGCCTCTGGAGGCCCTTTTCGAGGTAAAGATCGTGAGTATCTTCGCACCGTTTCCTTTAAAGATGCATTGAAGCATCCAAATTGGACGATGGGACAGAAAATTACCATCGATTCGGCTTCCCTAATGAATAAAGGACTAGAAGTAATCGAAGCATACTGGTTATTCGGAGTTGACGTGTGCCAAATTGACGTAGTTGTCCACCCTCAGTCCATTGTTCATTCAATGGTTCAGTTTAAAGATGGATCCATCAAGGCTCAATTGGGTTTGCCAGATATGATGCTTCCTATCCAATATGCTCTGGCGTATCCTCAAAGAGTGGAAAACTCTCTTCCTAGAATGGATTTTAACACTTTTTCACAGCTAAGTTTCGAGCAACCAGATACAGCAACTTTCTCAAATTTACGATTAGCATACGAAGCCTTGAACAAAGGCGGGTCTATGCCTTGCGTACTAAATGCTGCCAACGAAGTAGTTGTGGCAGCCTTTTTGAAACAGCAGATTGATTTTCTACAAATGAGTGAACTTATCGAAGAAACCATGTTGAAAATAGATTTCGAAAAAAATCCAGATTTAGAAACATTTTCGGAAATAGATCATCAAAGTAGAGTCTATGCATTGGAAGCAATCCAAAAACAGAAATAATAACACAACTAAAAAGAAATAAATATAGAGTATGGATGGTTTGATTATGACGGGGCAGTTAATTCTTGGCCTTTCAATTTTAATAGTTTTACACGAGTTAGGGCACTTTGTCGCTGCACGAGCATTTGGAATAAGGGTAGAGAAGTTCTATTTATTTTTTGATGCGTGGGGCGTAAAGCTATTTAAGTTTACTTACAAAGGTTGCGAATATGGAATTGGCTGGTTGCCATTGGGCGGATATGTGAAGATTAGTGGTATGATTGATGAGTCGATGGATACTGAGCAGATGGCAGGCGAACCTCAACCATGGGAATTCAGGTCGAAACCTGCATGGCAGCGTCTAATCGTGATGTTGGGTGGAATCTTCGTCAACGTTGTCCTGGGTATTTTTATTTTTTGGATGTTATCATTCAAATACGGCGATACCTTTATCAATAATGAAAAGTTGACACAGGGGGTAGTTCCCGGTATTGTCGGAAAGGAGATCGGTCTACAGACTGGCGACCGTATTTTGGCGATTGATGGTGAAAAGGTGGTTCACTTTGAAGATGTTCGTAGTTCCAAAGTGCTGATGGGCGGGGTTGACCTGACCGTGGAAAGAAATGGAAATACCCAGCAGGTTACCGTTCCTGTCGATATTTTGAATGATATTTCCGATCACGGAGCTGATGAATTCGTTGCACCAAGAGAATATTTACATGCTATACAGACGCTTCAAGAAGGTGGTGCAGCTGAGAAAGCAGGCTTTATGGAAGGCGATAGTGTTTTGAGCGTTGCCGGAACACCGGTCACTTTTTTTGATGAATTCAGCGCTGCGATGGCCGACAAAAAAGGTCAGCCAGTTGATTTCGTCGTTTATCGAGATAGTAAGAAAGTCGAGTTGACCGCTAATATTCCTGAGGATGGCATTCTGGGAGTTGTGTTCCCTCGTCATCTGCCTTTAGAGCAAGTGAAATACGGTTTCTTTGAAGCCTTACCAATTGGAGCATCTGTGGCCTGGGGTTCTTTGGTAGACAACGCAAAAGGACTTGGAAAAATCGCTACCGGTGAAGTTAAAGCATCGAAAGCACTCTCCGGGCCCGTTGGTATAGCTGAAATGTTTGGCGCCGAAGTGAACTGGATTCGCTTCTGGACATTAGTCGGTTTATTGTCGATGGCTCTGGCCTTAATGAATCTTCTACCTATCCCAGGATTAGATGGAGGTCATACCCTGTTCTTATTAATTGAAATGGTACAAGGGAAGCCTATGAGCGATAAGTTTATGGAACGTGCCCAGTTGGTCGGTTTCGTGATTATCGTTGCTTTAATGATCTTTGTCATGGGCAACGATATACTAAAGCTCGTCCAAAAATAGTTGAAATAAAATTTTGTGTTTGGTGGATAAATAAATACATTTGCGTCCCCGCACAAGACAATGCCCAGGTGGCGGAATTGGTAGACGCGTTGGTCTCAAACACCAATGGGAAACCGTGCCGGTTCGATCCCGGCCCTGGGTACTAAAAGACCTGTTAATCAGTTGATTTTCAGGTCTTTTTCTTCTTTCAGGATGTAAGAAAGGTGTAATAAGTTTTATACTTTTTCCAAAATAAAATTCCCCCAGTCTTCCTCCTTCTTCATAATTTGCTAGATATTAGTTTTATACACCTTAAAGGTAGTGAATGGAGATTTAGATAACTCCTGAAGCTACCTTTAGGTTTAGTTCAACACTGCATAACAGCAATAGCTGCGGAATTTCTGCGAGGAAATTCACCTACTTTTGCTACCTTTCCACTTCGGTGGAAAGCTGGTCTTGTGCCTACTCGTTACTGCCGTTATACAAACACGTTGGCAACTATTTGACAAACTCATTGCTGAAAAACAACAATTCAGTAAATAACAATAAACTGAATGAATTTATTGTCTGAATTTTGAATGGTTAAATACAATTGAGAATGGAAAAAACGATACAAATATTAATTTATATTCACGCAACATTTGGTGGTTTTGCTCTGCTTGCAGGTTTGGTTTCAATAATTGCCAGAAAAGGGAAAAATATTCATAGAAAATCTGGGCTGATCTTTTTCTATTCTATGATATTATCTGGAATAATAGCTATGATAGTTGCTGTTTTACCAAATCACGAAAGTCCATTTTTATTCGCAGTCGGAATTTTTAGTCTATATTTTGTTTTAACAGGAAAAAGAGCTTTGAGATTTAAAAGGAAAAATCCTGATTTGAAAATTGACAAATTAATATCAATTATTATGATTATAACAGGAGTTTTAATGATTTCATTACCGATCATATTAACAAAAAGTACAAATATAATTCTTGTCGTTTTTGCAATTATTGGAATAATATTTTCTGTGAGAGACTTAACCTTATTTAAAAATTCTGAACAATTAAGAAAGGGATGGTTGAAATTACATTTAGGAAAAATGCTAGGCGGTTACATTTCTGCGACAACTGCATTTGTTGTAGTGAATGAATTTTTTCCAAGTTTTTATGGCTGGTTTATCCCAAGTATTGTTGGAGGATTTATAATCACATATTGGATGATAAAAATGAATAGAAAAACAAAAACAGTTACCAATCGAGTGGATGGCTCTGCCATCAAATGACGGAGTGCACCCCCTCACACCACTGTACGTGCGGGTCTCGCATACGGCGGTTCAGCAATGAACCTCATAGTTCGTTCATCAGTTCGAAACACAATTCATCTATATTCCCTGTTTTGGGATGAGAACTGGCAACGTTCGATAAAACTACAACGGCTGTTTCATTACTTAGGTTTACAATTATAGAAGAGGAATAACCTCCTGTCCCTCCATTATGCCAGACTAAATCTTCTCCCTTTTTAGATTTTAATAAATGCCATCCTAAACCGATTTTCATATTTTCGTTGATATCAAAAGTCGGCTTCCGTGTTAACGCAAGCTCTTTATTATCCGGGTCAAGTTGTCCAGTTGCAAATTTCGCTAGATCCTTGGTGGTGGATAATACTCCTCCTGCTCCGAACAGAACATCGAAGTCCCAATTAGCTGTAATTTCGCCTTTCGGATTTCGTCCTTTTACTAACTTTTCATTCAGGTGCAGCGGACTTATAAATGAATTTTCCATTTTATACTGATCGAAAACTCTCTTTTGAAGAAGCTCTTCGAAGCTTGTCTTTTGTGATAATCCAAGTGTATAGCCTAATAAACCGGCTCCTAGGTTTGAATACGAATATGTTTTTGAAGGCATATGCTCAAGTTTTATCATATTTCTCAGATAATCCTCAATTTGCTCTTTCCCGTAGCTTTTGTATGGATTTACTGGATCTGATAAGTCTAGATTTTCTGGTAAGCGAGGTAAACCGGAAGTGTGATTCGCCAGATTAATGAAGGTTAGTTCGATATTGTCCTTAAAAGGGAATGGATAATATGAATTGATATCGTCGGTTAATTTGATTTTTCCCTCTTCCACCAGTGACGCCAAAACGGTTGATGTAAATACCTTTGTAATAGAGCCGATTTCAAATACATTGTTTTGATTTTCGATGGGACTGATGGTATCGTTTATTTTTATAACTCCGTAATAATTGGTTATACCGTTTTGGGTTAAAGCGATTGAAAGTTGCGTATTATTGGGAAACTCTTTTGTTTTTGAGAAAATTATTTCAGCAATTTCTTTTGGGTATTTGTTCAATGCGTTTACAGCATTCTTCGCAGTCTCCGTTGGTTCTTTATAAGGCCGGACCAAGAGTCCGTTTATCCTATCTTTGTCGTCGAGCGAAATGTTGACCGCTAAAATACCTTTTTGAAATGTTGTTTTATAGGTCGCATAGGTCCTTTGTTGATAACTGATAAATTCTTTGCTTTCTATTTTACCCATTTGAGTTTTTAGACCAGTCAAAAACTGCTTTGTTTTTTCCAACGGCAGAGCTTGTTTCATTTCGGCCGAGAAATTATTGAAAATTTCATCATAGCTCCCAGCGTTGTAATTCGCTTGGAAATTATCCGCGGCGGTTTTGTAATTGTCCGTCTGAGCGAACAATAAATTTGTCGTCAGGATTATTGTTAAAAAACAAAGTACTCTTTTCATATGGATTTTTTCACTCACTTAATCCCTCTGCAATCAACCATTCAATACCTTTCAATGTCGACCGTCCTTTTGATTTAAACTGCCGATAGTGGTCCAGTCCTTTGGCGACCATATCAACTTTTTCTTCTTCGGAATAGGATGAGTCAAATAGTCGATCTCTGATAATCCGCTCTTGCTGTGTAGAGGTTAATAGCGTTTCTTCCATCGGGATAACCAGTCCTTCATGTTCAAAGTAAATATCGGTAATACGATATTGATAGGAATTTTCCTTTATATCAAATAAAAGATTGAAATGAACCGGGACGTCAATCAAGACGGTGTCTTGTGGACTGTCGGGATCTAAACTAATAAGGCTTTGCCCTCGCAAGCTCAGCTTTCCAGCTTGTTTGTCATCTGTTAGGATTACTTCTTCGGCAGACTTGAAGGTTTGCACAACCCAAGCCTTTAGTTCCTCATAGAGCTCTTCTTGCGTTCCGGTTCTTTCTACAACTCCCGAGTATTCTACTTTTTCGAATTCTGGGTTGATAGGGATGTCCTGACCGTAGACATAGCTTAGGCAGGTAAATAAAAATAGGGTAAATATTGATCTCTGCATTTGAACAAAATTTACCCTAAGATAGTAAAATAAACGTGGAGGATTGTCGCGAATATGAAGCTATGCCTCGCAACTGACACAAGTAACCATATTGGCAATAAATTCTTTCGACACGCTCTGGCTACGTTGGTAGTAAAGGCTCTTTACACCAAGTTTCCACGCCTCGATCATCAACATGTTGACGTCTTTGACCGGAAGGTTAGACGGGATATTGAGATTTAAGCTCTGAGCCTGATCGATGTATTTCTGACGAATGGATGCTTGCTGGATGATCTCGAGCTGACTGATTTCTTTAAAGGTTTTGAAAACGGCTTTCTCTTCGTCGCTCAGTTCGGTTAAGTGTTGCACGCTACCGTGGTTCAACATAATGCTGCGCCAAATATCTTCGTTGTCTAGGTCTTTTTCGACGAGCAACTGGCGTAGGTATTTGTTCTTCCGCATAAAGTTACCTTTCGCGAGTCCGGCTTTGTAATAATTGCTGCTAAAAGGTTCAATGCCTGGTGAGGTCTGACCTAAAATGGCAGAAGAGGAGGTGGTAGGGGCGATGGCCATCAAGGTGGTGTTTCTTTTTTCGTAACCTTTCAGGATCTCGGGTTCGCCATAGATGTTTGCCAATTCTGCGCTGGCTTTTTCTGCTTTTTCGCTGATGTCCTTGAAGATGGTGGTGGTCAATCGTTTTGCATCCATCCCTTCGAAAGGAATCATGTTTTTTTGAAGATAGGAATGCCAACCCATCACGCCCAATCCTAAAGCGCGATGCCTTTTGGCAAAGCGATTGGCAGAAGCTAAGTAGTAATTATCTTCCGTTTTGGCAATGAATTCTTGTAATACTGCATCCAGAAAGAACGTAGCCAGCCGCACAGCGCCTGTATCTTTCCATTCATCGTATAACTCCAGGTTCATCGATGAGAGGCAACAAATAAAGGATTCGTCGAAACTGGATGGTAAAGCAATCTCTGAGCATAGATTACTCGAGTATATTTTCAGGTTTTTATCCTTATATACCTGTGGTTTGTTTCGGTTGATGTTATCCGAGAAGAATAGATAGGGGAGTCCTTTTTGCTGACGGCTCTCCAGTACTTTTGCCCAGATTTTACGTTTATCCATGTCGCCGTCAATCATGTCCTGCATCCAGTAGTCGGGTACACAAATACCTGTAAAAAGATTTTGTATGGGATTGCCGATATTCTTGATTTCCAAGAATTCACCAATATCCGGATGATCAATATCCAAATAAGCAGCAAAGGCCCCGCGCCGAACGCCGCCCTGCGAGATGGTATCCATGGCGGTATCAAATAGTTTCATAAAGCTAACGGCACCGCTACTTTTCCCATTGTCGGTAACCGCACTGCCGCGTTCGCGGAGTTCACCAAAATAACCGGAAGTGCCACCGCCAATTTTGGTTTGCATAATCACCTCACCGAGTTTATGAGTGATGCTTTCTATATTGTCCGGTACGTAAACATTGAAACAAGAGATCGGTAGGCCTCTTTCGGTACCCATGTTTGCCCAAATCGGCGAGCTTAAGCTCATCCAGCCTTTTTCGATCATCTCGATAAACGGTTCGCAAAGTTCAGGCTTATAGAGTCGCTTAGCGGCCGCCATAGCGATCCGTTCGATAGCCGTTTTTGTCGTTTCGCCTTTGAGCAGATAACCTCGGTTGAGGATTTGCTGACTTTCTTCATTTAACCACCAAAGTCTTTCCATCTTCGTCAATTATAATTTTTAAAACAGGGATTTTTTGTTTAAAATAAGTCGTTTGCAGTAATACTTTTATCATGTTTGGTGTAGTCTACCGGCCTTTTGGCAAAGAAATCATCCATGCTGTTTGCAAATACTTCTTCTTCAAACCACACCATCGGCTGATAATCGCTTTCAGATACATTGAAGGCTCTCGGCATTCCAATTCTGCGCAAGCTGTCATCCGCACGATACTTCATGAAGTTCAGGAGGTTGGTCTTGTTCACGCTCTCAATTTCCCCACTCTCAAATATCCAGTCCAATATCTCCGCTTCTACCTCAATTGAGTTTCTGACAATATCCATAATGCGGTTCTTCGTCTCGTCGTCGAAATATTCAGGAAACTCTTCTTTGATTTTGTTGACAATGTAAATGCCTGCATTCGCATGAATTTGTTCATCCACCGAGGTCCAGGCAATAATGTTGCTCACGTTTTTCATCGCCCCTTTGAAGCGCGTAAAGGAAAGGATGATAGCGAACTGGCTGAACAGGGAAACATTCTCGATCAAAATGGAGAATAGAATCAGAGAGAAAAGATATTCCTTCTCATCTTCAGATTTGGTATGTGCCAGGGCCTCTGAGAGATAGTCGACACGCTTTTTTATAACCGGAACATCAATCAACTGTTCAAATTCATTATTATAACCGAGTACATCCAGCAACCTTGAATAAGCTTCCGAGTGTCTGAATTCGCATTCAGCAAAGGTGCTTCCCAAGCCATTAAACTCTGGTTTCGGTAGGTGATGATACAGGTTGCCCCAGAAGGATTTTACGGCAACTTCGATTTGTGCAATCGCCAGCAGGCTTTTTTTAATAACTTCCTTTTCATTGGCATCCAAATGGGAGTGGAAATCTTGGACGTCGGCAGTGAAGTCTACTTCTGAATGGACCCAAAATGATTTGTTAATAGCTTCTGTAAAGTTCAGAATTTCGGGGTACTCGAAAGGTTTGTAATTTACCCTCTTGTTAAAAATGCTCATACTACTTTGTGTTTTAAATTGAAAAAAACAAATTAAAAAGTAGGATGTACAAACGGATACGGGCTGAAGGGTCTTGAGATCAATACCTTAAAGTATTCATTCGGACATTTACTTTTTTTGCGAAAGCAAAGTCTAGCGAAAAAGGAAGGTGATCTGGCTTATAGAATAATTCCTACTTACAGTTGCGCGACAGCTCATGAATTTCACACGATTCCCCTTTTTTATTAGTGTAATACCTGATCGCTATGATTTTACATCAAGACAAATCTATTGTTTTAATTGATGAGTGGGGTAAATATTTATCAACAATAACACCGTTATTCACAAACGTGAATGCAAAGCTTAAATGGTCCACTCGTCGTGTACCACGCCAACCAAGTAATAGTTGCCGTTGACCTGCTTGAATATCAAGCGAAGAGCCCGCCAGTCCATGCCACTGTATTTTTCTTCGAAGCCGGAGAAATGACTTTCAGTGAATTGTGTTCCTGGGTAAATTTCTTCTTGGTTGTTGATACTATTCCCGGATGCAATGGATTCATTAACGCTAAAAGTTTCCGGTTCCAGAAAATCTACATCGTAGACATACCTGTCAAAATACTCCTTTGCGGTGAGTTTAATGTCATCGCCTGTTCCGTCTGCTGCGCCCCAGATCTGTTCTTCCTCACTGTTCACCGCGCTCAGAAAATCGGCTTGTGATAGGTGGACGTCTGTGTCAGGACGAATATAAGCGTAGGGAGAGAAGCGAACGCCTTCATCCGGATGGATGTATTGTGCGATTGCTTCATAGTTTTTATCCTTGAATTCCTTTAAGATCGCTTTGCTGACCTGGGTCAAATCCGTTCTGACAATAGCCGTATCCGTCGAGTCGCTTGCAACATTCAGCGAGTCGCTTTGATCTTCGCTTTGTTGGTTGTTGCTATTATTACAGGACGCGAACAGGGTAAGCGCGATAATAAATACGAAAAATCTTTTCATGTTTTCTAATCTTGAATACGTATAAATGTAATAAAAAAATAGTAGAAGGAAAGCTAAGAGCGGAAAACAATGCCAAAAAGATAAAGCGACATTTTGACAAGATGCAGTTGTCAACTTGCAAAGTACACGTTTTAATTGAACAGTGGTCAAACAGTGGTCAACCAGACTTCAAGCAGTCCTTAACCAATGGTAAAAGGACTGGTTGGGGACTATACAATCACAGTTTGTCCATGGTTTGTTTAGAAGAATGTATTATTCGTTTCTTATTGATTTAGTTCGGGCTTTTTACTGAATGAGCTGATGGTATTGCTCAGTGAAGTTTGGACGTTGGCCGGTTGACGTAATCCGAAAAATATTTAAAAATGTTTTTGATTTTTAACAAAAGATACTACCTTTGCAATCCATAATTAATCCTATACCTGCGGAAGTGGCGTAATTGGTAGCCGCACCAGACTTAGGATCTGGCGCCTCACGGCGTGGGGGTTCGAGTCCCTTCTTCCGCACTTGATTCCTCTCGACATAATCGGGGGGAATTTTTGTTAAATGAATAATTAACGGCAAACGTAATAGCAGCTATGAATATTTCCCAAGAAAACATTGATGACTTGAATGCAGTAGTCAGCATAGAATTAAAACCAGAAGACTATAAAAGTCAAGTTGACAGTGCTATTAAAACTCAAGCTAAGCAAGCGAAGTTACCAGGTTTCCGTCCTGGAATGGTACCTACTTCGCATATTAAGAGAACCTATGGTAAAGCGATCTTAATCGATGAAATCAATAAAATTGTTAGCAATAGCCTAAACGATTATCTAACGGAAAATAAACTAGAAATTCTAGGACAGCCTCTTCCGAAAGAAGAGGAAACTCAATATACATGGGGTTTTGAAGATGATTATAACTTCAAATATGAAATTGGCTTAGCTCCAAAGGTTGATGTGCCTTTTACAGAGAAAGATACATTAACTGAATATGTTATTAAGGCAGATGATGAAACCTTGAACTCAAGAATTTCAAACTTGAGAAAAAGCTATGGTAAGCGTTCGAACCCAGAAGTATCTGAAGAGGACGATGTACTATACGGTGAATTGACACAAGTGGATGCCAAAGGAGAACCTCTCGAAGACGGAATTGTGAAAACAACTTCGGTACGTAGCGATATCATCGAAGATAAGAAAATTAAAAAGAGTTTGGCGGGCCTGAAAAAGGACGATGTTGTTGCAATCGACTTGAAGAAAGCTTATGATGACAGTACAGTAGCCAGATTATTGGAAATTGAAGAAGATCAGGTAGCTGACTTGGTGGGAACATTCAACCTGAAAGTTGAAAATGTAAACCGCTTAGAGGAAGCTGAAATGGATCAGGAGTTTTTCGATAAAATTTACGGTGAGGGAACGGTAAAAACTGAGGAAGAATTCAAAGCCAAGGTACAAGAAGAAATTGAAAGCTTATTTGTTCAAAATGCAGATCAGAAGCTTCAAAACGATATGTATACACTCGGTATGGATCGTGTGAAAGCAGATTTTCCAGATGAGTTTTTGAAGCGCTGGTTGAAAACTACCAATGAAAAACTAACTGACGAGGAGATTACGGAAGGCTATGATGATTTCGCCAAAAATTTAAAATGGACATTGATCGAAAATAAAATTATCAATGATAATAAATTGGAGATTCAGTATGAGGAAGTAATTGCCGCTGCTAAAGAGCGTTTAGCCGCCCAATTAAAGATGTACGGACAGCAAGACCTTCCTGAGGAGCAGTTGAACCAATACGCAGCTCAATTACTTCAGGATAAAGAACAAGCGAATCGTTTGTTTGAGGAAGTAAAAGCATTGAAAGTGTTTGATCATTTGAAAGGGATTGTGAAGTTGGAGAAAAAGGAAATTCCTTACAACGAATTTATCGAATTAAAGTAAAATTTTCTAACATATAAAGGAAGCCACGCTGATTCTTAGTGTGGCTTTTTTATTGGTTTTAAGGGTATTTTTTAAGAGCATCGGGCATTTTGGCAGGTTTTGACGAGGGATACCAGATGGCTCAGTTTTTGTAATTCTAGTTTTTTTACTTATCCTTAATCCATATATTTATTCGTCTTAAATATTAAAACAAATCATTATGAGTATCGATAAAAAAGAATTTAGAAATTATGCTATTAAACATCACCGCATCGGTAGTCAACATGTCGATGGGTTTATCTCTCGGGTAGAAAATAGACATGTACCGACATCGATGACTCCATATATTATTGAGGAAAGACAATTAAATGTTGCTCAAATGGATGTTTTTTCGCGTTTAATGATGGACCGTATTATCTTTTTAGGGGACGCGGTGACTGACCATGTCGCGAATATCATCCAAGCACAATTGTTGTTTCTTCAATCGGCCGATGCTCACCGCGATATTCAAATTTATATTAATTCTCCCGGTGGAAGTGTATACGCTGGATTAGGTATCTACGATACGATGCAGTATATTTCACCAGATGTCGCTACTATTTGTACAGGGATGGCAGCTTCAATGGGAGCTGTATTATTGGTGGCAGGTGCTGCGGGTAAACGTGCTGCTTTGCAACATTCGCGAGTGATGATACACCAGCCGTCGGGCGGAGCACAGGGAGTGGCTTCTGATATGGAAATCAACTTGGAGCAAATGTTAAAATTGAAAAAGGAACTTTATACCATTATTTCACACCACTCGGGCAAATCGTTTGACTGGGTAGAAAAGTCTTCTGATCGTGATTTCTGGATGACATCCGAGGAAGCGAAAGGGCATGGAATGGTGGATGAAGTATTAAAAGGAACAAAAAAAGACGATGGCAAAAAGTAAAGAAAAGGAAGTAGCTTGTTCTTTTTGCGGTAGAGCCCGGAAAGATACGATGCTGCTAATCAATGGCGACGGCGTATATATATGTGATAAATGTATTACGCAGGCAAATGAATTATTGGCTGAGGCGACAGGTGTTGAAAAAAGCAAAGCCATTGAAGGTGCCCTGAAGCTTTTGAAGCCAGTAGACATAAAAAAACATCTTGATGAATACGTAATCGGGCAAGACGAAGCTAAGCGAGTTCTTTCTGTTGCCGTATATAATCACTATAAACGTTTGAGCCAAAAGGTTGATGAAGACGGAGTTGAAATCGAAAAGTCGAATATCATCATGGTAGGGCAAACTGGAACGGGAAAGACGCTATTAGCTAAAACCATAGCGAAGATCTTGAATGTACCTTTCAGTATTGTAGATGCAACGGTATTGACGGAGGCAGGCTATGTTGGGGAGGACGTTGAAAGTATTTTAACTCGCTTGCTTCAGGCAGCTGACTATGATGTAGCCGCAGCAGAACGAGGAATTGTATATATCGATGAAATTGACAAAATCGCACGTAAAAGTGGAAACCCTTCGATAACACGGGATGTGTCGGGTGAGGGTGTTCAACAGGCTTTATTGAAGATTTTGGAAGGAACGAGTGTCAACGTACCACCACAAGGGGGACGTAAGCATCCGGATCAAAAGATGATCGCTGTAAATACAGCTAATATTCTATTTATCTGTGGCGGTGCATTTGATGGCATCGAGAAGCGGATAGCAAAACGCTTACGTACAACCACGGTGGGCTATAAGATGTCATCTAGTGACTCGGATATCGACTTGGAAAACTTACACAAGTATATAACTCCTCAGGATTTGAAGGCCTTCGGTTTAATTCCAGAGTTGATTGGTAGGTTACCGGCAATCACCTTCTTGAATCCATTGGATAGAGATACACTACTGAGTATTCTGACAGAGCCTAAAAACTCTCTGATCAAGCAATATGTAAAACTGTTTGCTTATGAGAATGTGAAACTTGAATTCGATAAGGAAGTATTTGAGTTTATCGTGGACAAAGCGATGGAGTTTAAATTAGGTGCAAGAGGTTTAAGGGCAATTTGTGAAGCTATCATGTTGGATGCCATGTTTGAGGTTCCCTCTCAAAAGCATAAAGCAGAGGAGACTTTGAGGATCACGCTGGACTATGCGCAAGATAAATTTCAAAAATCAGATGTCGACAAGCTCAGGGCTGCTTGATTTAAGATAGAAAAATGAAAAGTCCCCGTAATTACGGGGACTTTTTTTATATTTATATATCGCGGATAATGATTATGGAAGATAAAAAAGATACTAACCAGAGCCCCGTTCAGGTAGGCTTAAAGACAAAAGATGAGATTGTAGAGAATTGGTTGCCCAGGTATACGGGTCGGCCCTTGGATGAGTTTGGTAACTATATCTTGCTGACGAATTTTTCTAACTATCTAAAGCTATTTTCGGAATGGCATGACAATGCGCCCATTTATGGTTTAGATAAACCTATGCAGAGTGTAACTGCCGAGGGTATCACCATCATCAACTTTGGGATGGGGAGTCCGGTTGCAGCGACCGTTATGGATTTATTATCGGCTATTCAACCCAAGGCGGTTTTGTTTCTTGGGAAAGCCGGTGGAATAAAGAAAAAGAACAGTATTGGTGATTTGGTTTTGCCTATTGCCGCGATCCGAGGTGAAGGTACTTCGAATGATTATTTTCCGCCTGAGGTGCCAGCCTTACCCGCCTTTGCTTTGCAGAAGGCCATTTCAACAACTATTCGCGATCATGAGCTCGATTATTGGACCGGTACCGTTTATACTACGAACCGGAGGGTCTGGGAACACGATAAGGGCTTTAAGAAATATTTAAAACAGTTACGTGCCATGGCCGTGGATATGGAAACTGCTACCATATTTTCGGTTGGTTTTGCTAATAAAATTCCGACGGGCGCTTTATTGTTAATTTCGGACCAACCGATGGTTCCGGAAGGTGTGAAAACTGAGGATAGTGATACAAAGGTTAGTGCCGATTTTGTGGAGTCGCATTTGCAAATTGGAATTGAGTCGCTACGACAATTAATTGAACATAAGCTAACGGTGAAGCATTTGAAGTTTTAATCCTACAATTGATTAGCTAAGAATCAGAAAATAGAGATAATAAATACGATGTGGTATAATAATATTTTAGAAACCATTGGCCAGACTCCTTTGGTGAAGATAAACAAGATTACGCAAGATGTGCCTGCTACGGTATTGGCTAAGATTGAGTCCTTCAATCCGGGTAATTCGATAAAGGACCGGATGGCCTTGAAAATGATTGAAGACGCGGAAAAAGCGGGGTTGCTTAAGCCAGGAGGAACCATTGTGGAAGGTACTTCGGGAAACACAGGAATGGGCTTGGCGATGGCTGCAGTGATTAAAGGATATAAATGTATTTTTACGACCACAGATAAGCAGTCTAAAGAAAAGATAGATGCTTTGAAGGCTTTTGGAGCGGAGGTAATTGTGTGTCCGACTGATGTTGACCCCGAGGACCCCCGTTCGTATTACTCGGTATCTAGTCGCTTAGTAGAAGAAACCCCGAATGCCTGGAAACCGAATCAATATGATAACCTTTCTAATACGCAGGCAAATTATGAACAGACCGGACCGGAAATTTGGGAGCAAACTGAGGGAAAAGTGACGCATTTGGTGGTCGGTGTTGGAACGGGTGGAACGATTTGCGGAACAGGAAAATATTTGAAAGAGAAGAATCCGGATATTAAAGTGTGGGGCATTGACTCATACGGGTCGGTTTTTAAGAAATATAAAGAGACGGGGATCTTTGACAAAAATGAGATCTATCCATATATTACTGAAGGTATTGGTGAGGATTTTCTTCCCAAGAACGTAGACTTTGATGTTATTGATTACTTTGAAAAAGTGAGTGATAAGGATGGGGCTATCATGACCATGGAACTTGCTAGGAAGGAAGGGGTTTTTGTCGGTAATTCGGCTGGCGCGGCGATGGCAGGAGTGATGCAATTAAAGGATCGGCTGAAAGAAGATGATGTCGTTGTCGTTATATTCCATGATCACGGTTCACGTTATATGGGTAAAATGTTTAATGATGATTGGATGAAAGAAAAGGGTTTCGTACGCGACTAGTCTTTTTATCAAAAACACGAATGCCGAATGAATATTCATTCGGCATTCGTGTTTTGTGGATTCAGATTGTGATCTGAACCGTTATTATTTCTTTGCAACTAGGTGTACGTCAAAGTTGATCTCTTTACTAATCAGGTCGTCTGCTTTTCCTTGGTAGCTAACTCCCCAGTCTTCACGAGCGATGTTAAAGTTAGCGTCAAGAACTGCTGATTCAGCCGATAGTTCCGATGCTGTAGCATCAAATTTGATGTTCTTGCTAACGCCGCGGATGGTTAAGTTACCTGCAACAACGAGTTCGTTAGCTGTTGCGCCCTCGGTAACCTCTGTTATCTCAAACGTAGCGGTGGGATGATTTTCAACGTGAAAGAAATCTTCACTTCTCAAGTGACCCATCAACTTGTCTCTCATTTCGCCTTCAAGATCTTGAACGTCGATTGTGTTCAAATCGATTTCAAAGTTACCTCCAGTTAAGTGTCCATCCTCTGAAACGATTAGAGAACCTGAAGTGATATCAACTTCGCCATGGTGTTTGCCTGTAACTTTTTGTCCTAACCATTTTACGGTAGAAGCACTGGTGTCTACGCTTAGCGAATTTCCATCAGTTGTTACTGTCGTTTCTACTGCATCAGAAGTCTCAGCTTTCTGACCATCGGGGTTACTTACGCAAGAAGCTAAAAAGATAGCTGGTGCGCTTAATAAGATTAAAATCTTTCTCATCTGTTTAAATCTGTTTGTTTGATTTGTGTTAATAAGTCGCAAAACAACTGATTTTCTTTGATTCCGCCTTCGAAAATTTTATTTCCTGACAAATTCATGATGCTGTTCACGTTAAGCTAGCGTCGAACTAGTCGTCACTAGAACTGACCCTCCGAATGTTAGCCCCCAATGAGCGTAGTCGTTCTTCGATATCCTGATACCCTCTTTCAATTTGCTCGATATTATGAATGACAGATTTGCCCTGTGCTGAAAGTGCTGCAATGAGCAAAGAAACACCGGCTCTGATATCTGGTGAGGACATTTCAATTCCCCGAAGGCGCACGTTGTTATCGAGGCCGATAACCGTTGCTCGGTGTGGGTCACACAAGATAATTTGTGCACCCATGTCGATCAACTTGTCGACAAAAAAGAGGCGACTCTCGAACATCTTTTGATGAATGAGAACGTTTCCTTTGGCTTGAATCGCTACAACAAGTATGATGCTTAATAGGTCGGGAGTAAAACCCGGCCAAGGTGCATCGCTAACAGTTAGAATGGAACCGTCAATAAACGTTTCAATTTCATAGCTTTCTTGTGCAGGGATATAGATATCATCCCCGCGTAGTTCAAATTTGATCCCTAAACGTGAGAAAACCGTCGGGATAATACCCAGTTCGTTGAAGTGGACATCTTTGATGGTTATTTCTGACCCGGTCATCGCGGCTAAGCCAATGAAAGAACCGATTTCTATCATGTCAGGTAGCATGCGATGCTCCGTGCCTCCTAGTTCTTCAACACCTTCTATCGTTAACAAATTAGAGCCTATGCCACTTATTTTTGCTCCCATACGATTCAGCATTTTGCAGAGCTGCTGTAGATAAGGTTCGCAGGCAGCATTATAGATCGTCGTGGTTCCTTCAGCTAAAACGGCAGCCATTACGATATTGGCTGTGCCGGTAACAGATGCTTCATCCATTAGGATGTATGTGCCCTTCAGCTGACTTGCATCAATGTCGAAGAAATGATTTTCTGCGTCGTAAACAAATTTTGCACCTAGTTTCTCTAGACCTATAAAATGTGTGTCGAGTCTTCGACGTCCAATTTTATCGCCACCTGGTTTTGGAATGGACGCTTTGCCGAAGCGAGCCAGTAGGGGACCTACGATCATGATAGAACCTCGCAGACTGCCGCCTTTAGTTTTAAACTCTTCGGTTTGAAAATATTCCGTATTGATGTTTTCTGCTTGAAAGCTGTAGCTATCCTTACCGAGACGGTCGACTTTAACACCAAGGTTGCTAAGCAGATCGATCAGCTTGTTGACATCCTTAATATCAGGAACATTGTTAATGACAACTTTTTCCTTAGTCAAAAGAACAGCTGAAATAATTTGTAATGCTTCATTCTTTGCACCCTGAGGTGTAATTTCTCCCTTTAATGGTGTGCCTCCAATAATCTCAAAAGAGTTTTTGCTCATCAATATAAATTTATTGTACCGTGTTTAAAATTAGTGACGCTTTCCGTTTCTTTTCTTTCCTCCGTTTTGGTTCTTCCCGTTTTTATTGCCTTTCGAGCTTTGGCCCGTACGGACGCGATTGCCGGGAGGCGGAGTTTTAAATTCTACTTTGTTCAATGTCATGTTTTCATCAATTGGCAATTCGCCATTTGATAGTTCTTTTAGATCACTGATTATCGTTTCATCCGCCACAGAGTCTTTGTTCCAAGTTACGTAAGCCATCTTCATAAAGTTGGCAATGGAGGTGATCATGTTTTTCTGACTCTCCGGGTTTTCGATCTTTTTTGCTGATTCAATAAGCTTCTCTACCGTTTTTCCATAGTGCTTAAATCGGATACGATGCTGTGGGTAATCTAATATTTCCGGTTTCGAACGAAGTGATTCCTTCTCTGGAACCGGATAAGGAGAATCTACGTCGATCTTGAAGTCGGAGATAATATGTAAGTGATCCCAAAGCTTGTGTTTGAAGTCGGATACATCCCGCAGATGAGGATTAAGGAATCCCATGAGGTCGATTACGACTTGCGCATATTTATTTCTTTCTTCACGGGTTGGTAGTGTACAAATATAGTCTACCATGTTCTGCACGTTACGGCCGTATTCAGCGAGAATAAGGGGACTTCGTGTACTGTTATAATCAAATTCCATATTGAATTTCTAATTAATCTATTATTCTGAGTTTTGCAAATTTAAGCAACAATTGCTTCTGTCCTAATTCTTTAAAGAAAATTGTAGCTTTCATGTCCGGAGCTTTCCCTTCAACATTTACTACTTTCCCAAATCCGAACCTTTCATGTTCAACTTCCATGCCCACCTGCAGTTTGCTAGTGTCAGAGGGACTAAAGTTTTCCGACGGCACATGCGCTTTTGGTAAGATGCTTGTGGTTTTCTGTTTAATCTTCGGTTTGGGTTTAAAGTACGTGTCGCCGTGTTGATCCGACTGATTCTGTTGCCAGCCCGCACGCTCATTTGCAAAGCTTGAAGCCGGACCGCTACTTTCCATCCGAGGCTTAAAGTCCAAGTCTAAATATTGTGGGTCGAGCTCATCAATAAAGCGACTCGGCTCGCAATTGTTAAGCGTCCCCCATTGATAGCGTGAAGTAGCATACGAAATATACACATTTTTTTCAGCACGAGTTAAAGCTACATAAAATAAGCGGCGTTCCTCCTCTAGATCACTTCTTGAGTTTAAGGAACGTTGCGAAGGAAAAAGATTTTCTTCTAGGCCAACAATGTGGACATAGGGAAATTCAAGACCTTTGGATGAGTGGATCGTCATCAACGATACCGTATCGGCATTAGGGTCTTTATCATTGTCTTCGTTTGTCAGCAAGGCAATGTCCTGCATAAAAACATCGAGTCCCTTTTCTTCAATGTCTTCACGCTCACTAAATTCTTTGATACCATTGAGGAGTTCTTGGATGTTTTCATAACGACTCAATCCTTCTACCGATTTGTCTTCATAAAGATCTCGGAGAAGACCCGAATGCTGCGCAATATGCATAGCCGTGTCAAAAGCATTATGGTCGCTGGCGATGGCTTGAAAGCTTTGAATCAAGGTCGAGAAAGGTGCCACAGCAGAGGCTGTTCTGTTATCAAGGTAGGTAGGTGCCTCCTTAATAACATCCCATAACCCGATATTTTGTTGGTTGGCGGCGATCATGATCCTCTCGACCGATGTGTTCCCAATACCACGACGTGGATAGTTAATAACCCTCTTTAAGGCTTCCTCGTCGTTCGGATTGAATGTTAGTCGAAAGTAAGCGATTAAATCCTTAATTTCCTTTCTCTGATAGAAGGAAGTGCCTCCATATATTTTATATGGAACTCCCAGTTTTCTCAGCGCTTCTTCCATAGCACGTGATTGTGCATTTGTTCGGTAGAGGATGGCAAATTCTTTATATTTTGATCCGGATATCGAACGCTTCTGAACAATGTTTTCTGCTACGATTTTACCTTCTTCGTTATCGCTAAAAGCACGGATAATTTTGATTTTGTCGCCGGTTTCATTGTTGGAAAAGACGTCCTTCTTCAGCTGGTTCTTGTTTTTAGCAATGATACTGTTTGCAATGTTGACGATATTCTTTGTGGATCGATAGTTCTGTTCTAGTTTGTAGACTTTTACATCTGGATAGTCCTTTTCAAAATTTAAGATATTTTGGATGTTGGCACCGCGAAACGCATAAATACTTTGGGCATCGTCACCAACAACACACAGGTTCTCGTGAATGGCAGCAAGTTTTTTCACGATCAGGTACTGAGAGAAGTTGGTGTCCTGATACTCATCGAGCATTAAGTATTTGAACTTGTTTTGATATTTATACAGGATCTCTGGATGATTCTTTAGCAGGACATTGGTTTTGAAGAGTAGATCATCAAAGTCCATGGCCCCAGCCTTGAAACAACGCTGTGTATAGGTTTGATAAATCTGGCCTAGAAAGCTTCTCCCTGTCGAATTATCCTCAGCTTGGATCTGTTCGTTTTTTTGATATTCCGCAGCGGAAATCAGATTGTTTTTTGCCGACGAAATGCGGTTATAAACGAAATTCGCATTGTACAGTTTATCGTCGAGCTGCATTTCTTTCAGAATCGTGCGGATCAAACTCTTGGAGTCATCTGTGTCGTAAATCGTAAAGTTGGATGGATAGCCAAGATGTTGTGCTTCAACACGCAAAATTCTTGCAAAAACGGAGTGAAATGTGCCCATCCAGATATTTCTCGCGGCATCTCCTACAACACTGGTAATCCGCTCTCGCATTTCCTTAGCTGCTTTGTTTGTAAACGTTAGTACCAAGATGCTAAAAGGGTCCACACCATTTCGGATGAGGTGTGCTACCCGATAGGTAATTACACGGGTTTTTCCTGAACCTGCGCCGGCCACAATCATTACTGGGCCTTTCAATTGTTCTACTGCTGCTCGTTGAGATGGGTTTAATCCTTCTAAATAATCCAAGTCTATACCTCTTCTTTTCTTATTTTATTTACGATTTATAGTTTATGGCGACTAGATGATTTTCTAGCGCTTTTGGTGTTTTGTACTTTGATGGCATGTTGTTTTTCTAAGAACTCAATCACCTTAGCTGCTATATCGCGATTCGTAGCTTTTTCAATGCCCTCTAGACCGGGGGATGAATTTACCTCCAGTACCAAGGGGCCACGGTCGGATGGCAGCATGTCCACTCCACACACAGTTAATCCTAGTTCCTTAGCGGCTTTTAAAGCGGTCTCCCGTTCAGCCTTGGAAAGTTTAATTAGTTCGGCTGTACCACCTCGGTGAAGGTTGGAGCGAAATTCACCTTCCTTAGCAGTGCGTTTCATGGCGCCGACTACTTTCCCGTCGACCACAAACACGCGAATGTCGGTTCCTTTCGCTTCTTTGATGTATTCCTGAATAAGGATGTTGTTCCCCAGTCCGAAGAAAGCTTCGATCACAGAACTAGCTGCTTTCTTAGTTTCTGCCAAAACGACACCGATACCTTGTGTGCCTTCCAGTAGCTTAATCACAAGGGGAGCCCCGCCTACCATTTTTATAAGGTCGTCTACGTCATGGGTGTTCCGAGCAAAACCGGTCACCGGCAGACCGATACCGGCACCTGAAAGGATTTGCATGCAGCGCAGTTTATCGCGCGATCGGGTTATAGCCTGGCTGGGGTTGGCGGAAATAACGCCCATAACTTCAAACTGACGGACGATTGCCGAACCATAGAACGTAAGCGAGGCACCAATACGCGGGATGATTGCGTCGATATCTGATACATCCTGTCCATTGTAATGAATGCTAGGTTTACCTTGCTTGATACCAACATAGCATTTTCGGTGATCAAGGATAAGACACTCGTGCCCACGTTTGACAGCCGCATCGTAAAGTTGCCTTGTGGAGTACAAGTTCTTGTTGGTTGATAGGATTGCAATTTTCACTTCTATTCAGTTGAACGTTTTTATCTTATGTTGTTTTTTGGGCTTTGTGATGAGCCAAATTAGCCCGGTTTACGTCGACGAGAAACTTTCTGCGTATAAAGCTTCTCCCTAATAGCATAGGAAATTCCATGTTTGACCGGTCTCTCAGTGAGATCTCAATATCGTAGATTTCATTGAACATACGTATTCGGGTATGCACGATGTATCGGTTCTCTTCCAGACCGAACGAATTTTTAATTTTTCTTTCCTTATGAAAAGGGAGAGTGAAGGTTTTGCCACCGGAAATCTCCGCACTAAGAGGGCTAAATTTAACAAATTGTTTTCTGCCTTTCTTTATCAATTCGATATGTTCGCAGTGTAACACAGACGTTTTAGCTCCGGTGTCAACCTTGGCAGGCACGTCTGGCAATTCGAAATCAATAAAATCGACTATTTCTTTCCAGCCTATTCTTTTCATTTAATTCATTCTTGTTTCATAACGTATTGTTAGGAACAATCACTAGTATAACCTATAATTGACCGTTATGTTCTAATACGTAAACGTGCCAAATTCGCTGTGAATACTTACTTTTTTCGACTCTGCCTTTTCTACGTAGCCAATTTTCTGTGCAGCGATACCAAAGCTTTCGGAAATTTGAATAATTTCTTCTGCTAAATGAGGAGGAACATAAAGTTCCATTCGGTGGCCCATATTGAATACCTTGTACATTTCTTGCCAGTTAGTTCCAGACTCTTCCTGAATTAATTTAAACAGGGGAGGAAGGGGGAATAGATTATTTTTGACTACATGTAGGTTTTCGATGAAATGCAATACTTTGGTTTGAGCACCACCACTACAGTGAACCATACCGTGAATTTCAGTGCGATGGGCATCCAATATCTTTTTAATTACGGGAGCATAGGTACGTGTCGGCGATAATACTAATTTTCCGGCTGTCATTGTCTTTCCATCGCCAATATCGATTATTTCAGTAAGTGAACGACTCCCCGAAAAAACAAGATCGGAAGGAATAGATGGATCATAGCTTTCTGGGTACTGGCCGGCATTCTCTTTCGAGAAAACATCGTGCCGTGCTGAGGTCAATCCGTTGGATCCCATTCCTCCATTGTATTCGCTTTCATAGTTCGCCTGGCCGAAGGATGCCAATCCAATAATTACATCCCCATCTTGTATCGTATGGTTGGAGATGATATCGGAGCGCTTCATTCTGCACGTTACGGTTGAATCCACAATGATGGTACGTACCAGGTCGCCTACATCGGCGGTTTCCCCACCAGTAGAATAAATGCCAATACCAAGTTCCCGAAGCTCACTTAAAATTTCTTCGGTTCCATTAATGATTTCGGCGATCACTTCACCCGGTATTAAGTTTTTGTTTCTTCCGATGGTTGATGATAGTAAAATATTATCGGTAGCACCCACGCACAGTAAGTCGTCCAGATTCATAATGATCGCATCTTGTGCGATACCTTTCCATACGCGAGTGTCTCCTGTTTCCTTCCAATATAGGTAGGCTAAGGAAGACTTGGTGCCAGCCCCGTCTGCGTGCATGATATTGCAATACGATTCATCGTTTCCAAGTATATCGGGGATGATCTTACAGAATGCTTGAGGATACAAGCCTTTATCGATGTTTTTGATGGCGTTATGCACATCCTCTTTTCCAGCGGATACGCCGCGTTGGTTATATTTTAAATCAGACATTGCCACAAAAATAAGGAATAAGTATTGAAATTGTAGTAAATAATAAAAGGTCAGACAGTGCTGACCTTTTATTATTTTATTGGTATGTGTATACGGTGATTATTTGACAAATAAAAGCTCGCGTAACTTCGGTACAGGCCATTTACTGTCGTCTACAATTTGTTCCAACTTGTTGATGTGGTAACGAATTTGATCGAAATAGACTTTCACTTTCTCATCATAGGCAATGGCACGTTCACGAATGTCTTCGATGTTATTAGCCTTTTTACGTTCTTGGCGCATCGCTTCTGTATCTTCTAAGATATTATTAATGAGTGAAGAGATTCGCTCTACTAGATTAAGTTGAGAACTATAAGACTCTTTTGGAAGACCAATGTCTTTCAGGCCCTTCACGTTTTCCACCAATTCATTTAGATAGGTGATGGATGCTGGAGCAAGCATGCTGTTGACAATTTCTCCGATAACGCGCGCTTCAATTTGTATTTTTTTATAATAACTTTCCAAAAGAATCTCATGGCGAGCAATCGACTCACGACGGTTGAGAATACCTAATGATTCAAAAAGTTTGATACTAATCTCGTCGGTGTAAATGTCCAGCGCTTTGGGAGTAGTTTTGATGTTCGACAAGCCTCTCTTTTCGGCTTCGATCTCCCATTCTTTGCTATATCCGTTTCCTTCGAAACGAATGGCTTTTGATTGTTTAATATATTTACGTATAACGTTCAAAAGTGCAAGATCTTTTTTCGTTCCCTTGGCGATTAGCTTATCTACTTCGATTTTAAATTTAATGAGCTGATCTGCAACAATAGCATTTAAAACGGTCATCGAGCTAGCACAGTTAGATGAGGAACCAACCGCTCTGAATTCAAATTTATTTCCGGTAAATGCAAATGGTGAAGTTCTGTTACGGTCTGTATTATCTAAGTTTAGTTCAGGGATTTTTGGAATTCCATGCCATAACATGCTTTCAGCTTTGACAATTTTAGCAATCCGCGGTGTTTCCACTTGGTCTAGAACATCGCTTAATTGGCCTCCTACGAAAATTGATATAATAGCCGGTGGTGCTTCATTGGCTCCCAAACGGTGGTCGTTACTTGCTGAAGCAATGGATGCTCTCATTAATTCACTATGTTCATATACTGCTTTAATTGTGTTTACGAAGAAGGCAAGGAACATTAAGTTGGTTTTCGGGGTCTTGCCCGGCGACAATAAGTTTACACCTGTGTTGGTGATTAATGACCAATTGTTATGTTTGCCAGATCCGTTGATGTCTGCATACGGTTTTTCGTGAATAAGTACCTTGAATTTATGACGCAATGCAACCTGTTCCATGATATTAAGGAGAAGCTGATTATGGTCGATTGCTAAATTCATCTCTTCATACATTGGTGCACATTCGAATTGTGAGGGTGCAACTTCGTTGTGTCGAGTCTTTAGTGGTATCCCTAGCTTCAAAGCTTCATTCTCCAAGTCGACCATAAAGGCCATTACACGTTCTGGGATGGATCCAAAATAGTGATCATCTAGTTGCTGGCCTTTTGCCGACATATGACCGAATAATGTACGACCCGTTAGAAGTAGATCCGGGCGAGCATTAAATAACGACAGGTCAACTAAGAAGTATTCCTGCTCAATCCCTAAAGAGGCTGAAACCCGCGTAATGCTTTTGCTAAAGTATTGACAAACGTCCGTAGCTGCTTTGTCTAATGCACTAATGGATTTAAGCAACGGAGCCTTATAATCTAAAGCTTCACCTGTATATGATAAGAATACAGTAGGGATGCAAAGTGTTTTACCCGCGGCTGTTTCAAAAAGAAATGCAGGCGAAGTTGGATCCCATCCTGTATAGCCTCGAGCTTCAAACGTATTTCTGATTCCTCCGTTAGGAAAACTTGAAGCATCTGGCTCTTGTTGAATCAAGGCATCAGCAGTGAATTTTTCAATAGCAACGCCATCGCTATCCGGTTCAAAAAATGCGTCATGCTTTTCAGCTGTGCTTCCGGTCAGTGGTTGAAACCAGTGAGTGTAATGTGTAGCGCCGTTTGCAATTGCCCAGCTCTTTATAGCTTGAGATATGTGCTCGGCTAATTCACGGTCGATAACATCGGCCCCTTCTACAGCATTTAATAGTTTTTCATAAGCGTATTTCGGCAGATAGTCTTTCATCTTTTTGATGCCGAAGACATTCTGGCCATAAAAGCTAGAAGGTTTGCCTTTTGGTGCTGGAATGTCGATTTTTTGACGTGATAATACGGTTTCTACTGCGTCGAACCTGAGATTGTTCATTTTTCTAATTTTATAAGTTGTTCTTTTGTACTTTTTTCTAGTGATAAAACAAAAATCAGTAATTTTTTTCGATAATTAATAGTTTTTTAATCAAAAAAATGAATAAATGGTCAATTATTTTTGGTGATACTTGTAAAATGAGCCTAAATTTTCATTTTGAGGTGATTTTGTTCGTTTATGAAATGTAAAAGATAACTACAGTTTTGTGATATCCTGATGATCAATTTTCGCATGGGACTGCCGTTTTGATATTGTATATTGGATTAAGTATAACATGTAAAATTTATTATAGTTATTTTATATTTAATTTCATGGAATAAAAAAAATATGCTACATTTAATTTTAAATACGTTAACCAGTGTGTATGAGGATAAAATTTTACGTTCCTTTTATCTTATGTCTTTCACTAATTGTCTTCAGCTCTATGATGCTGAAGCCTAAGCGAATTGTGTTCTTTGGCGATTCCATTACACAAGCCGCAGTAAATGAAGATGGCTATATAACAATTCTGTCTGATAAGCTGAAAGCGCCCGACTACGAATTGATAGGAGCAGGCATAGGAGGTAACAAAATTTATGACTTATATCTGCGGATTGAAGAAGATGTTCTTCAAAAGAACCCGGATCTAGTGGTTGTTTACGTAGGAATTAACGATGTGTGGCATAAAAAAACAAGTCACACAGGAACGGATTACGATAAATACATTCAGTTTTATCAAGCAGTTATTGATAGAATAAAGGAAAGTGGGAGTGAAGTTGTATTATGTACACCCTCTGTGATCGGAGAAAAGCCGAACGGACAAAATGACTTAGATGAAGATCTTGATAAGTATTCAGGTGCAATCAGAGAGTTGGCAAAAAAGAATAACGTTCCGTTGTGTGATTTGCGAGTGTTATTTGGAGAATATGAGCAACAGCATAACCAAGATAATCTAGAAAAGGGTGTGCTTACGACCGATGGTGTACATTTGAACAAAAAGGGGAATCAGTTGGTTGCGGACAGCCTTCTTCCTTTCCTGAAATAAAAATATTGCTAACCTAATTATGATCGAAAGAGCTCCTACCAATTGGGAGCTCTTTTTATTTGATCTTTTTATTTAATAGATTATGGTAGACATTTTTGCAGAGTTAGCCTACGCCCCTTCAAGAACGATTCAATTACAAGATCGCGAATATATATTCTTTGGAGGTACCTCTTATTTAGGAATCGGAGCCAATGCTGAGTTTCGGGAGTATTGTTTTGAAGGAGCTAAAAGATACGGTTTCAGTAATGGTACATCGCGAAGCAATAATGTTCAATTAAGAATTTATGGAGAAGCGGAATCAGAAGCTGCTAAACGATTTGCTGCTGAGTCTGCCTTGCTTTCCTCCAGTGGCTTTCTTGTTGCCCAACTCGCTGTGCGATATTTTTCCGATTTCGGTGAAATCATCTATGGACCCAATACACATCCGGCACTTTGGCTAGGAGCAAAACCCCAAGTTGGTTTAAGTTTTGACGATTGGGTAAAGCAAACAGTAAAGTATATAAATGCGAGCAACAAAAAACGCTTTCTAATCGTCAACGACTCGCTTGATAATTTACGGCCGCAACTTTTCGATTTTACAAGCTTTTCTAATATCGATGAAAGCAAGGAGATCATTTTACTAATTGACGATTCACATGGAATCGGTATCACTCACAAGGGCAGAGGCATTTATATGAGCTTGCCAACGGGACCTCATATTCAACGAGTTGTCGTAGCCTCCTTGGCGAAAGCCATGGGTATTGATGCAGGCGTCGTTTTAGCTGATGAGAAAATTATTAGTCAGTTAAAGACTTCTGCTGTGTTTTTGGCGGCATCGCCACCATCGCCGGCGCTTTTATACGCTTTTTTAAAATCGGAATCTGTTTATAAGCGAAACAGAGAACGTCTGGAATCGAATATGCTTTTTTTTGAAGCTAGTAAACCCACCGGTTTGTATTATGCAACAGGGTTTCCAGTATATGCTACTGAAAACCCTGAATTGTATGCTAAGCTTTTGAAGAAGGGAATTGTGATCTCTAGTTTTCACTATCCCAGTGCGACTGATCCTCTGATGAATCGGGTAGTTATAAACAGTCTTCATACGGAAGAGGATCTAAGCTATCTTCTTGCATGCTTATAGCTTATTTTCCTATTCTTTTCTCTTCATCAGATTTTTCATGATGCTTTGATGAGCCGATTTTTGTGTTTCCGAAATTGTAGGTGAAAGATAGACGGAAAACCCTTGTTTCTCGTTTTTGGTCAATGATAGCGTTCAAATTACCATGTTGCGTGGTGACATATTGGTCGCGTGTGTTGAATACATCGGATACCGATAATTTGATGTTGGCTTTTTTGTTGTTAAACGATTTGTTTATCCCCATGTCAATACTCCAAGCGTCTGCGATTTTATAGATGCTGTATCGCAGACCCGATTGGTAATTGAGGGTAGCTTCTGCACCCAACGTTGGTAATATCGTGAAGTTTTGATTGCTAGTTAACTGCATGGCATATTGCCCATAGTTGATATTGTTCGCGTCTTCAGATTCAAAGCCTAGATAAAAACCTGTGACATTTGTGTTTGAATTCCAGAACTTTGTAAATCGAACCGGGGCGTTGATATTTACAAACCATTGTTTCTGTTGTGCAATGTTTTCGTTAGTGATGAAAGTCGACTTATTCACGTCATTCTGTTTCATAATTTCAACGACAGCGTCTTGCGTGATCTCATATCCGGTTGACAGGTTGAACCGTTTCATTAATGTGTAATTGAATGCAAGGGCATGTGTATATTCAGGTTGCAAGTAGGGGTTTCCCTGAACATAGGTGTATTGATCCAAAAAATAGTTGAAAGGATTCAGATTATTGTAGCGGGGGCGGTTGATCCGCTTAGAGTAGCTAAGGCTGTACTGATGATTGTCCGATGCGTTATAGCTGATAGATAAGTTGGGGAAGAAGTCAATATAGTCTCGTTTTACTTGGTTTTGAAGGGTGATGGAATTACCATCCGAGATGGTATATTCTGACCGTAACCCTGCCTTGATGCCAAACTTATTAAGCGTAGTATGATAGCTTACATATCCCGCAGCTACTTGTTCTCTATATACGAAATGGTTACTTCGGTTCTCATCGTTTACCCACTGCTCGTCTTTCAGTTCTGAAAACTTGAGATCATTATCGGTTTTTACATTGGCATATTTTAAGCCTGCTTCAAGCACTGATTTTTCATTGAAAGGATGTGTGTAGTCGGCTTTATAGGCTTGGATGTATATTCTTGATGGCATCATGCTTCTCGATTTTAACGGCTCATGCATTAAGGCGCCATCCGGACGATAAAACGTGTTTGTATAGTTAGCAGATGCATCTTCGAAAAAGTTAGAATAGTCTGCGTCAATTGATAGTTTTCTGCCCAGTGTGTCGATCGTATACGTATTATTTAGGTTCACTGAGAAACTTCTAAAGTCTTCGTCGAATAATGAATTAGCCAGCAGAGTTGAGTCTAGGGCTGATTGAAACGAGCCAATTTGGACGCCGCTTCTGTTCTCGTCGCCTGAGTCATTAATTAAACCGCTTGCCTGCAATGACAGGGTATTCTTGTCCGAGGTTTGATAGTCAAAGCCTGCTCGTAAGGAATGGTTTTTTCGAGCTTGGATCATGGTGTTTCCTTGGTCGAAGCTCGTAAATTGATTATCACCACCAACTATTCGATAGATATTAATAAGATCTGTACGCTCATTCTGTTGGTAGGAATAAATGCCAAAAACATTTATTCTTCCGTTTTTATGGTTGACGTTTAACGAGCTGTTGGCCTTGTGTCCGTTACCGTAGCCGCCTCCCACGTTTAGTGAGCCACTTGTGCCGGCTACTTTATTCTTTTTTAGCTTGATATTGATGATACCTGGACCGCCAGCTGCATCATATTTTGAAGAAGGATTGTTGATGATTTCAATGGATTCAATGGTGTTCCCATCGGTCGAACGTAACAGACTTCCTAGTTGTTCAGAAGAAAGGTACGTTTGTTTCCCGTCGATCATAACCATAATTCCCTTTTTCCCATTTAAGCTGATGTTATCATCTTTATCGACCGTAATACCCGGAGAACGCTCAAGTATATCCATGGCATTATTCCCGGCGGCTAACGTGGAATTCGCTACATTGACTACCAACATATCGGATTTTCGTTCTATTAGTGGTCGCTCGCCAGTAATAACAATGGTATTTAATTGCTGATTTACCGGTCTGAGAATTAGGTCTTCAACTTTCTTGTGTGAGGTAGCAGCGTCGATATGAATCGGCTGACTGATACTTCTTGAAAAACCAAGTAGTTCCGCTTGCACGAGATACGTCCCAGATTTAATAGCATCGAACCTATATTTTCCATTTTCGTCGGTGAACATAACTTTTGCGACGGATGAATCCGCAGCGTGCAAAAGGCTAATGGTGGCATAGTCGAGTGTTTGGTTTAGGGTGTCGAGGACTTTCCCTTCAATAGAATATTGAGTTGGCTGCTGTGCATTCGCCAGTTTGATTTGAAACAAGAACAAGATTGAGCATAGCGTTGCTAAGGTTATAAACGTTTTCATCGGTCGTAAAAAGAGTTTCATAGTTTGATATTTGAATCAAAACTAGTCGCTCTACCACCGCTGGGCAAGCTATATTAGGTAAGCTGAATCGAGAAATCGGTAAAGACCCCTAAAAAATCGGTGAAAATTATTTGGGTAGCTCGCTTTTTGTGTCTTCCTCTTCTTTTTTGCCAGAGCCGATAATTAAGCGAAGCGTCGGATCATTCGTCACAAATGCCCAAAACCAATTGAAAGTTAGTGTGAATTTGTTTCTAAAGCCAGCGATAGGTATCAAGTGGATGAATAGCCAAACCAGCCATGCAAAGAATCCTTTAAAATGGCCTTTTGGAAGATCAACCACAGCTTTGTACTTGGAAATAATAGCCATACTGCCCTTATCGTTATAAGAGAAGGGCTCGAGAAACTCTTCTTTACTCATTCTTTTTAGATTAGCGCCTAATAGATCCCCTTGCTGAATGGCCACCTGTGCGAGTTGTGGGTGCCCGTTGGGAAAGTTCTTGTCGCTTGTTTGAAGTGCAATATCTCCAATTACGTAAATATTGTCCGGCAAGCTTGAGTTTGGAGCGGCAATCTGATTGAACTCGTTCACTATAATTCTTCTTCCCCGTCCGATCACAGAAGGTGGTAAGCCGGGAACCTCACATGCGACCACACCCGATGTCCATATCAGCGCACTAGTAGCTATGGTTTCCCCATTCCCCAGTATAACCTTACCATTAACGTAGTCTTTTACGGGGGTATCGAGCTTAATGATTACCCCCAGTTTTGTCAAGACTTTCGCGGCTTCCTGTTGTGATTTGGTACTCATAGGGCCGAGCAAGGTGGGGGCCGCATCAATTAAGTAAATTTTAAGATTTCGATCAGTAATTTCAGGATAATCTTTTGCGCCGATTTTATGAACCATTTCCGCTAACATTCCGGCAATCTCTACGCCTGTTGGTCCACCTCCAGATATAACGATATTGAAATACTTGTTTCTCTCAAACTTGTTTTTTGTGCGTACCGCCTTCTCCATCATCAGAAGAAGGTGATCGCGAAGCTTAAGAGCGTCTTTTATGGTTTTCATGGGTAAAGCATGCTGCTTTACGTTCTCCATGCCAAAGAAATTCGTTTCGGTTCCCAGTGCTAACACCAGATAGTCATAACGCAATGTTCCTGTAGTGGTTTCAACCGTATTTTCGGCTGGGTCTACCTTTACCAATGAACCCATATGAAAACGCACATTATTCATGCTCTGGAACATACGCCGAAACGGATAGCTAATATTCGAGTTCTCTATAAAAGCAGTTGAGACCTGGTAAATTAATGGAGGGAAAAAATGATAATTATTTTTGTCGACAAGTATGACTTCAAAATGTGGGTTATTAGCGAGTTTTTTTAACACATTCAGTCCCGCAAACCCCCCACCAACAATAACCACGCGTTCAGTTTTCGTTTCCATGCTCAAAATTAAGGAATAATTATCCGTCTTTCTAAAATCATTCCTTATTTTTACTTTTTAATGTATCTTAAAAAAGGATACTTAGCAATCGATTTCATTTGTTTAATAAATTGTGATGTGAAAAATATACTTTTAGTGCTCATGTTGATGTTCCAAGCGCCGTTAATGGCACAGACTACGATGGATTTGTATAAGGACATTCCCAATGAAAAAGTCAATCAAGTTCATGAGAAGAGTGTGACTGGCGATGATGGTATAACACGCATGTCCGAAGTCTCAATCCCTAAAATTGTAGCCTTTTTCCCAGCTGAGCAAAAGAAAAACGGGAAATCAGTTATCATCTTTCCTGGCGGAGGGTATTCCATCTTAGCAGTTTCCCACGAAGGTTATGAGGTCGCCGAACGACTGAATGAGGAAGGGATTACTGCCTTTGTTGTGCAATATCGGCTGCCGAGTGACCTCACTATGAAGGATAAAAGCATTGGCCCGTTACAAGATGCGCAGCGGGCTATTCAGCTGGTCCGCGAGCGAGCTGGAGAATGGGGGCTTGCGGAGAACCAAATCGGTATTATGGGTTTTTCAGCCGGTGGTCATTTGGCATCTACATTGGGTACCCACTACAAAGAGCCATTGATTCCTAATCCAAATAATACGAGTCTTCGACCAGATTTTATGGTGTTGGCATACCCCGTTATTAGTTTTGATTCTCAGATTACACATATGGGCTCTCGGCAGAACTTGATAGGAGAAAGTCCTTCTTCAGCACAGGTGCTCAACTACTCGAATGAAAAGCAGGTTGACAGCAACACGCCGGCGACCTTTATATTTCACGCAAAAGATGACAAAGTAGTGCCGATTTCAAATAGCCTTCGGTTTATAGATGCCCTGAAAGCGAATCAGGTGCCGGTAGAATTTGTGAGTTACGAAAAAGGTGGGCACGGGTTCGGTATGAATAACCCAACATCTCAAAAGAAGTGGATGGACCTGTTTTTAGCTTGGCTTGATGGGCAGTCGTTTATCACTTGGAAAAACCCACTGGATGAGTCGTATACTGTTATCAACGGACAGTTACCAAATATCGCGGGTTACGATCGGCTACCGGCTGGTATGGAAGCAGATGTGCGTAAGCCAGTTTGGAACTTGTCAAAAGATAATGCCGGAGAATATATCGAGTTTCGAACACCCGCAAAGGAGATTGTTGTTCGTTATCAGGTTACCAAACGACTTGATATGAATCATATGCCGGCAACTGGTGTTAGTGGGGTGGATCTCTACGCAAAAAACAACAATGGGGAGTGGGAATGGGCACCCGGGAGATATCAATTTCAAGACACTATAACCTATACGTTTCCTACTGCAGACCATAATGAAAACCGAAGTTTTCGCCTTTATTTACCGTTGTATAACGAGGTTTCTTGGTTAGAGGTTGGCGTTAAAGAGACGGATGGTGTGTCATTTATTCCCGTTGATGAACAGGCACCGATTATTGTTTATGGTACATCCATTGCTCAGGGTGCATGCGCAACTCGACCCGGCTTGGCATGGACATCCATTTTAGGACGGAAATTAGATATGCCGATAATCAATCTGGGCTTTTCTGGTAATGGTCGCTTAGAAAAACCATTGATTGATGTCATAGGCGATACTGAAGCTCGATTGTTTGTGCTCGACTGTCTTCCTAACCTGAGCTCTGATAGTTATTCTGAAGATGACATTCGGCAACGTGTAACTGCTGCTGTTGCTTCCTTGCAAGAGAAAAATCCGGCAACTCCCATTCTGCTGGTTGAGAACAGCGGGGGTGGAACCGATCTAATAATTGATCAGCCAAGAAATAATCGTTATAAGCGAACAACGGCTTTCTTGGAAAAGGTTTTCTCAGAGTTAAAGGCCAGTGGAACGGAGAATATATACTTGCTGAAAACAGAAGATATTAATATGGGTATCAACTCAACAGTCGATGGTTCACATCCGAATGATATTGGAATGATGGAGCATGCAATTGCTTATGAAAGAATAATAAAGGATATATTCTCGAAACAATAAGGATTATCGTTAAAGCAAAATAAGAAAGCCCGCATTAAGCGGGCTTTCTTGTTTTTATCAGAAACAGGTTTAGGCTGATGGGTCAGCTGTATACCGTAAATAGGGTTTGATTTCTTTGACTCCCTTAGGGAATTTATTTTTTGCTTCTTCGGTTGGGATTGCCGGAGAAACGATTACGTCGTCTCCTTTGTTCCAGTCCACCGGCGTAGCAACGCTATGCTCATCTGTTAGCTGCAGTGAGTCAAGCACACGTAAGATTTCTGTAAAGTTTCGACCAGTGGCAGCAGGATAAGTCAGCGTAAGTCGTATCTTTTTGTCGGGAGAGACCAAAAATACCGAACGTACAGTTGCTGTTGCTGACGCATTCGGATGGATCATGTCATAAAGTTCTGCAACCTTCCGATCCTTGTCCGCAATTAGTGGGAACTTAACGTCTGTGTTTTGGGTTTCATTGATATCCTTCACCCAGCCGTGATGGTCTTCAATCGGGTCAACGCTAACAGCTAGAACCTTAGCGTTTCTTTTTTTGAACTCTTCATCCAATTGTGCAGTCCGTCCCAGTTCAGTTGTACACACCGGCGTATAGTCCGCCGGGTGAGAAAATAAGACTCCCCAGCTATCACCAAGATAATCGTAGAAGTCGATATCTCCTGCGGTTGTAACGGCTTTAAAATTGGGCGCCGTGTCCCCTAATCGTAAACTCATATCAATTAAATTTAAATCGTTTAATAAACTATAATTCTAGTAGACAATAAATCAAATATACAATTTGTTTTGAATAATGTTATCACTCCAACGTAAATAATATAGGATCCATTCCAGTAATACTATAAATCGCGAATATAGTTTCGTTTTGTCGTATAGTTTTTGATTATAGCACATCACTTTAAAAGATGCATTATATCGCTAAATGCTCTTTATATTTGATAACAAAACAAATAGTTTATTATCTTTAAGAAGATTCAGTATGACTTCTCACACCAAAAAATTAAAGACATGGAAAAGAAAAACGACAAGCTCACCTCAATTAATGGAAGACCTATTGCTGATAACACAAACTCTCAGACAGCAGGTCCCAGAGGTCCGGTGTTATTACAAGATGTTTGGTTAATAGAAAAATTAGCACATTTCGATCGTGAGGTGATCCCGGAAAGAAGAATGCACGCTAAAGGGTCGGGCGCATTTGGGACATTTACGGTGACTCATGATATCACACAGTATACAAAAGCAAGCTTGTTCTCGGAAATAGGGAAGCAGACCGATTTGTTTGCTCGTTTTTCAACTGTCGCCGGTGAACGTGGAGCAGCCGATGCAGAACGAGATATTAGAGGTTTCGCGTTAAAGTTTTATACGGATGACGGAAACTGGGATCTGGTAGGGAATAATACACCAGTGTTTTTCTTCAAAGACCCACTTAGGTTTCCCGACCTTAACCATGCGGTTAAAAGAGATCCTAAAACCAATATGAGAAGTGCCCAAAATAACTGGGACTTCTGGACGTCTATCCCTGAGTCGCTTCATCAAGTTACTATCGTGATGAGCGACCGTGGTCTTCCACGTGGAATGCGTCACATGCATGGATTTGGAAGCCATACGTTTAGTATGATCAATGCTAATAATGAGCGTGTTTGGGTGAAGTTTCATTTCCAAACTCAACAAGGGATTGAGAATTTAACCGACGATGAAGCTGCAAAAATTGTTGGGCACGATCGTGAAAGTGCGCAACGTGATTTGTTTGAGTCGATTGAAAATGGGGACTTCCCTCGTTGGAATATGAAGATTCAGGTGATGACGGAAGAACAGGCACAGAATCACTATCACAACCCTTTCGACCTGACAAAAGTATGGCCTAAAGGGGAATATCCACTGATCGATGTAGGTTATTTTGAGTTGAATAGAAATCCTGAGAACTATTTCGCAGAAGTGGAGCAAGCTGCATTTACTCCAGCTAACATCGTTGAGGGTATCGGTTTCTCACCTGATAAAATGTTACAGGGCCGTTTATTCTCATATGGAGATGCGCAGCGTTATAGATTAGGTGTGAATCATCATCAGATTCCGGTAAATCAAGCCAAATGCCCTGTGAATTCTTTCCACCGAGACGGCGCGATGCGTGTAGACGGTAATTATGGGTCTAAAGTGCATTATACTCCAAATAGTCAGGGTGCTTGGAATGAAAGTCCCGAAGTAAAAGAACCACCATTGGCGTTACATGGGGATGCAGATCATTGGAATCATTATGAAGATGATAATGACCATTATACACAACCTGGAAATCTCTTCAGGTTAATGACACCCGAAAAGCAAGAGTTATTGTTTGGAAATACTGCCAGAGCTATTGACGGTGCGGAAGAGTATGTGAAGATCCGCCATGCTCAACATTGCTATATTGCCGACCCAGCGTATGGGGAGGGTGTTGCCAAAGCTATGGGGCTGGACATCGATAAAGTTGTAACCAAAGAGCTGTGCGACTGGTTCCGGGCAAATCCTCAGTTTATCGTTAATAAATCATAGTTTTTTCATAATAATAATAGAATGAAGAGCGGCTGCTTCGGCGGCTGCTCTTTTTTTGTTCATTTATTTAAAATTTGTTGCATTTGTATTTTAATTATTAATTTTATAAAAAAATGCAGGGATGCATTTGAATCTATTATAGTCAACAAATGGAAATTGAAACAATCGCAATTCATGCTGGTAATTTGATAGAGCCGGGAAGTGCTGCTATCCAACCCCTCACATTGTCTACAACTTTTCAACGGGACGCGCAAGGAGCGTACCCCAGTGGTTATATGTACACTCGTATATCCAACCCCAACCGTGTGGCGCTTGAAAATGTACTTACCTTGTTAGAAGGAGGGGAGGATGCCTGTGCATTCTCGTCAGGCAATGCTGCTGGAAGCGCAGTTTTTCAGGCTTTAGAGCCGGGAAGCCATGTTATTGCTCCGGTCGACATGTACCATGGGTTAAGAAACCAGCTGAAGGTGGTCTATAATGGGATTCTTGAAGTGGAATTTGTAGATATGTCTGATCTGGAGGCTGTAAAGAACGCTTTAAAATCCAATACAAAATTAATCTGGATCGAAACCCCCTCAAACCCGCTATTGCTACTAAGCGACATCACTGCTATTTGCGATCTTGTGAAAACAAAAGACATTAAAGTTTGCTGTGATAACACTTTTGCCACACCTGTTTTTCAAAACCCTCTTAAGTTAGGTGCGGATCTTGTTATGCATTCCACTACAAAATATTTAGGCGGTCACAGTGATGCCCTAGGTGGTGGGTTGATTACTCGTAATAAAGACGAGTTTTGGCAACGAATTTGTGCAGTTCAGGAGCATTCGGGAGCCGTGATATCACCGTTCGATTGCTACCTTACGATACGCGGAATTAAAACATTGCCCTATCGTATGAAAGGACATGATGCCAATGCTAAACAACTAGTTGCCTTTCTTAAATCACATCAGGAAGTTGCTGATGTTTTCTATCCGGGTTTTGGAGGTATGCTTTCATTTACGACCGCGAGCGGAGAGAGCGCAGCAAAGAAGGTTGCCAATGCAACGAAAATCTTTATTCAAGCAACCAGCTTAGGAGGTGTAGAAAGTCTTATTGAACACCGAGCATCGATTGAAGGTCCAGACACCAAAACCCCGAGAAATTTACTCAGGGTGTCGGTCGGTTTAGAAAATATCAATGATCTTATAGAAGACCTAGATGCTGCTTTAAAAGTCTGATCCGTTTTTACCTCGCGTGGTATTATACAGGTCATACCAATCCTGGTGATCTAAATCAATACTGAAAGCATTAGCAATATTTCGTATGCGATTCTCGTCTGTTGTTCCAATCAGAGGCAATGCACCTAATTTGATTAACCAGGCTGCGGCTATCGACTCGATATCTACATGATACTTCGGACTAAGCTCTTCGAGTTTTTTACGGATGCGCTTCGCTTGCGGATCATCTCCTTTTGCAATTCTCCCTCCCGCTAATGGAGTGGATGCTAGTGGGCGCATATAACGTTGCTTGATATAGTCAACTTGGCCGTTATCCAAGGCCTCAACGTTGAGTAGATTCAGCTCAACATGGTTTGTTACAATAGGCGTGCTGAGGTATGTTGCCAGCAATTGATGCTCGAAAACAGAAAAGTTTGCCACGCCAATATTTCGGATCTTGCCGGATCGCTTAAGGTTTTCCAACGCTTGAGCGGTCTGCTCTAAATCTGATATGGGATCCAAGTGGTCTAAGAGGAAAATATCAATATAATCGGTTTTTAGCTTCTTAAGTGAACCATCAACACTTTTGATAATATGTTCTGCCGATGTATTATAATGAGGAACCCGTATTTCAGAATTAAGGTCGTTCGGAAGGTTTCGTCCACACTTCGTGAATAAAACAACATCTTTGCGTTTTATTGTCCCTTTTCCGATTAAATTGCCAAATGCTTCTTCGCAATGATATGAACCATAGCTGTCGCCATGGTCAAAGGTGTTAATTCCCAGCTCCAAACAGAGATTTACGATTTTCTCCATGGTTTGAGACACATTTGTGATGCTATTCCATCTATAGAATCCATATATCGCTGGAGAAACTTTCGGGCCGGCGTCGCTTAAGTATATATTTTTCATTCTGAATATGCTTTAATGATAATAACGAGGAAATCACGATCCGGTTTGTAGGGATGAAAGATGTGCTTTCCACAAGCGAATTTAAAAAAATGTATTAGGATGGGGAATAAATATTCATTTTTACTATTTTTACGACTTGACCATTTAAACTTTCAAAATGACAAAACGTTTTACTTCACTCGCTATATTATTGCTGGTGTCACTTTCTTTTGCGGTTGCTCAGACCGCTCGGTATCAGGTGACAAAAACTGGAGTTGATATTGATTTCGACGACACTTTCCAGACTGCGATAGAGCAGAAGATCAGCTTGACGCCGATTAGTGAACAAATAATCCATGTACGTGTGACTCAGGGTCCCAGGGTTGAAAGGAATGAAGATTTTATCACTGTTGACACGCTACGTAAAAAGGCAGTTGAATGGACAACAGAGGAAGAGGCAGATACCTTGAAAATTAAAACTCGGTACTTGAATGCAAACGTTTGCTTAACTACGGGTGTCATTGTGTTTAAAGACCAATTTGGCAAAGAGCTGGTGACTGAGCGTAAGCGTTCTTCACACTCTTTTATAGCAAATTCCTACCAGGGGGACGCATTTTATAAAATAACCCAAGGTTTTGAAATAGACGAAAATGAGGGTCTGTATGGACTGGGTCAGCATCAAAGCGGCGTAATGAATTACCGAGGACGACAGGTTACATTACTTCAGTACAATACGGAAGTTGCCGTGCCATTCCTTACCTCAAATCAAAACTATGGCATTTTATGGAATAATTATTCGATTACAAAAGCGGGTGATGTGCGACCTCTTGAGCCTTTATCTTCACTCAAGTTGACAAGTGCAGACGGCCAGGAGGGTTGGCTTACAGCAAACTATTTTCACAAAGACAGCTTGGATAAAGTTGTACTTTCTAGGCCTGAATCGCAAATTAATTATTTATACTTATCAGATCAGCATAAATTTCCAAAAGAGATTAACTTACAAGATGCTTTCGTTCGTTATGAAGGGTCAATCGAGTCGCCTTATGAAGGTCTACACAGACTCCATTTCAACTATGCCGGTTACTTGAAGGTGTGGATTAATGGAGAACTAGTTGAGGATCGCTGGCGTGCTTCGTGGAATGCGGGCTCTTTCGAGATAGATATCGACATGACAAGCGGGGAAAAATATCCGATACGCATGGAATGGACACCTGCCGGAGGGGAGTCATATTTAGGGTTGAAGATCCAGAAACCCATCCCAGCTTCATTAAAAAACACCTTTTCGTTTCGTTCTGAAGCTGGAGATGCGATAGATTACTACGTTATTTCCGGAGATAATATGGACGATGTAATATCGGGCTACAGAAGTCTTACAGGTAGAGCTCCTATTATGCCGAAATGGTCTTTCGGCTTCTGGCAAAGTCGCGAACGCTACAAAACACAAAAAGAACTATTGGACGCTGCCGCAGAATTTAGAAAGCGAGAGATTCCAATCGATAATATGGTACAGGACTGGTCCTATTGGAAAGAACATGACTGGGGGAGTCACGATTTTGATGAAGAGCGTTTTCCAGACCCCAAAGGGATGATCGAGAAACTTCACCAAGATCACTTCCGTCTCATGATATCTGTATGGCCGAAAATCAACGAAGAGTCAAGTGTGTATCCATACTTTCGGGACAAGGGGTGGTTGTATTCAAGAAACATTGCTGATGCGCGGAAGGACTGGATAGGAAAGGGTTATACATCCACCTTTTACGATCCGTTTAACCCAGAAGCTAGAAAAGGCTTTTGGGACTTGATGAACGAGAAGCTGTATAGCATAGGAGTTGATGCCTGGTGGATGGATGCCAGTGAACCGGATATGCACTCAAATATAAACATGGAGGCACGAAAGGCTGTTATGCAACCAGCTATAGGTTCATCGGTGAGGTATTACAATGCATTTCCATTATTGAACGCGAAAGGTATCTACGAAGGTCAGCGAGCCGTCGACCCGAACAATCGGGTATTTATCCTAACCCGTTCTTCTTTTGCCGGACAGCAACGCTATGCCTCGGCCACTTGGAGTGGCGATATCGCATCCCGTTGGCATGATATGCGCGACCAAATTTCAGCAGGAATTAACTTTTCCATGTCGGGAGTGCCCTATTGGACCATGGATGCCGGGGGATTTTTGGTTGAGGACAGGTATTATGAGCCGGCGAGGGCCGATCTGGAAGAGTGGAGAGAAATGAATACACGTTGGTATCAATACGGTGCTTTTTTGCCGATGTTTAGGGCACATGGTCAATTTCCATATCGTGAACCGTTTAATATAGCTCCGAAAGGGCATGCGGCTTATGAAAGCATCGTATATTACATCAAACTTCGGTATCGCTTCCTTCCTTATAATTATTCGATAGCTGCTGCTACCTATTATGATAACTACTCAATGATCAGAGGGTTAGCGATGGATTATGGGGATGATGAAAAGACTTTGAATATCGATGATCAATACATGTTTGGTCCTTCGCTCTTGGTGAATCCAGTAACCGAAAAAGGGAAGGTATCGCGGTCCGTTTATCTGCCCCACGGTTCTTGGTATAATTTTTACGATGGCTCTTATTTCGAAGGGGGTAAGGACGTAGAAGCAGATGCTCCTTATGAACGGATACCTTTGTTTGTTCGCGGCGGGTCGATTATTCCGTTGGGACCTGAGTTGCAATATACCGGCGAAAAGCCTGCCTCTGAAATTGATCTTTACGTATACGCTGGTGCAGATGCAAATTTTGTACTATATGAAGACGATGGCCTGACCTACGATTACGAAAAGGGAGAAAGCATTCAGATTTCATTGGATTATAACGATGCTGCCAAAACACTTACGATCGGTCAAAAAAAAGGTTCATTTAAAGGTATGCTGAAGGGACGGACATTTAATATCATCTATGTAAGTCCGCAAACTGCTTCGGGTTATGACGATGAAAAGAAAATAAATCAGAAAGTTCGCTATCGTGGTAAGGAGATTGTGGTTGATCTATAAAAAGGTTTAACCACTTTCCTATTGCTATGTTAGAACTTAAATTTTCACCATTCCCCGAGCTACAGTCAGAGCGATTAGTATTGCGTCAATTGCGTGAAAATGACATTGATGAAGTTTACGAATTAAGGCTGGACAGGGCGACCGCCAGGTATATACCTGAGGCTTTGGCACAAACGAGAGAGCATGCGTTGGAACATATCCAAGCTGTAAATAAAGAGATTGCTGCCAATAAGTCAATTAATTGGGCTATTACGACTAAAGACTCCGGTGAACTCATTGGCTTAATTGGTCTTGTACGCATCAAGCCCAGTAACCATCGCGCAGAGATTGGTTACATATTGCACGAAAGTCATCGAGGTCAGGGACTCATGTCCGAAGCATTGAAACTGATTTTAGAGTATGCTTTTTCTACACTAGGTTTCAATTCTGTCATAGCCGTTATCGATCCCAATAATCTGGCGTCAGCGAAGATTCTCGAGCGTCATGGCTTTAAAAAGGAGGCACATCTCAGAGAGAATATACGCTACAAAGATGTGTATCGCGATACGGTGATTTATGGGCTATTAAAACGAGAATTTGATCAGAAAATATAGAGCTCAATGTCACCGTCTTCTGTAATCATTCCCCGATACATTCCAGCAGTGTTAAAAGGCGCAGCATAGTTGCCATCCTTATCTAAAGCAATGAGCCCGCCCGTACCCCCTAGTTCCCCAATTTCCGCGATCGTCTCTTTGCTCGCTTCACCTACTGTCTTCTGCTGTAATTTTATTCTTGAGGCTAGATTATAAGCGGCAACCGTCCTTATGTAGAATTCACCCCAACCGGTACAAGAAACAGCTACATCTTGATTTGCATAGGTTCCTGCACCAATAATAGGGGAATCACCAATCCGTCCATATTTTTTGTTCATCATTCCGCCAGTCGATGTCCCCGCAGCCAAGTTGCCTTCGCGGTCTAGGGCGACCGCGCCGACGGTGCCAATTTTATCGCGATCAACTTTTAGACTTCGTGATGAGCTCTGTTTGGTGGTATCATGGTCGAGCTCAGTTTTACGATTCGCATCCTTCGACCCCAATAACTCTTGCAACCGATTCCAGCGATGCTCGGTATAAAAATAAGAAGGGGACACGATCTCTAACCCGACCAACTCGGCAAATTCTTCAGCGCCTTTGCCGGCGAGCATAACATGTTCGGACTTTTCCATAACCGCTCTGGCTGCTTTAATCGGGTTTTTAATGGTTGTTACACCGGCCACAGCACCTGCATTTCTCGTTGCCCCATCCATAATCGATGCATCTAACTCGTTTTTTCCGTCGTTTGTGAATACTGCACCCTTCCCAGCATTGAAGAGGGGAGAGTTTTCCATAATCTCGATGGCGGCGACGACAGCGTCGACGCTCGACTTTCCTTGTTGGAGTTCTTTATACCCTGCTCTCAACGCTTCGGTTATTTTTTCTTTGTAGTCTCTTTCTTGTTTAGGAGTAATCTTGTCACGAGCCATAGCTCCAGCACCGCCATGGATGACCAATACGTATTTTTTGTCAGCTGCCTTCTTTTGCTGTGCAGAAGCAGTTTCCGTAATACTCCAAGATGATTCCGTAATACTCCAAGATGATAATATGAAAATTAGTAAAAGACATCTAATCGCTTTATGTACCATAATTTATTTAGCTAGATCTCAAAATCTAAGTGCCAATCTATAAAATTAAATTATAAAACACTTGGACAATAAAATTTTTTGCTATACATTAGTGTATTATTTAAATAGTACACTAGTATGATAACCATTAGAAATCTAAATTTTAGCTACAGCAAAAAGGTTCCGCTATTCACAAATATGAATATGGAACTCGGTGCAGGACATATTTATGGACTGCTGGGTAAAAACGGGGCGGGGAAGTCGACTTTATTAAAAAATATAGCCGGCCTGGTATTTCCCGACAGTGGATTCATTGAGGTCTTAGGCTATCGGCCTGAGAGTCGAGAAGTCATGTTTTTGCAAGACATCTGCTTTATTCCCGAAGAGTTTTACTTACCGTCCGTCAAATCAGACACGTATGTACGGTCAAATGCTGTGTTCTATCCGAATTTTAACCATGATTATTTTAATAGTCTGATCGCCGAATTTGAAATACCTATTCAGCAAAAATTAGGCAACATGAGCTATGGGCAAAAGAAGAAGTACATTATCTCCTTCGGGTTAGCATCCGGTTCTAAACTAATTATTATGGATGAGCCGACCAACGGCCTTGATATTCCGTCAAAGACACAGTTTCGGAAAATTATGGCCTCGGCGATGAAAGAAGATCGATGTATTATTATATCTACCCACCAGATTCGTGATTTGGATAACCTGATTGACTCGGTGATCGTTCTCAATCAGAACAAGGTCGTGTTAAATGCATCCATTTTTGATATAGCAGAAAAGGTGCAGTTTCGAAAGCAACAGACCATCAACGACGAGGTATTATATGCCGAATCTAGCCTAGGCGGCTTTCATGCTATGGTTCCTAATGCAGACGGAAGCGACTCTAAAGTAGACCTTGAACTGCTATTTAATGGGGTCTTAACGGAAAAAGAAAAAATCACGAACCTAATCGAAGCTTAACTTATGGAAACTACATTTAATTTTAATCGTTTTATGCTCTTAGTTCGCCGGCAGTGGATTGGTGTGGGTAAGATTTACTTGATGGCTTGGGGAGTGCTGGCGGGTCTATTGCTCTTCTTTTATATTTTATTTGCAGGAAGTGCCGGGTATGCGACAAATGTTGAGTCGATCGTAGCGATGTTGGAGTTTCGGTCTTCTTTCTTTGTTTTTCTGGGACTGTTTTATATGACAATTATATCTAGTAGTTATTTCAGCCAACTGGGAGAAAAAGCAAAAGCAAGCTTTGAACTGTTACTCCCCGCATCGCGATTAGAGAAGTTCATGGCTGCCCTGTTTTATACGGCTATCTTAGCTACAGTTTCGTATATATTGATTTTTTGGATCGTGGACTTTGGTTTTGTGACCTATTTAAAGAGTAAGCTGATTTCGGTGACCACAACGCTGCAGGTCGAATCCGGACCAGCAGTAGAAACGCAGCTTTTAGTTAATTTTTATCAAATCCCCTTTCCAAAAGAGGTTTATTACTTTATTTTTTTACCTTATCTGTTGGGTTCGATTTTCTTACTGGGATCGATCTACTTTCGTAATTTCCAATACATTAAAACGGCAATTTCGTTATTTGCTTATGTCATTCTCTTCGCCTTTTGTATGTATAAGGCAAGCCGGTGGTTTCTTGGAGGTACAATTTCACAAGGTAATGGTTTTTGGGAAAGCAGATCAACCGTTTTCATGGTTGTATGCATCGGCGGGATTGTGCTTACGCTGCTTCTATGGACGGTGGCGTATTTGCGACTAAAAGAAAAGGAGGTTTAAATGGATTTTAACTCAAATAAGGCAATTTATCTTCAGATAGCTGAGCATGTATTTGAACAAATTTTACTGGGGGTGTGGGCTGTTGAAGAAAAGATGCCCTCTGTCAGAGAGTTTGCCGTGCAACTAGAGGTTAATCCTAATACAGTGATGCGTAGCTATGATTTTTTGCAGCAGATGGAGGTTATCTATAACAAGCGGGGAATAGGATTTTTTGTTGCTAAAGACTCAGTAAAGCATATCAAGGAGTATAAACGTGCGGTATTCGTGGAGGAGGACTTGCCTCAGCTATTCAAGGATATTTATTTATTAGACATCAGCTTGGACGAATTAAAAGACCGTTATCAAGCTTTTGTAGATCAAAACTTTAAGACTAACCAAAATGAAAACGAGTAATAAAATGTTAATCGGGATAGCGGTCGCTCTTCTCGTTATACCCATCAGCACCATGGTTTTTTCATCCCTTAATGGGCGAGTGGATTATGACGAATACCGACGTGGCGTCGCTATAGAAAGTGTGAAATTGGATACGGAAGACAAGTTTTTGTCGACTACCAAATTAGAGGAGTTCAGCAATGTGAAATTTTCAAGTGACGATTACAGCTATCTACACGTGCATTTGGTGAAGAGCGATGAGTATGGTGTTAAGATTAACCGGACAACGCACGGCGAGCTTTCCTATGAAATCGATGAAGAGCGGACATTGCATATTTCTGTGCCGGAAGTCGGCTCTTATTACCCGACTATTTTTCTGTTTGCACCTGATATTCATCATGTTGAATTCGACAGGGTGCACATAGGTGCACTACATACAGAACAGGATAGCCTGAGTTTGTTTTTTAATCGCATGCATCCAAACGAGACAGTGATTGAGGAAAATCCAAATTTGACGTTCCTGCATCTGAGTTTAAACAATTCGGATTGGACAATGCGGGGATCAAGTCCGATGTTCAAACAGCTCGAATCCATCGAGGTTGAGTTAGAAGATAGTTCGATCTCCTTCGAGTCAGATTATTATAATGAAATTCTCATTCATGCCAACAATTCTTCGTTCAAGATAGATCCAGCGAAGGACAGTCAAGCAAAGATTGGTCGTTTGACCGTCAATACATTAGGCAAGAGTACTATTTCCTTAGAAGAACGCGTTAGGGTTGACAGTCTCAGCGGTTCTATCTCAGACAGTACGCTTGTGAAAGCACCTTTTTATATGATGGAAAAATTGGTTCGTAGATGATGGATGATTGCGTCTTGACTAAACGAAGATCAAGGTCTGAGCTCGTTCGGGAATCTACTTTATTCGCACCCTTGATATCCCTTAGTGTAACCGTTAGAACCGGCGTTTGAATACGAGCACAACGGGAGCACTAGCCAGCTGCTACGGTAGCATGTAGAACGAGTCCTATACAAGGCCTATTGGAAATATAGGGGCTGTCTTGATCCGGCCATTGTTTACACTTAGCTTACACTGCTAGGAGGAATAAACGAAAAAAACCCACTCTATGATATTTTAGAGTGGGTTTTTCTGTTTTCTTTCGTGGTACCAGCTGGAATCGAACCAGCGACACAAGGATTTTCAGTCCTTTGCTCTACCAACTGAGCTATGGTACCTTAACAATTGAAACGTAGTTTCCTTTGTTTGGGGATTGCAAATGTAGCTTCTTTTTTGATATATGGAAAATTTTTCCTGAAAATAATCGAATATTTTTCTTTTGTGATTGAAAATGAGCTTGATTTGTTTTTCATTTATTTTAACGATATTGTTTTTAAAAGTATTCCATATGAAAAATCTAATCAAACTCATGTTATTCAGTTGCATTTTGCTGGGCTCAATCGGTAGTAATCCTGTAAAAGCTCAAGAACGACAAGGTGATCAGCAGCCTTTTAAAGAAGAGCAAATTAAATATAATGGAGGAGAATTGTCATATCGCGTACTCTATCCAGAGGGTTTTAACAAAAATAAAGAATATCCCGTGATTTTATTTTTGCATGGTGCGGGTGAAAGGGGAGATGATAATCAAAAGCAGCTTACCCATGGATCTGATCTTTTTTTGGAGACGGCTAATCGGAAAAAATACCCAGCTATCGTGATTTTTCCACAATGTCCAACCGACAGTTATTGGTCGAACGTCAACGTGGAGACTGATGAAAGTGGCAAACGGATTTTTAAGTTTGGCACAGAGGGCGAGCCCACTGAAGCGATGAAAGGTGTATTGGCCTTGGTGGATGATCTACAACAGACAGCCTATGTAGATCAAGATCGGATTTACCTCGGTGGTTTATCTATGGGAGGTATGGGAACGTTCGAGCTTCTTCGTCGTAAACCGGGAGTGTTTGCTGCGGCGTTTGCTATTTGCGGAGGTGACAATCTTGAAAACGTAAAAGAATATAAGGATATACCGCTCTGGGTTTTCCATGGAGAGGAAGACTCCATCGTCCCAGCTAGTCTCTCTATTGATATTGTCGAAAAGTTGAAGGAAATAGGCGCCAAGCCCCGCTTTAGCCTATATCCGGGTGTAGATCATAATAGTTGGGACAATGCCTTTGCTGAACCAGATCTGTTGAGCTGGATATTTCGACATAAGAACTGACCCAATTAGGGTGTATATTTGGTTCACATGTTAGCGGGTTCATGATGCATCCATTACGCATTTCTTCTGCATTTATGGCCTTAAATGCGGAAGAAATGGGGTCGAGACTGGGTCACATTTTCTCAACATTTGAATGAAGTATAGTTGCAGTCTAAGACATGATTCCTGAAACCCACTGTAATAGCAGACCGGTTAAATAACCTCCGTAAGTTCCGACTGCATAGCCAAGAACAGCCAATAATACGCCTACCGGAGCTAAGAAGCGATTGAATGCGACTGCGACGATAGGAGCTGAAGCTGCACCACCAACATTAGCCTGGCTACCGACAGCTAAAAGAAATAATGGAGCTTTGATAATGCGTGCTATAACAATCATGATAGTTGCATGGATACATAACCAGAGCCCACCAATCATGAAAAATTTAGGATTGTCGAAGAGTGCTTTCAGGTCCATACTCATACCAATTGTCGCTACTAAGATATATAAAAAGAGAGAACCAAAGTTAGACGACCCGTGCTGTTCCAAGCGTCTTGCTTTTGTAAGTGAGAGAAGTAATCCAATCGTGGTTGCAATAATCACTATCCAGAAAAAACCACTTGTTAGAGAATATTGGCTTAGATTTGGATAGTTTTCTGAGAGCCACGGAGTAATTAGGTCCGCAAAAAAATGAGAGACTGCGACACCTCCAAAAGCAACACCTAGAATTACCATCCATTCACTCGTTCCGCTCTGTGTGCTACCATTTTCAAGATGCATTTTTTCCATGCGTTGTTCTAACGCAATGATTTCTGAGTTGTCAGCTCTAAAAAACCGATTGACTCGATCTCGATGCTGGGAACTGTAGAGTAAGATCCCTAACCAGATATTAGCGACTATCACATCTACAGCAATCATTTGTGCGAACAATGTTTTATCAGCACCGAATACCTCCAGCATAGCTGCTTGGTTGGCACCACCGCCAATCCAGCTGCCCGCAATCGTAGACAATCCACGCCAAGTCTCTGCTTCTCCAAAACGGAAAACGTCCGGGAAGAAATTTCCGACCACGGCGAGAGCAATGGGGCCACCGATAATAATTCCGAACGTGCCTGCAAAGAACATATATATAGCCTTCGGACCTAAACGTCTTACGCTTTTCATATCGATACCTACTGTAAATAGGATCAGACTGGCTGGCAAAAGGTAACGTGATGCAATACTATATAGTTGTGAGCTGTTCCCAGAGATAATACCGAAAGTATTAAGCAGAGCCGGAATAAAATAACATAGTAAAACTGAAGGAACGTATGTGTAAAATTTTGCCCAGAATCCGTTTTTTCTGGATGAGGTATAAAAGATCAGGGCCAGGATGATCATTAATAGTCCGAAGACTACGGCATCGTTCGTGAGTAAGGCCGGATTGGCATTTGGGTTTTCCATTAATTAGCGTTTCGATAAGATTATTTTTCTAAAGTATTAAAATTTTATCAAAATCATTATTACATCCAAAACACAAAGGGATTTTACGTCAAAATTTGTAGCTTAGATTTACAATTCAAAACATCCTAGTTATAAAAATGAAAAAACAACTCATCTGGTGTTCCGCACTTATCGTATTTATTCTTATTTCACTAACTTCTTATGCGCAACGCAAACGAACGGATCAAACTTTAGATAGACCGAAGCTTGTGGTTGGGATTGTCGTAGATCAGATGCGTTGGGATTATCTCTATCGCTATTATGAACGCTACGGAGAAGGAGGGTTTAAGCGGATGTTGAATGAAGGGTTTAGCGCCAATAACACGAACATCGACTATGTGCCAACCGTAACGGCTATTGGCCACACCACTGTTTACACAGGTTCCGTCCCTTCGATCCACGGTATTGCAGGGAATAACTTTATTATTCAGGCAACAGGCGAGCAAATGTATTGTTCTGAAGATAAATCTGTACAAACGGTAGGAAGCACGTCTGATGCAGGTGAAATGTCGCCTCGAAATTTGTTGGCAAGTACCATTACCGATGAATTAAAGCTAGCTACTAACTTCCGATCTAAGGTTATTGGGGTAGCAATAAAAGATCGTGGAAGTATATTTCCAGCAGGACATGCTGCTGATGCTGCCTATTGGTTTGATGGTAAAACGGGTAATTTTATTACTTCAACGTACTATATGAAGGAGCTACCGGCTTGGGTAAACGAATTTAATAAAGCGGCTTGGGTTGAAAAGCTAATGGACAAAGGTTGGGAAACGCTTTATCCGATTGATACCTATGTCCAAAGTAGCGCTGATGATAATGAATATGAAGGTGAGTTCAAGGGGACGGATAAACCAACCTTACCACTAAATACAGCAAATCTGTATAAAGAGCAGGGACCTGGAATGATCTCGTCCACGCCTTTTGGAAATACGCTGAGTATTGAAATGGCGAAAGCCGCGATAGATAATGAGGATTTGGGGAATCATGAGGTTACAGATTTCTTAGCGCTTAGCTTGTCCTCGACTGATTATATCGGACACCGATTTGGGCCGAATGCGATCGAGGTGGAGGATACTTATTTAAGATTAGACAAAGAGTTAGAGGAGTTTCTTAATTACTTGGATAAGCAAGTCGGCGAAGGTGAATACACGGTCTTCTTAACAGCGGATCATGGTGGCGCGCACAACGTGAGTTTTATGCAAGATAATCGTTTCCCATCGGGTACTTTTTCGTCGGGACAAATAGAAAAAGAATTAAACAATGTGCTACAAGAGAAGTTTTCTGAAGAGGAGTTGGTTATAAGTCTGTCGAACTATCAGGTTCATTTCAACAGTCCTTTGATTAATGAGCGCGGGCTGGATAAGGAAGAACTCAAGTCGGTTGCCATTGATTTTTTGAAAAAACAAGAGGGGGTGAGCTACGTTGTTGATATGGAGAAGGCAGCTTCGTCTGCCGTTCCAGCACTTATTAGAGAACGGATTGTGAATGGTTACCATTACAAGCGTAGTGGAAGTATACAAATTATATTGAATCCTGCTTGGTATGGTCACGGCTCGAAGCGCCCAACTGGTACTTCGCACTCTGCTTGGAACCCATATGATTCACACATACCGTTGATATTTATGGGCTGGGGAATAGAACAAGGCAAAACCAGTCGTCCCACACATATGACAGATGTGGCGCCTACAATCGCTGCGCTCTTGAATATTCAAACGCCTAATGGTACTATTGGAGAACCTATATTGGAAGCGATGAAAAATTAAAAAGAAAAAACTCCATAAGTCGTTTAGGTAATTATTAATATAAACTGAATCCTATGAGAAATCTATTTTTATATGTTGGAGGTGCGTTAGTAGCATTACTGTTGGTGTTTACTTGGTTTTATCCGGGTATTATATGGTGGACAGCTATTGTTCTTGTTATCTTCCTTGTGGGAATTTATAATATGATCCAAGAACGACATACGATTTTACGAAATTTTCCCGTGTTGGGTTATTTTAGATATTTTTTTGAATTCATTTCACCTGAATTACAACAATATTTTATTGAGCGAAACACTGATGGAAAGCCAATTCCCAGAACTATCCGGTCGATTGCCTACCAACGTGCAAAAAATATCGAATCTACAGTAGCTTTCGGTACGCAATTGGAAATTAATAATCGGAATTATGAGGGCCTTCGCCACTCGATATATCCCGCGCCCATTACGGAAGAGCTTCCACGGGTGACCATTGGTGGGGAACAATGTAAGCATCCGTATAGCGCGTCGAGATTGAATATATCGGCAATGAGTTATGGTAGCTTAAGTTCGAATGCGATTATGGCATTAAATCAGGGTGCACTCAGGGGCGAGTTCTATCATAACACGGGAGAAGGGGGCATCTCTGAATATCACTTGCAGGGTGGGGATTTGGTTTGGCAAATAGGGACAGGTTATTTTGGTTGTCGTGATGCAGATGGTGATTTTAATCCTGAAATGTTTAAGGAACGAGCTGCGTTGAAAGAAGTCAAGATGATTGAAGTAAAACTTTCTCAAGGTGCGAAACCGGGGCACGGGGGAGTGTTGCCGGCTGTAAAGAATAGCGAGGAAATTGCAAAAATTAGAGGTTTGGTGCCTCATACGACGGTTTTATCTCCCCAGCACCATCGTGCCTTTTCCAATGCTCGGGAGCTCATTCAGTTTATTGGTACACTTAGAGAGCTTTCTGATGGTAAACCTGTTGGTTTTAAACTATGTGTAGGTCGCACTGATGAATTTATCGAGTTATGCGAAGTAATGAATGAATTGCAGATTTACCCTGACTTCATTACCGTCGACGGTGCAGAAGGCGGCACAGGCGCGGCTCCATTGGAGTTCTCGGATGCAGTTGGTATTCCATTAGAGCCGGCACTTATTTTTGTCCATCAATCGTTGGAGAAATACGGAATCAGGAAAAAACTTCGTTTAATATGTAGTGGCAAGATCATATCGGCTGCATCGTTCTTGAAAGCATTATCATTAGGTGCTGATGCTGTGAATAGTGCACGTGGTTTTATGCTTTCTTTAGGCTGCATACAAGCATTGAGGTGCAATACGAATGATTGTCCGACGGGAGTTGCCACGCAAGATCCAAACCTAGTCAAAGGTCTTGTTGTGAGAGAAAAGAAAGATAGAGTTTATCACTTCCATCACAATACCCTGCACGCGGCTATGGAGTTATTGGCCGCATGCGGGAAGAAAAGTTTTGGTGATATAAGTATGGATATGTTTATGAGAGGGGATGAATTTATGCACTTGTCTGATATTTACTTCCCTAACTACTTGGATGATTTTACCAAAGTAAGAACAGAAAAATCTACGTTTACGAAGGTTGGTGAACGTCCAGATGTTAAGTGATGTTAAAGTATTCAATGGTACGTGATATATACTGCTAAATTAGTTAAATTTGATAATAAAATTTGTAAGAAAAAAGATTAGTTATTATGATATCTAAAGAAGAGATTGTCGATAAAATACGCGTGTTAATGAAGGAGCTTTCGGAGTCGTTTGATCATATTTCGGATTCCGAAAAAGATGTTCATCCATTGGAGTTTCAATTGTTTGAAGCGAATGCTACGTATTTTACAGAGCATGCGACAATTTTGCGAAAATTGGAAGAGGAACGATATGCCAACGAGGGTGCGGATGTAGGCAAACAATATGTAACTGAAACCGGATCGGAAGAGGAAAATGCTGAACCTAGCAATGAAGCGACTCGCGAAGACGAGGATACCTCGGCCGTAAATGAAGTCCCAGGGGTGCCGGAAGGAGAGGAGAATGCTGGTGATGACGATGAAATTTATTTTACGCCGCCGATAGAAGAACGTAATTCTAATCAGGAAGAGGATAAACAGAAAACAGTAGACGAAATTCCCGAAAAGGAAGATTCAACGAGCTCTGAGTCACAAGACGATGTTACAGAATCTCGTAATGAAGATAAGGATGATCAAAAGAACCCAGTGACAACCGGTGAAACGAATGTTAAAAATGATGAAGAAGTTGAAGAAGCGGATGAAGTAGAACCCAAGGATAAAGAGACAGAGGGACACAACAATCAACAGCAGGAAGAAAAAGGTGTACAGAGAGAAAGTGAGCAAACCAAGCAAGGGGATCAAGAGCTTAATCATTCTAAATTGAAGTCTTTTTTTGAACCCTTTGATGTCCCCGCGGAATTAACTAAACAGACAGGAGATGATAGTCGTGCTGAATCGGATCGTTCCGGTGTACAAGAATCTGCCAGTCAATCGTCTACTGATCATACATCTGCTGGTCAGCCGTCGGATAATAGATCCGACGAGAAAGCTGTAACTAGCGAGACGCAGGCAACTTCAGATGATGAAAAAATAAGTTCAGAGGTAGTGATTGAAGAGAAGACGGTGAATATAGAACCGGAACGTCCTATGAGTTTAAACGAACGTCTCTTTGCTCAACGAAAAAACACGCTATCGGAGGACAAACCATCGACGCCATTGGCTCAAGGCCTAAACACACCCAAGACGCCAATCCCTAAGCAACAGCGTATTCGCGATATCAAGTCGAGTATTAATCTGAATGATAAATTATTATTTATAAAGGATTTGTTTAATGGTTATAGCTTGGCCTATAGCGAGGCAATTGAATTGTTGAATCGATTCGAGACAATGGAAGATGCTGATCATTTTTTACAGTCTAATTATGCCGCCAAAAATAATTGGGGTACGAAACAAGCAACCGTTGATAAGCTATACGCTATTTTGAGGAAGCGCTATGGGTAGTTTCGCTTAAGTCAGAAACTTCGAAAGTAATCGAATTAAAAGGACTGCATATTAAGCAGTCCTTTTCTATTTGCGTCAAGCTTAATAAGGATAAATAATAGGATCGTGAAACTCCAGAGAGATGAACCTCCGTAACTAATGAATGGGAGCGGAATCCCGATTACGGGTACAATGCCTAAGGTCATTCCGATATTAATAAAGAAATGGAAAAATAGGATCGAAACTACACCATATCCATAGATTCTGGCGAAATGGGAGCGTTGACGCTCAGCGATATGAATTAGTCGTAGAAGAAGTCCTATGTATATCAAAACCATTGAAGCGGAACCCACGAAGCCCCACTCTTCACCGATGGTACAGAAGATGAAGTCGGTGCTCTGTTCTGGCACAAAATTGTATTTTGTCTGAGTACCTTGTAAATAGCCTTTTCCTAACAGCTGACCGGATCCAATCGCAATCAATGACTGGTTGACGTTGTATCCTTCTCCTCGAGGATCATCGATTTTGCCCAGTAATACTTCGATCCTATTACGTTGGTGACTTTGTAAAACTTGATTGTAAACAAAATCTACCCCCAAGATGAAAATAGTTGCCGCAGAGAAGAGCATTACGCCGGTAATAATAGCTCTACGGGATTTTCGAGTAAAATAAACTATTAAAGCACATAGAACCGCTACGCCTAAGATGACGGTCCACTGAGGAAAGAGCAAGGATAAGATAAATAACGCGATAGCAGAGGCTCCAATCAGAAGGAATGTACCGGATACATAACCCTCACGATAGAATACAAAAATTAGTGCAAAGAATGCCAACGCAGATCCAGTATCAGGCTGCAACATGATTAACCCAACCGGCAATAATAAGAGTAATGAGCCGATAATCAACGTTTGAAAGTTCGGATTTCGGTTGCTATGAGTGTTTAGGTATTTCGCCAGAATTAAACAGGACGCTAACTTTGCAAACTCTGAAGGCTGTAGACGGAAAGATCCCAAGGGTATCCAGGCCTGGTTCCCTCCAACATTCTTTCCGATGACCAATACTGCGATAAGAAGTAATATCGTGATACCATAGAGAATGGGGGCTGCCGAACTGTAGAAGCGACTGTCAATGATGAGGATAACAGCAGCCAAAATAATGGCAGATATGATAAAAATAAACTGTTTGCCATAATTTGTGTCGATACTGATCAAGCTAGGGTGCTCGGGGTCATATACAGCTGCATGGATATTGAACCAGCCAATGACACAGAGAGTTAGCCATAAAAATATGGTTAACCAATCGATTCCTGCACCGAAGAATTTTCTTTGTTGATTCATCGTTTTACTGCCTTGGTGGTATCTGGTAAAATGCTACCGTTATAAATTCGATCCTGTATGTATTTTGGAAGTGTAATGGTATCGGTTAAATATTTCTCAACCATCATACTGGCAATAGGTGCTGCCCAAACACCCCCGTAACCTGCATTCTCAACGAAAACAGCAATGGCAATTTTAGGATTTTCTCTAGGTGCAAAAGCAAAGAACACCGCGTGATTTGTTCCGTGTGGATTTTGAACTGTACCTGTTTTACCAGACATTTCAACCCCTTTAATCTTAACTGAGTAGGCCGTTCCTCCCGGTTGGTTTACTGCCCGGCTCATGCCTTCAATTACTGGTTCAAAATATTGCGGATCAACCCCAACGGATATTTTTTCGGAAAACTCGGGTTTGACAATCTTTTTCTCACCGATCGACTTGATTAGGTGTGGACGATAATAAAATCCTCTATTGGCAACGATGGCCATGATATTAGCCATCTGTAAAGGAGTTATACCCATTTCTCCCTGACCGATTGATAAAGATATATTGTAAGCCGAAGTCCAACTATCATTACCAAAGTGTTTGGTATAATAATCAGCTTTGGGTAAATTTCCCGAGTTCTCACCAGGTAGGTCGATACCTAATTCTTTACCAATCCCAAAACGCTGAACTGCATCATACCAATCTTTATACGATTCTGCTGGTTTTTTTCCTCTGCCATCTATCATGCGTGCAAAGGTAAATGCATAGTAAGGGTTACAAGAGGCTTGGATAGACGTAGCCAGATTTATCGAGCCATGGACGTGTGTGCATCGCATGTAGCCGCTTCGTCCGTATCGGTATCCACCCACGCATTGATACCTCATATCTTTATCGATTACCTGAGCTTGCTGCCCAACCAAAGCGGCAACGACTTTAAAGATTGACCCAGGAGGATATTGCGCTTGTATGGGCCGGATAAACATTGGTTTTAGTGGGTCATAAAGTAGTTTCATGTAATTGTTTCCACGCTCACGACCGACCATCATATTCGGGTTGTAGGAGGGGCTGCTTACGAAACTTAATATTTCACCTGTACTGGGTTCTATTGCCACGATGCTACCCAGCTTATTCTTCATCAGTGTTTCACCTAATTTTTGTAAGTTTTTATCTAGCGAGGACATGAGATCTTCCCCCGCAACGGCAAGTGTATCGTATTTTCCATCGGCAAAATGCCCTTTTGGTCGGTTGAATGCATCTACCATGAGATTCTGTACACCACGCTGACCACGTAGCAATTCCTCGTATGCACGTTCAACACCGCTCACACCGATATAGTCGCCCGGCCGATAGAAGCCGTCGCTCCGCTCAATGTCTTTGTCGGTTACCTCATTAATGTAACCAAGAAACTGCGCAGCTATGCTGTCGGGATAATTTCGTACAGTTCTGTTCTGAACATAGAAACCCCTGAATTCATATAAGTGCTCCTGTAAACGCGCGTAAGTCTCGGCCGATAGCTGTTTTTCGAAAATCGAGGCGCGATAAGGAGAGTAGTTTTTTGCCTTTAGAAATCGTTTATCGAAGCCCTCTTTATCGATACCGACCAGTTCACAGAAGAGCGTAGTATCCATTTCTTTTACTTCGCGAGGCGTCACCATTAAATCGTATACTGGCTCGTTCTGAACCAGAACTTCAGAATTTCTGTCGAGGATCACGCCGCGAGCCGGATAGATTACTACTTTTCTTAATACATTATTTTCTGCAGAAAGGTAATACGAATCATCTATGACCTGAATGTAAAATAGACGCAAAAGAATAACGACAGCTGATGTTATTATTATACCTTGGATAATGAATTTTCGCGCAAAATAACTGTTCACCGCTTTTTCCTTCTATATAATATCAATTCAAACAAAACAATCAGTATCGTCGTAAAGATACAACTAAAAAGAATGCTTGTTAGTGTGTAGAGGAAGTTATTTAATGAAAATACTTCCAGAATATACAATGCAGAGTGATGGAAGAAGCTGAGAATTAGGGCATAAATTAAAAACCATCGAAAGGACATTTGTCCGATACCAGGTGTGGATGATGCGTCGTAATCATCGTCTTGTAGCGTGAGGTTGATAAAAACGATTCGTGCCCAAGCGAGTGTTATACATGCAGCTGCATGGATTCCTAATGTATCATAGAAGGTGTCTATTGTAATACCGGTCAAGAAAGCGATAACAAATAAAAGCACTTTCGGTATCTTTGCCGGAAGTAGCATAAGCGCCATGATATAGGGAAATGGTGAAGCTAGATTATAATAGCCGATGTTTTTAAATAAAAATACCTGCGCTAAAATAAGCACAATGAATCGTATGATATTTTCTATAAACAACTTAGCCATTTTCTGAATTTTGTTCTTCCAGTTTCTTCTTTTCCTCCGAGAGTTTATCGGTTACGATGTATACATAACGTAAAGTGCTAAAGTCATTGTTCAACTTAATCTTAATATCCAAGAAGCTGCTGCCGCTTAGAATTCCTGTTTCTTCGACTTGTCCGATAATAACCCCTGAAGGAAAAAGAGAGTAACCAGATGTCACAACTTGTTCTCCTTTCGCTACTTCGACATGGTTAGGTATGTCTTTTAAAACGGCGTATTGTGGGTCAACGGCATTTTGGCCCCATACCAATGATCCGAAAGCCTCGCTTTTCGAAAGACTGGCACTGATCTTTGTGTCTGAATGTAAAAGTGACTGAATAGTGGCGAAATTAGGTGATACATTTAGCACGATACCGACGACGCCATTTGAGGATATAACACCCATTCCCTTTTTAATCCCGTGACGCGATCCGCGGTTCACCGTCAGGTAATTATTCTTTTGATTAACACTGTTGTTGATGACACGTGCTTCTATATAGCTATAACGCGGTTGAAGCGAGGTGTCTCGTATCGTACGAGAGGTAACCTCATTATCGTAATTGGAACTTTTTAACAAAGCTCGTAAGGCTGCATTTTCATGAGCGAGTGTAAGGTTTGTCTCGTTAAGGTCTATATAGGCTTTAAAGTAATCGATCTTCTCGTAAGCTCGTCCGATGATTTCATTGGAAGAGTTAAGTGCGCTCGCTCGCTGAAATGAATTATTATTAATGATTAAGATAAATGAAACGGCAAAGAACAGGATAAACAAAAAGAATGTACTGTATCTGTTAATGAATATCCAAAGGTTTCGCATATCTTATCGTTCCGCTTAAGATATGAGTTAGCCATCAGCTATTTGACCTCTGTGGGTTTAAGCTCATATCCCAATTCTTTCTATTGCATTAAAAATTTAAAGCTACCTATGTTCTTCAACGAAATTCCCGTTCCTCTTACGACAGCACGTAAAGGATCTTCTGCAATGTGAACAGGCAATTTGGTTTTTGAATGTACACGCTTATCAAGCCCACGTAATAAAGCGCCACCGCCGGTCAAATAAATCCCAGTTTGATAAATATCAGCCGAAAGTTCTGGCGGTGTGATTTCAAGTGCTTTAAGAATTCCTTCTTCTATTTTTGAGATTGACTTATCCAAACAGTGTGCAATTTCAGTATAAGAAACTGTAATTTGCTTCGGTACTCCGGTCATTAAATCGCGTCCTTGAACTGCAAAGTCTTCTGGTGGGTCCTGTAACTCAGGAAGCGCAGAACCCACTTCAATTTTAATTTTTTCAGCAGTGCGTTCTCCAATCATAATATTGTGTTGGCGACGGATGTAATTAATAATGTCGGAATCAAAATTATCGCCTGCGACACGTATAGATTGGTCGCATACAATGCCCGAAAGAGCGATAACGGCGATCTCAGTTGTCCCACCGCCAATATCGATGATCATGTTACCCATGGGTTCATCAACATCGATTCCGATACCCACAGCCGCAGCCATGGGCTCGTGAATGAGATAGACCTCTTTGGCGCCGGCAATTTCCGCAGAATCTCGTACTGCACGCTTCTCTACCTCCGTAATACCTGAGGGGATACAAATAACCATTCGTAGAGATGGAAAAAACCAACCTTTACCGTTGTTAATTTTCTTGATCATTCCTCTAATCATATGCTCAGCCGCATTAAAATCCGCTATGACACCATCTTTCAGCGGACGTACGGTTCTGATGTTAGCGTGGGTTTTACCCTCCATTTGCATGGCTTGGCGCCCAATGGCGATGACCTTATTTGTAGTACGATCAAATGCGACGATGGAAGGTTCGTCGACAACAACCTTATCGTTATGTATTATTAATGTATTAGCAGTACCTAAATCAATGGCAACTTCTTGAGTAAACCAGTTAAATAACCCCATTCGGATATTTTTTTAAATTTATTAATAGATTGCAAAGTTAATCGCTTTTTACAAAAGAAGCTTATTAAATTCTATAAAAAAGATTCGTTAATAATACGATATAAAAAAGTCATTTTTTGCAATGAATTCCCTAAAATAGAAAATTAATGTTTAAAATGACGAACACCGGTTAAAACCATAGAAACGTTCTTGTTGTTTGCCATTTCTATTGATTCTTTATCCTTTATAGAACCTCCGGGCTGCAGGATAGCCTTGACACCTGCATCGCTAGCAATTTCAACACAATCAGGGAAAGGGAAAAATGCATCGGAAGCCATCACCGAACCTTCTAATGGAAATTTGAAATATTTAGCTTTGTCGATTGCTTGCTTCAATGCGTCTACGCGTGAGGTTTGACCAACGCCACTGGCCAAAAGCTGTTCTCCTTTGACAAGGACGATGGTGTTCGATTTCGTATGCTTGACTATTTTGTTAGCAAATACAAGGTCTTCAAGCTCCTCTAATTCCGGTTGCCGATCAGTTACAGATTCCATTTGTTCGGTTCCTTCGATCGAAAGGTCTTTATCTTGCTGTATAACTCCATTTAACAGGGTTTTGAATTGCTGTTTCGGTAGTGCCACTTCTTTACGTTGCAAAATAATTCTGTTCTTCTTGCTTGTCAAGACCCGCAAAGCTTCGTCGCTGAATTCAGGCGCTATCAACACCTCAAAAAATAGTTTGTTGATATCTTGTGCTGTTTCTTCGTCAATAGTTCCGTTGCAAATCAGGACACCTCCAAAGGCAGAGATAGGATCGCATTCAAGTGCGGTTTTCCAAGCTTCAAATATTGAGTCCTTGCTGGCAACACCACAGGCATTTGTATGTTTTAAAATGGCGAAGGTAGGCTTGGTGAACTCGTCGATTAAGGCCACCGCAGCATCGATGTCGACTAAGTTATTATATGAAAGTTCTTTACCATTTAACTTTTCGAACATAGCGTCTAAATCGCCATAGAAAACAGCCTTTTGATGTGGGTTCTCACCGTATCTTAAGTTTTTAAATTGACTTTCACTATGCTTGAATGCTGTTAGAGGCTCTTCTGATGTTGAGTTAAAGTAGTTAAAGATGGCCGTGTCATAATGCGAAGAAATATGGAAAGCACGCTTAGCGAAATACCGTCTGTGTTCTAAGGTTGTATAGCCTTCATTTTCAACTAAGAACATCTCAAATTCACGGTAGTCATCTTTTGATGATAAGATCGTGACATCTTTGTAGTTTTTTGCCGCTGCCCGTATCAATGATATTCCGCCGATATCTATTTTTTCAATAATATCCTGTTCAGTAGCTCCTGATTTTACAGTTTCCTCAAAAGGGTAGAGGTCGACGATTACTAAGTCTATCTCGGGGATATTGTATTCGTTGATTTGTTCTTTGTCGTTCGCATGATCTCGGCGAGACAAGATACCTCCGAACACTGAGGGGTGAAGTGTTTTTACTCTTCCTCCTAAAATAGATGGATAGCCCGTTAGCTCTTCAACGGGTATAACGTTTATTCCTAGGTCTTTAATGAATTTTTCAGTACCTCCGGTGGAATAGATGTTAACTCCATATTTGTCTAATTGCTGGACAATAGATTCTAGGTTATCCTTGTAGAAAACAGATATTAATGCGTTTTTAATTTTAACAGGCTGGCTCATTGTTTATATTCAAATTTTACTATTAAAGTTCTTTTATGATTGTCTCTATAATCCTTGGAAAATGTAAATGTTCTAACTGTTGACCTTTGAACTTGATTGATTCGATCGTATCCTCTGGTTCTATCTTATATTTAGCTTGATAGATGATTTCTCCATCATCGAATTTGTCGTTAACATAATGGATGGTAATACCGGATTCACTTTCCTTAGCTTCGAGGACAGCTTGGTGCACATGGTCGCCATACATACCTTTACCGCCATAGTCGGGAAGAAGTGCTGGATGGATATTGATGATTCTTTCAGGAAAGGCATCGAGAAGATTTTGAGGAACCAGCCAGAGAAATCCTGCAAGTACAATAAGATCAATTTCTAGATCTTTCAGCAGCTCTACAGTTGCATCGGTTTTATAAAACTCATTGCGGTCGAAGACGTGCGATGGCGTTTCAAAATTATCGGCTCGCTGCAAGACATAGGCATCAGGATTATTGCTCAGAATAAGCGACACTTCCGCCAATTCATGGTTTTTGAAGTGTTCCAGAATTTTTTGGGTGTTGGATCCTGATCCGGATGCAAATATTGCGATACGTTTTTTCAAAAGTGAAATTTTTCCTCAAAGATATTAATATCGCCTGACATAGGAAAAGTAACAGTAAGTAAATTGATTTATTTTTATAATTTTGACCTGTTTACCCACAGAATCCAAAGAATCAGACATGAAACGTATATTGTTGATATTTTCGCTCATTGCTTTGTTTAACTTAGCCTGTTCGAATTCAAAACCTGAGAATGCACCTGATATGGTGCCGGAATTCACTTTCTTCAATATAGTGGATAATCGACCTGTGATGCGAACAAGTCTTGCTATTGAAGGGAATATCGTTTTTGTGTTTTTTGATACAGGGTGTATACACTGTAGAAACGAAATTGAGCTAATGGGTGAGAATTTTGATCAGTTTAAAAACGCAACCTTCTATTTTGTGTCACAGCAGGATCGAGGGATCGTAGCCGATTTCATGAATACATATGGCAAAGAACTTCAAGGTGAACCCAATGTGCATGTCTTGCTAGATAAACAATATGAGTTTCTGGCTAAATTTCAGCCAATTCAATATCCCGCTTTGTACGTCTATGGGTCGGATAGGAAATTAAAAGCGTACTTAGATGGTGAAAACGGCTTGGATAAACTTATATCAGTGATTAACCAGTAGTGCTCTGTGTGTAGCGAATATTATTTCTCTAGAGCCGCTTTCAGTTTAGCATAGCCTGATTTGCTTACACTGATGGAGCTTTTGTCTTTGAGGATCACTTTGTGACTTTCCTTCTCATAAGGCTCGATGCGGATGATCTGATTGATTCTCACGATAAATGATCTGTGTACTCGGACAAACTCATCTTGGTTTAGATTTTTCTCGAAATAGGTGAGAGTCGCCTTCTTTAGCGCGCTACCTTCGTCGGTATGGATCGAGACATAGTCGTCATCCGCAGCCAGGTAGTTAATCTTGTCTACGGGAATGATTTTTATATTATTTCCGGTACGTACCAGGACCCTGTCTAAGTTGTTTTCCTCTTTGTCCTGAACCTTCTCGATGAAGGCTTTTGTCTTTTCTTTTGACAGGCTTGGCTTTTGTGACAGAAATTTTTCGATCGCCTTAACAAATCTCGCTTTGCTAATCGGTTTTAATAAATAGTCTATTGCATGCTGTTCAAATGCTCGGAGTGCAAACTCTTCAAATGCGGTCGTGAAAATAACTGCTGGTGGTTCTTCGATCAGCTCCAGTAATTCGAAACCTGTTATTTTAGGCATTTGCACGTCCAGAAAAATTAACTCTGGATTTATTTCTGCAATGGCCTTTGCTGCTTCAAAGCCGTCGCCACATTCCCTGACAACCTCGATTTGAGGAAAATCGTTTAGATACTCGCTAACAATGCTGCGGGCCAGGGGTTCATCGTCTATAATTAAAGCTTTTATCATTCTGGCTGGGGGATAGATATTGTTGCTGTAAAGATATGCTTTCCAGCATTTGTATGCAACAAGTCAGTGCGACCATAAATCAGGAAGAGTCTACGCTCGATACTCCTTAGACCGAATCCAGAGCTTTTTTGTTTGGTCTGGCTGTCGAGGTCAAACGGGTTTGTCACTTTTATTTTTAATAGATTGTCTTGCTTAGAAATATCGATATTGATGTCTACCTGACCGGTGGTGTTATACAGCCCATATTTGATGGCATTTTCCAATAGGGGTTGGATGATCATCGCAGGAAGTTGATAATCTCGAGCGCCTTCTTGGTGAATTTTGATGTTCAATCGATGTCCGAATCGTACTTTCTCGATGTCGATGTACAGTTGGAGGTGTTCAAGTTCGGCTTCCAAGTCGAGTAACTGTTGATCGTCCATGTGTAGGGTCCCCCGTAGGAAGTCTGACAATTGAAATACCATAGTCCGGGCGAGGTCGGGTTTTTGAGTGATCAGTGCGATAATCGAATTTAAGCTGTTGAATAAAAAGTGAGGTTGAAGTTTTTGCCGCAAGCTGTAGAGTTCGGCTTCTCGAGCCATTTTTTCAGCATCTGCTTTTCTTCGTTCATTATCTCGGTTATTTTGCTGTATGTTCCATAATACGTTTATAATAGCCATGCAACCAATTAATAATCCCGCAGCGAGAAATCGCAACGGTAGCGAATAATCAATAAGGTCTTGGTATTCTTCAGAAGCTATTATCCAACCAATTGCATAACGTATCACTGCTAAGCTTATTACTGTTAGGCTGATAACCCATACGAGAATATAGGTGGTTTTTTCTTTCTGTGGCTGATAGTAAAATAGCACACTTGCGACAACGTAGCAGGCCAAGGTAATAATTGCAGCCGAAATTAAGCTATCTACGATAGCCGTATACATGGTTGTGCCATACCAGAATAGAAGTCCACCTTGGATGATCGACCAGCCAACGAAAATGATCGAGCAGCTAAGCAATAAGAAGCGATTTCTTTCGATTACAGGCGGTTGGTTGGCTGGTATCATCTGTTATTAACTCGACTAAATGCTTTTGATGGTAATGCCGCCAAACAGGGAAGTTCCTTTGATGTATAATATCTTAGAATGGTCTGGTACGGCCGGTGTATGGAAGCGTTTGTCCTCAATGTCTCCGAAAATGGAAGCCATTTCCGACTTAATAATCCAATGTGCCGGAGCGATGATTGTTGTGCCACCAAATAGTTGTACGACCTCTAGTGTTGCTGGGCCCCTTAGGTCTGCACGCATTAGATTGATTGTCGATCCACCCATAATATTAACGACGTCGCCACCCTTGAAGTTTTGCGAAACAATATAATGCTTCCCTCCGCCGAAAATTGACGTAGAGTCTATATAGTCATTAGCCGTGCCCGAATACTCTTCATTACGATGGTTTTCATCCGAATACTCGTCCTTTTGTTCGCTGGACGAGCTTTCTTCTTCAGTTATATGATCGTGGTCAGTGGTATCGTCGTCGACCTGATCCGTTGGTTGAGATTCATCTTTTACCCGTTTGTCCCATACAAAATCATTGTTTTCTGGATACTGATAAGTACCACGTCTCATTTGCCGTTTTTTGGATTTTCCTTTAATAAGGAAAAAGCCTACTGCGATTAAGATAATTGGCCAGATGAGAGGCCCAATACTGAAATTGAGCGTATTGCTAAGAAAGAAAAATAGACCGATCCCTATTAAGATGTATGAGGCTCTATTTTCGAAACCTGACTTCGCTCCAATGATGGCTCCAATAATGATGAGAATCATTGGCCATTGAAATAGCCAACCCAGATAAATAGCTGGTAAAAGTTTGTCTATTAAGAGCAGACCTCCGATTAGAATGATAATAAGACCTTTCAGGGTTCTGCTTGTATTGCTGTTTTTTCTTTTATGTTGTGTGTTCATGTTCTTAAATGTTTGATCAAATATACCTACAACGCTTCGGGTTCAAAAGAAGAAATAGTCGGAGACCGTAAAAAAATCGGTGAGTGAAGCCCTTTCGTCGGTAAAAGAAAAACAGCATATATGACCTTTTTGTGTGTTACGATCTAAATATATTAATTAATCATGATATGGCTTGGTTTTTGTAATATTTGTATTTTTTCTAATTGAGGTTATGAAGCAAACTTACTTTAATTTTTATTTCACCCTTTTTAGTTTTATAATTTGCTTTTCTTCCAGCGTCCGGGCCGAAACTTATCCAGATGTTTTATTTGCCAATAGCGTTTTGCCTAATAGCTATTCTGGCAGTAAGGTTGAATATTCGGGTGCAAGTTGGATTATGAATATAAAAGGTAATCTGCCAGTATCAGATTCGGTTTTTTTTACGCCTAAGAACTCCTTGGTGTTGAAGTATATATCGGCGAGTAAAGGCCAGTGGACAGCAGATATTTTCTATCCGGATAGTTATCTGCCAGAAAGGAACTCAGCGTTAATTTTTAAATTATATGTTCAGTCATCAACAAGCTTGGCGGAGCTACCTGCCGTTGAGCTAATTCGTGCAGATTCGAGTTATACGAAGAGAGTTCAACTAGCGAACTATATTGATTCATATCAGGAAAATATGTGGGTGTCGGTTGAGATACCCTTGGAGCAAATTGGATTTGCTGATGACGGAGCCAGAATTATGGGAATTCGCTTTTCACAGATAGGAACAGATGGTAAGAATCACCAGCTGTATATTGACCAAATAGAAGTTCTTCCACGTAAGACTCCTCAGAACCGACTGACAGGTGCAGCCGTAATACAGGATGTTAAGGCATATGAAAGACACGTAGATATATCATGGCGTCTGCCGTTGACGCCAAGCTTGCGTTATATTAAGATATATCGCTCAGAAGACAATAAGAATTTTCAACCTGTCGCTATTCGACCCATTTTTTCCAATCGTTACAGTGATGTAGTGCCTGAAACTGGCAAAGAATATTATTATAAAATAGCCTGGGTTGATTATCAATATCGTGAATCCCCATTCAGTAACGTAGAGAAAGCGCAAACGAAAGTATTAACGGATGCGGAGTTGCTTGATATGGTGCATCAGGCGAATATTCAATATTTCGCAGATGGAGCCGAATTTAATAGCGGTATGCAATTGCTAAAGCCAGCAACAAAAAGTGCTATCGTTTCGCCCGCTCTAACGGGTGTTGCTATCATGGCCTCCATTAGTGGCGTTGAACAAAAGGTTTTTACAAGAGAACAGTTTACCGCTCGGATTCAGAAGATTATTAGATTCTTAAGAGGAGCAGAAGCACGGTACGGCGCATTTCCGGCTTTGATGGATGGACGATCGGGTGAAGGTGTTTATTCTAAAGAGAGTGGTTTTACGGTGGATCTGAGCGGTACCTCTTTGCTAATACAAGGACTCTTGACAGCTAAACAGTATTTAAGTGAAAATAATGCAGTCGAAATCGAGGTTCGTAAGAAAATAGACGAAATATGGAACGCAGTGCAATGGAATCAATTTACTAGGAACGGAAATTCTTATTTATACACAAATTGGTCTGAGAAATATGGGTTTGAGAATGCCCTACCCTTATTAGGAAGAGATGCGCTAACCACCTACTTGCTGGCGCTGGCTTCCCCAAGTCATAATATTGAGTTGAATTTTTACAATGACGCATTAAACAGATTTTATAAAGTGGATTCTTCCTTAGTGGATGAAATTGAAGAACTCAGCCTTCCTCAGGTTGATACAAATATGACGAGCCAGGATTTAACGGCGACCCTTAAGCCGGCCGTTCAGCTTGTTGATACTACTGAGTCTGAAATTGCGAAAGAACGTATATATTATGGCCTGTCTTTAGATGTAGCAAATGTGGATGAGTCATTGAGTAGCCTTCTATCATCGTTCTTGGTGTTTGATCCACGAGGTAAGCGTGATCAATTTGCGAACTACTATCACGAGCTACAAAACCATGTTCTTATCCAGTTACGTAGATCCTCGGAGAAGGGCGTATTGCCAATCAGTTTGAGTCGGGGATTGATCGTAAACTCCAAAGGTCTCATCTCTCCTTCATCAATTGTTGCAGCATACCCGATCAATCCTGAGTTTGCTATAAAAAATTTAGCAAGTACGTATCGGCAATATCCGGAGCTATTTTGGAATGAATACGGCTTTCGTACAATTAACCTCGTTGAAAATAAGGAGAACACCCAATGGCAAGGGGTACGTTACGGTATTTCGGCTGTTATGATTGAAAATGGTAAAAGTAATTTGATTTGGGATCTGTTTTCGAGAGATGAAGACATTAAACCGGTCGTCGATGTGCTGTTTACGCCCGATCCTGAATAAAAATACCTTTTAAATTTTTGTGTTCTAGATTGATTTGTTTATCTTTGCAACTCTAAAAATTTATAACGAAAGGGGGTAGTTAACCATATGATTATAGTAAATGTTAAAGAAGGCGAATCTTTGGATAGGGCGTTAAAGCGTTTCAAGAAGAAATTCGAAAAAACGGGTGTCCTTAGGGAATTGCGTTCTCGTCAAGCTTATGAGAAGAAGTCGATCTCCCGTCGTGTTCAAGTGAAGAAAGCAATATACAAGCAGAAATTGAATCAAGAGACGATTTAATTCTTATTGTCTTTACATATTAAAAAACTATTTGTAACTTCAAAGCATTGAGGGAGCAAATAGTTTTTTATGTTTTTAGAGCGTTTCATAAATTTCCTAAAGTACGAAAAGAACTATTCTGTTCATAGCATTCATGCATATGAAAGAGACATTCGAACTTATTTAGACTATCTGACCAAGAATGGCTTTCAAGTTCAGGATGCGACTCACCATCAAATACGGGCTTTTCTGGCCCAGCTAATGGAAAGGAAGCTTCAACCTAGAAGTATTAATCGTACCATTTCATCCCTTAAATCATTCCATAAGTTTTTACTTCGTGAACAGATAATTGACGTTAATCCGGTAGCATTAGTCAAGATGCTAAAAACGCCAAAGAATCTACCTCATTTTATTCCATCTAATGATATAATCAAGATGCTGGATTCAGAAGGGGGTTTTTCAAATGACTTCCAAGGGTATCGAGATCGAGTCGTGGTTGAAATTTTGTTTGGTACAGGAGTTCGTCGTTCAGAATTATTACAAATCTCTGAACATGATATCGATTTTATGCAGGGTACGATTCGTATATTTGGTAAAGGGAGTAAAGAAAGATTGGTTCCCATTACATCTTCGTTAAGTGAGGTAATAAAGGAATATATAGTTCTTAAAGAAAAACATAATTTTAACAACACAAGTTCGAAGTTGATTGTTACAAATAAAGGAGAAGACGCGTATGCAGAACTAATTTATCAGGTTGTCCGAAATAGATTAGGATTGATCTCGTCCAAACAGAAAAGAAGTCCGCATGTATTGAGACATAGCATAGCGACGGCCATGCTTAACAATGGAGCTCAACTAAACGACATTAAGGAACTGCTGGGTCATTCTAGTCTTGCATCTACGCAAGTCTATACGCATAACTCAGTTGAACGGTTGAAATATATTTATAAACAGGCCCATCCAAAGGCTTAAAAAAAGGAGGAAAGATGAACATTACTGTGCAATCTATTCATTTTGATGCAGATCAAAAATTAGTTGATTTTATTCAGCGAAAAACAAACAAACTAACTCAGTTTTATGACCAATTGTTAGATGGAATCTGCTATTTAAAGTTAGAAAATGGCGAAAGTGAGGCAAATAAAATAGCAGAATTTAAAATTAATATACCAGGAAACCAGTTGTTCGCGAAAGGGCAAGCAAAAAGTTTTGAAGAAGCGACAGACTTAGCCGTTGAGTCATTGAGAAGACAGATTAATAAGCAAAAAACCCGAGAAAATAGAACAGTCCTCAGCAATCATAAAGACGTAATGGTTGAGATTGAGAACAAAGAGGAGATATAAATTTATTTTTATTTAAAATGCAAGAGGCGCTTAAATTTTATTTAAGCGCCTCTTGCATTTTAAGACATTGTTGGATCGGTATTGTTAAAACTTAAATCCGACGGTTAAAAATACATTATTTCTACTGTTCTTAATTGATGCTGTATTGGATGGGTACTCGATCGACTGATAAGGCGTGTACTCCATGTCTGATCGTTGATTTAAGTAAGTTAGATCTATATACGTATTATTAATCCTGTAGCCTAATCCACCCGATATAGTTTGTGCCGTGCTTTCCAACCCATCTTGATACGGGTTGCCGCGATAATTATAACCAGCCCGTAGTAGGAAGTCAGATGCTAAACGATACTCACCACCCAAGCGGAAATTTACCGCGCTCTGATATATATTGGCAATGTCTTCGTCTGAGGCGGTGTTTACATCGGCATAATCGGTCGTAATACGCATACTCGCATAATCAACATACTCCACATCTGCGGTAATTAGTCCTTCTGTGAATATAGCTGACACTCCTGCATTTAAGCGATAAGGAGTCCTTAATTTATATTCGTCATAAAATAATTCTTCATCCGATACATATTCAAAAAATGCATCTCCAGTCTCCGGGTCAACCATCCAGCTGTCGAAATACATGCTGTAGTCATCTGTAACCGTATACCAAGTGGGTGATGTCGCGGAAAATCCTACTTGAAACATATTGTCTGGCTTATAGATGAAGCCGACAGTCCCGTTAAAACCCGTTCCATTTGTTTTTTGCACGCTCGATGAACTCAACTCATAGTCTGCGTATACAAAATCATACGCCTCATGATTGGGATCTAAGAAGTCGGATCCGGGATTAATTGCTGCGATCTCTCCCTCTTCTTTCATAAAGCCAATTTCGTCGAATCGTCGTTCTTTACGGTAGCTGAAGCCCGCGATGCCGATGGATGCTCCGACGTATAGCTTGTTACTATAATTAGCGCCAAATGCTATATTAGTTTGAAATTGGTTGCCTGTCCGCTTGTCTAAATTGCCCTGACTGTTTGAGGTACTCTCGCTGGCGGCAGGGAAGTAGAAGCCTTCGCTTTCGTTATAATCAAGCAAGTAGCTTTCATAACCCCAGTCACCGAACGCAGGTTCATAGCTTGGGTCATTCGCTGCTTCTGCTAGGAAATTGGTATAGCTACTTGTGTTATTTTCTCCTATAAAGTCGATCGTTGAATTGAAGTCATTGGTTTTAGTATAACCAATACCTATATTGAAGTTTAACCAACCCGTATTACGTCCTACAGTAGAACGCACCGGCATATGAAATACAGCACCACCCTGACTTAACGAGAATTTCTCTTTAGTTCCCGTAGTTGAAGTTCCATAATAGCTGCTTTTACTTTGACTGTTCAAATAGTCAAAACTTAAGCCTGCATCAGACGTATTAAAAAAGCCTAATCCAGCTGGGTTGCCGGTGATCGAACTGAGATCGCCACCTAGGGATGTGTTTGCACTACCCATTGCCTTAAATCTAGCCGTGGATCCAAGGTCAGGTTGAGAAAACAGAAGCCCGTCTTCAACGTACTGAGCTTGACTTAGGCCAATCATGCAAAATGCAGAAAGCAAAAAACTAGTTATTTCTTTTTTCATATCGGAGTTCTAAATTGAATTTGAAAAGAAAAGTCGGCCGGTATCGGCCGACTTATAATGTATGTTTGTTTAGCTTTTTAGCGTTGTGAGCGTGAAGAACTCGAGCTACCTCTGCTTGAGCTAGGTCTGCTCGCTGGTGCAGAGCTTCTCGGCGGAGTACTTCTTACCGTTGGAGTCGGACGTGAGCGTTGGGCCGGTCTCGCTTGCGGGCGTTGAGTCGGTCTGCTTTGTGTTGCCGGACGTCTCACTTCCTGACTACGTGTTCTTGGTGTTGGACGATCAGAAGTTGGCCTCCTGTTTGATGGAGTTGGTCGTGCTTCCGTGCTACGAGTCCGACTTCTTTCGATACTTGTTGGACGCTGTGTCCCGTTGGCTGTTGAGCGCGTTCTTTGCAGTCTATCGCCGGTAGACGGTCTCGTCGCAGTTATCCCGCTGCGGGTTCTATTGGTCGATGATCCTATTGAAGGTCTTGTAGTTCTTCGAACATTATCCGTCCCGATTCTCGTAGGACGAACCCGACGGTCTCGGATATTACCTGTATAATATCCTCCGCCACCATAGTAACCTCCACCATAGTAACCTCCACCATAATAGCCACCGCCATAATACGAATAAGGTCCCCAGTAACCACCATAATATGGATTACCCCAACCTAAGCGTGAGTAGCCATAATATGGACTATACCAACTGTTCCATCCGAATCCGAATGAGAGTCCTGAATAGAACGGGCTATAATAGGCCCAGTGATTTATCCATGGATCGTAGTAGGGCAGACCCGGCGTACCGTAATAAAAACGACTAATCCTAGTAGCATAAGACATTCCATCGTAATAACCGTCATAGTAGTCCTGATTGGAATAGTTATCTTCGTAATACTCCTCTTCCTCATACCGTTCGTTGTCACTTTGAGCAACGACCACAGCCTCTGCATCCCGCCCGTAAACATCATCAGGAAATGTTTGCGCGGTCTGGTTCATTGATGCACATGAGCCTAAAAAAGCCATGACACCCATGAGTCCCAAGCCATTTAATATTTTGTATTTCAGTTTCATCTTGTTTTAGTTTTTGCGGTTTTCGTACAGCAATTACTTATTTGACTAATTTAATATGCTGAGGTTTAATGCGTATGTTAAAAATTTCTAATATAAAAGCCACAATATTAATAAATCCGTATAACTTTGTGTATAAAGAATTGATTAGTATTTGACTTTAATATAGCTAATAAAACTGATAAATTACAATGGGTAAGGGTATTACAAGTAGAACGGAAGATTATTCCCAATGGTATAATGAGCTGGTCGATAAAGCCGATTTAGCCGAACATTCCGCGGTTCGTGGCTGCATGGTCATTAAGCCATACGGTTTCGCTATTTGGGAAAAAATGCAGGCCGCTTTGGACAAAATGTTTAAAGACACCGGGCATAGTAACGCGTATTTTCCTTTATTCATTCCTAAGTCATTTTTTTCGAAGGAAGCGTCGCACGTAGAAGGTTTTGCCACCGAATGTGCCGTTGTGACTCATTATCGGTTGAAAAATGATGGTACAGGTAACATTGTTGTTGATGAGGAAGCAAAGTTAGAAGAAGAGCTCATAGTGAGGCCAACGTCGGAGACAATCATTTGGAATACCTACCGCGGATGGATTGAATCCTATCGCGATTTACCTATCCTTGTCAATCAATGGGCCAATGTTGTCCGCTGGGAAATGCGTACGCGTTTATTCTTGCGAACTGCTGAGTTTTTGTGGCAAGAAGGGCATACTGCTCACGCCACGCAAGCAGAAGCCATTGCCGAAGCGGAGCAAATGTTAGATGTGTATGCTACTTTCGCTGAACAATGGATGGCTATGCCGGTGGTTCGAGGTAGGAAAACGGAAACTGAGCGCTTCGCTGGTGCTGTTGATACTTACTGTATTGAAGCTTTAATGCAAGATGGGAAAGCTTTGCAAGCGGGTACATCCCATTTTTTGGGACAAAATTTTGCGAAGGCTTTCGATGTCAAGTTCACGTCGAAGGAAGGAAAATTGGAGCATGTTTGGGCCACCTCATGGGGCGTGTCAACACGCTTGATGGGCGCACTTATTATGGCTCATTCGGATGACGCTGGGTTGGTTTTACCACCTATGTTGGCACCCATTCAAGTCGTTATTGTACCTATTTATAAGACCGAAGAAGAAAGGCAGGAAATTAATCTACTGGTTGACGAGTTAATGGCGGCAGGGAAACAGAAAGATATCTCGATGAAATTTGATGACCGTGATACGCATCGTCCTGGGTTTAAGTTTGCAGAGTGGGAGTTAAAAGGTGTACCTGTGCGATTAACTGTAGGTGCGCGAGATTTGAAAAATGGGACAGTTGAAATTGCGAGGCGTGATCAACGGACGAAGGAAACCGTATCTAAGGAAGGTTTAATTGACCGAATAGAAACGTTGTTAGCAGATATTCAAGAGTCAATCTTCGATACGGCCAAAACATTCCAAATGGAGAAAACGACGGAAGTTGATTCATACGAAGAATTTAAAGAGGTTCTTGAAAATAAGGGTGGTTTTATTTCCGCGCATTGGGACGGAACAGTTGAAACTGAAAAGCAGATCAAAGAAGAGACGAAAGCGACCATTCGTTGTATTCCTATAAATAATAAACAGGAATTAGGTACTTGTATTGTCACAGGTAAGCCTTCGACACAGCGTGTGTTATTCGCTAAAGCTTATTAAGAAGTTTTTTAGTTTTAAAATAAGGACGTTATTTTTGCCACAGACTATCCACAAAGTACTTTTTGTTGTCAAAAAAGTGTTTTGTGGATTTAAAACCTGAATCTTTGGCTAATGCGTTCAGTTCTGAAATGTCGTATTTTTTTGATACTTCCATATGGATGGGCTCATATGCCTTAAAATGCACTTGAAATTGCTCCGACTTTTTTCCTACCGAAACGATCTGATCAATAGTGCTTACCAAATAACTTCGACACTCACCCGATACCGGGTCATATAAAGGGAAATGCATATACTTGTCGATATTGAAATTTGCGCCCAGCTCCATATTTATCCGCGTCAAAAGATTTAAATTGAAAGCTTTCGTAAGGCCCTCTTGGTCGTTATATGCTCCGAGAATGGTATGAGGATTCTTTTTTAGGTCGACACCGATAAGAAAGAGATCGCCTTTCTGCATGAACTGGTTTACCTGACGACAAAAATCAAGAGCCTGCGGTCGGTTCATATTGCCTACATTTGATCCGAGAAATAAAATAAGTAGGGGTTTTCGACTAATACTACGTTGTTCCCCGAGCATTTTTAGATAATCACCATTTAGGCCGTGAATTTTCAATGAGGGTATCGTTTCCGCGAATTTTTTGTGCAGATGGTTGATCACATTTTGAGAAATGTCAATTGGGTAATAGTTAAAATCGAGCCCCACTTCCTGAAGTGAACGTATCAGGTAGACCGATTTGCTGGCATCGCCTGCTCCGAGTTCAACCAAGTCTAATTCCCGGAAATGGCCTGCAACGATTTTTGACATGTCGCCTGATTGGGTCTTCAAGATTGATAATTCACATCGACTTAGATAGTATTCGTCGGAATGCATCAATCTTTGAAATAGGTGATCGCCTATTTTGTCATAAAAATACTTCGAAGGTAAACTTTTTAGGGGTGCTAGTAAGCCAGCCTTTACGTCTCTATAAAATTCGCTCATTTGTTCTCCATTATATTATGTATCGGATACCTGTAAATTGCCAACGAGCATCCGGATAAAAAAAGTTTCGATACGTTGGTCTGCTGTGATGGGGACTTGTGGCTTCGGAGGCACCCCGGAGCACCATTTGACTAACCATAAACTTTCCATTGTATTCACCGATAGCACCTTCTTCTTTTTTAAAACCAGGGTAAGGTAGATATGCACTTTCTGTCCATTCCCACCGCTGACCCCAGTCAAATTTGTTGCAAGCTGTTTCCCATTCAGCCTCCGTTGGCAGTCGCGTTCCCTTCCAACTTGCGAAGGCAAAAGCTTCATAATAGGAGACATGACAGACTGGAGCATCGGGTTCTATGGGTTTAAAACCATCAAGATGATATCGATGCCATTCCCCTTGATGGAAATGCCAATAAAGCGGAGCTTTTATATTATTTTTGTTTACCCAATCCCAGCCATCAGCATGCCAATAAACAAAGTTCTCATACCCGCCGTCCGTCATGAACTCTAGATATTCATCATTTGTTACGAGTTCGGATGAAATTGCAAATTGATTTAAATAGACTTTATGGCGTCCTTTTTCGTTATCGAAACAAAAGTCCGGGCCGTCAAATCCTATCTCATAAAGACCTTCTTGGCAGACAATGGGTTTTCTTTTCTTGCTTAATTTCTGAATTGGGTACCCCTCGTCGTAAACTGGGAATAATGGGTTATTACCGAAAATATACTTAATGTCGCTGATGAGCAATTCTTGATGTTGCTGTTCATGATTAATGCCGAGAATCATTAGTTTTTGAATCTCAGAACTAATTTCAATTTCATTCAATAAGCGAACTATTTGGGTGTCGACATGACGCCGATAGTCATACACCTGGCCAACAGTTGGTCTACTCAGATTCCCGCGATTTACGCGGATAACACGTTTGCCAACCGACTCGTAATAGCTATTGAATACAAAATTATACTGAGGATTGAACGATTGATAGCCGACGTCGAATTTTGAAAGAATGAACGTTTCAAAAAACCACGATGTGTGCCCAAGATGCCATTTTGGAGGACTAACCTCTCCGATGGGTTGCAATACATAATCTTCGGTTTTCAATGCATGGCAGATACTTTCTGTGTACTGGCGCGTAGAGGTATACAGGTCGATCAAATCAACTTGGGTCGTCGTGTTCATTTTGTTCATAAAACTTCTTGGTTGATGCTCCATTTAATTTGGAGCTTCATGTTTGCGTGTTATCATATTTAGCTGTACCTTGTTTTTATACATTTGTTTATAGAACAAAATATTAATTTAATTGATTTAAAGAATATGAAATTTGCTACGAAGGCCATACATGCAGGCCAATCACCCGATCCAAGTACGGGGGCGGTAATGACCCCTATTTATCAGACAACAACGTATGTTCAGGCATCACCGGGCGATCATAAAGGTTACGAATACTCACGAGGGACAAATCCAACACGAACGGCCTTAGAGAATTGTTTAGCTGCATTAGAAAATGGCCAACATGGTCTCGCTTTCTCTAGCGGAATGGCTGCCACAGAGACCGTTTTGAAACTCTTACGACCGGGCGATGAGGTCATTACCGGAAATGATCTATATGGCGGTACATATCGTATATTTACCAAACTTTTTGAGCCTCTGGGAATCAAGTTTCATTTCATTGATCTTGCCAATCCGGAAAGCATTCGACAATATATCAATGAAAAAACGAAATTGATATGGGTTGAAACACCCACAAATCCCACGATGCAAATCATTGATATCGAATCAGTTTCTAAGATCGCTAAAGAAACTGAAATATTATTCGCTGTAGATAATACGTTTGCCTCCCCTTATTTACAAAATCCATTGGATCTGGGCGCTGATCTCGTGATGCATTCAGTAACTAAATATATTGGTGGTCATTCCGATGTAGTCATGGGGGCGCTGATTGTAAATGACAAAGAATTGTACGACCAACTTTTTTTCTACTACAATGCTTGTGGGAACACTCCGGGACCTCAAGACAGTTTTTTAGTTTTAAGGGGTATCAAAACCTTGCACTTGCGCATGAAAGCGCATTGTGAAAATGGGAGGAAGATTGCGGAAGCATTGAAGCAACACCCAAAAATTGAGAAAGTTTATTGGCCGGGTTTTGAAGATCATACACGCCACGATATTGCAAAAAAGCAGATGCATGATTTTGGAGGAATGTTGTCGGTTGTATTTAAGGACAAGTCATTAGAAAATACATTTAAAATTGCGTCATCGTTTAAAGTATTCTCGCTTGCTGAATCTTTAGGCGGGGTTGAGTCTCTGATTAATCACCCAGCTACCATGACTCACGGTTCGATTCCTAAAGACGTACGAGAAAAAGTAGGAGTTGTAGATAACCTGATACGGCTAAGCGTTGGTATTGAGGATATTGATGATCTATTGGACGATTTGCAGCAAGCACTGTCTTAATTATGTTTTCTGGCTGGGAGCTATTCTCCCAGCCAGAATTTTTTTTAATACCATCAGACGATAATGACCTTGACGCCCTTTGCCTCTAATTGTTCGACCGTGTGAGGTGATACACCATCGTCTGTAATAATTTGGTCAATCTCATCGATATCGCAAATTTTGCCAAAACCACGTTTGCCAAATTTGGATGAATCAGCCAACACAATCGTTTTGTTGGAAACGTTCATCATCTGCCGATTTAAATGAGCCTCCAAAACATTCGTGGTTGTAAGTCCATTTTCAAGATCGATACCATCAACACCGACGAACAATTTACTACAGAAAAAATCTTTGAGAATATCTTCTGCATAAGGTCCCATAACTGAAGAAGAACTTCTTCGCAAGAGACCGCCGAGCATAAGTACATCGATCTCTGGATTTTGTAAAAGCACCTCAGCGACTTGTATGGCTGAAGTTATCACTGTTAAGCTCTCCTTGGTCTTTATGTGACGAGCCAATGCCATTACAGTGGTTCCGGACGCAATGATGATGGAATCGTTCACTTCGATAAGTGCTGAAGCAGCTACGCCTATTTTATTTTTTTCTTCCGTTTGTAACTTCTCCTTTACGTTGACGGGGCGGTCCATGGTATACGGATTGTTTAGTGTGGCTCCGCCATGAACTCGGAACAATAAATTCTTATCCTCAAGCTGTTTCAAATCCTTTCGTATAGTTACGGATGAAACATCTAGCATGTCGCATAGGTCAAGTACACTTACCTTGCCTTCTTCCTTAATTTTTTCTAGAATTATGCGGTGTCTATCGGCTAAACTGATCATTGGTTTGGTTTTTCCGAAATATAGTGAGAATGGATGTAATTCAAAAATTAAATTTATTTTATTGTTTATGTTTTGTTTTTATTGTTGAATTTATAGTTTTGTATAGTTTCGTTTGATTTATTTAAACCGATAAACACTAAATACCAACATGGAAAGCTTTATTTTATCCCTAGATCAGGGCACGACGAGTTCACGAGCTATTATTTTTAATAAGAACGGAAATGTAGTGAGCATCGCTCAGAAGGAATTCCAACAACGTTATCCGTCTCCCGGATGGGTTGAACATGATCCGCTTGAAATTTGGTCCACACAATTAGGAGTTGCTACGGAAGCTGTAAGTAAAGCTGGCCTGTCACCTTCGCAAATCGCCGGTATTGGAATTTCTAACCAACGGGAAACTACAATAGTGTGGGACAAGAATACAGGGAAGCCAATTTTTAACGCCATTGTTTGGCAAGATAGAAGAACAGCAGCCTATTGCGATCAGCTCAAAAAGGATGGTCACGAAGACCGCATTCGACAGAAGACAGGTCTACTAATCGATTCGTATTTTTCGGCTACCAAAATTCGTTGGATTCTTGATAATGTAGAAGGTGCAAAAGATAAAGCAGAAAGGGGAGAACTTGCGTTCGGAACCGTAGACTCTTGGCTGATATGGAAACTAACGAATGGTGAGAAACATATTACAGACGTTTCCAACGCATCTCGTACCATGATTTATAATATACACGATCTGAGTTGGGATCAAGAGTTATTAGATCTATTAGGTATTCCATCAAGCATGCTACCCGAAGTGAAGTCTTCCAGCGAGATTTATGGAGAGACGGCTGGAAACATCTTCTCTGTCAGGATACCAATAGCTGGGATTGGAGGGGATCAGCAAGCTGCTCTTTTCGGTCAATTATGTACAAGGTCAGGAATGGTTAAAAATACCTACGGAACAGGATGTTTTATGTTAATGAATATTGGTTCTGAGCCGATTATTTCCAAAAACAACCTGGTCACAACGGTCGCATGGAAAATTGGGGATAAGGTTAGTTATGCATTAGAAGGAAGTATTTTTATTGCCGGTGCGGTTGTGCAATGGCTGAGAGACGGGCTCGGAATTATTAAAAAGTCCGAGGATGTTGAAGCACTCGCTGCACAGGTGGATGATACTGACGGAGTCTATCTGGTTCCAGCTTTTGCTGGATTAGGTGCCCCCCATTGGGATTCGTACGCACGAGGCACTATCGTTGGTTTATCGCGTGGAACTACTTCAGCACATATTGCCCGAGCTGCATTAGAAAGTATCGCCTTTCAGACCGTTGATATTCTAAAGGCAATGGAAGCAGATTCGGGTGTCGATATCCATGAGCTGCGCGTTGATGGAGGTGCAACAGCAAATAATCTGCTAATGCAGTTCCAGTCGGACATTCTCTCCGCGGACGTTGTTCGTCCACAATTAACCGAGGTTACAGCTATCGGTGCCGCATATTTAGCAGGGCTGGCAGTTGGTTACTGGGAGAACCTTCAAGATATTCAGGAGCAATGGCAAATAGACAGGGTGTTTAAACCTTCACCTGATATGAATATCGATGAAGAAATGAAAAATTGGAACCGTGCTGTGGAGACCGCAAAAGCGTGGTCGAATTTAGAAGACAAGAAGTAATACTCTTGACCATATACTTAAAATTATGTCACCTTTTTTAGCAGAACTGATTGGAACAGCCATCCTGATATTACTCGGTGGGGGCGTTGTTGCTAATGTATTATTAAAAGGAACCAACGGAAATGGGGGTGGTTGGATTGTTATTACAACCGCTTGGGCTCTGGCGGTTTTTACTGGCGTGGTGATCGCCGGCCCCTATAGTGGCGCTCATTTAAACCCAGCGGTAACCTTAGCTATGGTTATTAGTACAGACTTGACTTGGATGGAAGGTCTATCATTTATTCTCGCGCAGTTTATCGGTGCGATGATCGGTGCCTTTTTTGTCTGGCTGATCCATTACGAACATTTTAAGGTTACCGAGGATAGCGGTGCCAAACAAGCCGTTTTCTGTACGTCGCCTGCCATTAGAAATCTACCAATCAATCTATTGGCTGAAACGGTTGGAACCTTCGTTCTTATTTTTGCTGTCTTTTATTTTACGGACGCAGAAATTTCCGATACGCAAACGCCTGTAGGTTTGGGCTCGATTGGTGCGATTCCCGTTGCCTTTGTTGTATGGGTGATCGGTCTGTCACTCGGCGGGACAACTGGTTATGCAATTAACCCGGCACGTGATTTAGGCCCGCGCATTGTACATGCGCTATTGCCTATAAAAAACAAAGCTGGATTTAATTTGAGTTACTCTTGGGTTCCTGTTGTCGGTCCTTTATTAGGTGCTCTGCTAGCTTGTCTGCTGAATGTCATCATTCAGTAATTTACTTTTTATAAGCCGGTCTTCCTTCATTTTGATTTGGAGTCAAAAGAACTCATTATTTCAGGTTGCTAACTTGTGAATGATAAAACGTCGTCGAAAAAGACTAGATCATAAATAAATTGAGGCTTTTTGCCCATCATTTTATTAAAATTATTAATTTAGAAAAATTTTGATTACCCTTTTGGATACTTTTTTATAGGGAAACTTTTAATTATACCATTTCTATTGAATCATGACTAAACAAAAAAATTCAAGACGTGAATTTCTTAAAAACACCGCATTAGCTGCGGCTGCTTTCACAATCGTGCCTCGACATGTATTGGGAGGGCAAGGCTTTTTAGCTCCAAGTGACCATCTTACGAAAGCCGTTATTGGTGTTGGTAGCATGGGCCGTGGGCATTTTGGATATGCAGGAACTAAGACCGTAGCGATCTGTGATGTTGATAAACGGCATTTGCAAATTGCAGCGGGAATGCTAGAAAAGGGCGTTAAGCAGCTTCATGACTATCGTGATCTAATACAACTTCCAGAAGTTGATATTGTTCATATAGCGACTCCTCCGCACTGGCATGGAATCATGGCGGCGGAAGCAGCGAAAGCTGGAAAAGATATATGGTGTGAGAAACCAATGACACGTACAATTGGTGAAGGAAAGCGGGTACGAGAAGCTGTTCAGCAGCACGGTCGTATTTTCCGTTTGAATACTTGGTTTAGATTTGATGCTAACTTTTACGGTATGGCCGTACCAGTAAAGAAAATTAAGAAACTAGTGGATTCTAAGATGTTAGGATGGCCATTGACGGTAACTGTTGGTCGTCACACCGGTTTTGATTGGAAATTTTATTGGGTTGGGAAAGAAAATTTACCCGTAGAAAAAGTACCTGCAGAATTAGATTATGATATGTGGTTAGGACCTGCACCTTATAAACCGTATAGTGAACATCGTACCCATACAACATTCCGTGGCTACTGGGATTACGACGGTGGTGGTCTAGGCGACATGGGACAGCATTATTTAGACCCAATTCAGTATTTCTTAGGTAAAGATAATGAAAGCCCTATCTCTATTGAGGTCGATGCACCCCAGCAACATAGTGATGCTGTTGGAACATGGCGAAAAATAGTATATACCTATGCAGACGGATGTAAAATTGTTTTAGATGGAGAAGGGAAGATTGACGATGTGCCGTATATCGATGGTCCAGATGGGAAATTATATCCTGGTTTTAAATCTGATATACCAAATATGGAGCAGAAATTAGCTGCGTTCCCGGAACCAGAGGCGCAAGTGACAGATTTTGTAGAGGCAGTTAAAGAACGTAAGAAATTTGCTCTGAACGAGGAGAATGGACACCGTTCTTGTACTTTAGTTAATATGGGCTTAACGGCAGTGAGATTAGGTAGAACATTGAAATATGACCCTGTTAAAGAAGAATTTATCAATGATGAGGCAGCGAATCGGTTAATCGACCAACCAATGCGCGGTCCATGGACAATATAAACGAGTCTTAATATCTACCTATCAGAAAACATTAATAATGAAAAAAACTATATATACTTTATTAGCAGCCTTTATGCTGCAAATGCCGGCATTTGCTCAGCAAGACCAACGTACCGCAACGACGAAGGTAGCGGATGTGTTGGCTTTGCAACCGGCTATGGATGAGCAAAAACTAAATGAGGCGATGGCACAACTCGACGGGTTTACGGCATCCGACATCACAGCTCTTGTCAAACGTTTAACACCAGAAGGGCAAGGCGATGACTCCAAGGTTGAATATGCGTCTAATAGTTATGCGTTTTATGTAACGCTTCCAGGAAAAGAAAGTCAACGTGAGAAATTTGTACAAGGATTAATCGCAGCTTTATCTGAGGTTGACGATAAAGACAATAAAGGATTTGTCATCTCCTTACTTCAAAAGGCCGGTAAAGATGATGCGGTTTCGGCGTTAACTCCTTTTTTGTCGGATGAATATTTAGCAGAAAAAGCAGCAAGAGCATTGGCTACTATTGGTACAGATGTCGCCTCAGAAGCGTTGTTAAGTCAACTGCCGGGCGCTAGTGGGCATGCCCAAGTGTCAATCGTAGAAGCATTGGGAGATGCGCGATTTGCGGGTGCTGAGTCTGCAATTATTGACTTGGTAGGCAGTGATGATGTAGATTTAGAGCGTGTAGCTCTATATGCTCTTGCTAATATTGCAGGAACTGCATCGGCTGAAGTTCTCAAAGACGCTGCCGAAAGTGCAGATTATATTTACAATGAATCAAATGCTACGGCTTCATTTATTCATTATGCTAACCAATTGGCAGAAAATGGGAATGAACGCTTAGCTGAAAAGCTCGCCTCACGTTTGCTAAAGGATGCAAAGTCTGATGCACAAGTACATTCACGTATTGCTGCATTGGAGTTGCTAGCACAAATCAACGGTGAGAGCTATACAAAGAAATTAGTGAAAGCAGCATTGGATGATAATTTGGAATATCGCGTGGCTGCTTTAAAATTTGCTGCACCTTATTTGACTGACGCAAATGTTAGCAGGTGGATTAAGGGTATTCGGAAAGGAGATGCTGAAACTAAAGCTGATTTTATTGGGTTCCTAGCCAGTAATGAACAAATTGCTGCGATTCCGGTTATTTCTAAATCGCTAGATAGCGAATCAGAAATTGAGCGTGCAGCTGCTATACATGCTTTAAGTAAGTTGTCCGGAGATGAAGTAGCAGGCAGATTGGTTGAAGTCTTGGCTAATGGAACGGAATCAGACAGAGCTGCGGTAAAAGAAGCGTTTCTTACCATGAAGGGTGATCAAGTGCCGGTTGTATTAACAAAGTCATTGGCGAACGCCAGCGCAGCTGATAAAGCTTTGATACTGGAAGTTCTTACGAGTCGTGCTTATGCCGGTAGCTTTGATGCTGTTCATTCCTTATTAAAAGACAGCGACCCAGCCGTTAAGAAAGCTGCATTTAATGCTCTTACACAAATTTCCAGATCTGATAACTTGCCTGTACTTTTGGGTCTAGTAAAAGAATCTTCTGGTACTGAATTAACGGCTGTGCAGAATGCTATTGTGAATGTTGTGAATACTAGTTCGAGTAAAGAGCAAGATGTTGATCAGGTATTAGGTGCATATGCAGGTGCCGATGAACAGGGAAAAATGGCATTGTTGAAAGTTTTATCGGGCATAGGTGGAGAAAAAGCTCTTGCTGCCGTTTCTCAATCCATTGACAAAGGTGGAGCGAATTTAAAAGGCGCTTCTATCTTAGCTTTGTCCGCTTGGAGTGATGAAGGCGCACTTCGTGAGCTGATTGAGTTGAGTAAGACAACAACTAATCAGCAGCAATTTGATGCTATTCTCAAAGGCATCGTTCGTATTACCGGCGCTGCAACGCTTCCAGACGAGCAAAAAGTATTGATTTATAGAGATTTGATGGATGTTGCTCAAAATATAGATCAGAAGAAGCTCATCTTAGGCAGAATACAAGCGAATGCGACATATAATGCTTTGATCTTTGCGGGTTCATTCCTTGATAATAAGGATCTGCAGGGCGTTGCCGCTAACACCGTGATGAACATTGCATTAAATAATAAAAACCTTTACGGTCAAGATGTACGTGCACTATTGGAACAGGTAATCGGATTGTTAGGCGGTAGTGAAAGCAGCTACCTGAAAGAAGCTGTAAGAAAGCACTTGGCGGAGATGCCAAATGGACCGGGTTATGTCTCGTTGTTCAACGGCAAGGATTTAACAGGATGGAAAGGTTTGGTAGCGAACCCGATAAAACGTGCTCAAATGAGCGAGAAGGAACTTGCTGCTGCTCAAAAGAAAGCCGATGAAGTGATGCGTTCGGGTTGGATTGTTAACGATGGGGTATTGACGTTTACTGGTAAAGGCGACAATATTGCGACTATTAAACAATACGGTGATTTCGAGATGTTGGTAGACTGGAAGCTAGATAAAGATGGGGAAGAAGGGGATGCTGGTGTATACCTACGCGGAACTCCTCAGGTTCAAATCTGGGATATCTCACGTACTGATGTGGGTGCAGAAGTTGGTTCCGGTGGTTTATACAATAACCAAAAGCACGAAAGTAAACCATTGAAAGTTGCAGACAATCCTCTAGGCGAGTGGAATACCTTTAAAATAAAGATGGTTGGTGAAAAAGTAACTGTCTATCTAAACGGCGAATTGGTGGTTGATGATGTTGTACTTGAAAACTATTGGGATAGGAATCAGTCGATTTTCCCAATAGAGCAAATCGAATTACAGGCACACGGAACTTTGGTGTACTACCGAGATGTTTTTATCAAAGAGCTTCCTAGGAAAGAGATTTTTAAATTGAGCGACGCAGAGAAAAGCGAGGGCTTCGAAGTGTTATTTGATGGCACGAATCTAGATTCTTGGACGGGCAATACTGATTCGTATGTAGTGAGCGATGAAGGTACATTAGCCATTTTCCCGAGAGAGGGGTCGGGTGGAAATTTATATACAAAAAAAGAATATAGCGATTTTATTTATCGTTTCGACTTTCGCTTAACACCGGGTGCTAACAACGGAATTGGTGTCCGCGCTCCGTTAACCGGTGATTCAGCTTATCAGGGCATGGAAATCCAAGTGCTAGATAATGGCGCCGATGTATATAAAGATTTGAAAGAATATCAATATCATGGTTCCGTATATGGTGTTATTGCTGCTAAGCGCGGTTTTTTAAAACCTGTCGGTGAATGGAACACACAGGAAATCTACATCAAAGGAGATGATATACGCGTAACGTTAAATGGCACGGTCATATTGGAAGGGAATTTGGCTGAGGCATCACAAAATGGAACATTAGATGGTCGGGATCATCCGGGACTAAAAAGAACAAGCGGACATATAGGATTTTTGGGACACGGCTCGGAAGTACACTTTAAGAACATTCGTGTAAAGGATCTAACTAAATAAGATAAATTAAAAGTGAAATAACGTATAACGATGAAGATGAAAAGAGAACTTATAGCTACTGGCTTAATCGCTGCTGTCGTTGGTTTTTCGGCATGCAACAATCAATCGGCCCAAACAAACGAAAGTGCACAGACGGATAGTGTCGAGTTGGACGCAGAAAGTGAGTGGATCTCGCTTTTTGATGGAGAATCTCTAGCAGGTTGGCATGGGTATAATAAAACGGAGCCTGTTGACAATTGGATTATCGAAGACGGTGCATTAGTTTGTTTGGGTGCAGCCGAACACGATACAGGTGGAGATATTGTTACGGATCGAGAATTCGATAATTTCGAGCTAGTATGGGAGTGGAAATTGGAAGCCGGTAGTAATAGCGGTGTGATGTACCATGTTGTCGAAGATCCGAAATACAAAGGTCCTTATGAAACAGGCCCGGAATATCAGATGATCGATGATGAAGGTTGGCCTGGAGAATTGGAGGAATGGCAAAAAACTGGTGCCGATTACGCGATGAATCTAGCTAATGATAAGAAGAAGGTAAATCCAATCGGTGAATGGAACAGCAGTAAAATCGTTTATGACGATGGTCATGTTGAACATTGGTTGAATGGCGAGAAAATCGTGGATTTTGAAGTCGGGACTGAAGAGTGGAATAGAGAAAAAGAAGAAGGTAAATGGAAGGACTTTCCTGATTATGCGTCTGTAAAAAAAGGTAAGATCGCTTTGCAGGATCATGGCAAAAAGGCTTATTTTAAAAATATTAAAATAAGGGAACTTTAGTAGCCATCGTACTTATAAAAAAGGCAGTAAACGAGCGTTTACTGCCTTTTTTATAAGTACTGATTTTCATGTGAGTCACAGCTTGCCCTGAAACAATCTAAATATTTTTGTGTTATAGATGTATTAATAAATTTTATTTAGAACTAAACTATTATTATGCAAAACTGGCTCAAAACAGTAATAGCAGGTGTCGCTGCATGGAAATGGGGCGGCGGCTGTTTCGGTACGATTATCGTTTTTGTGATTGTTTACTGGCTATTAGGACAAACAGGGTGTTGATTTATGTATCATCACCCCACACTTCCGTATTTTTAATACCTAATTTTTTAGCATTGAAAACAGGGTCTTTTCCTTGTTTTCTTTGTTCTTTATAATCTTTAAAGGCTATCAGAGCAGGTTTCCTTAATAGGAAGATCGCGATCAAGTTGAGCCAAGCCATTAGGCCTACGCCAATGTCACCAAAGGTCCAAGCTAATTGAGCCGATTTCACCGATCCATAGAACGTTGCAGCTAGCAAACCGATCCGGAGCGTCCAGAGCCACCACTTATTCGTTTTTTTAGGCTGCAGGTAACTTAAATTTGTTTCGGCGATATAATAGTATGCCATAATGGTGGTGAAAGCAAAAAACAATAAAGCCACTGCCACAAAACCATGACCGATCGCAGGAAAATGGGTACTTATGGCTGCTTGCGTAAAGCCGGTTGCGTCCACTCCGGGGTTATGGTCAATGATAAATCCTCCTTCAGGATTATTGACATGGTATTGATTAGAGAAAATAATCATTAATGCAGTCGCGGTACAAACAAAGATTGTATCGATATATACCGAAAAAGCTTGTACCAACCCTTGTTTCGCGGGGTGGCTAACTTCAGCGGCAGAAGCTGCATGCGGTGCGGTACCTTGACCTGCTTCGTTTGAGTAAAGACCCCGTTTTACACCCCAAGAAATCGCCATGCCAAAAACTCCTCCAAAGAGGGGCTCTAAGTCGAAGGCTGACCTGAATATTAATCCAAATACATAAGGTACTTCTCGAATATTCAAGATCACAATCACAACGGCCATGAGAACATATGCGCCTGCCATAAAGGGTACGACTATTTCAGCTACTTTTCCGATTCTTTTTACGCCGCCAAAGACAATTAAACCTAACAATAATGTGACTACAGCTCCCGTCATCTCTACAGGAATGTCGAACGCATTGTTCATACTGGATGAGATACTATTGCTCTGAACACCCGGTAGAAATAGGGCTGTACTCAAAATTGTTGCGATGCAAAAGAGTATGGCATACCATTTTACACCCAGTCCTTTTTCGATATAGTACGCCGGGCCACCACGAAATTGACCATCTTTCACGGTTTTGTATATTTGGCCCAAAGTTGCTTCCATATATGCAGAACAAGCACCTAACAAAGCTATTGCCCACATCCAAAAAATTGCTCCCGGACCGCCCATGGCAATAGCCGTGGCTACACCAATGATGTTCCCTGTTCCTACCCGACCTGAGATGGCAATCGTAAAAGCTTGGAAAGACGAGACTCCTTTAGCAGAAGCTTTGCCATTCAAGAGGAGTCTGATCATCTCTCGGATGTACCTGAACTGCATAAACTTCATTGCAAATGTGAAGTAAAGACCTATCGCTACACAAAGAAAAACAAGAGCATCGCTCCAAATAATACCGTTTAAAAAGTTTGCTATTTGTTCCATAAAGAGGCTTTGGTGCCGTAAAGAAAGTGAATTTTAAAGAAAATCACGATTTCAAACGGATGTTTTTTATTTAGTTTATTTGTTAGATTGATCTAAATAAATTAGTTTTGCAGTGTTAACTCAATGACATTCATGCGAATTTTATTCATAACGTTCTTAGTCTTATTGATTTCCTGCGATTCGCGCAGCCATAAAGATGTAGTAGATGACAGTCGCCCTATGGTCGTTGTCACGACTAATCTACTGGCGGATGCCATCAAGCATATCGTAAAGGACTCCGTTCGCGTGGAGTCATTAATGGGCGCCGGAATTGATCCACATCTATATAAAGCAAGCATCGGCGACCTAAAAAAGCTATTAGATGCTGATCTTATCTTTTATCAGGGTTTGCATTTGGAAGGTAAGCTAGGAGAGGTCCTTGATAAATTGGGTAGAACGAAGAATGTGATGGCTCTTGCAGATCATGTATCGCCTCAACAAATCCGTTATGTCGACACGAATAAATCGGTCCCTGACCCACACATTTGGTTTGATGTTCATATTTGGAAAAATATTGTAGAAACGGCCTGCTTGAAATTATCGGAAAAATTACCGTCGCACGCATACTATTTCCGTATTAATGCGGATGCGTATTTGAAAGAACTTGACAAACTTGACCAATTCATTCGTCAGCAGGTTGATTTAATTGAGCCTGAAAAAAGGGTGTTAATAACCTCACACGACGCATTCAATTACTTTGGTGCTGCTTATGGTATAGAGGTGAGAGGATTGCAAGGAATATCCACACTTTCGGATTTCGGATTGAAGGATGTTTCAGACTTAGTGAAAACAATTATTGATCGTGATATAACGGCTGTATTTGTAGAAACTTCGGTATCGTCTAGGTCCCTTGAAGCAGTGATTGCCGGTGTGCGAGAACGCGGTGGGCAAGTTTCGATAGGAGGCACCCTTTATACGGATGCTTTGGGTGAGGAGGGACAACCTGAAGGAACTTATATTGGGATGATGAGAAATAACATTCAAACAATTGTAAAGGGGCTAAAATGAACGATGAAAAAATAGTTTTAAAAGTTAATAATCTAACGGTGGGTTATACGCAAAAGCCCGTGTTGTGGGGAGTCGACTTTCGGGTCCCCGAAGGTAAAATTGTTGGGATAGTCGGGCCCAACGGTGCAGGGAAATCAACGTTGCTCAAATCCATTATGGACATACTGCCGCTTTCTAATGGCTCAGTTGAAATCTTTGGTAGCGAACTAAACGAAGTCCGACATCGTGTAAGCTATGTGCCGCAGCGTGAGTCGGTCGACTGGGACTTTCCTGCTTCTGTTTACGATGTTGTTATGATGGGGCGATATGGACAGCTCGGCTTGCTAAAAAAACCAGGCGCCCGTGATAAGGAAATTGTGAATGACTGTCTTGAGCAGGTGGGGATGTCAGAGTTTTCTAAGAGGCAAATTTCACAGCTTTCAGGTGGACAGCAACAACGCGTTTTTATCGCTCGTGCACTGGCACAGCAGGCCGATTTTTATTTGCTGGATGAACCATTTGCAGGTGTTGACGCTGCCACAGAAGAAACAATTATCAGCTTGCTCCGAAATATGGCCGCCAATAATAAAACCTTGATGGTCGTGCATCATGATTTGCAATCTGTAAGAAAATATTTTGATTGGACAGTCTTATTGAATGTAAATCTGATTGCTGCCGGAGAAACCGAGCAGGTGTTTACAGAAAAAAACATCCAGAAAGCCTATGGTGGTAAGCTGACCTTGCTTTCAGATGTTCGAACGATGTTAGCACATTCAAGTTATACTGATAAGGAGGTGTAATGATTCAATCGATCATCGAATTTCTTTCTTTTTCAGATCCTAATATCCGCTATGTGGTGCTTGGATCCATGCTTCTGGCTGCAAGTTCAGCGATTGTTGGGGTGTTTATTGTCTTGAAAAAGAAAGCTTTGATTGGAGATGCCGTTTCTCATTCAGTTCTGCCAGGTATCTGTTTTGCCTTTCTTTTCTCTGGCAGTAAAGATATACCATCGTTGATTATCGGCGCATTTGCATCGGGTTGGTTGGCTTTGATATTTATTGATCTGATTGTTACAAAATCGAAAATTAAGAAAGATGCAGCTATAAGTATTGTACTAAGCGTAATGTTCGGTTTAGGTATTGTTATGTTAACCTATATTCAGCATCATGGCAGCGCATCCCAAACTGGATTGGAAAGCTTTATTTTCGGTAATGCAGCAGCTTTGATTGGTACGGATGTTCTTGTGTTTTCGCTGATAGGCTGTATACTCGTTATTGTTGTGCTTGCTTTTTTCAAAGAGTTTGCCTTGATTGCATTTAACGATTCATACGCAAAAACAATTGGCGTTCCAGTAGGGCGGCTGGACTTACTGCTATCAACGTTGACTGTGTTAGCGGTCGTAGCGGGAATAACGGCTGTCGGAGTTGTACTTATGGCCGCGATGCTAATTACGCCAGCTGCGGCGGCTAGATTTTGGTCTGATAATCTGAAGAAGATTGTGCTTCTTGCAGCGGTCTTCGGTGCACTTTCTGGTTTTTTTGGCGCATTAATATCTTACCTAGCACCTTCAATGCCAACGGGCCCGTGGATGGTCATTACTTCGTCTGTAATCGCTTTTATCTCCTTCTTTTTCGCCCCTCAGAAAGGGTACATTTTTAAACAACTGCAGCGAAAAAGAGCTATGCAGCTTGCAGATAATCAGAATGTATTGAAAATTTTCTATCAATTAGGCGAACCGTCTGACGATTTTTCAAGAGCATACGACGAAGCCGATCTATTAGATGTTCGACAACTTGATGAACCCCGTTTAAAATTGGCTATTAAACGTTTAGTTAAGCATGGTTTACTGATAAAAAGAAGCGGAAGCAAACGAAAATTGAGTGACAAAGGGTATAAGGAAGCGGTTAGGATCGTACGATTGCATCGCTTATGGGAACTATATTTAGCGCGCTATGCGAAAGTTCCTCCTCATCAAGTACATGAAAGCGCTGAAATGATTGAACACATGTTAACGCCTGAAATGGAAGAAGAATTAGAAGTTCAGTTGGGGTACCCAGAACGAGATCCTCATGAATCGGTTATACCTCGTATTAAAGACTAACGAATGGTTTTATTTTGGATTATATTAACAGGTGCATTGGTTGCAGTCTCCGCAGGACTACTGGGTTGTTTCCTAGTTTTGCGTAGGATGAGTATGATCGGCGATGCAATTAGCCATGCGGTATTGCCAGGGATTGTTATTGCATATTTAGTTAGCGGAGACCGCGAACCTTTTACCATGTTGATTGGTGCGGGTGCGCTAGGCTTGGTTGCCACTTTTATGATCGAATATCTGCGTAAAAAAGCAAAAGTGCAAGGAGATGCCGCTATTGGGGTCACGTTTACTTTTCTGTTTGCAATTGGAATTATCCTCATAAGTTTGTTTGCAAACCAGGTTGACATCGATCAAGACTGTGTATTGTATGGCGAAATCGCTTACGTGCCCATCGATACCCTTATTACCGACGGTGGACAAAATATAGGGCCTAGACCAATTTATCTATTAGGAGGGATGCTTATTGTTATAGTTGCCTTTATTTATCTCTTTTTTAAGCAATTATCGCTTACCGCCTTCGATCCAGCATTTGCCACCGCTATTGGGATATCAACAACCGTGTGGCACTATTTGCTAATGGGCTTCGTGTCGATGACGACGGTAGTTTCTTTCGAGTCCGTTGGGGCAATCTTAATTATTAATTTTTTAATTGGTCCACCATCCATTGCATTCCTACTAACTGAAAGTTTGAAAAAAATGCTACTCTACACCGTTATTATCGGTATTGCTATTGCAATCATTGGTGGTTTGGTCGCTGCCTATTTAGACGTGTCTGTCGCAGGATCCATGGCGGTCACTACTGGGGTTTTATTTGCCTTGGTTTTCATCTATCTGAGGCTTTCGAGAAAACTGGGGACTCTGGAACGTAATATGCCTCTTGAGACTAGCAATGTTGATTCGAAGTAGGAATCGACTATCTTTGCGGCAATGAATGAAATTTTCCGTTTCAAGCAATTCGAAGTAGATCAACAAGGTTGCGCCATGAGAATCAATACCGACGGTGTATTGTTGGGTGCTTTTGCGGCTTTACAGCACGGTGAACCGAAGCGAATATTAGATATTGGCACAGGTACTGGGGTGATCGCTTTGATGCTAGCTCAACGTAACCGTCAAGCTTTTGTGGATGCAATCGATATCGATGAGCAAGCATTTGTTCGTAGTCAGGCAAATTTTAGAAATGGGCCTTTTGCTGAACGTATGAATGCATTCCATGTCGGGGTACGAGAAATGGAGATAAGGTGTGTATATGACCTCATTGTTTCAAATCCTCCCTTTTTTATTGATTCTCTGAAAAATATAGACAACCGGAAAACGCTGTCCCGCCACGGTTCTTTGTCATTTTATAAATCACTTTTTGAGAAATCCGCTCAGGTACTGGCTGACGACGGATCGTTCGTTATCGTATGGCCTATCGATATACGTAACAGACTGATCGGGCTACGGTATGCGTCTGGAATGCACAACTATCGTGAAATTTTTATTCAGTCCTTTCCTGAGTCAGAGCCTTTTCGTGTCATCAGTTTTTTTTCGAAAGGGAAGTCGTCCAGCTATTTTAAAGAGATATTCTATATTTACAAAGAACGAGGGAAATATTCAGTTAAGTATGTTGAATTACTAAAAGATTTTTTTCTCAATTTTTAACGTTGGAGTGATGAAAAAGATCGGTTTGTTGTCAGACACCCATGGGCATTTGGATGAGGCAGTTTTTAAGTATTTTGCGCAATGCGATGAAATTTGGCATGCCGGTGATTTTGGCTCAGTTGATTTGGTGGATCGCTTAGAACAGTTTAAACCATTACGAGGTGTTTATGGTAATATTGATGGAAAAGAAATTCGAATGCGATTTCCCGAAGAGAATCGTTTCTCTTGTGAGCAGGTTGACGTATTGATGATTCACATAGGTGGTTATCCTAAACGTTATCAGCCGCGTATTAGAGAGCTAATGTCAGCCAACCCACCAGACCTTTTCATTTCGGGACATTCTCATATTTTAAAAGTAGTATACGATCAGGAATATAGTTGTTTGCATCTAAACCCAGGTGCAGCAGGAAAGCAGGGGTGGCACAAGGTACAGACCTTACTTCGCTTTGATGTTAATGGTAATCAGATACAAAATCTGGAAGTTATCGAGTTGGGGAATAGGTAATTGCAAAAAATAGATTTACTTTTGTAAGGCCAGTTAACTATTCAATTCGAACTATATTATGATTAGATTCAAAACTCTTGGACAGTTTATCATTGAAAAACAAGCAGAGTTCCCTTTTGCAAAAGGTGAATTATCAAGACTTCTTCGGGACATCGGCATTGCTGCGAAGGTTGTTAATAGAGAAGTAAACAAAGCAGGCCTTGCTGATATTTTAGGAGACTACGGCGCATGTAATATACAGGGAGAAGAGCAAAAGAAGCTAGATGTTTTCGCCGATGAACAATTCATAGATGCTTTAAGCCAAGGTGGGGAATGTTGCGTAGTAGCTTCAGAAGAGCATGATGAGTATATTAAGATAAATACAGCTGTTTCTACAAACGCAAAATATATAGTATGCATAGATCCGCTTGATGGCTCATCCAACATTGACGTGAATGTATCGATTGGGACAATTTTTTCGATTTATCGTCGTGAAAGTATTGATAAGCCGATCTCTGCTTCGGATATCCTTCAGAAAGGTATCAACCAAGTTGCGGCGGGGTACATTGTATATGGCGCTTCCACGATGATGGTGTATACGACTGGAAAAGGAGTTAATGGTTTTACATTAGATCCTTCGATCGGTGAGTTCTGCTTGTCTCATCCACAGATGACAATTAATAAAGAGGGGCGAATGTATTCGATTAACGAAGGCAACTACGTTCATTTTCCACAGGGAGTGAAGAATTATATCAAATATTGTCAAGAAGAAGATGTCACAACTAACAGACCATACTCGTCACGGTACATTGGATCAATGGTAGCGGATATTCATCGTAATTTATTGAAAGGAGGCATTTTTCTTTATCCCGCTACCGCAGCGTACCCAAATGGGAAGTTGCGACTAATGTATGAATGTAATCCATTAGCCTTCATTGTTGAACAGGCAGGTGGTAAGGCTAGTAATGGGCATGCAAGGATTATGGAAATCAATCCCACCGAACTCCATCAGCGAACACCTATTTTTATTGGGAATAAGAACATGGTTGAACAATTAGAGACGATGTTGGCCGAAGAAACTGCTGGAGTCGAGTTGTAGCGAGTTTATAAACCTTCTCTTACTTCAATTAAAAACGTTTTGATTCTTTCTAATGAATCGATGATGTCTTGAGTATTATTAGCCTCTTTCTTATTAGATTTTAGATAATCTCGCGCACCTTGCAAGGTATATCCCTTTTCCTTGATTAAGGAAAAGATAATCTTAAGATTAGAAATGTCCTCTTCCCTAAAGAGTCGGTTTCCCTTCTTGTTTTTTTTAGGCTTGAGGATGCTGAACTCTTTTTCATAAAAACGTATTTGCGACGGCGCAACGTTAAACATGGCCGTAACTTCACCCATGGTGTAATACATTTTCTTTATTTCATCAGATTCTTTATATGGCATATAGGGTTCTACAATAAAAATTAATAAGAGCTGAGGCGTACTAACTACTCAAAGTTAATGTATTAAACAGATTAATCAAAAGATTGATTTACTTGCGAGGCAACTTTCAGCATTTCGGCGTATTCTCCCGGTGTTAAATCATTGTAGAAGAAATTCACTGGGTTAACAGAGCGATTGTTTTTCAGGACTTCATAGTGCAAGTGCGGACCGGTTGATGCGCCTGTATTACCCACATAACCTATTAGATCTCCTCGCTTAACCTTTTTTCCTTTCTTAACAGCAAATTTACTCAGATGGGCATAAAGAGTTTTATATCCAAAACCATGATCTATTTCAATATGGCGGCCATAGCCATGGTCTGAGCTAACTTTGATTATCTTCCCATTGCCTGTCGCGTACACAGGTGTTCCTATCGGGGCAGAAAAGTCAATTCCCGAATGCATTTTCCGGATTTTGTAAATCGGATGTATTCTTGAGCCAAAGCCTGATATCCCGCGTTTCAGGTTCTTCCCATTTAATGGTTGAATAGCAGGAATGCTTGCTAGCATTTCTGATTTGGATTCGGCCAATGTCTCCAATTCCTTAAAAGATTTAGCCTGTACGTACAGCGAACTAGCTAGTTGGTCAAGTTGTGCGCTGCTTTTAATCATGAGCTCGGAATTGTTGTAATTTTTAAGATTTTCATAACGATCAATTCCTCCGAAACCTGCGTTTCTAATATCTGGAGAGATAGGGTCAGCCTCAAAAATAACCCGGTAGATATTTGCGTCTCTTTCTTGTAAATCCTTTAAAACAGCATTAGCCTGATCCATTTTATTTTGCATGACCTCATACTGGAGGGTCAATTTGTTCAGTTCTCTTTTTAGCTGTTTCTCTTTAGGAGAATCTAAGTAAGTGAAGCCTAAAAACAAAAGGATACAAGCGAACAGAAGTCCGCAACTGAGAACACCCGTAAGCCTTAGAATTTTCGTCCATAGGCTCACCTTTACTTTTTCGTATTTTAACGTATGTGAATTATAATAAAATTTCGTTTTCGCCATTTATGCTAATCTTGTTCAATGGTTACGAAATGCAACGGTGGCAAAGGTACGTAAATTTGCTAACAAGAGAATGTTAAAAAATGTTACAAAGACGATATCAATGTATCAGCTTTAGCCGTCGATTTTTCTCGAATATGGGATAAAGCATTAACTTTGCGAAATTAGATTTCATTCATGACTAGCAAAGAGATAAGATCCACCTTCCTCCAATTTTTTGAAGCACGACAACATACGATCGTTCCGTCGGCGCCTATCGTAGTTAAAAATGACCCGACACTGCTGTTTACCAATGCAGGTATGAACCAGTTCAAAGACTATTTTCTAGGAAATCGGACACCTGAAAGCAGACGTATCGTCGATACACAGAAGTGCTTGCGGGTGAGTGGTAAGCATAACGATCTTGAAGAGGTCGGTGTGGATACCTACCACCATACGATGTTCGAGATGTTAGGCAATTGGAGTTTTGGTGATTATTTTAAGAAGGAGGCGATTGAGTGGAGTTGGAGGTTATTGACGGAAGTTTACCGGATCGACCCTGACCAGATTTATGTTACCGTGTTCGAAGGTGATGAGAGCGAAGGCTTACCGTTCGACCAGGACGCCTACGATGAGTGGTCGAAATGGGTCGAAACCGACCGTATCCTGAAGGGCAACAAGAAAGATAATTTTTGGGAGATGGGGGACACAGGACCATGCGGCCCATGCAGCGAGATCCATATCGACTGCCGCAGCAAGACGGAAAGGGAGGAGTTTGATGGTCGCAACCTGGTGAACGAGGACCATCCACAGGTGATAGAAATCTGGAACAACGTATTCATGGAGTTTAACCGGTTGAAAGACGGTAGGCTGCAGGAACTTCCGGAGAAACATGTGGACACCGGAATGGGCTTTGAGCGTTTGGTTCGTGTATTGCAACAAAAGAAGAGCAACTACGATACAGATGTGTTCAGCGGGACAATCGATGCGATCGAGAAGATCTGCGGTATGGGATACCAGGGCAGTGACAGTCGTGAGGATATTGCTTTCCGGGTATTGGCAGACCATATCCGAGCGGTATCCTTTGCAATAGCAGACGGACAGCTTCCGTCCAATTCGGGAGCCGGTTATGTGATCCGTCGTATTTTAAGACGGGCCGTCCGCTACTACTATTCATATCTGGGATCTGAGGATGCTCTGTTGTATCGCTTGGTGCCCGTTCTTTCGGAACAGTTTGAGGACGTTTTTCCGGAGCTGAGCAACCAACAGGAATTTGTTGCGAAGGTGATGCGTGAAGAGGAAGAGTCGTTTCTTAAAACATTGGAGAAAGGGTTGAGGAAGATCGATGAAGTCATCCGCCAGTCGCAGGGCGGCGCCGTTGTGAACGGTCAGGTCGCTTTTGAACTCTATGATACTTTTGGTTTTCCGATCGACCTGACGCGGTTGATTGCCAGTGAGAATAACTTTACGGTTGATGAAGAGGGCTTTGAACAGGAGATGCAGAAGCAGAAAAACCGCAGTCGCGCTGCTACCAGCATCGACACCGGGGACTGGGTGATCTTAAAGGAATCGACCGGCAGCCAATTCGTAGGGTATCAGGACCTGATGATCGAGACGGAGGTTGCACGCTACCGAAAGGTCAAGATCAAAGGAAAGACAAAATACCAACTAGTCCTGATGACTACGCCTTTTTATGCTGAGAGTGGCGGGCAGGTTGGCGATAAAGGGCTGCTCTTTTTCGGTGAAGAACACATACCGGTCATAGATACCAAGAAAGAGAATGATTTGACCGTCCACCTGCTTGACAAACTTCCATCAAATGTTGACGGTCCTGTTACAGCCCAGGTAGATATTCAGAAACGGTTAAATACATCTTACAACCATACATCGACCCATTTACTACATGCGGCATTGAAAGAGGTATTGGGCTCACACGTGGCTCAGAAGGGCTCTCTTGTATCCCCCGATATCCTCCGATTCGACTTTTCTCATTTTTCGAAGGTTACCGACGAGGAGCTGACGATGATCAACCGCATTGTGAACAATAAGATCCGCGAGAATCTTCTCGTTGAGACAGCAACGATGCCAAAAGAGAAAGCGCTTGAAATGGGTGCAACTGCGTTATTTGGTGAAAAATATGGTAAGGACGTACGCGTGGTAACTATTGATCCAAGTTTTTCAGTTGAGCTGTGCGGTGGAACGCACGTACCGCAGACGGGGATGATTGGGGTCTTTACAATCGTCGCCGAATCGGCCGTTGCGTCGGGTGTTCGGAGAATAGAAGCGCTGACCGGACCTGCCGCCCTGAACTATTTTTCGGAAAAAATCAATCAGAGCAAACAGATCGTAGAGCTGCTGAAAGGCAGTAATCCACTGAAGGCGATCGAGGATATGATCAACGAGAACCATCAGCTGAAGAAAGAGGTGGAAAAAGCAACCGTCGATAAGGTGAATGGTTTAAAGAATAAACTGCTTGCCGATGCTGAGGATATCCAGGGGGTTCATTTTATAGGACATCAGGTAGATTTGGGCAGCGCGGATGCTGTGAAAAAACTAGCTTTTTCGTTGAAGGGGGCAATCGACCGACTTTTCCTTGTACTGGCGGCTAATATCCAGGGTAAACCGCATTTGAGCGTGATGGTCTCTGAAGATCTTATCAAAGAAAAAGGGTTTGACGCATCCGTGATTGTTCGTGAACTTGCCAAGGAAATTAACGGCGGTGGTGGAGGACAGCCATTTTTCGCAAGTGCAGGTGGTAAGAATGTAGAAGGGCTCCAAAGGGCGATTGACAAAGGAAGAATAATCGTATCTGGTTGATAAGATTGTATATAAATTTAGAAAGAAATAAATGGCTATGAAGAAAATGATTTTTGGATTTATTGCGCTACTTGGACTGCTAGCATCTTGTTCCGATAAGGATATTTTCATTTTAAACGGTGAAATAATGAATGCTGGTGATCTTAAGAAAGTATTGTTATATGAAGGTGATGCTGTAGTGGATTCAGCATTTCTGAACGAAAATGATAAGTTTAGGTTCAAACGTACCGCTGTTGAAGCTAAGCCATATACATTGGTCATAGGATCAAGATCCTATATGCTTGTGCTTGGTAATGGTGATCGGGTGGATTTTAAAACCGATTTAAATAATGCTAGCGACGAATACACAGTAAGTGGCTCTGAAATATCATCGCGATTGCAAACTTTGAGTGCGATTAGAGGTGAATATCAAAAAGCACAAAATGAACTTCAGAGTGAATATGAGACTAGACTGGCCAACAATGAAGACCAGGCTGAGGTGCAGAAGGAACTCCTTACCAGAAACGAAGCCATTTTAGCAGAAACATCAGAGAAAACCTTGCAGTTCGCGAATGAAAATCGTGAGAACCTCGCTGGGTTTTATGCTATGCTTTCTTTATTTTCGCTAGACCCGATAACCTATGAAAATGAACTAATTCAATATGCTGATGAGGCAAGAGAGCGATTTCCTAACAATTCGTCTGTGCAGTTTTTTGCAAATCACATGGCGGAACTTAAACCAGTGAGTGTAGGCCAGAAGGCTCCCGATTTTGAGTCTCTTACGCCGACGGGACAACCGGTACGACTATCGGACTTTAAGGGTAAGTATGTCTTGCTCGACTTTTGGGCATCATGGTGTGCTCCGTGTCGGGAAGAAAACCCGAATATCGTTGAACAATATCATGCATATAAAGATAAAGGCTTTACCGTGTTAGGCGTGTCGTTAGACAACAATCAAGCTGCTTGGCTGAAGGCAATTAAGGACGATAAGTTAGATTGGACCCAAGTATCAGAGCTAAAACGCTGGGATAGCGAGGCTGGGATGTTATATAAGATAACAGCAATCCCTGCTTCCTTTTTAATCGATCCTGATGGGGTTATAATCGGTAAAAACCTCCGGGGAGAAGCTCTTAGAGCAGCATTAGCTGAACATTTGGGGGAATAGCGTTCGGTTAACAATCTTACGTGTTAACGATTACTTAACATTGAGTAAACAATTAGATTTTAATAAGTTCATATTTTAGCATAAAATTTTAAATGAAATGAACGTTTCGAAGAATAAGATTCTAATTGTTGATGATGAACCTGATATCCGAGAGCTTATCGAATATAATCTAAGAAAAGAAGGTTATCAAGTTACGACCGCAGTTAACGGTAAAGAGGCTATTAAACTTGCGAAGGAAAATACACCGGATTTAATCATTTTGGATATAATGATGCCTGAAATGGACGGGATAGAAGCTTGTAGGATCATGCGCACTATGCCAGAGTTTAGGCAGACGTTTATGGTATTCCTAACAGCTAGAAGTGAAGAGTATTCTGAGATAGCTGGATTTAATGTAGGTGCGGATGACTATATTGCCAAACCTATTAAGCCACGAGTGCTGGTGAGCAGGATTAATGCCATACTGCGGAGAAATGTTCAGCAAGAGGAACCTTTGTACAATCGGATTGAGATTGCGGACCTAATAATTGATCGCGATGCCTTTTTAGTTTTTCGAGGTGAAGAAAAAATTGTCTTGGCAAAAAAGGAGTTTGAATTATTGTATTTGTTGGCTTCGAAACCTGGAAAGGTGTTTACTCGTGACGTAATCCTGAAGAGTATTTGGGAGGACTCGGTAGTCGTAACCAATCGTACCATTGATGTTCATATTCGTAAGTTACGAGAGAAAATTGGGAATGACTATGTAGCTACCGTAAAAGGGGTAGGTTATAAATTTGAAAAGGTATAGCTAGATGCTGACTTGTTTTATCTACTAGTTTTAACGTGTTTTAACGCGAGGTCTTCTAACTCATCGAGGTCGAAAGGCTTTCGTAGATAATCGTCAGCGCCGGCTTCTTCAGCCAGTTCTGACAAATTGCTGTTCGCTGAAAAGAGAATAACCGGAATTTCTTTTAAATGTTCGGAAGCTTTTAGTTGCTGGGTAGCTTTTACTCCACCAATATCGGGTATCCAATTGTCGATTAGGACCATATCCGGATCTGCTGATTCTACCTGCGCAATGATGTCGTTGCAATGGGTTGACGACGTCACTTCGAAACCCATATTCTCGAAAACATATGTACAGAAAAATAGAATATCTGAATCGTCATCCAAGATTAGTATTTTATGCGACATATTTCAAGGAGTATAGTATGTTCTGTTAATTTGTTTTGCAAATAGTTTTATAGAGCAAAATTGGTTCCAAATTTCCCGCTTCGTTAGTTTTTCTACCATTTTAAACTCAATGTTTTCTGAATGCAGTCCGCTTATTGTACTTTTGTGACGATGGATAAAATAAATACAACTCGTAAATTTATTAGGCTTTCTGATTTAATCATATTTGAGGATTCCAATCTGATTGTAATTAATAAACCCCCACTTATTTCCTCGCTTGATGATAGGGACAAAAATGAACAGAATATTCATCGGATAGCAAAATCTTATCACGAAGATGCGCAAATATGTCATCGATTGGATCGCGAAACGTCTGGAGTGATGTTAATAGCAAAGAACCCTGAAACCTATCGTTCGATATCGATGGAGTTCGAGCATCGCCGTGTTGAAAAACACTATCACGCGTTGATTGAGGGAGTACATCGTTTTGAGGATAAACTGGTCGATCTACCGATATTAAACCAAGGAAATAAAAACGTAAGTATTGATCGCGCGCGCGGTAAGAATGCGATAACGTATTTCAATTCCATTCGCTTTTTTAGACACTTTACGTTGGTCGAGTGCCGACCCGTAACGGGAAGAATGCATCAAATCAGGGTTCATCTTGCTACGCTAAAAGCTTCTATCGTTGGCGACGAGATGTATAGAGGTAAACCGGTTTTTCTTTCCCAATTAAAACGCGGATATACTCTCACAAAGAACAAAGAAGAGCAGCCAATTATGAAACGTTTTGCTCTCCATGCGAAGTCAATCAAAATCAATTTAAATGGCGAAGACCTTACTTTTGAGGCACCTTATCCGAAGGACTTCGCCGTCTTAATTAAGCAGCTAGAGAAGTTCGACGCATAAAAAGTTTAATAACCCAGTATTTTTAGAACTTGCTTGCTATTTTGTTCTTCCCCAAAAACTTCAAAATTGAAAGTCTCGTCACGATTTCTACGTATAATCACATGCTTCGGCGATGGGAGTAAACAATGGTGTATTCCTCCGTATCCACTTAATACCTCTTGATAGGCCCCTGTGTGGAAGAAACCCAAGTATTGAACTTTTCTCGTTTTGGGCATGAACACATTATTCATATGTGCCTCAGAGTTATAATAATCTTGGCCGTCGCAGGTAATACCACCTAGGTTAACTTTCTCGTATTCGAAATCCCAATTATTAATCGGGAGTAAAATATATTTTTGGTTCAGTGCCCATACGTCGGGTAGATTCGTTATAAATGAACCGTCAAGCATAAGCCAACGTTCACGGTCGTTTTGTTGTTTTCTGCCAATAATTTTATACAAAATTCCAGACGCTTCAGCTACGGTATATTTACCAAATTCGGTAATGATATCAGGTTCCATAACATCGTGGAGAGCACATATTTCTTTTATTCTATTCACGATTTCATTGACCATGTATTCGTAATCGAAATCATGCACTAAGGAATCTTTAAAAGGCATGCCCCCACCGATATCTAACGTGTCAAGATCAGGGTTTATCTTTTTAAATTTGCAGTATAAGGTGACGTATTTTTCGAGTTCTGTCCAGTAATAGGGCGTGTCCGAAATGCCGGAATTGATAAAGAAATGCAGTAACTTTACCCTGAAATTTGGATTTGGAACGATCTTATTGTTATAATAGTCAATAATGTCTTCCATTCTGATCCCGAGTCTTGAAGTGTAAAACTGTGAATCAGGCTGCTCTTCTGCAGCAATCCTAATCCCAAGATTACAGGGAGTATCTAGCTCAACCTCGTCATCAAAGAGGTTAAATTCTTCTTTATTGTCTAGTACAGGAATAATGTTTTTGAACCCATCGTGCAGCATATCAATTATATACTGCTTGTATTGATAGGTTTTGAACCCATTGCAAATTACCGTAATGTCTTTATTAACGATTCCTTTTTTCTCTAAAGCATCAATAACCGGCATGTCAAAAGCCGAGGATGTCTCTAAGTGGATATCGTTTTTTAAAGCTTCTTCTACTACATGTCTGAAGTGAGAGCTTTTGGTACAGTAACAGTATTTATATGACCCTCGATAATTGTTTTTCAAAATAGCTGTTTGAAAAAGTATTTTAGCTTGTTGGATCTTTTTGCTGATTATTGGCAAATAAGTAAATCGTAACGGTGTCCCGTAGGTCTCAATCATCTCCATGAGGTTAATGTCATGGAAATATAGCTCATCGTCGATTATTTCAAATCCGTCTTGCGGAAAACCAACACTTAAGTCAAGAAATTCCTGATAGGTCTGCATTATTTTTTTAATTTTGGCAAAGATATACTTTCACATTGAGATGTTGAACAAATCAATGCCAATTTTGTTCCCCAAATTTTGTAAGGGACGTAATTTGTTTTAAGATATGCGAGAAATTCAATTGATAGAAGTAAAGTCTGAGCTGGGTGCTGGTACTCGTGGAGCAAGTTTAGGAGTAGACGCCATAAAGGTCGCCGCATTAGATTTTGGAAGCCGGTTTTTTAAACAATATCCCACTAAGGAAGTCCAAAATGAAAATCACCTCTTATTTGAATCGTCAGGTAGCCCTTATGGGAAGCGAATCTCTGGTATCTTAACGGTAAGTGAGCGGGTAGCAGATGAAGTTAAAAAAACCTATCATGAAGAACGGTTTCCAGTTGTTTTAGCTGGTGATCATAGTACTGCAATGGGTACCATTGCCGGTATCCGGAAAGCCTTCCCTAAGAAAAGACTCGGTGTTGTGTGGATCGACGCTCATGCAGATATTCATTCACCATATACTACCCCTACAGGTAATGTTCATGGTATGCCCATTGCGGTTTCCCTTGACGAAGATAATTTAGCAAATAAGATAAATAAGCCTGACCAGGAAACCATTAACTATTGGTTTCAGTTGAAGAATATTGGAGCGATTGTTCCGAAGATACAGGCTAGAGATCTAATTTATATTGGTGTCAGGGACGTCGAGGCGCCAGAAGCGTCACTGATAAAAAAGAAAAAAATAAAGAATATTAGTGTTGCAAACTTTAGAAAGCTAGGTGTAGAGAGGATCGTCAATGATATTACCAGCTATCTGGAGCAGTGCGATATGATTTATGTGTCTTTTGATGTCGACTCGATGGATCCCACCATATCGCGCGGTACAGGGACGCCGGTTCCGAATGGTTTTACCGAGCGGGAGGCAGGAGCTTTGGTAACTCGACTTTGTGGGCACCCAAAGATATGTTGCTTCGAAATGGTCGAAGTAAACCCTACCTTAGATAACGAGAATTTAATGGCCGAAAATGCGTTTGAAATTTTAACTCGGGCCATTAACGCACTCATTCACGATTAATATTTTCTAAAACAGATAATGAATATACAAGATCAGTTAGTTAAGGCTGCTAAAACAGCAGTCAAGGAATTATATAATGCTGAATTACCTGAAAGCCAATTTTCTTTACAAGAAACACGCAAAGAGTTTGAAGGGGATATAACCTTAGTGACTTTTCCTATTACGCGTTTTTCAAAGAAATCCCCGGAAGCAACTGGAGCCGAGGTTGGCGAATATTTGAAGAAACATGTGCCTTCTGTTGCGGACTATAACACCATTAAAGGTTTTTTGAATATTGTGGTGAGTCCCGCTTATTGGTCAGAGCAATTAATCAATGAAATATCCAGACCAGATTTTGGCTTCTTCCCGCCTAATGGTAAGAAGTTAATGGTCGAATATTCATCTCCAAACACCAACAAACCACTCCATTTAGGGCATATTAGAAATAACCTATTAGGTTTTGCTGTATCAGAGATTCTAAAAGCGTCTGGCTATGATGTTATTAAGTCAAATTTAGTCAACGATCGAGGGATTCATATCTGTAAGTCAATGCTTGCTTGGCAGCTTTTTGGAGATGGAGAAACACCTCAATCTACCGGAAAGAAAGGAGATCATTTAGTAGGCAAATATTATGTCATTTTTGATAAAAAATATAAGGAGCAAATTCAACAATTGATATCGGAAGGGCAAACTGAAGACGAAGCGAAAAAAAATGCACCTCTGATTAAGCAGGCTCAGGAAATGCTCCAACAGTGGGAAGCTGGGAATGAGGAGGTTGTAGGGCTCTGGGAAAAGATGAACGCCTGGGTTTATGAAGGCTTTGATGAAACTTACAAAAGGCTTGGGGTTGATTTTGATAAATATTATTATGAGTCTGATACCTATTTGCTCGGGAAAGACTTAATTCAAGAAGGGTTAGATAAGGGTGTTTTCTATCGGAAAGAAGATAATTCCGTTTGGATAGATTTAAGCGATGATGGTTTAGATGAAAAATTAGTCCTAAGAGGAGATGGAACCTCTGTGTATATTACGCAGGATCTTGGGACAGCGCAACTGAAACATGACGATTTTAAAATGGATGAATCGGTGTATGTTGTGGGTAATGAACAAGACTATCATTTTAAGGTTCTCTTTTTGATACTCGAAAAATTGGGTAAAGATTGGGCAAAAGGACTTTATCACCTTTCATATGGTATGGTTGATCTTCCTTCTGGAAAAATGAAATCACGTGAAGGTACGGTGGTCGATGCGGATGATTTGATGACCCAGATGTTTGATACGGCAAAGACACGAACAGAGGAGTTAGGAAAAGTAGATGGTTTTTCAGAAGCGGAGAAAGATCGTTTGTATCAACAGATCGGGTTAGGAGCACTTAAATACTTTTTATTACGAGTTGAGCCTAAAAAGAGACTTTTGTTTAATCCAGCTGAGTCTATTGACTTTCAGGGTCATACGGGCCCCTTTATTCAGTATACCTATGCTAGGATTAATTCAGTCCTTATCAAAGCTGAGTATATAAATGGGGGAGAGCAGCACGAATTGCCGACTCTGCTAAAGCCTTCTGAAATTGAACTAATCAAAGCCTTAGATCGTTTTCCGGAAAAAATTAAGGCATCGGCAGATGAGTTTAGCCCAGCACAGCTAGCGAATTATATTTATGAAATAGCTAAGCTTTATAATAAGTTCTATCACGAAGAAACAATTTTAAAGGCCGAGGATCCGCTAGTGAAAGCCTTTCGTCTCTCGTTGTCGAGCGTAACCGCTAATATTATCAAGCGGGGAATGAAGCTGCTTGGTATTGAGGTTCCTGAACGAATGTAAACAGCCTGCAAAGTTTAATCGTATTTGTAGAAGCCCTCTTTCGTTTTAATACCTAACTTTCTGGCTGTCACCATTTTAGTTAAAAGGGGGCAGGGGGCATACTTTGGGTTGCCGAAACCATCGTACAACACGGTAAGTATTGCAGAGCATACATCCAAGCCGATAAAATCTGCTAACTGCAAGGGCCCCATAGGGTGGGCCATACCCAATTTCATTACTTGGTCAATTTCTTCTCTACCGGCTACCCCTTCATAGAGAGCGAAGATGGATTCATTGATCATTGGCATAAGTATGCGATTGGCAATAAATCCAGGATAGTCATTCACTTCAACTGGAACTTTGTCGAGTTCCGTTGCCAAGTTCATGATCTTTGTAGCTGTATCATCGCTCGTCTCATATCCACGGATTACTTCGACTAATTTCATAATCGGAACAGGGTTCATAAAGTGCATTCCAACAACTTGCGCCGGTCGTTTCGTTGCGCTGGCTAGGGCAGTAATAGAGATCGACGAAGTGTTGGATGCTATAATTGCGTGCGTTGGGCACAATTCATCAATCTTGCGGAATAAATCACTTTTTATCTCTAAATCTTCTGTAACCGCCTCAATGATTAGATCAGCATTTGTGATACCTTCCGATAGAACGGAAGTACTCGTAATGTTCGATAGAGCTTCTTCTTTTTCGGATTGATCAATCGTTCCTTTTTTGACCTGTCTTTCTAGATTTCTTTCAATTGTGTTAACCGCATTCTCTAAACGAGCTGAATCGGTGTCGATTAATGTGACGTTAAATTTATGAAGTGCAAAAGTATGTGCTATGCCATTTCCCATGGTTCCCGCACCGAGTACTACAATTTGTTTCATTAGGAGCTTTGGTTTGTTCAGCATAAAGTTAATAAAAAAAGCGACCCGCTTGAGAAGCGAGTCGCCTGATTGCTCCGAACCTGAAAACAGAACAATCTTTACTAAACCTAAACCTAAAACTTAATCTATTCTAAAATCAAAAACCTAAAACTTCACTTTATTTTCTTAACTATTATTTTGTCGTTCTTTTATTGATAGAGTGTGTTGCCGACAAAAAGTTTAAAATATAAAATGTTAAAAAGTGTTAATTGTCAATAAATATCGATTTTACTTTTTCATTGTGCTAATGGTCTTTTGCATATCTGTAATCATGCTAGTTAATGATTCTAAGGTCGGTTCATTGCTCGGCTCAGGGAAATCCGTGCTGATAAAAGCCTTTGCTTTCCATACTTCAAGTATGTCTTTGGCTTCAATCCAGTAAGGGTCATATGTTTTGTTATCAGAAAGAAGTTTTAATCCCTTATCCGTCTTAAATTTAAACGCCACTCTTTTATAAACTACGCCCTCTGTTCTCGAGACTACAACGTAAGTCTGACCGGGTTTAATATGATGCCAGTCTTCCATGTACTCTCCAATAATGACGGTACCAGGGTTCAAAGGCAGCATAGAATCCCCTTTAAGTTCAAAAGCTCGATATGTACCTTGATTGAACATTGGTAGGCGGAACTTAGGAAGCTCACTAATAAATTCAGGGTCGGCATAGCCATTTAGATAGCCTGCGCTAGCCTTTACAGGTACCAGTTCAATGTTTTCATTTTCTTCGCTATCCGTTGTTATGCTCAATATCCTCAATGAAGATCCATCAACAATCGACTTTGGTTTCCATTTGTCGTTGATTTTTTCAGCTACTAATTCATCCATAGATAGGTCGAAGAAATCTGCTATTTTTTTTAGTAGATCATATTTAGGTTCTGCTCTATGTTCTTCGTAGGCTCCGACAAGCGAACGTTTAATATCCATTGCATCAGCGAACTGCTGTTGCGTTAAGCCTTTCTTTTTTCTTAAGTACCGTAAATTTGCAGCGATGTTAGACATTTTAAAATTTATTTTGTTTGTACTAATATTATTAGTAATATTGTGCCATTAAAGTTAGTAATTTAATTTGTATAACCAAAGAAATTAGTTAGAAACAAGCATTATGAGACAGTTTATATACATATTGACAGATACGAATCGAAAGAATTTCAAAATTGGTCTGACAGATAACTTGAATTACACCATGCAGTATTATAAAAGTCGACAGAGTTTGGGACTTAACGGACACAAAGAGGCGACTCGATTAGTGTATTTTGAAGAGGTTCGGCAAGACACAGCACTGACCAGATTAGATGAGATTGACACATATACAAGGCCGCAGAAAGAAAGACTGATTCGTTTTGATAATGCTAACTGGCATGACCTCAGCATTCATATGGATATGCGATGCATATCATCCCATGGCTATGATAGGTTAACCTACGCCTCATAGTTATCATCTAGCGTAGGCTAACCTATATTTTATTACCATCCAGGGGCAAAGTTGATTCCGAATGTCCCAAATTTAACATCGTTCCTTTGGAAAGGAATCGCAAAATAAGGCTCGATGACAAAGTAGCCAAACATATTTACCCGTAACGATACCCCAGCACTCATCGCTGGCACACGCTCGTATACATTGATATATGTGTTAGGGCTTGTCGGACTTGGGACTTGTTCAATGAGGTCAGGCTCTGATTTAAATGCAATCTTATCTCCTTCACTCCACGCTAAGCCCATATCAAAGAAAAAGTTGAGATCCGAGAATAGCATTCTCGATGCGAACAGTGACAAACGTTCAGGACCAGTAAAGGGAATCCGCGCTTCGATATTAGCAACAGCTATGCGCGTTCCCATTAGCTGATTGTAATTGAAGGTCGATACGCCGCTTTGGTTATTATAAAAACTTGAAGACTCGTATCCTCGTATTAGATACGGATATCCCAAGAACAGAGGATATAGCCGGTCGCTGTCTTCACCTACCCGCATATAAGTATAAGCCCTGGCTGCCAGTGTTACTTTGTTCATCCGATGATATTTCCTTAAGTCTACCGTGTAGCTTCTAAAGTTATAGTCGCCGAAGTACTGTTCCACACCAAGCCGGTAGCGATAACCCGCTAATGGAGCTGCCACTCCGAATACTGAATTATCACCGACCAAGGCGCTGTTCAGTTGTTGAATTGTGAAAGACTCAAAACTTGATCCGTAGGTTTTCGCAGCTTCTTCCAGATCTATTTTTCGTCTGTCTCCACCTAAATAATAAAGAGGGTAGTAGGAGTTCGGATCGGCAGCATAATAGTTTGTATACCGATCTATACGATAGCTATAGTGTGCAAAAGCACCACCCATTTCTACACGAGTTCTTCTCGAAAACGGATAGGCAACAAAAGCCTCTGCTTGCTCTTGGAAGGTTCTTATAATATCGTAGTTATCCAAATATGCAACCCCTGTCGGCGATATTTGCGAGTTTTCGTCAATAGAAGCAGATACCAATCCGGAGATGAAAGGAATATGCGATATCGCGCCTCCCCAGTTCAGGCGACTCGCCTGATTGATGTAGGCAACTTGCCCTCCGAAGTCGTAGATTTCGCCATTTATTGCCAAACCTGCAAATATTTGATTGCGTCCTAAGATATCAGAAAATATGCCTTGAATCCCGCTGGCAAGGCCGGCACCGTATCTACTCCCGACGGATACGCCCATTCCGCTACTCGCTAAATAGTCTAACTTGAATTTGGGTTTGTACGGGATCGGATAAATTTGCGCAGTGTCTATTCGCGTCAAATTATTAAAGTTTCGCAAGTTCGTGTTAACTACATCCACTCCGTATGACTTCAAAGGCGGGAGCATGGCCGCTGTAAAATCGATTGCGTCATTGGCAACCGGCTGAGGCTCAAATTCATCGGCTTTAGCATTGTAGATTGTGTAGGTTTGCGATCGATAATATGAATATAAAATATCGTCATTCGCCGAAACACTTAATGCTGGCGAGTACTCGGTAATACCACTAATGCCAGTAAAGTATTCAGTCAGTTGCTCAGTAGTATTGGTTTCAATTGTATAACGGTATAGGTTCCTGAAACCATCGCGGTTAGATAGGAAATAGATCTGCTGGTCATCACCCGAAAATTGCGGGTTTAGGTTATTAGCTGTCGGGAACACGGGTATATCGACTACTTGGCGACTGTCCATATCCATCAGTGAAAGGTTAAAGCTGATATTTACAGATTCATCACCCCGTTGGAAACTGCCACGGTCACTGCTAAATACCAGATATTTTCCATCATGCGAGTAGGATGGATGGTATTCCGAATAAGGGTCATCGGTTAGCTGTGTCAGCTTTTTTGTTTCTATGTTGTATTTATAAAGATCGCTCTGCCCTTGCTTCAAGCCAGAAAATACAACAGACTTGCCGTCCGGCGCCCAAGTAATGTTGCTGAATTCACCAACTTCGCCCATCCCTTCTGTTAGTAGCGTTCTTCCGTTAGAGACATCTGTTATCATTAACTTGTTCCGTCCTTCCGAGAATACACTATATGCAAACTTTCTGCTATCCGGGGAAAAGCTACCAGCAGATTCAATATAACTAAACTCATCGATATGGCTATTGCTGATACGACTCGTCAATTTTCGAATAATTTTCCCTGTCTGTGCATCTGCTAGGTAGAGATCAATACTAAAAAGATCCTTTTCGGACAAAAAAGCCACATATTTACCATCTGGTGAAATTGCTGGCGACACATTAGTATTTCCCGCATTATTTTTGTCGATGATGATATTTCCGACTGGTTTTTTCGTTGTGTCTGTCAAGAGTGGTTTATATGTATTTTCGATAGCCTGTCGCCATAAGCTTGACACAGTGGCTTCATCATAACCTAAAACTCGGCGAACTGCCATCTGATAACCATATTTTGCCGTCGCTTTAAATAAGGGAACAATGACCGTATCTCCATAGGTTGAACCGATGTATGACCAGAAAGCTTGCCCATAACGATATGGGAAGTATTTATTACTTTCTGTTAAATCCTTTAGCGTTGGGATATCTTGATTAAGATAAGCATCGCGCATCCACATTGCAGTAAATGCATCTTTCTTTCCTACAGAAAGATACTCTGCCATCCCTTCAACCATCCACAGGGGAAGGTTGCCGATATTTTCTAACTGAGTTGAATCTCCCTCTATTAGCGAGTGATATTGAAATGCGTGGACCATTTCGTGACCGAGTACATGTCGCGTCTGACTATTCACCTGCATAATTGGCATCACGACTCTGTTCTTCAAACCTTCTGTAACACCACCTGTCCCCACACTGATGGAACCCTGTATAGCTGTGGTTTGTTGGAAATCGGGATGGTTATTATAAATTATCAGTGGGTTTTTATGATCAAACGTGTCACGAAATACTTGTTGATGTAATTCATACCATAACTCACTCTCCTTGGCAAAGTTTGCCAACAGTGAATCATTCTCCATGTAATAGTATAAATTGAAGTGAGGAGTTTCTTTTACTTTAAAATCAAGCTTTTTATAGCGCATTTTATTTTGACCAAAATATTGCGCCTCCGCACTTAAAAAAGAGCATAGAAAGACAATCAAAAATGAGAGCCCAATTGCAAACTTTTTATTCAATGTATTCGTAACCATAAATTTCATCGTTCCTTTATAATTGTCTAGTTAAAGATATGTTTTTTTGTTTACAAACTGTCTGGTAGACTTCGTTCAATCTCTTCAAGAATACGATCCATTTCAATCGCATGAGGCAAAGGCACTACGCTGGAATCAACTTCAGTTGAGTCGACTTGGCGTCGTGGTCGTGGTGTCGGACAGTTATATTCTTTCGTAATTTCAACTGTGGGTTCAGGGAAAGGACCATACGTATATTCGTCATTTTCATCTTGATAGAGTTTCTCCATAAACATACCAAAGATTGGAAGCGCCGTATGAGCGCCTTCACCGGTTGCCGAGCTTTTAAAATGAATGCTTCGTTCATCGTTTCCAACCCAAACGCCGGTTACTAAATCTTTGGTAAGACCCATGTACCAACCATCAACATAATCAGATGAAGTGCCTGTTTTTCCCGCAATTTGATTTCCGTCTTTCCATAAATCCCACTCCCAAAGAGCCTGCGACGTTCCGCCCGGCTCGTCCATCGTTCCGCGAAGCATATATAACATTAACCATGCATCCTCCTCACTGATAACACGCTCGTTTTCAGATTTAAATTCAGCGATTACTTTCCCGTGTCTGTCTTTAATGGTTGTCACCAGCACCGGGTCTACTTGATTCCCTTTGTTTAAAAAAGTAGCATATGCTTTTACCATTTCCAAAACACTTACATCGTTTGATCCTAAACTAACAGAAGGCACCGACTTCAGCGGACTTTCTATTCCTACCCTGTGCGCCGTCTCAACTACATTGTCCCAGCCAACCTCTTCGGTGATTTGAGCTGTGATTGAATTAACAGAACGACCCATCGCCCATCTTAGCGACATGTTTTGGTAAGTAAAATTCCAATCTGCATTTTTAGGCTCCCAGACCATTTCTTCGCCATTTTCTATATACTCTATCCTAACCGGTTTATCCACGAATTTGTCACAAGGATCGATTCCTTGTTCTATCGCCGTCAGATAGGCAAAAGGCTTAAATGTTGATCCGGCTTGCCTTCTAGCTTGGTCAACATGGTCAAATTTATAATACTTATGATTTATCCCGCCTACCCAAACTTTAATTTCGCCGTTGAAGGGATCCATTGACATCATTCCGGTATTGATCATCTTGGCATAATGCGCCAGTGAGTCGAGAGTCGAATAATTTACCGTTTCCATTCCGTCCCAAGTAAAAACCTTCATTTCTTTCTTTTGAGTCAGGTAAAACTGAATGCTATCCTGGATTCCATCATATTTTTCGTTTAGAAATTCATAGTAATCCGTTTTGCTCGCTAAATTCTCTAAGAACCCTTCAACGACATTACCTTGTGAGTCACGCCATGGCAGATCATCGCCCCAGACATTTTCGAAACGATTTTGAAGAATTCGCATTTGTTTTGCCACTACCTCTTCTGCGTAGGCCTGCATTTTAGAGTCAATGCTTGTGTAAATTTGTAGTCCGTCCTCGTAAATATCATAACCACTTTCCTCACTCCATTCATCAAGAAAGCGCAAAACGGCGGATCTTAAGTAGGAGTTCCCTATTAGTTCATCCTCAACTTCCGCTACTGATAGGTTGATGTCCAAAGATTGATACTCTGCAAGTTGATCTTTAGTGATAAAATTTTCTTTAGCCATCTGGCTGAGCACTACGTTTCTTCGTTTTTTCGAGTTTTCAGGATTTCTGATTGGGTTATAAAGTGTTGTGCCCTTTAGCATACCTACAAGCAAGGCTGACTGCGGTGCATCTAAAGAATCCGGTATTGTATTGAAATAATGTTTGGCTGCGGTTTTAATACCATATGTATTGTTTCCAAAGGAGACCGTGTTTAGGTACATTGTTAGAATTTCCTCCTTAGAATACTTTGTTTCAAGCTTATAAGCAGTCATCCATTCCTTAATTTTGATGATAACCATCCTAACACCTGGAATTTTACCTAGCAGTCCGGCCGATTTATCATAACGCGTTTGATATAGGTTTTTCGCAAGTTGCTGTGTTAGTGTACTCGCTCCGCGCTTTTCGCCTTGGAATGTCGATATAATACTGGTGAACACTGCGATAAAGTCCACTCCATTATGTTTGTAAAAACGGATGTCTTCCGTCGAGATTAATGCCTCCTTCAAAGGTTCGGAAAGATTTTCGTGTTGAACCGGATTGCGGTTTTGTTTAAAGTACGTTCCAAGCAGCTTTCCATCCGCTGTATACAAATGTGAAGCAACGCTTAACTCTGGCATCTGAATATCATCCCGATTGGGAGAGTACCCGAAAAGATTGAGGAAGTTAATCTCTACTGCGCAGATGAAAATGATAATAAAGTAAATGAAAATGAGCAGATAGCGGAGGAACCTGTTCTTAATTCTTCTAAACATATCCGTAAATATCGTAAATGTTTGAAGAAATTTATCTTTATATTTATTTTCCTAAGTCTTATGAATCATTCACGTCTGAGAATATATTGATCTGAATATAAATTACGAATCGAGATGAGCAAAAAATACGAGCAATTTAAAGTATCAGGAAAATCGATTAAACTAGCTGACTTTAAGACAGATGAAACATTTGGTCTTTCTAAAGACGATGCCAAAGAAGATCTAAAAGACTTTCAGGATTCCTTGTTTGAGTTGCAAGAGCGACTGTATGCAGAGGATAGGAAGAGTCTATTAATTGTCTTTCAAGCCATGGACGCAGCTGGTAAAGACAGTGCTATCGAACATGTTATGAGCGGTGTGAACCCGCAAGGCTGTCAGGTGTTTAGCTTTAAGCAACCGAATGATGAAGATTACGACCATGATTTTCTTTGGCGGCATTATGATGCACTGCCAGAGCGTGGGCGAATAGGCATTCATAACCGGTCTCATTATGAATATGTACTGGTTTGTAAAGTGCATCCAGAATATATATTAAAAGAGCGACTCCCCGGAATTAGAAAGGAATCTGATATTACTGAAGAGTTTTGGAGCGATCGGTATAAAAGTATTCGACAGTTCGAGGAACATCTGACTCGGAACGGTACCACTATTATCAAATTTTTCCTGCATCTGTCAAAAGAAGAACAACGTGATCGGTTTCTGGATCGATTGAATGAAGAAGATAAACACTGGAAGTTTTCCGCAGGCGATTTAGACGAGCGCGCTTTGTGGGATCAATACCAACAGGTATATGAAGAATGTATCAATGAGACGAGCACCGATAGCGCTCCTTGGTATATTATCCCGGCTGATAAAAAATGGTTCTCGAGATTAGCGATCGGTCGCATCATCGTCGAAACCCTGCAAGAGATGGAGCCTGATTTTCCTACAGTAAGTAAAAAGCAAGAAGATCGTCTCGATGTTTATCGCGACCAACTGTTAGACGAGAAAAAAGAGACTAAATAGTTCGTAAGTATTTCAGTTTCGTATTTGGAAGGCTAGCAATCTGATCCGCCAATCGGTTTACCATCGTTTTCCGGATAGCAATTTGCATCAAACAGCTAATTTCAAAATCCTGTTTAACTACATCTAGGTTTTCATCCTTTACTACCCGCATAATATCGTTCATCTGCGGATATTCAAATTGAATTTCATAAACATCTTGTTCATGTTTTTCAATTGTATCTGCTTGATCTATTGCATCCTGTGTAGCAGATTTATATGCATTGATTAATCCCGGTATTCCCAATAAGGTTCCACCGAAATACCGGACAACTACAACGAGGATGTTAGTCAAATCTGCTGATAACAATGTGTTTAATATAGGACGTCCGGCAGATCCGGCCGGCTCACCGTCATCGTTGACTCTGAATACTGATCGGTCGATACCCAACCGGTAGGCATAACAATGATGACGGGCTTTCGGGTGCTCGGTCTTTACCTTCATCAGTAAATCTTTTAGCTCATGCTCATCGTTAAACGGAAATGCATAGGCTATGAACTTGCTCCCTTTATCTTTAAATAACCCGGTGACTGGATTTTCAATCGTCGTGTACGTATCTTCAAATAGACTCATTGCCGGCAATAATAAGGATAGAAATGATAGCAAGCAAAATACCAACTTTATTTAAGACTGATAACTTTTCTTTAAATAGATACAAGCCTACTACCGCACCAAGCGCTATCACCCCGATATTCATGGCCGAAAAGACAACTGATGGGTTGTCTGGTATCGCGCGATGCGCTTTCATATAAAACAAAATATTACCAAAATTAAACGCACCCAAAAGAAGACCCCAAAAAATCGATACTAGGCTGAACTTTTCCGATCCCCGATATATTCTTGCACCGATATAGATGAACGAAATAACCATCGCAATAATGAATACACACAAAACGGAAGCTGTGTACGGCACTTCTTTATGTTGCGCTATCTGCTTGAACAGAATGTCGATCAGACCCATTCCGAAGAAGATAATCAATGGATATAGCCATCCTGCCTTTCCGGAGTTAGCATTTGACGAAGCATTCCATCTGATCGAGCAAATAATAGCTGCGATACCGACGGCGATGCCGATTATGGATTGGATTGTCGGGTCCTCATGAAAGATAAGGAAGGCAGCAATGAGTGGGATAAAGATCGACGTTCTTTGTGCAATATCGGTCCTAACAATCCCGGTGTATTTAATAGCGGCGGCGATTGCTAAAAACAATGCCGGTAGTAAAAAACCGAGCACAAGATATAGACTCGTATTTCCGGTATTAAATGAAATCTGTTGGATCTGAGGCTTATAGAAAATCAAATTTAATATCACGGCCATTGGATAATTCCAAGCAATAATCTGATTGGTACTGATTTCGTAACGTTTGGCCAGCTTCAAAATAATTGAAACTAAAACGCTGCAGACAATGCTAAAAAATACGAATATCATGGGCGATAATATATAGAGAGTTGGTCGCTACCTATCCGCAACGATTCTGTCGGCCCTGCGTTGATGCGAGGAGCAGCAAGCCCTTCGCCCCAAATTGTGTCCGACGTAAACACACGCGCTTCATCCCAAAGGCCGGATTTAATAAAGAGATCGATTGTTTTGGCGCCACCTTCGATAATAACCGATTGAATATCCAGCAGGAATAGCTGGAAGCTTACGCTCTCTGCCAAATAGAAATCAAAGCTCTCTAAAGAAATATATTTCAGGTTAGCCTGGATATCAGTTTTTTTCTCATTGAGAACAATTGTTTCCACACTCTTGTCGAACAGATGAAGGTTAGGAGGAAGCTCCAAGTTTCTGTCCATTACAATCCGTTTCGGATTTTTCCCCTTCCACAAGCGAGTATTTAGTTGAGGGTTATCAATCAATGCTGTGTTCTTGCCTACCAAGATAGCATCTTCCTCACTTCGCCATCGGTGAACAAGTAATTTCGACTGCTTGCTGCTGATCCATTTCTGTTGTGCGTCAACCGGCGCAAAATAGCCGTCAGCCGTTTGCGCCCATTTCAAAATGATATAGGGACGCTTTTTCGAGATCTGCGTAAAGAAACGGCGGTTAAGGTGGCGTGCTTCCTTCTCCAACACACCTTCGGTCACCCGAACCCCGGCATCGGTCAAACGTTTTATGCCTTGACCGTTTACCTTATCGAATGAATCCCGACAGCCAATTACAACATGCGGTATCTGGTGTTTAATAATCAAGTCGACACAGGGCGGAGTTTTACCATGATGAGAACAAGGCTCTAAGCTCACATAGAGCGTGGAATTCCTTAATAATTCTTCGGCTTGAGAGTTATAGCTAGTTAAAACCTGATTAATAGCATTCACCTCTGCGTGCGCCTGACCATATCGCTCATGCCAACCTTCGCCGATGACCTGTTGGTCATGTACGATAACCGCGCCTACCATCGGGTTAGGACTCACCGAACCGGCACCCAAAGATGCTAGGTCGAGACAACGACGCATATATATATCATGGTTCTGCATAATGCAAATATAGGTCTTTCGTTATTTTATGTAGATTTGAATATTAAATAAGTCGCCCATGCTGCAACCTCATAAAATTCGGCAAAACTTTATTGAATCATTAACACACCTTTATTCGCCGTCTGAAGCAACGGAACTGTTTTGGCTGAGTCTGGAGCATGTACTTAATCGTGGACGTATGCAATTAAAACTCGATTCCCGATTACAGCTAAGCGAGGCTGAAACGCAAACCATTCATCAAATACTTTTAGACTTAGAGAAAGGGCGACCCATTCAGCACATTGTAGGCTACTCATACTTCCTGGGAGAAAAGTTCATCGTCAACGAGTCGGTTTTAATCCCGCGTCCGGAAACAGAGGAGCTTGTCACGTGGATAGTAGATGATCTCACTGATTCCAAACAACTACAAGAGCCTATTGAGATATTGGATGTTGGTACCGGAAGTGGTTGCATCCCTATCACTTTGAAAAAAAAGTCACCTGTCAAAACCCGTGTCCACGCCGTAGATATATCCTCGGATGCACTCCAGGTTGCTAAGGAAAATGCAGAACTTCACCAAGCTGACATTGATTTTCTGCAGCTTGACATTTTGCAAGCTGAACCCTATGTCAATGAATTAAATCAGAAATTTCATATCATTGTGAGCAACCCTCCGTATATTGGTTCGGAAGAAAAAAAGGGTATGCATCAAAATGTCGTTGACTACGAACCTCATCAAGCCTTATTTGTTAAACAAGAAAATCCGTTGATTTTCTATACAACGATTGCGGCATATGCTATAAAAAACTTACATGACGGTGGATTGATCTATTTTGAAATCAATCAACAATATGGGGAAGAGCTCGTTGACTATTTGTCAGCCAATGGATTTAAAAATATTATTTTAAAGAAAGATATTTCGGGAAATGACCGCATGATCCGTGCATCTCTAGATACGCAACCATAAACCACGAATAAATGAAAAGACATCCATTATTAAACAGCTTGGTTATATGTTTAACAATACTTATGGCCGCATGCTCCTCTAAGACAAATGTAGACCTAATTGTCCACAATGCAAATATTTACACGGTCGATAGCTTATTCTCGACTGCAGAAGCATTTGCCGTGGCCGACGGAAAGTTTATAGAAATAGGAACAAGCGAAGATATCTTAAATAATTATCAGGCTGCCGAGACGATCGATGCTGAGGGGAAACCAGTTTACCCTGGATTTTATGATTCACATGCCCACTTCTTCGGTTTGGGTAGTACTCTTGATCAAGCCGATTTGATCAATACGCAAAGTTTTGAAGAGGTGGTGGAACGATTAAGAGCATTCCATGAAGCTAATCCAGACAACAAATGGATTTTAGGAAGAGGGTGGGACCAAAATAAGTGGCCTGGGAAAGAATTTCCAGACAATCATTTGCTTAATGAAGCCTTTCCTGAGACACCCATTTACTTGACACGTATCGACGGACATGCCGCCATTGTTAATGACAAGGCCTTAGAGCTTTCTGGTGTTACCAAACCGAGGGAAATTGAAGGCGGTCTTTTCGTAGCTGATAATAATAGACTGACCGGTGTATTGATTGATAATGCTATGGGGGTAGTGCGGCGTAATATTCCTGACCCGACAGAGGCTGATCTAACACGTCAGCTATTAAAAGCGCAAGACTCGTGCGTTTCCGTTGGGTTGACAACCATCGCGGATGCCGGTCTAAGCATAAATCAAATTGACTTGCTAAAAAAATTATATGAAAGTGGAGACTTAAAAATCCGTGATTATGCGATGGTAGCGCTCAGCGAAAGAAACTTACAGCATTATCAGAAAGAAGGTACCTATGCTAGCGATCGCTTAAATGTACGTTCATTTAAGCTCATGGCCGATGGGGCTTTAGGTTCGCGTGGAGCTTGCTTATTGCATCCTTATTCAGATGCGTCAACATCCGGTTTTCTTCTATTGTCACCGTCGAAGTTAGATTCAGTTGTAGGTGTGTTGAGCGAAACTGATTTTCAGATAAACACCCATGCTATTGGAGATTCAGCAAACCGCATTATGCTTGATGTGTACGGTAAGTATTTGAAGGGAGAAAATGATCGTCGTTGGCGAATTGAGCATGCACAGATCATTGCGCCTACTGATTTTGAAAAATTCGCAGCCTATTCCATTATACCTTCGGTTCAGCCTACCCACGCCACTTCTGATATGTATTGGGCAGAAGATCGTTTAGGTGCAGAGCGCATGAAAGGCGCCTATGCCTATAAAGATTTACTGGAAGCTTATGGTATGTTGGCATTGGGGAGCGACTTTCCCGTTGAACACTTCAACCCCTTATACGGTTTTCATGCAGCAGTCGCACGTGTCGACGCCAACAACCAACCAGAAGGTGGTTTCCAGCTTGAGGATGCTATCAGTAGGGAGGAAGCATTAAAAGGGATGACTATTTGGTCGGCTTTTGCGTCATTTCAGGAAGATACACATGGAAGCATCGAAAATGGAAAAGTAGCCGATTTTGTGATTCTAGAACAAGATATCATGGAGATCCCGGATGAACAATTAAGAAATGTAAAGGTTAGTCGCACCGTAATAGGAGGGGAAACTGTATTTCGGCTTAACAAGTAAAAATATTTGCCATTGAGATTTAGGGAGTTAATTGCCGAATTGAAATTATATTCAATTATTTTTGGACAGTATAGCTGATAATTCTATCTTTGCATCACTTTCAAAAAAGGAAGTATTAAGGATTCCGTAGCTCAGCTGGTAGAGCAATACACTTTTAATGTATGGGTCCTGGGTTCGAGCCCCAGCGGGATCACAAAAAGGCGCAAGAAATTGCGCCTTTTCTGCTTTAAATCACACAGATAGTCTTTTATTGAGCAGTCAATAAATCCATCAACTTTTAGTTGACATAATAGGTAGATCGACCCATTTTTTGAGGAGAAAGTATTCACAGCAGAGTGGGGTATAAGTTACTGACCCGGTAATAGCATTTTTAAGCGCTCGTCGCAGCTTTGTAGCCATATGTCGAAGTTGTACCAAAATTTCATCTTCATGATTTAATCATGTCGAATGACTCATCATAAATAAATATTCATGTCGAAAATACGAACAAATTTCAACATGAAAGTGTTTTCATATTGTAAGAATTACAAAATGACTACCTTTGTGATACTATCAAATGATACTATCATCGTATGAAGCCACCTTATCAATTAACGGATAAAATATTAAAGTCAATCGTTTCCATCTCCGAAAAGTTGGGGGAAATTAAAGCTTTGCATCTATATAAACCCCCTACGGAATTACGTAAAAAGAACCGCATCAAAACTATCCAATCATCTTTGGAGATTGAGGGGAACACGCTTGGAGAAGATCAAATAACCGCCTTGTTGGAAAACAAACGGGTACTCGCTCCTCAAAAGGACATCATCGAAGTACAGAATGCCATCCAGGTTTACGAACGCTTATATGAATTTGACCCTTATCGATTAACGGATTTAGAAAAAGCACATGGCATTTTGATGAATGGGCTGATTGAACGTGCCGGCAAACTCCGCACAGAGAATGTTGGTATTGTAAAAGGATCCATAGTGGAACACATCGCACCAAACGGGAGCATGATAAAAGGTTTGATGAAGGATTTATTCAATTACCTAAAAACGGATGAAGACATCGTTTTGGTTAAAAGCTGTGTGTTTCATTATGAATTTGAATTCATTCACCCTTTTTCAGACGGTAACGGGAGAATGGGGAGATTGTGGCAAACACTTATTTTAATGCAAGAATATCCTATATTTGAATATCTGCCTGTTGAAAGCCTCATAAAATCCAATCAAGAAACCTATTATGGGGCATTATCCCAATCCGATAAAAACGGCAGTTCCACGCCTTTTATTGAGTATATGTTAACCATCATTCTTCAAGCGCTGGATAATCTCCTTGCCTCCCAAAACAAGAAACTTACCGCGCCTGATCGCATTGAGCTATACAGGACAATCATTGGCACCAAATCATTCAGCAGAAAAGATTATTTGGTAAATTTCAGGGAAATCAGCGAGGCAACGGCAAGCCGGGACCTGAAATGGGGGACGGAACAAGCTATTTTAATAAAATCCGGAGACAAGAGATTGACAAAGTATGAATACATAAAATAAGTCGTGTTAAATAAGAGACTCAAATAATGCTATCGTCGCAATATCCTTCGGATGAGAAAAACCATTAACAATCGACAATTGGATACGTCAAGCCGAGTATTGGATACATTTTAGATTCTATCCTTTAGGAACTTTGTATTGTAATATTAAAACAGAGCATGTGAGTAGACAGGTACAGAAAGCTACTATTATTAGACCTGGTTTTTTAATCTACAAAGGTCTCTTTGATTACTGACTTACACTCGTCAATTTCCGATTTACTAAGATTCTCAAAAACTCGAATGATTCTGGTTTTATCTACTGTACGAACTTGATCAATTGCAACCATTCCTTTCTTTCCATTGTGTTTTATAGGAACTCTAGTCGGATATTTTGTCAAATTAGTTGTCACTGGTGCAAGAACGATCGTTTTTAGAAACTTGTTTATCTCGTTTGGTGAGATAACCACACAGGGTCTCGTCTTTTTTATTTCACTCCCGACGGTCGGGTCAAGATTGACAAGTACTATTGAGTATTGCTTTAAATCCATTCTTCAAGATCTTCGTCATCGAAAACATCATTTATTAGCAACTTATCGTCATTGTTTTCACTCATTTTTATAAACTCCTTTTCCCAGTTCTCCCTTGGTGTAGCAATTGGTTTGAGGATGATTCGTCCTTCTTCAAAAATAAGTTCTACTTTGTCCTTGATTTTATATGTTTCTAAAATAGTTTTACTTAGACGAAGTCCTTTTGAATTTCCGATTTTGATTATTGGCGTTTCCATAACACTCCTTTTGTTATTACAAAGTAACTACTTATATTGATATATTAAAACTCATAAAAATAGTTTGTTTATCCTATTACCTTTTAATTTCAAATAATGTAATAGTCTGCCGTTCAGGAACAAGAGTATATTGTTTGTCCAATACCTATACGCAATTCATAGGAATCAGTCTACAACCAAATAAAGGATTCTGAAGCACAGGCATGAATAACCTCGCCATCGCTATCTAATGGTTGTAATGGATCCACCGGCTTATTATTAACACCATCTTCCGGCACCGGTATCGGATCATTTGGATGAGCGGGAATAATTCTGATCTCGCCGCATTCGGCTACTCCGCTAACATTTGCCGTGAAAATGATGGATTGTCCGTCCGGGCTCCAAGCGGCATCAATTTCCCGGAAGCGTGATTGTGTTAGTTGCTTGGGCGTACCATTTTCTTGCGTGTTTGCTGTATATAGGTGATCGGACTGCGTAAATACTATCTGTCGCCCATTAGGGGAGACCGCGATTCCTTCAGGCAACTGCGCATAATCGGGATACTCATGAATGACGATGCTTTGCTGATCTGTTTCAGATTGGTAATTCTTCAAAAGAGCTAGCGCATAGCCAATGGGCTCTCCCTGCGCGTTCAATGCTTCCGCCGACAATATGATATCGTTACCGTTAGGCAAAAATACAAAGCTTTTAACATGCGGAATGCGCCCGTTAATTTGATTATTATCGTTAAAAAATACCAGATCCGTTCGATTAATTGGTTCGTCTTCGGCTCTCGCCAGCGCTGCGAATAAGCTTGTTTCTCCAATAACAAACTGCGGCGTATGTTCAATGACCAAAGGAACCGTAATTGTCTGGTACTCGCTTGGTGTTTGTAAATTATGAACCTGAACCTGCGTAATTCCGTCGGTAAAATTATTTTTATACCATAGGAATCGCTTGGCATCTTCAGAGATTCGGTAGTTATCGCCTCCTGAAAACAGTGATACTTCCTGTTTGGAGCGGAAGTCATATTTAATTAACTCATTTGCTGAAGAATAATACAGCGTGCCGCTTTTCTCGGGGATGTTCGGGTCGCTTTCTTTACATCCTGAGGCCAGAAGAAAGAATGCCATTAGAAAACACCCAATTCTTTTAATGCGTAGATTTTGCATAACATGATCTTTAATTCTAAAGATGGGTATATATCAAAGATACTGAGAATGACAGCTCAAAACAATCCTTGAAAAGGGGGATTTTTCAACTAGAGAGGATCGTTATTTTAATGATGACTCTTAACTTTTTCTAAATATCGGTTGGTTATTTTGTAAGCCTCTTAGTTTTCGTAATTTTGAATGTTAATATGGAAAAACTAAACATCATTGCCGTAGCGCCAGAAAACACCAGTGCACTTTATGAATGGGCATCTAATATTTTTGAAAAAAGTGGGATGTCCGAAAACGTTGCTCACATTTTAACCGTTGGGAGTTTGCTTATAGCAGCTTTCATCGTGCTGTTTATCGCACATTATATTCTACGGTCAATCTTCGTTACGATATTGACCAGTCTGATTAAAAAATCTAAAACCTCTTGGGATGACTTCCTGATACATCATCGAGTATTGGGACGTTTAAGTGTCCTGATACTGATAATATTAGCCCAACAGATATTGCCTTTCATCTTTGTTGGATTTCCTACTATTGCAGCTGTTTTAGTAAAATTATTAAGTATAGCCGTGATCTTAGCTATCTACAACTTAATAAATGGAATTCTTAAGGTCGTAAGAGACATTTTACGAACTTCAAAAGCATTTGCCGATAAGCCCTTGGATAGTTATCTGCAAGTCGTGCAAATCTTCCTGATTTTTGTTGTTGCTACACTCATTGTTTCTATAGTTACCGGAAATTCTCCCTGGTCTTTCCTTGTTTCTCTAGGAGCGGCATCAGCGATTTTAATGTTAGTCTTTAAAGACACGATACTCGGCTTTGTTGCGAGCATACAAGTTTCTGCGAATGACTCCGTGAGGGTTGGTGACTGGATTGTGATGCCGAAATATGGTGTCGATGGCGATGTTTTACAAATAAACCTGAATAATGTTAAAGTACAGAATTGGGATAAAACTATAGTTACAGTTCCCACTTATACGCTTTTGAGCGATTCGTTTCAAAACTATCGTGGAATGTCTGAAAGCGGCGGTAGGCGAATCAAGCGTGCTATCAATGTGAAGATCTCATCAATACGATATCTTGATCCCGAGGAAATTTCAGAACTGAAAAAGATAAAATTCTTAGCTCCTTTTATCGAAAAAAGAGAAAAGGAAATTGAAGAATACAATAAAAAGAATGAAGTAGACCAAACCATGATGGTGAATGGCAGACGGTTGACAAATATCGGTTTGTTTAGAGCCTACATCGATGCCTATGCGAACAACAGTCCAGACATCAACAAGGATATGACCTTAATGGTACGTCAGTTAGCGCCAAATGAACATGGGCTCCCTCTAGAATTGTACATGTTTACTCAAGGTACAGCATGGGTCTTTTTCGAAGATACCATGTCTGATATATTTGATCACCTATTTGCGGCTATCAAATACTTCCACTTAGAGGTATTTGAGTTACCGGCTTCAGATGATTTGAGACAGATCCTTTCTAGTACCAAAATTGGCGATATCAAGTAAACGCAGTTCCAACGACTCATTGAGTAGCTTTTAGTTGGTTATAAGCGTGACATCTTAGAATAAAAAACCGGAATATGCTGTTAAGCAATATTCCGGTGGATTTAAACTAGAAACGAAATGTATTTAATTTTCCCCTAGCGAACGGGTCACAAAGATGTCAGATGCTTCTGCATTAACTCCTTCGAGTTTAATGAGCGTACCATTTTTCCAATATACAGCGTCACGATCGTATGATCCGGCTACATACACATCTCCGTTGCTGACGGCGATGGCTGTTGTTTCGGCAGAACTTTGTTTTCCATCGGTTAAGAATACTTCTTCATCATTCTTCCAGTACTTAGCTGCGCTGCGACTTCCATTGAAATCGGATGCTGATATATAAACATCACCGTTATCGATGGCTATATCCGTGGGATATGTTCGCTCAGCAAGCGTGACGAGCGTGCCGTTTTTCCAGTATATTGCCGTGCCAGTGCCAAAACTTCCATGTTGGACAAGGCGACTTCCGGTTATATAAACATCACCGTTATCCACGGCTAACGCAGTAGTTAGCAAATAATCTCCACCGTCGAGTTCTGCACGGGTACCATTTTTCCAGTAATTGGCAATCTTCTTGAAACGGTCGGTCTCTAGCGCGATCATATGGACATCGCCATTCTCGACGGCTATTTCAACCGCCCGTCCATTATCACCTAAATTTACAGCCGTACCATTCTTCCAATACATGGTACGGCTAGCAAAGCCACCTGTCGGTAGTAGGGTGCTTTGTTCTCCAGCCATGTACACATCGCCATTATCCACAGCAATGGATCGTCCATATGCCGCCGGATATTCCCTGGATGTCGCCATCGTGATCCGCGTGCCATTCTTCCAGTAAACAGCAAGGTTGCCGACCCCGTCGTTGTCAACTCCACTGACATATACATCACCATTATCCACCACGATATCGTTTGCTCTCGAACTTGGTTTTCCGTCGGTCAAGGTTACGATTGTTCCATTTTTCCAATAGACAGCACCCCCGAAATCATGTCCGGCTACATAGACATCTACTTGGTATGATTTTATTTCAATAGCTTCACTGTCTGTATAACCCTCTTTTTTGGCTATCACCTGATGAATGCCTGCTTCTTCAAATACATGGCTTGCTCCGCTGATTTTGTCATTATTTATATAGATGTCAGAATCTATGACTTTGCCGTCGACCGTAACCTCGAAAGTCACGGTGTCTCCCTTATCAATTTCGGTTTCTGAGGGGGTTGAGTACCAACTCAGATTTTTCTTCCGGACCTGGTTCAGGTCCGTCTTCTTCTTTAGTACAAGAAAAAAGAAGGAGCATGCTGCAAAGCAGCACTCCTGTGTATTGAATGTATGAATAAAGTTGTGTTTTCATGGTAGGTGTTTTATTGTTTCTATTTTTAATTTTCTAAAAACAACTGTTATTCTTTTCTAAATGTATAGGACTCTCCACGTATTAATAATACAAGCTCTGTGTCTGTTATGGATTCTATTAAGTACGTCTCATCCACGCTTTTATTAGACAATCTGAGTTGACCCCCTTTAACTTCATAAGTAAAAGTTGATGAAAACTCCCTTCCACAAACTTTACTAGTACTGCCCTGTGAAAAGATTTCATTACGTAAAGACAATTCCTCGGTAAAATGTAAAAAGGACCGCTTATTACAAGCTGAAAGCGGTGGTTGTCCTGAAATACTTTCGTAAAACCATTTTCCTATTATGGCCTCTGCGTTGGTCATGTCTCTCGTGGTAAAAGAAGATATATCGCTTTCAGTAGTCTTTCCATTTTTATCTTTTGCGACTACCTTCCAATAATAAGTGGTTTTAGGGTGTAATGCTTCGTCAACAGTAAAAGTGTTCACATCCAAGTTGTTTACGATGGAAGTTTGTGGCGGATTTTGTGCATCCAGATAAACCTGATAGGTAACTTGGTCGCCGTCAGGATCTGTCGCAGCTTCCCACTTTAGTTGGGGTTCTAGTCCTATATCGGTAGCACCGTCTGCTACGCTGATAAGGTTAAAGCTGTTGGGCGGTTGATTGTCGGGAACAGATTCACTTTTGCTGCAACTGGTAAAAACTGTACCAATGAACAATATAAACAGTAATCCTTTGACCGTATATTGTATTATTTTCATGTTAAACTGTGCTTTTTTATGTGATTTTATTTTTAATCTTCCCAATCGCCTCGGTTAACTGCTATATCAAATTTACCGTTGGTTATTGTAACCACGTCGGATTCCGTATACATCGCTTTCCCAGAGAACGTTCCTTTGGCATGGGTGTCCGTAAGCGAGGTAATCGTGACCCCTTTACTGTTCGTATTATCGATTTCCATGGACATGTATTGTTTCAATGAGAGCGGATCGCCCTTCTCGGTTACACCGATAAGAATCTCTGTTACGAACCCTTCATCATACCATTGCCAAGCTCGCCCAAATGGGTAGTCTCCAACCCCGTTTTCGGGCATGGTGACGTAAAGATTGATGGTATATATCTTGGCACCGATTTCTTTCTCTCCTCGTAAATACAATTTATAGTGATCGTTGCTGTTCGGTCCATACACGTAAGGTTTTACAAAGTCATCCTCTTGAGAGGTGAATGTAAAGTCTACCGATTCGCCATCGCTAAATTGAAAAGTTGCGGTGATGTCTCCATCGGAATTTAAGTCGGGCTCATCGTTGCTTTTATCACAAGAAACAAAGAAAAATGCACTTAATAAGCCGATTGCTATGGATTTAAAAATCTGATTTTTCATAGCTCTTCAGTTTAATTGCCGCTTATGTTTCCGCCGCTAAATAAAGGGACATTGAACTTTCCATTGGTCACTTTCACCCGTTTTATATCACCTGATATGACCTCTCCATCTTCCTTGATCGTCGTATTTCGGATCATGGTAAGTTCGAAAGAGCCTTTAATCAAATTGTTTGAGAAGGTAGATATATCAAAGGATGCTGCACCGTCAATTTCTGTCTCATTGTCATTGATATTGTCTTCGCCTACCAAGTATGCATTCAAATAATTAGTAGATTGAATAGTGTCTGGGAAAAAAACACCGATAGTTTCAAAACCATTTTTACCCATCGTGTGCTTTCCTTTGCTAACCGGCGTTACCATGAGCATGAATCTCATCGATTGGTCTTGCCCTGCGAAATGCATGATGACGGTATCGGCACTACCCGAACCGACAGCCCCCATCGCAGAACCGGTAAACTGAACTTTCTCTCCAGTATCCAGAAATTCAATGGTGGCAGAGGCTGTACCGGCACCCGTTATGGGATCGGGTTCCACATTTTCTGCTCCTTCTTCACTGCATGCAGTGAAGAATAGCGCACCTGTAAAGACAATAAGACTTAATAGGAATCGTAGTATTTTTGAGTTATTCATTATGTTAGTTTTTTTTATTTATATAATTCGTTTAGGGCGCCTTATAGGTTCCCATATCATCCTGAGGACTAATCACAAACGTGCCCGAACCTTGGTAAGTCTCATCGGTTTTATCTCCGTCTGTATATTTATCGAAATCGCCTTCAAATTTGAGTGTGTAACAGGCCGCACCTACTGCTGAGGTAGGTAAAGCATATTTCAGATCTGAAAATGTCAGTGTTCCCGAGGTCGATATATACATATCTGTTGTGCCTTCAGGTCTTATGGTTAATGTACCCCCGTCTTGTAAGCTGTAGCCTCCTAATTTGGTAAAGGGCTGTTTGCTATCATCCAGATCGAAGTTGCCGTAAATACTCCCTACCTCCTCAAGCTTTCCAAAAAGCATGGTTATACTATGCTCTATTTCGTCCGATATCGTGCGATATCGGTATATCGCACGTGCTTCATCTAATGGTAGTCCACCTCTATATTCTACCTTATTTGATGCATCACCTTTATTGATCAAGGTTATATTATAAGTGTGTTCTCCAGAAGCGTTGTCCTCTTCGTCGACAGACCCGTTGTTACTTTTACTGCAACTGGAAAGAGTGGCACCAATAAGTAGTGAGAACAAGAATATGCTGGATATGGATTTTATCGTCTTCATTTTTATCGTGTTTTAACGTTCACAGCTCTAGAGCGAAAAATTATAAGCTATGCGAATTGCAGCGAAACCTGAACTCGATCCTCCTCGCGACAAACCCTGATAGCGTGCTGAAATGTCAATATCTCCGAGCATATAGCCTATCCCCGCTGCATAACCCAAGGATGTACTTGAAGCAGATCCGCCGAAGTTGAATTCTGAACTTGAAACTGTTATCTTGGAACGATTGGATGATAAACCGATTTGCGGCTCCACGTATAAACTGCCAAAATGATGGCGGTATAGAGCCAAGATAGGAATGACTCCGAAAGACACGCTGTTGCCTTCCCCAAGATCCTCTTTCGACCCAAAGTGTATATAGCCCAAGGTCAATCCTACCTGGCCTTCGTCACTGACACCATATAAGCCTTTAGCTGTGGCACCAAAGCCAGTACCGAAACCTTCACCGAAATCTCCCAAAGGAAGGGCTACATCTACGCCCGCATTGATGTCAATCGCGCCTTTTTGCGCATAGGTTGCAATTGAAAATGCTGTTAGTAATAAGCATACAAGTACTAATTTTTTCATCGTTACATTGTTTTTTAAAAATTGAACATAAATAGGTTAAAAAAATAATTGTCTCTGTTGACAAGTACGTCGGCAAACATAGCTACTATACCAATCCGCCGAAAGTACCAATGAGTATCTGGCTGGAATGAGTTAGAATTTGGAAAAGAAGCTGCAAATACCCAAATACTAAATCAATGGTACCAAATACTCATTGAGGGTTTCAAATAGAAAAAAACATCACTACTTTAGTTACAAATTGACGTCCGTCTGTTTTATGGGTAATAAGTCTATGGGGAAAGCACAATCAAGAATGAAGCAAACGGTATCGATGAAGACCTTTTATCTAATCATATTTTGGTGTTTAGCCAGTGCAATGCCGGTCAAGGGGCAAATTAAGATCGATTCCCTTATCGATCAGTTGCCCCTTCTTGATAATAAAAATGTCACGGCATTAAGAGCCGCCTCCAACGTCGGTATTAATAAAGTTATTGCTTCCGATGCATGGGAACCCTATGAGCTTAGCGGTATGGCTGATTTCAGCACCGCGCTTTGGTTAACTTTTAAAGTTGATAACGAGTCGAAAGATACTGTTAAAGCTTACTTATATGGTAACGCTCTTGAGGTGACGATCTACAAGCAAAATGAACAGGAGTTTGACCAATTAAAAAATGGGTATTATGTGCCACTACCTCAACGAAGTAATAAATCACAATACTATTTTACAGAGTTTACATTTGTTCCTTCCCAGAAGGTAGAGGTATATGTTCGGGTGGGGGCTGCTTATTTATTCAGCCCCCTTATGTTAGTCTCTGAGAAAGCTTATTGGGAGCGCTCTCAAAATGACTATAGTGAACAGATCGCTTCGATCGTTTTCAACTATTTCTACATCTTTTCGCTATTTACACTTATTATATTTATTCTGGTTTTATGGTTAAGGGTAGGCGGGCGTCTTTACTTTTATTATTTAGGTTATTTATTTTTCTTGTTGTTATTTGGTTTTATTGTACTCCATGAAACCTTGGCTCCGGTTGGTAATTTTTTCCAATACGCGCCGAAATTATCTAATCAGTTGAACGATCCTGTTCAATTTGCTTTTATTACATTTTATATTTTTTTTATTCTGAATCTGCTACGAGTTAAGCAGTATGATAAGCGGCTTGCCCGTGTTCTTAACTATTTGGCTTTTGCATGTTTGATATATGCTGTTTCTCGCTTTCTGTTTAACGTGCTTTCTTTTGAAACAGCAATGTCTTTAACAATGCTCTATAATATAGTACGCCTAATTATCCTTCCAATTAACTTTGTATTAATCTTTTGGATCATTTTTAAGGTAAAACATCCTTTATTGAGCTATTTTATAATAGGTCAGTCACTATTTTTTATCGGCGCCGTACTCGGTACCTATATTAACTATGCTGGTCTTGAATTCATTCCGGGTCACTTTTTCAGTTTTAAAGAAGCTCCCAATATTGTTTTTCAGATAGGATTGATCGGAGAGGTCTATTGTTTTTCGTTGGCATTGGGGAAAAACGTGTCTTTGATGCAAGAAGAAAAAGAGCGGACGGATGCAGCTCTAATAGAGCAGTTTAAAGAGAATGAACGCTTGCAAAAAGAAATGAATATCGAATTAGATATCAAAGTTCGTGAAAAAACGGTCGAACTGGTTCAATTGTATGCCGAGATAGAACAGGAAAGAGAACAAAAAATAAAAAGTGAATTCACGAAAAAGATAAAGGAAACAGAAATGGTGGCATTGCGTTCACAGATGAATCCACACTTTATTTTCAATAGCATGAACGCCATAAAGAATCTCATAATGACATCCAGAAATGAAGATGCTATGACCTATTTGGATGATTTCTCAAGTTTGCTCAGACACATTTTAAAAAATGCTAGCCATCAGCAAATAACTGTGGAAGAGGAGCTTGAGATCTTAGAGTTATACCTATCTTTAGAGCAGAGCCGCATGGGTTCGGGCTTTTGTTATCAGGTTCATGTTTCTTCTAAAGAAGAGCTCTCTCAATACTATATTCCACCTTTACTATTACAACCCATTGTTGAAAATGCGATTTGGCATGGTCTTCATCCTAGTTTAAAGGCGGAAAAGCGATTGGACATCACATTTGACACCAACGATAACCTAAAAATCATTATCCAGGACAATGGGATCGGTAGGAGAGAAAGCGCGAAAAAAACCAAACTGCATGAAGCGATGGGTACTACACTTATTCGAGACCGACTAGCACTACATAATCACTTGAACGATGATGCTATCGTCATGCAGATTGATGATTTAGAATATAACGATCGAGCACAGGGAACACGAGTTTCATTAATTTATAATATTGAGCAATGACAAAAATAATTATCATCGACGACGAAGCACATAGCACAAATGTATTAAAGCATATGATCAATAAAGTAGATGCAGGTTATACAATTATCGGTATCTTCACTAGTCCACTTGAAGGTCTAGAGTTTATTAAAAAGTATCCGCCAGATCTGCTGTTCCTCGATATTGAAATGCCAAATATGAATGGATTCCAGTTGTTAGACAATCTGCAGCCCGTTGACTTTGATATTATTTTCACAACTGCTTACGACCAATATGCGGTCAAAGCATTCCGATATAGCGCTATAACGTATTTACAAAAACCAATCACCGAAAAGGACATTGTGAAAGCGCTTTCTTATTGGGAACAACGACGAAGGAAAACATCTGAAAAGCAATGGAACTTGCTTCGCGAATATTTGGTAAACCGGCAGCAGAAACAACCGAAAATTGCACTACCCATAGCTGGTGGATATCATATTGTAGCGATAGCTAATATCGTACGATGTCAATCTGATAATAACTATACCTATGTATTTTGCGATGATGATAACAAGATTTTAATTAGTCGTACCTTAAAAGAAATTGAGGAGCTATTGAAAGAGCACAATTTTGTTCGGGTACATCAATCGCATCTGATAAATCCCAATTTTGTAAAAGGTATCTTGAAGCATGACGGTGGTAGTTTGGTGATGATCGATAATACCGAAGTGCCCGTTTCTCGGCAGAAGTCAAAGCAGGTAAGCAAAATTTTAGAAAAGATGCTTCAGATGTAGTACAAAAGAACCCTGTTGGTAACGGAAATGCTTTGATTTTTGGATATTAAAAGTATTTAAATACTTTTAATCGGATTATTGTATATATTTGTAGAGAGTCAATGACCCTCTATTTGTATCAATATGCTTAGTTTAACCTGTAAAAATGCTATTAAGGCGGTTATATTTCTTTCAAGTCAAAGTGAAAGGGGAGAACGAGCTGGCATTAAAGAGGTGGCAGGTCAGATCAAGGCAAGTGAGCACACCGTGGGTAAAATACTACAACAACTCGCACGCAGGAGAATCATCAACAGTTTAAAAGGCCCCCATGGCGGTTTTTATTTAAGCGAAGAGCAGCAGGAACAGCCGGTAATCAATATTGTGGAAGCAATTGAAGATGACCGTATTTTTAAAGAATGCGGTCTTGGTCTGAGCGAATGCTCTTCTTTACGTCCTTGTCCAATACACAATGAATATAAAGTTGCCAGAGAGCTGATGGAGAAAATTTTTAGAGAACGAAAGGTGCGAACACTTTGCAAGTCGGTCAATGATGGTCTAGCCTATTTAATCGACTAAGTGTGGACGATACAGTTTATATGGATTATACATTAGGTTTTCAATTTTAAAATTTTTAATAATGAATTTAGAAAAGAATGCTGAAGGGGAACTAGATGTTCGGGTATTAGTCCCCATACAGAGACATGAATTATTAATAAAGCTTTTTAAGGACCTCCCGGTGCATGATAGCTTCACTTTTATAAATGATCACGATCCAATCCCACTATTTTATGAGTTCCGTTCTATCTACGGTGACGTCGTCGGTTGGGATTACCTGAATCGTGGCGGCCGGGAATGGAAAGTAAAGGTAACTCGCTTAGAAGAATCAAAAGGTATTGAATTTGATGGTATTGCAACGTTATTAGATCTAAGAAAGGCAAATAAAGACGAATGGAAGCAGATCGTATTTCATCGCTACGGTATGATGGATCAAAATACGACGATGGAGCTTATTTCAGGAGAAGACCCTGTCGAAATCCATGAGATCTTTATCAATAAGTTTGAGGGCAGACATAAATGGATTTATAAGAAACAAAATGACGGTGAGTTTGTCATCCATATTACCAAGCAGGATCAAAGTGGACTCGGTGATGATGGCTTTTCGGTGGTTAATGAATTTGACCTGCGACCATTTCCGCCGACGCAAAGACACGAGATGTTTTATCAAGCATTCGCCGATATCCGACCCGGTGAAGCTTTTGAATTTATAAATGACCATGATCCGAAGCCACTTTACTACCAAATGGAGGCAGAGAGCAAAGAACCGTTTCGATGGGAATACATTGAGAAAGGACCTGAGGATTGGAAGGTTCGAGTAGTTAAAGTAAAAGACGAAAACGAGAACTAAAACTAAAATAGATATGCCCCAAGATAAAACACTCTATGATTTCTTTACCGAAGATCACCGGCGTATCGAAGTGATTTTAAATGAAGCCATTAGAGACCGGAATAAGGTGGATTTGGATAGGTACCATGAGTTCCGAGTTGGGTTGTTGACGCATATCAAAATGGAAGAAAAGATCCTTTTTGTGGCAGCGCAGAAAGCAAATGGAGGAGAACCTCTTCCTTTACAACCAAAATTGCGATTGGATCACGGCGCGTTAACCTCTCTATTAGTTTGCCCACCAAGTCAGGATGTTATCAACGTGATTGAATACATTTTGGAAAAGCACGATATACTCGAAGAGGAAGAGGGGGGCATGTATGAGGCTTGTGAAAAGCTGACCATTCATGAAAGGCAGCAGATACTAGACGAGCTCAAAAATGTAACCCCGGTGCCCGTGCATCCATTCAATGAAGCTCCCTATGCGTTAGATGTAGCCAAACGCTCGGTAAAGCGAGCGGGTTTTGATTTCGATGCTTTAACTGATTAACCGATTGTGTTTTATTCTTTTGCTAGTGCAATGATTTCTTTAACAAAGGGTTTCGGATTATATTGCCGATCGAATAACAGAGGGTAATTTGTCCGACCGCGCACCGGAAAGTTATTCAGCCAAGAGTCTTTGTCACTAATACCCCAGAGTGTTACTCTTGATATTTTATCTTGGTGCTTTAAATACAACCTGAAAAAGTCAATATATCGTTTTCCTAACTGTAGCATAACATCGTCGGGTAGGCCGTCTGGATAGGGATTAAGTTCCTTTCTAAAAGCACTGGTATCGCTAATGTTCGCTCCAGCATTTGGACGTGCATGTGGCAAAACAGAAATATCCATCTCTGTCACCATTACATCGACACCCAAATTGGAAAAGTATTTTATAGAGTTTTCTACCTCGTTTAATGAGGGAAAATGTAATCCGTGGTGTTCTTGCATGCCGATTGCGTCTACTCTACCACCTGAATCTAATATCTGTTTGATAACTCTTCCTATACCTTCTCTTTTGGCCGGAATAGCCGTATTGTAATCGTTATAATAAAGTTCAGCTTCCGGGTCAGCCTCATGAGCGAATTGAAACGCCAACTTGATAAAGTCGTCTCCAATGATTTCATAAAATTTACTTTTCCGCCACTCTCCATTGTCTAAAATAACTTCGTTTACCACGTCCCAGCCTTTAATCTGTCCTTTATAGCGGGAAACGACGGTATGAATATGTTGGCGCATTCGTTCGATTAGAACTTCTCTTGACACATCCTGACCCTCCTTGTCCGAGAAAAACCATCGAGGTGCCTGAGAGTGCCAAATTAAGGTGTGGCCAATAATCTCCATGTCGTTTTTTTTACCAAACTCAACGAAGAGATCCGCATTCTTAAAGTTAAACTCACCCTCTCTGGGCTGCAAGAACATACTCTTCATAGAGTTTTCGGCGACGATGGAGTTAAAATGTTGTTTAAGTACTTTAATCGGTGCTTGGTGCGATCTCCAAATTTGATTCATATTGAGCGCTGTCCCAATAAGGAATTTGCCTTCAAATGCATCTTTCAGACCAAACGGTTTTTGGTCAGTATTAGGTACTTGAGATTTTACCGATATAAAGGGAAGGCTAAATGCAATGAGTCCAATAGTCAATAGGCTAACTCTCAATATGTTCATGTCTTATTTTTGTTTAAAATTAATGTTTTTAAAACGTTAATCAAACTGCTCACCATTAATCGTGTCATCCAGCCAAGAGATTCTAACCGTTAAATAGTCGCGGATGAAATCAACGTAATCCTGATGACTCTGTCCCATGTACCAACTTTGGTTGATGTTTTTTCCAAGTACATCCCAGCGCTGAAAATTAGCTAATTGGCTGTGTTTTAGTGTCTCTGCTCGTTGATCCACATATTGTGGGAGAGACTCAATATTGGCTTTTATGCTGTTCCATTGACTTCGAACTAGTTTCTTGAATTCGGGATCGTTCATTAGTCGGTTCATCCAGACCCGAGGCTCGTGTGCTTCTGTGAGCATCAGTTTTTTCTGAGAATCTCCTAGACGCTTATCATTGTTGAAAGCTAGATCGAAATCCCATACCGGCCCAACATATATTTTCGGATCTTGGTTGCTTTTTTTATACATCCGCATGCTCCATAGCATGTCCGAGTTCCCACAAATCTCGTTGATAAGGTAGTATTTAACGAAGCTCGGTAGGTCGAAATACTGCTGATAAGCGTTCGGATCGCCATCGGTAGTGAATAAGCTATTCTCGAATGTCGCGACATAGTCTCTGATATAATTGAATTCCGCATCTGTGATTTCATCGTCATCAGGAAATTTGATCGTTATTGGCATGCCGCGCGGTGTATAAAAATGCTTTGGTTCCTGATTGGCATATCCGTCCTCTTCAATCACAAAACCACCATTGTCTTCATCAATAGGAATCCGGTCCTCGCTTTCTTTCACATGTTCGGTCAGTGTATAATTTCCCATGTATTCGCCATTTAGAAATAATTCAACAAATCGTTGGCGAGGCGTATATTCTAGCTCCAGTCGGCGACTTACTTCGAAGGCCACATCGTTGCGAAGTAGAGATTGATCTCCGTAGTTGGCTAACAGGGTCCAACTTTTATCGGTAGGCATTTCCAATAAAGGGGCTTTTTCGTCGAGTTTGATCCGATAAGGCTTTTTAGGCATTCCCCAAGTGGAATTACCGCGGCCCTTAACTTCGGTTATACCAGTATATAATACCTCCGCCTGAAGTCCCTTGGTGATTTTAAGTTCCCCATCTACGTATTCTTCTTTACTGTCTATCGGCTTGCCGTCGGTTGATAAATGAACCGTTGGTATACCTGTATCGGAAAATTTGACAACAAAGACATTTTTATCACCGTTTTCGGCTTCAATGCTATATTCCACTAATTGCGAAAAATCTTGAGGAGAAGAGCCGCTCGTTTGTTCTTCACCAGCTACAGTAACTTTCACGCCATTGTGCTCGAACTCGGGAGTTAGCGCACTAATATCTGTTCCAACCAACGTGTATGCGAAAATCGTGTCATCAATTATTTCAGTTTCGATGTCTGCCCATAAATTGGGATGTTTTTCGCTCAAAAAAACAAAGCTCGTTAAGTCGTTGCTTGCCGAGAGGTCAGATGGTGGGGAGTCTTTTGTACAAGCAAAGCTAAAAACGGATAGCATTAGTAGAAACCAATAGCTCTTGCGAAATAAATTATTTCTCATGTTGATTCATATTTAGGTATATAGTTATCGCATTGACCCTCTATTTAATGTTTTCGGCCAAGCGTCTTCAGTTTCGCCTTTCAGGACCAAGAATATAACAGGGTTGCTGCGAAGTCAATGACGTTCAGTTGATCTATTATTTTCAGATAACGGTCGTGAGCAGGTTTACTACCGTCAAATATAGTTAAATACGTGAATTAATGCTTATAGATCTAGCTTTTATACGAACCGAATGAGGCTTTCGTATTGGACTTGCTTTAGGTGAGATGGAGCTGGTCGGTCAGTGGTTTTCTTTCGACTTCCCATTTCAGCCCCACCCATCGGGTGCAATAGGGAGGCATTAGAAAACTGATTGGGAGTTGAGTCGACCAATTCACGCTTGATTCTTATGTGCAAATGGAAGTTTATTTTTAAAAATGCTATATTTAAACTGATTTTTAAACTGACCTTTATACCTTATGACAACTTTTTATTCTTGGAGACGATCTATTGCGTTTTTTCTTCTTTTATCTGTATTTGCAGCCGGGTGCAGCAAAGACCCCGACAGTATATTGCCTGAACCTGATCCGGAACCTGGACTCGAAGATATTCCTTTGCTCGACATTGCAGACGATGCCTTCTTAATTGTTAGTAAGGATAATCCCGACGGACCTAACGGGGCAGAAGGGTCGGCGAAGCTGGTTGATGGGGACACGACTACTAAATTTCTTGTGAAGGATTTCAAGTTTGTTAATGTCGACTTCCGTTTCGATAGCGCAAAGCTCGTTGCCTCCTATCAATTCACCACGGGCAATGACTTCGACGGTCGTGATCCTCTGGATTGGAAATTCTACGGCTCTAAAGATGGGCAAGCATGGACGGAGCTAGATAGTCGCGTAGGCATGCAGTTTCGGAAAAGAAGAACGAACTATCGCTTCTATTTCAAGAATGATCAGCTTTACACACATTACCGGTGGTCGGTATCCAAAGTATACGGTGCAGACATGTTCCAAGCGTCGGAGCTACGTTTGTTTCAAATGCCACCCTCATTGCAAAAATCATTGCCGGTATCCAGAGTGGATAGCACAACGCAGGGCGATCTGAAATTGATTTTTGTGAACCATTCTAATAAGGAAGACTTGGCTTATGAAGCAAACTTAAAAAATGTATTTTTTACGACCTATCCTCAGTTGTTGGAAGAGTATAATCCTGATGCGCTTAAGCGAGTGTACTTCATTGTTGACCCGACATACGACGGGGTTGCTTATTCTTTTGGGGATGTCATAGTTTATTCTTTTGATTATATGGAACGAAGCCCTCGTGATGGAGATGTCGTGGTCCATGAAACGATGCACAAGATCCAGGCAGGTTATCAGGGAAATGTTCCCGGTTGGTTAACAGAGGGAATGGCGGATTATGCGCGATATCGTTTTGGTATAGACGATCCAGACCCTTGGTCACTACCAGATTACTCCCCGAGTCATGAATATAACGGGAGTTACGGTATAACGGCACGCTATCTTCTGTGGATTGAAAACCACAAGCATGAAGATTTTGTCAAAGAGCTTAACGACGCACTACTGGACGGCGTTGATTACCGTGATTTCTGGATCCAGTCGCTCGGCAGTAGCATTGATGATGTTTGGGCTGAATATGAGCAAAATCCCGATATATAGACTTGCTTCAGTATATCAAACTACACACATAATCTAATTTTACATTTTTATAAAAAGGCATAAAATGATTAAAGACACGAAGAATAGCGAACACTATCAGTGGGGTAGTGGATGCGATGGTTGGCATTTGGTACAATCTAGTTCGCTCAGTATTATACAAGAGAAGATGCCACCGGGCTCATCCGAAAATTTACACTATCATAATTCCGCCCAACAATTTTTCTATATCCTGAAAGGTTCTGCCGTGTTTGAATTGGAAAACGAAACCTTTGAGGTCAGGGAAGGACAGGGCTTTCACATTACTCCAAAAAAGAAACATCGTATTTTAAATCAGTCGGGTCAGGTGCTCGAGTTTATTGTCACATCCGAACCGAAATCACACGGAGACCGAATAAATCTATAATAGTGACAAGTCGGCAGCTAATCGTTCCTCGTATTTGTTAAAATAATTTTAAATTTATCTTTTTATCGACCTAAATTGTGAAAGATGAGAGCGCTACTATTTCTTGTACTCGGATTTGCTGCCTGTGGAAGTCTTCAGGGTGACTCACAAGGTGATGATAAGACGTTGTTGCCGATCGAGGCTAGCATTTTAGAAGACAGAGAGAACTTTTATTACGTCGATGTTGATAATTACGAAACCGGAGATGCTACCTTGCCCATCGGCGTCTTCGATTCGGGAACTGGCGGTCTAACCGTTTTAGACGCCTTGGTTCGTTATGATCAACATGAAAATGAAAGTTGGATAACAGGGGCAGATGACATGGCGGACTTTAATGCTGAGAAATTTATTTATCTCGCGGATCAGGCAAATATGCCTTACGGGAATTATCATGCAGAAGGGAAGACAGACCTGTTGCTGGAACATATTATAAAAGATGCACAGTTTATGCTGGGTAACAATTACTATGAGAATGCTACGGCAAAAGTTCCTAAAACCGACAAACAGCATATCAAAGCCTTGGTAATAGCCTGTAATACAGCTACCGCATATGGTCAGGAACATATTGATGCGTTTATCGAAAAAACTGGATTGGATATTCCCGTTGTCGGTGTCATAAACGCCGGTGCACTTGGCACGCTGGAGCATTTTCAAAAAGATGAAGACGGGTCTATCGGAGTTTTTGCGACCGTTGGAACCATTGCTTCAAAAGGTTATGAAAATACCTTGTTGGAGATGAAAACTGACTTAGGCTACACGGGAGATATTCAGATTTATAATCAAGGTGGATATGGCGTAGCGGAAGCTGTAGATGAAGAACTGGGTTTTATTGATCGGTCGGCAACGCGACCACGCAATGACTACAGAGGACCTTCATTGGAGAATGAGAATTATCTTATTGATCGTACGTTGATGGATGTATATGACTTTGATTTCGATCACAATAAAATGCTCTGTGATTCTGAAAATACAGATGATTGCACTATTCTACAAATAAATTCTCCGGATAACTATGTGCGTTATCACCTTGTTTCGATGATGGAGAAAATTCGAAATAATCCAAATGCTAAGCCGCTGAAAGCTCTGGTTCTTGGTTGTACACATTACCCTTATTTGACATCAGAAATCAACGAGATATTGGAAGATCTATACGATTATCAGCGAGATGGCGACTATATTTATCGGAATATTATGGACGATGATATACAGATTATAGATCCCGCAGAGCATGTTGCGAAAGAGTTGTTTGATATCTTAGAGGAAAGGGATCTATTTAATAAAGAAGGGAGCATGGCCAATAGTGAGTTCTTTATTTCGGTGCCTAATCTTGATAATAAAAATGTTCAACTAGGTGATGATCAGCGATTCACGTACGATTATAAGTATGGGCGTAATGCAGGGGAGATCCAAGAATATGTGAAGGTCGTGCCTTTTAGTAAAGAGAATATATCCGATGATATCCTAGAACGTCTGCGAGCATCCATCCCGGAGACCTATAAGCTAATTCATGCATTTAACGCTGAAAGTGCTAAAGTGGCAGATCTTTCAGACGAGAATCGTATACGATAAACTATTTAAGACTATTTTTTATGTATCAGTGTAAGCAATTCATCCGAGCCGTCGTACTTGTTATTCATGCTATTTTACTCTCCAGTGTGGTCGTGGCACAAGATCTCGCTGAACAGGTTGTTATTCGTCGTACTGAGTACGGTGTACCACATATTAAAGCCGAAAATATAAAGGCTGCTTCTTTTGCTATGGGTTATGTACAGGTTGAAGATTACGGGGAAAGTGTGCTGGAAGGCTTAGTTAAAGCCAGGGGCGAGTGGGCATTACATGTACTGTTGGACGATAGTCTAAGAGCTGCGCAGTTAGATAGGGATGCTGCTGCTAAGCTTCGTTACGCCCGAGCGGAAGAAACCTATGATCTGCTGGATCAAGATACTCAAGATTTATTAGAAGGCTATGTCGCGGGAGTGAACCGATACATAGATACTCATCCGGATGAGTTTGCCGACCGGGTGTGGCCGACATTTACTGCAATGGATGCTCATGCAAAAAGTATTGGTGCTCACAGCGGCAGTAAAGTCAGAAGCTTTATTCAGAGTTTAGATAAAGAGTCTATTGCGCAAATCAAGGAAACGACATGGATGCGTCTGGCAGCACATAGTGAAGATGTACACCCGGATGTAGGATCCAATGTTTGGGCACTTGCCCCTGAACGAACTTCGTCGGGTAAAGCGATCCTCATGCGAAATCCGCATCTATCTTGGGGAGCAGGCTATTATGAAGCTCATATCACGGTTCCGGGCAAATTCGATTTCTATGGTGATTTTCGGATGGGGAACCCTCTTGGTATTGTCGGAGGTTTTAATCAGCACCTGGGCTGGTCGACCACTAATAATTATCCCGACACGGATGAAATTTATGCCTTGGCGATAGACCCCTCGCGACCAGATTCCTATTTGCTGGACGGCAGCTCGCATTTCTTGCAAAAAGAAATTGTGAGTGTGAGGTATAAAACACAAAATGGCGTATCGCATGCATCGAGAGACTTTTGGTCGACACCTTATGGGCCTGTGATTTATCGCGATGATCACAAGATCTACATTATCCGAGCCGCTGAGGAGGGCGAGTATCGTACCAATGAGCAGTTCTTAAGAATGATGAAAGCAAACAATCTCGAGGAATGGAAAGATGCGATGCGAATGCAAGCGAAACAGAGTTCAAATTTTACCTATGCGGATGCCGACGGTAATATTTTTTATGTATGGAATGCATCTGTACCCTTACTTCCATTGCCCGATGGTGGGGACAGCACAGCTGTCTCTGTGGAGTCAAGCGCGCAGATTTGGGAAGAAGTGATGGAATGGGATGATCTTCCTCAGCTCCTGAACCCTGAAGGTGGATACCTGCGTAACGAGAACGATCCTTTCCACTTTACAAATATGAATGAGGTGATCGATCCGAAGGATTATCCGGATAATTTTAATGAACCGAGACTTCGGCTCCGAAGTCAGCTTTCATTGCAACTCATTGGGCAGACTGACATACTTTCATTGGAAGATGTTGTCGAGCGCAAGCATAATATGCGAGTTTTACTTGCTGACAGGGTCAAGCCGGATCTTATTGAAGCAGTGAAACGTAGCCAGCCAAAAGGAGAAGCAGCCAAGGCTTTAAAGCACTTAATGAAGTGGGATAACACCGTAGCTGCCGAGAGCCGGGGCGGAGTATTGTTTAAAACATGGTGGGAGCGTTACGTTGAACTTGCCGCCGAAGGGAAAGATATCGAATCAAGCCCTGAATCGGCTGGATACAAGGCTTCTGCTGAATCCTTATTTAAGGAAGCTTGGTCTTTCGATAAGCCTACTTCGACACCGAGCGGTCTAGCCAGCGGAGACAGAGCAGTGGCAGCGTTTTTATGGGCTATCGATGCTTGCAAGGAGCGTTATGGGGATTGGAACTTGGCATGGGGAGAGGTGCATCGGGCAAAAATTGGTGATCAGGACTATCCCGTCGGGGGTGCTACGGGCGACTTGGGCGCATTTCGAGTGTTATGGTATGTGGAGCATGACAACGACGCGAAAAAGCTACAGGTTCGAGGTGGAGATGGTTGGGTCTTCGCTGTTGAGTTCGGTGATATTCCCAGAGCTTACTCAATACTAGCTTATGGTAATAGTAGCCGTGAAGACTCGCCTTACTATGCTGATCAACTTAAGATGTTTACAGAGAACAAGATGAAAAAGGTAGCTTATAGCGAGGAGGATATTAAAGAAAACGCGGTTATTGAATATCGCCCTGGAGAGGAAGTGGAATAATCGTAGGCACTCTTCATTTTAAAGCGGTAAAAATCAATATGATACTTGTCACGATAAGTCCCCAGTAAACATATTTAAAAAACGAATCTCCTTTGAGCTGATGATTTAAATAGCGACCTAGAAAGACTGCCGGAATCGTTGTTATCAGGCAAATCAGGAAATAGTTGCTCACTTCGCGATTAACGAGACCATTTGCATAGTAACCAAGAACACTGAGAAGGCTGACGGGCAAAAAATAGGCTTGCAGCGTAGCACGAAAATGCTTGGCACTCCATTGCCGTAAATTGCCGTATACAACTAATGGAGGTCCGTTTAAACCATAGGCGCCGCCAAATACTCCGGATAGAAATCCGCAAAGGAAGAGTAAGGATTTGCCCATACTTTTAATAGTTGGTTTCTTGACGTAAAGAGAATAGATCGAATACAGGATAATGAGGGTGCCGAGACTTATTTTAATAAGCATCTCATTACCGTAAAGTAGGATTAAAATACCAAAGGGAATTCCGGGTATAGCATAAAGAATCAGCCACTTAGCACTTTGGAAATGAATTTTTTTATGGTCTTGGATAACAATGATCAGTGCGATGACGATGGATAGCATCACAGAGAGCGGCACGGCGGTTTCAGCCGGTAAAAAGAGTAAAAACAGGGGGACGGCTATCAATGATTCACCAAAACCGAGTGTTGATCGGACAAGGGAGGCGACGAAACTAATAAGGAGGATACATGTTATTTCAATCATATAGTAACGCTTCTATCGCTTTTACAAGAACGATGATCATTGAGAACCTGTTCGGGAGCAGAACAAAAGTATAAAAGACGGACACAGAAAGCAAACAGTCAATTATTAACCTACGTTAACTTTGTCCGGTCGCATAATGCGTAAATTTGTCTTAGTTATGAAAAATATAGGATTTTTATCTTTTGGACATTGGGGTAGTCACCCTTCTTATCAGACACAGTCGGCAAGCGATACCTTGCTTCAGTCGATTGACTTAGCCGTTGCTGCCGAGGAAATCGGAATCGACGGTGCATATTTCCGAGTGCATCATTATGCGGCCCAGTTGGCCTCACCGTTCCCTTTACTTGCGGCGATTGGTGCAAAGACAAGCAAGATAGAGATAGGGACAGGCGTCATCGATATGCGTTATGAAAACCCTTTGTATATGGTAGAGGAAGCTGGTGCGGCCGATTTGATATCGGGTGGGCGCTTGCAATTGGGTGTAAGTAGAGGCTCGCCCGAGCAGGTAATCGACGGGTGGCGCTATTTTGGTTATGAACCACTAGAGGGGGAAAGCGATGCCGATATGGGTCGCCGAAAAACCTTGGAGTTTTTAGAAAAGTTAAAAGGCATTGGCTTTGCACAGCCTAACCCGCATCCGATGTTCCCAAACCCGCCGGGATTGTTGCGTTTGGAGCCACATTCCGAAGGTATGCGTGAACGCATTTGGTGGGGTGCCGGTTCGAATGCAACGGCAATATGGGCGGCCGAACAAGGTATGAACCTTCAGAGCTCTACATTGAAGGAGGATGAAAGTGGAAAGCCCTTCCATGTGCAGCAAGCAGAGCAAATCAGGTTATACAAAGAAGCTTGGAAAGAGGCTGGTCATAAGCGCGAACCACGTGTTTCGGTAAGTCGTTCTATTTTTGCTTTGGTAAACGACCAAGATCGTTGGTACTTTGGACAGGAGGCCGATCGGCGTGATAAAGTAGGTGTAATCGAAAAAGATAAGCGAGCTATCTTCGGTCGGAGTTATGCTGCTGAACCAGATCAGTTAATTAAGGAACTGGCAAAAGATGAAGCCATACAAGAGGCCGATACATTACTGTTGACGGTTCCTAATACGTTAGGCGTGGACTATAATGTACATGTGTTATCGTCTATTTTGGAGCACGTTGCACCGGCGCTAGGTTGGCGTTAAGGAAAATGTGATTGAAGTGAGTAGTGAAATATAGGATGCCCCAGCAAAGACTGGGGCATTTTTAGCTCCAAGAAAAAAACGTACATTTGTAAAACTGATCAACAAACAGAAAATAAGATGTAGGATATAATTTCTTTCAGAATTACGGAAACAGCAACTCTCATTAGATAATTGCTGAAAATGTTTCACCCCACAACGAAAGAAATTATGCTTACGATTCAAAACTTATCCTATATACATCCTAATAAAGATTGCTTGTTTAGCAATATCAATCTCACTTTAAATGCCAATGATCAAGTTGCCTTAATAGGAAGCAACGGAACAGGAAAGTCGACACTTCTGAAAATAATTGCCGGTCAGCTGCAACCATCAGACGGGAGTTTAATAGCTGACACCAATGCTTATTACATTCCACAAATATTCGGGCAGTATAATCATCTGACAATCGCTGAGGCTATGGGCGTTGATAGAAAGCTTAATGCTTTACATGAAATCTTGAACGGAAATGTGTCGGAAGTCAATTACGACATTTTGAACGACGATTGGACCATTGAAAAGCGTTGCAGAAATGCATTGGCGCATTGGCTTCTCTCGGAGTTTGATTTGTCCCAAAAGATGGATACCCTCAGTGGTGGTCAAAAAACCAAGGTTTTCTTAGCGGGAATTTTTCTACATAATCCACAACTCGTACTATTAGATGAACCGAGCAATCATTTAGATGATTCTGGCAGACAGTTATTATACGACTATATTCAATCTACCAACGCTACTTTACTTATTGTTAGTCACGATAGGAAACTACTAAACCTTGTTGACAGAATCTGCGAACTCAGCAGGCAAGGAATAAACACTTATGGCGGCAACTATGATTTCTACACCGAACAAAAACGAATTGAAGAAGCTGCTTTGAACGAGGATATTCAAGATAAGGAAAAAGCTCTCCGAAAAGCTAAAGAAAAAGAACGGGAAACTATTGAACGACAACAGCGATTGGACAGTAGGGGAAAGAAAAAGCAATTGAAGTCTGGCGTTTCCCGCATTATGATGAATACACTCCGTAATAATGCAGAAAATAGTACGGCTAAATTAAAAAGTGTACATAATGAAAAGACCGGCAATATCATGCAGGAGCTTCAGGATTTACGAGCTTCAGTTTCGGAGATCGATCAGATGAAATTTGGTTTTGATAATTCGGCTTTACATAAAGGGAAGAATCTTTTCGTAGCGACAGATATCAACTTTCGATACGAGAATCAGAGTTATTTGTGGAAGAGCAAACTGAATATTCAGATTGTGAGTGGTGAAAGAATAGCAATAAAAGGACCCAACGGTTCAGGTAAAACGACACTGATACAAGTGGTTTTAGGAAACCTTCATCCCCAAACGGGGAAGGTTTTCATTGCTGACTCCAAGTCGGTTTATATTGATCAGGATTATTCATTAGTGAATAATAAGATCACCGTGTATGATCAAACCCAACAGTTCAATACCACGGGCTTGCAAGAACACGAAGTGAAAATCAGGCTGAACAGATTCTTGTTCTCGCAGGAGCAATGGGGTAAATCATGCGGTGCACTGAGCGGAGGGGAAAGAATGCGATTAGCACTTTGCTGTTTAAGCATCGGTTACCGGTCGCCCGATATGATTATTCTTGATGAGCCAACTAATAATCTCGATATTCAAAATATTGAAATACTTACCAATGCTATCAACGATTATCAAGGAACTTTGATTGTGATTTCTCACGATGAAAGCTTTCTGAACGAAATTAATATTACCCGGACCATTGTACTCTAAATCTAATGAACACTGTTTGCTCGACTTACAAAAGCGTATAAATACTAGGGTTTAGAGATTGACTTTATTACATTTGTTCAGAACTAAACAACCTAACATGGCGGAGATAAAAACAAAACAAACACAGGCTGACGTCTTTGAATTTATTAATTCTTTTGCCAATACGGAGCAAAAGAAAGAAGACAGTTTTGAACTTGTAAAGCTCATGCAGGCAGTGACCGGCTTTGAACCCAAAATGTGGGGCCCGTCTATCATTGGCTTTGGGGTATATCATTATAAATCAGAGAGAAGTCGGCAAGAAGGCGACTGGCCACTTGTAGGCTTTTCGCCAAGAAAATCTGCCATATCGTTATATGTTTATTCCGGTGGTTCCGAGCAGGAAAATTTGCTTAAAGAACTAGGAAAATTTAAAATGGGGAAATCTTGTATTTATATCAAAAAGCTCGATGATATAAACCAAGATGTCCTTAAAAAGTTAATAAAATCAACTGTTGAGTTTTTGCAATCTAAATATGCTTAGAAAGCATCTGTTTGAGAAGTGCCGATGAAATCCAAAACTTCCAATTGGTGTTCAGATGCCATAAATATATTAACAAGACAAGTCTGAACGTTAGAATGTGACAGATTTAAAAAGTAGGAAAATAGAATTACGGAATGATGGATTTATTTGGAAATAGCTTCGATAAAACAAAAAACCTCTTGCCTAGAGATGGGACCGTAAATTACTACGGTAGACTTTTCAGCCAGCAGGAGGCGGATAACTATCTGGACAGCTTATTGAAGACCATCGAATGGAGAAATGATGAAGCAATCATTTTAGGAAAAAAGATTATAACAAAACGTAAAGTAGCCTGGTATGGTGAAAGACCATTCGAGTATACATATTCGAACACGACGAAACGGGCATTACAGTGGACAGATGATTTGTTGACATTGAAAAAAGTTATTGAAAGCGAAACTGGCGACACGTTTAATTCATGCTTGCTCAACTTATATCACAACGGTGAAGAGGGGATGGCGTGGCATAGTGATGGAGAAAAGGATCTGAAAAGGAATGGGGCAATCGCCTCGTTGAGTTTCGGTGCAGAACGTAAGTTCGCGTTTAAGCATAAAGAGACTAAGGAAAAGATCGAATTGATTTTAGAACATGGTAGCCTATTGGTAATGAAGGATACTACACAGACATACTGGTTGCATCGACTGCCTCCCACGAAGCGAATCATGAAACCTCGCATCAACTTGACATTCCGGACGATTGTAGACTGATAGGCTAGTTTTAGGCTATTTAAGTCATGGTGGCCACCCCGAGTTGGACTTTAGCAGCTTCAATATGGGCATCGCTTTTTGTTAAAACTGCGAATAGGCCATAGTTTAAGGGTGCAGAGGCATGACGCTCTATAGCCTGTTCTAACATTTTTTCCCAAGTACGCCCTCCCGACTTTTGATACTCGCTGATCAAGTCTCTCAAACTATTTTCTCCAAAAGCAGCAATATGGCCTGCAAAATCAATCGATGAATCGCTGACCTGACCTTCAGACCAATCGATGAAACCGCTTACGTCGCCTTCTGAAGTTGCTAAGATATGGCCTGCGTATAGGTCTCCATGAATAAAGCTTGTAAAATCTGGCCAAAGTGCTTCGCTGTCAAGCCATTTCATCCAACGCGTTTCCAGGTTGGGATTTATACCTATTTCGCTTTTTACGGTTTGTATACGATCCAATACTTCTTGTTTGAGCATATCAGGAGTCAAAATTTTCAAGTTCACTGCTTCAGCTTCATGAGTCGGTATCTGATGCAGTTTCACCAATGCTTTTGCTAATGATTTGACAAAGTGTGGATCGTCTTTATCGATATTCCAGGTCACATCATAAGTTTGTGCGTCAAAGGTTAGGGCCGGTTTATCTTCTAACAGGGGATAGGCAACAAGTGTCGAGCTCGCTATCTTCCAATCGGGAACGGCTATGTTAAGGTGCCTTTTTGCTAGGGTAAGTATATTTTTCTCCTTTTCTATTTGTTTCTCCTGATCGCCTCTTCGAGGAATTCGCAGCACCCAACTCGTATTGTCAATTGCAGTAGCGAAAACAATCTTGAAGTCTATACCCATTTCATTGAAGCTCATTTCATCTTTAAGATGGAGGCCATGTTCCTCGGCTAGTTTTAAGATATCTCGTATTTCCATTTTGTTATTTGATTTTATCATTGTATTTCCAAGGATTCTGTTTTAGCATTTTCCCAGCCTATGATCGCTGTCTTCCGAGTACTTCCCCACATATAGCCGCCCACGTTTCCGGACGACTGAATCACGCGGTGACAAGGAATAAGGAACGCGATCGGGTTGCTGCCGATAGCGGTTCCTACCGCTCTGGAAGCTTTTGGTGTGCCAATTTGTTGGGCAATTCGCCCATACGTAGAAAGCTGTCCCATAGGTATTTTTAGGAGTGACTCCCACACTTTCATTTGAAAGGGTGTCCCTTTAAAGTGCAGTTTTATTTCTGGTAATTTCGTCCAGTCGTCCTCAAAAATAGACAGCGCATTCTGTTGGATTTGATCTGATTGGCGATGGAGAGTTGCATGGGGGAACTTAAGTTTCAAGTTGGATAAAGCCCGACTTTCATCCGTCTCAAACGCCATATAGCAAATTCCTTTTTGTGTGGATGCTATGATTAATTTGCCAAAGGGGCTGTCGGCAAAATCATAATTGATAGTAAGATCTTTACCTCCGTTTTTAAAGTCTGCCGGTGTCATCCCTTCGATGCGGATAAACAAGTCGTGTAATCGACCGGTTCCCGAAAGTCCGGTTTCGAAGGCTGTATCAAAAAGTGTCGCTTGGTGATTAAGAAGTATTTTTTTGGCGTGTTCAATGCTGATGTATTGTAAGAACTTCTTTGGTGTCGTGCCCGCCCAATCCACGAATAGCCGTTGAAAATGAAATGGGCTCAGGTGTACTTTCGATGCGACCTCTTCCAAGCTGGGTTGTTCCTTGAAATTATTTTTAATGTATTCGATTGCTTCAGCAATTCGCTTGTAATTTAACTCGTGTTGACTGGTCATCGTTGCTTCTATTTTGATCACTAAAGTCCGAATTATGTGTAAGTCATAAAACCCGAAACTTGCTGAATGTATCTCTTGAACATCAAGAAAGGACGCGTGGTTATTGGCGACCTTATACAATTACGATTATTCAAAGGTACAAATAATCAAAAATGATTTAGCTTGGCTTTTTTATTTCCTAATACGTTTTTATCTTGCGATGATAAGGCCATCTTAAAATCTAAACTGTTGTCATGAAGTGTTTTTTTATCATCGTTCTGTGGGGAGTATTGGGGTTAAACCTCTCAAGTGCTCAAAAGCCTGATCTGGTCAAATATGTTAATACCCTGCAAGGAACGGATTCCGAATGGGCGCTGTCGTACGGCAGCACCTACCCGACAGTGGGCTTGCCTTTCGGTCAGCATTTCTATTCCGCGCAGACTGGAAAAAATGGGGATGGTTGGAAATATCAATACAAAGCAACGACGATTCGCGGTTTTCAACAGGTACATCAGTGCAGCCCTTGGATGAACGATTATGCCGTATTTTCATTGATGCCGGGTATAGGAGCTCTAAAGGTGAATGAAGATGAACGGGCGCTGGCGTTTAAACATGAGAATGAAACTGCCAAGCCACATTATTATTCCGTGAAGTTTGACAATGGCATTCAAACGGAGTTGAGCCCAACTGAACGGGGTGCACATATGCGTTTTACATTTCCGAAGGGTAACGATGCTTTTCTAGTTTTAGATGGTTTTTTAAAGGATTGCGAGGTGACGGTTTTCCCGAAAGAACGTAAGATCATAGGTTGGGTAAACAACGGCCGCTTTGTGCCGGGTAATTTTAAAAATTATTTTGTTCTGGAATTTGATAAGCCATTTAAAAGTTATGGTACTTGGGAGAATGTGGACGGTAATATTCATGAGGGCAATGCTTCTGGTTCCGGCAAAGGTTATGGTGCTTATCTGGAATTCAAACCAGGTGTGCAGGTTGAAGTCAAAATAGCGTCCTCTTTTATCAGTCCGGAACAGGCACAGTTGAATTTTGATCAGGAACTTGCTAAAGCGAAAAACTTAGAAGCGACGAAAGATGCAGCATTTACAGTTTGGAACGATTTATTGAACAGGGTAGCTGTAGAAGGTGGTACAGAAGAGGAAAAGGCAACTTTTTATTCATGTCTGTTCAGGGCTAATCTTTTTTCCCGTAAATTCTATGATCTGAATGAAGCGGGCGAGCCCTATTATTACAGTCCTTACGACGGAGAAATTTACGAGGGTTATATGTATACAGATAATGGTTTCTGGGATACCTTTCGCGCGCAATTCCCTTTGAGCAATATTTTGCATCCCGAGATGCAAGGGCGTTATATGCAATCGCTGTTGGATGCTCAGGATCAAGCAGGTTTTTTTCCTACCTGGTCGAACCCCGGCATGTCAGGTGTGATGATTGGAAATCACGCAATATCGTTACTCACAGATGCTTGGGTTAAAGATATCCGGACCTTTGATCCCGATAGTGCCTTGGCAGCTTATTATCATGAAGCTACGAACAAAGGTTTCTGGGGAGGGTCAAACGGTCGTGAAGGATGGAAGGAGTATTTTACCAAAGGTTATATCCCTTATGACCCTATCCATGAATCAACTGCCAAAACGCTGGAATATGCGTATGATGATTTTTGTGCATATCAGCTGGCTAAAATGACGGGAAATACATTTTATGAGAATATTTTCGCACGTCAGATGTACAATTACAAGAATGTGTTTGATGAGCGGGTAAACTTTATGCGCGGCCGCTTGGCCAATGGAGAGTGGATGCCCGATTTTGATCCGGTAGAGTGGGGCGGGCCATTTACAGAGGCAAATGCATGGCAGTACACTTGGTCGGTCTTTCACGATATTAACGGATTGATTAATCTGATCGGTGGGGAAGACCGCTTTAATGCTAAATTAGACTCTCTTTTCACCATGCCTCAAGATATCAATTACGGCACCTATAAAAAGGAAATCCACGAAATGAAGGAAATGCTCTTGGCCAACATGGGGCAATATGCTCATGGGAATCAGCCGGCACAACACGTGGCTTACCTGTATAATTTTAGCGGCCAGCCGTGGAAGTCCCAGAAAAGGGTGCGAATGATCACTTCTCAGCTATATAACGCTACAGAGCAAGGATACCCGGGAGACGAAGACCAGGGCGCTATGTCATCATGGTATGTTCTGAGTGCCCTTGGTTTTTACAGCGTATGCCCTGGAACCGATGAGTATGTAATTGGGAGTCCGGTATTCGAGAAAGCTAGTATCGAACTAGAGAACGGTCGTGTCTTTAGCGTTATAGCTAATAATAATTCTCCCGAAAATGTTTACATCCAATCGGCTACGCTCAACGGTAAACCCTATGATAAAAACTACATACGGTACGCGGACATATCAAACGGCGGAGAGCTGGTTTTTGAAATGGGAAATACGCCAAACAAAAGCCGCGGTGTTGATCCGTCCTCTCGGCCTTTTTCATTGAGTAGTATAAAGTAATCGCTGATTACACCGTGCTTGGTTCTAAGAACAAGGTTTTTAAGAAATCAACCTGACCGGTCTCTACATTATAAAACGCCCCTATGATACCGATTTCGCCATTTTTGTACATCTCATTAAGTATTGGGCTTTTCTGTAATACTTCTTCAATGGTATGTTCTACGTGACGGGAAGCTACTAGGTTGATGCCTTCAGCGGAATCAATCTCTGTTTCGGTATGATTTTGCTTCACATACTCTATAGAAGGATTTACTTTTTCGAGAAGATTGGTTAAGTGACCTAGTTTTGTTTCCTTGCATGCGCCGGTTATTGCTCCGCATCTAGAATGACCTAATATTACAATCAGTTTAGACCCCGCAAGTTTACAAGCAAATTCCATCGATCCGATCACATCGTCGCTGATGACATTTCCGGCGATACGAATACTGAAAATATCACCCAGTCCTTGATCAAAAATCAGTTCGGCCGACGTTCGGCTATCTATGCAACTTAAAACTGCCGCGAAAGGAAATTGACCGTTCTTCGTCTCATTGACCTGTTCCAGCAGATTCCGATTGGATTTTAAATTACTAACAAAACGCTCGTTTCCTTCTTTAAGAAAAGACAAAGCTAATTCGGGAGTCACAGAACGTTGATCTTCGATGTTGTGTAGTCGCATATTTATAGGATTTCTACAAATGTAGAAAAACTATGAAATTATGGTGTATGCGGATCGCGATTTTAATTATTTCTAATCACCCGTAGTCAAAAACTTGTAAACAAAACCCAGCATAAAGTATTGCCTTAACGTTAATGTCGTGGAATATCTCGTGGTATTTGAATAAGATGAAAAGTAGCTCGAAGCATTTTGGTTGAGGATGTCAAATGCTGTGAACTTCAACTCTCCTTTCTGGAGAACCGGGTAATATATCGATGTATTCAGTATATGTAGGTTTTGTCTTTCATTATTCAGTCCACTTATTTGATTTTTAAGGGTATATGAACTTTCCAATCTGAATTTTTTGATATTACTGAAAAGCAAGGAAGCACCGACACTGTGCTCTGCGTTTGTTGTGTTACGGAAATTTTCTGACTCAATTTGGAACATTGTTCGATTGAGCTGCAGGCCGTAATTCGGACGGAAAGTCACGATGTCTTTATAAGATAAATTGATTGAATTATTTACACTACCATAAAATTGATCTGCTATGTTTTCTTCGCGATTAACATTGGAGTATCGTTCAGACCAACTTCCGTAGTAATTTACAGAATATGAAAGCTTCCATGTATTGTTTTGGAGAAATGTTTTCGACACATTGCCGCTCGAATAGATGGCATCCGTTGCCCCGACTTGGTAGCTCCTGTTTGTTGAGAAGCTGTTTTCAGTATCATAGGTTCTGGCTTGGGCCACATCGTGATCTGAAAGACTGTAGCGCCCGTAAAAATAAACACTCATTTTCAACTTTTGGAAATACTTATTGTAGTTAATGCTGTATTGGTCTTCAACCACGTTGTCAAAATAAGGGCTTGCATAGGTATAGCTTGTTGGATAGAGGTCTGAATCGACAACGACCAACTGATAAAAACTAGGTGGGTTCACTTGTTTAGAATAACTTACACGAAAGCCTTTAAAATTGATGTCGACTCGAGGCAGTAAATAGGTGTGTTTGTTGCTTCTATTATCCATTCGGCCGTAATAGTCGAATTTGTTTTCCAGCGATAGCCAACGTGCACCAACGGTGATCGGTACGTTTTTGATCGCTTTAATATTCCATTGAGTTCCAACGTAAAAAAATAAATTTTTCAATCCCTTGTTATTCGCTACATCGTTTCTATTTTCGAAGTCATCAGAATTCAGTCGGATTTGGATATCTTCTTTGCTACTTTCATTTTTGAGTGAATATTCGGTGAATATATCAAAGTTCACACTTTTGCTGATTGGAATTTGCAGGTTGATTTTGTTGGTCGTGTTAAAGATCGATTCAGTTGTTGCCCGCAGGTTTTCTTGATCAATTAAACTATCGTTGAATAGATAGTATCGATTTAACGATGCGCTCATATTATCAGCTCCGATCTGATTATTGCTCAATGAATGGTTATAGGATAGGAGCCATTTATTTTCAAACTTTTTCTCGAAACGAATCGTCTGTCGGTAGCCATGATTAATATGATCATTGTTATTTTGATACTGTGTGTTGGTCACCGGTTCGTCGATGTTTCGCCAGCTTTCGCCGGAACCTTCATTTACTGCACGCCGATTGCTTAAGTCAACTCGACCATCGAAGGAAAAATGAGCGGTCGTATCAAAATAGTAACGCACAAAGCCTCTGATTTCATGCTCAAACTGATCATTTTCCGAACGATTCGTACTGAGTGATTCTTCTCGGATCTCATTGTAGAATGATTGACTATTGTTACGACTATCGCTATAATAACTCCGCTGACCGTAGTTGTACATTAAATTGGCTTTCAGTTTTTTAGCAATGTCGTAATTGACATTAATACCTGCCGATATTTGATTCATCAGACCGTTCGACCCGTACATTACGAAGCGGTTGTTTTCTGCGCGGCCAAAACCTCCGTAACGACTTAATTCTGAGTAATCAAAGCCTTGCTTTCCGATATTGTTGGCAAAGCCGATAAAGCTTACCTGAAGAGTGTCCCTAAATGCATTGAGTAATGCGCCGGATTCGTAGCGATCTCGTGTGGCAGCGCTACCATAGAACTTTCCGAAGTTAGCTTTCAAAAACTCCTTCTTCATTTTTAGATTGAGGACGATTGGTAACTCAGAATCGTCGAGTACTTCTCGTTTTGATTCTCCTTTGTCTTTGATAACCTGTACAATGTCAATTAAGGATGCATCTAGATTACGTGTTGCGATAGTCAGATCGTGAGCGAAAAAGTCCTTGTTGTTGACTCTGACACCTGATACCTGCTTGCCTTGATAATAAATTGATCCGTCTGCATTGACTTGTAAACCAGGCAGCAGCAGCAATAATTCTTCTACGCTAGCATTCGGTCTTGTCTTGAAATAGTCGGCTTTATACTCGAGTGTGTCACCGTTTAAACGAATGGGTGCGGCGGCGGTGATAGCAACTTCCTCCATCATATGTCCTTCCATAATGATGCTATCGAGCATGAGTTCTTCTTCTGGTTTTAAGATCAGTTTTTTTGCATAGGAAGCACTGTTTACGTGAGAAACATACAAGATGAGTGGTTTTTCACTCGGCAAACGAACAAACTCAAACTTGCCCTTTCCATCGGTTAGTGCATAACTCAATACCAATGAATCTTGCTCCGCTATGATAGAAACTGTTGCCCGCTCCAAGGGTTGTAAACTGGGATCAAATACACGCCCTTCAATTTTAGCATCATTTTGAGCGTATAGTTGGTTGATAAACAAGATCGCTATCAACGAAAGGAAATATTTCATGTCTTAGGCGTCGTAAATTGGTTAATTACGCCGTCAATATAAGATTAATTAGATAATTTATTTAAATTATCTAAGATTTTAACAGATATTTAACAGTGCAGTGCGCCTATTGCAAGGGTAATAATTATTCTTGCAAATGTTCCATTAGCTCCTCGGTAAGTTCTAGGTCGTGAAAAATGTTCTGAACGTCGTCATCGTCTTCGAAAGCGTCGATGAGTTTAATGATATCCTTAGAGTCTTCTAGATCCAAGGTTTTCGTAACAAGTGGTATACGCTGTAATTCTACATTTTGTACTTCGATATTCAAAGAGTCTAATTTTGTAGACATGGTGCCAAATTCCTCAAACTCTGTATAGATAGTGAAAAATTCAACATCATTGTCAAATGACACAGCTCCCGCCTCAATTAACTCAAGTTGCAGTTCCTCTAAGTCGAGCGAAAGAGCATCCTTACGAACTGTAAAAACACCATTCCTCTCGAATAAAAATTCCACCGAACCATTGGTGCTCAGCGAACCGTTGTTCTTATTAAATATAGATCTGACACTCGCAACCGTTCGGTTTGTATTATTTGTCATGCACTCAATAAAAAATGCGATACCATGAGGACCATAACCCTCAAACGACATATATTCATAGTTGTCCGCATCGGCACCTGTTGCTTTCTTTATCGCTCGTTCAATATTGTCTTTGGGCATATTCACGCCCCTAGCGTTGAGTAGTGCGTTACGCAATGCCGGGTTTGTTTCTGGGTCACCGTTGTTGTTATTCTCTTTTATTGCAACGGTAATCTCTTTTAAAACCTTCGTAAATATTTTACTGCGTCTTTTGTCCTGCGCGCCCTTTCTATGTTTAATATTAGCCCACTTGCTATGTCCAGCCATGAAGAAAAATAATTTAAAGTTTCAAAAATCTCCAATATAAGACATATCGAAGACATATCTTAATATCACAGGGTTATTTCCTTGCGAAGAGCAATGCTAAACCCAAGGTTGCTAGGACGCATACCTTAGTCCACTTGGTAATTTTCCAGAATTTACTGTCGATTAAGTATTTCGTTAAACGTCCAGATAGCATCGCTACCATTGCAAAAATGATCAATGCTTGGAGGGCGAAGATGAGTCCGAGTATGATCATTTGAAGTGAAATATTGAAGCCGTCTGCTGTAATAAACTGTGGTAGAAGGGCGATGAAAAAAAGAGCAACTTTAGGGTTGGTGACATTCATTAAAAAACCTTTTCTAACGAGTCTGTATTTGTTTTCTAAGGCAGGAGACTTTGAATCTGCAAGATTAACATTCACTTTTTTTTCTTTAGTAGCCATAAACGCCAAATAGAATAAATAGGCTGCTCCGATGTACTTGATTACGGAGAAAGCCACAGCTGACTGTTGAATAATGATTGATATGCCAGCTGCTGCCGCCAGTGTGTGAACAAATACGCCGGAAACGAGCCCGAGAGATAAGGCAATCCCGTTTTTTTGTCCTCTTGAGAGGCTTTCGGTAAGTACATAAATAATGTCCGGACCGGGCATGACCGTCAACATGATGGACGCTCCAAGGAAAGATAGGATCAGTTCTAGCTCCATTTCTAAATTCGTTCTCTCATTTTTCGTGGTAAGGAGCGGACAACTAGGTCATAACTGAAGTCAATCAACTCTTGCAATTGGATGCGTGTCAGTTCTCCGTTGACTTGTATTGTGTTCCAATGTTTCTTATTCATGTGGTAACCGGGGAAAACGCTGTCGGGGTATTGTTCACGAAGGTCTATTGCACGTTCGGGGTCACACTTTACATTGAAAGAAAGCGGATGGGAGTCTAGGCCGGTTAGTAAAAATATTTTCTCGCCCACTTTGAAAACCAATGTATCGGGTCCGAATGGAAAGCTTTCCGTCACGCCGTCTTTGGCTAGGCAGTAGGTTCTTAATTCTTCTATATTCATGGCTTTTCTTTAAAAAGAAAAATATCGTACGGACTAAGGTAGCAATTTTTCAATTTAAGAAATAAGCCGATGATCTATAAAGCAAACCACTAAGTTGAGCATGGTTCCACCACCCACAATATGTTTTCGACCAAGAGATATTGCCTTTAGGAGCAGCGTATTGGGTGGGACTGACAGAGGCATATTTGAAGTAGAAGGTATTTCTTATATTTGCGCCCTTTAATACAGATTGTCTTATTAACGGGCTTTGAAATATGCGAAACTACCTATTTAATACCTCAAATTTCGGCAGTATCAATAATAAAAATGAGGTATTAGCAGGTTTAACGGTTGCCATGACCATGATCCCTGAATCCTTGTCATTTGCTATCCTGGCCGGACTAACACCTCTTACTGGTTTGTATGCTGCTTTTTTAATGGGTATTGTGACAGCTGTCCTGGGTGGACGGCCCGGTATGGTGTCCGGAGGGGCAGGGGCGACGGTGGTAGTATTAATAGCTTTAGTGGTTTCGCACGGGGTGGAATATCTATTCGCAGCGGTTGTTTTAGCAGGTGTTCTGCAGCTTCTTGTTGGCCTATTTAAGCTGGGTAAGTTCGTTCGGCTCATACCGCAACCCGTGATGTACGGCTTTTTGAACGGCCTAGCAGTCATTATCTTTATGGCACAGGTAGAGCAATTTAAGGTTGTCGAAAATGGAGTAGGTACCTGGTTGCAGGGGGGCGCCTTCTATATCATGGCTGGCCTAACCATACTAACAATCCTTGTCGTCGTCATTTTTCCGCGTCTAACTAAAATCGTACCTTCCTCCTTGGTTGCGATTGTGGTCGTATTCGGGCTTGTTTATTTTTGGGATATTGACACTAAAAAGGTCGTCGATATTGCGTCGGTGAGCGGAGCTTTTCCTTCCTTTCACATTCCGACTGTCCCTTTTACCATAGAAAGTCTAAAAATAATTTTTCCGTATTCCTTAGTAATGGCAGGTGTTGGTTTAATTGAATCCTTGCTAACCCTCAACATGGTTGATGACATTACGAATACGAAAGGTAAGTCGAATAAGGAAGCGGTGGCACAGGGAACGGCCAATGTTGTGAACGGTTTTTTTGGCGGCATGGGAGGGTGTGCTATGGTAGCACAAACCCTCGTTAATTTAGATGCGGGTGGTAGAACAAGGATATCGGCGATCATAGGAGCGTTGACAATCCTCTTTGTGATTTTGGTCGGTGGTCCAGTGATCGAGCAGATTCCGATGGCTGCGCTCGTCGGCGTGATGATGATGGTGGCGATCAGTACGTTCAAATGGATCTCGTTCGGTATTATTACGAAAATGCCTAAATCAGATATTTTCGTGGGTATATTGGTTGCCGTGATTACGATTGTATTACATAATTTGGCTTTAGCGGTTTTGATAGGTGTTGTTATATCGGCTCTGGTTTTTGCTTGGGATAATGCCAAGAGAATACGTGCACGAAAGTCGGTCGATCAGTTTGGTAATAAGGTATACGAAATATACGGGCCATTATTTTTTGGCAGTACGAGTGCATTTATTGAGAAGTTCGATACAGCGGATGACCCCGATAAGGTAATCATTGATTTTAAAGAATCCAGGGTAGCTGATATGTCAGCAATTGAAGCGCTAAAAAATGTCATCGACAAATATAAGCAGCATAATAAGACGGTGGTATTAAGGCATTTAAGTGGCGACTGTATACGCCTACTGGAAAATGCCAACGGCTTTATTGAAGTCAATATACAGGAAGATCCTACCTATAAGGTAATGCCGAGAGGATAAACTATAGCGACTGGTAGGTTGGAAAGAACGGAACTAGTTGATAACGTACTCTATAAACTAATAAAGAAAAAATAACCTAAATTAATTATATTTAACTACCTTGTCATAATGCCTCTATAATATAAGCCGATAGAAGTATTATGACTGATTAAACCTAAGTTAAATAGATAATGAAAGTAGGTCTAGCTACATCAACAACCCTCATCTGTCTACTATTACTCTTCGTATACCAACAGCCTGCTTTAGGGCAAGATTATCCTTATCACGAGAAATGGGAGAAGATTGAACAACAGGAAATCGATGGTTTATTAAAAAGTACGCAGCCATTAGTAGATGAAATATATGAACAAGCTAAGAAGGATCAAGACCCACAGCAGAAAATCCGCGCCCTTCTTTACCAGTTTAAGATTATCTTGATTACTGAAGATCAGGAAGAACAGGAAGCTACGATCGTTAAGCGTTTCAAATTAGAAATTCAGCAGGCTGATGCGGTCGAAAAGAACATATTGCAATCCTTGTTGGCGGGATCCTTATATGATTATTTTCAGATAAACCGACATCGGATTGTCAACCGCACGGACCTTGAAGAAGGCCAGCAAACTGACGAATTTCTTAGTTGGACGGAAGACGCATTTAAGGAAGAAATCACTCGTCTTTACGACGCCTCGCTTGACAAGTCCGAGCAACTATTTAAATCTTCTGCGGACAACTGGTCGTTCCTGTTGGATACCATGAGTCAAAACCGGGGTCTTCGTCCATCTGTTTATGATATTTTAGCTCACTCCGCCATGAAGTTCTACGGCGAGAATGGCCAAGAAAAGAAAGCAAATGCATTGAGTCAAAGCTTAATTGATTATTATTCAGGATCAAATAAAAATGCTTTCCTTTATAATATACATACCGCATTCAATCGGAAGAATAAAGCAGACAGCGTTCGGATTGACACGCTAAGCTCCATGGCTGAGCTGTATCCTGAAGCTTGGTACACATCTGAAATTTTGTTGGATTTGGCTCGTGCTTATCAGCGACGTTCCTATACATCGGAAGCCACTGCGGACAAAAAACAGAACCTTGACAGCGTGCTGGCAATAGCTCGCCAAATGAAGCAATCTTACCCAGCGACACGAGCTGCCACCGAATTACAAGAACAGGTAGTTCATCGCATCTTATCGTCCACGATCACGGTGCAATCTGAAAAGTATATCCTCCCAGAGCATCCCATTCCAGTATTTGTGTCGCATAAAAATGTTGATAAATTATATATCAAAGTACTCAAATATCAGGATCCGGCACCTAATTATTTTCAGCATGAGTATGAGCGGCTTCGGGATGTACGAACGCAAGCCGATATCGATTCTCTGCTTGAAGAAAACCCGACAGTGCAAGTTTACTCGCGAGATTTAAAGCATTTTGATGACTACCAGAGTCATTCTACTATCGTACGGTTTGATCCGCTGGATAATGGGGAGTATGTAGTTCTCGTCTCCAATGATGATTCGTTTACCATCGATAGCCTCCATAGCGTTGCGGTACATGATCTTCGGGTTACTGATAATGCCCTAGTCACGCGTGAAAGCGAAATTCTCCTAACGGACCGGCACAGTGGTAAACCCTTGAAGAATCAGCCCGTGGACGTGTACTCCCATGAAAACGATCAACCGACGTTAGAATTCGTGCAGACAGTAGAAACCGACGAAAATGGAATCGCCAAAGTAACGAATCCCGAGTCAAATTATCGAGGCAGTATTACGCGAATCTATCAGGTTAAAAACGACCAGGTCTACTTCCGTAGCCAGTTGCCCAACCCTCTAGCCAGAGAAAGTCGTCGTGAACGCGATAACGTACAATTTTTTATCGACAGAGGCATCTATCGGCCTGGACAAACTTTGTATTTTAAGGGAATTATTTACGAAGAGACGGACGAGGGGCATCGGGTTATAAAAGACGATAAAATCACCGTCAGCCTGCACAATGCTAATGGCGAAAATATAAGTTCACTTGAGTTGACAAGCAATGAATACGGTTCTGTATTTGGCAGCTTCATGATACCTCATGGCGAACTGACTGGCAATTTTCAACTTAGGGTGCCCAGCCAATATCGAAGCTTTAAGAGTTTTAAAGTAGAGGAATATAAGCGGCCAACCTTTGAGGTTATTATTGATACCTTGAAAGAATCACTTAAAATAGGAGATGAAGTTACGGTTAATGGTAGTATACAAGCATTTTCTGGAGCTGGAGTAGGAAATGCTGATATCGAATATAATATTGTCAGAACAACTCGGTTCCCTTATTTTCATTGGCAACGTAGTAGTTACCTTCATTCTCAGGCCGAAACTATTGCAGTGGGTACGACAAAGGCTGATGAACGTGGTCACTTTGAAATAATCTTCACTGCGAAGCCAGCACCAGAAGAGAATGAACGTTTTCGTTTTTACAAGTATGAAATACAGGTGACTGCAAAAGATATCAACGGAGAAACGCAGGAAAGCAAGCAGGTCTTGTCGCTAGGTGATAAATCCACGGTGTTGAACATTCCTGTCGACGAGCTGAATATTGATCATACAGACTCAATACCTATTCACACTACCAATCTAAACGGGTATCCAGTTCATGCGAAAGGTAATCTTCGTTTAATAAAATTAGAAGCTCCAAAACGTATACTTCGAGCCTCTGCTTATTCTGCAATTGATTACCAGTTAGAAGATAGCATCGCTTTTATAGAATATTTTCCACATTTAGCCTTTAAAAATGAAGCTGATGTTAAAAATTGGAAAAAGGGTGAAGTAGCATTGAGCGAGGACTTCAATACAGCGGTGCAAAAATCAGTGATCATCGGTAGTAGCAATAAATTGCAAGCAGGAGCTTATTTGTTGGAAGCCTATGTGTTGGACGGGGGCGATACCCTTCGGTTTAGTCGAACTATACATATCTATCGTTCTGAACCCACAAAGCCGGTTGATAATAAGCTATTGGAAGTAAGGTTAGCGCAGCCTAGCTATGAGCCAGGTGAGAACGTGGAGCTTATTCTGTCCTCCGCAGATAAAAACACGATGGTGCTGGTTGAGTTCGAACAAGACGGAGAGATTGTGAAAAGTGAGCGTGTAATCTTAAATAATAGCGTGCGCAAGCTAATTCTCCCGATTGCGGAAAATGATACAAAGCCCGTATGGATTCATTACTATATGGCGAAATATAATTCTTTTGAAACCGGAACTATCCATGTCCCCATAATAGATACAGCAAATGATCTAAGTATAAAAATCGCCACTTTCAGAGATAAATTGCAACCGGGGGATGAAGAAGTTTGGCAACTGACAATACGAGGTGCCCATAAGGATGAAATGATGCCCGAGCTGTTGGCACTAATGTACGATGCCTCGCTGGACAAATTTGCGACGAATAATTTGTCTTTTCGTAATCTAAATAGGCAGCAACCCGCTAGACTTCATTGGAGATTGGGGCCATCTTTTGGCCTGACTTACGGCCGCTACCTAAGCGATCAAAGCTCGATACCAACGTATTTATCATTGAAGCTTGAAAACTTAGAATACTTCGGTTTTGGTCTCTCTCAACCGACTAGACAACAAGCCCGCTACAGAGGTAAACTGTCCGGATCTCCGCAGGAAGGCAATATGGTTTTTACATCAATGTCATCTTCAACAATGAATGAAGTTGTCGTAGTTGGTTATGGCCAACAAAAACGATCCACGCTCACAGGCAACGTAGCTGGTGTGGTGACGGAAGAAAGTGCCGAATTGGACGCGTTGGCAGCTGAAGAAATTGAGCTGCTACAAAACATTCCTGTTCGAGATGACCTTAAAGAGACTGCTTTTTTCTATCCTGATCTCCGAACCGATAAAGACGGAAACGTTAAAATACGCTTCACGGCGCCAGAACGACTGACCGCATGGAAGTTTATGGCACTGGCACACACACCCACAATGAAGACGGCCTATTTGGAAAGAACGGTCAGAACCAGCAAAGACCTGATGGTTGTACCTAATACTCCTCGCTTTTTACGCGTTGGAGATGATTTAACCTTGAGTACGAAGATTGTCAATCTTTCCGATTCAGACCTGTCTGGTACGGCTCAGCTTATGTTATTCGATCCCAAGACGATGGAGCCCATAGACAGTCTGTTTTCTATGTCCGCTAAAACAAGAAAATTTTATGTGAATAAGGGTGAGAGCACCGATGTTTCTTGGCAACTGCATGTACCGTCCTTGCCGGGTTTGGTCAGCTACCGTGTTGTAGCTTCGGCTGGTGATTTTAGCGATGGCGAGGCATCTATTCTGCCCATATTGCCTAATAAACAAGTCGTTACTGAAACCCTATCGCTTTACGCCAAAGAAGGACAGAAAAAGAAATTTACATTACCTGGTTTGTTGAAAACTCAAGAACCAGAACATATTGGTTTAAGCTTAGAGATCGCGACAAACCCGATTTGGTATGCTATTCAGGCCTTGCCGTTTTTGCAGGATGCACGCTATCAAAGCTCAGAGCAACTGTTTGCTCAGCTCTATAGCTCCCGTGTTTCTAGCTACCTGATTGATACCTTCCCGAGTATGACGGCTGCTGTTGACGAGTGGCGTAGAGTGGGTGTAGGGCAATCGAAATTGATCATGAATGAAGAACTGAAAAGTATTGTAATAGCGGAAACTCCATGGGTAAGAGACGCGGAAAATGAACAGCAGAGAATGGCGCGCTTAGCGGTTCTTTTCGATGAAAACAATCAGAAACAGCAACAAGCTTCCTTGCTTCGTAGACTGGCTGGAACGCAACTTGTATCGGGTGCTTTCCCTTGGTTCGAAGGGGGACCGGCCAACCGTGCCGTAACGTCCCATATGCTAGCTGGATTCGGTCATTTGAAAAGTCTCAATCCTTCGGATCGTGAATTTACGGAGAGCGCTGAACAAATCATTAAAAAAATGATTACTTATTTAGATTCGAATACCCAGAAAGAGTTGGAATCAAAAGCCTTGCGCAAAGCACCGATGAATAATACCTTGCATTATCTTTATGCGCGAAGTTTCTTTCTAGAAGAATACCCTTTGGATTCTGTGTTGCTGACAACGATTCTCAAAGATGGGGAAAAATCAACAGCTGTAAATGATTTGCAATCAAGGGCTATGTTGGCCTTAATCTACCATCGGACCGGCGCGGGAGAGAAGGCCGCGGCTATCATTAAATCCCTAAAAGATTATGCCGTACAGTCTGACGAGCAGGGCATGTATTGGAAAGAAAATATGAGTGGATGGGATTGGTGGAAAAATCCGATTGAAACACAAACCCGTTTAATTGAAGCATTTCACGAGGTGTCTGAGGACGAGGAAAGTGTAGAGCAAATGAAAGTATGGTTGTTGAAAAATAAGCAAAGTAATCACTGGGCCAGCACGAAAGCGACTACGGAGGCTATTTACTCCTTGTTGCTTACCGGTAAAAACTGGGTCGACTCCGATATAGGAGTTGACGTAAAGGTTGGTGATGAAGTCCTCGATATTGCTAGTAAAACTTCCGCTACGGGATATTATAAACGGACATGGCAAGCCTCGGAAATCACAGCTGACATGGCGCAAGTGCAGATCGATAATACATCGCCCGGCGTAGTTTGGGGCGGTATGTACTGGCAGCATCTTCAAAAAATGGATGAAATTGAAGCTTCTTCGGCTGCTTTACGGATTGAAAAAGAATTGTTCAGGAAAGAGTATACAGAAGAGGGCATAGTTCTACACGCCATTACGACAGAAACACCACTTCGTGTCGGTGATCTGATTACTGTGAGGCTAGTTATTCGATCGGATCGCGATTTACAATTCCTGCATTTAAAAGATTCTAGATCCAGTGGTTTTGAACCAGTAACTGTCTTGTCGGGTTACAAATGGCAGAGCGGATTAGGATATTATGAAAGTACAAGAGATGCAGCGTCAAACTTCTTTATCGATAGACTTCCAAAAGGTACTCATGTGTTTGAATATGATTTGAGGGCAAACAATGCCGGGACATTTAGCAATGGAATTGCTACCTTGCAGAGCATGTACGCACCAGAAATGAGCGCGCATACAGAAGGAGTAAAGGTGGAAATATTGCCGATAAAAGATTGATTCAGATATGGTGAATACGATCCTATTCAGAAAAAAATCAACTAAAGTCTGATCTTGATTTAACCTTCCAGGGGTGTTTCATAGCGAATGACTGAATCAGCTGCATCATGTAGTGATTCGTTGGGTAGCGGGACAGGCTATCACGAATGTCTTCCGGATCACGCAGATCAGTTTCCGTTGATATGTATCCCATGCTGTGAAATTGGCCGTCTTCAACCCAGATGCAGCTTTTCTCATCTTCGTTACGACCTTTATCAATAATAACATAGCAATCTTCGCTTTTCTGAAGGCTTGCAATCGCCTGCATGACTCTTTCGTTATGAATGTCAACAGAACATGATGGAGCGTCTTTCTTTTGGATTATATTTAATTGATAAGGATGGTGTTGCAACCCAAATACACAAAGCTTCCGATCAAGATCAAAATCGTGAATCAAAGTATTGAGCTGGCTGACAGCATCTACTGCACGGTTATACGATTGAAGACAGCTTTGCTGTTTCATCTTTTTACCTACGGCCAATCGCATGTACCCATTTTGATCTTCATAGGAATATAAAGCAAATTTAGCTTCAAAGCGTTTTAGCGCACGATTATAAAGCGGCCACAGTCGCTTAATTTCAATGCATTCCAGCAAAAAAGCCATCAGCTCCGTACCGCAGATCTCATAGGTGATCGAGTAGATATCCCTTAGAAAATGTTGACGCTGCGGATTAGGCGTATTGCCCGTAAAATGCGAGGCTACCCGTTTCTTTACGTTCACCGCTTTACCAATGTAGATGGCCTTTCCTTGTCGGTTTCTAAAATAATATACACCGGGCCGATTAGGCAGATCGTCGAAATATTTCTTGGGCAAGTTGGGAGGTAAACGCTGTTCGGCAGAACGAGCCTTTAGCATTTCGTTGATTATATTTTGATCATCCCACTCGAGTAACTTTCCAAAGAGGATGGCGGTAGCCTCGGCATCGCCGCCAGCACGGTGGCGATTTTCGATGGGCAACTTCAATGCATCACACAGTCGCCCCAGACTATAGGATCTTAACCCCGGTCTGATTTTCCTAGACATACGAACGGTGCATAGCTTATTTGCCGACCATTCCAAGCCCGCTTCTGTCAGATGATGCCGTATAAATGAGTAATCAAAATTAACATTGTGCGCTACAAAGACCCGATTAGATAATAATTCGTAGACTTCCTCAGATACATCAGCAAAAGTAGGACAACCGGCAACCATCAGATCGTCAATGCCGGTCAACGCTTGTATATGCAAGGGGATGGGCATCTGAGGGTCTAGCAATTGTTCAAAACGTTGCACAACTCTTTTGCCGTCATGGATTAGAATAGCGATTTCTGTTATACCGCTACCACTGGCATAGCCACCTGTGGTTTCTATATCAACAATTGCGTATTCTATGTTTTCTCGTTTAGCCAAGCGAGGCGTTTTAGTTTAAGAAAACAAAAATACTAAAATAGTTAGTATAATGAAATGTCTTTTGTAACTATTTTTTGTGTTTTATTCTATGTAGAAAGTCTGACTGAAAGCACCATTTACCGCACAGTCCCATGCTTCCACGCGCACCCATTTTCTTCCTTCTAAATTCACTTGAAAATCAAAATCCTGTTCACCAAAAGCCTTGGTTTCACGCAGGTCAATCCGTTCATGGTAAACTTCATCCCCATCACCTGAAATCACTTCTACGAAACTCATGGGGAACGTCCAGCTCAGTTTCAGGTCAATATCCGCGGTTCCGTCAGCATTTAAATTGAACGTTTCACCAGACAGCTTTCCATTCACCTTCAAGTTATGCATGAGAACTTCACCCGTCGTCGAAAAGAATTTGCCATTTTGCATCGCATCCGCTACTTCTTGCCAACCGTCTTGGTATCTCGGTAATTGATCCAGCATCAGATAATTGACGTTCATATGCGCATACATCTCATTTTCATGGGTTACAGTGAATAAATCAGCTTCGGCAATCACAGTCTTTTTCTCGCCCCAGTTGTTCATATCATCTAGCAAGTCAAGTACCCTTAAACCTGAACGATCATCAGAAAGGTCTGCAGGCATGGCTTTCCACGCAGCACCCATAAACCGGTCTGATTTGAAAAAGTCCTTGTGTTTATAGATGTCCGGAGTATTAACCGACCCTTTAGTCCGAGCGTGAGCCGTCCACGCTAAACCTTGTTCTTCCTCAAGTAGGCGCATCATGTCTTCCGTGCTGCCGATATGATAAACCTTGCCAAAGCCAGGTTTGTTCTCAACAAACGGGACTCCATCGCCTCGCGACATAATCCAGTACACCGGCCGCGGAAACATCTGCATCCAGTGGCCTCCGAAAAACTCATTCGGCTCTTCTCCGGGGATAAGTAGAAATTCATCATCCGACAGCCTTTCCGATTGTTCAAAAAGTGCTTTCAGCTCCTGAAGGCGGAGGGAATCAGGTCCTTTAGGGTGAGCGGTATAATGAAATTCACCCAAATGAACCATATCTAAGCCCAAGCGTTTAAAAACATCAATAAATTCAGGCTTTTCAGGGATTGGCTTACCGGCCAATACCACGTTCATAATAAATTCATTGTGAAAATGACTGGACATCGTTTTATAGCCCGGAAGTTTAGGATAACGATCAGCGTTCGTGAATTTCTTAACCTCTTCCATCGCTTCATTGTCGCCGAGTCCGTTGATCAGGCAGAAGAAATTTAATCGCTGTTTCGTGCCGGGAGGCGCATTGAACCAAGGAACGAAACGATGATCTCCCTCAAGCTCTTGCCGGATCCCCATGCCGTAGCCTTCCAATAGACCCCGATAATTTTCACCATGCCAAACGAATTTCAAATTGAAAGCTTCGTCAAGCGGATAAAAGTATTGATGAGGCGCGGGGAAGAGTGCTAGCGCACCTTCTTCACCACTTGCGACAATCGTCCGATACTTCACCGCCAGATTCTTAGCCGGATCAGCATAGTTTACGGTACTTGATTCTAATTCATCCGCAGTACTCGTCCAAGACATATTCTTCCATTCTTCAGACCGGCTGATCAATCCAGCATCATATACAATAGCGGTCGCGTCATCCGGCGTTGACATCACCGCGGCGATATTGAAGAGAGGGCTGCCATGATAGAAAGTTATCTCCATATTCCCTGAAAAGTCTTCGGCGGAAAGAGTGCCGATGTTCACAATGGTGCGACTGCCGACGCTTTTAACCGAAATGCTATCTTTTTTAAGCACAACTGGAAAAGTCTCATAAGGTTTGTTAGGAACCCGATCAAAAAAGATATTCCATCTATTTTGCGACAAAAGATCACGTTCGCCTATGGTCAACAAAAAGGCTGCGTCCAGATTTTCTGAAACGTTACTGTAGTTATTTTCGGACCCTACACGGATACTTTTGAACAAAGGGCTGCCAGGAGCCATATCAAATTGTACTTTTCCAAAGCTTTGATCACCGACCGGCCAAGTGATTTCTACCATATTGCCTTCACGGCTAAGCGTAGATTCTCCCCGATCGTTGAATTGTTTTGTATTGAGTTTTGTTTCAGCTTGTAAGCTCCCGTAACCGACAAAAACTAGCACGGAGAGTATCAGTGATTTAAATTTCATAAAAGAGGTTTTTCTTAAATTGCATGTTGAATATAAGAAAAATCCAGAGAGCACAATGGGAAGTATTTACTATCTTTATTTCAATAGAATTGTCCCTAACCTATATCGCGTTAATTAAATAACCTGAAAAGTAACAGCATACTAAGATATGAGAGTAACACTTTTAATTTTATTTACTTCATTGTTGGCTATTACTGTAGAAAATTCTTTAGCCCAAGAACAAAAGACCCGTAAAACCGTATTGGTCATTGTCGACGGTATCCCCGCAGATTTACTTGAACGGTTACCAACGCCCAATATTGATGCAATCAGTCGCGAAGGTGGTTACACGAGAGCCTATACAGGTGGTGAAAGAGGTGGCTATTCCGAGACACCTACGATCTCTGCGGTAGGGTATAATAGTATGCTAACAGGAACCTGGAGCAACAAGCATAATGTTTGGGGCAATGGTATCGAAGATCCAAACTATCATTATTGGACAATTTTTAGATTCTTAAAAGAAAGCAAACCATCCGCTAAGCTGGCGATATATTCTACCTGGTTGGATAACCGTACGAAGCTGCTAGGTGCCGACCTGCCTCAAACCGGTAACCTGACCTTAGATGATCACTATGATGGCTATGAGCTGGATACCGTTCGTTTTCCGCATGACAATAATTCGCGATATATTAACATGATAGACGAAGAAGTAACCAAGCAGGCCAGTAAAGGTATTCGTGAAGATGCTCCATATCTCAGTTGGGTTTATCTACAATACACTGATGATATGGGACATCGTTATGGGCAAAGTGAAGAAATGATCCGTGCCGTTAAGATCGCAGATCGTCAAATCGGAGAGATATACAACGCTATTCAATATAGAGAACAATATTTTAATGAAGATTGGTTATTGGTGGTTACAACCGACCATGGCAGAAATGTCGTTGACGGTTCAGGGCACGGAGGTCAGACCGATGCTGAACGTGGCATTTGGATCGCTACGAACTGTCCTTCTCTGAACAAACATTTCTTTGCGCATACTCCCGCGATAGTAGATATTCTGCCGTCCGTGGCCGAACATATGCAAATAACCATCAATGAAAAACAGCGCTATGAACTGGATGGTGTATCGTTTATTGGTGAGGTTTCAGTTGCCGATCCGCGAGCCGAGCTAGTTGGTGATACCCTAGCAGTTGAATGGACTCCCTTTGCAAATCAAGGTTCGGTAAAAGTATTAGTCACAGCGACGAATCAGTTTAACAAACAGGGACTTGAGCATCCTGATTCTTACCAAACAATTGGTGAATATAAAATTTCAGCTAGGAAGGCAAAAATTAAGCTTCCGGAAAACCTTGCGAACAGCAAATTTTTGAAAGTTATTATTGAAGGGGAGCATAATGCCGTGAACCGATGGATTGTTAAATAATAGCAGCTTAGAGAAAAAGTGTTATTTTTGTTGTTGATATACAGTGCCAATGTACGCATCTAAACCCAAAGAAGAAGATGAACAGCAAGAACAACGAACGTGTCTACAAAATGTCTTTTGCAAGCGTTTATCCGCATTATATAACCAAAGCGGAAAAAAAAGGTAGGACGAAAGAGGAGGTGGATGAAATTATCTTCTGGCTGACGGGCTATAACGAAGAAGGCCTACAAGAGCTCATTGATAACAAAACCAATTTTGAAGATTTCTTCGGCCAAGCACCGAAAATAAACCCGAACGTGTCGAAAATTACGGGTGTGATTTGTGGATATCGGGTCGAGGAAATTGAAGAACCTCTTATGCAAAAAGTTCGTTATCTGGATAAGCTAATCGACGAACTCGCCAAAGGAAAAGCCATGGAAAAGATCTTGCGTAAGTGATCTCCTACACTCGTTTTAATAGTAAGTAAAAAGCAGCGGCATAAGTCTAACATGGATCCGTCTAGGACCTTTACGAGTCTTGTACAGGACTTGTCCTACATGTTCCCGTGGCGGTTGGCTGGTGCTCCCGTTATGCACATATTCAAACCGCTGTTTGAACGGGGTCTTATCGGTGCTGCAAAAGGGGCACTAAAGAGAAATGTAGACAGAGGTAGGAGTAAGTCACAAGCACAAAGCTTTCGTTGGTATTGCCGAAAGTTCATCTTCCAAGGCAACAATCTCCAACAGATTAACACGATGGCCAAAATCAATGAGGATATCCAGATCGCTACCTGGTCGTTGCTCTCCACGCGCATATGAGCCAAAGATGCCGATAAGCGTCGGTTGGAATCGATGAGTAACATCGTGGATGATATCTACCTGTTGTTGCGTTATCATATAGTCAAAAATAAGCAATTTTTGCCACTTTTAATAGACGAATAAAGATTAATCCACTTACTATCAATTAGATATTCTTGGGTTTTTTAAGATTGGAGATATCAGCCAGTCGCAGAAATACCCCCTTTAGGGGGGATGGGGGGAAGTTTTGCCACTATACCTTTGTCTTTATCAAATGGATGAAAACAGTCAATGTGGTCTGTAAAACCTCATCCAGATAAAAATTATGAACTATAAAAATGAACAAAAATGAAAATAGCCATCAAAAAAGTAATAATACTGTTCCTCGCGGTGTTTGCTTTAGCAAGCTGTACCAAAGACGACGAACACTGTGATCCTAACAACGAAGAAAGTCCTTGCTACGCAGGCCCTTCTGATGGTATGCTCTTGTTGGTCGAGGAAAAGCAATCTGATTTTACGTATAAATATACTTACGATGAACGGAACCGTATGATACGATGGGATATTTCAGTTAGCGACGGTAGTGGATCCTGGCATTTCACCTATGACGCCGACGATCGGTTGGTGGCTCTCGATAGGCGGGATGAATCAGGAACGTTTATTTTGCGAGATACATACACCTACGGAAGTGATAACCGACCGATTTCTGGAACATCTGGTCCTCCAAACAACGAAAACATAGTTCAAATTCAATTTGTCTATGCCCAGAATACGATTATCGAAACACATAGTATAGAGGGTGAAATCGGAAATGTTTTTACCTATACGTATGATGATAGGGATAACCTTTTGTCACTGCAAAACCAAAGTGCTAATGAGTCGTCGAATTTCTTGTTTGAATTTGGGGATTACGACGACAAGCCTTACCCTCACCAAAAATTCCCTTCTTATCGGGTTCCGGCCTCTATCAACAATTATCAATCGTATAGATCTACAACTGCCAATGGAGTGCAGGATCATCGCTACGAATATATTTACAATGAATCCGGTTATCCTGTAAAAGCGAAAATTTATGACCGGCAAACCGGAGTGCTGGTGGCAACGCGCGAATACACCTACAAAAAAGCAAATTAAAAAGGGAAGCAAGGAGGACATTAATCCTTGGTAGTTCGGGCGATCTGGAAGGGTAGAAGTGACTATTACTAATCGATTTGCTTCGGATGCCGTTTGTATATATAATGGCGACAATAAAAGAGCTTCCTATGGTTTGCCCGATTGAACCACCTGAAGTTCATAAAGAGAATTTTTTATTTCATACATATCCGGTCCAACCTCTTCATCTAGATGAATTATATCAGCTAGCCTATCTTCATCAGAAGCGGTAACAAATTCGACTTTGAGAAAATAGTATAAAGGAGGGAATGAATCCTCTTTCCCCGAGCATCCGGATATTACGCAACAGAGAAAGAAGACGCCAACATAGTCTTTTCACCATAAAAATGTTGTTGTTTATAGCAGTAACAATTCCGTCTTTTTTGCTTTACGGAACTTCACCTCTATACAAATCCATGCAATAACACCTGTTACCAAACCTAGAATAAACATTTTAGCAATCGGGTTAATTAATGCGTCAAAGCCTCCATTTTGAATCGTAGCAATTCGGTAAGCCTCTAAAAAGTGCGTTAAAGGAATAGCTTGCGCTAAGTATTGTATCCAAACTGGCATCTGGCTTAATGGCCAGGTGAATCCACTAAGCACGAAGCTTGGAGTAGCAATTACCATTAAAATCTCAGTTGCTTTTAATTGATTAGGAATAAGAATACTAACCAAGATGCCGATCATGCTTACAGAAAAAACGAGCAGACCCGCAATGAGCGTAATCCATCCAAGATTATAGCCTAATGGAACTTTAAAATACAAGTGCATAATTGCATAGCAAATCCAGATAATAAATGACATAATAAAGTACGGAGTACATTTGGCAACAATGGCCATTAAAGAGGTGCGCGATTTCCTAACCAGTTCAGAAAAGGTTCCATTTTCAAGTTCAGCGGCAAAAGTTATCGCCAACGCCAAAAATAATACTTGCTGAAAAATCGTAGCCAGCATCCCTGGCCATAAAAAATACATATAGTTTCCGCTCGTATTATAGTTTTTGATGTAGGTTACCTGAAAAGGTTCATATTGTGTATTAGCAAGAGCTTCTGGCACTCCGGTTTTTCTCAAAGCTTCTATTTCGATACCAGCCTTTAAGGTACCTGTAACTATTTGAATGGCTTTGGAAGAGAAATTAGCAGTTAAAATATTATCAGTATTAACATAGACTGGTATTTCAGGATAGCGTTTATAAAGAATATCAGCTTCAAAATGATCTGGAATTACAATTACACTTGCTGCACCATATTTTACTGATAAAACATGCAAGTCAGTATTCGCTGGAACAATTGCAGCAATCTTAACTGTTTCATTATCATTCAGCATTTCAATTAAGCGATGACTCATTGGAGAGTTATCTTCATCCACCACAACGATCGGCAAATCCGTTACTTTTCCTTTTTCATACACAAATCCAAAGAGTATGCCATAGGCCAACGGTGCGCCAATAAAGAGCATTCTAAGAACCGAATTGTTCCAGAATAACTTGAATTCACGCTTAACTAAATCAATATACCTTCTCATCTTAATTCTTTATTGCAATAATGGGTTAAAGCTTGAGCGTTACTGTAGCATTCGCTAAGAACTCTTTGGCTGCATTCTCATCGCCAGGTTTTACCTTTATCTCGTAAATAGCCTCTCCCATTTCATAGTCAGGGTAAGCTGTGGTAATATCAGCATAATGAGTTAATTGAGAAATCGAAATTATAGTCCCGGCAGCAGAAGTCTTTGCATAAGAAATCTCGATCGTAACCTCTTGTCCATTTTTTACTTGCCCGATTTTCGATTCAGGTAACGTAAATCGAAAATAAGTAGACGAGTTCAAATAACCTGTAAATAATGTATAACCAGGAAGGGCCAATTCCCCGACACTTAGGGTAATATTTTCAATGCTCATGTCTTGCGGAGCAATAATATACCTTTCTTTGTCTGCTGCCCCGGCCTCTTGCAAAGCTCCTTCTGCCCTATCTTTCTGTCCCAGAGCCATGATTTGTTGTTCAACTCTTGCACCGTTTTTCGCTTCTTCAAATTCAGCTAAAGTTGCCATATATTGAGCTTTTGCACCTTGCATTTTAGTATACGCTTCATCATATTGTTGACGAGAAATTAAAGAATCTTGAAGCATATTCGATAAACGTTTTACAGAGGTTTGAGCAAATTTACACTGTTCTTGTAAAGCATCTCTTTTTGCTGCCAATTGTTGAAGTTGTAAGTCGGTTGCACCTTTTAGGGTCATTTTATATTGTGCATCAGCAGATTTTACGGCACCTTCTGCCTGAACCATTTTAGCATCTACCTCGGGCAAAGATAAAATTGCTAAGGTGTCACCAGCTTTAACGAATTCACCTTCATGAACGCGAATTTCATGAACTCTACCAGGAATCTTTCCTGTAACTGATATTGTATTTCTTTTAATTTTTCCTTCAATAGGCTTATCAATAGTTGATTGACAAGATGCAAATCCCAAAACGGAAAGAAGAAATAGGAGGTTGATATTTTTTAATGTTTTCATTTAAGATCTTATTATTATTCAGCAATTAAAACTTTGTTTCTTGTAATTTACAAACTCTCTAATGTCAAAGCACCCTGAGCCTTCAAATAAGACAGGGCTGCTTTTCTTTGTTCAAAAACAGCTTGTACATATTCCATTTGTGATTGCTGCAAAGAATTCTCAGCTTCAATACGCTCCGTTATAGAAATTAATCCTTCCTGGTAACTTTTAACAGCAGTATTCATTGCATCCTCAGATACAGCTTTCTCTTTTTCTTTCAATTGCATTTGTTTTTCTGCCAATTTAAATTCTGTACGCGATTTCTGTAATAAGAGATCTAATTTCTCCTTGATATCTTTTCTTTTATTCTCAACGATGGTCTTTTCAAGACTCAATTTCTTAATCTCATGTGTTCTTTTTGTCCCAGAAAACAAGTTCCATTTTACACCTACTCCTACTATATAATTGGGAAAGGCCTCAATTTTATTCGCTTTAAGATTCCCTTCCTGGCCAGAAACGGGTAAATGATATGGTGTTGAAATTTCGGTATTGTGCAAATTTGTATAACCTACACTACCCATTGCAATAACCTGAGGAAGAGCTTTTGCCTTTTCCATTTTAATCTGATAATCTACAGCTTTAATTCCTGAACTCAGTGCTTGCATTTCAGGACGAGTATTTACCATAGAACCCTCATTGGATAAATCATGCGACACAAACCGCCAGGGATTCAAGTAGCTCAACTCTTTGGTCTGGCTTTCTAAGTCGTCTACAGATCGACCCGTGATCATACTTAACTTTGAAAACAAAAGCTCCTTTTTTCCTTCGTATTCTTGTTTTTTAGCTTCCAAACGATAAATAGCTACTTCAATCCTCTTTCTATCATAAGGAATAGCCAATCCATTTTCAATCGCTTTGATTACCCGTAAATTCTCTTTATCTAACCTTTTTTGACTTTCATCTAAAAGCAGTTTTGATTGATGTAAAAGTGCGATTTGATCAATTGTCTGCAAGATATCTTGAATAATTTCATCACTCTTCGCCTTCGAGAGATATTCTTGAGCGTTCTTTTTTTCGGCCAAGGCTTTTGAACCATATTCAGCCTGCATACCAGAGAACAGAACCATTTCAGCGTTAACTGCTGCAAGTCCTAATTGTCCTTTAATACCAAAAGACTGGCTACCTTCAAATAAATTAAGTCCAGATATCCCAGTTTGTATAGAAGGAAGATCTACCGTAAGGTCCTGATTAATATATGCGTAAGCCCCAATGGCATTTATCTTTGGAATATAGGTAGCTTTAGCACTTTTAATATCCTGTGCTGTTTTTTCGCTTTCTAACTGAGCATTATTTAGCTCATAACTCTTCTTCAACGCATCATTAGTTAATGATTTTGCAAAATCAGAAACATTCGTTTGTGCGCTAATCTGAAGGGATGTAAGTAGAAATGCTGGGATAAATAATATACGTTTCATGTCTATTGTTGTCAATACAACCATTTTATATTAAAAATATCAATCTTTCAAGTTATCGAAAACTCTATTTAAAACATCCTTACAGATCAAAATATCTTTCTCAGAGATACCTGCAATAGCTTTCTGGTAGGTTTGCTTTAAAATTTGTGTAGTTGTGTTTTCTAAAGACTTTCCTTGAGCTGTCAGATAAATTAAGTTTGTTCGCTGATCATATTTATCAGTAACTCTAACCACCAAACTTCGAGATTCTAGCTTATTAATCAGTCTAGTAACACTAGTTTTGTCACGAAAGGTTTTCTCAGAGAGCGATTGCTGTGTCTGTCCATCCTCATTCCATAAAGCAGAAAGAAGAGTCCATTGTTCATGAGTAATCGCAAGATTAGCTCGCTTAAACTCACGTTGCAATTTCCTATTAACTATATTAGTTGTTCTACCTATTACAATATTAAAAATGTCGCTTATTGATATTTTCACTCTATTCAAATCTAGTTGCATATACAACTACAATGAGTGTGCCAAAAAAGCTGAAACTGTTATAAAATAATTTAATGATTAGGAGTTGGTTTGAATTATTGGATAATACATACAAGAACAGCCGAGGCCATGAGCGCAGGGGTTTCGCAGGCCGCAAATGCGCGGGGGATTCTCGTATGACCTTAGTGATATGATGCTTGCTTATAATTTGGCGGTATCTTAGTTTTATTCGCGGGACAAATAAAAATATGAGCCCAACCTTCCTACTCATCTAATTTAGGAAAGAACTGTTTAATTATTTTTCCACTCATTTTCATAGTAGTTGTTATGAACGGATTTTCCTTCTACGGTAAAACTATTAAAAACAAGTCTTCTTATATCCTCATAGATTTTATTCGGTAAAATCTTGTATTTAATATTGTCATAGTTTTGATATACAATTTTATAACCCTGCAAGTGTAAGAGTTCTCTATTCGAAATATTTTCGGTTTTATGAGCTTTAAAAACAGTTTTTTGACCTCGTTTTATCTTTAGGGCTATAATTGAATCGACCTCGATAAGTTTCAGGTATAAAATTTTGGCATTGGGATTTTTCCCGTTTGAATAATGATAGTTTAATCGTTTATCTAAAATAGAATTTACATACACCTTATTTATATGCCCATTATCATAACATTGTAAAAGAAACCCATTTTTGTATTTTTCTTCTATTGGCAAAGAAAATAGACAATCGTGCTCTGAGTTCTCTTGAATTTTATATGTGTTATCCTCAAAAAGATTAAAATACCATCTTACGAAACCGTTCCAAATGCTTCATGACACCATTATTCGCCATTCCTTTATGATAATCTGTCGGCTCATAGGTTCTCAGGAAATATTCAAACTGAGTAATAAACTGATAATCCAATTCGGTAAGATAGATATCTGACTTCTTGAACTGTTTTAGTAAAAACTCCTTTAGATATTTAACGGTGGTGAAGTAATTTTTGAGCGTTCCATATGCCAGTACTTCTTTCATAAGCAGGTTATGATATTCCATTAACGATTGGAGTGTATTTTCCTGCTCTACAATTCCAATATATTTGTTTTTGACTGCATCAGCCGTTACAAGCTGCTTCTTGATAATAAATTCCTGGTAGTGGGAAGTGAGAAGTCCCCGGGTTTCTTCCAGATAACTGTTTAAGGCTTTCAGCTCTACATTTTTCGGTTTGGCCATTCCCTTTACTTTGTTCCAGTCAGCAATATCGATCAATCGCTTAAGGGCGATCTCACTGCGGCCTTTGTCTACCACGATACGAACATAAATTGCTGCTTTTCCATTTTTTCCACGGCTCATTCTCAATACGAAATGGATTCCGGATGTGTTTGTTGATCTCATTTTTACTCCTTTTTAAATACTTAGATAAATTGTTTCAAACTATTATGTCGAAACAGTTCACCAGTGAACCAAAAAAGTGATTCATTTTGATACAACTGAGTTCATAGATTATTTCTACATTGGATTGTAAATCAGCTATCTAACTCATTCTGGTGAACAAATATAAAATTTAAATCTGTTCACCTCTTTGTTCGCATGATAGGAAGAATAGTATGTATTGAAAAGGACGGTTTAAAAGCAAAAAAGCCTCAAAATCGTATGATTTAGAGGCTTATGGATCCAGATGAACTGGCTTTCGTCGGGATGGCCGGATTTGAACCGACGACCTCCAGCACCCCATGCTGGCGCGATACCGGGCTACGCTACATCCCGAAAACAATGACAGCAAATATAGAAAAATTACTATTTGTTTAAAACAGCTTTTGCGGCATTTACGGTTACCGATGCAGGTGTCTTTTTCAAGGTTTCAGCATCAAAGGCTTTGATTGCAGCTTCTAGTTCTTTCAGGCGTTCGTTGTCACCCGATTTTTTAAGTTCTTCACGTAATATTTTGGCTTTTTCGAAGTCTTGGATGCCTTCTCTTAATCGTTCGAAACGGATTGAAGTACGGTTGCCGGGATAGACTAAATAGGTGTCGCCAGCTGCCCACGAACGGAAGCGTGAGTCGCGCTGTGGGTCTTCAGTCCAGTTATTATATGCCCAGCGCAGATAGCCGTCGAAATCTAGGTTTAAGGCGTGCCATGACAACCAGGTTGCTTCTGCGTATGGAGAAGAGGTGAATGTGTTAGGATAAGGCTCTGCACAGCATGTATAGAAAGTGGTTTTCAAGCCTTTCGCTCTACGCTCTTCAATTACTTCATGTGGAATGGGTTGTTGATAGGCAACGCTATAATCAACAAGTTTGTCTTGCAAATCTGGATGGTAAACGCCGGCCATGGAAATCAAGTAGTCTGGGTCGGCTGATTTGATAATGTCGATGGCGGCATTCATATGTTCTTCTGGCCGTTCGTCCATGGCGATGGTGGTTTTATCAAACCAACCCTTTTTCTTCAGATGCTTGGCAAAATCTTCGAGCATGTTTTGCCAGTGGTTTTTGTATTCTGCGGTACCCGGTGTGGCTACTAATAATTTTTCGCTGTTGGTAGCCTCATCATGATAATAGAATTTGAGGTTCCAAGGGATCATGCTATAGCAATTGATGTATTCATCAATCCCCAAATCCATCATGTACTGTACCCATTTGTCGAAAATGCTGTAGTCGTATTCCCAAGATCCGTTTTTCTTTTTTGTCCATTGGATCATGCTGCCGTAGATATCATAGGTTTGTGCGTTCCAAGGGTCATAAATGATGGAGGCTGTGATATTTTTCTGTCCGGCATCGGCCAAGCGTGCCATCACGGGTTTCATCACTTCAAAATGCTGGTCGCTCCAAGGTTCTACGCCATGGACGCGTGCTACGCTATAGGGGTTCTGCCAAATATCTAAATGGTATGTCCATTCGCTGGCGACTGGCAATGTGCGGTTGATTACTTCAATCTGAAAAGGGAGTTCTGCGTTATAGTCAGGTGATGAAATGGTCAATATGCCTTTGTAAATACCAGCCTGTGCATTTTGAGGGATGGCCACACTAAGCCAGAGTGGTCTGCTGGTTTGGTCTTTGATGGTGAAATTTGCGATATCATCGATCAGGTCGGCATGTAAGGAGGTGTCTAAGCCGGCGGGGATTCCGCAACCGGATGTCAGATCGCCTAAGTGATCGGTTAGTGTATAGCGAACAAAATTAGCTCGTATATTTCCTTTTGGGATGGTGCTTGAACCTGGTCCTACTAGTTCCTCAACCGAAAGGTTTACGTCTTTCAATTCTTTGTTTGTCCAGATGAGTGCTTGCGTGTGTACGCGTTCGCCTTTCCAGCCTTTGCCTTCCCAACTGGATGATATTTGAGATAGAACGGGTGCCGATGAACGGTGAAAGTGCTCGTCTACGGATACAAATCCGCTGTAGGCGTCAGATGTGTAGGTCTCCCAGCTGGTTAAATCTTTGGGTTTTGGATCTTCAAGTTCTTGAAACTGTACGTATTCTTTTAACTGAGCTTGTGCAGAAAAGGATACGATTAAAAATAGGAGCGTTATAATTTTGTTCATAACGCTAATTTATTCTTTTTAATTTAAATTCATAGGGGAACCGAAGTCTTCGTCGCAAAGTTGACCGTTTATGATGGCTCCCGCTAAGCTGCCAGCGGCTATTGCATTGGCCAAGGAACGCATTCCTGATGAGTTGTCCCCGGCGGCAAACACGCCTTCAATATTGGTTTCCTGAAAGTTGTTTATTGAGATAAACCCATGTTCATTTAGTTCACAACCCATGTTTTCCGGCAATTTGCAGTTCTGTTGGAAGGGAACGCGTGCATATAATGCATCGATTTGAACAATCGAACCGTCTTCCAAATCAAGATGATTAATATAGCCTTCTTGGTGTTTGATCGTTTTAAGGGGCGTTTCGATAAGATCGATGTTCCTTTGTCCTAGTGATTCCGTTTGTTCGCTCGTAAGGTCTGTCGGACCGTTTGTGAAGATGGTTAGATCTTGTGTCAGGTTACTAATGAGTTTGGTGAGATGAATGGCTGCTTCACCGTTTGCTAGAATACCTGTTTTTTTACCGTGATATTCATAGCCATGACAATAAGGACAATGGATTACTGACTTTCCCCAGCAATCGGAGAGGCCCTCAATTTTCGGTAGTAAGTCCTTGATCCCGGTTGCAAAGAGCACTTTTTTCCCAAGATATGTTTCACCTGATTCTGTTTCTACCCGGAAGGTATCTTCATGGCGTTCACAGCTTGTTGCCAGGTCATTTCTTATTTCTACGGTGTTGTAAGTCAATACCTGTTTTTTAGATAACTCACTTATTGCAGCAGGGGCCTCGCCATCCTGCGTTAAAAAGTTATGGGACTTGGGGGTTGATCTGTTGCATGGTAATCCACGATCGATAATAAGAACCTTGCGTAAAGAACGGCCTAAGGACATGGCCGCTGAGAGTCCGGCGTAACTGCCTCCGATAATAATGACTTCAAATGGATGAATGCTTGTCGTGTTTTTATTTTTCATGGATGATGGGCTGTACGTTATTAATATAATGCAATAATGTTGCAAATATATAAATTTAATGCAGTTTGATTGCATTCGTTTATCTCGTCGATTTGATTTATGTCAATATTGACAATTTTATTACAATAACTTTACGGCAATGTTTCTTATTAAGATTTATTATAAATAATATTGCAGCTATTTTGAAAAAGCTTGCACTTGCCGGACTGTTGATCGTTTTGGCCATAACTTCTTTGTTCGTCGGCGTAGCGGATATTTCTATATCGGACCTATTGGAGTCGGACGCGGAAACGATCCTGCTATTTACGATAAGTCGGATTCCACGTACCGTTGCGTTGATCTTGGCGGGGGTGGGCTTGAGTGTGTCTGGTCTGATTATGCAACAGATGACACAAAATAAGTTTGTGTCGCCTACGACTGCTGGTACGCTGGAAGCAACGAAGATGGGTTTATTGGCCGCCTTGATCATCATTCCTTCGGTGGGTTTTACCGGAAAGATGATTTTCGCTTTCTTATTTACGTTTTTAGCGAGTCTTCTTTTTTTGAAGATTGTTCAGAAAATTCGTTTTAGAAACGTGGTTTTTGTGCCTTTGGTAGGGCTCATGTTTGGCGGTATTTTGAACTCCATTTCAACATTCTTTGCTGTCCGAATGAATATCGTTCAAGACACGGATGCGTGGATGATGGGGGATTTTTCAAGCGTCTTGCAGGGGCGCTATGAATTGATTTATCTAAGCTTACCGGCAGTGGTGATCACCTATTTATATGCCAACAAATTTACGATCGTAGGAATGGGTGAGGATTTTTCGAAGAATCTGGGTCTCAATTATAATGCAGTGATGCAGATTGGTTTATTCTGTGTGTCGCTTACGGTGAGTACGGTGGTGATTACGGCTGGCGCTATACCCTTTCTGGGATTGGTGATACCGAATATTGTCAGTATGATGTACGGTGATAATGTTCGGAAAACTTTACCGTTAATTGCTTTTTTTGGAGCAATCTTTTTATTGATCTGTGATATCATCGGGCGATTAGTCATTTATCCATTTGAAATACCTATCGGAATGATGGTGGGAATTATCGGTGGAGTCGTTTTTCTAATCTTGTTATTAAGAAAGAAATGACAGGAGATAGAAAAAAAATAACAGCATTGGGGCTTACAACCTTGTTGGTTGTAGTATCTTACTTGTTCTATCGGCTTGGGAATAGTTGGGAGTTTGCTATTCAACTTAGATCTAGTAAAGTGTTAGCTATGCTCATTGTTTCTTGTTGCGTAGCTTATTCTTCCGTCGCCTTCCAAACGCTTACGGCTAACCGAATACTGACGCCATCTATTATGGGCTTTGAGTCGGTTTACTTACTGTTGCAGACTGTTATTGTTTTTATTTACGGCGATATGACTTTTAAAGTCCTCAACAGCGTCGATAACTTTCTGCTGTCGGTTCTCTGTATGATCGGTTTTGCTTTTTTGCTGTATATCCTGATCTATAAAAAGGGGAAGAGCAATATGTACCTTTTGTTATTGATTGGTCTGGTGCTGGGGATTCTGTTTAATACAATGAGTTCGTTTATGCAATTGCTGATTGACCCGAACGATTTCTTCATTATTCAGGGGAAGATGTTTGCGTCTTTCAACAAGATAAATGATGACTTACTTGTTTATTCGTTGGTATTGATAGGTGCTTTAATGATTGTCGGGTTCCGCTTAACGAAATACTTGGATGTGATAGCCTTAGGTAGAGATCAGGCTATAAATTTGGGTTTGAACTACAATCGGATGATTCAGATTTTCTTAATCATTATTGCTGTTATGGTATCCGTATCAACTGCATTAGTTGGTCCCATAACCTTTTTTGGACTATTGGTAAGCAACCTTACTTATGAACTGATTAAGACGCATAGGCACAGCGTAATTATTTTTGCCTGTTGTTTAGTTTCAGCTATTACCGTCATTGGCGGACAGTTTTTAATGGAACGATTGTTTGCCTTGTCAACGCCAATAAGTACGATTATTAATTTTATAGGTGGGCTGTATTTTATGTATTTATTATTAAAAGTTAAAAAGATATGATCGAAGTAAAAAATATAACGAAGCAATATGGTGATCGGATCATATTGGACGATATCTCGATCCGCTTTCCAAAAGGACAGATTACTTCCCTAATTGGGAGTAATGGTGCCGGAAAAAGTACGCTATTGTCCATCATTAGCAGGTTGCTGCCGCAGGATGGTGGGGTGATTTTAGTCGATGAAAAGAACATCACCGATTATAAGAACAGGGTTCTTGCTCAACATTTATCTATACTTAAACAGTTTAATCAGGTTGGTCTGCGGTTGACAGTTCGTGAGTTGGTGGCTTTTGGCCGTTTTCCATATAGCCAGGGAAAGCTTTCTAAACAGGACAACGAGAAGATTGATGAGGCTATCACCTTTCTCAACTTGCAGGATATAGAAGATTCGTATATGGATGAGCTAAGCGGTGGACAGAAGCAACGCGCTTACATGGCCATGGTTGTAGCGCAGGATACAGAATATATTTTGCTGGATGAGCCTTTGAATAATCTGGATATGAAGCATTCGGTTCAGATTATGAAAATATTGAAAAAATTGGCTGATGAATTAGGGAAGACGATTATCATTGTACTGCACGATATAAATTTTGCATCGCATTACTCTGACCATATTGTAGCCTTAAAAAATCACAAAATCCGATACTGTGATACCACAGAGAATATAATTACAGAATGTGTGCTAAAAGATATCTTCGATATCGACTTTAGTATTTCGGAGTATAAGAACAAGAGAATTTGTAACTATTTTAATCACTAATTATTTTAACTATGAAAAAAGCGATTGGTTTATTTGCGGCAGCACTCGTGTTGGTTTTTACAAGTTGTAATAGCGGCCAACAGAGTGGATCTGAAGAAAATGCGAATAATGAAACCGTAACGGTGACTCATAACCTTGGAACGATAGAGGTGCCTGTAAATCCTCAACGTGTAGTCGTTCTAGAATTTGGAGCCTTAGAGAATTTGGACGCTATTGGTGTAAAACCTGTAGCAATTGCCAAAAATGCGCTTCCCGATTATTTGAGTAAATTTAAAGATGATGAGTCGATAGAGGACGTAGGAAACATTACCGAAGTTGATATCGAAAAGATCAATGAATTGCAACCTGATTTGATCATTATTGGTGGTCGTTTGGCTGAATCGTATGAAACTCTTTCGAAGATCGCGCCAACTTATAACCATGCAAATGATACAGAGGATATTTTAGGTTCTTTAAAAAATAACCTAAATAACCTGGGGCAGATCTTCAACAAAGAAGAAGAGTTTAAAAAGGCATTTGACAAAATTAAAACGAAAGCAGAAGAGGTACATGCTAATGCATCAGTATCTGATGAAAAAGCCCTCGTTGTACTACACAACAAAGGAAGGTTTAGTGCCTATGGGAGTAAATCAAGATTTGCAATCGTTCACGATGTTTTAGGTGTAAAAGAAGCCAAACCAGGTCTTGATACGCATACGCATGGAAATGTGGCATCAAACGAGTTTATCCAACAAGTAAACCCGGACATCTTGTTTGTGATCGATAGAAGCGCAGCTATTGGTGATCAAGCTTTGAATAGGGAGGATGTTGAAAATAAGCTGATCCAACAAACCAATGCATATAAAAATGATAAAATAGTTTATTTGGACTCTCAAGCCTGGTACCTGTCTGGTACGGGTATTATCTCTGTCAACATGATGATCGATGAGGTTGCTTCGGTTTTCAATTAGCCTATACTAGCGGATATATTATTTTTTCTTACATACCTAAGGATTCTATGTATGTAAGAAAAAATAATATATTTGTGTATGAGATCGAAGAAACAAAGTGGTCTCTTAAAAGGTAGTCTTCAATTAATCCTGTTGAAACTCCTGAAAGAAAGAGGCCGTATGTATGGGTATGAACTTACCCAAGTAGTGAAGGAAATTACCAATGGTGAGATCCTATTAACTGAAGGCGCACTTTATCCGGCGCTACATAAAATGGAGAAAGAGGGTTTTCTGGCTACAACCGTTGAGTTGGTAGATAACAGAGCTCGTAAATACTATTCGCTGACGCCCGTCGGGGAAGCTGAGGTAGAGGTTAAATTGAAGGAGACAAAAAGTTTTCTAGATAATCTACATTTATTGCTCAATTTTAATCCTTCGCTTTCATGAAACTTAATATTCACCAACAAAAAGAAATTCGTGCGTATTTACAACACGTTACCATCGATAACACGAATATAGACGAGTTATATGATCATATAGTTTCAGATATGGAACAGCGTGACGCTATCAATCACTTTGATATAAATGAAGTCAAGGAGACCATAGATAGAGAATTCGATGTACTTATAAATACGGATCGCGATAGGCGAGTCTACCAGCGAACAAATAACATTGTCGGATTCTCAATCTTTCTTTTTGCTCTTTTAGTGTATTGGTTAACGATGGAGCCAACGGTCAGCTTTTGGGATTGTGGTGAATTTATAGCAGCTGCTTTTAAGTTGGAGGTAGGGCATCAACCCGGTGCACCGCTGTTTCTGGTTATCGGAAAACTTTTCAGCTTTTTGGCTTTAGGAGATTTGTCGAAGGTCGCGTACTGGGTCAATTTTAGCTCTGTTGTGGCGAGTGCCGCGACTATCATGTTTTTGTTTTGGACAATTACTGCTTTGGTGTCAAAGGTTTTTCGAGATGAGAAGATTAGAACAAAGACGCTGAGTATCATGGCTTCGGGAATCATCGGTGCCACGGCTTATACTTTTTCGGATACCTTTTGGTTTTCGGCGGTCGAGGCGGAGGTATATGCGCTGTCATCATTATTTACGGCGATTACGTTTTGGGCAATTCTTAAATGGGAGAGATATTTAAATGATCGTTGGTTGGTTTTCATCGCTTTCATGGTCGGTTTGTCTACCGGAGTTCACCTGTTAAGTTTATTAACGATTCCGGCACTGGCGTTGGTCTATTACTTTCGTAAAACAAAACGTAATTCTGCGTTTGGTGTGGCTAAGGCGCTATTGATTGGTTGTTTACTTGTGGCACTCGTCCAATTCGGGATCCTGCAATATTTTGTTTTAGCAGCTTTCAAAGTCGATTTGTGGTTTGTTAACGGTTTGGAATTACCCTTTGGATCAGGAGCACTCTTTTTCATTCTATTGGTGGTGGTGCTTCTGGGTTTGGGTATATGGTATTCGGTGCGTACTGGGAAGTATCAGTTGAACCTCAGCTTGATTTGTACTGGCTTTATTCTTTTGGGTTTTAGCTCATATATGATGATTGCAATACGAGCAAATGCCAATCCTCCGATTAATTTGAGTGATCCTGATAATGCTTATGCGCTTTATAATTATTTAGGACGGACCAATTATGGCTCGACACCTTTATTGTATGGGAACACGTTTGATGCCGAGCGCTTGGGTAATGAAGTGACAGGTGTAACCTATCGGAGAGGAAGTGAGCGCTATGAGGTGTCTGGTAATACATATAAACCGATCTTCGATAAGAATTTGATATTTCCACGTACGCATAGTCAAGAGCCTCATCATGTCAATTTCTATAAAAACTGGATGGGTTTAGCAGATGGGGAGACGCCTACGTTTTCTCAGAACCTTGGTTTTTTTGCTTCATGGCAGATTGGAGTGATGTATTGGCGGTATTTTCTGTGGAACTTCTCCGGCCGACAGAATGATATACAAGGCTACGGCGGAATCCGGAATGGTAATTGGATCACAGGGATCAAAGCTGTTGATGCGATTCGCCTAGGGAATCAGGAGGATCTCCCACCACGCATTACGGCAAATGAAGGACATAATGTTTTTTATGGGCTACCATTTTTATTGGGTTTAGCTGGCGTTTATTGGTTGCTAAGAAAGAATAAGCAGACTGCACTGATTGTTTCGACACTGTTTTTCTTTACGGGCTTAGCTATTATTATCTACCTGAATCAAGACCCCATGCAGGTGAGGGAGCGTGATTATGCGTATGTGGGTTCTTTCTACGCCTTTGCAATCTTTATTGGTTTTGGTTTTTTACTGGTCAAGGACTTCTTTCAGCGAGTGGCTCCACACAAGCTGGCTTGGTCGGCCGCATTATTAGCCTGCTTTTTTTCGGCTCCTTTTCTAATGGGTACTCAGGGCTGGGATGATCACAATCGTTCAGGAAAGACAACGGCACTAGCCTGGGCAAAGAATTATTTGGATTCGTGTGCACCAAATGCAATACTCATTACTAATGCGGATAACGACACTTATCCTTTGTGGTATGTTCAGGAAGTTGAAGGTTATCGGACTGATGTACGGGTTTTAAATTATCAGTTTTTACATGATGCTTCATTTATCGATCAAATGAAAATGAAGGTTAACCAATCTGATCCACTGCCATTAAGCTTAGCACATGATACTTATAAAGCTGGTGAAAGAGACTTCTTTCCTTATGTGGATTATGGTATAACAGATAGTGTGGAATTAAGCGATTTAATTGCTGTAATGACTTCGAACCATCGAAATGATCAAGTGCAGCTCGCCGACAGATCTTATATCAACTCTCTACCTGCCCGGAAATTGAAACTTACCATTGACGCCCAGCAGCTGGTGGATACAAATACTATTCGTGATGATCAGCGATCAGAAGTAGTGTCGGAAATGGAATGGAGCTTCGATAAATCGTATGCCACAAAAGCCGACTTGATCATCTTTGATATTTTAGCGAATAACAATTGGGAACGACCTGTTTATTTTGCGAGTTCTGTGTCTGCGGATACGTATGTGGGACTTGAGGATTATCTTTTCTTGGAGGGCTATGCCTATCGTTTGCTGCCGATCAAAGTCGAGGAGGGGATCGACAAAACTCAACGTACCAACACACCGGAGATGTATAGCAACTTTATGGATGAGTTTGATTTTAGTGGATTTCATCAAGCTGGCTATTTGGATGTTGAATCCAGACGGGTAATTAATAGTACTTGGCAATTAAGCAATGCGCTGACGGCTAATCTGCTTAAAGAGAATAAACTAGAGGAAGCACAAAATGTACTGTTTAAAGGTTTGAAAGAGTTGCCACTTCGAAATTATTCGGTTGCAGATACGCTTAATAAGTTGAGCACTGTTCGGAATTTATACGCTAGCGATATGGTCAACGAAGGAAATGATTTGACGCTAATGACAGCGGATTTCATAGAGACAGAACTTGCGTATATTAGTACGCTTAATCCTTCACATCAACTTGCTTACCGCGATGAAATTCAGGTTGGCTTATATGTGTTGGATGAGTTTCAAAGAATGACTGAACAGTATCAGCAGATGGAAATACATCAATCGATACGGAAATCATTCGAAGGGATGCTCAACGCTTTTATGGTGGAGGCTTAATTACAGGTCGTATTCATTGGTTGGTCGTAATTCGCTTAGGGGTTTTCCAATGAATTGTGAAGGGGTAATTCCAAATTGCTTGTGGAAGTTTCTTCCGAATTGTGTTTGTGAGCTATAGCCTACACGCTCAGATATTTCATATACTTTTAATTGTCCCTCACCCAACAAAATAGCTGCTTTTTTGAGCCGTGCTAGGTTGATGAAGTCATTGGGCGTAAGATCTGAAATTGCATTAATTTTTCGGTAGAGGGTCGTTCGACTCATGCACATCAAGTCCGCAAGGTGTTCGACATCAAAGTGGATATCTGTCATATGCTCCTCAATAGTGCCGTTTAGCTGCTCGAGGAAGGACTTATCAGCTTTCGACCTTGCCATCGTTCTTAGATGTACAAGAGGTGATTCAACAAAGTAATCACGAAGTTTATTTCGATTTGCTATTAAGCTTTGTATCTGAGCATTTAGATGTGCGACCGAAAAAGGTTTCTCAATGTACACGTCTGCGCCTTGCTCAAGCCCTTTGATCTTGGACTGCAACGTATTCTTTGCAGTTAACAAAATTATCGGGATATGGCTGTGTGAGATTTCAGATTTTACGATTCGGCAAAACTCATAGCCATCCATTTCCGGCATCATGATATCGCAAATAATCAGTTGCACGTTGTGTTCGTTAAGTAATTTCAGAGCTGACCTAGCATCGAGCGCCTGGAGTACTTCGTACGCTTCACTTAGATCATCCACAAGGAAGTCCAGGATTTCGGGGTTGTCGTCGATAACCAAAATCAAAGGTTTCGTTCGCTGTTTAGTTTCCATTTGTATCTCGATTTATCTGTATAAGTGGTAACTTCAATATAAAAATATTCATATCGTCTTCTGGTGGAATAAGGTAGAGCTTTCCATTATGTAGCTGTGCAAGGGACCGTGCTAGCGCTAAACCTAAGCCTGAGCCCTGTTGGCTTTCACCTTCCTTCAACCGGACAAACGTGTCGAATACTTTCTCCCGCATATGAACAGGGATAATATGTCCATCATTTTTAACCGAAATCGTTAACATGTTGTTTTCGTCCCTTTGTTCATACAGTCGCAGGACAATTGTACGCTTCGCATACTTTAACCCGTTTGTCAATAAGTTGCTGATAATCTGTGTCACTGCTTCTTTATCCACATTGGCCATACACTCGTAAGTAGGAAGGTCTAGTGTTAGTCGGATATTCTTTTGAGCGGCTACCATTTTAAACCGTTGATAGTTATCAGTAAGAAGTTCGTTAAGGTTGACTGGCACATATTTTAATTGATAACCTTGTACTTCTATTCTTCTAAAATCTAATAATTGATCGGTTAGTTCCATCAAACGATCTGTATTTCTGTCCATCGTTTGTAAATGTTTTTGAATAAGAGGCAGTTCCTCTGTTTTCTTTATGACTTTTTCCAGTGGCGCTTTAATTAATGTTAGAGGGGTGCGGATCTCATGGGTGACGTTTGTGAAAAAATCGATTTTCGCATGGTACACTTCCTCCTCTTTTCTGTGACGTATAAGTTCTAATTTTCTTCTATTTCTTTCCTTAATCCGAGAGTGGTAGTTATGAATTAAATACCAAGTAGTACCCGCTATCAGTATAATATATATCCCATAGGCGAAATGCGTTGCCCAAATGGGCGGGATAACGGTGATACGAAGTTGCTTTTCTTTCCCTTTGAAACTCCCTGTTCCATCAGCGACATTCACTTTGAACGTATATTCACCAGGGGGTAATTTAGTAAAATATGCCCTTCGGTTTGTACGAATGTGGGTCCATTCATCATCCAACCCTTCCATTTTGTAAGCGTATTCTGTCATTTTTGGCGAGACATAACTCAAAGCCGCAAAGTCGATACTTAATGATGACTGATCATGCCTGACATAGATATGCTCCGTGTATGTAATTGATTGGCTTAGAATAGAATTGGTGTTTTGGTTGATCTCCAGGTCTTGATTATGTATCTGTATGCCAGTAATGTACACCGGCGGATGATAATTGCTTTTACGATAATTTATAGGATTAAACTTTATCAATCCATTTACGCTTCCAAAATAGAGGTCTCCTTTGGTATTCTTGAGTGCAGAATTGTAGTTGAACTGATCACTCAAGAGCCCATTAGCTTTTGTAAATATCTGAATATCTTCGCTTTCTGGATGAAAACGTACAAGTCCTTTTGATGTGGTAATCCAAAGGTAATGATTGTTATCTTCAAGCATCGCTAGGATAAGATTGCTAGGGAATCCATTGTTGGTTGTATAGCGTTTAAATGTTTGAGAGGAGGAGTTGAGAAGACAGAGTCCCCCTTCCGTTGCAATCCATAGATTATGCTTGTGATCCTCAAAAATTCGGTTGACCCGGTTACTGCCTAGGCTTTTATTGTCACCCATTTGGTGAGTAAACTCACCACTTTCTCCAGTTTTCGGATTGAAATAATAAAGGCCGTCGCGCCATGTCCCCGCCCATATGATGCCTTTAGAGTCTTCAAATATTGTCGTATAGAAGAGATGTTCAGGGAAGCCAGGCGCATAATGAAATGCTTTTGTATTTTGATTGTATTCCAGCAACCCGCTGCCCGTTGCCAGGATAATCCGCTGTTTACGAGTCTTATAAATATTAAAGATAAAGTTATTAGGTAACGTGTCCTTTTCAGCACCTACGCTATAGTGTTTAATGACTTTTCCACTAGGAATATCCATTAAATCAAGGCCATGTTCGAAAGTGCCAATCCATAAGCTGTCGCCACTAGCGAGCAGGCCGTGTATATTGTTGAATGAAATGCTGAAAGGATCGTCTGATGTGCGATAATGGGTTATTTTGCCAGAAGGAATATGAAGTTTGTTTAAACCGTCGTCTTCTGTGCCAATCCACAGATTGTTATAATCATCTAAACTTAATTCTCGTACTGCATTTCCGGAAATTCCGTTACGCCCGTTGTGTGGAAAATACTTCTCGAAAAAGGTATTACTAGCTTCATAATAATTAATCCCGCCAAAATATGTACCCGCCCATATACCTCCTTCCCGATCCTTGCAAAGGGTATAAATTGCATTATCTGATATTGCCCACGGATGTCCTCTTTGCTTTTTTAAATTTGTGAATTGATTTGTTGCAATATTATAGATGAAAATCCCCGCTTCAGTAGCAAACCAATATTCTTGATTACTATGTTGCATAATATCCCGCACAAAGATATCTGATCCTATTTTATGATCTATGAAAATATCCTGATAGCTTCTAGATTCGATGTCAAATTTTTTAACGCCCTGCTTAGTTGTTCCGATTAGAAGGTAACCTTGTTTACTATCGTAAATGCTTTCGATCCAGCGTGTTTCGACGGAAGGTGAATGATTGTAAAGCGACATTGAAGTGAAGCGTTTCTCATCTTTGCTGTATTCTAACAGGTCGCCGGCAGTGGTCCCGATCCAAATTCTACTGTCTTCTCCCTGCTGGAATGAGCTACAATTAAATTGACTGTTTGAAGTAACTTGAATGATAGTTTGCTCAGAAAAATTGTATTGATATAATTGAAAGTTATTGATGAACCAGATGTTTCCCTGATGGTCTTTTTGAATTTCTAAAACTTCGTTTACAATTTCATCGTCAAACAACGAAAAACTCTCCGATTTTGGATCAAATATAAAGATGCCTTGATCTGTCCCAATCCATATGTTACCGTTGTTGTCTTCACAGAGGGCACGGATGAAATTACTTCCTAAACCATTTGGACTGTCAGGATTACTATGAAATACTTTGAAGGAATAACCATCGAACCGATTTAGGCCATCTTTAGTGCCAAACCACATAAAGCCCCGTCGATCTTGCATACTGCATAGGACAGCATTATTGGATAACCCATTTTCAACTTGATAATGACGAAAATAATAAGGTTGCGCATAGACTACCGTTATCGGTAATAAATTGACAACAATCAGTATCGCAATCAGGTATCTCACAATTCAGGGTTAGTGTAGTCGTTCAAATATAATTGAATTTATGAAAATATTCTGCTTATCGCTTTTCTACGGAGATTGGGACAAATTAAGGAAAGAATGGAACAAATTGATGCCAACTAAGTAGTTGAATTAACGTCCTTTGTATTAGATGGGGGAGAGATAACTTCTTATTACCCAATTTTTAACCCGAATTAAAACCAATCTTATTATGAGAAACTACAATTTGTTTTGTATTGCAATTGCTGTTACATCCATCTTGTTATTTAGTTGTAACCAAAATTCGACCAGCGAAACTGCCAAGACGGATAACTCGGATAGTGTCCACACCTCGACGTGGTCAGCGGAGAAAGCGAATGAATGGTATGCTAAGCAAGGATGGTTAGTGGGAGCGAATTTTAGTCCATCTACAGCTATCAATCAACTAGAGATGTGGCAGGAAGACACTTTTGATCCAGAAACAATTGATCGTGAATTGGGCTGGGCAGCGGACTTGGGTATGAATACCATGCGTGTATATCTCCACGATCTACCCTATGAGCAAGATTCGATCGGCTTTATCAGTCGCATTGATGAATACTTAGCGATCTCTAAGAAACATAATATTAAGACTTTACTCGTGTTCTTCGACTCTTGTTGGGATCCCTTTCCCGTGTCTGGAAAGCAAAGAGCACCGAAGCCTCACGTTCACAACTCGGGTTGGGTCCAAAGCCCAGGTCAGGATGCCTTAAAAGACTCTACGCAATATCCTCGTCTGGAACGCTATGTTAAGGGTGTAGTTGGTCATTTCGCAGACGACGACAGGATATTAGGTTGGGATATTTGGAACGAACCAGATAATATGACAGGACCATCCTACGAAGCGGTGGAAATTAAGGATAAGGTAGATTATGTCATTCCTTTGTTAGAGAAAGCTTTTGCGTGGGCCCGCTCTGCAAATCCATCGCAGCCGTTAACATCCGGAATATGGGGCGGTGGAGATTGGTCTAATCATGAGGAATTGAAACCGATCGAAAAGTTACAGATAGAGAATTCTGATATTATTAGTTTTCATCACTATGAGCAGCCTGAGGACTTCGAAAAGCGACTTAAAGAACTGCAGCGCTACAACCGTCCGTTACTTTGCACAGAATATATGGCGCGACCCAATGGAAGTACCTTCGAGGGTTTCTTGCCGATTGCTAAGGAGCATAATGTTGCGATGTTCAATTGGGGTTTTGTGGATGGAAAAACACAGACAAAGTATCCTTGGGATAGCTGGACAAAAACCTATACTGAAGAACCAGAATTATGGTTTCACGATGTCTTACGTACAGATGGAACTCCTTATATAACAGAAGAAGTAGAGTTTATTAAGAATATTATCAAATAATATAATAAACCTTTTTATCACCAATAAACCGTGATTTTATGAAAAAAAACATAAAAGGTAAGGCCTATTGGCCAAATTCTGTCGGGCTTGCGGTATGCTTGCTCGTAAGTATCGGCACGATTAGCACGCTCAGTGCTGGTGAACGGGGAGCTCTTGTGCCGAGTCGTGTCAACGTCTCCTCCCTATATAATCAAACCAGTGTAAGCGGACGCGTAACTAATCCGCAAGGTTTGCCTATGCAGGGCATCAATGTGCAAGTCAAAGGTACAGAAGTAAGCACAGTAACGAACGAAGATGGTGAATTTACAATACAAGTGCCTTCAAATGATGCGATTCTTGTTTTTTCTTTTTTGGGGTATGATAATCAGGAAGTTACTGTTGGAAGCAAGCGCGAAATTCAAGTAACACTTACTGAGTCTCTAGAAGAGCTGGATGAAGTTGTCGTGATCGGCTATGGGTCGGTCCGCAAGAAGGATCTTACTGGAGCTGTTTCTGTAGTCGATACTAGAGAAATGGCTAAAACAGGATCAGCAACAATAGCACAATCAATTCAAGGACTAGCAACTGGGGTCAATGTTCGAAATACAGGAAACGCTGGTAGCGATGCAAGTATCGAAATTCGTGGGATTGGTAATTTGACCAATAACAATCCTCTATGGGTGATTGATGGTTTGATCACTTCGGCGGGGGCTGACTTTAATCCGAACGACGTAGAATCTGTCCAGATTCTAAAGGACGCGTCGGCCGCTGCTATTTATGGTTCGAGGGCAGCCAACGGGGTGATCATCGTAACTACAAAAAAAGGAAAGAAAGGTCCGGCAGTAGTTGATTTTTCGATACGAGAATCTTTTGACTGGTCGCCACGCTATGATCTGATGGGAGCCGAAGAATACAAGAAGTATAATGATATGGCTTATAAAGAGGCTATTAAAGATGGGGTATGGAGCGGCAATTTACAGGATCACGCAGATATTAATACGGACTGGCAAGATGAAACTATGGGAACTGCTTTGGTGCAGGATTATAATGTTTCTATCTCAGGTGGCGGTGATGCAGGTAACTACTTCTTGTCCGGTGGTTATTATAACAACGACGGGATTATGTATGGGAATTCATTCGATCGTTACACTTTTCGAGTGAATACCGAGGGCAATAAAGGGATTTTTTCGTTCGGTGAATCCTTCAGCTTTGCGCAAACAGACAGAGACCCTTTGCAGACGAGCTCATATATTGATATCATCAGAATGCTACCAACAATAGCTGTTCGTAATCCAGACAATTTAGGAGGATTCGGATATGGTAATGAAGCCAACGCACGGACTTTTGCAACGAACCCTATTGCAAGAGAGGAAATAGAAGATACCAATACTAAAATTTATCGAATGCGCGGAACGTTTTGGGGTCAAGCGCAAATAACAAAATCTCTGTCTTACAAGCTAAACGTAGGTATCGATTATATTTTTGATGAATATCGCTATTTTAGAAAAGAAGGAAACTGGACGATGAATCAGGAATACCGGGATCCTACGGGTAGTAAAAATCGGATAAAAGAAACCAACGAGCTTATTGAAAATACGCTGAATTTTGATCATGATTTTGGCAAACACCACGTTGACGCCGTTGCCGGGCTTACCTATCAGCATCAGTATTGGGAAGATGTGGGTGCTCAGCGTCTCAAGTTTCCATTCCTAGGTGGCGATTATATAACCGTACTGAATGCTGGTCAAGAAAATCAAACCAACTGGAATAGTATTCAAGAATATGCATTGATATCATACTTAGGTCGCGCGAATTATATTTTTGACGACAAATATTTCGCTACGGTTACATTTAGAAGAGATGGCTCGTCGAAACTGAGTCTAGCTAATCGATGGGATAATTTCTATTCGATTTCAGGGGCATGGCGGGTAAGCAATGAGGATTTCTTTGAAGTACCGTGGATCAATGACTTGAAAATACGTGCTAATTACGGGGAAATCGGGAATGCTGCGTTCCCAGGCAACTGGAGTTATCTGGGCACGCTTAATCCGAATATTGTAACCGTGTTTGGTAGCGATCAAAGTCTTGTGAACGGCGCTACACAAGTACAAATCGTGAACGAGAATCTCCGTTGGGAGCGAACAGCGCAGACTAACATCGGAGTAGATGCACTGTTTTTAGATAACCGACTTTCAGCGACGGCCGAGTATTATAATTCGGAAACGCGTGATGTCCTGACTGGGATGCAAATCTCAATGACAACAGGTAATCAAGGAGGTGCGCCGCTAGCGAATGTTGCAAGTCTGAAAAATACCGGCTTCGAACTCGGGTTGATGTGGCGCGATCAAATAGGTGATTTCAATTATAATGTGGGAACTAATATTACAACCCTGAAGAATGAAATACTTGAATTAGGTTACGGAAACGAAGTGTTTTATACAGGACAAACACGAAGTGAAATTGGTCGCTCACTCGGTGAATATTATCTATTAAAGACCGACGGGCTATTTCGCACTCAGGCGGATATCGACAATTATGTGAATTCAGCAGGTGATCCCATTACTATTGAGGGTAAGAGGCCCCAGTTAGGAGATTTACGTTATATCGATACGGATGATAATGGTCAGATAACGACGGGTGACAGGCAGATTGTCGGTGACCCCTGGGCGGATCTATTACTTTCTGTAAATGCAGGATTCTCCTTCAAAAATATCGATTTCTCGATGTTATGGAGTGGCCAGTTTGGCAATGATGTACTGAATGGAGGGATGAGACAGGGTCGCTTGTTTGCTGATAACTCCAATTACATCAGATTTGAATCTGGTCATGAACCTTATCAGGAAAATCCAGATAGTGATTTCCCCCGTATTATTTATGCCGACACACGTAATACACGAGGAGACAGCGATATCTGGTTGGAAAACGGCTCTTATTTGCGACTTCGAAATATTCAGCTGGGATACACGTTTGACGATCAGTTTTTGAATCGAATTAATTTAGATGGATTACGTGTTTTTGTTTCGGGAAATAATCTAGTGACCATCACCAAGTACAAGGGCTTGGATCCGGATTTTATCAATACTAATGTTTGGGACCGTGGAACAGACAATATGGCTTTTCCAAATCCCCGGACATTTATGTTTGGCTTACAAGTGAGTTTTTAATTATCCATAAAAAACTTAGACGATGAAAAGATTTAAAATAATAATATGGGGAATCATGATTCTTGGAATTGCGGGATCATGTAAGAAAAGTTTGTTGGACATCAAAAACCCCAATGAACCAACAACAGAAACTTTTTGGAAAACAGAAGATGATGCGCAAAAAGGCTTAAACGCTGTATATAGCCGATTCTATAAGGAAGGAACCTGGATGCGTTGGCTTTCTTTTCGCTATGATTTAAGTTCAGACGAGGGATGGAGTACTAGTCCGTGGAATGAATTAGCTGACTGGACACGTTTTAACTATGTAAACTATAATTTCTGGGAAGGCAACAATGTGCATTGGGAAGATTTTTATGTAAGTATTTTCAGAGCAAATCAGGTTCTTAAATTCACTCCAGAGATCCCATTTGAAGATGAGACAACAAGAAGCCGGGTAATTGGACAGGCCGAATTTCTACGTGCGATTTGGTATTTTCAGATAGCGATCCTGTGGGAGAAAGGGGCCTTGGTACTAGAACCGAAGGATGGTAGTTACAAGCCAGAAGAGGTTTCGCAGGAGCAAATTTGGGCGCAAATTGAAATTGACTTACAGAATGCGATAACAAAGTTACCAGAAACCTGGGATGACGCCAATTTGGGAAGAGCTACAATTGGTGCGGCTAAAGCTCTTTTAGCCAAAGCATATATGCAACAGCATAAATATCAAGAGGCAAAAAATGAATTGCAGTGGCTCATCGACAGGGAGGGTTCGCTCTATGGTCTAGTTGACAATTACATGGATAACTTTACTCATTATAATGAAAATAATAAAGAGGGAATCTTTGAAATTCAGTTTTCAGATGAGAATAAGGGTGGGACAGGTAATAGTGCTTCCATGGCTACAGGCTTTCAACGCACCCAGTTCTATGCACCGGGTGGAATTGGCTGGCAGGATGGTATGGCGCGGTCATGGTTTGTGACAGAATATAAAAAAGAAAAGAACCTAGATGGCGGGAATGATATTCGTTTGTACTATAATTTGTATTACAAAGATAGCCCGGCCGACTTTCCTAATGAGTCACCTTTAGTTTATGGTCGAACATGGGATTCTGCTTGGGGAGATCACATGTATATCCGGAAATATTCAACCGGTTATTTCCGAGATCGAGAAGATTATTTTGCACCTAATAATTTTCGTTTTCTCCGCTATGCTGATGTTCTATTGATGTATGCGGAATGTATTGTCGAAACGGGTGGCTCAATAACTGAGGCAGCAAATTATGTGAATAAAGTGAGACAGCGTCCATCCGTGAATCTTCCGACCCTTCAGACCAGCGTCCACAGTGCAAGTTTGAACTCGAAAGAAGCCTTTATGAAAAGATTGCAAATGGAACGATCTTTAGAGCTGTGCTTCGAAGGGTGGCGATGGGCCGATTTAAAGCGTTGGGGGCTGTTGGACTCGGAAGAGGGTATTGCTGAACTAAAAGAAAGAGACGCAGATTTTAATAACTTTGTTATTGGTAAACACAGGCGACTGCCGATTCCTCAAATAGAAGTGGATAATAGCGATAACAAACTTACGCAGAACCCTAAATATTAGAATTTATATTGTAAATCAACGACATGATCAGCATTAAAAGATATTTGCTATTCTTCCTATTGACAACCACGACAATCTCGGTCTATGGTCAGCAACCAGATCCACCAGGACAAGTCACAGACCCAAATAATGCAGTAAATCAAGCATATTTGTTCGCACATATGACCCATCAGGACTATGGTCGACTTTATTATTCAGTTAGCTTGGATGGTCTACATTGGAAGGCATTGAATAATAAAAAGCGGGTATTCGAGGCCTATAAAGGACATCCTGATATCACCAAAGGTCATGATGGACGATATTACCTTGCTGGTAACACGAGCGATAGCTCACCTGACATTGTTATCTGGGTCTCATCCGATTTGATTAACTGGAAGGAACATACGGTTTATACACCAGTTTTGCGAAGTACACCAGATTATGAAGATGCCCTACAGCGGATTGGTGCTCCAAAGGTTTATTTTGACGAATCGACGAGTCAGTACATCCTTACGTGGCATACACCGCATAAAGAGGGGACAAGCGAAGATCCCGAACGCTATTGGGCTAGTCAACGTACCTTGTATGTTTTGTCGGAAGATCTAAAGACTTTCTCCGATCATCCGACAAAACTATTTGACTTAGGAATGGGTACAATCGATGTATTCATCCGTAAGGTTGACGATCAGTATTTTGCTGTTATTAAAGATGAAACATATCCGACTCTTTATTGGCCTACCGGGAAGACGATTCGCATAGCTAGATCGGCATCTTTGACTGGTCCCTATTCAGCACCTGCCGATCCTATTAGTCCTAACTTCAGAGAAGCGCCGATGTTGATTCCATCACCGGATAATAAAATCTGGTATATGTATTATGAACAATATCCCGGCGTTTCATACGGTCTTTCCATCGCTGACAATTTAAACGGGCCCTGGTATCAAGCATCGGGCTATACTTTTCACGCAGATTGGGATAAATATAGTATGCCCGCTTCAGTTAGACATGGCTGTATGATTACTATTAGTAAAGAAGAGTATGAACGGCTTGTTGATGAATATGGAGTTCTAGAGAATAGTACCTCGGAATAGAAATAAATTAAATAGAAATATAATGAGATACATTGCGTTTTTGAGTTTTATCGTTTGTTTTGGATGTCTGTCATGTTCAGCAAAAGAGGGAGGCGAATTGTCCGATCCTCCATCCAATACCCCTTCCGAAGCTCTATCAATAGAAGTTCCCTTTGGCGATCCCTTTATTTTGCTTTATGATGGTGTGTATTATGCCTACGGAACTAATGCAGCAGATGGAATAGAAGTTTATACATCAGATGATTTACTGACATGGAAAGCAGCGGAACAACGACTAGCCTTGGATAAAAAGGATACTTGGGGCGATAGATGGTTTTGGGCACCGGAAGTGTATCATGTCAATGGTAAATTTTATATGTATTACTCTGCAGATGAACATATCTGTGTGGCGACGAGCAATAGTCCTTTAGGTCCTTTTATACAAGAAGTAAAGGAACCTATGATTAGTGGAGAAAAGTGTATCGACAACTCCTTGTTCATTGACGACGACGGTAAACCATATCTCTTTTTTGATCGCTTTAATGATGGTTTGAATATTTGGGTTGCCGAATTGGAGGATGATTTGAAAACGATTAAGACGGAGACGATGAAGAAGTGCATCAATGTTTCACAAGAATGGGAAGAAGTTTGGCCCCGCGTAAACGAAGGCCCATACGTATTAAAACACGATGGAAAGTATTATATGACTTATTCCGCTAATAGTTATGAAAGTCAGTTTTATGGAATTGGGTATGCAACGGCCGACCATGTAAATGGTCCGTGGACTAAATATGAGGGGAATCCGATTCTTCAAATGCCTGGCGACTTGGTAGGAGTAGGGCATAGTGCGATGTTTGAAGATAAAGAAGGTCAGCTAAGAATTGTTTTTCATTCGCATCGCAGTAAGGATAAGATTCACCCGCGTTTTATGAATATCAGCACGGTTAGCTTTGAGGAAAAAGACGGAGAAACCATTATGGTTATTGATCCAGACTTTGTTACGCCGAGATTGATTGTCGAATAAGTTGTGATGTATTCTCCCGCGAACTAATTCCTTTGAGTTGAAAATTACGGTTTCTTCTTGAGAGTGTATCGAGTTTTTATTGGTCTGCATCCTAAAAATTATTGATATATTGCTAACTCATAATGGCAAAGAAATCTTCCGTAATTAAAAAAATAATGATAGTTCTGATTGGTATTGTAATGCTCGCCGTAGCAGCTATTTTTCTGTACATGCGCCAACCAAAGTTCGGAAAAGCGCCAACGGGAAATCGCTTAGAACGCATGATGCAAGCAGACAACTATAAGGATAAAGCTTTTCAGAACATAGAAGAGACTCCTTCTTTAACAGAGGGCTATTCCATGCCGAAAATATTTTTCAACTTCCTGTTTGCCAAATTTCCTGAAACTATACCTGTTGATTCTTTACCTTCAGTGAAGACCGATTTGTTTGAGCTGCCAATTGATAGCAATGTGTTGGTTTGGTTTGGACACTCGTCTTATTATCTTCAGTTAGATGGTAAACGCTTTTTGGTTGATCCTGTTTTTAGTGGTAACGCCTCACCTCTTCCTGGTACGAATTTGTCATTCAATGGTTCTGATATCTATTCGACAGATGATATTCCTCCCATAGATTATTTGCTGATTACACATGATCATTATGATCACCTCGATTATGAAACCGTTATAAAGTTGAAAGAGAAAGTGGGGAAGGTGATTTGTGGCTTAGGTGTAGGGCAGCATTTTGAGTATTGGGGTTATCCGAAAGATAAAATCATTGAAAAAAATTGGTATCAAACTGTTGAATTAACGAATGATCTATTGATCCATACAGAGCCTGCCAGACATTTTTCTGGCCGTGGATTTTCTAGAAATAACACCTTGTGGATGTCTTTCGTTTTGGAGTCGCCGACGAAAAAGATCTATATCGGAGGTGACAGTGGCTATGGAAAGCATTTTGCTCAGATCGGAGAGCGACACGGTCCAGTCGACCTTGCCATTCTCGACAATGGTCAATACAATAAAGCTTGGCAGGCTATTCATATGTTGCCAGAAGAAGTGTTAAAGGCTGCGGCCGATCTAAAAGCAAAACGACTGTTACCTGTGCATTCGTCGAAATTCAAACTAGCTCATCACCCATGGAATGAACCATTGAACAAAATCACGGAGCTTAACGGAGTGAACGGTATTCCACTCCTTACCCCCATGATCGGTGAAGAGCTGAGCTTAGATGATATTGGTCGAAGCTATTCTAGGTGGTGGGACGAGCTTCATTAAGATCTTGTCAGAAACTTATAGAAGCCACCAGAGAATTAGAATTACCAGGACAATTATCAGTAACCATCGTAGCATTCCTCCACCAGACTTCGGACTTGGTTCTGGAGGTATGGCTGCTCTCGGTGGTATTTGTTCAGACTCTATATGTTCTTGTTCTACAGTTTCGCGTGCAATGGATGCGGGAGTAATAGGTTCTTTAGAAAGCGGAACATCCTCTGAATCGTCAAGGGTTCTTAAGGGCTCCCTTGTTACACTGGTTTCGTCGATGATTTCCTCGTCTCTAATCGCGTCGCCGATTATGGGTTCATCGCTACTAACAGGTTCGTCAATAACGGGTTCATCCACAACTGGTGGAATGGGTGCTGGAGGGACTTCGATAGGTCTTTCCTCCGGTTCATGTCGCTCGTCCGGTGGAGTATCCGTTTTCGGAAAACCAGCAGGTGGAATATCTGAAAGTGATGTAGCAATATCGTCTTTGGTAGATGCAACCCTACCGAGAACATCAGTGAGATTCCAATTGTGCTTGGTCATTAATTTGCTTATCAGTCCCGTGATCGTTGGTACAGCCATCGCTAGAAGTCCAGAGGATTTATTGTGATCGAGTCCGGTCGCATTCCCCACTTCAGTAGTTAGTTTTTCACGCTCCGTTCCAAATAAGCTATTGGCCATCGCACTTCCACGGTTCAGTAGTTGTGAATCATCTTCTTCTGATTGATCGTCGCCTGCTCCTTGAACAAATAATCCTCCCAGTAGACTGGAATTTTCACCATTGTTATTTTTTAAGATTCCAGCTAGAACGGCTGGGATGGTTGCAGAAAGGCCTTTTTCTGCCTGTTCTTGACTGACGCCCGCTTTTTGGCTTATGGAGGAAAGTACGTCTCCGTCAATCTCCTCTTTGATCATTTCGATTAAGTTCATATCACTTGTTGTTTTAACTTGTTTTTAACTGATAATAAAAGCTTGTTACTTTTTGAAAATCAGTTCATTAGTCAGGATAACAAAGTGAGTAAACTTTTGTTTGCGTCTGAGTGCTACTTTGCTTAACGCTTTTATTGAAATAAAGTGATGGTATAATCTAGGAGCTCGGGGCCTCCGATGGAACCATGTCCGGGAATAACCTTGGAAAGATTAGGATACTCTTTTTTGATTTTCATAACCGTCGCAGGCCACGCATCGGTATTGGCATCTTCTAAGTTTCCTTTTCCAGCATCCATTTCTTTAATTAAACAGCCGCCGAAAAGCACTTGGTCTGACGGAAAGTAACCTATCACATTGTCGGTCGTATGTCCTTCTCCAAAATATTTAGCGTATACGTTCTGACCACCTACCATGAGCTCTATTTCGCGATCAAAGGCGTTTTGAGGCATCTGTTCAGAAGATAGTCCGTCGAGAAGTACCAATGTACGCGTATTCGTATATGACGGTATGTTCCGAGCGTGGAATTGTTTTAGTCCAGCCACACAGTCGGCATGAAAATGAGTGGCTACGACAGCCTTTACTTCAAATCCCATGGAATCTAACTGGCTCAATAACTCTTCTGAACTTGTTTCGCTTGCAGGCGTATCGAAGACGATCGCTTCGTTTCCATTGAATACAATCATACCATTACAGGGTACGTTTCCAAAGTCGTTGGTAGATAGATAGGAGGTATGTTGATACACATGTTCTGATACCTGCCTTATTTGCAAGGATTCACTACTATAGAGAACTGAATCTTTATGCAGGGCAGTTTCATCAGATGTCGTGACGTCTCTCTCGCCGGTTTCGTGATCTGCATCGGTTCTACCGGTGCTGCAGGCGGCAATGAAAATGCTTAGTGTTAATAAGGTGCGCAGTATCTTTTTGGTCATGGCGAATTTCTTTTATTTAATTTCAAAGTACGGAAAAATTAAATTTATTTCTGAAAGATCCTTCATGTTTGAATACAGCAAAAAGAAATACATTCGTTACCTTTACGATTGGGGCGGCCCTGAGATTCTATGTTCAATTTACGATTTGAGACCTTTACGATTGATATCCTTATGAGAATTAAGTTAATTTTTATTTGCCTAATATTTTTGTCGGCTTTCAACATTCAGCATGCACGTGCGCAGAATGAAACGTCAACGACGCATTTTACAAATCCAATAGCTAACGGGGCCGACCCGTGGGTTACTAAACACGATGGTTATTACTATATGTGTGCTGTGGGAGGAAAGAGTGGAAATACGTTGACCGTTACAAAATCGAAAACACTTACTGAGCCCGGTGAGCGAGTGACTGTGTGGAAAACGCCGGATGAAGGATGGAATCAGAATTGCCTTTGGGCTCCTGAGTTGCACCGAATTGGTAATAAATGGTACATATATTATGCGGCAGGAAAATCGGGCCCTCCGTTTATTTATCAACGTTCAGGTGTGCTTGAGTCTGTAAGCGATGATCCACAGGGAGAATATATAGATCGCGGTATTTTGAAGACTGGCGATGATCCAAATGATTATGTGAATACAATCTGGGCGATTGATGTTACACCTTTAGAACTTAATGGTCAACTCTACGCTGTTTGGTCAGGTTGGGAAAAAAACGAAGAAACAGATGCCACAAAGCAGCATTTGTATATTGCAGAAATGAGTAATCCGTATTCAATTAGTTCCGAAAGGGTAAAGATTTCATCACCAGAAGAGTCATGGGAAACAGGTGGCCCATTGGATTTAAATGAAGGTGCTCAGGTATTGCAACGTGATGGACAAACTTTCATTATTTATTCGACCCGCGAATCCTGGCTGGAAAACTATCGCTTAGGCCAATTGCGCCTAATTGACTCTTCCAAGTCACCCATGGATCCGGCTAACTGGGAGAAGAAGGGACCAGTGTTTATGGGAACCGAACAGGTTCACGGAACAGGACACGCAAGTTTTACCACGTCGCCCGACGATTCGGAGTGGTGGATTGTGTACCATAGTAAAAAATCCTTAGAGCCGGGTTGGGATCGGGATATCCGAACGCAGAAATTTACATGGAACGAGAAAGGTGAACCTGTATTTGGGAAGCCTATTCCTACTGGTAATAGAATAAAGAGACCGAGCGGCGAGGCTGAGATTATTCAGCGTCAGCATTCGGATAAAAGCCATGCGACCGTAGGAAATAACCCTCTACCAGTAGCCTTTGGTGATCCATACGTGATGAAAGATTCTGATGGAACCTATTATATGTACGGAACCGGCGGCGGCGCTAAAAAGGGCTTTGCGGCGTATTCGTCGACCAATTTGAAGGATTGGGAATTTGAAGGTCAGGTTTATTATAGCGATAATGAAAATGGTTGGGGTATCGATGCTTTTTGGGCGCCGGAGGTGTACCATCGTCATGGGAAATACTACCTGTTCTATAGTGCACAATGGGAGGTGAACCCTACGAATGAGCTAGAAAATTTTAAAATTGGCGTTGCGGTTTCCGATAAACCAACTGGACCATTTATTGATATGCACAACCGGCCGATTTTTGATCCGGGTTATCCGATTATTGATGCGAACGTGTGGTTTGAAGATGGCAAGGTGTATTTGTACTATTCGCGTTGTTGCTATAAACATCCTGTAGAAAGTGAAATTTCTGCTTGGGCGAGAGAAAAAGGTTGGTACGACGAAATTGAAGAGAGTTGGGTGTATGGTGTTGAAATGAAACCCGATTTCAGTGGTATAATTGGAGACCCTAAATTATTATTGCGACCGCCATTGGAGCTTGATGTTCATCCTTGGGAAAGTCGCTCGGTAACCGCTCGTGAAGCGAACCGTCGGTGGACGGAGGGGTCGTATATCTTCAAGAAGAATGATGTATACTACATGATGTATTCTGCTAATTTCTTCGGAGGACAGAACTATGCAGTAGGTTATGCGACATCAAAAAGTCCGCTCGGTCCTTTTGTTAAAGCAGTCGAAAACCCCATTTTACAAAAAAACGGAAAAGTAACGGGAACCGGTCATAACAGCATTACCTTTTCGCCTGACGGGGATAGCATGCTATGCGTCTATCACGGTCGCACGGAAAAGACAGGTGACGAACGACTGGTGTTTATAGACAGGATGGAGGTAAACGAAAAGGGAGAAATCGTTGTGCATGGCCCTACGTTAGCAGATTAAGCATTTTATTTCCATTCATCGTGTTTTGGGAACGCCCGCTCATATTGAGGTGGCCAGGCTATCTCGTCATCTAAAATCACTCCTGCATATAACGGGAAATGGGGATTGCGGAGGCTTTCACGAGCGATGAAAATTAAATCAGCTTGCTCATTCTCCAGAATTTGTTCGGCTTGTTGTGGACTGTTAATTAGGCCCACACAGCCAGTCAAAATTCCTGTTTCTTTCTTGATTTGTGCAGCAAAAGGAACCTGGTAGTTTGGCTCAGCTGGTATATTGGTAATCTGATTGCCGCCGGTCGAAGTGTCGATAACGTGTACACCTCTTTCTTTCAAAATCTTAACCAGCTTGATCGAGTCTTCGATATCCCAAGCACCGTCGATCCAGTCGGTAGCTGAGATTCGAACAAATAATAGCTGATCTTCGGTCATAGCTGATTTAACGCTGTCGACAATTTCTAGGATTAGGCGGATCCGGTTCTCGAAACTGCCACCGTATTCATCCGTCCTTTGATTACTTAACGGTGAATAGAACTGATGCAACAGATAACCATGCGCGGCATGGATTTCGATGACATCATAACCGGCCTTTACAGCGCGCTTAGCTGCTTCTTTAAAGTCAGTAATTACCTGCTCGATTCCGTTATGGTCGAGTTCGACGGGAGGTTCTTGTCCCTCCTTAAATGCCTTTGGACTAGCGCTATAGGTAATCCATCCATTTTTGTCATTTGATTTGATCTGACCACCACCATTCCACGGTTTTTCTGAACTGGCTTTTCTGCCAGCGTGAGCCAACTGAATACCTGCCAGCGAGCCTTGGCTATGTAAGAAATCAACGATCTGTTTTAGCTTTTCGATATGCTCATCTTTCCACAAACCTAAATCACCATAGCTAATCCGACCTTCCGGGGAAACGGCTGTTGCTTCTTGAATAATCAAAGCGGCACGGCCAGTAGCACGACTACCCAAGTGTACCAAGTGCCAGTCGTTCGCGAAACCGTCGTTCGCCGAATACTGACACATCGGTGAAATCACAATTCTATTTTTAAGTTCAAATTTTCCGATTCGAATCGATGAAAGTAATTTGCTCATTTCTAATTTCCTGTCTGCGCCCAAAGGGGCTTTTCCTTTAATATCTTTTGATAAATTTTGCAATCGGCGCTGTGAGCACCGGGCAAGTACCCAATACTCATGAGAAATTCATTCACTATTTCGCCGCCTGTAAATTTGAATGTCTTCTTGAATAGTTTCACCCATTCGTCCTTCGTTAAGGGATGATAGTGTTCCAACCAGCTTTCAAAGGATCCATATTCTTCTTGTAAGCCCACTATCGTCTTTGCATTCTCTATAGCAGCATTGACCTTTAGCCGGTTTCGAATGATACCAGCATCGCTTAAAAGTCGCTCACGGTCGGCTTCCGTATAAGCAGCTATTTTTTGAATATCAAAATTGTGATAGGCTTCTCTGAAAGCAGGTTCTTTCTTTAGGATCGTTTCCCAGCTGAGACCGGCTTGATTTATCTCAAGAATAAGTCGCCCAAAAAGTTCATTGTCGTCATGAATCGGGAATCCGTATAAAACATCGTGATAAGCTTTGTGAAGATCCCGTCGATCTCCGGTCATATTTTCAATCGCATGGCAGTAGGACATAGTGTAGATTCTATTTAGTGTAAATATCTGTTTTTTATTTAGAAGGCGACGTAAAGGATGGTTGATGTTTACTCTAAAATGATTTTCCTTTTCGCTCAGTGCATTTTAATATGAAAAATGCCAGCATAAAAAAGGCTACCTGCGTCGTCAGGTAGCCTTTAAAATATATTTTGATCTTAGTTTAAGATAATTTCTCAAAAACCAAGGTGCTATTATGTCCACCAAAACCGAAAGCGTTGCTCATTGCGTTGTTAACGCGGGTCTCAAGCGGGTCATTTAAAACAATATTGAAGTCTTTGGAAATATCAGTATCTAATTTCTCAACATTGATCGTCGGTGGAATCACTTGATGTTTGATCGCATTGATAGCTACAATTGCTTCAATTGCGCCCGCAGCGCCAAGTAAGTGACCGGTCATCGATTTCGTTGCACTGATCTGCAAATGAGGTGAGCTTCCAAATACTTTTGAAATTGCATTTAATTCGCTAATGTCCCCGATAGGGGTAGACGTTGCATGTGGATTTAGGTAGTCTAAGTCCTCAGGATTCAGTCCCGCCTCTTTTAACGCTAACTGCATTGCTTTCGACGCACCGATACCTTCGGGGTGTGGAGATGTCATATGATAGGCATCTGCCGTCATGGCCGCTCCAGACAGTTCTGCATAAATATGAGCACCTCGTGCTTTTGCGTGTTCATATTCTTCAAGTATAATAGCGCCGGCACCTTCGCCCATTACAAAACCATCGCGATCCTGATCGTAAGGTCTACTGGCGGTTAATGGATCATCATTTCTGGCCGACATCGCTTTCATCGCAGAGAAACCACCCACAGAAGCAGCCGTAATAGGCGCCTCAGAGCCACCAGTTACGAATACCTTTCCTTTGCCCATGCGGATATAATTGAACGCGTCCATAATAGCCGTATTGCCGGTTGCACAAGCAGAAACCGTTGCATAGTTAATACCTTGAAGGCCGAACTTCATCGAAATAAGACCGGAAGCCATATTGACAATGAGACGAGGTACGAAAAATGGACTAAAGCGAGGAACATACTCACCTTTTACATAGTTTTCAACTTCGGTCTCAAAAGTTTCCATTCCGCCTTGTCCGACACCCCATACGACACCAATATCAAAAGGATCCATCTTATCGACTTCTAAACCCGAATCTTCCATGGCTTGTGATGCACTGTAAAGGGCATATTGGGTGAATAGGTCACTTCTTTTAATTTCGTTCCTATCGAGATATCTTTTTGGATCGAAATCTTTTACTTCACAGGCTATTTGGGTACGAAACAGCGATGCATCAAAACGTGTTATTTTTCCTGCGCTACTTGTTCCTGCTAATAAATTTTCCCAAAATGATTGGATATCATGTCCAAGTGGATTGACGGTTCCTAGTCCTGTTACGACAACTCTTTTCATATAATTATCTATTCTTTTTACTTTTTAGTAAGCGGAGCTCTTGAGCCAAAGCGCTGGTAAAACCTTCCTGCATATTTTAACAAGGTGCAAAAATACTAATAATAAACTAATGCGCTTGAGTTTATCTCTACATTTTAATGTGACGCCAAAAGAAACAAATAGCACGGAAATAGACGTTAAACGGAATATCTTGATTTTGTTTGTAATCATTCTAAATAATGTGATTAGGTTTGTGCTGTTGTTTATAACCGTTCTAAATAAATGAAACATACTTATTACATGTTGATTCTGTTTTGTGTGTGTGTTGCTGTTGAATCGCAAGCGCAAAATATTGGTTTAACCGATACAATTAAAAGCAATGCATTGGATGAAGTAGTCGTTACAGGACAGTTCGCTCCGCAGTCTTTGAGAAAATCAGTTTATCGCGTGCGTCTGATCACGAATGAGGAGATTCGCTTACGAGCGTCGACCAGCGTAGAAAATGTCCTGAGCAATCAGTTAGGCGTTCGTTACATCTACCCCTACGATCTGATCTTCTAATCCAAGATCTACTAGAATCTCGGAGACCGTACCATTGATGGAGAGAGCAGAATGTTGCTTTACGACCAGAGTTTCAAGAGATATTGAAGGAAATCAAAACTTTAGGTTATGTAATGGCCTTGACAAGAAATGATCATGCCGTACACGAACGTAAGGGTGTCTATACTAAAGCTACGTTTAACGTTCACGTTGGCTTGGTGGTTAATCCGGATATCGACTTGCGATTGTTTATGACTGCGTGGCATTTCGGTTTCGCTGTGCAGGAAAAGGAGCGCAAGAGTCTGCAGTTTTTTGACTTAGATGGTACGGCTGTTCATAAAATCTACTTGACAGAGAAAAGTGATTTGAACGCTTACGAAGCCTTGGTTGCGAAGTTTAAAGCAGACGATCAAGAGGCTCCATTATTAGTGCAACCTGTCGATAAAACCATTGTTGAGAAACCGGATAGTGAAATTGATGTGGATAGTTTTAAGGAAGCATGGTTGGCATTAACGGACACTCACCAGTTTTTTGGCTTTTTGAACAAGTTCGGCGTTTCCAGAAGACAGGCTATGCGCCTTGCCCCAGCAGGTTATGCCACAGAGGTGTATTTCGACTCGGTAAAAGGTTTGCTAGAAGCGGTGTCCGAGCAAGATCTGGACATCATGGTTTTTATTGGTAGCCGCGGATGTATTCAGATTCACACCGGAAAAGCCAAGAAGCTTTTGCAAAGCGGCCCTTGGTTTAATATCTTAGATCCAGAGTTTAATATGCACCTGCGTGAGGATGCAGTTGACAGCGTATGGCTGGTAAAGAAACCAACGACTGATGGTGATGTTACGAGTATAGAGGCTTACGATAAAGACGGCAACATTATTGTCCAGTTCTTCGGTAAGCGTAAACCAAGAATCCCTGAAAACGAAGCTTGGCGAAAGGTGGTCGCTGACTATTTAGTAAAGAAATAAATAAAATTAACAGAACGGATATGACTAATAAATCTGTGTGTTTTACTTTTCTTGTTTTTGTTTTGTTAAGCTACTCTGGGCATGTATTTGCCCAGAGGGCTTACTTGATTTTTACCGGTGATGGGCAACAGGTAGATTTTGATCAGGTCATCCGAAAAACCAATGATAAGTCACATGTTTTCTTCGGCGAGTTGCATAACAATCCCATTAGCCATTGGTTGCAATTAGAGTTGACTCATGCGCTATTTGATGATCATGGCGAGCGATTGGTGATAGGCACGGAAATGTTTGAAGCTGATAATCAGTTGCTGATCGATGAGTATTTTGCTGATCAGATCAGCCAGAAGAACTTTGAAGAGGAGACCCGCTTATGGAAGAATTATAAAACCGATTACAAGCCGATTCTTGAGTTCGCTAAAAAGAACAAACTTAAGTTGATTGCCACCAATGTGCCTAGAAGGTACGCTAACATGGTTTACCATAAAGGCCTAGCCGTGCTTAGCGAATTTACGGACGAAGCAAAGAGTTATATGGCACCTCTTCCGATAGAAATTGACACGACTCAGGTTTCCTATCAGGAGATTACCCAAATGGTTGAAGGCCATCAAGGGAAAAATATGATGGAGGCTCAAGCAATTAAAGATGCCACCATGGCTCATTTTATTCTAGAGAATAGTACAAGGAAAACCATCTTCTTGCATCTGAACGGCTCTTACCATAGCGATCGGAAGGAGGGAGTTGTAAACTTTCTTTCTCGTGATATACCTCTTAGAAAGATCCTAACGATCACTACTGTCAGCCAAGATAATATCGACCAGCTTGACGAAAAAAATCATCAGCTAGCCGATTTTATCATTGTTGTTGATTCTAGTATGACCAAGACGCATTAAGCGGAGTTTCGGGTACCAGTGAAGACTTAGTCCAAACTATGCTTCGAACTCGTAAAGCCCAGCTTCGTTAATCCTGCTTTAATTTCAGGTGCGCTCATGAATAAATCCCAAATCAGTCCACTCCGATAATTCTCAATCATCACCGGCATCGTACCTTGATCAATCGCCAGATAGCGGGTAGGGTACCAGTCGTCCGTTTCACTTAACGCATCGTAGAAACCATATTCCCCCCACACCTTGTCACCTAAATCTTCATAAAGATGTCTCATAACCTCCATGCTGTATTCTGGAGTATAAGGGATAGATGAAATTGCGGCTGTGGGGGTAATTACGCCCAGATCGTTGTTCGGACTGTGACCCGAATAGCCATTGATTGAATAACTCGATGTGAAACCCCACATATCTTCACCATAGCCTTCATAGTTCTTTGGATTGTCGATCGCATAGGCACGATGGATCAGCGTGTGGTTTCTTGTCAAGTCCTCATAATTTGCATATTGATCTTGCAAACCCTGTGGATCTAAACCCAGGTAGGAGTAATGCGACCAAAAAAGAGGCCCCACATTTCCATTTTGTCCATTGTGCGCAACAATCGTTTTAATACCATATTGTTCAGAACCTGATTTAATATCACCGCTTCTAGCCCAACCTTCATGGTACACTTCCGCAGGAACACCATAAGTTGGCGAAGACGCTGCAAGAATGTAAACAATTAAGCATTCATCATAACCACGGATGGGGAAGTTCATTTCCCAACCTACATTCGGACTCCAATGCCAGTAAAGTACATTCTGATCGCCGTTTCTGTAGAAATCCCATTCTATGGACTTCCAAAGCTCGTCAACTTTCGCTGCCAAAGCTTGCTCTTCTTCATTACCGTCTTGGAAATACTGACGAACAGTAATCAATGCCTGCGCAAGAAAAGCCGTTTCAACCAGATCTCCGCCATCATCATTTGCACTAAAGGGTTTTACTTTCCCAGTTGGTCCATGTAGCCAATGAGGCCAAACCCCGTGAAAGCGGTCGGCTTTTGCCAGGTAATCGGCAATCTTATTGAGACGAGTATAGCCTTCTGCACGCGAAATAAAGCCACGTTCGATGCCCACAAGTATCGTCATAATACCAAACCCGCTGCCACCTATGGTGACAACGTCTTGATCGTTTTGCGGATATTCACCATCCATATGAATCCGCTCACGCGCGAGGCCGGAAGTTTCTTCTGCGCCATCCCAGAAATAATTAAATGTTTGCTTTTGAACCAAGGTAAGAAGTGAATCATCGCTTAAGCTTGTTGTATCCTCTTCATCCGGTTGGTCTGTATCTGTGTCTTTGGGCGTCGTACAAGCGTTCATGGCCACAGAGCCGATCAAGAAGAAGATAGCTATTAAATAGTTACTAGTCATAGTGCTTTGTTTTCGTGTTAATTTCTATCTGTTATCCGTAAATAGCTGGTTTATTTCATCTGCCGAGAGCGCTTCTGTATAAACTCTAAATTCATCCAACATGCCGGTATAGTGTAACATCCAAGCATCGGGAGCGTTTCCAACGCCAATATGTTGCTGAAAGGCTCCTATGACAAATTGAGAAGCATCTTGGAATGCCAAAGGTCCTAGCGGTGCGTCACCACTTTTCCGATCGGTCACACTTGCCGGTAGGTCGATGGCCTGCCCATCTAGATATGCAGCAAACTTCGACGTGTTCTCATCGTAACTGAAAGCTAAATGACGCCATTTCCCATACATATCGGGAAGTCGGTCTACTCCGTTATTACCACTAAACTCCACCCAGTTGCCAGCGAAGTTAAACTTCAGAAGCATGCTATTGTCTGCTTCATCCTCGTTTCCTTCGATCATCGCAAAGAGATTTCCCCAGAAGTCGGAAGTTCTTGGCAACATAAAAATGGACTGCGCTCCACCGCCATGTTTTTCGGTATTCATCCAGAATGCCACCGTAAAGCTAGTCATCGATGATAATTTACCTGCATTACCGAAAAGAATCTGACCATTCGATGAACCCTGATAAGCTTTTCCGCGTTTGCCTTCAACATAGCTTACGCCCTGCACAGAGCCATCCACATCGTGAATACTGTCAAGCGGACTATCCTCAAAAGAAAGAAATAGTTGTAAAGGCCCGTTAAGTCGCGCTGTATCATCCGGTATAATATTCATCGGCGGCCGGTCCATTTTCTGGCAGCCAATGAAACTAGTAGCCAATAGGGACAGGAAAAATATAGCCGCTATTGTTTTAAATATAATCTTTTTCATAATGAACGATTTAGTGGTCAGCAATCAATAGTCTGGATTTTGTATTAGAACGCCACCTGACTTATCTATTTCTGGTTGAGGAATCGGTAGGAAACGATGCTTATGTTGATAGCCAGGAAGATTTTCAGCTGCAAGTCCCCATCGCACCAGATCGAAGAAACGTTGATGTTCCATCCCCAATTCCACTTGCCGCTCATGTTGAATTGCTGCCCTTAATTCACCTTGATTTGTCGTGGTTACCTCAGGCAGAACCGCTGGGTTCCCTCCGCGAGCACGAGCCCGTATCATTTCAAGGTATTCGAGAGCTTTTTCCGTGTTTGCAGATCCGCCCAATTCATTCGCCGCCTCAGCCGCCATCAATACCACGTCGGCATACCTGATCACCCGCATATTAAACCACTGGCCCGCTTTGCTACCGGTAGAGCGTCTGATATCAGGATCCGTATACACTTTTTTATTCCAATAAGGTCTTGGGAGATTTGATGGAAGTATTTCTCCATAAGGCGAATTCGACTGTCCGGTATAGAGCAGTGTTTCATCTTTGCGGGGATCACCTTCTTCAAAAGCATCCGCCATTTTCTGGTTCGGTACATTCCAACCCCAACCTAGGTCCCAATCGCCCGCACCCCGTACACCTTGGCGACTCGCATAGGTAATTCCAACATTGGTATTGCTTTGCGAGTAAAAAGCTTGAATTTCAAATACAGACTCCTTACCGTTCTCCTGTGATTCCCGGAATATTTGATTATACGGAGTACTCAGATCGTATATACCCGAGCCCATCACCATCTCGGCTGAAGCCAATGCCGGAGCCCACATTTGACGGGCTAAAAAGGTTTTGGCCTGAAGGGCTAATGCGGCTCCTTTTGTTATGCGACCTATATATTGGCTTTCCCAGGTAGGGGGCAAGGCAGCTACCGCTTCATCCAGATCCGCATCAATCAGCTGATAAATCTCCGCGATGGTCGATTTAGGGACAATTGCCTCGCTAGGGTCATTAATTTTAAAATCGATCTTCGGTACTTCTCCAAATGCTCTTACCAGATTAAAATATGCAAATGCTCGGAAAAACTTTGCTTCGCCCACATTTATCATGGTCAAGGGTGTCTTGTTTTCAATTGAATCAGCCGCTGCTATGACATTGTTAGAGAGGTTAATCAGGTTATACTGTCCTGTCCAATACGAATTAATCAACCAAAAGTCGGTTACATATTGAAACTCATCAAAGATTCTGGCAGCGTCCTCTCCGTCGCCGGGAGAACTTCCTTTTGAAGCATCATCTGCCCGCATATTATGAACAGCGATATAAGGTAGGCCGCTAATCCCTTCATGTCTGAGCCCGCCTCCGTAGATGGCAAATACCTGTCCTTCAAGTGAACCGGGATCCAAATCCTCTTCGGTCAGCTGCCCTAGGGGCTTTCGGTCAAGCCAGTCTTTTTTACAACTTGCAGTCATCATCGCAACGAATACGACGAAAACAGAAAACTTAATATATAGGATGTTTAATTTTTTCATGATCGTACTGTTTAGCAATTAGAAATTTAAGTTTACTCCAAAAGTATAGATGGTCGGAACCGGATAGGTTCCATTATCCACACCAAAGGAAGTCGCACTACCGCCTATTTCGGGAGTATAGCCCGTGTTGTTGGCCAGTGTGAACATATTTTGTGCATTTACAAAGATGCGAAGTGATTTTACCTTTAACCTCGTCAGCAGATCTTCATTAAAATTATAACCTAATTGCAGGTTCCGAAGTCGAAAGAAACTACCATCTTCAATGAAATAGGTAGACGGCAGCAGGTTATTCGATCTTCCCGAGTCCATAATCGGCTCCCAGTTAGAGGTGCCCACTCCGTGCCAGCGCTCCAATCTGTCCGTCAAGAAATTGAATTGTGCAAACGAATTTCTGTTCCAATTTCTGAAGATTTCATTTCCATAAACACCCATAAAGTCGGCTCCCAAATCAAAACCTTTATAATTCAGGTTAAATGAGAATCCATAAGTCAGATCGGGAGTTGGATTTCCTATGATGGTCCTATCAGCTTCGTCGATCTCACCGTTATTATCAGTATCCTGAAACTTGATATCTCCGATTTGAGCGTTTGGGTGTGTTGGCGAAACACGAAATTCTTCATTGGTTTGGTAGATCCCGTCTGAAACATAGCCGTAGAAGTATCCAATTGGGTAACCAACGCTAGTTCTGGAAACCCCATCAAAAATATCAAAGCCTTCATCAAGCAGCTTCGTTACCTCATTATCCATCGTCGTCAAATTACCCCCAACTGTTAAAGAAAGATCCTCATTAAAGTTTTGCGTCCATGAAGTGGATAGCTCAATACCTTTATTCCTCACCTCACCGGGATTCGATAAACCAGCCCGTACGCCTAGTGAAGCCGGCACCGTTACAATGATACCTCTTGTATCCTTATGATAATACACAGCTTCTAAAGAGAAGCGATTTTCAAAAGCCGCCAACTCAAAACCTGCTTCCCATGCATGAACTCGCTCCCATTGCAGGTCACGATCGGGAATATATTCTGCTTCATAGGCCGGGATGATGTTGTCACCAAAAACCGCTGAATTGCCCGCTATGAGTAATGGGAAGAGAGGGTATTGATTTCCGCCGGTATTTTGATTACCTAGCACACCATATGAGCCCTTGATCTTGAGTCGGTCGATCGTCGAGTTGTCGAGCAGGAACTCTTCGTCTGACACAACCCATGCAGCTCCAATTGCACCGAAATTCTGCCAATGATTTCCGTATTTATAGAATCCTGAGGTACCATCTCGGCGGAAGGAAGCATTTAAGAGATACTTGCCTTTATAGTTGTAGAGTGCCCGAGCAAGGAAGGAGAGGGTTGCTCGTTCCCATGCGCTTCCATTTCCCTGTTGCGTGTCCGATGCTCCGATGCCAACGTACCATTTGTCCGGGTCGTTTGGAATCGGGTCTCCGCTGCCTTGCGTACGACTCGCATTGGTTGATTCGTATGAGTTGTAATAGCTCGTCCAACCCGCAGTAGCGGTCAAGTTGTGATCACCGAAACTGTTTTTATAAGTCAGTAGCCAGTCGGTTTGCACCTTGGTAAAAATGTTTTGATTCTGTGACACCCGTGTTACGCTTTCCAGATTATGGGTTTTATCTTCACCTTCTATATCCGGGTTGTACACATTGATCAGTGGCGAATAGGAGCGTCCTTGATTAAATCCGTAATCCGCTAGGAAATTAGCTTTAAAGGTAAAATGCTCTAGAAAGTCGATCTCTCCAAAAATGCTCGCTACAGCACGGTATTCACGATTAATTGCCGTGTTTTTCCGATCCATGATATCAACCAATGGATTCCATATTTGTGCACGTTGAAAGTCGGGCATGGTATGATAAAGCCCGTATTCTTCATTATAAACAGGGGCTATAGGTGCCGCTCTTACTGCGGAAGCAACCGATCTTCCCTGTGGCAGTTGCGAGCGATAACCGTTGAAATTAACCCCAAAGCGCAGATTATCCGTAACCTGTAGCTCGTCGTTTATCGTTAACGTAATCTTGTTTAGCTTTTCATGGTGAATAATACCCTCTTCGGTTGTATAGCCCAAGCCCATGTAGAATTTATTATTCTCCGATGCACCACTAACACTGAGGTTATTATAATTTAAGATACCCTGCTGAAATATCTGATCCTGCCAATCAGTATTCGCATTCCAAAACGTATAGTCATAAGGTGGATTGCCCTCATTTGCCAGCTGCTCATCGTATAACAATTTAAACTCAGTCGCATCTGTCAGTTCCATTCGGTCCTGAACACTCTTAATACCAATGGTTGAGTTGAAATTAAAGTTGAGCTGTCCGGCTTTAGCCTGTTTGGTGGTTACGATAATAACACCATTTGCACCCCTGACACCAAAGATTGCCAAGGATGAGGGGTCTTTCAGGATTTCCATCGATTCAATATCAGCCGGGTTAACAAAGTTGATATTATCGTTTAGAATTCCATCAACCACATAAAGCGGCTTAACGCTGTTGATTGAGTTTGTTCCCCGAATCCGGACATCCGGCTCTGCGCCCGGGCGACCCGAGTTGACTATTTGGACTCCGGCTACCTTACCTTGAATGGATGCAACAGGGTTTGTAGCGGGTTTATTGGCCACATCCTCACCTTCCACAGTGGCGATTGAACCCGTCAAATCCCTTTTCGTTGCCGTACCATATCCTATCACAACAACCTGATCGAGCTCTTGAGTCGAGCTCGCCAACTCCACATTGATCTGTGTCTGGTTATTGACAGCAACTTCCTGTATAGCATAGCTTATAAAGCTGAATACTAAGGTTTCATTGGCATCAACTTGCAAGGTATAGGCTCCGTCAATATCGGTTTGTGTCCCTGCACTAGATCCCTTCGCTTTGACGGTAGCACCGGGAATCGTCTCCCCTGTCTCAGCGTCGCGCACGACACCACTAACGGTTATCAGCTCTTGAGCCCATATATAATTGCTAAGAAAAAAGAGAGATGCCGCGAGACAATAAGTAATAATTTTCATACGCTCATAATTAGAGTTAAAAATTGACATCGGGAAAACGAGGCAGTCTTCCTGAATATTAAAACTAATTAGAAGGCAGAATGTTTGTTTTTATTGTTCGCTTAATTCGTTTATCAAGTTTTGTAAATCTAACGGTCTTGTATACATCTCCAGAGAGCCATCTGGTTTCTGTGGCCACTCCTCTTTAGGCCTGTCCCAATACAGCTCGACGCCGTTTCCATCTGGGTCATTCAGATAAAGAGCTTCGGAAACACCATGGTCACTCGCACCGGTCAAGGGATATTTTGCGATACGAAGCCGATTTAATATTTGAGCCAAATCCTTTCTGGTCGGGTATACAATGGCGGTATGATATAACCCCACGCCATAAGGAGACGCAGGTTCCGCACCCTCACTGTACCAAGTATTTAAACCAATATGATGATGATAACCTCCGGCAGAAATAAAGGCTGCCTGATCACCGTACATCGTCGTTATTTCGAAACCTAGTAAATCGGTGTAAAAGTCGAGTGCCCGTTGCAAGTCAGCTACTTTCAAGTGTACATGTCCAATGCGGGTCTGTGCGGGGACTATGTATTTTTCAGCGTTATTCTCCATACGACTAATGCTTTAGGTGTTAAAAGAATCGGATATAGGGCCTCGTCGTAAACGGCGAAAATGGCCAAGGTATTGACGTAAAGATAAATATAAACGCGATGGTATACCAAATAGCAATCATCTTAAATTTCTTTTTCGAATCTTTCGTTCTTCTGGCAATGCTGGATCCAATGGTAATAAAGCTCACCGCAAGCACCATCATTGTAATGTGTTCCATCCCGAAGAAGCGGGCTTGCGTAATATGGAGCGCTTCATCAAAATTATTTAGGAAGTAATCTACGATCGGGCTAATAAGATAGAGCCAGAAACCAATGATTAATTGGATATGAACGAAAGACACCGTGATGATGCGGCAATAGTTGTCGAAGCGCGTCCAAGGCTTGTTTTTCAACCATCCGCGATAAGCAAAAAACAAAGAGACTACTAAGCTGATCAGAATACCCCAGCGGACAATGGAGTGGAAAATTAACAAGGTAGAAAACATAATACTAAACGATAACTACTTTGCCAGTGGTGTGATGAGATTCAATCTGTTGGTGAGCTTCAACTACCTTCTCTATCGGGAACACCTTGTCAATTCGTACCTTTATTTTCTCTTGCTCCAAAAGTGACGCAATATGCTGCATTTGCTTTTTATCCGTGTACATTAGCGGCCATATTAATTCTATTTCCCGTTCTTTGGCCAGCTTAATGGCAACCGGATCATCTTTGGTCGAGGAGGGGAGACAAACCACTCGGCCACCTTTCTTCACGGACCTAAGGGTTCTGTATAGAATTTCCCCGCCCATAGCGTCCACGGCAGCGTCCAGCTCATCCACAGCATCTTCAAACTTTGTTTTTTTATAATCGATAGGCTGATCAACACCTAATTCCCTCAGAAAGTCTAGGTTCTCCTCAGAAGCAGTTCCGCTAACACTTGCACCTGCTAAGTTTGCAAATTGCACAGCGAGATGACCAACGCCGCCTGCTGCTGCTTGAATTAAAATGCGTTGTCCGCTTTTTACTTGTAGGTGGTCATGGATAGCCTGATACGCAGTTAAGCCTGCCAGTGGAACGGCCGCTGCCTCTTCAAAATCGATATTCTCAGGCATAAGTGTTAGGTGAACGGGCTCAGCCATCACATAATCCGCATAGGTCTTGCCAAGGCCCGGAAAGCCTACGCAACCCATAACCCTGTCACCGATCTTGAATTCCTGTACATTTTTACCAACTGCTTCAATTGTACCGCTTAGATCGAAGCCTAGAATGACAGGAAGGCTAATCTTAGCACACATCCCGCTACTCCCGGCTCGTATTTTGGTGTCGACCGGATTTATTCCTGCCGCTCTCATTTTTACGAGAACCTGATCGTCGTTATAAAACGGTTTTTCTACTTCCTTTAATTCCAACTTACTTGCCGGACCATATTCCGATAAAATTACTGCTTGCATATTCGTGATCTGAAATGTAAATATACTGATAATTTCATTCGCCGAATATTTTAGGCCATTCACCGATTTTATGAATGCACTAACCTAATTCATCTTTCCCAGTGTGCATTCTGTTGCTACTTTTGAATCAAACAAAGCTGATAATCAAATATATAATATTATGAAAACGAACTTAAACACCGGAACAAATCAAAACCTAGTAACAACAAATTCAATTCAAAACTCTAAAAATTTTTCAATTATGAAAACCTTGCAAATTCCTTTTCTAATCGCATTCATCTTTATGTACGCTCTTGTAAATGTACAAGCTGCTCCGACCGCAACAAATCCTACTACTGATAAATTCAATAAGTATGGTTTAAAAGCAACGAAAACCTATACGATTGATCGCTTTATCGAAGGGGTGACCAGTGGCGATTTAAAAAATCTAAAGAATCTGTTAGACGACCAATTCCAACAGACGGTGAGCTATAATGGTAGATCATTAACCTACAATAAGAGCGAATTCCTGGAGATTCTTAAAATGTCACAGAACATCGTTATGAATTGCACAACCACCTATACGATCGTTGAAGAATGTGACGACTTATCGATTGTCAAAGTGTCAATGAACTTTCCAACCTTCGTGAAGACTAGTTATGTGACCATGAAGCCAAATAAAGATGATGTCTGGAAAATAACGAACGTATCCACTGTATATGGTGCAGAAGCCTAGATACGTCACCATTATAAAGCAAAGCCTATCCTTAAAAAAGAATAGGCTTTTTTATTTATAATCGGTTTTTTTCTGTTTGATGTGCGGTTTAGCCGTTATTCATCGCCTTCTCATCAGCGGATTCTGCTCCTGCGGCTAAATTCAGCTGAATAGGTAGGGTAAATTGGATTCGCACTTTCCTTCCATTTTGGATTGCTGGTTCCCATTTCGGGCTATTTTTTAGCATGCGAATCGCCTCTTCACCCGTTCCATGTTTTAAATCCCTGAGGACCTCAATGTTTGTTAAGCTTCCATCTTTTTCTACTACAAACTGGAGTATCATCCGTCCTTTTACACCTTTTTCTACAGCTGCTGCGGGATAGTCATAGTTGTCTGCAACATATTGATAGAACGCTTCCATACCTCCCTTAAAGCTTGGCGGGATTTCTGTTTCAGTAAACAATAGCTCCCGATCGTCCATTACAGTATCTGTTTCTTCGTCCGAATTTGCAAGTGCCGTACTCGACTCGTCCGAACTATTTGAATCTTGTGACAGGTCAATAGTCGTGTTCGTTGCAGTATCCTCTTGTGCTGAATCATCGTTCGAAGACGATTGGCAAGCGACAATCAAAGCCAAAGCAGGAAGTAGCAGTCCGAAGCTGGTCAGCGTTGTCTTTTTTGACCGGTCTTTAAATAACATGGCTATGCGAGGCTTAAGAATAGATTTATTGAAAAAATTATTCGTTAGCGTAGGCAAATCCGTCGCCAGCGCCTTGCTAAGTAGGAGATGAGCATAAGCTATACGATCCTCAGAGGAAGTGGAAACGCTTTTCTGATCGGCGATATATTCATGGTTTAACTTCGCGGATCGGGTCATCAGGTAGCTTATTGGATTAAACCAATTAACAATCTTAATCATTTCAAAAAGTAACACATCGATACTATGCAATTCATTGGCATGAACACGTTCGTGTGCCAGGATCTGATCATAACCTTCTATTTTCGGATCAACGACGATGCGGTTAAAAAACGAAAAGGCACTCTGCTTATCGTTCTTTCTTATCGCATTGCGTGTGATGATTGATCGGGCCGTCAGCCAAGTCAGCGACCCAAGCAAGCCAACCAAATAAAGAACCGCCAGTACGTCTGAAGCCGATCTGTTCTGTTGGGTGGTTTCTACGGCCAGGTTCATTTGTTGGCCAATAGTTGCCGCTGCAAGCATGACCGTACCTCCTGTTTCCTGCATAGGTTCCACGAAGGAGCGGTCGAACGTTATCGACGGTAATATAAAAGAACATAACGTTGCCGTTAAGAGATAGAATCGTCTTAACTGAAAAAAGGTCGTATTTCTAAGGAAGATCCAGTAGAACGTATAGAAAACGATTAAATAGATATTTATCCACAATAAATAATTCATAACATTAGAGTTTAGTGGTTCTGTCTTCGTTTATTTTTATTTCTTCTTAGCTTTTTCAAGAATCTTCATAATCTGATCAAGCTCTTTGGTGTCCATTTCTTTGTTTTCCAGAAAGAAAGAAAGCATATTTTGCGGTGAATCTTCAAAATAGGAAGATACCAGTTTTTTTGTCGCAAAGCCCTTATACGTATCCCGATCTATCAAAGGATAATATTGGTGGCTTTTGCCAAAGCTTTCGTGGGCGACAAAGCCCTTATTCTCTAGAATTCTAATAATGGTTGAAACCGTGTTATAAGCCGGTTTGGGCTCAGGTAGCTCTTCGATAATATCCTTTACGAATGCATTACCCAGTGTCCATAGCTTTTGCATGATTTCTTCTTCAGCTTTTGTTAATTCTCGTATTTCCATAATCAGCTATTTGATATAAAGATATAACTAATAATTTAGTTATGCAACTATTGTTTTAGTTTATCTTTGGTTATTGCTTTCTCATCTTTTCTTATCTTTGCGTTTATACTATATAAAATTACTTATGGAAAGTAGGGGCGACAAGCAAGGTGACCGAAAGCTATTTAAAGATCGGAAGCGAACGAATATCTTGAAGGAGTCTGAGCAAAAATTGATTCTGTACCTTGTCGAACGGGTGCCAAGCTGGGTCAGTCCTAATATGTTAACCGGTATTGGTATTGGAGGTTCCATTCTTATCTTTATTGGTTTTGCTCTTGCTTATTATGTCGATCGTAGCTTTCTACTTCTCGGCCCCCTGGGTTTCTTTATCAACTGGTTCGGTGATTCGCTCGACGGGCGTATCGCTTATTTTCGGAAGATCCCGCGTAGGTGGTATGGGTTTTCATTAGATATCATCATGGATTGGATTGGTACGGTCATTATCGGCCTCGGGTATTTCCTTTATGCAGATCCAGGTTTTGAAATTGTCGCCTTTATCCTGGTCGCTCTCTACGGTTGGGCGATGATTATTTCACAACTTCGCTATAAGATCACCAATGTATATTCCATTGATGCAGGGAGCGTCGGACCGACTGAAATTCGCGTCATCATCAGCGCCATTATCCTTATCGAGCTGATATTTCCCCATACCATTCACTATTTTATTAGTGCCATTTGTGTAGTTCTTCTCCTGATTAATATCAAAGATACCAATACTCTCCTTGACCTCGGTGATCTGAGAGATATAGAAGAAAAAAAATAGTAAGGTGAAAAAAGCATCTTCCATACGCACATTTTCGAAAGCCCAAGTATCAGCTTTCAGCGGTGGCTTAGTGGATTATGCGGTGATGATCATCTGCACCGAACTACTCAATATCTACTATCCCATATCCATTATAATCAGCGGACTTATCGGGGCTGTTGTTAATTTTTCTATCAATCGATACTGGACCTATCGAGTTCACCATTTGGGAGTCGGCAAACAATTAATAAAATTTATTGTCGTTGTATTAGGCAGTATTCTGTTGAAGTCGCTTGGTACCTATTTAGTAACCAGCTGGTTGCTTATCGATTACAAAATAAGTCGCGTACTGGTTGATATAGTCGTTTCGTTGGGTTTCAATTATACGCTGCAAACCTATTGGGTATTTAGGGATAAAAAAATCTTATAATTAAATGACTAGCGTCTAATAACTCATCGTATTATGAAATCATTGAAAAATGCAGATTCCTTTTTCGACGGACTAGAGACTTGGAAACCCGAACTAACGGTTCTCAGAAACATATTTTTAAGCGCTGAGCTGGAAGAAACCATCAAATGGGGAACACCGGTCTACATGTACAATGGTAAAAACGTTGTAAGCATAGCCGGCTTCAAAGCTCACTTTGCAGTATGGTTTCATAATGGTGGTTTTTTGAAGGATTCGGAAGGTGTTTTAGTAAACGCACAGGAAGGTAAGACTGGTGGGTTACGACAAATGCGTTTTACCTCCATCGATGATATAGACCGTGATATTTTGCTCTCCTATGTATATGAGGCAATCGAGAACCTGAAACAGGGGAAGGTTTTTAAACCCAATCGAAACAAGCCTTTGATTATCCCCGCTGAATTAGAAATCATTCTTACAAGTAATTCTTCCCTAAAGGAAGCATTTGACGCTTTGAGTAAAGGTAAACAGCGCGAATATGCTGATTACATTAGCTCTGCGAAACAGGATAAAACAAAAACGGCGCGCTTGGAGAAAATTATTCCGATGATAGAGAAAGGCGTGGGCATGAACGATAAATACCGCTAGTGTCATGCATTAGCGGTATTTATAAGTGTTTTAAAACCTTTGCTTCGTGTGAGAAGATAATTTCTTCAGCAATATTCGTTAACTGATCTCCCACACGCTCTAGTTTTCTTATGATTGATAGAAAGTTCAGTCCCTGTTCAATCTTGCTGAGATCCGATCCGATATATTCCTTAATGTTTTGAGTCGCCATCATATTGATCTCATTCAAGATCTCATCCTTTTTAAAAATCGTCCTTGCCAACTTCGTGTCCTCATCGATATAAGCTTTTAAAACATCCTCCATGATACCAATTGCAGCCTCATACATTTCGTGAATTTCCGTAGCTTTCAGTAGTTCTGCGTCAAATGCATTCGACTCACTAATAATATGCTTACAGATTCCTTCGGCCAAGTCGCCAATACGTTCCAAGTTATTGTTGATCTTGAGGGTCGCCAACACCGTACGCAGGTCGCCTGCAACTGGATTGTAAAGTGCAAAGATATCTTCACAGTCACTATCAATCTTCAACTCCATCGAGTTAACCCGCTTTTCATTGCTGATTACCTCCCTTGCCAAATCATTATCATCATTGATCAATGCTTGATAGGCCTTCTCAATTTGAGATTCAACGAGCACCCACATGTTAATTGTGGTCTTTTTTAATTGCTCTAATTCTTTATCCAGATGTATCATATATAACCCTAATAATGTAAATCAAATAATCTAGAACTACCCGAACCTACCGGTTATGTAATTTTCAGTTTGTTCCTTAGCCGGATTGGTGAATATTTTTTCTGTCATATCATATTCGATCAATTCGCCTAAGTAAAAATACGCAGTTTTATCGCTAATTCTAGCAGCTTGTTGCATATTATGTGTAACGATTACAATTGTATAATCTTCCTTTAGCGAGTGGATCAGCTCTTCAATCTTGGTTGTCGAGATCGGGTCAAGCGCTGATGCCGGCTCATCCATCAATAATACAGAGGGTTTAACCGCAATTGCCCGCGCAATACAAAGTCGTTGCTGTTGCCCACCTGAAAGTGCCATGGCGGACTTATGCAGATTGTCTTTCACTTCCTCCCATAAGGCAGCTTGCTTCAAAGCACTCTCTACCGTTTCCTCAATATATTCCTTTGATTTTTCACCGTTAATACGGAGTCCGAAGGCCACATTCTCATAAATTGACTTCGGAAACGGGTTCGGCTTTTGGAAAACCATACCCACCTTCTTCCGATATTCATAAATGTCAATCTCATTCTTATAGATATCTACGCTATCCACCAGAACTTCACCCTCAATCTTCGCACTCTCAATCAGGTCGTTCATCCGGTTAAAGCATCGTAGGAAAGTAGATTTACCACAACCTGATGGCCCTATAAATGCTGTAACAGTATTCGCCATCATTTGTATCGAAACATCCTTTAATGCATGCTTTGGTCCATAATGAAGGTTCAACTTCCTTGTTTCAAGTTTGAACTTCGGGTTTAATTCCTTTACTGACTTGTTTTTTTGTACCATTTGTTCCTTAAATAGATAGCTATACCATTTAATATAAATGTGAATAGTAATAACACAATAATTCCGGCTGCCGCGCTAATCACAAAACCCTGTTGTGGTCTTGATGTCCAGTTAAATATCTGAATAGGTAGGGAAGTGTATTGATCCAGTGGCCCTTCAGGTATAAAAGGTACATAAGCCAATGCACCTACGACAATCAAAGGAGCGGTTTCACCGATTGCGCGCGACGTAGACAGAATAATCCCTGTCATAATCCCACCAAATGATGCCGGCAATACCACCCTTCTAATCGTTTGCCATTTCGTTGCCCCCAATCCATAAGCAGCCTGTCTCAAGGAGTCAGGGACCGCTTTGATGGCTTCCCTTGTCGACACAATGATAATTGGCATAATCAACAACGATAATGTGAGGGAACCAGCTAAAATGCTATTCCCTAAGTTAGCCATTCGGACGAAGACCTGCAAACCCAGGATACCGTAGATTACCGAAGGAACCCCTGCCAAGTTTGATATATTAATTTCAATGAATTTTGCAAGACGATTTTTCTGGCCATATTCCTGAAGGTAAATGCCAGCCATGATGCCAATCGGAAGCGCAACGAGTAGTGTAAAGATCAGTAAGCTCACCATACCGGCTAAAGCCGTATAGATACCTGTTTCTTCTGGATGCCGCGACGGGAGATTTGTGAAGAAAGACCAATTAATGCGTGTAGCGCCTTTTATTAGAATGTCGATTAGCAATACTGCCAGTACGAGCAAAGCAAAGACCGTACAACTGATCGCATAAATCCGAAAGAGCCTATCTTTTGTCTTAGGAGAAAAGAGAACCTTGTTAGTCATAACGGTTTTGATATTTTTTTTGAATCCAGAACGAAATATTATTCAGCAAAAATGTAAATGCGAAGAGGGTAATACCCGCTGCAAAGATGGTTCGGTATTCCAAAGAATCCTGAGGAACATCACCCATACTCACCTGGACTATGTAGGTTGTGATCGTTTCCACAGACTCTAGTGGGTTCAACGTTAAGTTAGGTTGCTGTCCGGCAGCTATCGCAACAATCATGGTCTCACCCAGCGCTCTGGAAATAGCCAATATAATGGATACAATAATACCTGAACTAGCCGCTGGTACCATAACTCTAAAAGCCGTTTGTAACTTATTAGCACCCAGGCCGTAACTCGCTTCTCGTAATGAGTTCGGCACCGCTCTCAGAGCATCCTCACTCAACGAAGTGATGTAAGGGATAATCATAATTCCCATGACAATTCCTGGAGATAATGCGTTAAAACCAGCTAAACTAGGGATAAACTGTTGCAACAATGGGGTAACAAATTGCAAAGCAAAGAAACCATAAACAACGGTTGGGATGGCAGCTAATACCTCAAGTATCGGCTTTACGGCCGACGTGAATTTTTTTGAAGCATATTCATTCAGATATACAGCGATACTCACGCCCACTGGCACAGCCAATAGGGTAGCGATTAAGGTTGTTAATATCGTCCCGGACAGAAGCGGTAGTATACCAAAATGTTGATCCTCAAATAAAGGAGTCCATTCCAAATCCGTGAAAAACTCAACAATTGATACCTCTGAAAAGAATTTGATTGTATCGATAGATAGAACCAGAATGATTCCTATTGTAGTCAGAACCGAGATTAAACTGCAGAAAATCATCACCGCTTCGATGAGTCTCTCAGATTTAACAGGTGATTTTGCCATTTCTTAGTCAGTCTGTTTTTTTAACAATTCGAGCAGATTCGCACCCACGATAGATTCGTTTTCAAAGATAGAACCTGTTTGCAGATTTTTAAACTTTTCGTAGGATAATTTATAAACTTCAGGAGGCAGTGCTACATAGCCGACTTCTTTGGCCAATGTGCCTGCATTTTCCATGTAGAATTTGATGTATTTCTGTATATGGGGGAGTGAAGCAGAACTCTTGTTCACATAGATAAATTCAGGTCGCGCAAGCGGTTGGTAGGTTCCATTTTGAACTGTCTCATCAGAAGGAGCTACCGCATCGCTATTTTCATCTACTTTAATAGGAACCAACTTTAGTTTGTCGGCATTCTCCGAATAGTAAGCTAAACCGAAATAACCCAATCCGTTGATATCGGTAGACACCCCCTGAACCAATACGTTATCATCCTCGCTCGCCGTATAGTCACCTCTGGAAGCTTTCGCTTTTCCATTGATCGCCTCCGTAAAATAATCATACGTTCCCGACGACGTACCAGCCCCGTATAAATTTAACGGTCTATCCGGCCATTCCGGTCTAATCTGGTTCCAACGCATGATTTTACCCTGACTTTCCGGCGCCCACATTTTATGAAGTTCTGCAACCGTCAGATAATCTATGAAATCGTTTTGCGGACTCACAACCACGGCTAAACCATCGTAAGAAACGGGCAGCTCGATGAATTCTATTCCGGCTTCTGCCGCAGCTTTTGTTTCCGATGCGCTTATAGGGCGGGAAGCATTGCTAATGTCCAGTTCATTTCGGATGAATTTCTTGAAGCCACCGCCCGTACCTGATACACCCACGGTAACTCGGATGTCAGGTTCTATTTTACGAAATTCTTCGGAAACTGCCTCGGTCAGCGGATATACAGTACTAGATCCGTCAATATTGATCTTACCTTTATAGGTTTTAAAACAAGCCGAAAATAAGCCTAACAGTAGTATTAAGCCGATTTGTTGTATAAGAGTCTTTTTTAGCTGCATCTCGCCGCAAAGGTATTAAGAGAATGTTTACAAGAAGTTAATCCAATGTTAATTTAATGTTAACAATTGTTGCCCGCTATTAGTTTTTTGTTAAAGATAATGAAATAAAAAATATTCTATATATTTGTTATCCTAATAAGGATTTTATGTATATATTGCAATAATGTTACATTGGAAATTATAAACCTTCCATGAGATATCTCTTGACGATCAGCTTGTTGGTTCTGCTTGGGGGTGTAGGGAACGCTGCTCAACAGAAAGAGGACATTGATGCACTCTATAGGCTCGGTTTTGAGAAAATTAATGAAAACGCAACCGAAGCCGAGCTGCTTATCAATAAGGCTTTCCAACTGTCTCTAGCCGAAGATAATGATGCGGGCATAGCTGATGGTTACTTCTACAAAGGATGTCTGTTTGATCGGTTGATGCAGGTAGATTCTGCTATTCTTTATTTAAATAAAGCCAATACTCTTTTTCATTTACTAGATAGAGAAGAGAATATTCCCGATACCTACGGCCGCTTAGGCTTGCTCTTGATAAAAAAGAATCAACCTCAAGAAGGTCTCCGCCATCTTTTAGAAGCACTAAAGCTTGCAGAAAAATTTAAAAATCACGCAGCGCTTGTCCGCAATACCATTGTGTTAGCCATGCATCATAACGACTATACGCGCGAATACGATGAAGCTATTAAATATCTGCAGCAAGCTGAATCGTCTGCTAAAAAGCTTGCCGATAAAAATTTAATCGGACATATCTACCTTCAATACAGTATTAGCTATAACAACAAAAAGGAATTTGATCAGGCCATCGACTACAGTCGGCGCTCGGCCGCAGAGTTCAAGTCGATCGGCAGCTCCTATAACCAGATGCGTGCGCTTTTTACGTTAGCTCAAGTTTATAAAGCACTAGAGAAGCCGGCTGAAATTCATCACGTGCTAGCACAGGTCAAGCCGCTTCTTCAGGAGAACTCAGATAATTTAATGAAAGCCAACTATTCCAAGTTGCTTTCCGAAGCCTATTACCTAGAGGATAATTTTGAAGAATCCTTAATCGCAGCCAAAGAGGCAAGCGAACTACTTCGAGCTGGCGGACAGACCCAGGGCATTTACCACATGTCCAATTTGCTCTTTCGTCTCCATTACTTATTAGGGAATCGTATCAAAGCCGACAGTATTTACGATCAGTTTGCTCTAGCTGATGATAGTCTTTACTCTCGCGAGCGGATGAACCTCGATGCAGACTTGCGCCAGAAATATGAGTCTGAAAAGCGGATGCAACAGATCGATCTCCAGAAGATGGAGTTGGCACATGCCAAATACTTTCGTCAAGGTTTAATTGGTATCCTTATTTTAACCGTGATCCTCTGTGTTGTAGTTTACGGCCGTCTGCGCGAAAAGGCAAAAAACGAACGCATACTCAACCTTAAGAACGAAAAAATCGAACGCCAATTTACCACCTTGCGGCAGTTAAATGAATACAATGAAACTCTATTACGAGAGATCCATCATCGTGTAAAAAACAATCTGCAAATTATCAGTAGCCTCTTTAGCATCCAAGCTCGCAATATCCATCACCCCGAAGTCATTAACCTGATCGAGAAGAGCAAGAGTCGCCTAAAAACCATTTCCATTATCCATAATACCCTATATAGTCAGAAGAGCCTTAATCGGATTCGGATGAGCGATTTTATCAAAGAAATAGGCGAGTCCCTATTCGAAATATACAATGTAGACGGTTCCTTTTTGGACACACTCGACCTCAACATCAAAGGCGTCAATGTCTTTTTAAATGCCGATACATCGCTTCCGGTAGGACTTGTTGTCAACGAGTTGATTACCAATTCCCTGAAGTACGCATTTTCAGAATCCAGCATTAGCCGAACTGGTGGTTACGGGGCGCCCGATGATGACACCTTGCTCATGGAAGGCGAGGAGCGGAGCCATGAGATCGAGATCGTTATCAATAAAATCGGAGAGAATGAGTTTGAGTTAAAATATTCAGACAGCGGGCCAGGTTTAGATGATGCAATCGATATTCAAACAAGTAAAACCACCGGAATCCGTTTGATGCGTGGCCTTCTGCAACAGCTCAATGGTTCCATCGAATACCATAAAGTGTATCCGGATCATCATTTCCTGATCCGTTTTAAAGAAGCCGAATAGATCCCATCCTATTCTGGATATATATCGTCATAGATAAATCCATGCAATGATTTTGTTGTCTTTGCCAAATCAGTAGACAGGTACCAGATCTTGTCAATCATCACGCCCTCACTAGCATTATCCAATGGGAAGCGCACATGCTCCAGCTTTCTTGACTTCGCACGCAATAGACCGGAGCCTATCTCAAACAACTGTGCATAATCCAAATTGGTCTCAATATTCGGGACAATGTCTTTTAATACAATCTGTATAAAGTTTTCCTTTTTATCCTGAATGCTTTTGGTTAGCGCATTCATGACCGTAGCCTGTCTGTTTATCCGCCCATAATCGCCCCTCCCAACTGCCCGAATCCGTGAATAAGCGACCGTCTGTTTCCCATCCAAACGTTGCACACCAGCTTTCTTTACAAAATTTGCTGGAACACCGTCGATCCCGGCTATCTCACCCAGATAATTATTCAGATATTCAAGTTCTTCCGGCTTGACATCAATCTCCGCACCGCCTAAAGCCTCAATTATCTTCGCCGAGCCAAAGAAATCCACACTGATATAATCGCGGATCGCCAGATCAAAATTTTCATTAAGCGTACGGATGGCCAGTCGCGGTCCCCCTTCCAGATAAGCGGCATTAATTTTATTTTTCCCGCGTGCGTAAATCGAAACATAGGTATCTCGCATAATAGACGACAGTTTAACCTTATGTGATTCCATGTCAATCGTCACCACCATAATGATGTCCGAGTTTCCGAAATCACTCGTGCTCCTCCGGTCAACACCGAAGAATGCAATGTTAATGAGCTTGTTAGACAAGGTATCTCGTTCTTCCAAATTAGCATGCGGAATTCCGAGCGCCACTGGGTTTGCTTTTATATTCAGTTGACTGTGCGTAGTTGATGTAAATCCCAATACCGAAAGAACAACGAAAAGTAGTAGAGATCGTTTCATGTATCCTGTTTTTATTTTTCTATAAACTTGATGTCGGTAAAGTTCTTTCTAATAAAATTTTGCTGAAATACTTAACTATAGGTAATCTGAGGCAGTTTTATGAAAAATTTAGCCGAATAAATACCTATAAATAGGTATAAAAACGTCCTTTAAAAACTGTTATATTGTTAGTATGTTTATCTAAATTTTTTTACCCTGACTTATTTAAACCAATTGTTATCCGATTTAACTGCTAGCACTGAATGACATTAAGTGAAAAAATATCCGGTCAAGCCCCCCATTTTGGACTCAGGCATCGAATTTTTAACCTTTCCATTTTTTTTGCTGCATTCATCTGTTTGCTTAATCTTCTATCAAGATTGGTCTACAGTCAGCACCATTTTCAGATCGTACTCATCATCGTTATGTTTGTTGTGTTGTCGACTACCTATTACTTTTCACGGATCAAACGCTGGCATACCGAAGTGGTCTCACTTATCAGTGCTATCTGCATTGTCTCCATATTAGGCGTCAGCTTCTTTTACAATTCAGGTACAGATGGAAAAATTATCGCCCTATTACTACTCAGCACCATGGTTTATTTCATGACCACCAAAGGCGCTTTAACTTATATTGTTTCCACACTCCATTTGGGCTGCATTATAACCGTTTTAACCATCCAATACTATCACCCCGAATGGGTTGTGAACTACCCCAATGCCAAAGAACGGTTGATTGACAACTTCTTCAGCGTTCTGTTTATTATCATCATCATGTATTTTGTATTAGAAGTAGTACGCAAAGAATTTGAACGCGAGCGGGAGAACATTCGTACGCAGAACCGTTTTCTTCAAGAGAAAAACCAATTAATACAAGACCTGCTGAAGGAGCTGAACCACCGTGTAAAGAATAACCTACAAGTCATCTCTAGTCTTCTTAGCCTTCAGGCCTATCGTTCTCAGGCACCAGAGGCCATTTCCGCGTTGCAAGAGGGAAAAAACCGACTTGTCTCCATGTCCCTACTTCACAAAAAACTGTATCAAGACAATTTCTTCAATCAAATATCCATTAGTGAATATATTCAGGATCTTGTAGACCATTCCCTGGCGCATCCGAATGTAAAGTTCGACATTCACAGCCAGATCGAAGATATTATGCTCAACGCCGACCAAGCCGTACCCTTGGGGTTAATGTTACACGAGATCTTTTCAGGACTGATCAAGCCTCTATATAACACCACCGATACTGATCGAAGAATTGAAATTCAGAGCGAAGTTAATTTTAAGAAACTGTCACTTAACATCACATTTTATAAATTACGACTATCCTCTCAACAGCCTGATGGCAGTATAAAAAAGACCCTCAGCTCAGAATTGATTGATATACTCATTAAGCAATTAGACGGTAACCTCCATATCATCGAAAGTGAGGAACCTAAAACAGAAATTAACATACAATTTAAAATCAATTACTAAATCGACTTACAAATTAATATTATGGAAAGAATAATGATTGTGGAAGATGAATTTATTGTTGCACAGAGCATGTCATTTTTTTTAGAAAGCAAAGGCTATGAAGTATGCGCTGTCGCCGATCGTTACGAATCTGCTATCCGTAGCTTTATTAGTTATAAACCTGATCTGATCCTTTGCGACATCCGCTTGCGCGGAGAAAAAACGGGCATCCAGGTTATACAAGAACTTCGTAAAAATCATGCCTTTCGGCTTATTTATGTCACCGCCCACGGTGATGAACAACTACTGAAAGACGCATTAGGTACACATCCCAATGCCTTTCTTTTAAAGCCCTATACCGACCAGCAATTGCTCGTCAGCGTACAAATGGCATTCAAGACCAAAGAGTCAAACCATACCAATGTTTCCGAGCATCTCAAAGACTTTCAAACCCTTTCGAAGGGAGAGCTGCGCATCGTTGCCCTAATGGTCGAAGGGAAATCATCAACCGAAATTGCCGACGAACTTTTTATTAGTAAGCACACCGTCGATGTTCACCGCAAAAACATCCTGCGAAAAACCAATTTCAAAAATACCGTTCAGCTGATTGTATTCGCCCTAGAACACCGTTTATTAGAAGAATACCAATAAAACAGCACCATTTTTCCCCACGCTTTCTGCAAAATACCCAGTAATGGTTATAAAGCTTAAGCGATTAGTGATGTTCTTTGTATTGTAAATAATTAACAAAGAAAAAAAGAACACACTATGAAAAGGACCGTACTGGTAGTGGATGGTGAACCCTCAATCTTAGAGCTATTACATTTTATATTAGGCAAAGAATATAAAATAGCTCTTGCCAGCAGTTGTTATGAAGCACTGATCTGGTTAGAGGACAACGACACCCCCGATCTGATTATTCTCGACTTTGCAATCAAGGGTTTCGGCGGAAAGGATTTCCTGAGAACCATCAAGGTGAGCGGCATGTACCGTAACATCCCGGTTGTCATTCTTTCCCAGACCGGAGATTTCGATCCCATTGCTGCCGAGGTGCCTTATGGGGTAGACCGATTCTTCCCCAAACCTTTCAACCCCATTGAACTAAAATCATCCGTTTCCGAAATCATAGCAAGCAGACAAGAACATGGAATGGCGCGTGTCTATAACTGATCAACAACCATTTCGCAACCTGGTGTACTATGCCGGAAAACAATTTGAGAAGAACGTCTCAAAAGGACTGGATGAACACTTCAATATCCGGTCTTATGACAACCTTCTCGAGTTAGAAGTACACCTGGGGCAATTGAATTTATTAGATACTCCGGAAATATTGATTATGGAAGTTGATGAGAGAGGGAAAGTGTTTGATGTCATCAAAAGATTAAGAAGAAGTTCTTTGACATGCGGGTTAATTATCGTGTTGTTGTCAGCCAGGCATGATAGCCGATATCGGCTATTAGCTAAAGAACTACGCGTAGAAGACTATTACGAATACCCTTTTGATATTGACCATATCAATGAGAGGCTTCAATTTTTACGGAAGTTTAAACTCATCCGGTCAGATGTAAACCGATTAAAGCAGTTGCCTCCGAAGCCTTATAAGATACCTATCTTCAAGCGCCTTTTTGATATCTGTTTTTCAGCCATTACCCTTCTAATCCTGTCGCCCTTGTTTTTAATCGTCGCCATACTGATCAAGCTTGATTCACCAGGTCCGGTCTTCTATAAAAGCAAACGCGCCGGTACCGGTTACAAGATCTTTGATTTCTACAAATTCCGTAGCATGAAGTGCGGAGCCGATAAAGAGCTGGAGAAGTTAAAAAAAGAAAAAAACCAATATGATCAGTACACCAATGGCCATGCTACTAAGCCGGCAGCCTTTGTTAAGATCAAGAACGATCCCCGGATTACCAAATTCGGTCACTTTTTAAGGAATACCAGTATTGATGAACTGCCGCAGCTGTTCAACGTATTAAAAGGCGATATGTCCATCGTTGGCAACCGTCCGCTGCCCTTATACGAGGCCAAAATGCTTACCTCCAATGAGTGGTGTCAGCGATTCTTAGGCCCGGCTGGCATTACCGGACTCTGGCAGGTCACCAAAAGAGGCCGTAGCGACATGTCAGATCAAGAACGGCGAGAACTCGATAACTACTATGTACAGCATTCCTCCATTTGGTTCGATTTACGAATCATCGGATCCACCATACCCGCATTATTGCAAAAAGAAAAAGTTTAATAACGAATTATAAACAACTAAGACAATGAAAAAAACAATACTCATATTATCGCTACTCATTTTAGCCATCGTTCCTTCGCTCAGAGCACAGGAAACTTTGATGGATGAAATTAACTACAATCAACTTCAAAAGTATATTGAGATGGCTAAAGAATATTATCCTCAACGCCAGATCTTGGCTGAGCAGGAAAAGATCGCCAAAAATGACTTAAGTGCGGCAAATATTTCGTTCTTAGATCCCTTCTCGGCTTCCTATTTCTATCGGCCCGATGAACAAGACGCCATCAATCCGCAAAACCCTTATTTGTACAACGGCTTCCAATTAAGTGCTACTATCAATCTTGGAGATTTTTTGCAAAAGCCATTTCAATCGAAATCAGCCAAATCAAATTTGAAGATCGCTCAATTAGAACGACAGATCTACGATACCGAATTGGAAAAGGAAGTGAAGAACCGCTATTATGATTATATCTTCCAAGTTAAAGCCTTAAAAGTACAGACCATTGCAGCACAAGATGCTACTGGAACCTTTCAGACATTAACCAATCGATTTGAAAAAGGCGAGGTAACGCTTGAGGAGTACAATGAAGCCCGTGCGGCAATCGCGGTAGCAAATACTTCAAAGATCGAAACAGAAAAGAGTTATTTACAAGCAAAAGACAATCTGGAAGAAATCATTGGAGTGAAGCTTTCCGATGTAAAATAATTTCAGAAAAAAACATAACCATGGACTTTAAACGATTTTTTAGAACACTTAAGCGTAATATCTGGTTACTCATTTCTGTGCCAGTTTTGGCGGGCGGATTGACGTATTATCTGGTACAAGATTTACCTCAAGAATACAAGTCACAAGCCCTAATCTCTACAGGCTTATCAGATCAGGTCACAGTAGACGATGCTCCCTCTAATTATATGGTGCAGAATCAGCGGTTCAATAACATCATCGAATCGCTCTTTATGAAGAAAAACCTGAATAGTTTATCTTATAAGTTGATTCTTCACGATCTTGAAAATCCAGAAAACGCTTTCCACGAACTTCCCGAAGAGCTACGTTTACTGGACTCGAACAAGCGTTCAGCTATTGTTGAAGAATATAAGCGATTCCTTGCCGAGGAAAAGGTCCTTACGCCGGATGACAATCAGGAATATGCTTTGTTTGACTACATTCAGTTAGCTGGTTACGGTGAAGAAGCTATCCAAGACCAACTTGTTATTGCGCGTAAGGACAATAGTGATTTTATTCAAATTGAATATTTGTCAGATAATCCTTATCTGTCAGTTTATGTCGTTAACACGATGGCGAATGACTTTATCAATGGGTTCAAAGATCGGGCTGATAGAAGCAAACATAACTCAAAGGAGCTCCTTGATTCCCTTCTGAAGAATAAAGAAGCTTCAATGAACGCTAAAAACTCTCAGGTCAAAAACTTTCAAGTACAGAATAGTACGATCAATGTTGTCAGTCAGGCAGAAAGTCTTTATGGTCAGATTGCTGAAAAGGAAGCACAACGAGCTACTATTGTTGGTGAGATCCAATCTCTCCAAGGAGGTATACAGGGGATTGAAGACAAGCTGAAAAACCGAAATTCAGGTTTAGTTTCCGTCAGCATCGAAGAAAACAATCAGATCATTAGCTTAAAAAAACAACTAGAAGTAGCTAATGAACGCTATGTTGATAATGGATTTAAGCCGGCAGATGCTCGCGCAATTGATTCTATACAATCGAAACTTACTAGTTTGATCGCCAGCAGCGCCAGCAGTACAGCTACTGATCCGCGTGTTCTTCGTCAAAGTCTCATTCAGCAAAAACTAGATATGGAGGTTGAGTTGGATCGGGCGAAGAGCGGTCTCTCTGTTATTTTAGCTGATCTCAGCCGGATGAAAGGATTGTATAATAGTATGGTTCCGAAAGATGCGGGGATGAAGAACTATGAACGTGAAGCGGAGGTTGCCACAAAAGAATATCTAAGTGCTCTCGAGCTCTATAATAAAAACAACGTTTTAGCCAGCACCGGTGTGCGTCCTCAACTGGCTCAAGCAGGGGTCGTTAACCCACCAGAACCATCAATGAAACTAATCTTTGTGGCTCTAGCTGCATTCGCTTCATTATGCGTATGTCTCTTTATTCTTATCATCGCTTTTCTCCTTGACAATAAAATCCGTAGTTCCGAACAGTTAACGCATTTGACCAAACAACGGATATTGGGTGTTATTAATCGTATTGTTCCAAATGATAAAGATTTAAGTACCATTTGGGAGGAAGGTAATGTGTCCAAAGACTATGCTACCTATAAAGACTTATTACGCTCTTTACGTTTTGAAATAGACGAAGCTATGCGCTTAGAGAACAAGCAAATTCTAGGCGTTACAGGTTTGTTTGAAAGCTCTGGTTCATCTTTTATCACATCCAGTTTAGCCTATTCTTTTGCAAAAACGCAAAAAAAGGTTCTTTTAATTGGCGGAGACTATGCATTGGATAAAACACCGGAGATTAAGGAAATAGGGGATAGCCAGCTTTTTGACTCTTATATTGTTAAACGAGAACTTCAAGCAGAAAAGTTCATTACCAAACTCACGACGAACTCCAAAAACGAATCTCTTCTTGAAGTATATAATGAGGATGTTTTGCGAAAAGGCTTCGACCAACTTAAAGCTGAGTTTGATGTCATTCTAGTCGATATCGATAGCCTGCAAAAAGTACATCGTACTAAAGAATGGTTGATGTTTGTTGATAAGAGTATCGCTGTTTTTCCAGCCGGGGAGACAGTGGGGACTTACGAAAAAGATCTTATTTCTTTTATGAACCAGCAAGAAAACTTTATCGGGTGGGTGCTCAATAAAGCAAAGGTGGAAGATATTGGGTTGCGGAAACTTATGCACGCTAATTAGTTTATAAGATGCAAATTGTATTAGAACATAGAGAAAAAGCCGTATATATTGGTGTCGCACTAACCGCATCGGTCATTATTTCCTATCTCACAGGGACGTTAGGAATGTTAGTGCCAGTTCTTAGCGTAGTGTTTGCGGCTATACTCGTATTTCTAACTATTCTCTTCAAAGATCCTTTAATTGGACTATTCTCGACTGTTGTATATGGCTTTTGTTATATATTAATAAGCCGAGAACTCCCAGGTATACCCTTAGGCTATGCAATGGAGGCTTTATATATTATCTTATGGATTTCGATTATTTGTAAAAGCAGCCAAGCGGACTGGAAACGGCTATCAAATGATCTAGTCTTACTCTTTTTAATATGGTTTTTGATCAGCGTCTTACAGGTTGTCAATCCGGGTGCAAGTGCCCGTGGCTGGTTAAGTGAAATCAGAACATCCGGATTTGATTCATTTATGCTGGTGCCCGCTGGGTTTATGCTCTTCAGAAACCAAAAGCATCTAAATCTCTTTATTATTATTGTTATCGCTTGCTCGCTCTTTGCTATGTTGAATGGTGTTAAGCAGCTTAGGCTTGGTCTTTTTCCGGGGGAGCAAGCATTTTTAGATGCCAATCCTACCCACATGATATGGGGTCAATTACGTGTATTCTCATTTTATGGTGATGCAGGTCAATTTGGTGCTTCGCAAGCAGCATTCGTTGTCTTATGCGGTGTACTTGCTTTCGGGCCATTTAAGACTTGGAAACGATTGGCTTTTGGCGTATTGGCATTGTTGTTTTTCTATGGCATGCTCATTTCCGGTACGAGAGGTGCATTTTTTGCATTAGTGCCTGGTGCACTTATAGCCATATTTTTGTTTAAAAATACACGGACTTTGTTTAGTGGCATCGGTTTTCTACTTTTTTTTGTAGCCATACTTAAATTTACTTACATAGGGAGTTCTTTCGAATATATACATAGACTAAGAACAGCATTGGATCCGGAAGACGCTTCCTTGAATATGCGTTTTCTCAATCAAGAAATTCTTCGTGATTATATGAAAAGCTATCCTTTTGGAGGCGGTTTAGGTGTTATGGGGTATGCCGGCGGCGAATACAATTCGGGTAAATTTCTTGCTTCCGTCGCCCCCGATAGTTATTGGGTGAAGGTATGGGGCATGTATGGGATTACGGGATTAACTTTTTGGTTCTGTATGATGGGCTATATCATTGGTAAATCTTGTGGCATTGTTTGGAACATCCGCGATGATCGATTGCGAATTAAGTTAATCGCTTTGACAGCGAGTTTCTTCGGAATCTTTATTTGCAGTTATGGAAATGAGGTTATTAACGCTTTGCCATCTTCGATCGTCAGTTATCTTTCATTGGTCTTTATTTTTATGGGACCAGAACTTGATCGCCAAATTTCTGAAAAAAGTAGAGATAATTTAGATCATACTAAAACCGCTTGAAATGCCTTTTGAAATATTTGTTATACCAGGAATTATTTGTGGACTCATTGGGTTTTATATCGGGTTAAAAGCAAAAGATAAACAGTTTGATAAATGAATAATATATTTGAAATCGTATGGATTTCCATACAAATCACAGTAGGATTCTATTTAGTTTATCCGATGATATTATTTCTGATATTTAACTTAAAATCTAAAAAAGAAATATCTGAAGTAATAAATAGTTACAATCCTAATTTGGACTATGCTATTATCGTAACTGCTTATGAACAAACTCATTTACTTCCAGAAACTGTAAATTCTATTCTAAAACTAAATTACAGTCGTTATCATGTGTATGTTGTAGCTGATAATTGTGATATCTCGAAACTTGAGTTTTCAGACCCACGAGTAAGCGTCCTCCGCCCGGAACATATTTTAGCCAGTAACACTAAATCTCATTTCCACGCCATCAAGCACTTTGTTCGTCAGCATGATGTTCTAACAATTATCGACAGTGACAACCTGGTGCATTCTGAATATGTTAACGAGCTCGATTTGTTTTTTCGTAAAGGTTATCAAGCTGTCCAAGGTGTAAGAGCTCCTAAGAATTTAAATACAACGCTGGCCTGTTTAGATGCGGCAAGAGATATTTATTATAATTATTATGACGGTCAGCTTTTATTCCAAATAGGTTCATCCGCCACCCTTGCCGGATCAGGGATGGCATTTAACGTTAGATTATACAAAGAATGTTTAGAAAAGATCGAGATACAAGGGGCAGGGTTCGATAAGGTTTTACAGGCAGAGATTGTTAAAAGAGGGCATGTTATTGCGCACGCATCCAGAGCTATAGTTTATGACGAAAAAACCTCTCATTCTCAACAATTGGTTAATCAGCGATCGCGTTGGATTAATACTTGGTTTAAATATGTACGATATGGAGGAGAATTATTATTGAAAAGTATCACACACCTCAATAAAAATCAATTTTTTTTCGGTATAATGCTGTTGAGACCACCTCTGTTTATGTTTATTTTAACAGCACTTGGTTGTATGTCTGTTAACTTAATGATGAAATCTTGGGATATCGTTTATTGGTTAATAGCTTTTCTACTTTTTTGCTTTAGTTTTTTTATCGCATTGAAAGAAGGAGGGGCATCGAATAAAATTTATAAATCCCTTTTGAGCATTCATAAGTTTGTCTACTTACAAGTTGTCTCTCTTATGTATTCAAGAAAGGCTAATAAACGGTCAATAGCAACAAAACATACCTAAATTAAAAAATGAAATTAAAAGGAAGAGATATTATAATCGTCGGGCAGCAACCTTGGGATGTTGAAATCGGCAGCAATTGCAAAAATATTGCTCTGGAACTGAGCAAATATAATCGGATTCTTTATGTGAATGCGCCACTTGACCGTATTACTAAAATACGATCAAAAAAAGATCCTAAAATTGAAAAGCGAATCCATATTATCAAGAATAAAGAAAATAGTTTTGAACAAATACACGATAATTTGTGGGTTTTATACCCGGATGTTTTGCTCGAGTCTATAAATTGGATACGAATCAGCTCGTTGTTTTCTTTCTTTAATTTAATCAATAATAGAAAGTTCTCTAAAGCAATTCTGAAAGCTTTAGATAAATTAAAATTTACAAAATACTTGCTTTTTAATGATAACGATATTTTTAGAAGCTTTTATTTAAAAGAGCTATTGAAGCCTGATTTAAGCATTTACTATATTCGGGATAATATGGTCGCAACACCATATTGGAGAAGGCATGGTAAGAAACTAGAGCCGAAACTCATAGCCAAAAGTGATCTAGTATTGTCCAATTCTGAATATTTAAGAATGTATAGTGCGAAGTATAACAAGAATTCATACTTCGTAGCCCAAGGATGTGATTTCGAGTTGCTAAATAAATCTAATCTAACGCAACCCGAAGATTTAAATGGAATTATAACTCCAATTATTGGTTATTTTGGAGTGTTAACCACCTTGCGTTTAGATATCGACTTAATTCAGTACATAGCAGAGGCATTCCCAGAATGCAGTATTGTCCTTGTTGGGCCTGAAGATGAAATATTTCGAAAAAGTATTCTTCATACTTTTAAAAATGTATTTTTTCTAGGAAAGAAAGCACCGGAAGAAATTTTTAAATACATCAAGCACTTTGACATATGCATCAATCCTCAGTTGGTTAATGACCTGACGATTGGAAACTATCCCCGAAAGATAGATGAATATTTGGCTCTAGGAAAACCTGTTATAGCGACATGGACAGAGACCATGGAAATGTTTGCAGCTTATGTGTATTTAGCAAGGGATCACGCAATGTTTGGATCAATGATAAGGCAGGCCCTATTAGAAGACAATATAAATATGCGGAAAGTACGCGAGGATTTTGCATTTTCCCACAACTGGACGGATGCAGTAGATACTATTTCACAAAGTATTGAGAAACATTTGCCAAATGAAAATCGCGCATTTGATTATGGCACATAAGGAACCCGTCCAATTGGAAAGGTTGCTAAATAGATTGAGCTATCCAATGTTTGATTTATATGTTCATCTAGACAAAAAAATTAATATCCGGGATTTTGAATATCTGGAAAGTTTACACAATGTGATTTTTATTAAAAACCGAGTGAGATGTAACTGGGGAGGCTTTAGTTTTGTTCGTGCGATAACGGAATCTGTTCGTGAAATTCTATCGAAGGAAACTAAATATCGTTATGTAAATCTATTAAGTGGACAGGATTATCCATTAAAAAATAATGACTATATATATACTTTCTTCAAAGAAAACAATGGGAGAAATTTTATTTCTTTCGATGAATCTAATGAAAGTGAATGGTGGCAACTAGCAAAAAACCGATATGAGAAATATCATTTTACTGACATCCAAATAAGGGGGAGATACCGGGTTCAAAAAGTCATAAACCATTTCTTGCCGAAAAGAAATTTTCCGTTGCGTGTTAAGATGTATGGTTCCTCTAACGCTACATGGTGGATGTTGACAACTGAGTGCCTAAATCATATTATAAACTTGGTTGACAAGAATAAAAAAATAACCTCCTTCATGCGACTAACGTGGGGTGCGGATGAGTTTTTTTACCCTACTCTTATCATGAATTCTGAAATCCAGTCCAGCGCCATTAATAACAACTATCGTTACATCAGATGGACATTCGAGTCAACCCATCCAGATATCTTGTCCATCAATGATTTGGAAATGATCTCAAAAACCTCCTGTTTATTTGCAAGGAAATTCGACTATAGGGTAGATGTTGCCATATTAGATGCAATAGACGATATTTTGAATGTAAAAATAACCCCTTAAAAAGCTATTTACTTAGATGTCGATATGTTTGCCTCCGATACTTTCCAAGGCAACCGATGGAAAAATTTTGAATAAGATTTTTCAACGGATAGAGCTTGATCGTTGATTAAATTTAATATTATAATAAATACCGATTAATAGGTATTGATGAGTCTTTGTACGTGGAGTACCTTTATTTTCAATTAGTTGATTAGTCTTGATAATAGTATGAATATTTTTAAAACTCCCCAATGGGTTAAGAGTCATATATATAAATTTGAGTCTATCAATAAAATTGATGATGGGGTGTATCATCAAATCAATCTAAAACTCGATGCCGTACAAAGCAGTTCACCTGAAGTGTCTATCATAATTGCAGCTTGGAACGAGGAGGAAAATATAATGAACTGTATTTCTAGTTTAGCAAACCTCAAAACAGTAATTCCGTTTGAAATTATTGTTGTAAACAATAATTCTAAGGATGGTACCCAAGCTATTCTAGAACGATTACATGTACGGACGCTATTTCAGAAGATACAAGGGTGTGGGCCTGCGAGACAATTAGGTCAAGAACATGCAATGGGTAAATATATTCTACTCGCTGATGCAGATTGTATTTATGCGGAATGCTGGTTAGATAAAATGATATCTAAATTAAAAACGCCTGATGTTGTTTGTGTGTATGGACGGTACTCTTTTATTGACTGCCCGAATTATCCACGTTGGCAGCTTTATCTTTTGGAGAGAATGAAAGATTGCGTCGCAGAATTACGGCATTTCAAACGGCCATATCTAAATGCATACGGGATTAGTATGGGGTATATTAAGGATCTTGGGCTCAAGGTTAAATATGTTGATTACAAAATCTGGGGTGATGACGGTCGGTTATGTTTTGATTTAATGAAATATGGTAAGGTGAAACAAGTAAAAGCTAATACTGCCAGAGCTTGGACATATCCTCGTACATTACAAAGAGACGGAACTCTTATTATTGCTCTGCGAGTACGTATAAAAAAGGAATGTGATCGATTTTTTTCTTTATTTATCCCCCATCCCCCACATGACACAAAAACATCAAGTAATGATTAAAACTTTGTATTAATGAATTCTTTTCCGACAGTCAGTATTTTAGTTACACATTATAATAGGAGCCGATCTTTAGAGGCCTTGCTTAAGTCATTCGAAGAAATTGAATGTAACTTTGCGCAGATAGTAGTATCAGATGATGGGAGTCAATACGAACATCTTAATTATTTAAAAACATTACAGTCTCGATATTCCTTTCATCTTGTTACGACTCCTTCCAATAAGGGACTAGGCAATAATATTAACAAAGGTCAGGATGTTATCGATACACCGTACACATTATATGTACAGGAAGATTTTGTTCCAACCTCGTTCTTTCCTAAAAAGCTACATACCGCTATCTCTTTTATGGACGAGGATCCCGAGCTCGACATTGTACGGTTCTACTCATATTTAGAATACCCTTATATGACTCCTTTTAAAAAAGGATTTTCTTATATGAACTTTAATGTCTACGGTATAAAGTATAGTAAGTTGTTTTATTATAGTGATCATCCACATTTAAGAAGAACCTCATTTTTTGACAAGTTTGGACGATATCAAGAGGGATTAAAAGTGGAACAGACAGAATATAAAATGTGTGTTTCATTTATTCAAAACAACGGTAAAGGGTTGTTTTATAATGACTATCAACGGCTGTTTATACAAAAAAACAGTACGGAAGAACCAAGTACCGTTCGAAGAAATGCATGGCGTCGAGGAAATAACTACTTCGTTAGTAAAGTACGAAATGTATACAGACAGATAAAATACAACTACGATATCTCCGTTTCACCAATAATAGGGAAACGGCAATTAAAATAATTGGGCGTGAAAAGAAGAACGGTTATAGTTGTCATAGTTTTAGCGATCTGTTCTTATATAACTTTTTGGCTATGTAAATTTTATTTCCGTTACTATCGTGTGCAGAAAACACCAATCTCTCCCGATATTCTTGATCGTAAAAATGTATTGGACGAAATTTCTGAAATCATTATTCCAAGGACAGATACTCCTGGAGCCAAAGAGGCTGATGTTAGTATGTATATTATAAGCGTATTCAAATCCTGTTTAACTTCTCGTGATAAAAGGACATTACTTTATGGCTTTAATAATCTTGACGAATATTGTCAAACTCAATATTCGTCATTATTTGCAAATTGTTCTAAAGATAGGAAGATCGCTGCCTTGGCGCATTTTCAAGATCAAGGTGCGTATAAAAATGCGTTTGTAAATAAAGTAAGAAATAAACTTTTAGGGAAACGCTTCTTCGAGCTTATTAAAGATTTAACTGTTGCGGGGTATTGTTCGTCAAAGGTTGGTGCGACTCAGGGGCTCGCATACGACCATATTCCAGGGAATTATATTGCTTGTGTGCCGCTATCTCCGAATCAACGGGCTTGGGCGACAGATTAGATAGATTATAACCGATATGAACTTAAATATACTGCAATCCAATACATATGACGCTATAGTTGTCGGCTCTGGAATTAGTGGGGGATGGGCAGCTATGGAGTTATGTAAAAAAGGATTGAAGACCCTACTTTTAGAAAGAGGACGTAATGTAGTGCATATTAAGGATTATCAAACTGCGAATCTGGCTCCTTGGGAATTTGAACATGGATTAAATAATACGCAGGAAGATATTGCGAACGATCCCATTCAATGTCAAGTCTATAATCCCGCGACGAAACAATTCTTTGTCCGTGATCAGGAGCACCCATATATTCAAGATAAGCCATTTAATTGGTTCCGAGGCTATCAGGTTGGTGGCAGGTCATTGACTTGGGGGAGACAATGTTATCGATGGAGTGATTTGGATTTTGAGGCAAACTTGAAAGATGGTATTGGAGTGGATTGGCCAATTCGCTATAAAGACATAAAGCCGTGGTATGATTATGTAGAGACGTTTATCGGGATTAGTGGCAGGAAAGAAAATCTAAATCAGCTCCCAGATGGCGAGTTTTTGCCGCCGATGGAGTTGAATTGCATAGAAAAGCATTTGGCTGATTCATTGAAAAAAAATGAGGAGAAACGTATACTAACAATTGCTCGTGTAGCTAATTTAACCAGAGGGTGGAATGGTAGGAACCCATGTATGAATCGAAATCTATGCGAAAGAGGGTGTCCCTATGGTGGATATTTTAGCACAAATAGTTCGACTTTACCCGTAGCAGTGGATACAGGAAATCTTGTACTGCGTCCCTTCTCGGTCGTTAAAGAAGTCCTATATGATGACCAAACGCAAAAAGCTACTGGTGTTCTTGTTATAGATGCTATAACAAAAGAAGAAATTGAATTTAAGTCAAGGGTAATATTTCTGAATGCGTCGACGATTAACACGGCAGCGATTTTATTAAAATCTAAATCCAGAAGATTCCCAAATGGTTTGGGGAATGATAGTGGTCAATTAGGACATAATCTAATGGATCATCATTCTTCCGCGGGAGCCTTTGGTATTCACGGTGGATTTCGAGACAAATATTACAAAGGAAGGCGACCGTGTGGTTTCTTGATTGCGAGGTATCGCAATCTACGGGAAAATGAACAGCTAAATTTTCTACGTGGTTATAATATACAGGGTCGGGGTGAGCGCCAAAATTGGCATCACAGAAAGAATGCTATTGGGTTCGGTGCGGACTTTAAGCAAACACTTACAACACCCGGGCCTTGGCAGGTATGGATGGGAGGTTGGGGTGAGTGTTTGCCCTATTATAAAAATCATATTTCTTTGGATGAGAATGAAACTGATCGATGGGGGATGCCCTTGGTTAGAGTTAGTTTCTCTTTCGGTGATAATGAAAGAATGATGATGGAAGATATCAGACATACTTCTGAGCAAATGCTTAAGTCTGCTGGTTTTGAACAGGTTGATGGCTTCATTTATGATAAACCTGGTGGTTCCACAATTCATGAAATGGGTACAGCTAGGATGGGGAATGATCCTGAAACATCCGTGTTGAATGCGCATAATCAAATACATTCTGTAAAGAATGTATTTGTCACCGATGGTAGTTGCATGACATCTTCAGCTTGCCAAAATCCTTCGTTGACTTATATGGCATTAACGGCAAGGGCCTGTGATTTTGCGGTCAAGCAAATGACATTTGGAGGATAAGACATAAGATGATGAAAATTCATATACTTAATATTTTTAACGCACCTTAAATTATGAGATTTAGAAATGATATCCAAGGGCTTAGGGCTTTGGCTGTATTTTTTGTTTTAATATTCCATATAGACAAAAATTGGTTACCCGGAGGGTTTATAGGCGTCGATATGTTTTTTGTAGTGTCTGGATATTTGATTTCTTCCATAATTCTTACCAAAAAAAATAAAAGAACTTTTTCATTTAAAGAATTCTATATAAGTCGGATCAAAAGAATCGTTCCAGCCTATTTTGTGTTCTTAATCGTTACTACATTTTTTGTTTCATATATTTATTTTCTATCTGATGCTTATATATACAGAGATGCACTCTTATGGTCGATTTTGTTTGTTAGCAATAGTTATTTCGCAAAATTGGATACTTATTTCGGAGCATTGAGTTCGGAAAACCCTTTATTGCATACTTGGACATTGGCTGTTGAAATGCAGTTCTATCTATTCTTGCCGCTAATGTTGATATTCCTTTCCCGCGCTAAATCCAGATGGCTATTAATGATACTGACGGGAGTTTTATGTATATATTCAACTTATCAAGTTATTTATTTAGGCAATAAAGATGGGATGTATTTCTCTTTAATTGCACGGAGTCCAGAATTTTTTCTTGGTGTTTTGCTTAATTTTTATCAGTTTAATTTCGCAAATAAAACAAAGCTTAGAAATGTCTTGAACCTGACTGGGGGGTTTTTACTTTTTGGTTCATTGGTCTTTATAAATGAGCGTAGTGCTTTTCCTGGTGTTACTGCGTTATTGCCTTGTTTCGGCGTAAGTCTAATTTTAATTACAAAAGAAGGTCCTTTGAGCAAGTTCATCTCAAACAGAACGTTCGTTTATATCGGTGAATTATCATATTCAATATACCTTTGGCATTGGCCAATTTTGGCACTATACAGATATTACTATGGGAAGTATGATATCGATAATGTATTTCATCTGATAGCTATTTTGATCTTAGTAGCTATATTATCTTGGTTATCGTACAGATACGTGGAAAACTCATTTAGAAAGAGTGTCTGGAATAAAAAACGTGTACAGTCTTTTCTCCTTATTGTATTTTTATTGGGAGTATCTGGGTATGTACTTATGAAAATCAATCGAAATTTCAATAATTTTCCGGTTGAGTTTTCTTCCCAGATTGCACATGGTCTGGAGTCTCATGCTGAGACCTATGTTTCTGATATTCTTCGCGGTGATACATTGTCAAAAGATACTCTGTTATTGATAGGTGATAGTCATGCTCTGGCCATGAACTCATTTTTTGAATTACTAGGTAAAAGGAACGGATTTTGTTTCGAAAGTGTGACTAACTCTAGATATGTCCCAATTCTAGGTGTTGATAGCAGTGATATTGAGACACGATATTATTCACAGCACAAGAAACTAGCAGAAATAGCCTTCAAAAAAATGAAACAATCAAAAATTATTTTTTTTGCAAAGGCATGGCGTTTTGAAATTCCCTCTTTGGGCGAAGCTTTGGAAAATATAATAATGGAGTTAGATACTAATCAACATGTTATTATTCTTTCTGATTTTCCGGAAGTAAATGCAAGTCCGATAAGAGTAAATAGAAGCATCACAAAAAATAGAGACAATCCATTTGCTTGGATCGTTAGCACCTACTTACCATCGGAAGATATTTTTGAGTTGGTACGTAAATATGAGAATGTTCATTATTTGGACTTATCACATAGTCCTGTGTTTTCCAATACCCCCTATTATAAAGATACGATCATGTATTATGACGATGATCATCTGAATCGTTATGGGTCAGAAGAATACGCATTATCTAGCGAAGAGAAATTCATTGATTTTCTGAGCACTATTTTGCCATGATTAAATAACCAAAGCTTCGATATTATTCGGAGCTTTGGTTATTTAAGTTGTAACTATTTATAATTTCGCTCCAATTCCAGGAATCTTTGAAATGAAAGCGGTTAAATCTGTGACAGCCTCGTTGGCGTTTTTGAAGTACCTATTATTGGTTTCTTTAACCTTCGTGTCGTTAGGGTTTGATTGATTCAGCGACACAATATTATCTCGCATATCGAAATACAAATTATTATAAACTTCAACGCTTCCAAAGGTTTGGTAGATGTCGATAATCCTGCCTTCATAATATTTTGGTTGTCCAGTATTCATTTTTCCAACAGTATTATTATAGATTTTTGCATTTGCGGGCTTAAAACCAACCTTCCCTTTGATATCCGGGGTAACTTGAACTTCAAATGCACTATACCTACGCGAGTTGTAGACAATGTTATTGTAAATTTCGACAAGTGAGTTGGGTTTGGTAATACTAAACAACCATGATCTAACAGCATTGCCTTGATGATTTGTAATCTTATTATTGAAGATTTTACCGTTGCCTTTCACATGGAAAATGCCATTATGGTTATTATTATTAGTATTCACATTGTTTACAACATTGTTTGAAACCTCGAAGTCTTCGCCAAGGTTAAGGTACACAGCACTTTCCAAATTTGGCGAATTTACAATTGTTGAACCGGTTAATTTAAAGCCTTTAATTAGTCCATAAAATCCGTCAGTTTCAATACCGCCAGTGCTCTCAAATAATACTCTAACGTTTTCTGCTTTAATATTTATAAGTTGGATGTTTTTACTATAGCTTTGAGGACTATTATCGAATTTCTTGTTAACGTCAAATCTGATTCCGTACGTAGAGATATTCTTAAGGTTAATATCTTTTAAAGTTAAATCATTTGCAGATTTGGAAATATAGATTCCTTTTGTACCATTCTCTATGGTAATGCCGGCGATTTCTATATTATCAACATTCGAAATATTTATAGTACTGCCTACTATTTTAACATTTTTGTCTCCCTTAATTGAGGTGTTTTTGGTGTTCTCAATCAATATGTCGCCATAGACACCCGGTTTGATAGAGAAATTTTTGTTTTCGACGTCTTTAATAACAAGTTTTCCTGATCCAGTTCCAATAACTTCAATGTTCTCGTCTTTTTTCTCAACTCTGCTTGAGTCTATAGTTTCTTTCTCTGTCTCTGCTGAATCAATTACATTCTCATTTTCAACTGGTTTAGCAGGTTCTATTTGCTCTACTTCACAAGAGTAAAGAAAAAACAAAAATGCACAGCCAAGCAATCCCATTTTTACACTTTTTACTTTCATTCGATACTGATTTTTAAATTATACTTATTTTTTTGAAACGCTGCAAATGTAGTGTATTATGTTTAATAAAGAATAAAATTGTCGTTAAAAGAATATTGTATTGACACAATGGGTAATTTTATAGCTTTATATTAACTACTTTAACGCCTCTTATCAGATTATTTTGTTTGTTTTAGATGATACGTAACTTTATTGATACGTTTTTTGGCTTCTTAGAGTCGAATTACTATAAATGGTTATTGATGTGTTTTAGCTTTGGGCTATCTTTATCGCATAATAGTACGGTATGGGGTTGAAAGATCATATTATTTTTATTTTGGGGATTACAAAGTTTGACGCAGATATTGAGTCGACTAGTTTTACTACCGCGAAATATCTTGCACGAGAAAATGACGTTTACTACATTGACTATCCCTATACGCTCAAAGACTATGTCAAAGAAAAAAAGACAGATCAATATCGTAAAAGGCAAAGTTCATTTTTCTCGTTAACTCATAGTCTGATGGGTACCGATATTGAACGATTGAAAATCCTAGTATTACCACCTGTATTTCCTATCAATTTTCTAAAAGAAAATCGTTTATATCGATTGCTTTTGTTTATTAATCAGGATATTATCATTAATCGAATAAAGGCGGTAATCAAGAAACAAAAGATATCAAACTACATATTTATTAATTCCTTCAATTTTCATTATCCGGACATAGGTAGTAGGTTGAAGCCCAAATTGTCTGTTTATCATTGTGTCGATCCAATTGTAATCGACTACGACAAACGTCATGGAGTAAAGTCCGAAGCAATTATTTTAAAAAGCAGTGATTTGGTAGTATGTACGAGTAAACAATTGTATATTGAAAAGACTTCGACTAATCCTAATACTTATTTTATTCCCAATGCTGCAGATATAGAACACTGTTCCAGGACATTAGATGTAAATCTGCCCGTTTTTTCGAAAATAGTTGATATTCCGAAACCAATAGTGGGCTACTTTGGTAACATAGAACGACGGATAGATTTTAGTTTGTTACACAAAACAGCAGTCCGAAACAGTGATATTAGCTTTGTATTTGCTGGACCAGTTAACTGGAACTATGTGCCTGTCGAATTTTGGAAATTGGATAACGTTCATTTCATTGGGAAGGTTGCCTATAAGGAATTGCCGTCTGTATTGAAAGGTTTTGAAGTAGCAACTATCCCATTCAAAAAAGATGAGGTCAGTTCGACTATATTTCCGTTAAAGCTCTTTGAGTACCTCGGTGCCGGAAAGCCGGTGGTGTCTACAGATTTTAACGAAGACTTAAAAGATTATACTGATGACTCAGTGATTTATTGTCAAGATGCAGAGGGATTTCATGAAGGCATCCATTATGCATTGACACTAAACGGTAAGGGCGATATCAATAAGCGCTTACAAACCGCAGCAAATAATACATGGGAGAAGCGTCTTGCGGAGTTTTCCGCGTTAATAGCTCAATATTATGAGTTGAAAAATTCTAAAGAGAAGATAGCTCTACATCGCACCAGTTAAACCGCTCTATCATTATTCTTTTCGGACGTTCTTTTCCAATCCGGAATGCTAACCAGTCTTTCGGTGCATAAACTAAGTTGTTTTTTGGACTCAAATAGGCTGCCTACCAAGAGAAACTGTTCCTAATCTTCCAATAAATTTAACGCCGACCATAATTTAGTAATGTTTGACTATTAAGTCTGTTAACTCCTCATCTGTTTTTGCGTGATGAATTTCTGCACTAGATAGTTTAGGGAATAGCTTATGAAAACATTTAAAATGATGTTCTGGCCCCTGTTTAGATAGAATGATATTTGTTCCGCCGAAGTAACTGGCTAGTGTAGCAGTTCCTCCGTGAATCGATATGAATCGGTCAGCGTTTGCATATACCATAAGTTGTAAATGATTGAAATTTTTTGCTTTAGCTTTATTTTCTTTGAAAAGATTCTCCATTAGAATCACTTCCGGATGTGTTTCTTCAATCCAGTCGTATTCATCCAGATCATAGATGTCACTATTATCCATCGTTATATTTTGTGGCCGAGGTCGGTTGTAGATTATTGTGTATTTGTCTTTTAATTGATTGATCATAAAGTCTAGTACATCGATGCTAAAGAAGCTAATCGGTGGGCCGTCCCATTCCATATTATAACGATTTGCAATGATAAGAATAGGTTTGTCGAAAACGTAAATATGGTTTTCGTAAATCTCTTTCAGTGGAACAGGTTCCCACTTTTTCATGTTATAGTCATGGCTGTACAAGATTCGGGGCGTCTCAAAGTTATAGTTTCCCTCAGTGACTCGGGTTTCATAAGCCTCTTCGTGATTTTCCGAAAAAAAATAGAGCTCTTTCGTGTATTTAGCAGCTTCGGTTTTTAATAGTGTGCCATTTTTATAGTGCCAATAAGCGAAGGGTAAGACATACATCAAATCTGGCGCAAATTCGCCACTGAAAGACACGTTCTTATACTTTGGTCTGGTGATATAATCCTTTATGAAGTATTTGAGTTGCAACAGACGACAATAATATGTATCTCGATAATAATATCGGATGCTTGCTGGCATTTTGCCGAAACGAAGCAAAACATATAAGCTAAAGACCTTATTGGATATTTTATGAAACAAACTTTCCATCGTATTTTATATTTTCTTTCCTCTCTGCTTTTTCCCATACAGCACTTCTTTTTGTCGTAAAGTATTTGAATGTTCCGACAATTACTGCATAATTCATCACACAGAAATAATAGGGGATAAAGGCAATTTTCAATTTCAATTCTTTCTTTTCTAAACGATAACCCAGTAAGGCGAGTAAATAAAAAGCCAGTTGCGATCCAAACATCAGGCTGTAAATCAAGCCTTCAGCTTTAATCACAAGCAAGCCGTTCAAAATAAAGGTTATAATCAGTAGTATAGGTGTGATACTCCAGCGTAAAACCCGGTGGCTTATATATTGAAAACTCAGTATCCCATAAGCCACCGGGTTAAGTAAAGCTTTTAGGTTTATAATTGATTGTATGCCGCCCGTAGCGATCCGGATTTTTCGTTTTAACTCTTCCCTGACATTGGAAGAGGATGTTTCTAGCGCATAAGCTTCAGGCTCATAAACGATCTTGTGGCCTTGCATAGCAATCTGCATGGAGATCATAAAATCATCTAAGATCGTATCACTGGGTACTGCCTGGTATAGCTCCCGGCGAATGCTGAACAGCTCCCCCGCAGCACCGATGGCCGTGTTCAGTTCCGAATCCCACTCCTTTAATTTGGATTCATATTTCCAGTAGAACCCTTCGCCAGCACTGCTTGCATCTGCTTTTTCGTCTGTATATATACGTTTTTCTCCTGCGACACCACCTACCTGCGGATTGGTATAATGTCTGCAGATATTGAGCAATGCGTCTTCATTTAAAAAGGTATTTGCATCTGTGAAAACCACGACGTCAGAGTTGATTAAACTCATTGATCTATGTATAGCATTTATTTTACCGCTGCGTTGTGGCTCAAATAGTAAATTAGCGGAAGGATATTCTGAGACAATCTGATTTGTAGAATCAGTCGAGCCATCGGTAACAATGAAATATTGGATCAAGTGCGATGGGTAATTTAAAGCAAGGGTGTTTTCAATTTTTTGCCGGATAACACTTTCTTCATTATAGGCGGCGATTAAGACGCTACAAGTCGGTAAGTCAGCCAAGTTTATATTATTTGTTTTAGCCTTTTTCCCGAAGGCTCTTTTGATTTTTACGAGCAAAAACAATACGGCACCGTAACCAATAAATGTGTAAACGACGATAGTCAGAGATATCCAAAAAAATACTTCCATCAGTTAATCAATTTGTACCCTAAAGTTGTGCTAGTTGTCTTGTTGCTGAAGTTCCATGCAACGGCTCTAATTAGCCAAGGAATCAGGTCTTTTCGTTTTTGTAGAGCATAGCTGGCAATTGCTTTCGGGCAGGCGATTGTTAAGTAAAATATGCTAAACAAAAACGTATTGAACATATTCGTGTTTTTTCGGATAAAGAGCATCCGGTTTCTATATAGAAAGTAGGTCTTTAAACTGCTTTCTTTTCCCACGGAGATTGATTCCTTGTGATATATCTTCGCTTTACCCGTAAACCAAATTTTCTTTCCGGTTCTCCGAAACTTTTCGCACCAATCCAGTTCTTCGTAATACAGAAAATAATTCTCTTCCATCAGTCCCACTTCGTCCAGGTCTTTCCGCCGGCACATCATAGCCGCACCATGGGCATAACCCGTTTCTTCACTGATATTGTTATATTGATTTGTATCAGTTTCTAGATTACCAATGCCTTTATTTCTACAGGTCAGGTAGTTCATGTTTGAAAAGCCTGCGTACTGTATCTTCGTTTTGTTTTCGTGATAAATAATAAGCGGGGAGAGGAGCCCTATTTGCGGATTCTTTTTAAATTCTTCAACCATAGTGGGGATTAGCCCTTCTGTTAGTTCTGTATCATTATTTAGAAAGAACAGAAAGTCTCCAGTTGCAGCTGGTACTGCTAAATTATTCCCTCCCGCAAAACCCAAGTTTTTATCTGAACGAATGTAAATAAGCTCGGGGTAGATATTCTTGAAGGTGTCTTCATGATTTATCAGACTGCCGTTGTCAACCAGAATAAGTTCTGTAGAGCCGACGTCCGTATACTTCTTAACCGACTTTAGAAAATCGATAGTCACCTGCGGTTGATTGTAATTGACCGATATGATCGTAGTTCTCTCCATTGTTTTCTGAAAATAAAGGTATTTGGAATCGCAGTAGTGGTCAATACCGACAAATAGGTATTTCCAAGATTTAAACTTGTAGTTAATTCCCGGCTAACTTGTTAAGCCTAAACGGTGAATAAACAGTCATTATACAGTGGTCAAACAGTCCTTTTACCACAGTTTGAGGACTGTTTGAGGACTGGTTAAGGACTGTTTGACCACTGTTCTTCTCGGACAAGTTAAGAATATTTCTAGTAGATTGATTTTACATAGTGGGTTACCGCTATTAAAGTTTTATACCGTTCGTTTTATAGCTTTTTGATATTCTTTTCCGGAATGAGAAATACCGATTAATGGGTATTTTATCGGTAGGAAGTTTTGCCGAATTTCGACCTAATGGGAAAAAATAGAATAAAATCTATCGCGCAGAGAGTTCTAGGCTTTGATACCTACTTGTATCTTTTTTCTCTTTATAAAACGAAGAAAGCGTTAAACGGAAAATATGAGAAAGGGTTTCATTACTTCACAACCCTTATTCCTGAGAAGGGGGTAATTCTTGATATCGGTGCGAATATTGGTATAACTGCTATACCGTTAGCTCGTTTAAAAAATAACCCATTGGTATATGCATTTGAACCGATTCGAGAGAATTTTGAAACACTTCAAAAAGTAGTCAACTATTATAAACTTACCAATATTATTTTGTTTCAAACGGCATTAGGGAATTCAAAAGGTAGTTTAAGGATGATTATGCCGATTTCCTCGAATGCCAGATTGCAGGGTCTGAGTAAAGTTTGTCAGGATGATTCAGATGAAGACGGTGTTTACTATGACGTACAAGTTGATAAATTAGATAATGTTATTGGTCGAAGAGAGACGGTATCGGCCATAAAGATTGATGTGGAAAATTTTGAATATGAGGTATTAAAAGGTGCGATGTACGTATTACACAGAGATAAACCGATAATTTATTGTGAGTTGTGGAACAATGATAAACGGAGTAAAGTTTTTTCCTTTATGAAAGCGCTAGGATATCATATTTTTCTATATGATGAGAAATCCAACAATACTATCGAAATAGATGAGGAGTATAGAGGCGCGAGCAATAATTTCTTGTTTAAATATTTTTAAGAGTCATAATTCCGGAATTTTGCTATGGTTCAAATCAAATACAGTATAATCATACCTCATAAGAACATACCTCATCTTTTATCCAGATGTTTAGCTAGCATCCCCATATGCCCCGAAATAGAAGTCATCATAGTTGACGATGATAGTGATCCGGAAAAGGTTGACTTTGAGGATTTCCCCGGGTCAGATAGATGCTACACGCAAATAATTTTTACTAAAGAGGGAAAAGGAGCTGGATACGCGAGAAACGTTGGCTTGAGACATGCAAAAGCCAAATGGCTTATCTTTGCCGATTCAGATGATTATTTTAATGATTGTTTTTTTTCGTCAATCGAGAAATTTTACGATTCAAATGCAGATTTAGTTTATTTTTCAGCAACTAGCGTTGATAGTGAAACTTTGGAGCCGGCAACAAGGCATACAGAATTGTCTAATGCTATCTATGATTATGATATAAACAACCCGAAGTCAATTGAAACTATCAAATACTATAACTGGGAACCGTGGGGTAAAATGTTTAATCACGCCCATATTAAAGAAAATAGAATCTTATTTGACGAGGTCGCAGTTGGCAACGACGCCGGATTTGTGATAACAGCAGGGCATTTTTCGCAAATCATTGAAGTTGATAAGGAACCGATTTATTGTGTGACTCACAGAACAGATAGTCTAACACATGAAGTGAGTGAAGCCGCATTTGATGACCGCTACCGAGCCGTACTGCTCGTAAACGGATATCTGAGACGCTTTGATAGAGAGCAAATGATTCCAGTTTTTCCTTTTATTTCTCGGAGTGTAAAATTTGGTGTCTTGAAGTTTTTTACCATGTTATTTATGGCGCTGAAGTCAGGAGAGAACATTTTTTATGGAAGTAAAAAATATATAGAGGATCTTTTTCGATCTCGCCATCGTGCAGTCCGAGGATATTTTGGTATTGACGAAGATTTAAGCCTTTAAATTAGTCCCAGATACTGGATTGACATGGCGATGTCTGAATGTGGAAACTGCCTTTTAATGAAAACCTCGCTTATTGGATATAACAATATGATACGAATCGAGGATAATCTTTCTGCGCTGGCATGTAGAACGATTGTTTTCCATTGTTAGTGGACAAATTTGCCGTTCATTTAATTTTCAAAAAAAATAGCCATCTCTTTTGCAAGAAATGGCTATCACCAAATATTAGCAGGTTTGTTTAACCTTTATTTTTTTCGTTTAGTTCGGTGCGGATCTTTTTTACCAAAGATTCTGTGGCGCCCGTTAACGATGCAATCATGGCATCATCAAAATCTGTCTGTTTTAGAAGGTTGTTGATAATTTCCCGTCTTTCCTGCTCGGCACCCTGCTGTAGGCCTTCTTGCCTTTCCTGCTTTTTTATTACATCTATTACTCCCATATTGATTGTCCCTCCTCCGGACTGGATGATTTGTTCATCAACTAAGATTTATCGTTCTCTTCTCTGCCTTTAAGAATTCTTTTTTCAGAGAAAACATACTGTTAATTTTTTCATCGTTAATATACAAAAAGTTCTTAATAAATACAAGAAAGCTGATGATCCGGTCACGGTCATAATCGTGCTTAAGCAGCGCCTTGGCTATCGTCAACCTGTCCTCGCCCAATTCCTTGTCGGGTATTTTCCCTTTTGGCAAGCAAGTGCGATCAAGTATGTAAAGCAGTTAGATTATAATTTAGTTGTTTTGAATGCCTTCAAAAATATTAATTTGGCGATTAACATTGCATCCTTGAAAATAGCTAACAATTTTTCATGGAATAAAACAATGTGAACCCCGAAAATAATGAAGGCAGATTGATCGATTGAAAAGCCATATATAAGTAATCCCAAAGGGAAAAATACCAAGTAATAATCGAGCATAAGAATCTGAAAAGGTGAAGCTAGGGGTGTGGTAACAATTACGGGTGTATATGACATTAGTCGATATCGAAGTGTCGCGAGAGCTATATATACTAGCAAGAAGACAAAAAGTATGGACATACTAAGGTGCAGTAGTAAAGCTAGAAAAAGAGTAAGCTCAATAAAAATGAGGAGTAGTTCTTTCTTTTTAAAATTCTCAGAATTAATAGTGGATACAAATGTTTTTGTGCCTGCTTTTTTATCGTTTTCAAGATCATAAAATTGATGCCAGAGTATTCCCCGGATGCCGAATAATAATGACCAGCCGCCAACTAAGCTGAACCAAGTCCAGTCTATGGGTGCGTTGTTCTTAAAACTAAGGCTGCTGACGATCAGGAGACTTATAAACACATGCGCGCCCAACGCATCTGCTAAAACACCCCAAAAACCTCGTTCTTTAAGACGAAAAGGTTTAAAAGAATAGAGGCTGTATACGATCCAGGGTAGAACATAGAGTATAAGAGATATCAGATTATCCGACATTTGATAAGCAAAAAAGCAACCGACTATCAAACATACCAGTGGGGCAATGAAGCGGTATTTTGGCTGTATTTTAGCCATGCGGTTCTCCTTTCCACACCTTAGATCATCTTCCATGTCGGTGATATCATTAATTGTACTAACATAAATGGCACCTACAATAATCGATACCAAGAGGAATAATATCCATGAAATATTACTAAAAATCGAGATGTCAAGCTGAATGCAAGTGGCGTACGCAATTGCTAAAACGGGTACAATCTTATAATCCCACCATTCAGACAGACGAAATACGTGGTATATTTTACGAATCAGAGGCATGTTTCATGAGTTTATCGTAGAGGGCAAGGGCCTCCAGGCAAAAGCCTGTGGTTAACTCTTCTGACCCCCAACCAACAACTTGTTTTGGTCCACTGTAAAAAAATATGGAACGCGCCCATTCTCCATTTTCAGCTTGAGATCGCAATAGAAAAGATATTCCTTCTTCTATCTCGACACCTGTATAACCCAGGTTTATAAGTGAGCTAATAGCTAATGCAGTTTCAAGAATGGTATCGTTAAAGCCTTTATCGGGTTTGTAATGATCCAAGATGTTTTCGATGATAAGCGGGTATATGTTAATGAAGGCTTCAATCTTATGTTTTGCATTGCGGGAAAATAAATAGTAGAGAATAATAGGGCTACGGTACCAGCCATCGGTTTTGATGACATCCTTTTGGATGATTTGTTTGCTGATGAATTCGATAATCGGCTCGGTCGCTTTGCGTTTACCCAGAAAAGACAGAACATTCAGATTTACTCCCAGATCAACGTCATTTCGTCTACAGTCATTAATTTTCCAGAAGGCAAGCGTCTTTATTGGGCGTTTCAATTCTCGTAAGATCAATCTCCAGTACTGAGAATTGCCATTCTTTTCCATTCGAAAGGCAAACCAAGTGTATAAGAACCCGTTTCGGTTATGATTGGCTAATATGAGTTGAGAAGGATCTGGGCTATCCGTGTTTTGTGACTTCAGAAAGCTATATGCGAAAATGGTGTTATCGATATCAGGTGGAGAAACGGGGAATAGTTTGTGCCATTTGGTGAAATGCTGCCAGGTACCGTATCGCATTCTCTGATAAATCAGAAAAGGAATTGTTTTGCTATAGATGGTTTTTACCTCTTGACGTTCCTGAAGTACCAGAAGTGTATTTGCAATAATGGATGTGGGGAAAACCGTACTATCAGGCACACACCATTCCTTCATTGGGTCATCAGGTGAATAGTATGTGCAAAATTCACCGTTTGGAAATTGATGGCTTACCAAATATGACAGGCCCCTGTCTATAGCTTTGGAAATATTAGTTTCCGGCGACAACTTCTCTGGTAACGGTGCTTTGCTGATCCCTAACATGGTTGACCTGGTTTAACTTGGGGCTGCCGACTTGACGCTTAATTCCATTGAAAAAGATTTGAGGCGCAGCCTGGAAAGAGAACAAAATGCTGATGGAACATGCTTTCCTGAACAGATGAAATGCCTTCTTAATATCATGTTCTCTAAGAATCTTATGTTTTGAAAGCTCTACAAGACTGTAGCTATGTATCTTGTTGAGTTTCATAAGCTCTTTTTTAGATAGGTGGTGTTTATGTCGACCAATAATCCGGCTGATGTCCGCGTTATAGAGCAGATCTAAGACTTCGGCCCGGGAGCGTCCGTCATAAATGTTGATATCATCAATCCTTTTCCTCCATAGCTTTTTGAGTGTGAAAGCTGCTCTGCATTTTTTGGATATGATCATGTCTATATATAAGGCCCAATCGTCTCCGATATGAATTGCTTCGTCCCACCCTTTATGAATGGATGTTCGACGCATCACGACAGCTGACGAAGGGGAGGGGCAAGCCTGAAGGTAGAGGTCACGTAAATCATCGCTTTCAAGCTGTATCCAATTATTTTTGAGTCGGGGAAAATAAGGTTTTAGGAAAGGGTCATTTTGTAAGAAATCCCAATCGTGCCCAATTTTCGTCTGTTGCATCCAGTTAGCGAAAACGAAATCGAGCTGGTCTGTTTCTAACTTAAGGACACAGTCTTCTATAAAATTCGAATCCCACAGATCATCAGAGTCTAAATTGGCAATGATCTCCCCGCTAGCATGGTGAAGCCCGTTATTGCGAGCGGCTGCTTGTCCGGCATGCTTTTGTCTGATGTACCGGACGGTTGGGAAATTTAAAATAGTTTTCTCAGTATCGTCCGTCGAGCCATCGTCAACCACTAAAACCTCTAAATTTTTGTAGCTCTGATTGAGAGCACTATTAATGGCATCCCCAACTTTATCGGCTCGGTTATACGTAGGAATAATTACGGATACTAGTGGTAGGTTTTTCATCTATTAATTGTTTTAGTAGTTCTGCAAAGTTTTTCTCTGGGAGAGGGGGGGCATAATCTTTGATAAATGAATGGGCATTCTTGCCTAATTCTTGCCATTCATGCCTCCGTATCCATGCTCGTTCCAGTGCATCATCCATAGACGATGCATTGGTTTCACCAATAAAACCCGATACACCTTCTTCGACAAATTCAGCATTGCCTCCGGCATTGGATACGATGGCCATGCGGCCCAGCGCCATGGCTTCCGCAAGCGCTAAGGGTAAACCTTCACTCCGTGAAGGTAAAATTAAGCCGTGGAAGTCAAGCCAAAGTTTTTCGATATCTGATTGGAACTGTACGATACTGATATTTTCTAACTTGTGAAGTGCGATCATTTCTTGAAGATGAACCAGATCAGGCCCTGAGCCGACGAATGATACGGTAATCGGTCGTTCACGCCATTTACGTTGAGCTAATACTTTTATCAAAATGTCTTGTCCCTTATCAATCAAGAAGAACCTGCCAACACAAGCCAATCTGTAGCCCGTGGACGTCGAGGGGTATTGCATGATTTCTTTTTTAACCTTTATAGGGTTAAAAACTACTGCGCTATTTTTAAGGTTCATCCCGAATTGATCCTCCGTCAAACGCAGGTTATGGTAGGATACAAAATAGTTAGCCAAGGATTGTCTCAATACCTTTTGCATCCACGACTTATCTGAGTAATGCGGCCAATAAAAATCAACAGCTTTCTGAGAAATAATAGCATACGGAATATGAAGCTTAAGGCACTCCTGAGCATAACTTAATCCGTCGAAATTAATGCCTTGAGAAATAACGACAATACGGGGTCGGATCTTCTGAACTCGCTTGCTGAAATTCTGTACGAGATAGTGATTGTCGCTTTGATGGTAATGCCGATTTTTAATTCGCTTAGCCAGCGCAAGGCATTTTCGTTTTATCCTACTCAGCACTCGGTATGATGGATTGAGATCTTCGAGGACAACCCCTCTTTCAAGCATCTTTCTTACGGGGTAGGATGTGCGATCATGCTGATTTTTAAAGACGACAACCTCGTCGTAATCATCTTGGAGAAATGGCAGACTTCTTGACCACAGCTCTTCACTTCCGCCCCAGGCATCAAGGCAACAGGTGACGAATACTAATACATTATGCTTTACGACATTGTCTACCATTGGTTTGATTTATAATTTTAGAGGTTCTAATTCGCTGTCTTTTTTAAAAAGATTTGCGTAGTCGCCATCTTGATTTAACAGTTCTTCATCCGTTCCGGATTGACTAATTCTTCCGCCTGATAGAACATAGATATGATCTGCATTTTTAACTGCGGAATGACGGTGACTAATGATGATTGCTGCCCGGTCACCTATATGTCTTCTGAAATCATCGAAAAATTCCTTTTCTGCTTGCGCATCAAGGGCACTTGTCGCTTCATCAAAAATAAGAAGGCGGGCATCGGAATAGAGACAACGAGCATTGGCGAGTTTTTGCCATTGACCGATACTTACTTCATGGCCATTATCGAAGATCCTTCCCATCATATTATCATATTGTTTTGGAAATTTCTCGATAAACACATTAGCACCCGACTTTTCGGCAGCCTCTTTGATTTCAGTGAGCTTAAATTCTTTCTCGAGATTCCCGAAGCGGATATTGTCGGCTGCGCTTACCTGATATTTGGCGAAATCTTGGAATACCATGCCTATTTGCTTGCGGTAATCTTTGCTTGCGTAATTTCGAATGTCTTTCCCATCCATTAAAATCTGACCTGCTTGTGGGTCGTAGAAGCGACACAGCATTTTAATAAGGGTAGTTTTTCCTGCTCCGTTCATCCCTACAATGGAAATGATCTGACGTGATTTGACTTTAAAGGAGATGTCTTGTAAGACTTTTTTACTTGTATTAGGGTAAGAGAAATTTACGTTTTTGAATTCAAAATTTACCGGCAGATGAGTTTTAACAGGTTCAGCCTTTTGAGGCTCCTGAAGCGATGGTTTGAGTTCAAAGAGTTCGAAAATGCTGTTGATGAAGATATTGTGGTGATACAATGTAGAAATATGTGTAGATAAGTTTTGAAGCAAGGTGAACGATTGTGGAAAAATAACCAGGAACACCGTAATATCGCCAATACTATTGGTTCGCGAACCAAGAATGATGTAGGCTATGCAGGAAAAAAATCCGATGCTGGACAAACTAGCGGTAATCACTTCGTTTTTTGTACGATCTTTGCTGATTTTTAGTTTTTCACCTAATAAGGTCATTCTGACCTTCATAAAGGCGTTTTTGAAATATTTTCCGAGATCATAACTTCTGACTTCTTTGGCATGCTGTTCAGTGGTAATAAGGGTACTGTAATACTGCGACTGACGCTCAAGCGGAGTTTGCCTGATTCTCCAGGCATTAAATTTATCTGCAAAACTGATACGCACCAACATGGTTGGGATTACGAAGAGGGCAAGAATGGGCAGTAGTGTCCAGTCGATAGTTATCAAAACCATGCCGAAAGCGACTAGGGACATGATGGTCTTTAGTATTTCAAAAAGTGTATTAATTACGGCAACGGGTCTGTCAGATCCGGCATTTAATGCACGGCTCAGCATATCGTAATAATCTGGACTTTCGTAGAATGCCAGATCAAGTGCAATTGTTTTTTCATGGATTTCATCGCTGATGTGTTCTGCAATTGTTTGAGACTGAACCTCAGAGATATAAACAGACAACGATTTAATGGCGATATAGGCAATTCCGGAAACTGCCGCTAAAATAAGACTGTTGATAACTTCAGGACCGCCTATATTATCGGTATTTTCCGAGACAGTATCAATCAATAGTTTTAAAGCATAGAGTGATACGAAGAAAATACCCGTTTCTATTAAAATACAACCTAGCGAAATTAATGTTTTTTTTGGCGAGACCTTCCATATAAATTTTAAGATATGAAGAACGTTAAGGTTCGACTTGATGACGCGAATGCGTCTAGCAGCTGCTCTGATCATCTTTTTTGTGGTTTGTTGTTACTGTTACCAGGTATAATATTTGACTGTTTTTAGGTGCCTCGGGTAGGCAATCGTTCCAACACAATCCTGACTGATATCAAAGCTTACAACCTGTAGATCTTCGTGGAGATCTAACCCAGATTCCGTTATTGATCGGGTTCCATCCATGCTTGGAACAATGATTAGGTTGTCGATAATACCTTGACCCGTATATTTTAATAGGGCTTCTTTCCGTGTCCATTGAAGAAAGAAGTTTCGCCGGCTATTTTTAGAATCTGCTAAAATAAATTGATTTTCGTCTCCTGCGAAACATGATTCCAGAAGGCTCTTATAGTCAAACTTTGGGTTGATTTTTTCGATATCAATGCCAGTTTCTGTTTTAGACAAGGAGATTAAAATATACTCACCTGAATAGGAAAGATTAAATTTTAAATTATCATTCTTATGTATTGTAGGCTTTGTCCCCGATGCTCCAAACTCAATATCTAATGCTGATATGTCAAGGTATTTACTTAATAAGATCTTTAAAACCATTCTCCCTGTTAAATAACTGCGGAAGTCATCCTCCCAGTGAAAGTTTTTAGCTTTTTCATACTCTTTAGAATTTAGAATATGTCGGTATTCCTTAAATAGAGAGCAAAAATGTTCCGGTACCTTTATTTTCCATATATGGACGGTGTTGTCTAGATCGGTGTCTGCGATAGAGTCATTTTTTTGCCAAATAATACTTGGAATAAATTGTGTTCGGATTTCTATCGGGTCAATCATTACTGCATTCATGAAATATTGTTATAGCATTAGAATTAAGGTAAAGGTATCTTGACAGCCAGATTCTTACAATACCAATTAATAGGTATTCTCAAGATCGTCTTCTAAAAAAGGAAAGGAATTGATACTTTAATTCTTTATCAGAATTTCTAATTAATAATAGGTCAAGTGTTTTTGCTGGTGTTGATATTAATTTGTCAACTAAATTTTCAAAATTTAACATGAAATTCCTGATGGTTCCTTCTTTAAAGACATCGGTGCAATAATTCCATTCGAAAAGAGGTAGGTCTTCGCTTCCATAGACGTTTAGTGTTAAGTCAAATTTTTCATTTTGGGAGTCGAAATGGTATTCTTCTGCTTTGACCTGATTAAGAATCAAACCGCTATGAAGACCGATCAGACTATTAAAAACCACTGATATTGATCCTGGAGAATGTGCTGCTCTCTTTAAGTTGATTTCTTTTACTAATGTCCCTAGGGTGATTGATTGATTACTATAGGCCTCTATCAGCTCGGCACTTCTTTTCTTAAAATGAGCTAGAAAACTTAATTGATTATCAATTGAACAGTGAATGGGTAGCAGGTTGACGCAGTGACCAACCAGACCCTCACTAGCATTGTGTATCTGATCCGAGGATAATTGACCGAGCATAAAATTAGATTGTTGACTTAGCTGATATATAAAGAGCTCAAATAATATGCGTGTAGTGAGAGAAAAGCTTGAACCATGTTTTTTGTTAAATAATTCTATTTTCTTCGTTGAAGCTCTGGATAAATTTGATTGAAAGCTGGCTCCTTTGTAGCTTTTAGAAGGTTTTCGTGGAAAGTCGAAAGGTAAGTCCAAGGGTGCCAAATCTTTTGGTATTACATGCTCCCAATAGGCAATTAATTTACGATAGTCGTCACTTTTATAAAATGCATCTTTATGTGTCGCATACGACAGGAGTGAAGGTGCTTTTGGTAAACTCAAATGTTTGTCGGTCAACAAAAGATTATATATAGCACTAATTTCATTAAGAATGATATTAAGTGAGTAGCCATCACATATCAAGTGATGTACTGTAAAAATAAAATAGTATGAGTTTGATGAAAGCTTTAAGAGTGAAAATCTGAAAAGATTCTCTTCCCTGAGGTCAAATGGTGCTTCAGAGACCTCTCTTGAATAGGTCAATATCTTCTGATTTTGTTCAAACTTGTCTAACGCAGAATAGTCGTCTTGATGTATATGTACTGGAACAGTTTTATGAATAAGCATTTTACTGCCATCTTCATTGAACCTGGTTCGGAGTGACTCATGACGGTTTACGATGGCTTCGATCGTTTTTTCTAAGCATTCGATATTCAAATCGCCTGTCAGGATATGTGCCGACGATATATTGTATGATTTATTAGCGAGATCACCACCTAAAATTGAAGTTACCCAGATTTCCAATTGTGTCTCGAGGATTGGTGCTTCTATAATAGCGGCTGTCTCATCACTGATGATCTGTTGGTTGTTCTGATTTATCTCGAAGTCAGATTTTGGAAGAGTTTTCTCATACAATAGTGCGAAATCTTTTAATCGCGGGAATTTGAATATACTGCTTAACTTAGGCCTTATCCCTGTTTGTTTTTCAAGTTCTATTAATACATTGATTGCGATTAAAGAATGTCCGCCCATTTCAAAAAAGTTGCTGTCGACAGTTACATTTTCATTGCTAAGGAAATGTTTCCATACGTTAACGACTTTTTCCTGGACGATGTCAAGGGGTTGATCTTCTTCCGATTTTATCTTCGGGCTGTTAATTTGAGGAGAAGGTAAACGCTTTCTATCGATTTTTCCGGATGTTGTTTTTGGGAATTGATCGACTTCTATAAAGTGATGAGGAATCATGTATTCGGGCAAACGTTGTTGTATAGCTTGCCGAATGTCTATATTCTCCGCATGGCGATCACGTAGAATGTAATAAGCGGTCAATTGCTGATTCCCTAAGAGACTTTCCCTGCAGGTTACGACAGCATCTCTTATATTCTTTTGTGCTAAGATGTGATGTTCAATTTCTCCTAGTTCTACTCGATAACCTCTGATTTTGACCTGAAAATCCTGGCGACCCAAAAAGTCTATCTCGCCATTTGGTAGACGTTTGGCGAGGTCACCAGTTTTATATATACATATATGTTCTCCATCGTCACTAACAAAAGTTATAAATTTATCGCTAGTTATCTCTGGCTGATTTAAATAGCCTTGGGCAAGCGGAAGGCCGCTGATGCAGAGTTCGCCTGTTTCGCCGGGTAAGACCTCCTGTAAGTTGTTGTCTAGAATAAATATCTGTGTATTGTAGATTTCTTTGCCAATACTAGGTAAGTGTGGCCAAGTTTCCGGACTGCCTTCCAGCTTAAGTTGACTAACTACATGGCACTCGGTTGGACCGTATTGATTGGATAAAGTGCAGTGTTTTAATGAGGAGAAAAGCTGACGGATTTGTTTGGTCACTTTTAACTGTTCGCCTGCTGTGATCACTTCCTTTAAAGATGAAGGAAAAAGGCAGCTGTTAACAGCCGTATCGGCGATCGATTGTAAAGCGACGAAAGGCATGAATACACGATTTACGCCATGTTGGTTGATATAACCAAGTAATTCTTTCGGATCTTTACGGGTTTCTTCGTCAACGAGAATGAGCTCCCCGCCAGACAGCCACGTTGCAAAGATTTCTTGAAAAGAAACATCGAAACTCAAAGCGGAATATTGTAAGGTTTTTGAATGAGCTTTCATTGCGCTGTTATTTATTTGCCATAAAAGCAAATTTACCAGCGCTTGGTCTCCCATGCATACACCTTTTGGTACGCCGGTTGATCCTGACGTATGGAGTAGGTAAATGAGATCGTGACTGTCTGATTCAAGAGTGAGATTGTTGGCGTCAAATTCGTTGCTAGCTACAATATGCTTATTAAGCCATTTTTCGTCAAAAAGTAATTTGATATTGGCGTTATGGACGATATAGTTTATCCGCTCGAGAGGCAGTGACATATCGATAGGTACATAACATGCTCTTGCCTTGATAATACCAAGCAGGGCGATGACGGTGTCGACAGATCGGGAGCATGAAATTCCGACCATGTCTCCGGGAGCTATTCCTTTTTTCAGGAGATAACGGGCAAATTGATTGCTGAATTTATTGAGTTCGTTATATGTTAACTGGACGTTTTTGAATCTCACTGCCGGGAGTTGTTCGAATTGTTCAACTGCTGAATAGAAAAGTTCATTGAGTGTTTTATCGATCGATTTGCTTACTAGGTTGTCCTGCTTTTTGTGAACAATTTCTGCAATGGAGCATTCGGGGTTGTGAATGGCTTTTTCGAGGATATTGACAAAACTCTCATGATACTTTCTGATACTTTCTTCTTTAAAAAGTTCTTTATTGTAGGTCCATTCAAAGACAGTTTCAGCTTTTGTATGATTGATATTCAAAAAGATCTCAAAGACTTCGTGTGATTTTGGGTTGCTGATTATTTTGTGATTTAGACCCAGAAATGACACCTGATCGCCAAGTGATGTATCGATATTTAATACAACGGGAACCAAGACTGCTCTTGAATGATCACGGTTGATAAGTATTTTTTTGAAAAGTTCTCCAAATGTGAAGTTTTGGTGCTCGTAAGCGTCAAACAAATTAGAGCGAGTTTCTTTTAGATGGGTAATAAAGGGTTTTAGAGGGTCCAGTTCACTTATTAATGGAAGAAGATTGGCACAATGTCCGACTAAATTGTACTTTTCCTGACTGACCTGGCCAGATGTAGGCAACCCAAGTATGATGTTTTTTTGAAAGCTGATTTGGTAGAGAAAAATTTTAAATGTGCTTATTAGAATAGTTGGTAAGCTGCATCGGTGTTTGATGCTAAATTGTTTGATTTTCTCGATTAGATCTTGATCTATTGGTAAATCTGCTCTTGAGCTTTGATATACTCTTTCCGGCTTTCTGGGGAAATCAGTTGGTAGATTGAGAGGAGCAGGCTGTTTTTTAAATCGGCTTGTCCAAAACTCTTCGGTTTGTTGGAAAGCATGACTTTTTTTATAATCAATTTCATCGGCGACATATTCGCTGATTTGTGAAGCAGGAGAGAGTTGGATTTCTTTATTTAGTGCCAGCTCGGAATAGATTTTTGATAGATCTTTTAAAATTATATTGATAGACCATCCATCGGCAACAATATGATGTAACGATAAGGTAAGCCGATGTTTTTGGTCATTAAATATGTGAAGGGTAAACCTGAATAAAACATCATTTTGCAAATTAAATGATTGTAAAGCGTCCTCTCGAATAAATTCACCGAAATGTTCCTCTTGCAATAAAGTGGGCAGGTGTGATAGGTCACTTTTTTCGACCCTAATGGGCGGCTGAATGTAGATGTTTGATTTCTGTCCGTTTATGCTGAAGTTCGATCTTAACGCTTCATGTCTAATCACTAATTGTTTAAGTGCTTCACACAACTTGTCAGTTTGAAGGTTTCCCGTAAAATCGATTGTAAATGATTGATTGTAAGATAGGTTTGCTTGTTGTCCGCCAATCTCGCATGCAAGCCAAATCTCTTTTTGTGCCTCAGTTGTTGGTATTGTCTTTTCAATGACTAGTTCTTTTGATTGTTCGATCTGCATGTCGTTGAACGAATTATTTAGTGGATATAGCATAGGGTTCATGGTTGTTTTCTTTTTGTTTGTTAATGTGCGCTGCTAGAATCTCAATGTTGAATAATTCTTCATTTAGCTTTCGGAAATTAATGGACACTTGAAATTGTCTTTGTAATGTAGAGGCCAGTTGGGTGAGAAGAAGGGAATCCAGACCCATTTCAATAAAACTGCATTCATCGCTTATGTTGTCTAAATAGAGTCCCGAGATATCTTCAATAATATTTCTTATTTCAATCACAATTGAATTTGAAGAGCTGATAACGGTGTTTCTTGCTATCTCCACATTTCTTCTTTCCAACGTTTTATAGTGATCATCATGAATCACTTCTACTTTTGGTGACTTGGCGTCAAGCCAATAGCTTTGACGGTCAAATGCATAAGTCGGAGTCGTGACGCGAGCTGTTGGTCTCAAAGCGTTAAATTTCTGCCAATCCAATGCGTAACCTTCCGACCAGATAGAGCCCACGCAATCTAAGATTGCGTAATAGTCACCTAATGAACTGCTGGCTAAGCTGGCGTAAGTTTTCAAATCGCTATCAGCTATTTGCTGGCGAATAAGATTTGTTAACGTGTTTTTGGGTCCCACTTCAATAGCCAAAGCGAAGGACTCTTGTTTTAGGAGATGGATTGCTGCGGCAAAGTTGACTGTAGAACGTAGGTGTGAGGCCCAGTAGGATGGTGAAAGAGCTTCGGAGTCTGTTAGCCAGGTACCAGTTACCGTTGATATGATTGGTGTTTTTGGAGTATTCAGGGATATGCTCTGGACTGCCTTTTGAAACGGGTCGATTATAGGATCTACCATTCGAGAGTGAAAGGCTTTATTGGCTGCTAGTAGCTTTGATGATATATTTTTTGAAGTGAGCTTATTCGCCAATTGTTTGATCGAATCGGCAGATCCGGAAACAATTGCTACGTCAGGCGAGTTAATAGCTGCAATATCTAAATCAGATGGAAGTATTTCGTTGATATCTTTTGTTCTAACAGCCAACATGCTTCCTTCAGGAAGTTGTAGCATGAACTCACCACGTAAAGCAATGAGGTAGAGTGCATCTTTTAAACTAAATATGCCTGATAGGTGTGCAGCCACAAACTCTCCGACGCTATGACCAACGAGTATATTGGGTTTAACTCCCCAGCTTATCCATAGTTTGGCTAAAGCGTACTCGACAACGAAAAGTGTAAGTTGGGTATAAAGTGTGTTGGTCAGGTTGTCTTCTGCGTTATAATCGACTGATGCAGGGAAAAGAATTCGTCTGATATCCTTGTCGATGATATCGTTTAAGATTTCTGCGCAACGATCGATTTCTTCTCGAAATACAGGCTCACATTCATAGATTTCTTTTCCCATGTTGATATACTGTGCACCTTGACCTGGGAAGACAAATGCTAAGGTTTTGACGGTACGTGCCCATTTGGCCTTAGATTTCGATTGGTTTTCAAGATCGCTAATTAGCATTTCCCTGTTTGAAGCAACGGTATATCTCCGGTAAGAGAGATTGTCTTTGTGTAACTGGAGCGTGCGACTTAGGTTGTCAATATTTAAATTGGGTTTTTCAATGAGAAAACTTCGAAGTTTATCTTGGTAAAGAATACAGCTAGTTTCAGTCTTCGCCGACCAGTTTATTAGGTGGAAGGGGGATGAAGCTATTGCATCTTTCTCTTCTTTGTTCGGCACGTTTTCTTCGAGGACGACATGGACATTCGTGCCTCCGATACCAAACGAACTGACGCCAGCTCGCCTGATTTGGGGCGTATTCCATGCCTTATGCTCGTTGGCTACTATAAAAGGAGAGTCCTGAAAGTTTATAATGGGATTAGGCGAGTTATAATGTATTGACGCTGGAATCTCTTGGTAATAGAGCGATAAGCAAGTTTTAATAAAACCAGCTACTCCAGCCGCTACGGTGAGGTGTCCGAAATTGCCCTTTACGGATCCTATATGACAATATTGTTTCTCGTGTACTTCTCCGAAAGCTAGTTTTAACCCTTCAATTTCGATGGGGTCACCTAATGGTGTTGCTGTGCCGTGCGCCTCAATATAGCCGATGCTTGTGGGCGATACTTCGCCATCTTTTAATGCCATTTTGATAGCATCTGCTTGTCCTTCTGCACTAGGTGCGGTAAAACTGCCTTTATTGTTCCCATCGTTACTTGTGCCGATGCCCTTAATGCACGCGTAAATGTGATCTCCATCTTTTAATGCCTGACTCTTGCGTTTTAACATAACAAGTCCTCCACCATCACTAAAAAGCGTTCCGCTGGCTTGAGCATCAAAAGGCCGGCAGTGGCCATCTTTACTGAATATTGCTCCTTCCTGATAAAGATGTCCGCTTTTTACGGGTGGATTGATGGCTATACCGCCTGCTAAGGCCATAGTGCATTGACCTTTTCGAATACTGTCGACTGCTTGAGCGATGGCCAATAATGATGTTGAACAAGCGGATTGAATAGTAACTGCTGGGCCTCTGAGATTGAAGGAGAAAGCAGCACGCGAAGTGAGGTAATCTTTGTCGTTCAAAGTTAAGACATGAAATTCTCCCATTTGTTCAATCAGTTCGGGATACTGAAGTACGTTTTTGGTGTAGTAAGAGTTATGGCTACAGCCAGCGAAGACACCTATGGATTGGGGTTTTTGTAGATCTTTTGCGTAACCAGCATTTTCTAACGTTTCCCAAGCGAGTTCCAAAAAAATCCTTTGTTGGGGATCCATAATCTCAGCAGATTTTGGGTTCATTCCGAAGAATGCAGAATCAAACTTGTCAATATCATTTAAAATTCCCCGTGCCTTGACATAATTGGGTCTGTTGACCAAATCAGCTGAAAGGCTTTCATCGAGTTCATCGTCACTAAAAAAGCTTATGCTCTCTTTACCTGTTTTCAGGTTTTCCCAAAACTCTTCAATTGTGGAGGCGTCTGGAAAACGCACTGCCATACCGATAACGGCTATATCATCGTCCTCGTCAGCTGGATGCTCTGTAAAGTTGGTTTCATCAGATTCCTTCTCCGTACCATTGATAAAGGCGCTTAACTGTTCAATGGTTGGGTATTGATAAACATGTGTGGGAAAAACATCAATATTGTGTTGACCAAGATATTGGACCAATTGATGCGCTAATAAAGACGTGCCCCCCAATTCGAAAAAATTATGGTCAATACTGATTATTTGTTGCTTCAGACAAAGTATGTCTGACCAAATGCTTTGTAGCAGTAACTCGGTATTGCTGTTTGGGGGAACATAAACTCCATCCAGACGGCGTGTTTCGGATAGTTCAGGAAGTTGTTTTTTATCGACCTTGCCGTTTGCTGTTAACGGAAAACTGGTTAAGCTAATGAACACCAGTGGAACCATATAATCCGGTAATGTATTTTGTAGATGTTGTATAGCCTCTTGTTTATTGAAGTTAGGCTTTTCAATAATATAGGCGACAAGGCTCTGGGTTTCGTCTGCGTTTTTTTTGCTGATTACTAGAGACTCTTTTATTGTTTCCAATTGGTTAAGTGTGGTCTCAATTTCTTGCAACTCAATGCGATGTCCGTTGATTTTTACTTGATCGTCTTTGCGTCCCAAACAAATGAATTCTTGATTTTCGTTGAGGTAGCCAAGATCGCCCGTGAGGTATACACGTTCTGGATTATTACCTAAGTCGAGCAGTATAAACTTTTCATCGTTAAGTTTTTCCCTGTTCAGGTAACCTCTTGCGACACCGGCGCCAGCTATGGCGATTTCCCCGATAGAACCGGGTTCTAGAATTGTCAGGTTTTCGTCGACAATATAAAATTGCGTGGCTTGAATCGGCTTGCCGATGGTAATATCCGATCCGTCAGTGATCTGTTGAATGGATGACCAGATTGTGGTCTCTGTCGGGCCGTACATGTTCCACAGTTCATTACTGAGTGCGAGTAGTTGCTTCGCTAATTTTTGTGAGAGTACTTCACCACCACATAATATTTTAATGGGTAGCTTTTCTTTCCAACCACTATTCAGGAGCATCCGCCATGTAGCAGGGGTGGCCTGCATCATCGTGACATGATGTTTCTTTAGAAGTTTTAATAAAGCAAATCCGTCTCTTGACTCTTCAGTTGTACAAAAAACAAGTTTGGCACCGCTGATCAATGGTAAGAAGATTTCAAGGCCGGCGATGTCAAAAGATATGGTTGTGGTGGCTAAAAGAATATCATCGTTACTTATGCCAGGACGTTGTTGCATGCTTAACAGGAAGTTGGCAAGTGACCCGTGTTCAATCTGCACGCCTTTCGGCTTTCCTGTAGTACCTGATGTGTAGAGAATGTAAGCTAAATCAGATGCCTCAATATCATAGTGTTGTGTAGGTTCATATCTGCTTAGCTCAAGCCAAATATCTTCTTGAAGTAATTTTGGGACTAAAATGTCAAACTTATTCTCCAGACGAGTTTGCGTGATTAATGACTTCGCGCCAGAATCCTCGACCATGAACTCGATACGGTCTTTAGGGTAAGTGGGATCTAATGGCAAATAGGCAGCTCCTGCTTTGAGGACGGCGAGCATTAAGACAATCAGGTTGGGCGATCTATCCAGACATAGCGCAACGATGTCTCCTTTGCCTACTCCTTGGGAGATAAGGTATTGGGCAAGCTGATTGGATTCAGTAATAAGTTTATAAAAACTAACTTCTTGGTTATCAAACGAAATAGCCGTTCGATCGGGCGAATCGTAGAGATGTGCATCAATTTTTGCAAGAATTGATGTGGAGGGAATCGAGAAAAAGTCTTTATTCATGATAATAGCCGTCTGAAACAATAAATAAAGGTACAGACGGCCATCAGCAGGGGCAATACCAACTAATGGGTATAATTTTAGTTGAGTAAAATCTGAAGTTTTTTTGCAAATTCTTTTTCGTTGGGTGGCATTAGAAACGTGGTATGGTCTCCTTTCATTGTGTGCACATCGATTCCTTGCAGTGCTAATTTTTTCCAGCCGTATAATTTAGGATCTTCGACATAAAACACACGGGTTTTTGCTTTTAACAAGGTTATTTTAGTATTTAGTGGCTTCCCTTTGTAAGTTTTGAAAGCTTGCTCGTAGGCCTCGTTTACAGTTTCTTCATAAAATGATATGTGGCTTTTTGTTCGGAATATTTTGCTTTTCTTCTCGATTTCGTTTCGTATATATCGATACGTTAAGCGCGGATGAAGTAGCGACGATTTTATAAGATGCATTCCGGCCAATACTATATTTTTGATGTCACGCAGAATTAACTGATTGGTTGTTGCGCCTAATGGAGGATAATCATAGTTCGTATCAAGCATAGCAAGAAATGAAACTTTTTTTCCCATCGCCTGAAGCTGAGCCGCCATTTCATAGGCTAGAATTCCACCGGAACAGTAGCCGCCCAGCTGATAGGGCCCGACTGGATCATTCTCTAACATCTCATTGATATAAAAAGCGGCAATCTCTTCTACGGTAGGAAGTAATGTGTTTTTATCGTACAAACCGAGTCCTTGTAAGGCATATAAAGGTTGATCAGGATCTAAGTGTTTGCTCAAAGGCTCAAATGTCAGAATATTAAAGCCGCCACCGTGAACAAGGTATAAAGGCGATTTAGTGCCCGTTCGTTTGATGGGGACCAGACATTGCCATTTTTTCTCTTGTTTACTATCCGACAGAAAGTGAGCTACACTTTTAATTGTGCTATGTTCAAAAAGAATACTAATTGGAACTCGAATACCTGTTTCATTTTCGATCGCCCGCATTGTCCGTATCGCTAATAGGGAATTTCCTCCTAAATCGAAGAAATTACTATTTCGATCGATTTGATCAATTAATAAATGTTCGCTCCATATTCTTGCGACAGTTTCCTCAAGTTCGTTTTTAACCTTTACTACGGATTTTTCGGCGAACTGTGATTCATTTTGTTTCCTCTTATCTAATGACTTTCGATCAATTTTTCCATTATTTGTCGTTGGAAATTTATCAACTGCAGTGATTGAGGTGGGAATCATATAGTCCGGCATCATTGTTTTCAATTGAGTTTTCCATTCAATAACGGTGTCTGCTGATATTTTTGTTTCTTCAGTATCTAAAAGTACATAAGCGCGCAGTTGGGGAGTATATGGATTTTCCTTATCAACAGAAACGATACATTTTTTTATTCCGGGTAATTTGTTAAAGTTATATTCGATTTCTTCAAGTTCAATTCTAAAACCTCTGATTTTTACCTGTGAATCCATGCGACCGAGACATACTACTTCTCCGTTATCCAGGAAATAACCAGTATCACCTGTACTGTACATTCTCGCATCTTTGTTGATAGAAAATGGGTTTTTTATGAATTTTTCCGATGTTAATTCAGGTCTGTTTAGATAACCACGAGCCAGTCCATCTCCAGCAATATATATTTCGCCGACGGTGCCTGTCGGAACCTGTCTCATCTCTTCATCTAGAATATAGAATTCAGTATTATTAATTGGTTTTCCTACTGTAATCGTTCCTTCTGATGAAGTAATGTTTTTTGTAGAGGACCATATCGTAGTTTCCGTGGGACCGTACATATTCCAAAGATTAACCCCTAGTGCTAGTAGTTTTTCAATAAGATCTTTTGGCAGGTTTTCTCCTCCACACAACGCTTTAAACATTGTTGTAGGCTGCCAACCGCATTCGATTAACATATACCATGTAATCGGAGTCGCCTGCATAATGTTGGCATTGCTTTGATTTAGGAGATTTAATAGTTCAACTCCATTTCTGCTCTTTTCATAATCAGCCATTACGATCTCAGCGCCCGAAATTAAAGGAAGCAAAAGTTCTAACCCTGCAATATCGAAGGATATAGTTGTTACTGCAAGAAGCTTATCGTTAAGAGAAATGCCGGGTTTCTCTTGCATACTAAGTAAGAAGTTAACTAGACTATGCATCTCAATTTGAACTCCTTTGGGTTTTCCGGTTGAACCGGAAGTATAAAGAACATAGGCGAGATCATGTGCATTAGAACTAACAACTGACAATGTGTCGGATTCCTGAGAAACCCTTTCCTCTACATTCTCCCATGTTATTACACCATTTTTATCCTTAAATCGATGAAGATATTTCTGAGAGGTAATAATAAGTTGTGATTCTGAATCTGTTAACATGAAGTCAGTACGGTCGCTAGGAAACTGAGGATCCAATGGTAGATATGCTGCTCCAGCTTTTAAAATGCCGAGTAAAGAGATGATCATCTCGGGGCCGCGATCCAACATGAAAGCTACGATGTTCCCCTTTTTCAATCCTTCGCCAATTAGAAAATGAGCGAATTGATTTGATTGGAGATTCAGCTCCTGGTAAGTAATATGCTGATTGTTGTATGTTAATGCAGTTTTTGACGGATAACTATTACTGATTTCGTCTATATATGCTGTAATATTTTTATCCTTGGGATAGATTTGTTGGGTACTATTCCAGTCAGCTACTTTTTTTAAGAGTGCTTCATACTCTTTGTCGTGCTTTGTCGCTATTTTTCCAATAATAATATTTGATTCGTTTGAAAAAATATTAATTAGCGTTTCAAATTCTCGTTGGAACTCTTCGATTGTTTCCGATTTGAACAGATCGGTGTTATAATCCCATCGGAATACAACTTCAGTGGTGAGATCGTCAATATTTAAAGCGATTTCGAATGTTTCAAAAAGCTTCTTGGTAGGGTAAGTCTCTTTTTTTAAATTAATAAACTCAAATTCGAACTTGTCTGAATTAATATTTAGAAAAACAGGGGTTAGTGGAAGTCGAGAGGTATCACGTTTGTATTTTAGGCTGCTTAGTAAATCACTAAAGGTGATGTTGTAATGATTGTAAACTTCTAAAATAGAGTCGCGTCTTTCAGCAAGATAGGCCTCGAAAGTTAGTTTCGGATTTATAGTAGTTTTTAAAGGTAAAAGGTTTACACAGTGACCTACAAGATTGGTGTTTTCCTCATTTAACTGACCAGCAACTGGTAAACCGGTTATAATTGTTTTTTGGTTACAAATTCTGGATAAAAAGATTTCAAAGATGGATCGGAATAGTATTGCTGAGCTACAGCCATTGTTAAAAGCCAGAGCTTTCAGTTTTTTTATATTGTCGTTTGCGACATGAAAATAAGCGCGTGCACCGTTGTATGTTCGTTTCTGAGGTCGTGTAAAATCGGTTGGAAGATTTAATACAGGTGTTTCTCCTTGATATTGGTCAATCCAAAAGCGTATCGTTTCATTGTATTCATCCGACTTATAATACTTATCGGTTTTATTCGTAAAATCACTGAGAGATACTGCAGGCGCAATTTTAAGATTTGTTCCAGAAAGCTTTGCGTTATAGACTTCACTCAACTCTTTCATGATAATACTTGTTGAGAAACCGTCACAGATAATATGATGGAAGGAGATGATAAACAGGTGCTCATCTTGGCTTGTCTGAATCACAATCGCCTTGAATAGAGGTGCTTGTTGGAGGTCAAGGACGTCAGTTGCACACTTGTGCAACTCTTTGTCTATAAACTCTTTTTGTTCATATGGTGATAAATTACTGATTTCAAAGAAAGTGTAATCTGCTACGACGTTTGGATTTATTATGATCTCGGTCCCCTCATCGTTGAATGTAGAGCGAAGAGATTGGTGTCTATTTACCAATTCCTGAATAGATGATCTCAATATCTCTAAATCTAGTTTTCCATATAATTTCTGAGCATAAGAAATATTATATGCTCTGTTAGCGTTTTCACCACCTAAGATGCAAGATGTCCATATTTCTTTTTGAGGTTTTGTAGTGGGGGCGGTGATTGTTTGCGATTCAAGTGATGTTGCACTTGGTTGAACAGATAGTTTCTGTTCATCGTTGAGTACGATCTTTTGTGCTAGCTTTGCAATACTAGAATTCTGAAATAATGCACTAATAGGAAGTCGAATCCCAGTCTCTTTTTCTAAGTCAAGCATCAATCGCACGGCGATGAGAGAGTGGCCACCTAACTCGAAGAAATTACTGTGTATGTCAACAGAGGTGAGATCAAGGTGTTTGCACCAGAGGTCATGAATCAACTGTTCAGTTGCATTGCTGGGCTTCGCTTGGCTAGATTGTGTCTCAGCTAAGATTTTTGCTGGCTGAGGTAGGCTCTTGCGATCTATTTTTCCGTTTTCCGTTGTGGGAAAGCGGTTAAGTGCAATCAAAGCATTTGGAATCATGAATTCGGGGAGATGTGCTTTTAACTTATTTTTCCAAAGATGGATTTGGTGATCAGGTATGCTTAGGATTTCTACGGTATCTTTTTTTACTCGTAAGTATTCTTTTTCAGAAGTGATGACTAGTTGGGAAGGCGCATCAGGCAGGCATTCTCCCAAATTGACGGGGATAAACACGACTTCGATGTTCCCATCTGACGCGTCGTTAGTCCATCGAATATGAGTTTTAAAACCCCGCTGTTCACCCAGACGCCATAGTTCCGTAGGGTTAATTCCTGTAGGATTTATGGCTCGCAGTTTCCCTTTGATGGTTTTAACAGTATCGTTCTTATCTAAGGTTCTAACGATTTGGCTTAGTGCGTAATCTTTTACAACACGTTGGTTTGGTATATCTCGTATTAAAATGACTTTATTGCTATGGTCACTTAACAAAGTGTCAATAGATTCTAAAGAGCTTCTTTCATGCCATGTCTCGACGATATCATTTGCAACTGTTCTTGGTACGCTTTCACCTTTGTATAACCAAATATCGTAGTGGCATTTGGTTGCTTCGTTTGAATAGTCTCCTCCGCGAATTTGCACGTCAACAGCTGTGATATTGGGGATAAGTTGGGGCAAGAAATAAAAGAAACCTGGATCGATGGATATCTCTTCTTCTTTCTCTGTTTGATACCTGACTATTTTTTCAAACTCATCCACTGATACCTGATCTTGCAGAAGTGCGAGTTGCTCGGTAGCAAAGTGCATGCTGATTGCACTGAGCGTTTGCGAGTCTCCAATATGGATGCAGCCGCCATCTCGAAGGTGGTCAACAGCGGTTTCAAGAACCTTAACAAGGTATTCCAATGTCGGAAAATATTGAACAACTCCATGGAAAAAAATAAGGTCGAAGTCTTTTTCTTGGATGGATGAGAAGTCATCAGCAGGTGCTCTAAATGCGTTTACGTGTTTCCATCTTTCCTTATTCAAAGCCAACTTGTCATTTAACTTGCTGATTGCAACATCAGAATAATCCGTGGCGATATATTTTTCGGCATTAGGTGCCAGTTCAAAAAGAAGGTGTCCGCCGCCGGTACCTAGCTCCAGGATCTTTTTTGCTTTTAAAGCACGAATACGTTTTAGTCCTTCTTGGGTCCACTCACGACCATGCTCTTTGATGTCTTCTTGGTTATTGTATTGGGAAATAATAGCGATATCTAGATTTTGATCTTCAAGCGGGACTGATTCCTCACTTTTTATACCTAATGTATAAAGGTCATCCCACCGTTCCATCCAGCCGGAGCTGTCTTTTTCATCCGGGACAACATAGGCTAGCAGTTGTTGATTGTCTTTATCATCTCCATCTGCAACGACTACCGCTTCCTTGATGCCAGCCTGCTGAATTAAATTATATTCTATCTCACCGAGCTCGATTCGATGACCTCTTATTTTAACTTGGGCATCGGCACGACCGAGGCAAACGACCTCGCCATTGGGAAGACGATAACCGAGGTCACCAGTTTGGTAGATCTTGGTTCCGGGTTTGAAAGGATTTGGAAGAAATTTTTGATCGCTAAGGTCAGGGCGGTTAAGATAACCATCGGCCAGGCAGTCGCCGGCAATGTACAACTCTCCAGAAGTACCTAAGGGCACGGGAGAAAGATGTTCATCTAGAATGTATAGTTGGGTGTTGGCAATGGGATTGCCAATGGTAATTAATTCATCGGAAACGCTAAGCTTTTTTATGCTAGCCCAAATGGTGGCTTCAGTGGGGCCATAACCGTTCCAAACTTCTGAACTCTTCAGAAGAAGTGTTTCAGCAAGATCTTTGGGGAAGGCCTCACCCGTACAAATAACTTTCAAAGGTAGTTTCTGGTTCCATCCTGCAGCGAGCATTATCCTCCACGTTAATGGGGTGGCTTGCATGATGCTGATACCTTTGTTTTGGACAATATCAAAGAGAGCCCGGCCGTCTCTGGTTGAGTTGGTATCTGCAAGGTAAACAGATGCTCCGGAAATAAGCGGGAGGAAGATTTCGGTGGCAGCAATGTCAAACGAGATGGTGCTAACTGCCAGCAAAACATCGTTCTCTTTGATGCCAGGCTCTTTTTGAACGCTTAATAGGAAATTTGTTAAACTAGGGTGCTTTATTTGTACTCCTTTTGGTTTGCCGGTCGAGCCCGATGTATAAAGAACATAAGCTGTGCGATCGGCGGTCAGATTGAGCGATGGATATGAACTGGATGTGTTTTGGAGACTAAGTAATAAGTCTTCAATAATGAGCTTAGTCGCCGCGGTATGTAAAGTGGCCTGCTGCGTTTGAGAAACAAGAGCATATTTTACCCCCGAATCTTCTAACATAAACTGGATTCTTCCTTCGGGGTACTGGGGGTCAATGGGTAGGTAAGCGGCACCTGACTTGATAATACCTAACAGTGTGATTATCATTTCAGGAGACCGGTCGGCAACTAATGCTATAATATCGTTTTCTTTGACCCCTTGATTGATCAGGTAATGAGCAATTCGGTTCGACTGTTGGTTAAGCTCGGTGTAGGTTGTTTCTTGGTCATTGAAAATGATGGCTGCCTTTGAAGGGTATCTGATTGCAGTTTCATTAACTAGATCAGCTACGGTCTTGTCCTTTGGGTAAGTAACCACGGTGTTATTCCATTGATCAAGGTCTCTTAATAGGCTCCTGTTTCGTGAAATGTGTATGTCTTTGATTTTTATAGACGGTTCTGCTATTAAACATTCAAGCAAACTCTGAAATTCACTCATCATTTTTTCGATCGTGTCGGAGGTAAAGAGGAGCGAGTTGTAAGACCATTCGAAATTGAGTTTTTGTTCGGTGCCTGTAATATTCAGGAAGATTTCAAAATTCTCATAGGCGCGGGGGTCAGAAAATAGTTCATGCTCTAGACCACTAAACGAAACATTGGCGTCCATCCCCATATCAACATTAAAGATGACCGGTACTAAGGGTATACGGGAACTATCACGGGCAATATTTAATTTCTGAAGAAGGCTGCTAAATGTGAACTGCTGATGATCATAGGCGTCCATAATCTCTGATTTTCTTTTATCAAGATAATCCATGAAACTCTCGTCTCCGTTTATTTTACTTCGTAAAGGGAGGAGATTAACACAATGCCCTACTAGTTCGTAATTGCCCGTAGCAGATTGGCCAGAAGCGGGCAGGCCGAGCACGATATCGTTCTGCTTTGTCAGTAGATGAAGATAGCTCTCGAAAGCTGCTATCAACGTCGTGATGAGGCTTGCTTTCTTTTTTGAACCAAAACTCTTCAGTGATTCGATGATGCTTTTGGGAACTGAAAAATCGGCTCGGTGGCTTTTAAATGTACGAACTTGGGGACGGACACGATCGGTCGGTAAATTTAGTATTGGCACATCGTTGTACTGATTCAACCAAAAAGCTTCTATCTCCCTATATTCATTTGAAGAGGTATGTTCTTGAATTTCTTGGGCATAATGGCTATATGGGATCGGGGTTTCAAGCGCGATATTTTCATTTCCGACAAGAGAATTGTAGATGGCGCTGATATTCTCTAATATAATACCAAATGACCATCCGTCACAAACAAGGTGATGAGCACTAATTTTCAGTATGTGTTCTTGTTCTGTGGTTTTTATTAAATAAGTTCGTAATAAAGGGCCGCGGACGAGGTCAAACACTGACTCAGCGTCGATTTTATGAAGTTTGTCGAGTTCCTTTTGCTGATTTTCCGGATTTTTTTCGGAGAGATCTCGATAAGTATGGCTGACTGGGAATGGCTTGTAGATACAAATGGATTTTCCATCGGGACTAAATGTGGAGCGTAAAATTTCATGACGATCTTGTAAGGTATTGATAGCACTTTTAATGGCCTGTCTGTTTAGGTCGCCTTTTAGCTTCAGAGAGATAGATTCGTTATAAGATCGGTTGGCATCGTCACCGCCCATGATGCAGGAAAGCCAGATCTCTAATTGTGATTGAGTTGTAGGAATGACTTTAACCAGTTTTGGTCCGGCAAATGGGTCGAAATCTACTTCTTGTAAATCAATTGTCTTGTTGTCTATATTTTGCGTAAGTTCCATTGTGTCTCGTTTAAAGATTGATCTGTAAATATTTCCCAGGGATATTGTCATCTGGTAGAAACCAAGCGGGATTGCCATCCGCGTCTTTTCCTAATAACGCTCCTTCAATCGGTGGTTCATCAGCGAAATGGATTGTGTTTTCCAAGACCTTTTCTTCTAATAATTTCTCGACAGGAATAAGATTATTTTCAAGCAATTCCAATATGCATTCTTCAAATACAGCACTTACTTTCGATAACTCTTCGGTCGTATGCGACTCAGTAATAAAACATGGAAAACTATCCAGAATGTGTACTCCTTTTTCTCTCATTAAGGCGAACAGAAGTTCGCTATAAGGATACTCTTCTTTATACTTGATTTTCCATAGAGAACCAAAACGGACGATGTAATGAGGAAGGTTGTACTTTGTACAGATTCTTTGAAGCCTGTCTGTAAAGGTTTTTGTTTTTTGATTCAGCTCGTCTTGGAGTTTTGGCCCGCGTTCTTTCATGTACAATAAACTAGCTTTGGCAGTAGCCAGCGCTAAGGGATGGCGAACAAAGGTGCCGGCAAAATAGGTTACGCCAACCTCTGGAGCTGAATCGTCTCCGTATTCCCAATAACCGCCATCTAGGGCGTCCATATAATCTTTTTTGCCTGCGATGATACCAATAGAAACACCGCCGCCGACAACTTTTCCATAGGTCGCTATATCTGCTTTGATACCAAAGAGAGCTTGCGCTCCTCCAGGATGCATTCTGAAACCGGTGATAATTTCATCAAAAATCAGAACAACCTCTTTTTGGGTTGTGGTCTTTCGTAATTCTTTGAGAAATTCAATGGGCTGAAACTCTGGTCTTCTGCTTTGAACAGGCTCAACCAAAACGGCGGCAATTTCATCTGCTCTGTCTTTTATAATCTGAAGGCTTTCCTCGGTACCATAATCGAGGATCAGCATATTTTGTACTGCTTCAGGCATAATCCCCGATGCAGCAGGAAAACTCTTTAGTTTTTTGGTGCCGCGAACCAGTACCTCGTCAACAATGCCATGGTATGATCCTGTAAAGGCTACAATCAACGATTTACCGGTAACCGTTCTGGCTATGCGCATAGCGCCCAGAACAGCCTCTGAACCAGTATTACATAGACCTACACGGTCATGACCTGTAAACTCACAGATTAGCTGACTGACTTCGCCTGCAAGTACGTGCTGTGGACCGATTTCATACCCTTTCTCAATTTGATCAATCAATGCTTTTTTGAGAAAGTCCGGCTGATAGCCGAGTAGGTTGGAACCAAAGCCGTTGAGCAAATCGATGTATTGATTGCCATCAATATCCCATAGATAGCTGCCTTTTGATTTTTCTACGACGAGTTGATAGGTCATTTCCTTGGTGAGGGGACGGAAACCGGATACGACGCGCGGATCTGCCATCTGTCTTCTGTGTTGCTGGGTGTAAGCCTTGCTCTTAGTGGTTTTTTGGTTATAGCGTGTGATGAATTTTTCTAAGAATTGATGTTGGCTCGCTGAAAGATCTGCCCTTTGTTTGTCGATCTTCGCGGTAGCACCGAACGGTTTTTTCAGTTCAACGGCTTCCTCTGGCGTAATATCTGAATCTGAAGATTGATTTGATGCAACTTTTAGCGAATGACCATTATGATTGGAAGTACTGCCATTTTGAAGAAGCGAAATTTGCTGAGCTAATAAATTGATCTGTTGAGAGATTAAGCCAATCGCATTGTCGCTTGCTGTAAGGTCGGTTGCTTGTAGATTGGGTGTAGATGAAGACGGTACAAGTACATTCACTGGTACTGCTGGTATATTCGGCTGGGTATCGTCGGGCAAATTTGCATCTAAATAATCAGCTAAAGCTGATAGACTATCGTATTCCTCTGTAAGTTTTCGAAAGGTAATAGGTAGTTTAAACTCTTTCTTGAGAGTAAGTGCTACCTGGGTTAATAGAAGAGAATCAAGACCGATTTCAAAAAAGCTTGATTCGGAATTCATGCCGGCTGTTTCTATGCCGGATGCATTTTCAAGTATTGATTTGATTTTTTCAATTAATTGAGTCTTTCTCATTTCGGTGTTATAATGTGGTGTCGAAATTTGATTTGTCACGGGTTGTTGAGTTTTTGGTTGTTCTGACGGTGTAGCAGGCGCAGCTGACAGGATAGTGACCGGTTCCACCCAACATTCTTTCTTTTCAAAAGCATAGGTCGGCGTGCTGACGGTTTTTCGTTTTTGATTATAATAGTATGCTTGCCAGTCGATTTCTAAGCCATTGAGCCAGGCATGGCCGATACCTCTTAGGAATGAGACGTATTCATTCTGATTGCTTTGATGTTCAAGTGCCGCAATAGCAGTTGCGTTCTGTTTTTGAATATGTTGGCGAATTAAAGTCGTGGAACCATTCCGCGGCCCTATTTCCATAAATAAAGAGTTGGGTTCTTCTTCTAAAGCTGTTTGGACGGCATCGGAGAAGCGTACCGTTGACCGTAAATGCTTTGCCCAATAGATAGGGTCGGTTGCATCGGAGTCTTTTAGCCAGGTGCCGGTAACGGTTGAGATAATGGGCTTTTGTGGGACATTTAAGGTCAGAGATCGTGTTAGCTCAGCAAATGGTTCAACGATTTCATCCATCATCGATGAGTGGAAAGCATGGCTGGTGTGCAGTAATTTAGATACTATTTCGTTTTCTTCGAGCGTGTGTATAAATTTCTGCACAGCTTCTGATGGACCTGCTACTACACATAGATGTTGGCTGTTGATTGCGGCGAGTGATAATTCAGTCGGCAGGAACCCTTCGATGTTTTTATGGTTTGTACGAACCGCTAACATGCTTCCGGCAGCCAGACTGCTCATTAATTTACCGCGATTGGCAATGAGGTGCAATGCGTCTTTTAAACTGAAGACGCCGGCTAAATGGGCTGCTACGAATTCGCCGATGCTGTGACCGATATACCAGTTTGGTTCTGCACCTAGGGACATCCAAAGCTTAGCAAGTGCATATTCGGTTACGAACAATGCGGGTTGAGTGTAATAGGTATTGTTGAGCGTATCAATTTTGTGTTTATTCTCACTGTCAGTAAAGATGATGTCCCTTATATCTTCTCCTAATTCGGACTTCAATAACTCGGCGCATTCGTCGACAGCCTCTTTGAATATCGCTTCGTTTGTGTACAGCTCTTTACCCATATTGATGTATTGAGCCCCCTGACCTGGGAATACAAATATGAGGTTGCCGGGTTTCTCTTTTAAATTTTTAGTATCGGCCGACTGGAATAGAGGATTGAGCTTTTCGATTAAATCTTGATTGTTTGAGGCAATTGCAAATCGACGATGATTAAAGGTCGCCTTGCTGGTCTGTAGACTGTAAGCTACGTCCGCCAAATTAAGATCTGAGTTTTCTTGGATATGATCTTTGAGTTTTTCTGCATATGCATCAACACTCTCTTTTGATTTAGCGGACCAAGTTAACAGCTCATACGGGCGACCAGCCGAGCTTTCTTTTTCTGTTTGTTGGTATTCTTCTAGTATGACATGGACATTGGTGCCGCCTACACCAAAGGAGCTGACGCCGGCTCGTCTGATGCCGTCAGATTCCCACTTGGATAATTGATCGTTTACATAAAAAGGACTTTCTTCGAGATTCAGATGTGGGTTGGTTTTACTGAAGTTGATAGACGGTGGTAATTCTTGATGGTGAAGCGAGAGAACTGTTTTGATGAAACCTGCAGCACCAGCTGCTTGAGTTAAATGTCCCATATTACTCTTAATAGAACCGAGGGCACAATATTGTTTCTTCTCTTGTTCTCCAAAAGCAATGTTCAGCCCTTCGATTTCAATCGGGTCGCCGATCGGTGTAGCGGTTCCATGGGCTTCAACATAAGAGATACTTGCTGGGTCAACTTGAGCATCTTCTAGTGCATTCAGGATACTTGTTGCTTGGCCTTCAGAGCTTGGCGCCGTAAAGCTTCCTTTACCGCCACCGTCGTTATTGATGCCAATTCCTTTAATCACGCCATAGATGAAATCTCCATCTTCTTCGGCTTGTTTTAGGTCTTTTAAAAGAATAACCGCCGCCCCATCACTAAACACGGTGCCTTTGGCTTCCGCATCAAAAGTACGGCAGTGACCATCGGAACTTAATATCGACCCCTCTTCATAGAGGTGGCCACTATTGATAGGGGAGTTGATGGCAACACCACCCGCTAAAGCGACATCGCACTGACCTGATCTGATGCTTTTTACTGCTTCAGCGATGGCAAGTAGGGAAGTAGAACAGGCAGATTGAACGGTAAGGGCCGGACCTTTTAAGTCAAAACAATAGGCAACGCGGGTAGCGAGAAAGTCTTTGTCGCTCAAGGTAAGAACTTGGAAGTCTCCAACCCGCGCCATAAGATCTTTGTTTGGATAGATATTGTTATTGAAATAGGTATTGCTGCTTGATCCTGCATAAACGCCGATCGATTCTCCGGCACAGGATGCGTAGCCTGCCTGCTCCAACGCCTCCCATGAGATTTCAAGGAACTTTCGGTGTTGAGGATCTAACACCTCCGCGATTTTGGTGTTGATTTCAAAGAAATTTGCGTCAAAAACCTTCGCATCGGAAATAACGCCACGTGCGGCTACGTAGTCAGCGTCTTCTATCAGAGATTGCGGAAGAGAATGGTCTAGTTCCTCCTTTGAAAAGAATGTAATGCTTTCCTTTCCGTACCTCAAATTCTGCCAGAGTTCGTTGATGGTACTGGCTCCAGGAAAGCGTCCAGCCATACCTATAACGGCGACGTCTGATTTCTGGGCCGGTCTGGGTTTCCGTTTCGTGTGTGTTGTTTTTTCGTCTTTCTGGAGCTCACCGGCAAGTTTTCTGACGGTGGGATATTGATAAAGTTTTGTGATTGGCAGCTTGACGTTTATTTCCGATAAGTTGGAGATCACTTTTTGTGCTAATAAGGAATTCCCTCCCAATTCAAAGAAGTTATCGTCAATACCAACCCGGTTGACTTGAAGGATATTTTTGATAAGCTTCGTCAATTTTGCTTCGAGTTCATTGGTCGGAGCAGCATACAATGTTTTTATTAAATCTGACGCATCTGGATTTGGCAGGTTTTTTTTGTCGATCTTGCCGTTTGATGTAAGCGGTATGCTTTCGATAGGAACGAATAGTTGAGGAATCATATAGCTGGGGAGTTTAGTAGCTAAATGATTGGTAATTGTATCGTTTTCTAGCTGTTCTTCTGTCACCAAATATGCGACTAGTCGTTTGTTACCAGCCTGATCTTCGTTGGCAAGAACAATAGCCTGGTTTATTGTCGGTATTTCGAGAAGAACAGATTCGATCTCAGCAAGTTCGATTCTAAATCCGCGTATTTTGACTTGATCATCGATTCTTCCTAGATATTCTAATTCTTTATTTTCATGCATTTTAGCTAAGTCACCTGTTCGATAAAGCCTTGCTGAAGGTTCCGAGCCGAGATGATCAAGGATAAAGCGCTCGGAAGTCAGGTCGGGCATGTTAAGATAACCACGCGCTAATCCGGCGCCACCGACATAAAGTTCTCCTTCAACTCCATAAGGAACTTGTTTTTGATTTTCATCTAAGATGTAGGTGTATAGGGTTGGAATAGGTTTGCCGATAACGCTCTTACTGCTTTCGTAATGCTCTTGACTTATTTCTTGATAAGTAACATGTACAGTCGTTTCGGTGATGCCATACATGTTAATTAATTTACATTTTGGATACGTTTCTTTCCATTGTTTTAGTTTGCTGGGATTGAGTGCCTCCCCACCGAATATGATGAAGCGTATGTTCAAATTGGGTTTTCTATCTAAAATATGTTCTTGGAGAAGATAGAAGGCTGACGGTGTTTGGTTAAGGACGGTGACATTCTTTATCTCCAAAAGTTCTGCGTAAGCAGCGCTGTCTTGAGCCGTACTTTTAGGAATTACGATTACTTTTCCCCCGAAAAATAATGCACCATACATCTCCCATACCGAAAAATCAAAACAGAATGAATGGAACATGGTCCAAATATCATTCTCATTAAAGTCAAATAAAGGCGAATCATTGAAAAAGAGCCTAACTACGTTCCGGTGCTCGATCATCACCCCTTTAGGTCTTCCAGTTGAACCGGATGTATAGATTATATAGCAAAGGTTTTCGGGCTTGACGGTGACTTCGGGAGAGCTAATTGCTTGCTTGCCGATACTTGCATCTTCGCGATCTAATAAAATAGTTTGGGTGTTTTCTATTTCTGTGGCAGATAGTAAAGTGCCAGTTTCAGTGATGATTACACGGGCTTGGGTATCTTGTATGGTGTAGAGGATCCGATCAATCGGGTATTCCGGGTCAATAGGAACATAGGCTCCTCCTGCTTTTAGGATACCCAAGGCACCAATGATCATGTCCATTGAGCGGTTTAAACAAAGGGGTACAAGGGTTTCTTCGCCGACGCCAGCGGATTGTAAATAATGAGCTAATTGATTTGATTTTTCATCGAGTTGACGGTAGGTAAGGCTCTCGTCGTTAAATTCAACCGCAATGTTATCGGGGGCCCGGTCAACCTGTTCTCTAAACAAGTCGACAATGGTTTTGTATTGGAATGTACTGTTACCCATTTTCCTTTATTTACAAAGGAATGATCTAGGGTCACATGACAAACCCTAGAACATACCTTCAGTTTTTTTAATAAAGGTATCTTGCTAGGGTTGGGCTATCAATACCGATTAATGGGTATTTTGGTATGCTTCTAGTCCTTTTTCTAAGCAGACTAGTGCTTTTTTCAGGTCATCTTGATTGAGGACGTAGGCCAAACGGACTTCGTTTTTTCCTTCACCATCTGTGCTGTAAAAGCCGGTGGCAGGGGCTAACATGACGGTTTCATTATTGTATTCGAATTTCTCTAGCATCCATTGACAGAAGTCGTCGGCATCATCTATAGGTAATTGCGCAACGATATAGAAGGCGCCGCCAGGAATGGGACATTTGACTCCGGGGATACCATTAAGACCGTCGGCTAAAAGGTTACGACGCTGGGTATATTCATCTTTAACTTGTTGAAAGTAGCTTGTCGGTGTGTCTACCGCGGCTTCGCCGGCAATTTGCGCTACAAGTGGCGGGCTGAGCCTGGCTTGGGCAAATTTAAGCGCAACTTGGTAGACTTTCTGATTTTTGGTAATGAGGCAACCTAGTCGTGCGCCACAAGCACTGTAGCGCTTGGAAACCGTGTCTAAAACGACTACCTGTTCTTCGATACCATCTAAGTGCATGGGTGATACAAATTCCCGTCCATCATAACAGAATTCGCGATAGGCTTCATCAGAAAATAGGTAGAGGTCATGTTTTATACAGAGATCGCGTAGGATTTCTAACTCGTCCCTAGAATAAAGGTATCCGGTGGGATTGTTCGGATTGCAAATAAAAATGGCTTTGGTCTTTTCAGTGATTGATTTCTCGAATTCTGAAATAGGAGGTAGGGCAAAGCCGTTTTCGATGGTTGAGAGTATGGGTTTGATGACTACATCGGCCATACAGGCAAATCCATTGTAGTTTGCATAAAAGGGTTCGGGGATGATGATCTCGTCGCCTGAATCCAAGCAGGATTGCATAGCAAATGAGATAGCTTCGGATCCTCCGTTGGTAACGATAATCTGATCGCTGGTTATATTATAACCTAGTGCATTATAGTATTCGGTCAACTTATTTCGGTAAGATTCAGTTCCTTCTGAGGCGGTGTATGCCCATACCGTAAAATCAATGTTTTTGACTGCGTCTAACATGATTTCCGGTGTAGCAATATCTGGTTGACCAATATTTAAATGATATATCTTCTTACCATTTTTCTTTGCTAAATCGGCAAATGGAGTGAGTCTCCGAATGGGTGAAGCAGGCATAGCAATGCCTTTTTTCGAAATTTCTGGCATGTTAAGATGTAAACTTATGTGTATGTTGTTTGTTTTATTTTTTCTGTACGACTCCCTTGATGTAAAGCGCTTTGACAGGGGTTTTGGCATTGGAGCGGATAGTTACCATTTTTGAAAATGGACTGGCCGCAGCGGCGTCAAAGGTAATCTTGATTTTTCCAGTTTCGCCCGGCTTAATAGGTGTCTTCGTATACTCGGGAACTGTACAACCACAGGTAGACTCTACTTTGTTGATAATTAAAGGCTCTTCACCTGTATTGGTGAAAGTAAATTCGTGACTTACTGGGGTTCCTTGAGGGATTTTCCCGAAATCGTGAGTTTCTTGTTCAAACTTGAATTCGGGTGCGTCTTGTGCAATCATGGATGAAAACCCTACAAAGGAAACGGCTATAAAAAGTAATAAAAGTGATTTTTTCATTTTCTTAATTTTAGTACAGTGTTTCAATGATTTAACGTGACTATGCTCAAAAGTACAAATAATTGTTTGTTATATTTTCTTTATCTTTGATTTTTCACATAACCATCATTTAGAGTATAGAGCAAGAATCATGTCAGAAATTACGAATTTACTCTCTAAAAATAAACTTAGCTACGAAGACTTTAAGGATCAGTTGGTTAGCGACTACCTTTTGGCTTACGAAAGTAGGCAAATAAGTTTGATAGGACGGAAGGAAGTGCTAACAGGGAAGGCTAAATTCGGCATTTTTGGTGATGGGAAAGAGCTAGCGCAGATAGCGATGGCGAAGGTGTTCCGGGATGGTGATTGGCGGTCCGGTTATTATCGAGATCAAACTTTTGCTTTCGCTACCGGTATGACAGATTATCATAAGTTCTTTGCTCAATTATATGCGCATCCAGATCTGGAAGCAGAGCCGTCTTCGGCTGGGCGACAGATGAATGGTCACTTTTCTACGCGGACAATTGACGAAACGGGGGCATGGTTGGATCAACTCAAACAAAAGAACTCTTCATCGGATATATCGACAACTGGGGGACAGATGCCTCGGTTGTTAGGATTGGCGCAAGCTTCAAAAATTTACAGAGAACGAGAGGATCTTGAACATATGACCCTTTTTTCTGATAAGGGAAATGAGGTGGCTTTTGGTACTGTAGGAAATGCTTCTACATCTGAAGGCGTGTTCTTCGAGACGATTAACGCGGCGGGTGTGATGCAGGTGCCTATGGCTATATCAATATGGGATGATGGGTATGGTATATCGGTTCCTAATTCAATCCAGACGACTAAAGGGGATATCTCTGAAGTTCTACGCGGATTTCAGCGAGATGAGAAAGGCGAGGGTTATGAGATTTTCAAAGTGAGAGGTTGGGATTACCCAGCTTTGGTTGCTACTTATGAACGAGCTATTCAGATTTGTAGAGAGAGGCAAATTCCGGTGATGATTCATGTGACGGAAATGACGCAACCGCAAGGACATTCTACTTCCGGTTCGCATGAACGTTATAAGTCGGAAGAACGACTGGCTTGGGAAGAGGAATTTGACTGCATTAAGAAGATGCGGGAATGGATTTTAGAGACGGAAGTGATTTCGGAGGAGAAGCTGGATAAACTCGAGAAGGAATCAAAAACAAAAATAAAGAATATACAGAAACAGGCTTGGCATGACTATATCGCGGTATTTGAAATTGAAAAGGAAGAGGCGATTCAGTTGATCAAGAACTTAGAGGACGAGGATGCATCTGCTTTGGCTGAGGCTTTACGCACGGCCTATGAGCCGTCGCTCAAGGATATTTATGGTACGGTTCGTAAGGTATTACGTATGCTAAGACGACAGGAATCCGAAGCAAAGAGGGAACTGGTCGACTGGTATATGGAGCGTAAAAAGGTAAACGACGACCGTTTCCATTCGAAGTTATTTACCGAAAGTAAAGATGCAGTAAATCATATAAATAAGATTGATCCTGAGTATCATACGGATAGTAAAAAGGTTGACGGTAGAGAGGTTTTGAATGCGTGTTTTTCGGCCAACTTTGAACGGGATAATAGAATATTGGCCTTTGGTGAAGACGTGGGGGTGATTGGTGATGTGAATCAGGGGTTTGCTGGACTTCAAGCGAAGTTTGGTGTGGAACGGATATTTGATACGGGTATTCGCGAGAGTTCGATTATCGGACAGGGCATCGGTTTGGCCCTAAGAGGACTGAAGCCGATCGCCGAAATTCAATACCTGGATTATTTGCTATATGGTATTACCGCCCTAAGTGACGACTTGGCGTCTTTGAGTTATCGTACGAAAGGGGGCCAGAAAGCACCGTTGATTATTCGTACGAGGGGGCATCGCCTGGAAGGGATCTGGCATTCGGGTTCTCCAATGGCGATGATTCTGGATACGTTGCGTGGCTTGCATATTTGTGTCCCAAGGAATATGACGCAGGCGGCAGGTATGTACAATGTGCTACTCCGGTCTGATGAGCCGGCGCTGGTAATTGAAAGTTTGAACGGTTATCGCTTAAAGGAGGTCTTGCCTGAAAATGTGGGTGAGTTTACGGTTCCACTGGGTGAGGCTGAATTATTGAAGGAGGGACGTGACGTGACGGTCGTATCTTATGGCTCGACTGTGCGTATTGTAGAAGAGGCGGCTGTTGAACTGGAGGAACTAGGTATTTCTATTGAAATTATTGACCCGCAAACGCTACTTCCTTTTGATAAGAATAACTTATGTGCAAGTTCTTTGGAGAAAACGAACCGTTTGTTGATCGTAGATGAGGATATGCCGGGTGGCGGTTCTGCATTTATTTTACAGCAAATCTTGGAGCAACAGCAGGGTTATTTCCACCTAGATGGACAACCGCGAACATTAACTGCACACGAACATAGACCGCCTTATGGTACTGACGGTGATTATTTTTCGAAGCCATCTAAAGATGATATTATTGAAACGGTTTATGCAATGATGCATGAGGCTGATCCGCAACGTTATCCGAAGATTTTTTAAGATTATAACAGATGAATAGATATAAATTAGGGGATTTTGTTCGCTTAGTAGAAGAAGATGCCGAAGGCTATATTACGCGCATCATGGACGATAATATGGTGGCGGTAACGGGTGCCGATGGTTTTGAGATCCCGGTACCTGCATCGAAGGTGACTTTGGTTCACGGACGAATGCAGCGCGAGGACGATCAAGAGGTGATTGCTGCCCCTGTTAAAAAGGAAGAATTTATCCATGAAGGACTGTATCTGGCGATTACAAGCGAGCAGAAGCAGGGTTTAGTGGAATTTTGGTTGGTGAATGAGAGTTCATATCACCTGCTGGTGGGATTCAATTCGAAAAAGAACAAAACAGTAAAAGGGGAGTTTCGAGGCGAGCTGTCGCCTAAGTCGACCGTCAAGATTCATACTGCGAACTCAGTTACCGTCGGTAACTGGCCGATGTATAATTTTCAGATTCTTTTTTTCTCGGAGATTGCGCTCGACTTGCGTGAACCCCTAATAGTGGATAAGAGAATTCGGCCGGTGGATATATCAACGGCTAAGAAGGACGTAAGTTTGCTGGGTGCTAAGGCTTGGCTGTTGCGACTGGATGAAAAGAAAGATGATCTTGAAATAGATAAGTTAAAAGAACACTTTATATCTCATCGACCTAAAAGATGATTGTTTTTCCGAATGCAAAGATTAACATAGGCCTTCAGGTGGTGGATGAAAGGCCAGATGGCTATCATGAACTTCAAACGGTTTTCTATCCTATTCCTTTATATGATGCTCTTGAGGTTGTTGATGGACAGCAGTTTAATATCTTTGAGACGGGCTTGTCGATACCTTCAGGATCAGGAAATATTTGTAAAAAGGTATACTCGGTATTAGCCGATGAATTTGATCTGCCTCCAGTTCATATTCATCTGCATAAGACGATACCAATGGGTGCAGGGTTGGGTGGTGGTTCTGCCGACGCTGCATTTTTGATTAAGCTGCTAAACGAGTATTTCGATTTGGGGATGTCTGTGGTAAGGATGCAAGATGTGGCTCGCACGTTGGGAGCAGACTGCGCTTTTTTTATTGAAAATAGGCCGGCGTACGCGACCGGTAGAGGGGATCGGTTTGAGGCGCTGGATCTAGACCTGTGTTCTTACTCAATTGTGATAATTAAACCTGATATACATATTTCTACCGCTGAGGCGTTTAGTAGGGTTGATGTCAATAAAGAGGGAAGGTCCTTGCGTAAAGATATCGGCGCGCCTATAGAGGATTGGCACCAGCTGATTGTGAATGATTTCGAAGTTGGAATTTTTGACAGGTATCCTATGATTAGGAGTATTAAAGATCAACTTTATCAGGCGGGTGCAATATATGTTTCAATGAGTGGGACGGGTTCTGCTGTTTTTGGTATATTTGAGAAGGGAGTAATTTTGCCAGATTTGGCGAATCGTTACGAACTGTGGTATTGTTAACATAAAAATCTTTTAGAATGAACAAAAAATTGAATAACCCCATTTGGGTTATGAGCTCTGCTTTTGATCAAATGAATTTGGAGCAATTGATTGAGAAAACGAAAGAGGTGGGTGCCCAAGGGATTGACCTATGTGTGTTTAGAAAAGATGGGACGCGTGAGGATCATACGGCAACTCACTTGGAATATGAGGGTTTTGGTGTTGAAGAAGCGAAAAAGCTTATCGATAAGTTCAATGAAAATAAGTTGGGCCTGTCTTTAGGTGCTTTTGAAAATATGATTGGGGGTGAGGAAGCTGAACGTGTGAAAAATCAGAATCACTTGTTAAAATTAATTCGTATTGCTCATTTACTGGGGGGCGATGAAAATAATGTTAAGGTGGGTACGTTTGTGGGCTATAATCACGAATTGGGAAATCAGGAGAACGGTTTCCAGAAGAATTTGGATGAGTACTATCGGGTTTTTAATCCAATCATCAAGTATGCGGAGGATTTAGGAGTAACGGTTGTGTATGAGAACTGTCCAATGGAAGGCTGGCGTGAGTCAGGTTACTCAAATACGTTTAATAATCTTCCAGGCGTATTGGCTGCTAGAAAGTTGATGTATGCGATGATTCCGAGCAAAGCGCATGGTGAAATCTATGATCCGTCTCATGATATATGGCAAAATACGGACCCGGTGGATGTGATTGCTGCGAGTGATATTTCCAGGATTCATCGGATTCATGTAAAAACAACGCGGAACCTGAAGACGAAGGCTAGGGTTGACTGGGGTGGAATGTATCCGATGCAGTTGGTAGATGCTGATTTGGCAATGAAGGCTGGGGTGGATGTTCCGCAACATAGCTGGGATAGACATCATTATGAGGCGATGCTGCCGGGCTTTGGCGGATCGGATAGTATGGATTGGAGAGCCTTTGTTGATTTACTTACGGAGAAGGGATTTGACGGACCGTTTGAAATTGAGAACGAAGCGAAAAACTCGAAAGAGACAGCCAATATAAATGCGATTTCGCAGGGTTATGTTGCAGCGATCAGCTTTTTGAAACCGATGCTATGGGATATTTCGGATATGGAAGGTTATTCCTTTGATAATCATAAAGTGCTGTCGCAACCTAATCGGACGGATGTGCCAGTTGTGACGGTAAAAGATTTGTGATAGATGGTTTTTCGATCCAAACAATTTGATTTTTTGCTTGTTGATCTCTTGAATGAAATGATAATGGTATGAAGCTTGCATTTATATATACTTGTATACTTGTAGCATAGAATTTTGAAAAGAACTAGAAGAGAAAATTTAAATTGAAATAAAATGAGTAAAAGATCAAATTTAGCAGGATTTGCTTTGATGGGAATGGCAGCAGGAGCTGCTGCGTGGTATTTCTTTGGAACGAAGGAAGGTCGGAAGTGCTTAGACAAGGCAATGGAAAACTTAAATGAGTTCTCAGAAACGGTAAAGGAGAAAACTAACGAAGGTATAGAGCGGGCATCTGAATATGCTGGTAAAGCAAAGTCTGAAGCGAAAAAGAGGTATGCCGAAGGTAAGGAAAAATTTGCTGATGTTGCTGACAAGGCTAAAAGTACCGCAAATAAGGTGAAAGATGATGCAGACGCGGTGGGCAAAAAAGCTTCGCGAGCTGCTGATAATCTGTAAATAATCTGTGGATTCGCTAGTCAAAGTTCGACGTGAGTCGTATCTTTGACAAAATGAACTTTTTAACGCAGATACAATTTTTAGTTTATAAAGAAATGCTGTTGGAATGGCGATCTAAATTCGCCCTCAACAGCATTTTGCTTTATGTGGTGTCGACCGTATTTGTATGTTATCAAGCGTTCAGAAGTGTGGACGGGACGGTCTGGAATGCTTTGTTCTGGATTATTCTACTCTTTGCCTCGGTGAATGCGATTGCCCGCAGTTTTGTGCAGGAAAGTAAGGGTAGGCAATTGTATTATTATACCTTGGTAAGCCCGCAGGCAATTATTCTTTCTAAAATTATTTATAATGTCATCCTGATGCTAGGACTTTCGGTCTTGGCATTTTTTGTATATTCGGTAGTTTTCAAAAACCCTTTGGGTGATCCTCCGCTGTATTTTTTAGCGGTCGTACTGGGCAGTATCAGTTTTGCCACGGTTTTTACAATGATATCGGGGATTAGCGCGAAGGCAAATAATAGCGGTACGCTCATGGCCATTCTGGGTTTCCCTGTGATTATACCGCTATTGATCGTGTTGATTAAACTATCAAAAAATGCGATGGACGGATTGGATAGGACGGTTAGTTACGATGAAATTATCGTTTTGCTGGCGATAAATGCCATTGTGGTTGCCGTTTCTTTATTATTGTTTCCTTACATTTGGCGAGACTAGCATGGTTCGTCTTTTTAATAAATTAAATAAATGAAAGCTTATTGGTGGAAAATTCTGGGCGCGGTCATTGTTGCCTACACGATCATAGCAGGAATGCTAGGACATGTTCCTGCTTTACCGATTTTACATGAGAGTATCCGCACGGTGTATTATCACGTTCCGATGTGGTTCGCCATGTTATTGATGTACCTAATCTCCGTGATATACAGCGTGAAATATTTAAGTTCTAATAAGCCTGAAGATGATTTCATAGCGGTGGAGAGTGTCAACGTGGGAATTGTCTTCTGTGTGTTTGGTTTAGTAAGTGGAATGCTCTGGGCGAACATCACATGGGGAGATCCATGGCCAAATGATCCGAAATTGAACAGTTCTGCGATTGCCTCCTTGATGTATCTGGCCTATGTTGTTCTGCGGAATGCATTGGACGAGGAGCAGAAGCGAGCAAAGATATCGGCGATTTATAATATTTTCGCCTTTCCAATCATGATTGTTTTACTTTTTATTCTGCCTCGGATGACGGATTCTCTGCACCCGGGAAATGGAGGTAATCCGGGTTTTGCAGGTTATGACATGGACGGAAATATGAAACTGGTATTCCGCCCGGCGGTGCTGGGTTGGATGTTGATCGGAGTGTGGATTATGTCCTTGCGTTACCGGATGAGAAAGCTGGAATATAAAGAGAATGAAGTTGCTTAATGACTCCGCTATATTAATCAATTTGATAGTGAGATGGCGTCCTGTTTGATAAAAGGATAACAAACCTTGAAATAATTCTATTCATATTAATAAAAAAACAATTTTTTGATGAAAAAAGCATTTCTTTTAATACTGTTGACTTGTATGAACTTCTTAGCTACATTTGCTCAGTCAGACAGTGGTATTGAGATGGCCACTGGCCTACGTAGTTCTGGAAAGATTTATGTAGTTGTTCTTGTTCTCTTAGTGATCTTTGTTGGTTTTATTATCTATCTGTTTACAATAGATAGGAGGATAGGCCGTTTGGAGAAGAGGAACAAGAAGGATGATTGAATTCTTTGATTCCAATTAAATTAATCAATAAGTAATCAATTTTATGGCAAATTCGGTAGTGCTAACAGAGGAACAGCCTCACTTCTTTCATGATGTCACTGAGTTCTTTAATCGAGCTGCTCAGTTTACAAATCATGATGTAGGTTTATTAAATCAGATTAAAGCATGTAACAGTGTATATCGTTTTCAATTTCCTATCAAACGAGATAATGGAGAGTTAGAGGTGATCGATGCCTGGCGAGTCCAGCATTCACATCATAAGTCGCCAACGAAAGGTGGTATCCGTTATAGCGAAATGGTGAATGAGGATGAGGTAATGGCCTTGGCTGCGCTGATGAGCTATAAATGTGCGATTGTAAATGTACCCTTTGGGGGGGCAAAAGGCGGTATTAAAGTTAACACCCGTGACTATTCAGTGCGTGAGCTTGAAAATATTACAAGACGCTATACCGTGGAGTTGATTAAAAAGAATTTCATTGGTCCTGCAGTAGACGTGCCGGCTCCGGATTACGGAACAGGCGAACGAGAAATGAGTTGGATAGCGGATACGTATTTGACAATGAATCCGGGACAGTTGGATGCCTTGGGTTGTGTGACGGGCAAACCTTTGTCATTGCATGGAATTGCGGGTCGTCGCGGTGCTACCGGTAGAGGAGTTGCCATAGCAATCAGGGAGTGTGTGAGCGTAGCGGAAGATATGCAGCGCTTGGGACTAACACCCGGCATTGAAGGCAAAAGAGTCATTATTCAAGGTTTAGGTAATGTTGGATATTTCTCCGCCAAGGTATTGGTGGAATTTGGTGCGATTATCGTAGGGATATGTGAATATGATGGTGCTATTTATAACGAAGACGGTTTTGATCCGGACGAGGTAGTGAAACACAGAAACGAAACGGGTTCTATTTTGAAGTTCGCGAAATCAAAGACGGAATTCGGTTCACCGGCAGAAGGATTGGAACAGCCTTGCGATATCTTGGTTCCAGCAGCATTGGAAAACCAGATCACGGAAGCGAACGTGGGACGAATCCAAGCGAAAATCATTGCGGAGGGAGCGAATGGACCTACAACGCCTGCAGCCGCGGATGCTTTTGTAGATGGTGGTCGCCGTATGATTATACCGGACATGTTCTGTAACGCCGGCGGGGTGACTGTTTCTTATTTTGAGTGGCTGAAGAACTTGTCGCATATTGCTTTCGGAAGAATGGATAGGAGATACACGGAAACTGCAAATATGAACATCGTTAATATGGTGGAAGGCGTGACTGGTGCATCCTTGACCGATGAACAGCGTAAAATTATCGTGAAGGGGGCGTCTGAGGAAGAGCTGGTAAACTCCGGCTTGGAGGATACCATGATACGCTCGTATCATGAGATTCGCGAGGTGTACGTGAGCAATGATAAGATTCCGGGACTGCGGACGGCTGCCTTGGTGGGAGCAATTAATAAGATCGCTGAATCTTATAAAAATATGGGTATTTGGCCTTAATTAACAAGGTTTAAGTATGTTAACGAAAACGGGAAGTAGACATGTACTTCCCGTTTTTTTAATTGTATATGCTCATTTGCTGATGAGCTATTAACTAAACTACTTCTCCTTCGGGCTTAGCTCCAATGGTTTTTTAACTTTCTCATCAAGAAGGGCTATCTTGATAACCTCGTTCATCTCCTCAACGTAATGGAAGGTAAGATCTTTGATATAGTCTTCTTTGATCTCCAAAATGTCCTTTCGGTTCGATTTAGACAAGATGATCTCTTTGATATTGGCCCGTTTGGCTGCTAGTATTTTTTCTTTGATACCGCCAACAGCTAATACTTTGCCGCGAAGGGTGATTTCGCCCGTCATGGCGAGGTTTTTCTTTACCTTACGCTGGGTGTAGACAGAAGCTAATGCGGTTAACATCGTAATCCCCGCAGAAGGGCCGTCTTTAGGCGTAGCACCTGCCGGAACGTGGATATGTACATCCCATTTGTCAAATACAAGCGGATCGATCTGGATATCTTGGGCATGTGCTCGTAAGTATGCCATGGCAATAGCGGCGGATTCTTTCATTACATCACCCAGGTTACCGGTAAGCGTTAACTTACCTTTACCCGGACTTAAGCTGGATTCAATAAACAAGATATCACCGCCCACCTGTGTCCAAGCAAGGCCCGTGACAACGCCAGCCACCTCATTGTTCTCATATAGATCCTTGTCGAAAATGGGGGCGCCAAGTATATCTTCGATTTCTTGTTTACTGATGGATGGGCCAATTGGGTCTTCCATAACAATATGCGTGGCAACACCGCGGACAACGGAACCTATTTTCTTTTCTAATCCACGTACACCAGATTCACGAGTGTAATCCTCGATGATCTTTTCAATGATGTTGTTTTTCAAACTTACTTCCTTGGCCTTTATACCGTGCTGTTCTCTTTGCTTCGGAAGTAGGTGTTTCTTTGCAATCTGTACCTTTTCTTCAATGGTATAGCCATTTACTTCGATGATTTCCATCCTATCTAATAAAGCCGGCTGTATATTGCTCAGCGAGTTCGCCGTGGCAATAAACATGATATTAGAAAGATTGAAGTCGACTTCCACATAATGGTCGTAAAAAGCATTGTTCTGCTCTGGATCTAGAACCTCTAAAAGAGCAGACGATGGATCGCCACGAAAATCGCTGCCTACCTTGTCAATCTCATCAAGTACGAAGACTGGGTTGGCCGACTCTGCCTTTTTAAGCGATTGGATGATGCGACCGGGCATGGCACCAATATAGGTTTTCCGATGCCCTCGGATGTCTGCTTCGTCTCGTACACCTCCTAATGCTACGCGAACGTACTTGCGTCCAAGTGCAGAAGCGATGGATTTCCCTAAAGAGGTTTTGCCAACGCCTGGAGGACCTACAAGACAAAGAATGGGAGCTTTCATATTGTTCTTTAGCTTCAAAACAGCTAGGTATTCAATAATTCGCTTTTTGACTTTGTCTAAACCATAATGATCCTTGTCAAGGATTTTTTGTGCTCGCTTCAGATCGAAATTATCTTTTGTAAACTCGTTCCATGGTAAATCCAACAGGACTTCCAGGTAGTTCAGTTGTACAGAATAATCGGCCGCCGCAGGATTGATTCTTTGTAACTTGGCAAGCTCTTTATCGAAATGCTTTTGGATGTCAGTATTCCACTTTTTCGTTTTAGAGCGTTTCTCAAGTTCTTCAATCTCTAAATCGGGCGTATTGCCGCCCAATTCCTCTTGAATAGTTTTGAGCTGTTGGTTAAGGAAGTACTCTCTTTGCTGTTTATCTAAATCGACACGAACCTTATTCTGAATCTGATTTTTGAGCTCTAATACCTGTAATTCAACGGTTAGCTGTTGAAGTAACTTCTTTGCCCGCTCCTTCAGGCTTGCCATTTCTAATAGCTCTTGTTTAAAAGCTAAATCTGCGTTGATATTGGAAGAAATAAAATTAATAAGGAAGCCGTGGCTTTCAATATTTTTTATAGCTATCCCTGCTTCGCTAGGTATATTGGGTGAAAGCTGAATAATCTCTATAGACAGTTCACGTATCGAGGAAAGGATCGCGTTGAATTCTTTACTTGAACGATGTTTGGTTTCTTTAAACCGTTCTACGGAGGCCTTTATATAGGGTTCAGCCTGAACTTCTTCTTTTAGGTTGATACGCTGCTTTCCTTGGATAATAACCGTCATATTTCCGTCTGGCATTTGAAGGATTTTGATGATCTTAGCCGTTACGCCGACTTTGTACAGTTGCTCAAACGTTGGATCCTCTGTTTCGGTCATTAGTTGAGTAGCAACACCAATTAGCTTGTCACCTTTATACGAATCTTTTACCAGCTTGATTGATTTATCTCGCCCGACGGTGATGGGCACGACAATTCCAGGGAAGATCACCATATTCCGTAAAGGTAGAATTGGTAAGACGTCTGGCATATCAGCTGCGTTCATTTCCTCCTCATCCTGTTGGGATAAGAGTGGAAAAAATTCTGTTTCTTCATCAATAAGGGGAAGGACTTGGTTGAAATCGAATGGGTTTTTGTAACTCATGGAGTTTGATGTTTTTTTATATTGTTTGATAGACCCGGGTCTGACATAATGACCGCAAGGACTTCTATTTGTTATATTAAACGATTAATTCATTGTATACGCAAGGCTTATGCCAATCAGAAAATAGCATGGAAAGGCGACAAATTTTCTGTGTCAAGTCAGGTGAGAATAAATTTCGGTATCGTTTTTGCAACTTCCTCAAAAAAATCAAAAGAGTTAGTTATTTAATCAATAGCTTTGATCGGAAATGACTAACTTTAGATTAGGTTTAAAAATTAAGCTAGAAAATTATTTTATGGAAATTAAGTTGGATAAAATTCGCAGAGCTGCGAAGAAGACAGTACTGGTAGGTGTGCTCTCATTGTTTGGAAGTTTTGCGTTTGCACAGAGCGGACAGAATATCGAAAGTACGAACCCTTATGTAAAGATGGGACAGAAAGCATTGATTGACGGCGACTTTAAAACTGCAGTTGAGAATTTGGAGAAAGCATTGCCTGATGAAAAGGATAATTTGGATATGATGTATATGTTAGGTTATTCTCAATATCAGATCGGTGAGTATAAAAAGTCGATCGAGTCTTTTTCGACCGTATTGAAAGGTAGACCGGATGATGTAAATGCACATTATTACCGCGCGAAAGTTGCAAATACCTTAGCAATTGAACCTGGATCTAAGTTAAGTGATAAGCAGAGAGCAGATTTACTGGAAGCGAGTATCGCCGATTATAACAAGGCAATTGCACTGGATGGAGACGATATGAAACTATATCAAAACCGTGCGCTGGCTTATCGTGATCTTGGAAATCTGATTGGAACACCAACTTCAAAAAATTATGATAAAGAGGCGGCCGCAACTTATTATGAAGGTTCTATTAAAGATTTAGAGACTGTTTTAGCGAAGAATCCAGCTAGAAAGGATTTGAACTTAGAGCTTAAAAAATTAAAAGTATACAAGTCTAGTTTATAATAGCCTTTATACAGATAAAAAAAAGCCTTGCAGAATCTCGTCTGCAAGGCTTTTTTTTATTAACGCGACCTGCAGACTTTTAATTGAAACTGCCCGTTATAAGGTAATGATTCGCACCAATAACCCTTACGTCTTGTAGTTTCTCGATCCGGTAAATAGAGTCTGGAGAGTAATACAGTTCCTCTATACTTTTGTACAACTTGTTCTCAACCTCATTGTGAATAATAATAGATTCTACTGTTTCGCCGTCTTTTTCTATGCGGATTTTTTTTGTCCTGAGCTCAGGATCATTGGATGTGTATACAATAGCATCACCTTCATGGCTAACCTCATAGCTTGAAGTCCACGCAGGTTTATTGATGTCTGATTCGATAAAAAGGCTGAACTCTTTGAGCCAGTCTTTAATTAAGAGTGACTTGCTTTCTTTCTCTCCACCGTTTCTAGAGATCTCTTTATGTATTAAATTGGTGTCTTGCGATAAACGATGGGCTTCTTCTTCAAAAAAGCCTTTGATATCGAAATATACATCTGTCTGTAAATTGGGCGCGTTTGAATTACTTCCGCTGCACGCACCTAAAAAACTACCTACAACAGTGAGGAGAACGAATAATTTTCGCATTTGTGTTAATTCGTATTTACTTACACTAAAGGGTTTCCGGTCATGGCTTCGGGTATTGGTACTTGAAGCATCTTTAATACAGTAGGGGCAATGTCACCCAGTTTCCCGTCAGCAATGGTCTTATAATCTTCATCGATTAATATACAAGGGACAAGGTTGGTTGTATGCGCAGTATTGACCGTTCCATCTTCATTGACCATAAATTCAGCATTCCCATGATCCGCAAGGATGATAAAAGAATATCCGTGTTTTAATCCGCACGCTACCGTCTGTTGGCAACATTGATCGACCTTCTCAACTGCTTTTACAACTGCTTCGAACACGCCTGTGTGACCAACCATATCCGGATTAGCAAAATTTAAACAGATGAAATCTGGTTGATTGTTTTCAATATCTGTGCAGATAGCATCGGCAATGCCCTGTGCGCTCATCTCCGGTTGCAGATCATAAGTGGCCACCTTGGGCGATGGAATTAATAATCGTCTTTCGTTGATGAATTCCTTTTCGCGACCGCCGGAAAAGAAAAATGTTACGTGTGGGTATTTTTCTGTTTCTGCAATTCGTACTTGTGTTTTTCCGTTTTTTTCTAGAACCTCACCGAGGGTTTGGGTGATATCATCTTTTTTGAAAATAACATTCACATTGGCGAAGGTTTCATCATATGTAGTCATCGTCACATAATGTAAGGCCAACGGATGCATACCAAACTCAGGAATGGGCTTTTGGGTTAATGCAGTTGTAATTTCCCTCGCGCGATCTGTTCTGAAGTTATAACAAATAACGACATCGCCTTCTTCAATTGTCGCTAACGGTGTTCCATCGCCGTCTACAGCTACAATGGGTTTTACAAATTCATCGGTTACACCGTCTTTATAGGATGCATTGACAGCCTCTGCCATATTCGTTGTTGGTGTGCCTTTACCAGAAACCAGTAGGTCGTATGCTTGTTGTACGCGCTCCCAGCGGTTGTCTCGGTCCATTGCATAATAGCGGCCGATGGCGCTAGCAATCGCTCCAGTTCCTATTTCGGAAAGCTTACTCGCTAATGTTTCAATATGACCCTTACCTGCGTTAGGGTCAGTATCACGACCATCTAAAAATGCGTGTATATATACATGATCTAAGTTTGCCCCTTTCGCCGCTTTTATGAGTCCGATAAGATGATTGATGTGTGAATGCACGCCGCCATCAGACAAGAGACCGATAAAGTGTGTGTTTTTATTATTTGCTTTAGCGTATTCGAACGCTTTAACTAAAGTTTCATTGTTTTTAAGTTCGTCATCTTGGATGCTTTTATTTATACGTCCAAGTTCTTGATATACTATGCGCCCGGCACCTAAGTTCATGTGTCCAACTTCTGAGTTCCCCATTTGTCCATCTGGCAAACCAACAGATTCACCCGATGCTTGTAACTGCGAGTGTGGATAATCGCTTATTAAACTGTCAAAGAAAGGAGTATTGGCTGCTTCAACAGCGTTCCCGGTATTGTGCTTACCGTATCCCCAGCCGTCGAGGATCATCAGCATTACTTTTTTATTATTTTGCATCTATTTGTATTATTATATTAAGACAAATTTACAAATAATTAAACGAGTAGAATAGGAATGGCGGCGTGTTTTAAAATTACTGGCATATTTTTAGTGCTAAAAAATAGATTTTAATAACAAGACTATATTTTAATAGACTACTCATAAATGAAAGTTTTTCTTTTAAAAACGGTATTACTGGTTTTTTTCATGTTTTCACACATGGAGGGTGATATTATTGAAGAAATAGCTAGTCATTTTCAGACCGGCAAGACGAAGGAGATTTCCGAACATTTCGCGTCAACCATCAATTTTTCCATTTTAAATGACAGTAACGTTTACTCTAAAGTACAGGCTGAGATTATACTAAACCGTTTTTTAACTACTCATGAGCCGCGTGCGGCGAAAATTATTCATCGGCTAAATAACAGCACGACCTATAAACATGCGGTTATTGAATTGGCCACAAATCAAGGTAAGTTCCGCGTTTCTTATTCGATCCGAGTGGATAACAATACGGCTCAAATTGTGGAGCTAAGGATTGAAAAAGCAATAGAATAGGGTGGTCATTTTGTAAATTAACGTTATTTTTCACGGCAATTTGTTATTTTTGACACGAAAAATAATCGATATGGATCAGATAGGAAAGAACGCGCTACATCAGTTCGTTGAAATGGCTATAAGAGAAGATGTTGGCGATGGGGATTATACGTCATTGTCTACGATACCGCAGGGAAGTACCGGGAAAGCATATATGCTTGTGAAGGAGGAGGGTGTCTTGGCGGGAGTGAATGTGGCTCTAGCTATATTCCAACAGATCGATAAAGACCTTGATGTAAATCCTCTGGCTTCTGACGGGGATCGTATTAAATTTGGTGATATTATTCTTGAACTCGAAGGTAGTGTGCATAGTATCCTGTTGGCAGAGCGACTGGTTCTGAATATTATGCAACGGATGAGTGGCATCGCAACAGTAACAAATAAGGTAGTGCAGTCGTTGGCTGAGACGAAGACCAAAGTCCTAGATACTCGGAAAACAACACCCGGCTTGCGTTTTCTTGAAAAGGAGGCTGTTCGGATCGGAGGAGGTGTAAATCACCGATTCGGCCTATATGATATGATCCTCATTAAAGATAATCACGTGGACTTCGCGGGTGGTATCAAAAAGGCATTAGACGCTGCAAATAGTTACCGAAAGACCTTAAATAAACCTATCGATATAGAAATAGAGGTGCGTGATCTCCAAGAGCTGAACGAAGTGATTGAGCATGGCGGGGTGGAACGAATTCTATTGGACAACTTCGAGCTAGATGTACTTAAAGAGGCAGTAGAGTTGGTCGACGGGCGTTTTGTTTCGGAAGCGTCAGGCGGGATCACCTTTGAAAATGCATATAGCTACGCGCTTTGTGGCGTGGATTATATATCAATGGGAGCTTTAACCCATTCTGTGAAAAGTTTAGATATTAGCCTGAAAAGTGTAAAAAAGCCGGTAGATAAATGATATCTTTTGCCTCCATTTTAGCGTTATTAGCTGCCTATTTATTCGGATCTATCCCAACAGCCGTTTGGCTTGGTCAATCCTTTTATGGAGTGGATGTTCGCGAGTTTGGAAGTGGAAATGCCGGTGCAACCAATACGTTTAGAGTGTTAGGTCCTAAAGCTGGGGTCGCGGTGATGGTTATCGACATAACGAAGGGGTGGACGGCGACCAACCTAGCTTATTTTATTGGTGTATCAGTGACTGGACCTGAAAGTTCGATTCTCTTTATTAATTACCAGTTGATTTTGGGGGTTATTGCAGTTTTAGGACACTTGTTCCCTTTGTTTGCAGGCTTTAGGGGTGGCAAAGGTGTCGCTACGCTGTTTGGTATGGTGCTGGCAATTCATTTTGGAGCGGCCATGATTTGTGTAGGCGTTTTTATTTTAGTTTTATTAACGACGCGATACGTGTCTCTCAGTTCTATATCAGCTGGTTTTGCATTTCCGTTTAGCCTTTCTTTTGTCTTTCACACCTCGGTAAAATCGATCCTTTTATACGGTATTTGTATCTGTACACTGATTCTTATTACGCATCAGAAGAATATAGAGCGACTCCTTAAGGGTCGAGAGTCGAAAGTTAATCTCTTCCGAAAGAAATAAATTTTTCACAGTTTTCTTCGTGGCATATAAATTGCTTTTTTATTTTTTGATAGACATTTAATTATGGGTACGATGAAAAATTTACAAAAAATAATTTGCAGTTTTATAATAGTCGGGTTAATAAGTGCGTGCTCAACGGTACCTTTCACGGGTCGGAAGCAGTTGAGCCTAATAGACGATAGTGGACTGCGGGAGCAAGCTTCGTTAGCTTATAAGGAATTTTTAAATAGTGCGGAAACGACGGTTATTACCGGAACATCAGATGCAAACGAAGTTCAGAGAGTAGGGCAGCGAATTTCGCGAGCCATTACTACGTATTTTAATGAAAATGGGATGGGTGACCAGTATAATTTTAATTGGGAATTTGCACTGGTAAAGGATGAAAATATTAATGCTTGGTGTATGCCGGGTGGTAAAGTCGCTATTTTTACTGGGATATTACCGGTTACAAAAAATGAAGCGGGATTAGCTGCAGTAATGGGTCATGAGATAGCTCACGCGATTGCTAAACATTCAGCTGAACGTGCGTCTCAGATGGTGTTAGCACAAGGAGGAGGAGCTGTGGTAGGGGTAGCATCATCCGGACAGTCACAGATGACCCAGGCTGTGCTAAATCAACTGTATGGTATTGGTGGACAGTTGGCTCTTTTAAACTATTCGCGTAAACAGGAATCAGAAGCCGATAGAATGGGGCTGATTTTTATGGCGATGGCGGGTTACAATCCGAATGAAGCAGCTGCATTCTGGACACGCATGATGGATGCAAAAGAAGGTTCAGCGACGCCACCGGAATTCTTAAGTTCTCACCCAAGCGATGCTAGAAGGATTTCTAACATTCAGAAGTTAATACCGGAAGCGATGAAATATTACCAAGCTCGGTAGCAGACGGTATTATTAGGTATTATTAATTAAGTCGTTTTATGTTTAGAAAGCATCTGTCTTATGGCAGATGCTTTTAGTATACACTCATTGTATTCTTCTTCTTCGTGTGATTGAGCGGTGACTGCACCGCCGACATGAAAGGAAAGGTATTGTTGTTTGGAATCGTAGATTAAGCTACGTATTACAACATTAAAATCGAATTTCCTATTCCCCTGGAAATAGCCAACGGACCCTGAGTATATTCCCCGTTTAGATGCTTCATACTGTTCGATCAATTTCATTGCACTTATTTTTGGAGCTCCTGTCATTGATCCGGGAGGAAAGGTGTTGGTGATGATACTGGTGGGAACGATCGACTGTTTTGGACGACAACTAACTGTCGATATTAGTTGATGTACCTGTTTGAAACTATATAAACCGAGAAGCTCTTCGACCTTAACAGTACCAAGCTCTGCGCTTATCGTCAGATCGTTCCGAACAAGATCGACAATCATAATATTCTCGCTTTGTTCTTTGGGACTGCTTTTCAATTTTTCAATGATATTTTGGTCTTCTGCTTCAGTACGTCCTCTAGGTGCCGTTCCTTTAATCGGCTGAGAAATAACGAGATCCTTATCTCTACATAGAAAACGTTCGGGAGACGCAGACATGATAGCGATTTCATCATGTTTAAAGAAACATGAGAAAGGTGTAGGCGAAACAGCGTTTAATTCGATATACGCTTCTAATGGGTTTAGCTGAGCGTCATCAGCGTAGAACTCTTGGCAGAGATTCACTTCGTAGATATCACCTCGTAGGATATGTTTTTTTAATGAATTAAATGCATCTCGGTATTCATCACGCGACATACGTGACTGGATTTTTCCTTTAAAGCTGGCTCCTTGATATTCTACTTGGGTCGTTTCGATAGCACGAATAACCTCGTCTGGGTTTTTAGCTTCGACTTCTACCGCGTCACAGTTAATAGTTAAGACTGTCTCAGGAAGAAAGAAAAAAGTATCTTGATCATAAGAGAAATATCCAGGAATAAAGTTTTCATGATGCTCATCGAGAAAGGATTGTAGTTTGTGAATGCTTTCTTTACCCGACGATTGATATCTGTACTTTTCTCCTACAGCGATACGAAACGACAAAGAACCGTAGGGATCCGGATATCCGTTTGAATCCATAATACATACGGTAGAAAAAGAAGAAGCCCAGAAACGGGCTTTTTCTTTAAACGCATAAATATCGTCTGGTTCGTAAACCATGTTTGAAAACTATTCTAGTACCAATGTTTGTAAGCGATCCGGTCCCACTGAGAGGTATCGAATTGGAACATTTAACTGCTCTTCTAGGTACTGAATATATGACTTGAGAGCTTCGGGTATTTCATTCTCTTTGGTAATCTTCGTAATATCTTCTTCCCAACCGGGTAGTTTTTCAATTACCGGGCTAGGTTTCTCTGTGATTATATCATAAGGCATGTAATCTATTTTTTCACCATTGTGCATATAATGTGTACATACGCTTATTTCTTCAAAACCACTTAAAACGTCTGCCTTGGTCATCACAAGCTCGGTAACACCGTTTAGCATAATGGCATACTTTAACGCCGGAATGTCAATCCAGCCAGTCCGACGTGATCTTCCGGTGGTTGCACCAAATTCATGACCAATTTGCCGTAATTTTTCACCAATCTCGTTGTCAAGCTCAGTAGGGAACGGCCCACCACCAACCCGTGTACAATAAGCTTTGAAGATACCGATAACCTTACCGATGGTCTTTGGAGCAATCCCTAAACCCGTACACGCACCCGCAGACGTGGTGTTAGAAGATGTTACAAAAGGGTATGATCCGAAATCTATATCCAGTAGCGTGCCTTGCGCACCTTCCGCCAACACAGATTTTCCCTCTTTTAGATACTGGTTGACTAAATGTTCGCTATCAACATGTGGGATAGATTTTAAGAACTCAATGGCTTCGAAGAAAGCCTTTTCTTTTTCTGAGAAATCAGGAATCTCTCCATAGTGAGATAAGATAGATTTATGTTTTTCTACGAGACGTTGATAGCGTTCCTGAAAGTCGCGCAGGGTAGTATCACCAACACGCAATCCGTTTCTTCCCGTTTTATCCATGTAGGTGGGACCAATGCCTTTCAGAGTGGATCCAATTTTTGCTTCTCCCATTTTAGATTCAGAAGCCGCATCTAGTAATTGATGTGTAGGTAATATGAGATGTGCTTTTCTGGCAATGACCAAGTTGCCAGCAGCAATTGGGTCATAACCGCTTTTTTTAAGACTATCTATCTCTCTTTTTAAAATAATCGGGTCGATGACTACACCGTTACCAATCAAATTGAGAGTTTTAGGATTGAAAATCCCCGATGGAATGGTGTTTAATACATATTTTTGACCATCGAACTCTAAGGTGTGTCCTGCATTAGGCCCACCTTGAAAGCGAGCAATTAGATCATACTGAGAGCAAAGAACGTCAACAATTTTCCCTTTACCTTCATCGCCCCATTGAAGGCCCAAAAGTATATCAACTTGCATAGTTATTAAAATAGAGAGTGAGAATTATATAGTAAGAATTTTAAAAAATAGATTTAAGACGAGGTGTTTTCCACGGAGGCTTCTTCTCGATTTGCACGCTTCGACGCACAAGAACTACAAACCCCATAAAGGTTTAAGGAATGATGCTTGATATCAAAATTTAATAGATCGCCAATCATTGTCTGAATCTGATGGATTCGAGGGTCACAAAATTCAACTACCTTACTGCATTCAATGCATATTACGTGGTCGTGTTGTTTATAACCGTATGATTTTTCAAACTGAGCCATGTTCTTGCCAAATTGGTGCTTCTTTACCAAATCACATGAAACTAATAGCTCTAAGGTATTGTAAACAGTCGCTCTACTAACGCGGTATTTTTTGTTCTTCATGTGGATGTAGAGAGATTCCACATCGAAGTGATCGTTACGAGAGTAGATTTCTTCTAGTATAGCAAAGCGCTCTGGAGTCTTCCGTAGGCTTTTGTTTTCAAGGTAAGCCTCGAAAATCTTCTTTACAACTTGAAATGAGTCTTGTTTAGTCATTTATTCCTATTAAACGGTCAAATTTACCCAAAAAAAATGTAAAAGATGAATATTCTCTTATTTGTAAAAGGGTTTTTTCGGGGAAAGACAGTATCCTGACATTATTGTGTTATCACCTCTGACTCAAAACGATTTATGCCGGTGATACCTTTGATTTGTTTTAATGTTTTGATGAGAGAATCTAAGTGCTCGGTACTGTTGACAAAGATCATGATAGAACCTTCAAAGATGCCCTCGTTGCTCGAAATGGTAATCGACCTAATATTGATTTTAAAATCTTCAGAGATAACTTTTGTGATCCGGTTTATTAAGCCAACGTCGTCAATTCCTAGAATAGATAGCCCGGTTAAGAATGCCAGCTCTTTCTGTGATGTCCATTTGGCTTTAACAATTCGATAAGCATAGTTGGCCATTAAGCTAGCAGCATTAGGGCAATTGCTTCGGTGTATTTTGATGCCGTCGCTTACTGTTACAAACCCAAATACATCATCTCCTGGTATTGGATTGCAGCAAGGTGATAAGGTATAATCAATCTTTTGCAGCTCATCACCAATGAGAAGCGTTTCTTGATTTTTTTTGTTAATCTTCTTCACAAGTCCCTCGACATGCGAGTCGAAATGATTTAATCCGAGTTCATTGGATTTTTCTGATATAACAAATTCTTTGAGATCCTTAATATCGATATCACCCTTCGCAACATTGTAGAAAAGATCTTGAGTCGACGGAAGCTTGAAAAAGTAAGATAACTTATTCAGATTATCGGTATTATAGGTGACTTTTAGTGATTTTAACTTCCTCTCTAAGATCTCTTTCCCGTCCTCAGCAACTCTTCGTTTCTCCTCCTTTAGTGAAGATTTGATCTTCGATTTAGCTTTTGCGGTTTTTACAATATTGAGCCAATCTTCTTTAGGAGTCTGTTTGGTGGATGTAATAATCTCAACTTGATCGCCATTTTGAAGGATATGTGATATAGGGACTAACTTATGATTTACTTTTGCACCAATACAGCTAGCGCCCAAATCGGAGTGAATCTCAAATGCAAAATCTAAAGCGGTTGCACCTTGTGGTAACTGTATCAAAGCCCCTTTAGGTGTAAAAATGAAAATCTCGTCTGAAAAAAGATTCATTTTAAAGTCGGCAACAAAGTCCAATGCATTGCTTTCCGGATTACTCAGAATATCGCGCACTTTTTGTATCCACTGATCTAAACCATTATCAGAATTGGATTCTTTGTATTTCCAGTGCGCAGCAAAGCCTTTTTCAGCTATCTCATTCATACGCGTCGTTCGAATTTGAACTTCAACCCATTGGCCTTTCGGTCCCATAACCGTTGTATGCAAAGACTCATAGCCATTGCCTTTTGGAGATGAAATCCAATCCCTCAGTCGGTCGGGATTAGGCCTGTAAAGGTCGGTAACAATTGAATACGCTTTCCAACAGTCTGCTTTTTCAAATTCGGGTTTAGAGTTAATGATAATTCGGATCGCGAATAAGTCGTATACCTCTTCAAAGGGAGTCGATTTTTTTCGCATTTTATTCCAAATGGAATGTATAGACTTAGGGCGCCCGAAAACATGTGCATCAATTCCCTGTTCCTTTAAAATATCTTCTATTGGCTCGATAAACTCCGTTACATATCGCTCTCGTTCGGCTTTTTTTTCATTTAACTTCTTAGCAATGAACTTATATGTATCCTGGTCGGTATACTTCATTGATAGATCTTCTAATTCCGATTTGATAGCATATAGACCTAGACGATGCGCTAATGGAGCGTATAAATAACTGGTTTCCGAGGCTATTTTGAGCTGTTTGTCACGCGGCATAAAATCCATTGTGCGCATATTATGCAGCCTGTCCGCCAATTTGATTAAAATAACGCGCACATCATCTGCTAGCGTAAGGAGCATTTTTCGGAAATTCTCGGCTTGGATTGAGCTGTTAGGGTCGAAGATGCCTGATATTTTGGTTAGTCCGTCAATAATTTTGCTGACTTTTTTACCAAACACCAGTTCAATGTCTAATAGAGATACATCAGTATCTTCTACCACATCATGTAATAATGCACAAACAATGGATGTAGTTCCTAAGCCGATCTCCTCAGCTGCAATTTGAGCTACAGCTATCGGGTGATATATATAGGGTTCGCCAGATTTGCGCCGCATATCTTTATGGCTTTCCAAGGCCATGTCGAAAGCCTTCCTGATCATCTGCTTGTCACCTTTTTGAAGGGTTGGTTTGCAGGCTCTCAGTAATGCACGATATCGCTTTAGAATCTCTTTCTTTTCCGCCTCTAAATCAATTACTATTTCCTTCATAAAATGCTACTCTCTTTCGTCTTTGCCTGTTTGCCCACAAAGTTATTTATTATCTTTTGAAAGAAATTTTTTATAACTTTATTTTTGAAAAGGGCTTAGTTAAATATATGAAATATTTGGCATTTTTTTTAGTTTGTTCCTTAGTTTTTTTTGGAACAAATCTTTATGCTCAAGACTCTGAGCACCGTCTGGACGTTGGTGAAGTTCCAATAATTGTTCCGACCACGATCTTAGATGGAGAGAAAGTGCCGTGGATTTTATTGCGTGAGGTGAATATCTACGCTAGACGTACTTTTAAAACTGAAGCTGATAGAAAGGCATACAATCGACTAAAATATAATGTGTTAAAGGTTCTTCCATATGCGAAGATTGCGCAAAAGAAATACGAACAGCTCCATCGGGATTTGGCGCTAACCGATAGCAAGAAGGAAAAGCGAAAATTGGTGAAGGAATGTGAAAGAGAGATAAAAGATATGTTTAACAATGAGATAAAAAATATGTCTGTGTCTCAAGGTGCTATATTACTAAAGCTAATAGACAGACAAACCGGTAATTCCAGTTTTGAAGTCGTAAAGGAACTTCGGGGCGGTGTTCCTGCATTCTTCTATCAGTCGCTTGCAAAGGTTTTTGGACACGACTTAAAAAGTGAATACAGTAAGTCGGTTGATTACGACATCGAGACCATTATTCGGAATGCAGAGCGGGGAAACTATTTCTACTATTAATTCAGTTTATTAGCTTGTTATACCTCGTCTAACCTACGAAGATTTTGATTATACATATTGTAAATAATGAATTTAGAAAATAAAGATAAACTTGATTTACTAGTAATTGTCGTGCATCCGGATGATGCCGAGCTTGGTTGTGCAGGTACCATTTTAAAAGCGGTTGATTCAGGGAAAAAAGTAGGTGTTGTCGATTTAACTCAAGGCGAGTTAGGTACCCGCGGGACAGCGGCCACACGCTTTGAGGAAGCTGCGAAGGCTTCCCAGCTGCTAGGCATTGTCGTGCGTGAAAATCTTAAAATGCGAGATGGTTTTTTCCGTAATGATGAAGAGCACCAGCTTCAGGTGGTGGAAATAATACGTCGCTACCAACCGGAGATTATTATCACTAATGCGGTAGAGGACCGGCACCCTGATCACGGGCGTGCGGGGCAACTTGTCGATGACGCGGCATTTCTGTCAGGGTTGCGTCGAATCCATACAAACTATAACGGCGAGGAACAAGACCCTCATCGCCCAAGATTACTATTACAGCTGATTCAGGACCGTTATATTAAACCCGATATTGTTGTAGATATCAGCGAGTATTGGGAAGAAAAAATAGCGGTTATTCAAGCGTTTCGAAGTCAGTTTTTTAATACCGACTATCAGGCTGATGAGCCGCAAACATATATTTCAAGACCAGAATTTATGAAGGCTATAGAAAGTCGCGCTATCGAATACGGTAAAGATATTCATGTCACCCATGGCGAGGGTTTTACGTGCAGACGATATCTTGGCGTCAACAGCCTTTTTGACTTGTTGTAAGCCGCGTGATCGGTTGTTTAGTATAAACTCATGTGAATCTTAATCGTTATTAAAAGCTTATGGCAAACCCATTTTCGAAAATTAAAAGTGCTTTTAAATTATTGCAGCAAATCGATTTCGACCAACTTGATAAACTATCGGCTAAGGTTGACCTGCCAAAAGCCCTTGATGGCTTTTCCAAATTGGACGATGCACAGTTATCTGGATTGATGAGGATGTTGGAATCTGATAAAAAGGAGCGGAAGCTGCCGGAAATAAATGGCGATTTTTATGAGGTGCATTTGCGTTTAACCGAAGAGGAGCGTGCTATTCAACTAAAAGTACGTCAGTTTATGGAAGCCGAAATTAAACCTTTGGTAAATCATTACTGGCTGCGCGATGAGTTTCCATTTGAAATCATACCTAAATTTGCTGAATTAAACCTTTGTGGCGTCACTTATGAAGGTTACGGATGTCCTAATATGTCTTTTCGCATGGAAGGTGTTATAGCAATGGAAATGGCTCGGGTTGATTCGTCGATTGCTACCTTTTTTGGAGTCCAAAGTGGACTGGTAATGGGATCTATATACTTGTGCGGTTCAGATGAGCAGAAGAACGAATGGCTTCCGAAACTGCAACAACTTGATAAAATTGGAGCTTTTGGTTTGACAGAGCCTGAGGTAGGGTCCGGCGCTGCAGGAGGACTTACCACCACGTGTAAAAAAACAGATGAGGGGTGGGTTTTGAATGGTCAGAAAAAATGGATCGGGAATGCTCCATTTGCTGACGTTACGGTTATATGGGCACGTGATGTAGATGATAACCAAGTCAAAGGCTTTTTAGTAAAAAAGGATACCCCTGGTTATCATGTCGAGAAAATGAAAGGGAAGATGTCTCTTCGGATTGTTCAGAATGGCCTTATTACGATGGAAAATTGCGTAGTTTCTGAGTCGGATCGGATGCCTCGTGCTAATTCATTTAAAGATACGGCTAACGTGTTGAGAATGACGCGAGCTGGTGTGGCATGGATGGCAGTTGGTTGCGCTCGGGGAGCTTATGAAAATGCATTGGATTATACGCGTAAGCGTGAGCAATTTGGAAAACCGATCGCTTCGTTCCAATTGATTCAAGATCACCTTGTCGAGATGTTGTCAGATTTAACCGCGATGCAAACGCTGGTGTACCGATTATCGGAACTACAGGATCATCAACTTCTTAAAGATGAACATGCTTCACTGGCAAAGGTGTTTTGTACCCTGAGAATGCGTAATATCGTAGGTAAAGCGCGAGAAGTAATGGGAGGAAACGGCATCTTATTAGAACATGATGTTGCCCGCTTTGTGGCTGACGCAGAAGCAATTTACTCCTATGAAGGAACCAAAGAAATCAATTCTTTGATCGTAGGTCGCGCCATCACAGGCTTCAGTGCTTTTGTGTAATGCCTGTAGGGAGACTATTTACTTTCAGTCGTCTTTCCAATCGCATTTTTCTGATAAACCCATATGGCATTATAACGCGCGGTGTCATAATGAGGGGCGGTTAGCGAAAGTTCTTCTGGCGAGCCTTGTTCAGTATCAAAGAAGAATATTTTGGTGATACCATGCTCGGTGTGCGGCATCGAGTTGCCATATTCTTCATATTCTGCAACCGCCGGACTATCTACCTTAACGGCATACAGTCGTATTACGGGGCCGGCATTGTTTTCATTTCTGGAAAATGCCGTTTCAGTAAAGTTTCCACGAATTTCCTTTGTGTTGGTTAGTAACGATGAGTCGCTTATAACGATGTAAACGACGATTAATATAATCAGCCCTAACCAAAGAAATCGTTTTTTATTTACTTTATTCATTTATTGTTTCTTTTTTTGTTTTGCCCAATGTTTTACACAAGAACGGGCAAAACACTACGCATGATCTCTAGCCCTCTATTTATATCTTCCTCTTGAACGATGAGAGCCGGTCTGAAACGAATCGACCTGTCGCCGCATCCTAAAAATAGTGCACCTTGGTCCAAGGCTTCTTTAATAAACTTGTCTCTAATATCTTTAGTCGAAAAATCGAATGCTGTTAATAAGCCTCGTCCTCTCACATTCGATATTAGTTCGAAATCGTCCGCTAAGTTATGAAGCTTTTCCAATAAATATTTACCCATCCGTTCGGAATTTTCCACCAAGCTATCTTCTTCGATAATTTGTAAAATCTTGGTGGATCTTACGATATCGGCTAGGTTTCCTCCCCAGGTTGAATTAATCCTAGAAGAAACCTTAAATACATTATTTTCTACCTCATCAATCCGCTCGCTCGCCAAGATTCCACATACTTGCATTTTCTTGCCAAACGCCAATATATCCGGTCTCGCCTTTGGTCCAAAATGTTCAAAACACCAAAACTTTCCAGTCAGTCCGACTCCGGTTTGAACTTCATCGTAAATCAATAAAGCCTCTTTTTCATCACATATCTTTCTGAGGGATTCCAAGAATTCCTTTCGAAAATGTTTGTCACCTCCCTCAGATATGATGGGTTCGATCAAGATTGCACAAATATCATCTTTATTTTCTTCGAATGCGTTCTCAATCTCATTTAATGTAATGTTTTCTAGTTTTTTTACATTCGAAAGATTTTCTTCGTTTAACGGAAAGGTTATTTCCGGGGATGAAATTCTTGGCCAGTCAAATTGCGCGAACCATTTTGTCTTGTCCGGTAGTGTATTGGTTAAACTCAATGTATAACCACTTCGTCCATGAAAGGCATGTTTGAAGTGCAAAACCTTAAAACCTTTTTCTTCTTTATGGCCTTTCTTGAAGTTCTTCTGCACTTTCCAGTCCATCGCCGTTTTAAGTGCGTTCTCGACGGCCAAAGCACCTCCTGAAATAAAGAAAGCGTGTGGCATAAAGGAAGGAATTCCGACTCTAGAAAAGGTTAGAAGAAACTCGGCAAACTCCCTTGTGTAAACATCCGAATTCGACGGATTACTCAATGCAGCCAAAAGCAAACTTTTTTTAAAGGCATCATCATTTACCATCTTCGGGTGATTATATCCCAAGGGAACAGATGCAAAGCAGGTAAAGAAATCGAGCAGTTCTCGTTCATTTTTGGAATCGTAAATATAAACGCCATGACTGCGTTCCATATCAAACGTTAAATCATAGCCGTCGGCTAAAATATGGCGACTTAAAACACTCTTCACTTGGTCGGGAGAAACGGTGAGCTTGTACATAGTTTCGAGTTTAGATGATGGTTATATTTATGAGTTGGAATTATTCAAATCTAATAAAAAATTTGATTGAAATCCTAAAAAGCCCGTCAGGCCTCCCGTGTGAATGATGCATATTCGGTCTCCTCCTTTGAAATAATTTTTTTCGATTAAATCCGTAATGCCGAAAAGGAGTTTGCCTGTATACACTGGCTCTATCAGGATTCCCGTCGTTCTACAGAACTCAGATATATAAGACATTAAGTTCGCTTTAGTTTTGGCGTAGCCTCCAAAATGATAGTCGCAATGAAGGGTGAAGTCGAGATCCGGGTAAAGCCCCAAGGCCGCTTTTCTAATAAAATCACCACCTTTTAATACCGGTATACCATGTGCTTTTGCGTTAGGCTGATAGAGCGAAATACCTTTGGCAACCCCTGCCAATGTTGCTCCAGTTCCACAGGCGACAAAAATATGATCATATACTCGCTGTAATTCCTTTACGATTTCCTCGCAACCTTTTGCAGCTTCGGGAGAATAGCCGCCTTCGTCGATAAAGAACGAATTCGAATTGCGACGGTAATCTCGCTCAAATAGGGCTCTTTTGTCACGATATTCATCTCGCCCTACAAATTGAAGTTTCATGCCGAACAATCTACAAAGTGTTAAAACAGGGTTGTCGATCTGCTCTCCGCGAACATAGCCTGTGGTCTCAAACCCAAATTGGGCTCCCGCGCATGCTGTTGCCAGAAGGTGATTTGACCAGGCCCCGCCAAAAGTAACCAGATGCGACTTTCCTTTTTGTCGCGCTTGCTGAAGAGGGTACTTCAATTTCCGCCATTTATTGCCGGAAATATAAGGATGTATTAAATCGTCACGTTTGATGTACAGTTCAATTTTTTTTTCTTTGGCTGAAGGCAGTATTAAGGCCTGTTCGGGACTGTAAAAATCGAAGTTAAATTCCATACAAGCTGTTTACTCATAAAAATTGTATAAAACTAGCGAATCCTGATCGCAATTGATTAACATATCTTATTTTTGCGTTTATGAATGATGAACTTACTCCACAGGAAAGCGAAGAGCAGGACTTATTTGAACATTTTCGGATCGTCGTGGATAAAGGACAGAGTCTATTGCGAATCGATAAGTTTTTGATGCATCGAATCGAGAATGCCTCAAGAAATAGAATAAAGAATGCCATTGATGCAGAAAATGTTTTGGTCAATGATCAGGCAATAAAAGCAAGTTATAAGGTAAAGCCACTAGACGTTATTTCGGTTGTATTTCCACATCCACCCAGGGATACTGAAGTATATCCGGAGAACATTCCTCTCGATATCATTTATGAAGATAATGACTTATTAATTGTGAACAAAGAGCCGGGAATGGTGGTGCATCCGGGCTATAATAATTATACGGGAACGTTAGTGAATGCACTTACTTATCATTTCAGGTCCTTACCTGAGTTACCGGGAAATGATGGTAGACCCGGATTGGTTCACAGAATTGATAAAGATACGAGTGGTCTCCTCCTAATAGCGAAGAACGAAATAACGATGACGCACCTAGCTAAGCAGTTTTTTGACCACAGCATCCATCGAAAATATATTGCTATGGTATGGGGTGATCTGGCCGAGGATGGTACTGTTACTGGCTATATTGGTAGAAGTCTAAAAGACAGGCGTGTAATGGATATGTACGACAGTGAAGAAAACGGAAAGTGGTCGGTAACACACTACAAAGTCTTAGAAAGATTAGGTTATATTACAGTTATCGAATGTCAATTGGAGACCGGTCGCACCCATCAAATCCGCGCTCATATGAAATCGATAGGTCATCCATTGTTCAACGATGCCACATATGGAGGAGATCGTATTCTGAAAGGAACCGTATTTTCGAAGTATAAGCAATTTGTTGACAATTGTTTTGCTCTGTTACCGCGACAAGCTTTGCACGCACAATCAATAGGTTTTGTACATCCTCGTAACAAAGAAAATATGCTATTTGAGAAACCAATACCTGATGATTTTCGTTTATGCTTAGAAAAGTGGCGATCTTATGTCCAATACGATCGGGAAAGCAAATAAAAACTATTAATAAAGATTTAAACAAGAATATCTGAATGAATCAAGCTCGCTATTTAGATTATAATGGTGAATTTTATAGAAGTACAGAAGCTATTTTTCAATCGAATAACCGCAGCTTCCGCTATGGTGACGGCATCTTCGAGACAATGCGTGTTGAGGATGGGAAGGTTCCTTTATTAAGGTATCACGTAGAACGGCTGCAAAAGAGCATGACGCTCTTGCAGTTTGATAACGTCCATAGATTTGACGAAGATTTTGTGCTGAAGCGTATACAAGAACTGTTGATAAAAAATGGATTAGTGGACAGCGAGTGTCGCGTACGCCTGGCGGTTTTTCGTGATGGCGAGGGTTTATATACGCCTACTACGAATGTGCCAGCTTACTTGATAGAAGTAAATCGACTAGACAAGAAAATAAATATACATAATCAAGCAGGGCTTATTATTGATGTATTCCCAGATCATAGAAAGTCGGTAAACTCTCTTTCGGCTCTCAAGTCAAGCAACTCGCTTCTTTATGTATTAGCTGGGGTTTACCGTAAGAAACATGGCCTCGACGATGTCGTTATTTTAAACGACGAAGGGTTTATCTGTGAAACCTCATCGTCCAATATTTTTGTTATTTATGAAAATACAATCTATACACCAGCTTTAACAGAAGGTTGTGTTGATGGTGTCATGCGACGTTCCATAATTGATTTTGCAGAAGCTGAAGGTATCGAAATTGTCGAAGCTCAGATTAACCCACATATACTCAATGAGGCCGAGGAGATTTTTATTACAAACGCGGTACACGGAATCCAGTGTGTGCTCGGCTATAAAAAGAAACGTTATTTTAACCGACTGTCTAAAAAAATCTGGGGGCAATATGAGCAATGGCTATATAGGTTCAGTGAGAGCGACTAATTTATTGAATTAATAGCGTAACCCCGAAGGAAGTCGGCCGTTCCCATTCTTTTTTTTCCTTCAATTTGTAGCGTTTCAACTGCTATGTAACCGTCTTTGCATGCGAAGTGTAAGAAGTGTTTGCCATCACTCGTGAAATCACCCACGGGAATATGAGGTGTTTCGTATATAGGTTTTGCTTGGAATATTTTAAGCATCTTACCTTGTAAATAGGTATAAGCAGTGGGGTAGGGACTCAGCCCTCTGATAAAATTGTATACGTTCTCAACGGACTGTGACCAATCTATTTTACAATCTTCTTTGTGGATCTTTGGTGCCGGTTTTAGGGTATTCGGCTCTGCGCGCTGCGGTTTCTCAATTGCCCCTCCTTTCTTCAGTGCTTGAACTGTTTTTACCAGCAGCGTAGCACCTACATTCATCAAGTCATCATGCAAATCGCCCGCAGTAGCATCAGACGCAATGTAAACCTTCTCCGAAAAAAGGATATTGCCGGTGTCAATTTCATGTTGTAATAGGAATGTTGTCACGCCGCTTTCCTTTTCTCCATTGATAATGGCATGGTTAATTGGCGCCGCACCTCGGTATTGCGGCAATAAAGAGGCGTGCAGGTTAATTGTGCCCTTCTCAGGCATATTCCAGACAGCTTCAGGCAACATCCGGAATGCCACAACCACTTGCAGCTCGGCACCATAACTCTTTAGTTCTCTAAGAAATTCAGGATCCTTCAAATTGCGTGGTTGCATGACCGGCAAACCTTGCTCCATCGCATAACGTTTTACTGCCGATTGCTGAAGCCTTTGTCCTCGTCCTGCTGGTTTGTCAGTCGCTGTCACGACCGCTATTACGTTTTCTCCTGCATCCAACAAGGCTTTGAGTGAAGCCACCGCAAAATCTGGGGTGCCCATGAAAATAATCGACATATTATTAATTAAAAGATTCTAAAATACATTCTTTACCTTTGCGAAGGTAAAAATAATCTATATCTAATTTGAATTTTCCTTTATTCATAGCACGTCGCATTACAACGAAAAGTAATCGTACTTTCTCTAAACTGATTGTTCGTGTAGCTATTGCGGGCATTATGCTTGGCTTGACTGTTATGATATTGGCCGTCGCTGTTTTAAAGGGATTCAAAAATGAAATTATCGAAAAACAGCGTGGCTTCAGTGGTGATATTATCGCTTTTCAATACGACATGAATGTCGCTTACGATAATATCCCAATCTCGTTGGATGATTCGATAAAAGCCAATTTGTTAGCGATTGAAAATGTTCAATCTATTCAGCCTTTTGCAACTAAACCGGGCATTATTAATGTAAACGAGGAGGTGGAAGGTGTTGTGTTGAAGGGTATCGATAGTCTGTATAATCAAGATTATTTATCAAAGATTCTGGTGGAAGGTAGGGGAATAGACTTTTCCGATCCAGACGGTGCAAATACGCAGATCATTGTTTCTAAGACCTTAGCAAACCGTCTCAAGCTAAATGTTGGAGATGATTTTTTAATGTATTTTGTACAGGAGCCTATCCGAAAAAGGAAATTTGAAATCGTTGGAATCTTCAATTTGGGAGTGGAGGAAATTGATAAAACATACATTATAGGTAGTTTAGCATTGATTCAGCGATTAAATAATTGGGATCAAAACACGGTTGGGGGATATGAGATGCACATAGCCGACTTTAACGCGTTAGAAAACACTACTTCTGAAGTTATAGATCATTTGCCGATCGACTTGCGTGGAGTTAGTATTGTAGAATATTATCCAGAAGTTTTCAAATGGTTGGATCTGCTCGATGTTAATACCGAGGTAATTCTCGTATTAATGGTCCTCGTAGCCGTCATCAATATGATCTCTGCCCTGCTCATTATGATACTGGAGCGTACGAGCATGATTGGTATCTTAAAGGCGCTAGGTTTTACAAACAGTGGAATTAGAAAAATCTTCCTCTATAACGCCGCGTATTTAATCGGATACGGACTTCTATTAGGAAACCTCGTAGGACTTGGATTGTGTTTTTTTCAATCGTCCACACGCTTGTTCAAGCTAGATGAAGCATCGTATTACGTAGATCATGTACCAATATCGATCTCCGTCTCAGATATACTATTGCTTAATATAGGCACATTGGTGATCTGCCTGTTAGTTTTGTTAATACCCTCTGGATTGGTAAGCCGCATAAACCCAGTAAAAGCAATCAGTTTTAAATAAGAAATAATTATTCTCTCTCTTTCGCTTGATCCCAGTACACATCCATTTCATCGAGTGACATGTCCTGCAGTTTCTTTCCGTCTTCTGTGGCTTTTTGTTCCAGATAGCTAAAGCGTTTAATAAACTTCTTATTCGTTCGTTCAAGTGCGTTTTCTGGATTTATGTTGAGAAAACGCGCATAATTAATCAACGAGAATAGAAGATCGCCAAATTCAGCTTCGGCTTTTTCTTCGTCAACATGATCACCGCCTTCGATATTGAATTCATTTTTAAATTCATTCAATTCTTCTTCAACCTTTTCCCAAACCTGTCCTTTGTTATCCCAATCAAATCCCACACCTCGCACTTTATCCTGTATCCGATAAGCTTTTACCAAAGCCGGAAGAGATTGTGGTACGCCACCAAGAACGGATTTGTTGCCTTCTCTTAGTTTTATTTGTTCCCAATTTTGTTTGACATCATCTTCGTTGTTAACATCAACATCGCCGTAGATATGGGGATGTCGGTTTATCAGCTTGTCACAGATACTATTCAATACCTCGGTGATATCAAATGCACGTTTTTCTTCTGCTATTTTAGCGTAGAAGACAATATGCAAGAGGATATCACCGAGCTCCTTTTTCACTTCTGGTAAATCATTCTCCAAAATAGCATCTGCAAGCTCGTACATCTCTTCAATTGTTAGATGACGTAAACTGTTCATGGTTTGTTTTTTATCCCATGGACAGTCTGTTCTCAGCGTGTTCATGATTGTTAATAAACGCTCAAAAGCTAAGGCTGGAGTGGTTTCCGGTGGAGGAGGTATCTTGCTCATTAGATTGCTTTTGTCTTGTTTTTAAACCATTCAAGCTCTTCTCCATTTAAGGAAGGCGATAGTTGAGCGAAAACGAATGCGTGATAATCGTTGAGCCATTTTATATGTTTGTCATCCAATAGGCTTTTGTCGATCAACGATGTTTCTATATAACACAGTGTCAAGGTTTCGAAGCTTTGGAATTGACCAAACTGATTCTCGGTTTCTATACGGTTAACCACTAGGTTTTCGATCCGGATACCATAATTCCCTTCAATATACAAGCCTGGTTCTATTGATGAAACCATGTTAGGTTCTATTGCGATATCTATGTTTGCCGTATTGAAGACATGCGGCCCTTCGTGAACATTTAAAAAGAATCCAACACCATGGCCGGTACCGTGTCCATAGTTTTTTGAATAATCCCATAAAGGTCGACGAGTAATCGCATCAATCTGATATCCTTTTGTTCCTACCGGAAAAATAATGGTGCTCCCTTCTATTAATGCTTTGAGTACTAAGGTGTAATCTCGCTTTTCATCAGCACTCGGATTCCCCAATGAAATAACGCGGGTGATATCAGTTGTCCCCGTCGTATATTGTCCGCCTGAGTCAATTAAGAGCATGCCATTCGGTTCTAGGGTGGACTTGTTTTCTTCTGTAGCTTTATAATGAGGTAGGGCGCCATGCGCTTTGTATCCTGCTATCGTATCGAAACTTTCGCCCACAAAACCATCTTGTTGTGCTCTAAACTCTTTTAGCTTTTCCGCAATCGTGATTTCCGTGATCTGCTCCTTTCCAATATTATTTTCCAACCAGTAGAAAAACTTAGTTAGCGCTGCTCCGTCTTTCACCATCGTAGTACGCATATGCTTCAGTTCGGTTTCATTTTTTACAGCTTTTAGAAATGTGCTCGGGTTGATCGCTTCTATTTTAGTGCACTCTTTGGGGATGAGAGCGTAATAAGCAAAACAATTACGTTTCGGATCTATTAGCACGGTATCTTTAGTCGACAAAGATGCGATGGCTGGCTCGATAGCATCGTACTCCTGAATCGAAACCTTTGCGTCGTGGAGCTTACTGACATCTTCTTCACTCAGCTTGTTCTTGTCTATAAATAACTGTACATCTTCATCTTCGATCAATGCGAAACTTAGAACTACCGGATTGCATTTGACATCAGACCCGCGTAGGTTGAACACCCATGAGATATCATCCAAAGAAGATATCAAATGAGCTGTAGCTCCCTTTGTACGCAGGGCCGCCTTTACTTCCGCAATTTTGTTAGTAATTGATTTGCCTGTGGTCTCCTCGTCTATTAAGTATGCAGGTTCACTCGGCAGAGAAGGTCGATCAGTCCAGATTTCGTCAATTAAGTCAATTGCTGCGTTTACTTGAATGTTCTTGCTTTTCATTGCTTCAATTGCTTGATTAGCGATGGCGATAGACATCAATTTACCATCAAAGCCTAATGTTGACCCTTCGTTCAGTTGTTGTGCTAACCAATCAATATACTCCGGAGCGCCTTGGTTCTTCAATTTAACCAGCTCAAAACCTGTATCCTTTAATTGGTCTCCTGCCTGAACAAAATAGCGACTATCTGTCCATAAGCCAGCGAAATTAGCCGTTATTGCTAAGGTTCCGGCAGATCCGGTAAAGCCTGAAAGCCACTCCATGTTCTTATACCGATCGGGAAGGTATTCGCTCATATGTGGGTCTGCCGAAGCAATAATATAAGCATCAATATTCTGTTCTTTCATTTTCTCTCTCAAAAGAGTGAGTCTATCAAAAGGTGTCATATAGTTACGGATTTTAATGAGTTGCAAGTTACTAAAAAGCTAAGCTTAAAGGCAAAAATTAGTTATTCTAAGCACTAATTTTCTATTTTTCATTGAAAATCTTACATTTATGAAATATATGCCCAATCGGTTACAACATGAGTCCTCACCATATTTAAAGCAGCATCAGAACAACCCTGTTGACTGGTTTCCGTGGGGAAAAGAAGCTCTTCAGAAGGCAGAAAGCGAAAACAAACTTATTATTGTCAGCATCGGTTATGCGGCATGTCATTGGTGTCATGTAATGGAGCGTGAAAGCTTCGAGAATAACGAAGTGGCGAAAGTGATGAATGATCATTTTATCGCTGTTAAGGTTGACCGAGAAGAACGCCCTGATATCGATCATATTTATATGACGGCAGTGCAGTTGATGAAAGGGCAGGGAGGCTGGCCGCTCAATGTAATATGTTTACCTGATGGCAGGCCTATCTATGGCGGTACGTATTTTCGACCGGAAGATTGGGTTAATATTTTAATCCAACTTAACGAAACCTGGCTGCAAAAGCCTGACGTGGCTTATGACTATGCGGAACGATTAACCGAAGGCATTGTCCGTTCTGATTTGATTCCTCATCATGAAATAGATGAGCCGTTTCAGTTGCAGATGTTAACTGACATGGTAGACGATTGGAAAAACTCTTTTGATGCTAAGCATGGTGGGAACCGTAGGGTGCCCAAGTTTCCTATTCCAAATAACTGGCTTTTTCTTCTTCGGTATGGTTTTCATACGCAAGATAATACTGTACTCGAACATGTCCATTTTACTTTAAAAAAAATAGCATCCGGTGGGATCTATGATCATGTGGGTGGCGGTTTCGCACGGTATTCGGTAGACGCTGAATGGCACATTCCACATTTTGAAAAGATGTTATATGACAATGCTTTGTTAGTAAGCCTTTATTGTGAAGCATACTTGCATAAACAAGATCCCCAGTACAAACGAGTTGTATTTGAAACACTGGCTTGGGTACAGCGTGAAATGATGCATCCATCAGGTGGATTTTATAGCTCATTAGATGCAGACAGTGATGGCGTTGAAGGTAAGTACTACTGTTTTACACAGGATGAGATCGTTGAAGCTCTGGGGGAGGACGCAATGTTATTTATTCAATACTTTCAAATAACAGAGGAAGGGAATTGGCAAGAAATGCATAGCAATGTTCTTAAGACCGCTGTGGATGCTGACATATTGGCGCAGGAAGCCGGATTTACAGCTGATGAGTGGGAAGTATATTTAGCTGAAGTTAAAAAGAAATTATATGCATTTCGAGAGAAAAGAAACCGTCCTGCTTTAGACAACAAAGTTCTGTGTGCATGGAACTCAATGGTGATCAGGGCATTTACAGGTGCTTATCGTACATTTAATAAGCAAGAATTTTTAGACGTTGCAGTTAGCTGTGATCAATTTATCAAAGAGAACCTATTAGATGGCGAGGGTAATTTATTGAGGCAGCCAGAGCATCACGGGCGACAGGTTCTCGGTTTCTTAGATGATTATGCTTTTTACATCGATGCGCTGATCGGATTATACGAAGCTACCTTTAATGTTGAATATTTAAACCGTGCTAAGGGGTTGACGAATAGAGTATTGTCGGATTTCCGGCAAGAGGGTGACACCGTATTTCGCTATAGCTCTAAGAAAGCTGAGCAATTGATTGCTGAAAAAAGAGAAATTATGGATGATGTCATTCCTTCATCTAATTCTGTTTTTGTCACCCAGTTATTCAAGTTAGGCTTGTTTTTTGATGAAGATAAGTATCGTTCAATGGCTATGCAGACACTGATCAATGTTTTTCCACAAATAAAAACTTATCCATCTGCATTTTCGAATTGGGCAATGTTGGTATTGAATGAAGTTGTTGGTGTTAATGAAATTGCTATCACAGGGCCAGAATCAAATACATACAGACGGGAACTAGATCGAACTTATCTTCCAAACAAAATTACGTTAGGGGGTATGAATGAGAATCTACCTTTGTTAAAAAATCGAATAGGTGAGAGCACAAGGGTATACGTTTGCAAAAACAAAAGCTGTAGCTTACCCGTAGATACTATACCAGCTGCATTAAATTTAATTTTTAATCCGGAGATTCAATGAGAATCCCCACAATTTTTATAAGATGAATATACAACCAAACACCGTAGTAGCGCTAACTTACAAGTTACACACGTTAAACGATGGAAAGAAAGAGTTTGTTGAAGAAGCAAGCAAAGAAAATCCATTAGTTTTTTTATCGGGTGTGGGTATGATGTTACCTAAATTTGAAGAAAATATTCAAGGTTTAAAGAAAGGTGACACGGTCGATTTTGAACTTCAAGCTGTTGATGCTTATGGAGATGTTGATGAGGCGGCCGTTGCTCAACTTCCTGCCGATATGTTTAAAGAGTCTGGCATCCCGCCAGTTGGAGAGATTATCCCTCTTCAAGACAATCAAGGTAATCAGTTCAGAGCAAAGGTTGTTGAAGTGAGCCCGGAAGTTGTTGTTGTAGACTTGAATCACCCAATGGCTGGCCAAAATTTACATTTTGACATCGAAGTACTAGAAGTTCGCGAGGCTACCGAAGACGAATTGTCACATGGACATGCACATGGAATAGATGGTCAGAGTGGTCATTAATCCCTGAATTTTATTAGATTTGGAGAGATTTGGGAATGATCCCAAATCTCTCTTTTTTTTGACATGAATTATTACTTAGTTAAATCTGAACCGTTTAAATACAGTTGGCAACAGTTTCAAAAGGATAAGCAGACTTTCTGGGATGGTGTACGTAATTACCAAGCCAGGAATAATATGAAAGACATGAAAAGAGGCGACCTCGTTCTGTTCTACCATAGTAACGAAGGGAAGGAAGTCGTTGGGATAGCTAAGGTTGTCAACGAATATTATCAAGATCCAACCACTACGGACGACCGTTGGGTGGTTGTAGACCTATCACCGGTTGAAGAGCTTAAAAATCCCGTTACTCTCGAAACGATCAAAAGCGATGAGCTGTTAAAGGAAACTGCGCTTGTAAAGCAAAGTAGGCTATCTGTGATGCCGTTAAAGCGTGAAGAGTTCGACCGAATCGTTGAACTGGGAAGCTAGTTAAGGCTTAGTTTCGTTACGAAGCGGATTTAATATATTTTTTAATTCAGAAGCGTCCGTAACGGCTAATTTACCAGCCAATACCAATCGCATCTCGCGGCGTTGAACAGCACTTGTAAAAAGTTCCTTTTCTTCGTCTGTCTCCGGAAGCAGTCGCGGTACCTTCATCGTATTCGAATGTTCGTCGATTGCCACAAAGGTGTAGAAAGCTTGGTTAGAGATTACTTTAGTGCCGCCCGGCATATTCTGCGCCCATACGGTTAACCGTACCTCCACAGAAGTGTTAAAGGCCCGGGTTACCTGGGCTTCAATTGTAACAACGGCTCCGAGTTTAACCGGATGTTTGAATGATACATTATCTACCGATGCTGTTACGACAACAGCGTCGCAATGCTTTTGCGCAGAAATAGCACCAGCAATATCCATCCAGTGAAGTAGACGTCCACCCATCAGATTATGGAGAGGGTTCGTGTCATTAGGCAATACCAGCTCATTCATGACAACGTGTGATTCCTTTGCAAATTTTTGATTCATCATTCGTGTTTTTAATTATTCAAGCTCTAAGATTTTGTCGGCGATGACTTCCCATTGTTCTTGGAGTGAACTTAATTTCGATTTTTTCTTTGTATACCGATCGTTGACTTCACTAAGTTTGTCTTCTTCCTGATAAATCGCTGGGTTACTTAGCTCTTTCTCAATATCTTCTAATTCCTTTTTGGCTAGTGTAATCTCATTATCTAAACGCTCTAAGTCCTTGTTCAAACTAAAACTCTGGCGTTCCCGGTCCATTTTTTTGTCTGAATGATTACTCGTCGTTTTTTTCTTCTCTTTTTTGGGCTTCTTTTCTTTACTTTCTTCTTTTTGGGTTTGCTTATTTTCTTTCGCAATCCGCCATTCTTCATATTCTTGGTAAGACCCAGGATATTCTTTTATTTGCTGGTTTTCAATATACCAGATCTTATTTGCCACGTTGTCAAGCAAATAGCGGTCGTGTGATACAACAACAAAGGTACCTTCGTACTGTTTCAAAGCTTGGATCAAAATGTTAATCGATTGGATATCCAAGTGGTTTGTAGGCTCATCCAATAATAGAAAGTTTGCATCGGCAGTCAATGCTTTAGCTAGGGCAACCCGCGACTTTTCTCCTCCAGACAGTACTTTTATTTTCTTAAAAGCATCATCGCCGGTAAATAGGAAGGAGCCTAAAATTGTTCGAAGTTCAGTCTCCGTATGTTTGGGTGCGAAAGCCTGCAATTCTTGTAAGATTTCGTTTTCTAAATGCAGCGCTTCTAATTGATGCTGTGCGAAGAACGTCTGTGTTACATTATGTCCCGATTCCGCCTGACCTTCGAAGTCGGTATCTGCTCCCGCTATAATCCTTAGTAGCGTAGATTTTCCGCGACCGTTTGCCCCAATTAAGGCTATTTTATCTCCCTTTTCAATTAGCCCTTCTGTGTTTTTCAAAATCGGTACACCTGGGTATGACTTACTAATTTTTGTTAAGGTTTTAACATGGCGTCCAGACTGTTTGCTAAAGCGGAAACTAAAGTTCACCGTTGGGTTGTAATCGTCTACAGCGTCCACTTTGTCCATCCTGTCCAAGGCCTTAATCCGGCTCTGAACCATCTTTGCTTTACTAGCTTTCGCTCGGAATCGCTCAATTAACTTTTCTTCTTGCTTAATCTTCGCCTGCTGATTTTTATATTGGTTGTTTTGTATTTCCTCACGTTGAGCCTTTTCTTGTAGATAAAAACTATAGTTACCCGCATAGACATTCAGCTTTCCACGTTTGGATTCTACTGTTTTTTCAATAACCCGATCTAAGAAATAACGGTCGTGCGAAACGATGATCACCGCTCCCTCAAAAGCTTGAAGATAGCTTTCTAACCATTGAATAGAAGGTAAGTCTAGGTGGTTTGTCGGCTCATCGAGTAACAGTAAGTCCGGAGCTTGAAGTAAAATCCTTGCTAGCATTACACGCATCCGCCACCCCCCTGAGAACTCCGACAGCTGTCGTTGCTGATCCATTTCATCAAAGCCCAGCCCCGCGAGAATACTTGCCGCTCTGTACTCAATGTTATAACCGTCTAAGGCTTCAAATTCTGCTTGCTTGTCGCTCAGCTTATGTAAGATATCTTCACTGTAGTCGGTTTCCAGTTTTTTAAGGAGCGCCTCTATTTGATCATGCAGTTCATTTTGCCTTTCAAAGGCCTCCATCGATACTTGTAGAATGTTTTTTTCAGAGTGATATGATAAAAGATCCTGATTTAGGTACCCAATTTTCAGACCTTTAGCCATGGAAATAGTCCCCGATGTAGGCATTAACTCGCCTACAATAAGCTTAAGAAGCGTTGTTTTACCCGTGCCATTTGCACCTATTAGTCCCGTCTTTTCACCAGGTTTTATATGCCAATTTGCCTCATCATACAAAGCCCGCGCACCTATCTCGTAAGTTAAATTATTGATTGATATCATTTCGCTGCAAAAGTACAATTTTTAAATTTAAATAGTTTCTATCTTTGCTCCATGTATAAATTGGTCAAACCGCTTTTCTTCTCATTAGATCCAGAGACAGCACATTATACGGTGACTGGCGGACTCAGAACATTTTTAAAAATATGGGGCTCAAAGAAGCTAATGAAGGCTTCGTTTTCGTATGAAAATCCGAACCTGGAACAAACTGTTTTTGGCGTTAAGTTCAAAAATCCGGTAGGTTTAGCGGCGGGCTTTGATAAAAATGCGGAATTCATACAAGAAATGGCATCTCTAGGCTTCGGTTTTATCGAAATAGGGACAGTAACTCCCAGACCGCAGCCGGGCAATGATAAACCCAGAATGTTTAGATTGCCTAAGGACGGCGCGTTGATCAATCGTATGGGTTTTAACAATCAGGGAGTGGACGTTGCAGCATTACGATTAAAATATTTTACGGAACGAGACGGTCTGGTCGTCGGTGGGAATATTGGAAAAAATAAAACTACGCCTAACGAGGATGCTGTAAATGACTATGTCATCTGTTTTGATAAGCTATTTGACTATGTCGACTATTTTGTGGTCAATGTAAGTTCGCCGAATACACCCGGACTTCGTGACCTTCAAGAAAAAGAGCCGCTTAAACACATCCTTAACACCCTCCAGCAACGCAACGAAAAGCACGAAAAGCCAAAGCCTATTATGCTTAAGATTGCACCGGATTTAACAGATAGCCAATTAGATGATATTGTAGAAATTGTTGTTGATACAAGAATTGCAGGGGTGATTGCCACGAATACAACCATCGAAAGAGAAGGTCTACAAAGTAATGCTTCATTAATTAATGAGGCCGGCGGGGTTAGCGGCAAGCCGTTGGCGGTCCGATCTACTGAAGTCATTCGATATCTTGCTGAAAAGTCAGATCGCCGGTTCCCGATTATCGGAGTAGGAGGGGTACACTCCGCGGCGGACGCGCTAGCTAAAATACAAGCAGGTGCTAGTTTGGTGCAAGTATACACGGGCCTAATTTATGAAGGCCCTCAGTTAGTGAAGCAAATATGCAAACGTATAGCAAAGAAAGAATAGTAAACAAGGAAAAAGAATAACGAAAATAAGGTAATAAAAAAGGCTGAAGGAACTTTCTTCAGCCTTTTTTATTACCTTATCAAATGTAGTTTTAAATCTACTTTTTTAAACCTGCTTCTAGTTTGTCTAGGATAGCATTGTTTTTAACGATCTGCGCAGTAGCTGGCATTTCTGAACGACTGCCAGTTTCAATGTTACGGCCTAATTTTAGGAACTGAACTTCTTTTTTGGCAGTTGTTTTATTTCTTCTATCTTTTCTTTTTAAACGTGTAACTCCCATTGTTGTGTTTTTTTATATTTTCTTTTATTAACGAGGTCGGAAGCGGATTCGAACCGCTGTAAAAGGTTTTGCAGACCTCTGCCTAGCCACTCGGCCATCCGACCCTTACCTGTAAAGGAATGCAAAAATAGTAAATTAATCTTGTATGCCTAAGTTTTTTTTGTTTTTCTGTAGATTTCTGAACAAATAATAGCAGACGAGGTGGCAACATTCAGAGATTCGGCTTGTCCGATCCGCGGGATCGTTATTTTGTGTTTTATAAATGGTGCTATTTCCCTTCGGATACCGTGGCCTTCGTTGCCGAAAACAATCAAACCTTCATCTTGAAAGTCGGTTTGATACAGCGAGTTTCCGTCTAACATCGCCGCATAGCTATTTAAATTCGTCTCGCTTAATAACTTAACCAAGTCGCAGTAAACCGGTTTTACCCGTGCTAAGGAGCCCATGGTAGCCTGAACAGTCTTTGGGCTGTAGGCATCAGTTGTGTCGTCAGAGCAAATTATCGTATTCATCCCAAACCAATCAGCAGTTCTAATAATCGTACCCAAGTTTCCTGGATCTTGCACAAAATCGAGCACCATGGTAAATTGACCTTTCAATGTAGGTAAATGGAGTTTGTGGTCTGGTATTTGAAATAGAGCTAACGCGCCTTGGGGTGTAGTTAATGTGCTGATTTTTTTTAAATCCTGGGAAGAAACTTCTATTCCTTTTATTTTATCCGGAAATTTGAGCATTTTTGACGAGAGTTCAGGAAGATAGTATAAACTGTGTAGAGTATAATCTTCGTTAAAAAACTCCGTTATGGATTTAAAGCCTTCGACGATAAAAAGTTTATGAGCCCGACGGTATTTTTTTAATTGAAGTGATTTGATTAGACTTATTTGAGATTTTGAGAGCATTATCAACTTCTAAGTTATATTTTTTTACAATAATAGCGCTTTTCGTGCTATTTGTTACATCTTGTCGCTCCGTTAAGTTGCTGGAGGATGATCAGGTGCTGGTCACAAAGGTCAAGTTGGACGGTATTGAACCACGTTTTGAGGAGGCTGCATCTGAATATATCCAAAAAGAAATACGTCCTAACTCACCTATCAATTTATTTATCTACAATTTTGCAAACGGGCAGGATGGACATTACCGGACAAGCGATATTCGCAATGTGGGAGAAGCACCCAGTATTCTCGATAGCTCGCTTGTAGAAATATCGAGAAGCCAGATTGAACGTTTCTTGTTTACCAAGGGCTATTTCAACGCTACTGTAGATGATTCTATCGCCATAAAAAAGCAAAAAGCGCATGTCGTATTTCAAGTTGACCAAGGCGATCCTTTTTATATTGAAAATCTAACAACACAAATAGAAGATCAACGTCTCGATTCGTTTTATCATCGTTTTCGAGATACGGTAAAATTATTGAGTCCGGGCATGCGTTATGATTCTGATTCATTGGTAATCGTTCGGGAACATTTATATAACCTCGGACGGCGCATCGGTTATTATGATTTTGTGCGACAGTATATTCGCTTTGAAGTTGATTCTAATAAAGCCGGCAATTTTGTAGATTTAAAACTAATTATTGACAACCCGGAGAATAAGACTGAGCATACTGTTTACAGAATTGATAGTAGTTTCGTTGAAATTACGACGAGTGCTGATTCAACAATAGCGGATCCGGCTGTAGATACCCTTAGACGAGGTATGCACTATACGGACCACAGCAAGAAATTTCGACCTCAGCCGATTGGTCGTTATATCTTTCTTAAAAAAGGGAATATCTACAATATCGATTCAGAAAATTTAACCTATGATCGTCTTTACGAACTAAACGCCTTTAAGAGTATTAAGGTCAATTTCGAAAAGTCAGATTCAACAAGGTTAAATGCTTTCTATGAATTGGTGCCATTAAAGCGAATGGCAAATCGGATCGAAGGCGAATATACATTTAACTCCGGCAGAAGCGGATTTAATATCGGTAATACCTATACTAACCGAAATCTGTTCGGTGGTGCGGAGCAATTGGAACTGAAAGCACAGTTTGGTGTTCTTTTCGATTCTGAGCTCGATGGTCACTTGCTAGATCGTGTATTTAATCGTGACCTGCAATTGGGGGCCACACTAACCGTTCCCCGTTTGTTAGTGCCTTTTTCCATTCCTGTGATTGGACGAAATGGTATGCCGAGGACTATTTTTTCAAGTAACTGGCAAATTTTTGATCAGAAGGACACGTATTCTAATCGTTATTTCATTAATTCAATTTCCTATGCCTGGAATGAAACAAAATATAAACTACATCAGGTAACACCAATTTTATTAGAGTATCGGGTGGGCCGGCTCGCTCCTGATTTTAAAGAACAATTGGATAGGGAAGGCTATCGTCTTTATATTGAAACGAACGACCGCGCTTATTTCGGCTTAGGTAGTCAATATGCTTATACCTACAATAGCGTGAGACTAAATACGCTCGAGGATTTTATTTATTTTCGAGGAACGCTCGATCTAAGCGGAAACAGTTTGAGCTTACTCGGTTCTTTGGTGAACTTTGATAAGAACGAAAGTGGAGAGAAAACCTTGTTTGGCGTCCCATTCCTTCAGTATACAAAAGTAGAGACCGATTTTCGCTATTATAAACATTTCGGCGGTGAAAAGCAGCTGGTTTTTCGCCTCAACCCGGGGATTGCGGTACCCTATGGTAATAACCAAGATTTTCTAATCTTTGAGAAGAACTTCTATGGTGGTGGAATGAATGGTATCCGTGCATGGCAAGCCAGAACACTGGGGCCGGGTGGATATAACCGTTCGGTTTTGCCAGATTCCTTACGCTTAAACCTTAGAAATTTAGATCAGTTAGGTGAGATCAAGCTTGAAGCGAATATTGAATACCGATTTAAGATTTTGAATAACTTTTGGGGAGCTAAGCTGAAAGGAGCTACCTTCATAGATGCAGGAAATATCTGGCGTTTGCGCGATAACGGGGTCAATCCTGAAGGGCAATTCAAGTGGAATAGCTTTGTTGATCAAATTGCCATTGGTGGTGGCTTTGGTTTTCGTTTTGATCTTGACTATTTTGTCTTCCGCCTTGATGTTGCTGCAAAGATAAGAGACCCTCAGTTTGTGGGTTCTGATCGCTGGGTAATTAATAAATTATTTGATAATAAAGACTTCAGAGATCGATATTACGAAACTAATTTCCCTGATAAGTACAATTTTATCCAATATAATTTTGGAATTGGAATGCCTTTCTAAACGCTGGCGATTGTATAAAGATCAGAATAGATTTTGGATACCGTGTACAATGGTTTCAAAAAAAGTACTGAGGTCGAGCCCTTGCCTGTAGTTAAAATATAAAAATATCAGGAAGACGATAATCGCTACCGTCAAAAGTTTCCGAAACATCATCACAAGTAAGATGAGCACGACTGGCACAAGAATAAGCCATATCCAACTGATCTGAAACACGTCTATTCCACTCTCGGTTTTATTGAGATAATATAGTTGACCGTGCGAACCGGAAGTGTTCACGTGTTTAATAAAAGCAAAGGTGGAATGTTCTACTTCGTTTTTTGTTGTTGCTACCCCGTCCGAAAATTCCAACCCGGATGTAAAACCATTGACCGTGAATTGGAATGTCCCGTTTATATAGTCTAACGGGTTTTCCAGCGAGTCGGTCGCAATAATTGCCAGTTTTCCGTTTTTCACGAGAGTCTCTTTTACAATGAAGTGATTGATTTCGTTTTTTTGTGCCTGACTTAACAAGGGAATAAAAACAATCGCCAATACCAAGAGTAGGAGTTTATAACTGGACTTATACATGTATGGTTATTTTCTTTACAGTGCAATATAACGTAATTCCTTAAGCAAAATTACAAAAAAAGGCCGTTTCTTTCGAAACGACCTTTTGTAGGTGTTATTTAACGTAATTTTATAGTTCGTAACCTACTGAGAACGATAATACACGGTTAGTTTGTTTAATGTCCGAACTATTATCAGGAGCGATATCAGCTAAACCTAAACCATATCCTGCACCCAGTGTTAAACCATTTCCTAAACGATATCCTGCAAGGAAGTTTACACCAAAGTCGGTTCCCTTTTGAGTTCCGTCTTTGCCAAATTCAAATTCATCGCTTAGTTCAAAATCACCGCTTTCGATTTTATTTTCACCTGAAATACCGAAGGCTGCATAAGGACCGGCACCTAAGAAGAAGTTACCTCCGCCCATTGTTGGGAATTTCGCAACGGCGTTAACAGGTACTTCAATCCACATGGTGTTTTGTTTCCAGCTACCCATCTCATTTTCTAATTTAGCACCTTTACCTTGTAAAGATACCCCTGGTTGGATCGAGAACATTTGGTTAATAGGTGCATCTAAGTAACCTGTTACATGAAAGTTGGTTGTGCTTTCAGTTTCTAAATCACTGTTACTGAAATTATAATTCGGTAAGTTTACACCCGCTTTAAATCCATATCCTAATTCTTGAGCAAAAGCTCCAAATCCAAAAAGAACTGCAATTGCAGATAAGAATAATTTTTTCATAGTTTCTAAATTTTGTTGTTTAAAACACCAAGCTCTCTGCAAGTGTCACGCCAAAATTTGCATCCGTCTCGTATTGTGTTGATTTACAGCAACATAATTTTTGAATAAATTTACTGTATGTGTACTCAAACATATACAAAGCGTGGAAACATCCGGATAATTTTTATATTTTTGATATTCTGAATTTTTAATATCTAGGAACAACCAAGGAAATAGATTATGAACGGACAAAATAGAAAAAATATTCATCCCGGATTAGCTGTTGCTATTATTCGGAAAGAAGATCAACACAGTGGTAAGCAAACACAAGGTAGAGTAAAAGACATTTTAACATCCGCTCCAGTACATTCTCGGGGTATTAAGGTTCGCTTAGAGGATGGTCAAATTGGACGCGTAGCGGCGATATTAACGGAAGAATAAGTTAATATAGCTTATTTCATCTTACATTAACATTCAGTTAACAAGCTCTTCATTCTAATAAACAATCTTTGCGCATAGGGAGCTATGTGCAACCTCACTATGTGCTAAATTGTAATAAAAATATTTTTAACATGAAAAGAAGAACGTTTTTTAAAAAAGGATCGCTGATTGCAGCTGGTGCTGGTTTACTTTCACCGTTTGATCTGTTGGCCGGAGATAATAGTCGACATAGCAATTTGCCCAAGCAAGGGAAGCGAGCCAAAAATATCATATTTATGGTCAGCGATGGGATGAGTATGGGAACCCTCACGTTAGCTGATTTGATGCTCCGGCGTAAAGAAGGAAGATCATCTAATTGGATGTCGCTTTATAATAAGGGAACTGTTAACCGAGCATTGATGGACACAGCTTCGGCTAACGCATTAGTAACAGATTCTGCAGCTGGGAGTTCTTCCTGGGGTGGTGGAGTTCGTGTAAATAACGGCGCTTTGAATGTAAATCCCGATGGTTCATTCAATAAACCTATTTTACAAAAGTTTAAGGAGGCTGGTAAATCGGTCGGTTGCGTAACCAGTGTGCCGATAACGCATGCTACTCCGGCAGGATTCTGTGTAAATGTCGCTAGCCGAAATGATCAACCTATTATAGCCGAAGAATACTTGAAACTTGAATTTGACGTGATGATGGGTGCTGGAACTGAATTTTTCAGTAAAGAGGATAGAAAAGATGCGGTAGATCTATTCCAGAAATTCGCACAGAAAGGATATACCATCGTAAAAAGCAGGAGAGAGCTTCAAGGGCTTTCATCTACGTCGGGGTCGCCGCTCTTAGGAGTTTTTCATAAGGGAGGTCTCCCTTATGTGGTGGATGTACAATCAAGCAAAGATTTAACAAACCGTATTCCGAGTTTGGCTGAAATGACTAGAGCCGCAATAAGGCGTTTAAGCCAAAATAAAGATGGCTTTGTCATGCAAATTGAAGGCGGCGCGGTTGATTGGGCCGCTCATGCTAACGATGCTCCGGCATTGATTTACGAACAAATCGCTTTCGATGAAGCAATAGCTGATGTGATCGACTTTGCTGAGAAAGACGGTGAAACACTTGTTATAATCACAACAGACCATGGTAATGGAAACCCTGGTTTGTTTTCGAGTGATAAAAAGTTTGACCTATTGCAGACAGTTAAACAAAGTAATAACTGGGTGATCAACCGTATTAAACCAGATTATACACCTTCTAAGTTGATTGATCACATTCATGCTGCACAGGGTTTTGCGATAAATCAAGAAGAAGCCCAAGAGATATTGCGTTACTATCAGGGAGCGAACGCCAAAAGCGTACCGGTTGATGTTTTTGCACGAATCGCATCGAAATATACTGGAGTAGCCTTTGGCTCAACAGGACATTCGTCTGATTTTGTCGAGCTAATGATGTACGGTCCAGGTGCCGATCAACTTCCACAATTTGTAAAAAACATTGATTTGCATAACTTTATGCTCGATGCAACCGCCGTGAATGCGCCGAGGGCTTAGGAAAAAGATTTAAAAATCAGTTTTAAAATATAAATATGCATAAAAAGACAAACAGCTTTCACCAATCAAATAGAAGAACCTTTCTTAAAAACTCCGGACTGGTATTGTTAGGTAGTTCTTTAGCGAGTCCGCTTGCCGCTTCTGCATCAACGTTCGCATCGCAGAGATCAGTAATTAAAGTTGGTTTGATTGGATGCGGGGGGCGTGGTACCGGCGCGGCAGCACAAGCCATGAAGGCTGACCCAAATGTCGAACTTACCGCTATGGGTGATGTGTTTCCCGATAGGTTGGATGAGTCGTATGCATCTTTAGAAAAAATAAATCCAAAACAACTTAAAGTTGATAAAGCGAAGAGGTTTATCGGTTTTGACGCTTACCAAAAAGTAATTGATTCCGGTGTCGACGTTGTGTTATTGACGGCGCCGCCCGGATTTCGCCCACTCCACTTAGAAGCGGCGGTCAACGCAAATAAGCACATTTTCTGCGAAAAGCCTGTAGCCGTAGATGCTCCAGGCGTAAGAAAGGTGATAGAATTATCTAAAAAAGCTAAAGAGAAAAACCTGTCACTCGTGTCGGGGTTCTGTTTTCGTTATGACAATTCCAATAGAGCAGTCTTTACAAAAGTATTAGATGGAAGTGTCGGCGATATAAAGGCAGTTACAACGTTTCGTAACGGTGGCGAGGCTTGGTATTTTCCTCGTGAGTCTGATTGGACGGATATGACTTATCAGATGAGAAACTGGTATTATTACAATTGGTTGTCAGGCGATTTTATTGTAGAACAAGCCGTGCATAGTTTGGATATGATGTCTTGGGCTATGGGTGATGTCATGCCAATCAAAGCCATTGGTACTGGAGGACGTCAGGTACGTGTCGATCCAAAATATGGAAATATCTATGATCACTTCGCTGTAGAATTTGAATACGCTAATGGTGCTAAGGGTTACCATTTTACGCGTCAGCAGGCTGGTACAACGAACCGAAATAGCGTTGACGTGATGGGTACGACGGGAAGTGCTCTTGTAAATATCGGCAGCCAATATGAAATTACCGGGCAGAGTCCCTGGAAATATACTGGTCCTAGAAACAATATGTATCAAACCCAGCATGATGAGCTTTTCGCATCCATAAGAAATGGAAAGCCGATTAACGATGGTGATTTTATGTCTAATAGTACGCTGTTAGCTATATGGGGCCGGATGGTCGGCTATACCGGGCAGTTAATTACTTATGAAGATGCGTTGAACTCTCCAAAAACCTTAGGTCCTGATGTTGCCAGCTATACCTGGGATCTGAAGATTGATATGCCTCCAATTGCCGTTCCCGGCGTGACGAAAATAAGCTAAAGTTAACCGATTCAAATTATGAAAACACGATTGTGTACTGCTGTACTTCTGTTTTTACTAGGTACAGTACATAGCGCTTTCGCGCAAAGTTCTAGCATTCAATTTGGAACTGAAATTGATTATTATGATCTTTTGGCCGGGGATGTGAATGAAGGCAAAACAATTCAATGGATTGATGTGAATACAACGCCGGAAACTTGGCGGATTGAAGATGACCTGCTTATCTGTGAAGGACTACCTATTGGCGTCATGCGTTCGGCTGAGCAGTATGAAAATTTCATTATTCATGTCGAATGGCGACATATGGAAGCCGGAGGAAATTCTGGTATGTTCGTATGGAGCGATGCGAAACCCGGCGAAAATCGCTTGCCAGGTGGTGTTGAAGTTCAGATGTTGGAATTAGATTGGGTAAATCAAAACATACGTGATGGAGTAAAGCCCCCAATTGCTTATGTGCATGGTGAACTTTTTGGAGTGGGAGGGGTGCAAACTATCCCAGATAACCCACGCGGTGAACGTAGCAAATCGATTGAAAATCGTGCGAAAGGAAAAGGCGAATGGAACACCTACGAAGTGATATGTGTCGATGGAACGATCAAGCTTTCCGTTAATGGTAAGTTTGTTAACGGTATTAGCCAGTCGACCATTAAAAAAGGTTATCTCTGCCTCGAATCAGAAGGCGCTGAAATCCATTTCCGGAATCTGAAGGTGATTAAATTACCAGCTGGTGTGACATCTGCAGAGCAGATAGCAGCAGAGATAAACTAAATTTACCTCTGCTCTAAGGATCACTTCCTGCGAAAGAAAAAGCTCACAAGAGGATTACTTTTGAATAGCTAGTATTTCGGGTTTGGTATTTCCATTATGACAGGTCATGCAAGAAATATTAGCCATAATGCCTTTCTCGTCAACTCGATGGAAATACTTTTTATTGATCTTTGCTGTCATCTTCATCATTTTTCGTGCAATCTCTTTCTCAATCTTTGCATCGCTGGCAAAGTCAAGTTTCGAAGGATCGTCGGTCCTTGGTGCATGGCAATGACCACATTTTACGCCCAATGCCACTTTGAATCCGTCCATGACTTCATCTAGCTCATCTTTGGTAATGTCTTTAGGTAGAACCTTTAAGTTTTCAGCTCTGTATTCTTGCTCTGCTTGTTTTTCTGTTGGCATAAAAGCGCTCAATGTGAAACCGAATGCAACAAGAATAAGGATAGTGAGTGTCTTTCTATATGTCATAACAATGTAATTTTAATTGAATATAAAAAAGAAAAAGGACATCACATAGAGAAGTTTAGATAATCCCGAGTTCTTTGGCCTTTTGTAAGAGGTTAATCGTTTTACTAACGTTAAATTTTCGCAATAAATTTTTCCGGTGGCTGTCGACTGTCAACGAGCTAATAAACATTTTTTCGGCAATCATTGGTGAGGTTAATCCTTCGTCGAGGTATTGGAGTACTTCCTTTTCGCGTTTCGTGATCGGCGGTATTTCCAATAATTCGGTTTTTGTTAATGAGGTCAGCGTTTTTTGAGCTTCTTTGCCAAAGTATACACCACCCTCGTAGATATGACGTATGGCTTGCTCCACTACCTGTACCGATTCACTTTTTACTAAATAACCTGAAGCACCATTGTTCAGCATCCGGACAATAACACTCCTTTCGTTGAAGTTGCTGAGCCCTAAAATCTTCATCTCTGGATATTGCTTTTTAACCTCCACGCATAAATCGACCCCATTGTCATCAGGCAGATTAACATCAAGCAATAAAATGTCAGCATGCTTTTTTTGCAGAACATCCATTAATTCGGCACCGCTATTTGCTGTGGCAACCACTTCCATGTCTTCTTTCTGGACTATAAAGCTGTGTATTCCTTCCGTTATGAGCGGATGGTCATCACAGATTATGATTCGGATCTTTTTCATATATGACACTCTATACTTATTGTGGTTCCTTTACCGCGTTGCGATTCAATATTCATTTTACCCTCGAGGTAGGCGACTCTCATTTCAATATTATTCAGGCCCATGTTACGTTTTGTTGTCTCCAGATCAAAACCTTTACCATCGTCTTCTACGTCAATGAGCAGCAAATCGCCCTCCAAAGTACATTGTAATAAAATATGAGTGGCTTCTGCATGACGAATAGCATTGTTCACCAACTCGAGCATAATATGATATAATACAAGCTGCGTATTTTTATCACGGATGGGCGATAGGTTGTTGCAATAAAACGTAATTTGAGTTTCTTCTGTATTAAGCGACTGACAGAAATCTTTTAATGCATCTTCCAGTCCATATTTCAATAGGTTTTCAGGAATTAAATTTCTCGCCGTCCGTCGTAATTCCAAAAGTGTGCTATCTAACTGCTCTACCGCTTTGGTTAGGTCCTCATCTTCCATCATCCTCGCTTTTGTGTCTAGTTTCATTTTAATCCCAGTAATCATACCTCCGAGACCATCATGAAGATCACGCGCCAGCCTCAATCGCTCTTGTTCTTCACCCTCCATTAGGGCATGGGCAACTTCAATCTCGCGCTGTTGTTCGAACGAATGTAATTGTTGTTGGTTACGGCGCTTTCGTTGCCTCAATGCATAATAGAAAATGCAACTGAGCAGGATGATAAAAAAGATACTACCCCATAAGAGCATCGATTCTATTCGACGTTTATTTTGTAACTGTAGAATCTCTTTCTCTTGTTCGGAAGTCCTGTACATGGCTTCCATCCTCGCTATCTTCGCACGCGTGTTTTCAGCATGGAATGTATCGCTCAATAAGCGATGCTCTTCGATTAGCTCGTAAGCACGCCTGTAATCACCAAGCATTTTTTCAACTCCCGCTAATTCAATTAAAAAAGCCAATTTATTTTTGGTCAGGCCGCTATACTTTTTGTTATCCAAAATACTTTCTAGCTGGGTTTTTGCCGCGGTGTAATTTCCCTCTAGTTTGTAAACCTGATACTTTTCATATTGAAGACCTAACAGGTCATAGTCCGCATGAAGTTTGGTCGCATGCTTAATACCTTCATTGATGCTCTGAAGCGACTGCTCTACATCTTTATTATATCGATGATACATCGATTTTACCATATAGTAAAATGCGAAGATTTTCGACTCCGGAAAATCTTTCAGCAATGTATAGGCGTGGTCCAAAGACTCTTTAGCTCCCTTGAGTTCATTCTGGTATATCTGAGACTGAGCCATATTGACATACGCTCGAGGGAGATTGCCACCGTCGTTCTTTTCTTTGCTCAGGAGATTGATAGCTTGGTTGTAGTAGTCGATCGACTTGTCGTAAGCTTTATGGTTGTAAAAGACCATGCCTACATCGGATAGATAACCTGATAGCAAAATATTATTTCCAGAGCGCTCTGCATAAGGGATGCAGTATTTCAATGTTATATCCAAGAAGGACTGATCATTGCCACTTACTTGATCCAGTGTTGCATAATTATGCCAGAGCCTAGCTTTATATTCATAAGCTTCTTCTGTTTTGAACTTAGCCAAAAGTTCAGCGCTTTTCATGTAAAGTCGCTGTGATCGCTCAATATCGTGATCGAAGTAAACCCCTGCTTCATAAAAAATGGAAACGGCTTCTAGGTAGTCATTGCCTTCAGCGAGTTCCTTCGCTTGGTTTAGAAACCGGAGGGCTTTTGTGCTGTCGGTATACGACCAGTAGTCCGATATCTCCAACAACAATTTGGCTTTTTCTGTCTCGGATTGTTCGAGTTCGGCTAAACGCATCAAGCTATCGATGCTCTGTGCGGATGCGGACAAGCAGCTGAACAGTAAAAGAATATGGACGAGTATTTTTGTCAAAGTATAAGTCGTTTATCCAGTAAATTTATAAGGTTTTTTGATAGCTCCGTAGCTTTCGGCGCGTTAAAAGCTAAAATCCCCAAAAAGGGGGATGTAGATTTCCCTAAATCGCAGGATTGTAGCAGTGTCGTATAGCATCTAAATTTGTGATATTAAATCAAAAGACCAAACCATGAAAAAATTAAAAATTACACATTGGGTAGCTGTTTTTATTTGTTCCGCAGCTATTATGTTATCTAGTAATGCACAAGCACAGTATAGAACTGGCGGAGGATTATTGATTGACTTCGGAGATGGGATTACTTTGGTAGGACCACACATCAAGCATTTTTTCTCTGCCAATAGTGCAGTAGAAGCTGCTGTGCTTTTTGACGATAGTTTTACATCTATTCAAGGACTTTATCAATATCATCAAGGCATATCCGGTGCAAACGGGCTTCAGTGGTATTTGGGTGCTGGACCCGCTATTTCTTTTGCCAATTCGGATTCGGAAATTTCCTTGATTGGGACTTTGGGGCTCGATTATAAAATTACCAATGCACCGCTTGCTATGTCGTTCGATTGGCGTCCTAGGCTGGCATTATATGATGGTGGTAGCGACTTCCTTCCCGGACGTTTTGGAATTGGGTTTCGTTATGTATTTAAATAAAAGCATAAGAACAATACTCAAGTTTACGTAAGGTTGTCGTTTAAGGCTCTCGCTTGCTGGAATGGTTTTCTTTTCGTCCATTTCGGCAGATGGGGGCTTTTTACATCAAGAGCATATCAATTCGATGAGCATGGACAATTTCAAGTTCATCAGACCAAGCAAAAACTGTAAAATACCCATCTTGCGACGCAACCATCGCTAAAGCATCGTGTTGATCGTATGCAAACTGGGCGGCAGCCAAATGTCGCGTTCCCCCAAGATCGCCAATGCTGCGGAGTTCTCGCTTCCCGCCGGTAGTGGGTTCCGAGTATAAAATTTGTTTAACGGGCTTTCGTCCATCCATTCGTGCTACCTTCGCACCAAAGGCTAAAAGCCGATGATTGCGTGTAACGACGGTCGCACCATCTACAGCTGTAAAACCAGCTATTGAGTCGATCGAACGTCTGAGTCGTCCCTGATACCCATTCGTTAATGTACTATCATCAGACTCCAGTGTATCTGGGATGACAGAATAGGGAGGATCAAATTGATAACTTATAGGCTGGACAATAGACTTCAACCAAAGATCATGATGATTTGGAACAATCAGCATCAAAGCACCACGTCCGTGCCGTCGCATAGCTAGTGCAAATTCGACCAAGATGTTGGCGTTTTCACCTTGTTCTGGCGAAACCGGAAAACCCAATAGAGCGGTCAATATATCAGGACGATCATTAAAAAGTCCCCACTGTTTCTCATCTACCAATTTAATCTGATTACCTCTCAACATCGCGATATTAATGAACTTAGCACCGATATCAATGTTTTTTTGCTTAACAATGAGTAAGCCCGCCTCAATTACCTCCAGAACAAAGCAAGAAGCTGGGACACGGTGCGTTGTCCCCCAGATGAATAAATTATCATCATCTTTCCATATCCCTAAATGAACCCCAGGGCGTATGACTGCTGGTGATAATTTAACCAAGTTATGCGGTGTTAACCGCTGATTATCAGAAAATATTAAATTGTCTTCACCGACCGTTGGAGGGAGAAAAGCCAAAGATATCTTAGGCACATAACCTTCTTCATGTCGCAGACTAGCCCAAAAAGCACTATCAATAATGCCTTCAATTACAAACTGATCAGGTGCTAAAGGATTTCTCTTGGTCTTTTCGCCAGGCAGGATCTGTTGCGCAAAGTGGTCCTCCAAAGCAGAGGAAACCATCTTTGCGGCTAGATAAGTGGGCTCAGATATCATTCAAGTTCAACGACCGTGGCATCCGGTGCATTTTTTTTAACAGACGCAATGCCATTAGCGCATCCGGAAGCAGATTCATACATTTCACTGCTGCCAATAATTTGACCATTTGTAGCTTTTAAATTGAAGTAGTACTTCCCATTGCTTGAGGTCTTCTTGTCAAATTTGTTTTCGTCTTGTGAGTTCTTTCTTACTGATTCAACACCATTAAGACAGCTTGACTTGCTACTATAGCCTTCACTGCTAAGAATTACCTGACCATTAGAGGCTTTTAAATTGAATTGGAACTCCCCGTTTTTTCTGGTTTTGATTTCAAATTTTCCCATAAAAATAAGTTTTGATTATTCAAATTTAGATTTCGAACTGGTCTAAAAATAATAAAATTTTTCAAATAAGTGATCTTTTTATCATATCAGTCGTCGTTTCCAAGATCGTTGTGTTTTTATTTGTGGAATATTATAGCCCGGTACATCTGTACTCAAAATGGGCTATTTTGCAATTACCCACCCACAAGTATTCTGGGATAGTGTAAATTCTTTGTTTTGATGTTATTCTAGCATAGGTTCACCTTTTTTACAATGAAATACTTCCGTTTCTTCCACTTCCACACCATCGCTGATTACTGTATACGTTATACTTACCAGTAATTCGCCATTGTTTTGTTCAAGGTCGAAAAAATAATCGTTATTATCTTGTTTCAGGATTAATTGATTCAATTCAGGGTCATATCTTCCTTCCATACTTGTATATCCATTGCAATTAACGTCTCGATATACCGCAGCGTAATCTTCTGAAACATAGAAATTACTTTCAGTCTCACAGCCTTCCATCACTTCTGTATGAACCGTTTCATCATCGATAACGATACTTGTTTGATAAATATACCAAGTCCCTACTAGACTAGGTTTGGTGTCCTCGTCTTTACTACAAGAGGAAAAGAAAATTGCAGGGGTCGCTGCGATCAGCACAAAAAATATGAATTTTTTCATAGATTTTTTTGGGTTATTAAATAAACAGATTGTCACCTCTAACAACGTACCAAAATCCGATTTCGCATATATCCGCCAACTTTCGTTAAAAGAAAACGCCAACAATCCAATTATATGCTTTAAATTAGAGCGTAAGTCCAACGGACCTTAAACGGATATTTAACGGACTTTAATCGGTTGACACGTCTGATGTCCGTCGAAAACTAAAGGATTTTCGTTATTTATCTGTAACTTATGCTAGAAACTATGGGGGATCTTTTGCGAAATAAATTTCGTGTTGACAGCGTATTTAATTGAATTGGTAGGAGCTGCATTTAACTGCGACGAAAGTGTTGGAGCGGATTTCGTGTTTTATTTAGCAAGATGAGATGGGTTTAATCAAAAATTGAAATCGGATGAAATACTATTTAACGTTGGTGTTTATTTGTGTGACGACCTTGGTTACAGCGCAGATGATAGTTGATGAGTCAAATAAATACCTAAAAGATACCCGTACCGGTCAGCCATTTTTTTGGATGGGGGATACAGCGTGGGAGCTGTTTCATAGAATGACTCGAGAAGACATTATTTACTACTTAGATAAACGAAAATCACAAGGTTTTAATGTGATTCAAGCGGTTGTATTAGCGGAATTAGACGGTTTAAAGCAGGATAACCGCTACGGTGATGTCCCCTTCTCTAATCTGAATACACTGGAGTGGGCAGTGACTAAGGGGAATAATCCCGCAGATGCTGAGGAATACGACTATTGGGATCATGTCGATTTTGTTGTTAAAGCGGCGGCCAAACGTGGCTTGTATATAGGCATGTTGCCCACTTGGGGTGACAAGGTCGCTTATGAATGGGGGAGTGGACCTCGTGTTTTTGACGAGAACAGCGCATATACCTATATGAAAAAGCTAGCAGAACGCTATCAAGATCAATGGAATATTATCTGGATTCTGGGCGGTGACCGTCCGGGTTTTTATGAACGGAATGGTCAACGTCATGACGATCGACCCGTTTGGCGGGCTATGGCGAAAGCGATTACGGATATCTGTGGAGACAAGACGTTCATTACCTACCATACGGGTGGAAGCGGCGAAAGTAGTTCCGCATGGTTTGACGATGAAGATTGGTTGTCCATGTATGCCATTCAAAGTGGCCATGGCAGTCGTTCTTATCCGGTTTGGGATTACATCAGAAGCGACTTGCAAAATTACCCCGACAAACCGGTCATGGACATGGAGCCATGCTATGAAAATCATCCTGTAAATCCCTGGGATGGCAAGTGGACAAAGGAGGGAAGGGGTTATTTCAGTTCGGCGGATGTGCGAATTCGAATGTACCGTGGCGTATTTGCTGGCGGCGTTGGTACCACATATGGACATCACTCTGTGTGGCAGTTTCTGGATACTGCTCTGAACGCACCTGTATTCACCGGTGATACCCTAGTTCATTGGAAAGAAGCGCTTGACTCGGAAGTTGCGAACCAAATTCACCACTTAAAAGATTTAATTCTTTCTCAGGCTGATATGCATCGGATGGAGGACAGTCTGCTCATAGCGTCTAAGAGAGGTAGTGATTATCGCGATTTGATACTGGCGACACGGAACGAGGAAGATACCTATGCTCTAATTCATCTTCCACAACCTAAGTTGATTCAGGTTAATCTTGACCGTTTGGCAGCTGGTAAAAAGCTTGTACATTGGTTCAATCCTTCGACCGGAGAGTACTATCGGAGTAAAAACGAAGCGAGCAGCGGCATTCAAAGTTTTACTCCACCCACTGATACACAGCAAGATTGGGTGCTGGTGGTGCATGTGGAGTGAGAGGAGAAAAAATGATTTATTTCTTGATTTTCTGAAAATAATCCTATCTTAGTGACAAGAATCAATTATACGGGTACGCGAACGAAAAGAGAATACCCGCTAAAATTTGTCGACAGAAGACTCCGAAACCAAGGAAAACTAATAAGAAAAAATAACTAAGTAGAATAATCGGTTTTTTATATTTTAACGATCAATATTAAAAATATAATGTTCTTCATTCATAATAATTATTAAGGTTCGGGTACGTAAACAATTCAAATAGGATAGGTTAATTTTAGATGAAGTAATCGTTATGTTTTGAATTATGCTCTAATTCATTTAAACGGAAAACTATATTTGTCCCATTAACGGGTACGTAACCATTTTTAAAATTGTTCTGTCTTCCATATTTAAATTATGATACTATGGTCAATATTTATTCAAAGTGTAAGTTTCTGATAATTTTCAGTTCGCTATTGATTCTGTACGCTCCAGAAGGACGAGCTAGTGGATTTACTCCCGACAGCCGGTCTGTTGGCTTATCGTCACACACGGCGAAGTCGGCGCTTTTCGCAGACCGTGAAGTATACGGTAAAGTGACCGACAGTGCCGGGATGGCGTTGCCGGGGGTAACTGTGCATGTAAAAAACAATAATAGCATTGGGACTACGACCGATTTAAACGGACAATATATATTACAGGTACCTGAGGGAGCTGTTTTGGTTTTTAGTATGGTGGGCTTTGACGCTCAGGAAATTGCGATCGAGAACAAAACCGTTATCGATGTTCAATTGTCATTTGCGACATCCACGTTAGACGAAACCGTGGTTATCGGTTTTGGAACCCAGAAAAAATCGGATGTCGTAGGCGCCATTACGACGGTGAAGCCATCTGAATTGCGCGTACCTTCTAGTAACTTAACAACTGCATTAGCCGGTCGGGTTGCCGGAATCATTGGTTTTCAACGTAGCGGGGAGCCGGGCCAAGATAACGCCGATTTCTTTATCAGAGGAGTGTCTACTTTCGGGACTGGTAAAAAAGATCCCTTAATTTTGATTGACGGAGTAGAGTTTGGTGTAACTGAGCTAGCTAGGCTACGTCCTGATGATATTGAGAGTTTTTCGGTTCTAAAGGATGCGACAGCAACCGCAGTTTATGGCAGTCGTGCGGCGAATGGTGTTATTTTGATTAAAACGAAAGAAGGTAAGGAGGGTAGACCACGGATTGCATTTCGGGCCGAAGGCTCGGTGTCTTCTCCTACGACGAGTGTGGAACTAGCTGATCCGGTTACCTTTATGGAGCTATATAATGAAGCTTTATTATCGAGGAATTCGTTTGCTCAACCTTATTATCGAAACGAGAAAATTGACGCTACCCGCGAAGGGAAATTTCCTATCCTCTATCCGGCGGTCGACTGGCGGGAGATGTTATTTAAAGATTATACCTTAAATCATAGATATAACCTGAACGTAAGCGGCGGTGGTAAAGTTGCACGCTACTATGTTTCAGGTTCGTTGGCTCAAGACAATGGCGTTTTGCGAGTTAATGGGATCAACAATTTCAATAATAACATTGATTTGAAAAGTTATACCCTGAGAGCGAACGTAAACGTGAATTTGACGAAGTCGACCGAACTGGTTGTTCGTTTAAATGGTAATTTCGATGATTATAACGGCCCAATTGACGGCGGGCAAGCACTTTATAATCGCGTGATCCGCTCGAATCCTGTAGACTTTGTGCCTTATTATCCGAAGGATGCAGAACATGCCCATGTTCATCATATTATGTTTGGCGGAACATCCGACCCTGATCGCCCTTCGCGGAATCCTTATGCGGATATGGTCAGAGGTTACAAAGATTATACACGTTCCTTGATGTTCGCACAAATGGAACTGAACCAAGATTTCTCCTTCTTAACCGAAGGGTTGACATTCAGGTCGATGTTTAATACCAATCGGGTATCGCGCTTTGATATGCTACGTTCCTATAATCCATTTTATTATGAGATTATTTCTCACGACAATAGAACGGGCGAGTACAGCATCTATCCGATTAATGAAACAACAGGGACAGAATTTCTGAGCTTTCAAGTGGACGATGATAATCGCCAGCAGAATACCCGGTTTTATTTCCAATCATCTTTAAACTATGACCGGACCTTTGGCGAGAAGCATCACGTTAGCGGTATGGTTGTGTCCATCTTGCAATCGGCATTAAACGCTCGGGCTTCTAGCTTGCAGCTATCGTTGCCACACAGGAACTTTGGTATATCCGGCAGATCAACTTACGCCTATGATCAGAAATATTATTTCGATTTTAACTTCGGTTACAATGGGTCAGAACGTTTTGATGCAGCGAATCGCTTTGGTTTCTTCCCCTCGGTGGGGGTGGCGTGGACAGTGTCCAACGAAGATTTTTGGAAGCCACTCGAATCGGTTGTTAATGAGTTTCGAATCAGGGGTACCTATGGTTATGTTGGAAACGATGAGATTGGGTCGTCCAGAGATCGTTTCTTCTATCTCTCAGAAGTAAATATGAATTCCGGTAATCGCGGCTCCACGTTTGGTGAACGGGTGAACCATTCCAGAAATGGTATCAACGTAACGCGCTATGCTAATAACCAGATCACCTGGGAAACGGTGAAGAAGCTAAATTTAGGGCTTGAGCTTGGTTTGTTTAACGAAATCAATATTCAGGCTGATATTTATAAAGATACACGAAATAATATCTTAATGGAACGGGCCGATATTCCGTCGACGATGGGGCTTACTGCCGATGTAGTTGCGAATGTCGGAGAAACAGAAGGCGGAGGGGTAGATGTTCAGTTTGACTGGGATCGCCAGATGGGTAGTCAAATGTGGCTACAGGTTCACGGCAACTTTACGTATGCTCATAGTGAGTTTAAAGTCTATGAGGAGCCGATTTATGAAAAGGAATGGTGGAAGTCGAAAATCGGCTATTCAATTGCTCAACCTTGGGGATTTATTGCCGAACGGCTATTCGTAGATGACGAAGATGTTAGCAATTCACCACCTCAGGATTTTGGTACACCGAATATCGGAGGCGATATAAAATATAAAGACGTCAATGGAGATGGGAAAATCACAGATTTAGACGAAGTACCAATTGGTTATCCAACACGACCTGAAATAATCTACGGATTCGGTTTCTCATTCGGTTGGAAATCCTTTGATGTGTCTGCGTTCTTCCAAGGATCGGGATACTCATCATTTTGGATTGATCCCAGCGCTGTTCAACCATTTGTTAATGGTAAACAGATCATGAAGGCCTTCGCTGACGACCATTACTCTGTCGAGAATCCGGATGTCTATGCGCTTTGGCCAAGGTTGAGCACAGAAAATCACGCCAATAACGTACAGCGAAGTACGTGGTGGTTACGGAATGGCGAGTTTTTACGGATAAAGCAAGCAGAAATTGGCTATTCGCTTTCTCAGCGAGCTGTTGAAAAGTTGCACCTAAATAAATTAAGATTTTATGTCAACGCCTCAAACCTGTTCACCTTTTCACATTTTAAGTTATGGGATATCGAAATGGGCGGCAATGGCTTGGGGTATCCGGTACAACGTGTGTTTAATGTCGGAGTTGATTTATCCTTTTAATCTAAGATAAAATGAGATTTTATATTGTTAGTTTCCTCGTAATCGTACTATTAGGTACGGCATCTTGCAAGAAGTATTTAGACGTTGTTCCTGATGATGTTGCGACGTTGGAGTATGCATTTAGAATGCGCTCCACTGCAGAAAAGTATTTGTTTACCTGTTATTCATTTCTACCGAGATTGGGTAGTCCTGCAAGCGATCCGGCAAGATTTGGCGCCGGTGAAATGTGGTTGAACCCGATCTATACGCACAGCAATTTTATGATTGCGGCCGGTCAGCAGAATACGAACAGCCCGTACAATGATTATTGGAACGGCAACAGCGCCGCGACCGAGCTGTGGACTGCTATTAGTCAGTGTAATATATTTCTAGAGCATATCGACTTAGTACCGGATATGGATGAGTATGAAAAAAGGCAATGGGCCGCCGAAGTTAAAGTGTTGAAAGCCTATTATCATTTCTATTTACTGCGCATGTACGGGCCAATCCCGATTATGAGAGAAAATATCCCTGTTGATGCATCGGCAGAAGAAGTTCGCGTTTCACGCGATCCTGTAGATAGCGTCTTTAACTACATCGTCGAACTGCTTGACGAAGCACACGGTGATCTGTGGCCACAAGTCGAGGATAGAAATGAGCAATTGGGAAGAATCACAATGCCAATCGAGCTCGGCCTGAAGGCTAAAATTTTGACCTATGCGGCTAGTCCATTATTTAATGGGAATACCGACTACGCCGGTTTTATCGATAAAGATGGAGAACAATTATTCAATCAGACCTATGATCCTAAAAAGTGGGAAATTGCGGCAGCGGCATGTAAAGCAGCTATTGATACGGCGCACCTTTTAGGTTATGAGTTATACAACTTCGTTCCGGGTTATCAGATTACCGATATATCTGAGGAATTAAAAACTCAGATGAACTATCGCGGCTCTGTGACGGAGGAATGGAATCCGGAAATTATCTGGGCGAATACGAATAGCACAACAAAGGCTTTGCAAGAAAATATGCATCCGGTGGGTCTTGAAGATGCACAGATTGGCTGGAAGGCAACCTATGGGTTTTACGGGGCAACTTTAAATTTTGCTTCTCTATTTTACACCGAGAACGGATTGCCGATTGATCAGGACAAAACCTGGGATTACAACGGTCGTTTCGAACTAAAAGAAGGGCGTGAAGAAGATATATACGAAATAAAAGAAGGTTACACCTCGGTGTCTTTCAATTTCGACCGAGAATCGCGCTTCTATGGTGGTTTAGGTTTCGACGGCGGTATATGGTACGGCAACGGGAAGTTTGATAGCGACGACTTGTATTGGTTACAGGCGAAGCTTGGAGAGTATGCCGGAATTCCAGCACCACATTCTCACTCTCCCGGAGGTTATTACGTTAAAAAGCTTGTGAATTATACGAATGTTGCGCAACTCGGTACTTATCCGGGTACATGGTATCCTTGGGTTATGTTAAGGCTTGGAGATCTTTATCTTTTATATGCAGAAGCGTTAAATGAAGCACAAGGAGGTCCTGGCGAAGAAGCGTTTGAATATATCAATGCGATACGTGCTAAAGCAGATTTGCCGACGGTGCAGGACTCTTGGGATAACTACTCAAACACGCCTGGGAAATATGCGAGCCAGGATGGGTTCAGAGAAATCATTCACCGTGAGCGGGCAATAGAGCTTGCTTTTGAGGGTGAACGATATTGGGATCTAAAACGGTGGAAAACTGCACCAGTGGAACTGAATAGAGCGGTTACAGGCTGGGATGATACACAGGAAACCCCCGAGGGCTATTACCGTACGAAGGTTTTATTCGATCAAAAATTCAACTTTAGAGACTATTTCTGGCCGATAAGAGAACGTGATTTAATTGTTAATACGAATTTGATTCAAAACCCCGGTTGGTAAGGTTGATGAACTACACTACATCAATCTACTAACTTCAAGTTTATAAATTATGAAGAGATTATTTTATGTCATTGCCGTCATGATGGTTTGTATGATAGCTTGTGAAGAATACGAGAATGGTCCCCTTGTGGATTCAGAAGGAAGTCCGGGAGCAATTAGCAGCATAAAGGTTGAAAACCTTCCGGGTGCCGCTAGGATTAGCTATTCGCTTCCCGATGATCCGAATGCGCTCTATGTTGTAGCTGAATTTGAGACTGACGGCAAAGGGAGTCAGGAAGTTAAGTCATCTGTTTATAAGAACTATATGCAGCTCAATGGATTTTATACGACGGATGAACGGACGGTCAACTTATACGTGGTTAACCGTTCTCAGCAGAAGTCGGAACCCATTGAAGTGACGATAAAACCGTTAGAGGCTCCCATACACTTTATGTTTGAATCTATGAAGATCGAAAAGGATTTTGGAGGTGTAAACATCAAGCTAACGAATGAAACCGAGAATGAATATGTGATTTACACGCTAGTAAAAGACTCAGTGGGTGAATGGGGAATTTACGATCGGAATTATACCAGTATGCTGGATATTGATTATTCTGTTCACGGATTACCTTCTGTGGAAACAGAATTTGCCTTTGTTGTAAGGGATGAATGGCAGAATTACTCAGATACGCTTTATCAGACCTTGACGCCTATTTTTGAAGAAATGCTGGATAAAACGTTATGGAAAGCGCATCCATTGGATAATGATGCTTATAAGCCACTTTATTCAAATCGTGCACCTTCGCTGATGTGGGATGAGTCGATTTCAACATCTCCGTACACGACGGATCCGACAATGGTCGTCTTGCCTCAATGGGTAACAATAGATCTAGGCAAGCCCGCCGTATTTAGTCGTGGTAATGTTCAAGGCTTCTATAGGAGCGGGAATACATCACGCGTTTTCTCGAGAGAAACACCGAAAGTTTACGAAATATGGGGAAGTAATAACCCAAGCCAAGATGGTAGCTGGGAGAACTGGACTCTTCTGATAGAAAATACCTCTGTTAAGCCGTCGGGTCTTCCGGTCGGCGATATAACGGCGGAAGATTTGGATGCAGCGATTGAGGGTGATAATTTCTCGTTTCCTTTTAGCGGAACAGCTTACAGGTATATACGTTTTAAAACGAATCAAACTTGGGGGAATCAACGTAGTGTGATGTTAGGTGAATTGACATTATGGGGGCAGGCTCAGCAATAGAAAATATGTTTTTACTTTTCAAAACGAAGATCATGAGAAAAAATAATACATTATATCTCTTCCTGATTGTGGCGATTACCACATGTGTAATCGGCTGTAAGAAAATGGATGATACGTACCGACAATTCGTCGAAAACGGAGAAACGGTCTACGTAGCTCGGGCAGACTCAATCAAAGCACATAGTGGTGAAAACAGAATTGAATTGAGTTGGCTTCTTTTGTCTGATCCAAAAGTGCGCAGTTATAAGGTTTATTGGGACAGTAGAAGCGACTCACTAGAAGGGAATGTTCAGAAAACCGATGAAGTAGATACCATCCGTGTAATGGTCAATAATTTAGATGAAGGCGTTCACTATTTTGAAGTGTATATGTTCGGAGAGGGTGGAACGAAATCTGTACAAACAGAAGTCATAGGGCATTCTTATGGTGACATATATAAAAACTCATTGCTGCCTCGTATTGTTCGTAACGCCGAATGGGCACCTGGCAGTAGCATTACTCTGGAGCTGACAAACGCAAGTGAGGATGCTGTCCGTACGGAGTTTGAATATTTAGATCGGACTACCGGTGAATTAACAACCCAATTTGTATCTTCTGATACTGAAATCGATACACTGCCGAATGTTAAAGCCGTAGAAAACGAGGCAAAAATAAAATATCGCACAGTGTTTTTGCCTGATTCCACTGCAATAGACACCTTTTATTCAGAATACTCAACGATGACGCTTGTAAAAACTGGACTGGAAGTGGATAAGAGTGGATTTTCAATTCTTCCCTTGGATAATGATGCGTGGGAATCACATTATAGTAACCGGTCTCCTGATTTGATGTGGGATGGAAGTACAACCTCTAGGCCCTACGCTACGGTTAAAGCCGACATGCCTTCATCATTTGCAATAGATCTTGGTAAAACAGTCGATCTTACGAAGTTCAGATGGAATGATTATTCGGGTGGAAACAACTATGCATATTTCTATAATAGAGGAACACCGATACATTTTGAAGTGTGGGGAAGTAATGATCCTACTGAAGATGGCGATTGGTCGAAATGGACGAAGCTAGGCACCTATGAAATAAAACGACCTTCTGGTTTGCCGCGTGGCGAAGACTTAACTCAGGAGGATATTGATAGGGGAATTGAAGGTCACGAGTTTACTTTCGATGAATCACAGGACAACAACTATCGCTATATACGCTTTAAGGTGATTGATGTGTGGCAGGGTAGTGATCCATATTATGTATGGATAGGAGAGTTAACTTTCTGGGCGTTTCCTTAAGACCAGTTGTTGAAAAAAATGTTGAAAATGAAGGTTATATCGATCCGCCACATGTTTAGTTTACTTATCTATTTTTTATTGACCCCTAGTTTGTTGGGTTGTGATAAAAAGGAAGTTGCAGGAGACAAAGAGGATATAGAGATAGATATTCCTAATGCAGACTCGTTGCTTGCACATAGCGGTAACCAGCGTATGGAAATTAGCTGGATACCATCAGCTGATAACCAAGCAAGTACCTATGAGGTGATCTGGTATTCCCAGGGTGATAGAGGTTCGATCCGCAACTCGGTGCCAAGGGCGGACAATGATAAGCGTGTTCGAGTCTTGTTGGATGAAATGAAGGAAGGAAATTACCTAGTCGATCTCTATTTGTATGACGAAGAGGGGAATGTGTCTCCTAAATCCTCGACGGGAGCTACAGTTTATGGTCCGGAATATCAGTCAGGTATTGAACAGAATTCCTTTAAAGACAGTAGAGTTCTTAAAAATGGCATTGAATTGAGTTGGAGCATTTCGCGGCAGGATTTGCTAAGAACAGAGGTGCGATATACAGATTCAGAAGGGAATGCTGTTGTACATTTTGTTTCAGGAACAAGTACGCTCGATACGCTTAAGGGCACGAATAGCACACAGGCTTTCGAATACCGTTCGGCTTATTTACCAGACGCCACTTCGATTGACACTTTTTATACAGACTATCAAACCGCACAGGTAGGCCCCAGCTATTCCTATCAGTTAAAGTACGATGAAGTCTCTGAGACTTACTATTATCTGACCAAAATTCATCATCGGGATCAATCGGGACAACTCATCAAACTTCAGCTTGCTCATACTGTAAAGGAAGAAGGCGAAACCGTTAGGCAATTTGCAGAACGAACCAACAGTAAGCTTGCATTTAATGCATCAACACAAGTCAAGTTTAAAGGTAATAAAATGAAGAACAATGTCCCGTCGACAGTTGCCATCGTTGACGGTGAAATTATAAATAACGAACCTCGGGATAATCGCTATACCTTAGGGATCAAGGATAATAACGAGTTGTTTGTATTCGAGCCCGGAACTACCGCTGAGGAGATATTAGCCACCGGTACTAAAAATGCGGTAACAGCCTTTGTTCCGCTAATATTGGATTACGAGCGCGTGTCCGACAAAATCCTTGGCTATGTTGGGAATCTTGCCGTAAAACACCCTCGTCAGGTTATCGCCCAATTGGAGAATTTAGATATTGTGTTTTTAACGACGGGCGGCAGAGGTTTCGGTGGGAAAGGGATGACGGGAGAGGAGCTCATTCAGATTTTGAAGGATTTAAACGTTAAGTTCGCTTACAACTTGGACGGCGGCGGAAGTACTTCGCTCGTAGTCGACCAAAAGTTTATCAATTGGAAAATAGATAAGAATGGTACACAAGAACGGAAGCGCCCTACCTTTCTATATGTTGAATAAGATAGCGAGCTATCGGAATTGTTTTAATGAAAATTACATGTGATGAAGAGAAAATTTAGAGTTGACACATTTGGTTTATGCATAGTTTGTATGCTGTTTGTTCAGTACAGTCATGCGCAGACGACACAAAATCAGAAACATATCGAAGAACTTTATACGGAGGATATCTATAGTATTAATAAATATTTCGATCCTAATTCGGATACCTACTATTATCTGACGCGAATTAAACACCTGAATCCCTCGGGCGATTTAGTGAAGCTGAAAACTGCTTTTGCTGCGAAGCCTGAAGGTGAGACAGGTAGCGAGTTTGCTGCACGAACCAACGCCTTGTTAGCGTTTAATGGCTCTACAGCCAGAGCTAAGAAATCGGAATCGGGACAGGTAGTAAAACGCTGGCCAACAGGTATACAGATTATTGACGGTGTGATCAAACAAGAACTGCCAAGGTCGTCTTATACCCTAGGAATCAAAGAAGATAATACTTTAGTCTCTTATCCTCCGGGGATAGAGGCGGAAGATATCATAAAGGATGGAACAGATAATGCCATTTCAGGATTTATACCATTGATAATAGATCACCAAGCTGTTGATGAAAGCGTTCGAAAAGTATATCGGCGTTACAAAGAAAAGCACCCTCGACAAGTAATTGCTCAATACGACAACCTTGATCTGGTGTTTTTAAGTTGCGGCGGTCGCGGTTTCGACGGTGAGGGGATGACGATTCAGGACCTAATTAATATACTGGAAAAAGAAGGTGTGAAGTTCGCCTTTATGATTGATGGAGGTGGCAGTGTTACGGTAATGGCAGAAGGCGAACGGGTTACAAAGAAAATAGATAAAAAAGGCACAATAGAGCGTGCCCGACCGAATTTCTTATATGTGCCATCTGGCAATTAATAAAACAGCAAGGATATGATGATACGATGGATCTCTGTGTTTTTGATATGGAACTGTTTGGTGGCAGATTGCCTCGCCCAAGATTCTTTGAAACGAAAGCAGGAATACCTCCAACAGATTTTAGAAATTAACATAGACCAACGCTTTCGAGCTAATACCCGCAGGGTGTCTGTAGAAGATAGTACCTGGATGGACTGGCTACAGCGGACAGGCGAACTGCCCCCTGATTTTTCAAAAATGCGTACGGTACCCAACTTGCCGGACCCATTGATACGCTATGAAGAAGGGGAGGCGCACCGTATTCGTTCTGTCGATGAATGGAGGAAGCAACGAGATTGGATCAAGGCGCAATACCAGCATTGGGTTTCGGGTGTGGCGCCGCCAGCACCGGGAAATGTAATTGCCAATGTATTGTCGGACAAAACACAAGAAGATGGTACGCGAGTACAAATGATAGAGTTAAACTTCGGCCCTAATCAACAAGCGAAAATGACCGTTGAATTGATTATCCCAGATAGAGAAGGGCCGATGCCTGTATTTATGACACAATGGAACCATCGCGACTGGGCACAATTGGCAGTGAAACGCGGATATATTGGTTGTGTTTATGCCGGCGCGGATTTGAAAGATGATACGGATCCCTATATGTTCCTTTACCCGGATTACGATTTTAGTTTGTTAATGCGACGAGCTTGGGGGGCTTCGCGTGTGGTAGACTATTTATACACTCGAGATGAAGTCAACAAAGATCAAATAGCCATTACAGGGCACTCTAGAAATGGAAAGCAATCGCTATGGGCCGCCGCTTTTGATGAGCGCATATCGGCGGTGGTATCTAGTAGTTCGAGTACCGGCGGGGATATGCCTTGGCGTTATAGTGATCCTCAATATGCCAGCGAAACGTTGGATTACGTAATGGCTTGGAACGGGCATTGGTTCCATCCTCGCTTACGTTTCTTTTCCGGGCGCGAGGGCAAGCTTCCAATCGATCAAAACTCCTTGGCAGCCTTGATTGCACCGCGACCTTTATTGTTTCATTATTCTATCGTTGAGCGCGGACTGAATTCTTGGTCTAACGAGCAAAATTATTATTCAGTCAAGACAGTTTACGATTTTTTGGGTGCATCTGATCATATTGGTGTTCTGACTCGCATGGGTCCTCATTCCGTGGCGGCACGAGATGTCGAGCAGACCATCGACTTCCTGGATATACAATTTGGTCGCTTGTCTTTAGACTGGGAGAATGAACTGTACTATCCTTATAACTATGCGGTTTGGGAAAAATCGCATGCAGACCAAGTTCGCGATGCGGCACGTATCGAACCTGTCCGTTTACGAGACCAATACAGCAATTTGGATCAATTTGAAGCCGATAAAGAACGGATTCTAAAGAACTTAAATTGGATTTTGGGAGACGAGCCATCGGGAGTACGTGCACAGGATGTTGGATCGTGGACGCCGCCTAAGCGTGATTGGATTTATAGCATCAACCCCGAACCGGAAGTCAGAGGCGCTGAAAAGATTTATTTAGGTCCTTATTCGGCTACAGGCGATCATGTGCCGGCTGTTTTGTATTGCCCGGCCGATAAGTCCGGAGAGTTTATTACCCAAAAAAACGGGAAGATGCCGGTGATTATTTATTTGCACCAATATGCATATTCTACCGGCTTTGTTAAGGGACATGATCGAGGTGGTCGTAGAGAAACCAGAGATCTTTTTGAATCGCTTGTGAAAAGAGGTTTCGCCGTCATGGCTATTGATATGTATGGCTTCGGTACACGGATCTGGGAGGCGAAACATTTCTATGATCGATACCCTAACTGGTCAAAAATGGGTAAAATGATTCGCGATGTACGAGGGACTATCGATGCTGTTGAAGATCTTGATTATCTAGATGATCAGCGCGTCTACTTGCTGGGAAATACCATCGGTGGCAGCGTTTCGTTGATGACAGCTGCTTTGGATGACCGTGTGGCCGGTGTTGCTACCGTCGCAGCTTTTTCACCTTGGAGAGCCTCTGAGCCAGAACATCCTTCTATTAGCAACTACTCCCATCTTTATGGTTTTATACCGCGTCTAGGCGCTTTTGTTGATCGACCTCAAGAAGTGCCATTAGATTTTGGGGAAATTTTAGCGGTTATTGCACCCAAGCCTGTGTTTCTAATTGCTCCTCAATTAGATCGACATACCGATCTGCCTGCGCTTAAAGATATGTTGCAACCTGTGAAAAGACTGTATCGCACATACGAGTTTCCTGATAGAATAACTACCTTGTACCCTGCTGACGTTATTAATCGCTTACCTAGGGAACTACATGACACGGTAGGTGAATTCTTTAGCGGATTATTAGAGGACGAAGAGAAAAGTCAGCCCTAAATTTTCATTATCGATATGAGTTCGACAACTAAATTTAATTTTATTTACGCTTCCATAGCTCTTGTTTTATGGGGCTTCGTAGCGCTTAGTCCCAAGATGGTTTTGGCACAAGATACGTATAAACCTGGCCAATGGGAGGATTTGCTTGACGAGGGAAAGTTGGAGCAAAATTGGACCCGTGTATCCAGCTCGAAATTTCCGACGAAGGGCTGGCACTTGAAGGACGGCATATTGACACTTGAACCCGGTAGGAAAGGTCGTGATATCATGACCCGCAAGTCGTACGAGAACTTTGAATTAGAATTTGAATTCAAGCTAAGTGATTCAGCCAATACGGGAATTAAATATTTGGTTACCGAGCTGCGCGATCAAAAAGGCAAGCTCAGTTGGAATGGCCCAGAATATCAGTTAATAGACGATGATAAACATGCGAGTGTGGCGGGGGGGAAGAGTCCGGAGACCAGTACGGCATCCTTGTATTTGCTGTATGTGCCGGAAGGGAAGACCTTTTTAGGAGCTGGTGCTTGGAATAAAGGTCGTATTATCGTTCGAGCGAATATGGTTGAACATTGGCTGAATGGTGTACGTGTATTACATTATGATCGGAGCTCAGCTGATTTTCGAGAACGGGTTGCCAGTACGAAATTCAAGCAATATGAAAATTACGGAGAGACTAAAAGCGGTAGAGTCTTATTGCAAGACCATAATGATGGTGCTCAGTTCCGAAATGTGAGAATAAGAACATTGGAGCGGGAAGTCGTGCAACGAGGAAAAATGACCTATACCCCTGCGGAGGATTTGACCCTAGTTGGGAAAATAAAACCCACGCCAAAACTCTTTCAACGAGTAGATACCTTGAAATATGCCGATCTTCCGGCGAACGTGAAAAAGCGGGTTGTTCACTCGGCTGGTTTAGCCATTTCATTTGTGACCAATAGTACGCAGATTACCGCGAAATGGTGCACGATGGGTACCACTACATCGGCGACCATGACGAGGGTGGCATACAGAGGGATGGATCTATATATAAAAAAGAACGGCAAATGGGTCTATGCCGGCGTAGCACGTCCTCGTTCTGGTGAGGAGTGTGCCGCGACTACGATAGCTCGCTACATGGATGATTCTGAGAAGGAATGCTTGCTTTATTTACCGCTATATAATGAAGCAACCAGCGTTTCTATTGGTGTAGAGAATGATGCTTACATCCGTGCAGGTGAACAACCTTTCAAGAAAAGGGTATTGATTTACGGATCAAGTATTGTTCAGGGAGCAGCTGCAAGCAGACCTGGTATGGCTTATCCCGCAAGGCTATCGCGATCAACCGGCCTCAACTTTCTGAATCTTGGAATGGGTGCTAGCGCCAAAATGGAAAAACCCGTAGTCGACATGATTGGGGAAATGGAAGCAGACGCTTATATTCTGGATTGTGTGCCGAATAGTACGCCCGAGGAAATTACTGAACGTACGGAGTACTTAGTCCGTACCATTCGTGAAAAGCATCCCGATGCGCCAATTATCATCATGCAAAGCTTGTTCCGCGAAAGTGGGAGCTTTAACCTTAGAACGCGAGCTAAGGTTCAACAACAAAATGAAAATATCCTCAAGGAGTTCGAAAAGTTAAAGCAGTCGGGTGTTGAAAAGCTCTATTTTATTCCGTCCGACGAGTTTATGGGTGATGACCATGAAGGTTCGGTAGACGGTACACATCCGACAGATTTGGGCTTTGATCGTATGCTGCGAGTAATCGAACCACGAATTATGAAAATCTTGGAAGAGAATGGTGTGACTGGTTAGGGAAACCGCTTTTATAAATTATTATGGCTTGGCTTTGTATTAGAGTTGTATAGGGTGTCCCCGTGGTGGACCCGTAGTGGTCGGCAGGTGCACATACTCAAACAGCCATTCCAGTATGTCCATAACGTGAAGATTCAGTGGCCTCCGTCTGAATGAGTAGAAGGGTGTATCAGTCAACGTAAATGATATATCCTAGAATTGAGGAAGAAGACAGTTTATATACCAATCTTCGAAACTCGCAAGATTTTGGGAAACACGGTGGAGTTTAGATAGTAATACACCCCTGATAAATTGTATGAAAAGTTTGTGTCAACAGTGTTGACACAAATACAATGGTCATCACATTTACACATTCTCAGCAAGACCAAAACCGCAGAGGAAAGCCTCTTCTATCTTCTGCAGGCTATTACTCAAAAATTGTCGGTAAGAGAATTGGAACGACAACTAAATACGGCAACTTTTGAGCGCACGATGTTGTCAAATCAATTGATATCTTCCACGACATCAGGATTGCCAAAAGATTTATTCCGTGATCCGTATATGTTTGAATTTTTAGATTTACCTGATGGGCATACGGAAAAGGACTTGGAAAAAGCAATAACACTTAATTTACAGCGATTTATATTGGAAGTCGGAAAGGGCTTCACGTACATGGGGAATCAGTACCGTTTGCAAGTAGGCAATAAAGACTATTATACCGACTTATTATTTTACCATCGAGATTTACAGTGTTTAGTGCTGTTTGAATTAAAGATTGAGGATTTTGAGCCAGAATTTTTGGGTAAACTCAATTTCTACTTAGAAGCATTGGATAGAGATGTGAAACGTCCCCATGAAAAACCAAGTATCGGAGTGCTGCTCTGCAAAGGAAAAGATGAGGTGGTAGAATATGCACTATAAAAGGATGATAAAATAAATGTTTGATAAAACAAACACCCAAAAATACTGGGTGTAATTTTGGGTGTTAATTCTGCAACTAGTTTGTTTTCAGTTGTCTAAGTGGAGTCGGAGGGATTCGAACCCTCGTCCAAACATGGTACTGTATATGCTTTCTACATGCTTAGCTTCCATTGGGTTTTCGAGATATGGAAGGTTGGTTGCTTACCTATACCATACCCTTATCTGCTTTATTTCGCTACTTCACCACAGCTTTGAAGCAGCTAGTTCCATAAATCGGTGCCCGTTTGTCTAGGCTACAGAACAAAACCCAGACTGGACAAAAGCTATTCTAATTCTAAATTAGGCAGCTAAGGCGTAGTTATTTTCGCCATTTAAAAAGTTGAAAGTTCAGATTATAGCGCTAGACTAACAACGCGCTGCATGCTTACATAACCGTCTCCATCCTGTCAATTCCGGTCGACCCCATGGTTATTTAAGGATACAAAGATACAAAAAAAATCTGGCAGTGAATAGGGTTCACTGCCAGATGAAATTATTTGATTCATGCATCGAGGCTTCTCTGCCGATGCTTTGTATTAATCTTTTACTAAGGTAAATTCGTCGATAATATGGCTTGCACCGGCAAACTTGTCGATGATAAACAATACGTAGCGAATGTCTACACTGATGGTACGCTGTAATTCTGGGTCGAAGATTACGTCTCCAGCCATCGCTTCGATATTTCCGTCGAACGCTAAACCTAGTAACTCGCCTTTGCCATTTAATACAGGAGAACCTGAGTTTCCGCCTGTGATGTCATTGTCTGATAGGAAGTTTACCGGCATATAACCTTCTTTGTCGGCATATTGACCGAAGTCTTTCGCCTCGTAAAGGTCGATTAGCTTTTGTGGCAAATCAAACTCTGGATCGTTTGGCTTGTACTTTGCGATCGTTCCTTTTAAGGTTGTATAGTTGTTGATAGCTGCGTCATTACTTGGGTCTTCCGGCAAAGCACGGATTGTTCCATAAGATAGACGTAGCGTGCTGTTAGCATCAGGGTAATATTTGGTCTTTGGGTTTGCTTTACGCATACCTTGTACCATTAAGCGATATGCTTTTTCAAATCCAGCTTGTTTCTCTTTTGTTTCGTCTGAAACATAACGATAGCGATTGATGATGTCATTTGACAATTGGTATAGCAGGTCGCTTTGCAGAGTTTGGGCATCTGGGTTTTCGATGAATGCCAACAGCTTAGCTTTGTCGGCAAAGATACTTGTTTCAAATGCTTTGTTAACATATGCGGTAAAGTCGCCATTATTTTCTTTAGCGATCGCCGCAATTTCAGGAGCGATTAACTCGTCACCACCTTTTTCTACATAGAGGTTTAAAAGCGCAATAAGTAGATCCTTTTCAAGCGGCATATGTAACTTTTCGTACGAGTTGTTTACCTGTTCTAGCAACTTAGGTAATACTTCTGCTTTTTTAGCATCGTTTTGCTGGATGTAAAACGTGATGCCGTTTCCAATTACATAGGGTAGTGGAGCTAGAGAGCTGCTACGCAAAATACCACCCGATATGTAGTTGTCATGACGTGCCATTTCATTGGTATAAGCATAGTAGTCATTAATGACTTGCATTACATTGCCATATTTCTCACGGTTTTTACGTTTGTTAGCCCATTTATTGAACTTGGCCTCCGTTGCAGCTTTGGTTTTAGCTGTTTGATGTTGTTTCAAAGCATCAATCATTCCTTGGCGGTTTTTCCAATAGTTAGCAACACCAGCATATTTAGATGCATAGTTCAGACGGATAGCTTGATCGCGATCCATGTACTTTTTCATTACATCCATGCCGGTCTTAGATGCTTCAACCCAAGCGGGGTAAGCATAATTCACATTTTGGGAAATTCCTGCTGATGGCATCCAACGGTTGGTACGACCTGGGTATCCTAAGATCATGGCAAAATCCCCCTCTTTAAATCCGTTTAGGCTGATAGGAAGGTGATGTTTAGGCTTTAAAGGCACATTGTCTTTAGAATATTCTGCTGGGTTTCCGTTTTTATCTGCATATACGCGGAACAAAGAGAAGTCTCCGGTATGGCGTGGCCATTCCCAGTTATCTGTATCTCCACCGAATTTACCGATGCTGTTTGGGGGTGTACCTACTAAGCGAACGTCTGTATAGTCTTGGTATACAAAATAGTAATACTCATTGCCTTGATAGAACGACTTAACAGATACGGTGTATTTGCCATCTTCATTGTTTTCTTGCTCTATTAAAGCAATCTCTTGATTGATCGCTTTTTTACGCTCTGCTTCGCTCATCTCATCATTTACCTTGCTAAGGATACGCTCCGACACATCGTCCATACGAATAAAAAAGCGAACAGAAAGTGATTTGGGTTTTAGCTCGTCAGCTCGTGTCTTAGCCCAGAAACCATTGGTTAAGTGATCGTTCTCCGGAGTAGAAAGCTCAGCGATAGCTCCGTACCCACAGTGGTGATTGGTCATTACCAAACCGGTGCTAGATACCATTTCTGCGGTACAGCCTCCTCCGAATTGTACAATAGCGTCTTTGAGGCTAGAGTTATTTACGCTGTAGATCTCTTCGGCGGTTAACTGAAGGCCCATCTTTTGCATGTCGCGCTCATTAAGGCGCTCTATATGCATTAAGAACCACATGCCTTCATCTGCTTTGACAGAAAAGGTAGTGGCAGCGAGTAAAATAAATAGAAATATTTTTTTCATATGATATATTATTTAATGCGTCAAAATTGCATTAAATAATACTCACAACAAAATCATTAAACGAAATTATTCTGCTTCTGGACGTCCGTCGCCCTCACGACGGAAGTGAGTTCGGGTACGTGTGCGCAGATCGCTTGCTCCTTGGTTTGCTTCGTTTTTACGTGTAGGGTCTTTGCTTTGGTTGCTTTGGCTATCTTTCTTGTGATCTGGGTGCGTGCTATCTTTCGACTCCTCATTTTCGTTGGCTTCTTCATGCTTTTCTGCACTTTCCTTCCTGTTTTCGGCACGTTCTTGCTCATTTCCAGGATTTACTTTGCGATGGTCATTTCCCCAGTTTGGTTCGTTTTCGTTTCTATCGTGAACCTCTTTGCCTGGTCGGCCGTATTTGCTGTCATTTTCTGTATTCATGGTATCCTCCCTTTTGCATAATTAAGATAACAATGTAGTCGATCTTCTGTTTTAAACCGCGAATTTATTTCTCAGAAAATAAAATCCGACGGCGACAAATATGGATACGAGTGCGATGGACGTCCACAAAGCATCAAAGCCATAGTTGGCTGCGATTTGTGTTCCAAGGGAAGGAGAAACAATATGCGCGGCTGAAAAAGCAAGACCATTGAGGCCCATATAGGCGCCTTGCTTTGATTTATGGGCACGTTTGAGCGCGACGGTTGATGTAAAAGGAAGGACGAAGATTTCTGATACACTGAAAATGAACATGGCAACGAACAATACCCACATCCCACTGTGAATTAATAATAAAGCAAAAGAGATACTAAGAAGAACGGTTCCGAAAACGATCGATTGGAAGGTGGTCATCTTTTTTTCTGCTAAGTGAACCAATAACATTTCGAGTAAGAAAACTACAAAGCCGTTAAACGCCAGGATGAGCCCGACGCCGCTGTCTTTTATGAGAAACACCTGCTTGTAAAACAAAGGTAGTGTGCTGAGCAATTGGAAAAAGCATATGGCATAAATACAACACAAAGCGCTGAATAGTATAAAGTATTTGTCTTTGTAAGGCGATCGGTTAGTGATGTTTGCGTCATTTATGTTTTCCAATTCCTTTTTTTGTTTGTCTTTTTTTAAAAACCGCTCATTGCCTTTCCTTCTACGGAAATAGGCATAGAACACAAAACCAGCGAGCGCCGCGCTGAGTCCGTTTCCATAAAAAAGCCAGTTGTACGATAGCGCAGCTAGGAAACCACCCACTGCTGGTCCAATCGAAAAGCCAAGGTTTAGGGCCATCCGATTAAGTGATAGTGCACGGGTTAGATTTTCTGCTTTAGCATAGTAGGCAATGGACACCGAGTTTGCAGGCCGGAAAATTTCGGTCACTAAGCTTAAAACCAAGATGCCCATGCTGAGCTGGAGCGGTGTCTGGAGGATGGGGACGATAAAAAACAAAGGAACGCTGAGAAAAAGACTCGATACCTGCACTTTAAAATGACCAATTCGATCCGTTAACCGCCCTCCAATATAAGATCCGGAGATTGCTCCGATTCCAAAAAAGCTCAGAACAAGTCCGGTTTCCTCCAAGGAGAACTTAAGGTGTTCCGTCATATATAGGCCAAGAAATGGTATGACCATTGCGCCCATCCGATTTAACAGCATGACGAGCGATAGCATCCAAGCGGGCTGAGATAATCCGCTGTAGGCACCTATGTATAAGCGTAAAAAGTTTTTCATACCTAATGCTGCCGAGAAGAGGTTCGGGTTACAAACTTAGGTGTTTTTTTGTATCGTAAAGGTTCTCGGCACAATTTCTTACCTTTGAATTTAAAAATTTATAGTCTATGCAAGAAATAAAAAAATACGTGGAGGAAAATCAACAGCGCTTTTTGGATGAGCTGTTTGAACTGCTGCGTATCCCATCGGTAAGTGCAGATCCTAAGTATAAGGATGATGTTATTAAAACGGCCGAATTTGTAGCTGAAAAGTTAAAAAGTGCTGGAGCCGACAAAGTTGAACTTTGCGAAACGGCGGGTTATCCTATTGTATATGGTGAGAAAATTATTGACCAGTCGAAGCCAACTGTTTTAGTATATGGTCATTATGATGTGCAACCACCAGATCCGCTTGAGCTATGGGATACACCTCCGTTTGAACCAACGGTAAGAGATGGGAAAATATTTGCTCGCGGTGCCTGCGATGATAAAGGTCAATTCTATATGCATGTAAAGGCATTTGAACTGATGCAAGAAAAAGGCTTACTTGGATGCAATGTTAAGTTCATGATAGAAGGGGAAGAAGAAGTAGGGTCGGAAAACTTGGGCGTGTTCGTTGAAAACAACAAAGAACGCTTGAGTGCCGATGTAGTGTTGATTTCAGATACGGCTATGATTAGCCTAGAAAACCCTTCGTTGGAGACTGGTTTACGGGGATTATCCTATGTGGAGGTAGAGGTGACGGGGCCAAACCGTGATCTGCATTCGGGGGTTTACGGCGGTGCCGTTGCTAACCCGGCGACTATTCTCGCGAAAATGATTGCATCACTACATGATGAAAACAACCATATTGCTGTTCCGGGTTTTTACGATGATGTAGCCGAGCTTTCTGATAGTGAACGTAAGCAGATCAATGAGGCTCCTTTCGAGTTGGAGACATACAAGGAGGATTTAGGTATCAAGGAGATTTGGGGTGAAAAAGGATATACAACGTTGGAACGAACGGGTATACGGCCTACCTTGGAGGTTAACGGTATATGGGGCGGTTATATTGGAGAAGGAGCAAAGACAGTACTTCCTTCAAAAGCCAACGCAAAAATCTCAATGCGCTTGGTTCCAAACCAAGATTCGGAAACAATAACGCAGTTATTCAAAAAGCATTTTGAAAGCATTGCACCAGATTATGTGACGGTGAAGGTAAGTCCTCATCACGGTGGAGAACCAGTTGTAACACCCACAGACAGTGTGGCGTATAAGGCAGCAGCTAAAGCAATTGCTGAATCGTTTGGTAAGGAACCGATCCCGACAAGAGGCGGAGGAAGTATCCCGATTGTAGCTCTTTTTGAAAAAGAGTTGGGAATTAAGACGGTTCTGATGGGCTTTGGTTTAGATAGTGATAATTTACACTCTCCTAACGAGAAATATGATATTGCTAACTACTTAAAAGGTATAGAAACCATCCCATTGTTCTATAAATATTTCAATGAATTGAGCTAGTGTTAATTAGCATTAAATAAAACGAGCAATAAAAAATGAGATAAGCAGAAGATTAAAAACATTTTCTGCTTATTTTTGTTTTCGGGTAGTGATGTGAGGATAGGGTGTAAGTGTTGATGGTACACTTTTTGCTTAAATTTTTGTTCAGTGATGGCGGATAGAAGGTTTTGGTTGTCAACGTAAAAACTTTAATGTGAAAGAATTTCTACTCCAGGGACGTACGCTTCCGAAATGGATGATTTTTGTTGTTGATATGGTTATCATCAGCTGGTCATTTACCTTTTCATATTTTATTGTCGAGCGGTTTGAGTTCAGTGATATGGTTAGGGGGCACTACCTGATTTATACGGGTATTTTTTGCGCTCTTGCTGTGCCTACTGTGTTCTTCATGCGCTTACACACGGGACTATTACGTTATTCCAACACCCAGGATATGCTGCGGATATTTGCCGCAGTTTTAACATTTAGCATCCTCTATGCTGTTGTTAATATGGTGTTCATAGAAGGCGTCCTCAAGATAACTTCGCGACACTTACTCAGTGTTCTTATCATCAATTTCTTTATCACATCATCGCTGTTGATTATGCTTCGTATCTTTGCGAAGGCTGCTTTTTATGTTCTGATCAGGCGTTATGGAAAGCGGGAAACAGTAAGGGTACTTATCTATGGATCAGACAAAAATGCAATTTTGGTTAAACAAGCACTTGAAAATACATCCGCAGTCAATTATGTGGTGGAAGGCTTTGTTGATGTCGACAGAACTCGTCTGAATTCATATATGGAGCAGAAACGGGTGTACCACTTTAAGGAACTCCCTGTTTTAAAATCGAGAAAGAAAATTGATCAGTTGGTAATTATCAATGAACGGCTAGGTGAACGTGATAAAAAAGTAGTAATTGAGCGTGCGCTCAGACTTGGGATTAAAGTCATCACCGTTCCTCCTGCGGGAACATGGCTTTCTGGAAAGCTAGATAGAAAGCAAATTCAGAACCTTCGAATCGAAGATTTGCTTCAACGCAAACCTATCAAGATAGATCAAAGTAGAGTGAGTGCCGACTTAAAAGGAAAGCGCGTATTGGTAACTGGTGCGGCCGGCTCTATAGGTTCGGAGATAGTCCGACAGGTTTTACAATATCATCCATCACTCCTTATTTTATGTGATCAAGCTGAATCTCCTTTGCATGAGCTACAATTGGAGTTGAGAGACCGTCTTCCGGACGCAACGATACAAATTGAAATTTCCGACGTTCGGGATTCGAAACGGATGAAGGATTTATTTGAGGAATTTAGTCCGCAAATGATATATCATGCTGCTGCTTACAAGCATGTGCCGATGATGGAGAGTAATCCGTTTGAAGCGGTGAAAACGAATGTATTGGGAACAAAGATAATCGCTGATCTAGCGGTCCGTTATGGTGCGGAGAAATTTGTTATGGTGTCAACCGACAAGGCAGTAAATCCAACCAATATAATGGGTGCTTCGAAACGATTGGCTGAAATTTATATTCAATCACTGAATGCTGGTCAGCATACCGTGGAGGTGGTGGATAGTTTGATGAAGCATGAGATTTCCAGGAACGGAAATCTTGAAAGCAAAACACGTTTTATAACAACACGCTTTGGTAATGTATTAGGCTCGAACGGATCGGTAATACCGCGGTTCAGAAGTCAAATTATGAAGGGAGGGCCAATAACAGTGACTCACCCGGAAATAACACGTTACTTTATGACTATTCCAGAGGCAGTTCAGCTTGTATTAGAAGCTGGAACCATGGGTAATGGGGGCGAGATTTTCGTTTTTGACATGGGTAAGCCAATCAAAATTTTAGATCTTGCGAAGAAAATGATTCAGTTGTCTGATTTAGAAGAAGGCAAAGATATTGATATCGTATTTTCAGGATTAAGGCCGGGTGAAAAACTGTATGAGGAACTTTTGAACGTAAAAGAACTCACAATGCCAACCCATCATGAGAAAATTAGTATAGCAAAAGTAGTAAGCTATCCTTTTGCAGAGACCAGCAAAAACATTGTTGAATTGCTTGCGATTAACGAACGACATAATAATGAAGCGATTGTTCGGAAAATGAAACGAATCGTTCCTGAGTTCCTGAGTAAGAACTCTCCTTATGAAATAATAGACGGTGAATTAGAAGAAAAACAGGAGACTGCGTAAGCCAGACTTTACCGATTTTTTCTATCTTTGAAAACAACATAACGCACTAGGTTGTGCTATAGTAGTTTTTAAATTAACGCTAGAAAAAATTTATGGATAAGGGATTTATAGAACATATAAGACATGCATTTGAAACGCCTTTATCAAATCCAGTTTTAATATTTGCGCTCATCCTTTTTATAATCTTGCTCTCCCCAATACTCTTGCGGAAGATAAAGATTCCAGCGATCATTGGCTTGATCGTATCAGGGGTTATTATAGGCCCTCATGCACTGAATATTCTTGAAAGAAATATAGCGGTCGACTTGTTTTCGACTATTGGTTTGCTATATATCATGTTCGTGGCTGGTCTTGAGTTGGACATGAATGACTTTGGGAAAAGTAAATATAAGAGCCTGACTTTTGGATCTTTTACTTTTTTAGTTCCTGTTATCTTTGCCTATCCAATGTTCCATTTTGTGTTTGGCTATGATCCTGCTGCTAGTATTATGATCGCAGTTATGATGGCTACGCATACCTTGGTAGCCTTTCCTGTGGTAACAAGTTACGGAATAGCGAAGAATGAAGCTGTTGCAGTCGCGATTGGGGGAACGATTTTGACAGACACGGCCGTATTGGTAGCGTTGGCGGTCATCGTGGGCTTCTCCGCAGGAGCGCTAAATGGGGAGTTTTGGTTGCAAATGGGGATTTCATTTTCGATCTTTCTCGTTATTATGTTTGTAATCATCCCTCGGGTGGCTAAGTGGTTCTTTAAAAAGGTGGAGGCTGAAAAAACATCGCATTATATCTTTGTTCTTTCAATTGTTTTTTTCGCCGCTTTTATTGCGGAAGTATGTGGGCTCGAGCCGATTATTGGCGCGTTTATGGCGGGATTGGCGCTTAACCGATTTATACCGCATTCATCGGCTCTTATGAACCGGATTGATTTTATCGGGAATGCGATATTTATTCCTTTCTTCCTCATCAGCGTGGGTATGCTTGTTGATGTTAGTGTACTGATTAATGATTCCCGTGCCATTTTAATTGCCTTAGCCCTGATCGCCGTCTCTATATCAGGTAAATGGTCTGCAGCTTTTCTTACGCAAAAGATTTTCAAATATTCTGCAGCTCAGCGTCAATTAATATACGGCTTGAGTGGATCTCATGCTGCAGCAACCTTGGCAGTGATCATGGTGGGCTTCCAAAATGACATTGTTGGAGAGAATGTTCTTAACGGAGCAATTTTGCTAATATTGGTATCTTGCGTAATTGCAACCTTTGCTGCTGAAGCGGCCTCTAAGAAGGTTGTATTGGAAGGAGATATCGATGTTGAGCCCAACGCCAAAGATGAAAATGCCGAGGAAAATATTATACTACCCATCGCCAATTTAAATAATATGCAGACGCTTTTGGACGTAGCGTCATTAATCCAAAGTAAAAAATCTCCGCATCCGCTGACTGTTCTTTCGGTGGTTCCTAACAATGAAATGGCAGAAATAAATCTGAAGAAGGCCAGAAAGAATTTGGATTCGATAGCAAAATATGCATCGGGAAGTGAAACAGAGGTTAATATTATGACGACAATCGACTATAATATTGCAGGCGGTATTAGTAGGGCGTCAAAGGAGATTCTTGCCACTGGCATTCTTATAGGCTGGCCAAGTAAAACCAGCATAATTGATAAATTAGTAGGTGGTAAGGCAGAAAGTATACTCAACTTGACAGATGTGAGTTTATTCATGTGCCGTGTCGAGCAACCTGTTGTGGGTCATAAGCGAATTGTTTTATTTGTGCCGCCGATGGCCGAAGCGGAAAAAGGTTTCCAATATTGGCTAAGTAAAGTTATTTTGCTTACTCAGGAATTAAGCTTACCTGTGAAATGCATATGTAACGCAAGGACACAAATCGCAATCGAAAAATATATACAAAAGAGAAAAGTTAGCATCCATATTAACTTCGAGAATGCACTTTTTTATGAAAAAATGCAAGATTTAAGTAAATACATCGAACCTGAAGATTTTGCCGTATTTGTATTGGCAAGAGCCGGAGATGTTTCATACGATCACCATTTTGATTCATTTCCCCGCCGGGTTAGTGATATGTTCCCGTCAAATAATTTATTGCTAATTTACCCGAGTCGTAGAAATAGAAGTACAATAGATTTGACTGATGTTCACCACGCCCCCTATGCACCAGGCTTGGAGACCATGGAAAACTTAACGAAACGCTTTACTAATATTTTAAGAAAGGATTAACTCAATGGCAGCTAAAATCAGTAAAACAGAGCAAGGTTTACAAGTTCCTGATCGGCCGGTAATTCCATTTGTAATTGGGGATGGAATTGGACCGGATATCTGGCATTCAGCGGTACGGGTTTTTGATGCCGGAGTAGAAAAGGCCTATGGAGGACAGAGAAAAGTTGAATGGAAAGAAATATTAGCTGGACAAAAAGCTTTTGATGAAACGGGTGAATGGTTGCCAATAGAAAGCATCGATGCCATGAAAGAGTATATCGTGTCGATCAAAGGGCCGTTGACTACACCAGTTGGTGGTGGGATTCGTTCGTTGAACGTGGCGATTCGTCAGGAACTGGATTTATATGCATGTGTCCGCCCGATAGAATGGTTCAAAGGAGTTCCGTCACCTGTAAAGCATCCTGAGAAAACGGACATGATGTTGTTTCGTGAGAATACTGAAGACATCTATGCGGGTATTGAATTCATGGGAGATTCGTTGGAAGCGAAGAAAATCAGAGACTTTCTGGCTAACGAATTGAAGGTTGCTTACTCGTTTGAATTTAACCCGTCGATCGGTATCAAACCGGTATCTGAAGAGGGCTCTAAGAGACTTATCCGAGCGGCTATAGAATATGCACTGAAAAACAAGAAGACTTCCTTAGCCTTAGTTCATAAAGGTAATATAATGAAGTTTACTGAAGGTGCGTTTAAGAACTGGGGTTATGAGTTAGTTGAGGAAGAATATTCGGACAGAGCTTATACATGGGGGCAATGGGAAAAGACGAAAGCAGAATTCAACGAAGAAAAAGCGAATGAGGAGTTGGAAGAAGCTTCGAAAGCTGGAAAACTGATTGTAACCGATGTTATTGCAGACAATTTTTTACAACAAATACTTCTGAATCCGCAGAATTATTCCGTAATAGCTACGTTAAATTTGAACGGTGATTATATTTCAGATGCTTTGGCGGCGATTGTCGGCGGCATAGGGATTGCACCTGGAGGAAATATAAATTATAAAACGGGGCATGCGGTTTTTGAAGCAACGCATGGAACGGCGCCTCGTTTTGCAAACACAAACACAATGAACCCATCGTCGGTTATATTGAGTGGGGTAATGATGTTTGAATATTTAGGCTGGATAGAAGCTGCAGCGTTAATCAAGTCCTCTGTGGCGGCGACTATTCAAAGCAAAAAAGTGACGATTGATTTTTATAACCAAATGGATGATGCAACTTTGTTAAAAACTAGCGAGTTTGCAGACGAAATTGTTAGACATATACAGTAATCACCATCTTGGTCGAAAGGGAAAATATTTATGGTTAAAGTATTATTAGTAGAAGATGATGCAACGTTTTCTACTATTATTGAAAATTATTTAAAGAAACATCAATATCAGGTTGATGCACAGTTCTCGATTGCAAGTGGGCTCGAAGCGATTAAGAATAATAAATATGATTTGTTGTTGCTAGACTATAGACTGGGAGATGGAAACGGATTTGAATTATTAGATTACACGCGTGATCAGGGTCTTAACATCCCAGCAATCATAATGACAGGTTTTAGCGATGTCCGAACTGCGGTGAAAGCCATGAGAAAAGGGGTTTATGATTATATTACGAAACCCGTAAACCCGGAAGAATTGCTTATGATTCTTAAAGGCGCATTGGAAAATCCAGAAGTAGGCAAACCCGCGGCTGTTCAAGAGAAATCAAAGACTCATAAACTTACTTCTAGCTCGCCTGAATATATACAAGGAAAGAGTAAGATAGCTAACAAGTTACAGGAGTATATTAACTTGGTAGCTCCCACAGATATGTCGATTTTGATTCGGGGTGAAAGTGGAACAGGTAAGGAGTATGTGGCGCGTTCTATACATGAAAAGAGTAAACGCTCGGATAAATCTTTTGTTTCTATTGATTGCGGAACGTTGTCAAAAGAGTTATCTGCTAGCGAATTGTTCGGGCATGTAAAGGGTTCTTTTACAGGTGCATTAGCAGATAAGCGAGGTCAGTTTGAGGAAGCTTCAGGTGGAACATTGTTTCTCGATGAAATTGGTAATTTAGGCTACGATGTACAGGTGAAGCTATTGCGGGCGCTCCAAGAACGTGTTATTCAGCCTATTGGTGCCAACAAGCAGATTAAGGTTGATGTGCGGGTGATCGCTGCGACGAATGATGATCTTTTAGGAAGTTCTTCGGGTGGTGATTTTAGGGAAGATCTTTATCATCGTATCAATGAATTTGAAATATTGGTTCCTCCATTACGTGAGCGAGGTAATGACCTTCGTTTGTTTACTGAATTTTTTGTTGAAAAAGCAAATGAAGAATTGGGAAGGAATGTTGAAAATTTAAGCGAAGAGGTTTGGTCTGTATTCTCAGCCTATGACTGGCCAGGCAATTTGCGGGAGTTGAAGAATGTAGTGAAACGAATGGTATTGTTGACTGGTGGTTCAATTGCGGAAGTCTCCGCGCTGCCAGAGGAAATGGTGCTTTCGATTAAGAACACGAGCAATGAAGATTCTTATGATATTTCCGGTGATGATCTAAAATCAAAAAATGAAGCTCATGAGCGACAGTTGATAATTGATGTTCTACAAAAAGTTAAATACAACAAAAGCAAAGCTGCTCAGCTCTTGAATATAGATCGGAAAACACTTTATAACAAGCTTGATAAATATCAAATTCTTTAAAAAGTCACATAGTTTTTATCTCTTTAAAATTTAAGTTATAAGTATTGGCAAAGAAAGAAAAGAAAGTGACACCTTTAATGCAACAATACAATAGCATTAAAGTTAAATATCCAGGAACATTATTATTATTCCGCGTAGGGGATTTCTACGAAACATTTGGTGAAGATGCGATCAAGGCTGCTGAGGTATTAGGTATTGTCTTAACGAAGAGAGGTAATGGTACAGCATCGGAAGTAGCCTTGGCTGGCTTTCCTCATCATTCTTTAGAAACCTACTTGCCTAAGTTGGTGAGATCAGGTCTACGTGTGGCTATATGCGACCAGCTGGAAGATCCGAAAACGACAAAAACTATTGTAAAACGAGGTGTTACGCAATTGGTGACACCGGGCGTCTCTTATAATGATAACATTGTTCAGCAAAAGTCGAATAATTATCTAGCGTCTCTTTATTTTGAAAGGCAATACATCGGCTGTTCCTTTCTCGATATTTCAACGGGTGAGTTTTTGGCTGCTCAAGGAAGTGCGGAGTACATTGATAAATTGTTGCAGAGCTATAGTCCGAATGAAATCATCTTAAATAAAGCGAGTTTTAAACAGTTTACAGAAATATTTGGAACGCAGTTTTATACCTATACCCTAGACGAATGGCCGTATACGGGTGATTATGCAAAAGAGTTACTATTAAAGCATTTCGAGGTGACAACGTTGAAGGGCTTTGGAATTGAGAAACTGGGTTTAGCGGTGGTGGCTGCGGGTGTTGCCTTACACTATCTAAATGAAACTGAACATCGCAATTTACAACATGTTTCCACCATTTCTAGAATAGAAGAGGGAAACTATATGTGGTTGGATCGCTTTACGATTCGTAACCTAGAGCTTGTTGATTCACACAACGAGAACGCGGTCACGCTCTTAAACATATTGGACCATACATCGTCGCCGATGGGCGCACGGTTACTGAAGAAATGGATTGTTATGCCATTGAAAGATCAGAAGCCCATTGCTGGTCGACTGGAAGTGGTTGAGTTTCTTTTGAACAATGAAGACTTACAAAGTACGCTGCTGACTGAAATTAAGCAGATTGGAGATCTGGAGCGACTGATCAGCAAAATCGGCTTACAAAGAGCGAATCCTCGAGAGATTGTTCAGTTGAAGCGATCTTTATATGCCATTCAGGCTATTAAGGAGACAATTCAAGGCATTGATTCAAAGTCATTGGGGATGATTGGGGATCAGCTAAATTCTTGCGTCATGTTGTGTGATCAGATTGAGAGTGAGATCCATCCTGAACCGCCAGTTGCGATTGCCAAGGGGAATGTCATTGCCGAAGGGGTTAGTGAGGAGCTGGATAGATTGCGCAGCATCGCTTATGGAGGTAAAGACTTTTTATTAGAAATTCAAAAGCGGGAAGCAGAAACAACGGGAATACCATCATTGAAAATATCTTTTAATAATGTCTTCGGCTACTATCTGGAAGTGACGAATGCTCACAAGGACAAAGTGCCAGAAACATGGCAAAGGAAGCAGACATTGGTTAACGCTGAGCGCTACATAACGGCTGAACTGAAAGAGTATGAAGAGCAGATTTTAGGTGCGGAAGAGAAGATATTCGCGCTTGAAAATCAGATATATGCTGATATTCTTCGTTCACTGGTTGAGTACATAAAGCCGGTACAATTAAATGCGCAGTTGATTGCACAACTCGATGTATTACTGAATTTTTCGTTAATCGCACGAAAGAATCATTATACGAAGCCGGAAATAACAAAAGAGACGATTATCGATATAAAAGGAGGGAGGCATCCGGTTATTGAAAAAACCTTGCCTTTGGGTGAGGATTATATTACAAATGATGTCTTTCTAGATAATGAGACCCAGCAAATCATTATTATCACTGGTCCGAATATGGCTGGTAAGTCGGCCTTGTTACGTCAAACGGGATTGATAGTATTGATGGCTCAAATGGGTTGCTTTGTGCCTGCTAAGGTAGCTAAATTAGGATTAACCGATAAGATATTTACACGGGTGGGAGCATCTGATAACTTGTCTAGTGGTGAATCTACTTTTATGGTGGAGATGAGTGAGACGGCCAGTATATTAAACAACATCTCCCCGAGGAGCTTGATTTTACTTGATGAAATAGGAAGAGGGACGAGCACCTATGATGGTATCTCCATTGCATGGGCGATTGCTGAGTTTTTACACCAATATCCTGCTGCGAAAGCTCGGACATTGTTTGCTACGCACTATCACGAGCTCAATGAACTAACGAATAGTTTTAACCGAATAAAGAATTATAATATTGCTGTTAAGGAAATTAATAATAAAGTTATTTTCTTGAGAAAATTAGTGCCGGGTGGGAGTGAGCATAGTTTTGGTATTCACGTTGCAAAGATGGCAGGTATGCCAACAGCAGTTATTCAACGGTCGAATGAAATTTTGAAGCGCCTAGAACAGGAGCGGACAGGTGGTGAAGATATAAAGAACAGTCTGAAAAAGGTTCAGAAGCAGGCCTATCAGTTACAAATGTTTTCAATAGACGACCCGGTTCTTGTAAAGATTCGTGATCTTCTCAATAATTTAGATGTTAATACCTTGACGCCAGTAGAAGCCTTAATGAAACTGGATGAGATTCAACGAGTACTAAAGAACTAAGACTAAATCTTCCTTAGAATGTTGCTTTTAATTCCATGCGAACAAGGTATTGGTAATGATCATCTTCATCAAGTATTTGTACAACCCAGCCTAATTGGTGACCGATTTTAATTAATTCGTTTTGGTCGATATATAGCCATCCAAAAGGTTGTCCTTTTCTGCCTTTGTATTCGTACTGGAAGTGAATCTCACCATAATAGTGACCTGCTGGTTTGGGTAACTCTTCAGATTGATAATAATAGTCGATATCAGATGTATCAAACAACAGCTGCCCTCCAGGGTTTAGAAGTGTTTTGCAATGATTAAATAGGTTGATCAAGCCGTCTACAGTTTGAGCTAGTCCAATTCCATTCATAAGGAACAGAATGGTGTCGTACTTATCGCCCGAGTAAGACAGGATATCTTCATTGACTATTTGTTTTACACCACGTTGTTTCATGACCTGGCAGGCTTTGGAGGAGATTTCTAAAGCGGTTACCTCCATGTTTTGTTCTTGTAAGTAGAGACTGTGACTTCCTGCACCAGCGCCAACATCAAGGACCTTGCCGTCGCAGAGTGCTAGAGCAATTAATTCTTGATCGGGAAGTTCTTCTGCACTTCGGAAGAATAGGTCGACCGGCATCGTTTCCTGGTCACGATTGTTCGTATAGAGAATCAAATTTTCGTCGAAGCGATCATGAAAGTAATCATCGAGTGCTTCGCCGTACACATCAGGATAGTTCATTAACTATTAATATCTAAAAGTTTTTTTGCAAGTTCTATTGTTTCCAAGTCACCTGTATGTTTGTTTTTTTCATCAGATAACTTGATAACTGGGGTCCAGGCGCCTTCCTCTGGGAGAGCTTCAATCATCTTTATGACAATATTCATCGGTTTTAAACCAACATCATTTGTCAGACTCGTACCTACACCAAAAGAGATTCTAATACGGTCACGGCAGTATTTGGCTATGCGTTCTACTTTTTCATAGTTTAAGCCATCGGAAAAGATGATGGTTTTCGTTTTTGGATCGATCCCATTGTTTTCATAATGTTGAATGGTCATATCTGCAAACTCGAGAGGGTCTCCGCTGTCATGGCGGACACCATCAAAAAGTTTTGAGAACTTCTTGTCGAATTGACTAAAAAAGACCTCGCTTGTATAGGTGTCAGATAAAGCGATTCCTAAGTCGCCTCGGTAAACATCGGACCAGTTTTCGAGTCCGAGAAGGTTGGCCATTTTAAACCCAAACTTCGCTCCGTGGAACATAAACCATTCATGCGCATGTGTGCCGATGGGTTTTGTTTGATGTTTCATGGCTAAGTGTACATTGCTGGTGCCTATAAACGTGCTTTTTCCGGATTCAACTAATGTTTTTGTAGTTAAATCGTGCACCTGATAAGAATGTCTTCTCCGAGTTCCAAATTCTGCTAGGCTAATGCCGAGCGTACTATATTTGCTTATTTTATCTCTTGCTGTGATGATTACGTCTTCATCGCTGATACGCTGTTGACCACCTGTTTCATAATACAATTCACATATCAGACTCATTATTGGAACTTCCCACATAATTGTCCGGTACCATAGCCCCGACACCCTTACTGACAACTCTGAACCTTTTTGCGATACCTCTACTTCGTTTGAATCATAGCGATAACCCTGTAGGAAATCAAGATAAGTGGGAGTCAAATATGGACATGTGTTTTCTAAGTAGTTCTTCTCTTCTTTGGAAAGCTTGAGACCTTCCATTTCTTTTACGGCTTTTTTTAATAATTCTCCAAAGCCATCAGGAAACGGATGCTTACCGCGATTGATGAACTGGTATTTGGCTTTTGCTCTAGGGAAAAGTTGGACAACCGCATGTTGCATCGTGAACTTGTAAAAGTCATTGTCCAAGATTGAAAATATCGGAGATTTCGCCATAAAATTATTGCTCTATCGATAGCCCCTTGTTCAGGATCCTTCGAATTTAAAATAAAGCTAAAAATATAAATTATGTTTGTGATTATCTATCTTCGTGGTTTTCAAATGTTAAATTCCATGATATACGATGCGATTATAGTTGGAGCTGGTGCTTGCGGCCTGATGTGCGGTGTACAAGCTGCAAAAAATGGAAAGAAAATTCTCGTTCTTGAAAAAAATGAAAAAGCCGGCGCTAAGATTCTGATTTCAGGAGGAGGACGCTGCAATTATACCAATCTGTATACTACTGTTGACAATTTCATTTCAGCTGACCGGGAGTTCTCGCAGTCGGTGTTCAGCCAGTGGAGCGTTGATGATACGGTTGCTTTTTTTAAAAGGAACGGAATCGTCGGAAAAGAAAAGACATTAGGACAGCTATTCCCGATAAGTAATAAAGCCAAGGATGTTGTGGCAGTATTCCTTAATCTTTTACGAAAGTACGGTGGACGTCTAGAAACGAATGCAAATGTGACTCAGGTTAGCAAGAAGGGAGATCTTTTTGCCCTGAAATATGAATGGAATGGTCTTGAACATACTCTTGAATCGCGTAAAGTGGTTATGGCTAGCGGTGGGCTGCCGATTAAAAAATTAGGTGCAAGCGATTTTTCGCTGAGGGTTGCCCGGGAGTTTGGTCTAGATTTGATAGAAACTGCACCTGCCTTGGTTCCGCTTACTATTACAGGTAAGGATCATCCATGGTTTGCGGATTTAGCCGGCAATACTGTTTTTTCCGAGGTATCAGTTGGAACTGTTCGCTTTAAGGAAAATATTCTCTTTACACATTGGGGCTTAAGTGGTCCAGCTATTTTGCAAATTTCTTCGTACTGGCGAATTGGTGAGCCAATTGTGATCAATTTGCTGCCGGGCGACTCAATCGCCGATATAATTGCCAAAGAAAGAAGTCAAGGCGGTAAGCGTTTGCTACTTCATGTTTTACAAGATCATTTTACAAGAAAGTTGGCGGAGGCTCTAGGTAAATATCTGCCTTTAGACAAAAAAATAGCGTCGATGAGTAAGGTGGAAGCAAAGCTAGTTGCTTCGACGATTCATAAATTCACAATTAAACCTGCGGGAGACAAGGGCTATGATAAGGCTGAAGTAATGAGAGGAGGAGTGGCTACTCACGAATTGGATTCGCAGTCGCTCGAGTCAAAAAAGGTAAAAGGGTTGTTCTTCGGCGGAGAGTGTGTGGATATGACGGGCTGGTTAGGGGGCTACAATTTTCAATGGGCTTGGGCGTCTGGTTACGCTATCGGCAACAGAATCTGATAACCCGATTCATAGATTCTGTTGCCGATAAACAGGTTCTGTTTCCAATAAAATACCCCTTAATAATAGTACATGAAAATAATGATCGCTAAAACCACGACGGCAACTATAATCACCCAGTTCAGTGTTTTACTTGCGGATTTATCATCCTTTTCTTTAACAGCTTCTTCAGAAGGTCCAGGGTTACGCTGATTTTCTGGATAATTGTCTTCTATGTCTTTATGATCCTTCATGATATGTTTTCTTTTTAAAACACCGCAAGGTCATAAATGTTTTTACTTAGGCCGATGTTCAATAAGATCTTGCTGGACTTGTTCGGGCGTATAAAGGCCAATCTTATTGCCAAAAGAGTTGCCAATATAATTGATGATATAGGTGATCTCAATAAGAGTTAGATGAGTCTCCGCGGGCATTTTCTCATTATATAACTGACCATTTATCGTAACAGGTCCCTCCATGCCATATTTAATTATTGCGGCCAACTTATTTTTATTTGCGGAAATATAGCTGGTGTCAGTTAAGGGGGGAATTAACAAGCCCAACCCTTCTCCTAGCGCTCCGTGACAGTTCTGACAATGTTTTTCATATGCCGTCTTTCCGTTAACATAATAACGTGCTTGGTCGATTTGGGAGCCACTCTTGCAAGAAGAGATGACAATTCCTGATATTAGGCCGACGATAAGGCCGTATACCAACTTATTTCTCATATTCTTTTAGAAGTATATCCATGTCAGACATCAGTTGTTCCACTTCTGCCTCCTCAGTTCCATTATAGGCTCCACGGATATGTTTGTCTTTATCAATAAGTAAAAACCATCCTTGATGTTCAAAGCCACCCGGAGCTGCTTCGTTTTCTTCAGCAAAAACCATGTAAGAAGGAGAGATGCCATAGATAGACTCACGTGTTCCTGAAGCAAATTGCCATTGTTGACCCGATACCCCAAGCTTTTCGGCATAATCTTTCAACACGCTTGGTGTATCGTATTTTGTGTCAATGCTATGAGATAGAAACATAACTTCTTGGTTTCCTTTGTATTTCTCGTATACCTTTAGCATGTTCCTATGCATGATCGGACAAATACTTGGACAGGAGGTAAAAAAGAAGTCGGCTACATAGATGCTGTTAGCGAAAGTTTCACCGGTTATAATCGTGCTGTCCTGATTTAAAAAGCTAAACTCGGGTATGCTATGATATAAGGTATCGGTATCAATCTCTCCATCAACCTCTTTTTCTACGGGTTCACGAGAGCCTAATATGGGTAGAGTTTCCGTAGAATTAGTCGATTGGCACGCGCTGATAATTAATAAAGTTACGGCAATAACGGGGATATATTTGATTTTCATTTTAGTGTTAGTAGATATCCAATGTTCGTTCGGTGGTCTCAGATACGTCGATGAATTCTTGTTTAATTTCCTCCATTTTGGTCTTTTCGACTTCTAGGTAGGCTTTTATTTCATCGTTTGATTTTCCCTCGAAGTTAAGATTGAGGTCATGCATCCAGTCGTTCATGGAATCATGTGCTTTTTCAAGTCGATTTTGTAGTTCGGTAAGCTCTACGCGTTGCTGAGCAGTGTCTAAATCAGGGTTAGCAGTTTTATAATCATCCAGATTAAGCAATATTGTATCAATCTTTTGAATATCACGAACAAATGTGCCCATCATAGGCATTACCTCGTCATGTATAGCGATCATTTCGTCTTGAAGCTGACGGTTGGCATCTGGTGTCTGGTTGCAAGCTCCAAACAAAGCAACAGCAAGTAATAAAAGGAGCGGAGAATGTTTCATGTTCTTGTTTTTAGACAAATATACAAACTAATATTTAGGGTCGTTTAAGTTGCGGATGTAGACTTCATTTTTGACAGAGGCGCATAGCAGGCCGTCACGATCAAACAGGTCAAATTCGAAGCAGATGACATGTTTGCCAAGGTTGTCCAAGTCGGCTTTGGCGTGTTGTATTTGTTCTGATGTAATGGAAATCGAAAAGTTTAGATTCTTTCTTGCAGGCTTCTTGTATTCGATATGTGCGCTTTTTAACCAAATCAACACCTTACGCTCTTCACTTTTTAAAATTTGATCAAAAAGGATAGCGTAAAACGGATCGGTTGCCGAGAAAATTGTTCCGCCGAAGATTGATCCATTATAATTTCGATTCAGAATACTATGATGAATTTTAACATCGACACCGCGGAAACCTTTGTGAAATTTCTTTACCCATATTCTTTGGAAGAATAAGGGCGGATAGAAACGCATAGCCCATTTCAGTACATTTTCAGATACCCGCATAGCTATCAAATATACAGAGAAGTGCTGTAAATCTCTATTTCTTTCTTTTCAAAAATTAACGGATATTTGCTTACATGGACTTTAAAGATAAAGTAGCTGAAAGTTATAAACGAATTCAAGACGAGATTTGCCAAGGATTGGAGAATGCAGATGGCTTAGGTAAATTTAAAGAGGAGTTGTGGGAACGAGAAGGGGGCGGCGGTGGTAGAACGCGAATCATACAAGACGGAAACATCATAGAGCGCGGAGGGGTAAATTTTTCTGCAGTACATGGTACGCTTCCCGATCCCATCAAGAAGTCCTTCGGAGTAAACGACGACCAGTTTTTTGCGACTGGAGTATCTATCGTAATTCACCCGAAAAGTCCATGGGTTCCTATCATTCATATGAATATTCGCTATTTTGAACTTAATGATGAGACACGTTGGTTTGGTGGTGGTATTGATTTAACTCCCCATTATATTGATGAGGATGACGCCGCGTTTTTTCATAGATCATTAAAGGAGACTTGTGATCACTATTCTCCTGGTTTTTACCCGGAGTTTAAAGATTGGGCGGACAGGTATTTCTTTATTAAGCATCGAAATGAGACTCGCGGGATAGGCGGAGTGTTTTATGATCGGTTGACACCAGCCAAGACATCACTGACTTACGACGATATATTTAAATTCTCTGAGGATCTTGGTCGTTCCTTTGTCCCGATATACCGCGAGTTGATAGATAGAAATAAAGATCGAAAATTTGGTGAAAACGAAAAAGAATGGCAGTTTATTAGGCGAGGAAGGTATGTCGAATTTAACTTGGTTTATGATGCCGGAACGAAATTCGGTTTAGAAACCAACGGACGTATTGAATCTATTTTAATGAGCTTGCCCCCTCATGCGAATTGGGCTTATAACTTTACACCGAAACCCGGTAGTAACGAGGAGAAAACCCTCAGCCTTCTAAAGAAAGGGATTGACTGGATTTCTTTATAAAATGCGGTTCAAAAGCACTTTTCAATTCGCTAAATATGCTTATTTTTGCTAACTTCGCAACGCTCATAATGTATGAGCATATAGTTTAATTGAACTAATTATATATGGCTGACGAAACAGAAAACGAAAACAATTTAGTACCAGCTAACGATCGTATAATCCCAATCAATATTGAAGATGAAATGAAATCGGCTTACATTGATTATTCAATGTCGGTTATTGTTTCAAGAGCATTGCCTGATGTGCGTGACGGAATGAAGCCAGTGCATCGTCGCGTATTATACGGAATGTTGGATCTTGGGGTGACGAGTAACAAACCTTATAAGAAATCAGCGCGTATAGTCGGCGACGTATTGGGTAAGTATCACCCACACGGTGACTCATCGGTATACGGAACCATGGTTAGAATGGCTCAGGACTGGAGTATGAGATATACACTAGTTGATGGTCAGGGTAACTTTGGCTCGGTGGATGGAGACTCACCTGCGGCGATGCGTTACACGGAAGCTCGTCTACAAAAGATTGCAGAGGACATGCTGGCTGATATCAACAAAGAGACGGTTGATTTTCAGCTAAACTTTGACGATACACTACATGAGCCAACAGTTCTTCCTACACGAATTCCTAATTTATTAGTTAATGGGGCTTCAGGTATTGCGGTGGGAATGGCTACGAATATGGCTCCGCATAATCTTTCTGAAGTTATTGACGGCACGGTTGCATATATTGATAACAGAGATATTGAGATACCTGAGTTAATGCAATATATAAAAGGTCCTGACTTTCCAACTGGTGGTATAATCTACGGATATAAAGGTCTTCAGAGTGCATTTGAAACCGGCCGTGGTAGCATCATTATGCGTGCTAAGGCGGAAATTGAGGTGACTAAGAATGACCGTGAACAAATCATCGTTACCGAAATACCTTATCAGGTAAATAAATCGACAATGATTGAGCGAACGGCTGAGCTTGTCAACGAGAAGAAGATTGAGGGTATATCTTCTATTCGCGACGAATCTGACCGCGAAGGTTTGCGTATCGTTTATGATATTAAGCGCGATGCTAATGCTTCCGTTGTTCTTAATAACTTATTTAAATATACAGCATTACAAAGCTCGTTCAGTGTAAACAATATCGCTTTGGTTCACGGGAGACCGATGATGTTGAACTTAAAGGATCTTATACATCACTTTGTTGAGCATCGTCACGAAGTTGTAATCAGACGAACTAAGTTTGAACTTGCTGAGGCTGAAAAAAGAGCACATATACTTGAAGGGTTATTAATCGCTCTAGATCATATTGAAGAAGTAATTAAGTTAATTCGTGCGTCAAACACTCCCGATGAAGCGCGTACCGGATTGATGGAAAAGTTTGGTCTGTCTGACATTCAGGCTAGAGCTATCCTGGATATGACGCTGAGACGTTTAACAGGACTGGAACGTGATAAGATCAAGGAAGAGTATGCTGAGCTGATGAAGACGATTGAATATTTGAAGTCTATTTTAGCTGATGAAAGCTTGCGGATGTCTATTATCAAGGATGAACTCTTAGAGGTTAAAGAGAAATACGGTGACGAACGCAGATCTCAGATTGTTCACTCTGCTGGTGATATGAGTATGGAAGATTTCATCGATGATGAGGAAATCGTTATCACCATTTCGCATGAGGGCTATGTAAAACGCACGCCATTAAGCGAGTATAGATTGCAAAATCGCGGAGGTAAAGGTGCATTGGGTTCTAATACCAAAGAATCTGATTTTACGGAGCATATCATCACTGCAACCGCACATAATTATTTATTATTCTTTACTGATGCCGGACGTTGTTTCTGGCTCCGTGCTTTCGAGATTCCTGAAGGATCAAGAGTATCTCGAGGTAGAGCACTGCAGAATATTATTAATATTCCGAAGGAAGAAAAGGTTAAAGCCTATATTAAGGTAAAAAACCTGAAAGATCAGGAATATTTAGAAAATAACTTCATTATCATGTGTACTAAGCGTGGTACAATCAAAAAGACTTCGCTAGAGGCCTATTCGCGTCCACGTGCTAATGGTATTAATGCAATTAATATTCATGAGGGTGATCAATTAATCGAAGCGAATTTGACAAACGGAGAAAGTGAGATTGTAATTGCTTTACGTTCTGGGCGCGCTATCCGATTTAATGAGTCAACCGTACGCCCAATGGGACGTACAGCTGCTGGTGTACGTGGAATTAGGCTTGCACATGATCAAGACGAAGTCATTGGCATGATTAGTGTCAATGATAGTGCATCTACAATTCTGGTAGTTTCTGAGAATGGTTATGGTAAACGAACCGATCTTGAAGACTATCGTATAACGAATAGAGGTGGAAAAGGTGTAAAGACAATTAATATTACAGAAAAAACTGGTAAATTAGTTGCAATTAAGGATGTTACGGATCAAGATGACCTGATGATTATTAATAAGTCAAGCATCGTAATCCGTATTTCGGTACAAGAGTTGCGAGTTATGGGCCGCGCTACTCAAGGAGTGAAGCTCATTAACTTGAATAAAAATGATCAGATAGCATCGGTAGCGAAAGTGGAGAAAGATGAGGATGTGGAAGAAGATACACAAAGTGATGTTGCTGATGCTGGTGAGGAATCAGGTACACCAACGGAGGATTAATAAAATGCCAATTTGTGAAATGAAAAGATTTTTTTTACTGCTTTTTGTCCTAATTATAGTGGGACAAAACGTTGCATGGGCACAATCGGATGAAAAAGAAGGGAATAACAGTTTTGCGATGTATGCAAAGACTGCCGATTTTAAGCATTTAGAGAATGCTAAAAAGTTTTCGGATAATGCCTACAAAGAACGTCGCGACTCAGTAGCATATAAGAATAATCTTTTGCGCGCATTGGTTTATAGTGCATTAGCAGTGGCAGATTCCAATCGGACGTTGAAGTATACAAGAGATCCGATTGAAGAAGCTAAATTTGCTTTAGCAAAATTAGATGATGAGCAGTTGAACTATGAAAACGACGCTCAAATTACATACATCCATAGAAAGCTCGGAAATGCACATTTAATTCTCGGTCGTCGAGCACTTAATAACAATAAATACGATGAAGCTTATAGTCATCTAAAGCAGGTAGATACGTTGAGTAAAGGCGATATTAACGTAAAGCATAATTTATCGGTACTTGCCTCGCAGCTTGATAAGCCGGAGGAGGCTATCTTGTACTACCAAGCATATTTGGAGAACAAGGGTACGACTGATGCTGATGATGTGCTGATATTGGCGAATTTATACAATAAGGCCGATAATCAGAACGAACGACTTAATACGTTGCTGACCGGATCAGACTCATATCCTGACAACAAGGATATTCTGTTTCAGATTATTAATATTTATGCCGCCAATGGATCATATGACGCAGTTGTGCCGCTAATAGAACATGCAATCCGTTTAGAGCCGGAGAATGTTGAGTTAAATTACCTTGCCGGTTACACGTATGAAGTTACAGGAAACCGTAAACAAGCGGAACAGTATTATAAAACAACGTTGGAACTTGACGATAATAACTATAATGCTAATTTTGAGTTGGGTTTACTATATTTAGGCGACTTTGTTGACGATACCACCGCAAGCGAAAAACAAGAATTGGCAGAAAAGTACTTGTTAAAAGCTAATGAAATAGACCCTAACTCACTTAATGCATTGAGATCACTGGCTATATTATTCAACGAATCCGGTGATACTATCCAATATGAACGAGTAAGTAATCAATTAAATCAGAACACATTCAATTAACACATGAAAATTAAATCACTACTATTAATTGCCTCTTTGTTTTGCTCTATTTTTGCATTTGCACAAAAGGGTGAACTGAATAGAGGTAAAGCGAGCTACAGCAAGTTTAACGAGGTTAAACAAATAGGTAGCGCTGCATTAGGCGTAAACGACCTAGAAGACGCGAAAACTTCTTTGGAAAAAGCCTCTCAGCACGACAAGACAAAAGATTTGTCAGAAACATGGACATACTTGGCATTGGTGTATTCAGACTACGTGCTGTTAGACTCAACAGGTGGAGCTGATGAGTATAAGCAAAAAGCACTTGCAGCAATCGAAAAAGCAAAAGCCGGTGAAGGAGCTGAAGAGCAAGCAGGAAACATAGATGTTGCGGCTAGAACACTTGCTCAAGCAGAATTAACAACAGGGGTTAAAGCCTTTGAAAATCAGGATTTTGCTGCTGCTTATGAGGCGTTCAACGCCGGTTTGGAATATTTGCCGGGTGATACGCTATTCTCTTATTACGCGGGTTTAGCTGCTATCAACGCACAGGACTATCCTAATGCAATTGAGAAGTATAAAACGCTTTTAGCCCATGACGATTTTTCTAGTCTTTCTCAAGTTTACCTTGATCTTTCTCGTTTATATTTGATGCAGAGCGATACAACCGCTGCAATTAAATATGCAAAAGAAGGATCGACTAAGTTCCCGGAAAATCAGGAACTGGCTACTCAAAATATTGAGTTGAACCTGCAGGCAGGAAACGAAGCAGAAGTTATCGCGGATATTTCATCACAGATTGAAAAAGATCCATCGAATGCTGTATTGCATTATTATCACGGGATCGCATTAGGAGCTAGTGGTCAAAATGATGAAGCGGAAGCTGCCTATAAAAAATCGATTGAATTAGACCCTGAATCTGTGAATGCCTATATTAATCTTGGCGGATTAATGTTAAACAAAGGTATCGAGGTTTTCAGAGAGGCTAGTAAACTGCCTGCTAATGAGCAACAGAAGTACAACGAGCAGGCTAAAATAGGAAACAAATTGGTTGATGATGCATTACCGTTTTTGCAAAAAGCAACTGAAATCGACCCTACCTCTTCTGTCGCGTGGCAGAACCTAAAGACTTATTACCAATTGAAGGAGAATACAGAAAAAGTTGCCGAATTGGATGAGAAGATTAAATCTCTGAATTAGGAGTTATAATTTAGATTACTAAAAAAGGGGAGCTGTCTAGATGACGGCTCCCCTTTTTTAGTATATTTAAGGTGAAACAGCCTTCATTATGAAAAGACCTTTGATAACGTTCATTTTTTTAGTCATATCATACTTTTGCTATGCGCAAGCTCATAATGTGTCCGACGGATATCAAGCGCCATCAGACCCGCTGGTAGTGGAAAATCTTGAGGAATGGCAGGATATGAAATTTGGTTTATTTATGCACTGGGGTACCTACAGTCAATGGGGTATTGTTGAGAGCTGGTCATTATGTCCTGAGGATGAAGGTTGGACGCAACGGAAACCTGAGCATGGTGAAACGTATTTTGAATACGTAAAGAATTACGAGAACTTGCAGACAACTTTTAATCCGACCGACTTCGACCCCGCCAAATGGTCAGATGCAGCAAAGGCCGCAGGAATGAAATACGTTGTATTTACCACCAAACACCACGATGGCTTCACTATGTTTGATACTCAGGAATCCGATTATAAGATCACATCACCTAAAACACCATTTTCTACAAATCCTAAAGCGGACGTCACAAAGGAGATTTTTAATACATTCCGGTCAGATGGGTTCAAGATAGGAGCCTATTTTTCTAAACCCGACTGGCATACTGATTATTATTGGTGGCCTTATTTCCCACCAAAGGATCGAAATGTAAATTATGATCCGGAAAAATATCCCGAACGCTGGGAGAAGTTTAAAAACTTCACCTTCAATCAGATTAATGAATTAACAAGCAATTATGGACAGGTAGATATACTTTGGCTGGATGGTGGGTGGGTACGTCCGTTTAATACTATTGACCCATCGGTTGAATGGCAACGGACTATTAAAGTGGAACAAGATATTGACATGGATAAAATTGGTGCTATGGCACGTAAAAACCAGCCTGGTATTATTGTCGTTGATCGTACGGTGCCCGGCAAGTGGGAGAATTATGTTACTCCGGAACAGTCGATTCCCGAACAACCTTTAGGTATTCCGTGGGAAAGCTGTATCACTATGGGGAATTCATTTTCGTACGTTCCAAATGACCAGTATAAGCCGGCCAAAACTATTGTTGAAACCTTAGTGAAGATTATTTCTAGAGGCGGTAATTATTTGTTGAACATTGCCCCCGGTCCAAATGGTGATTTTGATCAAGAGGCATATGATCGTTTGGAGGAGTTAGCCTCATGGATGAATATTAATGAGAGTGCGGTCTTTGCTACACGTGCTGTCGCACCTTATCACAAAGGCGACTATTATTATACGCGAAGTAAGGATCAAAAAGTGGTTAACGTTTTTCATCTTTCAGAGGGTAGCAAGTACCAACAGCCCACCCAATTTAAGTTTCCACTGCCTTCAGGTTTCGTTCCAACGGAAGTGAAAGTGTTAGGGTATACGGGAGAATTGCAGTGGACAAATGAGAATAACGAAATAGTGATAGACAGTCCAAATATAAAACTTCAGTATGCTGGGGTTATCCAGTTGATATCTGAATAATTAGAGGAGCTTTTAATGAAATTGAATATTAGCTATCTTTTCTTAGCTGTTTTTTTTACGATGGCTTGTAATAATTATGAACAAGTGCCGGACCTGGTTCTAGAAAGCGAAGAATTCATATTTGAAGAAGGGCTATTTTTCGATCAATGCCACGCTTCTACAATTGAGGAAACGTCCAGTGGCGATTTGCTCGTCAGCTGGTTTGGCGGCTCCGGGGAAGGAGCGGAAGACGTTGCAATCTGGGGTAGTTTGCACGACGGGGAGCGTTGGTCTCAGCCTAGGGTGCTGGCGGATGGTAGGGTCGGTGACTCACTTAAATTTCCCTGTTGGAATCCTGTGCTATTTCGTCCGGAGGACGAGGGGCGCATATTTCTTTATTATAAAGTCGGGCCCAATCCTCGTGAATGGTGGGGAATGACTAAAGTTTCTGACGATGGAGGAAAGACTTGGGGGAGCGAACGAAGACTTCCGGACGGTATTCTCGGCCCTATTAAAAACAAACCGATTGAGCTCACAGATGGTACTGTGTTGGCGCCTTCGAGTGTCGAACTTACCGAGAGTAGATGGACTGCCCATATAGAAAGGAGTGATAAACAACAGATGAACTGGACGGTGCATCCAATAGACCACGGATCCGAGTTTAATGTTATACAACCAAGTATTCTGGTTCATCCTGATAATCGACTTCAAGTTCTGTGTCGTAGCAGAGAGGGAAAGGTCATGTCGTCATGGTCGGAAAATCGTGGGCTTACTTGGTCGAGTTTAACACCGACTAACTTAATCAATCCTAATTCGGCTACCGATGCAATTCGTGTTAACGATTACTTTTTAATAGTATACAACCCAGATACACCGGGTAAAGATTGGTGGGAAGGACGCAGCCAATTGAATGTTGCGTATTCGATAGACGGGTTAGAATGGACTGATATTCTGGAACTTGAAAACAAAACGATGGGCGAATTTAGCTACCCAACCATCTTTCTCGATTCGCAGAATAAAATTCATATTACCTATACGTTTGATAGAAAGAATATCAAGCATGTGGTCTTAAGAGAGCGGTAGGGAAGTTAGCCAACCAGTACGCCGGGCTTATTTAGAATCGGTAGTTTAATGAAGTTTTCGTCAACGACGCTTTCAGGCAAAAAGATAAACTTTTTATCGTAGATCACACCTTCAATATAATAACTTAGCCAATATTCATTCGTAAGACCAAACAGTGCATCATCTATCGGTTCGATAAGAGCGAACGAATTAGCCTCAACATCACCAATGAAATGCCGTAGAATACTGGTTTTAATATCTTTACCGTCACTTACATCATAACCTTTGGATGTTACCAATACATTTTTGAGAGTTTCCCTTTTCCGATTAATTAGATAGACACTCCAACTTTTAGTCTCGGGGGTCTCGCTTTCTAAGCTGACAGCAATGCTTATGTCTTCGACAATATTTTCTGGTAAATCCTTTTTCATCGCTAACTAGCTTTCCTTTGCTTTCGCTTTACTGACCGTCTTTTTCTTAACAGATGCCTTCTTTTTTGTAGCCGTCGCTTTTGCAGATTTTGTTGCACCCTTGCCTTTTTTAGAAGCCGGTTGCTCATCCGCAAGTTTCTTAATTTCCTCAAAGGTCAAGTCTTCTGCAACTTTATCCTTCGGAATTTTGATATTTTGTTTTCCGAAGCGTATAAACGGACCCCAACGTCCATTTTCAACTCGAACATCTGGATCTTCATCAAAAGTTTTAATGATTTTATCAATGTCTTTTTGCCGTTTTACGCGAATGATTTCAATAGCCTCATCTTCTTCTACATCAAGCGGGTCTCTACCTTTTGGCAACGAGTAGAAAGCTCCGTCGTGACGTATATAAGGACCAAAGCGACCGATAGCCACGGTCATGTCCTTTTCTTCGAAACTACCGACCTTTTTAGGCAACTTAAAAAGCTCCATGGCTTCTTCAAATGTAATTGTCTCAATCATTTGACCAGTACGTAGACTGGCGAAGCGTGGCTTTTCTTCGTCGTCTGCAGTGCCTATCTGAACCAATGGGCCGAAGCGACCAACGCGAACAATTACCTTCTTGCCCGACTCAGGGTCAACTCCTAATTCACGCTCATGACTAGCCCTTTCAGCAGTTTCTAAAGTGTTTTCTACATCGTCATGAAACGGTCCGTAGAAATCCTTTAACATCTTTGTCCATTCCTTTAACCCCTGTGCAATCTCGTCGAATTGTTTTTCGACGGTCGCTGTAAAGTTAAAGTCAACGATATCCTCAAAATGCTCAACAAGAAAATCATTTACCATGACACCAATGTCCGTCGGAAACAATTTACCCCGCTCTGCCCCAGTTATTTCAGTTTTAGTGACCGATGTAACTTCCTTATCTTTTAGTGTAAATACTTGATAATTTCTTGGTTTCCCATCCCGATCCTCTTTCACTACATAGCCACGATTCTGAATAGTCGAGATCGTCGGCGCATAAGTCGAAGGACGTCCAATACCCAATTCTTCCATTTTTTTAACAAGACTCGCCTCAGTATAGCGTGCAGGCGGTCGCGTAAAGCGCTGTGTAGCACTCATCTCATCAAGATTAACCTCTTGGCCGATAGTCAGTGGAGGCAGTAACGCATTATCGCTGTTGTCGTCCAGATTAACCTCTGACTCTTCATCGGTTGATTCGAAATACACTTTCAGAAAACCATCAAATTTCATTACTTCGCCGTTCGCAATTAGTTCTTCCGGACGAGTCGAAATAGAGAGTTTTGCAGTCGTTTTCTCAAATTCCGCTTCACTCATTTGGGACGCGATAGCACGCTTCCAAATCAATTCGTAAAGACGTTTATCAGCTGGCTCTCCTTGTATCGTATGGTTTGCGAAATTTGTCGGACGAATGGCTTCGTGAGCCTCCTGAGCTCCAGATGATTTGGTTCTATATTGTCTTTTTTTATGATACTTTTCGCCGTAAGCTCCTTTAATTTCCTGTTCAGCAGCGTCAATTGCTGTTTGGCTCAAATTAACTGAGTCAGTACGCATATAGGATATATACCCAGCTTCGTAAAGTCGTTGTGCAACGCGCATCGTTCGTGCCACCGAATAACCAAGCTTCCTGCTGGCTTCCTGCTGTAGTGTAGACGTAGTAAACGGAGCAGCGGGTGAACGCTTGCCCGGTTTTGTTTCGAGCGATTTAATTTTAAAATCTGCATTCGAACAATCTTTTAGAAATTGCTCAGCATCTTTCGCTTCATTGAAGCGTTTCGCCAGTTCGGCTTTGAAAAGCTCCTTCGGTTTGCCCGTATTGAAGATCCCGACTGCTTTAAATGATGCAGACGGAACGAAGTGATTATATTCCCGTTCACGATCAACCAACAAACGAACGGCTACCGATTGCACGCGTCCGGCAGATAGGGAAGGCTTTACTTTTTTCCATAAAACCGGTGAAAGTTCAAAACCAACCAAGCGGTCCAACACCCGTCTTGCTTGTTGTGCATATACCAAATTGTAGTCAATCTTTCTTGGGTTTTCAATAGCTTTAACAATGGCCGGCTTCGTAATTTCGTGAAAAACAATACGCTTGGTTTTATTCTCATCCAAACCTAGTGTTTCGAATAGATGCCATGAAATAGCTTCTCCCTCGCGGTCCTCATCGGAAGCTAACCACACCATTTCTGACGCTTTTGCTAATTTTTTTAATTCACTAACTACAGCTTTTTTGTCTGCCGGAACTTCGTATTTCTGTTCGAAGTTATTGTCTACATCGATAGCCTCATCCGTTTTTACCAGGTCTCTGATGTGGCCATAGCTGGACTTGACTAAAAAATCTTTTCCTAAATATCCTTCGATTGTTTTCGCTTTTGCGGGTGACTCTACAATTAGTAAATTCTTTGCCATTAATGATGTTGGTTTTTGCAAATAAAGGCAATTAAAAAGGTATTTTCAAATGAATACAAATATTTTATCGCAGGTGGTCTGCAATTCAATATCGGCTCTAAGCTAGAAAACCACCGCCTATTAAGTCGTTTCCTTCATAGAAAACAGCCGATTGGCCGGGCGCTATTCCTTTCACAGCATGATGAAATTCGACTTGCATTGTATCGCCGTTCTGAACTAGTGTACTGGTCATTCCTGCATCTTTGTATCGTACCTTCGTCACCGCTTCCATAGGCTCGTCTAACGATGTATATTTGACCATGTTAATGTTTCTGACAACGGCAGCTGAACGTTGCAGTTCGATTTCATCACCAATCACTACCGTGTTGGTTTCAGGGATGATTTGAAGAACAAATACCGGGCGACCTAAAGCAATGCCCAAGCCTTTGCGCTGACCGATGGTATAGTAGGGATAGCCTTCATGTTGCCCCACCACCGTACCGTCGCTCAAAGTGAAGTTCCCTGGGCCAACCCGTTCATCTAAGTCTGCAACCTGATGACGAAGAAACGACCGATAGTCGTTGTTGGGAACAAAACATATTTCATAACTTTCTGATTTGGTAGCCAACTCATGTTGACCCATATCTTCAGCCATTTGTCTAATTTCCGTTTTGCTAAAATTTCCTAAAGGGAAACGAGTCCGAGCTAAGTTTTCTTGCGACACGCCCCAAAGTACATAAGACTGATCCTTGTTTTCGTCTTTCCCCTTAGACACTACATAGCGACCATTGTCATGTACCCGGATATTAGCATAATGCCCCGTTGCGATAAATTCACAATCTAAATGATTTGCTCGTTTTAATAAAGCTTCCCATTTGATATGCGTATTGCATAACACACAAGGGTTGGGGGTGCGACCTGCAATATATTCTTCAACGAAATTGTCTATAACGGAACCTGAAAATTCGTTGCGTATATCTAAAATGTAATGAGGAAAACCATAAGCTACCGCTAATGCTCGTGCATCATTAATGCTATCCAAGCTGCAACATCCAGTCTCTTTAGATGAGCCACCTGAAGAAGCATAATCCCATGTCTTCATAGTTAGGCCGATCACTTCGTAACCTTGTTCATGAAGCATAACAGCTGCTACCGAGCTATCCACTCCGCCGCTCATCGCCACTAAAACTCTTCCTCTTTTGCTCATAGTATTAATTTTGGATTTGCAAAGGTAAGTCAAAAAAATAGATCCTCATCGTTGAATGTTCAGCTGAAAGTCAAAACTTATTTGTTTTGTTTCTCAACTTCCTTCGCAGTTTCCTCTACTTTTTCCCTCAGCTGATCTTTATAATGAACCAGATTTTGTGCAAGCTGTTCATTAGAAGTAGCTAGGATTTGCGCTGCCAATATACCTGCATTTTTTGCTGCGTTCAGTGCTACCGTTGCTACTGGAATACCATTGGGCATTTGCAGTATAGATAATACGGAGTCCCAACCGTCAATAGAATTGGATGATTTGACTGGCACACCGATAACGGGAATATGCGTAATTGAAGCAACCATGCCGGGGAGATGTGCTGCGCCACCAGCACCAGCAATGATTACTTTCAGTCCACGCGAAGCCGCGTTCTTTGAAAAGTCAAACAGCCGTTCGGGTGTACGGTGTGCAGAAACAATCGTTATTTCATACGTTACACCCAGCTCTTTTAATATATCTGCCGCATCCTGCATCACAGGTAAGTCAGATTTACTGCCCATAATAATGGCAACTTCGGCAAGTTGGTGATTTGACATGATCTTCTATTTAAGCAATTACTTTAATAATTTTTTGAACCTTTCTTGCTGTTTCAATAGCCTTTTCCCGATTATCATTAACAATCGTGATATGGCCCATCTTACGGAATGGTTTGGTATATTTTTTTCCGTATAAATGTACGTATACACCGTCCATATCTAAAACTTCCTCTAAGCCTGTGTATTTAGCGAGCCCTTGAAAATCTGGCTCTCCTAGTAGATTGATCATGACAGCATTGCTCATTACCTTTGTGCTTCCTAATGGAAGGTTGAAAATAGAGCGCAGATGTTGAGCAAACTGCGAAGTAACATTCCCTTCAATGCTGTGGTGACCACTATTGTGTGGGCGAGGAGCTAGTTCATTAACCAGCAGTTCCCCGTCCTTCGTTAAAAACATTTCAACGGCAAGTAAACCGATAATTTGAAGGTCTTCAGCAATCTTTATAGCGAGTCGTTCCGCACTTTGTTGAACTTCCAAAGGAAGGGTGGAAGGAGAAATTAGATATTCTACTAAGTTGACATCGGGGTTGAACTCCATTTCTACAACCGGGAAAGCTTTCACTTCTTCATTTTCGTTGCGCGCTACAATTACACCGATCTCCAATTCAAAGTCGATCCATTTTTCAATGAGGCTTGGCGCTTCAAAAGCCGTGTTGATATCATTTTCTGATAATATCTTCATGACTCCACGGCCGTCATATCCATCCTTACGTAATTTCTGGATGTAAGGAAGATTGAAATGTGTTGCTTTCAAATCTTCTCGTGAAGAAATAAGTTGGAACGGAGCCGTTGGAATATCATTTTGTTTAAAGAATTCCTTCTGTAATCCTTTATCCTGAATCAACCGAATAATGCGAGCTTGCGGATATACCACCACGCCTTCTTCTTCTAGTTTTTCAAGCGCGTCTACATTGACCTTCTCTATCTCAATCGTCAGCAAGTCAACACGCTTTCCAAAGTTATATACCGTTTCAAAATCATTCAAAGCACCTACTTCAAAATGATCACACAGCTTTCTACAGGGTGCGTTTACATCAGGATCCAAAACAGATACACTAGCGTTAAAGTTAATTGCTTCTTGGATTAACATACGACCCAATTGACCGCCGCCAAGAATCCCCAGTCTTAAATCGCTATAAAACTCTTTTGCCATTTATTGTTTGTTTATTTATTTTTTATCGCTTGAATAATTTGGTCTGCGTGGACTCTCGAATTTTCTATGAACCACGAATGGGTATTCAATCCGCCACAAACCACACCCGCAAGGTAAATCCCATCTACATTCGTTTCCATCGTCACCGGGTTATAAGCCGGTGTTTTGCTTATTTCATCTTGAGTCTCAATACCTATTTTCTTCAAAAATGAAAAATTAGGTTGATATCCCGTCAAGGCCAGCACAAAATCGTTCGGAATAGTTATTTTTCCTTCCGGCGTCATCATATCCACTTCCTGTTCGCGAATCTCTGTTAGGTTACTGGAAAAGTAGACTTGGATAGACCCTTCTGAAATCCGATTCAAAATATCAGGTCGTACCCAATATTTCACTCGTTGTCCGATTTCCTGCCTTCGCACCACCATGGTGACGTGAGCACCTTTTCTATAGGTTTCCAGCGCGGCATCAACCGATGAATTGCTAGCACCCACCACCACTACGTTTTGATTAGCATAATAATGAGGCTCCCGGTAGTAGTGCCGTACTTTTTCTAAATGTTCACCAGGGATATTCAGCATCATCGGCTCGTCATAGAAACCCGTCGCAACAACCACATTCTTGGCTTGGTACGCGTTTTTACTAGTTTTAACGTGGAACAGATCAGTCTCTTTGACAACGTTCTCTACTTCTTCAAAAAGATGTATATCTAGGTCATAATTTAGCGATACTCGCCGATAGTATTCCAGTGCTTCCGCACGTTTTGGTTTAGGGTTAATACTCACAAATGGTAGACCTCCGATCTCAAGCCTTTCGGCAGTTGAGAAGAACGTCATTCCAAGAGGATAATTAAAAAGAGAATTTACAAGACATCCTTTTTCAAGGATCAAATACGACAAACCAGCTTTTTTTGCGGCGATCCCACAGGCCAATCCAATGGGGCCGCCGCCTATTATTAGTACATCAATTAAGCTACTGACTCGCATGTATAATTAAAATGATTATTTGCCCGATGCTTTTGCATGGTCGGCTAAGAACTGTGCTAAACCACTATCCGTTAATGGGTGTTTAAGAAGAGCTAAAATAGCTGACAAAGGTCCTGTCATTACATCTGCACCAATTTTTGCACATTCTAAAATATGCATTGTGTGTCTTACAGATGCTGCTAAAATTTGTGTTTCAAATCCGTAGTTATCATAAATCATACGAATATCTTCAATTAATGATAATCCGTCAGTTGATATATCATCTAGTCGGCCAATAAAAGGGGATACATAAGTAGCACCCGCTTTGGCTGCTAGTAAAGCCTGACCTGCTGAGAATACCAATGTGCAATTGGTTTTGATCCCTTTAGAGCTGAAGTATTTCAGTGCTTTCACACCGTCCTTAATCATGGGAACCTTCACAACGATCTTCTCATTAAGTTTCGCTAATGCCTCACCTTCTTTAATAATTCCGTCATAATCAGTGGAAATTACTTCTGCACTTACATCACCATCCACGATGTCGCAAATAGCCTTATAATGGTTAATCACATTTTCATCCCCACTAATGCCTTCTTTGGCCATTAAACTTGGGTTGGTGGTAACACCGTCTAAAACACCTAAATCCTGCGCTTCTTTAATCTGAGAAAGATTGGCTGTGTCAATAAAAAATTTCATCGATTGTTTTTTTGATCTAAATTTTATAAAAATCCCTAAAGAATTCGTGAACAAATTTAACCAATAATATTATGAATTTATAACCTATTGTCGGAAAGAATAGTAAATCTAAAAATGGGGGTAAAAAAAAATGGGCAAGCCCCTTTTATCGCACCGCTACAACCTTTTACCCTTGCTGCGTTCCCGCCCTGGGGGATTCAAAGGGAGCTGGTCGTAAAAGACTTACCCACCGCAAAAGTAGCAATAAAAGTGATATTAGCATAATGAAAAGCACTTTTATTGCTATTAGGCTGGCTTCCTTGCAGTTAATTTTTTTGCCGAAATCGCCCTCACTGCTTGGCAGGGTCGATGTAAAATAGCTAGAATATAGTTCATTTTTAATTATTGAGCCTATTTTTTATCTAATTTATAAAAATTCAAAATAAACCATTTAATATACGTTTTTTATAAAAAAAATGAAAAAAAATACAGAAAGTGTAATTTTTTAAATAAAATAATGATAAATTAGCAAATCGAATTGAATTGAATGCAAATTAAAACAATGAATAAATTAGAACAGAAACAAGGCTTGTATCGTCCTGAATTTGAGCATGATGCGTGCGGTGTTGGCTTTGTGGCTCATGTAAAAGGAGAGAGATCGCATCAACAGATTGTTGATGCATTGGTAATGTTAGAGAATATGGAGCATCGTGGAGCATGCGGATGTGATCCTGATAGTGGAGATGGAGCAGGGATTATCTTTCAGATTCCTCACCAGTTTTTATGGGATGAGTGTATTGCTTTAGATATTTTATTAAAAGAGCCGGGTCATTACGGTGTTGGTATGGCATTTTTGCCGAAGGATGAAGAGGGGAATGCTCATTGCAGATCGCTTATTAAGGAGGCTGCCATTAATAGGGGTTTTAACTTTTTGGGCTTTCGTGATGTTCCGGTTAATCCGGAAGGTATTGGAGTAACAGCCTTGAGTGTAGAGCCGTCCATTGTTCAGTTTTTTGTGGAGCGTCCGCGTGATATTAAGACAACGGAAGATTTTGAGCGCAAACTTTATGTGTTGCGTAGACTTATTGTTCAGGAAATAAAGAAGACTGCGGAGGAGACGCAGGAACACTTTTATGTTACCTCCCTCTCGTGTCAAACTATCGTCTATAAAGGACAGTTAACGACAGCTCAAGTTCGTGCCTATTTTACAGATTTACATGATGAACGTGTTGTTTCTGCCTTTGGTTTGGTTCACTCGCGTTTTTCAACCAATACATTTCCTTCCTGGCGTCTGGCGCAACCTTTTCGTTTCGTCGCTCACAATGGCGAAATCAATACCCTGACCGGAAACTTGAATTGGTTTTATGCTGGGATGGAGTCCTTAATATCACCATATTTTTCGGAAGAGGAAATGGAGATCCTTCTGCCAGTCATTGATAAAGGTCAGTCGGATTCTGCTTGTTTAGATAATGTTGCGGAACTCTTGATGCATTGCGGTCGCTCGCTACCTCACGTCATGTTGATGATGGTTCCCGAAGCGTGGGATGGCAATACGCAAATGGATCCGATAAAGAAAGCTTTTTATGAGTTTCATGCGACCTTGGTAGAACCATGGGATGGTCCAGCGGCATTATGCTTTACAAATGGTAAAATGATCGGTGCCATGTTGGATCGTAATGGCCTTCGTCCGCTGCGATACTCCGTGACAAGCGATGACAGAGTAGTGGTCGCTTCTGAAACCGGAGCATTGCCGTTAAAGGAAGAGCTGGTTATCAAGAAGGGGCGACTACAACCTGGGAAAATCTTCCTAATTGATATGGAAAAAGGGGAGATTAGCAGTGATGAAACCGTAAAGGCTGAACTGGCGAATAAGCAACCCTATACTGACTGGTTGGATCAATATAAGATTCGACTGGATGATTTGGCAGAACCAAGAGTTACGTTTACCTATTTAGCAAAGGAATCTGTTTATCGCTATCAACAAACTTTCGGTTATTCCAGAGAAGATATACAAGATATATTAATTCCCATGGCCCTGGATGGTAAGGAGCCGATAGGTGCTATGGGCACGGATGTTCCTTTAGCGGTTTTATCCGATCAAGCACAACATCTTTCAAGCTATTTTAAACAATATTTTGCGCAAGTGACCAATCCGCCAATCGATCCTATTCGTGAACGACTGGTGATGAGCTTGGCTACGTTTATCGGTAACGGCGGTAATGTCGTCGATGAAAATAAAATGCATTGCCATTGTGTAGCACTTGAGCATCCGGTGCTAACGAGCAAAGAGCTAGAAAAACTACGAAGCATTGACACGGGGGTGTTCCAAGCTAAGACTCTTCAAACGTATTTTCGTGCCGACGAAACGCCAGGCGCATTAGAAGATGGTCTAAATCGCCTTTGTCATTATGCGGAAGATGCTGTTAAGGATGGCTTTGAAGTTATTATTTTGTCGGATCGGGCTATCGACTCCCAGCATGCGGCAATACCTTCGTTGTTGGCTGTTTCGGCAGTTCACCATCATCTGATTAAAGTCGGTCGCCGTGGTTCAGTTGGTTTGGTTGTAGAGGCAGGCGACGTTTGGGAGGTACATCACTTTGCTTGCTTGCTTGCATTTGGAGCAACGGCGATTAATCCATATTTGGCGTTAGCTTCTATTCGTACACTAAAAGAACAGGGGTCGCTGGAAACCGACTTGCAATGGGCGGATCTGAAAAAAAACTACGTGAAATCTATTTGCGCCGGACTGCTTAAAATATTCTCAAAAATGGGAATATCGACCCTACAGTCGTATCATGGAGCTCAAATTTTTGAGATTCTAGGTATTAATAAAGAGGTGGTGGATCGTTATTTCTGCGGTTCTGTTTCCAGAATTGAAGGTTTAGGGTTAGATGAGATTGCTAAAGAGGTGCTTATTAAACATAAACGAGGTTTTACATCGAATAAAAAAGGAAACCTACTGCCGGAAGGAGGCTTGTACTCTTGGAGAAGACGCGGTGAAGCTCACTTGTTCAACCCAGATACGGTGCACTTGTTGCAGAAAGCGTGTCGTACAAACGATTATGAAAGCTATAAATCTTATTCGGCAGCCATTAGTCAGCAAAACGGTAAATACTTTACCTTAAGGAATATTCTTGAGTTTGCTTATCACCGGACACCTGTCCCGTTAGAGGAGGTTGAGCCGATCGAGAATATCATGAAGCGTTTTGCCACCGGAGCTATGTCTTTCGGATCCATTTCTCATGAAGCGCATAGCACATTGGCAATTGCCATGAATCGTATTGGAGGTAAAAGTAATACTGGTGAAGGCGGAGAGGATGAAATCCGTTATGAAAAGATGGAAAACGGGGACTCGATGCGCTCTGCGATAAAACAGATTGCTTCCGCACGTTTTGGCGTCACATCTCATTATTTGAGTCAGGCCGATGAATTGCAGATTAAAATGGCGCAGGGTGCTAAACCGGGTGAAGGGGGCCAACTCCCTGGACATAAAGTGGATGATTGGATTGCGAAGGTGCGTCACTCCACTCCGGGAGTAGGGCTGATTTCTCCGCCACCACATCATGATATTTATTCTATCGAAGATTTAAAACAATTGATATTCGATCTGAAAAATGCGAATCGCGCGGCGCGTATCAATGTGAAACTAGTTTCTAAAGCAGGGGTCGGAACCATCGCTGCCGGTGTTGCTAAAGCGCATGCTGATGTTATTCTTATTGCAGGATATGACGGTGGCACAGGTGCTTCGCCCATGAGTTCTATTAAGCACGCTGGTTTGCCTTGGGAGTTAGGACTAGCAGAAACGCATCAAACCTTGGTGAAGAATCGTTTACGCAGTCGCGTGGTACTTCAAGCCGACGGACAAATGAAAACGGCTAAAGATATTGCCATCGCCACACTCTTGGGTGCAGAAGAGTGGGGCGTGGCAACTGCCGCTTTGGTGGCAGGAGGATGTATTATGATGCGTAAATGTCATCTGAATACCTGTCCGGTAGGAGTGGCCACCCAAGATCCGGAACTGAGAAAACTGTTTACCGGACAACCAGAACATATTGTTAATCTCTTCCAGTTTATCGCAGAGGAGATGCGGGAAATTATGGCCTCTTTAGGGTTTAGAACGGTTGATGAAATGGTGGGCAAGGCACATTTCTTAAAACGTAAAGAAAATATATCGCACTGGAAAATTGACCATGTCGACTTAAGCGATGTTCTCTATGTAGCGCATGACGCAGATCCGAAAGCGCTCTATAATACGGAGCAGCAGGATCATGAGATGGATGACATCTTGGACTGGGAACTACTTAAACAGGCTCAAGATTCCTTAGAAAGTAAAACACCGGTTTTTGGAACTTTTGACCTGAAAAATACGGATAGAACCATCGGTACGCTTCTGTCAAATGAAGTATCAAAAATGCATGGTTCAGAAGGATTACCTGATAATACCATAAACTATAAGTTCAATGGCTACGCCGGTCAGAGTTTTGGTGCTTTCGCAACCAAAGGCTTGTCTTTCGAACTAGAGGGTGAAGCCAACGATTATGTGGGTAAGGGCTTATCAGGGGCGCAACTGGCTATTTATCCGCGTGAAGAGAGCATGTACAATGCAAGCGAAAATATCATCATTGGAAATGTGGCTTTATACGGAGCTACGTCGGGTCGTCTCTTTGTACGTGGACAAGCTGGAGAACGTTTTGCTGTTCGAAACTCGGGAGCAACTGCCGTGGTAGAAGGTTTAGGTGATCACGGTTGTGAATACATGACCGGTGGGCGCGTCTTGGTGCTCGGAGAAACAGGTCGGAATTTTGCAGCTGGGATGAGCGGTGGTATCGCCTGGATCTACGATGTGTCTGGAACGTTTCATGAAAAGTGCAATGGTGAGATGGTTGATCTTGAAAAATTGGATACGCAGGATGAAACAGAAATCATCTCTTTATTAAAGAAACATATACGACTAACGAATAGTGATTTAGCAAAACATATTTTAGATCATTGGCAGGACGCCAAACCGTTCTTCATCAAGGTGTTCCCTCGTGAATACAAGCAGGTTTTATTAGCTAAATCATTGGTAAATAATTAAAGAAACAGGAACCATGGGAAAAATAACAGGATTTATGGAGTTTGATAGAAAGGCTCCTGAAAAAGAACGAGTAGAAGAACGATTAAAACATTCAAACGAATTTGTAAAACCACTGACTGATGATGAATTGAATCGTCAGGCCGCACGATGCATGGATTGCGGAATTCCATTTTGCCATTCGGGCTGTCCACTAGGGAATGTGATTCCAGAGTTTAATGATGCGGTATACAAAGGGAAATGGGAAGAAGCTTATGAGATTTTGTCTTCCACGAATAATTTTCCGGAATTTACAGGTCGAATTTGCCCAGCACCTTGCGAGTCGGCTTGTGTGTTAGGAATTAACCGCTCGCCGGTAAGCATTGAGGAGATCGAAAAACATATTGCTGAGATCGCATACAAAAAAGGTTATGCAAAAGCAAAACGTGTATTGATTAATAGTGGAAAAAGTGTCGCTGTGGTTGGTTCTGGTCCCGCGGGCTTGGCAGCTGCCGCTCAACTAAGTAAGGCCGGTCATCAGGTTACCGTTTTTGAACGGGATGATAAACCGGGCGGTTTGTTGCGCTACGGGATCCCGGATTTTAAACTGGATAAATGGGTGATCGATCGGAAGATCAATATCATGGAAGAGGAAGGTGTTGTATTTATCTGCAATACAGAAGTTGGCAAAGACATAACCGCAAAAGAACTTAATGCTTTTGATGCTGTTGTTTTAGCTGGTGGATCCACAATACCGAGGGATCTCCCAATTCAGGGCCGAGGGGCAAAAGGTGTGCATTTTGCGATGGACTTTTTGAAGCAGCAAAATAAGCGAGTTGGAAGCTCTAGTTTTGAGCAAGAGGATATTTTGGCCACCGATAAACACGTTGTTGTTATTGGTGGAGGTGATACAGGTTCGGATTGTGTGGGTACTTCAAATCGTCAAGGCGCTAAATCGGTTACCCAGTTTGAGCTCATGTTTCAACCGCCTGCTAGTCGCACAGAAGCGATGCCTTGGCCAACCTACCCGATGCTTTTGAAGACAACTACGTCGCATGAAGAAGGTTGCGAACGCTACTGGTCGGTTAACACCAAAGAATTTGTTGCTGACGAACAGGGTAAGTTGAAAGCCTTGAAGGTGGTCGATCTAGAATGGGAAAAGGACCAGCTCGGCCGCCCTGTCAAATTCACTGAAATTGAAGGGTCGGAACGTGAAATTCCCTGCAATCTAGTGCTCTTGGCTATGGGATTCCTGCATCCACAGCATGAAGGACTTCTTAATGAATTGGGATTGGAATATGACCAACGCGGAAATGTAAAGGCTCAGGAAGGTAGTTATCGGACTTCAGCTGATAAGATTTTTGCTGCGGGAGATATGCGTCGGGGTCAGTCGCTTGTTGTCTGGGCCATCTCCGAAGGTCGTGAATGTGCCAGAAAGGTAGATGAATTCTTAATGGGCGTCTCTGAGCTCGAAACCAAAGACGCTTTGCCGGTAGCTTAAATATGTGTTTGTGTTTCTTTAGATAGAAAAGGGCCGTGTTTAAACATGGCCTTTTTCTATCTAAAGAAAAAGTTTTTAACTTATTCAAGAAGAACAGTGGTCAAACAGTGGTTAAACAGACACTAAACAGAGGTAAAAGGTCTGTTTGACCACTGTATAAAGGCTGTTTAAAGACAGTTTTTATATAGTTTATTAGAAACGAGATCTTTCTGTTGCCTGTCGATGTATTTGATAGTTAAGTAATTGTTATAATTGGTAACAATAACTTCATATAAAAAACATGAAGTTATTATTGCTTTTCCTTACTTTGTCTTCAACTTTTTACACCAAAAACCAATATTATGAAATCAGTCAGTTTATTACTGTCATGCTGTTTAATCAGCATTTGCACGTTTGCCCAGATGGGTGGAACCGATCAGGAAGCTAAAGAAGCTATCTCAAAACTTGCTTTCATTGAAGGAAAATGGAAAGGTGAAGGTTGGATGATGGGGCAGGATGGACAAAAGAATTCTTTTTCACAGACTGAAGATATTAGCTTTAAATTGGATGGGACAGCTTTGCTTATTGAAGGGAAAGGAATGGATGGTGATCGGACGATCCATAATGCACTAGCAATCGTAACTTACAACAAGAAAGATAAGAGCTATTCGTTCCAATCGTATTTGGCAAATGGCATGAATGGAAAATTCAAGGCTGAGCTCATTGAAGATAAATTCTACTGGTATCCGATGGGTAATATGCGTTATATAATCTTTTTAAACGAAAAGGGGCAATGGAAAGAGATCGGTGAGATGAAACAAGGGGAGAACTGGTTCCAGTTCTTCGAAATGACCTTGGATAAGCAATAGCCCTTTAGCCTTTTGTGATTTTGGCATAGAAGTCCCAAAGGATGATTCCTGCGGAGACAACAACATTCAGTGAATGCTTCGTCCCAAACTGCGGGATCTCAATGCAATTGTCGATCATTTCCATGGCTTCGTCGGATACGCCGTTCACTTCGTTGCCTAGGATCAATGCATATTTTTTGTTGGCTTTAGGTTGGTATTCATCAAGATAAAGGCTGTTATCGGCCTGTTCGATAGCTATGATCTGATAATTTTCTTTCCGTAGGTGGGAAATAGCATTGATTATATTTTTCTCGTAGGACCAATCGATTGATTGCGTGGCACCAAGGGCGGTTTTCTCTATTTCCCGATGAGGTGGCTGGCCGGTAATGCCACAAAGTATTATTCTCTCAATAGCGAAGCCGTCTGCTGTTCTGAATATAGAACCTACGTTGTGTAGACTGCGAATACTGTCTAAAAGGAGAACAACTGGTAATTTTTTTCTATTTTTGAACTGTTCTATAGTCGGACGGTTCAATTCATCCATCGATAGTTTACGCATGGGGGCAAAGATAGAAAAATATGAAAGTATTTTGACGGAATGGAATACGATGACTCTTTTAATTACCGAATATTCTCAGTAAATTTGCCCGGCAAAAAATAACTCCAAATCGTTTTGCCATGCAGTTAGATCCACAAAAATTCGTAGCAGAAGGCCTTACCTACGACGATGTATTATTAGTACCGGCTTATTCAGAAGTTTTACCACGCGATGTGGACACACGAACTTTTCTTACTAAAAAAATTCAACTTAATATTCCATTAATATCAGCGGCGATGGATACCATCACTGAGTCTGATCTAGCGATTGCGTTAGCACAGGCAGGAGGAATTGGGATGTTGCATAAAAACATGACGATTGAAGCTCAAGCTCAAGAAGTCAGAAAAGTAAAGCGTTCGGAGAGTGGTATGATTCAAGACCCTGTCGTTTTGAATGAAAAGGCAATTGTTCAGGATGCTTTTAAGATCATGAAAGAAAACAAGATCGGCGGTATTCCGGTAGTTGATGAACAAAACAAGTTGGTGGGTATTGTAACCAACCGCGATCTACGTTTCCAAAAAGATATGAATATTCCGATTGTGGACTTGATGACCAAAGATAATTTGGTTGTAGCACCAATAGGAACCAACTTGGTTCAAGCGGAAGAAATTTTGCAAAACCATAAGATAGAAAAGCTACCGGTTGTTGACAGGAACGGAATTTTAAAAGGCTTGATTACGTTTAAAGATATCCAAAAGTTTAAACACTTCCCGAGTGCGGCGAAAGATGAACACGGACGTTTGCGTGTTGGAGCAGCCGTTGGGGTTACACCTGATACCTTAGATCGTATCGCTGCGTTGGTTGAAGCAGGTGTAGATGTGGTTACCATTGACACAGCACATGGTCATTCCAAAGGGGTGATCGATAAATTGAAAGAAGTAAAGGCTAAATTTCCGGAGTTACAGGTAATTGTTGGAAATGTAGCTACGGGCGAAGCTGCGACCGCATTGGCGGACGCTGGTGCCGATGCGATCAAAGTAGGCATCGGCCCGGGTTCGATTTGTACAACACGTATCATCGCGGGTGTGGGTGTTCCTCAGCTATATGCTGTTTACGAATGTGCCAAAGCATTGAAAGGTCGCGGAGTTCCGATTATCGCAGATGGCGGAATTAAACAAACAGGTGATATTGCCAAGGCTATCGCATCTGGAGCAAGTACCATTATGGCCGGATCGCTCTTTGCCGGTGTAGAAGAGGCTCCCGGTGAAACGATTATTTATGAAGGGCGAAAATTTAAATCCTATCGTGGAATGGGGTCCATTGAAGCGATGGAACAGGGTTCGAAAGACCGCTATTTTCAAGATGTAGAAGACGATATCAAAAAATTGGTTCCTGAAGGAATTGTGGGACGCGTTCCTTATAAAGGTACTCTTGCTGAGGTAGTTTATCAGTATGTTGGTGGTTTAAAAGCGAGTATGGGTTACTGCGGCGCTGGGACCATCGAGAAACTTCAAGAGGCAAAATTTGTAAAAATTACCGGTGCTGGATTGCGTGAAAGCCATCCTCATAATATAGCGATCACCAAAGAGGCTCCGAATTATAGCAGATAAAATTCTATTTCTCTAAAAATAGAATTATCTTCGGTCATGAACCTGAAGTTTAATAAGAACGAAGATTTTAATAAGCAACAACTTTCCTATCTTAAGAATACCTTGAAAAAGGTATTCTTAGGAGGAGGGGAGAAATCCGCTGAAAAGCAACGGGCAAAAGGAAAGATGCTGGCCCGCGAAAGAATAGAATATTTAATAGACCAAGATAAACCTTGGTTGGAAATCGGTGCCTTGGCTGCACATGGTATGTACGAAGAGCAAGGTGGCTGTCCGTCAGCCGGTGTGGTTGTTGGTATCGGTTATGTTTCTGGCCGGCAATGTGTTGTGGTGGCTAATGATGCAACTGTAAAAGCGGGTGCTTGGTTTCCCATGACGGCTAAAAAGAACCTTCGCGCACAGGAAATTGCCATGGAGAATCGTCTGCCGATCATTTATTTGGTCGATTCAGCGGGTGTGTTTCTTCCGATGCAGGATGAGATTTTTCCGGATAAAGAGCATTTTGGGCGCATTTTTAGGAATAATGCGAAGATGAGTGCAGAAGGAATCGTGCAGATATCTGCTATTATGGGCTCATGTGTGGCAGGTGGCGCCTATTTGCCGATTATGAGTGACGAAGCTATGATTGTGGAGGGGACAGGATCGGTATTTCTGGCGGGTTCATATTTGGTAAAGTCTGCGATTGGAGAGGTTGTTGATAATGAGACGCTGGGTGGTGCGACGACACACTGTGAAATTTCAGGGGTGACTGATTATAAATTCCCGGATGATCAGACTTGTTTGGATTCTATTAAGAACATTATGAGCATGCTCGGTGCGCCAGAATCTGCGGGTTTTGATCGGATAAAAAGCAAGGAACCGAAAAAGAAACAAGAAGATATTTATGGGATTCTTCCTGCCTCCCGAGAAGAACCTTATGATATGAAAGAGATTATCCATCGCCTGCTGGATGATTCGTCATTTGAAGAATATAAAGAGCTTTACGGTAAGACCCTGATCTGTGGATTGGGGCGGATTGACGGCTGGGCGGTCGGTATTGTCGCTAATCAGCGAAACGTCGTAAAAACAAAGACCGGTGAGATGCAATTTGGCGGTGCTATTTATTCGGATTCGGCTGATAAGGCTACACGCTTTATTATGAATTGCAATCAGAAGAAGATTCCTTTGGTATTTCTACAGGATGTAACCGGCTTTATGGTAGGTAGTCGTTCTGAAAAGGGTGGTATTATTAAAGATGGAGCGAAGATGGTTAATGCAGTAGCAAATTCCGTCGTCCCAAAATTTACGATTGTTGTCGGTAACTCATACGGTGCAGGGAATTATGCCATGTGTGGTAAGGCCTATGATCCCCGATTGATTTTTGCCTGGCCATCAGCTAAAATTGCGGTCATGGGTGGTGCGCAAGCTGCGAAGACCTTGATGCAGATCCAGACTGCAAAATCAAAAAGAAATGGCGACGCTTTGACCCCGGAACAGGAAGAGGAGATGCTGAACAAAATCAAGGATCGATATGATTTGCAAACGAATCCTTACTATGCGGCAGCACGATTATGGGTGGATGGCGTGATTGATCCACTGCAGACTCGGCAGGCCATTTCGATGGGGATTGAGGCGGCGAATCAGTCGCCGATTACTCAAAAATTCAATGTAGGGGTTTTGCAAACGTAGGCTTTGATAGGGTATCTTTTGAAGTTTAACCGACAATTGATGGGTTAAATTTTATTACTTTTGTTTTTCATAAAATTATAAATAATGGCTGAAGAAAATATACAAGCGACAGAACACGTAAAATGTCTGATTATCGGTTCAGGACCTGCAGGTTATACGGCGGCGATTTATGCTGCGCGCGCAGATCTGAAACCGGTCTTATATACTGGTATTGTCATGGGAGGGCAGCTCACCACCACGAATGATGTTGAGAATTATCCGGGTTATCCAGATGGAATTACTGGTCCTTTGATGATGGAAGATTTTAAGAAGCAAGCGGAGCGCTTTGGTGCAGATATTCGCTTTGGACATGTTAGTAAGGTAGACTTTAAAGGCTCAGTTCACACCGTAGTTGTTGATGGAAACAAGACGATTACCGCTGATTCGGTAATTATTGCGACAGGTGCCAGTGCGAAGTGGTTGGGATTGGAGAGTGAACAAAAATATAATGGATTTGGCGTTTCGGCCTGTGCGGTATGCGATGGCTTTTTCTTTAAAGGACAAGAGGTGGCTATTGTTGGGGCCGGCGATACCGCTGCCGAGGAAGCAACGTATTTGGCAAAGCTTTGTAAGAAAGTGCACATGCTGGTACGTCGCGATGAATTTCGGGCGTCTAAAGTAATGCAGCACCGTGTATTAAGCACACCTAATATTGAAATCTATTACCATACCGAAACGAAGGAGATTTTAGGCGACGGACAGAATGTAACCGGCGTGCGTGTGATTAATAATCAGACCAACGAGGAGTCAACAATTGACGTAACCGGTTTCTTTGTGGCCATTGGACACCAACCTAATACAGAATTGTTTATTGACTCTATCGATATGGATGCAAACGGTTACCTCATAACGAAGCATGATAGCACGCAAACCAATATTGAGGGTGTGTTTGCATGTGGTGATGTTCAGGACCACGTTTATCGCCAAGCCGTGACGGCAGCAGGTACCGGCTGTATGGCTGCATTGGAAGCTGAACGTTATCTTGCGGCAAAAGAACATGAGTTTGTAGAAAACTAAATACGATGTCGGAAAATTTAGTTACTGTTTCAGGTACCAAAGAAGAACAATATCGAAATCTATTGCCGCAGTTGAAGGCCTTGCTGGCTGGCGAGTCTAATCGTGTTGCTAATATGGCGAACGTGGCTGCCGCCCTGAAGACACAATTTGATTTTTTCTGGGTTGGTTTTTATCTAGTTGATACGACTGATGAGTTAGTTTTAGGTCCCTTTCAAGGGCCTATTGCCTGCACGCGTATTAAAAAAGGTAAAGGTGTATGTGGTTCGGCATGGAGCGAAGCACGTCCCTTGCTCGTTCCTGATGTAGATGCCTTCCCAGGTCATATTGCTTGCAATAGTTTGTCGCGATCCGAAATTGTACTTCCGCTCATCAGCAACGGAACGGTAATCGGGGTGCTGGATGTCGATAGCTACAAACTCAATGATTTTGATGAGGTGGATCAGCGTTATCTTGGGCAGATTGTGGCTTTGTTGGTCTAAGATATGAACGGGGTTAAGACGTGATTGCATATCATCCCATTTTTGTACATACTTTACCGGACGGTCATCGCTTTCCGATGATCAAATATGAGCTGATTTACGAGCAATTACTATATCAAGGGATTGCAGATTCTTCGATGTTCTTTTCTCCTGAAGTAATTGATGATCGTTTTGTATTTGCAACCCATGACGATGCTTATTGGAAAAGAGCTTTAGGTTTGACGCTATCACCTGCGGAAGTACGTCGCATTGGTTTTCCGCTTTCCAAGGAACTAATTGAGCGTGAACAGCGGATAGCAGAAGGTACTCGTCGTGCAGCAATCTATGCTCTTAATACTGGTTGCGCTTTTAATATTGCAGGTGGGACACACCATGCTGGTTATGACTGGGGCGAAGGTTTTTGTCTATTGAATGATCAAGCTATAGCTGCTACTTATTTGCTCAATGAAGAGAAGATTTCAAAAGTATTGATCATTGACCTGGATGTACATCAGGGAAATGGGACTGCTAATATTTTTGAAAATAACGATCGTGTTTTTACATTTTCTATGCACTGTGAAAAGAACTTCCCTTTCCGGAAGGAGCGGTCTGATCTGGATGTTGGCTTGCCGGATGGTGTCACGGATGACGATTATCTAAAACAATTAGAAGTTATATTAGCGCAGCTTTTTGAAAAGGTGAATCCAGCATTTGTTTTTTACCTTTCTGGTGTGGATGTTTTGGCGACAGACAAGTTGGGGAAGTTAAAGTTGAGTATGGATGCTTGTAAGAAACGAGATCTGCTGGTGTTTAAGCATTGTAAGCGGCGAGCCATACCGGTGCAAATTAGCATGGGTGGTGGGTATTCAGCTGATATACGTCATATTGTAGATGCACATTGTCAGACGTTTAAGGTGGCAGTGGACTTGAACTTATTATAAAAATGGGCTAGATGCCATTATATATAATATTTTACTAAAAATTCTAATATATTATATTAAAAAACAGTATATTTGCGCCCTGATAAGGGAGAGAATAGTAGAAAAATATAAATACAATGAAAAAAGATTTGCACCCAACTAGCTATAGACCAGTGGTTTTTAAGGATATGTCAAATGATTATTCTTTTTTAACCAAGTCTTGTATTGAAACTAAAGAAACGATTCAGTGGGAAGATGGAAATGAGTATCCGTTGGTTAAATTGGAAATTTCTCATACTTCACACCCGTTTTATACTGGTAAAATGAAGTTAATTGATACTGCGGGACGTATTGACAAGTTCCGTAATCGTTACGCTAAGAAATAAGATCTTAAAATATTTTTGTAAAAGTCCCGGTATTGTTGCCGGGACTTTTTAATTTTAAGTGTTTTTGTTGAATCTAATCTAAGGCCAATAATTATGCAGGTAGTCCTTTATGATCGAGCTACATGGCGGAAAAATCTATATCCGCTAAGCTTAACCCGGCCGGTTTCTAATTTGCGAACGGGGATTTGGACGATCGATGAAAAGTGGTCAAACTATTTGCATGCACCTGTTTCCTTTCTTACTGAAAATTATTTAGCCAAAAAATATTCTCTGATAGCTCCGCAGGGTACGGTTTTAGTGATCCGAGGCAATGTATTGCCCGATAAAGGACTGTTAGATGCCATAGAGAACTTGAAAGTTGGTCAAGGCCTACGCACTGAACAAGAGGTGATTGCTCTGAAATACACTGAGCATTCCAACGATAGTTTATTGGAACTGGATATGGATCAACTTCATTTTACGGATATGGAAATGATTGATTACCACGGATCTGTGTCACAGATCCGTTATCCGGAAGATTTGTTTCTGCATAATGAAGCTGAACTGAACAAAGACTTTGAGTCGCTAACCAAAGGGAGGGCTAGTGCTGACCTGAGCTCGACTAACCGAGTGTTAGGCGAGCGTATTTTTGTAGATGACGGAGTAAGCGCTGAATGCGCTAACTTTAATACGCTTAAAGGGCCTATTTATCTGGGTAAAAATAGCCAGGTTTGGGAAGGAAGCTCTATTAGAGGTGCATTTTCTTTAGGGGAGCAGTCGATCGTTAAGATGGGGACAAAGATATACAGCAATGTTTCTGTGGGGCCGCATTGTAAAGTCGCTGGTGAATTGAATACGAGCGTTGTTTGGGGCAACTCCAATAAAGGACATGATGGTTATCTTGGGAGCGCTGTTGTCGGTGAATGGTGTAATTTGGGAGCTGGAACCAGTAACTCAAATATGAAAAATAACAGTCAAGCCGTTAAAATGTATCATTATGGCTTAGATGACAGAAGAGACACAGGTCTAGGCTTTTGTGGTGTCATAATCGGAGATCATATGCGTTCGGCAATCAACACATCATTTAACACGGGAACCGTGGTTGGAATTTGTTCAAATGTTTTCGGTGCGGGGATGCCGCCCACATTTGTGCCGGATTTTTCGTGGGGTGGTTCCGAGGGTATGAATATTTATGATATCGACAAGATGTTTCAGACCTGCGAATTGGTTTTTCAAAGACGTAATAGTAAATTTGACGAAATTGAAAAAGAGATCCTGCGCTTTGTTTTTGATTTGACAACAAAATACAGAAAAAATTAAAGAATAGTTAATATGAGAAAAAAAATAGTAGCCGGAAATTGGAAAATGAACTTGGGGTATGAAGAAGGAATAAGTTTGTTTTCAGAAATATTGAATATGGTAAATGATGAAGCGCGAGGAGACCAACAAGTCATTGTATGTAGCCCATTTATTCATTTGCATCATATCGCCAAACAGTCGGCAAATTCCGCTGTAGTTTCTGTTGGTGCTCAAAACATTAGTCAACATGATGCCGGTGCATATACTGGCGAAGTTTCGGCCAAGCAGGTGAAGTCGACTGGCGCGGATTACGTTATATTGGGCCACTCCGAAAGACGTGCTTATTTTGCAGAAGATGAAAAGCTACTTGAGATTAAAGTAGATCAGGCTCTTAAGAATAGATTGAAGCCTATCTTTTGTATAGGTGAAACAAAAGAGGAAAGAGAAGCGGGTGATTTTTGGGATGTTTTGTCGAAGCAGTTGAAAGAGACTGTTTTTCATCTATCAGAAGAAGAGTTTAAACAGGTTGTTTTAGCGTATGAGCCTGTTTGGGCGATAGGGACGGGTTTGACGGCAACCCCAGAGCAAGCTCAAGAGGTGCATGCCTTTATCAGAAACGAAATTGCAAATAACTTTGATCAAGAAACTGCAGATGCTACAACGATTCTTTATGGGGGGAGTTGTAACCCCAAGAATGCGCCGGATCTTTTTGCACAAGCGGATATTGACGGTGGCCTAATTGGTGGTGCGTCACTGAAATCAAGAGATTTTGTGGACATCATTAAGGTTTTGAACTAGTAGGATAAGAAATATTGATGAACTATTTAGAGTTTAATTTCATTTGCAAGCCGGCAAACGACTGGCAACAGGATCTATTCATCAACGAGTTAGCTACTATCGGTTTTGATACGTTTGAGTCGACAGACACTGGTTTCAAAGCATATGTGCCTGAGGTGAATTTCAATCCGGTTGAATTGGAAACACTTCTGCTGAGTTTAGATCCTGAATTTGATGTGCATTATGAAATGTCTTCAATAGAACATCAAAATTGGAACGAGTTATGGGAGTCTAATTTCCAGCCCATTGTCATTCAAGATCAAGTGTACGTGCGCGCAACCTTTCATGAGGCTGCGAGTCAATTCCCCTACGAAATTGTGATTGACCCGAAAATGGCTTTTGGTACCGGTCACCATCAAACAACATCGTTGATGATGGAGTGCTTGCTTGAAACCGAGTTAAAGGACATGTTGGTGCTGGATATGGGTTGTGGGACGGGGATACTGAGTATTTTAGCAAGCAAACTTTTAGCAGCTGAAGTTGTTTCCATTGACAATGACCCCGTCTGTGTGGAAAGCACACGGGAGAATATGCAACTGAACAAGGTGGAGAATATGTATGCTTTAGAGGGTTCTTTCCAAGCTATTCCTGACAGTGATTTCGATATTATATTGGCAAATATCAATCGTAATATATTGTTAGAACAGCTTGAGCATTATGCTCGTGCAATTACGCAAGGTGGGATTTTACTTCTCAGTGGTTTTTACGATGGAGAGGATTTAGACATGCTTAAGGCTGCAGCAGAGAAGCTTGGTTTTTCATTTGCTTCTTACAAAGAGAAGGAGAACTGGGTTGCGGCGAAATTTATATTTGAAAAAGTAAACGACTAGCTATGCGGGTCCATTTTATTGCTATTGGCGGAAGTATAATGCATTATCTGGCAATAGCATTAGCAAAAAAAGGCTATATAGTGAGCGGTTCTGACGATTATATCTTTGAACCCGCTTATACGAATTTGAAGGCAAATGCCTTACTTCCGAAAGAAAACGGCTGGTTCCCGGAGAAAATAGACGATCAAATCGATGCTGTCATTTTGGGGATGCATGCCAAAGAGGATAATCCCGAGCTCTTAAAAGCGAAGGAGCTCGGACTTACCGTCTATTCTTATCCTGAATTTATTTACGAGCAATCGGTTAACAAGACACGCGTGGTCATTGGCGGGAGCTATGGAAAAACCACAATAACCTCCATGATTATGCATGTCCTTAAGGAGTTGGAACGTGACTTTGACTATGTCGTGGGTGCTGAATTGGAAGGTTTTGAGAATTCTGTACGGATATCCAAGGATGCACCGATTGTTATTATTGAAGGTGATGATTATTTGGCTTCCGTCGAGGATAAACGACCCAAGTTTTTACTCTATAAAGCGAATATCGCTTTAATTAGTGGCCTTGCTTGGGATCATGTGGATGTGTATCCGACGTTCGACAGTTATTTGCATCAGTTTAACCTGTTTATTAAGAGCATCGAACCTAAAGGGACACTGATTTATAATAAAGAGGATAAAAAGGTTCAGGAATTAGTCGCTGAAGATAGTTCGAATATTAATAAACATGGATATAGGACGCCGGAATTCACCATTAATAAAGGCCAAACATCAGTTTCAACTCCTGTAGGTGAGATACCGTTGCAGGTCTTCGGTCGCCATAACTTGTCGAACTTAGCAGCCGCTTATACCGTATGTGAGTGGATTGGAATTAGTCGCGAAGAGTTTTATGATGCGATTAAATCGTTCAAAGGTGCAGCACGAAGACTTGAGTTCGTGACCAGTAATAACGATAGTGTGGTGTATAAGGATTTTGCACACACGCCTTCTAAAGTCGCAGCATCTGTGCAGGCCGTAAAGGAACAGTATCCCGATAAGACCTTAGTAGCTATTATGGAACTACCTTCTAATGCTGGTTTAAACGAAAATTTTCTTTCGGGATATAAAGATAGTATGAACAAAGCGGATGTTCCAATTATTTTCATTAATCAAGAATCCTTCAAGCAAAAGAATATGGAGCCGGTGAGCGACGAATTGCTAAGAAAAGCATTTAATAACGAAGATATTGTTTGTTTTAACACCGTGTTGGGCTTAAAGGACCATTTAAAAGAGATGGATTCCTCTGGGAAGAATTTATTGTTTATGAGCTATGCTAATTTTGGGGGAATTAGTGTAGTTAATTTTGCCGATGTATTTATTTCTTAACTTGTTAATTGTATCTTTGCTATAATACCATTAGTTAAATATTTATCCAGTTTATATAATACATGAAGAATCTCGGAAAGAAAATAAGATTATTAAGACACCAAAGAGGTTGGAGCCAAGAAGATGTTGCAAAACGTTTGGACATCTCTATTCCTGCCTTCTCAAAGATAGAAACCGGTATTACTGATGTTAATCTCTCTAGATTGGATCAGATTTCACAGTTGTTCGATCTAAGCATTGTGGAATTACTGACCTACAATGATGCAGACGATCAAAAGAAGTACAACAGTGAGTTGGAAACGACCTTAGAAAAATTGAATGGGAGAGAGGAAGAGATTATTGCGTTGCAAAAGAAGGTGATTGAACTTTACGAAGAGTTGAGAAAAGTTCGCGGAGAGTATTAGTATTCGTGCTAAAAAGTGTACAAAGATTTCAGGGTAGATTGATGCTTTTGCATCAATCTACCTAATTTTTTTGATAGACACGATTAATAATCATCGTCATCATCATCGTAATCGCTTAGCTCATCGAAGTTGTCGAATCCATCGAAATCCAGTTCATCATCAAACTCATCAAATGTGTCCTGGCGCTCCATCTTCTTGTCTAAGCCCTCTGATAATCGATCCGATTTTAGAGGTTTTCCCGGCGTTTTCATAGATTAATTCAAAATTTTTCTGTTGCATTTGTTATTATAAAAGTACAAAGTATTTGAATTAAATTCCTAAAAAATTTTTCTGTTTTTTTATTGCCTGTCCATGGCAGCTACTCATTTGAAGAACCTATGAAGTTTTCCTCAGAGATAACATCTTTCAATTTGGGTAGTTCTGATTTTGAATTGATTCCAAAATAATCCTGGAATAAAGGACTCACACCGTAGAGTAAAGGCCTGCCTACACTTTCAGCTTTTCCGAGAATGGTAACTAGCTCCTTCTCTAACAACATACGAATCGAATAGTCGCAATTAACCCCACGGATCTGTTCAATCTCAAGCTTGGTAATGGGTTCTTGATAAGCAATGATTGCAAGTGTTTCAAGGGCAGCCTGACTAAGTTTTTTCTTTGATCGGTGAATTTGAAGTTGGTTAATGACAGCGAAATAAGTTGGTTTCGTAAGAAACTGGAATCCGCCATTTATTCGCACTAGCCCGATAGCGTGACGATCCTCGGCATACTTAGCTTCTATTGCATTGACGTGTTTGTCGATGGCATCTATACTAATTTCTTGTTCAAAAGTAGCCTGAAGTATTTCTTTAATTTCTTTCGTAGAAATACTTTGTTCCGACGCAAAAATAAGTGCTTCGATCTGTTGTTCAAGTTGATCAATCATGATACTCAATAATCAATAACCTGTTCTTCCATAGTCGCCGGGATTTCGCGCCATTGATAGCGTTGGTTTCGAAGTTGGGGTTCGAAACCAGCATTTTTAATCGCGTTCTGGATGGTTTGTGACGTAAAGCGGTGAGGTGCACCTGCCGCTGACACGACGTTTTCCTCGATCATAATGGACCCGAAATCATTTGCTCCTGAGTGTAGGCATATTTGTCCGGTTTTCTCCCCGACTGTTAGCCAAGAGGCCTGGATGTTTTTAATATTGGGTAACATGATCCTACTAAGAGCGATCATGCGGATGTACTCGTCACTTGTTACATTGTTTGAAATACCACGAACTTTCTTTAAAAGAGTCCCGTCATCTTGAAAAGGCCATGGGATAAACGCAATAAACCCGTCTGCATCGTTGGGTTTTTTGGTCTGAACTTCCCGAATCCATACAAGATGTTCAAAGCGTTCATGTAAAGTTTCAATATGTCCGAACATCATGGTTGCTGATGTTGATATATGAAGTTGGTGGGCTGCCTCCATAATATCCAACCATTCTTTTCCACCGCATTTGCCTTTCGAAATGAGGCGGCGAACACGATCATTCAATATCTCTGCGCCTGCGCCCGGCAGGGAATCGAGTCCCGATTCTTTTAAAGCTTTTAATACCGCTGTATGGCTCATATCTTCCAATTTACATATATGAGCTACTTCTGGTGGCCCCAAGGCATGAAGTTTTAAACTAGGATAAAGCTCCTTGAGCTGTCTAAATAATGTTGTATAATAAGAAAGTCCTAAATCGGGATGATGTCCGCCTTGAAGCAAAAGCTGATCTCCACCAAAGCGAAAGGTTTCCTCTATTTTGATCTTATAGGTTTCGATATCGGTGATGTAACTTTCCTCATGGCCTGGTCGGCGAAAGAAATTACAAAACTTACAGTTAGCAATGCAGACATTGGTAGTATTGACATTTCGATCGATTTGCCAGGTCACTTTCCCGTGTGGTACCTGGATCTTTCGGAGTTCATTTGCGGTATACATTAATTCTGCTGTAGAAGCATGATGGTAAAGGTAGAGACCTTCTTCTAAGGTCAAGAATTGAAAATCAGAGGCTTTCTTTAAGAGATCTTTGGTATTCATCATCACAAATATACGCAAGAAGGTTAGTTATCTTAAATAATTCTTATTTTTGCAGCATATTATGACGAAGAAAGTTGCTTTTTATACACTAGGTTGTAAATTGAATTTTTCAGAGACCTCATCAATCGGTAGATTATTTCAAGATGCAGGTTATGAACCGGTTGCGTTCAATGAGCGGGCGGATGTATACGTAATAAATACTTGCTCCGTGACGGATCATGCTGATCGGAAGTGTAGGAAGGTTGTGAAAGAAGCTTTAAAATATTCTCCGGAGGCTTATATAACTATAGTCGGCTGTTATGCGCAGCTTAAGCCGAAAGAAATAGCAGAAATTAAAGGGGTAGATATGGTGTTGGGAGCTGCTGAAAAGTTTAATATTATTGAGCACATCAATGAGTTGACAAAGCAACCGAAAGCGATTATTCATAATGAGCCAATTGAAACAACCAATGTTTTTGTTCCAGCCTTTTCAATAGGCGACAGGACTCGTACTTTTTTGAAGGTACAGGATGGCTGCGAATATTCTTGTACGTTTTGTACAATACCCTTGGCGCGCGGAGCCAGTCGCAGTGGTTATATCGCTGATATTGTGACGCAGGCAAAGGAAATAGCTGAGTCAGGTATCAAGGAGATTGTGCTGACCGGTGTTAATATTGGTGATTTTGGGTTGCATAAAGGTAAGAGGGAAGAGACTTTCTTAGATCTTATCAAAGCCTTGGATGAGGTGGAAGGGATCAAAAGGTTTAGGATATCGTCAATCGAACCCAATTTATTGTCCAATGAAGTTATTCATTTTGTCGCTTCATCCAAACGTTTTGTTCCTCATTTTCATATGCCTTTGCAGTCGGGATCAAATAAGATTCTGGGAAAAATGAGGAGACGGTACAAAAGAGAACTCTATGCGGAACGTGTGAAAACAATTAAAGCATTGATGCCTGACTGTTGTATAGGGGTCGATGTGATTGTTGGTTTCCCCGGAGAAGAGCGCGAAGACTTCTTGGAAACCTATAAATTTATAAATGAACTGCCGGTCTCTTACCTACATGTTTTTACTTATTCAGAACGTGAAAATACCATTGCTGCGCAAATGGAAGGGTCAGTTCCAGGAAGCAGTCGCTCAGACCGAAGTAAAATGCTCCATATACTTTCCGAGAAAAAAAGACGTTTGTTTTATGAAGAACAGTTAGGGAAAGAAGGTGAAGTACTGTTTGAATCGGACGAAAAAAACGGGTTGATGCATGGCTTTACACCTAATTATGTGAAAGTTGAAACTCCATATGACCCTTTGTTGGTAAACGAAATAGTTGGAGCACGATTGACAGAAATTAGTGAAAATAATCACGTTAAGATAGAGCAGTTGACGGAAGAACTACATCATTAGACATGATCAGAAGAGACTTCATAATAGGTTGCATTTTATTTTTATCAGCAACTGTATTGTCAAGTTGTCTAGCTCGGCCAGAACGGGTGGGTCCGTCTTATTCTAAAAATGCACCCGTTGGAAAAGACCGTGCGGAGCGGTCGACTGGGAAAACCAATAGAAATATTGCCGAAAAGTATGCGGATATTATTGGTGTAGATGTCTCGGATATTGATAATATCGACTTATACCAGTATATTGATAACTGGATGGGTATTCCTCATCGATTAGGAGGGCTGGACAGAAGAGGAATTGACTGTTCTGCTTTTGCAAAGCAGCTCGTTCACGAAGTGTATGGAAAGGAATTGCCGCGTACCGCTGAAGATATGTCTAAGATTGTTAAAAGGAAATATGAGAATCAACTCAGAGAAGGTGATCTGATATTCTTTAATTTTAATGGAGGAAGGTTTGACCATGTAGGCATTTACTTGGGAAATAGTCGCTTTGTTCATGTGTCAACATCGAAAGGAGTGATCATCAGCAATCTAAAAGATCCTTGGTACTATAAATATTTTTCACGCGGAGGATCCATTTTATAATCGTATTAAGAATTGAATTTGTACTTTTGTATTGTATGAAACCTAAGAAAAAGGAAACTATATGGCAGCACCTGATTTATTACGCTAGCTCAGAGGTGCTATTGTATGCCGTGATGATCATTGGTATCTTACTTGGGATATTAATTCTAGGCTAATTTATTGACTATCTTTCCTTTTATTATCCTTTATTAAACTAACACATGACTTTAAAATTAAAACGACCATTAGCTATATTTGATTTGGAAACGACGGGTGTCAACGTTGCATCAGATAGGATTGTCGAACTTTGTGTATTGAAAGCCTATCCCGACGGCGCGGAAGAGCTTAGAACACTGCGTATTAACCCTGAGATGCCTATCCCGTATGAGTCATCGGTCGTTCATGGAATTTATGATGAAGATGTAGCCAATGCGCCTACTTTTAAAGAGATAGCAGCTGAGTTGGCAGAATTTCTGGGCGACGCTGACCTGGGTGGGTATAATTCGAATAAATTTGATATTCCGTTATTAATGGAGGAGTTCCTACGTGCTAATACAGATTTTTCTATAGCAAACCGGTTTTTTGTCGATGTGCAAAATATTTTCCACCAAATGGAGCAGCGAACTTTAAAAGCGGCTTACAAGTTTTACTGTGATAAAGAGCTGGTAAACGCACATTCAGCTGAAGCTGATGTGAGAGCGACTTTTGAAGTTTTAAAAGCTCAGGTTCAGCGATATGAAGGTCAGGAGTGGGCCGATAAAAGTGGTAATGTTTCTGTTCCGGTGGTCAATGATATTGAGGCTTTACATAAATTTACGAATCTAAATCGTACAGTTGATTTTGCCGGTAGATTGGTATATAACAGCGATAATATTGAAGTGTTTAGTTTCGGGAAGCACAAAGGCAAGGCAGTAGTGGATGTTTTTAAAATTGAACCTAGCTACTATTCCTGGATGATGCGTGGCGACTTCCCAATGTATACTAAAAAATGTCTTGAGCAGATCTGGAACCGATGCCGACAGGCTCCGAAAAGCGAAGGAGAGCAGCATGCGGCTCAACCCGCATCGTCAAATAATACTCAGCGGCCTCAACCTCAGGCGTCTACCCGCTCATCAGGTGAGTTAGATAGAGGCACAGGAAAGGGTACTTCACGTGCAAATGAACCGACGACGAACTACAGAAAGGATCATAAGCGTTCACAGAAGCCATCTAAGCCCATTACACCGGACATGTTAAAGAATTTGCAGGATAGATTTAAGAAATAGTAGATTTTAATGTTGGGTGTCGTCTTCTGAGTGAGAATTAAGAAAGGCGATGTTTCGTTGCAAGCCCGTATACTTTGCTCGCTTGACAGCCGACTTTTTAAAGATCTCATTGAAGGTATCCTTGGTTATTTCGTCCCATTCTTTCTTATTCATCTCTAATAGACGAGGGTGGGGGGTAAATCTTGGTTCTTGATGTTGAATCGAAAAACGGTTCCACGGGCATACGTCTTGACATACGTCACAACCGAACATCCAATTATCCATTTTTCCACTAAACTCTGTTGGTATTTCATCTTTGAGCTCGATTGTTAAATAGGAAATACATCGACTGGCATCGACAACCTTATTTCCTTGCAGCGCACCTGTCGGACATGCATCAATGCATCGTGTGCAACTACCGCAATGATCCGTCGCCAAATGTTGTTCATACTCAAGCTCTAAGTCGACAACTAACTCCGCCAGAAAGAAAAACGAACCTTTGCTCTTCGAAAGAAGGAGGCTGTGCTTTCCTACCCATCCTAAACCAGATTTTTCCGCCCAGGCTTTGTCGAGGATCGGCGCGGAGTCGACAAAAGCACGCCCGGATACTTCACCAATATGATCTTGAATAAAGGAGAGCAGCTCTTTGAGTTTCTCTTTTATAATAAAGTGATAGTCAACACCGTATGCGTATTTTGAAATTTTAGGAGCATTGAGATCAGTCTGTTTATCACTCGTATAGTAGTTGTACGAAAGAGAAATAATAGATTTAGCACCATCCATCAAGAGTCTCGGATCCAGGCGTTTATCGAAGTGGTTTTCCATATAGGATAATTGGCCATGATAACCTTGTTTGAGCCAATTTTCTAGGTAGGGAGCCTCATGCTCCAAATAGTCTGCCTTCGATATTCCACAGGAGAGAAAGCCCAAACGCTGGGCTTCATCTTTGATTAGTTTTGTATATCGTTCTGTTTTAGAAGACATTTTGCAAAGGTAGGCACTTAATTACAAGTAACCATACCTTCGGGGTAAATTAACGGACTCAAGTAGGGGATGTTAAGGTCGGCACCGCGAAGTATGAACCAGGTTCCCATAACCAGAAAAAGAAAAGGCAACCACGAGGACAGATTGAAAGGTATATATCTTTTGATATAGGATCCGGCTATTCCGGTCAATAGCATCAGAGGCAATGTGCCAAAGCCAAACAATAGCATGAATTTACCACCCGCCAACGTACTGCCTGTACTTAAAGCGGTTGCCAGTGCCATATAGACCATTCCACATGGAAGAAAACCATTTAACATACCTGCTAGGAAATTTCCACCAGGTTTATATAGCCAATAGCCCATTTTTTTATATAGAGGTGCAAAGAGTCTCTGCTGTACTACAATGAGTCGGTTTGAATGATGACCTAATAGAGTGAATAAGCCCATCGTTATCAACAAAGCTCCGGTAAAGAGACTTAGCCCTTGCTGCCAGCCTCTGTACTCGGCACCGACCGAAATCGTGCCTATGATAAGACCAAATGATGCATAGGTGAGGATTCTGCCTATTTGATAGATGATGCGGTTTACCACGAGTTGAGTATGGGTCTTGCCGGTTGTCGGCAAAGCAAGCAGGAGGGGGCCACACATCGCAACGCAGTGGAGACTGCCTAACAGGCCCATAAAGAAAGCTAAATAGTCAGCATTCATCGGATATATATACTTTTTTCAAATAACAGCGGAACCCCCTTATGACTCTTCCAGTCAATTCGTATATTCCATCTGCCGTCACTGAGGTCAGCGATTGGGAGTCTAAAAACATTGCTTTTCGTCGAAAAGGGGAGTTCTAGATCTTGTGATGAATCGGATTCTCGCCGCAACGCCAATAGACCATTGCTGCCAGTTTCTTGAAACTGGATGACCATGTAACCGCTATCAACGACCAACTGTGGTTCTAGGTTTAATTCCTTCACGTTCGTTTTATGATTGTAGGTAGAATCGTATTCAAGTCCCTTTTCGTAATAGTCCTCTTCGATGAGCGAATCGTGGTCGTTGCTGACCATATAGATCCCCGTGCTGACAGCGATAATGACAAATAATAATAAGGTAATGAAAATTTTTACGCCCCAATTCATGTTAGTTTCCCGGTGGTGATATAAAAGTTGTTTTTAGTGTTTCCAAGGTACGATCACCAGAAAGCACTTTTACTCTTACATCTGTTTTATAAGTTGTTATATTCTTAGACTCGTTGATCAGGAAAAAACTAAATTTTGCGGTCTCTCCCGGTTTCAACTCTGACCTCGGATTAACGAGTTTAATGGTAAAGTTAGGATCTTCTGTATCTAAGACAAAAGGCAATACGTTATTAGATTTATTAATCAGCTCTAAATTATACAAATTGTTAACGGTTCCTTCAGTTTGGTTAACCTGATAGCTCGTTCCTTTGGCTCTTAAAAGAGTGCCGTCAACCTCAGATCTTGAAAGTATCAACCAGCCAAAGATTGCTAGGAGAACGACAAGAACAATCGAATAGGATATAATTCGGGGTGTGTTCTTCTCTGATGTGTTTTCTTCAATTTGTTTCGAAGAATAAAAGCCAATCAAGCGTTTCGGACGATCTATCTTTTCCATAACGCTATCACATGCATCAATACACGCTGTGCAATTCACGCATTCCAACTGCAGTCCGTCCCGGATATCGATACCCGTAGGGCATACCTGAACGCATAGCGTACAATCTATGCAATCCCCCAGTTCTTGTTCTGTACCTTTCTTTAGTTTACCTCTGGGTTCGCCGCGCTGATAATTATAGGCAACCACCAAGCTCTGATCATCAAGAAGAACACCTTGTAGCCTCCCGTAAGGACAAATATGCGTACAGACAATTTCGCGAACAAAAGCAAATACGCCGTAAAACATAAATGTAAATACAATCATTGATATGAGGCCGCCAATATGTTGGCTCACAGGTTCGGTAATGATTTGATATAAGGCATCAACTCCTATTACATAGGCCAGAAATAGATTTGAAATTAAAAATGAAATAACAAAATAAATGATATGTTTTAACGTCTTTTTGAATATCTTATCTGGCGTGTTCGGACCTTGGTCGCGTTTTCTTTGTTGATTAGCATCACCTTCAATCCAATATTCGATTTTCCTAAAAATCAGTTCTAAGAAAATAGTCTGGGGACAGGCCCATCCACACCAGACTCTACCATATACTGCTGTAAAAAGAACGATGAATACGAGGCCGATAAGCATGCCGAATACGAAGATATGTAGATCTTGAGGCCAAAATACGGTGCCGAAAATTACAAACTTTCGTTCAATAACATTGAATAGGAGAAACGGCTCACCATTTACTTTAATAAATGGCATGATTAAAAAGATGATTACTAAGAAATAGCCGAACCACTGCCTGTAATTCAGGAGCTTTCCACTTGGTTTTTTAACATAAAGTGGACGTGAACTTTTTTCGCTTATTGTAGGCTGATACTCCGAGCTTGCCATTTTCTCTTTCCCTCTCTTTCCAATTAATGTTTATTGCCAAATTAAATCGACGTTTCTTGTGCTGTTGATGTTTCTTCTACGGTTTCTTCCGTTTCTGCGCTAGCTTCGCCAGCAGCGTCGCTTGCACGGCCCTCCATTTTTTCCCCTTCGGCAGGTTTCGCGTTCGGAGGGTTGGTGCCGACGATGGAAACGATATAGTTTGCTACTTGAGCAATCTGTACAGGTGTCAAGTTAGCTTCCCAAGGCACCATTCCTTTATCGGGGACGCCATATTTGATCGTTCTGAAAATATCACCAACTTCACCACCATGGATCCAGAAGTCGTCGGTAAGGTTTGGTCCGATCATACCCTCTCCCTGATTACCGTGACACATACCGCAATTCAATAAATAAATCTCTTGTCCAGCGGCGACAAACTCCGGTGATAAATCTACCGTCACCGAGTTTTCATCAACATTACTACCGGACGCCTCTAAGTAAGCTAGTCGCTCTGCCTCTGCTAGCTCCATTTGTGCCAAGTATTCTTCTTCTTGATTCATTCCCCATCCGAATACGTCGTATACTAATATATAACCTATTGCAAAGACGATTGTTGAATAAAACAATGCATTAAACCAGAGAGGTGTAGGGTTGTCTAACTCTCTAATCCCATCATACTCATGGTCGATCATGATTTCCTCTTCAGTCTCCATTGGATTTAGGCCGGCGACTTTATTCCACCAAGCTCTTCGGTCTCTCTTTTTTTCCAACTTTGAGGCAATTTGTGCTTTTTGCTCTTCTTCTAACTCCGGCATCGTAACCCGAACCAAAGTCTTCAGTGATTTTAATACGGCAAGCGCGCCGACGAATAGAATAACAAAAAGAACTAATGTTACAATGATGAGGAGATTAATCGGACTTAGCTCGAATATAGGTTCCAATGCCGCCTCCGTTGCTGCTGCTGTTGAATCTAGAATAATTGATTTCATAGTATATTATTCTTGCGGGTTAGTGAATTCATTCTCATTGTCTTCCAATGGCATTTCGCTCATATGGTCAGAATAGTCTTTCTTCATTCGGATAAGCATAATGCCCACGACAATAAAAAATATCAGGAAGATTAATAATGAAAATATTAAATACCTTTCGTCACCGTTTAAGTTTGTTATTTGTCTAAACATGATCTATTTAGTTTTGTTGTCTTTCTACTTAATTTCCAGTTACCTCATTGCTATTCACTTTGATATCCGTACCTAAGCGTTGTAAGTAAGCAATTAGAGCAATGATTTCTTTATCGCTGCTGGTTTGAACCTGATTCGCTTTCAAGTCGGCCGTAATCTGATCAGCTTGCTTTCGTGCCTCTTCAATCGAGATATCTGCATAGCCATCGGGATAAGGGACGCCTAACTTCTGCAAGGCCCTGATTTTATTAGGAGTTGAACCATAATCTAGGTCCTGTTCGATAAGCCACGGATAAGCTGGCATAACACTTCCTGGGGAAGTAATTGTTGGGTCAAGCATATGATCGAAGTGCCATTTATTCGGGTATTTATTGCCTAATCGATGTAAATCTGGTCCAGTCCTTTTCGATCCCCACAAGTATGGATAGTCGTATACATATTCTCCTGCTTTGCTATATTCACCATACCGTACTGTTTCGGATCGGAAAGGCCTAACCATCTGGGTATGACATCCCATACATCCTTCGCGTATGTAAATGTCTCGGCCCTGAATTTCTAAAGGCGTATACGGTTTTACACTTGAGATCGTCGGCACGTTAGACGAGATCATAAACGTCGGCATCATTTCCACCATACCACCAATTAGAATGGCAATAAGTGATAACACCATGAATAAGGCCGGCTTTCTTTCCAATCGTCTATGCAATCCACGTTCTTTTTTGACCACCGGCTGAAGAGGCATCGCTTCTGCAGGTTCATTGGCCACGAGTTTGCCAGATCGAATCGTTTTAACGAGGTTGAAGGTCATTAAGATAACACCACTTAAATATAAAGCACCTCCAACTGCGCGAAGCATATACATCGGCAAGATCTGCAATACCGTTGTTAGGAAATTTCCATATTGAAGTGTGCCCTCGGGTGTAAACTCTTTCCACATAAGTCCTTGCACCACAGCTGCCCAATACAACGGCACAGCATAAAACAAAATACCTAAGATTCCTAACCAAAAGTGTATGGATGCTAACTTGACAGAATATAGCTCCGTCTTATAGATTCTCGGGATCAACCAATACAATATGGCAAAAACCATAAATCCATTAAAACCGAGTGCACCGATGTGCACGTGTGCTACAATCCAGTCAGTAAAGTGCGCAATAGCGTTCACACTCTTGAGTGACAGCATAGGTCCTTCGAACGTGGCCATACCATAACAGGTTAATGATACGACGAAGAATTTAAGCTTAGGGTCCTTTCGTACTTTATCCCACGCACCACGAAGCGTAAGTAAACCGTTGATCATACCACCCCAGCTAGGTGCAATGAGCATGATTGAGAACACAACACCCAAGTTCTGAACCCATTCAGGTAAAGCAGTATAAAGAAGGTGATGCGGACCTGCCCATATGTAAATAAAAATTAATGACCAGAAATGGAGGATACTTAATTTGTATGAGTAGACCGGTCTATTGGCCATTTTAGGAAGAAAATAATACATCATTCCCAAGAATGGTGTTGTAAGGAAAAATGCAACTGCATTATGACCATACCACCATTGGACTAATGCATCTTGTATTCCTGCATAGATATAATAGCTCTTCCATCCGCTAACAGGAATCTGAAAAGAGTTTACAATGTATAATACTGCAATGGTAACAAATGTGGCAATGAAAAACCAAATGGCCACATACATATGCTGCTCTCGTCGCTTAAGAATGGTACCAAACATGTTAATCCCAAACACGACCCAAATAACGACTACGGCAATATCTATCGGCCATTCCATTTCAGCATACTCATGCGAGGTTGTAAAGCCTAGAGCAAGTGTGATAATTGAAGCAACAATAATAGCCTGCCAACCCCAGAAGTGAATTTTACTGAGTTTGTCACTAAACATCCTAGTTTTTAGGAGTCGCTGCATGGAATAGTAAACACTCATGAAAATGGCGTTCCCGACAAAAGCGAAAATTACACCATTTGTGTGAATCGGACGAATTCTACCGAAGGTAGTGTATTGCGTCTCGAAGTTCATAAAAGGCCAAAAGAGCTGAATAGCGGCAAGGAGACCCACGGTCATACCTGTGATTCCCCAAACAATGGTTGCTACCGCAAAATTTCTAACGATCTTATTGTCGTAAGAGAACTTTTCTACTTGCATAAGTCTGTGTTTTGTATTATTTGTGTAAAAGTATTGTCAAGTTCTAAATGTTATGGTGATTAAAATTGCTTGCGAAAGTGACATTTATCATTCTTTCTTCTCTTCAGTGGGCAGGTCCGGTTCTTCTTCTACTTCATCGTCGAAGAGGATGCGGATCGCGGGAGTGTGAGTATCATCATGTTGTCCGGTCTTATTGGCCCAAAAGAAAGCTCCCAGAAATATCAACGCAATCAGAATACTACATCCTATTAAAAAATATATTATTGCCATAGTTACCCGTTCTTTAGTTTATTTTTCCTTGCATAACTATGTGTAGCGATGCTGGTAAAGCTGATGATAGTAATCGTGCTTAAGGGCATTAAAATCGCTGCAAATAGGGGAGACATCGTTCCCCGTACTGCGAAGGAAAGGCCGACTATATTATAAAGTAGTGAAATCGCGAAACTCAAATAGATTACCTTCATCGCATCTTTCGCGAATGCCAAAAAATGATGGAGCTGCTTCAATGCATTACCTTCTAAAATGGCGTCACAGCCGGGTGAAAAACTATTAATGTCATCACTAATTGCAATGCCGAAGTCTGCTGCTTTCAGTGCTCCTGCATCATTCAGACCATCGCCAACCATGCTCACCACTTTATCTTGTTGCTGCAATTCCGCTACATAACGCAATTTATTTTTTGGTAATTGGTTGAAGTGCATCTTTTCTTGTTGAAAGATATCATGTAAGACCAATCTGTCCTTATCTTGATCTCCCGAAATAAGGTGTAATTCATAATTGTCATTCAGTTTATGAACAAGTTTCGACAAGCCATCACGCCATGGTTGGTTAACTATAAAATAGCCCTTTCGCTCTCCGTCGATTGAGATATAAACCCGACTTCCACCATCTTCCACTACTTCGTTACCGGTAAACTTTGCGCTTCCAACCAGAATCTCTTTTCCATCAACAATTCCTTGAATGCCTTTGCCTGGTGTCTCTCGGAAGTCCGATATATTTTTTGAGAAATCATCGACTTGTAACCACTTGACGATTTGAAAGCTAAGTGGGTGACTTGAATTTCGGCAGATGGAAGCTATTTTCTTTTGTTCATTCTCATTCAGATTACCAACAAACTGGATATGTTGAGCGTTTGGCGAAGTAATCGTACCGGTTTTATCGAATACCAAGGTATCTATTTTCGCCATCTGTTCAATTGCCGCCGTATTCTTTATAAATAGCTTGTTCTTGTCGAAGATACTGAGTGCCGCCGAAAGAGTAAAAGGAGAGCTTAATGCTAATGCACAGGGGCAAGCGATTATCAAAACTGCCGTAAATGCTGCCCAAGCCTTCGGCGCATCTTCGTTAATCAACCAGAAGACAGCTGAACTAGTTGCTATTAACAACAATACGGTTGTAAAATACTTGCTTATTGAATTGCTGAATGTCTGAAATTTCCGATCATAGTGTTTATCATTCTCATTATTCCATAGATGTGTCAGGTGGCTTTGAGATACGGGTTTGACAATTTCCAGCTCAATAGCCTCTCCAATCTGTCGTCCACCAGCATAGGCAATTTCGCCCAATACCTTCTTTACCGGTGTGCTCTCACCGGTGACAAAACTGAAATCGATCGCTGCGTTTCCTTTTAAAACAATAGCGTCGGCTGGGATAATCTCATTATTCCGAATTAAGATTCTATCACCGACTTCCAATCCTGAAATTTCAACCGGTCGCTCTTCGTTGCTGTTGATCACAGTTACAGCTACGGGAAAGTAGGACCGGTAATCTCGTTCGAAGGAGAGGTGGTAAAATGTTCTGTTTTGAATCCATTTACCTATCAAGATAAAGAAAACGAGCCCGCATAGTGTATCAGAAAAACCTGGCCCACTGTTGCTGATAATTTCTATCGCTGATCGTATAAATAGAACAAGGATACCGAGTGCTAAAGGTACATCTAGGTTGACTTGCTTTACTTTCAAGCTGTGATATGCTGAGATGAAATAATCGCGAGCACTATAAAGTAAAACAGGTAATGCTAAAATCAGATTCAAATAGTTGAACAAGAGGCTGTATTCTTGACCTGTTCTTCCTAAACCAAAATATTCAGGCAGACTGAATAGCATAACGTTACCAAAACAAAATCCGGCTACCGCTATCTTTCTCACCAGCGAGTTTTGGTTAATCTTTTTCTTTTCTTTAACAACGTCCTGTAGAGTGATAATTGGTTCATAGCCAATTTCAATCAATAATTGAACTAAGTTTTTGAGGCTAACCTGCTGATGGTTAAATTTAATATTAGCCTGTTTTTTAGTGAAGTCAATTCTCGAATAGCTTATCGCCGAGTTGAGCTTATACAAATTCTCTAGCAACCAAATACAGGAACTACAATGGATAGCAGGAATGTAAAAGGTGACGATCGTAAAATCATCATCTTTATAATCAATCAGCTTCTGGATGATCTTAGCTTCGTCAAGATACGCTAGGTTTTCTGTCTTTTTCTTTTGAGTTTTACCCGGGTGTTGATTGTATTTGTAATAATTTTTAAGGTTGTTCGAGCTCAATATAGAATAAACAGTCTGGCATCCTAAACAACAGAAAGCATGATTATCGGCTTGGTAAAGCGTCGTCCGGACGGGGTCTCCACAATGATAACAACTTAATTTTTCTGACAGTACTTTTTTTTCCATCCGTTAGTAGATCAAATAGCTCTGCTAAAAAGTTCTTTAGTTGGGCTGTTATCATGCAGACGCTTATCGAATGCCATACAAATATTTCTTAGGAACGAATGTCCCAATTCCGTAACCTCAATACCGTAGTCACTGATATTGATCAACCCATCGTTCTTTAAAGATAATAATTCCTCTTCGATTTTTGAGATAATTGTGCGATAATCAGAATATATAGAATGATTCCAATTTGTAGCGCCCGTACACATAATATCCAGTATATGTTTTCGCAACATGAGATCCACTTCCGTATGAATATGTCCTTTCATCAAAGGAAGTTTATTTTCGGCCAATAACCGATGGTATTCTTCGTTCTTTTTTACGTTTTGGGCAAATGCATGCCACGAATCACTAATTGACGAAACACCCAAACCGATCATTAATTGGGAATAGCGGTCCGTATAACCCATGAAATTTCGATGCAGTTTTCCATTTCGTGAAGCTAGGTACAAGGAGTCTGTTGCTATCGCAAAGTGGTCCATGCCAACATCTTTGTATCCCGCTCGGCTAATGATTTCTTTCCCTAATTCGTATAACTGAAGCTTTTCTTCATTTTTAGGTAAATCGTTTTCGTTATAATGGCGCTGTCCGGGTCTCAACCATGGTACATGTGCATAGCTGTAATACGAAATTCGATCTGGTTTAAGATTAACCACTTTTTCTATCGTGTCACGGATGGTCTTTAACGACTGCTTGGGCAATCCGTAAATCAAATCGAAGTTAATCGACGTATAGCCAATTTTTCTCGCCTCTTTCACCACATAATCTACTTCTGCTTCTGTTTGTTTGCGATTAATCAGAAACTGTATCAGGGGATCGAAATCTTGAATACCTAAGCTTAGCCTTTTGAACCCCAAGTCGTATAAAGTTTGTAAGTGCTCAACTGTGGTATTTGCTGGATGCGCTTCAAATGAAAATTCCGAGTTCTTGCCAATTCTGCAGTCCTCTAATAGGTTTTCAATTAAGAATTTTAGATTTTCCGGACTAAAGAATGTAGGTGTTCCTCCACCAAGATGTATGTCTGATATTAGAATATTGGCGCCTAAATGACTCTTGTAAAGCTCCCATTCTTTTAAAACATCCATGAGATAGGGCATTTCAACTCCATGGTTTTTTGTGATTCGGGTATTGCAGCCACAATAGGTACACAGGCTTTCGCAAAACGGGAGATGGATATACAGGCTTATCCCTTCATTAGAAGACTTTTCATGAGTCATTTTCACTCGATCGATCCACCTGTTTTTATCCCAGTTTTCGATATCCCAGTAGGGAACGGTTGGGTAACTCGTATAACGCGGTGCCGCAATGTTGTATTTGCTTACGAGGTTTTTTAGGGCACTACTCTTCTTAGAGCTGGATGGCTCATGGTAATCCGTCTGATGCATAATCGAGAATATTGATGATTTGATGGGCTTTTTTTTCGTCGCTCCAGTTGCATTGTACGTGCTTAACCGGGATACCGATCCGGTTAGCAAGTTCTAATATTTCCAATGAAGGATTATGGTCTCTGCTTATAATGAGTTTTATACCAATCCGCTTTATCTGTTTAAGTAGATCAGAGTTTAAGGTTTCGAGCTTAAATAAAATAAGTACATCTTTACCTCTAGCAAAGTATAAGTTCGTTTCGTTTAAATCATTAGAAATAAAAAGGAATTCGTGTCTTTTCGAGTTAGCTTTTACCAAAGACACTTTTTCCCGGTTCTGTATACTATAAGCGATAGCTTTCATTTGTCCCAAAGTTAGACCCCTAAGGGGACATCTCTTATGGAACTAGTCACATGAATAGGTGATATTAATCACTATTTAAACTACTTGCTTTAACCGGTTTATATCAATAACGCGAATCGAGTTTCCTTCTTTCTTAATCAGGTTTTCATCTTTGAAGTCTGCCAAAATACGACTAACGGTTTCATTCGCCGTGCCAGCCATGGAAGCCAAATCGTCTCTTAAAACTCTGATTTTAAATTCATCTTGATTTTTATCGTCGCTCAGTTTTTCTGCATAGAAAACAAGCGTTTCTGCTACTCGTTTTCGTACCGTACTGTAGGCGAAACTCAAAAGTCGTTCACTTTTAAGCTGATTATTGCTAGCTAGCAGGTGAACAAATTTAGTATTTAATGCAGGGCGTTTAGCAACAAGATTCTGAAGGTCAGTACCGTTAATTAAAGTCAATTCACAGTCTTCTATAGTTTCGATGCTTTCGTAATATTTGTTGTTTGTTAAAATCGCATCATAACCAAAGAAATCTCCTTTTGTGTATATGCCCGTCGTAAGTTCTCTTCCTTCGTCATAGAAAAGAAAGCTTCTTAATGTACCATTGACAACTTTATAGAGGTAAAGTGATGGGTCTGATTCCTGGTAAACCAATTGTTTCTTTTTGTATTTTCTAGTTTTTCCAGAAGCTGATAGCTCATCAAAAACAGATTCAAGTTCTTGGGTGGTTGTTAGCTTAACGCTCTCTACATTGTAATTACGACGTTTTTTTAATCTGGATTCTACCGCATTCAAGAGTTCCATATCATCAAAAGGCTTCGTAAGGTAATCGTCAGCGCCCATATCCATGGCTTTCCGTATATCAGCTCGTTCCACCTTTGCTGTCAAAAATATCAAGGGGATGTGAGCAGTCGCTTCATGTTTTCCTAATAGATATAAAACACCGTAACCATCTAGAATCGGCATCATAATGTCGCATAAAATCAGATCAGGTGTATGTTTTAACGCAAGCTCAAAGCCAGCCTTTCCATCTCCAGCGCTCATGACATTGTAATCAGCCATCTCTAGAATTTCAATGATGCTTTCTCTGATGTCGTCGTGATCCTCAATAACTAATACCGTTTTATTGCTTTTGTTCATTCTTGTCCTTGTAGATTAAATGTTAGTCTAAACAGTGTTCCTTCGTCAAGTTTGCTCTTCCATGTAATATCACCATTCATGAGTTGCGCATATTGTCTAACAATATTTAACCCCAGACCAGTGCCTGGAATCTTACCTGTGTTGTTCGCCCGGAAAAACGGTTCTAGGAGATGCTTTTGTTCTTCATCCGGTATCCCAATACCATTATCTTTTACCTCGATAATGCACGTTCCGTTGTTTGTATAGGTGTTAAATTCGATGAATGTATTTTCACCTGAATATTTAATAGCATTTGAAATCAGGTTAATAATAGCATTCTTCAGTAAATTAGCATCGAGGGTAACATTTGCATTATCGCCACTGTGTTGATAAACAATATGTTGGTTTTGCTTGGCTATGGGCTGCATCTCTTCAATAATCTCTTCGGAAAACTTCACCAAGTTGAACTCCGTAAACGTAGGCTCAATTTTTCCACCTTCTAAACGGTCAATCGACAAGAAGTCGTTTAAAATACTCGTAAGTAGGTCTACTGAGTTTTTAATCTTCGTGGTGTGCTTATCAATGCCGTTGACATCATTTTTGAGTGCATATTTGTTGATCAAAGAGGCTGATAACTGAATGGAACTTAAAGGTGTCCTAAATTCATGTGAAGCCATTGATACGAAACGGGATTTTAACTGATTGAGTTCTTTTTCTTTCTGTAATGAATCACTTACATCATTTTTAGCATCTTCGAGTTTGGCTACCAATAGCTGTAAGTCTGCAGTTCTGGCTTTTACAATCTCTTCCAGCTCTTCTGTATAGATTTTAAGTTTTTCCTCCGCTTCTTTTTGCTTGGATAAGTCTTGTATGATGCCTGTGAATATTTTTTTGTCATCATAGTCCACTTCACTAACAGACAGATAGATCGGGAAGGTTGTGCCATCTTTTTTCTGAGCGATGATGTCTCGGCCAATCCCAATAATCTTCTTCTGACCCGTATTGAGATAGCGTTGTATATAATGATCGTGTTGCGAACGGTATGGCTCAGGCATTAGCATGCTAATGTTATTTCCGATAACCTCGCCACTATTATACCCAAATAGCTTCAATGCACCTGGGTTAATTGATTCTACAATGCCGTTTTCATCGATCGTGATAATTCCTTCATTAGAATTTTCTATAATCGCTTTAAGCAGTTTTGCACTTTCCATGTAAAAGATAATCAGTCTTTAGAAGTTAGGCTTCAATAGATATTTCTCGTAGAAGTTAAAGATATGTTGAACCGCATCTTCAGCCGTGTCTTCTAACCGATATAGATTAAGGTCCTCTTCACTAATGTTTCCGGCTTTTAACATGGTATTTTGAATCCAGTCAAATAGACCACCATAATATTCCTTGCCGACTAATACAATGGGGAACCTTGCCATTTTGCCGGTTTGGACCAGTGTGATTGCTTCGAAAAGCTCATCCATGGTACCAAAGCCACCAGGTAAAATGATATATCCTTGAGAGTATTTAGTGAAAATAACTTTCCGGACAAAGAAGTAGTTGAACTCGATAAGTTTGTCTCTGTCAATAAATTCATTATTAAACTGTTCGAATGGCAGATCGATATTCAAGCCCACCGATTTTCCACCGGCTTCATAAGCGCCTTTGTTTGCGGCTTCCATAATACCCGGACCGCCTCCGGAAATTACACCATATCCTCGTTCTGTTAATAACCGAGCACATTTTTCAGCCAATTCATACGAGACATGATCTCGGGGAGTTCTGGCAGAACCAAAAATTGACACGCAAGGGCCAATCTTTGCCATCTTTTCAAAACCTTCAACAAACTCAGCCATGATTTTGAAAATTTGCCATGAATCGGTAACCTTGATTTCTTGCCAAGTTTTATTCTCAAATGCTCTTCTTATTCTTTCGTCTCCTTGTTCTGTCATAATGATGTTGTAAAGTGAGCTAATTTAATCATTTTCCTCTGATTTGCTGGCTCTACTTCGGTGCTAATTCAATAAAATGATTTTATCAAGAATTTATATCTTTGTTAAATGAATTTTTCCTCGAAGCTTCTAGAGAATGCAGTTAGCGAATTCAGTCGCCTGCCCGGTGTGGGACAAAAGAGCGCATTACGCTTGGTATTGCACTTGCTCAACCAACCCGAACAGGATGTCACACGTTTCAGCAATGCTCTTATTGACCTGAAAAGTCAAATTAAATATTGCAAAGAGTGTCATAATATTTCAGATCAGGACCAATGTGAGATATGCACTTCATTAAAGCGCGATAGAAGCCTGATTTGTGTCGTAGAAGACACAAGGGATGTCATGGCTATTGAAAATACTGACCAGTACGGAGGCCTTTATCATGTGCTTGGCGGATTGATATCTCCTATGGATGGTGTCGGGCCGTCCGATTTGAGTATAGAAGCTTTAATTCAGCGCGTACAAAAGGAAGAAGTTTCTGAAATAATTTTAGCGCTCAGTGCGACCATGGAAGGGGACACGACCATATTTTATCTATATAAGAAAATTAAAGACCTAGGTGTTAAGATCAGTACCATCGCCAGAGGGATCGCATTTGGCGGTGAACTTGAATACGTGGATGAAGTGACCTTAGGGCGCTCCATTGTAACGCGTATCCCGTATGAAAGAAACATCGCTTAAGCATTTTAAAATTACATACTAAACTGTTAAATCTTGGAAGACTTTAAGAACAAGGTAGTTATCGTCACGGGTGCATCGTCAGGTATAGGTAGAGCCTGTGCTATTGAGTTTGCTACACGTGGCGCCGATATCGTATTGGCTGCTAGACAATACCAGACACTAAATGAATTGGCCGCCGAAATTGAAAGTCAGTATTCAGTGAGAGTGCTCCCTGTAGCCTGTGATGTGTCCATCGAGGAAGATTGTAAACGACTTGTCGATCAAGCTCTAGCTGAATTCAATCGCATTGACGTGTTAGTGAACAATGCGGGTATCAGCATGCGTGCCCTTTTCAAAGATCTGGATCTTGATGTTTTACGGAGTCTCATGGATGTTAATTTTTGGGGCACCGTATACTGTACCAAATACGCCCTGCCGGCGCTTCTAAAGAGCAAAGGGTCAGTAGTCGGAGTCTCCTCAATTGCAGGCTACCGCGGTCTTCCGGGTCGCACAGGCTATTCTGCTTCTAAATTCGCGATGAACGGTTTCATGGAGTCTTTGCGGGTAGAAAACTTAAAAACCGGATTACATGTAATGGTTGCATGTCCTGGTTTTACTGCTTCTAATATTCGAGCTACAGCATTGGATGTCAATGGGCAGCAGCATGGCGAAACCAGTATGGAAGAAGGGAAAATGATGACGGCCGAAGAAGTAGCCACGGTGATAGTCAATGGCGTATCCAAAAAGAAAAGAACCCTGATTATGACGCAGCAAGGTAAACTTGCCGTTCTTATGAACAAAATCATACCTTCGTGGGTTGATAGGAAAGTATTCGATTTATTTGCGAAGGAAAAAAATCCTTTAATAAAATAATAATTTTCGTTATTTTAGGGTTAATAAATAAAAAACAAAAAAAACAGGATAGTAGATATTGATTATGGAGAACGAATTAGTTGTAGAGTTAATAAATAAAGAAGATTTAGATAAATATCATATTGTTGATGCACCTGTTGATCACAGCTCTGATTTACGACGTAAACTTGAGAACGCCTTGCGTTTAGGCAACGAGTTTAAGTCGAAAGCCAATATTGTCTTCATGACAGATGATGGACCTAAACGTATTGAAACTACTGTGTGGTCTTTAACCGAGAAATATTTACAAATAAAGGCCGGAGTTCTTTTGCCTCTTAGCAGTCTAATAGCGATCGACTATTAAACCTCCTGTAAGTCAACTGCTACCAGCTTCGAAATACCTTGTTCCGCCATGGTAACACCGTAGATTATGTCGGTGCTGGCAATCGTTTTCTTATTGTGTGAGACAATGATAAACTGCGACCTATCTGAGAACTTACGTATAATATTATTGAACTTGTCAATATTCGTGTCGTCTAAAGGAGCGTCCACTTCGTCAAATATACAAAAGGGTGCTGGTTTCAGTAAGTATAAGGAGAAAAGCAGGGCTGTGGCGGTAAGCGTTTTTTCCCCACCAGAGAGCTGATTGATCGATAAGGGTTTTTTCCCTTTCGGCCGGGCGATAATTTGAATGTCAGAATCCAAAGGTTGTTCTGGATCGCTCAGCACTAAGTCGCACGTATCCTCTTCACTGAAGAGCGATCGAAAGACCGTAATGAAGTTTTCACGCACCTCGTTAAATGCAACCATAAATTTTTCCTTCGCCGTTTTGTCAATCTCCCTAATGGTTTCTAGCAATGTGTTTTTTGCTTCTAAGAGATCGTTCTTCTCCTCTTTGATAAATTGGTAACGCTCATCCATTTCCTTAAATGACTCCATAGCGAGCGGATTAATGGCGCCAAATTCATCCAGTTGTCTTTTTAAACGAGCGGTTTTCTCCTTTAACTGATCTTCGTCTAAGTCAATGGTTTCTTGGTCTTCTAAATCATCAGCTTCCAAATTGAATTCCACCAACAATCGTTCTGTCAGTGCGTTTAACTCTAGATTGATTTCGTTGACTTTATCTTTAAACTCACTTAATAGCAAATCTGACTGATCCTTATTTTTTCGTTCTTGAGCCAGTCGATCTTCCGCGTCGTTAATTTCCTTCCGAAGTGAATAATACGCTTTCTCCAGCTCATTGAGTCCTTCGGTTAGTTGCTCTCGTTGCTGGTACATCTCCTGTAGGTCCACATCTGAATTGTCTGCATTATTCACCAATTCACGCAAGCTAAGCTGAGTTCTTTCCAGTTCTTCCTCGTGCTGTTTAATTCGTGTTTCTATATTCTCCAGCTGTATCTCCCGGTATTCCAGATCTTTCTCCAGATTCGAAGTGCGATTTTTCTGTTGATGGAAAGTTATATTTTCTTGATTGTATTGACTGGACTGCTCATTGTAGTTGACAGAAACTTCATCAAAGTCTTTTTGAAGATACTCCAACTGACCGGCAAAAAGACTTACATCATTCTTCTGTTTTTCTAGTCTCATCCGCTGGTCGTCGAGTTCAGTCGTCAACTCTTTTATTTTTTTATCTATACTTTCTTTGCGGCTCTGATTGTGCGCTATAAAGCTTTGATACTGTTCTTGCTTGGTCTTGATTGAAATCAATTCGTTATTCAACCGGTTAACTTGTATTGACAATTCTTGAATCTGCTCCTTTTGCAAGTTAGCTGTCAATGCCTTGAGTTTCTCTTTTTCGTTTGCTAGGTAACCTTCAATCAGTTTTTGGTTCTTAGTTGTTTTTTGAATTTCCGATTGTAGAATACTGAGGTTTTTAGCCCGTCCAATTCGCTTTCCTTCGAATAGACCAACCGATCCACCATACAGGCTGTGTTTTTTCTTAACGATCTGACCGCTTTTACTTAATATAACCGCGTCATCAGTCGGTAAACTGATATCAGATATTGACTTATGATGTTCTCGTTCGAAAAAGACATTCTTTAAAAGTAAAGCGCAAAGAGCTTGGTATTTTGAATCAACATCGATTACCGTCAGTGCCGATACCAGTTGATCAGTCTTCGGTTGCTTGGCATCTTCTTTGTCAATAAGGTCAAGTACAAAAAAACCAGCCTTTCCTTTTGCCGTATCATGTAACAACTGAATCGCGGAAAGTGCATCTTCAGAGCTTTCAACCACATAGTAGCTCATATAAGGCTCCAGATAATTCTCGATGGCAATTCTGTATGCTTCCTGACAATATAAAATATCCGAAAAAAGACGAGCTTTCACATCCCATTTTTTATTTTTCTTTAAAAAGCGGATTGACTCGGGAAAGCCTTCTAGGTTGTCGACCAAGGACTTTAAGAGGTTGTACTCATTTTCTTTAGCATCCAGCAATCTGCTTTCCTGATTGTATTGGCCGGTTAAGGTCTCTATCTGTTCTTTTGACGCAGCCAGTTGAAGCTCAAGCCCTTGGTCTTGCTGTACCAGAAAGTCGTAATTGTTTTGCTGGCTTTCTAGTTTGGCTTCAAGTTCTGATATTGCTTTTTCAAATGTGTTGAGTTCATTTTCTCTGCTTTGTTGATCGCTGCTGGCCTCTTTCGTTTCTTCTCGTAGTGCGTCAATCTGAATGAGCAGGACGGCGGCCGATTTTTCAAGTTCGTATAAGGTGTTCTGAGCTTCGTTACGTTCGTGTATGACTTGGTCCAAGTCTTTTTTAGCTACTTTCTGCTGTTCACGTAAGGTGTCCACTAGCTTCAGCTTAGCCTGCAGGTCGTTTTCATGGCTGCTCAGTTTTTCCCTTTCGGTATACAGCTCTTCGTTGACCCGTTTGAGACTATATTGGATATGGTTGAGCTGTTGCCTATCTTGGGTTAATTCCTTACTGAGTCGCTCGTTCTTTTCGTTTAGATTACGGAGCTGTTCATTCTTGATCTTTTTCTCCGTTTCATAGCGATGAATAGTTGCCGTTTGTGTGTTTAAGGATTTCTGCTGAACAGACAGGTTTTTTTCCTCTATGTTCAGCTTTTCTTTTAATGATTTTAATTTTTCCTCTTGCGACGATAGACTGCTTGTTAACTCCTGATTTCGATTAATCTGGATGCTCTCCTTGTTTTTCAGTTGACCAAGGGAGTCGTGATAATTCTTGATCTTAGAAGAAGCTAGTGCGATACTAAATTGCTTGTATTGATCCCTCAGACGGTAATATCGCTCGGTCTTCTTAGCTTGATATTCTAGACTTTTTAGATTTTTTTCAATCTCGATTAGTAAATCGTCTATGCGACTTAAATCGGCTTCCGTATCCTTTAGGCGATTGAAGGTTTGTTTTTTACGAATCCGATATTTTGATATTGCTGATGCCTCTTCAAATAGTGCACGTCGGGAATTATCTTTATTGTTGATTATCTCGTCGACCATCTTTAGTTCGATGATTGCATAGGAATCCGACCCAATACCCGTATCTAGGAATAGGTCCGTGATATCTTTCAATCGGCACTGAACATCATTGAGTCGATACTCGCTTTCGCCGCTACGATACAGTTTTCTTGTAATGGTTACCTGAGAGTAGGAGGTCGGAAGAACGTCTTTATTATTGTTAAATGACAAGGAAACTTCAGCAAGCTGCGCTGCTTTTCTAGTTTTGGTTCCGTTGAAAATAATATTCTCCATCTTCTCGGAACGAAGATTCTTAGTGCTCTGTTCGCCCAAAACCCAACGTATTGCATCGACAACATTTGATTTTCCGCAGCCGTTTGGACCGACAATAGCCGTTACCCCATCATTGAAATGAATAGTCGTTTTGTCGCCGAAGCTCTTAAAGCCTTTAATGTCGAGTCGCGTCAGCTGCATGGATAATTTCTCACTAAACTAGTTCTTAGGTGTACCTATTGGACTGCGAATTTAATAATATTAATTGTATCTTTAATTCATGGGAATAGTAGAAGAATTAATACCCGTTATCATAGCTCTCGTTTTTTTTGTTATTCAAGCTTATACCGGTTTTAAGAAAGAGAAAGAGAAGGCAGCTAAACGACAGCTAGGTAAACCTACAGCACAAACAACATCAGAACCAAAACCACAGCCGCCTGCGCAACAAGCTTCCGTTAATCCCGAACCGGTCTACACTGACTACTCAGATTATTCTGAACCTATAGATTATCAGAAAAAACCATATAAAACGGAAGTGCCGCCGAGTTTATTAGACGAGTACCGGAAACTAGGTGAATATGCTGAGATGGAAAAGCTGAAGGCCGAGAAAAAAGAAGTGTTAAAAAGCCAAGGTTACGGTCGAAGCAAGCCGCCGCAGTTGGTGCAATTGGAAACGGAAGAGCTTGACGATCTGAACTTACAAGACTATGAACTTGACTTTGACGTAAGAGAAGCCGTTTTAGCAAAAGCTATTTTAGACCGCCCTTACTCATGAGTTACTTTGATCAAATCAAACATAACTTAACTTAAGAATTTTTAATTGTAAAAGAATCGGCATCTTCTAAGAAGGGAAACTTTTCCCGAGCACTTATTAGATCTTTCGGGTAGATGGTAAAGGTATATAGATCCTCGCTTTCGGGTTTATAGTAAACCACCTCGCCGGTTGGAGACAAACACATCGACCCTCCGGAGTGATAAACTTCATTTCCGTCGTAACCAACCCGGTTTACAGCAATCACAAACGATTGATTCTCTATAGCCCGAGCAGGTATTAGTTTTTGCCAATGTTCAATTCGGGAATCTGGCCAGCTAGCAATGTAAAGCAAAATATCGTAATAAGGTGCATGATTTCGTGACCAGCCGGGGAAGCGTAAATCATAGCAAATCAAAGGTCTTATTTTCCAGCCTTTTAGTTCTAAAGTGATATTCTGGTTTCCAGCCGTAAATATTTTCTCTTCACCCGATAAACTGAATAAATGATGTTTATTATATTGATCGTACGAGCCGTCCGGACGCATCCATATCAGTCGATTGTAATATAAATCATCCTCTTTAATGATCAGACTCCCGGTTACCACACAATTAAATTTTTGTGCCTGTTCTAGCATCCATTTCATGGTTGTACCACCTACTTCTTCACTGCATTTCTCTACATTCATGGTGAAACCAGTATTGAACATCTCAGGTAAGATGATAACATCGGTAGACGTCTGAAGAGACGATAATCTCAGTCCAAGGTTTGAAAGGTTTTTTTCGGTGTTTTCCCAAAATAAATAAGCTTGAAAGGTTGTTATTTTTAATGGTTCCATTATGTAAAGGTACTTCTTATTATTCAGATAATTGCTATTTTAGTCTCCAAACGAGCAATACTATTAAAATGAAGATTTCTGAACAAGTCCTTCAGTTGATTTGGAAATATAGACTTTTTAAACAAACCGATATCAATACTCTTTCCGGTAAGCGTTTGCTAATAAGGCGTATCGGGCAGCACAACAAAAATGAAGGCCCTGATTTCGAAAATAGCTTGATTGAGATAGAAGGGGTAGACTGGGTCGGAAACATTGAGATTCACGTTCAGTCGTCCGATTGGAATCGTCATCAACACCAATCGGATGCTGCTTTTAACTCCGTGATCCTACATGTTGTTTTCGATCATGACGTGGAGATTAGACGCTATGACGGCACAATACCTGAGACTTTGGTTTTACGCCCATTAGTCGCGTCAGAAACCCTGCTTCGCTATCGAGGATTAACAGAAAATAGTTTTAAAATAGCTTGCGAAGGCTTAATTAGGTCTGTAGAGCCCTTTTATATCCAACAGTGGCTCGGTAGGGTATTAGTCGAAAGACTGGTGTCTAAATCTTCCTATATACTGCAGATATTGGAAGAAACCAATGGCGACTGGGAGCGCACATCTTTTATTGTGCTAGCTCGGAGTTTTGGATTGAATATTAATGCCGATGCATTCGAACAGTTTGCCAGATCTGTTCCGCTCACGTTGGTGTCAAAATACAAAGATCAAATCCACAGTCTGGAAGCTCTGATGTTTGGACAGGCAGGTTTGTTGGAGGAGGAAAAAGGGGATAGCTATTTCCAATCCTTGAAAGTAGAATATCAATATCTAAAAGCTATACACCAGTTAAAGCCAATGGCTCCGACGGTGTGGAGGTTCCTTAGAATGCGACCACACAATTTTCCGACTGTCAGATTAGCGCAATTTATCGGACTGTGCGGTGTGGTTTCTCAATTTTTTACTAAAATAATTGAAACAGAAAATGTACTTTTGTGGCGGTCACTCTTTGATAATCTGAAAGTTAATCCCTATTGGGAGAAGCATTTTCATTTTCAGAAGCCAGCAAAGTCTTTACGTCGGACTGGGTTGAGCGATTCAATGGTTGACCTGATTGTAATGAATGCTATTGTTCAAATCTTGTTTGCCTATGGCCGTTACGTTGACGATGAACAGTATGCAGATAGGGCTATCCGATTCCTTGAAGAACTGCGTCCCGAGAGAAACAGTTTGGTACGCTACTATCAGAGTATAGGCATCGACATCGAGTCGGCTGCCGATACGCAAGGTATCAAGCAGCTTAATGCAGTATACTGTAATGCTAAGCGTTGTTTAGATTGTGAGGTTGGCATCCAGATTTTAAAGCACGATAAAGCTTAAATTTACGCGTAGATAAATATAGATAAAATGGAAAAATTAATGGTTTTTTTAGAGCAGCGTTCATTCGGGGTATGTTCTTATATCGGCGAGCGCTTGGGAATTTCTATATCAAAAATCCGCTTGTTTTTTATTTATAGCTCATTTTTAGCTGTAGGGTTTCCAGTTATATTTTATTTATTGGCGGGTATTGTACTAGATATTCGCGATTATATAAAACGTACTAGAAACCGTTTATGGGATTTTTAAACCTGTAAAATATTGGCTATTTCATGATGGCCTCTTCCGGCTGCCACGTCTGAAGGACGGTCGCCATTATCGTTTTTTACATCCACAGACGCACCATTTTCCAATAATAAGATCAGCATTTCAATGTTTCCGTTTTCTGCAGCTGCGTGCAATGGTGTTTGATTGCCGGCTTGTACAACATTTACCTCTGCGCCCCCTTCAACTAAGAGTTTGGCAATCGCTTCATAATTTGAACTAATCGCCGTATAGAGTGGGTTGACAGAATAACCATTGTTTGAAGCTTGGTTAGCATCTGCTCCTTTTAAAAGAAGATACCTGACGACCGACTCGTTGCCAAAGTGGCAGGCCATACCCAAAGCTGTAAAGCCATGGGGGGAATAAGATGACAATAAACTCGAGTTTTGTTCAATGAGCTCCTGTACTCGTTCTTCTAAGCCAATTGCAGCCGCTTCATATATATCAACATCCTGGATGTGATTAAGCAACACTTTAATGATCTTTTGCTTGTTATAATAACAAGCTAACAACAGCGGTGAGATTTCGTGACTGGTGTTCTGACGACCTAATGTCGGATTGGTATGCAGTAGATTGTCTATTGCCGCCGCATCTCCCGATTCAATATATTCTTCTAGTAAACTTAAACTCATTACGCTCTTTCACTTTTTTATACAAACAAAAATATAGTTTTTTAGAAATATTAAAATATAGTCGTCCATAAAATCCTCAGAGCAACTATCAACAAAGTCAGAGCTAAGCTCTGGATAATTATCTTCCCTTTAATTTTTGTGGATATCCGCGCCCCAATCTGCGCGCCGATAATGACCCCAATACCTAGGTATAGCACCTGAAACAAACCTTCATGTAAATCGCCCTTTACGTAATGGACTGCTGTGCCGCTTAAACTCATTAAACTTAAAATAAATTGCGAAGTTGCCGTAGCGATGTGGATCGGAAAGTTCAGGAGGTTAACCATAGCCGGAACATGGATCACCCCCCCGCCAATTCCAAATAAACTGGAAATGATACCAACAAAGAAGCTTAAGATAATGCCAAGGAGAAGGTTATAGCGGTATAAATGGCGAACACCGTCAATATCAATTAGGTATCTTGCCATCCACCAAAACGATTTCTTGCGTTTATCACTATGCTTCGTAAGGTTCTTGGTCGGTTTGATCAGCAGAATGATCGACAAGGACAAAAGCATTAAGCCAAATATAACATTAAAGGTGTTTCTTGATATATACGAGGTCAACATCGCGCCAATCACTGATCCGGGCAGTACCGTGATGCAAAAAAGCAAGGACGATTTATAGTCAATCCGCTTCTTAAAAGCATAGGCTATCGAACCTGAACAGGCATTTAGGAATACAACCGCGAGGGAAATACTTGTTATAACCTCGGGATCTTTATCTGGATAAAGCAAAAGAAGTACTGGTACCAAGATAAAGCCACCTCCCGCACCGACCATCGTACCGAAGCCGCCAACTATTAACCCGAGAAGTAGCAATAGGAAGGCTGTCATATTCACAAAACTAACTATATTTATGCGAGATTTTAATTAGATGAAGAAAAAGAAGATTGTAATAGCCGTTACCGGAGCGAGTGGATCGATATATGCCAAGGTATTGTTTGATCGTCTGAAGGAAATTAGTCAGCAAATAGAGGAAGTAGCAGTTGTCATGTCTGATAACGCTAAAGCGGTCTGGAATCTTGAGTTAGGAAACCAGGATTATAAGAACTATGGTTTCACATTCTACCAGAAGAACGATTTTTTCGCACCATTTGCGTCTGGATCTGCCGGTTTTGATACGCTAATTGTCTGTCCTTGTTCCATGGGGACCATTGGTCGTATTGCTAATGGTATATCAAATGATTTGGTAAGTAGGGCGGCCGATGTGATTCTAAAGGAGCGTAGGCGGCTGATATTAGTCGCACGCGAAACACCGTATAACCTTGTACATTTAAAGAACATGCAACTGATTACGGAAATGGGAGGTGTTATTTGTCCGGCGAGCCCTTCATTTTATAGTCTGCCCACGAATTTTGAAGAATTGGCGGCTACCGTGATCGATCGGGTTTTGAAGCTAAGCGGTCTTGATATTAAAAGCTATGCGTGGGGAGATGAACCTCAATAAAACAAACAAAAAAAGAAGCAGGACTTAAGTATAGTGCCTGCTTCTGGGTATTTCTTATCAGGTGATTAATGGTCGTGTTCGCCAGTCGCCGTTACATGCAATTCTGCTGTAACATTTACATCATCAGCACCACCTGCTTGAACGTAGTCGGTACTATCCCATTCTTGAGCGGCAGCGTGATTTTTATTTAAGCCGTGGCGTAGAACGATATTCCAATCGAAGGCCGCATCGCTGTGTCCTGTCACGGTTAAGACTCCGGTCAAACCAACATTTTGATCTTCATAGCGATAGTCGAATACTCCATCAGGTGCTCCGACAAAGAAAAACTGATGTTCGTCGCCTGCATCAAGGATCTCTTGGTTAATCGATTCTCCGTCATGAAATAAAGTTACTTTCAGTCGATAAGTTTCTCCTTCTGTTAGGTGGGAGTGACTAGGGGCCGATTTTCCATCCGGCGAAAAGGTGATGACTACCGATTCGTCGGTTTCAACTAGCTCACCGTTTATCGTTTCCAAAGAAACGAATTCTAATTCAGCTGCATCATATTCTTCTTGGTCGATCTCTGGAACAGGATCGTCCTTTGAGCATGAAGAAAAGCTGAATGCGATGATCAGCGCTAAAGAGAGGATGGATAGTAGTTGACTCTTTTTCATTGTATAAGTGTTTTTAATGGTAATCATTTTGTTTTTCTGTTAATAGTTAAAAATTATAGGATAATCGTAAGCTGATGTTTCTGCCCAAATCATGTGCGTAATACCGAAAGCGATTCATGTATTCTTTATAAGAAACGTTCAGTAAATTGTTTGCTGATACATGGATACCAACGGTTTGTTCATTCAATTTAATTTTTGTGCCGGCATTTATGTTAACTAGATTGTAAGTTGCCGGTGCTGGGGTAAAATCACTCTCTTTGTTATACCTTGTTTGCTCAAACACCGTTTGAAGTTGGGCTTCAATGAAAAAATTAGAAAATCGACTGCTTTCTAAGGTTCTTGCATACTGTAGCTTGTTATCTAAACGGTTAGAAGGGATCATCGGAAGGTTTCCTGTCGCCTCTAAATCATCCGCGTATAAGTAGGACCCTTTTAGACCGTACAGGAAACCATAGGGGAGTTGGTATGACGCTGTGAGATCGGCACCCATAAAAAGTGCATCCGTTTGCTCATAATGGAAAACAGGGAAGGCGCCTCGTAAACTTTCCACCACCTCACCCGTAGGATTCAAGTAGATATAGTTTTTGAGATAATGCGCATAGCCGTTGAGTTCAATCCGTAGTTTTTCTTTCGAATAGCTCAGCGTATTGATCCATTTATAACCCTGTTCGCTCTTTAGATTGTTGTCGCCGACTTCAATCGATGCCGAACCATGGTGCAAGCCATCGCTATACAGCTCGTTGACCGTTGGTGGACGCCAAGATAATCCAAGATTGCTCTTCAAATTCCAGTCCCGATGAAAACGCCAAAGTATACCCAAAGAGCCGGAAACATTATGAAAATCGTGTTGACCGCCATAGAACTCATTACCGCGATATCCTGCGGCGTCCAACGTTTTGAAGTCATAGCGGATTCCTGCTTCTAGGTCGTATTTCTCCTTAACCAATCGTTCAACAACAAAAGCTCCAAATCCATAGCTGTCGTAATTAGGGATAATCGGTGTAGCCATCGTACCAGGGATGTTGTTGCTTATAATTGCCGTAGCATTGATGCCGAATAGAGAGCGAAGGCTGTTGGCATTGATCCGGTCATAGCTAACATCTAAACTATGCGAATTCAGTACCAGGTCGAGGGCTGGTATAGAACTTCGATCGCCTCTGCGAGTATCATATTCCTGTCGCGCATTGCGCTGAAATCCATACTGGATATCCAATTGCGTTCCTTCGTTCAGGTCCTTATGTATTTTTAGTTTCACCAGATCATGGATAACCGACTGGCGAGGAACGTCGATATCATACGTAAAGGCACCGTCCGTAAAGGGACGGCCATGGTCGATCGCCGCATTCAGGTCGTCGACTGATCCCACGTGCGCACCTTCAAAAATACCAAGGTCGGTATTGAAATGACTGTAATAGGCATCCAAATGGAGCTTGCTTTTCCGGTATGATAGAGCTGCGGAATAATTACTTTCTCGAATACCAGTATTGTTCAGATAATAGTCGGCAGTTTGCAAATTGCCACCTTTCTTTAAAGTTCCTTGGACTCGCCATGAGAGTCCAGGTAATGGCTTAAAATCAGACTCTAACATAGCCGAAGCTGTTCCAACACGACCGTTCGTGCTTCCAACCAAATCGACACTGCCTGAAAGTCCACCATTGATCGGTAGAGGAGAAGGTTCTACCAAAATAACTCCGCCAATAGCTTCTGCACCATATTTAACCGATTCTGCGCCTTTAATAACGGTAATTTCAGACGCGATGAAGGGGTCTATTTCCGGCGCATGCTCTGCACCCCATTGCTGTCCTTCCTGTTTAATGCCATTGTTTACCATTAATACACGATTACTGTGCATGCCATGAATGACCGGTTTTGCAATTGTTGCTCCGGTTTGCATCATGGTAACGCCCGGTATGTCTTGTAAGATTTCTGCGAGCACTTCACCTTTGGATTTGTTCAATTCTTCTTGTCCCAATGTGGTGTTGGCTGCTGTTGTCCGAAGTGTTGGCTGATGGCCTACAACATTTACGTCATGCAGGACAACTCCTTCATGTTCCATAAAGAATGTATGAGACTCGTCTTTGGCTGTAACGTGAATTGTCTGCACAGATGTTTCGAAACCTAAGTTGGTTATCTCAATCGTGTAGTCGCCTGTACAGATATTTTGAAATGAAAAATATCCATGCCCGTCGGCCTGTGTCGCCACTTCTTTTTCGACCAAATAGATCGACGAGCCGGCCAAAGGAAGCTGTGTGTCCGAGTCGAGTACACGTCCTTTGATCGTCAGTTCGCACTTATCTTGAGCGAATAACAAAAATGGAATAAATAGTATAGCAAAAAGTATATAACTCTTTTTTAGTAAGATCATTGTTGTAATATCTAGCAATAAGGAAATGTCAATGTGATTGCAGTGCAAGCCATTGATAATGAGAGTGATTTTTCTTATGCTAGCGGAGGTCCTCGATTGAGGTGTTGCCCAATAAGTCGATGTGTGATTCCCGGAAAGCTACGATCAACTATGAGGTCGATCGCTGGGAGTGTAATCGTTAGGCTTTGGGGACTTAAGATAAGAGCGGGATCTGATTGCTTATGAAAGATATAATCACAGATACCGCACTTCAAAGTTAATACATGAGCAGAAGACTCCTCATTAGAAAGGTCATGACGGTGCTCCGTACTGTGCTTTTCGTGCATCAGTAGCAAGGTCTGCGCATATGCCAGTGTGAAAATAACCAGCAACGCAAAAAATTGACGTATGAACATCCTGCCTTTTGTCATATAACCACCACAAATATTGTGTATATTAAACTAAGTTGCAAGTAATTTTTGTGTTATCTGTTTAAGGTCTTGGGTGATAGGACTTTATGACGGATTGAAGATAAGCTCTATCTAGGTGTGTATAGATTTCAGTTGTCGTGATACTCTCATGTCCCAACATGTCCTGTACAGCTCTTAAATCGGCGCCTCCCTCAATCAGGTGTGTTGCGAAGGAGTGTCTGAACGTGTGAGGACTTACGTTTTTTGTAAGTGTCGTCTTTGCGACCAACTCTTTGATGATCAAAAAAATCATTACACGTGTGAGTGCCCTACCTCTTCGGTTTAGAAATACAAAGTCTTCGAAACTTGCTTTAATGGGCTGATGGTTGCGAACTTCATTGACATATATATCAATACACTTCTTAGCGCCATTTCCAATAGGGACCAGTCTTTCTTTATTTCCCTTACCTACTACTTTAATGAAATCGATTTCGAAAAAGAGGTCCGACAGTTTTAGGTTAATCAGTTCGCTTACCCGCAGGCCACAGCTGTAAAGAGTCTCGATCATAGCCTTGTTTCGCATTCCTTCAGGTTTCGAAAGATCAATAGCACTTATAATTTCCTCAATCTCATCTACCCGTAAAAAATCGGGTAGTTTTCGGCTCAATCTTGGAGCCTCTATCAATTCAGCAGGATTCTGTTTAATCTCATCTTCAAGCAAGAGGAAGTTGAAAAAAGCCTTAATACCTGAGAGGATCCGAGCCTGCGAAGTAGCTTGAACCTCTAGTTCTCCTAGCCATCTTAGAAATAGTTGAATATCGGTTGTTTGAACTTTAAGTGGATTGAGTATATCTTGCGTTAGACTGTAAGATTCCAGTTTTTCAATATCTCGTACATAAGCTTCCACTGAGTTTTTTGCAAGTGAACGCTCCAGTTGTAGGTACTGTTTAAAATTATTTATGGCGACCTTCCAATTCATAAGCTATTACAAATTAACGGATAAACTTTTATTTATGGCTCTAGATGAAATAATTGTTAATAGATCTGCAAAAATTATTTTGGAGATGTAGTATTATTAGTTATTTTTGCATTCCAATAAACACGGTGGTTTTAGCTCAGTTGGTTAGAGCGCCTGATTGTGGTTCAGGAGGTCGCCGGTTCGAGCCCGGTATTCCACCCTTAATGATCAGCCATTTACATGAATATGTGAATGGCTTTTTTATTTTCAGCTCTAATTCTCATCGTCCTCAAAACTTTCTCGGATAAAATGAAATGCTAAGCATGAAATATTGTTTCTGAGCACGATAACTTTCCTTATAGTTAACATATTATCTTTTGTTCTCTGGTATTTTCCCTATTAAAACGAATTCATTTTTTAGTTTTTTGTCAAATTAAGCGTATGTTAACACGTCAACTTTAGACGGACATTGGACGGACATACAACGGACATTCGACGGATATTAACCATCTGCATCCGATTTATATACGTCGAATATCCGTCTGATGTCCGTGTTTCATTTGAGTTAATATTTTTCCTTGAAGGTAATACTCGGTGCTTTGAGGTTTTCGTTGCTTTCGTTGCCATTTGCCGTGAATATTGAATGTTGATTACAGTGGCTTCCAAAGAAATGCTTGGTAGCCACCATTGGTGATTAGATACGTTCTGAAACTGGGTGAGGGATGTAGCCGGCTTTTTAGCAAATGAGCTGAGGTTTGAGTATGTATATTAAAAAGTTACATTTTTTTTGTTTATATCAATGAATGTTTTAAATTTGCTTAAACGTATAAGCCAAATAAAACTAAATTTTATCAAATTGAGGTCTTCAAAAATCAGAGGAAGCAAATTTTATTTTTTTTAACCCTATATGCTTAAACGATTAAGCACATAGGGTTGTGTTGAAAACATTATGATAACTACAATTAACCTATCGATTATGAAACTATTTTTACTACGAAAATTTTCAGTTTTTTTTGTTGTTTGCTCGCTGGCGTCTTGTTCAGTCTCGGCACAAAAAACAGTGAACTTCGAGAGCGAACTTAATCGCTTGTATACTGTCGGATCCTTACCTGAGTATATGGAGGGGACCGTCGTTAAACAGATCTCATCCTATGACCGCACTGGCGGAAATGATGACGGTTTTGGTGGCACTTATTCCTTTATACGCGAAGAACCGACTGGTGGACTGGTGATTTTTGATGAAGAAGGTCAGGGCATTATTGAAAGGATTTGGACGCCTACTCCGACAGATGATACGCTAGATTTTTATTTGGACGGCAGTACGGAACCTACGATGTCCATCCGTTTTAGAGATTTATTTAATAACAGTCAAGCTCCTTTCTTAGCGCCAATTGCCGATCAAAAGGTGGGCGGATTTTATAGCTATTTACCTATCCCATATAAAGAGAGTTGTAAAATTGTTTTCCGAGGGGAGAAAATCCTCTTTCATCAGATTCAATTTCGTTCCTATGATAAACAGTATCAGGTCGAGAGTTATCAGCCAGAACAGGTTGCTCAACACCAACAGCTTTTGGATAAAATCGTTCAGCTATGGAGCAAAGATGGCCGTTCGATAACCGATTTTACTGAAACGAATACTAAATCGGATGAAAATGACATCAAACTTCAACCGGGCACGTCGGAAACGATTTTAGAGCTCGATGAAGGAGGACGTTTGCTGGGCATTGAGCTAGCTCCTATGGAAGCATTTTCGGGTCTTTACAAGCAAATTGACCTTAAGATTACTTGGGATGATGAGGATCGGGCGGCGGTATATGTACCTGTCGCTGATTTCTTTGGTTTTGCGTTTGGTTCTCCATCAATGGAAAGTCTATTGATAGGAGCGGACGCAGGGAAAGCATATAGTTATATCCCAATGCCTTTTGATAAGAGCGCCAAGGTTGAGTTGGTGTATCGTGATGGGCACAACGCAGATGCGATTGATATACAGGCAACTGTGTACTATGATAATGAAAAAAGAGACGCAGAGCATGAAGGTCGCTTCTATGCATACTGGAAGAATGAAGAGCCGGCTTTAGGTTCACCGTATGTCTTCTTGGAGGGAGGGGGTAGGGGACATTATGTCGGCACCGTTATGATTGGTCATGCAACGGATTACACGCACTTTACAGAGTTTTTTGAAGGTGATGACTACACAGAGATCGACGGTGAGATGACTGTGCATGGTACGGGTTCCGAAGATTATTTTAACGGAGGCTGGTATGCTCAGCCCGGTGGTTGGGTTGAGCGCTTAGGTGCGCCTTTAACCGGTTGTCTGGAATATAATTTACCGATGGGAAGAACCGGTGGTTATCGCCTGTTTATTAGTGATAAAATGCCTTTTTCGAATCACATTCTACATAATATAGAACATGGTCCGACTGATAACAACCGATTAGTAAACTATACATCGGTTGCCATGTACTATGCAGATAAACCGATTGTTGACCAAGATGATCCTACAAATGCACAGACAGAGGTTTTTGTGCCAGATACTGTTAGTTTTTATACAGGCTTGATGGAGCATCTTCAATATCAGGGTGATTTGGAGAAAAGGGATCCGGGGGCAGTTCTTTCGCCGAATGGAGAAGGAGAACTGTCGGTCGACGTTTCAGGCATTCCGGAAGGTCATTATGCGGTGTATGTTCATTTGCGTTCTGAAGGATCTGTTGATTTAAATGTGAGAGTACCGAATAATAGTCAATGGGAAAAGGTATCGAGTGCCAATAACAGCGATAATGATTTTAGAATTGGAAATGTACGGGTTGCTGATGGTGTCGAAACCGTAAGAATCGACCTGAAAAACAACCTCGCTTCGGACATGGCCTTTGATCGCGTCACCTTAGCTAAAACAGACGAATAATATAAACCATAACCAAAAAACCAAATAACCAATAATTATGAAACAGTACTTGCAAAAACCAGGAGGAATGTTCTTTATCCTCCTCATGTTACAAGTCTTCTTTTTCTATCCAGAAGGGAAGGCGCAGGAAACACCTAACGGCGAGCGAGTTTTACAGACTCGTGCCGATGGGATACGGATACTTGGTCGGATTTCGAGTGAAACTGGTCAACGTTTAGACGGTGTTACCGTCGCCGAGGTTAACACTAATAATTCTGTTCTTTCAGAAGATGGGGGGAAATATGTGATACATGTTCTAGATAGAACTGCGAAGTTGGAGTTTTCGGCAATAGGATATCAGACATTGACTGTGGACGTGGGAAATCGTGAAATTGTCGACGTTGTTCTGCAAGACAGTGTCACGGGCCTGAACCAAGTAATAGTGGTCGGCTTCGGAACACAAAAAAAGGCGTCGGTAGTGGGTGCGATATCAACCGTTAAGCCGGAGCAATTGCAAATAACGCCCAATCGTTCGCTTAGTAATAATCTTGCCGGCATGGTGCCTGGTGTGATAGCGGTACAGCGTACGGGAGATCCTTGGCACAATAATTCGGATTTCTGGATTCGAGGCATTAGTACGTTTGGAGGGAATTCGCGTCCGCTAGTATTAGTTGATGGTGTCGAACGGAGTTTAGACAATCTAGATCCCGAAGAAATCGAGTCCTTTTCCGTACTAAAGGATGCTGCTGCGAGTGCTGTCTATGGAGTACGAGGGGCTAACGGCGTTATCATGATTACGACGAAACGCGGGAAAATGGGTCCGCCGGTTATTAGCATGCGTTTTGAGCGTGCAAATACATCTCCAGTTAAAATCCCTGATTATATTGGCGCTGTCCCTTACATTGAACTCATCAATGAGCTTAACGAAGATGCGGGTAAAGCACCGTTGATGTCGGAAGAGATTCTTCAGAAATACCGAGATCAGTCTGATCCGGATCTTTATCCAGATGTAGATTGGTGGGATGTTGTATCGAAAGATCATGCATCTAGCATGAGAGCCAATTTGAATATGTCGGGTGGTAATAATTTCTTGCGCTATGCTTTGGAATTAGGTTATTTTACCGAAGACGGTATTATAGAAAGAGATCCTACTCAAGACTGGAATTCGGGGGTTAAAGTAAACCGCCAAAATGTTCGGTCGAATGTCGATTTGAATGTAACACCAACAACCTTGGTTCGCGTGAACTTGGGTGGTTATCTTCAAACCCACAATGGCCCTCCCGGGGACGAGACCAGCTTTGGTGTTTTCTATCAAGCATCGAGAATCCCGCCATTCATACACCCGCCGCAGTATTCGACCGGAGAACTCCCAAGAATTGCTTTTCGTGAAAATCCGTGGGCTTTCACAACTCAGCGAGGCTATGAGAAATGGAATCATTATACATTGCAATCACTTACCTCTGTAGAACAGGATTTAGAGGCCTTTACACCTGGTTTAAAAGCGAAGCTGACTTTCGCATTCGATAAATTCTCAGCGAACTCTGTATCGAGAAGCAAAACCCCTGATTATTACACTCCTGCTTCCGGACGAGATGAGGAAGGTAATCTAATATTAGAAATTAATCACCACGGACAAGAGTTTTTAGGTTACGGTACGGGTGCTCAGTGGGGTAATCAAAGTGTATATTTAGAGGGAATGGTGTCGTACAGCAGAATGTTTGATGATAAGCATGATATCAACTCGATGCTGTTGTATAACCAGCGCCATTATGACAATGGTAGTAAATTGCCTTTCCGAAACCAGGGTATAGCAGGCCGGTTTTCCTATACATACGATCGTCGGTTCATAGCGGAAGCTAATTTCGGCTATAACGGATCTGAGAACTTCGCTCCTGGAAAACGTTTTGGTTTTTTTCCAGCATTTGCAGCAGGTTGGGTAATTTCAGAAGAGGACTTTATGGAGCAGGTAAGAAATGTGATCTCAAATCTGAAAATTCGTGGTTCCTGGGGTAAAGCTGGGAACAGTGATATTGGAGGACGTCGATTTGCTTACATTTCGACGATTGAGGATTTCCACTATTATCGTTGGGGAGTTGACAATGACGTATACCGCTTAGGTCGTTCGGAAGGAGAAGTGGGTATACCTGAACTGACATGGGAGACGGTGGCAAAGACGGATGTAGGGCTTGAAGTAGGCTTGTTAAACGGGTCGATCAATTTTAATGTTGACCTCTTTAAAGAAAAACGCGAGGATATATTTATTCAGCGTAATAATGTGCCTGGCTCAGCTGGGTTTATCAGAACAGTGTGGGCAAACTTCGGTAAAGTCGAGAACGAAGGTATAGAAATGTCATTAACGGTCGACCGAAGACTGTCAGATAAATGGCACCTGACTGTTATGGGGAATTATACCTATGCGCATAACATCAGGACGGAGATAGACGAACCACTCGGCGTCTTGGGAACCTACCGTTCAAGCACCGGTAAACCTGTTGGGCAGCTCTTTGGATTAGTGGCCGACGGATTATTCACGGAAGACGATTTCGATGAATCAGGAGAATTAAAACTAGGAATACCCTCCCAATCTTTTAGTGAAACACTCCGACCAGGTGATATAAAGTATCGTGACCTAAATGGCGATGGGGTAGTGACAACCTTGGATCAAACAGCCATTGGGGGGACTCGGATGCCTGAGATTATTTATGGTTTCGGGGCGACTATCCGGTATAGTTTTGTGGATTTAGGATTCTTTTTCCAAGGCGCGGGTAGAACTTGGCAGATATTGGGCGGCGAAAACTGGTTGCCGGGAACAGCCTTGGGTGCTACAGGAAATATCTATTCTAATATTGACAGCCGCTGGACACCAGATAATCCATCGCAAGATGTTTTTTGGCCGAGACTGACTTCGGGCGTAAACCTAAATAATGAGCAGCGTTCTACATGGTGGTTACGAGATATGAGCTTTCTGAGATTGAAGAATATTGAATTGGGCTTCACACTCCCAGAAAAATGGACTGAAAGAGCACATATCTCTAATTTGAGGGTATTCGCCAGAGCATCCAATATTTTGACTTTCTCGAAATTCGACTTGTGGGACCCTGAGTTGGAAACCACGGATGGGCTTCGTTATCCCATGATGAAATCTGCGTCTTTGGGTATCAATGTTAATTTTTAAGGAGTAGTGAGATATTAATTGAATAGGATTTAAAACGATATATAATGAAAACAATATATAAAATAGGAATCATTGCAGCCGTCATATTTTCTTTCACCGGCTGTAAAAAGTATCTCGATAAAATGCCAGACGACCAGCTGACGATGGAGATGATTTTTAATGATAAAATACGTACGGAAGACTGGTTGGCTGGAGTGTATTCCGGGATACCTAATCCGATGTGGGGTTATTTCAAAGATCAGGGTTATAATATTATGGGGGACGATTTGACGATTCCGGCAGAGTGGACACCTTTCGGTTGGCGTAATGTATATGCGTATACATTGGGCGATTGGAATCCTATCTCAGCTTGGAATCCATATTATTGGGTGGAACTGCCTAAAAGAATTCGATCCGGGCTTATTTTTCTGGAAAATGTTAAGCCCTTACCGGGGGTAAGTGTTGAAGATGTTGAAGTGATGAAAGCTCAGGTTCGCTTTTTGATCGCTTATTATTACTCCCTCATGATCGAAATATACGGTCCGATACCCTTTAAACCGGGCGTGATCGAGGCGGTGGATGCGCCCGCGTCGGAACTTATGATTACGCAAACGCCTTACGACTCGATTGTGAATTGGATTGATACAGAACTGAAAGATGTGTCAGGAAAGCTTCCTGCTGTTTATCCTGATCAGCACGATTGGGGAAAGGCGACTTCAGTTATGGCTTTGGCTATTCGAGCGAAGACCTTGCTCTTTGCCGCGAGTCCTTTGTTTAACGGCAATCCTGATTTCCGTAATTGGAAGAATGCCCACGGAACTAATTTGTTTCAAGCCAATGCTGATCCGTCTAAATGGGCGCGAGCCGCAGCTGCCTATAAAGAATTAATTGACGCCGCCGAGGCTGCAGATTATGGTTTGTACTATGAATATAACGCCGACGGCTCAATTGATCCATTCATGTCATATTACAACATGTCGCTTAAGAAGTTTTCAGAAGGGAATAGAGAAATCATATTCGGTCGCCCCGACCAACCCGATCTAAATGGTTGGCAGGCTCACCATTTACCAATTGGTATAGGAGGTAATGGCGGTATGGGCGTTACTCAAGAGCTGGTAGATGCCTTTTATATGGAAAACGGCTTGCCTATAACTGACCCCAACTCGGGTTATTCAGAAAGCGGATTCTCTACTGCAAATGAAGTTCGAAACACACGCTGGCCGGGCGGAGGTCCGGAAGTCGGCACAGTTACGATGGGAGGTACGTATAATATGTATGTCAACCGTGAACCCCGGTTCTATGTATCGGTCATTTTTGACAATGCATGGTTGGGTGTAGATGATAGGAACGTTGAGTTTGTTCAAGGGGGTAGAGACACACGACTTTCGTTTGATGCGCCCCAGAACGGCTATAACGTTCGGAAGGCAGTGAGTTTAGATGTTTTTCCTAGAGAAAATAGATGGGTTTATCAGCCGGGGATCCTTTATCGTATGGCCGATGCATATTTAGGTTATGCGGAAGCACTTAATGAATCGGACCCCGGTAATCCCGAGATATTGGAGAATATTAATTTAATCCGTGAGCGTGCAGGTATTCCTCCATTAGAGCAAGGTCTGTCGCAGTCAGCGATTCGTAAAGCTATTCAGCGAGAACGAAGAATTGAATTTAATGCCGAAGGTGTCCGTATTCACGATTTACGCCGTTGGAAGATTGCCGATCAGTATTTGAATGGCCAGCTATGGGGAATGAATTTTACTGGAAATGTACGTAGCGATGATCCGAACAATCCGAACGCCTTCTTTAAACGGACTTTTTATAAGAACCGGGTATTTACAAATAAAATGTATCTATGGCCCGTTCCGCAAGCTCAAATAGATATTAACCCTAACCTTGTGCAGGCTCCTGGGTATTAACAGGACTATAAATTGAATATTATGAAAAGTATATTAATGAAAATAGGAAAAGGCGATAGGATGTTGAAGAATTTCTCATACATCCTTCTCAGTTTATTCTTGCTGGCAGGCATTGTTTCTTGCGAGAAACTAACACTTCCGCCAGGACCGCCGACGTCTGGCATTATTATTCTAGATAAGGATAACATCGAAATGACAGTGGGCGATAGGACAACGCTGTCTATGTCGCTGGAAGATGGAAAGAGCTTTGTGAAAAAGTTTAGCGCAAGTAGCTCGAATCCGGAAATTGTCGGTATCGAACGTGTTGACGGTTATACCGTCCGCGTATTAGGCCGTCAGGTGGGTTCTGCGGTGGTAACTTTTACTTCAGACGATGGAGAAGTCGAGTTAACCTGCGAGGTGACGGTGAATGAAGTTGTTTCTGATGGTATAACCCGCATTTTAGCAATTGGTAACAGTTTTTCAGAGGACGCCTTAGAAGCCTACCTGCATTCCATTGCGACCACTGCGGGGGATAGTGTTATTATTGCTAATATGTATATTGGGGGTTCTTCATTGGAACAACATTTAACAAATGCCCAAGAAAACAATAATGCTTACTCATATCGAAAGATTGATAAATACGGAGTAAAGACGACCGTGAATGAAATGACGCTGGAGGAAGTTTTAAATGATGAGCTATGGGATTATATTAGTTTTCAACAGGCAAGTCATTTCTCGGGTCAATACCCAACCTATGAGGCTTCTTTACCTGAACTATATAAATATGTTAAAGAGAAAGTGGTATATACGAGAACTAAATACGTTTTCCATCAGACCTGGGCTTATGCGCAGAACTCAACTCATAGTGGTTTTGCTAATTACGGGAACGATCAAATGACGATGTACAATGCGATCGTCGATGCTGTACAAAAGGCGACGAACTTGGTTGATTTCGACTTGGTAGTGCCCGCTGGTACAGCGATACAGAATGGTCGTACAACTTTCTGGGGTGATAACTTTACACGCGATGGCTACCACCTCGATTTGAATATCGGTCGTTATGTAGCCGCCTGTACTTGGTATGAAGCAATCTTCGGAAAATCTGTCATCGGTAATACCTATGATCCCGGTTCATTTATGCTAACCGATATAGAACTGGAAATGGGCCAACACGCGGCACATGCAGCTATTTTAAATCCTTATCAGATTACGGAAATGGTCGACTATAAGTCGGTCGATTTAGATAATTTCACATCAACTATTTCTGTTGATATAGCGCAAACACAACCCGCCGATGGATGGAATGGGTTGACTAGTCCGGTAGAGGGCACAATTATTCCGTACTTACGTGATCAGGATGGCAATCTAACCGAAGTGTCCTTGGAGATTACAGAGCGTTTTAATAACGTGAACTTCAATGGTGAGCAAAATACCAATACGCCGTTGAATATGCCAAGCTCCGTTTCAGGGTCTTCATATTTTGGTAATACAAAAGCGTCTTTTGGTGGTTTGTTGGTATTGAAAAGTGTTATGAAGATCAGCGGTTTAGATCCATCGAAATTGTATGATTTCTGTTTCTTTGGTTCTCGAAGTTCAAACGAAGGGCGGGAGACAAAATATATCACAAAGGGACAGAATGAAGTAGCATCAACATTGATGGTTGGTAGTAATTCCGACAAGATTGCTTGCAACGAAGGTATACAGCCGGATGCTGATGGCAATATCTTTGTAACTGTGACCGCTGGTGAACGAAATGATAATGGAACTGGCTTCTATTATTTGAATGCTATGCGAATTAGTGTTCAGTAAAGTATATAAGAAGGGCGATCCACGCTTAATCGCCCTTCTTTTTTTAAACAAAATTTGTAAATTGAATCATTTATTTTAATTTAGCTTAAACGAATAAGCATAAATTCTAACCAAATCTAAAATTATGAAAAAAGTCACGTTGTTGCTACTGGGATTGGTGGCATTCTGTTTCGCTTCTGCACAGGAAAAATTTAATGGCCTTGATATGAATATGGGGAACCTGTCAAAGCTATCAGATGCACAAACCCGTTCAATTAGCCCAGAAAACTTTACCGGTGAAAAAGGACGCGGGGGAATGGCAGATCCTGAGAAACATAAAGGTCAACGAAATGTTGCAAATTCAGCTTTGCAGGCACGAGAACTCGGCATTGGTTGGAAGGTAAATCCTTATGTCATCATTGAGCCAGGTGAAACATTTACACTTGCTGAAATCGACGGGTCAGGTGCTATTCAACACATTTGGATGACACCGACCGGAAATTGGCAATATTCAATTATTCGCTTCTATTGGGATGACGAAACAGAGCCTTCAGTAGAAGTGCCAGTAGGTCCATTTTTTGGAATGGCATGGAATACATATGCTCCCCTTAACTCTATCGCCATGACGGTAAATCCGGGTAGTGCTTTTAATAGTTTTTGGAAAATGCCTTTCCGTAAAAAATGTAAAATCACTGTTGAGAATATTAATCCCGACGAGTCAATGAACTTGTATTATCAAATTGATTACACATTAACTGAAGTGGGTGAGGATGAGGCGTACTTTCATGCCCAGTACCGCCGGTCCAATGAGGATACAAACTCCGATCATGTAATCATTGACGGTATTAAGGGTAAAGGGCACTATGTGGGAACTTTTATGGGTGTGGGTGTGAATAATAATGGTTGGTGGGGAGAAGGTGAGATTAAGTTCTTTATGGATGGCGACAAAGATTTTGCAACGATTGTTGGTACGGGAACAGAAGATTACTTCTTGGGGTCTTACAATTTTGAAAATAAGCAGACACGTCGTTATGAGGAGTACTCTACTCCCTTTGCAGGATTACATCAAGTAATCCGTCCTGATGGACTTTACAATTCACAGCAACGTTTTGGTATGTACCGTTGGCATGTAATGGATCCAATCCGCTTTGAAAAGGATTTAAAAGTAACGATTCAAGATTTAGGCTGGCGAAGTAACCATCGTTACCTACCACAAAACTCTGATATTATCACGGTAGCTTATTGGTATCAACGTGAACCTCACGCGCCATTCCCAGACTTACCGGAAAGAAACGTTTTAGAGGTGAACTAGACAGATGATTGTCGACCTAATAAGAAATATGATGAGAAACAATAATTTATTATCCGCTGCAGTATTCTGTTTGGTCTTTGGATCCTGTCAGACTAGCAATAACAACAATCAAGCTATGGAACAAAGTGAAAAAGGCAGCTTCGCTTATGATTTAGAATTCCTAAAAGGGAAAGATAGTGTTATTGTGTTGACTGCCGCTGGGGGAGACGCTCAGGTCATTGTTTCGCCTAAGTATCAGGCAAAGGCTTTCACGTCGACAGCCGACGGTTTAGAAGGGAAAAGTTTTGGATGGATTAATTATGAAGCATTTGAAGGAGAGCCTGATCCGCATATGAATGGTTATGGTGGGGAAGACCGTTTGTGGTTAGGCCCAGAAGGAGGGAAGTTTTCATTATTTTTTGCACCTAATACGACGATGGAGTTTGAAAACTGGCATACACCAGCTGCAATAGATACAGAAAGCTGGGATTTAGTGAGTGCCAGTGAACAGAAGGCGACTATGAAAAAAGATATGTCGCTCGTGAACTATGTGGGGACCAAACTGGATCTGACGGTAGATCGGGAAATTGAGATCATGGAGCCATCAGCTATTGCGGAGCTGCTTGGAGTTCAGCTGAACGATTCAGTAAAATCGGTTGGTTTTCACACCGTCAATGTGTTAACGAATACAGGAAGTTTTGCTTGGAATGAACAAACCGGCGCTCCCTGCATGTGGAACCTGGATATGTTTTCACCTTCTCCAAAAACCGTGATTGTGATACCATATCGCGAAGAGGCGACTGGTAAGGTAGCGACTACCGATTATTTTGGTGAGATTCCCGAAGATCGTATCGTATATGAAAATGGGACACTCTATCTGAAAGCCGACGGTAAGTCGCGCGGAAAACTAGGCATTCCGCCACAACGGGCAACCGAATTTGCTGGCAGTTATGCCGCGGATAATGGGGTTCTGACGATTACACGCTTTGATGTGGACAATAATGGAGTATACCTGAATCAGGAATGGACGCCTGACAAAGATCCACTTATAGGTGACGCTATTAATGCTTATAACGATGGTCCGCTAGAAGATGGCAGTCAAATGGGACCGTTTTATGAAATTGAGAGCGTATCACCTGCTGCATTTTTAGAACCGGGAGAAAGTTTAACACACAGACATAGTGTTTTTCACTTTACGGGTGATAAGAATACACTGAATGAAATTTCGACAAAAATTCTAGGAGTTTCGCTGGCGGAGATTGATGCTCAATTTCAGACCGCCACTAACTGATATAAATTATAAAATAAATGAAAGATTATCCAAAAATAGGAATTCGCCCGATTTTGGATGGGCGCTTTGGTGGCATTCGTGAATCTTTGGAAGAGGTTACGATGAAGAAGGCACAGGCTGTTGTCGATCTATTTACCAAAGAATTAAAATATCCCGACGGTAGCACGGTACGATGTGTTATCGCTGATAGCTGTATTGGCGGAGTGAAAGAAGCTGCGGATTGTGCGGCGAAATTTTCGCGAGAAAATGTGGGGGTATCCTTGTCGGTTACAACGAGTTGGTGTTACGGTTCAGAGACGATGGATATGGATCCTCAAATACCAAAAGCTATTTGGGGTGTTAACGGAACAGAACGGCCCGGCGCTGTTTATTTGGCTGCTACATTGGCGGCACATAATCAAAAAGGCTTGCCTTCATTTGGAATTTATGGGCGTGATGTTCAGGATGCCGATGATCATAGCATACCTGACGACGTTCGCGAGAAACTTCTGTCATTTGCAAAAGCCGGACTTGCTGTGGCGATCATGAAAGGGCAATCCTATTTGGCGATCGGGTCGGTTTGTATGGGGATCGCAGGTTCTATGGTCAACGAAGATTTTTTTCAAGATTATCTAGGTATGCGGAATGAATACGTTGATTCAACTGAAGTATTGCGACGAATTGAATTGGGCATTTATGACAATAATGAATTTGAACGTGCTATTGAATGGACCCGGAATAACTGTAAGGAAGGAGAGGATTTTAATTCGGAAAATAAACTTAAATCGCGAGAAGAACTCGACAAAGATTGGGAGTTTGTGGTAAAGATGGCCTTAATCATTCGAGATCTTATGATCGGTAATGATAAATTGAAAGACATGGGACATCCGGAAGAAGCTTATGGGCATCATGCAATTGTTGCCGGCTTTCAGGGACAAAGACAGTGGACTGATTTCTTGCCTAATGGCGATTTCGCAGAAGCTATTCTCAATTCATCGTTCGATTGGAATGGCATTAGAGCGCCTTATATGGTGGCAACCGAAAATGATACGCTCAACGGCGTCTCTATGTTGTTTAACTACCTCTTAACCAATAGAGCACAGATTTTTGCTGACGTTAGAACTTACTGGAGTTCTGATGCTGTAGAACGGGTGACCGGATGGAAGCCTACGGGTCGATCCGAAGACGGTTTTATTCATCTGATTAATTCCGGTGCCGCTACATTGGATGGTACTGGACAACAGAGTGTGGACGGAGAACCGGCTATGAAAGCATTTTGGGATATTGAAGACAAAGAAGTTAAAGCTTGTTTGGATGCAACTACCTGGTATCCGGCAAACCGCGATTACTTCAGGGGCGGGGGCTTTTCTTCGAATTTCTTGTCTAAAGGGGGGATGCCGGTGACGATGACTCGTGTGAACTTGATTAAAGGTATCGGACCGGTAATACAAATTGCCGAAGGCTGGACGGTGGATATTCCGGAAAATGTTCATGACGTCCTTGATAAGCGCACTGATAAGACTTGGCCAACAACTTGGTTCGTGCCGAGGGTGACTGGCGAAGGTGCTTTTCAGGATGTATACTCCGTTATGGCAAACTGGGGCTCTAATCATGGAGCAATTAGCTATGGTCATATCGGCAAGGACCTTATAACCATGGCTTCAATGCTGCGAATACCAGTGTGTATGCACAATGTTGATGATCCGAGCGTCTTTAGACCTGCTGCATGGAGCGCCTATGGGATGGATAAGGAAGGAGCAGACTATCGTGCATGTCAAACCTATGGACCCTTGTATAAATAAAAATTATTTATAATTTCAACCAAATTTTAACCAACCAATTGGTCTATTTTATGAGTTCGACGAAAAAAACATCGTTTTTTAGAGGTGAGAATGGTGTAAATTATTTTGTGCCCTTTATTTTTATTTGTAGTCTTTTTTTATTGTGGGGATTTGCCCATGGGTTTCTAGACGTACTAGACAAACACTTTCAGGATTTACTGCATGTATCTAAGGCGCAATCTGGTTTTGTGCAATTTTCACTTTATATAGGCTATTTGGCAATGGCCATTCCAGCTGGGTTATTTATTAAGCGTTTTGGCTATCAGCGCGGAATTATCTTCGGGTTAATACTATTTGCCCTTGGTGCATTCTTATTCTACCCAGCGGCAAAATTAGCCGCATTTATTCCATTTTTATTGGCTCTATTCGTGCTTGCATGTGGACTGGCATTTTTGGAAACGGCAGCTAATCCGTATTCCATCGCGCTAGGACCAAAAGATAGTTCGGCAAGGCGAATTAATATTTCACAGTCTTTTAATGGTTTAGGATGGATCTTGGGACCGCTGATAGGCGGATGGTTTATTTTTGGTCAGGAGGCAACCGGAGAGCATGATAAATTCGATTCGTTGGTGACCCCGTATATGATGATTGGTTGTATCGTCGTAGCTGTAACGATCGTGTTTCTGTTTATTAAGCTTCCGGAAATTAAAGAAGAGAAGGGTACGGAAACCGAGGAAAATCCGCCTATGCGGAATTTACTAAAGCACCCAGCCTTTATTCTAGCGGTCATTGCACAATTCTTGTACGTAGCCGCACAAACGGGAACGAATTCTTTTTTTATTAATTATGTGATTGATGCTATTCCGAGATTAAAAGATCCGATTGCAGCTATAATGGAAAACCTGGGATACTTTGGAGAGGTGTTCATGCCAAAAAATGATGAGCAGGCAGCTTCCTTGATTTTAGCGATAGGCGGTATGGGTGCGTTTTTTATAGGACGTCTATCCGGATCTTATATCATGAAGTTTATGAAACCCCAACGCTTATTGGGCTGGTATGCCATCGTTAATACAATTCTGGTGGTAATTGTTGTTCTGGACATTGGGTGGGTATCTGTATTCTCCTTGTTTACGACGTATTTCTTTATGTCCATCATGTTCCCTACAATTTTTGCCTTGGGTGTGGCTGATTTGGGGACGCTAACCAAAAAGGGTTCCTCCTTCTTGGTTATGGCGGTAGCGGGTGGCGCATTTTGTCCTCCGGCCATGGGTTTAATAGCAGATAACTCAACCATGGCTACTGCGTTTATCGTACCAGTATTCTGTTTCGCTTTTATAGCCTGGTATGCATTCTGGGGAGTCAAGAAACTCAAGGTCGATACGATATCCATGCACCATCACTAGAAGAAGTCTAGACGAGTATCGTGATTAAGTAAATAGGTGTTAATGTCATGAGAGATAAAGATTATTGTATTGGTGTGGACTATGGCACTGATTCGGTGCGTACCATATTGGTTGATGCGCATAGCGGTAAGGAGCTTGCTTCATCGGTATTCTATTATCCCAGATGGAAAGAAGGTTTGTATTGCGATCCTTCGTTAAATCAATTCCGACAACATCCTCTGGATTATATAGAGGGCCTGGAGCATACTATCAAGGAATGTCTGAGCCAAGTAAATGATGAAGTTCGTAAAAATATTCGTGCAATTTCAACGGGCACAACCGGTTCTACACCGGTGGCGGTAGACGAAAATGGCGTGCCTTTGGCGTTGCTTCCAACGTTCCAAGACAATCCAAATGCTATGTTCCTTTTGTGGAAGGACCATACTTCCATAAAAGAAGCCGAGGATATTAATCAGGGTGCGGAACATGAACCCGTAGATTACCTTCAATATGTGGGGGGAATTTACTCGTCAGAATGGTTCTGGGCAAAGTTACTCCATGTTCTGCGGACGGATGAGCAAGTCCGAAATGCGTGTTATTCTTGGGTGGAACATTGCGATTGGATCCCATTTCTTTTGACCGGCGGTGAGCGGGTAGAAGATATGAAGCGTAGCGTCTGTGCTGCCGGACATAAGGCCATGTGGTCAGAAGAATTCGGAGGCCTACCTCCAGAAGAGTTCTGGGTATCAGTAGACCCATCACTGAGGGGTTTTCGAGAACGGTTATATGACCATGCGTATACAACCGATCAAGTGGTCGGAACACTCTGCGGTGAATGGGCAGAACGATTAGGCCTTTCGAAGAAAGTGCTCATCGGCGTCGGTGCAATTGATGCACATATGGCCGCAGTGGGCGGACAAATTGAACCCTATTATTTGAGTAAGGTGATGGGGACGTCGACTTGCGATATGTTAGTAGTGCCACAAAATGAGATAAACAAACGTCCCGTAAAAGGGATTTGTGGTCAGGTGGACGGTTCCATCATTCCAGGAATGACAGGCTTGGAGGCTGGACAATCTGCTTTCGGTGATGTTTACGCCTGGTATCGAGATATTCTACTGTGGCCAGCAAAAAATATCCTGGAGCAATCTTCCTTAATAGAGTCCCAAACATCAGAGCGTTTAATGAGCGAACTGGAGGAGGAAATGCTCTATCAATTAAGTGTAGAAGCTGAAAAACTTCCGTTAACAGAGGATATGGAATTGTCAGTAGATTGGTTAAATGGCCGTCGGACACCCGATGCTAATCAACTGTTAAAAGGAGCGATCAGTGGATTAACGCTTGGGACGGATGCCCCTCGAATTTTTAGATCCTTAGTTGAAGCTACCTGTTTTGGTGCTAAAATGATCGTTGATCGCTTCAGTGAGGAAAATGTTCCCGTAAAAGGCCTGATAGGGGTTGGGGGAATAGCGCAAAAGTCCTCTTTTGTTATGCAGATGATGGCTGATATTATGAATATGCCCATCCGGGTTCATTCTTCTGAACAAACTTCCGCCTTGGGAGCAGCTATGTTTGCAGCGACCGTTGGCGGCGTATATAAGAATGTCGAAGATGCCATGACAGCTATGGGGAAAGGTTTTAACAGGGAATACCTTCCTGATTCAGATAGAGTGGCAGTCTATCAGCTTCGTTATCAGCAATATAAAGATTTTGGTTCATGCCTAGATTCCTGACATATAGCTTAACGTTTGTAGTCCTGTTCACTAATGTCCTCATTGGTTATGCCTCTAATGAAATAGGCTTACAGGCTGCGAATCCTTTGAATAAATTTATAAAATCACTTTCGGTAGACTCATTAGGAGATCAAAAAGTAGACGTAGCTGTTTCCATGATGAATCGCAATGTCGCAAAAGTATTGATTGAAATCACGGTTACCGATACCATCCAGCAGGATGACTGGAAGGTTGAGTTGACACCGAGCTTTACACCCACGTTTCACTGGGCGCCGCATCTTACACCTACCGATGATCACATCATTGCACAGCACGTGTTTAGAGCACCAGCTTTGATTATGGCTGACAAATCACGACAGGTTACTATCATCCCGGATTTATCCTTATTAAATGATCACAAGGGTCCCGACTGGTATATGGATCTCAATGCAACCGAAAACAAATTGATACTGGGCATGAGTGAATCGGCTGTGAAGGAACACGTTCTTTTTGTTCGGGAAGAAGGGGCAGAGTATAAGTCGGGAACCATTAAGTTTGGGTTTTATATTTTATTGAATGACGATAAAAAAGCTTTGTTTAATCCATGGGAACAGGGTCTTGATTTCCTTTGGGAGACATGGGGGCAAGGTGCATATGATCAGACCGATAAGCTTAATTTAGATCCTTATGTGGATGATACTTACAACTGGGCTTTTAATAGCTGGAAGGAAAGTGTGTGGCAAGAGTTTACCCTGAATGGTAAGAAAGTTGGTGCTCCGACTTTTATCGTCAACGTAACGCAGAGTCCCAACTATGAAGGTTTGATTAATGAACGGGAGTTCCGATCCATATGGAATCAAGCTTGGTTTAATTCTTTGCGGTCGGCGCAAGGCGTGTTTCGCTACGCAAGAAGAACCCGTAATAAGGAGTTGATGGATTATGCACAATTGACCAAGGAGCTGGCTTTAGCTTTCCCTCAGAAAAATGGCTTTTTTTATGGGCTCATTGCAACGGAAATGGAGAATGTAGAAATAGATGGTAATCACTATAATCGATCAAAAGGCTGGGACGCATTTTATTGGGGAAACTCAAACCGGAACCCTCTAACACGCGACGCAAGAAATGCTCCATTTCATATTCTGGATATGAGCTATACAGCTTGGTTAATGCTCAATTGGTACGATGAACTTGAACAAGATAGTCGGTTGTTGGACTATGCGATAGCTTATGCCGATGCATTAGTGGGGTTACAGGATTCAGACGGGTTTTTCCCCGCTTGGTTAGCATTGGAGGATCTACAACCTTATAGTTTCTTAGCACAATCTCCTGAAACGTCTATGTCTGTTACTTTCCTAGTTAAATTGTACCAGATTTCTAGGGATGAAAGATATTTGGACGCTGCCGTAGGTGCAATGGATGCGGTTGTAGATAATGTAGTGATGGATGGACGATGGGAAGATTTCGAAACCTATTGGTCTTGTAGTACCTATGGACAAGAACACCTTGTCGGCAAGAAGGTAGAACGAAACAATATGTATAAGCAAAATACGCTTAGTATGTATTGGACTGCACAGGCTCTGCTGAATATGTATCAAGTGACTGGTGAAAAAGATTATTTACGATACGGAAATCGGACGCTGGATGAATTGTTAATGGCACAGGCTGTTTGGCAACCTCCATTTATTTATGTTGACGCATTCGGTGGCTTTGGAGTTATGAATGCCGATGCGGAATGGAACGATTCAAGACAAAGTCTTTTCGCTGAATTAATTATTCAATATGGGTTAGAACTTGGTAAAAGACAGTATATTCAGCGTGGTTTGGCAGCTTTGCGCGCCTCCTTTTTGATGATGTATTCACCGTATAACGAAAAGACTAAGCAGCAATGGGAAGCTCGATGGCCATTTTTTGGTGAAGAAGACTATGGCTTTATGATGGAAAATTACGGACATGGCGGCGTTACGGATGATCATGGATTAGGCATTGGGGAATTTACAATTTACGACTGGGGAAATGGTGCGGCAGCGGAAGCTTACAATCGTTTAGTAGATCATTACGGCAAAGACTTTATGCTAAACATTTGATTAAAAAGAGATTTAGGAAATAGATTAATAAATGAAAAAAAGAGTTTCGATAAAAGACATCGCTGAGGCGGCAGGTGTTTCAACTGCTTTGGTTTCCTATGTGTTGAACAATAAAGAGAAAGAAGCTCGCGTAGGAAAAGAGATCGCCATAAAAATTAGGGATATTGCCAAGCAACTGAATTATCAACCGAACCAACTGGCGAAAAGTCTTAAAAGTGGAAAGTCATATACCATTGGACTTATTGTAGCGGATATCTCCAATCCTTTTTTTGCTAACATTGCTCGAACCATTGAGGACGAAGCTAAGAAAAACAACTACACAGTTATTTTTGGCAGTTCTGATGAAAATGCTGAGAAGTCTAAAGACCTGATTGATGTGTTAGTAAACCGGCAAGTCGATGGCTTTATTATCGCACCTACTGAAAATTCACAAGAACAGATTAAAGATCTTGAAAGTCGTGGTATTCCTTTGGTGCTTATAGATAGATACTTTCCGGGGATATCAACTAATTATGTTGCCACGGACAATTTTGAGGCATCTGTTGATGTGGTTAATCATCTGGTTGAAAACGGTCATAAGAGAGTCGGCTTGGTAACTTACGACAGCGATTTAATCAATATCAAGGAAAGGCAGCGGGGTTATGAGGAAGCGCTTCGTAAACATGGTATATCGGTTAATCCATCGATGATAGCCAAAATTCGATTTGGAAATATTGAAGAAGATATTCCTGCTCGAATTAATGCGCTATTGGAGGGGGATAAACCCGTCGATTCCATCTTTTTTGCTACCAACACCTTGGCTCTGAACGGACTTAAACACATCAATACGCTTGATTATAAGGTGCCCCAAGATCTCGGTATTGTGTGTTTTGACGAAGGCGATGCTTTTGATTTTTTCTACTCGCCGCTAACCCATGTGTACCAGCCCTTATTTGAAGTCGCTAGCAAGGCGGTAAATGTATTGATCGAACAAATAAATGATACGCAAAGTCCCAAAAAGGAGCTAATTATTGCATCCGAACTCATCATAAGAAAGTCTTCCGGGGCTTAGTCGCTTTTTTTGTATTTTTCATACCTTTACGTGAAACTAAATAGCCGTAAATTATGAAAATGAGATCCGTTCTATTGGTATGCTTCCTATTCCTAGCCCACCTTTCTCTAGCACAACAGGTTACTGATTCCGCCTATATCCGGGAAAATTATACAAAAATTGAAAAAATGATCCCCATGAGGGATGGTGTGAAGCTCTTTACATCGATCTACATTCCAACGGATCAAAGTAAGAAATATCCTATTTTATTAAACCGGACACCTTACACGGTGTCGCCATATGGCCCTGATGAGTTTAAGACCTCTTTAGGACCGAACCCACATTTTGCAAAGGAGGGTTATATTTTCGTTTACCAAGATGTCCGTGGGAAGTGGATGAGCGAAGGTGAGTTTGAAGATATCCGGCCTCATATAGCAGACAAGCAGAATAAAAATCAAATTGATGAAGGTAGTGATACCTATGACACGATCGATTGGCTATTGAAGAACTTGGATAGCGATAACGGGAATGTTGGTATGTACGGAATTTCTTATCCGGGTTTTTATTCGACAGCAGCTTTGCCTGATGCCCATCCGGCATTAAAAGCTGTTTCTCCACAGGCGCCTGTGACGGACTGGTTTAGAGGTGATGATTTCCATCATAATGGAGCGCTGTTTTTAACAGATGGGTTTAGTTTCTACAGTAGCTTCGGAGTTCCAAGGCCTAAGCCGGTTACACGAGAGAATGCTCCGCAGCGTGTTGACTTCCTCATGAATGATAACTATGAATTTTTCATGGATTTAGGCCCTGTTAAGAATGTGAAGAAAAGATATTTTGGCGATAGTATTAAATTTTGGAATGACGTTATGGCTCATGGAACCTTAGATAGCTTCTGGAGAGCCCGTGAGATTGTAAGGCACTTGTATGATGTGAAGCCGGCCGTATTGGTTGTAGGTGGACTGTTTGACGCAGAAGATACCTTTGGTGGTTTTCATACCTACAAGATGATTGAAAAACAAAATCCAAAAGCAGATAACAGGTTGGTTATCGGACCATGGTTCCATGGCGGCTGGGTACGTAGCGATGGCAGTTATTTCGGTGATATTGAATTTGGTTCAGAAACCGGCACATGGTATCTGAAAAACATAGAAATACCATTTTTTAATTATTATTTAAAAGGGGAGGGTGAGTTTAATGCTGCCGAAGCTACCGTATTCATAACGGGGAGTAACCATTGGAAGGATTTTGACGCATGGCCACCGAAAGCTTCTGAGGTTAAAAAGTTGTATCTACATGCAAATGGTGGCCTCAGTTTTGAAAAACCTAATGAGACTGAAAGTTATGATGAATACGTAAGCGACCCTAATTCGCCAGTACCTTACCAGCAAGGGGTAAATAAGACGCGTAGTCGCGAATATATGATAGACGATCAGCGCTTTGCGTCTAAAAGACCCGATGTTATGGTATACAAAAGTGAGATTTTAAAGGAAGATATTACGATTGTTGGTCCTTTGCGAGCGCGGCTAAAAGTTTCGACCACGGGCACCGATGCTGATTATGTCGTTAAGTTGATCGATGTTTATCCGGCTGATGCGGAAGCTCCCGAACACAATCCTGATGCTATCATGGGTGGTTATCAGATGTTGGTACGAGGCGAAGTATTGCGTGGAAAGTTTCGTAATAGCTTTGAAAAGCCGGAGCCTTTTGTGCCAGGTGAAATCACATCGGTCGACTATACATTGCCAGACGTTGCCCATACCTTCAAAAAAGGTCATCGCATCATGATACAAATCCAGAACTCTTGGTTCCCCTTGGTGGATCGTAATCCGCAAAAGTTTATAGATATATACAATGATGCTGATGAGTCTGACTTTCAGAAAGCTACTCATCGTATTTATCATGATCAAGAAAATGCATCTTCTATCGAGGTGGAAATATTATAAATATTTTATGTTATAACAGGAAAGGAAATTTTTCCAAACCTCGACAGCAAGATATTGTTATAAATTAAAAATCAGGTTATTATGCGGTTTGTTTCCCTCTGTTCCTTCTTTATCAGTTGTTTTTTGCTAGTTGCCAGTCTAGGTCTTTTTGCGCAGGACAGCCGACCTAATATAGTTTATATCATGAGTGATGATCATGGCTATCAAGCGGTCAGCGCTTATGGTTATGGTTTGAATAAAACTCCCAATATCGATCGATTAGCAAAGGAGGGTGCTTTGTTCACTCGTGCGAGTGTGACAAATTCGCTGTGTGCTCCAAGTCGTGCCGTCCTGTTGACAGGCAAACATAGCTTCGTCAACGGGAAAGTAGACAATATGCAGGCTTTCGATTGGAGTCAGGATAATTTTGCAAAATTGCTGCAATCGGCCGGGTACCAAACAGCCATGGTTGGGAAAATTCATATGGATGGTTTACCACAGGGATTTGATTATTCTGCGGTACTGCCCGGACAGGGGCACTATTACAACCCTGATTTTATTATTGATGGAGAAAGGAAAAGGATACAGGGCTATGTGACGGATATCACGACCGATTTGGCTTTAGCTTGGCTGGATGAACGCGATTCGGACAAACCTTTTGTCCTGTTGTATCATCAAAAGGCACCTCATCGTGAATGGTTGCCTGCGCTACGACATTTAGAAAAATATACAAGTATGTCATTCGAGGAACCTCCAACGCTTTTTGACGATTTTGAAGGACGGGGAACGGCAGCTAAATCTGCCGAGATGAACCTATTAGATCATATGAACTGGGCAGGCGATTCAAAGATCCGTCCGGAACTGATGGATGAGTTGGGAATTGAGGAATATATGGAATGGGATAAAGGAGCGTATAATAATAACCTGGGCAGAATGACCAAGGAGCAGCGTGCAGCTTGGGACGCGGTTTATGACCCGATTAATGAGGATTTTAAAAAGCGTTATCCGGATATGTCAAGAGAAGACTTAATGCATTGGCGATATCAGCGATATATGCAGGACTATATAGGGAGTGTCGCTTCCGTAGATGAAGGTGTAGGGGAATTATTGGATTATTTGGAAAAAAATGGATTGGCGGAGAATACCATCGTCGTTTATACTTCTGATCAGGGCTTTTATTTGGGAGAGAATGGATGGTTTGACAAGCGATTTATGTATGAAGAGTCTTTGAGAACACCGCTATTGATTCGATACCCTAAGGAGATAGATCCAGGAACTAAAATTGATGCACTCGTGCAGAACTTAGACTTTGCACCGACACTTTTAGATTATGCGGGTGTAGAGATCCCTTCAGATATTCAGGGCAAATCGTTCAGAGATTTAGCTTCCGGAAAGACATCGGAATGGCGGGATGCAATTTACTACACTTATTATGAATATCCTTCAATTCATATGGTGAAGCGGCATTATGGAATCCGAACAGATCGTTATAAACTCATTCATTTTTATTATGATATTGATGAATGGGAACTCTATGATCTTGAAAAGGATCCACAAGAATTAAAAAATGTTTACGACGACCCGGCATATGCAGATGTAAAGCGCGAGATGCATAAGAAGTTAGAGAATATACGGGAAAAATACGGAGATTCTGATGAAAATAATGAACGCTATTTGAATCTATATCTAGAGGCAACAAAGAAAAATTAAATCCATGAAAACAAAACCTATTATTGTTGAGGCTATTATTAATGCACCAGTGGCGAAAGTCTGGCAAGCTCTCACCACTAAGCAGCAAATGAAAGAATGGTATTTTGATATACCGGATTTTGAATTGACCACAGGATCTACTTTTAATTTCTATGAACCAGGTGGTAATAATAAATATCATCATCAAGGTACGATAAAAGAGATAATAATCGACGAAAAACTCCAGCATACTTGGACTCACCCAAGTCACAGCAAAGGTGAGTCTCTTTTAACGTGGCAATTGGAACCACAAAATGGTAGAACAAAAGTAACGCTCACCCACGAAGGAACGGAGAATTTTGTCGATGGAGGGAGTACATTTTCAAGAGAAAGTTATGAGGCTGGATGGAACGAGATTGTTGGTGAATCGTTAAAAAGCTTCTTAGAGCCATAGATGTATTTGTCGTTTTCTCCTCTTTTAAATGTCGTTTTTGACTCGTTTTTCTTTAATGGATGTGTTTTACCTTTAAACTATCATTAATTAAAAATATTTGAGTTATGAAAGTACATCCTTATTTGAATTTCGACGGCAAGGCTGAAGAAGCATTCAATTTTTACAAATCTGTTTTTGGCGGTGAGTTTGTTGGTGGTGTGTCTAAAATGGGCGATGCGCCGGGTATCGAAAACTTGTCGGACGACGAAAAGAACCGCATTTTGCACATTACCCTACGGATATCCGACGATTTATTTTTAATGGCATCGGATATTGTTCCTTCTATGGGGCATACGTTAATTGAAGGCAATAATAATTATATTTCATTGCATCCGACTAGCAAAGAGGAGGCCGATCGTTTGTTTAATGGCTTGTCCGCAGAGGGCACCATTGAGATGCCTCTGGAGGATACCTTTTGGGGCGCGTATTACGGTAGCTTCAAAGATCGGTACGGGATTTACTGGATGATCAATTTTGATTACAATAATCCTTGTGTGGAGGAATAGTTATGCTGTCTGCTAACGTACTCAAACAAGAAAGGGTTTTAATCGTTCCTTTAGGAAAACCTTTAGAATTTTGAGAACGAAAGATGTTAGTGTGACAGTTATTGGAAGCGGAGATGCTTTCAACAGTGGAGGTAGAAGGCAAACTTGTTTTCATGTGAATAGTTCTACGATTACTTTTTTAGTTGATTGCGGTGTAAATACGCTGCAAGGATTAAAAAGCAATGGACTATCGGCTAGTGCAATTGATCTTATTTTTATCTCCCATTTGCATGGAGACCATTTTGGAGGTCTCCCTTTTTTTCTTTTAGAAGCAGCCGTTACCAAACGGACGAGGCCGCTCTCTATTGTTGCTCCGGTAGGGTGTAAAAAGAAAGTGGAGAAACTGGCGTCACTTCTTTATCCAGGTACAGAAATCTTATCCAAACTTGACCTGCATTTTCATGAATATTCAAGCGACCAGCCCTTCATGGTAAGAGGATTGGAAATTATAGCATTACCGGTTATTCATAAGCTTGAGACAAAACCTCATGGCATGAAAATTAAAATTGATGATAAAATAATCAGCTATTCCGGTGATACAGAGTGGACTCCTGTGTTGGTCGACTTGGCGAAGGATTCGGACCTGTTTATTTGTGAATGCAATTTTTATAAAAAGGAGATCAAAGGTCATCTAAACTATAAGACGCTATCTCAGCATCTAACGGAATTTCGATGCAAACGAATGCTATTAACCCACTTGGGTGACGATATGCAAGACCATATAGACCAGTTAGAGGTTGCCTGCGCAGCTGATGATCTAAAAATATCTATTTAATTGCAGAGGAATGGGAATTCTTTGGAAATACTTTAAAGTGCAGCGATGGTGGATTCTATTGTCATTGGTGTTGGCTGGAATAGCCCAGCTACTCACGTTGATTGATCCTATTATATTTGGGAAGATTGTCGATGAATACGCCAATAATGTCAATAACCTTTCCGAAAAGGAGCGGGTAGATGGTGTTATTTATTGGTTAGCTATTGCGGTTGCTATAGCTTTAGCGGCGCGACTAGCCAAAGCTTTTCAAGAATACTTTACAAGGCTTGCCGTCCAACGTTTCGGTATGCAGATCTTTAATGACGGTCTGAAACAAACATTGCGTCTCTCGTTTCAGGAATATGAGGAACAACGCAGTGGCGAGACACTGTCCGTATTACAAAAAGTGAAGATTGACACCGAACGTTTTTTAAATTCCTTTATCAATATTCTGTTTTCCTCTATCGTTGGGATGGGTTTTTTAATTTGGTATTCTGTGAATAAAAACTGGCTCCTCGTACCAGTTTTTGTCGTCGGTATCTTGGTTCTAGGTTCGCTTACTGGTTTGTTGAGCCGAAAAATTAAGACTGTGCAGCGAACCATTAACAGGGAGACAAATAAAATGGCCGGCGTAATTACTGAATCGCTTAGAAATATCGAATTGGTAAAAAGCTTAGGTCTTACATTCCCCGAAATCAGAAAATTAAATACCCAGACTAAAAATATTTATGAGCTGGAAATGTTGAAAACAAAAAGAGTTAGAACGCTTTCCTTTTTACAGGGAACTACGTTGAATATTTTACGTCAATCAATCTTATTTATTTTGTTGTGGCTAATTTTCCGAGATGTTCTTACAACAGGTGAACTCATTACTATGCAGTTTATTTCAACATCGATCTTTGTACCCTTACAAGATTTAGGTAATATCATTCTAAGCTATCGTGAAGTTGAAGCGTCCGTAAATAATTTCGACCAGCTAATGCAGAAGCCAATTGAAAGGAGACCTGAAGATCCGAAGGAATTGGGACCACTCACGGACATTTCTTTCGATGATGTTATTTTTCGGCATCGCAGTTCGACTATTAACGCTATTGATGGCGTCTCGTTTCAGTTAAGTTGGGGCAGACCGTCGCCTTTGTGGGACCATCCGGTTCTGGGAAGTCTACTTTAGTGAAACTGCTAGTTGGTCTATATCGACCTGTTGCGGGCAATATCTTCTTTAATCAATATCTTTCTTCAGAGATACGCTATAATGTTTTGCGACGGCAGATCGGTTTTGTTACACAAGACACACAACTGTTCGCCGGCACCATTAAAGAAAATCTCTTATTTGTTAAGGGAGATGCGACGGACGAAGAGATACTCGATGCTCTCCATAAAGCTTCTTGCGACAACCTGTTGTCGAGGTCTGAGCATGGAATCAATACCGTTCTCGGCGAAAATGGTTTGAAGCTATCAGGAGGTGAAAAACAACGTATTTCAATAGCACGTGCACTTCTCAGGCATCCGCGCTTATTAATCTTCGATGAAGCTACATCCGCACTCGATTCGCTAACAGAAGATGAGATCACTCAAACGATACGTGAGCTTTCGCTTAGTAAAGAACGTATTACCATTTTGATTGCCCATCGTCTATCAACCATTATGCATGCAGATTTGATTTATGTACTTGAACGGGGGAAAGTGTCTGAAGTTGGGTCACATACAGACTTATTGGAACAGAAAGGACTCTATTACGCGATGTGGCGTCAACAGGTAGGAGAGCGAAAGTGAAAATTGCTGGTTAGTCAATTGCTGGCTATTTAATTAAGGCAGGGTAATTGCTTGATTTTTTCGTTTACTAAAATAGTATATAGCGTAGATAAATGGAAATTGACCAAGATTTCAAGAAGCAGGTATACAATGCATGTTTGAGCCAGATGAATGATCGCGTACGGAATATAGAAATTGCCATCGAACAAGCAGAAAACGCGGGAGCGGACGACACCAAGAGCAGTGCCGGAGATAAATATGAAACAACTCGAGAAATGATGCAACAGGAAATAAGTCGCAATCAACTTCAACTGACTGAAGCTAAAAAAGCACGCTATCATCTAGAACAACTAGAAAGCACGACCATCGAGCAGACAATAATTCCCGGCGCGCTTATCCAAACCAATCAAGGCATGTTTTACCTGACTATCAGCTTAGGTCAAATACACGTCGACGGAATGAACGTCTTGATACTATCTCCCGCTTCGCCTTTGGGACAAATTCTCAACGGAAAAAATAAAAACGAATCCTTTACGTTTAATGGTATAGAGTATACCATTAATGAGGTTTATTAAACAATATTAATCTGTGTTTTAAACTAAAATAACATATGAAGAAAAATATATTTTTAGCATTTGGTTTGTTTGCTTTTTTTTCGCTGAATAACGCTTTTGCACAATTTTCGCGGCCTGTGAGCGTAGGCGTCGGAGCGGGCGGAACCTTGAGTTTAGCGGATTTAGGTAACAGCGATATTCGTTTTGCAGGGCATGTGGATGTCGACGGACTCATAACACCTTTTATTTCCGTAGGAGTGCATGGCGAGAAAGGTATCATGAGTGCCTATGGTTGGAATAGCGAATTTGAAAACCGTTATTATACAATTAATGGAAACGTCAAAGTACGCTTAGGACAATTTCTTTCGTTACCGAAAAACTATAGCAATTATACACTGCGAGCGAGTATATTTAATCAGATACTTGCGAATATATACGTAGGTGGTGGAGTTGGCCTTTTCAAAAGTTCAATTGAAAATAATATTGATCCTAATTACACCGAATCTATTAGCAATAATGGAGGTGAGGTTAGTGACGATCTAAATTCGGGGAATCTAGTCATCCCTTTGAATATTGGACTCGATATACCGTTGGGTCGCACGCTCTATGGCCCTCGTTGGGCAATTAACCTCAATTACCAGCATTCACTATTACCCAAAGATAACCTGGACGGGGTTATTAATAGAAAGGACGATCAATATTCTTATTTGTCCTTAGGGGTTAAAATGGCATTGTTTAATCGCTAACTATCAAAAGCTTATAAACGATAACTTATGGATAAGAAAAGTCTGAAAAGGATAAGAAAATCTAGAATATTGATCTTTGCCCTGCTGATTGGTTCTGCCTTTAGCGCTTGCAGGTCAAATAATTTCTACAAAGCACCTAAGGTTTCTGCATTTAGGGGCGGCGAGCTTCCTGCACCTCCGGGGATGGTTTACGTTCCATCCGGCACCATATTATACAAAAGCTCTTTAGATAGTGGCAATGTGGGTAAGAATATAAGTTTAAGTGCCTTCTTTATTGATGAAACTGAGGTCACAAATAAACAATATAGGGCCTTTGTAAATTGGGTAGCCGACTCGATTGCGGTAACTGATTATCTGAATGATGATCAGTACTTTCTAGATGTGACCGGCGAGGAAATTGGTGAGCGACAGATTAACTGGGATCGTGTGAAAAAGGTGTCTCCGCTATGGAAAAGCAATGATCCATCCATTCAGGAGCGTCTAGCACCTATGATTGTCATGAAGGGTTCAAGGAGAGCATTAAACGAAGATGTTGTTAAGTACCGTTTTTCCTATTTGAAATCACAAGGTAATCTTGAAAAGGAATATGTTACAGATACGGTGTCAGTTATGCCAGTAGAAGATATTTGGTCAAAAGATTTTCCAAATTCCCAGCTCATGTCCATGGATGCAAACTACTTCACCCATGAATCATTTGATTATTACCCGGTTGTGGGCGTAACCTGGAGGCAAGCTAGAGCTTATACCGATTGGCGCGGTAAGGAACTAATGGCCACCCTGATGAAAAATTCATATTTGAGCGGCTATCAACTTACGTTCAGTTTGCCGACCGAAGCGCAATGGCAATATGCTGCGGAAGGAAAACTAGACCCACGTGATACGATACCGGGAACGCGTCTGACAATAGATGGCGAGAATGGAAAAGAAAAGTTGGCTGTAAATTACAAACAAGGAGAAGGTACCTATTCACGCGATGGGGCAACCTTCACAGTGCCTGTCAAATCTTATATCCCGAACGCTTTCGGAATATATAATATGGCGGGTAATGTGGCTGAATGGACATTGGATGCTTACAGTCCGTCGGCGATTGCCTTTGTCAATGATTTGAACCCCGTATTATTATACGACGCCGACCCGGAAGATAGCGATGCTCTAAAACGTAAGGTTGTGCGCGGCGGTTCATGGAAGGATAATGGAGAGCAATTAAATAGTGAAACCCGAAACTATGTGGTTGATTACGAGCCTCATTCCTATATCGGTTTTCGCTGCGTAATGTCGGCTTTTGAGATGCCGACCAGTCAGAGTAAGACAAGGAGATATTAAGTGTTGAATTAAAATTCAGAGAAGAATGAAAATATTGATGACAATTTCTTTATTATTTGGCTTCGGTCAGTTATTAGCACAACAAGAGGTCGATATACCGCCACAGACTACAAGCGAACTCGATACAGTTCCCGCTGAAGCAACTAGTTTTGAAAATGGAACAACCATGCAGAGAACGGTGGTTGATACTACTTCGAGTGATTTACTGATAGACACAATCCCCGTTACCGACGGATTTTATCAGGCGAACAATCTAGAGGATGCCGTTCCATTTGCCTATCCGGCGATTAATATGAAAAACATTCGTTTCTATAAGCGGGTGTGGAGAGATATCGATCTGTCGAATGAAGAAAACTATATTTTCGCTACACCAGGTTCTTCTTTAATCGAGGCGATTATGAAAGGGATCAGCGAAGGGAAACTAACGCCTTATAGTCCAGAAGATGATTCATTTCAGACGAAAATGACTGCCAAAGAAGGAGTCGCACGTTTCGCCGATAGTGTATTGGTGCCGATTTTTGATGATGAAGGAAACCAGATTGATGCTCGCATGGCATTAAATGAATTCAATCCGGAGCGTGTTACGAAATTCAGAATAAAAGAAGATATTTTCTTTGATAAACAAAGGGGACGCTTGGAAACTAGAATCATCGGTGTCGCGCCGCTAATGGAAATATCTTCGTCGGCCGAATTAGCACAATCTGTAGGTGCAACTCCAGCATTTTGGCTCTACTTCCCGCAGCTTCGTTACACCCTGGTCAAGGTTGATGTTTCAGACCCTGATCGTGGGCTTTATGACATGAGCATGGATGATTTATTTGTTCAGCGTAAATTTGCTAGCACGATTATTCGGGAATCATCGCCGGGTATGCAGCAGAATTTTCAATATGCGGAAACTGCTGAGCAGCAGACCCAAGATGCTCGTGAAATAGAAGACAAGATAGAAGCTTATAAAGAGCGACTCTGGCAGACACCAAAGGGTATTGATCCAGAGAGTCTTGAAGGTTATAAAGCCGAGCAAGCCGAGCCGAGCACCCAATCGGAGAGCACAAGTTCTTCGTCCAGCTCAACTACTACAAGTACTTCTTCAGAAACAGAAGAGTCGACTCCCATTTCTGAAGAGTCGACTCCTACACCATAATGGTCTTATGAATGCTGTTGCTTTAATTAGCTGTTAGAGCAACAGCGTTTAACTGCCTTGGCGATCCATCTGGCCCTACGGCAATAATGTTGTCAAATATAATTCGTGTGCCGGGGCTGATGCTATTTAATGCAGATCGCATACTGCCACTTAAATCATTCCCGCTGGTCGACAAGACGATAGCATCTGCTCTCGGTTTTGCGATGATCATACTAAACTTGGTGATATTAAACTTGGCATCGAAATCGAAGTTTTCCAAAGTGGCAAAAATAGAATTCTGAGCTTTTAGAGCAACCGTCGCCATTGTACCTCCCGTTTTCCCGGCAAATTTTGCGATAGGATCAGGTATCCGTTTTACCCTGAACTCGGTTGTACTTAGTGTTTGGGTTTTGCCTGGTGCCACCTCCGCTGATACGGAAATGCGTGCAGTTCCCGGTGAAGTTACGCGTACATTATATTTTCCATTTGATCCGGAAATGCTACCGCCGCTCATGCTAACCTTGATTTTATCGGTTGGCGTCCCGGGTGCGGATACTGATACGGGATTGTTTACGCCGATGTATAAGACATTCATCTTATCTGGCGAAACCACTGCCGAAGGTCGTGCAACTTGAAAAGTCTGTTCCGGTGTGCGATATTCCTTCACCGTTCCGTCGGTTTGTTTCACTTGAATGGTCCCCGACCAAGTAAAGATACCTTCTTGGTTGGTAGGGACTGTATAGACACCTTTACCGTCTACAATCGGCAGTTCCGTGCCGTTTACCGTAATCATTGGTTCAGACTTGGAGTCTGATGCCGTCAAGAAAACCTCAGCCGTATAGGGCTGGCCTTGGACCAAATACGATGTTGGGGCAACGGCCACAGCAGCAAACTTGTCCAAGTTAACCACAGCTTGATCCATTTTTCCTAAGATCAATTTCACTACGTCTGATTCGGCATTGGTAGCGTCGGTTTGGATCTTGGTTAAAATGGTCATCGCGGCTGTGAGTGGCGTACCGCTGCCGAAATTAATTTCTTCCCATTTTCTCTTTCCGTTAACAGCTTTTTGAGGGTCGTTTGCCTCAAGCGAAAATGATACAGAGTTTTGATCGTCAGGATCTAGCAGAGCTAGTAACTTTTCTCGTGTCGTATTGATCTTTTCTTTTAACTCAACTCCTTTTTTCTTATTAAGCATGAGGTTAGGAGCAATGTCGGCGTTTTCTCGTTTTACAAGATCGCCTGTATCTTCGTCATATCCACCACCTTGCTGTGCTAGTTCCTTTTTTAGAGAAAGGATAAACTCATTTAGATCGCCTACAATAGCTCGCGCCTGTTTAGCTTTTTCGTATATGGGTTTAGCGCGTTCAGGTTCTTCTTTTAATTTAGTGCTTTCGAAAGCAGCGAATAGTTGGTCGACCGAGTTGTCTACATTTGATTTAGAAGTTTCTAAACTATTATTGATATTCTTGAAAGCATCTAATATCGAGTTCGGTACGTTTAATGCAAGCAAAGCTAATAGTACCAGATATAAGATGTTAATCATCCGCTGCCTCGGAGTCTCTCTTCTTGAAGCCATATTCTATGTTTGTTAAAAATGAATGAGTTAATTAGCCGCGCGGCTGGTTCATAGCAGTTAACATGTTGCCGTAAATTGAATTTAAGGCAGTCAAGTTCTTCGCTAGCTTATTAACTTCTTCTTTGAATACCTTGGAGTCATCTAAGGATTCATTGAAGTTTTTCATCGTATAGCTCAAGTTTTCATAGAAATGATTCATTGATTGTAGATGTGATGCCGAGTCTCTGAGTTCTCGTTCGTACATATTGTTCAATGATCGTAGGTTACCAGTTAGCTGCTGCACCTGTTCATGGTAGTTTGTAGTGTCCGTGTTTGTGTTAGACATTGCTACCAGATTAGCAGATGCTTTTTCAAAAGCAGCACTTAGGTTGTCAAATTTAGTGGATGCGTGTCGTAGCTTCTCTGTAAACTCGTTCGCAGCAAACGATACATCCGATATCTGATTAATCGCTGATACTTTGTCTCCAAAGTCACGTAATCCTCTACCGAGGCTTTCGATTGTTGCCGGTTCGATATTAGCATCAGCAAACATCTTGTCTAATGCAGCAGTCGTAGGCGGATTTGCAGGAGCGCTACTGGCTCGAAATGAACTCGTTGGTAATTCTCCCTGATAGTCTTCATTTAGTTCGGGATAGACTCTCGCCCAGTCATGTTCCTTTGGTGGCGGGTTAAAGCCCATTAAAAAGAATAAAACGGCTTCGACACCCAATCCGATACCAATCATGTAGTTAGCCAAGGATCCACCAATGTAGAGGATCTTAAATAGTACTCCAATAATAACAATACTTGCTCCCCATGAGATGGCAACATGTAGCCAATTTGAATTGTCTTTTTTCTTCAAGTCCATATTTTGTCAATTTTTAATAGAATGCGTGTTTTAGGTCAAACTCTTGAAATATTTTAATAGTATAAACGTTAAACGATGATAATTGGTATTTTATATATCACAATTATGGGAATTATGATATATAAAATACCAGTTTAGCATCAAAAAGTTTTACCTAGATTGTAAATTCAAGTGTTCTTTTTCCCTCTTCCACGTCAGTGCAGTAAAGAAAATTGACAAAATACAGGATAGAATGAGTATGACGAATCCTCCGTCCCAGCTCCAAAGGTCAACAACAAAACCCATGGCGATATTTGCGAAAAGTGCACCGCCCATATATCCGAAGAGACCAGTTAGCCCCGCTGCCGTTCCAGCGGCTTTTTTCGGCGCTAAATCTAATGCTTGCACGCCAATGAGCATTACGGGGCCGTATATAAGGAAACCAATTGCGATCAACGCGATATTGTCAACCCATATATTACCCGGAGGGTTTTTCCAATAAATGATGACCGAGACTAGTACAAGTAGCATATAAATAATCGTTGCAGGTGCGCGACGTCCTTTAAATACCTTGTCACTGATCCATCCACAAAGCAGAGTGCCCGGTATGCCGGCATATTCATAAGCGAAATAGGCCCAACCCGATTGTTTCACCGAAAAGCCTTTAGCTTCCTCAAGAAAGGTTGGCGCCCAGTCTAGAATACCATACCGCACTAGGTAAACAAATGCATTGGCAAATGCGATGTACCATAGTAATCTGTTATTCAGGACATAGTTGAAAAATATCTGCTTGGCTGTCAGTTCCTTTTCCTTCTCTTCGGAATAATCAGAGGGATAGTCATTTTTGTATTTCTCCACAGGCGGCAGGCCGCATGATTGGGGAGTATCGCGGATCAAAAGGTAGGCTATGAATGCGATAACGAGAGCCACAAGTCCAGGAAAGTAGAGTTTACTCTGCCAGTCGCCGAATATCGCAATAGCTACGATTGCTAGCGGACCTACAAGCCCACCACCGACATTATGAGCGACATTCCAAATAGACATTTTGGTGCCTCGCTCTTTGGTTGAAAACCAATGGACCATCACCCGCCCACAAGCTGGCCAACCCATTCCCTGAAACCAACCGTTTATAAATAATAAAACAAACATGATGGTCAGTGAACCGGTTGCAAAAGGAAACAATCCCATTAAAATCATCGTGCTAGCGGATAACACGAGTCCAGCTGTTAAAAATGTTCGTGCATTACTACGGTCTGATACATTGCCCATTAAGAATTTGCTCAAGCCATAAGCGATGGAGATAGCAGATAGCGCAATGCCTAGATCGGCCTTGCTAAAACCTTGATCAATGAGGTCTGGCATCGCCAGTGAGAAGTTTTTTCGTACTAGATAGTAGCCTGCGTAACCAATAAATATCCCTAAGAATACTTGGAATCTGAGCTTTTTATATTCAGGGTCTATACGATCTAATGGTTTTTCCTCAATATGGGGAGCTGGTTTAAATAAACTCATCATGTTTACGAAGCTAGTATGATCTCTTTTATTGTTTTAGGTTAAATGCAAGGCCATTCAGTCTGAATGTTTATACAAAGGCGTTAAAATACTGTATTTGATATGCATCTGCAACTGCTATAAATTCGGCAACTTGCTCCTTAATCCAAATTTCATCTTTTTTTAGTTCCTGAGCCATCACTCGTGCTACTTCAGGGGCTAGCTTTACAGCAGCTTCCGCATCAAGAAACAGGATCCTGAATCGTCGGGCTAATACATCTTCGACAGTTCTCGCCATTTCGAAGCGAACTGCATTGATAATTCCCAATTCGCTTATTTTATATTCCGAATGAAGGGCTACGTCGCTTGCATCTGCTTGCAATCCATTAGAGGATATTTCAACTCCGTTATTAATGGGCAAGTCAACCGTCCTGCAAGCTCGTTTATCTAAGCCTTTTACCTTGATGGCTTTGTCAACGGTGTCTTCTGCCATTTTCCGATAGGTTGTCCATTTTCCACCGGTTATGGTTATGAGCTCCGAAGGCTCAATATATATTTTATGGCTTCGAGATATTTCTTTTGTGCTGTCGACATCTTTATCCGGGGCCGCTAGCGGTCTTAGACCCGCAAAGACGGAAAGCACATCGCTACGTTCCGGTTTTTTACTTAAATACTGCTGTGCAGTTTTCAGTATGAATTTGATTTCAGCTTCTAGTGCAATCGGCTCCAAGCTGTGTTTGTCTAACGGAGTGTCGGTTGTACCAAGCAGTAGATGCTCGTGCCATGGCACGGCAAATAACACCCGACCGTCAGAGGTTTTAGGAATCATGAGGGCTTTGTCGCTATTCCAGAACGATCGATCCAGTACCAAGTGAATGCCTTGGCTAGGTCTGGTCATTGGTTTCTTTTCCGGATGATCCATCTGTAAGATTTCATCCACGAAAACCCCAGTAGCATTAATTACTACTTTACTTTTAATATTATAAGTGGCTTGTTTTTCAGCATCATAGACACTGACACCTTCAACTTTTCCTTCTTGGTTCTTTAATAATTTAGTTACCTTGACATAGTTGATTAAGGTGCCGCCATGTTCCGCTGCGGTTTTAGCGATATCGATTGCTAGTCTCGAGTCGTCAAACTGACCATCGTAATATTCCACTCCACCTCTTAGGCTGCTGGAATTTATATCAGGTATTGCTTGTTGTACCTCCTCCTTAGACATCGACGTAGATTTGCCAAAGCTATACTTCCCCGATAACCAGTCATATATAGTCAAGCCAACAAGGTACTTTATTTTCGAAAACCATGAAAAGCAGGGGATAATAAAAGCCTGCTTCTTGACCAAATGCGGCGCATTGTTAAATAGAATTCCTCGTTCCTTTAAAGCCTCTCGAACCAATCCAACATCTCCTTGGGCCAGATAGCGGACTCCACCATGTACTAGCTTTGTGCTTCTGCTTGAAGTACCTTTCGCAAAATCTGACTGTTCTAATAAAAGCGTCTTATATCCGCGTGATGCTGCGTCTAGAGCAATCCCCAGACCTGTTGCACCGCCGCCTATTATCAGGAAATCCCATTGACTTTCTTGCTGTAGTTTTTCGGTTGATAAATCACGATTAAATAGAGAAGATTGATCCTTCATATCTGCCAAGTCGAAATGATTTGAAATATATAATATTGCTTTTTGTTTCAAAAGAAACTAAAAGCAATATTATAAAATAATGCAAACAACAGCAAATATAAAACGAAATAAAATGAAAGTTGTTAGCTCTTTTTAGAAGAACCTTCGAATCTTTTTTTGTTTCGACTATTTCGACGATTTTTATTATTCCGACTACTACCGTTTTTCTTGTTTACTGGTTCAGGCCTTTCAAAAACGATCGCATACGGATGGTCTTCGACGACTTGGATATTTTGTCCTGTCAATTTATTGATATCGTCCAGATAGGCCTTTTCTTCCTGATCGCAAAATGACAGAGCAGTGCCCGACAATCCTGCGCGGCCTGTGCGACCAATGCGGTGCACGTAGGTCTCCGGCTGATTCGGTAGATCATAATTGATTACGTGGTTCAATTGATCGATATCGATACCTCTCGCCGCAATGTCGGTTGCTACCAACACCCGGATCTTTCCGCTTTTGAAGAAGCTGAGAGCCTTTTGTCTTGCATTTTGAGATTTATTCCCGTGGATCGCAGCTGCCTGAATAGAAGCACGGCCTAAGATTTTTACGATTTTATCGGCACCATATTTCGTGCGACTGAAAACCAGTACACTTTCTATTTTAGGGTCTTTTAGTAGGTGAATCAATAAGGAGGCCTTATCTTTCTTTACAACCGGGTAGACCGCCTGTTTAACTTTCTCCGCCGTCGTGGCTACCGGAGTGACCTCCACCTTAACAGGGTTATTTAGTATACCGTTAGCTAAACCTGTGATTTCTTTAGGCATGGTAGCCGAGAAGAATAAGGTCTGTCTTTTTGCAGGAATTTTAGCAATCAGTTTTTTAACATCGTTAATAAAACCCATATCCAACATTCTGTCGGCTTCGTCGAGCACCAGTATCTCAATCTGAGCGAGTGACAATACTCGTTGATTCAACAAGTCTAACAGTCTTCCGGGGGTAGCTATCAAGATATCGACCCCTTTCTTTAACGTGCTTATTTGAGCGCCAATGGGTACTCCGCCAAATACTACAGCGTGTTTTAGTTGTGTATGTTTCCCATAAGCAGCGAAGCTTTCACTGATTTGGATAGCTAATTCACGTGTTGGGCTGAGAATAAGAGACTTAATGCCTTCTTTCTTTTTATTGTTTCCTAAAAGCTGTAAAATCGGAAGTGCGAATGCAGCTGTTTTACCAGTACCGGTTTGGGCAATGGCTAACAGATCTCTTCTTTCTAGTGCTATAGGGATGGATTGTTCCTGAATAGGAGTCGGGTGTGTGTACCCTTCGTTCTCAAGCGCCTTCAATAAGGCCGCATCGAGATTTAGATTTTCAAATGACAAATTATTTTATTTTATTTTTGCAAAGGTAGATAATAAAGCTTGCAAAGTACGGCTTTTTACATTATTTTCGGGGAAACACGATAACCTATAAACCGAACCTCCGTGAAACGACTCATACTTTTTTGTTTGATAACAAGTTCTTTTTTGTTATCAAAAGCACAAGATTTTCCTTTCGGTGAACTCGATCATCATGCGATAAACATGACGCGTTATGATAAGGACACGACGGCCGCCGCCGTGGTTATAAGGGAATTCGGAACAACTAGTTTCCTTCATGACGGCGATAAAATTAAGCACCGTTATCACGTTCGTATCAAAGTATTTAATAGTGCTAGATTTAATAGGGGGGATGTAGTCATTCCTTTATATCAGGGGTCGACTACAAAATATGAGTCAGTTGATAATATCAGAGGTGTAGTCTATTACCCCGCACCGGATGGCGGAATTAACAAGACCGAGCTTGATAAAAAAAGTATCATTCGCGAAAAAAGTTCGGAGCATGTCGAATTAGTAAAGTTTGCCCTGCCGAATATCGTCGACGGTAGCGTTCTTGAATATGAATATGAGATTGAGAGTCCGTATATTTTTAATTATCGCCCCTGGCAGTTTCAGTGGGACATCCCCAAGATGTACAGTGAATATGTAGCACTCATTCCCGCAGTATTTGTCTACAATGTATCATTGGTCGGATACCTCAGATTGGATAAGAGCGACGCGAAGGTAAAGAAAGAATGTTTTCAGCCTCGGGGGTATCGAATTGATTGTTCGGAAATGACCTATGCCATGAATGATATTCCAGCATTCATTGAGGAGGATTACATGACATCTCCCAAGAATTTTATATCGGCTATTAATTTCGAGCTTTCAGAGGTAACCCGATTGAACGGTGCTAAAGAAAAGATTACGAAAGAGTGGAAAGATGTGGACTACGAAATGAAGACACATCGTCTATTTGGAAAGCAATTGCGTCGCGATGATATTTTTAAGAAAATACTACCTACTATTCTAGACGGGACTGAAAGCGATTTGGAAAAAGCGCAGTCAATATATACCTATATTCAATCTCAAATAAGATGGAATAAACGTTATGGTCAATTTACAGATCAGGGTCTAAAGAACGCGATTGATCATCGTGTGGGGAACGTGGCAGATATTAACCTTTCCCTTATTGCTGCCTTAGCTGCAGCCGATCTGGACGCAGACGCAGTCGTGTTATCAACCCGGGACAATGGGGTGGTTCATAAACTGTATCCTGTAATATCCGACTTTAATTATGTCGTCGCGATGGTAAATATCGATGGGGAGAGTTATCTGCTAGATGCAACCGATCCTTTATTGCCATTCGGTTTACTGCCCATGAGATGTATAAATGGAGAAGGGCGGATCATGAGCATGAATAAGCCCTCGGAATGGATTGATTTAGTAGCTTCCCAAAAACGAAGTGATATTTACTCTCTACAATTGACCTTGCAGCCAAATGGTAAAATAACTGGGTCGATCAAAAATTACAAGCTCGGTTACGCTGCCTACTACCGCAGACAAGAGATCAAAAAATTCAACAGTATCGAAGAGTACGTTGAGGATAAAGACAAGAATTTGCCTGATACAAGGATTATCAATTATGACGTAAACAATCTGGATACTATTGACAAAACTCTCGAAGAGACTTACGAGGTAGAGATTGCAGCATTTGACTCACTCTCGTTTGATCGAATATTCTTCAATCCCTTCCTTATGAATAAAATGAACGATAATCCGTTTAAGCTTGCAGAACGGACCTATCCGGTTGATTTAGGAGCACCCGAGAGCACTCGGGTCGTTATTAGTTTAAGGATTCCTGAAAACTATGAATTGACTGGTAAACCACGTGATCTTGCCATTGCTTTACCTAACAGAGGAGGTCGTTTTATTAATAAAACTGAAATAGTCGGTGATCAAATACAGTTTTCGCAGATTATGGAACTGGGAAAGAGCATTTATCAGCCTGAGGAATATCCAGCATTGAAAGAGCTTTTCAATCAGATCATTCAACTTCAGAAGACAGACTTAGTTTTTGAACGCAAAGAAATATGAGACTCTTTTATTCAATCATCCTTCTATCCATGTTTAGTTTTTCTAGCATGGCACAGGAGGGCTATTTAGCTAGTGATATTGACCCTAATCTCTTGTCACGTGCCAGTTCGGTAATTCGTACGATGGACATGGATATTGAAATCAAAGATGTAGATCAGTTCACGTATACGGTCAAGCGGGTGATTACCGTCTTAAACGAAAATGGTGATGCCGATGCCGCGGTAAACATTTGGTACAACAAGAGTCGCCAAATCCGATCTGTTCGCGGAGCGATTTATGATGAATTTGGTCGTCAAATATCCAAAATAACGTCAAAGTCCTTTAAGGATGTCAGCGCCAGTGATAACGTTTCATTGTTTTTGGATTCGCGCTTAATGGTATTTCAGCCTAACTCTCTCATGTACCCATATACACTTGAAATTGAGTACGAAGTCCGATCTAAACAAACACTGAATTTACCCGACTGGTATCCTGTAACTACGTCGGGTGTTTCCCTTGAGAATGCGAGCTTAACCGTACATGTTGACCCAGATTTTCAGTTAAGGTATAAGGAGATCAACTATCCGGGAGCTGCGGAAGTTACGGAAGAGGAAGGTATCAAAACATACCATTGGCGTATCTCAAATAAGAAGGCGCTGAAAAATGAGCTATACAGTCCGCTTCCCGAAACCTTCCTCACATCAGTCAAGTTGGCGCCGGAACATTTCACGTACGAAAAAGTGTCTGGTAGTTTCTCGAATTGGCAGGAATATGGCCAGTGGATGTACAATGTTCTGCTAAAAGGACGTAGCGAAATACCGGCAACTACTGCGTCTCATATCAAATCGATCACCGCTGACATGACCGACCCGTGGGAGAAGGCAAAAGCCATCTACGAATTCGTGCAGCAAAAAACTCGCTATGTCAGTATCCAGGTTGGAATCGGCGGTTTTCAACCGTTCCTAGCCAGCGAGGTTGATGCAACAGGCTATGGCGACTGCAAGGCCCTTGTAAATTATACACAGGGACTACTGGCGGTAGTTGGTATTCCTTCAGACTATGTAGTTGTTGCTTCTGGAGATAAAAAGAAGAATGCACTTCCAGATTTTGCAAGTATTAGTCAGTTCGACCATGTTATTCTGAGAATTCCATTTGAGTCAGATACAGCTTGGGTCGACTGTACCAGCAAAGACAATCCATTCAATTACTTGGGGACTTTTACCGACGACCGACTTGCCGTAGCATGTACTGAAAATGGCGGCGAGCTCGTTCGTACTCCTCGCTATACTTCCGACAACAGTAAGCAGATAAGAACCGCCGTCTTAAATATCAATGAAGAAGGTTCAGTGAATGGTACGATCACGACTGAATTTGACGGATGGCAATACGATAACCGTATTTTCCTAATTGGTGAACCACTGCGTGAACAAATCAAGGAAGTTCCAAAAATCTATCGAATTGGAAACCTTACAGTAGATTCGTATACTATTGACCAAGAAAAGAGCAGTCGCCCTACAACCGTTGAGAAACTCAGCTTCAATGCATCTAATTATGGGGCTATTAATGCCGACTTAATGTTTATTCCATTGAACCGACTGAACCAAAGTCCGCAGCCACCAGAAGCAAGAGACAGGGAAAACGACTTGTATATTAATCGCGGGTACGTGGATATCGACTCCCTAGTCTATCATTTGCCCGAAAACTTCAAGGTTGAACAATTGCCGAAAGACGTTCACATACAGCATCCGTTCGGGTCATTTAGTATGAGCGTAGAACAAAAGGATAATGAGTTATTGCCTTAAATCCGCAAATAGATAAATAAAAAGAGCCGAAATAGGCCTGAATTTATTGGATTCAGGCTTTTCCGGCTCATTTTTTTTCACTTATTTAGATGATACCACTCAGATAAATAAGTTGGCATGAAAGTAACCAATTCATCAGAAAAAATCACACCCTTTGGCGGCTTTAATTTTGTTTTCAATTCGTTTAAAGATTCCGGCCTTCCGGATCTGATAGATAATCAGCTGGGGATGAGGGTAAAGACCTTCGGCTTTTCCTATAGCGATATTTTCACCAACCACCTTGCCATCTATTTAAACGGAGGGGACTGTACAGAGGATGTCAATGACCATCTCAGGGAACATCTGCGCAATGTCAGGGGTATTCAGGTGTGCAGTGCGGATACCATCCTCCGGGGCATCAAGGAACTGGCCACTGCTACCGAAGTCTTTGAAAATCCTGTTACCGGGGTAAAGCACGGCTTCAACCTGAATCCTAAACTCAATGACTTACTGGTAAAGGCATTAAAGCTGACCGGCCAGCTCAGGGAAAACAAACGGTATGACCTTGACTATGACAACCAGGTCCAGCCGACAGAGAAATACGATGCTGGAATGACTTATAAAAAGACATACGGCTACCAGCCGGGAATAGCCTCCATAGACAACATGCCGGTATACCTGGAGGGCAGGAACGGAAACAGTCCGGCAAAATACCTTCAGGCAGAGACGCTGGAAAGGGCGTTTGCCAGCCTGGCCGGTAACCGGATCAGCATAGGCAGGTTCAGGGCCGATTCGGCTTCTTACCAGAAAGAGGTAGTGGACATGGTGGAACAGAACTGCAGGTCTTTTTACATCAGGGCAAACCGATGTGCAAAGATGGATGGGATGATCGGATCTGTCCCCGAAGGGGACTGGGAGAAGACCCGCCTGGGCATCCAGGAGATGGAGGTGGCCGACATCCCCGGTTACAGACCGTTTGGCGGGGACAACCCCTACCGGCTGGTCATCAGCAGGATAAAGAGAAGGGATGCACAGACCGATATGTTCAGCGGTGGGGCCTATACCTACAGGGGCATCCTGACCAATGACTTGGAGAGTCCCAATAAGGAAGTGGTGGCCTTCTATAATGCCAGAGGGGAAAGCGAGCGGATTTTCGATGTGATGAACAACGACTTCGGTTGGGCCAAAATGCCCTGCTCTTTTTTATCGGAGAATACCGCCTTTATGATCATGACGGCCATCTACGCCAATTTTTACAGTTACCTGGTCGGAGAATATTCCAAAAAGCTTTCCTGGCTGAAACCCAACTATAGGCTGAAAAAATTCATCTTCCGTTTCATAACAGTGGCGGGGAAATGGATCAGGACGGGAAGAAACTATGTGCTCAAGCTATATACCGAAAAGGACTACTCGCCTTTATTGACCTAAAGCCAAATAAGCAACCGTGCAACCTGTTGAAAATCAATAACATTACAGGGAAGCTATGTCTTAGCCTGCCAGAAAACGACAAAAAAACCGGAAAAACCTCCTCTGTACCAGTTTGGCCCAGCAATTCACACTGACTACTTCCCGGCACCCGGTCAGTAACGACCCAAAAGGGACAAAAATAAAAGCAAAATGGTTGCTATATTTAATCTTTAATCTGATTCTCCGCAAACACACCTAATATTTTTAGTATATTAGCGCTCAAAAAGCAGGGATTATGAACATATTCAGTTTTACGGCTCATTTCGGTTCGGAGGAAGATTGTCGTTTGCATTTCAAGGAGCAGCGTGATAAGGAAGGGGTTGTCTGCAAGCGATGCGGGGGCACTTCCCATTATTGGTTACAGGGTAAATGGAGTTATGAATGCAAAGGTTGCCGTTTCCGCACCTCGTTGCGCAGCGGTACGATCATGGAGAGCTCCAAGCTGCCGTTTCTGGTGTGGTACAAAACGATGTTCCTGATGAGTTGCACAAAAAAGGGATTCTCCACCAACGAACTCCAGAAGCAATTAGGATTGAAGCGTTACGAACCGGTATGGGCGATGGTACACAAACTCCGCAGGGCGATGGGCAACCGGGATGCAAGGTATACACTGGAAGGGATGATAGAACTGGATGAGGGTTACTTTTCGGTGGCCAGTAAGGAAATCGAGCGAGGCAAGGGTACACGTGGCCGGGGAGCCGAGGGAAAGCAGAACGTTGCGGTGATGGCCGAAAGCACCCCGTTGGAAGATATCGAAACGGGCAAAAAGGAGAAGCATGTGCGTTATTTCAAGGCCAGGGTACTGGATAGCCATCAAAGTGAAGGAATCAACGGCGTGGTCAGGGACTGCATGGAGGATGATGCCATCGTATTTTCGGACAAAAGCACTTCTTACGTTGACATCTCCGATCTGGTGGAATTGCACGTCACCGAGAAATCAGACGCCAAAACCACCAAGGAAACACTCAAATGGGTGCATATCGCAATCAGTAATGCAAAACGGACATTGCTGGGCAACTACCATAAAATCAAAAGGAAATACTTACAGTTGTATCTCAACGAGTTTATTTACAAATTAAACAGACGGTATTTTGGAGACAAACTCTTTGACAGACTAGTAATTGCGAATATAACAGGTGCATAAACGGATAATCAGAATCTTTAAACATCCTAATTAACTACCTGCGGATTTTAGGTATTATTATAGAAGCCCCCATGAATAAATCGCTCATCATTTTCGGCATCGTCAACATAACCTCGGACAGTTTCTCCGATGGAGGCCGGTATCTGGCGCCAGACGCAGCCATTGCGCAGGCGCGTAAGCTGATGGCCGAGGGGGCAGATGTGATCGACCTCGGTCCGGCATCCAGCAATCCCGACGCCGCGCCTGTTTCGTCCGACACAGAAATCGCGCGTATCGCGCCGGTGCTGGACGCGCTCAAGGCAGATGGCATTCCCGTCTCGCTCGACAGTTATCAACCCGCGACGCAAGCCTATGCCTTGTCGCGTGGTGTGGCCTATCTCAATGATATTCGCGGTTTTCCAGACGCTGCGTTCTATCCGCAATTGGCGAAATCATCTGCCAAACTCGTCGTTATGCATTCGGTGCAAGACGGGCAGGCAGATCGGCGCGAGGCACCCGCTGGCGACATCATGGATCACATTGCGGCGTTCTTTGACGCGCGCATCGCGGCGCTGACGGGTGCCGGTATCAAACGCAACCGCCTTGTCCTTGATCCCGGCATGGGGTTTTTTCTGGGGGCTGCTCCCGAAACCTCGCTCTCGGTGCTGGCGCGGTTCGATGAATTGCGGCTGCGCTTCGATTTGCCGGTGCTTCTGTCTGTTTCGCGCAAATCCTTTCTGCGCGCGCTCACAGGCCGTGGTCCGGGGGATGTCGGGGCCGCGACACTCGCTGCAGAGCTTGCCGCCGCCGCAGGTGGAGCTGACTTCATCCGCACACACGAGCCGCGCCCCTTGCGCGACGGGCTGGCGGTATTGGCGGCGCTGAAAGAAACCGCAAGAATTCGTTAACTGCACATTCGGGATATTTCTCTATATTCGCGGTTCAGCAGGCATGTCCCCTTTGAGGGCGACCCGACGACAGGATAATCGACCTTATGGTGCGCAAATATTTCGGCACAGACGGTATTCGTGGCAAAGCCAACGAAGGCGCGATGACGGCGGAAACCGCCTTGCGCGTCGGCATGGCGGCTGGCCGTGTCTTTCGTCGCGGTGACCACCGCCATCGTGTCGTGATCGGCAAGGATACGCGCCTGTCGGGCTATATGCTTGAACCCGCGCTCACAGCCGGTTTCACCTCGATGGGCATGGACGTATTCCTTTTTGGCCCGCTGCCGACAACGTATAGGAAGAATAAACGCCCTTTTCACCCAAGTCCAACAGCTTTGGACCGCAGTTGACTCTTTCGACACCCCTGCGATGCAACCCAATCCGGCTGACGGGGAGCCAGCAACGCTGAAAATTTACCCTCCTCTTTCCCACTAGCGGCTCCTTTTCCGACAACCAGCACGGCGGATCCCTGCCGCGGCGCTGTGAACGCAGCATTTTGATTGGTATCGTTGGCCTTCAGGCTCGTCAGTCAAACAGACCCAGGAGCAGCTCAGCCGGTGGCGCCCGGCTTTCGGGTAACGCCCTGGTCCCGCTGGTTTCGGCTTTGTGCTTCAGGTGATCAAGGATCTGCTTGATCACTATAGGGTCTTCAATGCAGGCGATGACTTTCATGGCGCCGCCGCAGCCGCTGCAGGTCTCGATGTCGATATTGAAAACACGCTTGAGCCGTTGCGCCCATGTCATCGACGCTCGCCGTTGTGCTGGTGTTGCCGGTTCATCAGCCACCCTGACCTTGTTGCCCCTGCCCCGTTTTGCCGGCGTGACCAACGCCCGGTGCCGACTGTTGGGTGCGAACACCCCGTGGAAGCGGGTTAGGTTGACTCTGGGCTTCGGTACCAGGGCGGCCAGCCTTGCAATGAAATCCAATGGTTCGAAAATGACGTGCGTGGTGCCGTCCCGGTACGGCGTCTTGAGCTGGTAGCGCACGTTGCCGCCTCGTGTTAACGACAGCCGCTTCTCGGATACCGCCGGGCGGCTGATGTACCGGCACAGCCGTTCGAGCTTCTTGCGTTCATCGGCCCTGGCCGCCACGCCGGCGTGCAGGCTGGACCCGGCTACCTTGCCAATCCCGTCACCGAACGGATCACCACTGGTCGGCAGAGTTTGCAAAGTGAACACCTTTCGCCCCGCCTGTGAACCGACAGCGATACGGTAAGTGATCGAGTGCCCCAGCAGGGGTGTCATCGGGTCGTCATCCACCGCATCCGAGGCCAGATAGCTGTTTTCGACATCCCGTTCCAGCAGGCCTTGCCGTTCCAGATAGCGACCCACCCGGTGGGCGATGGTGTGCGTCAGCTGGGTGAGCTCTGGGCTGGTCGGCGCCTTGACCCAGCGGAAACGCGCTGAGCCGTGGGATTGCTCGACATACACACCGTCGAGAAACAGCATGTGGAAGTGAACATTCAGATTGAGCGCCGATCCAAAACGCTGGATCAGGGTGACCGCGCCCGTCTTGGCCACTTGGTGGGTATGGCCCGCTTTCTTGACCAGGTGCGTGGCAATGACGCGGTAAACGATGCCCAGCACCCACCCCATGATCTCGGGCCGGCTGGCAAACAGGAAACGCAGCTGAAACGGGAAGCTCAACACCCACTGACGCATGGGTTGTTCAGGCAGTACTTCATCAACCAGCAAGGCGGCACTTTCGGCCATCCGCCGCGCCCCACAGCTCGGGCAGAAACCGCGACGCTTACAGCTGAAAGCGACCAGGTGCTCGGCGTGGCAAGACTCGCAGCGAACCCGTAGAAAGCCATGCTCCAGCCGCCCGCATTGGAGAAATTCTTCAAATTCCCGTTGCACATAGCCCGGCAATTCCTTTCCCTGCTCTGCCATAAGCGCAGCGAATGCCGGGTAATACTCGTCAACGATCTGATAGAGAAGGGTTTGCTCGGGTCGGTGGCTCTGGTAACGACCAGTATCCCGATCCCGGCTGGCCGTCCTGGCCGCCACATGAGGCATGTTCCGCGTCCTTGCAATACTGTGTTTACATACAGTCTATCGCTTAGCGGAAAGTTCTTTTACCCTCAGCCGAAATGCCTGCCGTTGCTAGACATTGCCAGCCAGTGCCCGTCACTCCCACTCGATTGTAAACAAGCACACAAAACCCTTTAGTGACAACAATTTGCAAGAACTATCAGGCTCAGTGCCATGAAAAATACCATGACCAGATCATGAGGTTGAACACGGCTTGCGCCGGCAGCGTTCACGCTCCTGGTCGGCGATCTCGCCCGGCTGCAATGCTAGCTCAGCATCGGTCATGCGCTCCAGCACGTCGCGTAGGCGGATGGTGCAAGGAATGGGCGGCAGCTCGAACTCATAGCCGCCGGCGATCATTTCGGCCGCAATCTCCTCGGTGATGAAAAACGGCTCGTCGTCTTGGTTCGGCTTCTTCATGCCCTTTCCTCCTGGCGCTCATCCTGGCCGACAGCGGCCAGGGCATCGGCTTCCGTCAATGCGTCCTCCACGAACGCGCCGTGCTGCTTCGCTTCGGCCTGGCTGACCTCGGCCCATATCCGTTTCACCTGGGCCGCACTGTACCCGGCCAGCTCGGCGGTCTTGTTGATGCTGTAGCCGGACTTGCGCAGCGCGACAACTTGGGCGCGGCGCTTCGGATCAGCACGGCGGCCCTTGTACCGCCCGGCCTGGCGGGCCAACTCAATGCCTTGGCGCTGGCGTTCGCGCCTGTCCTCGTAGTCGTCGCGGGCCATCTGCAAGGCCAGGCGAAAAAGCATGATCTGCACGGCTTCCAGCACGATCTTGGCGACGCCCTGGGCCTCGGCCGCCAGGTCGGATAGATCGACCACGCCAGGGACGGCCAGGCGTGCGCCTTTGGCCTGTATCGAGGCCACCAGGCGCTCGGCCTCGGGCAAAGGTAGGCGGCTGATGCGGTCGATCTTCTCGGCAATGACCACCTCGCCGGGCTGTAGGTCGCCGATCATGCGCAGCAGCTCAGGCCGGTCGGCGCGTGCGCCGGATGCCTTCTCACGGTAGATGCCGGCGACGTAGTAGCCGGCGGCCTTCGCGGCCGTAGTGATCGCCTCTTGGCGTTCCAAGTCCTGCGCGTCGGTGCTGACGCGCAGATAGACCCGCGCCACCATCGGCGCGGCTACTGGCTTCGTCCTGCGCATACTTGCGGGCTCCTTTGGGCATACTCAAATGCACCCATCTTAAACTGGCAGGCCAATTTATCACATATCGATCTAAATGCGCCTAGCTCATTTTTACAGCTTAAATGAGCTATTGAGCACACTCCATATTTCGACTATTATTGAAACATGGAAACGATAAATGCTGTAGCCGCCCTGGCGGCCATCGCTCAAGAATCGCGCCTCGCGGTGTTCCGGCTTCTCGTCCAGGCCGGCCCCGCCGGCATGGCCGCCGGAAAAATCAGCGAAGCGGCCGGCATCCCGCCGTCTTCGCTATCCTTCCACCTGAAAGAGCTGGCACACGCCGGCATGGTCACGTCGCGGCAAGAAGGCCGATTTGTGATCTACGAGGCGAACTTTTCGACGGCCACTAACCTGGTGGCCTTTCTCACGGAAAACTGCTGCGGCGGCCAGGTGTGCAACCTGTCTTGCACCACGGAAGCCGGGAAGGTGTTGGCATGAGACTTCGCCATCTTTCCGACCCCGATTCTTTGCCCGCTTTGGACAAATCCTTTGCCATCGAGCGCCCGGCGCTCGGGCTGGCACCCGACGCCCCGCCGGTGCGTATCCTGCTGCTGTATGGCTCGCTGCGCGCCCGCTCGTTCTCACGGCTGGCCGTCGAGGAAGCGGCCCGGCTGCTGCAATTCTTTGGCGCAGAAACACGCATCTTCGACCCGTCCGATTTGCCGTTGCCCGATCAAGTGCAAAGCGACGATCACCCGGCCGTCAAGGAGCTGCGCGCCCTGTCCGAGTGGTCAGAGGGACAAGTCTGGTGCAGCCCGGAACGCCACGGTCAGATTACCAGTGTCATGAAGGCGCAGATTGACCATCTGCCGCTTGAAATGGCCGGCATCCGGCCGACCCAAGGCCGCACCCTGGCCGTGATGCAGGTATCCGGCGGCTCGCAGAGCTTCAACGCCGTGAACACCTTGCGTCTGCTCGGCCGCTGGATGCGAATGTTCACCATTCCGAACCAGTCGAGTATCGCCAAAGCGTTCCAAGAGTTCGACGCGGCGGGCCGCATGAAGCCCTCGCCGTACTACGACCGAATAGCCGATGTGATGGAAGAACTGGTGCGCTTCACGGCGCTGGTACGGCCGCACCGTGAAGCACTGACAGACCGCTATTCCGAACGGAAAGCGGCCGGCCACGTCATCGACGAGGCCACCGATCTTTCATCCATCGCCATTGCTCCCCAGCCACTACCAGAAAGCGAAACATCATGACCGAAAGAATCTATAACGTCCTCATCCTCTGCACCGGCAATTCGGCGCGCAGCATCATGGCCGAAGCTCTCATCAACACGATGGGGCAAGGGCGCTTCCGCGCCTACAGCGCCGGCAGTCACCCAACCGGCAAGGTCAATCCCTTCGCCGTCGAAAAGGTGGAGTCGGTGAATTACCCGACCGAGAATCTGCGCAGCAAGAGCTGGGACGAGTACGCCACGCCCGACGCACCGAAGATGGACTTCATCATCACCGTCTGCGACAACGCCGCCGGCGAAATGTGTCCGGTGTGGCCTGGTCAGCCGATCTCGGCGCATTGGGGATTTGAAGACCCGGCCGCCGTCGAAGGCACTGACGCCGAGAAGCGCCGGGCCTTCGAACAAACCTTCCGGCACATGATGAACCGCGTCCGCCTGTTCGTGAATCTGCCTCTCAAAATGCTTGACCAGACGGCCATCAAGCGCGAGCTGGCGAACATCGGCAAGACCGAGCAGGAAGCATGAGCGCCGGCGCACAGGCCATCGCCGCGAAGCCGCGCCAGGCCCCGATGAGCGGCTTCGAGCGTTACCTGACGCTGTGGGTGGCCCTGTGCATCGTCGCCGGTGTTGCGCTCGGCCAGGGCCTTCCTGACGTGTTCCAGGCCATAGGCCGCATGGAAGTGGCCCAGGTCAATTTGCCGGTGGGCCTGCTGATTTGGGTAATGATCGTCCCGATGCTGGTCAAGATCGACTTCGGGGCGCTGCACCAGGTCAAAGAGCATTGGCGCGGCATCGGCGTCACGCTGTTCGTGAATTGGGCCGTCAAGCCATTCTCGATGGCCCTGCTGGGGTGGCTGTTCATCCGACAAGTGTTCGCTCCGTTCCTGCCGGCCGATCAACTGGACAGCTACATCGCGGGCTTGATCTTGCTGGCCGCCGCGCCCTGCACGGCAATGGTGTTCGTGTGGAGCCGCCTTACCAACGGCGACCCGCTTTTCACGCTCTCGCAAGTGGCTCTGAACGACGCCATCATGATCGTGGCCTTCGCGCCCATCGTCGGCCTGCTGCTGGGCATGTCCTCGATCTCGGTGCCTTGGGACACGCTGCTGATTTCGGTCGTGCTCTACATCATCGTGCCGGTGATCCTGGCGCAGCTCTTGCGGCGGCATCTGCTCAAGCAAGGACAGGCCGCCTTTGAACGGGCCATGCAGAAGATCGGGCCGTGGTCGATGGCCGCGCTGCTGCTGACGTTGGTTCTACTGTTCGCCTTCCAGGGCGAGGCCATCATCCGGCAGCCGTTAGTGATCGCCATGCTAGCCGTGCCGATCTTGATTCAAGTGTTCTTCAATTCCGGGTTAGCCTACTGGCTGAACAAGCGGGCGGGGGAAAAGCACTCTGTCGCCTGTCCTTCGGCCCTGATCGGTGCCAGCAACTTCTTCGAGCTGGCCGTGGCGGCCGCCATCAGCTTGTTCGGTCTGCACTCCGGCGCTGCATTGGCAACCGTGGTCGGCGTCCTGGTCGAAGTGCCGGTGATGCTGCTGGTCGTGCGCGTGGTGAATCGCTCGAAGAGCTGGTACGAACGAGGTTGAACATGAGTAGGAAAAAACTGAGGAAATGATTGCAGATTGCCGCGCCGGCCGCTTCCTGGCGCATTCGATCACTGACCTGGAACACCTAGTATCCATGCTTGCTGAGGTCGCCCGATGACAGACCCAAAGAACCTAGAGAACAGGCTGCATGAGAAGGCCGACCCGGCCCGCGCCGTTTCCACTGGTCGGGTGCGCTACACACTGGCCGAACTACTGGCCGACGCGGAAGCATCCGGGGCTTACCCGCTGCCGCCGGAGGAACGCGAATGGATGGATGCGCCGTCTGTGGGTCGGGAATGGCCAAACAGTGAAGATTGAAAAAGGCGGCCAGTTCGAGTGGCCGCCCTTTCGTCATTAGCTGCACGCTTGGCGCAAGGCGTTCATTGCTTCTTGAAAATCAGCCTGTGTCGCCCGGCCCGTTTCAGCTTGGTAGTACACCACCATAAAAGCATTAGCGACGGCTTCGGCCAATGGCCCAAGGCTCCGCGCTTCCGCTTGGTTGATGTACTCCAAAGAAGAAAGAATAGCCGCTGCTTGATGCACTGCTTGCCCTGGTTCGATAATATGTTGTGTTGTCATAATTCACCTCTCCAGTAGGTGTTGATTGAAAGTGCCGGGCTGGTTGTGGCCAGCCCGGTGCGCCTACAGGTACAGCCCCGCCGCCTCCGCGAATGCTGACCGCTCATTCCTGCCGCCATTAACCTCAATACTTATCGGCTTAGTTTCGCTCTCTCTCATAGGGTCTGGCCGTGATACAAAAGCGGCTGTTTCTGTCTCTGCATCGACCTCGGTCGATTGATCACCCAGCGGCGAAATAAATACCTGGCTGACTTCTTCCCTTGGCGCTTCATCCAGGGCCGCCAATGCGGCCATGTATGTTGATGTCGTCATCGTGCTAACTCCTGACTTCGTTACTATCTGGGCCAGAATCGGCGCCCAAGCTATTGCCCTCGAACTGGCCAGATTGGCTTGCTTCTTTCGGCTCCATGCTTTCGCGTATCGAAGCAGCCAGTTTTCCGCCTGTGGTTTCGCTCACTCGCTCCTGGAATCCCTGCTTCACTTGAGAGCCGACACCCTTGGCTAACTCGGAGGCCGTGCCTGTGGCCAGCTTCGCGGCCTTGGCAAAGCCGCCACCGCTTGAGCTACTGCCGCTGTCACCAAAGCCAGCCGCTTGGGCGAATGGGCTACTGCCAGCAGTACCCGCTTCACCACCACCGTTTCCGCCACTGCTGACAACTGACCCCATGCTGGACATGTCACCGCCGGTTTCCATACTCGCTGATGCTTTCTGAAAAGCCGCTTGGAGTGCACTTGCACCTCCGGCTGCACCGGCTGCGGCACCCATAACCGCTTTACCTGCCAGGGCAGCGCCGCCAGTTGCCATACTGGCCGCCGTCACCGCCGCCCCAACTGCCGCACCCGCACCGAAGTTTCCAATTCCACCGGCTGCGCCAATACCACCACCAGACACAAGACCAGAAATCATCGGCGGAACTTTGTTGACCAAGAAAAGCAAGATGACCGATATAACCAACATCACGGCCAGTTCCTGGGATGCCATGTTCTCGCTGATTTGCGTGTAGTAGTGATTGATGAACTCTTTGCCAATCGCAACCAGAAGCACCATTGCCATAAGCTGTGCGGCCAGGCCCAGCACGGTCTTGTAGTAATTGATCGCCATGTCGGAAGTCCAACGACTTCCACCAAAGCCAAGGAAGAACACACCGGCATACAACAGAATCCAGGCTGATGCGAGCAACAGCAACAGGTTGACCGCAATCAACGCCAGGACAAACAAAACAGCCAGGGCCATTAGCTCCATGACCAGAGCAGTTGCCATCTGCCGCCATCCCAGCTCCGAGGTGGCCTGTACTGTGCGGTTGTATAACTCGAAACCAAGATCAAGGATGCTGGAGGGCCCAAGATTGCTATTGGAAAGTCCCCCCGCCTGCGCGCCCAGAGTTTGCAATGACTGAACAATCGTACCGGCGATATTCATGCCCTGGTTCGCATTCGTCAGCAACCACCAGAAAAAGCCGGTGAAGATCGTGAAGCGAACGAACTCCGCGAAGAACTCGCCAATGTCGGCCTTGCGCAAAGCCATCATGCCGAATGTCCAGACCATCGAAATCACAACCAGCGTCCAGAACAAACGCGATGCAGCGGACTCAATAGCTGGCCCCCATGTTGCGGCAGCATCATGAAAACGCTTGAGCACATCATTCATAACACCGCTGCTACTTAGCTCCTGCGCCATTGCAGGTTCAGCCAGCACCATTGTGGCGACCATCATCAAGCCACCTAGAGCAATTTTCTTTCTCATGGCGACCACCTCAATAATCATCTTTAGGGCTGGGCTTGAACTCCCACTGACGCATCTGCTTGGCCTTCTGGAATGCTCTGCATTCCTCGGTAAAGGCCTCTCGGTTCGCTTCGCTGCGCATTTCATTCAGTGCTGCCTGGAACGCATCGGGGGCACACGTCGCCGCATTTGGTTCGGGCATCCTTTCCTGTTCACATCCAGCCAACAACAGCAACGTAGCCGCGGTAGTAAAAAAGATTTTTTTCATCTCACCGCCTCCCTAGTAGTTGTCTGCCGGACTCGGGCGAAACGTCCAGGTACGCATTTGCTCGGCCCTGGCATCACCTCGCGCCTCGGCATCGAGTTCTGCTGCAATCCGGGCTGCCTCCGCGTTGTGTTGGGCGGTCAACATGGTGCGAATCTGCAAGAGCTGATTGGCCTGCTGGCTGGCGAGCTGGTTGGCGTAGCCGATGGCCTGTAGCTGGCCAGTTGCACCCTGGGCCGCGCCTTGCAGCCGCTCCAGGGTACGGGCGTCATCCTTCAAAGCCTTTTGCTGGTCGGCAACGGTCTGGAACAGGGCATCGTTGGCCTTCTTTTGCGACTCTGACGCCAGGCGGCGGTTCTCTTCCATCGCTGCCTTTTCGGCCGGCGTGCATCCGCCGCTGCCGTTGAAGCATGGCGAGCTGCGGTAATAGGCCACGTCCTGAAACTTGGCCAGGTAACGATCCAGGCTGCCTAGCTGGTTCTCGTAATAGGCCAGCGTGTTTTGCGCGGCAATCAGCCGGTTGATCGTAGTCTGCGCCTGATCCCAGATATACGCGGCTGGGGCCATCGTGTTCTGGAGCTGATTTTCGTACTGCTGCAACTGGGTCTGGTACTGCTCAATCTGCTTGAGCGTCTGCGCCACCGACTCGATGGCCGTCATGATGTTCTGGGCCAGGTTGCCGCCGTCGATGACGGGGATACCAGCTTGCACAGGGGCGGTGGTAGTGGTGATAAAGCCGGTTGCGAGTGCAACGGCTAGAGCGGTTTTTTTAGCCGCTAAAATTTTGGACTTCATGGTCGTACTCCGTCGATGAAAAGAAGGCATTGCCTTGACCAAGCGTTGTGCTTGTTCTCGGCAACGTTTCATCGAAGAGCTACGCCACTAGCTGATCGGTATTGCCCTTGGCGCTGAGGCCCGGACTTACAAACGTAAAACTACTCTGTTTTTTTATCGCTTTCGGACAAGCCAACTTCCCGGCCAATCTCTTCAAGCTCTAGCGGCTGTACTGCCGCCGTCAGTATTTCGCGTATTTCCGCGTCGGTGCTCCTATCGTTGAGCGCTGCTCGAACTTTCAACGCACGGTGCACCTCGGCGGGTAAATTCCTGATAAGCACATTTGCCATATCAATACCCTTTTGGTGTACCCGACAACCATGCTATCAAAGATATTAAAAATAGCAAGACCTATACTCTTGCAACCGGCGGTAGCCGATCAGCCCCGCAGGGCAGGATTCCCGTTGAGTGCCCCCGGCGCGAATAAGGGACAGTGAAGATAGATAACCGGCTTGCCGGTTAGCTAACTTCACCCATCCTGCCCGCATTTCACCCACTATTGAAAATCTAGCGCATATCGAACGTAAAGCGTTTTATCGTCAAACAAACACCGATTCTTGGCAACATAACCGTAATCGTCACCAAATCGGCCTGCAATCGACATAGTCGCTTCAAAATCGCTGCTCAATCGGCTTTAAATCGGAACCTAAAATGCCAACAATCGACACAAACCATTCGCCCCGATGGGGCGAGTTGGACGCCAAAAAAGAAGGGCATAACCCGCCCCTCAAGTGTCAATGAACACAAGAAATTTGCCTCCCCTCCCGTCATACCACTAAGGCGACGTATTGATACTTGAGGGGCAACCTTTCCTGATGTTGACACCTTCACGCAGGTTACTGGTTATGGGCGTCCAACACACACGGCTCATTCCTGCTTGGTAATAATAAGAATAATAATCTTCTTATTATTCTTACCGAACGAATGGGCACTGCTTAGCCATTTCACGTTTCGAGCCAAGGTTTCAGTACAGATAACTACAAGTGCACACAGCGGCCCTCCAGCACCGTTAGACGCAGATTCTGCTTCAGCTCATGGAATAAGGGACTCCGGGTTGTTTTCCCCTCTCACAAGGCGTTTCAGCGGCCACTGAAGCCGCCTTCTCTTCTTGGCGTTAAACCATCGGCCTATGGCCGATTGATAAAGCCCGCCAGGGCTTTATTGGCAAGGTCAGAACGCGCCCTCAAGGCGCGAGCTGCACCGCGCATGATGGATTATCTTTAGATAATCTTGGATGGATTTCCCAAACTGCCCGCAAAGCAGCGCACCGTCTGGGTTTTCCAAATTGGGACGGGGAACGTTACGACGGCAGAAGGGGAGCGTTACGACGGTAACAAGGGAACGTTACGACGGTAAACGGGTGCAGTTGCCGTGGGGCCAGGCCTCTTGATCTCCCATTTTCCCTTGGCGTATTCGTTCACTACCCAACCCACGGCGGCAAGTTCGGCCAGTGCCTTCCGGGCAGTCTGACGGCGTTTTTTCATAGCTTCGGCATTGGCTTCATCTGGCCAGACATAGCCGCAAAGCGTGTCCAGTTCCACGCGCCCGGATTTGCCGGGGTCGATCCAGCCGCATAGCCGTTGGTGCATCAGCCGTGCCGGATCAGTCTGTAGCACCCGCACTTCCGCCATGTCGATACGGGCATATGGACGATGCCCCAGGATCGCTTCGGCAATACGCGGATTCAGGGCAACCCATAGCCTGCCGTCCGTCTCGTCAAAAGCATGACTCATCAGGTGGAACGCGGCTTGCCGCCGTCCCTTCGTCACAAGGATGGTGACGTTCGACATGCGCAGCAGGCTGGCTTTGAGCGCCTTGATGTTGTCGCCGCTATCCGTCATGCCCGTTTCTGAGAGCAGTTTGGTCAGGCTCTCACGAACCACCAAGCCGTCTTGCTCAATGGCTTCGAAACGGGGTTCAAGGAATAGCCGTAGCTGTCGCCCCGTCTCACTGGTCGGTTCCGGGGTTAGCAAGATGCCGTTCGGGCCGCCAAGGGCCACGATGCCTTGCAAAAGACGCATATCATCGGCCCCGAGAGGTTCGAATCCGACGAAACGCATGGATTCGTCCTCGCCAAAGGTGTAGGTCACGTCCAGCTTGCAGCGTTTGCGATCGCCACGCTTGAGGCTGCGGAACAGGCCAGGTGCCAAACAGTGCGCGGGATCATGTCGGACGTGGGTCAGGTCATGCTTAGGCTTCTTCACGCTGTCTCCTTTTCACCTTGCACTGCCGCTCCAGTACAGCAGGCTTCAACACGCCGCCGTCGTGCCGTCTAAACCAGAGTTCTTGAAAAGGTGCGCCATAGTTGGCCTTGCTGACGCCAAAGCGGACAAAATACCCACGCTGACAATCATCGACCCCCAGTATCTCGGCCTCGCCTTGCGTCATGCCGGATAGGTACGATTGCCAACGGATGTTATCAACCAGTACGGACGATCCACGACTGGCCTGCTGTTGATCGCCCGACCCCATCATGGCTGCGCTTTTACTCGCGTGGTGCAGAAACACAATGGAGCAGCCTGTATCAGCGGCTATGGCCTCCATGTGCCCAACAACCTGCGCCATCGGCCCGCTAGCGTTCTCCTCCTCAATGTGGAAGCGCCGCAAAGTGTCCAAGATCATCAAGCGACGACCTTCAGCGGCTCGTTTGAGAGCATCGAACCAGCTAGCAGCCATGATGTTTGGGCATTTACCGATCAAGGGTTCAATGAGCAAACCATCAGCCACGGCTTGCCGTTCCGCTGCGCTGAGGTGTGCCCCAAGGGCGTGCAGACGATGGTGAATAGCGGCCGGTGGATCTTCAGCAGGCAGATAGACCACTTGCCCGGTGGGAAACTCGCCTATTTCAAGTAAATCAGGCCCGCCTGCAATCTGTGCAGCCAATTGAAGGGCCAACATGGATTTACCAGCCCCACCAGGCGACACAAGAGCACCAACAGTGCCAGCAACCATATTAGGCAGAACATAATCAATGGGTGGCGGCAATTCCGTGAAAGCCGCCATAAGATCAAGAGCCATATAACTAGCCCTCTATAGGGCCAGGTCGCGCAGCTTGATCACCCGATGATTTACGTGCCTCAATCCACTCTTCGACCTCTGACAAATCCCAGGCGACATTTCTACTGGTTAACGCGATACGGCGTGGAAAATCCCCTCGCTGCTCCAGGTTATAAATTGTTCGTGTCGAAAGCGGGATCATCTCCAGGAGCTTCTTCCTGTTGATGAGGGTCTTTATATTTTGCATGGGTCAATACCTCTCAAATGAATAGTTGCTATTCATCGAGTAGCTGCGCGAAGCAGCTAATCGGTAATTGACCTGCCCGATGCCAATGGCGGCCTTATTTATAAATTCACGGCATCAACTTCAATGCTATCAAAGATAGCAAAAACATCAACCCTTACTGCCTCCCGAAGTCCACTCATCAATCATATCGGCCCAATCCTGCAACATCGCCGCCCGCTGCTCGCGGTACTCAGCCTTGTTGTAGACAGCCCTCACGCCCTTCTGCTCGTGCGCCAGGCACTTCTCGATCCAGTCGGTGTTGTAGCCGGCCTCATGCAACAGCGTGCTGGCTGTGCGCCGCAAATCATGCGGTCCGAACTTGGTAAGTGACTTCCCATCTTTCTGCGCCGCCTTGTAAGTCAGCGTCAGCACCTGGTTAAGTGTGGCAGCGCTCATCGGCGCATCCGAGTCGTACCGTGATGGCAAAACGAAGTCGGAACCACCGGCAAAGGTTTTCATGGCAATGAAAATATCCAGAGCCTGCTGGGACAGAAATACCAGGTGCGGGTTACGGCGTTTCATCCGCTCCTTTGGAATCGTCCACAACGCTTCGCTGAAATTGATCTCGCTCCAGGTCGCATTGGTCAGCTCGCTCTTGCGCACCATCGTCAGCAATAACAGCTTGGCCGCCGCACGGTTTGTTGGGCTTGTGCCCACTCGCTCCATGTACTGGTACATCAGCCCAATTTCTTCTGGCGTCAACGCTCGGTCACGTGGCTCGAATCGAGCGATGCTTGTTGGGCGCACCAGTTCTGCCGGGTTTTCGACCTTCTGCCCACGCTCGATGGCCCAGCGAAATACCTGCAACACGATTTCACGCACATGAACGGCGGTGGCCGGTGCGCCTCGCTCAACAATGGCATCAGCCAGCGCCCGCAAGTCTTCGTGGGTGATCTCCACCAGCTTCTGATTGCTGAATTTCGGCTTCAGCTCACGCTCATAAACCGAGCGGCGCATATCGCGGGTGGAGTCGGCCATCTGGTAGCCACGCAGCCACTTCTCCGCCCAGGCACCGAACGTCTCTGCATCTTTCACCCGCGCCTTGTCTCGGGCTTTCTCCTTGGCCGGCGACTTGCCCGCCGCAACCATCTTCTTGGCGTCACCCAACAGCTCGCGGGCTTCGGCCAGGGTGATGCCACCGACACCATAACGCCCAAAGGTGATGGTCTCCTGCCGACCGTTGATTGAGTAGTTGTAACGGAACGAGATGGAGCCGGCTGGAGTCACTGCCACATAGAGACCTTCCCGGTCATTCACTTTGTAGAGTTTGTCCCTGGGCTTGAGATTGCGCAGCTTGGTATCGGTCAGCATGTACCTTGTCCTTCTTCGTCTCCGATACCATGCTGAAAAAATCTCGAATTTATCGTATTTTTTCTTACGAAACAGTAACTTATAGAATATTAATACCATGAACACACAAAAGAACGCAGCATGGTATCGGCATCAATCATGGCATCGCCAAACCATAATACCAGCTTTAATGCCATGCTCAAACGGTGCTTGGCGCTTCCTCCCGTTGCCAGATCGTGCCAAACACAAACAAAAAAAAGCCCGCAATTACGCGGGCTTAGCGGCATTTCATGCCATCAGGTGCCTGGCTGTGCCAGACGCGGAATCATTCCCACTCTATTGTAAACAAGACATTTTTATCTTTTATATTCAATGGCTTATTTTCCTGCTAATTGGTAATACCATGAAAAATACCATGCTCAGAAAAGGCTTAACAATATTTTGAAAAATTGCCTACTGAGCGCTGCCGCACAGCTCCATAGGCCGCTTTCCTGGCTTTGCTTCCAGATGTATACTCTTCTGCTCCTGCAGCTAATGGATCACCGCAAACAGGTTACTCGCCTGGGGATTCCCTTTCGACCCGAGCATCCGTATGAGACTCATGCTCGATTATTATTACCTTAAATCCGCAAATAGATAAATAAAAAGAGCCGAAATAGGCCTGAATTTATTGGATTCAGGCTTTTCCGGCTCATTTTTTTTCACTTATTTAGATGATACCACTCAGATAAATAAGTT